>NZ_OZ007014.1:0-2347500 GCF_963931395.1 Barnesiella sp. An22
AGCCGGGCAGCCGTCAACTGCGCCTTGGCCTGGTCGACCCGCAGCAAGGCCGTCTGCAAATCGGTGTTGTTGTCGAGGCCGAACCGAATGAGGTTCTGCAACAACGTATCCTGGAAAATCTCCTCCCAGGGGAGGTCGCCCAGGGTGAGCGAGTCGTCGGTCGTGTACGACTCGGCCCCCCTGAAGAGGCTGTCGACCGGCAGCTCTTCGGGCCGTTCATATTTGCGGTAGATGTGGCAACTGCTCAGCAGCAAGGCACACATCGCTATACACATTATCTTTTTCATAACTTTCTGTCCTCTTTTCGTTTACCCATCACCCGCTCTTCGATATACTGGAAGGTAATGAAGAATACGGGCGTTACAAACAGCAGGGCTACCGTACCGATGAGCATACCGCCCACGGTGCCTACACCCAGCGACGTATTACCGTTGGCCCCGACACCCGATGCAAACATCAACGGCAGCAGACCGAAAATCATCGTCAGGGCCGTCATCAGGATAGGACGCAACCGCACACCGGCTGCCGAAATGGCTGCCTGGGCCAGCGACATCCCCTCCTTGCGCCGCTCGGTGGCATACTCGGTGAGCAGGATGGCCGTCTTCGACAACAACCCGATGAGCATAATCAGGCCCGTCTGCAAATAGATGTTGTTCTCGATACCCCACATCCGGGCAAACAGGAAGCTGCCCATCAGGCCGAACGGTACCGACAGGATAACCGCCATGGGGATAAACAGGCTCTCGTAGAGCGCACAGAGTATGAGGTAGATGAAGAGAATACAGATGCCGTAGATGATTACCGTGTCGTGCGAATCGGCCATCTGCTCCTCCTCACGGGTCATACCCGAGAACTCGTAACCGTAACCGGTAGGCAGGGTTTGCGCCGCCACCTCCTTCACGGCATTGATCACGTCGCCCGAACTGTATCCGCTGGCCGGCATGCCCTGCACGTTAATCGACGAGAACATGTTGAACCGCGTGAGCGACTCGGCCCCGTAGGTCTTGGAGAGTTTCACAAACTGGCTCACGGGGGCCATGCCGTCGGAGGTCTTCACAAAGATATTGTCGAGCGACTGGAGACTCTTGCGACTGTCCGACGGGGCCTGAATGATAACCCGGTACAATTTGGTAAACCGGTTGAAGTTCGAGGCATAGATACTGCCGAAGTAGCCCGAGAGCACCGAGAGCACCTTGTCGGTGGTAATGCCGGCCCGCTGGCACTGGGCCTCGTCGACATCGACCCGGTACTGGGGGAAGTTGGCACTGAACGAAGTGTAGGCCATCTCGATTTCGGGGCGCTGGTTCAGCTTGGCCAGGAAGTTGTCGGTCACCTGGCTCAAGGCATCGATACCCTTGCCCGAGCGGTCCTGCAGATAGAGCTCGAAGCTGTTGCCCGTGCCGTAACCCGAAATCATGGGAGGCGAGAAGACGAACAACCGGGCATTCTTGATATGGGCCGTGCGCCGGTAAATTTCGGCCGAGATGGCGTCGACGCTGTTCTCCTTGCCGGGACGCTCGTCCCAAGGTTTCAGCTTGACGATAAACATACCGTGCGACGAGCCGCTGCCTGTACCCATACCGAAACCGGCCACGTTGTTGAAGTTGTCGATTTGCGGTATCTGCTTCAGCTCGGCCTCCACCTTGTCCATGATGCTCGCCGTCTCGGCCAGCGTGCTGCCGGCAGGGGTATCGAGGCTCACGAAGATGGAGCCGGTATTTTCCGAGGGCACCAGACTGGTCTTGGTCGTTGCCATCAGATAGAGCAGCAGCCCCACCGAGGCGGCAAACGAGGTCCACACCAGCCACTTGTGCTTGATAAAGAACTTGGCTCCCTCCTTATACTTGAACACGAGGCGTTTGAATATCGCATCGAAGGCCAGCCGGAACCGGGTCGAGAACTCGGGCTTCTTCCCGTCGACCAGAATCTCGTTGGGCCGCAACAGCAGCGCACAGAGTGCCGGCGACAGGGTGAGGGCGTTGATGGCCGAGATACCCACGGCTACCGCCATGGTGATACCGAACTGGGTGTAGAACACGCCCGAGGTACCCCCCATGAACGACACCGGCACAAACACCGCCATGAACACCAGCGTAGAGGTGACGATGGCCGACGAGATACCGCTCATGGCATCGATCGAGGCCTTGTAGGGCGAGCGATACCCCTCGTCGAACTTCACCTGCACCGCCTCGACTACGATGATGGCATCGTCGACTATCGTACCGATGGCCAGCACCAGGGCAAAGAGGGTGAGCAGGTTGATGCTGAACCCGGCCAGATAGAGCACGGCAAAGGTACCGATAAGCGACACGAAGATGCTGACGGTAGGGATAAGCGTCGACCGCGGGTTCTGCAGGAACACGTAAACCACCAGCACCACCAGCACGATGGCCTCGAGCAGCGTCTTGATTACCTCGTTGATCGAGGCGTCGAGGAAGTTCTTGGTACTCATCAGCTCCACAATCTCCATATCCTCGGGCAGGTTCTCCTGCAACTCGTCGAGCAACTGGTCGATGTTGGTGATGATTTCGTTGGCATTGGTTCCGGCCGTCTGGTTAATCATACAGGTCGTACCCGGCGCACCGTTCACCCGGCCGGTGTAGGAGTAGCTCTGCGAGCCCAGCTCGACCGTGGCAATATCTTTCAACCGCAACACCCGGCCGTCGTCGAAGGCCTTGATGACAATCTCCTCGAACTCCTGCTCCTTCTCGAGACGTCCGCGGTATTTGAGGGTATACTGATAGACATTCTTCGAATCTTCGCCGATAGCTCCCGTCGAGGCTTCGATATTCTGGCTCGCGAGGGCCGCCTCCACGTCGCTCGGCTCCAGCTCATACTGGGCCATCACGTCGGGCTTCAGCCAGATACGCATGGCATAGTCGCCACCCATCACATTCACCTCGCCTACGCCCGAGATACGTTGTATCTGCGGCTTGATATTGATGCTCAGGTAGTTGGTAAGGAATGCCTCGTCGTAGGTACCGTTGGGGCTGTAGAGGCCGAAAATCTTCAGCATGCTGCTCTGCCGCTTCATGGTGGTTACGCCCACCTTGGTCACCTCGGCCGGCAGCAGCGAGGTGGCGGTAGAGACCTTGTTCTGCACGTTCACGGCCGCCATGTCGGGGTCGCTCCCCTGTTTGAAGTAGACCGTAATCTCGGCACTGCCCGTGTTGCTGGCGGTCGAAGTCATGTAGGTCATGTTCTCCACGCCGTTGATAGCCTCTTCGAGCGGCACGATTACACTCTTCTGCACCGCCTCGGCATTGGCGCCGCTATAGGTGGTCGATACCCGTATGGTAGGCGGGGCGATGTCGGGGTATTGCTCCACCGACAGGGCAAAGAGCCCGATCAATCCTGCTACGAGGATGACGACCGAAATCACCATCGACAAGATGGGCCGGTCTATGAAATATTGCAACTTCATGGTCAATCCTCCTCTTTAACCTCTTGTACGGCGGCCGCAGGGTCGACTACGGTACCCTCTTTCAACAGGCCCGCACCCTCCGATACAATCACGTCGCCCGATTGCAAACCGCTCTCCACGATATACTCGGTGCCGTCGTTTATCTCAAATACCTGCGGGCGCACCTCCACATCTTGTTTTCCTTCTATCACAGCCGAGTATTTCACCGAGAGTTGTCGGTCTTCCGGCTTTACCGTCAGTAGCGGATAAGTATCGCCGCTACTCTGCATGCCGGCCTTTTGCTGACATCCCGCCAACATGCCGGCACAGCACAAACCCCATACTAAAAATCTTTTTACCTTCATTTTTTAGTTAATTTTGTTATTTCCCGGTGTAAAAATAGATGGTGTTGTCCGGCTACTGCTTAGACAATCGGCGCAAGGATTTGTCCAAATAGCACCCCATTAGAATTTATTAGGAAATCGTATGTCTATTTGACGTATAGAATTGTAATTTAGAGACATTTTGCCCTATTTTTGTAACGATTTAATATCGTATATATCAATCGCACCATGACACAAAAAGAGTTATCCTCCCTCTTCCCGGAGAGTTGCCGGATAGGGAATCTGATTTTGCTTGTTTCTCCCGAACAGTTTTACAAATTGGAAGGTCTCACCATCACGGGCAACCGCATGTTTATGATGCTCTGCCAGGGAAGTATGAGCCTGACCCTCAACGACCGCCCCTACGAACTTGGAGCCCACTCCTATTTCGACATCATGGAGACCACCACGGCCCGCATCGACTCGACCTCGTCCGACCTGCGGGGATGGTGCCTCTTCATCTCGTTCGAGTTTGCCAGCGAATCGCTCAAGAATCTGCGCCCCGGCCCCCTGCACTACTCGCTCGAGCACCCCAACATACGCATCTGGCACTTCTCGCCGAGCGAAATCGACCGGCTCGAACTTCAGCTCAACCTTTTGAAAGAGACTATCGCCAACCCCTCGCACTACTACCGCCGCGAACTGGCCAGTGTCTACTTCAAGAGCTTCAGCCTCGAGCTGGGCAACTGCATGCTCTCGCACCAGGAGAACCCCAACGACATGCCGCTCTATGTGAGCAAGCACGACTTTATCACCCTCAACTTCATGACGCTTGTCTCGAAACATTTTGCCGAGGAGCACCACATCGAGTTCTATGCCAACGCTCTCTGCATCTCGACCAAACACCTCACCCGGGTGGTGCGCGAGATGGTGGGGAAAACGCCTCATGCCGTCATCTGCGACGAAATTACGCACCAGGCCATGACCTTGCTCGAAGACGACCACATCTCCATCGGGCAGATTGCCGAGCGGCTTCACTTCTCGGACCAGGCCTCCTTCTGCAAGTTTTTCAAGAAACAGAAACAGATTTCGCCCATGGCTTACCGCCGGCAGAACAAGACGGGCATCGAGTGACGGCTGACTACTTGCCGCCAAGACGAAGGAAAAGAGTGACGACCAATAAGCCTGTTCCCGGCACACGCCCTCCGGTCGATAGTTCGTTTTTCTGAAAAAAATCGTTACTTTTGTCTCGGGCCCGTACCGCGTGATATCCACGGACCCACAGGCTTATGAATCCGCTTATCTCCGTCGTCATACCGGTCTACAATGCCGAGCAGTTTCTGCCGGCCTGCCTCGACAGCGTGCTGCACCAGGACTACCCGTCATTCGAGATTCTCGTCATCGACGACGGCTCGACCGACGGCTCGGCAGCCCTCATCGACCGATATGCGGCCCGAGAGCCCCGCATCGTGGCCCTTCACCAGCGCAACGCCGGGGTATCGGCGGCCCGCAACCGGGGACTGACCGAGGCCCGGGGCGAATACATCGCCTTTGTCGATGCCGACGACCGTGTGACCCCCACCTATCTCTCCCACCTGCTCTCGACTCCAGCCGACCTGGTCATCGCAGGCATAACGCTGCTCCATGAGCCGTCGGGACGAACAGAGTCGCACGGGTTCGACCGCACCCGCTCGGCCCGGACCGACTGCGAACGGGGCCTCCTTTTTGCCGATGCCGAGATACACGACACCACCAAAGGGCCCTGCAACAAACTGTTCAGACGTGAGATTATCGAGCAGCACCACCTTCGTTTCGACCCTCGCTACTCCTATGGCGAAGACCACCTGTTTGTACTGGAATTTGTGAAGCACTGCCACTCGATAGCCCAAATCGCCCACACCGACTACCTCTATATTCACCGCCCCACGGCGGCATCGCTCACCCACCGGCTGCTCCCCTACAAGGCACTGTCGGCCTACGCCCGCGAGGCCTACGCTCTACGGCAAGAGCTCATTGCCCGGCTCGGTATCGACAACCGGGAGTACGACCGCTACCTGCTGGAGGAGCGGGCGCACCTCATCTACCAGTCGATTTACGCCCTCTACTCGGCCGAGGGGCACTACCCCGCCGACGAACGGTGGGCCTTCATCGAGGAGGTCTACCGCTGCGACTACGACATGGTGACAACAGCTACCCGGCTACCGCTGATATTCCGATTGATGAAAATCGCTTTACGCTGGAAAAGGCGGCCGTGGACCGACGGCACGCTGCTGCTCCTCTCGCGAGGGAAAGAGTGGATCAAGAAACATTTTTAAGAAACTTGTTGGAGAACATCCCTATCGGCATCGGGCCCAAAAGTCGAGAAAACGCCGGGCTACCACCTCGTCGCGATTGTGTTTCACCACAAACTCGCGGCTGCGACGCGCCTGCTCGGGCAGACGCTCGGGGTGAAGCACCAGCTCCTCGAGCTGTGCCTCCAGCTTTTCGTCGTCGGGGATGGCATTGACAATCGGGTGGTTCTCCTTCTCCCCGATAAAATCGTAATATTCGGGCTCGGCCCCGCTCACCACCACCAGCCCCTGGGCCATCGCCAGCAGCGCGTTAGTAGCCGGCGTGTAGCTGTACAGCTGGTCGAGCACCACATGCGACGACCGCATCAGCTCTACATATTCTCGATAGGGACGGTTCTCGACAAAGACCAGTTCGCACTTGTCGGGGTGACGCTCGGCCACCCTTCGGGCGGCAGCCCACATGCGGTCGGTACCCTTCTCGACCATGCGGTCGCGGTGTACCCCCAGAAAGAGCTTTACCCGCGAGGGAATCTCGTCGCCGTGGGCCATCGTGAACGAATCGGTATCGATGGGGATGCCGGCATAGGCCAACCGTGAGGGGTCGACCACCCGGCGGCACGACTCGTTGTATTCATACAGGGCACTCACCACCCCCCGCACATGCTCATACACATAGCGGGTATAGTCGGTCAGTACCGGAGCTTGCCAGCGCCGGAGCTCGTCGGGCTGGGCCAGGGCAAGCGGCGAGGGCCGGTCGCCTATCTGCCACTCGGTATACCGCAACGCGCCCGACAGACAAAAGTCGATGTAGTAGGTATCGGTGCCCATGGCGGTGAGATAAACCGCCCCGTTCCTGGCAAGCAGGCGGTCGAAGAGCTGGCGTAGCCGGCAAGGCTGCAAGGAGGCGAATCCGGGGGAATTGATTTGTACGATGTCATACCCCTCCAACCGCGACCGCAGCAGGGTATTCAGTTTGACCCACAACAACAGCCCGCCCACCTTGTTCCTGAACGGACGCGAGGTGTCGATATCGCGGGCCGTATTCATCCAACGCGACCCGTCGGAGGCCACCGTCACTTCGTGCCCCATGCGCCGCAACGCCAGCGACAGGGCCCGGTGGTAATTGCTGTAATCGCCTGCCAACAATATCTTCATGCTTTCATACCCTCCTCGAAATACTATCTTCTTACTTGAAAAACGCCTGTTCGCCCCGCTTTATTGCATGGCACCTACAACAGCCTCCGTTTCAACTGCCATCCGGCCAGAAGCACCCACATCGCCGTGGCTACCCAGGCACCGATCACCTGACCGCCCTGCCACAAAAGCAGCACGACGGCACACCCGGCCACACTCAGCCCCAACAGCCCGAATACCCGCAGGGGCACGCGCAACCCGTACTTGACACGGCACAGCAGATAGATGCCCGTCCCCGAACAGAGATAGGCCAGCAGATAGGCTACCCCCACCCCGGCCAGTCCCCACCGGGTATATCCCAACAGGTAGAGAACGAACATCAGCGAGTCGGCCAGCACTTCGGTAATGAGGTAGAGGCTACCTGCCCCCTTGGCCAGCAGCACAAAACTGACGCTCCACGAGAAGGCGCGGAACAGCATGCCCAGGGCCGCCCACGAGATGTACCCCCCGATTGCCAGGAAATCGGCCGTATATAATATATGTATAATCAGCGTTTGCAAAACGATAAAGAGCGAGATGAAGGGCACCAGTATCAGCAGCGAGGTCTCGACCTGTCGCGACACATGCTCCGAGAGCAGAGCCCGGTCTTCGCAAACGACCGAAAGCCGGGGGTAATACTCCATCGACATGGCCGTGAAAACCAGCCCCACATATTGCATCACCAGCGTGTAACCGGCCTGGTAGTACCCCACCTCGCCGGTGCCGCTGTGGCTGTTGAGCCAGGCCACGAACAGATAGGAGTAGAGCGTGGTGATGAAGCCGCTCACCGTCATGTAGATGCCCAGTGCGGCGATGCCCCGCCCCTGCCGATAAGTCTCGCGCCAGTCGATCGAGACCGGCTCGATTTTCATGCGACGGCCCAGCAGCACCGTCACCAGAACGATGGCAAAGGTGTGGGCGATAATAGCGGGCACGATACCCGAGATGCCGTAGAAGTAGAACAACGGCAACGACAGCAGCAGTGCCAGCACCGACCCCAGCACCGAGCAACGGGCCAGCACCCGCAGGCGGTTCGAGGCCTGAATGATGGCCCGCTCACCCTCGGTAAGTGCGGTAAACAACAGCGTGCACGACAGGAAGACAAAACCCCAGATGTGTTGCGAGTCGCCAAAGGTGTAGCGACTCAGCACCGGGGCAAAGGTGAGCATAAGCACCGCCCCCAGCAGACCGGTGAACCACACCCAGCGGCGCACCACCTTCACCAGGCTGGCAAACCGGTTACGGTCGCCCGACTTGAAGGCCCGCGACAGGTCGCGCACCGAACTGGTGCCGATGCCCAGCCGGGTCAGGGCCGAAATCATGTCAACCGTGTTGCTATACAACCCGATAATGCCTACCCCCTCGGCACCCAGCCAGATGGCTACCAGTTTGGTCTTGATAATCGAACAGAGGATGGTGAACACCTGCGTCCCCCCGAAAAGGCCGGTAGCCTTCACGATGGTGCGGTATATCTTTTTGTCCTCCCCGCTGTTCATGGCTGGTTATAAAATTATCTCGTAAATGTTATAGGCGACGGCCCGGCATCCGAACCCCTCCTTCTGGGTGATGAGCCCCTCGTTGAGGTAGTGGCCCATATCCTCGGTCGACTGCCCGAAGTCGAACCACTTGCGGTCGGCAAACACCTCGCCGATGATTTTCCCATAAAGCAGGTCGAGAGCTCCCGAGCTCTTCCCCTCGTGCGAAGCCGAGGTGTACTGGGCATGTGCCACGATGCCTGTGTCGTAGATGACACTGCCGGCCAGCACCTCGTTGCCGCGCATCGTCACCAAGTGACGGATGCGGTCGGGGAAACGGCTGTGCAGCAATTCGATTTCGGCCAGCGAGTGGACCGGCTTCACGTGGAACCGCTCCTGCAGATTGGCCTCCAGAATGGCCCAGAAGGGGGCGAAGTCGGTCGTCTCGACCACCTGCAGTCCGGCCTGCTCGGCCTTCTTGATGCGGCTGCGGCGGTCGGCCCGGAAGCGCAGCGGACGGTCCTGCTGCACGGTCGACGAGATGTTGCACCCCACCCACCGGGCATTGAGCCGGAAGAGGGCGTAGAGGTCGGCCTCCGACGGATAGCGGTGATAGATATGGGGCACACATTTGTAGACCCACTTGACAAAACGCTCCTTGCGCAGGAAGTCGGCAATGAGCTGCATGATTTCGAGCACCTGCACCGTAGTGTTGCGGGTGGTCACGATGAGCCCGCCATAGGTGAGGCCGGCGTGCGAGTAGAGCACGTCGCCCTGGCGGTTGGCCGGCAACAGGGCCAGCAGTCTGTTATCGTCGTAGACCAGCAGCGAGTAGTCGCTGAAGCGGTCGGCATGATACTCCATGTACTCCCGCAGAAACAGGAAGGTCCCGTTCGACGACTCGTTGACAAAATCGTTCCAATCGCGGTGATAAGCCGCCGTATACCGGTGTATCTCCATGCCCATACCTTTTTCGTTTTTACAGATTAAGCCACGACTCGGGGTTCAGCTTCGTACGCTCTTTCCAGAGCTGGAAGGTGAGGATGGTGCGGTTGCCATCCTGCGAGTCGGAATAGATTTTACCCAGGTTCTGCCCGGTCTTCACCTTCTCGCCGGCCCGTACATAGACCTCGCTCAGGTTGGCGTAGATGGTCAGGTAGTTACCATGCCGCACAATGATGGTACTGTTGTATCCCGGGGTAACGAAGATGCGCGATACCACCCCGTTGAAAACGGCCCGTGCCTTGGTGCCCGGTGTAGTCTCGATGTCGATACCGCTGTTTTCGGTCTGCACGTAGCGCAGTTCGGGGTGCTGCTGACGACCGAAGTGGGCCACAATCTTGTAGCTGCCCGAGAGGGGGAAGGGCAGTTTGCCCTTGTTCTTCTCGAAACTGCCCGAGAGGGCCAGCTCCTCCTTCGTCATCTTGTAGCCCTTGGTCGAACGCTTGGCGGTCGAGGTCTGCCCGTCGGCCTTGTTGGCGCGGTCCGACGACTTGCGCTCCTCCTCGGCAATAAGCTGTTCGAGCTTGCGGTCGAGGGCCTCGGCCTGTTTCCGCTTGCGGTCTATCTCGCGTTTCAGCTGTTTCTCCTGTTTCTTGAGACCGGCAATCAGGTTGCGCTTGCTGCTCTCCTGCTTCTCCAGCACATTGGCTTCGGCGCTACGCTCCTTGAGTATGGCATTCTTCTCGGCCATGCTCTTGGCCAGCTCCTTCTGCAACTCCTCGAGCTGCTGCTTGCGCTCGGCTATCTCGGCTGCCTGCCGCTTGCGCCAGGCCGAATACTCCTTCAGATAGCGGGCCCGCCGATACGACTGGCTCAACGACGAGGCCGAGAAAATGAACATCAGTTCGTCATACTCCGACCGCCGGTGCCCCATGCGCTTCACGGCATTGGCATAGCTGCGCTTCTTGGCCGTCAAATCCTTCTGCAGCAGGTAGATGGTATCCTTAACCGCCCGCTGCTTGCGGTTGATGACGGCAATCTCCTTGTTGATTTTGGCAATCAGATTGCGTTGCTGCTTGATTTCGGCCGTGATGCTGTTCAGCTCGTTGAGCGAACTCTTGGCGCTGCGCAGCGTCTTGTCGAGCTTTTTGTTGGTCTCGTTCAACTCCTTCAACGTCTGCTCCCGATTGCGGCGCAGCTTCTCCATCTCGAGGGTCTGGGCGAAGAGAGTCGAAGCCCCCAACCCGATGATGCAACATAAGACTAACCACCTTTTCATATCGACAACTCCTTTAACAACTGCGTAGCCGAAACTCGCGTATACCTCGACAAGTCGAGCTTCTCGATGCTTACCTTCCCGTTCCAGGCAATCGACGAGGCGTCATAGCCCAAATTGAGCGACAACGGCAGACTCAACCCCGTGAGAGACAACTGCATGGTGGTGGGGAAGTTGTCGCTCGTCCCCTGCTTGACAAAGTCGGCATAGTGGCACACAATCGACTTGCTGCCATCGGCCGAACTCAACTGCGTCGAAAGCAGCTTCGTGCCGTTCAGGTCGAACCGATAGCCGAAACGGGTATCCTGACTGCGGGGTTGCAACGACCACCGCGACGACCCCGACTCGATGACCTCGAAGTCGTCGATGCGACAGGCCGACGAGCTACTGCCCAGCAGGAAGATGCGCCCCAGCAGGGCATCCTGCACCGTGGCCAGCGAGAGCTCCTGCGAGAGCCGCGCCCCTATCGAGGCCAGCGACTCGCCTACGTACCGGCGCTGCATCTTGTCGATGACAAAGAGGCTGTCGCGCGTCATGTAGAGCCGCGCCACCTCGATGCCCAAAAAGACTCGCACCGAAATCTGCAACGACTCACCGCGCACCATGCGCACCTGCGTGTTCGTGCTCAGCGAGCCCCCTTTGCCCAGCCCCACATCGGCCGACCCCTTCGCCGAGAAGGTGGTCCACTCGGGATACGATGCCATGAGGGTCTCGAAATTGTTACGCACCTCTCGCGACACCGGCTGGTGGGTGGCCAGCTCTTTTCCCCCTTTACAGCCTGCCAGCATCGACAGCAACGCGATACAGACCGCTACGTATATAGGTTTCATTTCTCAATATATTTCTTTTGCTCGATTTTCTCTTTCAATACATCGGCCGACTCGCTCCCCAGGTCGAGGGCCTTTTGCCAATAGGTCACCGCCTCGTCCAGCTCGCCCAGCATGGCCAGTATGTCGCCGTAGTGTTCATACAGTTCGGCACTGGGTTCGGGGCTCTTGTCGATGGCATTCTTCATGTAGAGACGGGCCAGCGAGTAGTCGCCCTTCTTGAAAAATATCCACGCATAGGTATCGAGGTAGGTGGCGTTGTCGGGTTCGGCTTTCACCGTTTGGGCACTCATCCGTTCGGCCTTGTCGAGGTCGCGCCCTTCGACGGCCAGGAAATAGCTGTAATTGTTGAGCACCGGTATGTTCGAGGCGTTGTACGACAGCGCCAGGTCGTACATGGCATAGGCCTTCTCGCGGTCGCCCGACGAGTGATAGACATCGCCCATCTGCCCGTAGAAGAACGACTTCGTGCCGTTGTCGCCCTCGTCGACATAGGTGAGTCCCGTCTCGAGCATCTCGAGCGCCTCGGCATAGCTCTTCGTCTGCGTGCTGGCTACCGCCACATACATGTAAATATCCTTCTGGTCGGGCACATACTGTATGGCCCGCTTGCCCACCCGTATCACGTCGGCATACTTCTCCTGATAGAGATACAGCCCGACCAGCTGCAACCAGTTCTCGGGGTTGGAGGGGGCCAGGTCGGTAGCGATGGCATACTGCTCCTCGGCCCGTGTAAACTCCTTGCGGCTCGACAGGTACATGCCGAAGAGCCGGTGCACCGGCTCCTCCTGCGGATATTGCTCGAGCATCTCGGCAAAGAGCGAATCGACCCGATTCAGCTCCTGCTTCTTCTTCATCAGGTCCACGATGTAGGTGCTGAAGATGTTCAGCTTCGTATCCACGTCGATATGACGGTTTATCAAGGCATTCCGTATCTCGTTGTTGTAGGCGATGGAGTCGCCCTTCTTCTCGTAATAGCCGGCCTTCGACAGATAGACGTAGCCATTCTCGGGCTCCACCTCCAGAGCCCGGTCATACATGGCCAGGGCCGACGAGTCGCGCCCCGCCTCGAGGTAGATGTCGCCCAACAGCCGCATGTAGTCGGTATTCTGGGGGAAGGTGCGTTGCAGTTTCTCGGCCTCGGAGACCATCGCATCCATATCGCCCATGTGCTCGTAGAGCTTCAGCTTCTCGATGGTGATGGGGACCTTTATCCCCATCGACGACTCCAGACTGTCGTAGCAGGCTACAGCCGATTTCAGGTCGCCCTTGGCGGTATAGGCTTCGGCCAGGGCCGAATTTATCTCACCCTTGTCGGGATTCTGTTTGAGCAACCGCGACCAGATGCGAATCGCCTCGTCGTGCTGTCCGCTCTGTTGCGAAAAGTTGGCATAAACCACGTTGTACCAATAGTTTTCGGGGTGTTGCTCGGCGGCATAGCGCAGGTCGCCGCGAGCCTGGTCGTAGAGACCCAGACGCAGGTAGTAGGGAGCCAGAAAGAAACGGGCAGCCGCACTGGCGGTATCGATTTCGGCGGCCCGGCTCATCAGGTCGAAAGCCGCATCGTCGTGGTCGAGAGCCTTCTGCCGCTCGGCCTCGAGGTAAAAGTATTCGAACTTCTGGCGCTCTTCGGCCGAGAGTTCACCCTCGCCGGCTCCGCTTCTGTGCAGGGCACAACCGGTCAGGGCAACACACCACGCTACGCACAGCAGCGCTATCGTTCCATATTTTCGCATGCTCATCATCCTCATCATAACTTCGTCCAGAGGCTTTTTATTTCACACCCGTATGACCGAATCCACCGGCTCCGCGCTCGGTCTCGTCGAGCGACTCGACCTCGTCCCACTCGACCCGGCAATACTCCTTCACCACCATCTGGCAGATGCGCTCGCCATCCTCAATGGTAAAGGGCTTGTCCGATACGTTGAGCACAATGATGCCCACCTCGCCCCGATAGTCGGCGTCGATGGTGCCCGGCGTGTTGGGTATGGTGATGCCATGCTTCAGCGCCAGCCCGCTGCGCGGCCGTATCTGCGCCTCATACCCCTCGGGCAGGGCGATATAGAGACCGGTGGGGATGAGCTTGCGCTCGAGGGGAGCCAGGGTGACCGGCTCGGACAGGTTGGCGCGAATATCCATACCGGCCGAAAACAGCGTGCTGTACGAGGGTAGCGCATGATGCGACTTGTTGACTATCTTGACAGAGACCTTCATCGGAATATACGTTTATAAAGAATACTTATTTTCACTCTTTTAATCTGCGAAAATAACGAAATCCTATCAATAAAGCACCCTATTTTTTATATTTTAATGCGATACCCGTCCAAAGGGGGCCGAGTTTTTTGCCGCTTCGCAATATTTTATCTCTCTTTTTTACTACATTTGCACAGATTGTTGACAAGAATCCATAAACATGCAAGCCAAGGATACCCCCACCCAAATGCACTGGGACCGCCTCATCACCTCCAAACGCTTCGGCATGGAGAAATACCACGACGAGCGACACCACACCCGCACCGACTTTCAGCGCGACTACGACCGCCTGGTCTTCTCGGCACCCTTCCGTCGCCTGCAGAACAAGACTCAGGTATTCCCGTTGCCGGGCAGCATATTCGTGCACAACCGGCTCACCCACAGCCTCGAAGTCTCGTGCGTAGGGCGCTCGCTGGGCAACAACGTGTCGTCTACGCTCTCCGAGAAATACAGCGGCGAGCCCTGGTGCCACAAGCTCAACCACCTGGGGGCCATCACCTCGGCGGCTTGTCTGGCCCACGACCTGGGCAATCCCCCCTTCGGCCACTCGGGCGAACGGGCCATTGCCACCTACTTCTCCGAGGGGAACGGGCAGGTGCTGAAACAGGAATTGAAAAACGAGCACCACTGGCAAGACTTCACCCACTTCGAGGGGAATGCCAACGCCTTCCGCCTGCTCACCCACCAGTTCCACGGCCGGCGTCCCGGCGGCTTTGCCCTCACCTACTCGACTCTTGCCTCGATTGTGAAATATCCCTACTCGTCCATCCAGTCGACCAAGCGGGGCAAGTCGGGATTCTTCACCTCGGAGAAGGAAGATTTCCTGCGCATCGCCAACGACCTGGGCATGCTCCCCGAGGGCGACAGCGGCGAGCGTTACCATCGCCACCCGCTGGTCTATCTGGTCGAGGCGGCCGACGACATCTGCTACCAGATTATGGACATCGAGGATGCCCACAAGCTGAAGATTCTCACCACCGAAACGGTGAAGAGGCTCTTCCTCGACTTCTTCGACCCGAAGCGGCAACAGCACATTCTCGACGTGCTCAAGGTGGTGACCGACCTCAACGAGCAGATTGTCTACCTGCGCTCCTGCGTCATCGGCACCCTCATCGACGAGTGCTCGGCCCTCTTCTGCCGCGAAGAACAGGCGTTGCTCGAAGGACGGTTTACCGGGGCTTTGGTCGACCACATCTCCGACCGTCCCTGCCAGGCCTACCGCAACTGCGCCGCCACGGCGATGGAAAAGATTTACAAATCGTCCGACGTGCTCGACATCGAGCTGGCCGGTAACCGCATCATATCGGTGCTGCTCGACAAGTTTCTCGATGCCGTGCGATTCCCCGACAAGGCCTATTCGCGCCTGCTGCTCAACAAGGTACCCGAGCAATACGAGATGCACGCCCCCACGCTCTACGGCAAGGTACAGGCGGTCATCGACTACATATCGGGCATGACCGACGTCTATGCCCTCGACCTCTATCGCAAAATCAACGGCATGAGCCTCCCCTCGCTTTAAACACGAATACACGCATGAAAAGATTCTGCACGATACTTCTGCTCCTTCTCTTCGTCCCCCTGCTGCGGGCGGTCGAATATACCCCCGCCCAAGTGCCCAACGTGCACCAGACCGACGGCCGGCGGTTTGTAAGCAACCCCGACGGGATACTCTCGCCCGAGACCGTCGACACGCTCGACCGCACGCTCTTCGGCCTGCAAGAGGCCACCACCAGCGAGGTGGCCGTCGTGGCCCTGCAGTCGATCGGCCAGGCCGATACCGACCTCTTTGCCACCGAGCTCTTCACCCAGTGGGGCATCGGCAAAAAGAACGACAACGGCCTGCTCGTGCTGCTCGTGCTCGACCAGCGGCGCATCACCTTCCGCACCGGCTACGGGCTGGAGGGGGTTCTACCCGATGCCATCTGCAAGCGCATCCAGTCGCGCTACATCCTGCCTCGCTTCAGGGAGGGCAACTACGACCAGGGCATGATCGACGGTATCACGGCCGTCTCCCGCATACTCACCGACCCCGCCGCGGCCGAGGAGATTACGGCAGCTCCCCAGGTTCAGGGGATAGAAATCGACTGGGGAAAGATATTCAACGGCTACATTACCATCTCGCTCATCGTCTCGCACATCCTGCTCTTCGCCATGCTGTGGATAGTGGCCCGCTATGCCCGCAAAGGACCCTACGAACAGTACAAGCGGCTGGTGGCCTTCCGCCCCTTCCTGCTTGTCGGCAGCTTCATCTTCCCCTTCTTCGTGTGGCTGCTCTACGGTGGGCTGAACCGCCGGCTCAAACGGCTGCGCAACAAACCCCGCAAGTGTGAATCGTGCGGCGGCACCATGCGCAAGCTGAACGAAGAGGAGGACAACCTCTACCTCACCCCGCAGGAGAATACCGAAGAGCAACTCAACTCGGTCGACTACGACGTGTGGCTCTGCGACCAGTGCGGCAACACCCTCGTCTATCCCTACGAAAACCAATTCACCCAATACCAGCGGTGCCCCTACTGCCACAGCCGGGCCTACAGCCTCGAAGGCGACCATATCCTGCGCCGGGCTACCGCCGTAAGCACCGGACTGGGCGAGAAGCGCTACATCTGTGCCCATTGCCACAAGATAGACCGCAAAGTCTACATCATCCCCGTCGTTGCAGCGGCCACCATCATTGGCGGTTCGGGCCGGGGCGGAGGATTCGGTGGAGGCGGTTTCGGCGGCGGATTCGGTGGAGGCTCCACCGGCGGCGGTGGTGCCTCGTCGGGCTGGTAGTGCTTCGGTCTCCTCACGCATCAGACAATCATCATTCATCACTTAAACATACCATGAACATGAAAAAATCGCATCTTCTGCTCACTGCGCTGGCCATAAGCTCGCTGACCGCCTGCAAGACGACGCCGCAAAGCCCCGTATCCCTGCAATGGGAGATGGGCGAGAACCAAGAGGAACCCGGATTCTACGGGAGCACCTTCACCCTTGTCAATACCTCGGACAAGCCGCTCGAAACCGGATGGGAAATCTACTACACCCAACTCTCGCCCCGCCAGGTAAAGAACTACGAAAACTCACCGGTGACAATCGAGATGGTCAACCCCGGATACTACAAGATGACCCCTGCCGACTCGTGGCAACCGCTTGCCCCCGGCGACTCCATCGCCATACACTACCTCAACAGGGGTATCCTCACCCAGACCCAATTTACCCCCAAGTCGCCCTTCTTCGTGCAGAGCGACGACAAGCCGGTATCCATACCCCTCACCATCGCACCCTTCACCCGTGAAGCACAGTGGACCGTTCCCGACCGGGTGGCTCCCCCTTACCCCGACGGGGCTACCTGCTATGCCCAGAACGAAGCGCTCCAGACCGACTACACTCCGCAAACCTACGACATGCTGCCCTCGCTCAAAGAGGTGACCCCGCGCACGGGGGTGTCGGTTATCTCCGAGAACATCTCGCTCAGCGTCGAGGAGGGTTTTGCCAATGAAGCTCGCCTGCTGGTGCAGGAACTGGAAAAGATAGGTTACCACGTCACCGACAACGGGCAGACCGTCATCGCCCTCTGCCACTTCGCCAAAAACACCCAGGCCCGCAACGACGAGCACTACCGGCTCGATGTCCGCGACAACTACATCACCGTCAGCGGGGCTACGCCTCACGCCATCTTCAACGGCTCGCAGACCCTGCTCTCGCTGCTGAAGCGGCAGAACA
This sequence comes from Barnesiella sp. An22, assembly GCF_963931395.1. Taxonomy (NCBI): domain Bacteria; kingdom Pseudomonadati; phylum Bacteroidota; class Bacteroidia; order Bacteroidales; family Barnesiellaceae; genus Barnesiella; species Barnesiella sp. An22. The sequence continues at coordinate 17,672 of NZ_OZ007014.1, forward strand.
TCCCTGCCCGGCTCGACAACGTAGCCATCGACGACTACCCCGACCTGCTCTACCGCGGCATGATGCTCGACATCGCCCGCAACTTCACCCGCAAGGCCGACCTCTTCAGGCTGATTGACCTGCTGGCCTCGTACAAAATCAACACCTTCCACTTCCACTTCAGCGACGACGAAGCCTGGCGGCTCGAGATTCCCGGACTCGAAGAGCTCACCTCGGTGGGGGCGCACCGCGGGTTTACCCGCGACGAGAGCCAATGCCTCTACCCCAACTACTACGGAGGCTGGAATCCCGCCGATACCACCGCCACAGCCAACGGCTATTATACCCGCCAGGATTTTATCGATTTGCTGCAATATGCCGCCAGCCGTCACATCACCGTTATCCCCGAAATCGAGTCGCCGGGACATGCCCGCGCAGCCATCGTTGCCATGAAAGCTCGCTACAACCGATTGAAAGACAGTGACCCCGAGGGTGCCAAAGAGTACCTGCTCTCCGAGAAAGCCGATACCTCGAAATATGTCTCGGCCCAAGCCTATACCGACAATGTGATGAATGTCTCTCTCCCCTCGGTCTACCGCTTCATGGAAAAAGTGAGCGACGAGATTATCGCCATGTACCGCGAAGCCGGTGTACCGCTGGCCGCTATTCACATCGGTGGCGACGAAGTACCCCACGGCTCGTGGGAAGGGTCGCCCTCTTGCCAGCGATTTATGAAAGAGCAGGGTATGACCCACCCGCACCAACTGGCCGAACACTTCCTCGACCAGGTATCGGCCATGCTGGCCGGGAAAGGTGTAAAAGTATCGGGGTGGCAAGAGGTTGCCCTCAACCACTCACCCGAGCTGAACGCCCGAATCGCACCCCGCTTCGACGGTGTATACTGCTGGCGCACCACCGGACGCAGCGACATAATACCCTACACCGTGGCTAATGACGGATATGGCGTGATTCTCTGCAATGTCAGCAATTTCTACCTCGACTTGGCCTACAATTCCCACAAAGACGAGCCGGGACTCATCTGGGGTGGCTATGTCGACCAATTTGCCTCGTACAACATGCTCCCCTACAACATCTACTGCTCGGCCCGCACCGACATGGCCGGCAACCCCAAGAATCTCAAGAAGGCCCACCAGGGCAAGGTGGCCCTCCAGCCACAGGCCCGCCCCCGCATCAAGGGTATACAGGCGCAGCTCTTTGCCGAGACACTGGGCAGTTTCGAACAGGCGCAATACTACATCTTCCCCAAGATTTTCGGCCTCGTAGAGCGCGGCTGGAATGCCACCCCCGACTGGTCGCCCACCCCGACCGACGACAAAGAGGCTCTTTATGAAGAGGCCCGTGCCATCTACAATGCCAAGATTGCGGCAGTCGAAATGCCTCGCCTCGCCCACGAAGGGGTCAACTTCCGCATCCCCCAACCCGGTGTGCAGATTGTCGACGGCAAGCTCTATGCCAACTCGCCCATCCCGCAAGCCGAGATACGCTACACCACCGACGGCAGCGAGCCTACGGCCGAGTCGCCCCGCTGGGAGGAACCCCTCGACTGCCAGGCTCAAGTTGTCAAGGCCCGACTCTTCTACCTGGGGAAAGAGAGTCTCACCTCTACCTTTGTCAACAACGACTGACCTCACGTCGACACCCCATAACAAGACAGCCGCACGGAGCACTCCATGCGGCTGTCGGTCATTTATAAACAATACAAATTTCAATACGGGCAGAGCCCTTTCTTGAAAACCACGGGGCCTGTTTATTGCTTGTGTGCCAGCAGATACTCGGCAATCTGCACGGCATTCAGGGCAGCACCCTTCTTAATCTGGTCGCTCACGGTCCAGAAGGTCAACCCGTTGGGGTTGGATATATCGCTGCGGATACGGCCTACATACACCGGATCGCACCCGGCCTTGAAGAGCGGCATGGGGTATACGCGATTCTCGGGATCGTCCTCGAGCACCACACCCGGGGCATGGGCAAAAGCCTCGCGGGCCTCGGCCACCGATACGGGACGCTCGGTCTCTACCCAGATGGCTTCGGAGTGAGCCCGCATCACCGGCACACGCACGCAGGTTGCGCTCACGGCTATATCGGAGTGCATAATCTTGCGCGTCTCGTTATACATCTTCATCTCCTCCTTGGTATAGAGGTTGTCGGTAAAGACATCGACCTGGGGAATGAGGTTGTAGGCCAGTTGGAAGAAGAATTTCTCGACCGTGGGTTGCTCGCCGGCCACGAGTTGCTCGAACTGTTTCTTCAGCTCGGCCATGGCCGATGCACCGGCACCGCTGGCAGCCTGATAGGTAGCCACATGCACCCGCTTGATGTGCGAGAGGGCCTCGATGGCATTCAGGGCCACAACCATCTGTATGGTGGTGCAGTTGGGGTTGGCGATAATTCCGCGGGGACGCACGAAAGCATCGTCGCCATTCACCTCGGGAACCACCAGAGGCACGTCGTCGTCCATGCGGAAAGCACTCGAGTTGTCAATCATGATGGCGCCGTAGCGGGTAATCGTCTCGGCAAACTCTTTCGAGGTACCGGCACCGGCCGAGGTGAAAGCAATATCCACGCCCTTGAAATCGTCATTGTGCTTCAGCTCCTTGACTACAACCTGTTTACCCCTGAAGGGATAAGCACGTCCTGCACTCCGAGAGGAACCGAACAACAACAGTTCGTCGATCGGGAAATTCCGCTCGTCCAAAACTCTTAGGAACTCTTGTCCGACAGCGCCACTGGCGCCCACAATAGCGACTTTCATCTTCTTTCTTTTGTAATTTTATACGTTAAAATCTCGTTTTTCCTTTTTCCCTAAAAAGAGATGCAAATATACAACTATTTAGGTAAAACCATATCAAAACGTAATAATTATATTCTTCTCACTGCATTTTAGATATTTGCGACACTTTTCAAACAGAAGGAAGCGTATGGCTTGCAAGAGCGAACTTTTATTTGTATTTTTGTCGCATATTTACAGTTTCAGCATCTCAAAATTACAGAGTCATGGGCAGCATTACTTCTCTACCGATTGAGAATCCGGTACTGATTTTCTTTATTGTACTGGTTATCATCCTGCTTGCGCCCATACTCCTCAATCGCATACGAGTTCCCCACATCATCGGGCTTATCATCGCCGGGGTTATCATCGGGCCCAACGGCCTTAACCTGCTGGCCCGCGACAGCAGTTTCGAAATATTCGGCAACGTAGGTATCCTCTACCTGATGTTTTTGGCCGGTCTCGAAATCGACATGAACGATTTCAAAAAGACCCGCAAAGACGGTATAATCTTCGGTCTCTACACCTTTCTCGTCCCCATGATTCTGGGTACGATTACCAGCTACTACACGCTGCATCTCGACCTCATGACCTCGATTTTACTGGCCAGCATGTATGCTTCGCACACACTCATCGCCTATCCCATCATCAGCCGGTACGGAATCTCGCGCAGCCGGGCCGTACCCGTGACGATTGCGGGCACGATTTTCACCGTATTGGGAGCACTCATCATTTTGGCGGTCATCTCGGGCATGGTGCGGGGCGACCTCACCGAGTTCTTCTGGCTCAGACTGTCGGTCAACATCGCCATCTACAGCGTGGCCATCCTCTACATCTACCCGCGGCTCACCCGCTGGTTCTTCAAGAACTACAACGACAACGTCACCCAGTTCATCTTCATCCTGGCACTCGTCTTCCTTGCCTCGTACATGGCGCAGGTCATCGGGTTGGAGGCCATCTTGGGAGCTTTCTTTGCCGGCATCGTACTCAACCGGTTCATTCCCAATGTATCGCCGCTGATGAACCGGCTCGAATTTGTAGGCAACGCGCTATTCATTCCCTATTTCCTCATCGGGGTAGGTATGCTCATCGACTTGCGGGTTATCGTCAGCGGCACCGATACGCTCATCGTCGCCATCAACATGTCGGTTGTCGCCACCCTGTGCAAATGGATTGCCGCCTGGCTCACCCAAAAGAGTTGCCACATGACAAAGATAGACCGCAAACTCATCTTCGGGTTGAGTAACGCCCAAGCCGCTGCCACACTGGCCGCCGTGATTATCGGTCACGACATCGGGCTATTCAACGAAGAAATCCTCAACGGCACCATCGTGATGATTCTGGTTACCTGCATCATCAGTACGCTGGTCACCGAGAAAGCCGCCCGCCAAATGGTCGTCGACATGCAGAACAACGAACCGAAATCTTCCAAATCGCCCGTACAGAGCGAACAGATACTGATACCCATCGCCAACCCCAGCACCATCGAGAACCTCATCAACCTGGCCCTGCTGCTCAAGTCGCCCCAAAAGCGGACTCCCCTCTATGCCCTGCATGTGACCGACGACAGCAAGACGAGCAACTACCGCTCGCAGTCGATTCTCGAGTTTGCCGGTAAAGTAGCCTCATCGGCCGATACCAAACTGATTCCCATCGCCCGGTACGACATGAACATCACCAGCGGCATCATCCACACCATGAAGGAGCGGAACATTACCGAGGTCGTGCTGGGTTTGCACCACAAGGCCAATATCGTCGATACCTTCTTCGGTGCCAAAATCGAGTCGCTGCTCAAGAACACCAACAAGATGATTCTCATCTCGAAGTGTGTAAACCCCATCAACACCATTACCCGCATCGTCATCGCCGTACCTCGCAAGGCCGAATATGAAACGGGCTTTGCCCGATGGATAGACCGGATAGCCAACATGGCCAAACAGATAGGCTGCCGGGCCATCTTCTATGCCTATGCCGAGACTATCCCTTACCTGAAAGCCCGGTTGAGAGCCGGTCGATACAACATCCGCAACGAGTTTGAAGTGCTCGAGAGCTGGGACGATTTCATGCTCTTGGCCAATGTAGTGCTCGACGACGACCTTTTCATCGTCGTGAGCGCACGTCCCACTTCGGTCTCGTTCAATGCCGACGCCGACAACATTCCCTCGTTCCTTTCGAAATACTTCGTCGACAACAACCTTATCGTACTCTATCCCGAGCAGTTCGGTACCGCCGAGCCGGCCCCCGCTTCGTTCATGGAACCCATGTCGCACGACATGCTCAGCCACTCCGAAATTCTGGGTATCGAAAAGATTTTCCGACAACTCATCGCCTACAAAAAACGGTGGACCCACCGCAATCGCAAAAAGAAAATCGAATTGTAATACCGGCAAGGTTACCGCCCTACCATCCCTTGTGCCTGCACTCGCACCCGACAAAGAGCGGATGTGCCATTGGTTTTCGTCTCTACCGGATTGAAGTGTCGCAGCACGGCGTTCCAACGTCCCGGTATAGATACGCCGCGGACTGCACCCGTTCCACTCCTCAAACGCATAGACAACTATTTGGGAACCACCCAACAAAAAAAGAGAGACTCGTAAGTCTCTCTTTTTTTATGCTACCATAAAATAACTTCTTTATTTTACTTGGTCGGCCAACTCGGCACCAGCTTTGAATTTAACCACTTTCTTGGCAGCGATAGTGATTTTTTCTTTAGTTGCCGGATTGATACCTGTGCGAGCAGCTTTCTCTGCAACGCCAAAAGTTCCAAAACCAATAAGAGCCACTTTGTCCCCTTTTACGAGTGATTCCGAAACTGCTTCTACAAAAGCGTCCAATGCCTTCTTTGCGTCAACTTTGCTCAAACCGGCTTTTTCGGCCATAGCATTGATAAGTTCAGTCTTGTTCATAACATGTATAATTAAAAGTTAAGTAATAATCTCCCTGAAGAGCAGCACGGCAAATGTAAATATTAAAATGATATAGTGCAAACAATAAAGTAAAAAAATATAATAAAAGTCGCTATTTTATAATATAACACACCCATATTTGAGTAAATCCTTGAAAAATCACTATTTTTGCTTGCAAAATCAGGGGATAATCTGTTTTATGTCTTAGACTACAAGGCAGTTACCCTCGTCAATAAAAGAACGATTATTTATGCAAAACAGATCTTTTTTGGGATCGATACCGCCCGTCACGCTCAATCTTATCATCATCAACTTCATTGTGTGGCTGGCTGCGTTGACCCTGCCCAAAATTGCCGGCATCGACTTGAATTATCTGCTGGGATTGCACTACATCGAAGCCGACGATTTCAACGTCATTCAGTTGGTCACCTACATGTTCCTTCACGACACGAACAGCTTCGACCACATCTTCTTCAACATGTTCTCGGTCTTCATGTTCGGCCGTACACTCGAGGCGGTGTGGGGTGGCAAACGGTTCATCTTCTACTACCTCACCACCGGTATAGGAGCCGGTCTGATACAGGAGCTGGCCTGGTATTTCGAACTGCATTCGGCCATCGACGCTACGGTAGCCCAGTTGGGCTGGGACCAAACCTCGATGCTGCTCAACCAGTTTGTTACCGTGGGAGCCTCGGGAGCCGCCTTCGGTATCCTGCTCGCCTTTGGCATGTTGTTCCCCAACGCGCCGCTCTTCATCCTGTTTATCCCCATACCCATCAAGGCTAAATATTTTGTTATCTTCTACGGCCTCCTCGAACTGATATTCGGTATCAGCGGCACCATGAGCGGTGTAGCTCACTTTGCCCACCTGGGAGGCATGCTCTTCGGATTCTTCCTCATACGCTATTGGAAAAAGAAAGGAATAGGCGGTGGCGGCTTCTATTATTGACAACCTCAAGCGGCAGTTCGGGCAAGGCTCGGTACTGCTGAAACTCATCTATATCAACGTAGCGGTGTTCCTGCTGCTACGCATCACGGGGGTTGTACTCCTGCTGTTCAACATCGACCTCTCGATTGTGCTCCCCTACATCGAGATGCCCTCCGATCCCTACGAGTTTATCACCCATCCGTGGACTCTGCTCACCTACATGTTCGTACACTACGACGTGTGGCACATCCTCTTCAACATGCTGTGGCTCTACTGGTTCGGGCAGATATTCCTCACCTCCTTCGGCGAGAAGCAGATGGTGGGGCTCTACCTGTGGGGCGGCATTGCCGGCGGACTGCTCTACCTGCTCTCGTACAACCTCTTCCCCTATTTCGAGGGAAAGCAGGGGCTCATGTGCGGAGCCTCGGCCTCGATTATCGCCATCGTGGTGGCTACCGCCTTCCGCATGCCCGACTATAAAATCAACCTGCTCTTTCTCGGGGCTATCTCGCTGAAATACATTGCTATCGTCACTATCCTCATCGACCTGCTCAGCGTCACCTCGGCCAACGGCGGCGGCCACATTGCTCACCTGGGCGGTGCCCTGCTGGGCTACTGGTTCATCGTGCGTTGGGAGAAGGGAAAAGACCTCACCGCTCCGCTCAACCGACTCATCGACCGCATCGTGACGGCTTGCAAGCCGCGGCCCCGTATCCGTGTGAAGCGCCCCTCGGCCCGCACCGCCTACCGCACCTCGTCACGACCCGAAACCGATATGGAATATCGGGCCCGCAAAAAACGGGAGAGCGACGAGATTGACGCCATTCTCGATAAAATCAAGAAATCGGGGTACACCTCGCTGACGGCCGAAGAGAAAAAGCGGCTCTTCGAGGCCGGGAAAAAATAACCGGGATATGAAACATGTCGTCAAAATCATATTACTGATACTCAATACTCTGTGGGGATTACTCCTCATCATGGGAGCCTACTCGGCCTACTGTCCCACCCGCGTGGGCATTCTGCTCGAGCTGCTCTTTCCCCTCAACCTCTTCGTGTGCGTGGCCTTTCTCTTCGTATGGCTCGCCTATAACCCGCGCTATATCTGGGTACCCGTGGCGGCCCTGGTACTGGCCTGGGGAGGCATAGCCCGCTACTGCCCCATACACAAGCCCCAGCCGCCCGACAACAGCGCCCCGGGGTTCACGCTGATGACCTATAACGTCTATTTCCTACTCGACTACGAGGGGAGCGATACACCCCAAAACCGCACCATCTCGTTCCTGCTGGCACAGGATGCCGACCTGGTGTGCCTGCAAGAGGCGCCCGAACTGGCCGACCCCAACCCCGGCCTGAAGGTTGCGCAGGCGCAAATCGACAGCATCCACGCACGCTATCCCTACCGGATACCCACGAGCCACGGCATGAACTTCCTCTCGAAATATCCGGCCCGCCTGCTCTTCGACACCGTCTACTCCGAATCGAGTGCCGTAGCGGCCTATCGGGTACAGATAGGCGAGCGCGAGGTTACCATCGTCAACCAGCACATGGAGTCGATTGGGCTTACTCAAACCGACAAGGAGCTCTACCACGAGATTACCGCACACCCCAATACCGACTACCTCGACGAGGTGAAGAAGCATCTGCTCTCCAAACTTGTCAATGCGGCCCGGGCCCGCAACAAACAGGCCGACCTCACGGCCGAGAAAATCGAAGAGCTCGCCGGCAACGTAATCGTGTGCGGCGACTTCAACGACTCGCCCCTCTCCTATGCCGTGCGCCGGTTCCGCCGCATGGGATTCCGCAACGCCTACAACGAACTGGGTCTGGGGCCCGGTATCACCTACCACGCCAACCGGTTCTGGTTCCGCATCGACCACATTCTCTACAAGGGCAACATGGAGGCGCGTTGGCTCGAACGGCTGCGCTACAAGAGTTCCGACCACTACCCGCTCCTGGTACGATTTGCCTGGGAGCCCCCTGCCGAAATTCATTAACACAGTAATATTATACCACATGAAAAAACTTTTAGTCACATCGTTAACCGCTCTTATGATGATTTCCTGCAATCAAAAAGAGAATCCGCTTTTGGGCGAATTTAACACTCCGTTCGGCGTACCGCCGTTCGACCAGATCAAGACCGAGCACTACATGCCTGCTTTCGAAGAGGCTATCAAGCAACACGATGCCGAAATCGAAGCCATCGTCAACAACCCCGAGGCTCCTACCTTCAAGAATACCATCGAGCCTCTCGAATTCAGCGGCCTGCTGCTCACCCGGGTAAACCTCATCTTCAGCAGCCTTACCGAAGCCGATACCAACGACGAGCTCCAGGCAATCGCCAAGGAGATTTCGCCCCGACTCACCGAGCACTACGACAACATCTCACTCAACGACAAGCTGTTCCAGCGTGTCAAAGCGGTATATGACAACCGCGAAAACGAGGGTCTCGACGCCGAACAGATGAAAGTGCTCGAGAACCACTACAAAGATTTCGTACGGGCCGGCGCCCTCCTCTCCGAGGCGGCCAAGGATACCCTGCGCGAAATCAACAAGGAGCTGGCCATGCTCTCGATTCAGTATGGCGACAATGCCTTGGCCGAATCGAATGCCTTCCAGCTGGTAATCGACAACGAGGCCGACCTGGCCGGACTGCCCGAAGCCGTAGTGGCTGCCGCTGCCGACGAGGCTGCCGCCCGCAACCTGGCCGGCAAATGGGTATTTACCCTCGACGCTCCCAGCCGCATTCCCTTCCTCCAGTATGCCGACAACCGCGCCCTGCGCGAGAAGGTTTACAAGGCCTACATCAACAAGGGCGATAACGACAACGAGCACGACAACAAGGCTCTCGTGTCGAAGATTGTCAACCTCCGCCTTAAAAAGGCCAATCTGCTGGGCTTCAAGACCTACGCCGACTTTGCCCTCGACGACCGCATGGCCAAGACCGACGAGAACGTGAACAACCTGCTCAACCGTGTGTGGGAATATGCCATCCCCCGGGCCAAGGAAGAGGTGGCCGACATGCAGAAGATTATCGATGCCGAAGGCGGCAACTTCAAACTGGCTCCCTGGGACTGGTGGTACTATGCCGAGAAGGTACGCAAGGCCAAATACGACCTCAACGAAGATGAGCTGAAACCCTACTTCAGCCTCGACAACGTGCGCGAAGGGGCCTTCATGGTGGCCAACAAGCTCTACGGCATCACCATCACCGAGCTGAAGGATGTGCCCGTATATCACCCCGACGTGCGGGCCTTCGAAGTGAAGGATGCCGACGGCAAACACCTGGCCGTGTTCTATACCGACTACTTCCCCCGTCCCAGCAAACGGGCCGGTGCCTGGATGTACAACTTCCGCGAAGCCTATGTACAGGATGGCAACGAGGTGCGCCCCATCGTCTACAACGTAGCCAACTTTACCAAACCTACCGGCGACACGCCTGCCCTGCTCACCATCGACGAGGTACAGACGCTCTTCCACGAGTTCGGCCACGCCCTGCACGGCATGCTCACCCGCTGCCACTACCCCTCGGTAAGCGGTACCAACGTAGCTCGCGACTTCGTGGAGCTGCCCTCGCAAATCAACGAGCACTGGGCTACTCATCCCGAAGTACTCAAACTCTACGCCAAACACTACAAGACGGGTGAGGTGATTCCCGACTCGCTCATCGAGAAGATGGAGGCCGCTTCGAAATTCAACCAGGGCTTCACTACCACCGAGCTCATTGCCGCTTCGATTCTCGACATGCGCTGGCACGAAATCAGCGAAGCCAAAGAGTACGACGTACGCCAGTTCGAGAAAGAGGTAGCTCAATCTATCGGTCTCATCGACGAGATTACCTACCGCTATCGCAGCACCTACTTCTCGCACATCTTCACCAACGACTACTGTGCCGGCTATTACAGCTACACCTGGGCCGAGGTGCTCGATGCCGATGCCTTCGATGCCTTCATCGAACACGATATCTTCGACCCGGCTACCGCCAAAGCCTTCCGCGAAAACATCCTCGAGAAGGGTGGCAGCGAAGACCCCATGAAACTCTACCGCCAATTCCGCGGTGCCGACCCCAACCCCGACGCACTGCTCCGTAACCGCGGTTTGAAATAATACACGAATAAGCTCATTCGACCTGCAAGGGCTGCCTGGTAAAAATCGGGCAGCCCTTGCTATATTTGTATTATCTTCAAAGGGGCCAGCATAAAAATCAAGCAAGCTTGTTTTTCTGCCTTCGACTTTCATTATCTTTTCATAAGAAAGGATGCGGTTCGGCATGGTCAAATTTGAAAACAAGGTTTTCATTTGCCTCTGCTCTCACCTTTCACTATCTTTGTAGAAGATAAGATTCGGTTCTGCATAAAGTTCAAGTAAACTTGACTTTCTGCTCTCACCTTTCACTATCTTTGTAGAAGATAAGATTCGGTTCTGCATAAAGTTCAAGTAAACTTGACTTTCTGCTCTCACCTTTCACTATCTTTGCACCGTTTAACCGCAAGAGATGGAAAAACCTGTACCCCAGATACACAAGAAGCGCATCGACAGCATCGACCTGCTCAAAGGTCTTGCCATCATGGGCATCGTGTGGAAACACACCGTCCACCCCCACTGGTGCGACCTGATTCTCATCAGCGCCATCTTCTTCATCCTGTCGGGTACCTTTTTCAAGGACGAACCCTTCGTCCCCTTCCTGAAGAAGCGAGTGAGGACGATACTCGTTCCCTTTCTCGTCTTCTATCTCTTCTCCTTTCTCGCCCGGCTGCTCTTCCACGTAGCTCACCACCACACGCTACACGGGTTCGACTGGAGCGCCGTGCTGCAACTCTTCACCATCGACAGCGGGTCGCTCTATCTCTCGGTCAATATTCCGTTGTGGTTCCTGGTCTGCCTCTTCGTGATGCAGCTTATCTTCTGGGTATTGAACCGACTCATTCCGCAGCGGCATCGCACCCTCTGGTTCCTGCTCGTAATAGCCGTCATCTACGCTGGCTACCCGGCTATCGAAGAGTGGCGCACCCTCTTCATGGTCAACGTGGCTCTCGAGAGTCTGCCCTACTTCATCGCCGGCAACCTCTTCGGGCTGCCGCTGGCCCGATACCTGGCCCGCAGTTCACACCGATACCTCGTGGCACTCCTCGGGCTGGCGCTGTTCTTCGCCGTGCAATACCTGCCGGTCGAGTGGCCGGTACTCTCGCTGATCAAGTTCTTTGCCCTCTTTGCGGCCCTCCTTGCCCTCCTCTCCTATGCCGAGGGCAACCGCTCGCCGTTGGCCCGTTTCGTGCGCACCTGCGGCGAATCGTCGCTGCTCATCATGGGCCTGCACGTCATCCTGCTGGCACCTCTGCAACCGATAGCCTGCGCCATCACCGGCAAGCCCGACCTGCTGGCCGGAGCCATTGCCCTCGCCCTCACCCTGCTCGTCATCTACCTGCTCATCCCAGTAGTGAACAAGCATATACCCTGGGCTGTGGGGAAGAGACGATAGTCCATCGTATCGTATGAGATAAAACAGAACGGAGCGGATGAGTTGTCGATTCATCCGCTCCGCTTGATTATGGTGTGGCTACCGATTACTCCCGAGGTTGGAGCAATCGGTTATACTCGGCATCGTCGTGGATAATCGCCATCGCCTTGACAAACGAGGGATTCTCGGGGTTCATAATGCGGAAATAGGCCGCCGTGTCGAACATGTCACGAGCGACGAGCGCCTTGACCTGCAAGGCTATGAGATTGCGCGACTTCTGGTACTGCTCCTCGTCATACTTCACCTTCTCGGCCTCGCCCATCTTCAGCAGGTCGGCAAGCATCTCGTCAGTCACCGTGAAGCCCTCGACAAACTGCTCCACATTCTTGTAACGGCTCGTCAGCTCCTTGCGGTGCTTGTCGAGGTAGTTGATAGGATACTGGTTCAATACCCCCTTGGCCAGCAGATCGCGGTGAAAATCGGTATAGATGGTAGTGTCGAGCGGCACAAATACATCGGGCATGATTCCCCCGCCACCGTAGACGATACGCTTGCTCTTCAAGGTCTGATATTGCAGCGAGTCGGGGAAATGAATACTGTCGGTATAGATGAGTTCGCCGTGGTTGAAGCGGTCGAGCAGCTCCCGCTCGTAGGCCTCGTGTCCCTTGTCGTAGGGTTTCTGGATGCTGCGCCCTGCCGGGGTATAGTAGCGGGCTACGGTCAGACGTATCATCGAACCGTCGGGGAAGGGAATAGGCCGTTGTACCAGCCCCTTGCCGAAGGTGCGGCGACCGACAATCACGCCACGGTCCCAATCCTGCACGGCTCCCGACAGAATTTCGCTGGCCGAAGCCGAACTCTCATCGACCAGCAGCACCAGTTTCCCTTTCTGGAACAGCCCCTGTTTGGTGGCAAAGGCATCGTCGCGAGGCGAACGGCGCCCCTCGGTATAAACAATCGACTGCCCGTCGTCGAGAAACTCGTCGGCCATGCCGATAGCGCTCACCAGGTATCCGCCTCCGTTACCCTGAAGGTCGACAATAAGGTTTTTCATACCCTTCTTTTTCAATGCCTTGAGCGCATCGGAAAACTCCTTGTCGGTCGTGGCGGCAAAACGGCTCACCCGTATGTAGCCCGTCTCCTTGTCGGCCATATACGAGGCGTCGATGCTGTAAATGGGTATCTTGTCGCGTACGATTCTGAACTCGATGGGCTCCTTCACCCCCTTGCGCAACACGCTCACCCGCACCACTGTGCCGGCCTCGCCGCGCAAGCGTTTCATAATGTCGGTATTTTTCATCTTCACCCCGGCAATCACCGTGTCGTTGACCGAGACGATGCGGTCGCCCGCCAGGATGCCCACCTTCTCCGAGGGGCCCCCCACGATGGTCTGTATCACATACAGCGTGTCGCGGTTCATGTTGAACTGAATGCCGATGCCGCTGAAGTTGCCCTGCAACGGTTCGTTCATCTCCTTGGTCTCCTCGGCAGTCGTATAGGTCGAATGGGGGTCGAGTTTCTCGAGCATACCCCGTATGCCATCCTCGACCAACTTCGCTTCGTCGACCTCGTCGACATAGAGGTTGGTGATGGCAAAATCGGCCAGACTCAGTTTGCGCATGCCTTCACTCTGGCCCTGCGCCCGTACGGCTCCTGCGGTCACAGCCAGCAGGAGTATTGCAAAAAACAGTCTTTTCATCGTTTGTTGTCAAATTATACCAGTTTCAAACCCTTGGGTACAAACTCGTCTACACTGTGACCGAAGCGCAAGAGCTCGCGCACGATAGTGGAGCTGACGTGGGTCAGCTCGGGTTCGGTAAACAGGATGATGGTCTCTACGCCCGAGAGCTTGCGATTTACGTCGGCAATCGTCTTTTCATACTCAAAATCGTTGACCGACCGGATGCCCCGCAAGATAAACCGGGCATTCCACTCCCTGGCCAGGTCGATGGTGAGGCTGTCGTACGAGACAACCCGCACGCGGGGATTGTCGCGGAAGAAGTCGCGCAGCATGTCGAGCCGCTGCTCCACCGTAAAATAGGTGCGTTTCGAGTCGTTGATACCGATGGCAATCACCACTTCGTCGAGCAGTTCGAGCCCGCGGTTTACAATCGACATGTGGCCGATGGTAAAGGGGTCGAAAGTCCCGGGAAATACGGCGATTCGTTTAGACGAGGTTGGTGTCATCTTCTATAACCAGATTTTGTACAATAAAATTTTGTCGCTCCATGGTGTTCTTGCCCATGTAAAACTCGAGCAGGTCTTTCACCAGGTCTTCTTTTCGCAACGATACTTGGTCGAGGCGCATATCGGGGCCGATGAACTGGCGGAACTCCTCGGGCGAAATTTCGCCCAACCCTTTGAATCGAGTCACCTCGGGGTTGGCCCCGCACTTCTCGATGGCGGCGATACGCTCTTCGTCGCTATAACAATAGTAGGTCTCCTTCTTGTTGCGCACCCTGAAGAGGGGGGTCTGCAAAATATAGACGTGTCCCTTCTTGATCAGGTCGGGGAAGAACTGCAGGAGGAAGGTAATCATCAGCAGACGTATGTGCATGCCGTCGACATCGGCATCGGTAGCGATAATCACCTTGTTGTAGCGCAACCCCTCGATACCCTCCTCGATATTGAGAGCCGCCTGCAACAGGTTGAACTCCTCGTTTTCATACACCACCTTCTGGGTGAGGCCGTAGGTGTTGAGGGGCTTCCCCCGCAGCGAGAATACGGCCTGAGTCTCTACGTTGCGAATCTTGGTAATCGAGCCGCTGGCCGAGTCGCCCTCGGTAATGAATATGCAACTCTCGTCGCGCCGGTCGCCCTTCGCATCGTTGTAGTGTATGCGGCAGTCGCGCAACTTGCGGTTGTTGAGGCTCGCCTTCTTGGCCCGTTCGCGGGCCAGCTTCGTCACCCCGGCAATAGCCTTGCGCTCCTTCTCCGAGGCCAATATCTTTTTCAGCATCACCTCGGCCACATCGCCGTGCTTGTGCAGGTAGTTGTCCAGCTCCTTCTTCAGGAAGTCGCCGATAAACTTGGCCACCGTAGGCCCTTCGGGGCCCATGTCTTTCGAGCCCAGTTTGGTCTTGGTCTGCGACTCGAACACCGGCTCCTCTACCTTGATGCTGATGGCGGCCACCATACCGTTGCGAATGTCGGTATACTCGAAATTCTTGTTGTAAAACTCCTTGATGGTACGCGACACCGACTCTCTGAAGGCGGTCAAGTGGGTACCGCCCTGGGTGGTGTGCTGCCCGTTGACAAACGAGTAGTACTCTTCGCCATACTGGTTACCGTGGGTGATGACCACCTCGATGTCGGTCCCCGACAGGTGAATGATGGGATAGAGCGGATCGGTGGTCATGTTCTCGTTGAGCAGGTCGACCAGACCGTTGCGCGAGTGGTATCTACGCCCGTTCAGCAAGATGGTGAGCCCCGTGTTCAGGAACACATAGTTCTTGAGCAGCGGCACAATCAGCTCCTCACGATAGGCATAGTTTTTGAATATGGTATTGTCGGGGGCAAACTGCACCAGCGTGCCGTTGAGCTCGTCGGTAGGCGTGAGGCCGCTCTCCGAGATGACTTCGCCCCGGGCATAGCTCACCGAGTTGCTCATGCCGTCGCGATACGACTGGATGAAGAAACTCGACGACAAGGCATTCACCGCCTTGATACCCACGCCGTTCAACCCCACCGACTTCTTGAAGGCCTTGGAGTCGTATTTACCGCCGGTGTTCATTTTCGACGATACGTCGCGCACCTTGTCGAGAGGGATACCCCGGCCGTAGTCGCGCACCGAAACCACTTCGGGCGAAATCTCCACGACTATCTGTTTGCCAAAGCCCATCATATGCTCGTCGAGCGCATTGTCGAGCACCTCTTTCAGCAGCACATAGATGCCGTCGTCGGCGTGCGAGCCGTCGCCCAGCTTGCCGATATACATACCGGGACGGCGACGGATGTGCTCTTTCCAGTCGAGGGTCTTGATGGCGTCGGAGCCATATTCCAAGTCGATATTTACATGTGTATTTTCTTCCATAAAATTCTATCCTGCCGGCTCTGTACCGGCTTTCCACACAAAGATAACGCTAAAAAAAGAGTAAAAAAAGAATAACTCCCTTTTTACGACCTTTTTAAGAAATAAAACGGAGCCCGGCAGGGCGTAAACGCCTTGCCCGACTCCGTGAAAATTCGATTTCGCCCAACCCGGCTATTGCTGCTCGGCCAGCGCAAAGTCGAGCTGCTTGCGCTCGAGGTTGGCCCGAGCCACCTTGATGCGGATGGGATCGCCCAGCCGATAGATGCGGTGGGTACGGCGCCCCATGAGGCAGTAGTTCTTCTCGTCGAACTCGTAGTAATCGTCCTCGAGGTCGCGTATGGGTACCAGCCCCTCGCACTTGTTCTCGTTGATTTCGACATACAGTCCCCACTCGGTAATGCCCGAGATGACACCGTCGTACTCCTGTCCCAACCGCTCGCTCATGTACTCGACCTGCTTGTACTTGATCGAGGCACGCTCGGCACTGGCAGCGAGCTGTTCCATATCCGAAGCGTGTTCGCACTCATCCTCCAGCGCCTGCACGTTCACGCTGCGGCCGCCGGCCATGTAGCGCTCGAGCAGCCGGTGTACCATCAGGTCGGGATACCGGCGTATGGGCGATGTAAAGTGGGTATAGTAGTCAAAAGCCAGTCCGTAGTGGCCGATATTGACTGTCGTATAGATGGCCTTGGCCATGGCCCGTATGGCAATGGTCTCTACCAGGTTCTCTTCGGGACGTCCCTGCACCTTGGCCAGCAGGCTGTTGATGCCTTTCGACAGGTCGCTCTTGCTGCCCTCGGTCTTGATTTTGTAGCCGAAGCGGGTGATGAAGGCAGCAAACGACGACATCTTGTCGGGGTCGGGCAGGTCGTGTACACGATAGACAAAGGCTTTGGGTTTGCGGCCATCCTTGGGCTTGCCCACAAACTCGGCCACCGTACGGTTGGCCAGCAACATGAACTCCTCGATGAGCTTGTTGGCCTCCTTCGATACCTTGAAGTAGACCCCTATGGGCTTGCCGTTCTCGTCGATGTCGAACTTCACCTCGTGACGGTCGAAGTTGATGGAGCCGTGCTCGAAACGCCGTTTGCGCAGTTTCTGAGCCAGGTCGTTCAACGTAAGTATCTCTTCCTTGTAATCACCCTCGCCGGTCTCGATGACGGCCTGTGCCTCTTCGTAGGCAAAGCGGCGGTTCGACCGAATGACGGTGCGGGCGATGTGCGACTTCTGTACCTCGGCCTCGTCGTTCAGCTCGAAGATGCACGAGAAGGTGAGCTTCTCTTCATCGGGGCGCAGCGAGCAGACGTCGTTGCACAACCGCTCGGGCAACATGGGTACCACACGGTCGACCAGATAGACCGACGTACCGCGGTGCTCGGCCTCCTTGTCGATGATGCTGCCGGGCTTCACATAGTAGCTCACATCGGCAATGTGCACGCCTACCTCCCAATGGCCATTGTCGAGACGACGAATCGACAGGGCGTCGTCGAAGTCCTTGGCATCCTTGGGGTCGATGGTAAAGGTGGTCACCTCTCTGAAGTCCTCGCGAGCGGCAATCTCCTCGGGCGTAATGGTGTCGGGTATCTTGTTGGCCGCCTTCTCCACAGCCTCGGGGTAGCGATAGGGCAACCCGAACTCGGCCAGGATAGCATGAATCTCGGTATTGTTCTCACCGGCCGGTCCCAGAATGTCGATAACCTCGCCATAGGGATTTCGTGCCCGATCGGGCCACTCGGTGATGCGCACCACCGCCTTGTCGCCCGTCTTGCCCCCCTTGAGGGCATTCTTGGGAATGAATATGTCGTTGGCCAGCACCTTGTTGTCGGTAAGCAGGAAGGCAAAGTGCTTCTGCACCTCGAGCGTACCCACAAAGGTCTGCGGATTCTTTTCGATAATCTCGACCACTTCGCCCTCGGCATCGTGGCCCTTGCGCTTGGCATAGACCAGCACCCGCACCCGGTCGCCGTCCATGGCGTGCATCGAGTTGCGCTCGGCAATGAAAATCGACTCTTCGTCGTCGGTAATGACATGATTCTTACCGTTCGAACGACGTTCGAAACGGCCTACCACTTCGGTGCCCCGGCTGTTGGCCTTGTATTTGCCGGGCGAGACCTCGATCAGGAAGTTCTGCTCAGCCATGCCCTCGAGCAACTGGAACACCATCTGTTTCTGGGGCGTAGTCTTGGCCCCAACCCCATGAGCGACCTGTTTGTAATTAAACGCCCGCTTTCTGTCCTGATTGAAGAACTCGACCATCAAGGCCAGCATATCTTCCTTTTTGATTCGCTTGGAATCTTTTTTCTTCGTCTGTTTCATCTTATAGGGGTTTAATGTGGGTATACAACAATCGTGAACGGCAGGAGTCGGATGGCGATAACGGCCTCACTCTCACGCAGGCCATGCCGCCTCGTCTCCTATGACTATCCAAAGATAGCGAAAACGTCGGTAGAAACAAACTAAAACGGAACTTATTCTGGACTTTTGAGCGAAAAAACAGGTGTTATTTCACAACCGCCCGGCCACGTACCCCGCGGCACAGAGCGACACTCCCCCCGCTGTTGTTACATAAGCTCAAAAGACCTTGAGCAGCCCGAAGGCCATACCCAGATAGAGGAAGAGCGTGATGAACGACCAGGCGAAACGAGCCTTGACAAAAGGCTCGCCCGTCGACTTGCACCGCCTGGGATAGCGCAGAATACCCGCTACAGGTCCTACAAAACAGACGGCCATGGCCGCTTGCAACCAAGTGAGGTCGAAATAGACGCCGACCAAAAACAGCACAAAGATAAAAAAGGCTATCAGCTCCATGTAGCCGAGACTGTTCAACGCTTTCCGTTCCATAACACGACTCTCTTTTATTCTTCCCTGGCCCCGATGCAGCGCGGCATCGCCCGGGGAGTGTTACAACTCTATTTAAACCAAGTCAGCCCGATATTGAACAACCGGGCTGACTCGTATCTGGTTTCAGCAATTAAGCATCGATATTGGCATAGGTGGCATTCGACTCGATGAACTCGCGACGCGGACCTACATCCTCGCCCATCAGCATCGAGAAGATGCGGTCGGCCTCGGCGGCATTGTCGATAGTCACCTGCTTGAGGATACGGTTCTCGGGGTCCATGGTGGTCTCCCACAACTGGTGGGGGTTCATCTCACCCAAACCTTTGTAACGCTGCGTCTCCATCAACTGCTCGTTGCCGTCGCAGTATTTCACGCAGAACTGGTCTTTCTGCTGGTCGGTCCAGCAATACTCCTCGGCTTTGCCCCGCTTGCTCTTGCACTTGTAGAGCGGCGGCGTGGCCAGATAGACGTAGCCTTGCTCCAAGAGCGGACGCATGCGGCGGAAGAAGAAGGTGAGCAACAGGGTGGCAATGTGTGCGCCATCGACATCGGCATCGGTCATGATGATGATTTTGTGGTAGCGCAGCTTCTCGATGTTGGCCTGCTTCGAATCCTCGGCCGTACCGATGGTTACGCCCAGCGCCTTGAACATGTTGCTGATTTCCTGACTTTCGAATACCTTGTGGTCCATGGCCTTCTCGACATTCAGAATCTTACCGCGCAACGGCAGAATGGCCTGGAACATACGGTCGCGGCCCTGCTTGGCCGAACCACCGGCCGAGTCACCCTCGACGAGGAATATCTCACACTCCTCGGGGTTACGCGAAGAACAGTCGGCCAGCTTACCGGGCAGCCCGCCTCCCGAGAGGGGCGACTTGCGTTGTACCAGCTCACGAGCCTTGCGGGCGGCATGACGGGCCGTAGCAGCAATGATTACCTTCTCGACGATGGCCTTGGCCTGAGCAGGATGCTCTTCCAGATAGTTGGCCAGCGCCTCGCTCACGGCCGTATCGACAGCACCGATTACCTCGCTGTTACCCAGCTTGGTTTTGGTCTGACCCTCGAACTGAGGTTCCATCACCTTCACCGAGATAACGGCGGTAAGGCCTTCGCGGAAGTCGTCGCTGCTGATTTCGACCTTCACCTTGTCGAGCATCTTGGAATCCTCGGCATACTTTTTCAGCGTACGGGTCAAACCGCGGCGGAAACCGGTGAGGTGCGTACCGCCCTCGATGGTGTTGATATTGTTGACGTAGGAGTATACGTTCTCGTTGTAGGTGGTGTTGTAGGTCATGGCCACTTCGACGGGGACACCCTGACGCTCGGTCGAGATGTGTATCACGTCGTCGATCAGGTGCTCCTTGTTGGAGTCGATGTAGCGCACAAACTCTTTCAAGCCCTCTTTCGAATAGAAAACATCTTTCCGGAACTCGCCGTTCTCGTTGACTGCCCGACGGTCGGTCAGCGACAGCGTAATGCCGGCATTCAAGAAGGCCAGGTCGCGCAGGCGGTGTGCCAGAATATCGTAGTCGTAGACCGTAGTCGTGAAGATAGAGGCATCGGGGTGGAAGATAATCGTCGTACCCCGCTCGTCGGTTTCGCCAATCACCTCGACATCGTGCAGCGGTTTTCCACAGGCATACTCTTGCATATAGACCTTGCCGTCGCGGCGAATCTCGGCACGCAGATAGGTCGACAGGGCATTCACACACGAAACACCTACACCGTGCAGACCACCCGATACCTTGTAAGAACCCTTGTCGAATTTACCACCCGCATGAAGCACCGTGAGCACTACCTCGAGGGCCGACTTGTGTTCCTTCTCGTGCATGTCGACCGGGATACCACGACCGTTATCGACCACCTTTATCGAGTTATCTTCGTTGATATACACCTCGATGTGTGTAGCATAACCGGCCATAGCCTCGTCGATTGAGTTGTCGACTACCTCGTAGACCAGGTGATGCAAACCTTTGACGCCAATATCGCCAATATACATGGCCGGGCGCTTACGAACGGCCTCGAGCCCTTCGAGCACTTGAATACTATCGGCTGAATAAGTTTTGTTTTCTGTTCCTTCTGACATATTATCCGAATCTTTTTATTTGTATTGAGGTCTTTCCCTCCTCCGGTTTTCAGACCGGTACCTTACGGGAAAAACACGGTAGAAGCGGCTCGAAAAGCCGTCTCTCCACGAACAAACAAAAATAGAGAAAAAAGTTGGAATGACGAAATATCACGCCAAGAAATCGCACCCTTTCAGAGACAAACGCCACGGGTTTTACACATCGCCGGTCCTCCTCGACCGGCCGAATATAAAAAGAGTGCGGCAGCCGTTACTGTCGCACTCTTAAAGTAGCCCATAGGAGAATCGAACTCCTCTTTCAAGAATGAAAATCTTGCGTCCTAGCCGATAGACGAATGGGCCGTACCTATCACCGGCGGGGGTGTCCCTGCCGATTTTCAATCTCTACGAAATTACAATTTGTTGACGTGGAGAGCCAATTTCGATTTCAGGTTAGCGGCTTTGTTTTTGTGGATTACATTTTTCTTAGCCAGCTTGTCCAACATCGAGCTCACTTTTACATACAAAGCGGCGGCCTCTTCTTTTACAGTAGTAGCACGCAATTTACGAACGGCGTTACGAGCAGTTTTTGCGTAGTAACGGTTACGCAAATTTCTCACTTGTGTTTGTCTGATTCTTTTTTCCGACGATTTATGATTTGCCATCTCAATAGTCTCCTAATTATTTTATTTTTATATTCGTAGCCCATAGGAGAATCGAACTCCTCTTTCAAGAATGAAAATCTTGCGTCCTAGCCGATAGACGAATGGGCCCTTGATAAAAATGCGCCTTAGATGTAAAAAGTAAGGCGCCCTTTCCAAATGCGAGTGCAAATATAGAGCGGTTTTTTGAATTGGCAAAATTTTTCCCTAAAAATCTTTCATTTACCCCCTTTTACTACTCGATTTCGGGTCGCCCTCGCCCCTCGATATAACCCCTGTTCAACTCGATACGGGACGAGGGGACCTCTTGAAACCGATTATCGGGATATTGATTCACCGACTCAAAAACCTACCTGACGCTGTTGTTCGGCATTGTACCGGTCGCCCACGACGGGAATCTCGGCCACAGCCGCTTCGAGTGCCCGCCAGTCGGCTGCCGGCAACTCAAACGAGAGGGTTCGCAGGTTCTCCTCCAGATGCGACAGCTTCGTGGTGCCCGGGATAGGGACTATCCACGGGGCCTTTTGCAACAGCCAGCTCAGCGCCACCTGGGCCGAGGTCATACCCCGGGTGCGGCCGAACTCTTGCAGCACATTCACGATGCGCAGATTGGCTCTGATGGCTTCGGGCTGGAATCGTGGCAGCGTGGGACGGTTGTCGTTATTCGGGTCGAAGGCGGTATATTCGTTGATGCAACCACCCAGAAAGCCCCGGTTCAGCGGACTGTACGGCACAAAGCCGATGCCCAACTCCCGACAGGTGTCGAGTACGCCGTTCTCCTCGACAGCCCGGTGCATGAGGTGATATTCGCTCTGTATCGCCGTGAGCGGCTGCACGGCGTGAGCCTTGCGGATAGTCTCGGCACTCACCTCGCACAACCCCCAACAACGCACCTTGCCCTCGCGAATCAAATCGCCCAACGTGCCGGCTACCTCTTCGATGGGTACCTGCGGGTCGAATCGATGCTGGTAAAAGAGGGGGATGCAGTCGATGCGCAACCGGCGCAGCGACTCCTCGCAATAACGACGAATCGTAGCCGGGCGGCTGTCTTGCCGACCGGTCGCTTTCCCGTCAATCACCTCGTGGCCGAACTTCGTCGTCACACAAATGCGGTCGCGAAAGGCGGCCAGCGCCTCGCCCGCCAACCGCTCATTGGTCAGCGGTCCGTAGATAATGGCCGTATCGAAGAGAGTTACTCCACGCTCCACAGCCTCATGCAGCAGAGCCATACACTCTCTTTTCCCGGGGTGCTGACTGCGATTATAGGTCATGCCCATCACCCCGAACCCGAGAGCCGATACCTCCAGGGCTGCCGCTCCGCTGCCCAATACCCGGCGGGTGGCAATCGTAGCTGCCTCCCCTACCGGTTGATTGGCCTGCGGTTTATCGACAGCCGGCGACTCCCCGGCCCAAACGCGTTCTATTCCCGAAGGTGTTGACAATGGCACCACCGCCCTGCCTGAGCATCTGGCGTATCTCGTAACGCATGCAGTTCCATACCCCCTTCAGATCGACGGCCACCGTGCGGTCAAACTCCTCGTCGGTAATCTCGGCCATGGGCCGTTGCGGGGTCTGTATGCCGGCATTGTTGTGCGCGGCATCCAACCGGCCATAGGTGGCCACTATCCAACCTATCATCTCTTCTACAGCCTTCGTATCGGAGACATCACAGCGGTAGGGCACGGCCGCGTACCCCGCTTGCACCAGCCGGGCTGCCTGGTCTGTCGGCTCGTTAATATCGGCCATCACTACGGTAGCTCCAGCCCGGGCAAAAGCCTCGGCGCAAGCCAACCCTATACCGGTCGCTGCCCCGGTAACCAAAGCGACTTTTCCTTGCATAGTTTCCATACTTGTAGTTGATTGTTTATAAGGCAAAGATAAAGATTGAGCCCCGCAACGGGTTTGTTGCGGGGCTCAATCTACTTTACCCAGAAGCTCATTTTGCCGATGGCGGAACTCCGTAAACCTCTTTATAAGCTCGCGAGAAATGGGCCAGATTCTTGAACCCCACCTCGTAGCAAACATCGGTAATGCGATGGTGCCCGCTCTTGATCAGGTCGTGAGCGGCAGCCAGTCGCCGCCGGATAATCCACTTTTGGGGAGTAAGGTCGCTCACTTTGGCAAAATCGCGCTTGAACGTAGCGAGGCTACGCCCTGTATAACCGGCAATTTCGCTCAACGAAAGGTCGAACATGTAGTTCTCGTTGAGATAATCGAGAATATCGATCTTCCACGGCTCCACAAAATCGAACAACGAGGCGTACAGACTGCTGTCGGTATGCAACAACACATACACCCCTTCGACCATTTTCAGTTTCAGTATCTCCTCGGAGGGTTTCTCCCCCGATTCGAAATAGGGAATCACCGACTCGAACAACGAGCGCACATCGGCCCGGTCGCGTGGCAATATCCACAGACTCACTCTCTCCCGGCGACTCTCGGCAGGAATCTCCCTCGGGTCGAGCCGTTGCTGATAAAACTCCCGGAGAAATGCCTTCGAAAATTTCAAAGCAATCGAGTGATAAGGCTTGTCGCCTACAATGCGCTTTTGCAACCACATGCGGTTATCGCGCCGCATAAATGCACAATCGCCCGCACGCAGCACGGTACGTCGGCCCCGCTCCTCAATCTCCAGCTCACCCGAGCATAAATAGATGAGCGTATGATCTCGATTCTCGTGGGCACACCCCCGGTTATCGGTAAAATAACTCGCAATAAGCACATTCGAGTAATCAAAAACTTCCAACCGTTCCATACCTTTTTTTTACATGATAGTACAAATATAACCTCATATTCCAGAGCCCCCTTTGCTGTGAGGCTCTTTTATCATTTTCCCACTTAAAACTCTTGTTAAAACAGTCGCTTAGAGGCTCTTCCCTTTTGCTCAAAAAAAGTTATTTTTGCACTAAACTTATTACTCGAATGCTCGAAAAAACCTTAGGTATCGTTCTGCATATTATCCCCTACAACGACAAGGTAGCGGTGGCTCACCTCTACACGCGTGAGTATGGTCGCATGGCTTTTCTCTTCCCTCAGGGCAACGGCCGGAAAGCCCGCATGTACCGCCCGCTCTTCATGCCTTTCTCGATTCTCGAACTCGACATCGACCATCGCAACACCCGCGAGTTGCAAAAGATTGTCGAGGCCCGCACCATGCTCCCCCTGCAAAATATCCATACCGACCCGGTGAAGAATGCCGAGACGCTGTTCCTGGCCGAGATGCTGGGCCAGACCCTCAAGATGCCCGAGCCCAACCCGCAGCTCTTCGCCTTCATTGCCCAGGCTATCCAGGTGCTCAATCTCATCGACGAGGGCAAAGCCAACTTTCACCTCTGCTTCCTGCTGCAACTGTGCGGATTTCTCGGCTTCAGTCCCAACATGGAGAGCTACCACCCGGGCTACTACTTCGACATGCTCAACGGCATATTCACCCCCAGCCGCCCGCTACATGCCTATACGCTCGAGCCCCGCGAGGCCGAAATTTTCGCGCAGCTCACCCGCATGGACTTCAACAACCTGCGCTACTTCCGCTTCAACCGGGGCGAACGCAACGCCGTGCTCGACCGCATACTCACCTACTACCGCCTGCACCAGCCCGGCATCGACGAGCTGCACTCGCCCGAAATATTGAAAGCCCTCTTCGACTAATCGGCCCAAAGGGTTGACGGATATAAATTTTTATACTACTTTTGTCGACTGAATGCCCTTGTAGTTCAACGGATAGAACGGAAGTTTCCTAAACTTTAAATCCGAGTTCGATTCTCGGCGGGGGTACAAAAGGGGCTGAACCGGATACACTTCTCGGTTCAGCCCCTTTTGTTGTGACTGCCAGCCCCGGCCCCTGCCACAGACAATGACTTGCCACCCAAGGTGACAAAAAAAAGGAATCCGAAAACTCGGATCCCTTTTTTCTTATGCTTAAGCGCCTGCTTTATTTGGCAGCGGCAGCCTCTTTGGCGGCCTTCTTGGCAATGCTGCGGCGTTGGATTTCGTAAGCGATAGGCGTAGCTACGAACAAGGTCGAGAACGTACCGATGATTACACCGAACAGCATGGCAAATGCAAAACTACGAACCGACTCGGCACCCAACAAGAGGATACACAGCAGCACGATAATCGTACTTTGTCCCGTATTGATTGTACGAGGCAACGTACTGTTCAAGGCGCTATTAATCGACGTTACCAAATCGCGCTTGGGATAGAGCGTTTTTTCCTCGCGAATACGGTCGAAGATTACCACCGTATCGTTCACCGAGTAACCGATAACCGTCAATACCGCAGCGACAAAGTTCTGATCGATCTCCATCGAGAAGGGCAAAACTCCATAAAGCAGCGAGTACAAGCCCACTACCGAGAAAGTGGTAAAGGCTACCGAAACCAGCGTACCCGCACTGAACGCGATGTTGCGGAATCGGAGCAAGATATACAGAGCCATCGCAATCAACGAGAAAAAGACTGCCCAATAGGCTCCCACCTTAATATCGTCGGCAATAGTCGGGCCTACCTTCTGGCGGCTCTGAATCATATTCTTGGAAAACTCTTCGTAGGTAGTATCGCCCAGCAGGCTCTTCATTCCCTCGTAGAGTTTTGTTTCGATTTCACGGTCAACCTCCTCGCCGTTATCGGCAATACGGTAATTGGTCGAGATACGCACTTGATTGCTGCTCGTGATGGTGATTACCGACAACGAATGTCCTTCGAACGAAGGCTCAAGCATATTTTCGATTTCGAGCGGGCTTACCGGTTGTTCAAATCGAACCACATAGTTACGGCCTCCCGAGAAATCGATACCTTGATTCATTCCACGAGTGAAGAACGAAACGACAAACACGGCTATTACGGCCAGAATGCAGATATAACCTATCTTGCGCAACCCTACGAAATTGATGTGGGTATCGGTGAGGAAATTACGCGAAATAGCCGTAGTGAAAGTCATATTATTGAATTTCCCGCGGTTCAGACCAGCCTCGAAAATGAGACGGGTGATAAAGATAGCCGTAAAGAACGAAGTAGCGATACCGATAATCAAGGTTGTGGCAAAGCCCAAGATGGGACCCGTTCCATAAATCAGCAGAATCACACCCGTGATGATAGAGGTCAAGTTCGAGTCGAAGATTGCCGAGAATGCATTCTTGTAACCATCGGCAACCGCCGATTTCATATTCTTACCCGCACGCAATTCTTCTTTGGTACGCTCGAAAATCAGCACGTTGGCATCGACCGCCATAGCCAAAGACAACACGATACCGGCAATACCCGAAAGGGTGAGCACGGCTTGCAGCGAGGCAAGAATACCCACAGTGAAGAAAAGGTTGCATATCACACCGAAGCTGGCAATAAGGCCCGGCGTCCAGCCGTACATGATAATCAAATAGGCCATCAGCAGCACCAAAGCGACCAAGAACGAAATCAATCCGTTTTGAATAGCCTCCTGGCCCAGCGAAGGACCGATGATGTCTTCTTGTACAATCGTTACAGAAGCTGCCATCTTACCCGATTTGAGCACATTGGCCAAGTCTTTGGCCTCTTCGGGCGAGAATCCGCCCGTAATCTCCGAGCTACCACCCGTGATGGCACCATGTACATTGGGGAACGAATATACTTGATTGTCGAGCACGATAGCGATGGCGTTGCCGATGTTGTCGCGGGTCAGTTTCTCCCACGTCTTGGCACCCTCGGCATTCATGGTCATGCTCACTACCGAGCCTTTAATCTTGTCGAAATCGTCGCGAGCATCGGTAATCACGTCGCCGCCCAGAGGAGCTTTTCCTCCTTTACCGGCTTTAAGGGCAACGAGTTCATACATGGTTTGTTTCTCGTCGATGGGTTTCACCGTCCAGCGCAGGATAAGGTCGCTGGGCAGGATGTCGCGGGCAATCTTGCTCGACAACATGCTGTTTACGGCAGCCGTATCGTTTTTGTTCACAATACCGATTACCGGCGAACCGCCGTAGGCTTGTGTATAGTTCATCAGCGAAAGCAACGGATTCTGTTTGCGGAAACGAGCCATCATTTCGGCATCCGACTCCTCTTTCTGCAGTTTGGCTTTCAGCGACTGAGCGGTGCTGTCGCCCGTAGCGGCAGCGGCAGTAGCCGTCGTGTCGGTGGCAGCGGGAGCAGCTTCGGCAACAGGAGCCTCGGCAGCAACCGAGTCGGTAGTCTGGCCGGCATTGGCAGCAGCCAGAGCGTTGTTTACAGCATCGAGTTTGGCAATGAGCTGGTCGAGCTTATAAGTTTCCCAAAACTCGAGGTTTGCGCTACCTTGCAACAGTTTTCTTACACGTTCGGGCTCTTTGATACCCGGCAATTCTATCGAGATAAGACCGTCTTTCTCCAACTTTTGGATATTGGGAGCAACCACACCGAAGCCGTCGATACGCGTGCGCAATACATTATACGAGTTGTCTACCGCACTGTTCAATTCGTTGCGCAAAACGGCTATTACCTCTTCGTTGGTCGACTTCGGCGTAATCTTGTCTTTCATCTGGAAGGTGCTGAAGATAGCCGAGAGGCGCACATTGGGATCGATTTTTCTGTATTCGTCGTAGAACGAAGCGATAAAATCGTTGTTCCCGGCTTGTGCAGCCTGTGCGGCAGCAATAGCCGCATTGAAATTGGGGTCGGGGTTGTTATTCGACAACGATTTGAGCACATCGGCCACCGAAATTTGCAGCATTACATTCATACCGCCTTTCAAGTCGAGGCCCAAACCTATTTCCATTTCACGGCATTGCTGATACGTATAATACCACCAATACACCTTTTCCGTAGAGATAGAGTCGATATAATGTTTATACTTCGCCTCATCGCCGGCGGCATACTCTTTCGCTTTGTTGTTGTAAACAGCGGTTACAACCGAAAACGAAATGTAGAACAAGCAGATAAGTGTAAGCAAAACCGCAATGACTCTAATAAATCCTTTGTTTTGCATGTGATTAGTACTTTATTTTTTGTTTTAATTGATTTTCGTATTTTTATCAAGGTGCAAAGATATATTATTTTTTCACAGATGCCCAAAATTATTCGATTTATTTATTATTAGCATCTTTGTCGCCTATTCATCACGACCGCCCCACTCATACGACAACTCCACTCCGACGGTTCTGAGCAAGCGCTCGATTATTAATATAACTAAAAGTTTGTATTTTTTAAACCTTCGTAGATATTACTATACTCTGTTTATAAATATTTTTATACATTCATCACTTAATCCCGAAAAAACAGAATCCAATACAGCTTTATAATACTCTCTAATAAAACCGTTTGTTCAATTTAATTATTTAACTTATGAAACACTCATGTTTACTTTTGACGGCTATGATGCTGTTGGCTTTTCCCAGCAGGGCTGATAATCTTGAGTCCGAAGAGAAAGCCGAAATCGTGCTATCCGTAACCAAGGAAGACATCATAGGGAACGGAACAGGTTACCAGATGTTGCTCGACGGCAGCCACTCGACGTACGGCGATATCATCTTGCCCAACCTGCAAATATTGGCAGGAGAGTATGGCGATATATCCTCAGAGATTTATGATTTATTTAATTACAAAATACCGGAAAATGCCGACGGAGCATTGTCCACATCGAATGTACTGCGGGGTACCCGGCAAAGCATTTTTGTGGAACCGGGTATATATGATTTCTGCATAACGAACCCGACCCCGGGCATGTGGGTGGCCATTGCCAATGGCAAGTTCGGGAGATTCGACAATTATGAGTTCCGTGCCGGATATACCTATCTGTTCGAAGTAAAACTGAACGGCTTGATCGACGTCGTCGAGCATCACCCCCATTTCGATTTGGCGGTAGACCAAATCAATGTTTCCGGCCTCTCGGGCAGCGAAGAGACCCTCTCCATGAGCTTGTCAAACACCGGTCAGCAAAGTATGGCCGAAGAAGTCAGTTTTTACTATTCAATCAATGATGGCAAAACCGTGACCGAGCAGTTCGACATCAATCTCCGGCCCGGCGAAAGCACAACATACAATTTCTCGACAAAATGCGATTTGTCTGCTTTGGGCACATACAAGATAAAGGCATGGATAGCTTGTGCTTCGGACTGTATCCATTACAACGACACTCTGGCTTCTGCTTTCGAGCACAAAGACATCATAGAATTGCCGTTTACCGACGGATTCAACTCTGAAAGCTCTTTCCAACGCTGGACCATATTGAACGTAAACAACGACGATAAGACATGGGAATACAACAACCTGCTCGACGATGCCAACGGTGGAACAGGTATCGCCCTTTATCTGTACTCCTGGGAAAACCCGGCTAACGATTACATGATTACTCCTCCGATACAAATCGAGCAAGGACAAATCAATGTCTCGTTCGATTACATGACATCGACTATTTCGGCCGAAAATTTCGAGTTGATGTACGGGACGAGCAGTGACCCGACGACCATGACAGTTATCGAACAGTACACCGACGTGAAAGTCGATACCTGGCAGAAGGCCTTCAATACAGTCGATATACCCGAGGATGGCACCTATTATTTCGCCCTCCATGCTTTCTCAGAGAAAAACAGATACCGCATTCAGATAGACAATTTCAGCATTGAGCAAGGCGCTTTCAGCGGTCAACCCGATTTGACCCTCACAAACGTCATCTTACCCGTATCGGGTTGTGATTTGTCTGCGGAATCTCCAGTGAAATTCACCGTAAAGAACGAGGGTACCAATCAAACCGAAAAACTCTATTACAGCTACCAATTACGCGGGAACGATGGAGAAGGAGTTTGGGTGAACGAAGAACAAGACATCGTCTTGGACCCCAACGAGGAGACCGAAATCACATTCGCACAAACTGTCGACCTGTCGGCCCTTGGCTGGCATTACGTGGAAGTGCGGGTTTCGTATGACGGAGAAGAGTATGAATCTGCACAAGATTCGGTGCGCAATTTCGAGCCGATCACGTCCCTCCCGTTTGTTTCCGATTTTACGAGAAGCAGCGGCAATCATGGCGATTGGATATCCGGCGAAAAGGGAGGCTGGGCAGTCAACGTCATCTACGACGGCCATGGCTCGTACAACTGCGAGAAAGTGAACGTGCCGCTCATCTCTCGATGCCTGACATTGGACAAAGGCCAATACCGCATGATATTGGAATACTATATGGGCGGAAGCGCCGAAGAGGGCGACAGTGACGATTTCGATGTATTATTGGCTCAATCGGGAGAAGACATGGACAAGGCAAAAATCCTGAGATCTTTCACCAACGTCACTACAAAAGAAGGTCTCGACACGATACCATTCACCATCGAAGAATCCGGCCATTTTGTTCTCGCCGTGAAATCGACGAAACTCTCCTACCTGAATCTCACCAGCATACGGGTAGAGACAATGAAAGGGCACGACTTGGCTATCGAAACCTTCGCTCCGGACGTATACCACATGATGCCTGTGAACCAGTTCAACGCCCCGCGCGAATTTCAAGCGACAGTGCGCAACAAAGGGAACCTCGCATCAGAGAAATTTGACTTTGTGATAACCGTCGGCGATGAAGAGGTAGCAAGAAAAACCGTGGAAGAACCTGTACAACCCAACGCAATACTGAATATCACGACCAAAGCCACTATCGACAATGTGCCTGTGGGAACCGCAAAAATCACAGCATCGATAGACTATGCCGCCGATGAGAGCCCAAATGACAACATCGCATCGGTCGACGTTCTTGTTTCCGACTCGACCTTTGCCACGGATATCGAAGAGCACGAAATTTTCACCAACGGTGTGGCCGGTACCTCGGAGATGACATACGGCAATTTGTTCTATATCTCGCAAACCGACACCCTCACCTCGATTACCGTAGGATTGGGCGGGAAAGGCGTTGCCGACCATGAATGCGATTTCGAACTGAGCGTTTACAAAGAGAACGAGCTTCAAGTAGAACTGGTGAAAACGGTTTCTTGCCACATGAGCCTCGACAGGGTAGGAGAACCCTGCTCTTATCCTTTCCCCGCAACCGAACTGGAAGCCGGCAGTTATTATTTCGAAATCCACCAGCTGAATGGAGATGACCTCGTATATGTAGCTTTCGACAACGAGGAAACAGGATATTTCTACTACAACCACGAAGGCCTATTAATCAAAGTCGACGACTACGGCAACATTCATCTGCGCCCGAATTTCGGCGAGACACGACCCGTATCGGGAATCAACGAAATAGACGGCAAAGCAGCTGTTTATTGTGTATCCGAAGCCGGAGCGACAACAGTATTCTCGACCGAGATGATAGCCGAGGTTTCGGTTTACGACATCTCCGGCAGACTGCTTCATCACCGGAATGTGGGAGCGAACGAATATCGCATAGAGAATACCGGATTGGCCGAAGGCCTGAATGTGTGGGTTGTAAAGACCTCAAACGGCAAACAATATGAAATAAAGACCCTGCTGCGTAAATAAGGCTCCCGAAGATACCGGCGGCGCCCGGCAGTAAAACGCCTTATCCAAAACAAAGGGCTTAGCGAGTTGTATACTGCAACGAGAGAACTTTTAATCGTTCTTTTGTTGCAGTATTTTTTGTCGGGTAGGGCATGAGAGAAGATTGAAGCCGCCCTACTGATTTTCCACGGTGCCGGCACAACTCCGGGAAGACAAGAATACTTGTTTTTAGTTTTAGTCTCGGCTTTCACTATCTTTATCTATCTTTGCAACGAATAGATAGAATTATCCGGCAAAACAGAACAAAACTTGTTTTTGTTCTTATTTATAGTACCTTTACACTCAAAACTGTTGACAATGAATTTGAAACGACCTATTTCCCCCACGACCGCCTATCGGTTTGCCGCCGCTCTGGTGCTGGTGCTGTCGATATACTCCTGTGCCAACATGTCGCGCCCCGGAGGAGGGCCCCGCGACGAGACCCCGCCGGTATTCGTCAAGAGCACCCCGGCTCCCGGCGCGCTGAACGTGTCGAAACAGCGGGTCGAAATCGAGTTCGACGAAATCATCCAGGTCGAAAGCCCGGGCGAAAAGGTAATCGTATCGCCCCCGCAAAAGGACATGCCCGAAATCCGGGCCCTGGGGCGCAAGGTGACCGTAGAGCTCAAAGACTCGTTGCTGCCCAACACCACCTATACCATCGACTTCTCAAACTCGATTGTCGACAACAACGAGAAGAACCCGCTCTACAGCTTTGCCTACTCCTTCTCGACAGGCCCCACCATCGACTCGCTGCAGGTGTCGGGCATCCTGCTCAATGCCAGCGACCTGGAGCCGGTGACCGGCATGCTGGTAGGATTGCACAGCAACCTCGACGACTCGGCCTTCCAGAAGCTGCCGCTGGAGCGAATCGCCAGTTCCGACGAACTGGGGCACTTCACCATACGCAACGTGGCCCCGGGCAAATATCGGCTCTTCGCCCTCAAGGACCTCAACCGCGACTACAAGTTCGACAACCCGTCGGAAGAGATTGCCTTCTTCGACTCCATCGTCGTGCCTACGGCCGATGTCAAGCTGCATGTCGATACCCTGTGGAAGGACAGTGTCACCATCGACACCATCATCGAGTACAACCACACCCACTTCTACCCCAACGACATTCTGCTCACCTCGTTCAACGAGGGGTTTCAATCGCAATACCTCGACAAGACCGAGCGCACCGACCGCCGCCGGCTCAATATCTACTTCAAGGCTCCGGCCGACTCGCTGCCCCGTCTGAAGCCGCTCAACTTCGAGAGCGACGACTGGGCCATTCTCGAGCGGTCGCCCCACAACGACAGCCTGCAATACTGGATTAAGGACTCGACCATCTACAACATGGATACCCTGCTCTTTGCCGCCGAGTACCTGCGCACCGACTCGCTCCGGGAACTGTCGCTCTACAACGATACGCTCAAGTTCACCATGAGGCGATACAAGAACACCAAGAAAAAAGAGAAGAAGAAAGAGGAGGGCGACTCGATCGAGGCTCCCAAAATCGAATTCCTGCAGATGAGCTCCAAGACGAGCGGCTCGCTCGACCTGTACCGCCCGCTGCGATTCTCCTTTGCCGAACCGCTGCAGAGTTACGACCGGGGCAAGATTCACCTCGAGCAGAAACGCGATACGCTGTGGATTCCCGTAGCCGACTCGCTTGTCACCTTCCAGCAGGACTCGATAGCCATACGCGACTATACCCTCTCCTACAAGTGGACGCCTGGCGAGGCTTACCGCGTGGTGATGGACTCGACCGCCTTCACCAATATCTACGGGCTTTTCACCGACGACTACACGCAAGAATTCAAGGTGAAGGCTCTCGAAGACTATGCCAACCTCTATCTTGCCATCACCGGAGTTACCGACTCGGCCATCGTCGAGATTCTCGACTCGGGCGACAAACCGGTGAGGTCGGCTCCTGTCGTCAACGGAGGGGCCGAATTCATGTACATGAACCCGGGCACCTACTATGCCCGACTCTACATCGACAGCAACGGGAACGGCAAATACGATACCGGCAACTATGCCGAGAAGCGACAGCCCGAAGAGGTGTCGTACTACCCCCAGGAGCTGGAACTGAAGGCCAACTGGGACATCGAACAGGAGTGGGACATATACGCCACCCCCGTCGACCGACAGAAGCCCGACAAAATCAAGAAAAACAAACCCAAGGAGAAGAAACGAAGTTACTGACCTGCTTAACTCTTACAAGGCCATGTGTACCCAGAGTCATACGTCTATCGTTGCAAAGGCACGCCTCGCCGTGCTGACACTCGCTCTCCTCGCCGGCAGCCTGCTGTCGGTCACGAGTTCCCAGGCACAAACCTTACCGGGAGTGCAACCCGAGAACCTCACTTACGACATCATCTACCAACTGGGGTTTCTCTGGAAACGGGCCGCCACGGCTACCTTGCAGCTGACCGTCCGCCCCAACAGCTACCACTCGGTGATGACGGCGCGCACGCTGCCTTTTGCCGACAACATCTTCCGGGTGCGCGACACCCTCGTAGCCGACATGCGCCGCAACAGCAACCTGCTGCCCATCTACTATGCCAAGCTCGCCGACGAGGGCGGTACCTACCGCAAAGACGAGGTGCACTACTCCCATACCGAATCGGCTACCACGGGGAAGATACGGCTCTACCGACCCAAGCGGAATGCCATCGAGGATTACACCCTCACCGAGCCGGGCATCGTCTACGACATGCTCAGCATCTTCTATGTGATTCGGGCCTTCGACTTCAGGGCCATGACCATGAACCAGCTCTACAAGACCAAAATCTTCTCGGGAAAAAGCCTCGAATACCTCGACATCGAGTATCTGGGACAGGAGATTCTCAAACAGAACAAAAAGGAGTACAGCACCTTCAAGGTGCGGTTCCGATTCTACGATACTTCGGGCAAAAAGACGAGCGACAACATCTCGGCCTGGATCAGCACCGACTCGCGGCGCATCCCCCTGAAGGTGGAGGGCAAACTGGCGCTGGGCTCGATGAAGGCGATCTATACCGGCGATTGAGCCACGTGGCTCAACGCTGTGACAACGGACCCCGATAACCGGCCAGACTCTCGGCCAACCGCGCTGCCACCGCCTCGCGCAACGACTGCGGAGCCAACACCTCGGCTTGCCAGAAACTCAGGGCATAGAGCTCCTGCACCAGGTCGGGGGTAATCTTCAACCGGTAGCGGAAAACCGAATGGCTGTCGCCGCGCTCGCTCTCGACCTGGCTCTCGTGCAACGGCAGCGTGCGCAGGTAGTTGGCCTGGAGGGCCGAGACCCGCAACACCACCTCCTCGGCCAGCTGCTCGCC
This sequence comes from Barnesiella sp. An22, assembly GCF_963931395.1. Lineage (NCBI taxonomy): Bacteria > Pseudomonadati > Bacteroidota > Bacteroidia > Bacteroidales > Barnesiellaceae > Barnesiella > Barnesiella sp. An22. Next base: position 53,065 of record NZ_OZ007014.1, read on the forward strand.
GTAAGTAATGCCGAAACAATCCTTGAAATAGTCGGCCGGCTCGAACCCCTCGGGATAGACAAAGGTGCGGTCGCTCAACTCGAGTGAGGTCACGCGGTCCAACGCATAGGTCTTGATTCTGCGCTCTCCTGCCGGGAGGCCCACCACATACCACCGCTGCCTGAAGAGCTTCACAAAGTAGGGGGCCACCAGCGTGCGCGACCCCGTAATCCGACGAAACGAATGGTACGAGAGCCACACCATGCGGCTCTCCTTCATCGCCTCGAAGACCTGGCGCAGAAACTTCTGCCCCGAAGGAATATTCTCCAGCACGATGCGGTCGCGCAGCTCCTGGCTCTCGTTGAGCAGGGTGTTGACCGAGAGGGTATTGAGCGCCCACACCCGGGCCCCGTTACCCTCGAGGGCCTCGGGGTCCTCAATGTAGTATTCGTAGGTCGAGGGGTCGCACTCGATATTCACGTCGAACATCTCCTGTATCGCCTGCCGGTAATTCATAAAGGTACGCCGCGCCATCGGCTTCCCCTCGGAGTATTCGCTTCGCATCCACAGCTCGTCAATCTCTCGACGGGTGAGGCGGCCGTAGCGTTGCAGCAGGTCGATAAGCCACACATATCGATTGAAAAGCTCCTTTGCCATACACGCTCTGTTTTATCTTTTCCAAAAATAAGCACACCTTTCGAAATTTACCTCATCTCTGCGGCAAATTGTGCGACACCCCGTCGGCCGGGCCTGCCACAGGGTACCTCGTATTCTCAAAAAGAGTGCTCAAAAAAAGACAAACGCTTTGCTCCCCGGTTGGGGACAAAGCGTTCGCTGCAATAGGATAAACCGCCTCTTATTTCGTCGATTTCTTGCGGACCGGTTTCTTCTTGGCCGGTGCCTTGTCGGCCTCCTCGATAATCTTCATGCAGTCGGCAAAAGAGAGCGAGGCGGGCTCGGTGCCCTTGGGCAGTTTGTAATTCTTTTTCTTGTAGGCGATGTAGGGGCCGAAGCGTCCGTTCAACAACTCGAGCTCGGGGTCTTCGTCGAACTTCTTGATGAAGCGCTGCTTCTCCTCCTCGCGCTTGTGCTCGATCAGGGCAATGGCCTCGTCGAGCGTCACGCCCTGCGGGGTGTACTCCTTGGGCAACGACACATACTTGCCGTCGTGCCGGATATAGGGACCGAAGCGACCGATACCTACCACCACCGTCTTGCCCTCGTAGTCGCCCAGCGTACGGGGCAGCTCGAAGAGTTTCAAGGCTTCGTCGAGGGTGATGGTGCTCATCGACTGACCCTTGAGCAGCGAGGCGAACAGGGGCTTCTCCTCGTCATCGGGGGTGCCTATCTGTACCAGCGGCCCGAAGCGGCCTATCTTCACCGACACGGGGCGGCCGCTCTTCGGGTCGGTACCCAGCACACGCTCGCCCACCTTGTGCTCCAGACGCAGCGCCATGGCACTCTCGACCACGGGGTGGAACAGTTTGTAGAAGTGGTCTATCTCGTCGCTCCACACGGTCTTGCCCTCGGCAATGTCGTCGAACTGTTGCTCGACGTTGGCCGTGAAATTATAGTTGAGAATCTCGGGGAAGTATTCGGTGAGGAAGTCGGTCACCACCACACCGATGTCGGTAGGCAACAACTTGCCCTTATCGGCACCGGTAATCTCGCTCTTCTCGACCGCACGGATATTGCCCTTGCTCAGCGTAAGCAGGTGGTACTTGCGCTCGGTCCCTTTGCGGTCGCCCTTCTCGACATACTCGCGTTGCTGGATGGTCGAGATGGTGGGCGCATAGGTCGACGGACGGCCGATACCCAGCTCCTCGAGCTTGCGTACCAGACTGGCCTCGGTGTAGCGGGCGGGAGCCTGCGAGAATCGCTCGGTGGCGGTAGCGGTCGAGAGGGTCAGCGCCTCGCCTCGGGTCAGGGGGGGCAGCATCTTGTCGTTGCTCTCGGCATCGCCTTCGTCGTCGGTCGACTCCATGTACACCTTCAGGAAACCGTCGAATTTCAGCACCTCGCCTACGGCTACGAAATACTCCTTGCGCCCCGATATGGTGATGGTCGCCGTGGTCTTCTCCAGCTCGGCGTCGCTCATCTGCGAGGCGATGGTACGTTTCCAAATCAATTCGTACAACCGCTTCTCCTGCGACGACGAGTTGATTTCGCGGTGACTGATGTAGGTGGGGCGGATAGCCTCGTGAGCCTCCTGTGCCCCCTTGGTGTGGGTATGGTAGTTGCGGGTGTGGAGATATTTCTCACCCAGCGTTTTGATGATTTCGTCTTTGGTCGTATTGAGGGCGAGCGACGAGAGGTTGACCGAGTCGGTACGCATGTAGGTAATGTGTCCGGCCTCGTACAACCGCTGGGCCACCATCATGGTTTGGGCCACCGAGAATCCCAGTTTGCGGGCCGCCTCCTGTTGCAGAGTCGAGGTGGTAAAGGGGGCCGCGGGCGACTTGCGGGCGGGTTTCACCGTCACATCGCCAATCGAGAAAGCGGCCGTCTTGCAGGCCTCGAGCAGAGCCATCGCCTCGGCTTCGGTCTTGAGCCGCTGGTTCAACTCGGCCTTCAGCACCTCACCGCCGGGCAGGACAAACTCGCCCACTACCCGATAGGCAGCCTCGGGCTTGAAGGCGGCGATTTCGCGCTCGCGCTCCACAATCAGCCGCACGGCTACCGACTGCACCCGACCGGCCGAAAGTGCCGGTTTCACCTTTTTCCACAGCACCGGCGAGAGCTCGAAGCCCACGATGCGGTCGAGCACCCGGCGTGCCTGCTGGGCATCGACCCGGTGCATGTCTATATCGCGCGGATTGGCTATGGCATGCAGAATGGCATCTTTGGTAATCTCGTGAAACACGATACGCTTGGTCTTCTCGGGCTTCAGCTTCAGCACCTCGAACAGGTGCCAGGCAATAGCCTCTCCCTCGCGGTCCTCATCGGAAGCCAGCCACACCATATCGGCCTTGGCGGCCTCGGCCTTGAGGGTGTCGACCACCTGCTTCTTGTCGGCAGGTATCTCGTAAATAGGTTTATAATGGTCGTTAATATCTATGCTGAAATCTTTTTTCTTCAGATCCCGAATGTGACCATAGCTCGAGAGGACCTCGTAGTCCTTTCCCAGAAACTTCTCTATTGTTTTAGCCTTTGCCGGAGACTCTACTATTACCAAATTCTTCGCCATACACGCAACTTTCGTTCAAATTTTGCGCAAAAATAGGAAATCGAATTGTAAAACAGCCTTTTTTTCTACTTTTTTATTAAATAATGTATAGCCCGAGTATCGGAGACAAAGGTACCGCAGAGAGCGGGAATCAGAATTTGAAATCGACTCCGAACATGAAACTGATTCCCTGAGCCGGCATACCGTAGGCGATGTCGTATTTACGGTTCAACAGATTGTCGGTGAGACCATAAAGCGAGAACCAGGAGGTGAAGGCATACGAGGCTTTCACATGCACGAGGTGCATGTCGGGGATGGCGCCCAGCACGCCGTATTTGCGCACGGCGGCAAAGTCGTAACCCGCCTCGAGCGAGAGTTCAGCGAGCGGATTGTAACGCACATTCACCCCGCCTTGCCATTGCGGCCGATCATACGATACCACCTGACCGCCGCCCGTGGTGGTCCAGCGGCAATAGTCGACCCGGGCCGAAGCCTCCCACAGGGTACCGTAGCGATACGAGAGGTCGAGACCGGCTTTCCAGGCATAGGCATCGATACCCCAGAAGCGCGACACGCCGGTAAACTGGCCGTTCACGGTCTGTTCGGGCACGAGGAAAAGAACATTCTTACCGATTTCGTAGCCGCCCGAAATACCTATCGACAGGCCGCGCAGGGCATTGACCCGCAGGCCCAGCCGGGCATCGAGCGGAGTATAGCTGTTGTCGACCACGGCCGAGGGATTGAAGTAGAGCGTACGGGCCGATACCCGATGCCAGGTATTCAGTTGCTTGCCTCCGGTGAGTAGGGTGTAGAACTGCAGGTCGGGCACGATGGTCCAGTCGAAACGCACATCGGGGGCAAAGCGGAAGATGGTGCCGTTGTTGAACGAGATGTCGGCCTTCACACCGGCCGAGAGCGACACCCGGTCGTTGTGCCAGCTGTACCGCGGATTGAGCGACAGCATGCCATAGCCCGATGCCGACGGCAACCGGTTGTAGCCCACATAGTCGAACGCGCCGTCGAGTGCTATGTCGCTGCTGGGGTCGATGGGGGCCACGAGGGCGAAATCGGCAGCTACCACATTTTCGGCAGCCCCCTTGTCGCCTTGCAGATAGCCCCGCTGGTAGCCATACCGGTAGTAGGCCAGCGATGCCGAGTAGCGCAGTTGGGCATCGGGGTTGCTGGAGGCGATGTGGCTCTTGAGGAAGAAGCGGTTTATCTCCTGCCCGGGCGAGGCGATGCCCTGCACACCGGGGAAACGCAGGCCGTAGTAGTTGAACGAGTCGTACCGATAGCCGCCCCGTATACCCAGGTCGAGCTTCTCGAACGAATGGCAATAGTCGGCCACCACCCGCTCTTCGAGCTGCCTCATCGTACGCGAGGTTTCATAGCCCGGCAGAGTCTGGTTGTAGTCTACCGAGCCGCAGGTCGAGCGGTGTTGCAGCCACACGCCCAACTGGTCTTTCTCGCTTTGCAGGATGCGGTAGCCGGCATTGCCCACCATGTTCCAGTAATTGCCCAGACCGAAATCGAAATAGCCGCGCTTCAGGTTTTCGCGGGCCGGGTCGCCGAAACCGCCGGCCGGCAACAACACGGCGCGGGCCTCGAGCGGAGCCGGAACCGTCCAGTCGCTGTACTGTATCGACTGCCGGGTGACCGTAGGCGCCTCGACCTCGGGGAGGGTGTTGATTTTCGAGGCATCGCGCACGATGGGCGTAAAGTCTTTCTCTATGGTTACTTCCCGACGCAGCGAGTCGGCCTGCTGTGCCGACAGGGCGAAGGGAATGATCAGTATCGTCAAAAAAGAAAACCGTTTCATAAGTTACATGTATTGAATCGTTCTACTCCGTTTTTCCCAATCGGGCCAGCCGCTCGTCGATACGGGCACTTATATCGTCGTCGCTCGCCGGATAGTTGTTGCGCAGGCTCTGCAGATACTGCCGGGCCTGGAAGGTCTCGCCCCGCTTCTCGTAGATGTCGGCCATGAGCAGGAAGCCCCGGGCCAGCCAGTAGCTGTGCGGGGTGCCCTTGTCGATAAAGGCGTTCAGGGTCTTCTCGGCATTGTTGAGGGCTTTGTTGTCGAACTGATATTGAGCCAACAGGTAGGCACTCTGTGCGCCATACTCCGACCGCGTATCCTGGGCCAGCTCCTGCCAGTCGGCGGCAGCCTTCTCGCCCTGCCCGCTGTGGGCACAGGCATCGGCCCGGGCAAAGAGTACCTCCTGCCGCAGGTCGGGCGACAGCTTGCTCTCGCCCAGCAGACCTTCGGCGGCAGCGAGTACCAGGTCGTACTGCTGCTTGTTGCGGGCTATGCGCAGCATGCCCAGCCAGGCCGCCTGCTTGTTCTCGGCCGTCGTGGCCTTCTTCTCAAGGGCCTTGAAACCTTCGAGAGCCTCGTCGTAACGGCCATTCAGATAGAGGATTTCGCACTTACGGGCCAACGACTCCTCGCCAAACTCGCCGTCGGGACTGTGGGTCACCACATAGTCGAACGAGGCGAGGGCCTTGTCATACTCCTTGGCGGCAAAGGCAGCCTGTGCCACATAGAAGTGGGCCGGCACCACAAAGGCCCCACCCGGGTAGTTGCGCAGATATTTCTCGAGCGAGGCCGCCCCCTTGCCCGTCATGTAGGTGCGCTCGGCAGCCATGTAGGAGAGCGAGTCGAGTTCGCCCACGGGTGCCTGTTCGGCCAGCCCCACGCGGTTGAGGTAAGTGGCATAGGCATCGACGGCATCTTTCTCGACATAGACCGACTTGAGGTCGGCCACGGCCACACGGGCCTCTTCGCTGGTAGGATAGCGCTCGATTACCTGCTGGTAGGCGGCTACCGACTCGTCGGTCTGGCCGTTGTTGAAGTAGACCATGCCCAGCTGCAGGCCGCCCTTGCGGGCTATCGCGCTCTGGGGATAGTTGTCCATCAGCTGGCGGTAGCTGGCTATGGCCTCGTTGTTGCGGTTGAGTATCGTATAGGCTTGTCCCTTTTCGAACCAGGCATTGGCCAGATAACCCGAGCGGGGATACTGGGCGATGAGCTGGTCGAGCAGTTCGATTTTACGCTCCTGATTTTTCTGCAACCCGGCCATGAATGCCTTCTGGAAGAGGGCGTAATCGCCGCCGGCCGGATAGGTCTGCTGCGCCTGTGCGTAATATTGCTCGGCATCGGCATAGCGACGGGCATAGTAGTAGCAGTCGCCGGTACGGGCATAGGCATCGGCCACCATGCGCTTGTCGGCCCCCGTCTGTGCCGAGAGGTAACGCGAGAAGCCGTCGAGCGCCTGCGCGAAGTTGTGTTGCTTGAACTGGCAATAGGCCCAGTCGTACCAGGCCAGGGCATACATCTCGCTGCGCTTGTCCTTGCAGGCCGAGAGGAATGCCGAGTAGTTGCGGGCCGCGGCACCGTATTGCTCCTGACGATACAGGCACTCGGCGAGCCAGAACGAAGCCTTGGCGCGGATGTCGGCATCGTAGTTGCCCACGCCGATAGCCTGGGTGAAAAGCTGCCGGGCCTCCTCGATGCGGGTATTGGCAAACGCCTCGGTACCCAGCTGGAACAGGATGCGCTGCTTGGCGGCCAGTATCTTGCTGTCGGGCCGCTGTATCTTCTCGATTGAAGCCAGGGCCGACCGGTAGTTACGGGTCGTCATGTAGACCTCGACCAGGTAGTCGTTGATGCGGTCGGCATAGCGCGACTCGGGGAACTCGTTGAGGAAACGCTCGAACACCCCCACCGAATTGTCGAAGGGCGAGGCCGACCGGTCGTAGAGACAGAGGGCGTAGTTGTAGAGAGCCGTCTCGCGCACCTGAGTGTCGTAGTTGCCCTGCGAGGCCATCTCGAAGGCCATGCGGGCGTTGTTCTTGTCGCCGGCCCGCAGGTAAGCCTGCCCGATGTAGAGGTAGGCATTTTGCGACAGGGCATCGTCGGTGGCGGTCACCCGTCCCAGATAGTTGATGGCCCGCACATCGTCGCCCTGACGATAGGCCATCACACCCATCGCATAGAGGGCCGAGCGTTGCGGCTGGCCAGTGCGTTGCAGATAGCGCTCGAGGTAGTCGGCGGCCAAGGTGTCGTTGCCTTCGTGGTAAGTACTCTCGCCCAACAGACGAAGCAACTCGGTATAGGCATCGGCATCGGTCGTGGTGTGCAAGAGCAACTCCTTACCCTCGCTCAACACCTGGGCAAAACGTTTCTGCTTGAAGTAGATTTGCAGCATGTGCAGCCGGGCCGAATAGCCGTATCGGGCATCGCCCGAGACCTTGGCAAAGTTGCTCAATGCCACCCGGTCGTCGCCCTCGTTCATCTGGATATAGGCCAGATAGAAGGTAGAGCCGGTTTTGAATTTATCTTTCCCGATGAGAATCTGAAAGAGCGGTTTGGCCGACGCGGGCTCGCCGGTCTTCAACAGCGAACAGGCGGTACGGTAGCCCCAACGGTCCTCCTCGTCGCCGGTGAGCAGACTCACGTTGATCGAGCGGTAGGCCTTCAAGGCCCGGGCATACTCCTGCCGGTCGTAGTAATAGTCGGCCAAAGCCAACCGCGCCTGCAGGGTGTGCGACGACTCGGGGTATTCGCTCAGAAAAGCCGTCAGCAGACTTACCGTCTGCGGCGAATGGTTGCGGGCCTCGGCCAGCGCGATATACCAGTCGGCCGTCTCGCGCAACTCGCGCGGCAGGTCGCCCTGGCGCGCCTCCTGCATCACATCGGAGCAACCCACGTAGTTCTTCTCTTCGAAGAGAGAGATACCCCTGTTTATCAAAGCCTTGTAATCGTTGTAGGCCGGCACGCCCTGTTTCGTGGCGGCGAGCTGTCCCACACAGGCCATTCCCAAGATTGCTGCAATCGCTCGTTTCCTGAACATAACTATTTCGATTTAAGTTCCGAACTATCTACCCATTTATACAATTTGTCCGACGGACGTATCTTCTCGTCGACCCGCATCGAGAAGCGGTCGCCCTTTACGGCGGTCTCGACCGGTTTCAGGTCGACCCGTATCTCCTCGACCTTGCGGAAGAGGGCTCCGGTCGTGGGCCCGGTGATGACCACCTCGTCGCCTACGCTCAGCGACCCGCTCTCGAGCAGAAACTCGGCCACCCCCAGGTTGGAGAAGTATTTCACCCCCTTGCCTATGTAGACCTTGCGCTTGGTGGCCGCCGACCCGTAGTTGTGGGTCCACTCGCCCAACCGCTGCCCCAGGTAATAACCGTTCCAGAAACCGCGGTTGAATACCGTGGCCAGCCGCTGGTCCCAGTCGGCAATCTTCTCGTCGGTGAAGTCGCCGGCCAGACAGGCATCGATGGCCTCGTTGTAACACGAGACGACGGTACGCACATATTCGGGACCGCGGGCACGCCCCTCGATTTTGAACACCCGCACGCCGGCATCGATGAGTTTATTGAGGAAGTGTATGGTTTTCAAATCTTTCGGCGACATGATATAGGCGTTGTCCACCTCGAGTTCATTGCCGGTCTCCTTGTCTCTCACCTCGTAGGAGCGGCGGCAAATCTGCATGCAGGCTCCCCGGTTGGCCGAGGCATTCATCTCGTGCAGGCTCAGGTAGCACTTGCCCGAAACGGCCATGCACAAGGCCCCGTGGCAGAACATCTCGATACGTACCGGCTCGCCGCCCGGCCCCACGATGTGGTCGCGCTCGATGGCCTCGTGAATGCGGGTGACCTGCTCCAGATTCAACTCGCGGGCCAGCACCACCACGTCGGCAAAGCGGGCATAGAAGCGCAGCGCCTCGGTGTTCGAGATATTCAGCTGGGTCGACAGATGCACCTCGACCCCCACCTCGCGGGCATAGGTCATGGCGGCCACGTCGCTGGCGATAATGGCCGTGAGGCCCGCCTCCTTGGCCGCATCGACGATGCGGTGCAGCAGGGCGATGTCTTCGTCGTAGATGACGGTATTGACCGTGAGGTAGCTCTTGATGCCGTGCTCGTTGCAGATGCGCACAATCTCGTGCAGGTCGTCGATGGTAAAGTTGTTGGACGAACGGGAGCGCATGTTCAGCCCCTCGATACCGAAGTAGATCGAGTCGGCCCCTCCCTGTATGGCGGCAGCCAGCGAGTCGTACGAACCCACGGGTGCCATAATTTCAAAATCGCTTCTCTTCATCATGAATCACTGTTATTTCCCGGTGATTATCTTTTTTATCTCATTCAGTTTGTTCAGGGCCTCGACCGGCGTGAGGTTGTTGATGTCGGTCCGCAGAATCTCGTCGCGCACCTGCGAGAGCACGGGGTCGTCGAGCTGGAAGAAACTCAGCTGCACGCCACCGCGCGACGAGGCAATCTCGGCCGTAGGTTTGGCCAGCCCCGTCTGCCGGTTCTCGTCCTCGAGCTGTTTCAATATCTGGTTGGCCCGCTTGACGATGCTCTGGGGCATGCCGGCCAGCTTGGCCACGTGGATACCGAAGCTGTGTTCGCTGCCGCCCCGCACCAGTTTGCGCAGGAATATCACCTTGTTGTCAATCTCCTTGACCGAGACGTTGTAGTTGACAATGCGCTTGTAGGTGCGCTCCATCTCGTTGAGTTCGTGGTAGTGGGTGGCAAAGAGCGTCTTGGCCCTCGCCTTGGGATGCTCGTGTATGTGCTCGACGATGGCCCAGGCAATGGAGATGCCGTCGTAGGTACTGGTGCCGCGCCCCAACTCGTCGAAGAGCACGAGGCTGCGTTCCGACAGGTTGTTGAGGATGTCGGCCGCCTCGGTCATCTCGACCATGAAGGTCGACTCGCCCAGCGAGATGTTGTCCGAAGCCCCCACGCGAGTGAATATCTTGTCGACAATGCCTATGCTGGCCGCCTCGGCGGGGACGAAACTGCCTATCTGCGCCATCAGCACAATGAGGGCCGTCTGCCGCAACAGGGCCGACTTACCGGCCATGTTGGGACCGGTAATCATCATGATCTGCTGCTTGTCGTTGTCGAGCTCCACGCTGTTGCTCACATAGCTCTCGCCCGGGGGCATCTGCTTCTCGATGACTGGGTGGCGCCCCTCCTTGATGTCGATGGTGAGCGAATCGTTAATCTCGGGGCGGATATAGCGGTTCTCGACGGCCGACTTCACAAACGACAGCAGGCAGTCGAGCCGGGCTATCAGATTCGAGTCGAGCTGGATGGCCGGGATGAACTCGGTGAGGGCCAGAATCAGGTCGTTGAACAGTTGGGCCTCCAGCGAAAGTATCTTCTCCTCGGCCCCGAGAATCTTCTCTTCATACTCCTTCAGCTCCTGGGTGATGTATCGCTCGGCATTCACCAGGGTCTGCTTGCGCACCCAGTCGGCCGGCACCTTGTCCTTGTGGGTATTGCGCACCTCGATGTAGTAACCGAACACGTTGTTGTAGCCCACCTTGAGGCTGGGGATACCCGTGCGGTCGCTCTCGCGCTGCTGCACGTGCAGCAGGTAATCCTTGCCCGAGGTAGAAATCTCGCGCAGGTCGTCGAGTTCGGCATTCACCCCCTTGCGGATGATGCCGCCGCGGTTGGAGACGTTGGGCGCATCGGGCACAATCTCCCGCTCGATGCGGTCGCGTATGCTCGCGCAGCAGTTGAGTTGCTCGCCTATGCGTTGCAGCACCGGCTCGTCGCTCTGCTCGCACACCGCCTTGATGGGCTCGATGGCCTGCAGGGCCACCTTGAGCTGCACCACCTCGCGGGGCGAGATACGCCCCACGGCCACCTTCGAGATGAGCCGCTCCATGTCGCCGATGGTGTCGAGCTGCGGGTCGATAACCTCGCGAGCTTCGGGGTGGCGGAAGAAGAACTCCACGCCATTCAACCGGTCTTCGATAGGCTTCACATCCTTCAGGGGGAAGATAATCCACCGCCTGAGCATGCGGGCACCCATGGGGGTGACGGTGCGGTCGATGACGTCGAGCAGACTCTTGCCCCCCTCGTTCATGGGGGCGAGCAGTTCGAGGCTGCGCACCGTAAACTTGTCGAGGCGCACATAGCGCTCCTCCTCGATGCGGGAGAGCGAGGTGATGTGCGAAATATGGGTATGTTGGGTAATGTCGAGGTAGTGAAGCAGCGACCCGGCCGCAATGATGGCACAAGGCATGTTGTGCACGCCGAATCCCTTGAGGTTCTTGGTCTCGAAGTGGCGCAGCAGGCGGTCTTTGGCAGCATCTTCGGTATAGACCCAGTCGTCGAGTTCGAAGGTGAAGAAGCGGCTGCCGAAATGCTCTTCGAAGAGTTTACGCTTGGTGCGCTCGAACAGCACCTCCTTGGGGGCGAAGTTGCCCAGCAGTTTGTCTACATAGTCGTAATCGCCCTCAGCAGCCAGAAACTCGCCGGTCGAGATGTCGAGGAAAGCCACGCCCACCTTGTTGTTTTTCCCGAAGTGAACGCCGGCCAGGAAGTTATTCTCTTTATGGTCCAGTATATTGTCGTTGATCGACACACCCGGGGTCACCAGCTCGGTGATACCCCGCTTCACCAGCTTCTTGGCCAGCTTGGGGTCTTCCAGCTGTTCGCAGATAGCCACCCGCTTGCCGGCCCGCACCAGTTTGGGCAGATAGGTGTCGAGGGCATGATGCGGGAAGCCCGCCAGCTCGACATATTGCGCGGCACCGTTTGCCCGACGGGTAAGCGTAATTCCCAGAATCTCAGATGCCACGATGGCATCGTCCGAAAAGGTCTCATAGAAATCTCCCACCCTGAACAGCAATATGGCATCGGGATGCAGGGCTTTCATCTCGATGTACTGCTTCATAAGCGGAGTTTCAACTATTTCCTTGGCCACAATCTATTTCTTTTATCTTCTTGTTTTCTATCCTGTTTAAGAGAAACAAAGGTAGCGATTTCGGCCGAATTTGCGAAATTAAAAAAATGTAAACGCCGTTTTATTCCCTCCCGGAAACCCGACAACGGTGCAGCCGGGAGCTCCCGGCGCACCGCTATACCTTCAAAAATATCTGTTTGCGATACAGAAAATAGAGGAAGACCCAGCAACAGGCCACATACCCCGTACGAAGGAGCAACTCACCCGCCGGCTCTCCGGCATATTCGCCTGCCCAGCAAGCAAGCCCGCCGAACAGGAAACGATTCAGATGCGAGAATCCTATCATCGGCTGGGCCAGATAGATGGTGATGGAGTTGAGACCTATCACCCGGAAGAAGAGGGTCCACGACCGCCTGCCCCGCACATCGATTACATAATAAAAGAGGGCAAACAACAGAAACGAGAGCCCTCCGGCAAAACAGGTAAACGAACTGCTCCACAAGGTTTTATTGATAGGGAACCATTGATTCCACACCCACCCCACGGCGACAAGCCCTGCACCTGTCCCCGCCAGCCACAGGCTCTTACGGGCTCCGCTTCCCAAGCGGGCAGAACGGACCATCTCGCCGGCATACATACCCAACAGGGCCGTTACTATGGCAGGCAGGGTACTCAACAATCCCTCGGGGTCGAAACTGCCATCGTTCAACCGTCCCGGCAACAGACAGCGGTCTATGTATCCCGCCAGATTGCCTTCGGGCGAAAAGGGCGAGGCTCCCGGAGCATCGGGCGCAGGAACAAAAGCCAGCAACAACCAGTAGCCGAGTAGAATCAATGCGACGAATAGATACTGCAACCGCTTCGACAACCGCATGTAAATCCAGGCTCCAAGCATCCAGGCCACCCCTATGCGACCCAGTACACTGGCCACCCGCAAATCGGCAAAATCGAACTGCAACAGGCCGTTATAGACCATGCCCAACACCACGAGGGTCACCCCCCGTCGCAATACTCGCAGGCCGATGCGGCGGTCGGGCACCCCTCGGCTGCGCTGCTTGGCGAGCGAAAACGGGAAAGAGATGCCCGCAATAAAGAGGAAGAGGGGGAAAATCAGGTCGTGCTGTGTAAACCCATGCCAGACCGTATGCGACATCTGCCCCGCAAGCCATTCTCCAACCTCGGTCGGGCAACATCGGTTCAAAGCGACCACCCACGAGGCAAACCCCATGATAAACAGCATGTCGAATCCCCGCAAGGTATCCAACGACAACAATCGTTCTTCTCTCTTCGTGTCCATATTCCTACTCTTTTTTATATGGTATACAGACAACGCCACCGATTTATCCAACCGAACAGGGCAAAAAAACAAAGCGGAAGGTCGACCCCAACAGTGGTCTCTCCCCTCCGCTCCATATCACAACGGGATACCCGTTATCCGTTCGCTATCAGTTATACAGCCCGTAGTTTTCGTGGCCCGAGATAAAGTCGATGCGATTTTGGATCCACTCTTTCAACTTGTCGAGGTTCTCCCTGAAATTAAACGACCCCTCGGTCCGACCCGGCTCAACAGGCCACACCACTCCATTCTCAATAGCCGAGGGCTCTATCTGGTCGGCATACTCGTCCATGTATTCCAGCAGTAAGGGATACAGCTCGGTCTTGAAGTGGTCGAACTTCTCCTTGTAAAGTGCTCTGAACTCGGGGGTCTTGCTGATTTGCATCAGGAACGGACCACCGTATTGCGGATAGTCGAACATCTCCAGCAACAGTTTGTCGGTCACCTGGTTCTCCACCCCGTCGTTGTAGGTAAAGCCCCAGTCGAAATCCCAAATGGGACCAAAGTGATAGACATCTTGGGGATTGGCCTTGTAGAGATAAACACTCTTGGGCCACACAGGCTCGCGGTTGCCGCACACATTGTAGACTATGAGGTAGTTGACAAGCGACTCCATATCGAGGCTGGTAGAGAGATCCTCGCCCATATAGACCTTGCGCTCAAACTCGGTAAAATCGTCGCGCCAACTGCTCAACAGCGATTCGGGGGTTACCCCTTTCACCTCGGCAATCTCGCTCAGGTCGGGGTCCTTCACCATCATGGGCAGGTTGTAGTAGCGCGACCAGAACTTGTAGTCCTCGTCAAAGTTGGTATCCATCTCAAACAAGATGCCAGTCTCTTCGTCGATATCGACACTCGCCCCCGTGATGCCAATCTTCTCGGTGATGAAGTATGCCCCCTTGAAGATACCGTTGAAATAGACCCGGATAGGCTGGCAATGGTTGGTAAAGGGCATTTCGAGCAACTGCCCCAGCTTCAGGGCCACGGCATTCCGCATCAGCGAGCAGTCGATATAGTTGGCAATCAGGGCGTAGCTCTTGGCTTTGGCCAGACCGCAAATGGCAATCTTCTTGTCGAATTTCAACCGATAGGGTTTCTTCACATAGTTCCAGGTGCTGTTGCCCCGCCCCTTGATCGAGACGGCCGTAGGTTCCAAATCGTCGACTACACCGTTGCCGTCGATACTGATCATGGCATCGAGGTAGAGCTCCTTGTCATAGAGTTCGCTCAAGTCGGGATAGCCGGGTATCGTGATGTATACGGTGGGGACATTCGTGCCCACGGCACAGTGGTCTATCTTGGAGAGAGCCACCGACAAGCGGCCCTCTTGCGTGTTGACAATGAGGCTGTCGAGCGAATCGTCGCTATCGGAGAGGCTATGTGTCATCTCGGTAATCTCTGCAGCCTTTACCGAATTGAAATCGGCATCGTTGTGGTATATGTGAAGCCACGGGTGAGCCTGTTGGCCGTATACCCAAAGCGGCAGCAACAGGAGAAGGAGGAATATTTTTTTCATGTTTTTCTATTTGAACTACTGGTATGGATACTCTTGTTTATAACTCTCTACCGGGAGGATTATCCCCGTGGGGCGACGATAATCTTGCGCGATACCTGGCCGTAGCGGACCACATAGGCCCCGCCGGGCAACCGGTCGAACGCCAGGCGGAACTCGCCGTCGACCTGCTCGTCGGCCACCAGACGGCCGTTCAGGTCGTATACCTGCACCGTAGTCCCGGCAGGCAACCCGGTTATCTGCAACGCCTCGGCCGTCACGACAAAGGTCTCGCCCGTGACCTCGTGGATTCCCGAAATGGCCCGCTTGGTATAGCGAAAGCCCGAAATATCGGCCAAGGCAAAACTGTTGTCGGTCTCTGCACTCTCAAAAACGAGGGCATCGTCGGCAAACCGCATCGTCAAATCGGGAGAGAGCACCACGCTCACCACCGTGTTGTCCTTGTACTCCACATCGATTACCTTTTTCAGGGTGTCGGAGTACAGCATAAAATTCAGGCATAAGAATATGCCCAACACGCCTATTTTCTTCATTGCTAATGTTATGATGGTTATATTTTTCAGTTATCAGTTTAAGGATTCTCAATTGCATCATCTTCCCGCGAAGGACATCAAGGTCTCCTTTTCGCGGCAAAAATAGATATTTTTCTTAAATTGTCTTTATCCCTATCCCGGTTATCTGCTTCGCCGGCGAAAAAAACACCCCCATTTCAACGGTCTCCCCAGTTCTCGCGGTCGAGGTTGCGATAGTTCACCGCCTCGTTGATGTGCTGCACCTGCACCGTCTCGCATCCGTCGAGGTCGGCAATGGTGCGAGCTACCTTCAAGATACGATCGTAGGCCCGGGCCGAGAGATGAAATCGCTCCATGGCATCCTTCAGCCGTTTAAGCCCGGCGGCATCGGGCGCAGCATAGCGGTTCAGCAAGCGGGGAGTCATCTGGGCGTTGCAGTAGATACCGGGATACTCGGCAAAGCGGGCGGCCTGAATCTCCCGGGCGGCCACGACACGCCGGCGTATCGCTTCGCTCGACTCGGCCGGACGGGTATCCGATATTTTTTCGAAAGGCACGGGTACAATCTCTACCTGTATGTCGATGCGGTCGAGCAGCGGACCCGAGATTTTCCCCAAATAGCGCTGTATGGCCCCCGGGCTGCAGATGCACTCCTTGTCGGGGTGGTTGTAATAGCCGCAGGGACAGGGGTTCATCGAGGCGACCAGCATCACACTGGCCGGATATTCAATCGAGTATTTGGCCCGGGCAATGGTGATTTTGCGGTCTTCAAGCGGCTGACGCATCACCTCGAGTACCTGACGCGAAAACTCGGGCAACTCGTCGAGAAAGAGTACCCCGTTGTGGGCCAGCGAGATTTCGCCCGGCTGGGGATAGGCTCCGCCACCGACCAGCGCTACCGACGAAATGGTGTGGTGCGGTGCCCGGAAGGGACGTTGCGACAGCAGCGAACTGCCCCGCTCCATACGGCCGGCCACCGAGTGTATCTTGGTTGTCTCGAGGGCCTCTTGCAGGGTGAGCGGCGGGAGTATCGACGGCAACCGCTTGGCCATCATCGACTTGCCTGCCCCCGGCGGACCTATGAGTATGATGTTGTGCCCGCCCGCAGCAGCGACCTCGAAGGCACGCTTCACGCTCTCCTGCCCCTTCACGTCGCTGAAGTCGAGGTCGAAACGGGTACACTCCTTGAAAAATTCGGCCCGGGTGTCGATAACGGTCGGTTCCAGCTCCACCTCTCCATCGAAGAAACGGATCACCTCGGTGAGGTTCTCCACCCCGTAGACCTCGAGGTTGTTCACCACGGCCGCTTCGCGCACATTGGCCTTGGGGATAATCAACCCCTTGAATCCCTCCTCGCGGGCCTTGATGGCGATAGGCAATGCCCCCTTGATGGGGAGAATGGAACCGTCGAGCGAGAGTTCGCCCATGAGCATGTAGTCGCCCAGGCGATTGCTCTTCACCTTGCCGTCGCCGGCCAGGATGCCGATGGCCAGAGGCAGGTCGTAAGAGGCCCCCTCCTTGCGGATGTCGGCAGGCGACATGTTCACAATGACTTGTCGACGTGGAAATTTATAGCCGTTGTGCTCTACGGCCGAGACAATGCGTTCGTGGCTCTCCTTGACTGCCGCATCGGGCAGCCCCACCATGAGAAATCGAATCCCCTGCGAGCAGTTCACCTCGATGGTGACGACCAGGGCGTCGATGCCCTGCACGGCTGCTCCGAAAACTTTCACCAACATAGTAATAGATTTAAGCAGGTTATATACACCCGATTAGGGTTTAATCATCCGGTCGATGCAGGCCCGGGTCGAGTCGGGCGACAGACCTCGTGCCACCACCCGGCCCGTCGAATCGGCTACCAACAGATAGGGCAGGCGGTGTATGTCGAGCCACTTCACCCCGGCATAGAGGTAGCCCCCCTTGGCCCACAACCGGGTCCACTGCACGGTGTCGGGGGATACCGTCCGGCGCCATACGGCACTGTCGCGGTCGAGCGACACATCTATCACCTGCACGGCGGTATCGTAGCGGGCGGCCATATCGCCCAGGAAAGTTTCGTAGCCGCGGGTCCCGGCCGTCTCGGCTGCCCAGAAACAGAGCAGCGTGGCCCGGGCCTCCTGGGCATCGATTATCCACGAGGTATCGGCCACCGTGACCAGCGAGAGGTAGGGCAATACCGAATCGGCTTTCAACGTATTCTCAAACTCCCGATAGCGCACCAACGGAACTCCGGCCCCACCGGCCAGCACCCCGGGGTCGAGCAGGGCAATGAGCGAATCGCAACGGGCCTGATCGGCCTCGCCCAGCAGATAGTTGCTCAACAGGATGGCACTCACGGGCGAGTCGCGATGCTTGCCCACATAGTCGGCCACCACCCCCTGCAGCTCCCGGCACAACTGTTCGTACCGAGGGGTGCGCGACCCCGAAGCCGAGGCGTTACGCTCGGCCAGCCAGGTTTGCAACAGCTCCTTGTTCTCCTGGTTGAACTTGAACAGCTCCTTGTTCAGCGAACTGCCCTTTACCTTCAGGCCGAAGGGGTCTTGCCCGTCGCCCGAAAGCTCGATGCGGTCGCCGTTCTGCACATAAATCTGGGTAAACGGAGTCTTGTCGAAATAATAAAACTGAATGGGAATAAGCTCGGCCGACGAATTTTTAAAGGCGATATATCCGTTTTGCGGACGCAGGGTATCGACCACGATACCGCTCTCGGTGCTGTAAACCGCATAGACAGGCCGACCGCCCAGGTTGTTGAGGGTCCCCTCGACCGAAAACTCGTGACTTTTGCCTCCACAACCGCTCAACAGCAGCACACCCACACACAATATTGCGCCTATTTTGCTCATGTAAAACCTTTTTCTTTTCTTGCAAATGTACTCGATTTGCGGGAGAAGCCAAACTTTATCGGTCAAAACCCTCGACCGAGCCCGAACTTTCTGGAAAAAACGACAAAAAAGAACGACCTTTTTGACTATATATCTCCGAGAAGTTAGCCTATATTTGCACCTCCAAAAGGAGGTACGACGCAACACCATGTGAAAACGCGGTTTTCACTTGTAGCGGTTAATCCTTTTCCCTTTTGGTAGAATACAGGATACACCTTTTGGTATAAAAATCAAGCGAGCTTATTTTTATACTCCCGACTTTCTATATATTTGCAAAATATCTTATACCTTGTCTATGAAACGTTTTGCCATTCTCCTCCCCTTGCTCCTTCTGGCAGTCGTCGCCAATGCCCAGATACGCAACAATGTACCCAAGTACAATCCCGACAGCGTACGCGAAGAGCTGGACAAGCGCCCCTACTTCTCGCTTTTCAAAGACAACTATTTCATCGTGGGTTCTACTCTGGGCGGGAGACCCACCGGACAAAATTCGGATGTAAAATTTCAGTTGAGTATCAGCCAGCGACTCACCAAGAGCAAGCTGCCCTTCGATACCTACCTCTTTATCACCTACACGCAAAAGGCTTTTTGGAACGTATTCCAAGAGTCGCTCCCCATGTATGACCTCAACTTCAATCCGGGCATAGGCCTCACGCACCCGGTCATCTACCACGACCGCTTCATCGGACAGGTCACGCTCCTCGTCGAGCATGAGTCGAACGGAAAAGACAGTATCTGGTCTCGCAGCTGGAACAAAATTTCGCTTATGGGTGCACTTGCCGTCGATCACAACGTAGAGCTGCAATTCAAAACCTGGATACCCATTATCGACAGCGGCAACAACCGCGACATACTCAAGTATTGCGGCATCTTCCAACTGGCCGGCAGCTACCTGAGCGACAACCGCCGATTCGGAGCCTCCATCATCCTCACCAAACGCAGCGGCTGGAACTTCAACTTCAACACCGTCGTCGAGTTGAGTGCCCGCCTCTTCCCCAACGAGAACCAGTATCTCTTCCTGCAATATTACAACGGCTACGGCGAGGGACTGCTCGACTACAACAAGTTCCACTCCCGGCTGCGTATCGGGTTCGTCATCAAACCCCAGAATTTCAGCAACTTCTAATCTCTCTTTCCCGATAAAATACTAAAGGCATCCCCCAACAGCCTCGCCGAATTACCCCTGTCGAAAACGAGCGAAGGGTGCACCCGTTCGAAAATCGCAGGCACACCCTTCGTATGGTTCCGTTTCGACCGGTCTATCGGTCAGTCGAGATTGAAGGCTTTCTTCACTACATCCACATAGTCGAGTTTCTCCCAGGTGAAGAGCTCTACCTCGCGCACCACCGGCTCGGTGTTGTAGTGCGACGTGAAGGTCTTGACCACCGTCTGCGGTTTGCGACCCATGTGGCCATAGGCTGCCGTCTCTTCATAGATGGGGTTACGCAGTTTCAACCGCTCCTCGATAGCCCGGGGACGCATGTCGAATATCTCGCCCACGCGACGGGCAATCTCGGCATCACTCATCGGCACATGCGATTTGCCGTAGGTATTCACATAGATACTTACCGGCTCGGCCACCCCGATGGCGTAGGATACCTGCACCAGAATCTCGTCGGATACACCGGCAGCCACCAGGTTCTTGGCTATATGCCGGGCGGCATAGGCTGCCGAACGGTCTACCTTCGAAGGGTCTTTGCCCGAGAAGGCGCCGCCGCCGTGACCACCCTTGCCGCCATAGGTGTCGACAATGATCTTGCGACCCGTGAGACCGGTATCGCCGTGAGGACCGCCGATGACAAACTTGCCCGTGGGGTTCACCAGCAGCACCAGCTGATCGTCGAAGAGTGCCCGTACCCGCTCGGGCAACTGGGCTATCACGCGGGGCAAGAGTACCGTCTTCACATCGTTATAAATGGTCTGCAACATCTCGCGGTCGGCAGCATCCTGTGCCTCCTTCGAGCCATCGACCGGCGTCACGAACTCGTCGTGCTGGGTCGAGATGACGATGGTGTGCACGCGCACCGGCTCGTTCTTCTCGTTGTATTCAATAGTCACCTGCGACTTCGAGTCGGGACGCAGATACGACGTCACCCGCCCCTTGCGCAGATAGGTCATGGCCGAAGCCTCGCGACGAATGGCGGCCAACTCGATGAGCAACAGGTGCGACAGGTCGAGCGAGAGAGGCATGTAGTTGTCTGTCTCGTTGCAGGCATAACCAAACATCATGCCCTGGTCGCCGGCACCCTGCTCCATGGCATCAGCTCGCTCCACGCCCCGGTTGATGTCGGCCGACTGTTCGTGAATGGCCGAAAAGATGCCACACGAGTCGGCATCGAACTTATACGAGCTCTTATTATATCCAATCCGGTGAATTACCCGACGGGTCACCTCCATCAAATCGACATAAGCATTCGATTTAACCTCGCCCGCCAAAACGACCTGCCCGGTCGTCACAAGGGTTTCGCAAGCAACTTTCGAGTTCGGGTCATAGGCCAGGAACTCGTCAAGCAAAGCGTCCGAAATCTGATCGGCCACTTTATCGGGGTGTCCTTCCGACACCGATTCCGAGGTAAACAAATAGTTCATTTCTCTCTTGAATAAATAGTAAATACTTCTTTTTCAAGGAAGAACAACTGCAAAGCCCACGAAAGTAAACTGATTTTGATAAAGCCGGACGGGCCTCGGCGAGACCCCGTAACGCAGTTTTAGCATTTTTTTTCGTGGTTGCAAGCAGCCAAATCCTTCCACAGTTTTTTGTAATTGCGCGGCAAAGATAATATATGCCGCGAGCAATACCAAATTTTATCGCTCTTTTCGCAACGAATTTTCAATTTGCCACGACAGCTACCGCAGCAAATACGGCATTCTCTCCCTGGATGTTACCTCCCCTCCAGGCCGGCCAGTATCTCGGCAGCCGTCTTGCCCAGAACGGGGTGCATCCACTGCGGGGCAATCTCGGCGAGAGGCTCCACCACAAAGGTGCGCTTGTGCATGTAGGGGTGAGGAAGCACCAGCGCATAGGTGTCGAGCACCTGGCCGTCGTAGTCGAGCAGGTCGATGTCGATAAGCCGGTCGGCATAACTGCCGTCGCTCCGCCGGTGGTCCTTGCTCCCCAACTCTCGCTCGATGGCCTGTACGGTCGAGAGCACCTCCTCGGGCAGCAAATCGGTATCGACAGCCATGGCCGCATTGCAAAAGGTATGTACCGACTGGTACCCCCACGGCTCTGTCTTGTAGAACGACGACACGGCTACAACCGTGCCTACCCGCTTGCCAATCCGGTCGATGGCTTTCCTGATGATTTGCTCCTTATTCCCCAGGTTCGAGCCTAAGCCCAAGTATACTCGCTTCGCCATGATGTTTATCTCTTTTTTGCGCTACTAAGATAGCAAAAAGGGGCTTTTTTGCAAAAATCTTTGGTTTAAATTTTTGATGATTTTGAACATATCCGAGAGAGCGACAACTGTCGGGACGTTGTCCGATGTATCGACCATGACACCTCCATAAACAACAGAACATTGCCCCACCTACTGACACCTTATACACCTACCCGTGCACAGCTATCTTTATAAAAGATAGAGGGTTGTACCAAAAAAATTTTCCGATTTTGCTTGCAGGCTCTCACTCCATTCACTACCTTTGCCTCTGCACAGTCTCGCCACTGCAGGCGGCAGACTGTAAATTTTGATCATATACAACAAATGATTGTCAAAGAGATGTATCACGCAACAAGCTTTCGAGTCTGGTTCGCGCCGTAGGGCATGAACCCGACAAGATTGTACCCGCACTCGCAGGGAGCGGATTTGTTGCGTTCTTTGACGTAATCGGAAAAGTTACGTTCGTTTCGTCCTGGGAAACGAGCGTGGTTCAGTTGTCGTTTTCGCGTGAGGCGAAGAGGGCAGCGCACAATTCTTTTTTCTCATTTTTTCACCTTAAAATCATTTGTTGTTATGAATAATCCTCTGACTTTACGAATCATGCGTTCGCTCGACGATTCGCTCGAGGGACCCGAATATGCTATCAATCTGCTGATTGCCGAACTCTCGACCGACACTCTGCCCGACCCGGTGCAAGAGGTGTCGATTCGCATCTACTCTACCCGTTATCAACTGCTGGGTGCCGACGTGTGGCAAAAGCCCAACGGCCGAAAGGCACCCCGCAAGATACGTTTCCAACTGGCCTCCAGCTCCTATTGGCTCGAAGATTGCTGCCACCTGTTTCTCTATTGCAACGGACTCCTGCGGGGCTACGCCTCGTTTGCGCTGTTCAGCGACTATGACAAGTGGGAAAACATCGCCCTCGAAGAGGCTGCCGACCACCCCGAAGCGCTCTTCTTCGTCGGCCACCTGTGCCACCAACCGTGGTGGAGCCGATTGGCTCAGGGGTCGATTTCGCCCACGGCCATTCGCAAACTCATCGACAGTCTGCTCTGGTACACCTCCGCTCCCTCCCCGAAGCGGCACTGGGTGGTATCGGGCGACGAGGCGCAGGCGGCTGCTTTTGCCACCAGCATTCTGGCGGCCAGCCTCACCGACAGCCATCCGAAGGCCTGTTGCCGGTTTGCCCTCAACGACCTGCTATCGGGCCGCTTGAGCTGGTCGCTGTTGCGAGACAACCTCGACGACAAAAAGACGGTCGTGGTGCAGGTCGATCGCATGGGCACCAGCACCTGTAACGAAAACATGCTCGACTTGCTGAGCGACTGGCTCAAGAGTGCCGATGCCCTGCCCTTCGTGTTCCACGGCTCGGAAAAGAACATCGACTTGCTGTTGCAGTATATCCCGGCTCTGGCCGACCTCTTCGACGAGCATACGACCTTTGCTCTGTCGGAGATGCCGGACAACTCGATATGGAACGACGACGAGGAGACAGAATTGCCGCTGCCCGAGGAGGCCGGCGTCTGCGACCTCAGACAGCCCTGCCCCGAAACGACCGACACCTCGTGCAATGCCACTCAGAAACTGGAAAGACTCATTGGCCTCTCTCAACTGAAGGCCGACATGCAGGATGCCTGCCTGGCGGCCCGGTTTGCCCGGGAGCGCCGCGAACTTGGCCTCGACCCCCACGAAGAGAATCGTCACCACATGCTGTTCTATGGCAACCCGGGGACCGGGAAGACTACGGTGGCCCGTCTGGTAGGCGAACTGTATCATCAAATGGGAGTGCTCTCGAAGGGGCACACGGTAGAGACCTGCCGCACCGACCTGGTGGGCGAATACATAGGTCACACCGAGAACCGCATGAAGGAGGTGCTGGAGCAGGCCCGGGGCGGGGTGCTCTTTATCGACGAGGCCTACACGCTGGTGGGCCGCAGCAAGGAGTCGAACGACTTCGGCAAGGAGGTGATTCACGCCCTGCTCCCCATCCTGTCGGAACCCGACCCCGACCTGATTGTGATTCTGGCCGGCTATGAAGAGAAGATGCAGACTCTGCTCCAGTCGAACCCGGGATTGAAGGATCGCTTCCCCCTGAAATTCTATTTCGAAGACTATACCAACGACGAACTCTACGCCATTGCCTGCCAGACGCTGCAAGACCGGGGATTTGTACTGACCCCTGCTGCCGAACAGCGGCTACGGGCAGCGATTGCCCGAGCTACCGCTCACCGCGACGCCCACTTCGGGAACGGCCGCTGGGTGCACAACCTGATAGAACAGGGCATTGT
This sequence comes from Barnesiella sp. An22, assembly GCF_963931395.1. Classification (NCBI taxonomy): domain Bacteria; kingdom Pseudomonadati; phylum Bacteroidota; class Bacteroidia; order Bacteroidales; family Barnesiellaceae; genus Barnesiella; species Barnesiella sp. An22. The sequence goes on from NZ_OZ007014.1 coordinate 76,843, forward strand.
CAAAAGCATGGCTCGCCGCATCATGTCCATTCCCGGCCACGACCGTACCGACCGGGTGCTGCTCAGCACCGTAGAGGCGACCGACATCGACGAAGCCGAAGCGCGACTGGCCCTTCGCCCCGACTTGAGAGTTCCTCAGCCGGTACGTGTCGGATTCAGAGCCTGACCGTCCCGAAAACCCAACATTAAAAAACAAGAGGAGGCCGCCCCTCAACCGGGGGTGGCCTCCTCGGCAGCCAACGCCGCCAAATTCGTTCGGTCTCGACAAGACCGGTTACAATTTCACTTTCTTGCTCTTGCCGTCGCTCTCGTTGTGCATGCGGTCTACAGCCGTCACCACATAGACATACTCGCGAGTACCCCGTTTATAGGGGAGCAGGCAGCGGGTATCGCGGGTCACCGTCACCAGATGAGAGGTATCGTAGAGGTTAATCTTCTCGCTCGGGGTAAAACGATAGACACAGAAGTAAATCTGTTTCTGCATCTCGTCTTTGGTCTCCTTGCGTTTCCATTGCAGCTCGTAACCGTCGGGGGTCCACTTGGCCTTGAGCCCCTTCACCTCGGCCGGAGCCTTGCTGTCGATAAAGGTATAAGCCGGGATAAGGGCAGGTACGGCGTGGTAGTAGTTGCGCAAGTCGTCGGCTATACCCTTGTAATTCTCGAGCAACGAGTAGCCCGGCCAGAAACAGTTGCCCCCCACGTGGTCGAGGTAGCGGCTCAACTGCATCTTGTGGTTCAACTGTGTGTAGATGGGATTCACGTCGGTAGCATTCATGGTGCGCACCACATCCTGCCCGATATAGAGGTGCCGGCCGTTGGCATGGTTGTTCCACCAATAGATAAGCGTCTCGACACAAGCCGCCTTGTGGCCGATCTCCCAATAGAGTTGCGGCAACATGTAGTCCACCCAACCGTTACGGGTCCACAGCAACACATCGGCATAGAGCTGGTCGTAGTTCTGCAAGCCGTTGGTCGCACTGCCGTCGGGGTCGCTCTTCTGGTTACGGTAGATACCGAAGGGGCTGATACCGAAGCGCACCCAGGGTTTGCGCGTCTTGATAATCCCGCTCAACTCCTTGATGAGCAGGTTCACATTCTCGCGACGCCAGTCACCCCGCTCCATACCGTTACCATAGCGGGCGTAGCTGTTATCGTCGGGGAACTCGCTGCCGGCAATAGGATAGGGATAGAAATAGTCGTCCATGTGGATGGCATCGACATCGTAGCGAGTCACAATATCGTCGACCACCCGGCCGATAAACTCGCGGCACTCGGGCAATCCCGGGTCAAAATAGAGCTGTTTACCATACTGAACGAACCACTCGGGATGCTTGTAATAGATGTGCGAAGGCGCCAGCGGCTCGGCTCCGACCGTCCCCACCCGGTAGGGATTGAGCCAGGCGTGCAACTCCATATTGCGGGCATGGCACTGGTCAATCAGATATTGCAGCGGGTCCCACATAGGGTTGGGAGCCACCCCTTGCTGCCCCGTGAGATATTTGCTCCACGGCTCCAACTGCGAGGGATAGAAGGCGTCGGCCGTAGGGCGCACCTGAAAAATCACCGCATTGATACCGATGTGCTGGAGACTGTCCAACATCTCATTGAAATAGCGCTGCATGGAATCCCGGTCCATATCGCGGTAACGGCTCTGCCCCACCGTATGAATCCACGCTCCACGGAACTCCCGTTTCGGGTGCTCGTCGGCCCGTACCAGGCTGCCTCCGAGGCAAACGAGCAGCAGTAGCGATAAATAAATTTTAAGTTTCATTGTCTTGAATTTTGTTTTTGTGTCAAAGATAGTGCAAGCCGAGAGCAAAAGCAAATTTATTTGTGCTTTGCCGAGGCGCAGCCTGTCTTCGTCCACAACAGGGGCAAAGAGGACGCAAGCAGCAAGTCGAAAAGTCCGTGAAGAGCGTACGGTACAGATAAGAATCAGTACGATTTTACACCTTTTACAAACCTTGTGCCTGCTTTTTCGAAAAAATAAGAATCGTTGTATTTGAGTCACAACGACTTCGTATTATATTTGCAACGTAATCTCACTAAAATACACAAGACCTATGAAGAAATTACTTATTATGGCCTGCATTGCCGCCGCCTCGATCATCGCTTTACCGGCTGTTGCTCAAAACACGACCGACAACAAAGCGAAAACCGAGTGCTGCAAAAAGGAATGCAATAAGAAAGAGTGCAAATGCACCGATTGCAAATGCAAAGAGTGTAAAGGGAATTGCCAAGCGTGCAAGTGCACCAACTGCACCGGCAAAGAGTGCAAAGCCAACTGCCAGAAAAAATGCCAGTCGAATGCCAACTGCGGCAAACAGGCTCCCTGCAACACAAACTGCAAAACGCCCTGTTGCAAACAGAATGCGAACTGTGGCAAGCAAGCTCCCTGCAAAACCAACTGCAAAAAAGCCAACACGCCCTGCTGCAAACAGGAGAACGCCAAGAAATAATTCGGCTCATCGAATAACAAGAACCGAGGGCTGTGCCGTTTTCCAATCGCGGTACAGCCCTTTTTGTCTCCACGAGGACAATCCACACGCAAGCAATTGCCCTCCGCAGGAAAAGAGCATCCCTTACCAATCGCGGCACAACCGTCTGTTCCCCGGTCAACCCACCCGCTCCACCATCGGGCTCCTGACACCCATAAGCCAACGAATGCAAAGAGGCCGGCACATCTATTAAATTATATTAAGAAGAGACCCTTCCTATTGGGACTCCACAAAAGATAGCTACCTTTGCATCGTATTTTTATACGCTTATTTGTATGATATTAGTACTGAACAAAGTTCGATTTTCCATCGTTCGAGGTAACGCATCGCCTACCTCGCCCACGGTGTATGTCCACTGGTTCAGCGGGTTCATTTGAGCCATTCCCCTTCTATAAAGGGAGTAGTGGCACCGCTATCGGCACAACTCCCGACCGGGGCAAGCACCTCGCCCCAGACTCAATCAAACTCTATATTACCATCATTGCAGCCAGGTAACCCTCGGCATATACGGCCGACGGAGAAGTGCTGCACAAAAGCGTGTACAACTATGTTTCGCATTCTCATCTTACTCGCCATAGGCATAGGCGTAGGGATGCTCCTGCGGGGACGCTCCTGCGTAAAGGCTACGAAATGGGGCATTCAGGCCACCGTATGCCTGCTGTTGTTTGTTTTCGGTATTTCGATAGGGTCTAACCGCGACCTCATCGACAACCTGTACCGATTTGGCTGGCAAGCTCTGGTCATTGCCTGCCTGGGCGTAGTCGGCAGCATCGTGGCTGCCCGGGCTGCCCAACGGCTCTTCTTCAAGAAAGGAGGTAAACTATGAAAGAGAATCTGCTCATTCTGGGATGTTTCGTGGCCGGTATTGCGCTGGGACTTTCAAACCAGGCACCCGACTGGCTGCACGGGCACGACCTGCCTATGATTATCCTCTCGCTGCTCATCCTGCAAGTAGGCATCAGTCTGGGCAGTGCCACCGACTTGCGCCAGCTGGTCCGCTCGCTCAATCCTCGCATGTCGCTGCTGCCCCTCTTTACCATCGCCGGCACCCTGCTCTTCTCGGCCATAGGAGTATTGCTGCTGCACGGGCGTAACCTCAGCGACTGCCTGCTTGTGGGGAGCGGGTTCGGATACTACTCGCTCTCGTCGGTGCTGATTGCCGACCTCAAGAGTGCAACCCTCGGCGTGCAGGGCGCTACCGAACTGGCTACCGTGGCTCTGCTTGCCAACGTCATACGCGAAATGATTGCCCTCTTTGGCACTCCTACGTTGGCCCGCTGGGGCGGACGACTGGTGCCCATATCGGTGGCCGGCATCAACTCGATGGATGTGTGCCTGCCCATGATTGTACGCAATACCACGCGAGGCGAAGAGCTCATACCCATCGCCGTTCTGCATGGTATCGTACTCGAGGTGAGCGTACCGATCCTCATCAATGCCTTTTGTTGAAACGGCCGGTCGCGACAACGATTCGGTCCTGCCCATACCCACTTGCTCACTGCGAACAGGTGGGGCTCTTTTATTCCCGGCACTGTCAAATGTCGAAAACTTCGTTTTCCATTTGCCTCTGCGCTCGCCTTTCACTATCTTTCCAGAAGAAAGGAGGCGGCTCGGCACTGTCAAATGTCGAAAACTTCGTTTTCCATTTGCCTCTGCGCTCGCCTTTCACTATCTTTCCAGAAGAAAGGAGGCGGCTCGGCACTGTCAAATGTCGAAAACTTCGTTTTCCATTTGCCTCTGCGCTCGCCTTTCACTATCTTTGTACCCCATATATTTAATAAAGTAGAGAGATGAAAATAGAACAAATCATATCCGATGCCGCCGCCAAGGCCGTGAAAGCCTTGTATGGAGTCGACGCGGCCCCCGGGACGACCAATCCCCAGAAGACGAAAAAAGAGTTCGAAGGCAACCTTACCCTCGTGGTCTTCCCCTTCCTGAAGGCCTCGCACAAAGCTCCCGAAGCTACGGCTCAGGAGATTGGCGAATACCTGAAGGAGCATGAACCTGCCGTTGCCTCGTTCAACGTAATCAAAGGGTTCCTCAACCTGGTTATCGCTCCGGCGTTCTGGAGCGAGATGCTGCACCACATCGACGAGGAGGCTCAATTCGGTATCCGCCAGGCTGCCCCCGATGCTCCGCTCATCATGGTCGAATACTCTTCGCCCAACACCAACAAGCCGCTGCACTTGGGTCACGTACGTAACAACCTGCTGGGATACAGCCTCTCGAAAATTCTGCAAGCCAACGGCAACCGGGTGGTGAAGACCAACATCGTGAACGACCGGGGTATCCACATCTGCAAGTCGATGCTGGCCTGGGAGAAGTGGGGCAACGGCATCACGCCCGAAAAGGCCGGCAAGAAGGGCGACCACCTCATCGGCGACTTCTACGTGCTCTTCGACAAGCACTATAAGGAGGAGCTCAAAGAGCTCGAGGCCAAGGGCATGACGGCCGAAGAGGCCGAAGCCGCATCGCCCCTCATGCAGGAGGCTCGCGAGATGCTGCGCAAATGGGAGGCCGGCGACCCCGAAGTACGTCGGGTTTGGGAGATGATGAACAACTGGGTATATGCCGGATTCGACGAGACGTATCGCCGTCTGGGTGTAGACTTCGACAAGATCTATTACGAGTCGCAGACCTACCTCGAAGGGAAGGCCAAAGTGCTCGAAGGTCTCGAAAAGGGGCTCATGTTCCGCAAGGAGGACGGCTCGGTATGGGCCGACCTGACGAACGAGGGCCTGGACCAGAAACTGCTGTTGCGCAGCGACGGCACCTCGGTCTACATGACCCAGGACATCGGCACGGCCCAACAACGCTTCAGGGACTTCCCCATCGACAAGATGATTTATGTGGTGGGTAACGAACAAAACTACCACTTCCAGGTTCTCTCCATACTGCTCGACCGGCTCGGCTTCAAATGGGGCAAAGACCTGGTGCACTTCTCCTACGGCATGGTAGAGTTGCCCGAGGGCAAGATGAAGTCGCGCGAAGGTACGGTAGTCGATGCCGACGACCTGATGGACGAGATGATTGACACCGCCCGCGAGACCTCGGCCGAACTGGGCAAACTCGACGGCTGTACCCCTGAAGAGGCCGAAGAGATTTCGCGCATCGTAGGCCTGGGTGCCTTGAAATACTTTATCCTGAAGGTAGACCCCCGCAAGAACATGACTTTCAATCCCAAAGAGTCGATCGACTTCAACGGCAACACGGGGCCCTTCATCCAGTATACCCACGCCCGCATCTGCTCGGTGATGCGCAAGGCTGCCGAAGCCGGTATCGACTACCACAGCGTAGATACCAGCCACGTAGAGCCTACCGAGAAAGAGATTTCGCTCATCCAGCACCTGGCCGACTTCCCCTCGGTCGTAGCCGAGGCCGGTCGCATATATAGCCCCTCGCTCATTGCCAACTACGTGTACGACCTGGTCAAGGAGTACAACCAGTTCTACCACGACTACGCCATCCTGCGCGAGGAGGATGCCCAGGTACGGGCCTTCCGCCTGATGCTCTCGGCCAACGTGGCCAAGGTCATCAAGACCGGTATGGGTCTGCTCGGCATCGAGGTGCCCGACCGTATGTAAAGAACAACAACCTTTTAAAACCAGACAGATATGGAAAACTCGTATGATTCGTATAAATCGACAGCCACCTCATCGGTGTTGTCGACCGTGATGCGCAAAGTATATGTGCGCATGTTCCTGGCTCTCGTGGTGACTGCCTTCACGGCACTCTACGTAGCCTCGTCGCCCGCCTTGCTGACCACCATTCTGGGCAGCCGGGCCATCTTCTTCGGCCTGATGATTGCCGAGCTGGCTGTCGTGTTCGTCCTCTCGGGCATGCTCCACAAGCTCAGCACTGCTACGGCCACCCTGCTCTTCTACCTCTATGCCATACTCAACGGCGTGGTATTCTCGTCGATATTCGTGGTGTATGAGTTGGGCTCCATCGCCTACACCTTCTTCATCACGGCCGGTGTATTCGGTGCCATGAGCGTGTACGGCCTAGTGACCAAAAACGACATGACCCGATTCGGCAGCTACTGCGTGATGGCCCTCTTCGGCCTCATCATCGCTACGGTAGTAAACATCTTCGTAGCCAGCAGCACCCTCGACTGGATTATCAGCTTCGTGGGGGTAGCCCTCTTTATCGGCCTCACCGCCTGGGATACGCAGAAAATCAAAAACGCCGCCTACGAAGTAGAGCCCTCGCAAATGGGCAAACTGGCCACCATCGGAGCACTGTCGCTCTACCTCGACTTTATCAACCTGTTCCTCTACCTGCTCCGCTTCTTCGGCCGCAGCAACGATTAAGGGAACAACCTGAACAAGCTATCTAAACAGACACGATATGACACAACCCTTTTTCATCTACAATACGCTCGACCGTAAAAAGGAGGAGTTCAAACCGCTGAACCCGCCTTATGTGGGCATGTATGTATGCGGTCCCACCGTCTACGGCGACGCGCACCTGGGACACGCCCGTCCCGCCATCACCTTCGATGTGCTGTTCCGTTACCTCAAGCATCTGGGGTATAAAGTGCGCTACGTGCGCAACATCACCGACGTGGGTCACCTCGAAAACGATGCCGACGAAGGCGAAGACAAAATCGCCAAGAAGGCCCGCCTCGAGTCGCTCGAGCCGATGGAGGTGGTACAATATTACCTCAACCGCTACCACAAGGCCATGGAGGCCCTCAACGTGCTGCCCCCCAGCATCGAGCCGCATGCCTCGGGACACATCATCGAACAGATCGAATACATCAAGAAGATTCTCGAGGCCGGCTACGCCTACGTGAGCAACGGCTCGGTCTACTTCGACGTGGTGAAATACAACAAAGACCACCACTACGGCAAACTGTCGGGCCGCAACATCGACGACCTGCTCAACACTACCCGCGAGCTCGACGGGCAGAGCGAGAAGCACAACAGCTTCGACTTCGCCCTCTGGAAAAAGGCAGCCCCCGAGCACATCATGCGCTGGCCTTCGCCCTGGAGCGACGGCTTCCCCGGCTGGCACCTCGAGTGCTCGACCATGAGCACCAAGTATCTGGGCGAGGAGTTCGACATCCACGGCGGCGGCATGGACCTGCTCTTCCCCCACCACGAGTGCGAGATTGCCCAATCGGTAGCCGCACAGGGTCACGAAACGGTGCACTACTGGATGCACAACAACATGATTACCATCAACGGGCAGAAGATGGGCAAGTCGCTGGGCAACTTCATCACCCTCGACGAGTTCTTCACCGGCAACCACAAGCTGCTGCAACAGGCCTACTCGCCCATGACCATACGCTTCTTCATCCTGCAGGCCCACTACCGCAGCACCGTCGACTTCAGCAACGAGGCGCTGCAAGCCTCTGAAAAGGCTCTGCAACGCATGCTCGAGGGTTGGAACAACCTGGCCAAAATCACGCCGAGCGACACCTCGACGGTCGATGTCAAGGCTATCCGCGAGCACTGCTACGAGGCCATGAACGACGACCTGAGCACGCCTATCGTCATCTCGCACCTCTTCGAAGCGGTGAAGATCATCAACACGGCGCTGGCCGGCGAAGCCAAACTGACGGCCGACGACATCGCCCACCTGAAGGAGACCTTCTCGACCTTCCTCTTCGACATCATGGGTATCCGCGAAGAGGCCAAGGCTTCGGACGAAGGCAACGAGGCCTACCACAAAGCCGTAGACCTGCTGCTCGACGTACGCAAGGAGGCCAAGGCCCGCAAGGACTGGAGCACCTCGGACTACATCCGCGACAAGTTGACCGAAATCGGTTTCGAAATCAAAGATACCAAAGAGGGCGTGGAGTGGAAACTGAAATAACCGCACGCTCGACCGAATAAAACAATAACGCCCGGGGCAACGGCCCCGGGCGTTATTTGTATAGCGTCGTCGTGGAAGGGAGAAGCGGCACCGAAGCCGCTCCGCCCCACGGGCCTATTTCTGCATTTCGGCCACGAACTCGTTGGCCTTGGCCACCGCCTTGGTGATGTGGTCGCAGATGTGGTCGTCGCCGATGAGGCGGTCGATATTGGCCTTTTTCAGCGTCTCGTGTACCTGGGGATTGACACCCGAGAGAATCACATGTATCTTCTCCTTCTGCGACGAGGTAATCAGAATCTCGAGGTTGTGCAGGGCCGTGGAGTCGATGAAGGGCACCTTGCGCATGCGGATGATGCGCACCAGCGGACGGTCGGCCATACTGCGCATCAGCTCGTCGAACTTGGTGGCGATACCGAAGAAGAAGGGGCCTTCGATTTCGTACACCTCTACTCCCGGGGCCACCTTCAGCACCTCGTGCTGATTCGACTCGGTGCCGTGGGCAATGTCGAGCTCGTCGTGGAATACCGAGATTTTGGTCGTCTCGGTCATCCGGCGCAGGAAGAGCACTACGGCCAGCAACAGACCTATCTCGATGGCAATCGTCAGGTTGAAGATGACGGTGAGCAGGAAGGTGATGATGAGCACCGATACGTCCGACTTGGGGTTCTTCAGCAGCGAGCGCACCGTGCGCCAGCCGCTCATGTTATACGAAACCACAATCAGCACACCGGCCAGGCACGACATGGGCACCAGCCGGATAAGCGGCATGAGGAAGAGGAATATCAGCAGCAACACCACGGCGTGTATCATGCCGGCTACCGGGGTGCGGCCGCCGTTGTTGATGTTGGTCATGGTGCGGGCAATGGCACCGGTCACGGGGATACCGCCGAAGAAGGGCACCACGATATTGGCAGCCCCCTGGGCTATCAGCTCGGTGTTCGAGTTGGTCTTGTCGCCGGTCACACCGTCGGCCACGGTAGCCGAGAGCAACGACTCGATAGCCCCCAGCACGGCGATGGTGAAGGCCGGAGAAAGGAGTTGGTTGATGGTATCCATGTTGATATTGAGCGACTGCGGCTCGGGCACTTCGCTGCTGATGTTGAAGCGGTCGCCAATCGTCTCGATACCCTCAATGCCCCAGACATTACGGAGGATATAGACCAGTACCGTCATCAGGATAATGGCCATGAGCGAACCCGGTATCTTGTTGGAGATACGCGGCGTATAGGCGATGATGAGGATACTGAGCACCCCGATGCCCAGCGACCAGAAGTTGGTGGTATCGATGTGCTGGAAGTAGGCAATCCACTTCGATATGAAGTCGGCCGGCACACTCTCCATCGTGAGCCCCAGCAGGTCCTTTATCTGTGTGGCAAAGATGGTGAGGGCGATACCGCTGGTGAATCCCACCACAATGGGATAAGGTATGAACTTGATGATGGTTCCCAACCGGAAGCAGCCCATGAGCACCAGAATCAAACCCGCCATGAAGGTAGCGATGGCCAACCCCTCGAGACCATAGGTCTGTATGATGCCGTAGACAATGACGATAAAGGCACCGGTAGGTCCGCCTATCTGCACACTGTTACCGCCCAGAAACGAAACCAGGAAGCCACCGATGATGGCTGTAATAAGACCCTTTTCGGGCGATACCCCCGAGGCGATACCAAAAGCGATGGCCAGTGGCAGTGCCACGATGCCCACAATGATACCGGCCATGAGGTCTTTCAGAAATCTCTCTTTGGAATAGCTGGCCAACGAAGCCACGAACTTCGGGTGAAAATCCAATCTGCTTTTCATCTTTTTTTACCTATATATAATACCTGTTATTATCCTCTTTTTCTCAACAGAGGTCACTCGATAGCAACACCGGCAAGCCCGGCAAAAGTGCGACTCAAGCGAACCGGCATTCGCGCCGGTTTGAAAAACAGCGGCAAAATTAACTCTTTTTTATGATTCGAACGGTATGTTTGTTGAAAAAAATTAAAATAGAAAAGGGGGCGATAACTCGCGGATGGTCGACCCGACGAGCCTCGCCCCCTGAAGGGAAAAGATAGTTACTACGCGATAAAATGTTTAATAGATAATAAGCAGACCCTTTTGAGCCGTACCTTCGAGGAGTACCAGATAGGTACCGGCCGTAAGAGTATCGGTCGAGAGGGTATCGCCCTCGGCCCGCAACGACTGGCTATCGACCAGCATACCGTTCACCGAATAGATGTCGAACCGACCGGTGCAACCGGCGTTGACCCGGCTGCCCTGCCTGACCGGATTGGGCGAAAACAACAGGTTGTCGACCTTGACCGAGGCAATGCCCGACGTGCTGTTGTCGACCAGCGAAAGAGTGTTGGTGCTCTGGGCCAGGTTGAGCAGAAGTACCTCGGCGCTCAACGGAGCATAAATCTCGAGGCTCGAGCGCAACATCTTGCCCTCGGCTACGGCGGCCAGTTCCTCGGCATTCATACCCGAGCGCCAGAAGAAGAGCTGACGGTACTGAGCCTCTGCGGGGGCTGCACTTCCACCCAAGGCAAAGCGTTTCACCACGAGCTTCTCGGCCAACTGTCCGGCATGGACACCGTCGACATAGAGCTGGGTCATACCCCAAGCATAGTAGTGGGTGAGCGAAACAGTGTGCCAGCTACCGGCCGTGAAGGCTACGGTCGAAACAATCTCTCCACCCAGCGGAGAGCGATAGACCAGGTTGCCGCTCTCGTCGACGACGAGGCGACCCATACCGCTTTCATTCTCGAACGAGGCCAGTGTACCGGCCGAAGCGGCATTCACCTCGAACGAGAGAGTAAAGGGGTGAACAATATTCTCGGGCATGAATTCGATATGCTGTGTAGAGGTAGCCGTACCCAGTTCAAAGGCCGTGCTCTCCTGACGCTCCGGGGCCTCCTTGCCGGCATCGAGGGCATCGAAGAGCGAAGGTACGATGGCATAGGAGAACTCGCGGTGACCGTCGGAGTTGGGGTGAGCGCCATCGCTCTCGATGGCTTTGACCCAGCGGCCCGAACCGTCGTCGACAGCACCCAGCATGTTGACCGAGGGAACCGTCCATTGCTGGATGGTGAGGTTGAGGTTTTTCAAAATCTCGTAGTCGTCGGCATTGAAACCGGCATTGGCATAGTTGTTGGCCATGACGGGAACGATGCCTACCGAATCGGCCTGATGGATGAGCTGCTTCATACCCTTCTCGTAGTTGATGGCCGCCTGTTGGGTAGGTGTACCGTCGTTGCGCTCGTTACCGAGCGAGAGGCCGTAGAAGACGTAGCGGCCGCAGTCGCGCAGCAAATCGCGCTCCCAACGGTCGAGCACCATCTGGGTCGTGTTGCCGCCTATCGAAATGTTGGACGAAATCCAATCCCGACCGATACCCTGTTGTGCCCGTTGTTCCAACAGGTCGGCATACATGTAGGCATAGCCATAGTTGTTGGTAGCACCGGTACCGTAGCATACCGACGAGCCCATGAACGAAATCTTATACTCGTCAATCTCCTTGCACGACTCGGGATAGGGCTTCTCGATGTCGGGACGCTCCATCGGTTCGTCGGTCTCGTGAATCTCTATCTTGTCGATATTGGGTCCACTGTTGCGGCACGACTCGGTAAACGAGATGGTGTTGAGCCCCTTGTCGAGCCAGACAAGTACCGAAGTTTCGGCCGTGGGCAGCTGGTCCCAGCCTCCTTGCGATTTGTTCACGTTGATGTAGATTTTGGCGTAGTTGTTGGTCTGTATGTCGAGCGGACGACCCATCGGGTCGTTGGTGAATATCTTCAATTCGTAGGGACCCTCTTCGGGAATATCGATGCAGGTAAACTGCAGAGCCGAGTTGGTATCCTTGTTGAAGTCGCCCACGTAACGGTCGTTCGACATGCCTTCGAGCGTCTTCACCTTGAGGGTTCCCGACAGGTGGGCATACTCGGCCTCCAGCACGATAGGGAAACCCTCGTGAGGTACGGGCAGCGGCGTTTCGGTCGTTTCGAGAATCTCGAACTTGTCGAGGTTGGGACCACCCGACGTCGTGGGATAGGGTGTAATCTTGATGTTGTTCTTGCCGGCAGCCATATAGACGAGCACGCTCGTGGTCTCGGCCGGCGGCATATCCCATTTGGCCGTACCCTTTACCGAACACTCTACCTCGGGGTAGTTGTTTACCTTGACGGTGAAGCGGCGCGTGCCGTTGCAGTTGAAATAGGTTTTGAACTCGTAAGTCCCGGCCTCATCCATCTCGACATCGTGAAAGAAGAGGTAGCTGCCGGGGTCGTTGCCACCGACATATTTGCCTCCCGAGAAGCCATCGACCGACTTGACTTTAGCCGGAGCATGAACCGAGTCGGCATTCTCGGCCTCCAAGACAACAATCGGATTTTGTGCGCACAAGCCAACAGCGGCACACAAAGAGAGGAGCAGAATCCCCGCTTTTTTCTTGAAGTAAAACTGGTTTTTCATGTGAATATACTATTATTATAATAATAAGGATTTCAAGCACTACTATTGTGACACAAAAAGAGAGTCCTACCCTTAGCCCCGACAGCAAATTTTTTTTATTCGTTCTGTCGAGACGGACCATCGGCCACACCCGCCACTTGCACGAAAGAGTCTCAGCTTCACACTCCCAGAAACAGACACACCCCCAGCCACGGCCTTTTGTCCGTGACAGGGGGTGCGATAAAAGTTGCTATCTGTACAGGCTATGTGCAACGGGTCCGACACTCGAAACCCGAGGCTCGAGCCGTTATCAGAGTTTCTTGGTATAAGCCCGACGGCGCTTGTGCTGATGACGCTCGAAGTATTGCCACTGCGACTGCACCTTCTCGTTCTCCTCGAGTTCGGGATTGCTCTCGGCATACTTGTACCCGTTGCGGATAAAGACCGGTATCAAGTCGGAGAAGAGAAGAGCATTGACACCCTTGCTCTGATAGTCGGGGCGCACGGCCACCAACAACAGGTCTACGACATCGTTCTTTCCTTTCAAAGCCTTGAGCAAAGGGACAAACCCGAAGGGGAAGAGGCGGCCTCTCGATTTCTGCAATGCTTTCGACAACGACGGCATGGCAATACCCACGGCCACGAGATCGTCGTGCTCATCGACAATAAGCGTCACATTCTCAAGGCGCAACACCGGGATATACATGTTGACGTAGTAATCGATCTGCCGTTGCGAGAGTGCCGAATAACCGTAGAGTTCGGCATAGGCATCGTTGATAAGGTCGAAAATCTTCTGTCCATATTTTCCCTTATGAATCTCCGACACCTTTTTGAACTTGAGGATACGCAGATTGTACTTGCGCTGCACGATGTCGCTGATGCGTTGGTGCTTCTCGGGCACACTCTCGGGCACCTTGATTTTATACTCGACCCAGTCGACGGCCTTCTCATATCCCATACCCTCGATGTGGTCGACATAGTAGGGATAGTTGTAAATCGAAGCCATGGTACCCAGCTGGTCATATCCCTCGACCAGCAGCCCTTCGGGGTCCATATCGGTAAACCCGAGGGGACCGTGAATTTCGTTCATTCCCTTGGAACGGGCCCAATTCTCCACGGCGTCGAAGAGCGCCTTGCTCACCTCGCGGTCGTCGATAAAATCGACAAAACCGAACCGAGCTGCCTTCTCGCCGGTCTTTTCGTTGACTTTGCGATTGATGATACCGGCTATACGTCCCACGGGATTACCGTCGCGATAAGCCATGTAATAGACCGATTCGCAAAAGTCGAATGCCGGATTGCTTTTTGCACTCAACGTGCCCACCTCGTCCAGAACCAGTGAGGGCACATAATACTCGTTGCCCTCATACAAATCGATCGAGAACTTGACAAAATTCTTTAGAGCACGATTCCCGGCAATTTCCTTAATTGTGATTGACATGATGTTTATAATTTCAGCAATTTATTCCTATGCGCTTGCCTCCGCTTCTACTCCTTGATTCCGTAGGCAAGGTCGCCCGCATCGCCCAGCCCCGGCACTATGTAGGAGTGGTCGTCGAGCTGGTCGTCTATGGCTCCCACCCACAAGGTCGTGTCGTCGGGGAAATGTTGTTTCACATAATCGATGGCCTGCCGACTGGCAATGACCGAAGCCACATGCACGCTCTTGGGGGTACCTTTGGTAAGCAATGCCTTGTACGACAACTCCATGGAACCACCGGTAGCCAACATGGGATCGGTGATGACGAGTACCTTGCCATCGAGACGAGGCGAGGCAATATACTCGATGAAGATGTCGAAATTGAGTTTGTCCTTGTATTTACGATACGCCGATACAAAAGCATTTTCGGCATCGTCGAGACAACTGAGGAATCCCTGGTGGAACGGGAGACCGGCTCTCAAGATCGTAGCCAGCACCACCGTATCGTCGGGCAGATTGACCCGTGCGGTTCCCAGCGGGGTGGTTACCTCTTTTTCGGAGTAATGGAGGCGATGGCTTATTTCGTAAGCCATGATTTCGCCAATGCGCTCGAGATTCCGACGAAACCGTATCCGGTCATTCTGAATGTTCACATCCCGTAATTCGGCCATGAACCGGTTTACTACCGAGTTTTTCTCGGCAAAATTGATAACTTCCATACTTTTCTGTTTTTTGCCGAAGAGCAAAAGTACGTATAAATTTTGTTTTAGAAAATTATAAATTGTTTTTTCTCCTGTTTGCCCTAAAAAAAGCGCCTTTTTGCTATGCCGGCATAGCGATTCGGGGTATATTTGTAATAAATACAAACAATTAGCGAAAATTTTCTTTAATTACATCGCTACTTGTAGAATTTGTTTTTAATTTTGCAGTCGGTTTTCATGGACTAAGAATACAAATAAACATTTTATAAACCATTAAATTCAAGAACAATGGCAACATTAGATTTAAGCAAGTATGGTATTAAAGATGTAAAAGAGATTTTACACAATCCTTCTTACGAAGTGCTGTTTGAGGAAGAGACCAAAGCAGGCTTGGAAGGCTACGAAAAAGGTCAGGTAACTGAACTTGGTGCTGTGAATGTAATGACGGGTATCTATACCGGTCGTTCTCCCAAAGATAAATTCTTTGTAATGAATGAAGCCAGCAAGGACACTCTCTGGTGGACCAGCGACGAATATAAAAACGACAACAAACCTTGCTCCGAAGCTGCTTGGGCCGATTTGAAAGCCAAAGCCGTAAAAGAACTCTCGGGCAAGAGACTGTTCGTGATGGATACGTTCTGCGGTGCCAACCCCGCTACTCGTCTGAAAGTACGTTTCATCATGGAGGTTGCATGGCAAGCTCACTTCGTTAAGAACATGTTCATCCGTCCTACCGAAGAGGAACTGGCCAACTACGGCGAACCCGATTTCGTATCGTTCAACGCTGCCAAAGCCAAAGTTGACAACTACAAAGAACTGGGCTTGAACTCCGAAACCGCTACGGTATTCAACTTGAAGACCAACGAGCAAGTAATCTTGAACACCTGGTACGGTGGTGAGATGAAGAAAGGTATCTTCTCGATCATGAACTACCTGAACCCCCTGAGAGGCATGGCTTCGATGCACTGCTCGGCCAACACCGACAAAGAGGGCAAGAGCACCGCTATCTTCTTCGGTCTCTCCGGTACGGGTAAAACCACGCTGTCGACCGACCCGAAACGTCTGCTCATCGGTGATGACGAACACGGATGGGACAACGACGGTGTATTCAACTACGAAGGTGGTTGCTATGCCAAGGTTATCAACCTCGACAAAGAGAGCGAACCCGATATCTACAACGCCATCAAACGTGACGCCCTCCTCGAGAACGTAACGGTTGACGCCAACGGTAAGATCGACTTCGCCGACAAGAGCGTAACGGAGAATACCCGTGTATCGTATCCTATCTACCACATCAACAACATCGTTAAACCGGTATCGAAAGGCCCGCACGCCAAACAGGTTATCTTCCTGTCGGCCGACGCATTCGGTGTATTGCCTCCCGTTTCTATCCTGAACGCCGAGCAAACGAAATACTACTTCCTCTCGGGCTTCACCGCCAAATTGGCCGGTACCGAGCGTGGTATCACCGAGCCGACTCCTACTTTCTCGGCTTGCTTCGGTGCTGCATTCCTTTCGCTGCATCCTACCAAATATGCCGAAGAGCTGGTTAAGAAGATGGAAATGGTCGGCGCCAAGGCTTACCTCGTAAATACGGGTTGGAACGGTACAGGCAAACGTATCTCGATCCGCGATACTCGTGGTATCATCGACGCCATCCTCGACGGTTCTATCGACAAGGCTCCGACGAAAGTTATCCCCTACTTCGACTTCGTTGTTCCTACCGAATTGCCGGGTGTTGACAAGAACATCCTCGACCCGCGCGACACTTATGCCAACGCTGCCGAGTGGGATGAAAAAGCCAAAGACCTGGCAGGCCGCTTCATCAAGAACTTCGCTAAGTTCGAAGGCAACGCCGCTGGTAAGGCTCTGGTTGCTGCCGGCCCGAAACTCTAATCGAAAATCGATTAACTCCAATAAAAACCGAGGCTACTCCACACGGAGCAGCCTCGGTTGCTTTTTAAATACATCTGATTCAATACGGATTCCTCTTGCCGGCCCGGTAACGGCTCTCACACGAGTGCCGCTACAAACTCATAGATGAAGTAGCCGCAGAGCGATACCTTAATCACTACACCCAGCAGGAAACCCACAAAGGCTCCCAGCCCTGCCCTGAGGGCTTCGTGCGTGAGCTTGCCACCCAACAGTTCGCCTGCGATAGCCCCCACCAGAGGGCCCAGAATGATACCCCACGGCGGGAAGAAAAACATGCCTATCACCGTGCCGGCTATGCAGCCGCGATTGCCCCACTTGCTGCCACCCCCGTATTTGGTGCCGATGAGCGGGGTGAAGTAGTCGAGCACCTGCACCACAATGACCAGGATGGCCCACACAACCAGTTGCGTGACAGTAAACTGCACCCGCTCGGTAATGTGCAGCAACAACATGCCCACATAGGCCAGCGGCGGCCCGGGCAGTGCGGGAAGAAAACAGCCGGCCAGCCCCACGAGCAGGCACAAGGCTCCCAAAACAATCCATACAATATCCATATCGTTCTTTCGGTTTTAAGGGTTATGCTCGTTCCCTCCGTCCGGCAAATCGGGTAAGCGACCCAACCGTCGAGGCGGGGATTTTCACAAGCAAAGATAGCATAAATGGACGACGAAACAAATTCTACGAAACGGTATCTCCGCTCACATTCAAGCAATTCCGTCGGGAAAATGAAGCCGCGAACATTCATTTTACGGACGGGGATTCCGATTTTCTCCAAAAAAAGAGTATCTTCGTAAATTGATAAAATACAAAAAGAGAAGATACGATGAACGAAGAGTGGCTGTCGCGAACCCGCCTGCTGATGGGCGATGCCGCCATGGAGCGATTGCAACGCGCCCATGTGATGGTGGTGGGTGTTGGAGGCGTGGGTGCCTATGCGGCCGAGATGATTGCCCGGGCCGGCGTAGGCCGCATGACCATCGTCGACGGCGACACGGTGGCCGAGAGCAACCTGAACCGCCAGCTCGTAGCGCTGCACAGCACGCTGGGGCGACCCAAAACCGAGGTGATGGCCGAGCGTCTGCTCGACATCAACCCCGAGTTGCAGCTCACCGCCAAACAGCGATTCCTCGAAGCCGACGACATCCCGGCCCTGCTCGAGCGGGAACCGGTCGATTTCGTAGTCGATGCCATCGACACCCTGGCGCCCAAGATTGCCCTCATCACCTATTGCCTGCGTCACAAGGTGCGCATCGTCTCGTCGATGGGTGCAGGTGGCCGCAAAGACCCGTCGGCCATTCGCCTGGCCGACATCGCCGATACCTATCACTGCGGACTGGCCCGGGCCGTAAGGCTGCGGCTGCGCAAGGCAGGCATCACCAAGGGACTGAAAACGGTATTCTCGACCGAACAGGCCGACCCGCACGCCGTCATAGCCGTAGAGGGCGAGCGCAACAAGAAGTCGACCGTGGGCACCCTGTCGTATCTGCCGGCCCTGTTTGGCTGCCATCTGGCCAGCTACGTGATACGAAAACTTACGGAATCATGATAGAGATTAAAAACATACACAAGAGCTACGGCTCGCTCGAGGTGCTGAAGGGAATCGACGCCACCATCGAGCAGGGCGAAATTGTTGCCATCGTAGGAGCGAGCGGCGCCGGCAAGACCACGCTGCTGCAAATTGTCGGTACCCTCGACAAGCCCGATTGCGGCGAGATACGCTACGACGGCAAGCGGGTAGACAACCTGCCCGACCGCGAGATGGCCCGATTCCGGAACGGACACATCGGGTTTGTCTTCCAGTTTCACCAACTGTTGCCCGAGTTCTCGGCCCTCGAAAATGTGATGATACCCGCCCTCATCGGCGGACGCAACAGCTCGGAGGCGGAGCGGGAGGCCAAGCGGATACTCGACTTTCTGAGTCTGGGCGACCGGCTGGCACACAAACCGGCCCAACTCTCGGGCGGCGAGAAGCAGCGGGTGGCCGTGGCCCGGGCCCTCATCAACCGTCCCTCGGTAATTCTGGCCGACGAACCCTCGGGCAGCCTCGACTCGAAAAACAAAATCGAGCTGCACAAGCTCTTCTTCGACCTGCGCGACGAGTTCAAGCAGACCTTCGTCATCGTCACCCACGACGAGACACTGGCCCAAATGACCGACCGCATCCTCTTCATGAAAGACGGCTCTATCGTAGAACCGGCCGGGAAGGAGGAGGCCGAGGTATGAAACGGACCCTCGCCCGTCGCTGGTGGCTGCTCGCCGTGCCGTTGCTGCTGTTGACGGCCTGCGAGAAGGAGGAGGATCTCTACGGCATCTTCTATGCCGACATCGTCACTTGCCACCGGGGCAACGAAGGGACCTACTTCACCTGCCAGGCCACCGACTCGTCCCCGATGGATACCCTCTGCCCCATCGGCGCGGTAGACGAGAGCCGCACGGCCGAAGGGGTGCGCGTGCTGCTGCAATACCGCCCCGTCGAGGAGTTGAGCACGACCCGCAAACGGATAGAGGTGCAGGCCCTCTCGGCCATCCACTTCGATACCCTGCGGCTGGTCTCGCACGAGCGGATGACCGAGTTGCCCGACGATACCCTCTACCTGCAAAGCATCTGGAAAACGGGCGATTTCCTCAACCTGCGCTACCGTATCGACTACCACAGCCAGCCGCACAGCATCATGCTCGTAGCCGACGAATCGACCCTCGAGGGCGATACCCTCAAGGTGGAGCTGCGCCACAGCCGCAACGACGACCCCGAGGGACACTGGAGCAACCTCTACTCGTCGTTCAACATCGAGGGGTATCGCAACCGCCCCTACACCACGCTGCAAGTATATGTGAACCAAGTAAATTTCAATTATAAATATTATTATTTCAAACTAAACTGACATCATGGAAGAGAAAAAAGAGATTCAAATAGAGTTGTCGGCTGCCGTAGCCGAAGGTACCTACTCCAACCTGGCCATCATTTCGCACGCTCCGTCGGAGTTTGTCATCGACTTTATCCGGGTAACTCCGGGCGCTCCCAAAGCACCGGTGAAATCGCGCATCATCCTCACGGCCGAGCATGCCAAACGGCTGCTCTTCGCCCTGCAGGACAACATCCGCAAATATGAATCCCAGTTCGGTCCCATCCAGATGAACGACCCGCAACAACGGGGCGGAGGCATGCCTCCCTTCATGGCTCCCGGCGGCGAGGCTTAATCGACTTGCAGGCGGGCCGCTACCCGGTCTGCCTGCCTTTGTATCACCCTCTAAAAGACGACCACATGAACATCACCCTGCAACAATGGCTGGCGCGGCAGCCCTATACCCCCACCACTGACAGCGACCGCTACTACACGCGACTGGCCAACCGGCTGTACGACGAGATAAAACAATCGCCGCTGAAGACGCGCTGGAGCGACGACGCGGTAAAATCAATCTGCTGCGACCTCGTGGGCTACTTTGCCGACATCCTGTCGGGCACCGGGCTGTGGGCGGCATTCGTGGCCCAGCACCAGGCTTTCTACGGGCGTACACTGCCCTTCTTTACCCCCGAAGCCTACTACGAAGGAGAGGTGAACCGCGACGACGTGCGGGTGCTGCTGTGGTATCTGTCGGCTGCCTACGGCAACGAACACGAGGTGCTGTCGCCTCTCGATGCCGACCTCATCGCCACGGCCGACCCCATCTACAACCTGCTTGAGAGCGAATACGAAACGGCACCCGACTCGCCGCTGCTGCAAGAGTTTTGCCAACCCGAACTGAACGATACCTCCGACCCCGAGGCGCGGTACCGCTTTGCCGAATGGCTCTTTTGGGAATCGTTCCTGCTGGGACCGTCGAACCGCTCACTGGCCCGCCAACTGCTGCACGAGGTGCACAGCAAACCGAATCACACCGACAAAGAGAAACTGAACCGACTCGAAAAACTGCGCCGCGAGTCGCTCTACACCCTGCCGGCCGGACCGCTGGCCCTCTTTGCTCACGAATGGGTGTCGCTGTTGTGGCAACACACCCTGCCCGAAGAGCTCGAAGAGCAGAAAGAGCTGCACCCCTATTACCAGCAGTTCACCCAATCGACGGGCGGCAGCCCCGTGAAGTATATCGGCTCGTATGCCGAGCTCGACCGCTTCCTCACCGAAGGGATGCAATGGGGCGAGACCGAAGGCGGACACCTGTCGCACCTGGCTCACAAAAAGAATTTCGTCCTCTACGTAACTCCCTATAAAGGGATGCTGGTGGCCTCGGATATTGCCCAATACATAGCCGACCCGGCCAACCCTTGGTACAACCCCGAGGAGGCCCGCAAAGGGGCCATATCGCTGCTCACCGTGCCGGGACGTTGCCCCGTAGACCTGCTGCTCTACCTCTGCTCGCACGGCTTGCTGCCCGATGCCTGCTTTGCCGACGGCAACCCGCAGCTCGTGGCCGATAATTGGGATTTCATAGCCCGCTGCCTCCTGCAGGATTACTACCGGGCCGTGTAAACACTGAATTGCCTCATTCTGTTTTCTGCCCCTGCGACAGGTGCAGAATGCGCTGGTTGCTGCTGCCCCTGAAGGGTAGCGTGGGATCGAAGAGCGACTGCACGAAGGGGCCGTCGACCAGCGTGTCGATATACTCGAGGCAAGGTCGCCGGACCTCATCGTCCAACAGCACCTCGTAGGTATAGCCCGTATAACACCAGATATTCAAACCCGTCTCGGCCTTGAGGCGCCGCAACAGAGCCAGCAGGGCCGGCGGATTGTAAAAGGGGTCGCCCCCCGAGAGGGTAATGCCGTCGAGCAACGGATTGGACCTGATTTCGGCGATGATGCGATTGAGCAAAGCCTCGGTGAGCGGCTCGCCCGCCCGGGGATTCCAGCTGCCGGCATTGTGGCACCCCCGGCAATGGTGCGTACAGCCGGCCAGATAGATGGAATAGCGTACCCCAAAACCGTCGGAGATGGTCTCGGGGTAGACATTGATCAGGTGCAGTGTTTCCATTTACTTGTGTTTTACCCGGTCGCGCTCTTCGGCCTGCTTGGCCGAGTTCCACGACTCGAGGCTGCCGGTGAGGTAGCCGGTAATGCGACGCATGCGCGAGATGTTCTCGCTCTTGCACACCGGGCATTGCGTATAGATGACACCCCGGTAGCCGCACGCACGACAGGTGTCGACCGGGTGGTTTATCGAACCGTAACCGATGCCCTCGTCGTGCATCACCTTCACGATTTTCAAGATGACCGATACATTCTTCTTCGCCTCGCCGTCGAGCTCGACATAGGTGATGTGTCCCCCCCGCGTAATGGCGTGGAAGGGGGCCTCCTTACGGATCTTCTCGACGATGGTCACCGGCTCCTTCACGTCGATGTGGAACGAGTTGACGTAGTAGTCGCGGTCGGTCACGCCGGGGATAACCCCGTAGCGCTTGCGGTCCAGACGGGTGAAGCGACCCGAGAGACCCTCGGCCGGCGTGGCCAGTACCGAGTAGTTGAGCCCATAGCGGCTCTTGTACTCCTCGACCACGTTGTTCATCACCATCACGGCATCGTAGAGCGTCTGCCAGGCCTCCTCGTTGCGGGCATGCCCCTCGCCGTAGATGGCACACATGGCATTGTGGCCGCCGATAAAACCGATGCCCAGCGTACCGCTATTGATTACGTCGCCCACCTCATCGTCGGGATTCAGCCGTCCGCCACCCTTCCACACGTCGTTACCCATCATGAAAGGGAACTGACGGGCGAGAGCCTTGCGCTGATACTCGTACCGCTCGTGCAACTGCTCGGCAATCATCGAGGCGGTGGTGCGCACCTTCTCGAGAAAGAGGATACGGGCCTCGCGGCGGATGGCGTGCTTGTCGCCGTCGGGGTGCAGCTCTTCGGCCTCGCGACGCGCCTCGATGGCCAGGCGCGGCATATTCATCGAGGTAAAGGAGAGGTTGCCCCGCCCCCACGAACTCTTCGCACCGTGCAGGTTTTCAAACACCCGGGTACGGCAACCCATCGTGGCCACCTCGTAGCGGAAGCGGTCGGGGTCGTCGGCCCGCCAAAATTCGTTTCGGTTGTAGTCGGTATCGAGAAATACGAAATTGGGAAAGAGCGAAGTGGCCGTGGTGCGGCACGACTCGAGCAGCAGGTCGAAGTTGGGCGCCTTGAACGGGATACGTCCCGCCATCGCCCCCTCGAAGTCGGCCATCGCCGCAGCATAATCCTCGTCGCTGTACGATACCCCATCCTTCACCTTGAAAATCTGTATCGGGAAGACCGGCACCTCGCCGTGGCCCAACCCCTCGGTTGTAGCCGAGAGCAGCTCGCGTATGACCATGCGCCCCTCGGGCGAGGTATCGGTACCGTAGTTTATCGAACTGAAAACCACCTGGTTGCCACCCCGCGAGTGCATGGTGTTGAGATTGTGCACCAACCCCTCCATGGCTTGGTGGGTATCCTTGCGGGTAGTCTCGTAGCTTTGTGTCCAGGCGGTGCGCAACTCATTGGCCGAGAGAGTCAGGCCCAGAGTCTGCAGGCGGTCGGCCAGTGCAGCCTGTTGCACCTCCGTATCGGCTATCGAGGCGACCGAGTCGGCTATCGCCTCTCGCAGCGACGGATGGTCGCTCTCGCCGTGCAGGCGCAAGATGAAGTCGATGGCCGTCTCGAGATGTTTGCGGAAACTCTTCAGCACCCCCGGTGCCATGAAGTGGTCGAAAGCCGGGATGGCCTGCCCGCCGTGCTGCTCGTTCTGGTTGGTCTGGAACACGATAGTGGCCAGCGTGGCGTAGCTCTGTATCGACTGGGGTGTGCGCACGGTTCCGTTTTTGGTGTGGAAACCGCGGTTGAAAATATCCTCCAGGTCGTACTGCACGCAGGTGGTCGTCTTGGTGGGATAGTAGTCGAGGTCGTGGATGTGAATGTCGCCCTCGCGGTGCGCCCGCCCGTAGCGCACCCCCACCAGATACTTGTAGGCGTAATCCTTGGTCACCTCCGAGGCGAAGGTCATCATCTGCCCGGCCGGCGTATGCGACGACATGTTGGCGTTGCTCAGGTTCACGTCGTTCTTCTCGACAGCCACGATGCCGTCCATCACCTGCTTCATCGAGGTGCGTTTCTCGCGCTCCTTGGTGCGCCACTCGCGATAGATGATGAAGCGCTTGGCCACCGAAGGGTTGCGCCGCATCAGATGGCGCTCGACCAGATCTTGAATCTCCTCGACCGAAATCTCGCTCTTGTCGATGGCGGCGGCCACCTCGCCGGCAATCTGTTTCACCGCAGTTTCGTCGTCGATACCATCGGCCCGATAGGCCTTGGCAATAGCCCGCTCGATTTTGGCAATCGAGAAACTCTCTTGGGCACCATCGCGCTTGGCAATGGTAATGCCTGCATAATCCATGTTGATAAGTTGTTTAGGGTTGGATACTGCGGACGTCTCCTCGAACGTCCTTTTGCTTCTCTCTCACTCCGGCAGGTCTTCTGGCTCTTCCCTGCCCCGATGACGCCTTCCCGACATTACAGAAACAGATTCTCGTCAGTGGCTCGTGTCACGGGACTTTCACAGGAATTACAGCAGCGGGACTGCTCGGGATTCTCACCCGATTCCCTTTTTATCGACACCATCGTACAACGGGGCCGAACCGGAATGCGGGTACAAAGTTACACAAATTCGCGATAACCAAACAACAAATTTCGAGACAAAAGTTTCCTTTTTCGGGAAACTTTTGAAAACCAGAATAGAAAAAAGTTTCCTGAAACCAGCAACGAATAGAGGCCCATACCAACTCCCATATGGAAACTATACTGCTATAAAACAGCAAAAAAGGCATCTATTCCATTGTTCAATCGGATATCCAATCGAATCAACCAAATTGTTATCTATTCCAGCAACATAATAAAAAAGGCGAGATAGTAATCTCTCTATAAGAGAGAGAACCTTGCCGCACCATTTGTCCCCAAGGTGCAACAAGGTTCTCTGTATCTTCCGGGACAAGAGCGTCCCTGATATCTTACCAATTACAGAATGAGCATGGCGTCGCCATAGGCACCGAAACGATACCCCTCCTTGAGGGCAGCATCGTAGGCCTCGAGGACAATTTCATATCCGCCGAATGCCGCTACCATCATCAGCATGGTCGAAAGCGGCATGTGGAAGTTGGTCACCAGACTGGTGGCTACCGTAAAGTCGTAGGGCGGGAAGATGAACTTGTTGGTCCAGCCGTCGTAGGTCTTCATGTGGCCGCCGGTGCTGACCGCACTCTCGATACCCCGCATCACCGAGGTACCCACGGCGCACACCTTGTGGCCGCCATCCTTGGCGTGGTTGACGAGCTCGACCAACTCGGGAGTTACAATCAGCTGCTCCGAGTCCATTTTGTGCTTGGTGAGGTCTTCGACATCGATTTCACGGAAGTTACCCAGGCCCGAATGGAGGGTGAGGAAGCCGTAGTCGATGCCCTTGATCTCCATGCGCTTCAACAGCTCACGGCTGAAGTGGAGCCCGGCAGCGGGAGTGACCACAGCCCCTTCGTGGCGAGCAAAGATATTTTGATAACGCTCGGCATCGAGCTCCTCGACCGGGCGGGTGATATAGGCCGGCAAAGGCATCTCGCCCAGTTTGTAGAGGGCCTCTTTGAACTCGTCGTGCGAGCCGTCGTAGAGAAATCGCAACGTACGGCCGCGCGAGGTGGTATTGTCGATTACCTCGGCCACCATCGAGTCGTCGTCGCCGAAATAGAGTTTGTTGCCGATACGTATCTTACGGGCCGGCTCTACCAGAACGTCCCACAGGCGATTCTCTTCGTTGAGCTCACGCAGAAGGAATACCTCGATTTTGGCACCGGTCTTTTCTTTATTGCCATAGAGGCGGGCGGGAAAGACTTTGGTGTCGTTGAATACAAACACATCTTTCTCTTCGAAATAGTCGATAATCTCTTTGAAGATGCGGTGTTCAATCTTTCCCGTTTTCCGGTCGATGACCATCAACCGGGACTCGTCCCGGTTTTTTGCCGGGTATTGAGCGATTTGCGCTTCGGGCAATTTGAATTTGAATTGGGACAGTTTCATATTTGTTCGTTATTACTTTCTTCGTTTTTATCTTCTTCGGAGGTTGTCAAGGGGGCCTCGTCGATCATTCGGGCCACCTCATCGACCGACAGGCAATCGGCGAGCGTCACATCGCCCACCCGTGTACGCACAAGCCCCACCAGATGAGCTCCACTGCCGAGGGCCGCCCCGATGTCGCGGGCAAGAGCCCGTATGTAAGTACCCTTGCTGCAAACGACCCGTATCTGGATAAGGGGCAATTCGCAGGAGAGCAGCTCGATTTCGTCGATCACCAGCTCCTTGGGTTTAAGTTCTACCTCCTGCCCCTTGCGCGCCATGTCGTAGGCTCTGCGCCCATCGATCTTACAAGCCGAATAGGAGGGAGGCACCTGCATAATGGAACCGACAAAACGCGGTAATGTTCGCTCTACGCTCTCGCGGGTGATGTGCTCGTGCGGGTAGTGTGCATCGATTTCGGTCTCCAGGTCGAACGAGGGGGTAGTCGCACCCAACTGCAAGGTGGCGATATACTCTTTGGTATGGTACTGAAACTCCTCGATACGCTTGGTTGCACGTCCGGTGCAGACAATCATCACTCCCGTAGCCAGGGGGTCGAGTGTACCGGCATGACCCACTTTCAGTTTCTTCTGCTTGAGCCTGCGCAATATCCGCAATCGGATTCGCTTGACCACATCGAACGAGGTCCAATGCAGCGGTTTGTCGATATATATGATTTCGCCTTCGTTAAAATCCATTACATAATCGTTAAGTTATGTCCCGTCAACAACATGACGAGAATCACACCACCCACTATTATACGATACCACCCGAAGGCCTTGAATCCATAGCGGGTAACGAAACCGATGAAAAACTTGATGGCCAGCAAGGCTACCACAAAGGCAACTACGTTGCCCAACAACAAAGTACCCATGTTGTTCATAATCAAATCGGCTCCTTCAGGTTCTGAAAACAGCTTCAGCATCTTGTATGCCATTGCCGCAAACATGGTGGGAACAGCCAGAAAGAACGAGAACTCGGCTGCCGCCTTGCGCGAAAGTTTCTGTGCCATACCGCCCACGATGGTCGCCATCGAACGCGATACACCCGGTATCATGGCGATACATTGGAACAATCCTATGTAAAATGCTCGTTTCTCGGTAAGCTCGGTGTTGTCGCTGCCCTTGTTGAATATCCGGTCGCAGAAGAGCATGAAGATACCGCCAATAACCAGCATGACGGCAACGACTACCACGTTTTCGAGCAGGGCATCAATCCAGTCGCCCAAGAGCAAACCGAATATGGCAGCGGGGATGAATGCCACCAGCAACTTCCAGTAAAAATCGTAGGTGTGCAGGAAACGCCGCAAGGCCGAGGGATTGCCCGGGAGCGGAGTGCGATTGAGCCGGAAAAACCGTTTCCAATAGAGACATACCACCGACAAGATAGCACCGAACTGTATAATGACCGTAAATGCCCTTACAAAGGGAGTACTTTCTACACCCAGAACACTCTGTGTAATAATCATGTGCCCCGTAGAGGAAACGGGTAAAAACTCGGTCAGTCCCTCTACAATGGCGATAATAATCGTTTCTAAAAAATCCACTTTCTTGAAAATTTAAACAGAAATATCAAACTGCCTTATTGTCTCTTTTTAGAGTTGTGCATGATTGCATAGACCATGAAGACAAACCCCACGAAGGCTATGCCGGGGGCCAGCACAATGCGACGAAAACTGAAGATGTCGGGGTTATATGCCTCGGGGGTAGTACCGGGCCCCAGCATCAGCAGGAAGCCGACTACAATCACGGCAAACGATATGGCAATGAGTTTTATATTGGCTTTTCCCAGAGCAAACGAGGCCTTTTGCTCCGTGTCGGAAAGCACCGGTGCCGATTTCTTTTCTTGAGATTTCATATGGTTATACTGTTTTTTTATCACACATAATACAAGTCGTCTCTATCCATGCGGATATAACGGTTCACGGCCCAATAGGCCGAGACGGCCGACAGGATAATACCCAGCACCAGCACGGTGAGAAATACCAGCAGCATCATGGGTACCGACACAAGCGTCGTGAAGTTTTCCATCTCGGACATGAGGTAATAGACACACCCCGAGAGGAGCAACATGGCAATGACCGAGGCCACAATGCCGTTGATAACATTGGAGACAATAAATGGCCTCCGTATGAAGGCCGGGGTAGCACCTACCAACTTCATCGTGTGAATGAGGAATCGCTTGGAGTAGGCACCCAACCGGATGGTATTGCTAATCAGCGCAAACGATATAATCATCAGCACAATGGCCAACGCCAGCAAGATGAGGCCGATGCGGCTCATGTTGTCGTTGACCGACTGAATGAGGTCTTTCTGATAGAGGATGTCGCTCACGATTACCTGGTCGCGAAGACCTTTCTCGATAACCGAGAGACTGTCGGTATTGGCATAGTCCGCTT
The DNA here is from genome assembly GCF_963931395.1 of Barnesiella sp. An22. Lineage (NCBI taxonomy): Bacteria > Pseudomonadati > Bacteroidota > Bacteroidia > Bacteroidales > Barnesiellaceae > Barnesiella > Barnesiella sp. An22. The sequence goes on from NZ_OZ007014.1 coordinate 105,096, forward strand.
TGAGCTTGACCTCGATCGACGATTGCAAGGGATTGACCCCCAACACATCTTCGGGATTTTCGCCCAACTCGATCATCACCTCCTTCAGGGCATCCTCTTTCGAGATGTACTGAGCAGCCTTCACATAGTCGGCCCGCTCGAGCATGCGTTGCAACTGGTGCACCTGTTGTTCGCCGGCCGACTCGTTGAGGACAATCGAGAAGCCTATATTCTCCTTGACATGACGGGAGAGATTGTTGGCCAAGAAGCCCATCAAGACCATAATCCCCAAAATGAAAAGGACCAGCGACACGCTTAATGTCGAAGTCATTCGAGCATTCAGAAAAGAAATCCGTTTGCTGAAAGAAGCCTTGTTGTTCATATCTCTCTTTTTTACCAAATCAAGCCTTTTGTTCTGTGAGGATTTTACGCCTCTGTTAGACACCTATTTCGACGTTCCTACCCCTTTCTTTTAACGAACCAGAAAACAAAAGGATATTATTAGCCCAAATTTTATGCAAAATAAAGTCTATCTGGGCGAAATTGCTCTTTTTGTTCACATATTTTAATATTTTCTATCGCAACTTATATTTTTCGAAATGGGCTGCCGTCTTGAACCGGAAGAGCAGGTACCCTATCGTGCAGAGCACACAAGCGGTAGCATAGACCGTAGCATAATTGGTGAGGTCGGCAATCTGCCCGCCGATAAGGACCCCCAGCCCTACCCCCAAGTCCCAGGCTGTGAGGTAGGTCGAGTTGGCTGTACCCCGCTGATTATTGGGAGCCAGATTGATAAACATCGTCTGATAAGCCGGACAGATGCAGCCGTAACCCAAACCCAGCACCACCGCCGCACCGTAATAACCCCACTCGTTACGCACCCCTACGAAGATGAGGTAACCGAGCAGCGACAGCAACATGCCCACGAAGATGTTGCGGGTAACGAAACCGCGATTGAGCCATTGCCCCGAGGCGAGCCTCGACAGGATAAGGCCGATAGCCAGCAGAATGAAGAAAAACCCGGCCCCCGACTCGATATCCAACTCCTCCTTGCCATAGACAGCCAGATAGGTCGACAGCACCCCGTAGCTGAACGAATAGAAGATGAGCGTAACCGCTTCGGGCATACCCCTCAGCAGCAGAAACCGGTCGAGCGAGATGGGCGGCTTCTCGGGTACCGGGTCGCGCCGATAGGGCATCTTGATGGTCGAAACGGCAATCAGTCCGATAGTAGCCGATACCATCGAGAGCAAAAAGATATAGTCGAAGTTGGCATAGGCATCGTGTATATAAAGTGAAAGTGTGGGTCCGACAGCCATGGCCAGATTGTTGCTCACTCCGTAGTAGCCTATGCCTTCACCCCGTCGCGACGAGGGCATCACATCGATGGCCACCGTACTGTTCGAGACGGTGAGCAGACCGAATGCTACCCCGTGCCCGGCCCGAATGATGGCAAACAGGAGCAGCGTGCCGGCCAGCAGATAGCCGCCGAAGAAGAGCAAAAAGACAAAATAGCAGATGAGCAGCAGCGGCTTGCGGGGAAAGGTGTCGACCATATACCCGGCAAAGGGGCGTATCATCAGGGCAGTGATGGTATAAGACGAGAGTATGAAACCGGCCGTGGAACGGCTGGCGGCAAAGGCCTCGCTCAAATACATGGGCAATACCGGCAACAGCAGGTAGAAGGCAAAAAAGAGCAGGAAGTTCCCGGCCACCACCACACAGAAGCTGGGTGTCCACAGTTTATCTTTAACCACTTTTTCCATAAGACACTCGGGTGTTTAGTCCAACGCTTCGCCCAGCAAGGTAGCCGACGAGGCGTCGGTCACCCGTACCCGTACCAACTGGCCGATACGGTGGTTGCCCTTGTCGAAGACCACCACCTTGTTTTGCGAGGTGCGGCCGAAGAGCTGTTCGCGCGAACGCTTCGAGAAACCCTCGACCAGCACTTCGAACTCGTGGCCGATGTCGCGGCGGTTGCTCTCGAGCGAGAGCTCGTTCTGCAAGTCGATCATGCGTTGCAGGCGGGCAATCTTCACCTCCTCGGGTACATCGTCGGGCAGATGCTTCGAGGCATACGTACCGGGACGCTCGGAGTATTTGAAGAGGAACGACGAGTCGAATCCTACCTCGCGCATGAGCGAGAGGGTCTCTTCGAAATCCTCTTCGGTTTCGGAGTGGAAGCCGCTAAACATGTCGGTCGTGATGCCGCAATCGGGCAAGATGCGACGGATGGCGGCAATGCGGTCGAGATACCATTCGCGGGTATACTTGCGGTTCATCAGTTTCAGAATGCGGTTACTGCCCGACTGTACCGGCAGGTGTATGTGGTGGCACAGGTTGGGCCAGGCGGCGATGACGTGGAGGGTCTCGTCGCTCATGTCCTTGGGGTGCGACGTGGTGAAGCGTACCCGCATCTCGCCGGCAGCCTGGGCCACCAGAGCCAGCAGGGCGGGAAAATCGACCACCGTGCCGTCGGCCCGCTCGTAGCGATACGAGTTGACATTCTGCCCCAGCAGCGTCACCTCCTTGAAGCCCTTGGCCTTGAGGTCGGCCAGTTCGCCCAGAATGCTCTCGGGCTCACGGCTGCGCTCCCGCCCGCGGGTATAGGGTACAATACAATAGGAGCAGAAATTATTGCACCCCCGCATGATGGAGATAAAACCCGAAATGCGGTTCAACCCGATGCGCGAGGGAATCACCTCGCGATAGGTCTCGGTAGTCGAGAGCTCTACGTTCACCGCCTTCTCGCCATGCTCGGCAGCCCCTACCAGATTGGGCAAGTCGAGGTACGAATCGGGACCAGCCACCAAATCGACACCGTTCTCGGCAATGAGTTGCTCGCGCACCCGCTCGGCCATGCAGCCCAACACCCCTACCACCAAATGCTTGTGATGCTTGCGCAACGACTGGAAGTAGGCCAGACGCGAGAGCACCTTCTGCTCGGCATTGTCGCGAATGGAGCAGGTATTGACGAAAATGGCATCGGCATCCTCGATATTATCGCACAAGGTGTAACCAGCCATCTGCATGATCGAAGCCACCACCTCGCTGTCGGCCACATTCATCTGGCAACCATAAGTTTCGATAAAGAGTTTCTTCTCTGCAACCGGCTGCCCAACGGGGGTTTCAGTCGCTTCCATATTTTTCATTCTATCCGTTTTATTCTTCATTTAATTTTAATTTATCAACAAAATCGACAAAAAAATAATATTTTCTTTTCTAAAATTTGTTTTTTAAAAAATAATTATTTTCTTTGCAATCACATTACATGAAATTTTTTCATAGTTAAGGTTTAGGTTAAATCGGCTAAGAGTTGTTGAGAAACAGCTCTTAGTTATTTTATAGAGCTCCAAAATTTGGAAGATTCTCAATAAAACTCTATATTTGAGGACAAAAATAGTAAAAAGAGATGGATTTTTCAGAGATAATCGTCGCTATAATCATCGGGTTGGTCATTCTTGCCATCAATTCCGTTGGTTCCAAAAAGCAACAAAGCTCTAAAAATCAACCGGGAAGACAACCTGGTCGAACCATCTTTCCCGAAGCCTCCACTCAGACCCCTCAGCGAGAAGAGCAGGAAGAGAGTCGAGATGCTTCCACACCACTTACCCTGGACGAAATTTTCGCAGAGCTGCGCCGAGCTCACGAAGAGGAGGAGCGAAAGGCTCACGAGGCCGATGAATATATCCCCCGAGCTCCCCGAAGAGCGCAGCCGCAACCGTCTCGCCGCCCTCAGGTGCAGCCCCTGGAGCGAAGAGAACCTCAAACCGAATGGCGACCACAGCCTCGACCTGCAGAACAGCCGGCTGCGACCGTCCCAAAACCCGAACCGGCAGCAACGATACTGACACCCGAGGAGGAGGGAAAATCGGCGCTCGCCCGTCCGCAAACATCTGCCCGACCCGTGACACAAACCGTACCGGTACAGGAATCCGAAGCAGAGACTGAATCAATAGATATAAGCGATATAGATTGGCGAAAAGCGGTCATCGCTGCAGAAATACTGAATAGAAAATACTGAAACCGAGAAACACCTTAACCTTGAAATATCTCAAAAACAACAAAATTTATCATAGATATGGCATTTAATTTTATTACCGCCGAAGAAGCGGCTCAATTCGTTCACCACAACGATAATGTAGGATTTAGTGGCTTTACTGCAGCAGGTACCCCCAAAGTAGTCCCTGTCGCCATCGCCCAACGGGCCGAGGCCGAACATGCAGCCGGACGCCCCTTCCAGATTGGCGTCTACACCGGTGCCTCGACCAGCGACTACGTAGACGGCGCCCTCACCCGTGCAAAAGCCATCAGAAGCCGTACACCCTACCAGTCGCACAAAGATACCCGTGCAGCCGTCAACTCCAACGAGATTGCCTACTTCGACATGCACCTCTCGCACCTGGCGCAAAACCTGCGTTACGGATTTCTGGGCAAGGTAAACGTGGCCATCGTCGAAGCTACCGAGGTAACCCCCAACGGAGAAATCCTGCTGGGCAACGGTGTGGGTGCTACTCCCACCTTCTGCGCGCTGGCCGATAAAATCATCATCGAACTGAACCACCACGACCCCAAAGAGCTGCGGGGCATGCACGACATTTACCAACCGCTCGACCCGCCCTACCGTCGCGAGATTCCCATCTACAAACCCAGCGACCGTATCGGTGCTCCTATCATTAAAGTAGACCCGAAGAAAATCGTGGGCATCGTCGAAAGCGACAAGCTCGACGGCGTGAAACCCTTCACCCCGGCCGACGAGACCACCATGAAGATCGGAAACAACGTGTGCGACTTCCTCGTAAGCCAGTTGAAAGCCGGCCTCATCCCGCCCCAATTCCTGCCGCTGCAATCGGGTGTAGGCAACATCGCCAACGCCGTGCTGGGCAGTCTGGGCTCCAACCCCGACATCCCCGCCTTCGAAATGTATACCGAGGTGATACAAGATGCCGTTATCGACCTGATGAAAGAGGGTAAATGCAAATTTGCCAGCTGCTGCTCCATGACGATAAGCGACGGCAAACAAGACGAGGTGTTCAGCAACATCGACTTCTTCCACGACAAAATCATCATGCGACCGGGCGAAATATCGAATCACCCCGAAATCGTACGCCGACTGGGCCTCATCACCATGAACACCGCCCTCGAGGCCGACATCTTCGGCAACGTGAACTCGACCCACGTAACCGGTACCAAGATGATGAACGGCATCGGCGGCTCGGCCGACTTCACCCGCAATGCCTACCTCTCGATATTCACCTGCCCCTCGATTGCCAAAGGTGGCAAAATCAGCGCCATCGTACCCATGGTTTCGCACCTCGACCACAGCGAACACTCGGTACAGGTGCTCATCACCGAGCAGGGCGTAGCCGACCTCCGCGGCAAATCGCCCATCCAACGCGCTCACACCATCATCGAGAACTGCGTTCACCCCATGTACAAAGAGCTGTTGTGGGACTACCTGAAACTGGGCAAAGGCCACACGCCTCACAACCTGAAGGCCGCCTTCGGATTCCACAACGAGTTCCTGAAATCGGGCGATATGGCTCTTACCAACTGGGCCGAATATGTATAATTAAACCGTCGAATGCGATTATAACCGATACCCTCGAGGCCACCCGCGCCTCGGGGGTATTGTGTTTATAACGCGAGAGCTGGAAACGATCTTTTTCGTCGCACCGATTCCGATTACTCGTCGGGCAACCGGATAGGCCGCCGACGGAACACCGTGTCGGAATTCCGGGCGAGCGGAGTCGTCAGCCGGTATTCCTGAGCGGCATCGTCATACTCGAGTATCACCAAGTCGCCATTCCGGGGCGAAGCCATCTCTTCAAACTCCTCGACCGTGAGGTGAAACCACCGCATCACAAAGAGGCGTATGGCCAGCGAGTGGGTGATGAGTACACAGTTAGGCGGGAAGTCGGGGCTGCGGAAATCGCGATGCAGCGACCCCAGCAGGTCGTTGATGCGGTCGTAGACATCGGTGCCGGCCTCGCCGCCCGGAAACCGGTAGTAAAACGTGCCGTAGCGGCGACGCTCCTCTTTCAACCGCTTCAGCTCGGCATAGGTGCGCAGGTAGCCCCACTCCTGCTCTCTGAGGCGGGGCTCCTCGTTGTAGTCGAACTGACGGCGGGGAAAGGCCCGGGCCACCTGCTCAAAGGTAGAACGGGTGCGCCAGAAGGGCGACACATAGAAATAGAGCGGTTCGTCACCAACCAACGCCTTCAGGGCTTCACCTGCCTCACGAGCCTGCTCGAGACCTCGGGGAGTCAGCTCTATCGTGTAGTCGGGTTCGGTGGCAAACTGGCTTTCGTCGGTATTGGCATAGCATTCGCCATGACGTATCAGGATAATTCGGTGTGGTTTCATAGGTATATTTACATGAGGTATGTGTGTATGATCTTTGCAAACGAAGGGTCCCCGGTTCTTACAGTCCCCCCGGGGCATTGTGCGACAGTCCCCGAAACAAGTATTGCCTCTTGTTGTCTCTTCTTATTTAAAGAAAAGGGGCTGCATCACGCCGATACAGCCCCTCTATACAGGTTACGGATTATCGTATGGGATGATATTCTACAAAGGCTTCGATGGCCTCGTACGAAGCCAGACCGAGGCTGGCGTAGAGGTCGGCCGTAGCTTTGTTACGATCCTCGGCACGTTGCCAGAACAGACGCTCGTCATCGCCCAGGAAGGGAGCGCTCTCCATCTGCGACTGGTGTTTGAGAATCGAGTTACGTTTCTGACGCAGCTCTTCGGGGCTCAGGGGCACAGCCATTTCGATGTGGTCGATTTCCCATTCGGCCCAGGCACCACGATACATCCAGATGCGGCAATCTTTCATCCACTCTTCGTCCTTGATTTCGTCGATAGCGGCCAGAACGGCATCGAGGCAAACCTTGTGAGTTCCGTGCGGATCGGCCAAGTCGCCGGCTACGAAAATCTGGTGCGGTTTAACCGACTCAATCAGGTCTTTTACAATCTGAATATCGGCTTCGGTCAAATCGCCTTTCTTAATGGTACCCGTCTCGTAGAAGGGGAGGTTCAGGAAGTGAACATTCTCGGGCTTGATGCCGATGTATTTGCAGGCGGTACGAGCCTCGCCCCGACGAATCATTGTCTTGATAAAGCGAATATCGGGCGTATCGGACTCACCGTCTTTCTTCTGCTCGATGAATTTGTGGATTTCGCTGCTCTCTTTCAGAAGCTCGGGGGTATCGAACTTGAACTTCTTGGCGATGTTGTCGATAAGCATGATGTAACGCATCATATCTTCGTCGCCTACGGCAATGTTGCCCGAAGTCTCGTAAGCCACGTGTACATCGTGTTTCTGTACGGCAAGACGTTTGAGGGTACCACCCATCGAGATCACATCGTCGTCGGGGTGCGGGCTGAATACGATAACCCGTTTGGGATACGGAGTAGCACGCTCGGGACGGAAAGTGTCGTCGGCATTGGGTTTACCACCGGGCCAACCGGTAATGGTATGTTGCAGCGAGTTGAAGATGCGGATGTTTACGTTGTAGGCCGAACCGTAGAGGGCAACGAGTTCGCTCAAGCCGTTGTCGTTGTAGTCTTTGTCGGTCAGTTTCAAGATGGGTTTACCCGTCACCTTGCAGAGCCAAACAATGGCCCGACGGATGAGTTTCTCGTCCCATTCGCACGACGTTACGAGCCACGGACGGCTGATGCGCGTCAAAGCCTCGGCAGCCGAAAGGTCGAGCACCACTTTGGCACGACGGTGGGTCTGCAGGAAGGAAGAGGGTATGAGGTCGGTCACTTCGCCCTCGATGGTGCGTTTCACGATGTTGGCGCGATTTTCACCCCAGGCCACGCAGATGATACGACGGGCCGACATGAGGTTCGAGATACCCAGCGTGATGGCACAGCGGGGAACATTCTCGTTCGAATTGAATTGCGACGAAGCCACGTGACGGGCATCGCTACCGAGCAACATGAGACGGCACGACGAGTTGAGCTGCGAACCCGGTTCGTTGAAGGCGAGATTACCCACGGCACCGATTTCGCACAGAGCCAGGTCTATACCGCCGCAGGCTTCGATCTCTTCCTCGTATTTCTTGCAGTATGCGAAGAGATCTTCTTTCGAAACCATCTTGCTGGGCGTGTGGATATTCTCGGGGTCGATATTCACCTTGTCGAGCAAAAGCTCTTTCAAGAGGCTCATGGTACCGGGAGCACCTTCGGCCAAAGGATAGTATTCACCGATGTTGAACACGATTACATTCGAGAAGCTGATTTCTCCGGCCTGATACATGCGCACCAGTTCGGCATAGACCGAGTGAGTGGCTGCACCCGAACCCAAAGCGAGAACGCAATGGCGATGTTCGGCCTTGCATTTCTGAATCAACTCGGCAATGTCGTGAGCCACATATACCGAACCTTCGTCGGAACCTTCGAAGATTTTGGTATAGACCTTTTCTTCCCGCGTCAGAGCCGCGAGTTCCAACTCACCGTCAGGATCGTAATACCGTTTGGGTATACGGTCCAGTTTAATTTGAGAACTAAGATTTGTTTTCATCGCGATAGTATTTTTGAGTTACAAACTTAATGATTCCTTTACTTTTTTTCCACACAAAAAAGGTGAAAAATGATGGAAGTATATTCGATTTTTAGAAAAATACACAAAATTTTCACCCGCCGGTCGATACTTGCCAAAAAATGATTACTTTTGGGGAAAGCTAAAATCCATAAAAATCTATAAAATCATGAGACTGATTATCGAACCAACCTATGATGCAGTTTCGCGTTGGGCCGCTAACTATGTGGCATCGTGCATCAATAAATTCAACCCTACCGAAGAGAAGCCTTTCGTACTGGGCCTCCCCACCGGCTCGTCGCCGCTGGGCATGTACAAACACCTCATCGAATTGAACAAGAAAGGTATCGTGTCGTTCCGCAACGTCGTTACCTTCAACATGGACGAATATTGCAACCTGCCCGAAGATCACGAGCAGAGCTACCACACTTTCATGTGGAGCAACTTCTTCTCGCACATCGACATCCGTCCCGAGAACGTCAATATCCTCAACGGCAACGCTGCCAACCCCGAAGAGGAGTGTGCCCGCTACGAGGCTAAAATCGCCTCCTACGGCGGTATCGAACTCTTCCTGGGCGGCGTAGGCCCCGACGGCCACATCGCCTTCAACGAACCGGGTTCGTCGCTTACCTCGCGCACACGTGTGAAAACCCTGACGCAAGACACCATCATCGCCAACTCGCGCTTCTTCGGCGGCGATACCAACCTCGTGCCCAAAACGGCGCTCACCGTGGGTGTAGGTACCGTCATGGCTGCCCGCAACGTACTCATCATTGTCAACGGCCACAACAAGGCTCGTGCCTTGCAACAGGGCGTAGAGGGCGGCGTTTCGCAAATGTGGACCATCACGGCTCTGCAAATGCACCCCAAGAGCATCATCGTATGCGACGATGCCGCTACGGCCGAGCTGAAAGTGGGTACCTACAAATACTTCCTCGACATCGAGCACAACAACCTCGACCCCGACAGCTTGCTGAAGTAATCTCACTCGAAAGCCAAAATCTTTCGAACCGCATAGCGAGGGTTCCACACATCGGTGTGGGGCCCTCGTTTCTTTTTACCCTCACTCAAGGGATGTATTTCAAAAGGGAACAGGATAGAGCCGGCTATCGGTGCGAAGGGGGTACGATGGTATCGTTTTGTGCCGATTCGTCACGATTTACGGTTTTTCTTCCACACGGCAAAGTTGCGCATGAGCCCCGCATACTTGGCCCGGCGCACGGCCGAATGGCGGAATATGCGGTTGAAATCGTCGGGAGTCAACGCCTCGAAACGGGCGGCGTCGAGAGCGAGCAGTTCGTCCGAGGGGGCGAACTCGGGGTGCGTCGAAGGAGTAGCCGCCCGATTCCAGGGACAGCACTGCTGGCAGGTGTCGCAGCCATAGACCCGGTTGCCCATCCGATCAGCCACCGCGGGCGGTATCTCGCCGCGGTTCTCGATGGTCTGGCACGAAATGCAGCGGCGGGCATCGACCTGCCCCGGCTCATCGAGCGCCTCCACAGGGCAATGCTCCCGGCAGAGCAAGCAGTCGCCGCAGCGGTTGGACAAGGGTTTGTCGGGGGGCAAGGCGAGTGTCGTAAGCAACTCGCCCAGAAAGAAGTAAGAGCCCTTACCGGGGATAATCAACTGGGCATTCCTGCCGATAAATCCCAGACCGGCCTGCACGGCCCAATAGCGTTCGCGCACAGGGGCGGTATCGCAACACACCCGCCCGGCATCGCCCGAGAGAGGGGCCACGAAAGCGGCGAGCTGCCGCAGCTTGTCGCGCATCACCTCGTGGTAATCGCGGCCATAGGCATAGTAGGCAAACTGAGGATGCTCCTGCGGCTGGAAACGGGCCGGATAGTAGTTGAGCGCCACGCATACGATGGTGCGGGCTCCCGGATAGAGAAGGGCCGGATGGTCGCGCAAGTCGAGGTAGTTGCCCAGATAGTCCATCTGTGCCTGCCTGCCCTCGTCCAGCCAACGGCGATAAGCCTCGCAGGCCCGGGGCTCTACCTCGTCGACCCGAGCGAAGCCACACGCATCGAAACCCAACCGAAGGGCTTCGCTACGAATCTGCTCTCGCCACTCAAAGGGTGCGGAAGATGAATCCATTTTCGCGCAGCCAGTTTATGGTTCGAGGCAAGGCATAGTGCAGGTTGCGCTCGGCCTTGATCGAGTCGTGAAACACGATAATGGAGCCGTTGCGGGCATAGCGCTTCACGTTGCCAAACACCTGTTCGCCTGTGAGCTTGTTGCTATAATCGCGAGTCACCACATCCCACATGATGATGCTGAAATCCTTTTTCAACAGGTTGGCCTGCCCGGGGAGCATGTGGCCGTGGGGCGGACGGAAGAGTTGGCTCTGAATCAGGTCGTGGGCATTGAGCACGTTGCGCACATATTTCTCGGGCGGGGTCGACATGCCCTGTATGTGATTCATCGTGTGGTTGCCCACCTGGTGCCCCCTGTGCCTCAACTCCTGGAAGAGGTTGGGGTTGCGGGCCACATTGTCGCCCACACAAAAGAAGGTAGCCTTTACCGAATAGTAGTCGAGGACATCGAGCACCCACGGCGTAACCTGGGGAATGGGGCCGTCGTCGAATGTCAGGTAGACGGTCTTCCGATCGCCCGGGATGCGCCAGATGGCCTCGGGGAACAGCATCCGATAAAAAAACGGGGGTTGCTCTATAAACATAAATGATATATCTAACGAAAAAAATCGGGAGAGAATCGGCGAAACAAGCTCCCCGACACTCTCCCGTAAAGGATTATATTCGATTACTCCCGAACGGCAAAACGCGATGCAATCTTGTTTTGCAAATCGGTAAGTCCGTAGGCTGTACTCAGCTCGTTGATGGCATGAACGATGTAGACATGCTTCTCGTAATCGTTGCGGATGGAGCGGAGCTGACCCGGAGTGAGGTCTTTGTACCAGTTGAGGTAGCCGGCCGAGTTTTCAAGAATCTCGTTGAGCAGAGCCTCGCCCTTGGCCGTTTCGCCCAGTTCGAGGTAGGACTGACCGAACGACAGCGACGTAAGGTCGTGAGTTACCTGCCAGCCCGGAATCTTCTCCATGATAAGGTTCAGAGCCGTCAGGGCCTTTTCGTTCTTGCCCTCCTTGATAAGCTGCTCTACCAGGTCGGCAAACATCATACGGATGGTATTGCACATGCGGCGCACGTTCTCGTCGAGATAGAGCGGATGCTCTTTCGTCACCTGGTCGATACCGCCCCAGCGGAAGCGGTTGACCATATTGTCGTACATCTTGTCGGTATTGATGTTGTTGTTGACCCCTTTCAAAGGTACCACCTGATAGGCCAGACCGGTACGCGAGAAGTAGTCCTCGAGACCCAGGTAGTAGCTGTTACCCACCGTCACGGCAAAATAGACGGGGCGTTTCCAGCCCTGCTCGGCATTGGTGTTGATGATGTCGAGCGAGGCGATTTCGCTCATGGTGAATCCCCGCTTGTTGGAGAAGTCGGGCACGATGCGCGAAACGATGCTGTCCTTCAATGCGGGAGCTACCGTACCCGAAGCCACCACGGCATTAGCATCGACCGGTATATAGAGCTGGTTGGTGGGCAGGTGGTTGAGGGCACCGTATCCCGGCACATCCTTGGTCCACGACTCATCGCTATAGAGATAGTCGAGTGCGTTGCGTACCGTAATCGAGTCGGCCAGACGGTTGATTACGTAGTTGTAGGAACGCACGTCATAGGCATACTTCGACTCGTCGGCCGAGATGGGCAGTGCTGCCGATTCGTAGGCCGGACGCTTCATCTGGTCGATGTACCAGTCGGTCTGCAGATACGAGAGGTTGCACACCCGCACATCGGTGCGATAGCCCTCGACCTCCTGTACATACCACAAGGGGAAGGTATCGTTATCGCCGTTGGTGAAGAGAATGGCGTTCTCGTCGACACTCGAGAGGTAGTTCATACCGAAGTCGCGGCAGACATAGCGGCCCGAACGGTCGTGGTCGTCCCACGTCTGGCTCACCATCTGCAAGGGCACACACAAGCACAGGAGCGAAGCCACCACGGCAGTCGCCGTCGACTTGGGCTGCTCGTCGGTCGTCTTGGCCAGGTAGTTGAGGCCACGCCAGATGGCGGCGACACCCAACCCGATCCAGATGGCAAACGCGTAGAACGAACCGGCATAGGCGTAGTCGCGCTCACGCGGCTGGTAAGGCGTCTGGTTGAGGTAGATGACAATGGCGATACCCGTCATGAAGAAGAGGAAGAAGGTGACCCAGAAGCTCTCGATACCCTTCTTGCCCGAGAAGGCCTGGAAGAAGAGACCGATGAGACCGAGCAACAACGGCATCATGTAGAAAACGTTGCGGCCGGCATTGTTCTTCAGGTCGTCGGGCAGGTTGGTCTGGTCGCCGGCAATGTGCTTGTCGATGAAGTTGAAGCCGCTTATCCAGTTACCGTTCTGCACTTCGCCGTGGCCCTGAATATCGTTCTGACGGCCGGCGAAGTTCCACATGAAATAACGCCAGTACATGTAGTTGAGCTGGTAGTCGAGGAAGAAGGCGAGGTTTTCGCCGAAGGTGGGCTTCATCACCGTCTTGGTACCGTCGGGAGTCTTCACCTGTACGGGGCGGCCCTTGAAGTTGGTCCACTCCTTATAAGCCGATATATGTTCGGCCTTGTCGCTGTACATGCGGGGGAAGAGCATGCACAACTCGGGTTCGTATTTGTAGTGTTCGTCGTGCCCGGTGATGATGTAGCGGTCGGGATCGTCGGGCGACGATTTCAGTTTCTTCTTCCAGATGGGTTTCCCCTGGGTCGACACGGCCGTACCGTTGGCATCGCGCAACACCTCGGCGGGGAAGGTCTGCCCGTAGAAGAGCGGACGGTCGCCATACTGCTCGCGGTTGAGGTAACCCGAGAGGCTGAAGATGTCTTCGGGCGAGTTCTGATCCATGGGCGTGTTGGCCGTCGAACGTATCATAATCAAGGCATACGACGAGTAGCCGATGAAGATGACGAACAACGAGAGCAGAATCGTGTTCATGGTCACTACCGACGGACGCTTGCGCATGAAGAAGAGGTAGTAGGCCAGGGCCAGCGAGAGGATGATGCCAATCACATAACCGTCGCCGATGAAGGGGATACCTACCAGCACGATACTGATGAAGAACGAAATCTTCATCAACTTCTCGCTGCGCTGGGCGTAAGTCTCGTAGATGGCCCAAGCGATAACCCCTACAATCAGGAAGAAGTAGAATACCACACCGCTGTTGAAAGGCAGGTGGAAGACATTGACAAAGAGCAGTTCGACCCAGCTGGCCACCTCGACGAAACCGGGAACCAGTCCGTAGAGCAGCAGCACGATGAGCACAAACGAGAGCAACAGGGCAATGATGGAGCCCTTCAGGTTGGTATTCTTGAACTTGCGATAGTAATAAACCAGCACGATGGCAGGGATACACAGCAAGTTGAGCAGGTGCACCGCAATCGACACGCCGATGATGTAGGCGATGAGTATGATGTAGCGGTTGGAGTGCGGCTCGTCGGCTACGCTCTCCCATTTGAGAATCAGCCAGAATACGAGTGCCGTACAGAAAGAGGAGTAGGCATAAACCTCGCCCTCTACGGCCGAGAACCAGAAGGTATCGGACCAGGCATAGGCCAGAGCACCTACCACGCCGCAACCCAGAATGGCAATCATCTGACCCATCGACATGGTCTCGACGGTCTCGCCCTCACGCAGCACAACCTTCTGTGCCAGACGGGTGATGGTCCAGAACAGCAGCAAGATGGTGGCGGCACTCAACAATCCCGACATGAGGTTGACCATGTAGGCTACCCCCGAGGGCGAAGAGGCAAAGTTGGCAAAGAAGCGGGCCGTCAACATGAAGATGGGGTTTCCCGGCGGGTGACCCACTTCCAGTTTATATCCCGAAGCTATAAATTCACCGCAGTCCCAAAAACTGGCGGTCGACTCCAAAGTCAGGATATAGGTAATCGCCGCAACGACGAAGACCACCCATCCCAACGCATTGTTCAGTAATTTGTACCGTTTCATTATACTACTTTTGTCTTTATTTTCAGGCAGTTCTACAGACAAACGCCACACACGAAAACAACCCCGGGAAAGGCCGAAACCATTTTACCGAGGGAGCAAGAGGTGTCTATCTGTTTTCATATACCCGGCAAAGATAATGAAAGATTGTTAATCTCCCCTCATTATAAACTTTTTATAATAATTTATCGGCTATATTTCACAAAATCGCAGTTCGACAGCCCTACTTCGCCGGTTTCTTATTACTTTTACCCGCCAAACGAAATTGCATTATGAGTACCCGAATACTGATTACCGGCGCCGGTGGATTCATCGGCGGATTCATCGTCGAAGAGGCCCTCTCGCGGGGATACGAAACCTGGGCCGGGGTGCGCAAGACCACTTCGCGCGAACACCTCAAGAACCCGGCCATCCGTTTCATCGACTTCAACTACGGTAACCCCGACCTACTGGCCGACCAGTTGCGCGAGCACAAACGGGAATATGGCAAGTGGGACTACATCGTGCACAACCTGGGAGTGACCAAGTGCAAGAACCCCGACGACTTCGACCGCATCAACTACGGGTTTGTCAAGAATTTCACCGAGGCCCTCGTCGCTACCGACATGGTGCCCAGGCAGTTTATCCTCATGAGCAGCCTGGGAGCCTGGGGGTTGGGCGACGAAAAAGGCTTCACCCCCATACGCACCACCGACACACCCCACCCCAATACCCGTTACGGACAGAGCAAGCTGAAGGCCGAGCGACACCTGCAATCGCTCGAGGGCTTCCCCTACGTGGTGATGCGCCCCACCGGAGTATACGGGCCCTACGAAAAAGATTACTACCTGATGATGAAGAGTATCAAGTGCGGATTCGACTTCATCGTAGGATACAAGCCGCAGCTCATCACCTTCATCTACGTGAAGGATCTGGTGCAGGCCATCTTCAAGGCCATCGACCGGGGCGTGACGCGCCGAGGCTATTTCCTCTCCGAGGGGAGGGCCTACACCTCGTCGCAATTCCGCCGGTACGTAGCCGCGGCGTTGGGCAAGCGTTGGGTGATACCGGTGAAGATTCCCATCGCCGGACTCTGGATTGTCTCGGTCATTGCCGAAAAGGGTGCCGCTCTCCTGGGCAAGACCAGCACGCTGAACCGCGACAAGTTCCGCATCATGAAGCAACGCAACTGGATATGCGACATCAGCGATGCCCGCAACGAACTGGGGTTCGAACCACAATACAGCCTCGAGCGCGGGGTAAACGAGTGCGTGAAGTGGTATCGCGAGCACCATTGGCTGTAAGGTAGCCCGCTGTAGACACGCCGTCTTTCAAAAAAAAGCGTTACCTTTGCAGTGCGATTCAAGCTGGTGACAATGAAAAAGATAAAATCGGTGTGCGTCTACTGCGCATCCAGTTCCAAAATAAACCCCGACTACTTCGAGGCGGCCCGCGAAATCGGGCGGCTCCTTGCCCAACGAGGCATGCGATGCGTATGCGGAGCCGGGAACCAAGGACTCATGAGCACCCTGGCCGACAGCGTGTTGGCCCACGGTGGCGAGGTGCTGGGGGTGATTCCCCAGTTTATGATTGACGAGGGGTGGTGCCACCCGGGTCTGACCCAGACCGTAGTAACTGCCGACATGCACGAACGCAAGGAGCGCATGGCCCAAGAGGCCGATGCCGTCATTGCCCTGCCAGGCGGCTGCGGCACGTTGGAAGAGCTCTTCGAGATTATCACATGGAAACAACTGGGGCTCTTCCTCAACCCCATCGTGATACTTAATATCGACGGATATTACGACCCCCTCATCGCGATGCTGAACAAGGCTATCGACGAGAACTTCATGCGCCACGAACACGCCCGCCTGTGGCAAGTGGCCCAGACTCCTCAGGAGGCCATCGACGACATCTTAAACGCTCCAGCCTGGGACCCCAGTATCCGCAAAATAGCTGCCATCTAACCACCCGACCGCCATGCCTATCCCTGCTGCACCTCACTCCGCTATCGTAGCCGACACCCTGCACACGGCCGATACCACCGGCACCCGGCTGCCGGCGAGCCAGCCCGAAGTGTTCGTGCCGCAATACATCGGGGGCTTCGAGCGCAGTACTCCGCTCAAGGAGAGCGACCCCCTCAAGGACCTGCAAGAGACCATCATTGCCATACCCGAGGGGTTTTCTGCCGAGCGTATGCCCGATACCCCCACCAACAACTCGCTGCTGGTGAGCATTGTTGTAGTAGTTTTTCTGCTCTTTGCCTTCACTTTCAAAAAAGGGACCAAGTTCCTGGGCGAGATATTCAACAGCGTGCTCAATGTGAAAGACCGCCAGAACCTTTTCGACGACACCACCGTGCGGGAGACCCAGCTACGAGCCGTACTGCTGGGCATGACCTGCGTATCGGAGGGGTTCTGTCTGTTTCAACTGCTGGCCTCCACCCGACCCGACCTGTCGATATCGATCGGGGTGGGTGTCTGCTGCGGCAGCCTCATCGCCTGGGTCTACTATACGTTACAAAAATGGCTCTATCGCGGACTCGGACTCGTATTCTCCGACACGGCCCACACCCGCAAGTGGGTCGAGAGTTTCATCTCGATCAATGCTATCATCAGTATCCCCATCGCCGTGCCGGTACTCTTGTCGATATTTGTTCCGCAATGGGGAAAGGTGATGCTGGTCGTCGCAGGAGTTATCTATCTGGCATCCCGTATCTTATTTATTTATAAAGGGTTTAAGATTTTTTACCGCAATATATTAGATTTATTCTATTTTATTGTGTACTTTTGTGCCCTCGAAATCGCACCCCTATTTTGGGTATATAAATCAAGCATATTGATATATCATTTTGTCGAACTAAAAATACAGCAGCTTTGAAAATTAAGAAAATTCTTGTTTCTCAGCCTAAGCCGAGTTCCGAAAAATCGCCTTACTACGATATTGCCAAGCGATATGGCGTCAATATCGTATTTCGTCCCTTTATCAAAGTAGAGGGCCTGACCTCCAAAGAGTTCAGACAACAGAAGATTTCCATTCCGGAATATACCGCTGTCATTTTCACGGCCCGTACCGCCATCGACCACTTCTTCCGCTTGTGCGAAGAGTTGCGCGTCACGATACCCGAAACGATGAAATACTTCTGCACGACCGAAGCCATAGCCCTTTACCTGCAAAAATACATTGTCTATCGCAAGCGCAAGATATTCTTTGGCAACTCGGGCAAACTGGACGACCTGGTTCCATCGTTGCTGAAACATGCGGGAGAGAAATACCTCTTCCCGGTATCGGATGTACACAAAGAGCAAACCTCGGTGCTGGAAAAGCATAAAATCAACTACACGCGTGCCATCATGTACCGCACCGTGAGCAACGATTTTGAAGAGGGCGAACCGTTTGACTACGATATGCTCATCTTTTTCAGCCCGTCGGGCATCAAGTCGCTGCTCAAGAACTTCCCCGAATTCGAGCAGGGCGACATCAAGATCGGTACCTTCGGTCCCACGACGGCTCAAGCCGTACGCGATGCCGGCTTACGGCTCGATGTCGAAGCCCCCTCGCCCGGAGCACCATCGATGACCGCCGCTCTCGACCTTTTCCTGAAAGAACAAAGCAAAAAGAAATAAACTCTTTTTCAACAAGAACCAAACCTCATAATCGTCTTTCACCGAAAGGAGGCGCTTATGAGGTTTTATTTTCAAACACACGATGAACGAACACAGTCTGCCCAAAAGCGAAAAACTATGCAGCCGAACAGCTATCAACCGCCTGTTTGCCGAGGGTAGTGCCTTCATCGTATACCCGTTGCGCGTCGTCTACCGCATCGACGATGACTCCACGGCTCCGCCGCAATTCTTTGTCAACATACCCAAGCGCAAGTTCAAACGGGCCGTCAAGCGGGTCTATCTGCGCCGACGCATCCGCGAAGCCTATCGACTGCACAAGGAGATTCTGACCGAACCTTTGTTGCAACGCCACCAATCGATGCACGTAGCTTTTCTCTACCTCGACAAGGACCTGAACGATTTCCACACCATCGAACGCAAGATGATCGAGGCTCTGCAGCGCCTGGTGCAGAAAAGCGAACAGCAAACCACCCCTCCCGCCGTAGAGCCATGAAAAAGTTGCTGTCGACCCTGCTCATATGGCCCATCCGCTTCTACAAGGCGGCCATATCGCCCATGCTGCCGCCCTCGTGCCGCTATGTGCCCACCTGCTCGCAGTATGCCATCGACGCCATACAGATACACGGCCCCTTCAAAGGCTTGTGGCTGGCCACCCGTCGGCTGTTGAGCTGCCATCCCTGGGGAGGCAGCGGCTACGATCCGGTTCCCCCCAAGTTTCCGACCGACATCCACACCCATCACGACCGTTACGGGGCCATCATCAGCACCACTCCCGAGGAGTTTCGTCCCCAACCGGGCAAATACTATTCGGTAGGGCTGCACCCCTGGAGCCTGTCGGATACCTCGAAAGAGTCGATTGCCCGGCTCGAAGCCGCCGTACAACACGAACAGGTGGTGGCCGTAGGCGAAACAGGGCTCGACAAACTCAAAGGAGGCGTCAACTACGAAGAGCAGCTCATCTATTTTGAGAAACAGATACGTCTCTCGGAGCAGTGGCACAAGCCGCTGGTCATTCACGCCGTGAAGTCCTACGACGACATCATCCGCATACACAAAGCCAAACGCCCCGCACAACCGTGGATTATCCACGGCTTCAGAGGCAAGCCCGAAACGGCGGCACAGCTCCTCCGCGAGGGACTATTCCTCTCGTTCGGCGAGTATTACAATCACGAAACCCTGAAATCGGTACCCCTCGACCGACTCTTCCTCGAGACCGACGAAGGCAACATGACCATCGACAAACTGTATCGGAAAGCAGCCCACATACGCAACCAGTCGCCCCGACGGCTACACAAGGCTCTGGCCGGCAACATTGCCCGCATCTTCCCGTTGGAGCAACCGACCCGACAATCGTCTCAACCCGAAAACATTATGGAATACGTTCGATCAACGAAGGGTGAACAAATGCCGTAGCCACGGCCATAACCCCCTCGATCGAAACTACTACCCGCCGGTCGCCCTTGACCCGCAGGAACACCCCCTCGACCCCGGCAAAGACACCGCCGGTAATACGCACCCGATCGCCCTCGCGCAACGAGACAACCTGAGAATCGAGATAAACCACCTGCTCGTCATAGGCTCCTGCCACGGCTATAAAGCTGGACATCTGCCGGTCGGGCACCACCAGAGGCTCGTGCTTCTCGCGATCCATGATATAGCGCAAAGGAACCTTGAGCGAAATCTCCTTCTTGATTTCGTCCATTTTCTCGCGATTCAACCGCACGAAAACCAAATTGTGAATGACGGGAACCAGCTTGCGCACCTTGCGCTCGCCCTTGATAAACTCCTTGTAGTGCATGGGGATAAACGATTCTATCCCATACTGGTCGAGATAACCTTTCAATGCCATCTCCCGGCTATAAGTCACCCGAATGGCAAACCATTTGAGATCGGTCTTGTTTATACCCATAACAGTATCTGAAGAAAATAGGTTTGCACAAAAATAATTTAAATACACGAGATTAACGAAAAAAAACAGAGATGGTTCTTATTTTTTGTTATTTCGAAATTAAAATTGTTTATTTCGATAAAGAGTCGTAATTTTGCAGCTACCGCAGAAACAAGGAGTTCGGTAAGTCTGCACAACCTGCCGCCCCCTATCACCCTGCGAGAAACAACGACCAAACATTTAATAAAGTTTTCATTCGATGAATTTTGTAGAAGAACTAAAATGGCGCGGAATGGTACACACCATGATGCCGGGTACAGAAGAACTCCTTGAAAAGGAAATGGTTACCGCCTACTTGGGTTTCGACCCCACGGCCGATTCGCTCCACATAGGCCACTTGTG
Organism: Barnesiella sp. An22; assembly: GCF_963931395.1. Classification (NCBI taxonomy): domain Bacteria; kingdom Pseudomonadati; phylum Bacteroidota; class Bacteroidia; order Bacteroidales; family Barnesiellaceae; genus Barnesiella; species Barnesiella sp. An22. The sequence continues at coordinate 125,533 of NZ_OZ007014.1, forward strand.
CGGCGTGATGATGCTGCGACATTTCCAACGCTGCGGCCACAAACCGCTGGCCTTGGTCGGGGGTGCTACCGGTATGATTGGCGACCCCTCGGGCAAATCGCAAGAGCGCAACCTGCTCGACGAAGAGACCCTGCGCCACAACCAGGAGTGTATCAAAAAGCAGTTGAGCAAGTTCCTCGACTTCGAGTCGGATGCTCCCAACCACGCAGAACTGGTAAACAACTACGACTGGATGAAGGACTTCTCGTTCCTCGACTTCGCCCGCACCGTAGGTAAGCACATCACGGTCAACTACATGATGGCGAAAGACTCGGTTCAAAAACGACTCAACGGCGAGGCTCGCGACGGACTTTCGTTCACCGAGTTCACCTACCAACTGCTGCAAGGCTACGACTTCCTGCACCTCTACGAAACCAAGAACTGCAAGCTGCAACTGGGCGGTTCGGACCAATGGGGCAACATCACCACCGGTGCCGAACTGATACGCCGCACCAACGGCGGCGAGGTATTTGCCCTCACCTGCCCGCTGGTAACCAAGGCCGACGGTACGAAATTCGGCAAGACCGAGTCGGGCAACGTATGGCTCGATGCCCGCTACACCTCGCCCTACAAGTTCTACCAGTTCTGGCTGAACGTGAGCGACGAAGATGCCAAACGCTACATCAAGATATTTACCTCGATTTCGCGCGAAGAGATCGAAGCCCTCATCGCCGAGCACGACCAGGCTCCCCACCTGCGCGCCCTGCAGAAACGGCTGGCCCGCGAGGTTACCGTCATGGTACACTCGCAAGCCGACTACGACGCTGCTGTCGAGGCCTCGAACATCCTCTTCGGGAACTCCACCTCGGAGCAACTGCACAAACTCGACGAAGCCACGCTGCTCGCCGTATTCGAGGGTGTGCCCCAGTTCGAAGTGTCGCGCGACGCTATCCTCGGCGGGGTACCCGCTATCGAACTGACCACCGAAATGGCTGCCGTATTCCCCTCGAAAGGCGAAATGCGGAAACTCACTCAGGGCGGTGGCGTCTCCATCAACAAAGAGAAACTCGCAGCCCCCGATACGAAAATCGACGGCAGCTATCTGCTCAACGACAAATACATCATCGTACAACGGGGTAAAAAGAATTATTACCTGCTTATCGCAAAATAATTCGACTAAAATTTGGCAAAGCCGTAAAAACACATTATCTTTGCCTCGCTTTTGAGGGTTAGACCTCAAAGCATAGAAGTTTGGCTTATGGTGTAATGGCAGCACAACAGGTTTTGGTTCTGTTTGTCTAGGTTCGAATCCTGGTAAGCCAACACAAGAACGAGCAACGGTACGCCGCTGCTCGTTTTTGCGTTTATACAGAGGTATTCCTCCATTCTGCCCCCACTTCCTGAAAAAGCCAGACTAACAGTTGTTTTCCTGTCCGCTTTACATTATCTTTGTGAAACAAGCATCCTCCCCCTTCAGACACAGATGAATATAAAATAAAAACAGCCCCCGGCCTCCATGGGCCATCCAAACAAAAATAACCATATAAAAAAACAAGACCATGAAAAAACACAACTTACAAGAGTCAGTCCCTGCAAAGACCCCTCAACGGTCTGCCACGCAGAACCGCATCGGATTGCCAAATTTATACTCCACACGGCTATGGGCAATCTGCCTGATACTATTCGCCTCGTTCACAGCTCTGCCCTATTGCAACCAGACCAAGGCGGCTACCACAGAAGAGGAAGATTCAGCCCTGCCAATCGTCGCCTGGTTCAACGAACGCGATACCATGACCTACTGGATAAGCGAAGGCTCCTGGAAATTTGAAGGGACCGACACGGTCAAGACCCTTGGAGCCAACACCAAAGTGATGATAACGGTTACCGACTCTACAAAAGAGGGGTATCAGATGGAATACAAGTTTCTGAAATTCAGCACAGACACGGATGCCGAATCCGAAATGCAGAACTTCATGCAGGAAACCGTCCAACGACTTCAAGACGAAATTGCGGGTACAACCATACGGTTCAGAACAGACGAGTTAGGAAAGATTATCCAATATGACAACCTGGAAGAGGTGGAGAAACAGGCCAAGCGTGTATTCGACGGAATCATCCAAGAATCTTCATGGATGGACAAACTGAATTCAACCGGCATAAAAGCCGACGAGCTATTCAGAAACATAGACCCCAGCAAGCTGGTACAAAGCTATACGGAAGAGTTGGAAATGCTTTTCCAATACCATGGATACCAGTTTCCCCTGAAAGAGACCACCCTGCACGAAGAGGCCACCGATACCAAGTACGAATCGGATACTTACCTGTCGGCAACCATCGACCCCGAAAGTTATGAATATGATATAATCATCGAAATCAACAATTACATACCCAGGAAAGATATCAAGCAACTGCTTGGTGGGTTCGTCGATATGCTTATGGACAAAGAGGACGCTACTACCGTGAAGGAAGATATGGATACCGGATTTGACGAGCAAGTGACCGAAGATGCCGTAAGCAAAGAATTTCTGCACATAAAATATTTCCCCGACGGATGGCCCCAGGAGGTCATCAGCCAGCAGAAAATAATTATCGGCAACAAAGGCAAAATGACGCAAAAGTACATTACATGGGATGAGCGCAGCGTGCGCAACTCTGACTGACACAGGAGACCAGTCTCCCCATGGTCCCGGCCGGACAAGCCTTCGAAATGCCAACCCTAAAAGTCGGTAGAGCCATTCGTGGCTTTCCCCCAAGAGCTTCGTGTCTGCAAGTATACACACAACAAGAGCGGGAACTCATCACAAGTCCCCACTCTCGCACAAGTTGAAAATGTTATGATTTATTTGACAAGCAGTCGATGGTTATATACCTTACCGCCCACTGTCACTTGCAGCAGATAGACACCTGCATCGAGCCCGTCGACCGAAAGGGTCTGTACGGGAGCCTCGGCTGCAAGCACCAAAGCACCGCGCAAATCGTAGACAGCTACCTCAGACACACCGTCGGCCAGCGTGATATAATCTTGTGCCGGGTTGGGCCAGAAGAGCGATTCTGCAACCGCTACACGCTCAATCGAAGTGGCTTTCTCTACCTCATAGGCACCAATCGAAGGAGCCGTTTCCGAACGGGCTTTACCCCGTTGGTCAACCGTGGGAACACCCTCTACCACGATACCGGCACCGGCAGCAATACCCTCGGGCGAGATGGCTATCGTTTTGGTAGTTCCCTCGTTGAGAGCCGGAACGGGTTCGGCATCGGCAAACAAAGTCTGGTCGGTATATACCGTGTTGTCTACAAACCCATCGACGGTAACCTCTGTCGTACCTACCAACGCGGTTCCATAGATGTTGTTCGAACCGGCCAACGTACATTTGTCGTGGGTATAGATGTCGGGGCCGCCCACACTACCTACAACAATAGTATTATACAGATTAACAATGGCACTCGAAGCAATGTGAATACCTGCTCCATAGGTCTCGTGTACACTCTCGTTACCTACAAGTGTACAGTTGTAGATGCTGGCATTGCCTTGGAAAGCGAGAGCACCGCCACCGCTGGACTTGCCTGTGATTTTATTCTTATAGAATGTACAGTTGGTGAGGGTAGCCGCATCGGAGGTCGAGAGAATGGCACCCCCGTGAGCTGCCGAGGTATTCTCGCCGAAGTAGCAGCCCGAGATATTGTAGTTTACCTCCGTCTTGAATGATGCATACCAGGCACCACCCGAGGTTCCCGTAGAGCTATTACCCTCGAACGAGCAGTTTTCTACCGTTATATTGCCCATCCATGTCAACAAGGCACCGCCACCGTTGGCCGTATTGTCGTTGAATGTAGAATTGGTAATTTTCAAAACACCGTCGGTCACATTGTTTTTTTTGCACCACGGCTCCGCCGTAATGACCTGCACTATTGGTCGTAAATGTACAGTTATCGATTTCGGCCGAAGCTCCGGCATTTTGCAAAAATATGGCACCGCCATCGGCTGACGAACCGGAAGCCTCATTGCCGGTAAAGGTACAGCCTGTAAAATAGTTTGTACTGCCCGAGCAACCTACGGCACCACCGTGGGTGGTACTGGCGTTGTCGGTAAAGGTACAGTCGGTGAAACGGGCCGTCACGCCGCTGTTGGTATAGACGGCACCACCCACTTTCGTAGCCGAGAGATTCTGGAACGTACAGTTTGTAAGGGTGATGTCGCCGCAAGCCATGATACCGGGTGCATAACCGTTCCGAGCCTTGTCGAAGAGCAGGTTCTCACCGGTGAGTCTACCGTTTTTCCCCACGAGAATGGTTGCCGACCAACTGGCCATCGACTCTTCGGCATCGATCATCGAGGTGCCGTCGCCACCATAGAGCGTACAGTTCTTGAGCGTGAGCGAAACCAGTTCGGCATCTTCGGCCGGCGCATAGAGGCCTATTTTGAAAATACGGTAGTTCGATACCCCCGGCTCGGCCACCGAGATGGTTTTACCCTGGGCATCGATAGTCAGATTCTTGTCAATCTGTATCGTGGCCGGAATAGTCACCGTAGTTTCGTCGCCGATAGAAAATTCTATCTCCGATCCTCCCGGAGCATTGGCCACCACATAGGGAAGCGAGCCCTCTTCGCTGGCATCGCCCGAGGTCTTGGTCACCAAAAAAGTTTCGGCAAAAGCTGCGCTCGAGAACAAACAACATGCGCAACTCATCAAGAGTAGTTTGTTTTTCATAATAGCACTTTTTAAAAGGTGATAAGAAATGAAATAATTATTTTTTGCAAGTATAATAATTTTTTTATTTATGCACAAAAGATTTCGTTTAGTTTCTCTATAATTTCTATATTTTTCTATTTGAAATATAAAAGAAACTAAAAAGAAAAAGAAATGAAATATATACTACAAAAAAAGGAGCGGCCCGTGTGGGTCGCTCCCAAGTTTTGACGATAAAGCACTACCTGCAGTCTCTCAAGCGAGCTCTATCTACGGTTTCTTTTGTCGATTATTTACTATTGTTTTATTTCACATTCTTCATCACCTCGGCGACTTTCTCTTTCATGGCTTCGTCGCGCAGGTCGCGAGCAGCAATGGTACCGTCGGGGGCAAACAAGATGATATGGGGAATACCCTGAATGCCGTAGAGTTCGGTCGGTATCTGTTGAGCGTTGATGATTTGCGGCCAAACGATACCCAGCTCCTTGATGGCAGCCTGCGTATCTTCGGGTTTATCCCACACGGCTACACCCAGCACATCGAGACCCTTGGCGTGATATTTGTCGTAGAGCTCCTTGATGTTGGGAATCTCGCCCCGGCAGGGACCGCACCACGAAGCCCAGAAGTCGACCAGCACATACTTGCCCTTGCCCACATAGTCGGAGAGCGAAACCTTCGTGCCGTCGGGTTGCTCGATGGTGAAGTCGGTAAACATCTGACCCTCGGCTGTCTTTTTCCAGATTTCGAGACGTTGGTTCATCACCTTTACCAGAGGATCGGCCTTGAGGGTTTCGCCGGCCAGGTTGATGACCGAGTCGAGACGCTCGGGCGAAAGATCCCAGTTGAAGAGGGTCCATGCACCCACGGCGTTGTTGTTGTTACGGTCGAAGTAGTGCGAGAAGAGTTTGTCTATCTCGGGCATGATGAAGGTAAGTTGCACTTTGTCCCACTCGGCCGAAGCCTCTTCGTCGGACAAACCTTTTGCTATGATCTCTTGTTGTTTGGCTATGAAGATTTGGTTCAACGAATCGATGTCGTTCATGAACGAGGCAAACTCGTCGTTGAGCGGAGTACCCGATACCTTGTCGGTTTCGCCCAACTCTACGGCAATGTGACCGTTCTCGACGATAAATCCCATGCGGTAAAAAGAGGGTACTTGCAACATACCCACGAAAGCGGTATCGGCCTTGCCCTTGAACTGGAACTTGTTATCGGCAATCACCGCGCTGTCGAGCACATCGCGCGAAGCCATATCGGTCAGGTAAACCATGTCGCCGTTCAGGGTAGAGTCGGCCACTGTTCCGTCGATGGTATACGACGAAGGATTGGAGTTGCAGGAAACAACCGTTGCGGCAGCAGCAGCCACCAGAAAGAAAAGATTTCTATTTTTCATATACGTTATAAATTGATAGCGAGGCAAAGATAGAGATATTTCGATAAAAACGGGAAGTTTTACGTTCTTTATCATTTAAAAAGAGTGAAGCCAAAGGACTATACATTAAAGAAATATTTCCTTATTATCTTGTATATTCCGCATACTTCAGTTACTTTTGCATGGTGCAAAGATTGCATAATCTTTATTTACAACAAATAATAACTTAAATTCAAATCCTATGTGGTTAAGTAACTCGTCCATAGGACGAAAAGTAGTCATGAGTGTGACAGGACTCTTTCTCGTCCTATTTTTAACGTTTCACATGTGTATGAACTTAGTGGCGTTAATCAGCCCTGCCGGCTACAATGCCGTATGCCAATTCCTGGGAGCTAACTGGTATGCCCTGATTGGTACGGTCGTTATCGCCGCCGGAGCCGTGATTCACATCATCTACGCCTTCTGGCTGACGATTCAAAACCGGAAAGCTCGCGGAAACGACCGCTACCTGGTGAACGTACGTCCGAAAAGCGTAGAGTGGGCCTCGCAAAACATGCTGGTACTGGGTATCATCGTGGTACTGGGTCTGGCTTTGCACCTCTTCAACTTCTGGTACAAGATGCAGCTCAACGAGGTTATCGGTCACCTGCCCGAAGTCAATCCTCACGACGGTATCGCCCTGATTCGCGAAACCTTCAGCTGCCCGGTTTATGTAGTTATTTACCTCATCTGGTTCGTAGCTTTGTGGTTCCACCTCACCCACGGTTTCTGGAGCGCCATCCAAACGCTGGGTATCAACAACCACGTATGGTTCAACCGTTGGAAATGTATCTCCAACATTTTCACTACCATTATCTGCTTGGGCTTTGTTGCCGTTGCCATCTCGTTCTACATCATGAGCCTGACCGGCTGCGGAACTTGCACCCTTTAATAAACCAACCTATTCATTTCACAGAAAAAAAATTGTTATGGCTACAATAGATTCTAAAATACCCGAAGGCCCCTTGGCTGAAAAGTGGACCAATTATAAAGCACACCAAAAATTGGTGAACCCGGCCAATAAACGTCGTCTCGACATCATCGTCGTTGGTACGGGTCTTGCCGGCGGTTCGGCTGCCGCTACGCTGGGCGAGCTGGGATTCAACGTGCTGAACTTCTGTATTCAGGATTCGCCCCGCCGCGCTCACTCTATCGCCGCACAAGGCGGTATCAATGCTGCTAAAAACTATCAGAACGACGGCGACTCGGTATACCGCCTCTTCTACGATACGATCAAGGGTGGTGACTACCGTGCCCGCGAAGCCAACGTATATCGTCTGGCCGAAGTGTCGAACAACATCATCGACCAATGCGTGGCTCAAGGCGTACCTTTCGCCCGCGAATACGGCGGCCAGTTGGCCAACCGTTCGTTCGGTGGTGCCCAGGTATCGCGTACTTTCTATGCCAAGGGTCAAACGGGACAACAGCTGCTGCTGGGTGCATACGCATCGCTCAACCGCCAGGTAAAGAAAGGTACGGTAAAACAGTATACCCGCTACGAGATGCTCGACCTCGTCATCATCGACGGCCGTGCCCGCGGTATCATTGCCCGTAACCTGGTAACCGGCGACATCGAGCGCTTTGCCGCTCACGCCGTAGTTATCGCTACCGGTGGATACGGTAACGTATACTTCCTTTCGACCAACGCCATGGCATCGAACGGCTCGGTTGCCGTACAATGCTACCACAAAGGTGCCTACTTTGCCAACCCGGCCTATGCGCAGATTCACCCCACCTGTATCCCCGTACACGGTGAATTCCAGTCGAAACTGACGCTGATGTCGGAGTCGCTGCGTAACGACGGCCGCATCTGGGTTCCCAAGAAAAAAGAGGATGCCGCTGCCATCCGCGCCGGCAAACTGAAACCGACCGATATCAAGGAAGAAGACCGCGACTACTATCTGGAGCGTCGTTACCCGGCATTCGGTAACCTCGTGCCCCGCGACGTGGCTTCGCGTGCCGCCAAAGAGCGTTGCGACGCCGGCTACGGTGTAAGCCCCTCGGGGTATGCCGTATACCTCGACTTCAAAGAGAGTATCGAGCGTCTGGGTAAACAGGCCATCCAAGGTCTCGACCACCACGAAATCGAAAAACTGGGTGGCGAAGCCGCTGCTATCCAAATCAAGGGTAAAGAGGCTGTGGCCAGCCGCTACGGCAACCTGTTCCAGATGTACGAGAAGATCGTAGACCAGAACCCCTACGAAACGCCTATGATGATCTATCCCGCTTCGCACTACACGATGGGAGGTATCTGGGTAGACTACGAACTGATGACCTCTATCCCCGGTCTGTTCGCTATCGGCGAGGCCAACTTCTCGGACCACGGTGCCAACCGTCTGGGTGCATCGGCCCTGATGCAAGGTTTGGCCGACGGTTACTTCGTACTTCCCTACACGATTCAAAACTACCTGTCGGACCAGATTCAGGTACCCCGCTTCTCGACCGACCTGCCCGAGTTTGTAGAGGCCGAAAAGGCTGTCAAAGCCCGTATCGCCCGCTTGATGAACATCAAGGGTAAACGCTCGGTTGACTCTATCCACAAAGAACTGGGCCACATCATGGTCGAGTATGTAGGTATGGGCCGTAACAAAGCCGGACTCGAAACCGCACTCAAGAAAATCGACGAGGTGAAGAAAGAATTCTACACCAACGTACGTATCCCGGGCGAAGCCAATACGCTGAACGTAGAGCTCGAAAAAGCTCTGCGCGTAGAGGACTTCCTCGAAATAGGCAAGTTGATGGCTCTCGACGCTCTCAACCGCGAAGAGTCTTGTGGTGGCCACTTCCGTGAAGAGTATCAAACCGAAGACGGAGAGGCTAAACGTGACGACGAACACTTTATGTATGTAAGCTGCTGGAAATACCAAGGCGAAGATAAGAAGCCCGAACTATTGAAAGAAGAACTGAAATACGAGGCTATCAAGGTTCAACAACGTAACTACAAGAAATAATTTGTCTAATCGCCGTTTAATTCCGGTATAACACGATAAAGTTATGGAAAAAACAATCAATATAACACTGAAGATTTGGCGCCAAAAAGGGCCCAAAGAAAAAGGTAGATTTGAGGAATACAAACTCAACGGTGTATCTACCGACAGCTCTTTCCTCGAAATGCTCGACTTGCTCAACGAGCAACTCATCAACGAGGGTAAAGAGCCCGTAGTTTTCGACCACGACTGCCGCGAAGGTATCTGCGGTATGTGTTCGCTCTATATCAACGGACACCCCCACGGCCCCGACACCAGCGTGACGACCTGCCAGTTGCACATGCGCAAGTTCAACGATGGCGATGTAATCACGGTTGAACCGTGGCGTTCGGCCGGATTCCCCGTAATCCGCGACTTGATGGTAGACCGTCGTGCCTTCGACAAAATACAGCAAGCCGGTGGTTATATCTCCATCAACACGGGTGGTGCTCAAGATGCCAACGCTATACCCATCTCGAAAGAGGCTGCCGACGAGGCTATGGACTCGGCTACCTGTATCGGTTGCGGTGCTTGTGTAGCTGCTTGTAAAAACGGCTCGGCCATGCTCTTCGTTTCGGCCAAGGTAAGCCAATATGCCCTGCTGCCGCAAGGCCGCGTAGAGGCTGCCGCTCGTGCCCGTGCCATGGTAGCCAAGATGGACGAACTGGGATTCGGTAACTGCACCAACACCGGTGCCTGCGCTGCCGAGTGCCCCAAGAACATCTCGCTCACCAACATCGCCCGCTTGAACCGCGAGTTCATCTGCGCCAAACTGAAAGACTAATCACCTCTTTCATACGTCAAAAAACAATCCCGGGAAGGCCTTCCCGGGATTGTTTTTTTATAGAACACCACCCCATCGCGACTCATCGCATCGAACTAGGACCGAAAATCGAGAACAAATAGAGTTTCGAGATAACGAATTATTCGTATCTTTGGACTGCGTATTTGTGTTTTGGCTATGAGACGAGGTTTTCTATTCGTCATATTCGTATTGTTATGGATAGGGTTGGGCTCGTGCAGCCGCTACCATTCCGGAAGGGCCGAATCGCTCTATCAGCAAGCCCTGGAGATGGAAGAGCTCCACATCCCCGACTCGGCCATCGTACTCTATCGTCAAGCTCTGAAACAGTTGGACGGAACCGAAAACGCCGAGTTGGAAGCGTCGATATACAACCGGCTGGGCGACCTTCTGCTCGACCACAATATCTACGAAACGGCCTGGGACACCTACACACAGGCTCTGAAAGTATCGCAAAACCTGCCCGACAAAAGCAATCTGTCGCACGCTTACCGGGGTATGGGCAAGTATCACTACCTCTACAAAGACCCCGACAGCGCTCTGTTCTACTTCGAAAAACCTCTCGCCTTCCTCGACCAGATAGCCGACCGAGAGGAACGCTCGTCGGTCTACAACAACCTGTCCAGCGCATACAAACAGCACAACGACCTGGCCCGGGCCCTGCAATGCAATGCAGCAGCGTTGTCACTGACCCGCAACAAGGTGAAACGGCTGCGCAATTATGCCGTGAGGGGACAGCTTTTTGCCTTGCAAATGCAATACGACTCGGCTCTCTTTTATCTCGAACAGGCCAGCCGTAGCGACGATATGTCGGTAAGGGCATCGGCCTACTTCAAACTGGCCGACCTACCCGACGAAGCCGGTATAGCCGACTCGTTGCGATACCGGTATCTGCAAGAGGCTTACCGACTCTCCGACTCGATCGAAAACATGGCTATAGCCCACCAGATAGATCGCCAGGAGCATATACGCATTACTACCGATCTGCAGGAACAGAGCCACACACGCCTGATTGTAGCCATAACGATATGTGTGGTAGCCTTGCTGTTGATCTCGGTAGCCGTATTCCTGTTTTATCGCCAACACCTCAAACGTCGCAACGAACAACTCTTTGCCCATAAATGGGAGAAACAGGAGGCCCGGGCCCAGGAAAACGAGAGCCGAGAACTGCAAATGGTCGAAATCATACGCAAGGCCGGCGAACGATGCAGCCGCGATTTCAAGACAACCAGCACCTACAACGAGTGGTACCGACGGATTACCCAGGGCAAGGAGTCGCTCAGCTACGACGAGCAAAAGGAGTTTCAGGCAATTGTCGTAAAAGAGTTCGACCCCTACCTGCAACAGCTCTCGAGTGTAGTGCCGCTGACGGGAAACGACGCTTTTCTCTGTGCCCTCATTCAACTGGGATTCTCGACTCGCGAGTGCGCCGTATGCCGTGGAATCAGCAACGAAACCATACGTTCGCAACGCACCCGACTGCGAAAAAAAATACCTCAAAACTTTTCAGACCAGGGTCTGGGTGTGGTCATTTTGGGCGAAGAAAATCTTTCGAAACGTTAAATTGCAACGCTTCATTTTATAATTATCTGATAATCAACATATATTTCTGATTAAATAGCAACACCTCGCGTATTGTTATTTTCTTATTTTTTTCTCATTTTTGTATTACAGAATTTTCATTTCGAAAGAAATATCCTTTGCAAGAGACCAAAACAAAACAAATCGTATGAAAAAATTTACAAGTTTTCTATTTTCGTTGTGCCTCGTTCTGGGAGTTTCAGAGGCATGGGGTGAAATAAAAATCACCACCTCGCTCGAACCGGGCAGTGAGTTTACCTTCTACCCCTCGCCGGTAGCCTCGGACGGTAAAGTGATTGTCGACTGGGGTGACGGTGTTCAAAAAGAGTATACCGTAGACGGTATGTGGACTCGCAGTGTGAGCGACAATCAAGTGGGCGACACGATACGGATACTCTCGCCCATGCGTTCGTTCGACTGCTCCGAAGCACATGTAACTTCGCTTTCGATTGTCAACGAACTCGAGTTGACCACACTCGACTGCTACCGCAACGAGATAGAACGCACCAATCTTGATATTTCGGGTGCCCCCAACCTCGAAACCCTTAACTGCTACAACAACCCCAAACTGATGTTCCTGAACCTGTCGGAGCACAAAAAACTGAGAAACCTCGACTGCCGCTACGATAAAACCGATGCGTCGAACCCCGACGACCGGGGTGGCATCACAACCATCATATTGCCCAGCGAAGGCAGTGCTCTGGAGTCGATTACGGCCTACAACAACGACCTGAGCGCCATAGACCTGTCGGGTTGCCCCAATCTCTACTACATCAACCTGGAGGGGAATGCTCTGGCAGAGATAGACGTTACCAAACTGGCCGAACTGCAACAGCTCGACATTCGCTACAATTACATCCAGTCAATCGATCTGACCCAAAATGCCAAACTCGAAAAGCTCTTCTGCAACGACAACTATCTGACCGAACTGAATGTATTTGCCAATACCGCCCTGATGGACCTGGTATGCAGCAACAACCAGTTGACCCGGCTCGATCTGACAGGAAACAGCAAAATCACCAACCTCTCGTGCGATGGCAACCAACTGACCAAACTGAACGTGTCGAACATGTCCAACCTGCTTTCGCTCAAGTGTGGCGACAATCTGCTTACCGAAATAGACTTGAGCCAAAACACTCACCTGACAAGATTCTGGGGCCCCAACAACCTCTTTACCTACCTTGACTTTTACTATAACCAGGGCATCAATACCATCGATATTCGCAACAACAAGGGTATGACTCCCTGCAGCCTCAACTACATGTATCAGACTCTCTCGGGTCTGGAGAGTGCAAGCCCCTACCCCAACCTGCTGCTCGAAGGCAGCAATGCCGAGACCAGCGACACCTACATCGCTACCGAATCGAAATGGACAGTCGACGTTACAGGCGACGGCAGTGCTACCTGCGGCACGGTGACGGCTACAATCGTACCCTCCGAATTGGGTACCTTCACCCTCTCGCAACCCGACCTGGTAACACACGAACTGCACGCAGTCGAAAACAACCAGCTCGAATCGGGTGTACCTACCTACATCACCGCCTCGCCTGCCGAAGGGTATCAGGTGCGCTACTACGAGGTGAACGGCCAACGCATCAACAGCAATATTTTTGCTGCTTCGGAGAATGTAACCGTATCGGCCGTATTCATCCCCATCGCTGCCAACAACTACATTGCCATGGAGGTAGAGAACAACGAGCCTTTCTCGTTCGGAATAAGCGGAATTGACCCTGAAACCGAAGTTGAAATCGACTGGGGCAACGGCGAAATCGAGACCATGACCATCGACAACGAATCGATTGTGAGACTCGACGGCAACTCCAAGGGTACGACTATCCGTATCAGCGGCTTGATCGACTATTTCGATTGCTCCGAAAACGACCTGATTTCGCTCGACGTAACCCACAACGCTACGCTGGCTACCCTCGACTGCTATTGGACGGGTATTACCTCGCTCGACCTGTCGAAGAACCCCGAATTGGGCAAACTCAACTGCTCTTACAACGAAATAGGTACCCTCGACCTGTCGAACAATACGAAACTCTTCTCGCTCACCTGCTACAACTGCGAACTCACCTCGCTCGACTTGTCGAAGAACACCGAACTCGAAGAGGCTGTCATAAAGAACAACTCGCTCTCGAGCGTCACCCTGGCCAACAACACCAAGCTGATGTTGCTCGACGTGCAGAACAACTCGCAACTGAGCTCTATCGACGTGAGCATGCTCACCAACCTGCAGGAACTGCAATGCAGCAACATGGGCCTGACCTCGCTCGACGTAACCCACAACACGCAACTGGTGCGACTCACCTGCTCGAACAACCAGCTCACTACCCTCGACCTGTCGAACAATACCGAGCTCGAACGCCTCTTCTGCGACGGTAACCAACTCGACCCCATCGACCTGTCGAACAATACGAAACTGAACTATATCGAATGCTCGGGCAACAGCATGACGGCTTGCGAGCTCAACGACCTCTTCTACCACCTGCCCGTCTGCGCTACCACGCCCACAACGGCCAACCTCTTCATTGCCGGTATCAGCAACGCCAACGAAGCCGAAACCAGCGAAACCTCCATCGCTACGAAGAAGGGTTGGAAAGTCTCTATCGATGGCGACGGCAGCGGTTGCGACGAGGCTTATATCACCATCGAACCCTCGGAAAACGGCTCGCTGGAGCTGCGCAACGAGAATAACGAAGTAGTAAACTCGGGCGACAAGGTAGCCAAAAACAGCACGGTTACCATCACGGCCATCCCCGACGAAGGTTACTTGCTGAGAAGCGTGAAGGTAAACGGCGTGAGCGTAAGCGGTTCGTTTGTCGTGAAGATGGCTTCGGTAGTAACTGCTGAATTTGCCGACGAGTCGGGTATCGACGAAACCGAAGCCGCAGGTGCCAAGGTATGGAGCCTGCCCGGTATACTTCGTATCGTAGCCGACGATGCTGCCGTACAGGTATACTCGACAAGCGGAAGCCTCGTATGGGAAGGCCGCGTAATAGGCGAAAGAGACCTAAACCTTAACCAAGGTATCTACATAGTAAAAGTTCATAACGTACTCTCGACACAAAGTAAAAAGGTGGTTGTGAAATAACACCTCCCTTTTACCTACAAGAAAACCCGATGCAGATCGCCTGCACCGGGTTTTCTTGTATTATCGACTTGTTTATAAGGAATATAAATTAAAATGTTTCAAAACCTTTAAGCTTGTCTTTTCAGTAATCCTATAATTGGAAATTTCAAAATTGTTCGATTAGGGGTTATTTTATAAATTCATTGTATATTCCATTGTATAATTATGAAATTATTACAATTCAATCCATATGCTAATGAGGCCTTTAGCCAATTGATTTGACTTAAACGAATACAATCACGTCTATTCCTTTTCGCTTCCAAAAATAAGATATATCCATTTTTCCAAGCAATCACATCCCAACAACCACTAAACTTATTACCATTTAGTTTTGCTATCCCCACTAAAGTTTCAGATATTTCAACATCTGTTATTGGTACATGAATCTGCTCTCTATAACATACATCATTCCATTCCGTCAACATAAAAGGATCCATGGGAGGCCTACCATATGTTTCAATCCATCTGGCATTCCATCCATTCCTTTTTAGATAATCAACAATAGCTAATTCAGCAAAAGAAGCTTTTCCATTTACATCTACTAAAACCTTACCCCCAAACGTATTCTTTATCGCTTTTCCTTTCCAAACATTAAATGTCAGCTCATATTTAGTAATATCGTATTTTCCACTTTCAGATTCTATTACTTCAAATGATTTCGAATTAAAAACATCTCTAAAACACTTTTCCATATCTATCATAATGATTTCATTTTAGTTTTTTAATTCTCTCCAAGTAATTAGTCTAGCAGAATCAATGTTTGTCAGCAAACCTGAAAGATAGTATTTCCGACATAAAACATGTTCGTTTGCCACCGCCGGATAGGAGTATGACAAGTTTTATCATATTGGAAAGTCCTCTGTTTAAATCATGTTTATATCGTGTAAACAGCGGTCAGGCCGATACCGAAACCTCCAGCCCCAGCTCCCTCACCCGGGCGGCTATCTGCTCCAACTCCTCGCGAGAGACCTTTTCGAGCGATTCCTCGGGGGTTTTACGGTCGATGGTATAAATCATCACCGAACGGGGCGAAATGTACTGCAGCGCCTCCAACCACGGCGAGAGCTCCTCTTCTACGGTATTGTCGATGCGCTGTCCATTGTGCCAGCCGCGCAGGAACATGGTCTGCACAATCACATTGCCCGAGAAGCGCTTCAAGTCGCACACCACACGGTTCACATCGAAATGGGGGTCGTTGGGATTGTCGATCAAGGCCACCGTTTCGGGACGGAGCGAGTCGAGTTTGAGTATGTTGTTGTCGACCCGGTTCAGGGCTTTGAATACCGACTCGTCGTGAATGCGGGTCGCATTGGAGAGCACGCTTATCTTGGCTTCGGGGTAGTAGTGGTCGCGTAAATAGAGCGTAGTATCTATAATCTTTTCGAATTGCGGGTGCAACGTAGGCTCACCATTACCGGCAAAGGTAATGACATCGAGTTTTTCGCCCGCCTCGTGCATGGCCTGTAAACGGGTTTTCAACACCTCTTCTACCTGGTCGGCCGAGGGTAACCCACTCTTGCCCACTCCCTGGGCATTGTAGCCGCACTCACAATAGACACAGTCGAACGAGCACAACTTGCCATCGGTCGGCAACAGATTCACACCCAGCGATATGCCCAGACGACGGCTGTGCACGGGTCCGTAAATGATTTCATGAAATAACACTGTCTGCATAGCAATACTCTTTTTACTTTACAAAGGTAGAATTTATCTACTATCCAACCATAGATTTTTGTAAAATCTATATACTCCTTTTCAAGTTATACACAAGTTGTGAATAAACTATATCTATTTATATGTCAATTATATATAAGAATAATAAACAAGGATGTCAACGATTTATCAACTTATGAAAAAACAATCGGGAGACAAAAGTCTGAAAACAGCCATACCAACAGCTTATCCACGGGTTTTCAACCACCGAAATACAAAAAATACTCACGTTATAAACAATTTGTAAAATTCTATTTATTAAACTATTAACCATAAATAAACAATCATATCCACAAGATATGGACAATCTGTACACATACACTATCAACACCGGTTAATATTATAATTATTGCAAAAAAATAGTCATCGAAAAATCGAAAGATTTACATTTGTACCCGATGAAAAGAGGATGGTCCATATTGTTTCTTTTTCTCTTTCTGATGGTTCCGAGCCTTCAGGCACAGATCTTTCAGGAGGAACATCCGGCTTATAAACATTTTTATCGGGTAGTTATCGACAACGATACGGTAGCGTTGATAGGACTACGCACCTTCTATGTATTTCCCCCCGAAAAATTCAAAAACAAAAAGGAGGAGAAATTTTACTGGAAAACCGTACGCGATGTGAAAAAGACCCTACCCTATGCCAAACTCATCTACAATATCTTCATAGAGACGTATGAATATATGGAGACTCTCCCCGACGACGAGGCTCGCGAGCAGCACATGAAACGTATGGAGAAAGAGGTTTTCCAACAATATAAACCGGTGTTGAAAAAGTTTACCCTGTCGCAGGGTAAGATGCTTATCAAGCTGATAAACAGAGAGTGCAACCAATCGTCCTACGAGTTGATAAAGGCTTTTCTGGGGAGCTTCAGGGCCAACTTCTGGCAATTTTTCGGCAAGATGTTCGGCGCCTCGCTCAAGACCGACTGGCAACCCGAAGGTAAAGACAAGACCATCGAGCGCATCTGCATCCTGGTAGAACAGGGTTCGCTATAACCCCAGTTGTTTGAAAAAATCCCAAATGACCAGACCGGCCGTAACCGAAACGTTCAACGAATGTTTGGTACCGAACTGGGGTATCTCGATGCTGCCCGTACACTTGTCGACAACCGACTGCTGTACCCCCTTTACCTCGTTGCCCAACACCACGGCATATCGCTTGTTCTTGTCCAACTCGATGTCGTTGAGACTGATACTCCCCTCCACCTGTTCGATGGCATAAACCTCGTAACCGGCCGCCAACAACTTATCAACAACCGTATAGGTATCTTGCTCATAAATCCAGTCGACACTATCCTCGGCCCCCAGTGCGGTCTTGTGTATATCGGTGTGCGGCGGTGTGGCGGTGATTCCGCAAAGGTAGATGCAGGCCACCTTGAAGGCATCGGCCGTACGGAATACCGACCCGATGTTGTTGAGGCTGCGCACGTTGTCCAGCACAACTACTAACGGTATCTTTTCGAGATGTTTAAACTCCTCTTGCGAAACCCGGTGCAGGTCGAAAATACTCTTTTTCTTCATAAACGACTCTCTTTACAAGCATCGACAAAGATAATACATACACCCGACAAAGCCAATTCCTTTTACCCGTCTCCTACCCTGTAAACAGCATCGTTAATAACCGTGTGTACAAGTGTGGATAAGCCGTTATAAAATGAGGGCTTAAAAAGCGGTACAAAATTTTGAAATCAGAAAATTACCTCTATACTACCCCTCTCCGTAAAAATGCAAATAATATATGCACCAGTTGTGAGTTGAAATATCCACCTCAAAATATCTATTTATCAATCATACAAATAGAATAAAGTTATTAACTTTGCAGTTTGTAAACAGGGAGTTGATAAGGAATTTAATAGGCTCATTATAACAAGATAATGACGTTGACAAGACGCGGATAACGTAACCCCCGAAGGTTGATAAGATAAAAAGCAACTATTTTAACAAGAAGTTATCCTTACTGTCAACAGCCTATTATCATCAACAATAAGAATTTTAAATTAAAAAATAAAAAAGGAATAATATATATGTTCGATGTAAATATCTCCAAAGGTTATGTGGATATGCCTGTTCCCGAAGGCGTGGATATGGTAGCCGAGATCGAGAAAATGAAGCGTGAGAAGAATGCCGTCGTGCTGGCTCACTACTACCAGTCGGGCGATATACAGGATATTGCCGACTATGTGGGCGACTCGCTGGCGCTGGCTCAATGGGCCGCCAAGACCGATGCGTCGATACTGGTGCTTTGCGGCGTGCACTTCATGGGCGAGACAGCCAAGATACTCTGCTCCGACAAAAAGGTGCTCATCCCCGACCTGAATGCCGGTTGTTCGCTGGCCGACAGTTGCCCGGCCGATGCCTTTGCCGAGTTTGTAAAACAGCATCCCGGCTACAAGGTGATTTCGTATGTGAACACCTCGGCCGCCGTAAAGGCACACACCGACGTGGTGGTGACTTCGTCGAACGCCAAACAGATAGTAGAGAGCTTCCCGGCCGACGAGAAGATTATCTTCGGTCCCGACAAAAATCTGGGAAACTATATCAACAGCGTCACGGGTCGGAACATGTTGCTGTGGGACGGTGCCTGCCACGTGCACTCGCAATTCTCGCTCGAGAAAATCGTAGCGTTGAAAAAGAAGTATCCCGATGCCCTGCTGCTGGCCCACCCCGAATGCAAACGCGACATTCTGCTTGTGGCCGACAAGGTGGGTTCGACGGCCGCCTTGTTGCGCTTTGCTACCCAGTCGGACTGCAAACGCTTTATCGTAGCTACCGAGTCGGGTATCCTGCACGAGATGAAGAAGAGCAACCCCGGCAAGGAGTTCATTCCGGCCCCTCCCGACGATGCCAGTACCTGCGGCTGCAGCGAGTGCAACTTCATGCGGTTGAACACGATGAAGAAACTGTACAATACCCTCAAGTACGAGTTGCCCGAAATCACGGTCGACGAAGCCATAGCCCGGGAGGCCATCAAACCCATACGCCGTATGCTCGACATATCGGCTTCACTGGGAATTTAAGAGAAGAGGAACTAAAAAAATATCACCTATCACATATTGTTCATCATGGAATACAATTTCAAAGAAATAGAGAAAAAGTGGCAGAAGTACTGGAAAGAGCATCACATCTACCAGGTTACCGAAAACAAGGAGAAACCCAAGTACTACGTATTGGACATGTTCCCCTATCCTTCGGGTGCAGGTCTGCACGTAGGTCACCCGCTGGGATATATTGCTTCTGACATCTATTCCCGTTACAAACGGCTGAAAGGTTTCAACGTGCTCCACCCCATGGGTTACGATGCTTATGGACTTCCGGCCGAACAGTATGCGATACAGACCGGACAACATCCGGCCATTACGACCGAGAAGAATATAAATCGCTATCGTGAGCAGTTGGACAAGATTGGTTTCTGCTACGACTGGAGCCGCGAGATTCGCACCTGCGATCCCGAGTATTACAAGTGGACCCAGTGGGCCTTCATACAGATGTTCAACAGCTACTACGACAACGACAGGCAACAGGCCCGTTCGATTGAAGAGCTGGTAAAACATTTCGAGACGAAAGGCACTGAAGGGTTGAATGCCGCCTGCAGCGAAGAGCTTTCGTTCACAGCCGACGAGTGGAAAGCCAAGAGCGAGAAGGAGCAGCAGGAGACGCTGATGAACTACCGCATTGCTTACCTGGGCGACACGATGGTAAACTGGTGTCCGAAACTGGGTACGGTGCTGGCCAACGACGAGGTGAGCGAAGGAGTATCGATACGGGGTGGCTATCCCGTAGAGCAGAAGGTGATGCGCCAATGGTGCCTCCGGGTATCGGCTTATGCCCAACGTCTGCTCGACGGACTCGACAAACTCGACTGGACCGACTCGCTGAAAGAGACGCAGAAGAACTGGATAGGCCGTTCGGAGGGTGCCGAGATGCAGTTCAAGGTAGTAGACTCGGACGTAGAGTTTACCATCTTCACGACGCGTGCCGACACGGTATTCGGGGTTACCTTCATGGTACTGGCTCCCGAAAGCGAGTATGTGCAACAGGTGGTAACTCCCGAGCAGAAAGAGGCTGTCGACAAATACCTCGAGAGCATCAAACACCGCACCGAACGCGAGCGCCTGATGGACCGCAGCGTGACGGGTGTGTTTACGGGTGCCTATGCCATCAACCCGTTGAACAACAAACATATTCCTATCTACGTGAGCGACTATGTATTGGCCGGTTACGGTACGGGTGCCATCATGGCGGTACCGGCTCACGATAGCCGCGACTACGCCTTTGCCAAGCATTTTGACCTGCCTATCATTCCCTTGATCGAGGGGTGCGACGTGTCGGAAGAGAGTTTCGATGCCAAGGAGGGCAAGATGATAAACTCGTGTGGCAACGGTCTCGACCTGAACGGCATGGAGGTAAAGGATGCCATTGCCGCTACCAAGAAATTCATTAAAGAGAAAGGCATAGGCCGTGTAAAGGTGAACTACCGTTTGCGCGATGCCATCTTCAGCCGCCAGCGTTACTGGGGTGAACCCTTCCCGGTATATTACAAGGAGGGCATGCCCTATATGCTCGACGAGAGCAAGCTGCCGTTGGAACTCCCCGAGGTAGACAAGTTCCTGCCCACCGAGACGGGTGAACCCCCGCTGGGTCGTGCCAAGAACTGGGAGACCGAAGACCACTATCCGCTGGAGTTGTGCACGATGCCCGGTTTTGCCGGTTCGTCGGCTTATTATCTGCGCTATATGGACCCCCATAACGACCAGGCTCTGGTATCGAAAGATAATAACGAGTATTGGCGCAATGTCGACCTCTACATAGGCGGTACCGAGCATGCTACGGGTCACCTTATTTACAGCCGTTTCTGGAACAAGTTCCTGTTCGATAAAGGGGTGATTTGCGAGGACGAGCCCTTCAAGAAACTTATCAACCAGGGTATGATACAGGGTCGTTCCAACTTTGTATACCGTATAAAGGACACCAATACGTTCGTCACGCTCAACAAACGCAAGGAGTACGACACGACTCCCATTCACGTCGATGTAAACATCGTGAGCAACGATGTACTCGACATAGAGGCATTCAAGAAATGGCGTCCCGAGTTTGCTACGGCCGAGTTTATCTTGGAAGACGACGGCCGCTACATCTGCGGTTGGGCCGTAGAGAAGATGTCTAAGTCGATGTTCAACGTCGTCAATCCCGACGATATTGTCGAGAAATATGGAGCCGATACGTTGCGTCTGTACGAAATGTTCCTGGGCCCCATCGAGCAGAGCAAGCCGTGGGATACCAACGGCATAGACGGTGTACACCGCTTCTTGAAAAAACTGTGGAACCTTTTCTATCAGGGCGACAAGCTGGCCGTGCAGGATGCCGAGCCTACGAAAGAGGAGTTGAAATCGGTACACAAGCTCATCAAGAAGATTTCGTGGGATGTGGAGAACTTCTCGTACAACACCTCGATCAGTGCCTTTATGATTTGTGTAAACGAACTGACGGCGCTGAAATCGCGCAATAAGCAGATGCTCGAAAAGGTGATTATTCTGTTGGCACCTTTTGCCCCGCACATCAGCGAAGAGTTGTGGCACGAGTTGGGTCACGACCAGACGGTATGCGATGCCGAGTGGCCCGTGTGGAACGAAGAGTATCTGAAGGAAGATGTGGTGACGTATGCCGTCTCGTTCAACGGCAAGGCCCGTTTCAGCCTCGAGATAAAGGCCGGTACACCGCGCGAAGAGATAGAGCAGATTGTTCTCAACCACGAATCGTCGGCCCGATGGCTCGAGGGTAAGACCCCCAAGAAGATTATCGTGGTGCCCAACAAGATTGTCAATATTGTGATATAATGAAATACCTGATCCATGCTTGCCATGAGTGGTGGGCATGGATATTTTTTTGATATACAAGAATATAATAAGAAGGAGTAAACAGTTTAGAAACAAAGAGTAATATGCGATTGCCTTTTAACAGTGTATTGTATGCCGTAAAAGACTATATGGTCATCATATTCGGCTTGTTGCTGTATGCGCTGGGTTGGGTTGGATTTTTGCTGCCCAACGAAATTACTACCGGCGGTGTGACCGGTATTGCAGCCTTAATCTATTATGGAACGAAGATACCGGTATCGGTGTCGTATTTTACCATCAACGTGGTTCTGTTGTTGGCAGCTATCAAGGTATTGGGACTTAAGTTTTTTGTACGCACGATTTTCAGTGTGTTCATGTGTTCGTTCTTTCTGGGAATACTGCCCGAGTTCATACCTCACTCTCTGGTCGAGGAGCAGCCCTTCATGTCGGCCATCATCGGTGGTATTTTGTGCGGTCTGGGTGTAGGTCTGGTATTCGTGTCGAACGGCAGTACGGGCGGAACCGATATTATCGCCGCCATCGTCAACAAGTACAAAAACATCTCGTTTGCCAAGATGATGATGTATATCGACTTCCTGATCATTGCCAGCTCGTACGTGCTGTTCCACAGCATAGAGAAGATGATTTTCGGTTATGTGGTGATGGGTGTGATGAGCTACACGATGGATATGGTTATCAACGGCAAGCGCCAGTCGGTACAGATACTGATTTTGTCGGACAAGTACGAAGAGATAGCTACGCATGTCAACCAGGATATACATCGGGGTGTAACCGTGCTTGATGGCATGGGATGGTACTCCAAACAGCCCAAGAAGGTGCTGATGATTCTGGCCAAACGTAACGAGTCGGTGAAGATATTCCGGTTGATCAAGTCGATAGACCCCAAGGCCTTCATTTCGCAATCGAATGTCGTAGGCGTTTACGGCGAAGGATTCGACAAGATAAAGACTTGATTCAGAAATATACGACATATTAGGAAAACAGGGAGAGACAGATGTTCTCCCAACCGATAGGTATCTAAAATAAAAAGAGATATTTATCGTTATAGATAAACAGAGGAGGGCAGTTGAATTTTTCGAAGCAGAAATTTGGCTGCATTCTTATTTTTACAAAAAAGGTTTTGATTATGAAACTGGTTTTTGCCACGAATAATAAACACAAGTTGGAAGAAATCTCGGCTATTGTCGGTGATAAGATAGAGATTCTCAGCTTGAACG
Organism: Barnesiella sp. An22; assembly: GCF_963931395.1. Classification (NCBI taxonomy): domain Bacteria; kingdom Pseudomonadati; phylum Bacteroidota; class Bacteroidia; order Bacteroidales; family Barnesiellaceae; genus Barnesiella; species Barnesiella sp. An22. Next base: position 148,883 of record NZ_OZ007014.1, read on the forward strand.
ACATAGGCTGTCACGACGACATACCCGAAACAGCCGATACGTTTGAAGGAAACGCCTTGCAAAAGGCCCGTTATGTGAAGGAGAAATATGGTTACGACTGCTTTGCCGACGATACCGGTTTGCAGGTGGTAGCACTCAACGGCGAGCCCGGTGTATACTCGGCCCGGTATGCCGGCGAGCCTGCCGACTCGGAGAAAAATATAGACAAACTGCTGGCCAATCTGGAAAACCGGATGGATAGAAGAGCCAGTTTCATTACCTGCATAGCCTTGATTCTGGGGGGTGAGGAACATCTGTTCTATGGCGAGATAGATGGAAGTATCATCGACGAACGCAGGGGTTCGTCGGGGTTTGGATACGATTCGGTATTTGTACCCGAAGGTCATGACGAAACCTTTGCCCAGATGGGTGAGGAGCAGAAAAACAAGATTAGTCATCGGGCTCGGGCCGTGAAGAGGTTGTCGGAATTTTTGAATACATTATAATCGTTTGATATGTCAAGGAGAATATCGGCTTTAATAGGTTTCATCGTATTGTCGTTTGCGTTTTTGACGCGGGCGCAGTTGGCTGTGGGTAGCTGGCAGATCTACTCGTCGATGGGCGATCCCGTGAAGGTGATAGATACCGGCGACCGGGTCTATTACGTGTCGGGCATTTCGCTCTTCTGTTTCGACAAGGAGACCGAGGAGATGGAGTCCTACAACAAGAACAACCTGTTGAACGATATAGATGTGGCAAATATCTATTACAACTACGATAAGAACTATCTGGTGGTGGTATATGCCAACTCGAATATCGATATTCTCTACGACAACGGCAAGGTGTACAATATCCCCGATATAAAGAATGCCATTATGACCTCGTCGAAGAGTGTCAACGACGTGAAATTTTACGGCAACCGCATCTACTTGGCTACCGACTTCGGTATTGTTGTACTCAACGACGAGAAGTACGAGGTGAGCGAGTCGTACAACTACGGGAAAAAGATAAATAAAATAGGGGCCAGCAGTAAATATTGGTTTTTGATTTCGGACGAGTCGGTTTGCTACATAGAGAGTACGGCTACGAAATACAGTTTGTCGAACTGGAAAGTGTTGGATTCGGTCGACGGGAATATCATGTACGAAATGCTGTCTTTTAACGACAAGTATTTGCTCTATTCCAAAGGAGGTATTGTTCATTTTTATGACATTACGCAAGACAACCTCTCTTTGTTGGGAACTTTGAGTATGGGTGTGAGATACATAGACCGGTATTACGATAGCTTTGTCCTTAGAGGACTGGTATTTGTGGCTTTCTGTAAACCCGATATTGTGAATGGCCAGATACAGATAGAGAATGTTTTCAATTTTGGCGATCAGTCGGAGTATCTGACAGATGTAGTGACCTCGTCGTATGAAAAGGATCAGTCTATATGGGCTTTGGGTGAATATGGATTGTGCCACTTCAAGATGGAAAATGACCAGGTGACCATGTTGAAAGAGCCTTTTATGCCCAATGTGTCGAATGTAGCCGATCCCTGGAACCTGGTTATAAACGACAACAAGTTGTATGTGAGCAACTCGGGGCCTCGTCGGGGAACCGAAGACCAGTATGCGAAGACTCGCATGAGCGTACTGGATCAAAACAGTTGGACCGCTATCGATTTCGGTGAATTGCCTTTGGTGAACTATAAGCATGCCGCTTCCTTGTACTCGAGTTACAAGATGGCTTTTGCACCCGACGACCCTAATACTTTCTACATAGGTACCTGGTTCGAAGGTATATACAAGTTTACGAACTTCGAGTGTGTAGGCCATTATACGACCGAAAACTCTCCGTTTACGAAGTATATGGATTGGGCATTGAGTGTGCCTGTGGTGACCTTTGACCAGGAGGGTAACTTGTGGGTGGCTCATACCGGCGATGTGGGTGTGTGCATGCTGCCCAAGTCGAAACTGTCGCTCAGTACCGACCAGCTCAAAGTGAGTGACTGGTATCAGTTCAAGTACACCGATATTGCCAATAACAAGTATGCCAAGTTGCTTATACCCAAGCGTTCTACCCCTAAGTGGGTCATCTATGGCGATTGGCCGGGTTGGGTTTTTGCTTTCGACGATAAGGGTACCTACAATACAACAGCCGATGACCGGACTCGAAAGTTGGTTTCGTTTATCGACCAGGACAACAAGACCTTTACCCCCAACTACTACGATTGCATTGCCGAGGATCATAACGGCCAGATTTGGATAGGAACCTCGTCGGGACCTATCGTCATTACGAATCCCGACAATGTCTTTAGTGACAATTTCCGCTGTACCCGCATCAAGATAGCCCGTAACGACGGTACCGACAATGCCGACTATCTGTTGCAGAATATCAACATTACCGATATTTTTATCGACGGTGCCAACCGCAAGTGGATAGGTACCCGCGAGTCGGGGCTCTATGTGGTGAGTGCCGATGGGTCGGAGGTGCTCGAGCACTTTACAACCGAGAACAGCAAGCTGCCGTCGGACTTTGTGACCGAGGTAGTGGTCGACCCGGTGACCGGTATCGCCTATGTGGGGACGACCAGCGGTCTGGCCGCCTATCGTTCCGATGCCGTACAGGTCAGCGAAGATTACAGCAGTGTCTATGCTTTTCCCAACCCGGTACGGCCCGATTACGAGGGGTGGATTTCGGTAACGGGATTGATGGACAACAGTCTGGTGAAGATAACCGACACGGCCGGAAACCTCTTTTTCCAAGGGTATTCCAACGGTGGACAAATTTCGTGGGACGGTCGCGACCGCAACGGCAAGCGGGTGAAAACCGGTGTCTATCTGGTCTTTGCCTCGTCGAGTGCAAGCGGCAGTCAATCGGGAGTGGTTACCAAAATACTGGTTGTCAACTAAACAGGGAGATTATGCACCCGCTTCATCTGTTTCAATATTGTCCCCGGTGCGGTTCGCACCGGTTTGTAGAGAACAACGCTTCGTCGAAGCGTTGCGAAGATTGCGGCTTTGTCTACTACATCAATCCCAAAGCGGCAGTTGCAGCCTTTGTGATGGACAATCGGTCGCGGCTGTTGGTTTGCCGTCGGGCCTTTGAGCCGTCGAAGGGGATGCTTGATTTGCCGGGTGGATTTACCGAGTGCGGCGAGACGGTCGAGGAGGCTGTGGCCCGGGAGCTTTCGGAGGAGATAGGGTGGCACCCCGACCAGATGCGTTACATGTACTCTTTTCCCAACATTTACCGTTATTCGGGTTTCGACGTGCATACGATGGATCTCTTCTTTCTGTGCAAATACAAGGGCGATTCGGGGGCACTGGCCGCACACGACGATGTGGAGTCGTGTTTCTGGCTTTCGCGCGACGAGATTCACCCCGACCGATTTGCCTTCCAGTCGGTACGCCGGGCCATCACGCTCTTATTGAACGACGACGCCTGTTGGCAAGTCGATTAAAACAGATTGGGAAACCACTCTTTCAAGTAGTTTACCCCGATAATCACGAGGTAGTAACGCGAAAATTTGCCGGCCATCATCGAGAGCAGGGTGCCTATGGGGTTGGCCCGCATCAGTCCGAGGGCCACAATCATGATGTCGCCTATGACCGGTATAAAGACAAAGAACCCGAATAGCGAACCTTTGCCCTGGAGGAAATGTTGCATCTTGGCCAGTTTCTCTTCAGGCATCTTCAGGTAGGTGTGTATCCACTCGGTTTTTCCCAGGTAGCCTATGTAGTAGCAAGTGACTCCGCCCAACCAATTGCCCAGCGTGGCCGAAATGACACATCCCCACGGGTCGTATCCGGCGACCAGCAGGACTCCCAGAACCACTTCGGAACTGAATGGTATGATGCTGCCGGCCAGGAAGGCGGCAATAAAGAGTCCTAAATAGGGACTGTCGTAAAAAGAATAAAACTTTATAACGAATTGATTGCCAATGTAATATAAAATTTGTATCTTAGCTAAAGATAAAAAGAATACCTCCAATTGCCCTAGAAAAGCCAAATTTGGAGGTATCGCAAAAATTAATCTGCATGGCTAAGGTACAAAATTTCTCTGAAATATCACCCGATCTTCCTTTCACGGAGTTCGATTTTTATGAATTGTATAGGCGGACGTTCGAGACTAGCGAGCTGGGAAAAATCAGGAAGAGGCTGCCGCTTGGTGAGATGGCAGAGAACTTTGGACTGATAAGCAAGAGCATGAGAGCGAAGAAAGGGCGAAAAACATACTTCACCCCGGAGGGCAAGGTTGCGCTGATGTTCCTGAAGATGTACACAGGTCTGAGCAGCCCGAAGTTGATGGAGCATCTTAACGGCAACGTCCACTATCAGCTCTTCTGCGATGTGAGAATAGACCCGATGCATCCTCTGACGAACTACAAACTTCTGGACGACGTGTTTTCGGAGCTGGCCCGCGGGCTGAAGATCCAACAGCAGCAGGAGATACTGGCAAGAGCCTGGAAACCGTACATGAAGGACCTGGATACGATGTATACGGATGCGACCTGCTACGAGAGCGAGATGCGCTATCCTACGGATGCGAAGCTTCTGTGGGAAGGAATAGAGAAGTCATATGAGATAATGTGCACTCTGAGTGCCAAGCTGAATGTGCACCGTCCGAGGACGAAGTACGTAGACGTAGAGAAGGCCAACCTGTCGTACAGGAAGCGGCGCAGGCATACGAAAGTCCAGACCAGGAAACTGACCAGACGCCTGCTCAACCTTTTGGGGAAGATACTGAAGGAGACCCGCACACTGGAGAGGGAGAATGCAGGCGCGGAGAAATTGCTGACAGCCAGACAGAAGAGCGATATTGAAATCATCACAAGAGTGTACCGCCAGCAGAAGGCCCACTTCGAGAACAACAATCCTCGCGAGAGTGTCAAGGACAGGATAGTGAGCATCAGCAAGCCGTATGTGAGGCCAATCGTGAGAGGCAAGGAAGTGAAGAGCGTAGAGTTCGGTGCGAAGTGCAACAACATCCAGGTTGACGGACTCTCATTCATCGAGAAGCTGTCATTCAATGCCTTCAACGAGGGAACCAGGCTTACGCACTGCCTGAAGATGCACCGAAAGCTCTTCGGTGTGGACGCGAAGAAGGTTGGAGGAGATGCAGGCTATGCCGGCAGCGCCAACAGGGGGTACTGCAAGGATAGAGGAATACAGACGTCATTCGTCAAGCGTGGCCGTCCGTCCTTGGAAAAGAAAGAGAACGACATCATCCGCAACGAGCTGGCGAGGGTGAGGGCAACGAGGATGGAAGGCTCGTTCGGAACGCAGAAGGAACACTATGGCCTGAAACGCATCAAGGCAAGGACGAAGTTGACCGAAATCCTGTACATCTTCTTTGGCATCCACACGGCGAATGCAGTACAGCTCGTCCGGCGGGAAGTCAACGAAATTGCTCAGGCTGCCTGATGTTCGAGGTGAGTGAGAAACGGCCCTTTCACTGGAGTATTGGCTCCAGTTGGGTCCAAAAATGAAAAAAGGGGCTCCGAAACGGAGCCGAAAATATAAAAAGATGAGTTCGATCGGAAAAATTACCGGGACAGTCTGCCGATTGACTCATAATGACGGAATTAAACGACTGTCCCTAAATATCCCCATTCGCTTAGGCTGGCAATAAATTCCATATAAACAGAGCTATGTAAAGGGTGAGTATAAGGTAAAACAGAATTACGCCCGGTTTGCGGTTGCCGTTGTTGGTAAAGAAGAAGGCCGCCTGCATGGAGACTGCCGCATTGAGCACGGGCAGATAATAGGCGTAATGCGTGTAATCGAGTATGAGCAGGAGTGCCGTATAAACCGAAAGCAGGTTTACAAAGCCATTATAGGCCCGTATTTGGCGTTTCTCGTTGAAAGAGGTATAGAGCATGGTCGTACCTGAGAAAAGTCCCAGAAGAGCCGTTAAAACAACAATCCAGAATTGTGGATGGTCATAAGGCAGACTCGCGGGCAGGGCGGGGGTGAAGTCGGGTAGCAGCAACGTCAGTTGCGAGAAGGGTATCAGGTCTATGCCCACAATAAACCAGAAGGGGGTGATGAACCCGATGAGGGCTCCCGACAGCGACTTTACCGACAGGTATCTGATTTGCGAAAAACCTATGAGAAAGAGTGGTACAAAGTAGGCGAACCGGGTACAGAAGAGGGTACCCAATGCCAGGGCTCCGAAGATGAGAAAAGCGGGTTGTGCTCTGTCGGATTGGTAGGATTGGAAAAAGAGAACGAGCAGCAAGAGCAATATCACGGTCGTGACCGTTCCGTCGCCCAACAGGGAGAGGGCGGGGGAGGCGAGCTCGAGCAACAGGAAGAAGAGAAAGGGCAGCAGGGTATGCTTCTGAATAAGGGAGAAGCGGTTGTTGATACGCAGCAGCAAGACTCCGCACAACAGGACGAGCAGGCAGTTTACGACCCGGTTGAGCAGCGCAGGGGCAAGCCATTGTCCGGCTCCGGGCCAGAGCAATCCGCCGTGCGATTCGACCATCGGTAGTGTAGTCAACCGCCCGGTAAGATAAACACCGGTCAGGTAGAGGATAATCCACCAGACCGATGTGTATTTACCGCTTATGAATAGCTTCAGATTCATGATTTCAGAGGTCTGCTCCTATGTCGGAACGGAAATATTTCCCTTCGAAGGAGACCGCTTGGGCACTCTTGAACGAGTTGGCGAGAGCCTCCTCCTTGGTAGCCCCGTAAGAGCTGAGGGCGATGACACGTCCGCCGTTGGTTACAATCTTGCCCTCTTTGAAGGCTGTACCGGCATGGAAGGGGATACTGTCGGTCACCCGGTCGAGACCCGTAATCTCCTTGCCTTTCTCGTAGTGTCCGGGATAGCCGCCCGATACCAGCATGACGGTAACGGCACAGCGAGGATCCTCGACGAGCTCCCGGTCGCACAGATTGCCCTGAGCCACCCCTTCGAGCAGGTCTACCAAGTCGGACTGGATGCGCAGCATCACCACTTCGGTTTCGGGGTCGCCCATACGCACGTTGTACTCGATGACCATGGGTTCGCCGCCTACGTTGATGAGGCCCAGGAAGATGAAACCCTTGTAGGTGATTTTCTCCTCTTTCAGCCCCTCGATGGTGGGTTTCACGATGCGCTCTTCGACCTTTTTCATAAAGTCGGCATTGGCAAAAGGTACGGGCGAAACGGCACCCATACCGCCGGTGTTGAGGCCGGTATCGCCTTCGCCTATGCGTTTGTAGTCTTTGGCTACGGGCAGTATGCGGTAGTCGTTGCCGTCGGTGAGTACGAATACCGAGCACTCGATACCCGAGAGAAACTCTTCGATAACCACGGTTTTGCTGGCACTGCCAAACATCCCGTCGAGCATCTGTTTCAGTTCCTCCTTGGCCTCTTGCAGGTTGTCGATGATGAGCACGCCCTTACCGGCTGCCAGACCGTCGGCCTTGAGTACGTAGGGGGCCTTGAGCGTCTCGAGGAAAGCGTATGCGGCTTCGATGTTTTCGCTCGTGAAGCTCTGATAGCGGGCGGTAGGGATGTGGTGGCGCATCATGAAGCCCTTGGCAAACTCCTTGCTGCCCTCGAGGCGGGCACCCTCTTTCGACGGGCCGATGACGGGGATATGTTTCAGTTCGTCGTGTGCGACGAAATAATCGTATATACCTTTTACCAACGGGTCTTCGGGGCCTACCACCACCATGTCGATGTGGTTTTCCACGGCAAAACGGCCAAGGGCGTCGAAGTCGGTGGCCGATATTTCTACGTTGGTGCCGATAGCGGCGGTCCCGGCATTACCGGGAGCGATGAAGAGGCGGTCGGTTTTGGGACTCTGTTTCAGTTTCCAGGCCAAGGCGCATTCGCGGCCGCCCGAACCTAAGAGCAATATGTTCATGATAGTCGTTATTTAGGGTTTATTTTGAGGTGTCGGTTTCGTCGGTGCGAGGTTTCGTATCCTCGTCGTTGGGTTTGATCGAGGGGCGCTTGAAGGTGACGAATTTCTGGAAAGCCTCGTCGCCGTGCAGCCGCTTGGGTCGTTCGCCTTCGGGTTTGAACCGGTCGCGGTCGCGATGCTCGAAGGGTTTCCCTTGGGGGCGTGCCGAGCGGAAGGGACGTTCCGGACGTTCGCCTCGCTCACCGCGTTCAAATCGTTCGCTTCGTTCGGGGCGTTCGTCGCGGTGGCCGTAGCTCTTTCGCCGGCCGAAGGTCGACTGGTCGCGCGGCCCCGAGCGGCGGGGCGAGTCGTGGCGCTTGTCGAGGTTGTGACCTTCGCCTTTGAACTCCTTGTAGCGGCCGTCGAAAATCTCGTATTTGCGGTATTCGCATTCGAGGGCCCCGTTCATCAGCTCTATCTTCACCGAAGGTTTCAGACCGATGCGGTCGAAACACTCTTTGTGGTAGCTGATAATCCAGGCATCGTACCCCTTGAATACGTGTTTCAGCCGGTTGCCTATCGACTCGTAGAGACCCAGCAGGTCGCTCGACGAGATGCGCTCGCCGTAGGGCGGGTTGGTGATGAGGATTCCCTCGGGCGACGGGGCTGTTTCGTACCGTTGTATAGACATGATTTTGAGGTCGATGTATTTGGCTACGCCGGCACTTTTTATGTTTTGGGTAGCGATGTCGATGGCCCGCGGCGAGATGTCGCTGCCGTATATGCGGTGGGTAAATTCGCGTTCGTGGCTGTCGTCGTTGTAGAGCGATTCGAAGAGTTCTTCGTCGAAATCTTTCCACCGCTCAAAGGCGAAGTTCTTGCGGAAGATGCCGGGATAGGTGTTGGTGGCGATGAGGGCGGCTTCGATGAGGATGGTACCCGAGCCGCACATGGGGTCGATGAGGTCTTTCTCGCCGTGCCAACCGGTCTTGAGAATCATGCCGGCAGCCAGTACCTCGTTGATGGGAGCCTCGGTTTGTCCCACGCGGTAGCCACGCTTGTGGAGCGACTCGCCCGAACTGTCGAGCGAGAGGGTGCAGCTCATGTGCGAGATGTGCAGGTTGAGCACCACCTCGGCCCCGTTGAGGCGTACCGAGGGGCGTTTGCCGTTCTTCTCCATGAAGTAGTCGGCAATGGCATCTTTGGCGCGGTAGGTGACGAATTTGGAGTGTCTGAAACTGTCGGAGTTGGTGACGGAGTCGATCGAGAAGGTGGTCTCGGGCGAGAGCAGTGTCTCCCAGGGGAAAGCCTTCATCTTTTCGTAGACTTCGTCGGGGTCCGAGGCTTCGAACTTATAGATGGGTTTGAGTATTCTCAGAGCCGTTCGGCAGGCCAGATTGGCTTTGTAGAGCAGGGCTTTGTCTCCTGTGAAAGAGACCATTCTCCGGCCCGTTTCCACGTTTTCGCCGCCGAGCTGTCTGATCTCTTCGGCCAGGACATCTTCGAGCCCCTGGAAAGTTTTTGCTACGATTTCAAATTTTTCGGTATTCACGACGCGTGTATATTGTTTGGTTTTTTACTGTTTTGCTTTGGCCTGTACGAGGCGTTCGCCGGGGGCCACATTCTCGGTCACCCAGATGTTACCGCCTATGACAGCCCCCTTGCCGATGGTGATTCGGCCCAGAATGGTGGCGTTGGAGTAGATGATTACATCGTCTTCGATGATGGGGTGGCGGGCGATTCCCTTGATGGGATTGTTGTTCTCGTCGAGCGGGAAGCTGCGGGCACCCAGCGTGACACCCTGGTAGAGTTTCACCCGGTTGCCGATAATCGAGGTGGCTCCGATGACGACACCCGTGCCGTGGTCGATGGCAAAGTATTCGCCTATGGTGGCGGCGGGGTGTATGTCGATACCCGTCTCGGAGTGAGCCATCTCGGTGATGATGCGGGGTATGAGGGGGACTCCCAGTTCGAGCAGTTTGTGGGCGATGCGATAGTTGGCGATGGCCCGTATGGCCGGGTAGCAGAGGATGACCTCGGCCTTGCTCTGTGCGGCCGGGTCGCCGTTGTACATGGCGGTGACGTCGGTCGAGAGTATGCGCCGCATCTCGGGCAGATAGGATATGAAGTTGACCGCCTTCTGTTCGGCTACCCCTTCGAGTTGTTTCGGGTCGTAATGGATAAGGGGGTCGTCGGTCACAAACAGGAGTCCGGCCGAGATTTGACTCACCAGCAGGTCGAACAGTTTTTCGGTGTTGATTCCGGTGTGGTAGAGCAGGTTTTTGTCGCTCACATCGGGCGAACCATAGAAACCGGGGAAGATGAGCGAGCGACAGAGCGCGATGATTTCTTGCAGTTGTTGTCCCGAGGGGAGCATCTCTCCCTTGCAACTCTGGTGGTGCAACTCTTCGAGCGAAAGGAAATCGGACAGTTTCTTGACCGTCTCTTTCAGATTTTCGGCATATTTATAGCTGCTCATGTACAATGTTAACTATTTGATGGAGCCAAGATAGCGCTGTCGGCAGATTGAGGTTCGCACAAGAATATCGCACTGGAGAGCAGCCTATTTTGTATTTGGGAGCAAAGATAAGAAATATAGCCGATAAAGAACTCTTAAAGGGGCAATTCTTATGATTCTTTGAGGATAAGAATCGACTCGGGTCCCATATTCATCAAGAGGTCGAGTATGCTCAGGTCGGGCAGGAAACCATATTTGGGGGCAAACACCTGGTAGTAGGGTTTGAGGTGCATCGAGGGGATAGTCTCGGCAATATTTCGTTTGGGGTGTATGGCTTCGCGCAGGTCTGCTTCGCCAGGGGCGGGTTGGGCATACTGGTCGGTGTATTCAACGTGCGGTTCCAAGCCGATGAGTTCGCAGAGGGTCTGTCGGATGGCTTCGTTGAAGTCGAGCAGAAAGGTGTATCGCTTCTCGAAGAAGGGGCGAATATCGTCCTGGTAATACTCGAAGAAGGGCGACGAGCCGTAGGCCGAGGCGATGGCGTTCCAGTGCAGGTGACGCCACTCCCCGTGGTCGGAGATGCGGATGTCTCGGGTGGGGCACTTGAGGGTATCGGGCTTGACTACCGGCACCGAGAGCGACAGCACACCGTTGGCACCGGCTATGTGGCATCGGTTGCGGTAGGTCTGCTTGGTGTAGTTGCACCACTGTTCAATCACGATGCGGTCGTAGGCAAGCAGGGCCATGTAGTACGACACCGGGGCAAAGTAGGCGGTAGAGAGGTAGGCGGTGGTCATAGCGGTCGGGTGAAGAAACGGTCGGTACGGAACGATTGCCAGAAGGGCTTTTCGGGGTCGCGCGAGTAGCCTATCCACAGCCCTTTGCCCATGAGCAGGGAGTGGGGCAGGGGGCCGAAGGTGCGCGAGTCGGCCATGCCGGCGCGGTTGTCGCCGATGACCCAATAGTAGTCTTGCGAGAGCCGGCACTGGGTGACAATCCGGTCGCCGTGGTAGATTTTGCCCTCTCGACAGGTCACGGGACAGTTTTCGTATTGGGTGAGGAGGTAGGCCAGCATCTCGGCATTCTGCGGGGTGACTCGTATGTTTTTCCCTTTTCGGGGGAGTGTGATTTCGTAGCTGTCGCGGTTGAGGAATACGGGATAGAGCAGCGAATCGGGCGCAAGCTGCTTGCGTACCTTGTCGTAGTCGTAGCGCGAGAGGAAGAGCAGCCGGTCACTGCCCACCTTTCCCTGCTCGACAAATTGCGCCTTGTTTTGGCGCAAGGTGCGGTTCACGTCGTTGCGCATCGAGTCGGGCGAGAGGTAAGCCTCGAGAATGAGCGGGGGTTGGGCTACGGCCTTACGGTTGATAAACAGGAGGTTGCCGGTGCTGCGAATGGTGTCGCCGGGCAGACCTATGCAGCGGGCCATGGCCACCTCGTCGCCGGCACTCTGCGGCTGGTGTAGCGAGGGCAGTGTGAAGACCAGCAGGTCGCGGCGCGCAGGGGTGCGATGGCCCCAGCGGAACGACCACTTGTCGACCCACAGGCGGTCACCCGGCAAGAGGCTGTTCTCCATCTGGCCGGGCGGTACGCGGTAGGGTTCGACCACGAAAAAGCGGACAGACCATACAATCGCGATAATGACAATTACCGTGACCAGAATCGTGCGTATAGTCTCTCGTTTCATCATCTGTTAGTTGACCAGGCTGTCGACCGACCGGAACATGCGGTTGAAGCGAATCTTACCGTCGAAGAGTCCTTTGTCCTTGTCGAGCGAGAGGAATACAAACATGGGTTTGCCCACGATGTGGTCTTCGGGTACGAAGCCCCAGTAGCGGCTGTCGGCCGACTTGTCGCGGTTGTCGCCCAGCATCATGTAGTAGTCCATCTTGAAGGTGTAGGAGTCGGTCTCCTGCCCGTTGATATAGATTTTGCCATCCTTCACTTGCAGGTCGTTGTGCTCGTAGGCGGTGATGGGTCGCTCGTAGATGGGCAGGTTTTCGAGGGTGAGCTTGAGGGTGGCTCCCTTCTTGGGAATCCACACGGGGCCGTAGTCCGAGCGGGTCCAGGTGTTCGAGGTCACCAGCGGGTAGGTCTGTCCGCCCAGGAATCCAGGTTCTTCGACTATCTGCTCGATGGACGGGTCCTTGCGCATCTGGGCAATCATGGCCTGCGTGAGGGGGAGTTCATAGACGGGGTTCATGCTGCCGTCGGGGTTGGGGGTGATGCCCCAACTGGCCAGGTTTTTGCGGGCGTTTTCACTCGAGATGTCGAGGGGGATGCGGTCGTCGACACTGATGCCCCACCGCTCGAAATCGCTGTTGGCCAGGTAGCGGCCGTTGGTTTTCACCAGGTAGTTGAGCTGCATGTGTTTGGGGCGCGGCTGCTTGACGCCGTCGATGTAGATGTCGTTCTTCACGATGCTGAAGGTATCGCCGGGCAATCCCACGCAGCGCTTCACATAGTTTTCGCGACGGTCTACGGGACGGTAGATGATGTCGCCATAGAGTGCCTTGTTGCGGTTCACCGCTTCGCGTCCGTCGTAGAAACAGAGGGTGTAGTAGTCGGGGTTGGGCTGTTTGGTAGCCACGGTATCGCCGGCCGGGAAGTTGAAGACCACGATGTCGTTGCGCTCCACCTTGCCGAAGCCCTTGAGCCGGTGGTAGGGCCACTGGGGCCACTCGATATACGATTTCGTGTTGAGTATGGGCAGGGTGTGCTGGGCCAGGGGGAAGTGCAGCGGGGTGTTGGGTACCCGCGGACCGTAGCTCATCTTGCTCACCAGCAGATAGTCGCCCACCAGCATCGACTTCTCGAGCGACGAGGAGGGTATCTGGTAGTTCTGGAAGATGAAGATGAAGATGAAGTAGACCAGCACCAGGGCGTAGACAATGGCATCGACCCACTCCATGACGGTGCGCACGGCGCGGTTCTTGCTCGTCTTCCACCACCCCCAGGGGATATACTGGGTGAGGTAGATGTCGATGAGGAGCAGGAGGCCGAACAGCACGTAGTAGTTGTTGAGCCAGATGGTCCAGCCGATGTAGATGAGGGCTACGATCGTGAATCGTATCCAGCGGGTCTTTTTGACCCGTTTCAGCCGTTCGGCGAGGCTGTATTTCGAAGCGGTGTTTTGATCCATGACAGGGGATTATTTGAGGAACGAGAAGAGGTCTTGCATGGTGAGGAAACCTTTCTTGCCCACCGTAAACTCGGCGGCAACGACGGCTCCCAGGGCAAATCCTTTGCGGCTCTTGGCCTCGTGAGAGATGCGGATGGTATCGACCTCGCTGTCGTAGGTGATGATATGGGTGCCGGGCACCTCGCCTTCGCGACGGGCTACGACGGGAATGGCGTCGGCCGGGGCAGGCTGGGCCTCGGTCCACGAATGCTTCGAGTCGAGTTGGCCGATAATATCTTCGGCCAGCGTGATGGCGGTGCCGCTGGGGTGGTCGAGCTTGTGCACGTGGTGAATCTCTTCGAGGCTCACTTCGTATTGCGGGAAGTGGTTCATGATGCCGGCCAGGTATTTGTTCACGGCAAAGAAGATGTTCACGCCCAGGCTGAAGTTGGAGGCGTAGAAAAAGGTCTGACCCTTCTCGCAGGCCTCTTTCACTTCGGGCAGATGCTCGAGCCAGCCCGTCGTACCCGATACCACGGGAACACCGGCGGCAAAGGCCCGGCGGTAGTTGCCCAGTGCCACGGTGGGAGCGGTGAACTCGATGGCCACGTCGGCACTCTTGAACTGGGGTGAATCAAAATCGTCCTGGTTGTCTTTATCGATGCGACACACAATTTCGTGTCCGCGAGACAGAGCTATCTCTTCGATGGCATGTCCCATTTTTCCGTATCCAATAAGCGCTATTTTCATATCGAACTTCTGTTACAAAACATCTCGGTTTATACCGGTTTATTCAATAAGGTTCATTTAATTTGCATATATGCAGAGACAAAGATAGTAAAAGATAGAGAATGGTGAGCGCCGAGGCGAATAAAAACACCGTTTTCGGGAGTTATCTCTGTCGTTTTCTCCCTTTTTCCCGGGTAGGGGAATGGACGGAAAAGATGAAAAACACGCAAACAGCTTGCTCGTATGGAAAAACTCATGCAATATGTGTGGCAGCACCGGCTCTTCGACCCGTCGCGACTGACGACGGTCGACGGCCGCAAGGTGCGGGTAATCGACGTGGGGCGGTTGAATACCGACTCGGGCCCCGATTTTTTCAATGCCAAAATTGGAATCGACGGTTACGTCTGGGCCGGTAACGTGGAAATTCACCGGCGGGCTTCGGACTGGCGGCGGCACAACCATCACCTCGACCCGGCCTACGACTCGGTGGTGCTGCATGTGGTCGAGGTGGCCGATACCCCAGTCTACCGCACCGACGGTGAGGAGATTCCCACGCTGGTGCTGTCGTGTTCGCCCACGTTCCGGGCCGATTACGAATCGCTGGTGGCCCACTCGCCCAGCCAGTCGTGTGCCCGGTACATCGGCGATTTCGATCCGGTGTTGCTGGCCGACTGGATTTCGTCGCTGGCCGTGGAGAGGTTGCAGGCCAAGGCGCAGCGTCTGCACGACTGGCTCGAGCTCTATCGGGGCAGCTGGGAAGAGGTGTGCTACGTGGCGGTATCGCGCAGTCTGGGGTTCGGCATCAACGGCGACGCCTTCGAGCGGTTGGCCCGCAGTCTGCCGCTGCGTTTCATGCAGAAGCATGCCGACTCGCTGGCGCAGGTCGAGGCTTTCCTCTTCGGGCAGGCGGGACTGTTGGTCGAGGGGGAGCATGCGGGCGACGACTACTATACGCGGTTGACGGGTGAGTATGCCTTCTTGCGAAACAAGTTCGGGCTCACGCCCATCAACCCCGACAGCTGGAAGTTCTTCAGGCTGCGGCCGGCCAACTTTCCCCACCGGCGCATTGCCATGCTGGCCCAGTATATTCACCGGGGATTCAATCTCTTTTCGCGCATCTGCGAGGCCGACAGCGACGAGGCGCTGCGGGCTATCTTCAAGGTCGAGCTGTCGGGTTATTGGACTACACACTACCTCTTCGGGCATGCCTCGCCCGAGTCGAGTGCGGTGCTGGGCGAGAGTGCGATCGACATCGTGCTCATCAACGCCGTGGCCCCGCTGCTCTATGCCTGTGGGGTATCGACCGGCAACGAGGCGATGACCGACCGGGCCCTGGCGTTGCTCGAGTCGCTGCGCCCCGAGAAGAACTCGATTGTGCGCCGTTTCGCGGCAATGGGGGTGGGGGTAAACAGTGCGCTCGAGAGCCAGGCCGTGATACAGTTGAACAACGAATATTGCCAGGCACACAAGTGCCTCTATTGTCGCATCGGGCACAAGTTGCTCGCCCGCTCGGCCATGAAGCCGTAGGCGAGGAATGGCTCAGGGGGGTAAAAAAAGAGACCCGTGGCGGCGACGGGGAGTCGCAAACCACGGGCTGGGTCGTATGAAAAGATAGATAGTTTTGTTCAATAGTTTTCGCGGGCGGGCTCGAAGAAGGCGCGCGGTTCGAGACAGGCCGGGCATCGGGCGGGAGCCACGGTACCTTCGTAGATGTAGCCGCAGTTGCGGCATTGCCAGCGAATAGGAGTCTCGCGTTTGAAGAGGGTGTCGTCGTGGAGCCGTTCGAGCAGTTTGCGGTAGCGCCACTCGTGGAAGTTCTCGACTTGGGCGACCATCTTGAAGGCCGTGGCCACATCCTTGAAACCTTCGTCGGCAGCCACCTGTCCGAAGTTGTTGTAGAGGTCGCTCCATTCGAGGCGCTCGCCCTCGGCGGCTTCGAGCAGATTTTCGGCCGTGGTGCCTACGCGTCCGGCCGGATATTCGGCGGTGATGGAGACCATGCCCCCTTGCAGGAAGTTGAAGAAACGGGTGGCGTGGGCCAGCTCCTGTTCGGCCGTTTCGGCAAAGACGGCTCTGATTTGTTCATATCCTTCCTCCTGCGCCTTCCGGGCAAAGAGGGTGTAGCGGTTACGGGCCTGCGACTCGCCGGCAAAGGCTTTGAGCAGGTTCTGTTCGGTCTGGGTTCCTTGAATCGATTTCATCATGGCAGATTGCTTTTTGTATGGTAAGAACAACCGGGGAGAGAAATGGTTCGGGAAAGTGGGGGTAGAGTTGGCTATAAATTTGTTTCGGGGGTGTGTGGAAATGAAAAAGAGTTCGTCCCCAACCGGGGGCGAACTCTTTTCTCAGGAGGGGTATCCGCTCTATCTCTTCTGATTGACAGGAATATAGGGAGTATTTGTATTCTGGAACAGGAAGGCGTAGCAGTCGGTAGCCTCGTCGATACGTTTCGAGGTAGGCTTGCCGGCACCATGCCCGGCGTTGGTTTCGATGCGTATGAGTATGGGGGCGTTGCCCGACTGGGCATATTGCATCTGAGCCGCAAACTTGAACGAGTGGGCCGGCACTACCCGGTCGTCGTGGTCGGCCGTGGTGATGAGGGTGGCGGGGTACTTCTCGCCCTTCTTGATGTTGTGCAGCGGCGAATATTTGTAGAGGTATTCAAACTGCTCCTGGTTGTCGCTCGAGCCATACTCGACTACCCAACCCCAACCGATGGTGAACTTGTGGTAGCGGAGCATGTCCATAACGCCCACGCTGGGCAGACACACGGCAAAGAGGTCGGGCCGCTGAACCTCGCAGGCACCTACCAGCAGACCGCCGTTCGAGCCGCCGGCAATGGCCAGTTTTTTCGACGAGGTGTATCGGTTGTCTATCAGGTATTTGGCTGCCGAGATGAAGTCGTCGAATACGTTCTGCTTGTTCTCGAGCATGCCGGCCCGGTGCCATTTCTCGCCATATTCGAGTCCGCCGCGCAGCGTGACGAACACATACACGCCGCCCTGCTCCATGAACATGATTGCCGAGGGGCTGAACGAGGGGGTGAGGTTAATCTGGAAACCGCCGTAACCGTAGAGGTAGCAGGGGTTGTTGCCGTTGAGCTTCATCCCTTTCTTGTGCGAGACAAACATGGGCACGCGTGTGCCGTCCTTGCTGGTGAAGAATATCTGTTCGGTGGTGAAGTCGTCGGGGTTGAAGGCCACTTCGGGACGGAAGTAGAGGGTAGACTTGCCGCTCTCGAGATTGAACGAGTAGATGGTGGCCGGGGCCGTGAAGGTGGTAATCGAGTAGTAGAGTTCGGTATCCTCCTTTTCGCCGTTGAAGCCTTCGACTGTGCCTATACCCGGCAGTTCTATTTCGCGGATGAGCTTGCCGTCCAGACCGTATTGATAGGCCTTGTTTTGCGCATCCTCGAGGTAGATGGCCATCAGGCAGCCACCGGCCGAGCTGACACTCTCGAGCAGATTCTCCTTTTCGGCGATGACTACCTGGCGTTTTGTGGGGTCGTTGAGGTCGATTTTGATGAGGTGGTAGTTCTCGGCCCCTTCGTTGCTCATGACGTAGAGCTGGTCGTCCTGGCACTCGACGGGGCTGTAATCGTAGTCGAAGCCCTTGAGCAGAACCTGGAAGGAGGAGTCGCCCTTGCGTTTGTAGAGAATCTCGCTACCCGATGTACCCTCGGACGAAAGGACGAATACCCAGCGGCTGTCGTCGCTCTCCCAGGCCGAGAAGTATCGCAGCGGATGCTGGGGGTCGGTATAGACGAGGCGGTCGGCGCTTTGGGGAGTGCCTACTTGGTGATAATAGACCTTTTGATATTCGTTCTTGGAGGTAAACACGCCCTCTTTGGGTTCGTCGTATCGGCTGTAATAGAAGCCTTTGCTGTCGGGGCTCCAGGTGGCTCCCGAGAATTTGGCCCACTCGATGCAGTCGTCGAGCAGACGTTTACCCTCGGTCTCCATGACGTGTATCTCGACCCAGTCCGAGCCCGATGCAGCCGTAGCGAAGGCAAAGTATTTGCCATCTTTCGAGAACGAGGTGGAAGCCAGGGCTACCGTTCCGTCGTCGGAGAGTTGGTTGGGGTCGAGGAATACCTCGGCTTCGGCTTCGGGGTTGGCCTGCCGGTAGATGATGTCTTGATTTTGCAAACCGTCGTTGCGCGAGAAGTAAAGCCAGTCGCCCTTTTTCGTGGGGGCACTCTCTTTGGGGTAGTTCCACAGCTCGGTCAGTCGCTCTTTGATGGCCTGGCGGAAGGGAATCTTCGACAGGTAGTCGAAGGTCACTTCGTTTTCGGCTTTTACCCAGGCGGCCGTCGCTTCGGAGCGGTCGTCCTCGAGCCAGCGGTACGGGTCGGCCACCTCGGTGCCGAAGTAGTTGTCGGTCACGTTGCCGCGCTTGGTTTCGGGGTAGGGCAGATGTTCTATTTTCTTCACTTGATTACAATTTGAAAAGGTTGTCATCGCTATTGTCGCTATGGCAACGGGGATGATACGATTTTTCATAACAATATATTGGTTTTTTAGTTCTATTTTTCCCGGGCGGCATGGTGCATGCTATCGACAACAAGGGGCTGTGGGAAAAACGAATCATTTCTACACAGCCCCGTTGATATAAGCAATGCGGTACTACGCGTGGGTCGACAGTCGTGTTTTCGACCGGTTACTTGTGCGGTGTGGTGTCGGGGTGCGGGTAGTCGATGGTGTAGTGCAACCCTCGGCTCTCCTTGCGGTCCATGGCCTGACGCATCACCAGATAACCGGTGTTGATCATGTTGCGCAGCTCGCAAATCTCTTTCGAAGCCTTGCTGCGCTTGAAGAGGCTTTCGGTCTCTTCGTAGAGGATGTCGAGACGGTCCCAGGCCCGTTTGAGGCGCAGGTTGGAGCGGACGATACCTACATAGGTACTCATGATCTGGCCCACCTCCTTGACACTTTGGGTGATGAGCACCATCTCTTCGGGCTCTACGGTCCCCTCGTCGTTCCACTCGGGGATATTCTCTTGATAGGAGTAGTTGTCGATGACCTTGAGGCTGTGTTTGGCAGCCGCATCGGCATAGACTACGGCCTCGATGAGCGAGTTGGATGCCAGCCGGTTACCGCCGTGCAGACCGGTGCAGGAGCACTCGCCCACGGCATAGAGGCGGTTGATCGACGAGCGGGCGTCGAGGTCGACCTTGATACCGCCGCACAGGTAGTGGGCGGCCGGGGCTACGGGTATGTAGTCGCGGGTGATGTCGATGCCCAGGCTCTTGCACTTCTCGTAGATGTTGGGGAAGTGTTTCTTGGTCTCTTCGGGGTCTTTGTGAGTGACGTCGAGGTAGACGTGGTCGTCGCCCCGGTTTTTCATCTCGTTGTCGATGGCCCGGGCCACAATGTCGCGGGGAGCCAGCGACAGGCGCGGGTCGTACTTCTGCATGAACTCCTTACCGTCGAGCGTACGCAACACGGCACCGTAGCCGCGCATGGCCTCGGTGATGAGGAACGAGGGGCGGTCGCCGGGATGGTAGAGAGCCGTGGGGTGGAACTGGATAAACTCCATGTCCTTGACGGTACCTTTGGCCCGGTATACCATGGCGATTCCGTCGCCGGTAGCCACGAGCGGGTTGGTGGTGGTTTGGTAGATGGCACCCACGCCGCCGGTGGCCATGAGGGTCACTTTGGAAAGGAAGGTCTCTACCTTGCCGGTATTGAGGTCGAGTACATAGGCACCGTAGCACTCGATGTCGGGCGTCTGTCGGGTGACGGTAACTCCCAGATGGTGCTGGGTGATGATTTCGATGGCGAAATGTTTCTCAAAGATGGTGATGTTGGGGTGTTGTCTGACGGCCTTGATGAGGCTGTCCTGGATTTCGGCACCGGTGTTGTCCTTGTGATGGAGGATGCGGAACTCGGAGTGACCGCCTTCGCGGTGCAGGTCGAATTCGCCTTTTTCGTTTTTATCGAAGTCTACACCCCATTTGATGAGCTCCTTGATTTGTGAGGGTGCCTCGCGCACGACCTTCTCGACAGCGGCGCGGTCGCTGAGCCAGTCGCCGGCTATCATGGTGTCTTCGATATGTTTTTCGAAGTTGTCGACCAATGTGTTTGTTACCGAAGCTACGCCTCCTTGAGCGAAATAGGTGTTGGCCTCTTCCAATTCGGTTTTGCAAATGAGGGCTACTTTTCCTTTGTGAGCCACTTTGAGGGCAAAACTCATTCCGGCAATACCGGAACCGATGACTAAAAAGTCGAATTTGTGTACCATCTCTCTTTCTTTTTGCGGGAAATACGGGGGATATACCGTATTTTTATTTGCACAAAGATAAAAATAATTGCAACAAAATGTACCTTTGTGCCCGGATTCTGTGTAGAATAGTTGTCGCCGGGCAAAGTCGCTTGTCGAGATAGATGAAAAAAACAGGAAATGGCAATAGGGGAAACGTATCTCTATAATGTTTTAAAAATGAGAAATTTATTTTGCCTGTTCGAGAAATGGAAGAAAAACCTAAAATTTTTTGAGAGGCATGCAGCAAAATAGGTGTAGAATACATCTATTCTTATGTAAACCGTAAATTGAGATTTAAGGATGATTATAGGATTCGATGCAAAAAGGGCTAACGCCAATTTTACCGGATTGGGCAATTACAGCCGATTCATGGTAGATACGATGGCTACGTACGGCAACGAGCACAAGTACCGTATGTATATACCCAAAAGATGCAAGAATGCCTCGTATGATTCCCTGTTGAAGCACAAGAATGTGGCTTCGATTTTGCCCCGCACTTTCTTGATGAAAAGTTGCAAGGCCTTGTGGCGTACCTTCTTTATCAAACGGGGGTTACTGCAAGACGGTGTACAGCTGTATCATGGATTGAGCAACGAACTTCCCATGGGGCTCCATCGCACGGGTATTCGCAGTGTGGTGACCATTCACGATCTGATATTCCTGCGCTATCCCCAATATTATCACTGGTTGGATAGAAAAATCTATAACTACAAGTTCAGGTATGCGTGCCGCAAGGCCAACCGCATTGTGGCGGTGAGCGAGTGTACCAAGCGCGACATCGTGAAGTTTTACGGCATCTCGCCCGACAAGATCGATGTGGTTTATCAGGGTTGCGACCCTGTTTTTGCCAAGCCGGTAGCAGCCGGTGAGAAGGAGCGTGTGCGTCAGGCCTACGGGCTGCCCGACCACTTTATCTTGAGTGTGGGCACTATCGAGGAGCGTAAAAACCTGCTGCTGGCCGTGAAGGCTATCGAGCGGTTGGGCGATGTGCATCTGGTGGCCGTGGGCAAATGCACCCCTTACGCCGAGAAGGTGAAGGCCTATGTCGAGGCTCATGGGTTGAGCGACCGGGTACACATTATTCATAATCTGAAGTTCGGCGATCTGCCCGTACTGTATCATCTGGCTACGGCGTTTGTCTATCCGTCGCGGTTCGAAGGGTTCGGCATTCCCATTGTCGAGGCTCTCTCGGCCGGTGTGCCGGTAATAGCCGCCACGGGGTCGTGCCTCGAAGAGGCCGGCGGACCTCACTCGATTTATGTAGGTCCCGACGATGTGGCCGGTATGGCCGATGCCATGAAGCGGGTGATGAGCGACGAGAAACTGCGCCACGAAATGATCGAGCAGGGCAAGGAGTATGTCGTGCGGTTCGACCCGAAACGGTTGGCCGACGAGATGAATGCCGTGTATCTGAAATGTTTCGACGACAATGCTTCGGGCGAGGAGCGTTTTGTGCAGACTTCGTCGAACATGCGGAAGAAAATATCGCGATACCTTCCTTTCCTGTAAGCGAGGGGAGGGTTAGAGACGGTGCGATTAGCCGTGTCTAAGTGTTTGGATATGTTGTTCCCAAAAGGGCAACATATTTTTTTTGCTCCAGCCGTGACACCCGAAGGGCAACCGGTGGCCGTTGAGTTCGTAGCAGACGGCCGGGTTCTTGTCGAACGAGAATTGGAGCGCCTCTTGCCAGTGGGGTATCTTCAGCCGCTCTTGGTCGCGGTTGGCTTCGAGACTCCAGAAAATATCTTCGTTGTAGAAATCGACCCCGGGATGGCTCAAATAACGGGCTACTTGCGGTTCCATGTCGCGAGCGGTGCGGGCAAAGAGGGCGATGCGCCGCAACGACAGCCCGCCGTTGCCTACCCGGTAGTAGAGCTGGCTGTAGTCCGAAGCCCCCGACACCCGGTTGAGAGCCCGTTTCAGGCGATTGAAGAGGCGATAGTAGAGTCGGCCGTATTTGGGTTTGGGTATCCAGGGAGCCCCTATATAGTCGTAGCCGCGGGCACACCAGTCGTCGAGGTTGTCGGCGAAGACCCAGGCATCGGGCTGATAGATGAGCATGTATTCCCACTGCTCGAAAGCCTCGTAGAACTCGGGCGACATCATGAGTCGGTTGTAGGCGGCGATGCCCAGGAAACAGGTATCGGGGAAGTCGACGACGTAGTCGGTCCGATAGCGGTCGGCGAGGGGTGTCAAATCGAGCGACTGGGGTTTCACGAAACATATATCGTGTGTGGCGAGCACCCGGAAACACTGGTCTAAAGCCGCCAGTTCGAGGTCGGATAATCGTGTTGTGTAGATGGGAATGACGATGATTACCGAGGGCTTGTTCATGACTTTGCAGGATTGATGATAGCAGTAAAATCTTGGGCGAATGAATGGACCGAGAAGCGGTTCTCGACCGAATCCAGTGCATTCTGTTTCAAGGTAGAGAGGTCTTGCCGGCGTAGCAAGATGATTTTGCGGGCCAGGTCATGGGCATCGTCGCGGTTGTAGAGAAAACCGTTGTATCCCTCCCGAATCAGTTCCCGGCCGAAAGGTTTGTCGGGAACAACGACGGGCAGCCCGCATTTGAGTCCCTCAACGATTACCCGGCCGAAACATTCAAAACCCGAGCATACCAGGGCGGCGTCGGCCTGTATGAGGTAGTCGTGGGGGTGAATGGTGTGCTCGACAATCGAGACATTCGATTCCAGTTTGTAGGCAATGACGCTTTCCTTGATTTCCTGGGCATATCGGCTGTGGTTGCCGCCGATGAGCAGCAGGTGTGTGTCGGGGTACTCTTTCACGACCTCGCGAAAGGCCTCGATGGCGATATGTTGTCCCTTGTTGGGCTCGAAATTGGCCAGCATGCCTATGGTGAAGGGCTGGTCGACCCGGGGACGTGCGGGGGGCACGATGTCGACCGACTGGTACACGACCTCTATTTTCCCGGCTTCGGGGAAATGGGCTTTGTAATATTCGCCTACGAAATCGGAGGGGACGATGATTTTCTGCGACAGGGCACCGACTTGTTTGAGGCTTTTCCCTTCGTTGAAAAGGTAGACCAGATTGCGTGCCAACGGGGGAATTTCGTGTATGAACCAATAGTGTGTGATGTTCTCTTCCCGTGCTGCCCAGGCACCGATGGGGGTCGCCAGGGTGTTGGTGATAGCTATGTCGGGGGCGACGGTGCGGAGGTAATTGCGGGTTTGGCGTATGGCATTACGCTTCTGTATGTTGAAGAGAAGCCGCTTGCGCCAGCCGTTCTTTTTGGGACGAACCAGCCACCAGGGTTGTCGTATGAAGGCATACCCCGACAGGTAGGGACGAGACATTTCCCATAATTCGTCTTGTCCCGGGAAGACCACATAGATTTCCCACGACTCGTGGGCTTGCTTTATTCCTTTGATGAGGTCGAGCAAGCAGCGTTCGGCGCCGCCGTTGGCGCGTTTTCCATGCGAAAAGAAGAGAATCTTCATGGTTTGTGTCTATTTTATTTTCCGGGTGAAGAGATAATACCGAGCCATCAGCTTGCCCCAAAATTCGCTGCGGGCATAGGCTTTCAGCAGTTTGCGATAATGGCGGGCGGGGCGCTGGTGCAGCAGCCCCGGGAATTGTTTCTCGATTTCCATGGCTCGCAGGGCCAGGCGTCGGGCCTCGCCGAACCAGCGTTTGCTCAACAACAGGACGATGGCTCCCAATTCGACATTGGCAAGAGCTTTTTCTACTTGTCGATAGGTAGGCTTGTCGGCATAGAAACGCCGTTGCAGTTGAGGATACAGTTCGATGTCACGAGCCTTTTTTTCGGAGAACCCGCTCAGGGTGGCCGAGCCGCTGTGAATGACATAGTGCAACAGCGGGTGTGACTCGAGTACCACGATTTTGCGGGCAAAGTAGGTCAGTTGCGAGGCCAGATAGGCGTCCTCGCCATAGCTCAATCCTTTTTCGACATGTACCCCGGCGTATAGCGACCGCTTGTGCAGGAACGACCACACGGCCCAATAGTTGCGGCAAAAGGCCAGGGAGTAGAAAAACGATACCGAATCGTAGGTTCCCGGTGTAGGGTTGGAGGCTTTCTTGCGGTTTTCACTTTCGAGCCAAAAGGGGAGTACTACCATATCGGCCTGTTCGTCGACAGCTTTCCGGTAGAGCAGTTCGATGGCATCGGGTTCGAGGAAGTCGTCGCCATCGAGATATTGTATGTATTCTCCCCGGGCAGCCTCCACACCGTGTTTGCGGGCATAGGCTACTCCCTCGTTGGGTCGGTCGATGATTACGATGCGGGGGTCTTGTCGGGCAAACCGGGCGACAATCTGGGGCGAGTCGTCGGTACTGCCGTCGTTGACAACAACGATTTCCAGGTCGGTAAAAGTTTGACCGACAACCGACTGCAAACAGGTTTCGAGCTGTTTGCCCACGTTGTAAACCGGAATGACGACAGAGACTCGGGGTGCCATTACTTGATTTTCTTTTTGCAAATATAATACTGGGCATACAATCTTCCTAATATCGGGCTATGGGCATAGAGGGTGAAGAGCTTGCGGAAGGCCCGTATCTGGGGTATGCTTTTGAGGTCGGGGTACTGCCGCAAGATGGCGAGCGACTCCCGGCTCAACCGGTGGGCATCTTTGAACCATCGCTTGCTCAACAGGGTGTTATAGGCCTGTATGCGGATAGCCCCGAGCTCTTTTTGCAGCAAGTTGTATTCGGGTTTATCTTTGAAAAAGTCGTTTACCAGGTCGGGATAGAGCAATATATCCCGGGCTTTTTGCTCGCTGAACCTGCTGTTGGTGATGGAGCTATTCCGTATGATATAGTGCATGAGAGGCTTGCCTTTGATGACAGCTATACGTGAGGAGTAGTAGGTTAATTGTGTGGTGAGGTAAACATCTTCGCCGTAGCTTAGCCCTTTGCAAAAGGTGACATGGTCATACAGGTTGCGCTTGTGCAGGTAGCTGAATACCGACCAATGGGCTCGGGTGAAAGCAATTTCGGAGAAGTATTCCAGCCCGGTGTAGCTTTCGCGACCCGGCACGAGCGAGTGCTGCGACTGGCCGGTCTCGGGATAGTCGATTACGAAAGGCGCTATAGTCATGTCGGCATCAGTTTCCCGGGCTTGGGCATATATCAGCTCGATAGCATCGGGTTCGAGGTAATCGTCGCCGTCGAGGTGGTAGATATAGGTGCCCCGGGCAGCCTCTACACCCGATTTGCGGGCATAGGCGAGCCCTTCGTTCGACTTGTCGATGACCACGATGCGTGAATCCTGTCGGGCAAATCGGGCAATGATCTGGGGCGAGTCGTCGGTACTGCCGTCGTTGACGACAACGATTTCCAGGTCGGTAAAGGTTTGCTCCACGACCGAGGAGAGGCATTTTTCGAGGTATTTGCCTACGTTGTAAACGGGAATGATGACCGATACTTGGGGTGTCATGCTCTTGTCGTTTTTCTTTTTGTAAAGGTAGTGATAATGCGGCAATCGGGTTCGCGGGTCGGCCGAAAGATTTTTATCTGCGGGCTTCGCGGCGGATGAGTTCCCGGGTGTTGCGTATGAAATCGGGCACATTGTGTACCTGTTTTACATATTCATACCCGGCAATCGAGAGAGCCTGCCGCTTCTCTTCGTTCTCCATGAGGGAGCGAATGGCCTCGACAAAAAGGTCTATCTTGTCGAATCCGTCGCCCAGCACGGGGCCGGTATAGATGCCGAATTTCTCGGTAAGGCTCTCGGGGTTTTGGCAGCTCACCAGCAGTGTGCCGTAGGCGAGTGCTTCGAGGAAAGTCACGGGCAGTGCTTCGTGTATGGAGGTGTTGACGAGAATCTTGGCCTCCTTGATATAGTTGAATTTTTCTTCGCCCTCGACGTGGCCGGTGAAGTGCAGGTTTTTGATACCTTCCCGGTATTGTGCCATGACCGAGTCGTTTTGAGCCTTCTCGCGGAACGATTGTCCCAGCATGTAGAACTCGTATTCGGGCATGCGCTTGGCAATCTCGCAGAAGAGCCAGCCCCGCTTTACCGACTCGATGCGGCCGATGAAGATGATGTGGTTTTTCTTGGGGAAGCTCTTCACGTCGAATGCGGGATCGATGTCTACCGGGTTGGGCAGATAGTCGATAGGAGTCTCGGGCGAGAGGCGGTAGAGGCATCGGGCTTTCTCGATGAGGAATCGGCCTTGGGTGACGAAGGTGACGCGCCCCTCGGTGTAGAGGCGGTGTACGAGTTCGTAGACCTCGGTATTCCAGTAGCACGACTCGGGGAAAAGTTTGACGGTTTGTATTTCGAGCCAGTCCTTCCAGGGCCTCGGGTCTTGTACCCACAAAAGCAGCCGCTTGTTGGGGTTGGGTTCGTATTTGAGGAACGAGCTGGTGAGCTCGATGGAGAAGTAGAGGTCGTAGTTCTTTCTCTTCAGCCAGGCAGCGGCATATTTCCGTCCGGGCAGCACATATACGTCGACGTTGTCTACCCGGGTTTTGGTCGCTTTTTTCTTTTTCCGCTGGTAGTCGAGCCGTAGCAATACGTCGATTTGTATATCGTCGCACGGGAGATATTTGGCAATGTAGTGTCGTGCCAGAAAACCGTATCCGCCGAATGCCGTTCCGGCACCGCCGAAAAACTCGTCGATGAGCAGGGCTACGCGTATGGGGCGGGACGAATCTTTCTGTTTGTGCGAGAAGAGGTGGGTGAGTCGTTTCAGCATAGAGTCTTTTTTTAGGGTATCGTTGTAGGGCGTTTTTAGCAAATAGTCGAAATACAGGTGTTTCAAGGGGTTGGCACAGACCTCGCCGCACCAGGGCTTGCGTTCGCCGGTATAGTGAATGATGGTGGCTTCGGCCCGTTGGTCGGGGTGTTTGAAGGCGTTTTCGGTCGTGAAGTTGAACCTCTCGGGCAGAGCCTTGATTTTGCCCCGGCACACGAGATTGATGATGTCCTGGTCCTGAAATTTTATTTTGCAGGGCGGCTGTGCGGTGGCCTGTGACAAGAGTCGGCCGGTGTGTTCCTCTCTCATTCTTTTCAGATTGAGCAGGAGTACCCCGGCGTTGATGTAGAGTTCGTCGAGCGACATGCCTATCTCGGGCTTGTAGTAGATGTTCTCAATCCACAAATCGGGGACTCCGGCACAGATATAGTCGGTTATATCGGTCTGCCACAAGGCTTTGAGCGGGCCGTTTACCACCAGGTCGCAGTCGAGATAGAGGGCTTTGTCGAGTTGGGGAAACCACTCGGCGATGGCATACCGGTAGTAGGTTTGCAGGGTGATGTACCCGATGTTGAGGTTGAAGTTGCGGAAGTCGGTATCGTCGACGATGTGGAAATGTATCGTGTGG
The DNA here is from genome assembly GCF_963931395.1 of Barnesiella sp. An22. Taxonomy (NCBI): domain Bacteria; kingdom Pseudomonadati; phylum Bacteroidota; class Bacteroidia; order Bacteroidales; family Barnesiellaceae; genus Barnesiella; species Barnesiella sp. An22. Next base: position 176,573 of record NZ_OZ007014.1, read on the forward strand.
TGGCTGTATCGTTGCCCGAGCGACGAGAGTTTCTGCCGGTTCTCGGGCGAGATATAGTCCGAGAGGAGGTAGATGTCGAAGAAGTCGTCGGGGTTGTTCTCCAGGAGGGAAACTATTGTCGTGCAACAGTGCCGACAGTAGGTGTCGTTCAAGGCGAAAAACAGGTGAATGTGTTCCATTTCGGGGTGACTTGGTTATTTTTTTCGATATAAAACGGCGATTGGTCGAAATAATATGTAAGAAAAAAATCGCTGCTTTATCTTTGACAAAGATAATATTTATAAATGTGCCTGTAAAGAAAGCCCCGAAAAATTAGGCTGTTGAGAGTCTGTTTTCATGGGTTTCGCGGCTGAGGTGTTTTACTGACGAGGAGCCGAGACGGTTTGGTTTTGTAATCGAGAGGAGGATTGTTTGGCATGATTTCCATGATAGTTTGTTCGGTCGACCCGGCGAAACTGGAAAAGTTTTGCGAGAATGTGCTCATGACGGTAGGTTGTCCTTGCGAGTTTGTCGTTCACGACAACCGCGAGACGGGCTACGGTATTACTCATGTATATAACTTGTGTGCCGCGAAGGCGAAAGGTGAATATCTCTGTTTTGCCCATGAGGATATATTTTTCAGAACCCCAAACTGGGGAGAACGTATCGTGTCGCTGCTGCAGAAACCGACAACGGGTGTCGTGGGGTTTGCCGGCTCGATGGCCAAACTGGCCACCTTCTCGGGTTGGGGGTCGCTCAAGCAATACACGCGCTACAACTATATTCAACGGTTCAGAGACGGCTCGATCAAATATTTCATTACCAACCCCGACAAGGTACCTGCATCGCCGGTAATCGTGCTCGATGGCATGTGTCTGTTCATGCGTCGGAATGTGTGGGCCGAGTTTCGGTTCGACGAGGATACCTTCCGCGGATTCCATCTGTACGATCTGGATATTTCGATGGCCGTGGGTCAGAAGTATACCAACTATGTGACGAACGATATATTGCTGGAACACTTTTCGGAGGGCTCGTACAACCAGGCTTGGCTCGACGATACGGCCAAGTTTCACAAGAAATGGGCCGACCGTTTGCCCTTCTACCTCAAGAAACCCAACTCGCTGGTAGCCTATTTCAGAGAGATAAAGATGTCGTTTCGCTTTATCAGAATGTTGATGAAGAAACGGGTGGGGAGTTGGGATTTTATCGAGACTTGCTGTCACGAGCATTTCAAGCGCTACTACTGGCATATCAGTTCGCTCAAACTGCTGCAACGCCTTTACAAGTACAAACGTCAGTGGCGTCGCGAGGGCAGACTTTGAATCATATTTCTATTTTTGCATGTAATGTTTGCGTTCCTCGGGTGTGAATCGCTCGATGGCATAGCGTAGCATGGTGCGCGGCATCTGTCGGTAACGGGTGTCGAGGAATCGGCACAGGCGGGCTTTGTCTTTCTTGCCGACCTCGCGCAACATCCAACCCGTAGCTTTGCGTATGAGGTCGTGCTCGTGGTGGAGCAGCAGGTCGGCTAGAGCCAGGGTATCGTCGAGGTGACCGCGGCGAATCCATTGCCAGGTGGCGACGATGGCGATACGCTGTTCCCAAAGCTGTGGGCTTTGAGCCAGACGGTAGAGCGGGGCATGGTCGCGGTGTTCGAGATAGCCCCCTACGATTTGCGAGGCCGAGAGGTCTACCAGGTCCCAGTTGTTGATACAAGCGGTGTGGGCCAGATAGGTGTTGTACAGGGCCGTGCGTTGGGCTTTGTCGGCTTTCTTGAACTGCTCGACCATGCAGAGGAGAGCTGCCATGCGCAACTCGTGCACAGGACTATGCAGCAGAGTGGTGAGTTCGGCAAGTGGAGTGTCGAGGTATTGCTTGGCGATACTTCGTGTGACAGGAACGGGCACCCCGATGAAAATATCGTTTTCGCTATATTCTCCCTTTCCGGTTTTGAAGAATCCCGAGAGAACTTTTGCTTTTGCCGGATTGGCTGCTGCCCGGATGGCTTTCTCGATATCTTGAGCTGTGTGCATGGTGATGTGTCGTTTGGAACAAAGGTAGTGAATTTTTCGACTGGTCGATTGCTGAGGTTTGTTGCTTTTTAAAACAGTTGTTGAGAGCAATATTTTAAATTGTTAAAATAGAGGCTCCTGGCTGAAAAAATGACGCATAGGTAATCGAAAGAAAGAAAATATTCGATTCTCCAGAAGATAAAAATTAGATAATTATTTGATTTGTAGTGATATATGTGCATTTTGGAACGTGCGGAAAAAAACGCGAAATAGAACGGTGTCGGCTGGCCTGTTGTTGCCCTCTCTCTTTTTAAGCCTCGAGCGAGTGTGCGACTCTCTAAAATGGCTGTTTTCTGAGAAAACAGGATGCGGCTCGGTAAAGTCGAATGTTGAAAACTTGGTTTTCCATTTGCCTCTGCTCTCACCTTTCACTATCTTTGAAGAAGATAGGATACGGTTCGGCATAAAAAATATCTGAAACAAGTTTCGATATTTCATTCTGCGCTCACCTTTCACTATCTTTGTCCCAAGAAACGAAAAACATTCAAAAACAGTCGTATGGTTCTTAATTACATCTGGATTGCATTTTTTGTCATTGCCTTTGTGGTGGCGGTGGTACAGACTGTAGTGTATGGCAATACGGCCATTTGGACCGACATAATGAATGCTTCGTTCTCTTCGGCCCGTACCGCCTTCGATATTTCGTTGGGGTTGACGGGTGTTCTCACCTTGTGGCTCGGTTTGATGAAAATCGGCGAACGGGGTGGTATGGTGGCCGTGCTGTCGCGCCTGATTAGTCCGCTCTTTACCCGCCTGTTTCCGGGGGTACCCAAGGGGCATCCGGCTTTGGGTTCGATGTTTATGAATGTGTCGGCCAATATGCTGGGACTCGACAATGCCGCTACCCCGCTGGGGTTGAAGGCGATGAAGGAGTTGCAGGAACTAAACCCCAAAAAAGACACGGCCACCGATGCGATGCTGATGTTTCTGGTGCTGAATGCCTCGGGGCTTACCCTGATACCCATCGGGGTGATGACCTATCGGGCTCAGATGGGGGCGGCCAATCCGTCGGACGTTTTTCTGCCTATTCTCATCGCCACCTTTATGGCTACTTTTGTAGGGCTTCTGGCCTTGTGTATCAAGCAGCGTATCAATATCTTCGATCGGGTAATCGTGCTATGGGGACTCGGGCTCACCGTTTTTGTGGGCGGGGTCTTCTACTACTTTTCGTCGTTGCCCGAAGACAAGATTTCTACCTACTCGGCTTTTGCCGCCAACAGCATCCTGTTTACCATTATCGTGGTCTTTATCGTCTCGGGTCTGGTGAAGCGTATCAACGTCTACGATGCCTTTATCGAAGGGGCCAAAGAGGGCTTTAAGACGGCGGTGATGATCATTCCCTACCTGGTGGCTATTCTGGTAGCCATCGGGATATTCCGGGCCTCGGGAGCCATGGATTATATTGTCGAGGGCTTTGCTGCCTTCTTCGGGTGGTTGGGTATCGATACCGAGTTTGTGGGCGCGCTGCCTACGGCGCTGATGAAGTCGCTGAGCGGTAGCGGTTCGCGAGGGATGATGGTCGATGCCATGTCGACCTACGGAGTCGATTCGTTTGTAGGTCGGGTGGCCTGTACCGTGCAGGGTTCGACCGATACCACCTTCTACATATTGGCCGTTTACTTCGGTAGCGTAGGGGTGCGCAAGACCCGTTATGCCGTGGGGTATGCCCTGCTGGCCGATGTGATAGGGGCCATTTCGGCCATTACGGTCTCTTATTTCTTCTTCAAATAGAAAGGAACGGAATAAATGTGTATCTTTGACCGTATGCTGCGAAATGCGGCCTGTGTGGCGATGGAAACAATCTGGAGCAGGGTAGAACGGTCTGACCTTTTCAGGAGGTTGTGAATGCCTCTCCTGCACGAATATACTTGCTTCTCCCCCGGGTTTGCACTATCTTTGCAGTGACAATAAGAATATAAAAAAGTACGAGTTATGGCTGTGAGTTATTTTGCCGAAGATGTCAAGATGCCGGCGATAAAAAAGAGAGAAACGACCGATTGGATTCGTCGGGTCGCTTCGGGGTACGGGAAAAAATGCGGCGATATAGCCTATATTTTTTGCTCCGACGAGAAGATTCTCGAGGTGAACAAGGCCTATTTGCAGCATGACTATTATACCGATGTCATTACCTTCGACTATACCGAGGGCGATAAGATAAGCGGCGATATTTTCATCAGTGTGGATACGGTCCGTTCCAATGCCGAACAGTTTGGGACCGACTACGACGAGGAGCTCCATCGCATCATCATACACGGCATTCTGCACTTGTGCGGAATCAACGATAAAGGACCGGGTGAGCGCGAAGCGATGACCCGTTGTGAAGACGAGGCTCTGAAACTGAGATAATCGAGAAACAGATATGATCAGGGGGGTGGGGAAGCGTTCGCTTTTTCTCCCCATAGGTCATGGAGAAATACAATACAATGGATTTTAATTACGATGTAATCGTGGTGGGTGCCGGTCATGCCGGTTGCGAAGCGGCATGCGCTTCGGCCAATCTGGGTTCGAAGACCTTGCTTATCACAATGGATATGAACAAGATAGCTCAGATGAGCTGCAATCCGGCCGTGGGTGGAATTGCCAAGGGTCAGATTGTTCGCGAAATCGATGCTTTAGGTGGTTTCATGGGTATTGTGACCGACGAGACGGCCATCCAGTTCCGGATGTTGAACCGCTCGAAAGGGCCTGCCATGTGGAGCCCCCGTTCGCAGAGCGACCGCGCCAAGTTCATCACGACCTGGCGTTCGATTCTCGAGAATACAGACAACTTGTATATGTGGCAAGATTCTGTAAATCAGATTCTTGTAAAAGACGGAAGGGTAACGGGCGTAGTTACGGCCATGAATGTAACCTTTACCGCCAAATGCGTGGTGCTCACGACCGGTACCTTTATGAACGGTCTGATGCACATCGGCCGCACCAAGTTGCGTGGCGGTCGTATTTCGGAGCCGGCTTCGTACGGAATCACCGAGCAATTGGTCGAACTGGGCTTTACGGCCGGCCGTATGAAAACGGGTACTCCGGTGCGTATCGACGGCCGCAGCATCCACTTCGAAGAGGCGGCCGAGCAGCGGGGCGAGAACGATTTCCATAAATTCTCGTTCCTCGATTTTCAGCCCCGTCCGTTGAAACAGCGCAGTTGCTGGACCATCTATACCAACGAGCACGTGCACGATATTCTTCGTGCCGGGTTGCCCGATTCGCCCCTTTACAACGGGCAAATCCAGAGTATCGGGCCCCGTTATTGCCCCAGTATCGAGACCAAAATCGTGACTTTCCCCGATAAAACGGAGCACCAGCTCTTTCTCGAACCCGAGGGCGAGACGACGCAGGAGTATTACCTCAACGGCTTCTCTTCGTCGCTTCCGCTCGATGTGCAGGTGCGGGCTTTGCAGGCGATTCCGGCGTTGCGCGACGTGCGCATTTATCGACCGGGATATGCCATCGAATACGACTATTTCGACCCCACCCAGCTGAACCATAACCTCGAGACCAAGCAGATTGCCAACCTCTTTTTTGCCGGTCAGATAAACGGAACGACCGGTTACGAAGAGGCCGGAGGGCAGGGGCTTATTGCCGGTATAAACGCTCACATCAACTGTCACGGCGGTACACCTTTCACGCTGGGTCGCGACGAGGCTTATATCGGTGTGCTCATCGACGACCTGGTGACCAAGGGTGTCGACGAGCCCTATCGTATGTTTACGTCGCGGGCCGAATACCGTATCTTGCTGCGTCAGGACGATGCCGACATGCGGTTGACCGAGCGCTCTTATCGGTTGGGGTTGGCCAAGTCTGACCGCTACGATTTGTTGCGGGAGAAGCGGGATAGGATAGACCATTTAATCCATTTTGCCGAACATTATTCGATAAAACCGGCCTATATCAACGCCGGGCTGGAGGCTTTGGGTACTACGCCGCTGAAACAGGGAGTGCGGTTGATTGACTTGGTTTTACGTCCGCAGCTCGATTTGGCACAGCTCTCGCAACTGGTTCCGGCTTTGAAACAGGAGTTGGATTCAATCAAAAACCGACGCGACGAAATTGTAGAAGCTGCCGAGATAAAGATGAAGTATCAGGGCTATATCGATCGCGAAAAGATGATTGCCGAGAAGATAGCCCGACTTGAACATATTCGCATAAAAGGACGATTCAAGTATAGCGAGATACATGCGCTGTCGACCGAAGCCCGTCAGAAACTGGAACGAATCGACCCCGAAACCATCGCACAGGCTTCGCGTATACCAGGCATCTCGCCGAGCGATATAAACATCTTGTTGCTGCTGTGCGGACGTTGATGTTTCACGTGAAACAAAATCGGGCAAAGCCTTATTACAAAAGGGAAGGACAAACAAAATAACAAGAATAAAAAATGAGTTTAGAGATTATTAAAAGCAAGATTCGCGACGTGGTCGATTTCCCGCAAAAGGGAATTGTATTTAGAGATTTGACAACGGTATTCAAAGAGCCCGACTGCTTGAAAGAGTTGTCGGATATGCTCACCCGTATGTATGCCGAGAAGGGGATAACCAAAGTGGTGGGCATAGAGTCGCGTGGTTTTATCATGGGACCTATTGTGGCTACCCGCATCGGGGCCGGATTTGTGCCCATGCGTAAACCGGGTAAGCTGCCCGCCGAGACCTGGCAGGAGAGTTATACCAAGGAGTATGGGGTAGATGTAATCGAGATTCACAAGGATGCCCTTTGCGAAAACGACGTGGTCCTGTTGCACGACGATTTGCTGGCAACGGGTGGAACCATGCTGGCTGCCTATAAGCTGGTGAAACGGTTTAATCCGAAAAAAATCTATGTCAATTTCCTGGTCGAACTGGAGTTCTTGAAGGGCCGCGAGGCTTTCCCCGACGATGTCGAGGTAGAGGCTCTTATCAAATATTGATACGGATTGATCGAGAAAAACGAAAATATTAAGAACAAACTTGCCCTCTTGCCCGATACACCTGGCGTGTATCAGTATTTCGACAAGACGGGCAAGATTATCTATGTGGGGAAGGCGAAGAACCTGAAGCGTCGGGTCTCTTCGTACTTCAACAAGGTGCACGATTCGGCCAAGACGAATATGCTGGTGAAGAATATCTATGACTTGCAGTATATCGTCGTGAAGACCGAAGAGGATGCCCTGCATCTCGAAAACAGTCTGATCAAGGAGTACAAGCCGCGTTACAATGTCTTGCTCAAGGACGATAAAACTTACCCGTGGATTTGCTTGCGGAACGAGCATTTTCCACGGGTATTTCTTACCCGTAGGGTGAATAAGGATGGCTCGAAATATTATGGCCCGTATGCCAACGTGCATTTGGCCAAGACGGTGCTGGCGTTGATACGCGAGCTCTATCCGATACGCACCTGCAACTATGCGCTTACCCCCGAAAACATCGCAAAAAAACGGTTCCGGGTCTGTCTGCAATACCACATCAAAAACTGTAAAGGGTGTTGCGAGGGGAAGATTTCGGAACAGGAGTACGACGGTTATATCGAGCAGGTGCGCCAGATTCTCAACGGCGATATTCACCAGTTGAGTCGTCACCTGTTGGAGGAGATGCAGAGCCTGTCGGCCGAGCTTCGTTTCGAGGAGGCGCAGGCGATTAAGGAGAAGTACGATTTAATCGAGAAATATAAGGCCAAGTCGGTTATCGTAAATCCGTCGTTGCACGAGATCGATGTCTTTTCTTACGATGAAGACGAGGGGGTAGCTTTCGTCAACTATATGCACGTGCGGGGTGGGTCGATTGTACAAAGTATCACCATCGAGTATAAGAAAAAGCTCGATGAATCGGCTCCCGAAATTCTGTCGCTGGGTATTGCCGAGCTGAGGTCGCGGTTTGGCAGTAAGGCCCGGGAGGCTCTGGTTCCCTTCCTGCCCGAGTCGAGTTTCGACGATGTGGAATTTGTGGTTCCGCAACGGGGTGATAAGAAGAAATTGCTGGCGGTCTCGGAGCAGAACGTGAAGCAGTACAAGATAGACCGGCTGAAGCAAAACGAAAAGCTGAATCCCGAGCAGCGGGTGATGCGGGTGCTTTCGCGCATCCAGCAAGATTTTCGTTTGCCCGAACTGCCGTGGCATATGGAGTGTTTCGATAACTCCAATATCCAAGGCACCAATCCGGTGGCTTCGTGTGTGGTCTTCAAGAAGGGGAAACCCTCGAAAAAAGATTACCGACATTTCGATATTAAGACCGTGGTGGGTCCCGACGACTTTGCCTCGATGCGCGAAATTATCTATCGTCGTTATCGTCGGTTGCTCGACGAAGGGGAGGAGCTGCCCCAGTTGATCATAGTCGATGGCGGCAAGGGGCAGTTGAGTGCCGCACTGGAGTCGCTCGAGGCGTTGGGCCTGCGGGGCAAGGTGCCCATCGTGGGTATTGCCAAGCGGTTGGAAGAAATCTATTTTCCCGGCGATTCGCTGCCGCTCTATATCGACAAAAATTCGGAGTCGCTGCGGGTGATTCAGCACATGCGCGACGAGGCTCACCGGTTCGGTATAACCTTCCACCGCAACAAGCGGAGCAAGGGGCAGGTGAAGTCGGCTCTCGATTCCATTGCCGGAATAGGGCCTAAAACCCGCGATGCGCTGTTGACGTACTTCAAGAGTGTGAAGCGCATCAAAGAGGCGTCGGAGGCCGATTTGGCCTCGGTGGTGGGCGAGGCCAAGGCCCGCATCATCAAAGAGCATCTGGTTTGATTTTTATATAGTTGATTATCAGTGTTATAAATATACCATACAAGGGCAATTCCGTTTAATTGGGAAGCGATAGCTTATCGCTGACCTGAGGGAGACGGATGAAATAAAATTTGTTTCTGTTGTCGTTTGTATTATCTTTGTGCTTTACGCAGAGGGGAGTATGAACTGCGCCGGTCGGTTAAGATCGGGTGGGGGATAGGCTCGACATCTGCACCGATAAAAATGGAGAGTTTCACATGAGAGTAGTTGTTCAACGGGTAAAGCGGGCTTCGGTAACGATAGGCGGTGAGTTGCATTCGTCAATCGGTCGGGGGCTCTTGATTTTGCTGGGCGTGGAAGAGAGCGACGAGCTTTCGGAGCTTGAATGGCTGGTTAAGAAGTGTGCCAACCTGCGCATTTTCGACGATGAAAACGGGGTGATGAACCGCTCGTTGCTCGATGTGGGCGGCGAGGCCATGGTGGTGAGCCAGTTTACGCTGCTGGCCTCGATCAAGAAGGGGAACCGCCCGTCGTACATACGCGCTGCGGGTCACGAGGTGGCTGTGCCTATGTACGAGGCCTTCTGCCGGCGTTTCTCCGAGGAGGTGGGCCGACAGGTCGCCACGGGTGTTTTCGGCGCTGACATGCAGGTAGAATTGATAAATGACGGCCCGGTGACCATTTGCATGGATACCAAAAACAAAGAGTAAGGAAATATGACAATCAAAGAGGCACAAGAACAGGTAGACGCCTGGATCAAGAGTGTGGGGGTGCGATACTTCAGCGAGCTGACCAATATGGCCATCCTGACCGAAGAGGTGGGCGAGGTGGCCCGTATCATTTCGCGCCGCTACGGCGACCAGTCGTTCAAGCCGGGCGAAGAGGCGCAGAGCGACCTGTCGGACGAGTTGTGCGACGTCTTCTGGGTGCTGCTCTGCCTGGCCAACCAGACGGGCGTGGACCTGACCGCTGCATTCGAAAAGAATATCGAAAAGAAAACCAATCGAGATAAAACAAGACATATCAATAATCCTAAACTGACCAAACATGGAGAATAAACTGGACAAATATGAAGAAATGTTGAGTCGGTACAACACCGATTTGGACGATGCCCAAGTAGCGGCTGCCGTAGAGAAAATCGTTCGCGACAATCTGGCCGCAAACAGTACACCCGATGTGTACAAGTTTTTGTTCCACTGCATCGACCTGACGTCGCTGCATACCGAGGATAACACCGAGTCGATTACGCGCATGACCAAGCGGGTGAACGATTTTGAAGAGGAGCATCCCGAGATGGACAACGTGGCTGCCATTTGTGTCTATCCCAACTTTGCCGGAACCGTTCGCGCCAACCTCGACGTGTCGGCCGTGAATATTGCTGCCGTATCGGGCGGTTTCCCCTCGTCGCAGACCTTTACCGAGGTGAAGGTAGCCGAGACGGCTCTGGCCGTTGCCGACGGGGCCGACGAGATTGATATTGTAATCAACGTAGGCAACTTCCTGGCCGGGAATTACGAAGAGATGTGCCAGGAGATCGAGGAGCTGAAACACGCCTGCAAGGAGTCGCATCTGAAGGTTATCCTCGAATCGGGTGCCTTGAAGACGGCTTCGAATATCAAGAAGGCCTCGCTGCTGTCCATCTATTCGGGTGCCGATTTCATCAAGACATCGACCGGTAAAACCGAGCCCGCCGCTACGCTCGAGGCTGCCTATGTGATGTGTCAGGCCATCAAGGAGTATTACGAGCAGACGGGAACCATGATTGGTTTCAAACCGGCCGGAGGCATCTCTACGACGGTCGACGCCGTGAAATATTATTGCGTGGTCAAAGAGGTGCTGGGCGAGCAATGGCTCAACAACGAGCACTTCAGAATCGGTGCCAGCCGGTTGGCCAACAACCTGCTCACCGACATTTGGGGCGTCCCCACCAAATTCTTTTAATCGAGATCGTTTGGTGTACGCTAAATAACAGGAAGAGCCGGAGGAAAACCTCCGGCTCTTCCTGTATCGTGTCGACGCTGTACGACGGTTTAGATGTAGGTATCGTCGAAAGCCATCTTGGCGTCGGTTACAAACTGTTTAATTTTCTGCTCCTCGCTCTTGGGGCAAATGAGCAGCACGTTGTCGGCCTCGGCAATGATGTAGTCCTTCAGCCCCTCGACAACCACCAGTTTGTCGCCCTTCACGGCAATGACGTTGTTTGTGGTGTTGTAGAGCAGGGTCTTGCATCCCTGGGCCACGTTGCCGTCTTTGTTTTTGGGCGAGTGGTCATACAGGGCGCTCCACGAACCCAGGTCGCTCCAGCCGAAGTCGGCACAAAGAACGAATACGTTCGAGGCCTTCTCCATCACACCAAAGTCAATCGAAATGTTGGGACAAGCCGCAAAATTCTCGTCGATAAACTGTTTCTCGGCCGGCGTATTGAATACCTCGTTATGCTCTTCGAACCGGTTGGAAATATCGGGCAGGAATCTCTGGAAGGCGTTGATAATCGTCTGTACATTCCAGATGAATATACCCGAGTTCCAGAAGAATTCGCCGCTCTCGACAAACATCTTGGCAAACTCGAGGTTGGGTTTCTCGGTAAAGGTTTTTACCGTCTTGATGTCGCCCTCGGCATCCTCGCCAATCTGTATGTAGCCATATCCCGTTTCGGGTCGGTTGGGCTTGATACCCAGTGTGAGCAGAGCCGGATATTTAGCTACGAATTCGAGACCCTGATTTACGCAGCGGGCAAACTCATCCTCCTTGAGAATGAGGTGATCGGAGGGAGCCACCACGATGTTGGCCTTGGGGTTGATTGCCCGGATATGATACGAGGCCCAGGCAATACAAGGAGCCGTGTTGCGGCGAGCCGGCTCCAAAAGAATATTCTCGGCCGGCAGGTCGGGGAGCTGTTCCTTGATCAGGTCGACATAGATTTCGTTGGTGACGATGAAGATGTGATCCTTGGGTATGATTTTGGCGAAACGGTCGAAACTCATTTGGAGCAACGAACGCCCAATTCCGAAGAAATCGAGAAATTGTTTCGGTCTGTTGTTTCGGCTGAACGGCCAAAAGCGGCTTCCCACGCCGCCTCCCATAATTACGCAATATCTATTTTCCATGGGCGAGCCATTTTTTTATGTTAATTATTCCGCTAATGTAATTATTTTTTATTAGAAAGATGTATCAATCAACTTTTTTTGAAAAAAAACACAGATTATTTGGCGCATTCAAAATCTATCCTTACCTTTGCCACGTCTTTTCTGCCCAGATGGCGGAATCGGTAGACGCGCTGGTCTCAAACACCAGTGGATTAACCTCCATGCCGGTTCGATCCCGGCTCTGGGTACAAGGTAAAAGGATAAGTAGTTAGTAATAAACGACTTATCCTTTTCTTCTTTTAAGAATGTTCCAGTTTTGTTCCCATAGAGCAACGATTTAAGACATTCTTAAACGAAATAACAATAAATTGATACGAACTAATATGATTAGAAGTTCTGAACTTGTTGATAAATTGGTTGCTGACCTTCACTTTCATAAATTCTTTTATGTAAATGAAGGGGATAATATGTTTACTGATAGAAATGAATTTCTATCTCAAGCGGAATCTTTCATTTCGAGCATGGGGCTTGAGAAGGAAATAAATGTCCATACGGATTTCTTCCATGGAGGTTCTGTTATTAATGACAGTAAGATTAATTATATTTACCAATATATTGACGATGTGTTTCTGGATTATTTCTTTAGGACATATGATTTTAAAGAAATAATATTTCCCAAGGGATTTTGTTATGAGCAGATAACTCCGAAAGGGATTGTCCACCCTGATAGTGATATTATTATTTAAACAACATATACGATAGATGCACGTTTGCTAACAACATATGGCGTCTGTTCGGACTTGACAATTATCTATTAAATGTTTTTCCTAAGAATGGATTCATTAAACAGTTCTATCTCAAGAGAAAGATTTTCGGATTGCATGCAGAATGTGGAGTTCTATTAAATGAATTCCCGTTTGATAAAGATCTTGATGAATACTTAGATAGGTATTATACCGGAAAGAGTTGTATTAACCATCAATATCGCGGAATTGAAATCGTCAAGTATGCCAATTTTTTATATAAAGAATGCGAACATTCTATATACAACTGCCACACATCATATAAACTTGCAATTGCTAACTTCAGCCGTGGATTCTCTCAGATTAGAGGAAGTCACATCTTTGGAGAATATACTATCGAAGACCTTTTGTTTATCTATGCTCTTCTCACGGATAAATTCGTCCTGACTGAAGATGCGTTTCTTTTAAGCATTTGCCATTGTCTTGGAAATAAGATAGAGAATGATATTCTCACGGCTTTTATTGGATATGAAACACTGACTCAAGACTACCATATAATAGAGCCTTACATATGCAGTAAAGATTTATATCTCCGTTTTGCGAGCCATACTAAGAGTAAAGCTTTTAAGTTCAATAATATAAACGATGCGATTGATTCAGTACAGTTGTTTGAACAAGATCCTGTTTGTCTTATTAGAATTGGCAATACCATGCCATTACCTTATTTGTATCAAAAACTTTATAATTAATATAAACTATGTACGTAAAAATCATCGACAAAGGAGAATGCTTCTCCACAACAATGGAATTTATTAATGGTATTTATGCCAATAAAACCGAATGGGCAAAATACAACTTCTACCCCAAAAACGGTATGGTGGGTGAAATCGTAAAGAGAACTCCTTCAGCTTATATCGTAAAAATAAAAGAAGGAATATACGTGCCCATGACAAGAAAAGGCATCAAAGAAATAACTTATGAAGAATACCTGGCAGGCCAGCCCAACAATGTCTGCAACGGCATGGACGAAAGGCAAAAACGGATAAACGATCAAGTGGATGACTTTAATGCCCAGACCGGATATGATTGGCAGCATTTGCCTGATATGCGTATGTATTTTAAACAAGACGTAATCCAAAACATTACAAAACTAACGTGTGATTTCAAACGCAACATATTCCTGCCTGACCTTGAAAAATCCGCCGTCATATACGCTGTTGATATGTGTTTGGAATATCGTAACAAATCAGGCCGTAATCTCGCACCAATGACCATTGAGGATATATCCAATCAAGTTTGTGATGTTTATATGGAATTATTTAAAGGCCAATTTCTTCAATCAAGTAAAGATAAATGTTTGCAACAAATTTCTGACATGGTCATGAAACCAAACGCTCAAGAAATTGTCAATGAATATTATCAACAAGTTAACATCAGATATAGTTGGTCATAAATTATCCCTATTCTTACGCCAATACACATACACGTCCCGTATCGAAATCTCATGATTAAGATATGCCCGACTGATTTCTGTTGGAAGTGTATAAGCCGGATAGTCGGTAACCTTGAAATGCCAATAGATACCTCGGTTGTCAGGATAAATACGGCAGTTATGTCGTTCGCAGAAAAGGCGTTCACCTTCGGCGGTATAAAGGTAATAGTTGGTTGCCACTTTTTGTAATTCTGCGTTCTTTTCTTGAAGTTCACGTACTTTTGCGGAAAGCTGCTCCCGCTGTTTTTGCTCGGTTTCGTAAGCTGGCAAATCCATTTCACACCATGTGCCAGTCTTGACTATTACAAATGAAGCGGTACCATGATGAGCGCATGGCAGAAAAAGAAGAAGCCAAACCCGTACCGTTTCATCGGCGGATTTACAACAAAGTAACTTCTTTGGTACGCCCGAAGCTATTCCTCTTTTCGGCAGGTCTGATTGTCTGTGCCACGTCCCTGTTCCTGAATGTCCGTCTGGCTGAACGGATGGGGCAGTTGCAGGACAACGACATGAAATACCGTTATCTGCTGATGCAGGGACAAGCGGACGGCAATACCCTTGAAAGACTGGAGAATAAGTTCAAGTGGCAGCGGGACGAGCTTTTTATCCGCAACCTGACGGATTCGGTACTAGATTTTGAGGAACGTTGCCGCAGGCAGGCTGAAGCCTTGGAACGGGCAAAGCTGCTTAATGAGCAGGCTGAGCAGTTGAAAAAGGAAGCTGATAGGTTAGGAAATCAGTAAATAGCAAAAAGCCGAGGTGAAGGATAAGTCCCATAACTTCGGCTTTTGAGTTTAATAGTTATACGTAATTCAAACAGACTATTTTTTTTAGACAAGCCTTGACCATCGTCAAGGTTTATATGATATTTTTCACGAAAAAAGAAAAGTGAAATCTTATTGTTAAGATTTTATTTTATATTTGCGCCGCTTGAAAGGAAAACAAATATATGTAGAACAAAAAACTACTTTTTATGGCAAACCTATCAAAAGAAGGCAATATTCAACATAAACTTGGATTTGCCGGGTTACTCATCACATTGGGTATTGTTTTTGGTGACATTGGAACATCGCCACTCTATGTTATGAAAGCCATCATTCATACTGGAGAAGCTCTTGATGAAAATTATGTTTTAGGCGCATTGTCTTGTATCATATGGACACTTACTCTTCAGACTACGGTGAAATATGTGCTGGTGGCTCTCCGTGCCGACAATAACGGGGAGGGTGGCATACTTGCGCTTTATGCCCTTTTACGCCGCCACAGAAGAAGGTGGATTTACATCATTGCCATTATCGGTGCGAGCACTTTGCTTGCTGATGGTATTATCACTCCAGCCATTACGGTCACAACTGCCATAGAAGGACTTGAAAGTATCAGTCCGCATCTGCCTGTGATTCCTATTACACTGACCATTATTACCATTATATTTTTCATTCAGCGTTTTGGTACAGAAAATATAGGACGGTCATTTGGCATATTTATGCTACTTTGGTTCCTGCTTCTTGGAATCGCCGGAGCTATCAGTCTGACTTCCTATCCTCAAGTATTCAAGGCATTCAATCCTTACTATGCCATACGGTTATTAGTGGAATCCCCCCACTGGTTTCTGATATTGGGTGCCGTTTTCTTGTGTACCACTGGTGCAGAAGCCTTATACTCTGATTTAGGGCACTGTGGCAGACGAAATATTACGGTCAGTTGGATATTTGTAAAGGTGATGCTTATTCTAAATTATTTGGGGCAAGGAGCGTGGGTATTGCATCATCCGGAAAGTGCAGAAGGTACAGTGAACCCATTTTATTCAATCATGCCACAAGAAATACTGTTGTTTTCCATAGCAATGGCTACCGGGGCAGCTATTGTTGCGAGCCAAGCTCTAATAAGCGGTTCATTTTCCATATTGAGTGAAGCTATGAACTTGAATTTCTGGCCTCGTATGCGTATTAAGCACCCTACCAACGTAAAAGGTCAGTTATTTATTCCAATGGTAAACCTTGTAATGTATATTGGAGTAATATTTACTATATTGTTGTTTCGAGATTCCACCCACATGGAAGCCGCTTATGGACTTGCCATAACTATTACAATGTTGATGACAACATTGTTGTTGGGATTCTATTTGCATATGCATAACATTCCACGCATTCTATCAATACTGTTTGTCGGCGGATATTGTGTTATTGAAGGTATTTTCCTTGCTGCAAACCTGTCCAAATTTATGGTCGGAGGTTGGTTTACGCTGTTAATAGGTGGATTATTATGTTTTATCATGTTTGTATGGGTAAGTGCCAACAAAATTCGTCGAAAACATATGTCTTCCAAACGGTTAAGTGAATACTACAACATTATTTCTGATATTAAGGCGGACGAAAGCATATCCAAATATGCTTCTAATCTTGTCTATGTGAATCATGCAGACAAAGAAGGTTGTGTGGACGATAAATTGTTGTATTCCATAATTAATAAGCAGCCTAAACGGGCAGATCATTATTGGCTTATTAACCTTGAATTTGTGGATACACCAGACACACTTGAATATAATTGTTCCACATTAATAAAAGGGACATTGTTTAGTATAACCATGCGTATAGGTTTTCGTATAGAACCGCGCGTGAGCCTTTATTTACGACAAGTAGTTGATGACCTTGTTGCGGATGGTGAAGTAGAACTAACAAGCTCTTATCCTTCATTGCATAAGAATGGCATACCGGGTGATTTTCGCTTTATTATTATCCACCGGATATATTATCCTGAAGATTCCCGTAACCGCCGACAAAATTTGCTGATGAGCCTTTATGCCTTAATTAGAAAGATAGGCATTGGAGAACCGAGTGCGTTGGGGCTTGACACATCGGTTGTTGTTGTCGAGCGTGTACCGTTAATTATAGCTAATAGGGCAAAACATATTCGTCGTATAGAGCGGATTAAGCCTGAAAAATGCGATAATGATGCTAATATGGTCTTGGAAGAACAGAATGTATCATAAGTGACTTGCTATAATTATCGTCTGCATTTACGGTTTAGTTCTGTCTTTTGTATATACATCCAAACTAACCTAAACCTATTCTTGTTGGCAGTAATAAACGTGCTGGCGAAAAGAGAAAGAATGGCTTTCCTTCTTTTCGCCAGTAGTGTTTTTTATTGCTAATAGTTTGCAGTTGAAATGAACTTCTTAATTTCCTCTTCAGTGGGAAGTTCTATCATATACTTTTGCACGAAGATGTTCGGGTCTAATCCGGCAGTGGCGTATTTTAGGGACAGTCGTTTAATTCCGTCATTATGAGTCAATCGGCAGACTGTCCCGGTAATTTTTCCGATCGAACTCATCTTTTTATATTTTCGGCTCCGTTTCGGAGCCCCTTTTTTCATTTTTGGACCCAACTGGAGCCAATACTCCAGTGAAAGGGCCGTTTCTCACTCACCTCGAACATCAGGCAGCCTGGGCAATTTCGTTGACTTCCCGCCGGACGAGCTGTACTGCATTCGCCGTGTGGATGCCAAAGAAGATGTACAGGATTTCGGTCAACTTCGTCCTTGCCTTGATGCGTTTCAGGCCATAGTGTTCCTTCTGCGTTCCGAACGAGCCTTCCATCCTCGTTGCCCTCACCCTCGCCAGCTCGTTGCGGATGATGTCGTTCTCTTTCTTTTCCAAGGACGGACGGCCACGCTTGACGAATGACGTCTGTATTCCTCTATCCTTGCAGTACCCCCTGTTGGCGCTGCCGGCATAGCCTGCATCTCCTCCGACCTTCTTCGCCTCCACACCGAAGAGCTTTCGGTGCATCTTCAGGCAGTGCGTAAGCCTGGTTCCCTCGTTGAAGGCATTGAATGACAGCTTCTCGATGAATGAGAGTCCGTCAACCTGGATGTTGTTGCACTTCGCACCGAACTCTACGCTCTTCACTTCCTTGCCTCTCACGATTGGCCTCACATACGGCTTGCTGATGCTCACTATCCTGTCCTTGACACTCTCGCGAGGATTGTTGTTCTCGAAGTGGGCCTTCTGCTGGCGGTACACTCTTGTGATGATTTCAATATCGCTCTTCTGTCTGGCTGTCAGCAATTTCTCCGCGCCTGCATTCTCCCTCTCCAGTGTGCGGGTCTCCTTCAGTATCTTCCCCAAAAGGTTGAGCAGGCGTCTGGTCAGTTTCCTGGTCTGGACTTTCGTATGCCTGCGCCGCTTCCTGTACGACAGGTTGGCCTTCTCTACGTCTACGTACTTCGTCCTCGGACGGTGCACATTCAGCTTGGCACTCAGAGTGCACATTATCTCATATGACTTCTCTATTCCTTCCCACAGAAGCTTCGCATCCGTAGGATAGCGCATCTCGCTCTCGTAACAGGTCGCATCCGTATACATCGTATCCAGGTCCTTCATGTACGGTTCCCAGGCTCTTGCCAGTATCTCCTGCTGCTGTTGGATCTTCAGCCCGCGGGCCAGCTCCGAAAACACGTCGTCCAGAAGTTTGTAGTTCGTCAGAGGATGCATCGGGTCTATTCTCACATCGCAGAAGAGCTGATAGTGGACGTTGCCGTTAAGATGCTCCATCAACCTCGGGCTGCTCAGACCTGTGTACATCTTCAGGAACATCAGCGCAACCTTGCCCTCCGGGGTGAAGTATGTTTTTCGCCCTTTCTTCGCTCTCATGCTCTTGCTTATCAGTCCAAAGTTCTCTGCCATCTCACCAAGCGGCAGCCTCTTCCTGATTTTTCCCAGCTCGCTAGTCTCGAACGTCCGCCTATACAATTCATAAAAATCGAACTCCGTGAAAGGAAGATCGGGTGATATTCCAGAGAAATTTTGTACCTTAGCCATGCAGATTAATTTTTGCGATACCTCCAAATTTGGCTTTTCTAGGGCAATTGGAGGTATTCTTTTTATCTTTAGCTAAGATACAAATTTTATATTACATTGGCAATCAATTCGTTATAAAGTTTTATTCTTTTTACGACAGTCCCTATTTTACCAACGTGTCGCCCTTCTCGGTGCAAAGCAGGATGCCGACAGGCGGATTGTCGTCGGGTTGCATCACTTCCGCCTTGAAGTAGTTAAGATATAGGTTCAGTTGCGAAGCGTATTCGTGGCGGAACTTGTCTATCTTCAATTCCACGATGACATGGCATTTCAAAATGCGGTGGTAAAACACGAGGTCGGCAAAGAAATAATCCCCGTCTATCAGGATTCTCTTTTGGCGTGCTTCGAAGCAGAACCCATGTCCCATTTCCAACAGGAAGCGTTGCAGGTTGTCCAGAATGGATTGCTCCAAGTCGTTTTCCGTTACCAAAGCACGGTCGTTCAATCCCAAGAACTCCAACGTAACGGGCGTGTTAATAATGTCTTTGGGCTGCAGCGGCATGGCTTGCCGCTGCACCAAGGCAGACAAGGTTTCCTTATTTTGGGATAATCCGCTGCGTTCGTAATAGAGGGAATTGATTTGCCGCTCCAATTCCTTTACTGACCAGCAGCCCCGAATGGCTTCCATTTCGTAGAAAGCACGTTTTACAGGGTTATCAATGGGTGAAATTACATTCAAATGGGTAGAGGATAGGCGGCTAAATAACTTTTCGGGTGGGGTAATCCATTTGTTTTGAGCCGATTGAATGTATTGAGAAGATTCGGCGGTTGGCGACCGCCGAATTGGGTCTGCCAATTCGGCGGACAGTGTGTGCCGAATTTCGCTTCCTGCCAATATGTATTGTGCGATAGGCTCTTTCAGTTGCGGATAAACAAGGTATAGCCGCCGGAATTCACGAAACCTGCGCTCGTTCAGTCCTTTGACATTCAACCGCTGTTCCAGTTTCTTCAACAGTTGTTCGCCGTATGCGGCACGGTCTTCACCGTTTTGCTCAAACTCCACGATATAGCAGCCCATGAGCCAATTGCGGGCAGTCAGGGCTAGGTTTACAGCGTGTGCGGCTTGCGCCTGCAACGTGCTTTGTATCGTGCTGATATGTTTTACTAATGCTTCAAAGTCCATAATTGCAAAGGTAAGTCTTTTATGGTTAAAACTTTAATTCCGGCAGGCTGTTTATCGCCTCCTCTTTCAATTTATCCACCGCACGGGTGTATTTCTCCGTATGTTTCAGTCCGCTATGCCCGAGCAGGCTGGCAACCGTCTTGATGTTCGCCCCATTGTTGAGGATATTCACGGCGAATGAGTGACGGGCGCAATGCCAGCTTATGTGCTTATCTATCCCGGCTCTTTTCACCCAACGCTTGACGGATTTGCAGCAACTTTCATACGAAGGCAGGTTGAAGATGAGAGCGTCTTTGTTACCGTCTGCCGGCGGTTCTCCCACAAGCGAAAGAAGACCGTCATTGAGCGGAATGACCACACCGCTACTGGCGGAATGACCTTTGGTCTTGTTCTGCTCAAATTTTAGCAGCTTATTAGCGTAGTCGATATTCTTATAGGTAAGGTCTTTCACATCACAGAAGCGCAAGCCACAATACAGGCAAAAGATAAACGCACGCCTTACGTTGGGGTTCTCGTTGTCATAATGGCACGCAATCAACCGCTGGATTTCTTCCGGCGAAAGCACGTCCTTGCGTAGTATCTGGCTATCCGCCTTGCAGGTAACGCCTTTGCAGGGGTCTTTCAGCATCACATCGTGGTCAATCGCATAGTGGATAACCTTCTTGAAACGCTGGAAGATGCTTTTAGCCCCTTCGCCCACGCTCCGGGATTGCAGATAAGCTACGAACTGTTCCATCATGTCCTTCGTGATAAGTTCCGGCTTGATGCCGAACTCGTGCATCGGGTAATGCTCCTTCAAAAAGTCCTTGAAACGGCTTAGGGCGATTTGCACCATCCGAATGTCTTTCTTGGTATAGTCATTGATATAGGCTTGAAAATAATCCAAGAAATTCACGTTCCGGTCTTTTTTCAGGCGATAGCCCAACATACTTTCCTTAAACTCCTGTTCACGTTCGGCACGTATTTTTACAGCAAGCTCCAGTGTTTCCTTGTTCTGCTGGCGTTCCGCAGGGGTACGTGGCTTCTCTATCAGATACAGGCTGAGGTTCTCTTTTCGCCTGTGATGCTTGATAGCGAACTTCGGCTTTCCCCGCATCTTACCGTTTTCATAATACACTTGATTACCGTTTTCATCCAACACGGGCTTTTCCTCTCTACCCAAATAATACTCCAGATACAGGCTGATTCTGCCGTCCGACAGCCTGTTTTTCTTTTGTTTTCCGATATTGCAAAGGTACAAAAGAAAATGGAATTTCAAAGTGTACTTAATGACGAAAAATGGGCAAAATATGGCAAAAATAGAGAAAATAAGAAAGATGCAAATAATTGATAATAAGGAAGATAAATTCTTTTATTTTCCTATGATTTCTATGCCTTGTACCGGCTCTGGGTACAAGATCGAAGAGGCTGTAACCGCAGGGTTGCAGCCTCTTTTCTTTGTTGGATTCTATCTTTTTCTCCGGCCTAATGGCCTAGTCGACAAAATTCTCCCCTCCCTCAGAACGACCGCAGCCAGTCGGCCAGGGCGCTGTGCACCTCGCTTTTGAACCGGAACGTCTCCTGATAGCCCCAGCCGTGGCCGCCGGTGGGATAGATGTGCAGCGACACGGGCACGTGGTGACGGTGCAGGGCGGTGTAGTAGCGCAGGCTGTTCTCGACGGGTACCACATTGTCGTCGTCGGAGAGGGCGATAAAGGCCCGAGGCGTCTCGGCATCGACCTGGAGCTCGTTGGAGTAACAGTCGACGAGTTGCGGGTCGGGATTCTGCCCGATGAGGTTGTCGCGAGACCCCCGGTGGGTGATGGTCGTATCCATGGAGATGACGGGGTAGAAGAGTATCTGGAAGGCTGGTTTCAGCTCTTGCGGGTAGTGTGTGGCCAGGGTCGAGGCCAGGTGGCCGCCGGCCGAGAAGCCCATCACCCCGATGTCGTCGGGGTCGATGCCCCACTCCCGGGCATGGGCCTTGACGGTGCGCATGGCTTCGCACAGGTCGGCCAGGGGTACCCGGTGGTTGCCGTGCGGCATGCGGTATTTCAGCACAACGAGGGCGATGCCCTGGTGGGTAAAGTAGGAGGCATAGTCGTAGCCTTCGTGGCCGTAGGCCAGGGTGTAGTAGCCCCCTCCGGGGCAGATGACCACGGCACGTCCCGTGCGTCGGCCTTCGGGAAGAAATACCCGTATCGAGGGCTGGAATATCTGTTGGTTTTCGTCGCAGGGTTTTCCCTCGTCGGCATTCTTTTCGGTGGCGCCGTTGGGCCACAGGGCGATGTCGATGGGCGTTTGGGTTTGGCCGTATGAGGCGGTGGCGAAGAGGGTAGCAACAAGCAGGAGTGTGATGAGCCGGTTGAGTTTCATGGGTCTGGTTTTTGCGTGTATGTGTCGTGTGCAGATGCTGCACGGGATAACGGCTGCAAAGATAATCGGATAGGCCGGATGGTGGAGTGGCTCGAGAAAAAATATGTGTCGTGTGGAGAATTTCGTGACGAAACAATTTGTACTTTTTGTACTTTTGCGCCCAAAATAGTGGGAAATGAAAGATAAATTGAAGGGCCATTCGGCCATGTTTACGGCGAACTTCCTGTGGGGAATCATGTCGCCTATTTCTAAATCGATTTTTTTAACGGGTGTCATATCGGCTTTTTCGTTGACCAACATGCGTATGGTGGGGGCGGCTGCCTTCTTCTGGATAGCCTCCCTGTTCATGCCTCGCGAGTCGGTGACCAAGCGCGATTTACTGTTACTGTTTGCGGCCTCCCTGTTTGGAATTACTCTGAATCAGGGATTTTTTGTGGTGGGACTCTCCTATACGACGCCTATCGATGCGTCGGTGGTGGCCTCGCTGACGCCTATCATTACGATGATTCTGGCTGCTTTCATTCAGAAGGAGCCGATGACGGGCAAGAAGGTAATCGGTGTATTCATGGGCCTCACGGGGGCTTTGATTCTGATTCTGGATGGCGCCGGCAGCACGTCGGGCGGCAGTTTGTCGGGCGGCCGGGTGATGGGCGACCTCTTCTGCCTCATTGCCGAGGTGAGCTTCGCCATTTACTATGTGGCATTCAAGGGGCTTATCAGCCGCTACACGCCTGTGACCTTGATGAAGTGGATGTTTCTGTTTGCGACCATCTGCTGTCTGCCTATCGGAGGGTCGGAGGTGATGCGCATTCCCTTTGCCCAGCTCGACAGCACCATTTACCTCGACTTGTTCTTTGTCATATTCGGGGCCACCTTCCTGTCGTACATGCTGGTTTCGGTGGGGCAGAAACGGTTGCGCCCGACGATTGTGAGCATGTACAACTACACGCAGCCTATTGTGGCCTCGTTGCTGGCCATCTGGTGGGGCATGGACAGCTTCGACGTGATGAAGGGCTTTGCCATTCTGCTGGTATTCCTGGGCGTATATGTGGTAACGACCAGTAAGTCGAAGGCTCAACTCGATGCCGAGCTGGCTGAGAAAGCGGTTCGTGAAGAGGCGGCTGCCAGCGGCGGAGATGCTGTGGATAAGCAAAAGTAGGACTTTAGAAAGAGTATATACATATAAGCCGTGAGAATGAGTTTCTTACGGCTTATGTTTTATCTGTAAACTATCTGTATTTTATCTGTAACGGAGCGGGTTTAGAGGTAGTCGTCGTAGAGGAAACGGGCCACGCCGTCGTGGTTGTTGTCGGGGATGATGGCGGTGGCCTGCCGTTTCACCTCGTCCATGGCGTTCTCGGGAGCATATCGCCGGTCGGCCATGCGGAAGAGGGGCAGGTCGTTGAGGTTGTCGCCGAAGGCCACCACCTCCCAGGGGTTGAGGTGGTCGACAATCTGTTGGGCGGTCGATGCCTTGGAGACCCCCTGCGGGTAGATTTCGAGGTTGCCGTAGCTGGGGTCTACGATGTCGCGGTAGCAGAAGATGCTGCATTGTCCGGCCCGGCCTATCTCGGCGGCTGCGGTCTCGAGTCGGTCGAACCGGTCGATGACCAGGATGAAGAGCGGCGGCCGGTCGAGCAGCGGCTCGGCGTAGCGGTCGACGGGTACGAAATCCTTGTAGGGTGTATTCTCGCGCTGACGTTTGAATTCGCGCTGCATCTCGTTGGATAGCGGTTTGTGGAAGACGTGCAGCTTGTTGTTGTCGATGCGATAGACAAAGGGCACCAGGTCGCGCTTCTCGAGCAGGTCGATGTAGTTGAGGGCCGAGTTGTCGGTGAATCCGTTGGCCCGGATATAGTGTTTGCGACGGATGTCGTAGAGCACGGCCCCGTTCATGAGCACGGCCGGAATATCGAGGTCGAGCTGTTGCAGCAACGGGACTACCGTAGCCGGTGTGCGGGCCGTAGCCACGGTGAATCGCATGCCCTTGTGCAGCAGGTCGTTGATAATCTGGGTAGAGCGGGGCGAAACCACGGAGTTGCCGTTGAGCAGAGTCCCGTCCAGGTCGGTGATGTAGAGCGTTTGGGTTTTCATCGTCGTGCAGGTATATCGGTCACAGCGGGGTGACGGTTGTTGAACAGGGGGTGACGGGGGAGGGGATTACACCGTCCACCCGTCGGGAATACCGGTCAGAACCACTTGATTTTCCGGAAGATAATGAATGCCAGGGCCGACAACAGTATCGAGAAGAAGACGATCAGCGAGAAGGCGTGCGGTATCTGCTCGATGTGAATGTCGACGTTCATGCCGTAGAAGCTGGCGATGAGCGTGGGCACCATGAGCACAATCGAGAGGCTGGTCATGCGTTTCATGATGGTGTTCACGTTGTTCGAGATGATGGAGGCAAAGGCATCCATCGTGCCGGTGAGGATGTCGCTGTAAATATTCACCATGTTGTGGGCCTGCCGCAGCTCGATCATCACGTCGTCGAGCAGCTCGGGGTTCTGATAGTCCTTTTCGTGGAAAATCTTGGGCAGTTTGCTGATCATCATTTCGTTGCCTCGAATCGAGGTGTTGAAGTAGACGAGGCACTTCTGCAGGTTCATCAGTCGCAGCAGGTCTTCGTTGCGGATGCTCCGTTGCAGCTCCTTTTCGGCCGAGCTCACCTCGTTGTAAATCTGTTTCAGGTACTTGAGGTACCACACGGCCGACGAGTAGATGAGCCGCAGAATGAACTCGTATTTGTTGGGCACCGCAATCTCCTTGCGGCGGGTATGCTCGATGAAATCGGGAATCATGTCGGTCGAGCGGTAGCAGACCGAAACGAGAATCTCGTTGTTGGTGATGATGCCGATGGGCACGGTGGTGTAGGAGATGGTGCTGTTGCGTTCGACAATAGGTATACGCAGGATGGTCAACAGCCAGTTGCCTTCGTTGTCGATACGCGGCCGTTCGTCGGTATCGGCGATGTCGTGTAAAAACGAGGCGGGTACCTTCAAATCGTTTTCCAGGAAATCGAAATCGTCTTGCGTGGGGCACTCTACGTTTACCCAGCAGTTGGGCAGCCAATTGGGTTTCTCTACGAAACCGGCTTCACAAAAGAGATATTTTCTCATCGCGTTGCTCCTTTCTTGTTTTGTATCCCAAGAGGAGCCCGCAAAATTTGACCTTCAAACCTTACTTGCTCTCCAGGGAGAGGTGAATACTATTGTTCGCTCGCGGGTTTGAATCGTCCATAATTCATTGTTTTTGGGGTGAAAAAAAGAGTTCGTCTTGTGAACGAACTCTCCGGAAGCTCTTCAGGTTGGACTTGAACCAACGACCCTCTGATTAACAGTCAGATGCTCTAACCGACTGAGCTACTGAAGAATAGGTGTTTCAAAATGTTTGGCTCTTCAGGTTGGACTTGAACCAACGACCCTCTGATTAACAGTCAGATGCTCTAACCGACTGAGCTACTGAAGAAGATGTCATTCCTTAAAAATGCGATGCAAAAGTAATGGGTTATTTCCAATTATGCAATATATTTGCAAAAAAAATTTTTCCGCAAATGAGGATAGTAGGATTGGGAAACGCACTGACCGATGTGCTGGCACGTTTGCATTCCGACTCGTGTTTCGAGGAGATGGGCCTTTTGAAAGGGGGTATGCAACTGATTGACGAGGAGCGTCTGTTGAAAATCATGGCGGTCTTCGAAGGGCTGGAAACCACGTTGGCTTCGGGTGGCTCGGCTGCCAATGCCGTATCGGGTGTGACCCGTATGGGTGTGTCGGGTGGTTTCATCGGCAAGATCGGGCGCGATGCCTATGGGCGTTTCTTCCGTGAAGATATGGAGCGTAACGGGGTGAAAACTTCGTTGATTGAGAGTGACCAGGCTTCGGGGTGTGCCATGACCCTGATTACCCCCGACGGCGAACGTACGTTCGGTACGTTTCTGGGTGCCGCCTCTACGCTGAGTGCCGACGAGCTTACCCCCGAGATGTTTGCCGGGTACGACCTGCTTCACATCGAGGGCTATCTGGTACAGGACGAAGCCCTCATTCTGCGGGCCGTGCAACTGGCCAAGGAGCTGGGGTTGCAGGTCTCGTTCGATATGGCGAGCTACAATGTCGTGAAAGAGAATTACGCCATCATCCGTACTTTGGTCGAGAACTATGTCGACATCCTTTTTGCCAACGAAGAGGAGGCCATGGCCTATACGGGCGAGGAGCCGCGGCAAGCTGTCGAGACACTGGCCCGCTGCTGCAGGATTGCGGTGGTCAAGTGCGGTGCGCAGGGGTCGTTCGTCGGTTGCGGCGATAGCATTGTCGAGGTACCGGCTACGCCCGAGGTACGCATCGATTCTACCGGGGCCGGCGATCTCTATGCTTCGGGTTTCCTCTACGGCCTGTCGCAACACTGCTCGCTGTACGTTTGCGGCGAGATAGGTTCGTTGTTGGCCGGCCGGGTCATCAAGGTAATCGGTACCAAGATGAGCGATGAGATATGGGATGAAATAAAGTTAAAAGTGGCCGCCTTGATTGCCGGGGACCGGTCGCATTGACTATCTTCGTAAAGCTAAGACAAAACAGAGAGTGATGAGAAAAATACATTTGGTTTTAGGAATCGCCTGTGCGCTGACCCTCGTGGCAGGGAGCGTGAGTGCGGCACCGGCCGGAAAATCGGATCGGAGGGATTTCGAAGTTTCGCGTAATCTCGATATATTCAATGCACTGTTCAAGGAGTTGAACCTCTTTTATGTCGATACCATCAATGCCGAAAAGGCGATTGGCGACGGGGTGAATGCCATGTTGGGCCGGCTCGACCCCTATACCGAATATATCCCCGAGAAGGAGAAGGACGATTTCTTCTTCTCTACCACCGGCGAGTATGCCGGCATAGGTTCGCTCATTATGGAGCGCGACAAGGCGGTCTACATATCGGAACCCTACGAAGGGATGCCTGCCCAATTGGCCGGTCTGCGCCCGGGCGACAAGATTGTGATGATCAACAACGATTCGGTGGCCGGTTGGAGCAGCTCGAAGGTGAGCGAACGGCTGAAAGGTCCGGCCAATACCAAGTTGAAGGTGACCGTAGAGCGGCCGGGTGTCGAGGGGCTTCTCTCCTTCGACCTGACCCGCAAAAAGATACAGATGCCCGCCGTACCCTACTACGATGTGGTGTGCGACAGTGTGGGCTACATCTACCTGAGCAGTTTTACCGACTCGGCCGCCGGTGAGGTGAAACGGGCTCTGCAAGAGCTGAAGCGTCGGGGCATCACCTCGCTGGTGCTCGACCTGCGAGGCAACGGCGGCGGTATACTCGAGCAGGCCGTGCAGATTGTCAACCTGTTTGTTCCCAAAGGGGTAGAGGTGCTCTCGACCCGGGGACGCAACAAGAAGATGGACAAGATTTACAAGACTACCCAAGAGCCGGTCGATGAAAAGATACCGCTGGCCGTACTGATCGATGGCGGTACCGCCTCGTCGTCGGAGATTGTAGCCGGTTCGCTGCAAGACCTCGACCGGGCCGTAATCGTGGGCTCGCGTTCGTATGGCAAAGGGCTGGTACAGTCTACCCGTCCATTGCCCTATAATGGCATGCTCAAGGTGACGATTGCCCGCTACTATATCCCCAGCGGCCGCCTTATCCAGGCTATCGACTACTCGCACCGCAACCCCGACGGCAGCGTGGCCCGTATCCCCGACAGTCTCACGCACGAGTTCAAGACGGCTCACGGCCGCATTGTGCGCGACGGTGGCGGCATCAAGCCCGATGTAGAGACTTCGGTCGAGCGTCGGGGCAACATCGGCTACTACCTGATGCGCGATTTCTATTTCTTCGACTTTGCCAACCAATACGCCGCTCGTCACGATACGATTGCCCCCGCCAAGGAGTTCGTATTGCCCGACTCGGTCTATAACGAGTTTAAGGCCTTCGTGAAGTCGAAGAACTTCAAATACGACAAGCAGAGCGAACGCATCCTCTCTGACTTGAAGGAGGTGGCCAAGTTCGAGGGCTACTTCGACGAGAAGACCCAGAAGCAGTTCGAGGCGCTGGAGGCCAGTTTGAATCACGACCTGGACCGCGACCTGGAGACTTTCCGCGACGAGATAAGCCAGTTGCTCTCGATCGAAATCGTGAAGCGATATTACCACCAGAAGGGCGAAATTATCGAGTCGATCAAGGACGACAAGGATTTGACCGAGGCCTGCTCGATTGTGAACGACAAGACCCGCTATGGCCAGATTTTGAACCTCACCGGGAAGCACTGATAGTTTCCGGACCTATACATCGGATACAACAAAGGCGATGAAATCGAATTTCATCGCCTTTGTTGTATGTAGATAATCGACGCAGCTTACACGTTGAAGCGGAAGTGCATGATGTCGCCGTCCTGCACCACATAATCCTTGCCTTCGATATACATCTTTCCAGCCTCTTTGCAGGCGTTTTCCGACCCGAGGGTGATGTAGTCGTCATACTTGATGACTTCGGCGCGGATAAAGCCCTTCTCGAAGTCGGTGTGGATGATGCCGGCACACTGCGGAGCCTTGCTCCCCTTCAGGTAGGTCCAGGCACGCACCTCTTGCGGTCCGGCGGTGAAGTAGGTCTCGAGGTTGAGCAGGCTGTAGGCGGCGCGGATGAGGCGCGATACGCCCGACTCCTTGAGGCCGATTTCGTTGAGGAACATCTGCCGCTCTTCGTAGGTTTCGAATTCGGCAATCTCCGATTCGGTCTTGGCGGCCACAATCAGTATCTGGGCATGCTCGTCCTTGACGGCTTCGCGTACCATATCGACATATTTGTTGCCCGATACGGCGCTGGCGTCGTCGACGTTGCAGATGTACATTACCGGCTTGTTGGTGAGCAGGAAGAGGTCGTGGGCAATCTTCTGCTCGTCTTTGGTCTCGAAGGTGACCGTGCGGGCCGGTTTGCCCTGCTCGAGAGCCTCTTTGTAGCGGCTCAGCACTTCGTAGGCGATTTTGGCCGCCTTGTCACCGCCGGTCTGTGCCTGTTTCTGCACCTTGGCAATGCGCGATTCGATGGTCTCCAAGTCTTTGAGTTGCAGCTCAAAGTCGATAATTTCCTTGTCTCTTACGGGGTTTACCGAGCCGTCGACGTGTGTGATGTTGTCGTCGTCGAAGCAGCGGAGCACGTGCAGAATGGCATCGGTCTCGCGAATGTTGGCGAGGAACTTGTTACCCAGACCCTCACCTTTACTGGCCCCTTTCACCAGGCCGGCGATGTCGACAATCTCGACCGTCGTGGGGACGATGCGCTGGGGATGAACCAGTTCGGCCAGTTTGTTCAACCGCTCGTCAGGAACGGTAATCACTCCCACATTGGGCTCGATGGTGCAGAACGGAAAGTTTGCCGATTGCGCTTTGGCATTGGACAAACAGTTGAAAAGAGTCGATTTGCCCACGTTGGGCAGCCCGACTATACCACATTGTAAACTCATTCTATTGTGTCGTTTTGTTTATAATTCGTGCCTAAAGACTGGCATTGAACAGGCTGATGAGTGGACAATCGTCTGATTTACTGCAAGCTATCGAAGCTCTTAGGGGCGTTGCTCTCCCTCTTGTTGCAGACCTGTTCGGGCAGTCCCTGCAAAGATAGTGAAAGGTGAGAGCAAAGACAAACGGGAAAACTTGTTTTTCAAGTTTGGCTATGTCGAGTCGCATCCTATCTTTTACAAAGATAAGGAATCTTTTGCTTATTTCTCTCTTTCCTCGTGTGGGAGAAGGGATGGCAGAGTAGAGTGTGTAAATGTATTTTAAATGTTATTTGTTTTATTTTAGCAAAACAGAGTGAATGAATCTCTCGCTTTCGGTGTATTTTTGTCCTGCACACCAATCTGCTGAAAATAACATGAAAAAACATCTGCTCCTCATCCTGTTGGCTACGGTTTTCTTATTCTCGGCCGTGGCCGAATCGCCCAAACGAGAATTACGGGCTACGTGGCTGGCCTCGGTAAGCAATATCGACTGGCCCAAATCGACTCAGACGGCCGCACAGCAGCAGGCTGCACTGGTCGAGATACTCGACGGCATGCAGGCGGCCCGCATGAATGCCGTCTACATGCAGGTGCGCCCCATGTGCGATGCGCTGTATCAGTCGGCCTACGAGCCGTGGTCGCAATACCTCACCGGCACGCGAGGCAAGGATCCCGGCTACGACCCGCTGGCATTTGCTATCGACGAGGCACACAAGCGGGGCATGGAGCTGCATGCCTGGATCAATCCCTACCGCTACGAGAGCGTGAAGAACATGCACGGGGCCGATGACCCCATCCGCAAGAATCACCCCGAGTGGTTGCTCGAGTATTCGTCGAGCTATATCCTCGACCCGGGCAATCCCGAAGTGACCGCCTATCTGGTCGAAGTCATCGAGGATATTATCACCCACTACAACGTCGACGGCGTTATCTTCGACGACTATTTCTATCCCTACGAGGGAACCACCAACCAGGATGCCTATTCGCAGAGCCTCTACAAACCGGCCGGCAAGGATGTGGGCGACTGGCGTCGCGAGAATGTAAACACCTTGATGGCCGACATATACAGTATGATTCAGGCGACGAAGCCTACCGTGAAATTCGGTATCGGGCCCTTCGGTATCTGGGGTGGTCCGCAGAGCGTGGCCAACGCCTACGGCATCGACTACCTGAACACGAGCGGCGGCACGAGCGCCTATTCGCAACTCTATTGCGACGGGGTGGCCTGGCTGAAGGCCAAGAGCATCGACTACATCTCGCCGCAATGCTACTGGCCCAGCTTCAACACCCGGGCCTGGGGCTACAAGACGCTGGTGCCCTGGTGGGCCGGAGTGGCCGAGGTGATGGGGCGCCACTTCTACTCGAGCATGCGCATCTCGACCATGCCGCAGAGCGCTCCGCAACGCCGCAGCATCCTGCAACGGCTTCGCATCACCGAGAGCGAATACGACAACCTCTCGATGGTCGAGCGGTCGGTAGCCGCTACGGCTGCTCAGGGGACCGAAGAGTGCGGTTTCGAGGTGGACATGAATCGGTCGACCGACCTGCTGGGGGCTCCGGGCCATGTCTTCTTCAACACGACCCAGTTCTTCAGCTATGGTCTGGCCGACTATCTGGCCGAGGAGAAGTTTACCCAACCCGCCCTGACCCCGCTCATGTCGTGGAAGACACCCCAAACGCTCCCCCGGATTACCGATATAACCCTCTCGGGCAACACCCTTTCGTGGCAGGCACCCGGGGCCGACGAGACCATACGATATGCTCTCTATTATGTGCCCAGCCGGGTGGTCAACAGTCCTGCCACGTATGAAAAGTCGACCTATCTGCAGCAGATTACCTGGGAGACGAGTGCCGACGTGTCGTCGTGCACGCAGTCGGGCTACTACTTTGTGGTGACGGCTATCGATGCCGCCGGCAACGAGTCGGAGCCCTATGTGAAGACCCCTTCGGGCATACAGACCGGCCGGGCCGAATCGCTGGCCGTGTATGGGGCGCAAGGTGTCGTGTGCGTATCGGCTCCCGAGGCGACGACCGTGCAGGTCTATGCCGTTACCGGGCAACTGGTGCGCGAGGCCGAGGTCGAGCGGGGCACAACCGAGATTACCCTTCCTGCCGGGCTCTACATAGTCAATGGCTACAAAGTAGTCGTTCGGTAGTTGCTTTTAGTTTTTTATGAAGATGGAGCTTCTCTCGTTTTTGGGGAGAAGCTCCTTTTTTTGTGTGAGGGTGGGGTGAACCCTACGAGCCGGTGCGGCGTTTTTAGAAGAAAAAAACGGAAACGATGAATAAAGCGTACGAGATAGCCGACCGGCTCATGGCCTGGGTGTCGGATTTGTTGCAGCGGTTCACCGGCGAGCCTTCGCCGGTGTGGGACCAGATTGTGTACAGTCTGCTGGTCTTTGTCATTGCGATTGTGGTGGGCCGCATTCTGCGGGCCATCGTGATTTACGGGATTCACCTCGTGGCCCGCTATCGGGGCGGCAGTTTGATGAAGGGGCTGGTCAAGGCGCACCTCTTTACCCGACTGACGCACATCATTCCGCCGTTGGTCATCCTGTCGCTGTTGCCGTTTGCCTTTCACGGCACGCCGGCCTTCCTGAAACTTATCGAGAAACTCTGCTGGATTTATGTGTTGGGGGTGATTGTCTTCTCCCTCAATACGCAACTGTCGGTCTTTTGGGAAATCTATTCGAGCCGTACGGCCCTGCGCAACCGTCCCATGAAGGGGATGATTCAGATTATCCGGGGGCTGTTGGCCGGTTTCTGGGTAATCGTGTCGGTCTCGATTCTCATCGAGCGGTCGCCCATGGCGCTCATTACGGGACTGGGTGCTTTTGCCGCGGTGCTGATGCTGGTGTTCAAAGACAGTATTCTGGGCTTTGTGGCCGGGGTACAACTCTCGCAAAACGACATGATTCGCAACGGCGACTGGATTGTGGTGCCGGGCGGCAGTGTGAACGGAATCGTCATCGACGTGTCGCTCGACACGGTGAAGGTGCAGAACTTCGACAACACAATCGTGACCTTGCCGCCCTATTCGCTGGTGTCGGGCGAGGTGCAGAACTGGCGGGGCATGACCGATGCGGGAGGACGGCGCATCATGCGCTCGTTGACCATCGACATCAGCACGGTGAAATTCTGTACGCCCGAGTTTCTGGAAAAGATAAAGGAAGAGGTGGCGATTTTACGCGATTTCATCGAGAAAAAGGAGGCTCAGCAGCAGCGGGGCATCGTCGAGAATACCCAGAACAGCGAGGGGCTGGTAAACGGAACCATCGAGACCAACCTGGGTCTCTTCCGGGCCTACATGACCCTCTATCTGCAACAGCACAAGTTCATCGGCAGCCAGATGCTCCTGATGGTGCGGGCCCTCGACCCGACCGACAACGGCCTGCCGTTGCAGCTCTATTGCTTCTCGACCAACACCGATTGGGCCAGCTACGAGTCGATTCAATCGGAGATTTTCGAGCACTACATGGCCATCATGCCTACCTTCGGGCTCTATCCTTTCCAGAATCCCTCGAGCCGCGACTACATCAATGCCGCCTTGATTACGGCCGGGCATCACCCCGACGAGATGTGGGGAATACCTTTTGGGACGATGCGTGCGGCCGGTTCGACGGCGGCTAAACCGGATTGGTCTGCAGCACCTCCTCAAGCACCGCAACCGCCGATTCCACCGAAGTAATATCCTTGATGGCCAGCGAACGGCGACCCTTTATCTCGCGCAGTTTGCATTGGCGCGGGTTCTTTTGCAGGTAGGCCAGTATGCGGCCGAAAGCGGCCGACTGGTAGTAGGCCACGTGTTCGTCGGAGACAAAGTAGAGGTACATCTGCCCCTGTTTCAGCCCCACCTTTTCGATACCCAACTGCTTGGCGAGCCGCCGCAGACGCACGATGCGTATCAGCTCCATGGCTTCGTGGGGGATGCGGCCGAAGCGGTCTTCGAGCCGTTCGCAGAACTGGCGGATGTCGGTCTCGCGTTCCATGCTGTCGAGCTCCTGGTAGAGCGAGATGCGCTCCGACTCCTGCGGCACGTAGTCGGCCGGGAAGAGTACCTCGAGGTCCGACTCGATGGTACACTCCGAGACAAACTCCTCGGGTTTCGCGTCGGAGTCGGCACCGTAGTAGAGGTCGCTGAACTCGTCGTTTTTCAACTCGTCGACCGCCTCTTTCAGAATCTTTTGATAGGTTTCATATCCCAAATCGGCGATGAAACCGCTCTGTTCGGCCCCCAGCAGGTTGCCGGCCCCCCGGATGTCGAGGTCTTGCATGGCGATGTGTATGCCGCTGCCCAGCTCCGAGAAGCTCTCGATGGCCTGCAACCGGCGGCGGGCATCGACCGAGAAGGTGTGGCGGGGCGGGGTGAGCAGGTAGCAGAAGGCCTTGCGGTTGCTGCGGCCCACACGGCCTCGGAGCTGGTGCAGCTCGCTCAACCCGAAGTTCTGGGCATCGTTGATGATGATGGTGTTGGTGTTGGGCATGTCGATGCCCGACTCAATGATGGTGGTGGCCAGCAGCACGTCGTAGTCGTAGTTGACAAAGTCGATGATGGCCTGCTCCAGTTTCTCGGGCGGCATCTGTCCATGGCCGATGACCACGCGGGCATCGGGTACCAGGCGGTGTATGGTGTTCTCGAGTTCGTAGAGTTGCGGGATGCGGTTGTTGACGAAGAACACCTGTCCGCCGCGGCTCATCTCGAAGTTGATGGCCTCCTTGATAATATCGTCGTTGAAGGCGTGCACCTCGGTCTGTATGGGGTAGCGGTTGGCCGGCGGGGTGGTGATGACCGAGAGGTCGCGCGCCCCCATGAGCGAGAACTGCAGGGTGCGGGGGATAGGGGTGGCCGACATGGTGAGGGTGTCGACGTTGACCTTCATCTGTTTGAGTTTCTCCTTGACGGCTACGCCGAACTTCTGTTCCTCGTCGATGATGAGCAGCCCCAGGTCGTTGAATTTCACATCTTTCCCGATGAGCTTGTGGGTGCCGATGATGATGTCGATTTTGCGGTCGGCCAGGTCTTTGAGTATCGCTTTCACCTCCGATGCCTTGCGGGCCCGGCTCAGATACTCTACCCGCACGGGGAACTCCTTGAGCCGCTCCTTAAACGTCTGGTAGTGCTGGAAGGCCAGCACGGTAGTAGGCACGAGCACCGCTACCTGCTTGTTGTCGCAGGTGGCCTTGAAGGCGGCCCGTATGGCAATCTCGGTTTTGCCGAATCCCACATCGCCGCAGATGAGCCGGTCCATGGGCCGTTCGCGCTCCATGTCGGCCTTGACCTCGGCGGTCGATTTTATCTGGTCGGGGGTATCTTCGTAGATAAACGAGGCCTCGAGTTCCTGTTGCAGGAACGAGTCGGGCGAAAAGGCGAAGCCCTTCTCCTGCTTGCGGGCGGCATAGAGCTTGATGAGGTCGCGGGCAATCTCTTTCATCTTGCCCTTGGTCTTCTCCTTCATGCGCTCCCAGGCGCCGCTGCCCAGCTTGTTGACGCGGGGCGTCTCTCCCTCTTTCCCCCGGTATTTGGCCAGCTTGTGCAGGGCGTGGATGCTCACGAAGATGATGTCGTCGTTCTGGTAGGTGAGCTTGATAACCTCCTGCATCTTGCCGTTGATTTCGGTGCGGATGAGTCCGCCGAAGCGGCCGATACCGTGGTCGACGTGCACGATGTAGTCGCCCACCTCTATCTGGTTGAGCTCCTTGAGCGAGAGGGCCAGTTTGCCCGAGCGGGCATGTTCGCTCTTGAGGGTATACTTGTGGAAGCGGTCGAATATCTGGTGGTCGGTGAAGCAGCACATCTTCAGATCGTTGTCGACGAACCCCTCGTGCAGCGTCTTCAGCACGGGGGTGAAGGTAATCGATTCGCCCCGCTCCTCGAAGATGGCCTGGAGCCGTTCGATCTGTTTTTCGCTGTCGCTGAGGATGTAGATGGTGTACTTTTTCTCGATGAATTGGGAGAACGACTGGCTCACCAGGTCGAAATTCTTGTGGTAGACCCCTTGCGGTGCGCAGTCGAACCGCATGACGGCGGGAGTCTTCGCCTCGCTCGAGGTACCGTAGTCGATGCGGCGGAACGACAGCGCCTTTTGGCGGAAGGCCGCAGGGTCGATAATCTTCTTCATGGCGTCGCGGTCGCCCTCCTCGGCAATGAGGGTCTGCTCCGAGAGCGACTCCGAGGCGACGGCCTCTATCCGGTCGAGTGCCCACGAGAGGTTGTGGCATACGAGAATGGCGTTTTTGTCGATGAAATCGAGCATCGAGATGCCTGAAGCCTCCTTCCCGCAGACATTCGAGACGATGTAGACCTCGTCGAGCCGTTCGGTCGAGAGCTGCGTCTCGACCTCGAAGGTGCGGATGCTCTCTACCTCTTTCCCGAAGAAATCGATACGGTAGGGCAACTCGTTGGTAAACGAAAAGACATCGAGTATACTGCCCCGCACGGCAAACTGCCCCGGCTCATACACATAGTCGACCTCGCTGAATCCCAGCTCGCGCAGCTTGTCGGCCAGAGCCACGATGTCGTACTTGCTCTTTTTGTCGATGTGGAGCGTCTGGTCCGACAGCGTATCGACCGGCACCACCTTCTCGGCAAGAGCCTCGGGATAGGTGATTACCAGCAGGGAGTC
Source organism: Barnesiella sp. An22 (assembly GCF_963931395.1). Taxonomy (NCBI): domain Bacteria; kingdom Pseudomonadati; phylum Bacteroidota; class Bacteroidia; order Bacteroidales; family Barnesiellaceae; genus Barnesiella; species Barnesiella sp. An22. The sequence continues at coordinate 213,063 of NZ_OZ007014.1, forward strand.
GCCTTTCTGGTTCAGCCGGTTGAGCACCTCGGTCCGCAGGATTTCGGAGGGAGGGTCGGGCTGTCCGTACTTGATGTCGCGCTTGTAGCCCGAGGGGAAGAGCAGGATGCGGTCGCTGCCGTTGATCTGCACCAGGTCGTTGTAGAGGTAGCCGGCTTCGTCGAGGTCGTTGGCGATGATGAGGTGCGGCTTCTTGTTCTCCAGCAAGTTGGAGAAGAGCAGAGCCGGGGCCGAGCCTTCGAGTCCCTGAATGAAGATGTTTTTTCTCTTGGAGTCCTTGACCAGCGATAAAAACGCATCACGCCTCGCCGACGTATTGAAGCGTGCAGAAAAACTTTGAATGTCCATGTTTATCGTTTACTAAACCGGGAAACAAAGTTACACAATTATTCGTCGTTACGAGGCGTATCGCGCTGTTATTTTGGGGTCAATGGGCCTCGAGCCAGTTGTGGCCGGTACCATAGTCGGCAACCAGCGGTACCTGCAAGGGGTAGGCGTTCTCCATCTCGTGGCGTACGATTTCCTGCACCCGTTCGAGTTCGTCGGTCGGGACGTTGAAGTTGAGTTCGTCGTGCACCTGCAGAATCATGCGGCTCTTCAGCCCCTCCTCTTCGAATCGCCGGGCGATGCGAATCATGGCAATCTTGATGATGTCGGCGGCACTGCCCTGGATGGGGGCGTTGATGGCGTTTCGTTCGGCATATCCCCGCACCACGCTGTTGTGCGAATGGATGTCGGGGAGCATGCGCTTGCGGCCGCAGATGGTCTCGACGTAACCCTTTTCGCGGGCCACCTCGATGCTCTTGTTCATGTACTCCTTGATTTGCGGGTAGCTCTCGAAATAGCCGTCGATTAGCTCTTTGGCCTCGCTGCGGGGGATGTTGAGCCGTTCGGCCAGCCCGAATACCGAGATGCCGTAGATGATGCCGAAGTTGGCCGTCTTGGCCTTCCGGCGCATGTCGGCCGTGACTTCACCGATAGGTATCTTGTAGATTTTGGCAGCCGTGGCGGCGTGGATGTCCGACCCCTCGCGGAAGGCCCCGATCATGTGCGGGTCGCCGCTCAGGTGGGCCATGATGCGCAGCTCTATCTGGGAGTAGTCGGCCGAGAAGAAGAGGCATCCCGGGTCGGGCACGAAGGCGCGGCGAATCTCGCGTCCCTCGTTGTCGCGTATGGGGATGTTCTGCAGGTTGGGGTTGCTCGAACTGAGGCGCCCGGTGGCGGTGACCGTCTGGTTGAACGAGGTGTGAATCTTCCCCGTCTTGGGATTGATGAGCTCGGGCAGGGCGTTGATATAGGTGCTCAGCAGCTTGCGGATGCCGCGCTGGTCGAGAATCTTGCCCACGATGGGATGCCGCGAACGCAGTTTCTCCAGTATCTCTTCGGTGGTGGAGTATTGTCCGGTCTTGGTCTTCTTGGCCTTCTCGTCGATTTTGAGCCGTTCGAAAAGAATCTCGCCCACCTGTCGGGCCGAACTCACGTTGAAGGTGGTACCGGCCAGCTGGTAAATCTCCTGTTCGAGTTCGCCCAGGCGGCGGGTGAGCAGGTCGGACGAGCTTTTCAGTTCGGCCGTGTCTACATTGACACCGGCAATCTCCATGTCGGCGAGCACTCGGGTGAGGGGCATCTCCATCTCGTAGAAGAGCTTCTCCATCTTATCTTTGGCCAGCTCCTTTTCGAGCCGGTTTTTCAGTTGCAGGGTCACGTCGGCATCCTCGGCGGCATAGGGGTAGACCTGCTCGACGGGTACCTGACGCATGGAGAGCTGCTTTTTCCCCTTCGGGCCGATGAGTTCTTCGATTTCCACCGTCTTGTAACCCAGATAGATGCTGGCCAGATAGTCCATGTTGTGGTACTGTTCGGGTTGCAGCAGGTAGTGGGCCACCATGGTGTCGAAGAGGTTGCCTTTGACCTCGACCCCGTAGTTGTGCAGCACGATGTAGTCGTATTTGATATTCTGCCCGATCTTGAGCGAGGCCGGGTTTTCGAGGGCCGACTTGAAGATGCGCACCGTTTCGCGGGCCTTCTCCTGGTCGTCGGGCACGGGCACGTAGTAGGCTTCGTGCTCCTTGAGGGCAAACGAGAGTCCTACCAGTTCGACGCTCATGGGGTCGATGCCGGTTGTCTCGGTGTCGAAGGCAAAGGCCGGGGCGCAGGCCAGCAGGGCGGCGAGGTCCCACTTCTTTTCGGCGGTATCGACGAGGTGGTAGGTGTGGGGTACGGTGTGGATGTCGGCCAGCTTCGACTCGGCCGGCTTTTCGTCGGCAGCCTCTTCGGCAGGTTGCGGAGCCTGGTCGAAGAGCGAGCGCTGCGGAGCCGGTTTGGGCGCGGCGGCCGTGGCCGCTTTGTTGCCCAGCACCCGTTCGGTGAGGGTGCGGAACTCCAGCTCTTCGAAGATGGGGCGCAGCTTCTCGCCGTTGACCGGTTCGCGGCGCAGGGCCACTTCGTCGAAGGTCAGGGGCACATCGGTGCGGATGGTGGCCAGGAATCGGGAGAACTCGATTTGCTCGCGGTTGGTCTCGATTTTGGTCTTGAGGGCCCCCTTCAGCCGGTCGGTGTGGGCCAGCAGATTCTCGATGCCGCCAAAGTCGGCGATGAGTTTCACGGCGGTCTTCTCACCCACGCCGGGGCAGCCCGGTATGTTGTCGGAGCTGTCGCCCATGAGGCCCAGAATGTCGATGACCTGCTCGGGCGAGTCGATGCCGTATTTGGCCTTTATCTCGTCGGGGCCCAGTATCTCGAAGTCGCCGCCGAACTTGGGGCGATACATGAAGATGTGGGGCGATACCAGTTGTCCGTAGTCCTTGTCGGGGGTCATCATGTAGGTATCGAAACCCTCCTTCTCGGCCAGTTTGGCCAGAGTGCCTATCACGTCGTCGGCCTCGAAGCGGGGCACCTCGATGATGGGGATGTTGTAGGCCTCGATAATCTGCTTGATGATGGGCACCGAGTAGCGTATCACCTCGGGTGTCTCCTCACGCTGGGCCTTGTATTGCTCGTAGGCCTCGTGACGGAAGGTGGGACCCTGGGGGTCGAACCCCACGGCGATGTGCGAAGGATTCTCTTTCTTGAGCAACTCTTCGAGTGTATTGACAAACCCCAGAATGGCCGAAGTGTTTACACCTTTGGAGTTGATTCGGGGGTTCTTGATGAATGCGTAGTAAGAGCGGTAGATGAGCGCGTAGGCGTCTAACAGAAATAGTCTTTTCTCTTGCATGTCGGATATGCGGTTTGTAGATAAGAATTAAAAAAGCGTCATTGCAATGCGGTAAAATTACGATAAAAATACGGATTCTTTTGTTTTATTACTATTTTTGCAGCAGAATAAATTGATATGGATAAACTTTTGGTCATACGGCAACCTATAACCGACGAGCTCGACTTACTGAATAAGACCCTTACCGAGACACTGCACACGAACAGTCCCTTGATGAACGAGGTAATCAACACCTATCTCGAGAGTAAAGGCAAGCAGATAAGGCCTATTCTGGTATTGTTGTGCGCAAAACTGTTCGGCCCGGTACCACGCGAAGCAATCGATGCCGCCGCCTCGCTGGAGTTGTTGCACAACGCCAGCCTGATACACGACGATGTGGTAGACGAGTCGCAGAAACGCCGGGGGCTGCCTACGATCAACCATCTGTACGACAACCGCATTGCGGTGCTGACGGGCGACTATTTCGTGTCGTGTGCCCTGGCCTGTTCGGTGCGGACCAACCAGATGGCCATCATTGCCAGTTTGGGTGTGTTGGGTCGCGAGCTGGCTCGCGGGGAGATAGACCAGCTCTCCAATGCCCGGGAACATCGCCTTGACGAGGATGCCTATTTCGAGGTAATTCGCCGCAAGACGGCATCGCTCTTCTATGCCTGCATGCAGGTGGGCGCCTTGGCGGCCGGAGCCTGCGAAGCCGATGTAGAGCGGTTGGGGCAGTTTGGCGAAAAGCTGGGTCTCTGTTTCCAGATTAAAGACGACATATTCGACTATTTCGAAGACAAGGTGATAGGCAAACCCACCGGCAACGACCTGCGCGAAGGGAAGCTCACCCTGCCGCTCATCCATGCCATTACACAGGGTAAGGGCGAGGAGAACGAACGGATGCGGGCCTTGTTGAACGAGGAGCATCTCTCGGCCGAGAGTGTGCACACGCTCATCGAGTATGCCAAACGCGAGGGTGGTATCGACTATGCCTACGAGACCATGAAGCGGATACGCAACGAGGCCGTGGCTCTGCTCGAGGGATTCCCCCCTTCGGAGACGGTCGATGCGCTCATCTCCATACTCGACTATACGATCGAGCGCGAAAAGTAAGAAGACAGTTTTCTTTCCAGGAGACCAGAGAGATACGACAACGGGACTGCTCACGAGGGCAGTCCCGTTGGTCGTTTATGGGGTGAATGCAGGTATCAATATTTGAAGCTGCTGCCGCCGAGGAACTCGCGCAGAAGCGAGGTAGGCGGTATCTCGCGCTGGTTGATCGACTGGAAGTAGCCCAGGAAGTGGAGCAGACGGTGAGCCTCGGCATATTCGCGGCAGTTGTGCGGCACGGCGCTGAGAATGGGCTGTGCATAATCTTTCATCACGGCCAGCTCGAAGAGGAGCGACGAGTTGAACATGGCGTCGGCATTCTCCTGGTAGGGGAAAATCCACTTCTCTTCGCCCCGGCGCACGCTACCCCAGCGGGCTATGGTGCTTTGGGCCGAGGCACCGCGGTATTTGAAGTCGCGGATGATGCGGCGCAGCAGCCGGTTGTCGGCCGTGGGTATCCAGTTGTGGTCGTCGATTGAGATGGTGGTGAGGGCCGAGACGTAGATGCGGTACTTCAGGTGCGGCTCGATTTGAGGCGTCAGGTCGGGATTCAGCCCGTGGATGCCTTCGAGAATGAGCACGGCCCCCTCGTCGAGCTTCAGGGTGTTGCCTCGGTACTCGCGGCTGCCGGTCTCGAAATTGTAGGTAGGCATCGGTACCGTCTCGCCTTGCAACAGCCGGTTGAGGTCTTTGTTGAAGAGGTCGAGGTCGAGGGCATAGAGCGACTCGTAGTCGTAGTCGCCCGTCTCGTCGCGGGGAGTATCCTCGCGGTTGACAAAGTAGTTGTCGAGCGAGATGGCCACCGGCTTGAGCAGGTTGGTCATCAACTGTATCGAGAGCCGTTTGGAGAAGGTGGTCTTACCCGATGACGAGGGCCCCGAGATGAGCACGATGCGGGTGCCCTCCTCGTGGTATCGGCGGGTGATGTCGTCGGCAATCTTGCTGATTTTCTTCTCGTGCAGCGCCTCGGCCACCTTGATGAGGTCGGTCGCCTGGCGGTTCTCGACCACCTGGTTCAAGTCGCCGATGTTGCTCAACCCCACGATGTGATTGAAGGTGAGGTACTCCTTAAAGGCGTTCAACATCTTCTCTTGCGGTTCGATAGGAGCCGGCGTGGTGGGGTCGTCGGGGGTAGGAGGCACGAGCAGCACCCCGCCGTTGTACTTGATCAAGTCGAAACCCTGCAGGTAGCCTGTCGAGGGGGTGAGCCAGCTGTAATACGAGTCGGCCAGTCCGTCGAGGGTATGGTATTGGGTGTAGAGCTGGCGGGTCGACTGCAGCAGTTCCACCTTGTCGAGCATGCCTTGTGCCCGGAATACCTCGATGGCATCGGCCGTGTGGCACTCGATTTTCTCGAAAGGAATGTCGGCTGCGATAATCTGGGCCATGCGCTCCTTGATGCGGGCGATAGTTTCGGGTTTCAGTGCCTCGGGGTTGTCGAGCAGACAGTAGTACCCGTGCGAAAGGGAGTGCTCGATGCGCAGTCGTGTGCCGGGCACGATGTCGCGGATGGCCTTGTACATGACAAAGCAGAGCGAGCGCACGTAGGTGCGCATGCCCGAGGGGTGGGTAATGTCGAGAAACTCTATGTCCTTGGGGCCGTATACCCGGTATCTCAACTCTTCGGTCTTGTTGTTGACATAGGCACATACCGGACGATGAGCCAGTTGCGGTTTGGCCATTTCGTAAATTTCGAGCAGCGATTCACCGCCTTCTACGCGAATGGTCTTTCCGGTGTTTACACAAAAAACGTCAAATTTTTCTCTTTCCATCGTAGTTTTCAGCTCAGGGTAGAGCCTTCTTTAATTCGTTAATAAAAGTAAAACAACAATCTTTCCTCTGGGCAACTATTTTTATTTGTATAAATTTGCAAACGAATGCTTTTTCCAGATGCAAGATTGAGTGTTAAATATACCACAAAGAGGATAATAAAACAACTTATTTAAGAAACTTTTATGGAGTACACATTTCTGGACTTCTTGACCTTAATCGGGTCGGTAGGCTTGTTCCTGTATGGCATGAAGGTCATGAGTGAGGGGTTACAGAAGGTGGCGGGCGACAGGCTGCGCAATATCCTGGCTGTAATGACGAAGAATCGGTTTTCAGGAATGTTTACCGGTATATTGATAACAGCATTGATACAGAGCTCGTCGGCCTCGACGGTGATGGTGGTGAGTTTCGTCAATGCGGGTCTGATGACTCTGGGGCAGTCGATGGCCGTCATCATGGGTGCCAATGTGGGAACCACCGTTACGGCCTGGATTATCTCTATCTTCGGGTTCAAAGTCAACATCACGCTGTTTGCCTTGCCTCTGATTGGTATAGGCACTCCGCTGCTCTTCTCGGGCAGCAGCACCCGCAAGTCGTGGGGCGAGTTTCTCATCGGCTTCTCGTTCCTCTTCATGGGTCTCGATTACCTGAACCACTCGGTTCCCGACCTGAAAAGCAATCCCGAGATATTCGAGTTCCTCACCTCGTATACCCAGATGGGTTTCCTCTCTATCCTGATATTCTGTGCCGTGGGCGCTATTGTGACGATGATTGTGCAGGCCTCGAGTGCCACGCTGGCCATCTCGCTCATCATGTGCAGCAAGGGATGGATTACTTTCGACATCGCCGCTGCCCTGATTCTGGGCAGTAACATAGGTACCACCATTACCCCGTTGCTGGCCTCGATCAGTGCCAACGTGTCGGCCAAGCGGGCCGCCATGGGGCACCTGCTCTTCAACGTGCTGGGGTCGGTTTGGACGTTGATTCTCTATTATCCCTTCATCCGCTTCATCGTGTGGATATGCACCTCGCTGGGGGTAGGCAATCCCAACGACCTGATGGCTTTCGTCTCGGCCAACGAGCAGACCAACCCTTCGCTCATCAATGCCCTCAACAACGGAGGCACTCTGAATACGCCCGACTTTGAACAGCAAAAGGCCCATTTCGAGGCCATGCAGTTCTCGGTATCGTTCGGCCTGTCGATGTTCCACACGGTCTTCAATGTCATCAACGTAACCATCATGATCTGGTTTACAGGGCTCTACGAGAAGATTGTCACCCACCTGGTGCGGGTGAAAGACAAGAACGAGGAGGAGTTCCAGTTGAAATTCATTTCGCGTGGTATGCTCTCGGCCTCGGAGTTGAATTTGCCCCAGGCTCATCAGGAGATTGCCGTCTATGCCGAGCGGGTGCAACGCATGTTTGGCATGGTGAAAGACCTCTTGCACGAGAAGGAGGGGAGCGAGGCCTATATGAAACTCTATAACCGCATCGAAAAGTACGAGCAGATTTGCGACCGCATGGAGCTCGAGATTGCCGGGTTCCTGAATCTGGTAGTGGGTGGCCGGTTGAGCTTCGAAGGCAAGATGCGGGTAAACGGCATGCTCAGTATCGTGACCGAAATCGAGAGCATAGGCGACTGCTGCTACAACCTGGCCCGCACGCTGCAGCGCAAGCAAGACTCGCACATCGTCTTCAACGACGAGATTGTGAGCAACATCGACGCCATGTTCCGCCTCAACTCCGAGGCGTTGTCGAATATGGTGGCGCTCTTGTCGAGCAACGAACCTCCCATGAGCGAGATTATGATTTCGTACAACAAGGAGTGCGAAATCAACAACTTCCGCAATCAATTGCGTAAATCGAACATCGAGAATATCAACAACAAGCATTACGAATATCAGGCCGGTATCTATTACATGGATATGATTTCGGAGTGCGAGCGGCTGGGCGACTATGTCATCAACGTAGTCGATGCCATCAAGCAGCAGGAGGTACGCCACGCCTGACCCGGTTTGTGATAGCCGTATAGCACAGAGCCCGCGGAAAACATCCGCGGGCTCTGTGTGTAATTGGGGAGCAGCAGCGAGGTCACGCCTCGTGTCGTAAATCTTCGATCAGTTCGGCCACGCCTTCCGAAGCCCCCTTCTGGATGACGTGTACGGGGCGGTTTATCGGTACCCGCACCTCTTTGGGGTCGATGAGGTAGATGGGTACCTGCGGGCGTACATAGGCCAGCAGCCCGGCGGCGGGGTAGACGTTGAGCGAGGTACCTATCACCACAAATATGTCGGCCTCTTCGGTGATGCGGATGGCCGGCTCGATCATGGGCACCGCCTCGCCGAACCACACGATGTGCGGCCGCAGCCGGTCGCCGTGCGAGTCGGTGGCATCGGGGGCCAGTTCGTACTGGTCGGGGGTGAGTTCGTAGACCCGGCTTTCGTCCTTGACCGACCGCACCTTGGTCAACTCGCCGTGCAGGTGGAGCACATGCGTGCTGCCGGCCCGCTCGTGCAGGTTGTCGACATTCTGGGTGATGATGGTCACGTCGTACTCTTTCTCGAGCTCGGCCAGCCCCTTGTGGCCCGCGTTGGGCTCGACGGTCAACAGCTCTTTGCGCCGTTTGTTGTAGAATCCCTGTACCAGGGCGGGATTACGTTCCCAGCCCTCGGGGGTAGCCACATCTTCTACGGGATAGCGGTCCCACAGGCCGCCGCTGTCGCGGAAGGTAGAGAGCCCGCTCTCTACGCTCATGCCCGCTCCGGTGAGAACAACCAGTTTCTTTTTCATATCATGCAGACTTAAAAAGGTTTATCGCTTTTTGTGTGGGAAGAACCCACCTAAAATTAGCATAAAAGGGCGACGGGTGCAAACGATTTGTATAAAATATGTTGAAAAACGCTTCTGTACCGGGCTATTCGGGGGCAAATTATATTTTTTTTTAAGGAGATTTTATCGAATTAAGCATAAAAGCCCTATCTTCGCCACGCAAATATTGTATTTATGTTTGCTTAACTGTACAATAGAATAGAAAATGGACAAACTGAGTTATGCTTTGGGTCTCAGCATGGGGCACAATTTCCTAGGTTCGGGTATTAAATCGCTGAATGTCGAGGACTTTGCCAAAGGCGTAGAGGCTGTATATAAGCACGAGAAGCCCGAGATTAGTTTCGAAGAGGCCAAACAGATTATCAACGAGTATTTCACCAACCTGCAAAACGAGATTGCCGAGGAGAACCGGCGGGCCGGCGAGGCTTTCCTGGCCGAGAATGCCAAGCGTCCCGAGGTAGTGGTTTTGCCCAGCGGTCTGCAATACGAGGTACTCGCCGAGGGTACAGGCCGCAAACCCAAGTCTACCGACAAGGTGCAGTGTCACTATCACGGTACGCTGATTGACGGACAGGTATTCGACAGTTCGGTACAACGGGGCACTCCCGCCGTCTTCGGGGTCAACCAGGTAATACCCGGTTGGGTAGAGGCTCTGCAACTGATGCCCGAGGGCTCGCGCTGGAAACTCTACATACCCTCCGATTTGGCATATGGCGAACAGGGCGCAGGGGGCAGCATCCCGGCCAACGCTACGCTCATCTTCGAAGTGGAACTGATAAAAGTATTGTAATTTATTTACCTCATAAACAATGAAAAAAAGTATTTTATTCTTTGTGGCACTTGCCGGTCTTACGGCAATGTCGTCTTGCGGAAACAAAGCCGCTGTGAAACTCGAAAACGCTGCCGATAGTGCCAGCTATGCGCTGGGTGTTTCGAATGGTGCCCGTCTGGGCGAGGCCATGAAATCGGGTATGTACGACCAACTGAAAGGTATCGATACCGGCGACTTCATGAAAGGCTTTGCCGCTGCCATGAAATCGGACTCGACTCAACGCTCTTATGAAATGGGTTTGAGCCAGGGTCTCTATGTGAAAGAGATGTTGAAAAACATCAAGCAAGGCACGGGCCTCGAAATCGATGTGCCTACCTTTATTCAGGCTTACGAAAAGGCTTTGGCCGGCGATACCACGCTGTTGATTTCGGACATGGAGGCCAATGGCGTTCTCGACGCTATCTTCAGAGCTGCTGCCGAGGCTAAGGAAAAAGAGGAACTCGCTCGTTTGGCCGAGTCTCCCGAAGCTAAAGAAAACCTGGCTAAAGGTGAAGCCTTCCTGGCCGAGAAAGCCAAAGAAGAGGGTGTAGTAAAGACCGAATCGGGTCTGCTCTACAAAGTAGTTAAAGCCGGTCAAGGCGAAACGCTTCAAGCCAACCAACGTGCCAAAGTATCGTACAAAGGTACATTGATCGACGGTACTCAATTCGATGCCAATGCCAGCGCTACCTTCTCGCCTGCCGGTGTAGTGAAAGGTTTCGGCGAAGGTCTGCAACTGATGCAAAAGGGTGGCAAATACATCCTCTATATCCCCGCCGAACTGGGCTACGGTGTACGTGGTGCCGGCGACAAGATCCCGACCAACTCGGTTCTCGTATTCGAGGTTGAGGTTCTGGATATTCTGAAATAAGAGGATAACCTCCCGTGAGGGGAAGTGGGTTGCCACAAGGAGCCTCGACCCTTGCGATTGAACCAGACGATTGTATTTTCATAAATAGAGAGAAAGAGCTCGGTATCGCACCGAACTCTTTCTTTTTTTGTAGATCCCCTCGTTGTGAGTTTTGAGATTCAATTAGTCTTTTTGTAGCTCAGGATAGCCCACGAAACCATCGCGGCTCCGATGGTGAGCAGACCCGCCGCATCGGTCCAGACATCGGCCAGCGAGCTGCCTTTGATGTAGATGCCGCGCATGGCATCGGCATAGTAGCGCATGGGATTCAGGTAGGTGATGGCCTGAGCCCACCCGGGCATCGAGGCGATGGGGGTGAAGATGCCGCTCACCAGCATGAATACCATCATGAAGAACCAGGTGACAAACATGGCCTGCTGGGCATTGTCGCTGTAGTTGGAGATGAGCAGCCCCATGCCGGCTGTCACCAGAATGTTGCCGGCCGTGAAGAAGTACATCAACCCCACCGACCCGGCACACGTGTAGCCGAATACCCAGCGGGCAATCAGCAGGCAGGCCGTGAGCACGAAGAAGGCCACCAGCCAGTAGGGTATGAGTTTGCAGAGGATGAAGGCTCCCCGGTTTACGGGGGTGACGTTGATCTGCTCGATGGTGCCCCGCTCTTTTTCGCTCACGATATTGAGGGCCGGAAAGAAGCCCGTGAGCATGGTGATGGCGATGACGATGAGGGCCGGCACCATGAACTTCTTGTAGTCGAGATAGGTGTTGAAGTAGTATTTCGACGACACGTCGAGCTGCGGACCGGCTGCTGCCGTAGTGGGTTGGGTCGGGGCATTCTCGGCGTAGTAGCGTTGGATGCACGAGGTGAGGTAACCGGCCCCGATGCTCCCCTTCGTGCCGTTGATGGTATTGACCTTTACCCCCACGGGCAGCGCCTCGCCCCGCTCCAGACAGCGGTCGAAGTCCGATTCGATGGTCAGGATGGCGTCGGCTTTGTTCCGGTCCATCAGCTGCATGGCCCGGGCCGGGTCGTCGCACACCTCCACTAGGTTGAAGTAGCCCGATGCGGTACAGCTCTCTACCAGTTTCGACGAGGCGACCGACCGGTTGCTGTCGACCACCACCAGGTCGACGTTGCGTATCTCCATGCTCACGGCAAAGGGAAATACCAGCATCATCAGCACCGGGAAGGCGATGGCCATCTTGGGCAGACCGGGATCCCTGAAAAACTGCTTGAACTCTTTCTCCAGCAAATAAAGTAGAACCATAGAACGACCTCCCGATTATAATCTTCGTTTAAATAGCCTTACACTCACGACCAGCAGAAACAGCGTCATCACCAGCAGGATGATGAACTCGGGGTAGATGTAGCTGAAACCCACCCCCTCGATCATTACCTTCTTGACCATGATGATGTACCACTTGGCCGGGATAATATCCGAAACGTATTGCAAAATCACGGGCATGCTCTCGCAGGGGAAGATGATGCCCGAGAAGATCATCGTGGGCATCGTGAGTCCCATGCCCGAGATGAGCAGCGCCGTCTTTTGGGTGGCCGAAACCACCGAGATGAGCAGCCCGATGCCCAGCGATGCGAGAATGAAAAGCACCGACACCACCGCTAGCAGGAACAGGCTGCCCCGCAACGGTACGCCCAGCACGAAGCGGGCGAGCAGCAGGATGGTGACCAGATTGATGAGCGACAGCGCCAGGTAGGGGATAGCCTTGCTGACGATGACTCCCACGGGGCGGATGGGCGAGACGAGCAGCAACTCCAGGGTGCCGCTCTCTTTCTCGCGCACGATCGAGATGGCGGTCATCATCGAGCAGACTAGCATGAGGATAAGCCCCATGACACCCGGCACGAAGTTGTAGGACGACCGCACGGCGGGGTTGTACATGTATTGCACGTGCGGGAACGAGGCCGTTTGCGTGCCCTCTGACGCACTCAACTCGCTTTGCACGGTAGACAATACCCCGTTCACGTAATTGACAATCATTTGGGCCGTATTGGGGTCGGACCCGTCGCCGAGTATCCGTATGAATGCCTTGTCGTAGTGACGCAGCCGCTCGTCGAAGTTGCGTTCGAAACAGACGGCCACGTCCGACTTCCCGGCCCGGAACCGCTCGGCCACCTCGGCTACCGACCCCAATACGGATGTAACGTGCAGATAGGGGTTCTGGTCGATGCGTGCCACCGTCTGCCTCACCGACGGGTCGGCCAGGTCGCCCACCACGTCGACCCGGGCATCGTGCACCTCGGTACTGACGGCAAAGCCGAAGAGGATAATCTGCACGATGGGCATCACCAGCACGATGAGGATGGTGCGCCGGTCGCGGAATATGTGGCGGAACTCTTTCTTGATGAACGACAAAAACTCTTTCATAGCCTTACTCTCTTTTGGCTTGGTAGGCCAGTTTACGGAATACCGCGTCCATATCGGCCGCCTGATGGCGTTGCTTCAGGGCTGCGGGGGTGTCGAGGTCGGCAATGACACCGTCGACCATAATCGACACCCGGTCGCAATACTCGGCCTCGTCCATGTAGTGGGTGGTGACGAATATCGTCGTGCCCGCCTCGGCCGTCTCGCAGATGAGGTCCCAGAAGAGCCGCCGGGTCTCGGGGTCGACACCGCCGGTAGGCTCGTCGAGAAAGACGATGGCCGGTTCGTGGATGAGGGCGATGCTGAAGGCCAGCTTCTGCTTCCACCCCAGCGGCAGGTCGCCCACCAGTTCGTCTCTCAGGTCGGTCATGTTCAGGTAGCGCAGCATCTCGTCGCTCTTTTGACGGATGCGCTTGCCGCTCAAGCCGTAGATGCCGCCGAAGAGGCGGATGTTTTCCCACACCTTCAGGTCGGCATAGAGCGAAAACTTCTGGCTCATGTAGCCGATGTGACGCTTGATTTTCTCCTGTTCGCGGCACAGGTCGTACCCGTTGACCGTGCCGCCGCCCGAGGTGGGGAGGCTCAGGCCGCACAGAATCTTCATGGCGGTGGTCTTGCCAGCTCCGTTGGCCCCGAGGAATCCGAAGATTTCGCCCCGGTGCACCCTGAAGCTGATGTGGTCGACCGCCGTGAAGTTGCCGAACTTCTTGGTCAACTGCTCTACGATGATGATGTCGGTATTTTCGTTCACGCCTTTTGCCTTTCTTTTTTAGCCAGTTCCATGAAACAATCTTCGATGTTGGGCTCGATTTCGTGTACCGTTGCGTCGCTGAATCCCGCTGCCCGAATCTGGGTCTGCAGCTCGTCGGGGGCAATGGTGCCGGGTGCGACGGCCACGTGGTGCTCCGACCCGAACGAGAAGCACCGCAGCAGGTCGTTTCGTCGCCGCAGATACTTCAGCAGCGGATAGGCCGGGTGGCCCGACACGCCGAAGAGCCGGTGCGGATATTGGGCCACGATGGCCGCCGGGGTGCCGGTCTCGATGATGTGCCCCTGCTGGATGAGCGATATGCGGTCGCAGAGCGACGCCTCGTCCATGTAGGGGGTCGATACCAGTATGGTGACGCCGGCCTCGCGGATGCGATAGAGCATGTTCCAGAACTCTTTGCGGCTCACGGCATCGACGCCGGTGGTGGGCTCGTCGAGAAAGAGTACCGTGGGGCGGTGCACCAGGGCACAGCAAAGGGCCAGCTTCTGTTTCATGCCGCCCGACAGTTTCCCGGCCCGCCGGTCGCGGAAGGGTTCGATCTGGGAGTAAATCTCCCGGATGTTTTCGTAGTTGTCGGCTACGGTGGTGCCGAACATGGTGGCGAAGAAGTCGAGGTTTTCGGCCACCGTCAGGTCCTGGTACAGCGAGAACCGTCCCGGCATGTAGCCGATGCGCCGCCTGATGGCCATGAAATCGTTCACCACGTCGAGCCCTTCGACGCGGGCGTGGCCGCTGTCGGGAAGGAGCAGCGTCACCAGTATGCGGAAGAGTGTGGTCTTGCCGGCTCCGTCGGGTCCGATAAGGCCGTAAATCTCGCCCGCCCCGATGTCGAGCGAAACCTGCTCCAACGCCTGGCAGGTCCCGTATCGCTTGCTCACCTCGTCTACTTCAATGGCTCCCATGGCTGCACCTCTCTATTTGAAACGGACGTACGCATACATGCCCAGTTTGAGGAAGCCGTCGTTCTCGAGGGACACCTTGGCGGCATAGACCAGATCGGCCCGCTCGTCCTGGGTCTGGATATTCTTGGGGGTAAACTCGGCCTCGTCGGCAATCCATACCAACCGACCTTCGTATTGGCGGGGCTTGTCGGTACCGTCTTCGATGGTCACCTGCACGGTGTCGCCCAGCTTCACCTCGGCCAGTTGGGCCGTGGTGAGGTAGGCCCGCACGTAGACCTGCTTCAGGTCGGCCATCTTGAAGAGCGATTTCCCTGACGTCACCAGCTCTCCCGCTTCGGCAAACTTGGTCAGCACCGTGCCGTCGATAGGAGCCACGATGCGGCATTTGTTCAACTGGTCCTCCTTCTCGGCAATCTGCACGTCGTAGAGGGCCAACTCTTCGCGAATGCCCGTGTTGTTGCGCTCGTAGGTCTGTTTCTTGGCCGCCATCTCGCGCCGGGTCACGGCAATCTGCGAGGCGAGGTCGTCGACCTGTTTCTGGGTAGCGGCATCCCTGGCCTCGAGAGCCTGGTACCGCTTGTAGTCGGCCTGCTGCTTTTCGAGTTGGGCCTGTTGCGAGGCCAGTTGCCGGTCGATGTCTACCAGTTTGGTCTGGGTGTTCGACCGCTTGCGCACGAGCTCCTGCTTCTGCAGGTAGGTCTGTACCGAGTCGATGACACCCACGGTCTGTCCGGCCGTGAGCCGGTCGCCTTCGGTCAGTTGCAGGGATACGATGCGGCCGTTGGCCTCGGCCGAAACCAGTACCTCGGTCGCCTCTATCTGACCGCAGGCGTCGAAGTCGCGCGAGTGGTCGGCACAACTGCCGAGGGTGAGAAGTGCCGTTGCCAGGGCTGTGTATAAAATTTTCTCTTTCATTGTCTTGAGTTTATGGTTTGTATCGGTTTACTGTCCCAGAGTGGTCTTCAGGTCGCAGATGGCCATGATGAGCTGCACCTGGTGGAGCGATTCGGCCACCCGGGCGTTGAACTCCTCGTCAATCATGTCCATCAGGTCGGTGAGCATGATGACCCCCTGCTTGTACTGCTCCTCGCCGGCTTGGCGAATATCCTCGCGCAGTCTGATGATTTCGCTGTCTTGCTCGAGCACCTGCCGGGCTTTGTGCACCTCATTCAGGCGGTCGGTCACATCGAGCATCGTGTTGAAGACAAAGGTCTCCTGCTCGCGCTCGATGCGCTCTTTCTGTGCGGCTATCTTACGGATGTCGTTCTTGCGTGAATAGAGGGCTCCCAGATTCCACTGCATCTTTACCCCCACGGTGTAGTAGGGTTCGAACTCGTTTTTCAGGATGTTCAATCCCGGGCGTCCGATACCCCCCTGCAACGACAGATTGAACTTGGGGTAGAGGTTGGTCTGCAAATCCTGACGCTGTACCCGGGTCTGCTCCAGCTGTGCCTTGTAGAGTTGCAGTTCGGGCCGCGCCAGGGTAGTGGTGTCGATTTGCAGGTCGACCGGCGGCTCTACGAACTGTGCTTGCGACAGGTCCTCGCCGGTGAGCCGCCCGAGCATGTCGACGTAGGCCTGGCGGTCGGAGTTCAGCGACGAGATGGTCTGCTTGTAGTTGAGTATGTTCACATCGACGATGCTCAAGTCCGACTTGTACGACACGCCGTGCTCGATGCCCGCCAGCACCGACTCGCGGTTGCGGTAGAGGCTCTTGATGGCAATCTCGTTTTGAGCAATCTGCTTGTCGATAAGCAGGATGCCCAGGAAGATATTCTCCACCTTCTGCCTGATGCTGTACAACGATACCTCTACCTGTTGGCTCTGTATCTGGGCATCGGCGCTCACCAGCCGCTTTTTGCTGGCCGTCGTGCCGCCGTCCCAGAGGGTTTGGCTCAACTCGCCCACCAGCGAATATTGGTCGTGAGGCAGGTTGAACTTGAACTCGGGTATTTCGAACGGCATCTCGACCACCTTCGACTGATATTGGGCTTTGCCGCTGATGGTGAGTTGCGGCAGCCAGCTCTGGCTGGCGGTGGACAAATCGTATTTCTCGGCTTCACGGATGAGGCCGAGCTCCTGTATCTGCGGGTAGTTGTTGCGGGCCTTTTCCACACAATCGCTCAGGGTCACTTGAGCGGCGGCCGCACTGGCGATACCGGCCCACAGGATAAGAAAAACCCATCTTTTCATCATATCTCTCTCGTTAAAATGCTCCTTGTTTTTGATTCCTTCTTTCCCGGTTATCGGTCGGGCTCACATCGGCCGTACAGCCGGTGGTAGAGCAGGGCGATAATCTCGTCGTGCCGCCTCTTCAGGGCCTGGTCTATCTGGTCACGCGGCATTCCCACCGCCTGTTCCATCACCGGTACCGACATGTAGGTCGAGAAGCTCAGCGAAATGAGGTCGAGAAACAGTTGTTCGAAGGTGATGGGGTTGCACCGGCCGGCCCGCACCTCGTTGTCGAGCAGGACCTTGTGATGGCCGGCAAGTCCCGAAATGAGGCTTATGGTGCTTTCGCGGTAACGGTTCAGCAGTTCGGGGTTGTGCCGGGCTACGTCGTACAGGAAACTGACCAGTTGGCGATGCTGGTCGAGGAATTCGAGCAGACGGATTACGCCACCTTTCAGGTTGGGCCAAAATGCAATAGTTTCGGCCGACATGGCATTGCGTACCGAGGTAAACAGTTCGTGCAGGTTTTTGTCGAGAACCTTGAAGAAAATCTGTTCCTTGGTTTGGAAATAGTAGTGTAGCATGGCGTGTGTTACACCGGCCCGGCGGGCTATCTCGGTCGTAGTGGCCAGCAGGTATCCTTTCTCGAGAAACAACTCTTCGGCAGCCGCCATGACGGCCCCCTCGGTATTCTTTCTTTTGGTGTTGGGTTTGGCTTGTGACATAGGTCGTGTTTTGTTTAACAGCGCTGTTAATTGCAATTATAACTATTCTGGACAAAACCGACAATAAAAAATCGATTTTTAACACAATCGGGGAGGCGGCAGTTCGCTTCGAAAAGTGTTTCAGCCCTTCTGTATTCTTTATTTTTTTATGAAAAAGTATCTTATAAAGGCTCAATAAGCCATCTGTTTTTAGTAAGGGGAGTATCTTTTTGTCAAAAAAATAGCTAAAACATAGTTGTATATTCAAAAAGAAGTGATATTTTTGTCGCAAAATGATTTATGTAAATAAAATTTTATGGAAAAGATAGATAATTTAGATCGTCAGATTCTCGAGATTATAATGCGCAATGCTCGCATTCCGTCGAAAGACGTAGCCGCCGAGTGCGGCGTTTCGCGTGCGGCTATTCACCAGCGCATACAGCGCATGATCGATATGCACGTGATTACCGGTTCGGGGTATCATGTGAACCCCAAGTCGCTGGGTTTCAGAACTTGTACCTATATTGGGGTGAAGTTGGAGAAGGGGTCGATGTATCGCGATGTAGTTCCCGAGCTCGAAAAGATTCCCGAGGTAGTGGAGTGCCACTTTACCACAGGTCCCTATACGATGTTGTGCAAGCTCTATGCCCGGGACAACGAGCATCTGATGGAGCTCTTGAACGACAAGATTCAGCACATCAAGGGGGTAGTTTCGACCGAGACGCTTATCTCGCTCGAACAGAGCATGAACCGCGAAATTCCGGTGATGAAGGAGTAAGCAACGATTTGCACGGGACACGCTGTGCAGACTCGACGTATAAAGACGAGGATGGCTTCGACTCATGTAGCGCGGGGCCATCCTCGTTTGTTATCAGCGGGTTGGATAATAATCCATGGGGGAAGCATGCCGTATTTTCTCAAGCGGCGGGCGTTACCCGATTGTTTTGCCCCAGTTTCCGGTTGGTTTGCCAGAGCATCAGCAGGGTGACGAGGGTGGCAATCGTGTCGGATACCGGCATGGCGCCCCACACGCCGTTCAGTTCGAACAGGCGGGGGAAGATGAGCAGCAGCGGTATGAGAAAGATGACCTGCCGCGTAAGACTCATGAAGATGGCCTTCGAGGCCATGCCCAGCGACTGGAACAGGTTGGTGGCGACCATCTGGATGCCCACGATGGGGAAGACGCCCATGGCGATGCGCATGCCGTGTATAGCCACGTCGATAAGATGTTCGTCAGTGGTAAAGGCCCGTATGATGTAGTAGGGGAAGAAGGTGGAACCTATCCACCCCACCGTGGCGCAGAGGGTGGCCACGACACAGGTAATCTTGAAGGCCCGTTTCATGCGGTCGTAGTTGCCGGCTCCGTAGTTGTAGCCCACGACGGGCTGCATGCCCTGGCACAGCCCCACGATGAGCATCACCACCAGGGTGGCGTAGCTGTTGAAGATGCCGAAGGCACCAATGGCCTCGTCGCCTCCGTAGCGGTAGAGCGAGGTATTGATGATGGCGTTGATTACGCTGCTGGCGATATTGACCAGGAAGGGCGACATGCCTATGGAGACGATGTTGATGAGGATGGCCCACTCGAGCTTGAAGTACCGGCGGTGGAACCGCACGTTGCTGCGGGTGTTGCAGAAGTGTGCCATCACGAAAACCGCCGAGATGGCCATGGCTATGTCGGTAGCGATGGCCGCCCCCTTGATGCCTAGCTTGAGGCCGAAGATGAAGATGGGGGCGAGAACGAGGTTGGAGAAGGCGCCGATGAGCATCGTGTACATGGCCTTGCCGGGATAGCCCGAGGCCCGCATCATGTTGTTGAAGCTGTAGCACAGGTTGGTGCAGAGCATGCCGGGCATGATGTAGAGCAGGAACTCGCGGGCATAGGGTATGGTGCGGTCGCTGCCGCCGAAGCTGCGCAGAATGTCGTCCATGAAGATGACGAAGAGCGAGAGGTAGCAGAGGGCGAAGGTGACGGAGAGGATGAGGCTGTTGGCCAGAATCTTCTCGGCCTTCTCCTTGTCGTCCTGTCCCATCACAATCGAGATGCGGGCCGCCGCACCCTGTCCGACCAGCATGCCGATGGCTCCCGAAATCGACATGATGGGGAAGGTGAGGGCCAGCCCCGATATGGCGTCGGGGCCCACACCTTGCCCGATAAAGATGCGGTCGATTACGTTGTAGAGCGACATGACCATCGTCCCCACGATGGCCGGTACCGAGTACCGCCAAAGCAGTTTGCCCACGGGGAGCGTGGCCAGTTCGGCGCGAATGTTGTTCTTGCTGTCGTTCATCGTTCAGGTCAGAAATCTCAAGCGGGGTCGCACCAGTCGCCGTTGGCTTTGATGAGGGCGATGAGCTTTTCGATAGCCTGCTCCTCGGGTATGTTCTTTTCGATACAGCTCTTGCCTTTGTAGAGGCTCACCCGGTTGCGACCGGCACCCACGTAGCCGTAGTCGGCATCAGCCATCTCGCCGGGACCGTTTACGATACAGCCCATGACACCTATTTTGAGTCCGGTCAGATGCGAGGTGGCCGCCTTGACCCGGGCCAGAGTCGTTTGCAGGTCGAACATGGTGCGTCCGCAACTGGGGCACGAGATGTATTCGGTCTTGCTGAACCGCTTGCGGGCGGCCTGCAAAATGGTGAACATGTAGTCTGTGAGGCTCTGTGCGGCTATTTCTCCCTCGTTGCAGAGGTAGATACCGTCGATGAGGCTATCGAGCAGGAAGGGGCCGAAATCGGCTCCGGCCTTCACTTGCAGCTCCTCGGGGTTGTTCTCGCGATAGTCTCGCTTCAGTATCACGGGGCAGGTGCAGCCGGCTGCGGTCAGCCGAGCCAAGGCAGCACGCGTGTCGCCCACAGGGTTGATGTGGTGCGAGGTGACGATGAGTACCACCCCCTTCTCGCTGGCCAACCGGTTGAGCAGCGGCTCGGTCAGTTCGGTCGTGTCGGCCTGCAGGAACCGCAGCGGAGCCTGGCACGAGGTCAGGGCTTGCCAGTCGGCAGCCCGGAAGAGCGGGCAGGTGTGGGCCTCACCCCGGTAGTGGGGATAGTCGACAATTGAACGCACCGCACCCCCGGCCGCTTGGTCGCGGGTGTAGTAGAAGTCGGCTTTGGCTCCCTCGCCGGGTTTCCCCTCGGCCAGGACCACCGGCTGTTCGCCGGCGCCAATCTCCTCGATGTGCTCTTTGGGGCGGGCGGCCAACTGCTCGAGCGAGAGTTCGGGAGCCACAATGGGAGCATGGCCGGCCCGGGCGGTGATGTAGTCGACCAGCTTGCGGGCCACCGGCACCTCGGCCTCGGGCGCTTCGCTTAGCGAAACCCGTATGGTGTCGCCTATACCGTCGGCCAACAGGGTGCCTATACCCACGGCCGACTTTATCCGTCCGTCCTCTCCATCGCCGGCTTCGGTCACCCCCAGGTGCAGCGGGTAGTGCATGCCCTCGGCATCCATCGTCTGGATGAGCAGCCGCACGGTGGCTACCATCACCACCGTGTTGGAGGCCTTGATCGAGATGGCTACGTTGTCGAAATGTTCGTCGCGGCAGATGCGCAGGAACTCCATGCACGACTCGACCATGCCCGCCGGCGTATCGCCGTAGCGGCTCATGATGCGGTCGGAGAGAGAACCGTGGTTCACTCCCAGCCGGATGGCCGTGTGGTGCTCCTTGCAGATGTCGAGGAAGGCGACAAACCGCTCCCGCAGGCGTTTCAGTTCGGCGGCATACTCCTCGTCGGTGTAGTCTATCTGCTTGAAGGTGCGGGCGCTGTCGACGAAGTTACCGGGGTTGATACGCACCTTTTCGACGGTGCAGGCCGCTGCGTCGGCCGCCTTGGGGTTGAAGTGGATGTCGGCCACCAGCGGGGTGTGGTATCCCCGCTCATGAAGCTCTTTCTCGATATTGGCCAGGTTTTCGGCCTCGCGCACCCCCTGGGCGGTAAGTCTCACATAGTCGGCCCCGGCCTCGATAATGCGGATACACTGCTCTACGCTGCCCGGGGTGTCGAGCGTAGAGGTGTTGGTCATCGACTGTATGCGTATCGGGTACGACCCTCCGAGAGGCGTGTCGCCTATCTGTACGACGCTGCTTTCCCGGCGACGGTAGTTGTAATAGTCCATGATAAAAGAGAACGGCGTGAATAGGGATTAGTTGGTTTTGAATTTGTATTTGACTTCGGCCAGAGCCTCGTTGGCGGCCACGATTTTCTGGGTGAGTCCGGCTTTATATCGCTCCACCTTTTCGGCAATGGCGGCATCGCCCAGGGCCAGCATCTGGGTAGCCAGGATAGCGGCATTGAGCGAGGCGTTGATACCTACGGTAGCTACGGGGATTCCCGGGGGCATCTGCACGATGGCCAGCAGGGCGTCGAGACCCTCCATGCCCGATTTGATGGGCACACCGATGACGGGCAGCGGGGTCATCGAGGCGATGACGCCGGGCAGGTGTGCAGCCATGCCGGCCGCAGCGATAATGACTTTGATGCCGCGGGCTTTGGCTCCTTTGGCAAACTCCTCGACCTGAGCCGGGGTGCGGTGTGCCGAGAGGGCCAGCATCTCGAAGGGGATTTCGCACTCGTCGAGCAGCTTGGCGGCTTTCTCCATGACGGGGAGGTCGGAGGTGCTCCCCATGATTATACTTACAACAGGTTTCATAATGGTATATATTACTTATCGGTTATGCAAAAATAAAGAACATCGACCCGCAGCAGAGTATCCCCAGGGCAAATCCGGCGCCTACCTGTCCCAGCGTGTGGCGTTTGAGCAGGATGCGCGACGAGCCTATGGCACCGGCCAGCAGCACAGAGGCAATCTGCAGCGGCAGGATATAGGGGGTGAGCATGAGGCTGTAGAAACTCATCAGAAATACCAGCGTCACCATGGAGCCGGCTGCCACCATGTGGGCGCTTATCTTCCAGTACCGGTTGATGAAGAGCGAGATGATGAGCGCGACGATGGCACCCGCGATGAAGGCGATAATCCAGCCGGGTATCCCGAACCGGTAGAGATAGAGGTAGCAGGCTACGTAGCAGGCGAAGTTGATGAGGTAGGGGATGGTACGCTCGGTGCGTTCGTGCAGCCTGAAGTCGCTGATGTGCCCCAGTTTGTAGAGGATATAGATGCCCAGCGAGGGGAGTATGCAGGTCGTGAGCAACACCCCCACGATGACGATGCCCAGCAGGCGGTCGCCGAAGATGCGCATGTACGACGTGTAGAGCGCGATGGCGATGCCGTAGGTAGGCATGAGCAGCGGATGAAACACGGTCGACAGTAGGGTTGCCAGTTTGTTCATAAGTCGTTATGTTTTTTTAGTCGTTCAAATCTCTTTGCGCAACCGGGCCACGGGGATGGAGAGCTGCTCACGATACTTGGCGATGGTACGTCGTGCTATGGGGTATCCCTTCTGTTGCAGCATCTCGCACAGCTTGTCGTCGGAGAGCGGCTTGCGCTTGTCTTCGTGGTCGACCAGCTCTTGCAGCAGTCGTTTGATTTCGCGGGTCGAGACCTCTTCGCCGGCATCGTTCTGCATGGCCTCGGAGAAGAAATATTTTAACGGATAAATACCGAAATTTGTTTGCACATACTTGCTGTTGCTGGCCCGCGAGATGGTAGAGATGTCGTAGCCGGTACGCTCGGCCACATCTTTCAGAATCATCGGCTTGAGGGTACGCTCGTCGCCGGTGAGGAAAAACTCCTTTTGCAGCTCGACGATGACCGTGATGGTCTTGAGCAGTGTCTCTTGCCGTTGTTTCACGGCGTTGACAAACCACTGGGCCGCGTCGAGTTTCTGCTTGACAAACAAGAGGGCATCGCGTTTGTCGCGGGTCTGGTTCTGTTTGTTCGACGAGTAGTCTTCCAGCATGTCCTGATAGTCGCGGCTTACGTGCAGCTCGGGTATATTGCTGTTGTTGAGGCTGATGGTGAGCTCGCCATCCTGAGCCTCGACGTAGAAGTCGGGGATGATGTGGTGCTCCGAGTTGCCCGAGTAGCTGTTGTTCCAGGCACTGCCCGGCTTGGGATTGAGCAGGGTGATTTCGTGAATGGCCTGTTTCAGCTCCTCTTCGCTCACGTTGCACTGGCGCATGATTTTGTCGTAGTGCTTCTTGGAAAACTCGTCGAACATCTGGTCCACGATTTTGTAGGCCAGCAGGTTGGCGGGTGTACCCTCGTGACGCTCGAGCTGCAGCAGCAGGCATTCGCGCAGGTTCGAGGCCCCCACACCGGCAGGTTCGAACTCCTGAATCATTTGCAGAATATCCTCGACCTGACTCACCGGTACGTCGAGCCCCACCTGAAAGATGAGGTCGTCGGTGATGGCCTGGATGGGGCGCTGCAGATAGCCGTTGTCGTCGATGTTGCCGATGATATATTGGGCAATCTGATACGAGGTGTCGTCGAGCGGCTGTTCGCCCAACTGGCTCTCGAGGTAGTCGTGGAACGACGAAGCCGAGACAAAGGGAATATCCTCTTTCTTGTCGTCTTTCGAGAAGTTGTCGGCCTCGAGCCGGTAGTCGGGGATGTCGTCTTCGGTGCGGTAGTCGCCCAGCGAGAGCTCTTCGGCCGATTCGGTGGGATTCCCGTCTTCGTCGGCGTTGGGGTTGTAGTCGTTCAGGCTGTCGAGGCTTTCTTCCCGGCCCTCTTCCAGGGCGGGGTTGTCGACCAGCTCTTGTTGCACGCGCTCTTCAAACTCCACTTCGGTAAGTTCGAGGAGCCGGATGAGCTGTATCTGCTGGGGTGAGAGCTTTTGTTGCAGCTTCTGTTGTAGCTGCTGTTTCAGTGCTGCCATAGGCCGAGAATCATTTGCAAACGAAGGTAACGATTTTTACGCTAAATAAGTAAAAAAATGAGAATTTTTAACCCCGCGCAATATCTGTTTGAGGTAGGCGAAAAAAAAGAGCCGTATATCGGGATGATATACGGCTCGTATGGCGGAACAGATAGAATCTGTTACTGTTTCTTGTTGTCGCGGTGACGGTCGTTGCGCGGGGCTCTTTCGGGACGGGGCAACAGAGCTTTCATCGAGAGACGGTATTTGCCGGTCTTCTTGTCGATTTCGATGAGTTTCACCGTTACTTCGTCGCCTTCGTGGATACCCGAGGTCTCCATCGTCTCGAGACGGTCCCAGCTGATTTCCGAGATGTGGAGCAGACCATCTTTGCCGGGGAGAATCTCTACGAATGCACCGAAGGGCAGAATCGATTTCACTACACCGGTATAGGTTTCGCCCTCTTCGGGTTGAGCCGTGATGGCTTTGATGCGGCGTTTGGCATCCTGAATCGACTCGAGGTTGGCTGCCGAGATTTCGATGTGGCCCTCGTTGTCGATTTCGTCGATGGTAACGATGGCACCGCTGGCTTCCTGAATGCTTTGGATGATTTTCCCGCCCGGGCCGATTACGGCACCGATCATCTCTTTGGGGATAATCATCGTCTCGAGACGAGGCGCATGCGGCTTGAGGTCGGCACGCGGTTCGGCGATGGTGTCGGTGATGATGTTGAGGATGTGCATACGACCCTCGCGAGCCTGGTTCAGGGCTTTCTCGAGAACTTCGTAGGAGAGACCGTCGCACTTGATGTCCATCTGGGTGGCGGTGATACCGTCGCGGGTACCGGTCACCTTGAAGTCCATGTCGCCGAGGTGGTCCTCGTCACCGAGAATATCGGAGAGGATGGCATATTTCACATTGTCTTTGTCGGTAATCAAGCCCATGGCGATACCCGAAACCGGTTTCTTGATTTGTACACCGGCATCCATCAGGGCCAGCGTACCGGCACAAACGGTAGCCATCGACGACGAGCCGTTCGACTCGAGAATATCCGATACGACACGGATTACATAGGGGTAATCCTTCGGAATCATGCGTTTGAGGGCGCGGTTGGCCAGGTTGCCGTGACCGATTTCACGACGGCCTACGCCGCGTTGGGCTTTAGCTTCGCCGGTCGAGAAGGGGGGGAAGTTGTAGTGGAGCAGGAAGCGGTCGCGACCCTGGTTGAGCACGTCGTCGAGAATCTTCTCGTCGAGTTTGGTACCGAGGGTAACGGTGGCCAGGGCCTGCGTCTCACCACGGGTGAACACGGCCGATCCGTGAGGACCCGGCAGGTAGTCTACTTCGCACCAGATGGGGCGAATCTGCGTGGTGGTACGGCCGTCGAGACGGATGCCTTCGTCGAGGATGCAGCGACGTACGGCCTCTTTCTCTACATCGTGGTAGTAGCGGCGTACGAGCGGTTCCTTTTCGGCGAGCTCTTCTTCGCTCAGACCGGCCAGATAGTCGTCGACGATAGCGTCGAAGGCGTTTTGGCGGGCGTGCTTGTCGGCATTACCCGAGCGGGCAATGGCGTAAGCCTTGTCGTAGCATTTTGCCCACACGTCTTTGCGCAGATCTTCGTCGTTGGTTTCGTGGCAATATTCGCGTTTTACGGTCGAACCCACGGCCTCGGCCAACTCTTTCTGTACGAGGCAGTGAACCTTGATGGCTTCATGGGCGGCTTTGAGGGCTTCGAGCAGGTCGGCCTCCGAAACTTCGTCCATTTCGCCTTCGACCATCATGATGTTTTCATAAGTGGCACCTACCATCAAATCCATGTCGGCTCTTTCGAGTTCGCTGAAGGTAGGATTTATTCTGAATTTACCGTCGATGCGGGCAACCCGTACTTCCGAAATAGGACCGTTGAAGGGAATATCCGACACGGCCAGGGCAGCCGATGCGGCCAGACCGGCCAGGGCATCGGGCATGTCTACGCCATCGGTCGAGAACAGCATGATGTTCACGAAGGTGTCGGCGTGATAGTTGTCGGGGAACAACGGACGCAGTACGCGGTCTACCAGGCGGGCGGTGAGTATCTCGTAGTCTGAAGCTCGGCCCTCACGTTTGGTAAAACCTCCGGGGAAACGGCCGAAAGCTGAATAACGCTCTTTGTATTCTACTTGCAAAGGCATGAAATCCACGCCTTCACCGGCTTCTTGTGCCGAACATACCGTGGCCAACAGCATGGTGTTGCCCATGCGTACTTCTACGGCCCCATCGGCTTGCTTGGCGAGCTTGCCGGTTTCGATGGTGATGGTCCTTCCATCACCCAAATCGATGGTCTTCTTAATAACTTGTTTAATCATAAAATCGATTTTTCTGTATTTTTTTCTTCTCAAAATCACGCAAAGATAATGAAAGTTTGAATGCAAAACTATGATTATGAAATAAAAATGAAAAAATATCGCCTATAAAAGTAGTTTGGCGAACAGATAGTGCGGTTTTTTGCGGGGGCATTCTTTCATTTTGCTTTTGGTACAGAGGCACCGAGGCATTGGAATGTGTGAAAAAAAACATATCTTTGTAACTGGTTTTCTCCAAGGGGAGATGGCCATGAACTTAAAATCTGAAACAATGAGAAAGTGGATATTTTTATGTGCGATAGCCGTGGCTGTTACCTCGTGTAGCAAGCGGCAGTTTACCATCGAAGGCGACGTGACGGGTGCTCACGGACAAATGCTTTACCTCGAATCGCTGGCTACGGGACAGCCTGTGGCGCTCGACTCGGTGACTCTCGACGACAAGGGCGCTTTCAAATTCAAACAAGAGGCACCGCAATATCCCGAGTTTTATCAGCTGCGGTTGAATGGGGCTCTGGTTCATTTTGCCGTCGACTCTACCGAGACGCTGTCGTTCTCGGCCCGGGCTACCGATTTTGCCGACGGCTACGAACTGACCGGTTCGGACGAGTGTACCAAGATGCGCATCGTGACCGACGAGAGCGGTAAGTTGAAACGTCGCATCAATGAACTCAACAAAGCTGTATCGGCCAACAGCAACCAGGTCGATACCTTGCGGGCACAAGCTATTCAGGCTTTGGCCGAGTACAAGGAGAAGATGCTCAACCTGGTGCTGGAGAATCCGGCATCGGCCGCCGCTTATTATATCGTGTTCCAGGAGATTAACGGCAGTCGGGTATTCGACCCTTACAATGCCGAAGACCGCAAGTTGATTGCCGCCGTGGCTACGAGTTTCGATATGCACTATCCCGAGTCGCCCCGCGCCAAGCAGTTGAAGCAGATGACACTGGAAGCCATCGCTGCCGAGCGAGCTGCCCGCCAGAGCAACGAGGCCAATATCGAGGCAGAGACTACCTCGTATATCGACGTGGAACTGTATGACCAGTTGGGTCGCAAGCAGACCTTGGGCGAGCAGGTGGAAGCCAATAAGGTGGTGCTTCTCAGTTTCACCGCTTACCAGACCGATTATTCCCCGGCTTACAATATGAAGCTGGCCGAACTCTACAAGAAATACAGGAGCCGTGGTCTCCAGATCTATCAGGTTTCGCTCGATGCCGACGAACAGTCGTGGAAGGTAGCTGCCGACAATCTGCCGTGGGTGTGCGTGCGCGATCCGCAGAGTGTCTATTCGCGCAACGCCGCTATCTATAATGTGAAGAACTTGCCTACCTGTTTCGTCATCGACAAGAACGACGGCATTGTGAAACGCATCGAGAAAGTGGGTGAAATCGAGGCTGCTATACAATCGCGTCTCTAATGAGCCGACAAGTAAACTTTTGACGATTCTCGGCGTTTTTTTTTGGAAGATTAAAAAAAGGGCGTATCTTTGTCACAGTGAAAGCACAAAAAGGAGTCCCGGCTAACGGCGGGATTTCTTTTTTGTTTAATATGGAATAATAATTTATAAACACTATAGGAGTAAAATTATGGCTATTACGTACATGACCGAAGAAGGTTACAAAAAACTGATGGAAGAGATAGCTTATCTCGAAAATGTGAAGCGTCCCGAAATCTCTCGTGCGATTGGCGAAGCTCGCGACAAAGGTGACCTCTCGGAAAATGCCGAGTATGATGCAGCCAAAGAGGCACAGGGCATGCTCGAAATGAAAATCTCGCAGTTGAAAGATCTCGTGGCCAACGCCCGTTTCATCGACGAGAGTAAGTTGAACACCCACACGGTGCAAATCTTGAACACCGTAACTATCAAGAATGTCAAGAATGGCGCGGTAATGAAATATACCATCGTGTCGGAGTCGGAGGCCAATCTGCGTGAAGGCAAGATTTCGGCCACGACACCTATCGCCAAAGGTCTGCTGGGCAAGCAGGTTGGCGACATCGTTGAGATTCAGGTTCCTTCGGGCCTGATGTCGTTCGAGATTGTAGATATTTCCATTTAACCCCATAGGCCGGTATGCACACGTTGCATATCGGCTTTTTTGTCACAGGCGTTCTCCCGCTCTCTCCTATAGTTTGCAGAGTGGGAGAACGCTTTTTTTGTTCCCTTTCCCTATCTTGTCGCCGACAGGAGCAGCTCCGACACAACTTCAAGATGAAAAGTTTGTTTTCTTTTTGCCTCTGCTCCCACCTTTCACTATCTTTGAATAAGATAGGAGTCGGTTCGGCAGAGTCAAAGTTGAAAGCTGCGTTTTCCTTTGCCTCTACTCCCACCTTTCACTATCTTTGAATAAGATAGGAGTCGGTTCGGCAGAGTCAAAGTTGAAAGCTGCGTTTTCCTTTGCCTCTACTCTCACCTTTCACTATCTTTGAATAAGATAGGAGTCGGTTCGGCATAGTCAAAGTTGAAAACTGCGTTTTCCTTTGCCTCTACTCTCACCTTTCACTATCTTTGTAACAACTAAAAAACAAGAAACCATGGCAACCATTTTCAGTCGTATTGTAGCCGGTGAAATTCCGTGCTACAAAGTAGCCGAGGACGAGAATTATTTTGCATTCCTCGACATCAATCCCGTAGCCAAAGGGCATACGCTGGTGATTCCGAAAAAGGAGGTCGACTATATCTTCGATCTCGACGACGAGGCTTATGTAGGTCTCACCCGCTTCGCCAAACGGGTGGCCCGGGCTATCGAGAAGGCCGTGCCCTGCAAACGGGTAGGTGTGGCCGTGATGGGTCTCGAAGTGCCTCATACGCACATTCATCTGGTGCCTATCAACCACGAGTCCGATATGAATTTCTTCCGCGACAAGCTGTCGCTCGACGCTGCCGAAATGCAGTCTATTGCCGATGCGATTGCTCGCGAAATGAAGTGATGAGGAGATAGACCAAGATAACGACGGGGCGGCTCAAAAACAGTTTTGGGCCGCCCTGTTGGTATGTTGGCATGGGATAAAGTATAGTATATATTAAAGAGGTAGGTATGCGTGCCAGAGGTTACTCTCTATTTGATTTCTCGGCGAGCAGGCGCTTGCGCAGAAACTTGGCAGGATACCAGGCGGTAACGAAGCCCAGGATGAGGACGATGGCGGTGACGGCCAGCGTGTCGAACAGTTCGAGCCGCACGGGATAGGCATCGGTGATGAACATGCCCTCGGTACTGCCCAGCTTCAGCAATCCGTACTCCTGTTGCAGGTAGCAGAGTATCACCCCCAGAATGAGGCCCGAACCGGCCCCGATGGCCGAGATGAGCCACCCCTCGGCCAGGAATATGCGCGAGATGAGTCGGTCGTCGGCTCCCAGTTTCTGCAGGGTGTCGATGTCGCGTTTCTTGTCGATGATGAGCATCGAGAGGGCGCCTATTACGTTGAAGGTGGCAATCATCAGGATAAACGAGAGGATGAGGAAGGTAATCCACTTCTCAATCTGTACCCACTTGTACCAGTCGTTCTGCTCGATGTGGGTCGCCACGCGGTACGAGTCGCCCAAAGTCTCTTTCAGCTTCTGGGCCACGGCATGCTCGGTGTAGTCGGGAGCGAGGTGCAGCTCGATGGCGGTTGCCTCGGTGGTGTAGCTGAACATCTCGCGGGCGGTGGCCAGGGGCAGAATCACCAGTTGGTCGTCGTAGATGGCCTGGTTGGAGCAGAAGACGCCGGCCACGAAGAAACGCCTGCTGTTGAACGATTGTGCCGGGTTGGCCAGATTGACCCGTCCCAGCCGGTTGGGAGCATAGAGCTCTACGGGGTAGGGGGTGTTGGTGGCGATACCCAGTTGGGCGGCAATGCCTATGCCCAGCGATACATAGTCGACTCGCCCGTCGTTGAGCATGAAGGTGCCGCTGGTGATAAGCTCCTCGATGTGCGACAGCTGGGTATAGTTGTCGGGAACCCCTTTTACCAGCACCGGTTGCTGGCGGTCCTTGTATTGGCACAGGGCATTCTCCTCGATGACGGGCGAGACGATGGCCACCTCGGGCCATGAGGCTATCTGTTTCAGCTCGGGAGCCTCGGTATCGAGCGTTTTCCCCTCACGCGGAGTAATCTTGATTTGCGGGTCTATCTGCGAGTAGAGCGACCCGATCAGCTGCGTGAATCCGTTGTAGACCGACAGGGTGCAGATGAGTGCCAGCGTGGTAATGGCCACCCCGCACACCGATACGATCGATATGGCATTGATGGCGCTGTGCGACTTCTTGGAGAAGAGGTAGCGCCAGGCAATTTTGCGGGAGAGCCGACTCATCGGTATACGCTATTTTTTCAACAGCGAGTCGATGTTCTCGATGTAGTCGAGCGAGTCGTCGAGGAAGAACGAGAGTTCGGGTGTCTTTCGCAACTGGAAGCGCACGCGCTGCGACAGTTCGTAGCGTATGGTCTTGGCGTTGGCGTTGATGTTGGCAATCATTTCGGCGCTCTTTTCGGGCGGGAAGATGCTCAGGTAGGCTTTGGCCGTACTCAGGTCGGGGCTGACGCGTACCACGCTCACCGAGATGATGATGCCGTGGGTCTTGCGGGTTTCGCCCAGAAAAATGTCGCTCAGCTCCTTCTGCAGCAGGCGGCTTATTTTGTTCTGTCGTGTTGTTTCCATATATAGCTCCTTTTTTTAGATATAACCAAGTTGAGTGGGTAAAGATTGTGTGGCATTACGGTTTTTTCCACAAAATGGTGAGCCCGTCGCGCAGGGGCAGAATCACCTTCTCTACCCGGTTGTCGGTGGCGACGAAGTCGTTGAAGCGTTCGATGCCCACCGTTTGGGCGTCGCGGCTGTGCGGGTCGGTCACCACCTTGCCGTCCCACAGGGTATTGTCGGCCAGGATGATACCCCCCGGCCGCACCTTGGGCAACACCAGCTCGTAATACTTCAGATAGTCGCGCTTGTTGGCGTCGATAAACACGAGGTCGTAGGTGTCGGCAAGGGAGGGGACAATCTCGCAGGCGTCGCCTATGTACAGTTTGATGCGGTCGCCTACGGGCGAGCGGTCGAAGTAGCTGCGGGTGAAGTCTTCGATTTCGTCGTCGATTTCGATGGTATGCACTTCGCCCCCTTCGCACAACCCCTCGGCCAGGCAGAGGGCCGAGTAGCCGGTGAAGGTGCCCAGCTCGAGGATGCGGTGCGGCCGCATCATGCGACAGAACATCTTGAGAATGCGCCCTTGCAGATGGCCCGACACCATGCGGGGCCGCAGGTGATACAGGTGCGTATTCCGGTCGAGCGCGGCAAGCAGTTCGTCCTCGGGGTCGATGTGGGTCAATATGTACTCTTCCAGTTCGCGGGTCATGCTTCGGCGTCTTCGATATTGGGCAAGGTATAGTGGTTGAAGTTGTCGAGCACTTCGCTTATCCGGTTTATCTCGAGGAATGTGGTGCCTTTTCCTTCGCCGAATCCTCCGCCCAGGTAGGCAATGAGGTCGTCGCGGTCGATGAGGTGCAGCTCCATGAGGTGGTTCAGGCCGTTGAACAGGTATTCGCGCGAGGTGCGGGTGCGCTCCTGATAGAGGGGGAATACGCCGTAAGAGAGAGCCAGCAACCGTATGGTGCGCTCGTAGTAGCAGAGAGCCAGCACCGGGTAGCGTCCCCGGTAGGCAGCCACATAGCGGGCGGTGCGGCCCGTATAGCTGTCGGTGATGATGGCCTTTGTACCCAGTTTGTTGAAGGTCTTTACCGCCTGTTTGGCCAGGAACGAGGTGACGTCGGGTTCGTCGGCCGACGAAATGACCCGGATGTTGCTCTCGGTGAGCTTGTTGTTTTCGGCCTCCTCGGCTACGCGGGCCATGGTGGCTACCGCCTCGACGGGATATTTGCCGTAGGCCGTCTCGCCGCTGAGCATGAGGGCGTCGGTGTGCTGGTAGATGGCGTTGGCTATGTCAGTTACCTCGGCACGGGTGGGCCGGGGGTTCTTGATCATCGAGTGGAGCATCTGGGTGGCGACGATAACCGGCTTTTTGGCCTGGATGCACTTCTTGATGAGGCGGGCCTGGATGCCGGGAATCTTCTCCTGGGGTACCTCGATACCCAGGTCGCCGCGGGCTACCATCACGCCGTATGCGGCCTCGAGTATCTCGTCGATGTTGTCCACACCCTCCTGGTTTTCGATTTTGGCGATAATCTTGATCGGGCTCTTATACTCGTCGAGAATGGCCTGAATGTCGAGTACATCCTGTTTGCTGCGCACGAACGAGTGGGCAATGAAGTCGATTTCCTGCTTGATGGCATAGCGGATGTTGCGGATGTCGCGCTCGGTGAGCGAGGGGAGGTTGATGCGCACGCCCGGCACGTTGACACTCTTGCGGGCTCCCAGTTCGCCGTTGTTGAGCGACTCGCACAGCAGTTCGTCGTTCTCTTTGCCGCGTACGATGAACTCGAGTTCGCCGTCGTCGATGAGGATGTGGCTGCCCACCTCCAGGTCTTGGGCAAAGTTGGGGTAGCTTACCCCGATGTATCCGTGGCCGGTGAGGGTCCCCTCGCGGCCGGTAATGCGCACGAAGTCGCCCGTGACAAACGACAGATTGTTACCGTCGGCCAGTGCGGTGGTGCGCACCTCGGGGCCCTTGGTATCCATCAGGATGGCTATTTTGTTGGAGACGGCGCGCACGTTGTCGATGATTTTGCGGAATCCCTCTTCCTGCAGGTGGGCCGAGTTCATACGAACGACATTCATGCCGTTGTCGTAGAGTTGTTTGATGAAGTCGACATCGCAGCGCGAGTCGGATATGGTCGCTACTATTTTCGTGTATTTGGACATAGGTGAAAGGGGTTTATCGTTTTTTTTCAATCAAAGCCTCGATGGCAAGTCGGTACGAGTCGAGTCCGAACCCGATAATCGAGCCGGCAACGGCTGCCGCTATCATGGATTTGTGGCGGTACTCCTCGCGGGCGTGGATATTGGAGATGTGTACCTCGACCACGGGGGCCGGTACGGCACGTATGGCATCGCTCAAGGCGATGGAGGTGTGGGTGTAGGCTCCGGCATTGAGCACGATGCCGTCGCAAGAGAACCCCGCCTCTTGAATCTTGTCGATGAGTTCGCCCTCGATATTGGACTGGAAATAGCCGATGCGGTGGTCGGCATAGCGCTGTTGCAACTCGCCGAGAAAGTCGTCGAAACTTTTTTCCCCGTAAATGCTCTTTTCCCGTTTGCCCAACAAGTTGAGGTTGGGCCCGTTGATAATGAGTATATCCATAATAACAATCTTTTTTGTACGGAGAGTCTCTCTGCCGATTGTCCCTCCGGCCTTTTTGTCTATTTAGATTCGATGCGATAGGATACGGCTCGGCATAGTCCAATTTGAAAGTTTTGTTTTCAGTTGTCTCTGCACTCGCCTTTCACTATCTTTAGATAAGACAGGATGCGGCTCGGCAAAAAAACTCAAACGAGTTTGATTTTTCTGCACTCGCCTTTCACTATCTTTGCCCTGAAAGCCGATGCTCCGGGATATTCTCCCTAAGATAGGGCAAAATTACGGAAAAAAATGATATATCGGATAAAAAGAGTATGCCAAAAGTCGATGCAGATAATTTGTTGAAGCGTTTTGGGCGCTATTTGAAGTTGGAACGAGGGCTTTCCACCAATACGGTAGAGGGCTATCAATGCGATGTCGAGAAGCTTGTGGATTTTATTCAGACCGAGAATCTCGATTGGAGTCAGGTTACCGGCGACGACCTGCACCGGTTTGTATGCACGTTGCAAGACCTGGGCATCGGAGCCCGGTCGCAGGCTCGCATCATCTCGGGAATCAAGTCGTTTTTCGGTTTCCTGAAGTTGGAGAAGCTCATCGAGAACGACCCTTCGGAGTTGATCGAGAGTCCGAAGCTGGGGGTGAAGTTGCCCGATGTGCTCACGGTCGATGAGGTAGACCGTATGGTCGAGTCGTTCGACCTGTCGCAACCCGAGGACCGTCGCAACCGAGCCATCATCGAGACCCTCTATGGTTGCGGGTTGCGGGTGTCGGAGCTGGTGGGGCTGCGTATCTCCGACCTCTATTTGACCGACGGTTATATCAT
The DNA here is from genome assembly GCF_963931395.1 of Barnesiella sp. An22. Taxonomy (NCBI): domain Bacteria; kingdom Pseudomonadati; phylum Bacteroidota; class Bacteroidia; order Bacteroidales; family Barnesiellaceae; genus Barnesiella; species Barnesiella sp. An22. Next base: position 247,736 of record NZ_OZ007014.1, read on the forward strand.
TGTCGAGGGCAAGGGCGAGAAGCGTCGCCTCGTTCCCATCTCGCAGAACGCGATACGCGAGATAAACCTCTATCTGGAAGACCGGCGGGAGCTCGACATCAAGCGGGGCAGCGAGGATATTCTGTTTTTGAACCGGCGGGGGGCGAAGCTTACCCGGGTGATGGTCTACTATATTGTGAAACGGGCCTGCGAGCGGTGTGGCATTCGCAAGCAGGTGAGCCCCCACACGCTGCGTCATACCTTTGCCACCCACCTGCTCGAGGGGGGGGCCAACCTGCGGGCCATTCAACAGATGTTGGGGCACGAGAGCATCACCACCACCGAGATATATACCCACCTCGACAGGCAGTTCCTGCGGCAGGAAATCTTGCAATATCATCCCCGAAACCAGCGGAAAGCCCCCAATAAAGGGGGTTAGAGAAAAAAAATTGTATAAAAATAGTGAGAGTGTTCTATTTTTGTTTATTTTTGCCTTTAAATATGAAATGCACTAATTCTGTTCTTCAAAATAGGAAAGGAAATATTTCAAAAATAAGTGTAACCAAACAATTATTATTATGATTAAGAAAATCTATCTTCCCCTAATGCTTCTCATGACATTGGCATTTGTAGGGTGTAACAAAGACATGAAGCCGTTATCGGCCGATTATTTTACGGTGACCCCTTCTCCTCTTGAAGTAGTAGGTGGCCAGGTTCCTGCAACCATTACGGGAACTTTCCCTGAAAAGTATTTCGATAAGAAATCGGTAGTTACAGTAACTCCCTACCTGGTTTACGCCGAGGGTGAAACTGCCGGTACTCCGTTTGTTTATCAAGGGGAAAAGGTAGAAGGTAACGACCAAGCCATTTCGTACAAAATGGGTGGTGTTGTTTCCATGCCTGTAAACTTCAAATACATTCCCGAGATGCGTAAATCGGAACTGCAACTGGCTTTCAAAGTTCAAAGAGGTAACAAAACGTATGAATTGCCTCGTGTAACGGTTGCCGAGGGTGTCGTTTCTACGGCCGAAATCGCCAACGCTCAAGAGGTGAACCCCGCTATCACGCCCGACAAGTTCCAACGTATTATCAAAGAGACCTATTCGGCCGACATCATGTTCCTCATCCAACAGGCCAACCTGCGTGCCGAGCAACTGAAATCGGAAGAGATGAAAGCTCTCCACAACGAAATCAACGCTGCTGCCGAGGCTCCCAACAAAGAGTTGACCAACATCAACATTTCGTCTTACGCTTCGCCTGATGGTGGTGTGAAACTGAATACCACGCTGGCCGAGAACCGTGAGAAGAATACGGTTAACTACATGAAGAAGAGCTTGAAGAAAGACAAAGTTGAAGCCGACATGACTGCCGAATTTACGGCTCAAGACTGGGAAGGTTTCCAAGAACTGGTTTCGAAATCGAACATCCAAGACAAAGAGCTCATCCTGAACGTACTTTCGATGTACTCCGACCCCGAACAACGCGAACGTGAAATCAAGAACATGTCGTCGGTATTCAAAGTATTGGCCGAGGAGATCCTCCCGCAACTGCGTTATTCGAGAATCACGGCTTCGGTGAACGTAATCGGTAAATCGGACGAGGAAATCTCGAAACTGGCTAACGAAGCTCCCGACTCTCTCTCGGTTGACGAACTGCTCTACGCTGCTACGCTGGTTAAGACCAACAAAGAGAAAGCTGCCATCTATACGAAAGTGATTGAAATCTATCCGAACGACTACCGTGGTTACAACAACTTGGGTATGGTTCAATACGAAGAAGGCGACCTCGCTGCTGCCAAAGCTAACTTCGACAAGGCTGCCCGCATCGCTCCCAATACTCCCGAGGTGGCTATGAACCAAGGTTTGATCGCTCTCTCGAACAGCGATTACGCTGCCGCCGAACAAGCCTTTGGCAAATCGGCCGGTGTTGAGGAACTCAACGAAGCTCTGGGTGTATTCTACATGAAGAAAGGCGACTACAACGCAGCCGTAAAAGCATTTGGCGATGTTAAATCGAACAACGCCGCTCTGGCTCAAATCTTGGTAAAAGATTACAGCAAGGCTAAAGCTACGCTGGCCGGTGTTGAAACTCCCAATGCCAACACGTACTACCTGATGGCTGTTCTGGGTGCTCGTACCAACAACGAACAAATGGTTGTTTCGAACCTGAAGAAAGCTATCAGCATGGATTCTGCAAAAGCTCAACAAGCTGCTACCGATCTTGAATTTGCCAAATTCGACATCACTTCGCTTGTAAAATAAGTTAGCAGATAAATAGACCATCATAGGGCCGAGGTTGCATGTGCAACCCCGGCCCTCTTTTTTCTCCGAAAGGCAAAGTTGCCTGAAAGAGGGTTTTTGTTTCAGTTTGTTCGCCTGGGAGCGTGATAATTACGGTTAAACTTGTACATTTGCAAAAAAAATACAGATTCGTAACAATGAAAAGTCATAAGAACCTTTGGGCCCTCTTGCCGGTCCTGTTGTTTGTCGTCTTGTCGTTTATCTATTTCTCGCCCGACGTTGTCGAAGGCAAGATTCTGTTCCAACACGATACCCAGCAGGGGTTGGCCATAGGCCACGAAGCCAAGACCTACGCCGAGCAAACGGGCGAAATGCCTCGCTGGACCGGCTCGGTATTCTCAGGTATGCCTACCTTCCAGATTGCACCCACCTACTCGAGCAACGCTCCGCTGAAGGGGTTGCAGCACGTCTATAACCTGTGGCTGGTATCGCCCGTGTCGCTGGTCTTCATCATGATGCTGGGCTTCTATATTCTGCTGCTCACGCTCAACGTGCGGTGGTATCTGGCGGCCTTCGGTGCGGTGGCTTATGCCTTTTCGTCCTACTTCTTCATCATTATTGCGGCGGGCCATATCTGGAAGTTCATCACGCTCGCCTACATTCCCCCTACGATTGCCGGCATCATTCTGGCCTATCGGGGGCGCTATCTGTTGGGTGGAGCCCTGGCGGCACTCTTCGGCGCGTTGCAAATCATGTCGAACCACGTGCAGATGTCCTACTACTTCCTCTTTGTCATCTGTGCCGTAGTCGTTGCCTATGGCGTGGAGCACTACCGCTCGCACACCATGCCGCGCTTTTTCAAGGCCACCGGCGTGTTGCTGGTAGCTGCCGTGCTGGCCGTGGGAGCCAATGCTTCGAATCTGTATCACACCTACAAATATTCCAAAGAGTCGATGCGTGGAGGCCATACCGAGCTCTCTTCGCCCGATGGCGACAAGGTGGCCAAACCGGCCGGAAGCGGTCTGGACAAAGAGTATATCACCCAGTGGAGCTACGGCAAGATGGAGACTCTCACCCTCCTGATTCCCGACAGCAAGGGTGGTGCCAGCGGTCCGCTCTCTGAGAGCGAGCGGGCGGTGAAGGCGGCCAATCCCGAGATTCGTCCCTACCTGTCGCAACTCGATCGTTACTGGGGCGACCAGCCCTTTACCTCGGGACCGGTCTATGTGGGTGCCCTCATCTTCTTCCTCTTCGTGCTGGGTTGCTTCATCGTGCGCACGCCGCTCAAGTGGGCCTTGCTGGTGGTGACGATTCTGACCGTCATGCTCTCGTGGGGTAAGAACATGATGTGGCTCACCGACTGGTTTATCGATTACTTCCCCATGTACAACCGATTCCGTACGGTGTCGAGCATCTTGGTGGTGGCCGAGTTCTGCATGCCGCTGCTGGCCGTGCTGGCGCTGAAAAAGATATTCGACGACCCGTCGATACTCTCGCGTGAGAAACGGTGGTTCTACCTGAGCGGCGGCATTGTGGCCGGTATCGCTCTGCTGGCGGCTCTGGCCCCTGGCCTCTTCGATACCTTCTTGAAAGACTATGAGCGCGAAGCCGCCGGTCAACCCGGTTATGCCGAACTCTTTGCCGGTGTGGCCGAAGCCCGCAAGGCTATCTTCACGGCCGATGCCTGGCGATCGTTCATCATCGTGGTGCTGGGCTTTGCCGTGCTGTGGCTGCTCAATCGGAAGAAGGTGAGTGCTACCGTGGCCATGGTGGCCCTGGCGGTGATTCTGGTAGGCGATATGTATCCGGTCAACAAGCGCTATCTCAACAGCGACAACTTCGTGACACCGGCCCGCAAGACCAATCCCTTCCCCATGACCGATGCCGACCGCTATATCCTGCAAGACAAGGACATGAACTACCGGGTGCTCAATGCGGCGGCCGGCGAGACGCTGGCAGCCAGTTTCAACGAGCCCCGCACGTCGTATTACCACAAGTCGGTCGGCGGCTACCACGCCGCCAAATTGCGCCGCTATCAAGACCTGATAGACCGTCAGCTCGTCAATGGCAACATGGTGGTACTGAACATGCTCAATACCCGCTACATCATACAGCCGCTCGAGGATGGGCGCGAGACCGTCGTGCGCAACCCCGGAGCGCTGGGCAACGCCTGGTTTGTATCGGAGGTCGAGTGGGTCGACAATGCCGATGCCGAGATGGCAGCCATTACCGACTTCGACCCGTCGCACACGGCGGTGGCCGATCGCCGCTTTGCCCGGGAGATTGGCGACAAGGTGGTTCCCCCCGCAGCCGGCGACACCATCTACGAGACTGCCTACAAGCCCGACGAGCTTACCTATCGCTACCGTTCGCAACAAGGCGGTTTAGCGGTCTTCTCCGAGATTTATTTCCCTTGGGGCTGGCAGGTGACTGTCGACGGGAAACCCATCGATATGGCGCGTGTAAACTACGTGTTGCGGGCTGTCAATCTGCCGGCCGGCGAACACGAAGTGATATTCCGGTTCGACCCGCCCTCGGTACATACGACCGAAGCCATTGCCTATGTGTCGCTCTTCCTCATCCTGGCCGGCTTTGTGGGCACGGGGGTAGTCTATTGGCGTCGTCGTAAATCGGTCCCGCAAGCCTAAAGGCCGTAGTCTATGCAGAAGAAGTTCTGGAAGGAGTATACCTCGCCGATGAGCCGCATGCGTCAAGCCTGGGGCTTCGGTATCCACTCGCCCTTTGCCTTTCGTCTCATCACGAAGGTGATACGCGAGAAGGCCCGTTATTATGCCTACGACGATGTAGAGGCAATAGCTCGTGCTCGTGTCATTGATGCCCTTCAGCGGCGGCAGAAACGGCAGCGACGGCTCATCTCCAAGAGCCGGGGGCGTCTCTTTTTTCGGCTGACCAACTTCTTCCGGCCCGACGACATTCTCGAGATAGGCTCTTCGTGGGGCATCTCGTCGCTCTATTTGCGGCTGGCCGAGCGTTCGGCACGTCTGACGATAGTCGAGCCGAATGCCGAGATTGGCAGTTTTGCCGAACAGCTCTTTGCCGAGGCCGGCGAGCAGGCCGAATTTGTGCGGGAACCTCATGCCATTGCACTCCCCGATTATCTGGCCGGTGAGCACGAGGGTTTCTATATCGTGGTCAATCGTCTGCCCAAGGCTCAGTATCGGGCGTTGCCCCGGTTGCTCGACCCGGCGCTCGACAAGCCTTCGATATTGATAATCGACGGCATTCGCCGGAATAGTGCGGTGAAAGAGTGGTGGGAGTCGCTCCTCAAGGACGAGCGGGTGCGCGTGACGGTCGACATGAAAAATGTGGGGTTTGTCTGCTGCAATCCCAAACTGAACAAACAGGATTATCAGGTATCGTTGTAAGGGGGCCTATTCGGCCAGAATTTTGCGGATGGCGGCCTCGTCGGCTACCAGTTGGGCCTGCAGTGCCTCGATGTGGGCAAACGTCTGTTCGGGGCGTATATACTGCACCAGCTCCACCGCTAAAGCCTCGCCATAGAGATTGCCTGCGAAGTCGAAGATATTGGCCTCGATACAGTAGTCGTTGGGGCGGTTCAGGGTAGGGCGGTTGCCGATGTTGAGCATGCCGCCGTAGCGATGTCCGTCGGCCCGTACAATCCGCACGGCATATACCCCGTTTGCCGGAATCAGCTTATCGGGGTAGTCGATGTCGATATTGGCCGTGGGGAATCCCAGCTCGCGCCCCACATGAAAACCGTTCACCACATGCCCGTGAAGCGTATAGGGGTATGACAGCAGGTGGTTGGCTGTGGCCAGGTCGCCCTGCAACAGCAGCTTGCGAATGATCGACGAGCTCACCGGCCCGGCGTCGGTCACCAGCTCCTCGGCGTGTAGAATCTCCATCCCCAGCTCCTTGCCATATTTCACATAGTCGTCGAATCCCTCGGCCCGATTGTGACCGAATCGATGGTCGTAGCCGATAATCAGCCCCTTGACCCGGTACTGCGACGACAGCACCCGAAGGAAGTCGAAGGCCGAGAGCATGGACATCTCGCGGGTAAAGTCGAGAAAAATCACGCGGTCGACACCCGTTTGCCGCAGCAACGCCTCGCGTTCGTCGGGCGAAGTGAGCAGGCGAAACGGCACCTCGGGGTGCAACACCTGTTGCGGGTGCGTGCGAAACGAAATCACGGCCGATGCCAGTCGACGTGCAGCCGCTTCGGCCTCGACCCGGGCAATCACGGCCCGGTGGCCGCGGTGCACACCGTCGAATACGCCCAGCGTAGCAAACAGCGGTTGGTTCGGAGCTATGTCGGTCGGTCGGGTGGTCATGGGCGAGAGTTGAAAAAGTCGATAATGCCGCAGTCGGGCGTTACGAGATGAGTCTTGAATCCGAGAGCAGCGGCGGCATCGAGGTTCTTTTGCGAGTCGTCGAAGAAGAGCGTCTCCTGCAGCACGATGTGCGACGAGGCAATCACCTTCTCGAAAATCTCGGCATTCGGTTTGCAAGCTTTCAGCCGGTAAGAGAGGTAGATGTCGTCGAAATAATCCTCCACCGTCAGCCCCTCTTGGGCAAAACAGTCGGCAATCTTCGTGTCGAACATGATGGGATTGGTGTTACTCAGCATCATCACCCGGTAGTGGCTGCGCAACCGGCGCAACAACTGCAGACGCTCGACGGGGATACCTACGAGAAACGCGTTGATGGCATCGACGATGTCGCGGTCCGACACCCCGTCACGACCGATGCGACGGTGCATGTAAGCCAGGAAATCGGCCGCCGATATTTCGCCGGCCTCCAGTTTCATAAACTCGCCCTGCTGGCCATACAGCCCCAGCATGTTGGCCGCCTGCGTGTCGCCCAGCGCCGCCAGCGCATCGACGCACTGCTGTTGGTCGAGGTCGATAATCACCCCGCCCAAGTCGAAAAGCAAATTGTGAATACCCGTCAATGAAGCCTCCATAGCTCTACAAGTTAAGTGATGCAAAAGTAGCGAATTTTGTGCAGCTATCGGGTATTTGTAAAGAGAATTTAGTACATCCGGGCCTGTTGCCGGAAGGCCCTGGCCGCTTCGATTGCACGATAGGCAGCCGTCGGCAATCCTCGACTCAGCCGCAATATCTGTCGTTGAACTCTGCCCGGACTCTATCGTCGCGATATTTTCGAGAAAAAACGGCAAAATATTTGTGGCTTTCTATGAAAACCGCTATCTTTGCACTCGCTTACGGAAATATCCGTGCCGGTCCTATAGCTCAGTTGGTTAGAGCATCTGACTCATAATCAGGGGGTCCTTGGTTCAAGCCCAAGTGGGACCACAACTTCAGAAAATCTATCAGGCGAAGCTCCCGCAGAGTTTCGCCTTTTTTATTTTGCCTCGTTTCGATACGCTCTCAAAAAATAGGCCGGGAGCATTGTCGCAATGTTCCCGGCCCGGTATCACTTATCTATCTTTCGAAAACTCAATTCTCATGGTTGAGCTCTACTTCACGTGTATGAGAAAAACATGTTTTGTCGTTACATATCTATCCGTTTCTTGAGTACCCGGCTTTTTTCAGCCAAGAATCCCATGACATGGCTCTCGATAGAGAGGTCGATTGTACTGGTTAGATAAGACGCATCGCGATTGGCTACGGCCAGCACAAAGTCTTTCACAATACCGAAATCGCCGCCGGCATGGCCTTCGTATCCCGGCAAGGAAGAAATATCCTTATTCCATACCAGTTGTTTACGGGTGAGAAAATCGGTAACGGTAAACTTCTTCATATCACCCTCGATCCATCCTTTTGTTCCCATAATGCGGGTCAGACGACCACCGGTTGCCGTGAATGCCTCCATCGAGAAGGCGCCGGTTATGTTGCCGTCGAACTCGAGAGAAGCCACGAAATGGTCGCACTGATCATTGTCGCAGCGGTAGACACATTGTCCATATTCCGAAGTCCTCAATTTCTCGAGAATAAGACTGTCGTATTTCTTGTTGTGACAATCATTGTCGGGTATATCGAAAACATACAGGAATTGGCGTTGTTCCAGATAGATTTTTTTTGCGGAATAGGGGCATTTCGATTCTACCGGGCAGTCGAGGCATCGAGCGGTAGAACCTTCGGGAGCATTCTCCCGCTTGAACAGTTTCAATCCGCCATAAGCCGACACCGACTTGCACGGTTTGTTGACCAGCCATCGCATCATATCCATATCGTGGCACGATTTGGCAATAATGATAGGGGTGGTATCTTTCGAACTTTTCCAATTTCCCCGTACATACGAGTGGGCCATGTGATAGTAACGGATACACTCCATGTGCTGTATGCTCACCAAATCGCCGATTGTTCCGGCATCCAACACCTTTTTCAAAGCGATGAAATAGGGGGCATATCGCAAGACATGGCAGATGCCCACGATACGATTGTAACGCTTGGCATATTTCAAAATGTCGTTGCACTCTTTGATCGACTGGGCTACCGGTTTCTCGAGCAGCAGGTCATAGCCTGCGGCCATAGCTTTCAAAGCCGGTGCATAGTGCAGGTTATCGGGGGTTGCGATAATCACGGCATCGGCAAACTTTGGCCGACTGAACACTTCACTCCAATCGTCAAAGCAATTTTCATCGGGTATCTGGTACAGATTCTTCATATACTCCTGTCGCTCCCGATTTATATCGGCAACACCCACAATCTTGAGCGATTTGGGATAATGCTCGGAGTAGCTGGCATACGTGCGACCACGGGCACCAGCCCCAATGACAATCGCCGTTACCGGCTTGTCGACCACGGCTTCCTGGCTCTCCAAATCCGATTCAAGCAGTTTGGCCAAATCGTCCGAACCGGCTGTGGCCGAGCCATTCAACGACTCTACAGTCTGCGATATGGCCTTGAAATCGGATAGAGCGGCAGCAACAGTCGTTGCTCCCATCAGCCTTAAAAATTCACTTCTTTTCATGTTCTAACACTACAAAAATAAGCGACGGCCCCGATATCCCGGACTAAAAGAAGATACCGGGGTCCGTCGTTAGAAAACCAATTTACTACTACTTCTTCACGATAAAAGGTTTGGTCAATCGACCTTCGTCGGTCGACAATACCAGATAATAAACACCTTCAGGCATATCGACTGTCGAGATAGCCTCGTCGATTACATCGCCATAGAATGCCTTGCTCCATACGCTGGTACCCAACGGAGTCACAATGTTGACTTGAGCCCGTACGCTCTTACCGAAGCTGGCCTTCATGGTTATTTCGCCATAAGCCACTGTGGGATATAACTGGAATGAATCGGCGCTTATACCCTCTATGCTACTGGGATCGTCGTTGGAAAGTATCATTTGCAGTTCCAGTTCATCGTCGCAACCCGACGCACCGGTAGCTTTCACCGTAAAGCTGTAAATACCCTCTTCATTCGACTCGGAAGGAGTTCCCGAAATAAGTCCTTCGGGCGACAAGGTAAGGCCATCGGGCAAGGCCCCACCAGTAAGCGCACATGTAATACCCTCGCCCTCTATCTCGAGTTGGAGCGAATAGGGATAGCCTATATAGGCATCGGGACAATGGTCGGTCACGATAAACACATCGCAGCCTTCACCCGACTTGATAACCAGCGTGTACTCTTTCTGAATAGACGATGCTTCGTCCGATACCTGAAGCGTAAACGTGAACGAACCATTCTTGGTAGGAGTTCCCGAGATAGCCCCGTCGTCGCTCAACGAAAGTCCATCGGGGAGTGCACCCTCGGTAATCTCAAACGACACAGCACCTTCGGTATTGTCGACAACGATATTGCTGTAATAGGGCTCACCAACGACTCCTGCTTCGAGAGTCTTGGTCTTCACCATCAGTACATAGGAATACAACACCGTGTACACATCATAATCGCCTACAAAAGGAAGCGTGAGGTCTACACCATCGAAGACCGTAGAGCCGTTATTGTGATGACCTGTCACATAGACTTTATCACAATCGGGCGACATGGTTACGCACCAGGCTATCTCGTGCTGGTTGGCGTTATCGGGAGTAATGGTCTTTTCAAGTTGTACCAGTTCCCAAGTTTCACCGTCATATTTAGCAAAGTAACCATCATGGCCTTTGGAAGTATACTCCTTAGACTCGCCGCGGGGATTCATGTTCACGGCCGTTCCGCCTTTGGAACCATCGCCATTTATATTACCGGCCACATACACATCGTCGTTCTTGTCGATGAACAGAGCCTTTGACTCGTCGCGACCGCTTCCACCCAGGTTCATACCGTCCAGATAGGCTCCCGCAGGTGAATACTTAATCAGGAACGAATCGAAATTTCCATTGAACCCGAGAGCCGGTTGTCCCTCAGGAGTAACAGCCGATTGGCAGTGCCCCCAGATATAAACATTCCCTTGAGAGTCGGAATCGATTGAGCGAGTATCGATACGGTTGGAGTTCTTTACATGGGTAATCCACTGTCCCACACCCTCGTGAGAGAGTTTGGCCACATAAGTATCCTGGGTAGACTCACCGCCTATGTCGGTTGTAATAGACTCCCCATCGGTACCGGTGAGGGTAAACGAAGAACCAAAACGGCCGGTAAGCAGGATATTCTCGTCTTTATCCAGTTTCACGTCCCAGCCATAAGAATATTTGGGGCCAAAGCCTGCAATAGCCCACTGGCATTCCAGCGAACTGTTGTAGCATGCCAAAAAGGTGCCGGTATCAGTTCCACCAATAGTCACGCTCTTTCCGTTTCCGAAATCGGTCTGTCCTATGGTCGAACCCGTCACGTAGATAAGGCCTTCGCTGTCGGTAGCAACCGAGTTACACAGAGAAGCTCCCGTACCTTTTATCACGGCCGAGTTTTTATAGGTTCCGTCTTTACCATAGACTACAATGCAGGCATCGGTCGACTGAGTAGCACTCCAGGTCTGGTCGGTGCCATCGATAGTTACGTCGCCCGCAATTTTGCCCACGGCCACAATGTCGCCACCCGAGGTAACCGCAATGCGCTCAAACGAATCGTCTTTCGTACCACCGACTACTCGAGCCCACTGGAAATTCAGTTCGGCATCATATTTCACAAGAATAGCGTCCATACCGCCACGGCCTTTTACCATCGTACCATTGGTAAACTCGACATTACCCCGGCAAATGCCCGAAATATAATAGTTGCCGTCGGCATCGGTCAACGAACTGTACGGCTCGTCGGCCCCCGTACTACCATACGAAGCCGCCGTTTCAAACTTGGCATCTTTGGCCATAGCTTCTCCTACACAAAATAAGGGAAGCAATATAATTCCTGCTCCGATGTAAATTTTTCTTAGTTTCATAACTCCATGTTTTTAATAGTAAATAATTTAGACGACGATTAAAATTAAACTGAGAATAAGACAATATGATACTCTTTTGGTTTCCTGTTATTTGGCCAGCTCGAGTGTGACCATGATCGGAAAATGGTCCGACAAGGTGTTGTCGGAAAACACTTTTGTTTCCTTGACTACCCAGCCACTCGACGGATAATAGCCTATATGGTCAAAGCCCTCGCTGAAAGCCAGAGTCCACACGCTCGACAGTTCATTTATCTCGGCCGTACCCACACGGCGGTTCATATCACCAGCCAAGAGATACCACTTGCCCATTTGGGGGATACGGGCCACCTCTTTAATCTGAGCCATGCCGTTATCGAGATTGGACATGTCGAGATGGGTGTCGACAATCGAGACCTCGGTTCCATCGGGCAAAGTAATATCGGCAATAGCGGCACAGCGCTGTTCGGTTCCGGCAGCACAAGGCAACATGATACGACGGGTCTCGTCGAAACTGTACTTGCTCAGAATGGCATTGCCAAATTTTCCTCCGTAGCAACTTTCGAGGGTGACGTAGAACATGCCCTGATACCCTGTAAGAGCAGCCAGTTCATTGAGCATATTGATATTGTTGTTAATTGTTCTCGGCTTATTGGCTCCCGAACGGTTGGTATAATACTCGACCTCTTGCAAAGCCACGATATCGGGATCTTGAGCCTTGATAAAGGCCGCAATATCGGCCATCGGGGCATCGTACCCCGCATGAATATTGAACGACATGATTTTAAGTTGAGTCTGAGCCGACACACTGCCCCACAGACACACACTCAGCAAAATGAATATAAATTTTTTGGTCATAATTTTAATTTTCAATTGTTTAAAGAATATTCTCGAGCTAATACATCGTAAATGGTCGATGCTATTAGCTGGTTACCTTCTATGCCGGGATGAATTCCGTCGGGGAATAAGTCCTGATGTCCTTGCAATGCAGTGTGCAGATCGATTACGGTGAGACCTTGAGTTTCGGCTACCCGCTCAATGGCAGGAATAATCTCGGAGGTAATCACCCCGTCATCGGCACCAATCGAATTGCTGTATGCAATTGCCGGAGTACACAGGAAAACTCTGGGCCGGGTAGACAGGCTGCGAAGCTCGAGCACGAAATCGGTCAAGTCGGACTCAAATTCCGCCCCGTGATTGGGCCAGTTGATCGACCGCGAATCGTTTGTTCCAAACTTGACAATTACAATGTTGGGGAGAAAGGCTTTTGCATTGGTAAACTCTTTGGTGTTCCAATAGGGCTGATTCCCGTTTTTCAGCAGGGTAGTACCGCTACAGCCAAAGTTGCCTACCTCGAAGTTTTCGCCCAGCATATTGCCCAACAGAGCCGGATAACACTCTTTTTCCCGGTCGTTCAAGAACTGACGGGCTCCATATGTGATACTATTGCCTATGCAGGCTACTTTACGGACCGACTCGATAACCGGCGGACGTTCTCCTTTCGGATAATCTTCGTTGTCATCGGAACAGCCAACCAGACTCCACGACAGGGAGAGTAACATCAATGCACAAATAAACAGATGATTATACTTTTTCATTGTTCCCTATTTTAATCCTATTCGTATGAATAATGCTTTATGATTCGATACCGTGGCATCGCCTTTTACCATTACCGTCTGTGTGCCCCAATTTTGAGAAAGAGGGGTGAGAATGTAATCATACCTTGATACAGGCTCATCGGCAGGATAGGTATTCTCTGCTGCAAACTTGCAAGAACGACGGTATTTTGTTGTCAAGATATTGAGGACATTCCCCGACAAGTCCTCATGAATAGAGGCACAGATGACAATATTCTGTTTCACTTGGTCGGCATAAGCAGCCAGAGCCTCGGCCTGGCGAACCCTTTTGCTGGCATCGTTCCGATCGAACTGACAAGTAGCTACAAGAACCGTCTCGCCCGATTTCAATTCATAAGGCATGGTGAGTAACACCAACTCATTGTTCAAATTTACCTTATTAGTTCCATAAAAGCACTCTCGCACAAAAAGAGAGACACCGGTTTCGCCACCATCTTCACGCCCGGTCGAGGCAAATACGCCCTGCCTGCGGTTACCCTCTTTGCTGCACCGATAGGCAACATCGGCCACCAAATTGGTCTTGCCGGTACGAGTAGTCCCATAATCGACATCTTGCAAAGCCACCACATCGGTATTGTTTTCTTGAATAAATGCGGCCAAAGGTTCTACCTGGTACGAGCCCGAGGCCATTCCCTTATCGGCGCTCAACGACAACAAAGAAAATGAACGGTCCCCGGCCAAGGTTACCAGAGATTCTTCACTTTCGGTTTCATCCGGCCCAGATAAAACTGGGTCGGACGAACCGCAAGCTGTCATTAAAAGCACTCCAAACAGGCATAAGATGAATGTACAATGAGTTCTCATATAAAAGATAGTTTAATGATTCTCAAATAGATTACCACCCGGGATTATTGGGCAACAAATTAGGGTTGCGCTGCGTTTGGGTAAACGGTATGGGCCACAGATAATTCTTCTCAGCCGAGAAGGTACGACCGGTCATAAGGACCAAGTTACCCTCGCTGTCGGTAGGAATATCCTTTACATACTCATATTCGCTGGCAGGCACAGTGCTTTTACGCATGCCGGTCACATCTTTGGCCAGCAGGTCGCCCTGTTTCCAACGCATTAAATCGAAGTAACGCTCGCCCTCGAGAGCCAGCTCAACCCGACGCTCGCGGCGAATCTCATCGCGTAAGTCGAGGCCATAGGCTTTCAAAGTAGTCAATACCATCTTGTCGGCTCCCACCCGGTCGCGGAGCAGATTGATCGACTTGTCAATATCGGGCTGGGTAATAGCGTCGCCACGCATCTCCTTAGCCTCAATCCAGTTGAGCAAAACCTCGGCATAACGCATCAGCGGGATTGCATTCTGGTCTTTGTTATAGCGCGAAATAGCCGAGAGCTCTACAAATTTGGTAAAATACCAGCCGGTTGTCGTGCGGCAACTGGTTGCCGAGTTGGAGAACTTGGGTTGTTCATAAATCGTTTTTCCGGGATATCCGCCCCATTCAGCCCCGGGTTTCAAGATAGTCTGAGCCATACGGGGATCTCGGTTGTTGAAGATGGCTTCGTGGGTATTCTCACGATAACGGCTTGCCGGGATGGTTATAGGCAGCCCGTTGCACAGATAAGCATCCATGAGCGAACGAGTAGGCGCATAACGAGTTTCTTCGTTGGGCACCTGCAACTCACGGCTGAGGTTATGGGTCAACCCGGCCTCCTCGCTATACAGACGGGTAACGATAAACTCACGGTTGCTTTTGTTTGTTACCGGGTTGGCGGCAAGGGTAAACAACTCGTGGTAGGTCGTCTCGGGGTTGCCGTTGTCATACAACTTGTGGAAATTGGCGGTCATCACTTCCTCTGCTGCAGCAACAGCCTCGTCCCAACGCTCGTGATACAGGGCAAAACGTGACTTAAAGGCCCAAGCAGCTTCTTTGGTAGGACGTCCCAACTCGGTATCTTTCAAATCTTTGGCATAAGGCAATGCCGTAGCAGCCAATTCATACTCATTGAGAATCCACTCAATCAGAGTCTCTTTGTCGGTACGCGGGCCGTACAGAGCCTCATCGCCTACGTCGATGGTATTGACTACCAAGGGTACATCGCCGAAACAGTTGACCAAGTAACTATACAAATAGGCTCGCATGAACCGAGCCTCACCGGCATAGCGCTCCCGAATCGAAGCCGAAACCTTCTGAGCCCGCTCATAGTTCTCCAAGAAATGGTTGCAGCGTCTTATCCCGTCATAGTCGTTGGTCCACTCGGAGTTAATAACCGACAAATCACTTGTAAAGTTACCGCTCCCGAGCGTCTTGTACTCCGACGAACGTTCACGAAAAACATTGTCGCCGAGAAATTCCATATCGACACTCATGTCTTTCCCCCGCAGGTAATTGATGCAGGCATTTGAAGCCAGTATCAGATGCTCTTCGGTCTCCCAATAGGTTTCGTCGGTAAGCTCGTCCAGCGGGATTCTGTCGAGAAACGAATCGTTGCAGCCCGACCATACCAGTATCGAGCAAAGTAAAATGGTTAAATATCTTGTTTTCATATGTACTTACTGTTTATATCATCGATAATTATTTGAACGTAATACTCAACCCTATCGAATACGACGAGGTAATGGGATAGTACCCGCCATCGCTCACCGGGATTTCGGGGTCATACGACGGGAAAAAATCGGTAAGGGTCCACAAATTCTCGCCCGAGAAATAGATTCTTAAATTCTCGATGTGCAACTTGGATATGATCCCTTTGCGAGGAATGGTATAGCCTACCTGCAAGTTCTTTATTCTCAAATACGAGGCATCTTCAATCCAGAAAGAGGAGAACTCGTCGCGGTTATAGGTCTCGTCATAAGTAAAACGCGGATACGAAGCATTGGGGTTCTGGTTCTCCCAGGTCCAACGGTCGAGATGGGCTTTCTGAGGATAGTTGGCCAGTTCGGTAAACGCATGGCGACCCATACCTCCGATATAACCGGCACACTTGCCTACCCCTTGCAGCAACAGGCTGAAATCGAGCCCCCGCCAGGCAGCATTGAGACCGATGGTATAGTTGTAACGAGGTATCGAACTGCCTATATAGCAGCGGTCATCGGTAGGGGTAATTTTCCCGTCGCCGTTCAAATCGACATATTTAATATCACCCGGCTGCACCTTGGTGCGATACTCCTCGATGATGGGTGTAGTAGGTTTGGGAGTATAGGTGTTGGTAGCGGGATCGTAGTTGAAATCGTCGACCGTATACAAGCCATCGGCCTTATACCCCCAGAAAGCGTCGATAGGATAACCCACGGCACGTATCTGGTCGCCGCTAAAGTCGTCGGCCGTGTTTCCTACACTCACTACCTTGTTTTTTACATCGGAGAAGGAGAGGCTCACGCCATAGTGGAAGTCTTTGCCAATCTTGTCTTGCCACGACAGCGCTATTTCCCAACCTTTGTTTTGTACTTTCCCCGCATTCTGGTACGGTTCGCTCACACCCAACACATCGGGGAGTTTCACCTTCAACAAAATATCATCGGTATTCTTGATAAAGTAGTCGGCCGTCAACGACAGTCGGTTGTTGAACAGATTGGCGTCGATACCGATATTGGTCATCTTTATGGTCTCCCACGAGAGAATATTGTTCGAAGCCTCGCTTTGCTGCATTGACGAGGTTATCTCGCCCCCGATAGGCATATTCGACGTAGAGGGCTTGATCAAGGCCATATAGGGATAAAGCGACGAGGTGTATTGATTACCCAAGGTACCATACGAAGCCCGTATTTTCAAATTGTCGAGCCAGCTACGGGTCGACTCCATGAACGACTCTTCGGACATGCGCCATGCCACCGAAGCTGATGGGAAATAACCTCCTCGACAACTCTTATGGAACCTCGACGAGAGGTCGTAACGCAGGTTGGCTTCAACCAG
Source organism: Barnesiella sp. An22 (assembly GCF_963931395.1). Classification (NCBI taxonomy): domain Bacteria; kingdom Pseudomonadati; phylum Bacteroidota; class Bacteroidia; order Bacteroidales; family Barnesiellaceae; genus Barnesiella; species Barnesiella sp. An22. The sequence continues at coordinate 264,699 of NZ_OZ007014.1, forward strand.
ATAGCGGTCGTTGTAGTTATAATTGATGCGACCAAAACCCGAGCGAATGGCCCAGTGGTTGTCATAACCACTATTGGTCTGCAAATCGGTTCCGGCATTCAGCACATGCAAGTCGTTCGATACCAAGTCCTCCCGACTGGCATCCATCTGCTGGTACAATTGCCATTCTTGCGAGAAACCGGCCAAAATATGGAACGAATGCTTGCCAATGGTTTTATCGTAATCGGCCTGAGCCATCAGGTTCTGATAACGTTGGGCAATATCACGCTGGCTGAACTTGCTTGTGTTTGAGGTATAGGCCAACGGGGTATCGGTGTCGGGATAAAAGTGCTGTATGATGTTTTGCTGCTGTTTGCGCAGCACATCGACCAGCCGGGTAGCATACTGTACCTTGGCGGTGAGGCCGGTGATGATTTTCAGTTCGGCACTGAAATTCAACGAAGTCTCCCGTTTGTGATAGTTGATGAACCCGCCATCGTAGGCTTGCGCTATGGGGTTGGCCGAGCTACCGCCATAGCCCCATTGTCCATCAGTAAACTTGACCGGGGTAAGAGGCGACGAGCGCAGAGCCTGATAGAAAAGGCCCGAACTTCCGCTGTCGCTGGTGGCCGGAGTCCAGTTATCCACATCGGTATAGCTCATGTTACCGTTAATCGTTAATCGGTCGAAAAGCTCGGTATTCAGTTTCATTCTTACGTTGTTACGGGTAGCATGATAGCCATTACCCACCATGAGCCCCGATGTGGTGAGGTTTCCATAGGAGAGATAATATCCCATTGTTTTATTTCCTCCGTTGATATTGACGTTATGTCCGTGTTGTGGGGCATAATCTCGGGTGATTTCCTTTATCCAGTTGGTATTGGCTCTGAAGTTGGGGTCGGTTCCGTTAATGACTGCGTCGATATCTTCTTGGGTATATCCCCAACTTTTATTGACATTCGACGTAGCCTCTTTCAACAGGGTGAGATACTCGACGGCATCGAGCATTTCGGGTAATGCCGTAGGGGTTTGCATGGCAAAGTATCCTGAATAAGTGACCGTGGGTTTTGCTTCGCGATTGGCTTTGCGTGTCGTAATCAGGATAACACCGTTTGCGGCTCTCGACCCGTAAATAGCCGATGAAGCGGCATCTTTCAGAACCGAAACCGATTCTATGTCGTCGGGATTCAAGGTATTCATATCGCCCTCGACACCATCGATAAGAATCAACGGATCGGAGTTGTTCAAGGTTCCCACACCACGAACCCGTATAGACGAGTTGTTGTCGCCGGGGCGACTCGTTGTATTGACGATAGATACACCCGGTAGCAAGCCTTGCAGACCTGTCGTCACGTTGGCTATGGGTCGGTTGGCCAGCACATCGTGATCGACCGATACGACCGACCCCGTCAAGTTTATCTTTTTCTGTACTCCGTAGCCTACGACAACCACTTCGTCCATCAGGTTGGTATCTTCGTCCAACCGGATTTCAATCGAATTTCCTTCGGTCACGGCAACCTCTTCCTTCTTGTAGCCGATCGACGAAACTACCAGCATGGCATGATCTGCAATATCGTCGATGGTAAAATTTCCGTTCACATCGGTCGATGTCCCTTGAGAAGAACCCTTGACCATGATACTTGCACCGATAATCGCTTCGCCTTTATGGTCTACTACTTTCCCCGAAACGGAGCGGGCCTTTTTGGCCGATTGCGATTTGGGTATGAGCACGACTACGTTGTCTACTTTTTTCTCATAAGTGATATTTGTTCCCTTTAGCAATAGTGTCATTGTCTCTTCCAAAGAGGCATTGTTGGCTTTGACTGTTACCAATTTGTCAAGCCCGTCCAACTCTACATTATAAAAGAAATTGTAATCGCTCGATCGCTCTATCTGCTTCAAGGCTTCTTTTAAAGGCTTCTCCTTGATGTCTACTGTAATTTGCGCCTGAATATTCCATGCAAAGAGCACAAATAGCGCGATACATAGTTTCCGCATCTTAAAATGGTGTGATTTCATACGTTTTTCATTTTGTCTTATTAGTAAAGGTACCTGCAATAATGTGTTATTCTCAAATTTTTTTCATCGTCTATTAGGTATACAAGGTGAGGGGGAGGATTATCCAATCAAGGTTCGAAATTAACATTTGTTATTATTCCTGACCTTGTTCATATTCCACGAATCATCTGTCGCGAATACTTATAATCTGCCCTGCCTTGATTAAATACCAAGGTAACTATCTCCCCCTTTGGAGGGGAGTATGACAAGGTGGAGGAGCAGTTTTTTTATTTTTTGCGAAGCACGATTACCGAGTCACGTACTTCGTACTGCAAAGCCGATGTCATCGACAGAATATCGAGTGCATTGGTAATTCCGCCGTTTCCTATCGAGCCCGTGAAGAAATACTTATCCTTGGGGAAGCCCGCATCGAACACGATTTTTACATCGTATACCCGCGACAGAATCTTGACGATATTCTCCAGTGATTCATTTTCGAAACGCAGGTTGCCGTTGGTCCATTCGACATATTCCTGGGAATAGACCTTTCCTACTGTCATCGATCCTGTCTGTTTGTTATAGACCAATTTTTCATCGGGCTGCATCACACAGCGACCTTGTGCCGATGTTACATCGACTTTACCCGTCAGCAATACTACCGAGACATCGGGATCGTCTTTATAGGCACTGATATCGAACGAGGTTCCCAATACGGTAATTTCAAGTCCCGCAGCTTTTACGATAAACGGACGTTCTTTATCGGGCGTCACCTCGAAGTAGGCCTCTCCATCGAGTTCTATAACCCGTTCTTTGCTTCCGAAATTTTGGGGGTAGCTTATCTGTGAAGCCGAGTTGATATTTACTTGTGTACCATCGGGTAACTGTACTTTAGCTCGTTCGCCGCTTTCGGCCGATACAATCAACGGAAGGGTGTCGGGGGTGGGCGTCGAAAGCAATTCATAGGTTATCAATGCCGCTACAATAGGCAGGCAGATAATGGCGGCCCAACGTATGAGTCGGGTAAAGACAATCCTTTTCGAGCGGGTTTTCTCTTCTCGAGAATCTATGGCTTCTTTAATGCGACTATACAATCGGTCGTAAACCTCCTTATCGAGAGAAGAATCGCATTTCTCGATTTCACGCATCATCCAGCGATCGAGCGAATCGTTGTTGCGTATCCATTCGCACAATTCTCTGACCTCGACTGGCGAAGCATTGCCTTCCAGATACTTCTCAATGAGTATTTTGAAATTGTTCTTATCCATTTGTTCCTTTACTTAGTGTACAGGTAAACCTCTTCACCTATCTAATTTTACATGGTTAAATAGTCTTAATTAGCACCGTGTATATGATTACGGTCAATAATTCGCCATAATGATTCATCAGCTTGTCTTTCATAAACTTGAGAGCCAAAGACAACTGAGTAGCCACGGTACTTTCCGAAATGTTCAACTCTAAAGCAATCTCTTTATTGCTCAGATTTTTGCGCTTGCTCATGATGAAAATCTTTTTGCGAGATGGGGGTAACTCTTCGGCAAGTCGATCGATATACTTTTCCAACAGTTTTCCATCCAGAACATCGTCAATGTTATTGTCGCTATATTCTTGCGCCGATTCGAGCACATACTCGGCATATATATACTCGACCGTTTGGCGCTGGTATATGTTCAGTAACAAGTTTTTAGCGATGGTACAGAGATAGGAAATCAATGATTTGTCGGGATTTATCTGATCGTGTATCTCCCATAATCTTACGAATGTACGCTGAACAATCTCTTCGGCCCAATAGCTGTCGCCTTTCGAAATTTTCATAACGAAATTGTATAACTTGCCACTATACAACTTGTAAATTTTCTCGAAAGCATCGAAAGATCCTGACTTAAGGCCTATGATAATATCATCGTATTCGTGTTTCATTCCTGCAAATTATTATATGCAAATGTAAGTCATCTGCATAAAAACAGCATTGGTTCTTTGTTAATTTTCTAATACAGATTTATCGTTCTCCTGTGAAATCAATACCCCATCAATCGTCTGAGAGCATTTTCTGCGTCATACGGTGAGGTGAAAGCCGGTTGAATTACCACGCGGTTATTGCGGTCGATAGCTCCCCATTGGCCTCGCTTCATCTCGACAACGGCATATCCCTCGCGATTGAAAGCTCGGGCTCGGTAATATTGCGGCTTGATAAACCAGGTTCCATAGTAGTCGAGATAGCCGTACAGACCGGTGCGGGAATCTTGCTCTTCCCACAATTCTATGCCCCGCATTCTGCCTTTACCCATCGAAAGGATAGCGGCATCGACATCGTAACCGTTGGAGAAGTTGAAATTGATAACGGTCTTTCCGGCCATATTGATGGCCCCGTAGCGGGCTCCCAAACGTACACGGGCCAACCCGTTGGCTCCAAATCGATTTGCCGACTGGTATCGGGGTTGGATGGCCCACAGGCCTAAATCGTTGACGTAGCCATATAAGCCGGTAGCCGGATTCTCGACCGGTGTCAGTCGTCGGGCCATTTGCGACGAGTAGTTGCCTGCATAAGGCGAAAATGGCATGATGCCGGTACACGAGAGCCACGTCATCGGAACTAACAGGAGTAAAAGTATCGGCGATTTCATGTGTTTCAATTTTAAGGTTATCTTCTCTATTTTTTCTTTCCCCTTTGATCTCAATAGGACAAATATAGCGAACTATTTTAAAAAATCAAATTTTTCAGATTCTCCTCTATGGCCTTGTAGCGTGTGTATAAGAACAGCAGAGGCTGCATCGTGTATGGCGATACAGCCTCTGCTTGGATATGGAGGAAATAAAACTTCTATTTGAGTACTCCCAGATTCTTGGCCACTTTGATGAAGGCGGCGATGCAGGCATCGAGCTCTTCACGGGTGTGTGCGGCCGAGAGTTGTACGCGGATGCGGGCTTGTCCCTGCGGTACGACGGGGTAGTAGAATCCGGTCACGTAGATGCCTTCGTCGAGCATTTGGGCGGCAAAGGTCTGCGAGAGTTTGGCGTCGTAGAGCATGACGGCGCAGATGGCCGACTGGGTGGGCTTGATGTCAAAGCCGGCGGCCAGCATCTTGTCGCGGAAGTAGGTGACGTTTTCCATCAGGCGGGTGTGGAGTTCGTCGCTCTCGTCGAGCATCTTGAAGACTTCGATTCCGGCACCTACGACGGCAGGGGGCAGCGAGTTGGAGAAGAGGTAGGGTCTCGACCGCTGGCGCAGCATGTCGATAATCTCTTTGGGACCGGTGGTGAATCCGCCGATGGCTCCGCCGAAGGCTTTGCCCAGCGTGCCGGTGTGGATGTCAATGCGGTCGTAGAGGTTGAAGAGTTCGCTGACGCCGCGTCCGTGAGGACCTACGACACCGGCCGAGTGGCACTCGTCGACCATCACCAGGGCATCGTATTTCTCGGCCAGGGCACAGATTTTGTCCATGGGGGCTACGTTGCCGTCCATCGAGAACACGCCGTCGGTCACGATGATGCGGAAGCGTTGGGCCTGGGCCTCTTGCAGGCAGTGCTCGAGCTCTTCCATGTTGGCGTTGGCATAGCGGTAGCGTTTGGCCTTGCACAGGCGCACACCGTCGATGATGGAGGCGTGGTTGAGGGCGTCGGAGATGATGGCATCTTCGGCCGTGAAGAGGGGTTCGAACACACCGCCGTTGGCGTCGAAGCAGGCGGCATAGAGGATGGTATCCTCGGTTTTGAAGTAGCGGGCAATCGCCTTTTCGAGTTCGCGGTGCAGGTCTTGGGCTCCGCAGATGAACCGTACGGACGACATGCCGAAACCGTGTGTATCCATCGCTTTTTTGGCGGCGGCGATGAGCCGGGGGTTATCCGAGAGTCCCAGGTAGTTGTTGGCACAGAAGTTCAGTACTTTGCCGCTTTTCTCGGCAATTCTGATGGCCGAACTCTGGGGGGTGATGATGGTACGTTCTTCTTTGTACAATCCGTCGGCCTTGATCTGGGCGAGCTGTTGGGCCAGATACTCTTTCATTTGTGTAAACATAGGCGTTTATTTAAGGAGTTTCTTTTTGAGGTGTTCGATCATGTCTACCGACATCGATTCGAGGTCGTAGTCGGGTTTCCAGTCCCATTCGGCACGGGCACAGGAGTCGTCGAGCATATCGGGCCACGAGTCGGCGATCTGCTGACGCACGGGGTCTATCTTGTATTCGGCCTCGAAGTCGGGGTAGAATTTTTTGATTTCGTGATAGATGATTTCGGGGTCGAAGCTCATCGAGGCGATATTGAACGAGTTGCGGTGTTTCAGTCGCGAGGGGTCGGCTTCCATGAGCATGACCATGGCCTTGAGGGCATCGGGCATGTACATCATGTCCATGAACGTGCCGGCCTTGACGGGGATTTCGAACTTCTCGCCTTTGACGGCTGCATAGTAGATTTCTACGGCATAGTCGGTGGTTCCGCCGCCCGGCAGGGTTTCGTAGGAGATGAGGCCGGGGAAGCGTACCGAACGGGTGTCGACTCCGTAGCGGTAGAAGTAGTAGTCGCTCAGCAGCTCGCACGATACCTTGCTCACGCCGTAGATAGTGCGGGGGCGTTGGATGGTCTCTTGCGGGGTTTTCATCTTGGGCGACGAGTCGCCGAATGCCCCGATGGAGCTGGGCGTGAAGAGCGAGCATCCTTTTTCGCGCGAGATTTCGAGCAGGTTGAGCACACCGCCTATCTGGATGTTCCAGGCCAGCAGAGGCTTCTTCTCGGCTTGGGCCGAAAGGATGGCTGCCAGGTTGTAGATGGAGTCGATTTTGTATTTGTCGACGATGGCGGCTATCTGGGCGGCGTTGGTTACATCGGCGACTTCGAGGGGACCGCCGTTTTTCAGTTCATCGCTCAGAGGTACACCCTCGATATATCCGGCTACGACGTTGTCGCTGCCATACTCGCTGCGGAGTTTTGTCATTAGCGCCGACCCTATTTGTCCGGTCGATCCGATTACAAGAATTCTTTTCATGTCTATGCTACCTTTTTGATCGGGTTGATGTGCTTTGATAGATTTATTAAGGTTCCTTGGGGCAAATATACACAAATTTTGTCGCCGTTGTTATTTCGAGTGAGATTATTCTTTCGTGTCGGTTGCGTTATTTTTTCACGGTGTATATGGTTCCTTTGAGCACGCCGTGCGACTCGATGAGGTTTTTCTGGCGCAGGTAGAGCAGGTCTTTCTTGAGGGTATTGATGGATATGGTTTTGAGTGCGTGGGCAATGTCGCCTACTTTGGCCGGCTCTTCCCGTTTGAGAAAGGCGAGTATCTGCTTTTGCCGGGCGTTGAGGTAGACGGGCGTGCCGGACTCTGCGACCGGCGATACCGGGGGCGCTGTGGGCTGGGCGGGTACGTCTGTTTCGGCTTGTCGGGGCAATGCGGTGGTCGCTTCGGCTTGTTCGGGTATGAGGCTGTGCAGCGATTGCAGCCAGGTGTCGCACAGGAACAGTACCCACGGTGTGATGTTCTCTTGGGTCGAATACCGGTTCTGTTGCCCTCGTTTCAAGGTTTGGTAGTAGGTGGTGCGCCGTTGTTCGATGAAGCTGTCGATCGAGATTTCCCGGGCCCACTCGTAGCGGTTTTGCAGCATCAGCAGGGTGGAGAGGATGCGCGAGAGTTCACCCTTCCCTTCGCGGAACGGGTGTATGGAGATGAACTCGTAGGCAAAGGCGGCAATGACGACGAGCGGGTGGTGGCTGTGATGCGTGAGTTCACGGTTGGTCCACTTGACCAGGTCACCTATTTCGCTGTTGACCGACCCCGTGCGGCTGCGGTTGAAAAGTGTGGGTGCCTTGTAGTCGAGGAAGTTTACCGCAGCCGGGCGGACTGTGCTCGCTTTTCCCGGACTGTTGTTCTTTCCGTGGGGAAAGAGGGCCGTGTGCATGGCTACGATGGTATCTTCGCACAGCGGATATTTGCGGGCATCGGCGTAGAGTGCATTGAGTATGGTGTTGTAGCCGGTAACCAGACAGGCCCGTTTGTCGGGCGTATCGGATGGTTGGGCGAGTATCTTGTGAATCAGGGACGGAGAGCAGGGCATATTTTCGAGAGCCAGCGAGGCTGCAATGGTGGCCTCGATGGTTGGTTGCAGGGTTTCGTGCCGGGGTATCGTCTCTTTTCGACGGGTATGCCAGGCCGCCGTGAGGCTATCGATTGCCTGTAATTGGTTTTGTAACTCTTTAAATTCTGGTTCAGAGGGGTTTATTTTGCAGAATATATCCATAATATATCTATATTTTATACAAATATAGGGTGCTTTAATCGACTCTCCAAGCGGGAAAATCTTTTTTAGTATTTATTGGGTGACAGGCAGGGGGTGACGGGAATGGAATAGAGATGTGCAGGAGGGAGGAGGGTAGTTGCGGTTTCGTCGAGGGCGGGGAGTGGACGGTAATCGTGGGGACAGCGGCGCGGATATGCGGATAAGAGAACACCCCGACTCTTCATGCGGATGCAGAGGGTCGGGGTGATTGATGGGTTGTGCAGTCCCGACGGGAGTCGGGGTCGTATGGGGTTACTTGCGGCGCTCCTTTCGGGGGTTCGAGCTGCGGCGTTCGTGTTTGTAGCGGCTGTCGGCACCGCCTTTGCGCGGTGAGCCGTAGCGCTTCTCGCCCTTGCGGCGGCCGTCGCCTTCGCGCTCTTTGCCTCCTTTTTTACGGCCCTTGGCGGCGTAGTCCTTGTCGGTGGCAATTTCGGCATAGATGCGGTGTCCGTAAAATTCGTTCCCCTTCAGGGCTCCCACTACTTTCTTGGCGGCACCCTTTTCGACATCGAAAAGCGAGTAGGCGGGCAGCAGGTCGATGCGGCCGATATTCACACGTCCGGGCACGAGCGAGTTGATCATCTCGATGAGGTTGGGCGGGAAGAATCCGTGAGCCTTGCCCAGGTTGATGTAGATGCGTTCGAAGCCCTCCTCGGCCGTGCGGCTGTCTTTGTTGCGACCTTTCCGCCCCTCTTGGGCCCCTCCGTTTTCGGCTTTGGGTTTACGGGTATTCTCGTCGGGCAGGTCGAGGTCGGGGGTATCGCGGTAGTAGTCGATGAGTCGGTTGAACTCGAGCGACACGATGCGCTTGATGAGGTCCTGTTCGTTGAGCCACCCCAGTTTACGCGAGATGTTGGGCAGGTATTTGGCAATCGCCTCTTCGTTGACCTTCACCTTTTCGATGCGGTCGGCCAGATTGAAGAGCTGTTTCTCGCAAATCTGTTCGCCGGTAGGCACCAGACCACGTTCGAATTTCTTGCCGATAATCTTCTCGATGGCCCGCATCTTTCCCTTTTCGCGGCTGTGGATGATGGCGACCGATACGCCCGATTTACCGGCCCGGCCGGTGCGGCCGCTACGGTGGGTATAGGTTTCGATGTCGTCGGGCAGACCGTAGTTGATGACGTGGGTCAGGTCGGTCACGTCGAGCCCCCGGGCGGCCACGTCGGTGGCCACGAGCAGCTGCAGATTGCGCAGGCGGAACTTCTGCATGACGGCGTCGCGCTGAGCCTGCGACAGTTCGCCATGCAGCGAGTCGGCGTTGTAGCCGTCGGCGATGAGCTGGTCGGCAATCTCCTGGGTTTCGCGCCGTGTGCGGCAGAAGATGATGCCGTAGATATTGGGATAATAGTCGGCGATGCGTTTGAGAGCCTGGTATTTGTCTTTGGCATGCACCATGTAGTAGACGTGGCGCACGTTCTCGGCCCCCTCGTTGCGGCTGCCCACCACAATCTCCTGCGGGTTGTGCATGTAGGTGCGGGCAATCTGCTCGATTTCGCGCGGCATGGTGGCCGAGAAGAGCAGCATTTTGCGCTCCTGGGGCACCTGGGCGAGGATGGCGTTGATGCTGTCGAGGAATCCCATGTTGAGCATCTCGTCGGCCTCGTCCATGATGACGGTCGAAACGTGGTCGAGCCGCACGGTTTTCCGCTCGAGCAGGTCGAGCAGGCGGCCCGGCGTGGCCACGATGATGTGTACCCCCTTCTTCAGAGTGCGTATCTGGCTCTCGATGCTCGAGCCGCCGTAGACGGGCAGGATGGTGAGTCCGTCGATGTATTGCGAGTAGTCGGTGAGGTCGCCGGCAATTTGCAGGCAGAGTTCGCGGGTGGGCGAGAGAATCAGCGCCTGAGGCTGGCACAGCGAGCGGTCGATGCGTTGTATCACGGGCAGGCCGAAGGCAGCCGTCTTACCCGTACCGGTTTGGGCCAGAGCCACCAGGTCGGTCTCTTCGTTCAGGAGGTGGGGGATTACCTGCTCCTGTACGGGCATGGGGTTTTCGTATCCCAGTTCGGTAATCGCTTTCAGTATCTCGTCGCAGATACCCAGTTCTTGAAATGTTTTCATCTATACAGTTGTCAGTTTTTTTGCTTTATCGCAGGAGCACAAGGGCTTTCTTCGTCCTCAAACGGGGCTAAGGGGAGAGGGTGTGCAGAAATTTTTCGTACGCCACGAGTTTGGTTTTCGCCGGCAAAGGTACGAAAAAAACGCAATATACCGCGAAGGGGATACACTCACTTCGATGTGGTTTTGTGTCGGGGGGGATATTGGGCCGCTTGTAGGGCGGACCTTTGCGGTAAGGACCGGCGGTCCCGGACGGAAATCAGTGCAACAGATATTGTTTCAGCTGTTTCCGCTTTTCGGGAGTGACGCCCAGCTCCTCTTCGAGGTAGTTGTTGATAGAGCCGTATTGCTGGCGTATATAGTCGCGGGCATAGGAGAGGAAGCGGCTGTCGGCGGTCTGGATGAGCGAGAGGGCCTCCTGGGTGCCGTCGCAGCAATCTTTCGGGTCGAAGGCCGTGCGGCGTTTGTCGAAGTAGCGGTTGGAGAGCAGGTAGTCGTTCATGATTACCTCCTCGGGCATGTCGAGGGCGCTGAGCAGCAGCGATACGGCAAAGCCCGTGTAGTCCTTGCCGTTGACACAACTGAGCACGATGGGATAGTTGTCCTCGACCAGCAACTGGTTGAACATCGACTTGAAGGCCCGTTTCGAGCCCGATACCATGGCTACATAGAGGTCTTGCATGAAGAGGTTGGCATCGCCGCGCCGCAACTCTTCTTTCTGCAGACGGGGGAGCAGGTTCTGCCGATAGTGGAGAGCCCCCGGCAGGTTGATGACGTTGTCGAGCCCGAGCTCGGGGCTGGGCTTGATGACATCTTCGCTGTCTCTGAAGTCGATAAGCGTTTTTATGCCCATGTTTTTGAGCCGGTTGATGCTGCTTGCCGTGAGGGTATTGAATTCACCCGAACGGAATATTTTGCCCCAACGCAATTGCTTGCCGTTTTTCGAGGTGTATCCGCCCAGATCTCTGAAGTTTTCGATATATTTCAGCCGTTCGGCCCGGGCTCCCACGATGTGGTCGTCGTGCCCGTTGAACCGTAGCAGGAAGTAGGAACGCTGCGAGGGGATACTGTCGGGGATAAGAGTATAGCCGGTTTGAATGCTGGCTACTTTTATCGGGGGCTTTTCGGTATCGAACCGCTCGGGGTCGGTCGATTGGTATATCTGCACTTCGCCTTCGATTCTCGGAGTCGTCTCCCACTTCAACAAATAGTTGTTTTGCGGGTCGATTTCGCAAGCCACGTCGATGTCGGCGCTATGCGTAGCGCAGGCACTCAATGCGAGGAGCAAAGAACAAAGTTGTAGATAGCGCATATCTGTATCCGTGATGAAGATTTAGTGCAAAGATAAGACTATGCGATAGTTAGCTGTTCGTGGGTTTGTTTTATTTTAGAATATTTATAGGGAATTTGTACTATCTTTGCTTGTGTAGCCCGATGCAAAATCGGGATCGATGTAGTTGTCCATGCTCTGGCATACGGCCGAGGCGAAATCCATGCCGTATCGGATAATGGGGGTCCACTCATCGGGGGTAAGGGTGTAGAGGCGTTCGAGAGTAATCTCGTGTCGGATAAGCCCGAAGAGGATACCGGCATTGAACGAGTCGCCGGCACCGATGGTACTCACGGGTGTAACGGGTGTGGCCTCGAAGTGGCGGGTCCCCTGATTGCAGAAGAGTTCGGCCCCGGCACTGCCCCGGGTACAGATGAAGTTGGGGCAGTAGAACTGGATATGGTCGGTATAGATTTTCTGCGGTTCGGTCAGGTGAAACAAGTTGTTGAAGTCTTCGACCGAACCTTTTACCAGGTCGGCATATTCGAGATTCTCGAGAACCGAGGGCATCAGCTTCACCGCTTCATGGGCGTGGGTGTTGCGGAAGTTGGGATCGTAGTAAATGATGGCTTTACGCTCTTTGGCAAACTCGATGAGCTCGCGCACCTTGTCGCGCAAGGCTACGTTGAGGGCGAAGTATGAGCCGAAGACAACGATGTCGTCCTGCTCGATGCGGGGCCACACAAAGTTGAGTCTCTCTTGCGGGAACTGGTTGTAAAACATGTAACGGGCCTCGTTCTTTTCGTCGAGGAAGGCGAGCGAGATGGGGGTCTTCCCGTCACAGAAGATGTCGAGGTTTTCGGTGGCTACATGGTTTTTCTGCATAAAATCGAGAATCATGTCGCCCACTGTGTCGTGCCCGATTTCGCTGATGAAGGTGGCTGGAATGCCGAGCCGACCCAGCGAGATGAGGGTGTTGAACGTAGAGCCTCCCGGCACCGCATGCGAGGGTTGCTGGTTGCGGAAGATAATGTCGAGAATGGATTCGCCTATTCCTATGATTTTACGCATGGTATTGTGGGTGTTAACCTTTTTTCTGACTTTGTTCGCGGGAGCGGGTACCCAGATAGCCGCCGTGGTGGCGCAGGGCATACTGATGCACGTCGAAGTGGGTAGCCTCCATGGCACCTACTACCAGTATATCGCCGATGACGGTCATAAGTGTGGTCGATGTGGTGGGGGTGAGCCCGAGGGGGCATACCTCGCCGGGAGCTCCGGTGAAGAGGCAGACATCGGCCCGCTGGGCGAGTTCGCTCTGGTTGTTGCCGGTGATGACGATGAATTTCAGTTCGGGCATCAGGTTGGAAGCCAGTTGGAGCAACTCGAGTATTTCGCGCGTCTTGCCCGAGTTCGAGATGACCAGCATCAGGTCGTTCTTCTGCAAGATGCCCAAGTCGCCGTGTTGGGCCTCGCTGGGGTGGAGGAATACGGCCGGGATACCGGTTGAGCAGAAGGTTGTGGCGATGTTCATGGCAATCTGTCCGGCTTTGCCCATACCGCTGGTTACGAGCTTGCCGCCCTTCTGGTGCACTTGCTCGACGATGAGGTTGACTGCTTTTTCAAACTGGTCCGAGACGGGGATATCGAGAATGGCTTGTGCCTCTTTGTGCAGGATATCCTGTATTTTTTCGTTGAAATTCATGTTTATAGTAGATAGGGTTAAGACATCATCTATAAAATTGTTACAAAAATAGTGAAAGGCGAGAGCAGAGGCAAGTGAAAATGAAATTTTCAAACTTGACTATGCCGAGCCGCATCCTATTTTCTGCAAAAATAGTGAAAGGCAGGGAGCAGAGACCGATGAAAATAAAATTTTCAAACTTGACTATGCCGAGCCGCATCCTATTTTCTGCAAAAATAGTGAAAGGCAGGGAGCAGAGACCGATGAAAAAAAAATTTCAAACTTGACTATGCCGCGCCGCATCCTATTTTCTGCAAAAATAGTGAAAGGCAGGGAGCAGAGACCGATGAAAATAAAATTTTCAAACTTGACTATGCCGAGCCGCATCCTATTTTCTGCAAAAATAGTGAAAGGCGACGGATTTGCGGGGTGTAGCGGCTATTTTTTTCGCAGCTCTTTCCCCTCGAATCGGCAGATGGCCTCTTTCCATTCGTCGCTGATGGCAGCTGCTGTACCGGCTTTGACATCGAATCCCACCATGACGGTGCGGCATACCCCTTTTACCTGTCCGGTTTCGGTGTTGACAATCTGTTGTAACAATTTGAAACTGCGGTTACCTATTTCGGTGGTGCAGGTTTGCACGGCAATAGGTTCGCTGGGGTAGGTGGGCGATACGAAATCGGCGTTGACGTTGGCGATGACGACGTCGGCCTTCTTCCAGTCGATGTTCTGGGCCTTGACCGCTTCGAAGTAGCGCGATTTACCCAGATCGTAGAATGCGAAGTAGACCGAGTTGTTGACATGTCCCAGCAGGTCTACGTCGTTGAAGCGCAGTTGCAGGGGCAGCGTGTGGTGGAATATCGGGGTTTCGGTAGGTTCCATAAATCGTATTTTATCTGAAAACAATATTGTCGATGACCGGGTGGCCAAACTCTTCGGTATAGCGGCGCAGCAGTTCGTTGCGCAGCATCATCAGCTCGTTGCGCAGCACAGCCGAGGACAGGTGTACGTAGAGGGTGCGGTTGCGCACCTGCAGCGATTGGGTGTAGGCGTTTACCGTTTCGCCGGCAATCTTGGGCCACAGGCGTATGAGCTGGGTCTCGTCGAGCTTTTGCCCCATGTCGTTTACGTCAATAAACTGGGCGATAATCTCTTTGATGGATAGCGGTTCCTGCTTCTTCATAACATGTTTCCCTCCAAAAGGTTGAACTCTCCGTCGGTGACGGAGAAGATGCTGTATGGCGACCCGATCGACTGCACGATTTCATCGAGATACTGGCGGTTGGTGTCGGTGATGAATATCTGCCCGAAGTGGTCGGACGATACGAGCCGGACAATCTGCTTCACCCGCTCGGCATCGAGCTTGTCGAAGATGTCGTCGAGCAGCAGCAGGGGGACAGTCTCGCCCTGCTCACGCAAAAAGTCGTATTGGGCCAGCCGCAAGGCTATCAGGTAGGTCTTGCACTGCCCTTGCGAGCCTATGCGCTTCATGGGATAGTCGCCCAGCATCATCTCCATGTCGTCGCGGTGTATGCCTCGGGTGGTGTAGCCGATGGCCAGGTCGCGCTGGCGGGTAGCCTTCAGTTGGGGCAACAGCGGTCCGTCGGCCAGATGCGAGGTGTAGATGAGGTCGGCCACCTCGTTTTGCGAGGCAATCTCGCCATAGAAGCGGCGAAACACGGGAATGAAGGCTTGCAGAAACCGACGGCGGCTTTCGTAGATTTCGGCGGCGGCACTGTCCATCTGCACCTCCCAGATGTCGTAGAGCATCTCGTCGGTGCACTCCTGCCGCAACAGCGCGTTGCGTTGTTCCAGCGCCTTGTTGTAGCGGATGAGGATGCCCAGGTAGGGCTTGTCGAACTGGCTGATGACCTGGTCGATAAATTTGCGCCGCTCTTCGCTGCCGCTCAAAATCAGTTCGTTGTCCGAGGGGGTCGAGAGCACCAGCGGGGCAAACCCGATGTGGTCCGACAGCCGGTCATACTCCTTCTTGTTGCGCTTGAAACTCTTCTTTTGCCGGCGCTTGATGCCGCAATACAGCTCCTCGTCGTTGCCGTTGCGCTCGTAGTATCCCTGTATGACAAAAAACTCCTCGCCGTGGCGGATGTTTTGCGAGTCGGGGTTGCGGGTGTAGCTTTTGCAAAACGAGAGGTAATAGATGGCATCCAGCAGATTGCTTTTCCCCATGCCGTTGTTTCCCAAGAAACAATTGATGTTGGGCGAGAATTGCAAATCTGCCTGGGCGATATTTTTGAAATTGACTATCGATAGCCGGGAGAGAATCATGTCGGGTTTGTCGTTTTGTTTCCACAAACATACGCAAATTTTTTCGGTTTCGAACATAAATGCCTTGCCGAAATAGCCCGGCCCTCCTCCCGCCGCGGGGCAAAAAAATAGTTTCTCTCTGAAGAATCCAAATCAAAACGCAACGTTTTTCGAGTAAGGAAGGAACAAGAACTATGAAAAACACTGCGGGGGAAGCCATAGCGGCGGGGGCGCAAAGCCCCTGAGAGCGTCCAACAGCAATACAAAAAAGGGAGACCGAAATCTCCCTACGATTAATTAATTTTGTATTGCCATGTCAAATCAACTAATCGAAGCCCAAAGATATGAAATATATCTTGGTCTGAAAAGGAAATGGAGCCGTTCTCGCATAGCAGAGGAAATAGGAGTATCAAAATCGACAGTCAGTCGGGAAATCAGGCGCAACTCAAAGCCGGAAGGAGAGTATATATGGAAATATGCTCAGAGGCAGTGTGATAGCCGCAAGCACGGATTTAAGGGCCATCACAGGAAACCGGAAGATCTATGGTGGCGAATTGAGCGCATGATCGAAGAGGAGGAATGGTCTCCGGCCCAGATAGCGGGAGTACTCAGGAAAGAAGGTATCCACATCGCCAAGCAGACCATCTACAACCATGTCCATGCCGATACGACCGGGAAACTGGCTCTGCATATGCCTCATGGGCTCAAATACAAAAAGCGAGGCAAAATCCTGTGTCCGACAAAAGCGACCAATATACCCAACCGCACAAGCATACACGAGCGCCCCAAGGAGGCAGACGGAACCCGATTCGGCGATTGGGAAATGGACACCATCATCGACTCCTGCGGTCATGCCATCGTCACCCTAACCGAACGTTCGACCAATTTCATACTCATGGAAAAGTTGCCTCAGGGACGGAAAGCCCTACCGACGGCCCGGGCGGTCATCCGACTGCTGTTCCCATATAGGCAAACGATACATACGATTACCACCGACAACGGTTGTGAATTTGCAGCACATCAGGAGATAACCAAACAACTCAGCCTCAAAGGTAGGCCGCCAGTTAAGGTTTATTTTACGGATGCTTATTCAGCCTGGCAGAAAGGAGCCATTGAGAATGCAAACAAGCTTATTCGGAAATATATCCCAAAAAAGGCCAACTTTCAGGATTTCTCCGACTGGAAAATCAAAGAGATACAAAAGAAATTGAATCGAAGACCTCGGGAAAAACTTAATTTTGATTCGCCCAAATACAGATTCTTCATAAACGTTTTGTAGTTTTGCATTTGCTGTTGGACTCTACCCTCGCGCTATTAGTGCTTCAACTACAAAAAAATGAAGATGAAATTTTATTTATATAAAGAAATAAGTTACTTTTGTCACTCAATTCCCCGCGTAGGGATTGAACATGAGGATAAAAATAATTAAAAGACAAGAAAAATATGGCAGAAAAAGAAAAAGACGAGCTTGAGAAAATGAACGAAGCTCTCTCGATGTCGGAACAGTTTGTTGAAAAGTATCAGAAACCTCTCTTGTGGGGTCTGCTTATCGTGGTGGTAGTTATCGGTGCCATCCTGGGTGTGCGTCACTTCTACCTGTTGCCCCGCGAAGACAAGGCACAAGCTGCTATGTATCAGGCTGTAATGGCTTTTGAAAACGACTCTATCGACTTGGCAATCAACGGTAATGAAAAATTCGACGGCCTCTTGGCTATCGTCGATCAATATGGCTCGACGGCTGCCGGCAATCTGGCAAACGCCTATCTGGGTCTGGCCTACTACGAAAAAGGCGAATATGAGAACGCCCAGAAATACCTCTCGAAATTCAGCGCCGACGAATCGGTTCTGGCTCCTGCCGTGATGGCTGCTATCGGCAACTGCTTGGTCGATATGGAGAAATACGACGAGAGCGTGAAATATTTCGAGAAAGCTGCCAAGGCTTCGGACAACGCCGTATTCAGCCCCGTCTATTTGAAAAAGGCTGCCGCCGTGTATGAGAAGCTGGGTAACAAAGAGGCTGCCGTGAAACTCTATCAGGAGATTAAGGACAAATATCCTACCTCGAACGACGCCCGCGGCATCGAACGCTACATCGAGCGTGCTCAAAGCAAGTAATCAAGTTTATCTAATCACATAACGATAAGGCCGTCTCTCGCAAGAAAGGCGGCCTTATTTCGAAAAAAAGGAAGGAATAGTTATGGCTACTGCCTATCACAATCTATCGGACTACGATGCCAACAGCATGCCCGATGCGTCGGAGATGCGGGTGGCTATTGCCGCTGCCGAGTGGAATGCCGAGATTACCGATGCCCTGCTGAAAGGGGCTGTCGATACCCTCGTACGCAACGGTGTGAAACAAGAAAACATCTTTGTGGCCCGCGTGCCGGGTACCATCGAGCTGACGTTTGCCTCGCAACAGATGGCCGAGTTTTATCAGCCCGATGCCGTTATCGCCATCGGCTGTGTGGTGCGCGGCGATACTCCGCACTTCGACTATGTGTGCCAGAGTGTGACGCAGGGCATTACTCATCTCAATACCCTCTTCGGTATCCCCTTTATTTTCGGGGTTCTCACTACCGATAACATGGAGCAGGCGCGCGACCGTGCCGGAGGCCGATTGGGAAATAAAGGTGACGAAGCTGCCGTTACGGCGATAAAAATGCACGATTTCGTTTGCAAATTAAAATAAAGCGTATTATCTTTGCACACGCTTTCAGGGCAAATTCCAGAGTGGCCAAATGGGGCAGACTGTAAATCTGCTGGCTTTCGCCTTCGGTGGTTCGAATCCATCTTTGCCCACACAAAATTGCGGAAGTAGCTCAGTTGATAGAGCATCAGCCTTCCAAGCTGAGGGTCGCGAGTTTGAGCCTCGTCTTCCGCTCTACAAAAAACACCCGGTAGAGAATCGCTCCGCCGGGTGTTTTTGTTTTCTGCCGTCTGGGGGAATCGTGATTACAACTGGTTAATCCAATCGGCAATATCTCGAAGAACCTCTTCTGAGCAGGTCTCTTCAATCGTATAGTAATCCAGTGAATTGTTGGTCTGGCAATGCTGAAACAGATGGTTCAACCCGGGATACTCCTTGAACAGGTTCTTTTTATTCTTCTTTTTCAACAGCTCTTGGATGGCATTCAGGTTCGTGTAGGGGATCACTTGCATATCGTTGCTGCCATTGAGAGCCATCACGGGAATGGTTATGCGTGCAATGGTTGGAGCCGGGTCATAATTTATGAAATAGTTCAACCAAATATTCTCGGGTTGAGCTTTTGTTTCATCCCTTACCCTCTGTGCCGTTTGGTTGGCCGGCAGACCGTGAAGCCGTAATGCGGCATTTTGCTGCTCGGCCAGTAGGGTGTCTCCTTTTATTCCAGGTCCTGCCAGGCTTACTGCAAAATCGGCTTTACCTTCGGCGGCCAGCATGAAAGCAATCATGCCGCCCTCGCTGTGTCCCAATACGCCGATTTTACCGAACTTTCCACTCTCTTTCAGCCATTGCAGTCCGCTGGCTGCATCCTCGGCATAATCTTTTGAGGTGCATTCCGTACGGTTGCCGGTCGATTGTCCCACACCTCTGTCATCATAGCGCAATGAAGCGATGCCGTTTTTGGCCAGGTAGTCGGCAATCACCAAGAGGGGTTTATGCCCGAACACCTCTTCGTTGCGGTCTTGCGGGCCACTACCGGTGATCATCAGAACCACAGGCACGTGTTTCTCCGGGGAATACCCCGTCGGGTAGGTTAAGGTACCCGAGAATACGGCATTTGCCTGGTGGTTGGTGAAGGAGACCTCCTCGGTTTGATAATCGAAAGGCGGTAGCGGCTCTTGCGGGCGGTTGGGCTTGTCGATATTGCCCGGCTCCAGATTCATGGGAAATGATACTCCATTCTGGGTGAATACGCCTCTGATTTTATCTTGCACCAGCTTGCCGCTATATGACATGCCGATAGCCGGTAAGTGTAGACTTATGGAGTCTTGAGTAAGCAGGGAAAGATTGACCGGCATATTCATCGCGCCCTGTTGCGGTACATCCATCGTTCCCGAAGGCTTACCGTTCTGGTCTGTACCGAAATGAAAAACGATTCCTAATTTTTGCCCGCCAAAGTCCAGGTTGCCATGCCAGCTCCCGTCGATGCCTTGTGCACATGATATTGTCGCATATACCCACGCGGCAAGTATCGGTAGTAAGTTTTTTTTCATCGTTGCTTTTTTGAAATATCTCTTTTTATAAGTATCGTTCCGGTTACATACAGAATACCTGAAAAAATGAGGCTTATGGGGATAAACCAGTAGCCAAGCATGTCATTCATGGATGCGTCCGTCTCCGAAGTATATCCGATGAAGAATTGCTCCTGGTTGTGGAAAAATCCGATGTGGTCGGGTATAAAGACTTTAAGTATCGATAATATGAGGAAGGTTATGCCGAACAAGTACAGGATATACCCGAAATCAGATATTTCCCGGTGCGGAGCATGCAGATGCCTGCGTATTTGACGATTTGGAAAGGATTCCCTTTTATCAGGACTTTTTTTAACTGCGCTTCGGATATGTACGATTGGGCAATTCTTGTCGGGTTTCCCAGTTTGTTCAGAACTTTGCTTAAACGCTCCTCTTCCGGCAGAGTCGTGTTGGGCATCATGCACATGCTTTCGTATATGTGGGATGCCAATTCGTTCAATATGTCGGCTTTAGTTTCATTATCCAATACGTTGAGGGTATGCTCCAGTTCGTGCATGTAACGTAAATATTGTTTGCTGTTTTGATAGTCTGTATTCATGGGATATATACTTAAATTAGTTGTGCTATATGTTCGGTCATATTTAAATAATAGCCCGTAAGATCGTTCATGTATTTTCTCCCGGCCTCTGTAATCTTGTAGTACTTCCTGGGCATGCCGCTCTCTTTTTGTACCCAGTAGGGCTCGATGACCTGGTCTTTACATAATCTCATCAGGATGGGATAAATGGTGCCGTCGGCTACTTCGAACCCCAGTGTCTTCTCTATTTCGGAAGAGATCTGATACCCGTAGCTGTCTTGTTTACTTATGATTAGGAGTACGACAAGAGGCAGTATCCCTTTCTTCATCTGTGTTATCAAGTTGTCTTGCTGCATAATTTTTAGATACATTGTAATACTATGTATATCGGATACAAAAGTATATTGTTATGTTGAATTTACAAAATAAAAGGAAATAAAATCGTGGAGGGGAATGATCTGGACATGTCAGCCTGCACCCTGTCATTCCCGCTTGATGCGGGAGCTGCGAGCGTGTCGTTTGCAGATGCTCCCCTTTGCCGGGATTTCTGGATTCCGCGTCGTGGCACGGAATGACTCCGGGGGCGATTACTCCCAGTCACCCTGCACGCGATATGAGCTCCAAATGGATACAGGGGGGGAAATGTTTTATTCCCAGGATTCCGTGTCGCGATATATCTCTACTATTTCAGCTGTTCGATAGCTATATCGGGGATATTCAAGACCGTTCTGAAGAAAGTTTTTACGTCGTCGGCATTCTTTACCTGACCCAGTTGCCGGTTGATAATCCACGAGGCGTAGGCCTGTACGATTTTCTCCGATTGGGGGATGAACAAGACCAGGCAGTTGATGCCCTTGTTGAAGCTGTAGAGGTATATGCAAGGAGCTTCGGGTTGATTGCTGTGGAATACATCCTCGCCGGTGAGCAATGAGGTTGCGGCTATGGCAGTGGAGCCCGACTGGGCATTGATGAGTGCGGGAATGCTCCGGTACAACCGCTCGTAGAGTTTGGAATCGAGACCGGGAGCCATCCGGGTGAGGTAGTCTGTGAAGGGTTTCAGGTTGTCGATGGCAAATACTTTGTAGTCCGACTGGTAGTTGCCGGAGGCGAACTCCCGTACTCGTTGCGTAATCTCGGTATGGGTCGTAACATATTTGATGTAGTTGGAGTCGTTGGCCAAATCGTGCATCTCGTGTATGAGGTCGAGTCCTTTGCGCAAAAGGAAATCGGGCTGTTCGTCGATATAGATGGCGGTAGGGCCGTCACCTTGTCCGATGATCGAGGTGGTGGAGCCTTGCTGTTTGCAACTTATGCCGTTCAGGGCAATGAGGATAGCTGTTGTGATGAGCAGTTGGTTTTTCATGGATGTGTGTTTTAGATGTTTGTGATTGGTTCTATTCCCTGCTTATGCAACGAAGTGGAAATAGATGACCAATATGATAAACAGATACACCGCCCAGGCGACGACGGTATAGAGCATCTCCCAGTTGGCATAGGGTTCGTTGTGCTTCCGGCACCAGCGTCGGTGGGTGATTAGCCCCCACAGCGGTATCAGAAACAGGACTATCGACAGGGCTATGAGCCATGTGTGCCCCACGATGAGGCAGAGGGCGGCAAACCCGGTTTCGACGAAGGCTATCAGCTCGATATATTTCAGGCGGATAACCGACTTGCTTTTCTTTTTCATAACGTAGCGATTAAATCATGACCGGTCCAATAAGTAAATACACACCAGTAAAGCAAATAGAGAATCCACCAGGGGACAAACAGGGATTCGTCGTTTCGCTTGCACCAGAAGGGATAATAGACCAGCAGGCCGAGCAGCACGGTGCAGGCTGCCAGCCCTATCCAGGCTATGGCGGTGGCCAGAGTGCTCATGGCCGACAAAATGAAGCATACCGTGATGAGGGTATCTACCTGGTTTTCATATTTGTTTAATTCGAATAGATTGGACATAAGTTTTTGGAGGGTTTGAAAGGTTGTTTCTGTTGTATCTTACGAAAGGCGTTTGCGCCGTTTGATTTCGGCCTTCAGCTTGTTGAGCCACTTGTCGTAGGTCGACTCGGTGAGCAGCATGGTGCGGGAGTCCTGTTTCTGGTTGTGCCCGTCTTTGCGGGTAACAATCAGCGCGTTGCGGTAGAGCGATAGCTTCACCTCGGTCTGTTTCGAGGGGAGGGGCAGCACCAGGAATACCGCCTCGGTCGATTCTCGTTCGGTGGCTTCGCCAAAGGCTTTCAGATTCCATTCCACGTCGTCGCGTTCGAAATATTGCATGCCTCGTATGATGCCGCTCTCCTTGTTGGCTTCGACGATGGTGAACTGTTCGGCCTGGAGCAACGACAGGGTCGAGTAGTAGACCAGGTCGTAGTCTTCGTCGAGACATTCGGAGGTGATGCGGGTCACGTCGTCGGAGGTGAGGTTGAGACTTTTGAACAGGCTGCACGAGGTGAGGAGCAGAAGCGAGAGCGCGAAGAGCAGATGGGTAAATCGGTACATAATGGTTTGTTGTTTTTTTTGATGTTCACGCCCGGACTATGCCCGGGCGTGAACGGTATTCTTCAGTATTGTTTGATGGCCGGCTCTATCGAGGCGCTTTTGCCGAGCGGAACGAAGGTAAAGCCATAGGTAATCTTGCGGATGGCCGGGTCTATCTGATAGACCTTGTGCGGCTTGGCCCCCCAGGAGTCGTCGCCGCCCAGACCCATCATGCGGCAGTCGACAAAGAGGTCGACGAGCGCTTCGGGTTTGGGGTCGCAGTTGTGGCGTTGACGGGGATTCTCGGGACGTTGGCGACCGTCGTCGCGGGTCTCACCGCTGTCGAGCGACTCGAGCGTATGGTTCGAGGCATTGAATTCGACAAGCGAGTCGGCCACGATGAGCAGTTTGCCCCGGTTGCCCGAGAGGGCCAGCCAGCTCACATCGGTGCGGTGGTTGTTCTCCTGCGGCCGTACATAGGGCTCGTAGAGGTCGGCAATATCGGCTCGATAGCGGTCCACGAAGCAGCTGGAGCGGCGGTCGATGTAGTTCTCCCACGGGCCACGGCCGTAGTATTCGAGGCGGGTGAATGAGGCGGGCATCTGCATGCGCAGCCCCACGCGGGGAATCATGGGCGCCCGCGAGTCGGTCAGGCGCAGGGTGTTGTCGACCTTCACCACACCGTTACCCAATAGGGTGTAGGTGATGGTCCACTCGGCCCCGGTTTGCGGATAGGTGTAGAGGCAGGTCACGCGCAGGGTGCTGCCATCGCCCGGCTCGACGGTGAACGAGCGGGCCTCGGGGGCCTGTTGCGAGGCCTCTTTCCAGGCACCCAGCAGGCGGGGCGAGTTGTAGCCGTAGTCGTTGTCGGTGGGGGCTCGCCAGAAGCTGGGGCGGGGACCGAAACCGTCGAGCAGATATTCACAACCCTTGTAGCGGTAGGAGGTCATCAGACCGGTAGTCTTGTCGAAGGTGATATCGAAATCCCGGCCCGAGAAGCAGACCGAGTTGCCCTTTTCGGTCTGGGCAATCGATTCGCCCGAGGGCTGGGCCACGGGTCTTACGGCCGGCTTCACGGCTATCTGTTCGCGGGCTATGGCATAGCCTTTGGGCAGGAAGGGTTCGGCCTCTTTCTGCCGGGCCTCGAATTCGATGCGGTAGTCGACCGCCTCGTCGTTCATGGCAGGCAGCCCTTTTAGGGCGACGGTCGTTTGCTGGCGGGGTGGCAGCGACAGGTCGAACCGGCCGGTCTTCAGACTCTTGCCGTTGCCTTTGACCGTATAGACAAAGTCATATTTGTCGAGCGGGGTGAAGAAAAATTCGTTCTTCACGTCGATGGTGCCGGCCGTTTTGTCGAAGTTGAGAAACTTGATATTCTGGTACACCTTGCCCATCTCGATGGTCTGGGGCTTGATGCGGCGGTCGGGGTAGACGATGCCGTTGATGCAGAAGTTGCCGTCGGAGGGGGTGCCGGTGGGTCCGTAGTCGCCGCCGTAGGCCCAGAACTTTTCGCCTTGGGCATTGGTCATCTCGAGGCCTTGGTCCACCCAGTCCCAGATGCAACCGCCCTGCAGCAGGTCGTGGGCTTCGATGACATCCCAGTAGTCCTGGAAGTTGCCCAGACTGTTACCCATGGCGTGAGCATACTCGCAGAGGATGAGCGGACGGTCGGACGCCGGGTCGAGGGCATAGCGCTCGATGCCCTCGGGCGAGGTGTACATGGGGCAATAGATATCGGTATTCCACTCCAGTTCGGCCCGCTCGTACTGGATGGGGCGCGAGGCATCGCGCTGCTTCAGCCAGCGGTAGGCCTCGTAGAAGCAGTAGCCGTTGCCCGCCTCGTTGCCGAGCGACCAGATGATGACCGAGGGGTGATTCTTGTCGTGCTCGACCATGTCGTGCAGGCGGTCGAGGTGTACCGGCAGGTAGAGCGGATTGTTGCCCAGCGTGCCTCCCTTGCGTCGGTCGTAGCCCATGCCGTGTGTCTCGATATTGGCCTCGTCGATGACGTAGAAGCCGTATTCGTCGCACAGTTCGTAGAAGCGCTTTTGCTGCGGATAGTGGCAGGTGCGCAGGGTATTGACGTTGTATCGTTTCCACAATTCAAAATCCTTGAGCATGGTCTCTTCGGTCACGTAGTGGCCGGTGAGCGGGTCGTGTTCGTGCACGTTCACCCCCTTGAGCAGGACAGGCTTGCCGTTGACGAGCAGTTGCCTGTTTTTGATTTCGACCGTACGGAACCCGACCCGTGCGGGAATGTATTCGCAGTTTTCGCCGTGGCTGTTGCGGGTCGAGATGAGCAGGTCGTAGAGGTGAGGCGTCTCGGCGGTCCAGGCCTTGACGCGGTCGATGGTGGCGTCGAACTTGACGCAGTTCGAGTTGCAGGCGTCGAGGGTAATGGTCTGTTCGCCCTGGGCCACGATTTGCGGCTTGCCGGTCGAGCGGTCGGTCAGCTGGTAGGCGACGGTCATCGGTTGCGCGCTCGTCTGGTCGTTTTGCAGCACGATGCCAAGGTGGAACACTCCGTCGGTGTACGACTCGTCGAGAGACGACTGTACCTCGAAGTCGGCCACCCGGGTTTGCGGTTGGGCATAGAGGTAGACGTCGCGCTCGAAACCGGTGAGGCGCCAGAAGTCCTGCCCCTCGAAGTAGTTGGCATCGGAGAAGCGGTGCATCTGTACGGCCAGCGTGTTCGTACCGGGGCGAACCTGAGCGGTAATATCGAACTCTGCCGGTACCTTGCCCGTTTTCGACAGGCCTATGAACTCGCCGTTGAGGTAGAAGTAGGCGGCCCCTTTCACCGCCTCGGCACAGAGGACGATGCGTTTTCCCTGCCATGAGGCGGGGAGGTCGAAGGTGCGCAGATAGCTCCCCGTCGGGTTCCAGGCCTCGGGCACCATAGGCGGATTGGGAGCTTGCAGATATTGCGGGAAGCCCGGCGAAATGAACTCGTAGCCGATGTTGACATAGATGGGGTCGCCGAATCCCTGCAACTCCCAGTTGCCCGGCACTTCGATGGTGTTCCACCCGGTTGTGTCGTAGCCGGGTTGCATGAAGTCGGTGGGGCGTTCACGGAACTGTTCGGTATAGTGGAATTTCCAAGTGCCGTTCAGCGACAGGTAGTCGCTGCCCCGTTCCCGTTCGCCGGCCAGAGCCGAGGCTGCGCTGTGATATGTCGTAAACGCAGCGTGCGGCGGCAGCTTGTTGATGTCGATCAGCCGGGGGTTGGTAAGTTCGGCAAACCGATTCTGCTGCTCTTGAGCCCGGATCGAGCCTGATAGCAGGAAGATAGCCGATAGAAATAATGCCATGTTCTTCATGTGGATAGTTATCTGTTTTCTTGTGAATGATGATCGATGGTTGTGCCGTTATTTGCGGCGGTATGCCGAGGGCGATTGGCCTGTATTCTGTTTGAAAAACTTGCCGAAAAACGACTGGTTGGCAAAGTTCAGTTCGTCGGAAATCTCCTGAATGCTCATCGTCGTGGTCTTCAGCAGCCGTTTGGCGGTCATGGTCACAAAGTCGGCAATGATTTCGTGAGCCGTCTTGTGGCTCATCTGCTTGATGACCGACGAAAGGTGTTTGGGCGATATGCACATCTTGTTGGCGTAGAAGTTGACCGTGCGCTCCTCCTTGTGATACTGCTTGAGCAGCGTGAGAAATTTCCACAAAATATCTTCCTGTCGCGATATTTTGGAGCGGTCGCTCTTCTCCCGGGCGGTGAATATTCGGTTCAGCTCCAGCGTAAAGGCCGAGAGAATGAAGCGTATGATGATGGCTTGTGCATTCGCTTCGTAGCGACTTTTCAGCAGGTTCAAGTACTGCGTCATCACCTGAGTCTCGTCGAGCGAAAGCTGGGTGTGGGGATGCTTGGCGATGTAGGAGCTGAGCGAGAATACCGTATCGAGGTCGATAAAGGCGTTCCACTCCTTGGCCGAAGTCCCCTGGATAGAAAAATAATGAGCCTCGAAATCGCTGCTCGTTGCCAGCGGCCGCCACATCGAGTTGGGATAGATGAACGCGAGGCTGCCCGGCGTTAGCGTATAGTCGGCAAAATTGATTTGCAGCTCTTTGCGCCCCCCGGTACACAAGATAATGGTAAGTTGGTCGGGTGCTATGCAGAGGTTGACATCGTCGTTGGCGACAAGCTCATCGAACGAGATGGGAAGGTCCTGCCGAGAGTTGTGACTCGAAACCGAAGATACTGTTTTTGTGGTCGTGTGCATATATAAACCTCTATTCTTCTGTTGTAAAGATAGAGACCAAAGATAACAGTTCTTGTCCAGTCGTGCAACCCATTTGTCCCGGTACCTGGATTGAATAGTGATAAAAGTTCTGAAAAAGTAGAGCCCAACAAAAAAAGTCGCCCCGGGTGAGAGGCGACTTTTGTGGTGTATGAACTTGTCTGAAAGTTATTCTGTCGATTGTTCTTGCAATTCTTTGATAAGAGATTTAATGATTTCTATATACTCTTGGTCTACATCGGTATATTGAGCCATGCGATTGTAAATAGCCAAAGCCTCTTGCAGTTCTTCCATGGCTAAATCGAATCGTTGGGTATCGGCATGCAAAAGAGCCAAACCGGTTAACGTCAAGGCCACATCGCTTTCGAAAGCCTCGGGATTTTTCTGGGCCAGACGACGTCGAATCTCCAGAGCCTCGGCATATTCCTTTTCCGCCCAATCGAGCCGTTGGGTATTCTGATGCAAGAGAGCCAGATTGTACAGCGTCCTGGCCACCTTGCTTTCGAAGACCTCGGGATTTTTCTGGGCCAGTCTTCGTCGAATCTCCAGAGCCTCGGTATACTCCTTTTCCGCCAAGTCGAGCCGTCGGGTATTCTTATGCAAGAGAGCCAGATTGTTCAGCGTCAAGGCCACATCGCTCTCGAAAGCCTCGGGATTTTTCTGGGCCAGACGCCGCTGAATCTCCAGAGCCTCGGTATGCTCCTTTTCCGCCAAGTCGAGTCGTTGGGTATCGGCATGCAAGACAGCCAGATTGTTCAGCGTCAAGGCCACATCGCTCTCGAAAGCCTCGGGATTTTTCTGGGCCAGACGACGTCGAATCTCCAGAGCCTCGGCATATTCCTTTTCCGCCCAATCGAGCCGTTGGGTATTCTGATGCAAGAGAGCCAGATTGTACAGCGTCCTGGCCACCTTGCTTTCGAAGACCTCGGGATTTTTCTGGGCCAGTCTTCGTCGAATCTCCAGAGCCTCGGCATATTCCTTTTCCGCCCAATCGAGCTGTTGGGTATCAGAATGCAAGTTCGCCAGATTGTTCAGCGTCCTGGCCACATCGCTCTCGAATGTCTCTGGATTTTGTGCAGCCAGCGTTCGGTAGATAGCCAATGCCTCTTCGTACAGGGTACTCACCAAATGGTATTGTTTGTTGTCTTGCAGGAAATCGGCATAATCCCGGAGCAATTCAGCGACTTTCTCTGGGGCGATACGGTTACGGGCAATGGCAACGGCCCTGTCGTAGACGGTTATTACCTCGGCAACCCAGCCTCTCTCCATTTCATTTTGCAATGTCTTGATTTTTAAACGATACTCCTCGATATTCGATTCAAGGGCCTTGAGGGTTTCCGATTCAATTTCGCGCACGGCGTCCAAGCGAGCTGCATTGGCTTCGGCATCCCGGGTAATCTCGTCCAAGTTGAGTATGGCATTGGCCCCCTTGTTGTCGCCGGCCTCGAAAAGCCGCATCGCTTCGGTGAGGCGGGCCGAGGTGGTTGTCGACGAGAGTCGTGTGATGAGTTTGGCCGTATCGAGCAGGCTGCTCTCCATCGCCTTGCGCCGCTCCTGTAAATCGTGCAACTCTTGCCGGAAATCCAAGTCATCGGGATACTTCAAGACACGGGCTTGAGTGGCTTCAATCTGCTTCAGCAGTTGCAGATACTCGGGGTTGTTCCCGGCAAAGGGAATGTTTTTGAGCTCGACAAAGGGCTGCCCGTCGATTTCGACTTGCGAATTGCGTACTTGGAGCATGGCCTCCGAACTCTGGTTTTGATATGCCTCGAATTGGAGCAGGAAATTGAGCTTCATCGTATCGACGTTCTCGAACCGGCAGAAGAAGTGTCCGTATTGGGTGTCGAAACTCTCCTTGAAAGCCCTTAATTCGGGTGTTATCTCGTCGGCATCTTTGAAATAGACATACAGTTTCTGCGGGTTGCGTCCGGCGCATAGCTCCGAATAAGCCGTATCGAACTCGCTTTTGGTGTAGTCGCCGAATCGGGTCCAATAGAGTACCAGGCACAATTCGCAGTTTTTCAATTCGCGATTGTATTCTTCGTGATTATCTATCGGTTCGATTTCTATTCCCCGAGGTTTAAGAATACGGTTAAGGTGCTGTATCATATCGGCAAATTCCAGTCGTTCGAGCCGGAGCTCCTCCGATGAAGCGATAAATACTTTGAGTGTTCTCATGAGTGGGTGTGATTAGTAAATCATATTATACGAAAGGGAAATACATTGCTAAGAATGATTTCTCTCTCGGTTTATTATAAATATTATCAGTCCCTTTATTCTTGTTTCAATCGGTTCTCTTGAAGAAATTCAGTATAATTTCGAAGCAGTTCGGCGAATTTTTCGGGAGTAATACGACCGCGAGCTATTGTTATAGCCTTGTCGTAGACCGCAATTACATCATCAATCCAACCTTTGGGCTTGTTGCTTTGCAAGGTTTTGATTTGAAGCCGATACTCTTCAATATTCGATTCAATAGCCTTTTGAGTTTCCTCCAATATTTCTGCAATTGCATTTAAACGAGTTGCTGTTTCCTCTGCATCGCGAAGTGTTTCATCAAGATTGAGTATGATACTGGCCCCTTTGTTGTCACCTGCTTCGAAAAGCCGCATCGCCTCGGTGAGATGGGCCGATGGTATTGTCGATGAAAGCCTCGTGATGTGTTTGGCCATATCGAGCAGACTGCTCTCCATCGCTTTGCGCTGTTCCTGTAAATCGTGTAGTTCCTGCCGGAAATCCAAGTCATCGGGATATTTCAAGACACGGGCTTGAGTGGCTTCAATTTGCTTCAGCAGTTGCAGATATTCGGGGTTGTTACCGGCAAAGGGTATGTTTTTAAGTTCGACAAACGGATGCCCGTCGATTTCAACTTGTGAATCGCGTACTTGAGGCTGGATTTCGGGTGCCAAATCCAAATAATTTTCGAGTTGAAGTAGGAAAGAAAGAATTAGGTCATCAACAGTATCGAATTGACATGGGACGTGGCCATAGGTTGTAGCGAAATTCTCCTTAAAGGCTTTTAGCTCGGGGGAAATCTCTTCGGCTTTTTTGAAGTAGACATACAGTTTCTGCGGGTTGCGTCCGGCGCATAGTTCCGAATAAGCAGTATCAAGTTCACTCTTGGTATAGTCGCCAAAGCGGGTCCAAAAGAGAACCAGGCACAGTTCGCATTTTTTTAGCTCTTGATTATACTCTTCTTGTTTGTGCAGCGGGCCCATGGATGCATCGAGATATTCCCACTTAACGGGTTCAATCTCTACATCTTTCGGCTTGAGAATGCGGTTGAGGTGCTGAATCATATAGGTGAGCTCCAATCGCTCGGGCTTCAGTTCCTCTGATGAGGCTATAAATACTTTGATGGTTTTCATGGTATGATGTGAATAGTATGATACAAAATTAGTGAAATAATATGTAAAAGCAAAAAAAGTCGCCCCGGGTGAGAGGCGACTTTTGCGGTGTATGGAGGTCGGTTTTTATCGGGTTCGTCGTACCGAGCGGACAGGAGCCGATGAGGTCTTTTGCTGCTTGGGTTGCTTTTGCTTTTTGGCTTTGGCCTCTTTCTGTTTCTTGGCTCGGGAGGAGCGCGAGGTACTTTTTGCCTTCTCCTGTTTGTCGGTGGTTACCTCCTCGCCGTTGGCTTTGGCCTCTTGAGCCTCGCGGGCTTTGGCCAGCTCCTCGGGGGTAGGTACCCACAGGTTTTTGTTGAAGTTCTTCACTTTGGTTATCAACTGTATGCCGTTAAGAAATAGGTTCTCGAACAAGGTTTGCCCGATATACCCCTTGTCCGCACACAGTTTGCCCTTGATGTTCTTCAGGAACTTTGTCTGTTTCAGCGGTTCACGGTCATCCACATTTCCCGGAGTAAACATGAAATTGAGAATTTCACCCTTATCGTTGATGATCAGGTGAAGCTTAAACCCGAAGAACCATCCCATGGAGCATTTTCCACGTTCGGCGAGACCCTTAAAAGTCTTGTGAATCAATATGCGTTGGTTTCGGCATACACGCAGCGGTGTGGAATCCACAAAGCTGATACCGGTACAAGTACCCAACAGGACTTCCTTGATGAAAATGGTCAGCTGCAGCAGGACTTCCTTTTCCAGTTCTACAAAACGGTTATAGGAACACACGTCTGGGAAAGAGATGCGTCAGATGTTTGCATACATATTCTTTGTAGTAATGCTTGAAACATCTGAAGCCTCCCGAGTGGAACAGGACTAGGATGACCATGATTTCCGCATCACTCATCCGGTTCGGCTTATTCCGATGCTTATGATTCTTGTCTTCAACCATATATTTTTCCTGTGTTTTGGCAAATTCCTTGCAAAAATCATCCGCCATACAAAAAATCTCCGTAACTTTGGCCTCTGAGAACATAGTGGTAGTCGCTTAAATGTTATAATTGAGCACTATAAATTTAATGCTTTTATCGCTATGTTCCTAATTTTCAAACTGATAATTTCAATCTTTATATCGAACTCACGTTAAATTTGCAGTCTTTTGACCAATTATATGACAATGTTTATGTGTGGTAATGCGGCTTCCGCAATGCGTGCGTTTACAGCAGCCGCTGCTTTTCTTCTTTTCTTGCCGGCCTGCATGAAGACGGAGGAGCCTGTTTCCGTACAGGATGACGGATTCATTGAACTGGCATTCACCAAAAACGGTTTTGTTGATGATACGCAGGATATGCCATCAGTGAAGGCGGATGTGGATGAAGACGGGAGCGGAACTTTTACGGAAGGGGACAAGGTCGGGTTGTATATATACGGCAGTCCTTCCAGGCATGTCATTCTCACTCTTGAGAACGGCAGGTGGACTCCGGCGCTGAAGAAGAGCGACCTGGGATCCGGCACGGCCAGGCTTTCCGCATATTATCCTGTATCGGAGGCTGAAGGCATCGGGTCAAACGTGCACCGCCATAAGGTGCAGACCGACCAGAGCGGGGACGGCTACATGGAATCGGATCTTCTGTGGAGCCATCTCGACATTGATCTTGGCTCGCTTTCAGGCAACAGGATAGAATTTCCTTTCAGGCATGCCATGCACAGGCTTGTCATAAACATTACGGGCTCTGACGGTACATTGCCCGAAGACCTTTCAGTAAAGGTCCTCAATGAGACCGAGGGGTCGCTTTCAATCTATAGCGGAAGTCTGAATGATCCGTCCGGTGAAAAGGTGAGAATAGATGCCAGAAAAGCGGAAGGGAGTCAGGGCAAGTTTTCCGCAATACTTTTCCCGGGCAGTCTGGGCCCTTATTCCGACGGATGGGTGGAAATAACTGCGGGCGGCAAGACCTCGACCTTCAAGGCGCCGTCGGAAATCGGCGGCAGGGATTTTCTGGAGAGCGGAAAGGAGACTGTGCTGAACCTGAGTCTGAATCAGGGCGGCGTCGGCCCCGGGGAAGAGCCGGAGCCTGATCCCGACTATGCTGGGAAAATATGCTGGGTATATGGAGTCAAGACGCCGGAAACTCCTGACTACAATGAGGAGACCGTGAAAGTGCTGACAGATACGGATAAATTTTATCCGTGGAACTTCCCTTCAGGAGTATGGTTCAAGTTTGACAGCGATCCTGAAACAGCCTATCTGAACTGGCAGGAGGGCTTCCGCTGGTATGACTGCGACAAGGACAATCCGGACGAAAGCAACTCCCGTCCCGGCTATCATGACAGCAACATGTGCTGGGCGGCCGCTTCGGCATGCATGCTCCACTGGTGGATGAACATCAACAGCGACTATATTGCCGCGTATGACCGTAAATATGGAGATGTGTGCCCGAAATATCCGCGCCCTTCATCTGAATTTTCTGGCACTGAAAAAAGCGAGATATTCAATTTCTTCAGGGAGGCAAGCCGTAACCGCGGAGGGGATGCGAGGGACGGCATCAACTGGTTCATCAACCACACTCCCGGATTGGGTCTAAACGACACTTTCGACGACGATGCCTTCGGAGGCTATTTTACGGAGGTTTTCAAGGGAATGAAGATAGCCGACTCTTTCGGGGGCTTCAGCAAGGAAACGTTCAACGAGCTCATAAAAGACGCCCTTGAGAATGACCGCGGACTCGGATTCATACGCTCACACGGACTGACGCATGTCATGGCTCTCTATGGTGTCGAATTCGATGATGAAGGATATATCTCGGCCGTATATTATGTCGACAACAACGACTATTATAATTTTCAGGTCACAGGCAGCAGCACTCCGTTCCAGAGGCATCGCCTGATCCGCAAGAAGATCACCTACAATGAGGGCAGCGGATTCAAGATATTGATCGGGGAGGGTACATCGTATGCGATAGTCGGAGTGACTACGATGGATCTTATGCGTGACGTATGGCGGAACGCCTTTCCGGAAGTGCGCACAGACGACTGAAGCTGAAAAATGATGTCGGGCAGTGCCCGGCAGGATTGCAGACATTTTATTTGACATAGATATTATGATGATTATGAAGAGTTATAAATTTTTTCTATATGCTGCGGCGATTCTGCTGGCGGCCGTCTCATGCGACAGATCCGTCCTTCCCGGCGGGGACGGCGGCAGCGATGAAGTGACGGGAAAAATCGACATAAGGACTGCCGTAGGCCCCATTGTGAAGTCGCCTCAGCTCGGACAGGACGGCTCCGGAAATTTCGTAAGCGGAGACATGTTCCGGCTTACGGTTTCAGGAGAGGGCTTTGATGATATAAGCGAGATCTATACGGTGGGAGAAACGGAACTTTTCTGGTCGGATTTGGAGCTTCCGGATAATTCCGGTACGGTGTATTTTTCAGGATGTTATCCTGATCAGGATGCCGTTTCAGACGGCAGTTTCCGTTTTGACATGCCGGCAGACGGCGAGACGGATCTTCTGCTTGCCAAGGCTGTTCCGGTGGCGTACCAGGCGTCGGTGGTGGAGCTGAAATTCTCTCATGCTTTCCACAGGCTTGCCATAGAATATGTGTCTGACGGCACTTATTCCGATTCCGATCTTTCGCAGGTAGCCACATCCGTCAATGCGATGTCCTCATGCACGGTGGATCTGCGCAAGGGCGAAGTTGAATCAGGCTCTGCTGCCCGTCCGGCAAGATACATGGAAAAGAAGGGGAATTCCGTGTCATATATGCTGATTCCGCAGCAGAAAGACGATGTCACTGTAGAGGTCTCTTTCCAGGGTATGAAAAAGACGTTCACTCTTCCGGACACCACCGGGGACGGTCAGGCGCTCAGTCAGCTTGAAGGAGGCAAAATGCTGACGGTGCGGCTTGAGATTTCTTCGGACGGGATCAGAATGGACGGAGTGGAGATCATAGGATGGGAGTCCCAGGGAACTGTCAACGGAGGCATATCCTTCTGAATCACCTCCGTCATCAGGCATTGATTATGGACAGGACTACAATAGGGACAGTCGTTTAATTCCGTCATTATGAGTCAATCGGCAGACTGTCCCGGTAATTTTTCCGATCGAACTCATCTTTTTATATTTTCGGCTCCGTTTCGGAGCCCCTTTTTTCATTTTTGGACCCAACTGGAGCCAATACTCCAGTGAAAGGGCCGTTTCTCACTCACCTCGAACATCAGGCAGCCTGGGCAATTTCGTTGACTTCCCGCCGGACGAGCTGTACTGCATTCGCCGTGTGGATGCCAAAGAAGATGTACAGGATTTCGGTCAACTTCGTCCTTGCCTTGATGCGTTTCAGGCCATAGTGTTCCTTCTGCGTTCCGAACGAGCCTTCCATCCTCGTTGCCCTCACCCTCGCCAGCTCGTTGCGGATGATGTCGTTCTCTTTCTTTTCCAAGGACGGACGGCCACGCTTGACGAATGACGTCTGTATTCCTCTATCCTTGCAGTACCCCCTGTTGGCGCTGCCGGCATAGCCTGCATCTCCTCCGACCTTCTTCGCCTCCACACCGAAGAGCTTTCGGTGCATCTTCAGGCAGTGCGTAAGCCTGGTTCCCTCGTTGAAGGCATTGAATGACAGCTTCTCGATGAATGAGAGTCCGTCAACCTGGATGTTGTTGCACTTCGCACCAAACTCTACGCTCTTCACTTCCTTGCCTCTCACGATCGGCCTCACATACGGCTTGCTGATGCTCACTATCCTGTCCTTGACACTCTCGCGAGGATTGTTGTTCTCGAAGTGGGCCTTCTGCTGGCGGTACACTCTTGTGATGATTTCAATATCGCTCTTCTGTCTGGCTGTCAGCAATTTCTCCGCGCCTGCATTCTCCCTCTCCAGTGTGCGGGTCTCCTTCAGTATCTTCCCCAAAAGGTTGAGCAGGCGTCTGGTCAGTTTCCTGGTCTGGACTTTCGTATGCCTGCGCCGCTTCCTGTACGACAGGTTGGCCTTCTCTACGTCTACGTACTTCGTCCTCGGACGGTGCACATTCAGCTTGGCACTCAGAGTGCACATTATCTCATATGACTTCTCTATTCCTTCCCACAGAAGCTTCGCATCCGTAGGATAGCGCATCTCGCTCTCGTAACAGGTCGCATCCGTATACATCGTATCCAGGTCCTTCATGTACGGTTCCCAGGCTCTTGCCAGTATCTCCTGCTGCTGTTGGATCTTCAGCCCGCGGGCCAGCTCCGAAAACACGTCGTCCAGAAGTTTGTAGTTCGTCAGAGGATGCATCGGGTCTATTCTCACATCGCAGAAGAGCTGATAGTGGACGTTGCCGTTAAGATGCTCCATCAACCTCGGGCTGCTCAGACCTGTGTACATCTTCAGGAACATCAGCGCAACCTTGCCCTCCGGGGTGAAGTATGTTTTTCGCCCTTTCTTCGCTCTCATGCTCTTGCTTATCAGTCCAAAGTTCTCTGCCATCTCACCAAGCGGCAGCCTCTTCCTGATTTTTCCCAGCTCGCTAGTCTCGAACGTCCGCCTATACAATTCATAAAAATCGAACTCCGTGAAAGGAAGATCGGGTGATATTCCAGAGAAATTTTGTACCTTAGCCATGCAGATTAATTTTTGCGATACCTCCAAATTTGGCTTTTCTAGGGCAATTGGAGGTATTCTTTTTATCTTTAGCTAAGATACAAATTTTATATTACATTGGCAATCAATTCGTTATAAAGTTTTATTCTTTTTACGACAGTCCCTAATTAGATGTGATTTTTATGGAGGGATAAGTTAACAGATGGGCGGTAAAAGCAGAACCCTAAAAGCTATTCCAACTTTTAGGGTTCATAAAGAATGGGGGGAATCCCATTATGTTTTAGGGAAACTTATTGTTTTATAATCGAGCTTGATACGGTTCCATTTGTCGTTTTAATAACAATTTGGTAGAAGCCGGGTGCAAGGTCTTTTACTTGCAACTGTCCTGAGGCTAAGATGTTTGACGAGAGTACCAGTGTACCGGTAATGGAGTAAACATCGGCCTGATAAGCATTGATTGCTCTGATGTAGAGTACATCGCTGACCGGATTGGGGTAGCATACAACTGCTGATTTTTCGGCATTGATATGGCTGATTGCACTAGATGTGCCGGAATATTGGTAGGCTCCCAAGTCGATGTTGAGGTCATCGTCGATGCAGGGATTACCGTCCAAATCGTAAGCTGTGCCTAAAAGGCCAGCAGGGTCATCGCCTGCGGCTATTAACGGAGAAGTGGAAGAAAGGTGGAAATCTCCATTTTCGGGATCGACAAAGAGCGGAGCTTTAGCATCGCCATTATCTTGATTATTGTCCATTGCCAATTTGATGCAGTTATCATTGATGACAATTTGTGAACCTTCTTTTTGAGATTCGGTGATGAGATAGTCGTAACCCCAAGTATTGCGTCCGTCGGCATTTTCGGTAAGTCCGATTGCTGTATTTGAAAATTCTACCGAGGCGCCCGAGGTGGCGTCGCAACGGATGTTGCCCGGTGTATTTCCCCAGAGTATCGTGTTGTAGAATCGCACGTTGCCTTTTTCGATGAAGATACCGCCAACTCGGTTCCAGTCGAAGTTGCCAGAGCCCACATTATTGACGATGGTGGTATTACAGAATGTTACGTCACCTTGGCTGCGCATGATACCAAACTTGGACGAGACGGTATTGTTGGCAAACAGACAGTTCGAGATGGTAAGGTCGCAACCCGCATAGGCCAGGATACCGGCCGTTTCGGTGGCTTTGTTGTTGCGGAAGATACAGTTGTTGAATTGAGCCGAACCGTAGACTTCGATGATTATGCGGTTCCCGGCACTAAGCAAATCGCAGTTAGCAATCTCCAATCCGTCGAAATAGACTGTGCGGGAGGTGCTGTTGCCTCCGACTGACATCATGGTGCAATTTGACGTTAAAACAGGTCTGATGGTTTTGTCGCGTTGGTCGAAGGAGGTTTCGTTACCTTTGAATCCGCCGTATAATTGGGCTCCTTGTCCCAAGTAGAATCCGGCATCGATAGTGTAGTTGCCTTCTTTAATCCAGGCCTCTACATCTACTTTTTTGGCTAATGAACTGATGTTGGCTCCATCTTCCCAGGAGGTTCCACTACCTGTTCCATTAGGAACGATGTAAATCACTTCGGCAGCAGCTTGGAGACCCCATGCTGCGATGGCTGCCGTTAAAAGAGAAGAAAGTAATCGTTTTGCTTTCATAGCTGTTAAATTTTAGTGAATGATTTTTATGATAGATCGAAGTCAATTATATATGGTTTAATCGTAGAAGTATTATGGTTTGTTTTCGATGATGAGAATCCCATTAGAAATTTTCCGGGCTCCTGTACTATCCGACGGTTTGTTTAGTAGAGGAAAGGAGGCCGATTCATCGGGTGTATATTCTCTTATGATCATTGTAGAAGAACCTCCTCCATCTAATGCAATGGCATCTGAGCAGTTTAGGGCCTGGAATATTGTAGCGAGATCGTTTAGACTGGCACCGGCAGAGTAGCCCGGTTGACGGCCATCGACAACTATTAGGTAAAGCGTTTTACCATGGTTGGCGATTCCAACACCCGTACGGGGATGACGTTCTTCTGCCAGACTAACCTGATCGTTTACTATTTGTTTTTTCCCATCTCTGATTAAAAGGCCTCGTCCGCCAATTACATCTTGCATTTCGAAGAGACGAGGAAGTATATCGTCGACGATGCCGATACCTACATTCCCGTCTTTCGTCTTGTAAATCACTTCGGTGTGTTGGTTGTAATAAGATGTTTGAATAGCGAAACCTTCTTTGTAAAAAATACTCATGGGAACTAAGCCGCCGGGAACCGAAGTGGTTCTGGCCCAATAGTCGCCGTTGACACCCAACCACACGGTCTTACCATTGTTTTCGGCAGCTTGAGCGTGAACAGAGAGTATGGCATCGGGATTAGCCAATTCGGGTTTGTCGTTGGGGGTAGAGGCAACCCAGGTAACCTGGTTGAGATCGACTTGTGCGACAAACATATGGGTCCTATCACCGTTACTTTGGCAGTCGATGTCAAATATTGTTACTCCATCTCGTAGTAAATGGACAGATTCGCCATTTATCTTTTCAATAATACCACTTTTTTTGTTTAGCGTATTTGATAAGTTGGAGTAAGAACGCTTCGAACTATTCGATATTTGATGTACAGGGGGATAACTGAAGGTATTATCGACCATCCAGCGAGCTTTATACATCTTATAATTCGGTTTTTGAAAAATTACCTTTCCAGAGGAATCGATCAGGCGGTCGGACCACCACGACTCCGTGGGTTGAAGCATCATTGTGGACGTGTTGTCCGGTCCCGACGAGATGCTTTTAATTTCTTTCAGGCAGTAGCAGACGTTACATTGCCCGGTAATGAGGTCGTATTTGTATACCTTGCTGTTGGTTGTCCAGAAGAGAGCGCTCTCGCCATAGACTGGGAACAGATCGTGCGAGCCTTCCGACCCGTTTCCGGTGAGGCGGTATATTTCTTTCCGGTTGAAGAGGGCCGGGGTATCTTGATTGAAATTGTATTCATAGGATACCAGGCAGTTATTGTCGGTTGTATACAACAGGCTTTTCATACGGTCCCACACGACATTGTGGGCTGCCGAGACCTTGTAGCTATTGATAGCTTGGCCGGTTCCGAGTACCGTGTCGGTGCGGAATATGCTT
The DNA here is from genome assembly GCF_963931395.1 of Barnesiella sp. An22. Taxonomy (NCBI): domain Bacteria; kingdom Pseudomonadati; phylum Bacteroidota; class Bacteroidia; order Bacteroidales; family Barnesiellaceae; genus Barnesiella; species Barnesiella sp. An22. The sequence goes on from NZ_OZ007014.1 coordinate 303,729, forward strand.
ATTTGTTGGTCGGTCGACGACGCCGTGACAATGTTTCCGTCGGGGAGCAGCTCGGCCGAGTGCGGGTTTTCGCCAGCGTAAGCATAGAACATGACCTTCTTGTCGGCAATTCTGATTAGAGCCACCGCACCTCCCGAAGCAGTTACAAGCAGATATTTGCCGTTGTAGACCGGTTTTACCTCACTGGGGTTATGAAACCATATTTGTTTGGAGGCGGGAATTGACGATGAGGCGGCCTCCCATTTCCACAGAATTGTACCATTTTCTTGTGCGATGACAAAAGCCCGATTTGATTGTTCGGCAATGGCGATTGTCTTGGAGTTTTGCGGTGTGCAACTACAAGCAATTGCAAAAGACGGGAGGATAAACGAAATAAGAAGTCCCGATAAGAGAACTATTTTGTAATGTACACACATGGTATTATTGTTGTTTTTCGATAACCAGAATTCCATTGGATATAGTACGAGCTCCATCATTGTCTGAAGGCCTGTTTATGATGGGAAATGTAACTAATCCGTCGGGTTTTACCTTTCGTACAATCATCGTAGATGATCCACCTCCGTCTAATGCGATGGCATTGGTACAGTTTAGTGAATGAAGTAACGAAGCAATAGCATTTAGGTCGAGACCTGAAGAATATCCTTGTTGACGACCATCGACAACAAGAAAGTAGAGAGTATTGTTTTTTTTGTTAATGCCTACAGCCGTCCGGGGATAGCGTATGGTCGATTGTGAAATATCATCGAATACGGTTTGTTGAACGTCGTCTTTTATGAGTAGGCCTCGTCCGCCTATTACCTCTTGCATGTTATCTAATTGGGGGAAAATATCGTTGACGGTGCCGATACCTATATCTCCACTTTTTGTCTTGTAGATAACTTCGGTATGCTGATTGTAATAAGTCGTTCGAATAGCGACGCCATCTTTGTAAAATATACCCATAGGAACCAATCCTCCGGGAACCGAAGAGTTTTCGGCCCAATAATCTCCATTGACTCCTACCCATACGGTTTTTCCGTTGCCTTCAGCCGATCCGGCATGTACAGGCAGTATGGCATCGGGATTAGCCAATTCGGGTTTGTCGTTGGGCGTAGAAGCTATAATAGTTACTTGATTCAAGTCTATTTGGGCAATGAACATATGAGTTCGTTCTCCTTCGCTTTCAAAGTCGATGTCATGTACGGTAACCCCATTGCGCAAAGAATTGATAGACTCATTATATATATCACCAATAATCCCGGTCTCTGTTTTTAGGGTATTGAGTAAATTGGAAAAGTTTTTTTCCTCTTCATCAGATGAAGTACAAGACATAGATATGGTGATGAGAGATAAGAACAACAATATGGAAGTTAGTTTATATAATTTCATAATCGATGTTTTTTAGTATTTAGAAATTTATCATTGAGGGTATTCATAGGCTCCTATATCGACTGATGATCCTGCAATACGATGATTCCCTGTGATGTCGTAGAAGATATTTAATGTTTCAATGGCACTGCTCAGCCCTTTGTCTATGCAGCTTGAAGAACTCCGAAGACTAAAATCTTCGGTTCCTGAATTGATGTTAGTAAATTGAGGCCCGTCGGATGCATCGTTGTCGGAAGATAAAGAAATCACATTACTCTTGGTTGGCTCTTGGTAAATGGCATCTCCAGTCTGTATAGCACAATTATATAGTTTTACATTTGAGTCGGAGTATAATTGGTGGTATCCTCCTTTGGGTCGGGTGTCTTTGTTGCCCCACAGAATGGTGTTGTAAGCTTCGGTTCCTTTATCCATTCGGATACCACCTCCGGCTCCACCTCCACCTTGGTTGTTGACGATAGTTACATTATAGAGTTTTGTGCCGTTGGCAACATGAACCACGGCTCCGGTAGAGCCTAATGAGGTGTTTCCATAGAAGAGGCAGTTTATAAGTTCGCAATTATCATAATATCCACCGGAGTTTTTCCCGTATGTATTGTTCCTGATAATACAGTTTCTAAGTCCACGCCCTTTGTATATCTCAAGCGGACCCATGTAATCTGATTGGCTATTGGCTCCTTCAAAAATGAATCCATCGATGAATACTCGAATTCCATTCTCATTGTTCCAGGCATTCATCGTCTGGAACGGACCTCCGATGATTCGTGATTTTTGGGAAAAATCCCGGTCTTTGCGTTTTACTTCATTCCCTTCGAAGCCACCGAAAACATTAACCTCTTTCCAGTTGAGGGTAGTGGTGATTTGATAATCTCCTTTGGCCACCCACAGTTCTTTCAATTTGGCATAGTCGGCAGCTGTCATACCTGCAGAAATGGTATTAAATGCTCTTTCCCAGGAACTTCCGTCACCACCTGCCGGGGCATCGGCTCTTACATATACTATCTCATTGGCTGCACGTTGAGCAATATAAATAGTATCGCAAGAGTTGTCGATATTCCCTTTCTCTCCGACAAGGATATAGCCGTAACGCTCATCATAGTCGAGGTTCTCGTCGATTGATACCGTTACTTTTACATCTGTCTTCTCGGTACTGTTTGTTGCCGGGATTGCACTCACCTTAATCCAGTTGGCCGAGCTTCGGGTCTCGGCTTCCCGGTTGAGTGTAACCAGAAATTCGTGACTTTCGCCGGCTCGTTGTACGATGCAGTCTTTTTCTTCGGGGAGAAGAGCCCATGCCACCAGTTCGTCTCGGGTACTTTGGATAATTGTTAACTGATTTTCGACCGTACGGTTTTCGTCAAAGAGTCTGATGGATTGTTGGCGGGTATTACCGGTTGTATTCATCTCGGCATGGATAACCATCTTCCCGTTTTCCGATTTCGAGATAGAGAAACCCTCACCAGAGATGGTTTCGAACTGCCAATCTTGTTCGGTGATGATGTCGACGATTTCGTCACCGCCCTGACGGTTAAAATAGATAACCTTCTTGGGGAGTGTGATGAGGCTGCCCCGGCTCAGTTGGGTGACAGGTATTCTCTTGGAGAGTTGGTCCATCAGTCGTATTTCGATATATCCTGTACGGTTGGCCATTTCGGTATTCTCGGCAATTTCGAGAATGATGGAGTCGGGTTTAAGGGCATGGCCTCTCACTCGACGAATGTTTATCCAGTCGGCTTCGGTCTCGGCAAACCAGGGGTACGACGATTTCAGGTTGATCACTAGCCGTTCGGCCATGGGGCCGACCGAAATTTCGTCTTGAATAGTGAGTTCAGGCGTTACTCGGCGAACGATTCCGTCATCGTCGCACGAAATCATAGCTCTCATAAAAAAGGAGAGGAATAGCCCTAAAAGGAGATAAGAGAATATTTTGTTTTTCATCGTTTGTCGCTTTAATATGTTACTGTTTTTGAGTAATTATTAACCCATTCAAAACCTTTTGAGGTGTATTTTGAGAAAGCCTGTTAATCGTCTTGAATACAACACCCGAAGGGGTTTCTTCCCGTACTGAAAAAGTTGAGTATACACCATCGCTGAGATTGGTCGCTTGATAGCAACCCGCCCCTTGGCAGATGAGCATGGCGTCTCGGAGTCTGATTCCGGTAGAATATTCGGGAGTGCTACCTTCGACTACGAAAATATAGAACTTGGATGCATCTATATTGGTACCTACGAAAGTGCGAGCTTGGAGGGACATGGTGTTGTCATCAGCCAGAAATGCACCAAGATTTCCATCTTCCATAAGACGTTGTTTGCCTCCTATGGTATGTACTGCTTGCTGACGTAGAACCAGAAATTCTGAAACGGAACAAACCCGTACTTTACCGTCGCGAGTGACTACGACACAGTTGTCATACTCTTTCTCTGCGGTCTCTTTGATAGCAACGCCGTCTTTATAGAAGAGACCTTTGGCTTCGGTTGAATTAAATTCTCCCCCGTTAATGGCTAACCAAACTTTCAATCCGGCCTGTTCGGCACTCATGGCCTGTTCGGGTATTGTTTGTAATTCGTTGATTCCGGTCGTTTTATTGTTAGGAGACGATGCTGCTACTATGACATTTTTACTTAAATCGATGACCGCAATGATCATGCGAGTAGGTTTTTTCATGTACGTAAAAGAGAGGTCGGTGATTTCTATTCCATCACATAAATTATAGGAGGTTTCCGATTGGATACTTTGGATATATTCTACATGAGTTGCAATATTTTGCACCATAGGTGATTGGGCTCCTTTGGTGTCGAGAGCGTTGTCGTTTTCTCCACAACCGGTTATCGTTGTAATTATCAGGAGCGTTGTTAGTATACGGGTACTATGTTTTGCTAGTTGTTTCATAATCGAATATTTTCGGGTTGAAATATATTATTCCCAACCTGGGTTTTGAGGTAAAAGATTGGGGTTCAATGAAATTTCGTTTAGAGGAATGTTGAATAGATAATTCTTCTCGGTGAAATTTGGCTGATAGTCTATTCGAAGATCATAAGGCATGATAAACCCATCTTTGATAGGAACTTTGTCGGTGAGATAAGCCAATTCTTTAGCTGTATACATGTTGGATTTTGCTCCTCTCCTTGGACGATTTAACAAGTGTCCACAGTGCCAACGCAAGATATCCATGTATCGAAGTCCTTCGGCAAAAAGTTCGACACGTCGTTCGCGTCTGATTTCACGAATGAGGTAGGCGTTAGGCCCCTTGATGTCGGGATATTTTTCAATCATGTCGGGATCTTCACCCTCTGCCGGGGGAGTAGGTGATAGCATGAATGTCAGCCCGGCTCGCTTTCGGAGTAGGTTTATTGTTTTATCCAGTTCGGGATCTTCACCCAGTTCGGCTCCAGCTTCAGCTCGGATCAATAAAATTTCGGCGTAGCGGAAGATGGGGGAGTCGACACTACCTTTGAAGCGTAAATCTACATATTCGGCGGGATTATAGTATTTGGCAATGCAGTATCCCGTCGTGGAGGTTCCGTAATAGGGTCTGTCATCGGTTCCTTCCATGTAAGAGAAGATATTGGGCGCACCGCCTACTCTTTTCCCATTGACAGTTTTCCAAAGGTAGTAGCAGTCTTCGCCATCGGCTGGGTTGCAGATCGTTTGCAATAAGCGAGGGTCACGAAGTCTCATCTCTATCGAAGAACTCTTGTTTTTGTGACAGCTACATTGCGAGATGGGCAATCCTGTTTTTGCACAGAGGTATTCTTCGAAGCAGTCGCGGCTCATGCCATAATTGGATAAGGGTAAAGTACGGCTTATGTCATGGCCCATATTGATAGATGCGTCATATTCTTTGGAAAGAATAATTTCACTGTTCCCGGTGTAATTGTCTTGAATGAAAAGATTGTAATAGGGTTTATTCCCAGTGTTGTATAGGCTATATCCATATTCGGGTTTCATAAGTTCTCCGGCGGCATTGTAAGCCTCTCGGAGGAATTTTTCAGATCCCTCAAGATTCCGATACAGCCGCCATGTTCCTTCAAATAGGCAGACTCTTGCTTTAAGAGCAAGTGCGGCATCTTTGCTAACACGGGCTACATTGGTCTTTTTGGCCATTAGTTCTACGGCTCTATCTAGGCACATGAGAATAGAGTCCATGACTTCGTATCGAGAGTTTCGACCTTGATACAGTTCGGGACTATTAGTCGTCAGAGGTTTTGTATACCAAGGTACATCGCCGAAACGAACAACCTTGTTGAAATAATCCAAAGCTTTAAAGAAGTATATTTCTCCGGCATATTGGTTTTTAGCCGATTCCCCTGCTGGAGATCGCTGATAGTTGTTCAAGAATTCGTTGCACCCTCTGATAATAGACCATGACCATTGACTATCGGAGGTGGTGATGAGATTTTGTCCCCAAGCGATGTTATTGGCGCCGGTCGAATAGATATTATCCGATTGGCAGTCGATTGAGATGAATTCCATGGCTCCGTCGGTATTGGGATTTCCTTGTCCGATAATAAGTTTTGGATAGAATGTATTACAATATTGCTCCAAGGCAGAGGCATTTGCAGTCTCCCAATAGTGATTACTTTCGATTACATCCTCGGGCTTGAGATCAAGGTAGTCGTTACATCCTGAAAACAGGGGACTCAATAAAACAGAACAATAAAAAAATATTTTTTTCATAAGACTTGATACATTAGAAAGTGATGTTAATACCACAGGAATAGCTTCTCATAAAAGCATATTCTTTTCCAGAGTTGACACCGGTATTGTTGACCATATTATCTACAATATCGGGCGTCATGAATGGAGGAAGACTCGTTTTTTCCCATAAATTGAGTCCGCTGGCATATATCTTGACCTGCTCTAAGCGTAATTTGGAGAACCATTTCTTTGGAAGAGTATAGCTTATTGTTACATCTTTTAACCGGATGTATGCAGCATTCTGAAGATATTTGGTCTGTACCTGTTTGCTATGATTGAGAGAGGACGGACGTGGATAGTAGGCACTGGTATTTTCGTAACTCCACGTATTATCGATATGGTATTGGGTGATGTTTGAATTGTATATACCCCGTGAAAATCCCCAAAACAGGTCACTGTTGGTCCATAAGTCTCGTTTCCCTATTCCCTCGAACATGACTCTTACGTCGAAATTGTACCAACTGAATCCTCCCTGTAGATTGAAGTGGTATCGAGGGGTGGTATTCCCGATAATTTTTACGTCGCCGGGGTCAGAGAGAGTTACACTCCCTCTGTCTATTACCCCGTCGCCGTTAAGGTCTTTGTAGCGAATATCTCCAGGCTTCCAATTTGAGTAGATGAATTTCTGGACATAGTCCATTTCAGATGCTTCTACTTCGTTTGTGATGAATCCTTCGGTGACATAGCCCCATATTTCGCCTAACTTTTGACCTTTGTAGTACATGCCGCCTGCGATAGATCCCGTAGGATTATCATATTTGGTAATCTCTGCTTGATAGTCGGAAAGGCCTACCGATACATAATATCCGAATGGGCTTCCAAGCAGGTCATTGATATGGTCTCTCCAACTTATCTCTAGTTCCCAACCCGTTGTACGCATATCGGCGATATTCTCTTTTCCACCACTGGCGCCTAATACGGCAGGGTATGTTTTGGATCGTACCATACCGTTGACATCGCGTATATAGAAGTCGAAAGAACCACTCAATCGATTATTCAGCAAATTCCAATCGAGACCTATATTTTTAGAAATTACTTTTTCCCATGTGATGTTGGTGCTTGCTAGTGTGGGTTGATTGAGCCCTGTAATGATAGATCCGTTTATTACGTAATTTTGTAATGAGGAACTTAAGTAGCTGTAGTGTTGGTAGTAGCCATCGGTTACCTGGTTGCCTAAAGACCCGATTGAAGCCCTTATTTTAAGGTTGTCCAACCAATCTGCTGCTTCCATGAATTTTTCTTCAGAGATTCTCCATCCAATTGAGGCCGAAGGAAAGAATCCCCATTTATGACCAACAGCATATTTGGAAGAGCCATCATAGCGGCCATTCAGTTCGAGCAGATAACGCGATTGATAATCGTAGTTTGCCCGAAAAAAGAGACCTTGTACAGCCCAACTTTTTTTGGTTTCGGTTGTCGATTTGAATGTTTCGGCCATACCGGCAATAGGTAGTTCGTTGTCGAAGAGATCGGAGACTATAACTTGATTGGTCTCATAGCTTTTTTTCTCTTGATTGTATCCTACCATTATTTGAAAGTTATGATTTTGGGCAAACGATTTTTGATACTCAGCCCAGATATTGAATACGGAATATATTTCGTGTTCTTGGTTATTGGTAACGCCATTAGGGGTGATATTTTCTTCTTGTATGGCACCTCCTTCACGGTCGGGCATGGTTTGGTAAATGGTTTTTTTGTGAGCCTTTTGAGTATTGTAGTATTGGTTTTGAGTGAAATCTCCCTTTATAGAGAGTCCTTTAATAGGCTTTAAAGTAAATTGGGCGCCATACCAAAAGTCTTGAGTCTTATTGGTTTTCCTTCCCGATTCGGCCATAGTGCCAATAACACTGTTGACACCTTTTCTAATGGTTATGCCGGCATAATCACCATTCGGGAGGAATATAGGAACAGTAGGAAACATGCGATAAACTTCGTAATACCAAGTTTCGGATGAACTCCCTTCTTTATAGGGTTCGTCACTTCTCATGTCGTTGTATTTGAAATTTACGCCAAAATCGAGCCATTTGGTTATGGCTGTATTGTAGTTGAATGTCGCATTTAAACGAGAGTACGAGTCGTTTCCATAGCGGAAGATTCCGGTTTGATCTTTATATCCGAGAGATGCGTAGTAGTTGTTCCGTTCGTTCCCACCCGACAAACTTACATTGTGTTGTTGCATAAAGGCGGCTTGACGGTAAAATTCTTTCATCCAGTCGGTATTCGACACATATAGCCAACCTGGGTTGGAGGGTGTATTACGAGGGTCTTGAATCCCTTCGGTATCAACCATTACGCCGGGATTGTTAGCAGGATCGGCGATATGGGCATCGAGTAATTCTAAGAAACGGTCGCTGAAGTAATAGTCTCCCGGAGTCTCATAGTCCATCATTTGATTGACGGCTCGGCACCAAATATCGGCGCGAGGCATATCGGGTAGTCGGGCCGGGGTATTCCAAGAGAAATTGTTGTTGTAGTTGATTCGTATTTTCTTATTGTTGTCACCTCTTTTGGTTGTAATAAGTATTACACCAAAAGCACCTCTTGGCCCATATACGGCGGCCGTAGAGGCATCTTTGAGTACCGAAATGTTATCGATGTCCTGAGGATTGATAAGGGACAAATCGGATATTTCGACCCCATCGACTAAAATGAGAGCACTACCACCATTCAGAGAGGTATTTCCTCGGATGTTGTAACTGGCAGCTTGGTTGGGTTGTCCACTATTGAATGTAATATTGAGATTAGGAATTACACCTTGCAGACCTTGGGCTACATTTGCAATAGGGCGATCATTTAGAATATCACCAGATACAGAAGCGACAGCTCCTGTTAGATTCAGCTTTTTTTGTGTGCCATATCCTACTACTACAACCTCATTTAGAGACGAAGATATTTCTTTTAAAGTAATGTGTATAGAGTTGTTTGACGGGGAGACCTTTTGTGATTGAGTTTCAAACCCTACATAAGAGATGGTTAATTCGGCTTCTTTGTCCGAATCTATTTCAAGATGGAAATTTCCATCGATATCGGAGATGGTACGCTCTTTCCCATTGGCTATAAAGATATTGACCCCAGGTAGAGGGTCGCTGTTTTCATCGACAATACGACCTGAAACAATGTATCTGTTCGGCTCTGTTTCTATAGGGGTACTTTGAGCTGTCGTTCGGCTCTTTTTAGCTACAATGATTTGTCTCCCTTTTATAGTATAGGTGAGATTTTGTTGGGGTAATATCTTATCCAGAACTTTTGCGACAGGTTCATTCGTGACTTTGACATTGATGCGGACATTGGGGTCGATGATACTTTTGTTGAAAAAGAAGATATATCCACTTTCTTTTTCAAGGGCATGAAAAAATGTAACTAACGAGACATTCGATAGGTTTAATGTTACCCCCTTTTTAGATTCATTGGCAACGGAGAGGAAAGGTAAACTTATAAAAAAGCAAAATAATAATGTTTTCTTTAAAATAAGTGTTAACTGATTGCCGGTCGTTTTTAACCGCAAATTTAATTTCATATCTTTGGATAATTAAAATTAGTGAATAACAAAACGGTTTTTTTACTAATTGTTAACCGGATAGTATCTAGCCCATATTATCCGGCTTTTTATGTGTTTTTGCTGTATTATTCGTTGTTCATAGGCATTAGTAGATTGTTGTGTTTATATTAGTGTCGGATATTAGGGCTTGGGATATACTATTATTTTTTCTCCTTCTCGTCGATAGGCGAGAGGCACTGTATAAGCAATTGCTTCCAATACGTCGTCAATCGAAAGGTTCAAATCCATATTTCCATAGCAGGTATCGTTATTTAGCGAGGTAATACCTTCGATAGGTATATTGTAATAGCGCGAGAGTGATTTGAGTATGTCGTGTAACTTCATATCATTGAAGTTGATGATATCGTCTTTCCAACAGATGTAAGGTGTTACATCGACATTCCTTACATTTGTTTGTCCGCATTCATAAGCTAGTCTCTGATTGGGTGAGAGTTTGGTACGGCTTTCGCCGGTTGTAACTTCTACACTCCCTTTTACAAGGGTAACTGACGATTGTGTATCGATATGATAGTCCGAAACATTAAACTTCGTACCTAAAACTTTTACTTCGATGCGATTGGTTTTTACGATGAACGGGTGATTTACGTCTCTTCGCACATCGAGGTAGATTTCACCATCGACATATAAGTGCCGATTCTCTTCGAAATCGGATTTATATATAACTCTAGAACCCGAATTGATCCATAAGGCCGAGCCATCGGGTAGCGTCATGTGTGAGCGTTTTCCGTAGGGTACTATTATTTGGCTGTTAGTCGTTTTGGATTTTGCATTTATGTTGGCAACTTGTACATCATCGACCATGATTACTCCACCTTTTTCAATTGATATACTTGCCATTGTTTTGTCGACATTGATAGATTGATTGTCGTCAATGATAATTTGAATGTTATTTCCCATTTCTACCGAATCGGAGAGAAGGGCTAGGCAAGCATCGGGAGTTTGTACAAAGTACTCTTTTGATAAGAACCAAACACTTGTAGAGAGTATGAGCCCTATTGCTATACTGGCTGCAATTCCCCATTTCTTGAAACTACGAGATCTTTTGCGCTTTTTCCCGGCTCGTTTGTAGATATTGTTGAGTAGATCGTTTTTGTAAGAATTTATGAAAATGTTCTTATCGGGAGTTATTGAGATACTACGTATCATGGAAATAGCCAAATCTATTTTTCTCTCTTCTCCCGGATATTTTTTCTTGTAAGCTTCTAAATCAAAATCGGATTTTTGAGGACCATACTTTGCCCACAGAAAAAGTTCATCGTCGAGAATGAATTTCTCTATATCTGTAAATGTATGGTCCTTGTTCATCTTTTTATGTTTTCTCGCTTTAGAGAGGTCCTTTCATATAGAAGACAAAGCAAGGGGCTATTTTATACTCACAGGGATGCTAATTTTTTGTGGAGGATTCAAGTTATATTAGGATAATAATGGATACTTTGGTAGAGCTTTCCCGTAATTTTTGCAGACTGCGAGAAATAAGATTCCGAGCCGATTGAGTGTTTATGTCCATGATTTGAGCTATTTCATCGATTGTCATATCATGGATGAATCGCAGGTAAATAATCTCTTTTTGCCTTTCGGTCAAAGAGTCCATTATGTTCTTTACTTCATCGGTTAGAGCATATTTATCTTGAGAAAATAGTTTTTCTTCTATGGTATAAGAAAGTGTAAACTCCAGATTTTCGATATTGAGTTCGGTACTTCTAGCGTTACGTATCAGTTGATTGTAAATTGTGTTTTTCAGAGCCCTAAATAGAAAAGGTTTAAGTCGGGAGGTGTCGTTGAGGGTAAAACTCTTCTGGTAAAGTTTCAGAAACAGGTCTTGAATAGCATCTTCAACGACTTCTTGGTTTCGACTCAAGCGCCAACCATAGTGCATTAAATCATCAAACAGAGCATTGTATAAGGGAGAAAATGCGTCGTCATCTCCACATAAGAATTGTAGATAGAGTTGTTGAATATGTTTTTCTTTGGTTAACATTATGGCAAATTAGATTTTGGTCAAAAGAGCTCAGTGTGAATGAATCCTGTCGAAATACGGCGGAAATTTACAAATATATTTAAGTTTACCAAAATTATATTCCAATTTTTATGGTTAATATATCTATTCTCTGATATATACAAAAAAAAGTCGCCCCGGGTGAGAGGCGACTTTTGTGGTGTATGGAGGTCGGTTTTTATCGGGTTCGTCGTACCGAGCGGACAGGAGCCGATGAGGTCTTTTGCTGCTTGGGTTGCTTTTGCTTTTTGGCTTTGGCCTCTTTCTGTTTCTTGGCTCGGGAGGAGCGCGAGGTACTTTTCTCTTCTTTCTCCTCCTTGGCGGTTACCTCTTCGCCGTTGGCTTTGGCCTCTTTGGCCTCTTGAGCCTCGCGGGCTTTGGCCAGCTCCTCGGGGGTAGGTACCCACAGGTTTTTGTTGAAGTTCTTCAGCTGGGTCTCGATGCTGTCTTGAGCCTGTTTGAGCGTCGAGTCGTTGGGGTACATTTGCATGAGCGACTGGTTGCGGAGGTTCTGGGTCTTGTAGATTTCGCCGTCGTACATGCGCATCTGGAAGTAGTCGTCGTAGTTATACTGCGCGATGTTGTTCTCGTTGCTGGCCAGGATATACTGACGGGCAATGTAGGGGCGGATGTCGTTGTACTTGACCCAGAACATGGGGTATTTCACCGGCTCGCCGCCGAAGTCGCCGGTGCGGTGCAGCACGGGGCAGAGGGCCTCGATCGAGGGTTTCAGCTGCGAGGTGCGGCGGTCGAATTTCCACTTCTCCAGAATGTAGTACGAGAGTACCTCGTTGGCGGGGATGTCGCTCTCTTCGAGGGTGAACCGGGGGTTCTTCTCGGAGTAGCCCTTGGCCTCGGCATAGAGTATGTGGAAGCGGTCGAACATCTCGCGCACCTTGATGCGGTATTCGTCGGTGAAGATTTCGCGCCCGTCGAGGTATTCGTAGGCAGCTATCTGGTTGTTGGCCAGCAGCTTCATGATGATTCGGAAGAGGTTCTCCTGATCGGCGGTCGACTCTTCGGGGTAGTAGAGCGGCAGATTCTTCTCTTTGGTGAGGTCGATTTGCCGATAGATGACCCGCATCCAGGGGATGTCGGCGTCCGAGGCATCCTGGGTGTCGTAGAGCGACTGGGCCCGCACGCTCAACTGGGTGTCGGGCTTTTTGCTGTCGTTGGAGTCGCTTTTCTTGATTACTTGCGCTTGACCACCCACCACCGAGAGCAGCAGGCCGAGGGTGAGGCAGCTTTTTATCAGGATATTCATGTTTATCGAATTGTATGTCATATTATTAGCCTTAGTTTACAATTACTTCGATAGGCGAGAGGTCGCGCTCTATGCCGTCGGGACCCACGGCCCGAACTCTCGAGATATAGAACCGCTTGCCTCGCGAGAGCCGGCGGAAGGAGTCTTTCTGCCGTTGCGAGAAGTTGGCTCCGTCGGAGACTTCGGGAATGGCATTACCCATGGAGTCGAAGAAGACCGTTTCGAATCGCAACACGCGGTACGACACGTTCAGCAGGTCGTCGTCGATGGCCGCCTGTATGCCGGGGGCTGCGAGCAGCCGGGTCTTGGGGAAGGGCTTCCCGCCTTTGTATTTCTGTTCATAGCCGTTCTCGTCCTTGTAGGCGATGTAGGGCATGGGGTCGGGCAGTTGCCGCACGCGGAACTGGGTGTTGGCTACCGTCTGCGAACGGCCGTCCATGGTGGCCGTTACGGTGATGACGGCGTTTTGTCCCACCTTGGAGGGTTTGGCAATCCAGTTGTCGCCCTGCCGGGTGAGGGTTCCGTTGGTCATGGTGGCCTGGATGGCGTGGTTGGGGATACCGGGAACCGATATGCTGATGGGGTTGCCGATACCGGCGTAGAGTACGTTCATCAAGGTGGCCGAGATGGTGGCGCTGGGTTCTACTACGGTGTAGGACGAGGAGAACTCGTGGCGCGTCATGGAGCCGTCGCCCCGCGGTACCTCGAGGTATCCCTTGAAGTCGAATATGCCGGTGCTGCCGCAATAGGTCTCGTAGAGGCCGCGGTTCTCGTCGGGCAGGCGTTTGCCGTTGATGTAGATGGCCGGCCGCTGGGTGGTATCGATGGCGGCCAGCACGATGTTGGCGCTGTATTTGCCGCCCCGCATGATGTGTTTGGAGTTGGGGATGACAAAGGCGTTGAGCTGGTTCACGCGCACGTCGCCCTCGTCGATGTTGTTGATGAGGGTGTGCAGGGCCTCGCTCTCGGCGTAGCGCACGTCGCTCTGTATTTTGGTGAGGATGGTGACGGCGGCGATGACGGGCATGTTTTCAAACATGGTCGTCTCCCACAGAGAGGGGTTGTTCACCACCCGTCTGTTGCCCGAGTGAATCGAGGTCGAGAGGTAGTTTTCGATGGTGGCCCGTTTCACCGAGTCGGTCATGAAGCCGCTGATGAGGGTACGGTAGTCGTCGATCTTTTTTCTCAGTTTCGCACCTTGCCGTTGGGCGGGCGAGAGCATGATGTATGAGGCGGCCTCGAGGTCGTCCTGGCGTTCGATATTGTTCACGTCGCCGTCTTTACCGTCGGCTTTCTTGACGATGAGGGTCTTGAGCGAGTCGATGTAGTTGTACAGCTCTGAGGTTTGTCGTTTGACATCCAGCGATTTCTTGTACCACTGGCCGCCCTTTTCGGGGTTCTGGCTGTTGAAGGCAGCCAGTTTCTGGTAGAGGGCGTCGTTTTGGAGCGAAGCATTCGAGGTAGATCTTTCCAATCCGTCTTCAACCTGCTTGAATCCGTTGAGCACATCGGACGACACGTTGAGGGCCAGCATGGCAGTGAGGACGATATACATGAGGTTTATCATCTTCTGCCGGGGTGAAAGTCTGTTGTTATTCGATGCCATGTCGTTACTTTTGTTCGGGGTCGTCTTTGGGTTTCTCGGTCGGGTCGGGGGTGGGTGCGGGCGCAGGTGCGCCTCCCATGGGCCGGTACATGTTGATGGTCATGGCGGTGATCATCTTCTCGTAGACCGAGTTGAGTTGTTGTATGTATTGGGTCATCTTTTCGGCCTCCTGGCAGTAGCGGGTACTGTCCGATGCCGAGCGTTCGTACATGTCGCGTATGTTGCGCAGGCCGGTGTTCACGCGGTCGATGTTGTCGATTTGCGAACTGATGCTCTTCAGCTGTATCTCGTAGATGGTGTTCAAGCCGTTGATGTTGCGGTTGAGGGTCTCCATGCCGGTGACGTAGCCTTGCGAGGTGTCCGAGATGCCCTCGGAGTTCTCGGTGATGTTGCGGTACGACTGCAACAGCGTGTTCGATACGGCCGTGAGGCTCTCGGTGGTCTGGCGCAACCGGTCCATCTGCTCGGCGATACCCGAGAGTTGGGTAAGGTATTGCTGGGTAGCGTCGGTGAGTTCGGCCATGCGCGAGAGCTGGTCGGCTGCGGCCGACATCTTCTGGATGCTGTCGGTGAGGCTTTGGGTATCGGCTTCGCTCAGGTTGAGACCTTCGGGGATACCTACGGCCCGACGGGCGTCTGCGGCCGATACTTCGGGTTGGCCGCCTCCGGCATATCCACCGCCGTTACCGCCGTTACCACCATTGCCGCCTTTGCCGTTACCGCCGATGATGACGGTTCCGCCACCACCGCCCGAGAAATCGGGACGGTCTTCGGGGTTCTTGCTGTTCAGCACGGGGAATACCTCTTCCCAGTGATAGGTCTTGGGCGGGGTATCGAAGGCCGAGAGGATGAACATGAGCACCTCGGTACCCATACCGATCGACAGCAGCAAGCTGCCGCCGGGGAGGTGCAGAATCTTGAACAGGGCACCCCAGATAACGACGGCGGCGCCTAAACTGTATGCAAAATTGAAAAAGCGTTGTCCCTTGTCGCTCGAAAGGAACTTTTCAATGCGGTTTTTATATCTTTTGTATTTTCCCATGATTCCTGAACTGTTTTATATAGGTGGGGTTGAATTATCTACGTACTTTGGCGAACCCGATCTGGGAGCGTACGCAGCGGAAGCCGATGTAGGAGCGTTGCTCGTTCTGGTATTCCCACATGCGTATGTCGGAACGGATAAAGTTCGACACATCTTTCCACGAACCGCCCCGTACCACCTTGCGCTTCATGCGGTAGGGGTCCTCTTTGGCGGCGTTGTACTTGTATTCGGGGTTGAGGTCGCTGGTGTTTTGCGAGATGGCCTCGGTGTAGGCCGTCGAGGTCCATTCCGATACGTTACCGGCCATGTCGTAGAGGCCGAACTCGTTGGGCGAGTAGGAGCCTACGGGCGAGGTGATGAGGTTGCCGTCCTTCACGTAGTTACCGTCGTCGGGTTTGAAGTTGGCATAGAAGCACCCCTTTTCGGCCATCGGCAGGTTGCCGGCCCAGGGGTATTTGTTCTCGTTCTTTCCGGCACGGGCGGCATATTCCCACTCGGCCTCGGTGGGGAGGCGGTAGGGCTCTATCACGACGGAGTTGCGGCCGAGCGAGCCCTTGAGCAGGGCGGTGCGCCAGGCGCAGAAGGCGTTGGCCTGTTCCCACGACACACCCACCACGGGATAGTCGTTGTAGCCGGCGTGCGAGAAGTAGAGCCGCACGTAGGGTTCGTTGTAGGCATTCTCAAAGTCGTTGACCCATACCGTGGTGTCGGGGTAGATGTTGATGATATAGGTGTTGAGGAAATCGAACTCGCTGCCCAGGGGACGGGTGATGGTCTCGCGGATGATGCGGCCGTCGTCGTCGATATAGGCGGTGTCTTTCGAAATCATCACCACTTCGTCGTAGTTGGGGGTGTGGTCGGTGTTGAGGTCGCGCAAGGCGGGGTCGAGGCGGTTTTTCCGCTTCGAAGCCTCGGTATAGTCATACACCTCGTACCGATAGTTCATTTGCGAGGCGTCGAGCTGTTTCTGACCCGTAATGGGGTTGATGCGGTAGACGCTCTCGATGGCGCGGGCCTCGTCTTCGGTGGGGTTGCGCCAGGGGATAGCCTTGTCCCAGTTGAGGCGGGGCTTGATGGGGTTTCCTTCGCGGTCCTCTTCGATTTTGAAGACCTCGTTACCGCCGTAGGCAGGGTCGGCCAGACGCTCGCGGATGATGGAGTCGCGCACCCAGAATACAAACTGTTTGTATTTCGAGTTGGTGATTTCGGTCTCGTCCATCCAGAAGGCGTCGATCGAGACCGATCGGGGTTCCTGCTGGGTGCCCCAAACCGTGTCCTTCTCGGCGGGTCCCATCTTATACGAACCGCGGGAGATGAGTACCATGCCGTAGGGGGTGGGCTCATTCCATGCCGTACCTCCGACTCCTGTCACTTCACCGCTGTGGCGCGACGAGGGGGAGCACGATGCGAGGAGAATGGCGAGTGTGATATACACGATTATCTTTTTCATAGGCTACAGCTACATTATGCGTATGCTTTTATGTTTGTTCTTGTTCTTGTCCGACAGGTCGAGTTTCAAACGGTATCCGAGAAAGACCTCGTGGCTCCCGCTGCTGGCTTTGACGATAGCCGATGCCGGGTAGTCGTAGGCATATCCCGCGATGAAGTTCTTATATTCGGCACCTATCATGAATATGTAGGCATCTTTCCAGCGGTAGGAGAGGCCACCCCAAAACAACTTGTTGTATTTCAAGCGGCACGATAATTCGTATTGTGTCACGTTGAGGTTGCTTTTCACCATCATGGAAGGCTGCACTTCATATAACGTGTTTTTAATGGGAATATTGCTTCCGGCGATAAAATAATAGGATCGGCCGATATAGGTTTCGTATTTGTCCTCAAAAGTGAGATGGGGCTCGTTGAGGTGCGACACCGACAAGCCGGCATAGAACCAGGGGTGCGAGTACCACACGCCGAACGACATGTCGAAGGTCATGCCTTGCAGCTCGGTGGTGGGTATTCCGTCGTCGGTCGCCTGGTGATAGTCGCTCGTGGGGATGCTCACCTGGGTTCCGTCGAACCGTTCGTCGAGCATGCCCAACTGCACGCCCAGGCTGAGGACGCCCGTCCACAACTTCAGTTTGAAGGCGTATTGCGCCCCTACAATCAGGTGGGAGTAGAGACCCTCGGTCTCGGAGGTGACGACCAGACCCACGCCGTGGTTCTGTTTCAGAAACTTGAAGGGCATGTCGCCGGTGACGAAGTAGGTCTGCGGTGCTCCCGGCATGCCTATCCACTGTTGCCGGGTCGAGGTGAGTATGTTCAGTTTGTCGGTGCTGCCGGCGGCTGCCGGGTTGTAATAGCCGGGGAGCGCCCAGTATTGGCTGAACTGCGTGTCGATCTGGGCCTTTGCAGGGGCAAAGACCAGACAGCACAAGGCAACGACAACGATTTTCGCAATCTTCATACTCTCTTTCCCGGACGCTTTTCGGTGGCGTTCGTCAAAATCCCGGTATTTATAATAACTGAAAACAGCCTTTAAAATTGTTTGACACAACCGATTTCGGGCGCGAAATTACGAAAAGTGAAAGTATATGCGTGCTTTTTCGTCTCGAAAAATGTGCTTACAATCGCTCTCGGGGCGTTGTCGTCGGTTGTCTGTGGAGCTCGTGACGGACTTGGCTGATAAAAATCTGGAGCCGGCTTGTTTTTCTACTTTCGACTTTCTCATCTTTGCAGAAGACAAGATGCGGTTCGGCATAGCCAAAAATGAAAACTTGGCTTTCTTTTTGCCTCTGCTCTCACCTTTCATTATCTTTGTAGGGCAGAAGGTTATCGACTGCCATTGGGTATATGGAAGAGAATTTGAAGAAAAAGACGACAAAGGCGCTCGTGTGGAGTTCGGCCGACAAGTTGGGACAACAGCTGTTCTATCTGGTGGCCGGTATCATCTTGGCGCGGCAGCTTTCGCCTACCGACTACGGAAAGGTGGGGGTGCTTACCATCTTTATCGCGCTCTCGGGCATCTTGATCGATAGCGGTTTCTCTTCGGCACTTATCCGCAAGAAGGAGGCGACGCAGGCCGATTACAGCACGGTGTTCTATCTCAATATCGCCATCAGTTGCCTGCTCTACGGGTTGCTCTACGCGGCAGCTCCATGGATTGCCGACTTCTTCAACGAGCCCGACCTTACAGCCATCTGCCGGGTGCTCTTTCTGGTTATCCCCATGAATGCGCTCTCGCTCATTCAGCAGACGCTGCTTTTCAAGCACTTCAAGCTCTCGGTGAATGCGCGGGTCAACCTGTGGGCACTGGGGCTGGCCTCGATTGCGGCGGTAGTGATGGCCTACTGCGGCATGGGAGTATGGGCTCTGGTTACCCAGACGCTGGGGTTGGCTGCACTGCGGGCCCTCTTTTTCTGGCTCTTTAACGACTGGCGGCCGCAGTGGGTCTTCCGCATGGAGTCGTTGCGCGAGTTTTTCGGCTACAGTTCCAACCTGGTGGTCTCGGGTATCATCAACAACGTGTTCAACAAAATCTATCCCATCATCATCGGTAAGTTCTACGGCATGACACAGACGGGCTATTATACCCAGGCCGACAAATATCAGGATATAGCCTCGTCGCTCATCAGCAACATATTCCGCTCGGTAGCCTTTCCGGTATTCTCGACCGTGCAGGACGACCTGCCGCGGCTCAACCGCATCTGCCGGAAGAATGTGAAGGCCATCGCCTTCTTCATTTTCCCCATCATGCTGCTCATGATTGTGGTATCCTACCCGTTTATCCTCCTGGTGCTCAAGGCTCAGTGGCTCCCTTCGGTGCCCTACTTCCGATTGTTGTGCCTCTCGGGTATCTGCTCGCCCTTTATCATTCTCTTTTACGATTTGTTCAATAGCTTGGGCTATTCGCGACTCAATCTCTTTATCGAGATTGGCAAGAAGTCTTATCTCTTTCTGGGTATCGCCCTGTTCTATTCGTCGGGTATTATGAGCCTTATCGTGTGGTGGGTCTCGTATTCGTTGCTGTCGCTGGTCACGGGCATATTTTTTGCCCGCAGGTTCATCGGCTATGGCTTTGGCGGATACCTCAAGGATATATCTCCTTATTTCCTGCTGGCATTAGGTTCGGCCATCGTTTCGGCTGGAGTCTACCTGTTGTTGCCGGGCGACGTGTGGAGGTTGTGCATTGTGCCGTTGGTCTACGCTGTCGCCTACCTGGGCGGAGCCTATCTGCTGAAGCTGGAGATGTGGCAAGAGAGCATGTCGATGTTGAAAGCCCGCTTGCAGAAAGGAGGTGAGGCGTGACGTTACAGAATGGAGCTCAGTGCCCCCGGGTGCTCACGATTATCGTCTCGTACAACTTCGAGCCGTGGATAGAGCGTTGTCTGGGTAGCCTCGAGCAGTCGCACTATCCGACCGATGTAGTGGTGGTCGACAATGCTTCGACCGACCGCACGGTAGAGATTCTCGCTGAGAAATATCGATGGGTTCGTCTGTTGAGGAGTCAAAGAAACTTGGGCTTCGGACAGGCCAACAACTTGGGCATGAAGATAGCTATTGACGAAAATTACGACTATGTATTTCTGCTCAATCAGGATGCCTGGATTGAGCCCGACACCATAGGTTCATGGGTGGAGTTGTCGCAGCAGAATCCCGAGTATGGCGTGATTTCGCCGGTTCATTTCAACGGACAGGGCAGTCGTCTCGACAGTTCATTTGCCCGATATATAGGAGGTAAATTACCCATTTCATCGAAAAAATCGGCTCTCGTCGAGGTGACGTTCATCAATGCGGCATTTTGGTTTATACCCGTAACGGTATTGCGGAAAGTGGGTGGCTTCTCGCCCCTCTTCTTCCATTATGGCGAGGATGTCGACTATATCCACCGAGTCCGTTACTACGGCTATCGGGTGGGGTATGCTCCGCAGACAAAAGGGTATCACGACCGGCAGGATCGGCCCACGCCTCGTGCCATGCAGATGCGCCTTGACCGCATCTATTACCTCACAGTGGTTGCCGATGTAAACGGCTCTCTTTTCAGCCGTCTGTGGGGAGGTATCCTGGCTCCGTGGAAACCGGCCTTGCGGGCTCTCTTGCGAGGGCGCTGGAGCGAGGTCCTTTTCTATGTTGCGGCAAGCGGTCGACTATTGTGGCAGTACAGCTACATTACCGCCGTGAGGGAGAGCTGCAAGCGAGGTCTCCCGGTATTCCTGGAATCTATTCATTCGAAAATACGACCGATATGGAATTAGCTCCTGTCATATTGTTTGTCTACAACCGGCCCGAGCACACCCGTATCTGCCTGGAGCATCTGGAGCAGAACAAGCTGGCTGCCGAGAGCGAGCTCTATATCTTTGCCGACGGGGCCAAACCGGGCAGCGAGGAGGCCGTGGCAGCCGTGCGCCGGGTGGTGTCCCGGCCCTGGAAATTCCGCCGGGTGACGGTGGTGGAGCGTCCCGAAAATAGGGGGTTGGCCGCCAATGTCATCGACGGAGTCACGACTGTGCTGAAGCAGTACGACCGGGTGATTGTGCTGGAAGATGACCTGGTGGTGTCGCCCTGGTTCCTGCGCTTTATGAACGATGCCCTTGAGACCTATAAAGAGGAGGAGCAGGTGTGCCATGTGACTTGCCACATGCTCGACCACAAGGGTCGTTTGCCCGAAACCTTCCTTATCAAGTGGTGCAACAGTTGGGGGTGGGGTACCTGGCGTCGGGCCTGGCAATACTTCGAGCCCGACGGGGCCAAGCTGTTGCACGAAATCGAGTCGCGCGGGCTCTGCTGGCAGTTCGACCTCGACGGCGGCTTTCACTTCACCCAGATGTTGCGCGACCAGATTGCCGGGCGCAACAACTCGTGGTTCGTGCGGTGGTATGCCTCTCTCTTCCTGCGTGACAAACTCATGCTGGGCACCGAGCGGTCGTTGGTCGACAACGTGGGTTTCGACGGCAGCGGCACCCACTGCAACACCATGCAGCTCTGCACGCAGACCCTCGACCCCAATCCCATCGAGGTGGTGCCCATTTCACCAATCAAGGAGTGCCAGCTTGCCCGCAAGGTCTATTCGCGTACCTATCGTTACAACTATTCCTACCGGCACAAACTGCTGGTATTTATCGGCAACCTGTGGATTCGATTATTTAAAAAGAGGAGATGAACCGATGAGAGACTTAACCCGCCTGGCCAGCCGCATCGTCATGTTTTTCATGCAGTTTTACTACCGCTTGGCCCACCATTCGCGTGTATCGTACAAGGCCTATATCAACGGCCGTACCCGCCTCGAGGGCTACAACACCATACAGGACAACGTGCTGCTGGCCGGGGCCCGCATAGGCCGGGGTACCTACATTTGCCGCGGCAGCAACTTCACCGATGCCGAGGTGGGGCCCTTCTGCTCCATCGGGCGCAACGTGCGCATTGTCAACGGGCAGCACCCCACCCATACCTTTGTCTCTACCCACCCCGCCTTCTTCTCGCCCCACGGCCAGCCGGGATTCTCGTTTGTGCGGGAGCAACGGTTCGAGGAGAGCCGCTACTGCGACCCCGAGCGGGGCATCAGCATCGAGGTGGGGGCCGACGTGTGGATGGGCAACAACGTGACGCTCATGTCGGGTATACGCATCGGCACGGGTGCCGTCATTGCCACGGGAGCCGTGGTGGTGAACGATGTGCCGCCCTATACGATTGTAGGCGGGGTACCTGCCCGTGAGATACGCAAGCGGTTCGACGACCGGCAGATTGCCTATCTGCTCGCCTCGCGCTGGTGGGAACGCCCCTTCGACCAGCTTCGCCAGCAGGCCGACAGCTTTGCCGATATAGAGTTATTCATGAAAAACAAGTTATGATGGAGAGTCCGCTTTTCTCGATTATCACGATTACCTTCCATGCGGAGGCTACATTGCCCGCCACGTTGCAGAGTGTCGAGTGCCAAACCTTTACCGATTATGAGTATCTGGTGGTCGACGGAGCCTCGACCGACGGCACGGTAGCCCTGGCCCGGGCCTCGTGGGCCGTCACCTCGGTGACGAGCGAACCCGACCGGGGGCTTTACGACGCCATGAACAAGGGACTGCGCCGGGCTAAGGGCCGATACCTCATCTTTCTGAATGCCGGCGATGCCCTGCATGCCCCCGATACGTTGCAGAAAATAGCCCGTTCCATCGAAAAAACCGACCCCGACATCGTCTATGGCGAGACGGCTCTCGTCGATGCCCGGCGCCGTTTCGTGGCCATGCGTCGGTTGCAGGCCCCCGAGGTGTTGACGGTGAAGAGTTTCCGCATGGGTATGCTGGTGTGCCACCAGGCTTTCGTGGTGCGGCGGGCGATAGCTCCCGAGTATGATTTGCAATATCGCTATTCGGCCGATTACGACTGGTGTATCCGCTGCATGCTGGCGGCCCGCACGATTACCAACACGCACGAGACCCTCGTCGACTACCTCAACGAGGGGGTTACCACCGCCAACCGCAAGGCCTCGCTGCGTGAGCGATATGCGATTATGTGTCGTTACTACGGCACGCTGCCCACCTTCGTGCGTCACCTGTGGTTTGCCGTGCGTTTTGCCGCAGCCCGATTGACCGGCCGTGAATAGTAATATACAGCTTATGGAACAGGCACCGGCCACACCGCTCCCGACCGCTCCATGCGGTTACAGATTCATCACCTCCTGTTCGAATCGCTCCTTGTCGCCGGCCGCCTTGTTGCGTATCTTGCTGCGGTAGTTGTATACCGTGGCCAGCGAGTAGCTCAGGAAGTGGGCGATGCGGTTGGCATCGGTTACCCCCAGACGGATGAGGGCAAAGATGCGCAACTCGGTGTTGAGCAGTTCGCCCGGTTTGGGATAGATGCGCCCCTCCTCGACCAGCAGTTTGTTGAAGTCTTCGATGAAGTTGGGGAAGAGGTCGAGAAACGACTTGTCGAACTCGCGGTAGAAGGCCTCGCGCTCGCTGCGCAGGAACTGGTCGGAGCGTATGGTCTTGAAGAGTTCGTCGATTTTGGAGGTCATGGCCAGCTTCTCCAGCGAACGGCGGTATTGCTCCAGTTTCTCGAGGTAGCCCACGCAGCGGTCCAGATAGCGGGCTATGTACACCTCTTTGATTTTGCCGATTTGTGCCAGCGTGGCGTTCGAGTTTTTCAGTTCGCAGTTGGCCTCGTACAGGCTCTTCCGCATGGCCGAGAGCTTCTTCATCCAGTGGTACAGGTAGAAGACCGCCACAATCAGCAGCAGCGACAATACGCTTATGCCCATCAACATGCCGCGCACGACCGACTGCTCATGCTCGTCTTTCTCGCGATAGGCCCGGTCGATGATGGGGTAGAACTCGGTCACCTCCAGGAACCGCAGGCGGGCGTTGCAGCTCACGGCATCCTCCATCGAGCAGTTCAGGTAGCAGTAGGCCCGGTCTATGTCGCCCTGTTCATACATCAGCCAGGCCAGTTTCTGCAGCGAGGCATACTCACGTACCACCCGCTCCAGGTCGCAAATGGCGGTCTGTGCCAGGTAGTAGATCTGTTTCTCCACGTCGCCCTTGGCCCGATAGGCATCGTACATGGTGTAGTTGAGATACGACAGGTACTGCATGTCGCGGACCGTGGCCAGTTGCTTGTCGAGCATCGGGATAGCCTCGTCGGGGTTGCCGTTCAGAGTCAGCCGCTCGGCCATCAGGATGGTGCGGTCGGTCTCGTTCAGGGGAAATTGGGCGATGGAGTCGCGATAGAGGTCGGTCTTCTCCAGATACTTCTGCTTCACCTGCGGGTCTACGATGTTGTCGGCCAGCCAGCCATAGCACGAGCGGCAGGCATAGTAGTATTTGAGGCGGGTCTCCTCGCCCAGGCGACCGGGATTTATGGTCTCCAATTCGAGCAAGGCATCGTTGTACATGCCCATGACGCTCATCACCTCGGCCCGGCATATCGTGTGTTCGGCCTTGCTGTCGGGGAATATGGGGTCTGGGTTTATCTCCTCCTTCAGATTGAGGTAGCGGGTAGCCGAATCGGCTTGATAGTGAAGGTATTCATAGAAAAGCGAGTTGCAGAACCTGTACTTCTCCGATGCCGATGAGGCTTGGCGTAACTTTTGTTTCAACTCTCCGATTTTGGCCTCCTTGCGAGACCGGTAGCTCTCCTTCTGTGCAATCACGGCATCCAATCGTTCCAGTATCTGTTGTGTCTCTGTACCCTCTGCACCAATCGATGGGCAAAGAATAAGCATCCATAGAGCAAATACGACTTTACGCATAAACAGTTTTTAATCCTTAATACAAATATATAATAAATTTTCCATTAAAAAATAAAAAAGTGAGAGGGATAATTCTTGTTTTGCCCTGAAGTTCGGAGAGCGAGTGGTCGTTAGGTGGGGGAGTGCATCGGGAATTTTGTGTCGACATTCCCCTTTATTAGGGATGAGATGGCCGAAAAGTGTTGGAATCGGTGTTGAATCGGTTTATATTTTCTGATTTATGGAAAAATCTAATCAATTGTATTACAGGTGTATGAACCGTTGCATCATTTATAAAAATATTCTAATTCCATGGCTACGTTCACATTTTTTTTATATTTGTATACACCAATATTCTAATAGTATGAAAAGGACCTGCACATTGTTTATCATCATGTTTAGCTTCTTGATTTGGCCGGCTCATCTCTTTGCCTCTGCACCGATTGTAAAGAAAGTTGCCCCTACCTTCTGGTGGGCGGGTATGAAGAATCCGGAGTTACAGATTTTATTGTATGGCGACCGCATTGCCGCCTGCGACGTGACCCTCTCGAGTCGCGACGTAGAGCTGAAAGAGGTCGTGAAACAGACCAATCCCAACTACCTGTTGTTGTATGTCGACCTCTCCGAGGCGGCTCCGCAGACCTTCGACATTGTGCTGAAGAAGGGAAAAAAGGTCGTTACGGTCCCCTATGAGCTGAAAGCCCGCAGCCGGAACGGCAACGACATCGAGGGCTTTACCGCCTCGGATGTACTCTATCTGATTATGCCCGACCGATTTGCCAACGGTAACCCCGACAACGACGTGGTGCCCGGCATGTTGGAGAATAAGGTCGACCGCAACGGACAGTATGCCCGCCACGGCGGCGACCTGAAGGGGGTGGCCGACCACCTCGACTATCTGGCCGATTTGGGCGTGACCACCATCTGGCTCAATCCCATCCAGGAAAACGACATGCCCGACGGTTCGTATCACGGCTATGCCATCACCGACTACTATCAGGTAGACCGCCGCCTGGGCAGCAACGAGGAGTTCAAGGCGTTGGCCGAGCAGGCTCACCAGAAGGGGCTGAAGGTGGTGATGGATATGATTTTCAACCACTGCGGCAGCGAGAACTACCTGTTCAAGGATAAGCCCTCGACCGACTGGTTCAACTTCAAGTCGCACTATACCCAGACCTCATTCAAGACGGCCAGCGTGCAGGACATCCATGCCAGCGAGTATGAGCGTCGGCTGGCTACCGACGGCTGGTTTACCCAGGTGATGCCCGACTTGAACCACCGCAACCGCCACGTGGCCCGCTACCTGATTCAGAGCAGCATCTGGTGGATCGAGTATGCCGGTATCAACGGCATCCGCCAGGATACGCACCCCTATGCCGATTTCGACTTCATGTCGCAGTGGTGTCGCGAGGTACTCGACGAGTATCCCCGCTTCAACATCGTGGGCGAGACGTGGCTCAACAGCAATGTGCTGGTGTCGTTCTGGCAGAAGGACAGCCGGCTGGCTGCACCCCGCAACTCCAACCTGCCCACCGTCATGGACTTCCCCCTCACCGACCTGATGAACAAAGCCTTTGACGAGGAGACGACCGACTGGGGCGGCGGCCTCTACCGGTTGTACGACTACCTCACGCAAGACCTGGTCTATCCCAATCCCATGAGTCTGCTCATCTTCCTCGACAACCACGACACCTCGCGTTTCTACAAGAAAGCGGAGGATACCGCCAACCTCACCCGCTACAAACAGGCGCTGCTCTTCCTGCTCACCACACGCGGCATCCCGCAACTCTACTACGGCACCGAGATTGTGATGGCGGCCGACAAGAGCGAAGGCGACGGTATGCTGCGTCGCGACTTCCCCGGCGGCTGGTCGGGCGACAAGAGCGACTGCTTCACGGCCGAGGGGCGCTCCGACCTGCAAAACGAAGCCTTCGACTACACCCGCAAGCTGTTGAACTGGCGTAAGGGCAACGACGTAATCGGGAAAGGAAGTCTGACCCACTTCTCGATAATGAGTAACGTATATGTGTATGAGCGGAAGTATGGCGAGCATTCGGCCGTTGTGATTATGAACGGGTCGGACGAGCCGCAAGAGATCAACCTCACTCCCTATCGCGAGGTGTTGCCCGCAGCTTCGGCTACCGACTTCTTGAGCGGCCGCACGGTCGAACTGGGGGAGAAACTCTCGCTCGAGCCTCGCGAATCGCTGCTGCTCTGCTTCTAAACCGTTTATAATATTTCGGTGGAGCGAAAGATTCAATTGTTTGTAAATAAGAAGTTTGAGAAGATAAAGCGTTTATAAATTTATTCTATCCGAATAGAAAGGGCTCTTTATCCTCTAATTTTGAAACCAAACTCAAACACGTAACAAGTTAACCAAAAAAACGCACCATGAATAGCATCAAACATCTCATCCTGGCCGGGGCCATGGTATGTATACCCATCCTGTCGAATGGCCAGCAGTTGGTTTCGCCAGACGGCAATCTGGTGATGAACTTCAGCCTCACTGCCAACGGGGCACCTGCCTACGATTTGTCTTATAAAGGAAAGCCGGTCATCAAGACCAGCACCCTGGGTCTGGAACTCAAGCAGGAGGACCCCAACGCACAAACCGACTTTCAACTCTCCGGTCCGAAAAAAATCGAAGGGCTGGAAGCCAAGGCCAATCTGATGAACGGATTCACGGTGGCCCAGACTCAGACATCGAGTTTCGACGAGACCTGGACTCCGGTTTGGGGCGAAGAGAGCCAGATACGCAACCACTACAACGAGCTGGCCGTGACCCTCGACCAGCCTCAGAACAAACGTCAGATTGTCATTCGCTTCCGGCTGTTCAACGATGGTCTGGGCTTCCGCTACGAGTTCCCGCAGCAGAAAGAGCTCAACTATTTCGTTATCAAGGAGGAGCACTCTCAGTTTGCCATGGCCGGCGACCATACCGCCTTCTGGATTCCGGGCGACTACGATACCCAGGAGTACGACTACACCACTTCGCGCCTCTCCGAGATTCGGGGGCTGATGAAGCAAGCCATTACGCCCAACTCGTCGCAAACTCCCTTCTCGCCCACAGGCGTGCAGACGGCCCTGATGATGAAGACCGACGACGGCCTCTACATCAACCTGCACGAAGCCGCTCTGGTCGATTACTCGTGCATGCACCTGAACCTCGACGACAAGAACCTGGTGTTCGAGTCGTGGCTCACCCCCGATGCCAAAGGCGACAAGGGCTACATGCAGACCCCCTGCCGTTCGCCCTGGCGCACGATTATCGTGAGCGACGATGCCCGCGACATCCTCGCCTCGCGCATCACCCTCAACCTGAACGAACCTTGCAAACTCACCGATACCTCCTGGATAAAACCGACGAAATACATCGGCATCTGGTGGGATATGATTACCGGCAAAGGCACCTGGGCCTATACCAACGACCTGTATAGCGTGCATCTGGACGAGACCGACTACTCCAAGACCAAGCCCAATGGCACCCACTCGGCCAACACCGAGAACGTGAAGCGCTACATCGACTTTGCGGCGGCCAACGGTTTCGATGCCGTGCTGGTCGAAGGCTGGAACATCGGTTGGGAAGACTGGTTCGGAAACAGCAAGGACTATGTATTCGATTTCGTAACTCCCTATCCCGACTTCGACGTGCAGGAGATTCACCGCTATGCCGCCGAGAAAGGGGTGGAGATGATCATGCACCACGAGACCTCCTCGTCGGTACGCAACTACGAGCGTCACATGGACAATGCCTACCGCTTCATGGTCGACAACGGTTACCATGCCGTCAAGAGCGGATATGTGGGCGACATCATTCCCCGTGGCGAACATCACTACGGGCAATGGATGGTCAACCACTACCTCTATGCCGTAGACAAGGCTGCCGACTATAAGATCATGGTCAATGCCCACGAGGCCGTGCGCCCCACCGGGTTGTGCCGCACCTATCCCAACCTCATTGCCAACGAGTCGGCCCGGGGTACCGAGTACGAGGCATTCGGCGGCAACCACGTGAACCACACCACCATTCTGCCCTTTACCCGCCTCATTGGCGGCCCGATGGACTACACCCCGGGTATCTTCGAGACCGATTGCAGCAAGATGACCCCCTCGAACACCTCGCGTGCCCGCACCACGCTGGCCCGTCAGCTGGCCCTCTATGTGACCATGTACAGCCCGCTGCAGATGGCTGCCGACATTCCCGAGAACTACCAGCGTTTCCCCGATGCCTTCCAGTTCATCAAGGATGTGGCCATCGACTGGGACGAGAGCAAATACCTGGAGGCCGAGCCGGGCGAATACATCACCATAGCCCGCCGGGCCAAGGGGACCGACGACTGGTACATAGGCTGTACGGCCGGTTATAACGGACATAAGTCGGAGCTCGTGCTCGACTTCCTCACCCCGGGCAAGAAGTACGAGGCCACCATCTATGCCGACGCCAAGGATGCCCACTGGGAGACCAATCCGCAGGCCTATACCATTACTCACAAGAAAGTAACCAACAAGAGCAAACTCAAACTTACCGCAGCCGTGGGTGGCGGATACGCCATCTCGATTAAAGAGATTAAGTAAATTTCTCTCCTCGTGAAAGAAGTCGAGGCTCCCGTCGGGGAGCCCGGCCTCTTTCTCTATCGCGGAGGCATACGGTATTTTCACTGAAGTCATTGATTCGTAGCCGCAAAGGCGTTATGTCTGGAGAAGCCTGCATTCGATGATTCCAATAATATTAAGAAACCTTTTTACTTTAAGCTAATAACATGAAAAGAAAAATTCTGAAAATTGCGAGCAAAATCCTATTATGGTGTATAGTAGGTTTCTTGCTACCTGCACATGCTTTCGCACAGAGCATGACAGTGAAGGGTGTTGTATTGGACAACACGGGTATGGCTATTATCGGAGCCAACGTCCTGGTGAAGGGAACTGGCAACGGAACGAGTACCAATATCGACGGAAACTTTACCATCAAGGCCAACAAGGGCGACATCATCGCCGTTTCGTACATTGGCTATCAACCTCAGGAACAACCCGCCAGCGAGTTGATGAAATTTGTTTTGCACGAAAACGAAGAGCTGCTTGACGAGGTGGTTGTGATTGGTTACGGTACGGTGAAAAAGACCGACCTCACCGGTTCGATTACCGCCATCAAGGCCGAGGACATCAACCGTGGTGCCGTCACCTCGCCCGACCAGATGCTGCAGGGCAAGGTACCGGGCCTGTTGGTTACTCCCGCAGCGGGCGACCCCACCGGTAGTGCAACGATTCGTATTCGTGGCGCCGCTTCGTTGAAGGCCAAGAACGACCCCTTGATCGTAATCGACGGGGTACCTGTTACGGCCGAGGGTGGTGCCGGCATGGCCAACCCGCTGGCATCGGTCAACCCCAACGACATCGACACCTATACGGTATTGAAGGATGCTTCGGCCACCGCCATCTACGGTTCGCGTGCTTCGAATGGTGTGATTATCATCACCACCAAGAAGGGCACCGGCAAGAATGTGCAGGTGAGCTACAACTCCAGCTACAGTTTGAAACAGAACAGCTCGACACTCGACGTGATGACGGGCGACCAATATCGCGACTACATGCGCAGCACCTATGCCGGCACCAGCCGTCTGGAGACCGTAGAGTCGCTCATGGGTACGGCCAATACCAACTGGCAGGACCTCATCTACCGCACGGCCTTCACGACCGACCAGAACCTGAGTGTCTATGGCAATGTGAAAGGCAAGTTCCCCTATCGGGTGAGCATGGGCTACACCTACGACGAGGCTACGTTGAAGGTGGGCGACAACCAGCGTGCCAATCTCTCGATAAGCATGACTCCCAAATTCTTCGATGACCACCTGAGCGTGAACATCAACGCCAAGGGTATCTACAACAAGGCCAACTATCCCAACTCGGGAGCCGTGGGCAGCGCCATCTCCTTCACCCCGACGCAGGAACCCTACTTCCGCAATGCCGACGGCAGCATCAACAAAGAGCTCTTCAACGGCTACTGGAACTGGAACGTGGGCGGTCAGGTAAGTACCAACTACGGCATCAACCCCCTGTCGCAACTCTACGACTATACCAACCGCAACGACTCGTGGCGTTCGTTGGGTAACGTGCAGTTGGACTATAAGATTCACGGCCTCGAAGACCTGCGCCTGAACCTGAACCTGGGTTACGACGTGGCTCGTACCGACGGCTACAAATATGCCGCTCTCGGGTCGGTAACCTCGGCTCGCAACAACATGTCGGGTCGCGACCTCTACGAAGAGTATGCCAACATCAACTCCAACACGCTGCTCGAGCTGTATGCCAACTACAACAAGCAGTTCGGTATCCACCACCTCGACGTGATGGCCGGTTACTCCTGGCAACACAACTATGTGAAGTACGACAACATCTCGTTCTATAACGCCAACCGCGACGAGGTTTACCTCGACAGCCCCTCGGACCGTCGTGAGTATTACCTGCTCTCGTTCTTCGGCCGTGTAAACTACTCGATCGACTCGAAATACCTGTTCACCTTCTCGTTGCGCGACGATGCCTCTTCGCGTTTCTCCAAGGAGAACCGCTGGGGTCTCTTCCCCTCGGCCGCCTTTGCCTGGAATATCGTGGAAGAAGACTTTATCAAGGACCACCAGACACCGCTCTCCAACTTGAAAATTCGGTTGGGTTGGGGTCGCACCGGTCAGCAGGACATCGGTATGGACAACTGCTACGCCTATCAGCCGCGGTATGTCATCTCGACCAGCCCCAACATGATGATTCCCGGATTCCCCGGTTTGGGCGACGGCGTTGACGGCTATGCCTACACCATCTCGCCCATGGCCTACAACAAGAATATCAAGTGGGAGACCACCGAAACCTACAACGTGGGTGTCGACTTCGGCTTCCTGAACGGCCGCATCAGCGGTAGCGTGGATGCTTATCTGCGTCACACCTACGACCTGCTCAACGACATCACCACGCCGCTCGGCTCCAACTTCTCCAACACGGTGATTACCAACGTAGGCGACATGGAAAACAAGGGTGTAGAGGTGAACTTGAGCTTCGTACCCATCGAGACCAAAGACCTGCACTGGGACATCAACCTGAACGGTACCTGGCAAGACACCAAAATCACCAAGCTGAGCAATGTGCCTACCGAGGACTATCTGGGCGTACGCGTCGGTTCCAACCTGAGCGGTACCAGCGGATACTCGTCGCTCTACCGGGTAGGCTATGCTCCCTACACCTATCACCTCTTCCAACAGGTATACGACTCCAACGGCAACCCCATAGAGAATGCGCTGGTCGACCGCAACGGCGACGGCCAAATCGCGCAGGACGACCGCTATGTAACCGGCAAGAGCATCATGCCCTATTTCTATTTCGGTATCAGCACGCAAATCGTGTACAAGAACTGGGACTTCGGTTTCAATGCCCACGGTTCACTGGGCGGCTATGCCCTCAACAAGGTGGCCAAGGATAACTCCAGCGGTTACAAGGACGACTACACCAAGGGCTACATCGACAACCTCATGCCCATTTGCCAGAAGACCGGTTGGACCGAGAGCCTCACCGAGTTCCAGCACTTCTCCGACATGTTCCTCGAGGATGCCTCGTTCTTCCGCATGGACGACATCAACGTAGGCTACACCTTCGACAAAATCAAGAACTGGAAGGGTAAAATCCGCATCGGTGCTTCGGTACAGAATGTATTTGTCATCACCAAGTACAGCGGCCTCGACCCCGAACTCACGGTCAACAGCAGCGGCGAACTCGACGGTGTGGACCAGAACCTCATTCCCCGTCCCCGTCTCTACACCTTGCGACTCAACATTAACTTCTAACTACCCTAAGACACAGCATTATGAAAAAACTGATATATTATACACTGGCCATCGCAGCGACGGCGCTCTCGATGACCTCCTGTCTCGGCGACCTGGATACCGTACCTCTGAACGAGACAGACAAGACCGGCGAAACGGCCTACCAGAACATACAGGACTTTCAACGGGGACTGGCCTACATCTACGGCTCCTTCTCGCTGTCGAGCCAGAATGACCCGGGAAAGGCCGACATCAATGTCGACGATGCCGGACAGAGCGAGTTTATCCGCCAGATTGTGGTGCTGAACGAGATGAGTACCGACGCCATGAAATGTATCTGGGGCGACAGCTACATTACCGAGACCCAAACGGCTTCGTGGACAGCCGGCGGTAATGCCGCCCTGGTGGCCACCTACACCCGTGGTCTCATCACGGTTACCCGTGCCAACGAGTTCCTTACCCGTGCCACAGGCCGCGAGATGGACGGTCTGCCCGGACTGATTGCCGAGGCCCGTTTCCTGCGCGCCTATGCCTATTTCGTGTTGATGGATCTGTATGGCAACCCGCCGTTTGCTACCGAAGAGAACATCGGTGGCGGTTCGCTGCCGACGCAGATAGGACGTCCGGCGCTGTTTGCCTGGATCGAGAGTGAGTTGAAAGCACTGGCCGACCCCAACAGCGCCATGCCCAACGTAGGCGAGGTTCCCTATCCGCGTGCCACGAAAGGCAGTGCACAGGCTTTGCTGGCCCGTCTCTACCTCAATGCCGAGGTCTATACCGGCACACCCCGCTGGGAAGATGCCCGCACGGCAGCCGAGAAGGTGATTGGCATGGGTTACGGCTTGTGCTCGAACTATGCCCACCTCTTCCTGCAGGATAACGGCGAGAATCCCGACGCTCAGAAAGAGATGATTTTTGCCATCGGTTACGACAGCAACCAGATGCAGAGCTGGGGCGGAACCACCCACCTGGTGAGCGGTAGCGTGCACGATGCAGCCAGTCAGGCCATTGCCAAGGAGCTGGGCTTCGGCGACAACACCTTCATGTCGCCCGAGCGTTGGAACGGATACCACATTCCCAACGAATACGTAGAGGCCAACTTCGAGATGAAGAATGTATCGTGGGGCGGTACCGGCATCGGTTACGACCGCGAGGGCAGCGACAAGCGCGCCTTCTTCTGCAACACGGGTTGCGAGAAAGAGTTCGACCTGAAGGTGGCCGAGACCGGCTGGCGTTGCTGGAAGTTCAACAGCATGGATTCTCAAAACCAGCTCCACCTCGACAACAACTTCTCGTCGGCCGACTTCCCCGTGATTCGTCTGGCCGAGATGTACCTCATCTACGCCGAGGCACAAGCCCGCCTGGACAACGGCATTACCACCGACGCCAAGGCCCTCGGTTATATCAAGCAGTTGCGCGACCGTGCCGGGCTCGATACTCCCGCATCGATCGACCTCGACTTCATCCTGAAAGAGCGTGCCTGCGAGTTGATGATGGAGGGTCACCGTCGTACCGACCTCATTCGTTACGGCTACTTCACCTCCATGAGTTTCCCCTGGCCCTACAAGGGCGGTGTGCCCACCGGAGCCGTAGAGATTCCGGCCTATCGCACCATATTCCCGCTGCTCGACAACGACGTGGCCGAGAACTCCAACCTCACGCAGAATCCGGGTTACTAATCATCACCACAATATCATCAATCCTCAATAAGAAACGATTATGAAACTATTCAAAAATATAGCATTATTCGCAGCGGTAGCCCTGCTGGCCGGCTGCGAAACGGAGATAGATACTCCGCAACTCAATGCGCCTGCCGACTTTGTGGCTCCCGTCATGAGCGATTGCGGCAACGTGGTTGTCAATGCCGACAACTCCGACGACGAGAATGTCATCTTCTCGTGGACTCCGGCCGACTTCGGGCAGCCGGTGCAGATACTCTATTCGGTCTATCTCACCCTGGGCGAGAAAGAGGGCTTGTTGGGAACGACCAACGGCACCTCGCTGGCCGTGAAGAAGGGCGACCTGAATGGCGTGGTGATCAATAGCCTGGGTGTGACCAAAAACGACAAGGCCGAGGGTGTGACCGCCTATGTATCGGCCCAGATTGCCAGTGCCGCCTATGCCGAGGTGGTGAAATCGCCCCTCTCCAATCCCTTCTCGGTACAGACCTATGCCGCCCCGCTTAAGTGGCTGTTCCTGTGCGGCGAGTTCAACAAGTGGACCATCGACCAGGCATCCCAGTTCTGGGAGACCGGTGGCGGAACCAATACCTACGAGTGCATGGTCGACCTCTCCATCCCCTCGGATTGCACGCCTACCGATGGCGAAAACTCCTACTTCAAGGTGACGGTGGCCCGGTCGTGGTCCGATGCCAACTGGGGTTACAGTGCGTTGCAGTCGAACTGGACCAACGTGGAGAACAACGACAACAACCTCAACCTGCCCATTACCGAGACCAACATCTATGCCTTGTCGGTCAATACCGTGGCCATGTCTATCACGCAGACACCCATAGGTAAGACCCTGGGGCTGGCCGGCGACTTCTCGGGTTGGGCCGACGGTGCCGATGCACCTCTGGTTTATGACTGGACCGACAATACCTGGAAGACCGCACCCCTCGAACTGGAGGGCGGCAAGGAGTTGAAGGTGCGTGCCGATGGTGCCTGGACTACCAACTGGGGCGGTGACGGCTCGACCAGTACCGATGTGCCCGGCGGTTTCGTGCTGGCAGCCGGTGGCGACAACCTCAAGGTGCCCGAGAGCGGAACCTTCGTGGTCGTGCTCCACGCCAACCGCACCCCCTATGTACTGGAATTTCAAAAACAATAAAACCGATAACCTTTAATCGATACAATCATGATAAAATATCTCAAATACATAGCCATAGCAGCCATCTCCCTGATGGCCGCCACGGGGTGTCAGGACGACCCGGAAGATACCTTCTCGACGGCTCCTGTGGCTCCCTCGTTGCAAAACAACGGGAGCATCCTGATGACCCAGAACACCATGGACGAACCTATCCGGTGGGCCTGGACCGCCGCCCGTTTCCTGAAGGGCGATGTGACCTATTCGCTCTTCGTGAAGTATGGGCAGGAAGAGCCCGTGCAGGTAGGCGGGAGCACCTCGGCTCTGACCCTCACGATGAGTAAGACCGCATTCCGCACCTTGCTGGAGGGCATTACCGCCATTCCCGAAAACTCGACCTTCGACCTTAACTTCTATGTCGAGGCTGCCGATGCCGAGGCGGTTTACAAATCGGCCGAGCTGATGATGACCGTCTACTCCTACGGCAACTTTATTTCGGCCGTAGCCACACCGGCCGAGAGCGAGTTCACGCTCGACATCAACAACCTCACCGAGGAGCTCACGTTGCTCACCTGGGAGCCGGCCCGGCTGAACTACAACGAGGCCATCACCTACGACGTGTTGGTAAGTTGCGGAGGGGGTGAGCCTGTTGTCGCCGCTACCGGCCTGACCGAAACCTCCTGCACCCTTACGGTCGACGCGTGGAACGAACTCTTTGTGAGTGCCGGGGCTGTCGAGGGTGCCGCCAGCGAAGTCTCCTTCACCGTAAAGGCCTATTCGCCTTCGTGTGAAGAGGGGTTGCCCTCGGCTCCTGCCACCATGACGGTGACTACCTACAAAGCCAACTTCCCCGCCTTCATCACGTTGAAAGGCACCGACAAGCAGATACCTCAAAGTACGGCACAAAAGGGACTCTTCGAGTGCTTCGTCAACTTTGCCGAGGCAGCTACCTTCACCTTTGAGGATGGTGATGCCCAGGTAGAATATGGCGGCGATGCCCAGTTTGCCAACGATGCCAACGGCAACCTGGTAGCCAGTGGGGCCTTGACCGAGGGTGGTAGCGCCATAGGCGTAGAACCCGGTTTGTATCGTGTATGTGCCAATATCAAGTTCAAGAACTTTATCCTGGTGAAGATCGAGAGCATGGGTATGATCGGTAATGCTACCCCCGGTGGCTGGGATGCTGAGACGCCCATGGCCTACGATGCCGCCTCCAACACCTTCACCCTGAAGACCACCTTGACCGAGAGCGGCGAGTATAAGTATCGTGCCAACAACAACTGGGGCTATGCCATCGATGGCGAGGGCAGCTTCTCCGACGGAACTCCCAATATCGTCTTCGACAGACCTACCGGTGAGTATAACGTGACTCTCGACGTGAGCAAGCATCCCTATGTGGCCAAGATTGTAAGCACGGCCTTCCCCACCGAAGAGTTTATCTATGTACCCGGTAACCACCAGACTCCCACGTCGTGGGATCCCGCTACGGCTCCGGCCCTGCGGTCGCTCGAGATGAACGGTGTCTATACCGGCTTCAGCCGTCTGGACGGTGAGTTCAAGTTTACCCTGGCTCGTAACTGGGACGGTGGCGAGTACAACAGCACGCACTTCACCGAGTATAGCGAGGGGCTTGCTCCTGCCAGCGAAAGCACCAACATCAACATGGCTACTCCGGGCTTCTACTACATCGAGGCCGACGTGATGACGCAGAGTCTCAAGGCTACCCTCATCGAGAGTTGGGGCCTCATCGGAGCCGCTACTCCCGGCGGATGGGACAGTGAAACGCCCATGACCTACGACGCCGAGAAGGGTTGCTGGAGCTGTACGGTAGCCCTCACGGCCGGTGAGATGAAGTTCCGGGCCAACGGCTCTTGGGATTCGGGTATCGACTTGGGAGGCTCTTTGGACGATCTCGTATTCAAAGGGGGTAACATAGCTGTAACCGATGCGGGTAACTATCTCGTAGAGATGTACCTGCAACGCACCGGCAGCACACAGATGTACTGCACACTTACCGCTCAATAGCAGAAATCCGATAGCACAGAGAGACTGGCCGGGCCCCGGGTATCCGGGCAGAGACCGGTCTCTCTCTTTTTATTCCCGATGACCGCAGCTCTCTTGCGGGAGATGTGCATCGCAATTTACGATTATGGACAAGACAGTATGAAAAAGTTTCTATTCTCATTCCTGATAGGGTGTAGCCTGTTGTTCGCCGGTACGGCGTGCACCGAAGAGCACTTTGTGGGCGACGATAACGGGGCCGGCGGTTCGGGCCAATGGACCGATGTGGTTCCCTCGCCCGACGAGTGGGACGGTACTCCGCGGGCCGACATCACCTATCAGTTGCTCGTCTACTCGTTTGCCGACAGCGATGGCGACGGTACGGGCGACTTCAACGGCATCACCGCCAAACTCGATTACTTGCAACAGTTGGGCATCACGGCCATCTGGTTGTCGCCCATACACCCCGCCATGTCGTACCACGGTTACGACGTGACCGACTATACAGCGGTGAATCCGCAATACGGCACCCTCGACGACTTCGACCGGCTGGTGAGCGAGGCCCGGGCGCGGGGCATAACCATCTATCTCGACTACGTGATGAACCACACGGGTCGCAATCACCCCTGGTTTACCCAGGCCACCTCGTCGCTCGACAATCCCTATCGCGACTATTACACCTTTTCGCAAGATCCGGCGGCCGATATTCAGGCCGGTCGGGTGCCCATGATTGCCAGCGAGGGGGCAGCCGGCTATAAGTCGGGCGAATGGTTTGCCGTGCCTACCGAGGCCGGCGGCTACTACACCTTTACCCTCGACTGGAGCTCGCCGTCTCAACCCACGGTCACGGTGACCCAGGCCTCCCGGGCCGATGTCGACGCCGACAACACGAGCCCTTCGACCAGTAGCGACAAGTATCTGTACTACGGCGATGCCGTCTGCAAAAAGTTCTACGACAAGGGGAACGGCATCTACGAGCTGACGGTCGATTTTGCTTCGTCGTGGGGATTCCTCATTCGCACCAGCAACACCCAGTGGGGCAACTACAAATATGGTGCGGCCCGGCAGGGCGACCAGGCCCGGTTGGGAGAGCCCTTTGCCCTGAAGCAGGGCGAGAATGCCCAGAATATTCTGCTCGAGGGGATGGAGATGTGGTATTTCCACTCGGCTTTCGGTACCGACTGGTTTGCCGATTTGAACTACGGTCCCGTAGACCAGGCGGCCGAGTCGCCCGCCTATCAGGCCATCAGCCGTGCGGCCAAGGGTTGGATAGACCGTGGGGTAGGGGGCTTCCGCCTCGATGCCGTGAAGCACATCTACCACAATGCCACCTCCGACGAGAACCCCCGTTTCCTGCGCCTCTTCTACGACGACATGAACAGCTATTACAAGCAGCAGGGCCACACCGACGACTTCTACATGGTGGGCGAGGTGCTTTCGGAGCACAACGAGGTGGCTCCCTATTACCAGGGGTTGCCGGCTCTGTTCGAGTTCTCGTTCTGGTATCGGGTAGAGTGGGCCATCAACAACAACCAGGGCTGCTATCTGGTCAAAGACCTGCTTTCGTATCAGGAGGAGTATGCCGCTTATCGACCCGACTATATCCGGGCGACCAAACTGAGCAACCACGACGAGGACCGGGCGGCCTCGAAGCTGAACCGCTCGGCCAACAAGTGCCGCCTGGCTGCGGCCGTTTTGCTCACGGCACCGGGTTCGCCCTATATCTATTATGGCGAAGAGCTGGGCATCTATGGCACCAAGGCGAATGGCGACGAGTATGTGCGCAGTCCCATGCTCTGGGGCGACAGCTACACCACGAGCTACACCTCCAAGGTAGACCCCTCGGTAGCCTCGCAGGTGAAGCCGGTGAGCGAGCAGCAAACCGATGCGGCTTCGCTCCTGAACACCTATCTCACTTTTGCTCACGTGCGGCAGACCTATCCGGCTTTGGCCTCGGGTACGATGTCGCGGCACGAGGTCTATAACGAGGAGAATACGCAATATCCCACGGTTGCCGCCTGGTATATGACGGAGGGCGACCAGCGGGTACTGGTCGTGCACAATTTCGGGAGTGCCATTATCAGTCTGCCGCTTCTCGACCCGATAGAGAAGGCTGTGGCCACATCGGGTACGGTGGCCTCGAAGGTAGAGGGCGAGACGACTACCCTCAGGCTTGGGGCCTATTCGTCGGTAGTCTATCTGTTGAAGAACAACTGACCGGGTGTCGGGCGCTTGAGAGCCCCGACCGACGGTGGAAACGTGATAGTGTAATTGGTAAGCGGCGGCCTCTTTGCGGGGCCGTCGCTTGGTTTATGGCGGGTTGCCCGAAGGTCCTGGAGTCCCGTTTCTCTCTTGGACTTTGAATAAGTCAGGATGCGGTTTGGCAAAAAAACTCAAACAAGTTTGGCTTTTTTGCGCTCACCTTTCGCTATCTTTGGATAAGCCAGGATGCGGTTCGGCAAAAAAACTCAAACAAGTTTGGTCTTTTTGCGCTCACCTTTCACTATCTTTGGATAAGATAGGAGTCGGTTCGGCATAGACAAATGTTGAAAACTTCGTTTTCCATTTGCCTCTGCGCTCACCTTTCACTATCTTTGTACAAAATGCCGAAAACCGTGCGGGAACCTGGATACCGACCGTGCGGAAATCGGTGGGGAAAATACCCCTAAGGTTGTATTTAACTGGATAGAAATTAAGGAAATATGGAGAAGAAATTCAAACGTACGCTGGTTACGACCGCATTGCCCTATGCCAACGGTCCTGTGCATATAGGTCACCTGGCAGGTGTGTATGTACCGGCAGATATCTACACACGGTATCTGCGCTTGAAGGGCGAAGATGTGATTATGATAGGCGGTAGCGATGAGCACGGTGTGCCCATCACCATCAAGGCCAAAGCCGAGGGGGTGACCCCGCAGGATATTGTGGACCGCTACCACAACATTATTAAGAAATCGTTCGAGGAGTTTGGCATATCGTTCGATATTTACTCGCGCACGACTTCGGCCATCCACACGCAAATGGCTTCCGATTTCTTCCGCAAACTGTACGACAAGGGCGAGTTTATCGAGAAGACCTCGATGCAGTATTACGACGAGGAGGCCAACCAGTTCCTCGCCGACCGCTATATCACGGGTACCTGTCCGCACTGCGGCAACGAGCACGCCTATGGCGACCAGTGCGAGGCTTGTGGTACTTCGCTGAATGCGACCGACCTCATCAATCCCAAGTCGGCCATCACGGGCAACAAACCGGTGTTGCGCGAGACGAAACATTGGTATCTGCCGCTCGACAAGTGGGAGCCCTTCCTGCGTCACTGGATTCTCGATGAGCACAAGGAGTGGAAACCCAATGTTTACGGCCAGTGCAAGTCGTGGCTCGATATGGGGCTGCAACCTCGGGCCGTGAGCCGCGACCTCGACTGGGGTGTGCCGGTGCCGGTCGAAGGGGCCGAGGGCAAGGTGCTCTATGTGTGGTTCGATGCTCCCATCGGTTACATCTCGAATACCAAGGAGTTGCTGCCCGATACGTGGAAGCTCTACTGGAAAGACTCCGAGACGAAGATGGTGCACTTCATCGGTAAGGACAATATCGTGTTCCACTGTATCGTATTCCCGGCCATGCTGAAGGCTGAGGGCAGCTACATCTTGCCCGACAATGTGCCGGCCAACGAGTTCCTCAACCTCGAGGGCGACAAGATTTCGACCTCGCGCAACTGGGCCGTATGGCTGCACGAGTATCTCGAGGACTTCCCCGGCAAGCAGGACGTGCTGCGCTATGTGCTCACGGCCAATGCGCCCGAGACGAAAGACAACGACTTTACCTGGAAGGACTTCCAGGCCCGCAACAACAACGAGCTGGTGG
The DNA here is from genome assembly GCF_963931395.1 of Barnesiella sp. An22. NCBI lineage: Bacteria > Pseudomonadati > Bacteroidota > Bacteroidia > Bacteroidales > Barnesiellaceae > Barnesiella > Barnesiella sp. An22. The sequence continues at coordinate 344,892 of NZ_OZ007014.1, forward strand.
CTATCCTGGGCAACTTTGTGAACCGTGCCCTGGTGCTTACCCACAAATATTTCGACGGCAAGGTGCCCGAGGCCGGCGAGTTGACCGACTACGACCGCGAAACCTTGAAGGAGTTTGCCGACGTGAAGGCTTCGGTAGAGAATTATCTCGACCACTACCGCTTCCGCGATGCCCTCAAGGAGGCCATGAACCTGGCCCGTATCGGCAACAAGTATCTGGCCGATACCGAGCCCTGGAAGTTGGCCAAGACCGACATGCCGCGGGTGGCTACCATCTTGAATCTGGCTTTGCAGATTACGGCCAATCTGGCGATTGCCTTCGAGCCCTTCTTGCCCTTCTCGGCCGAGAAGTTGCGCGGCATGCTCCACATGGGTCACTGCGACTGGAACATGCTGGGCCGTACCGACATCCTGCCGGCCGGTGCCGAACTGGGCAAACCCGAGCTGCTCTTCGAGAAGATCGACGACAGCGTGATTGAGGCTCAGGTGAACAAACTGCTGGAGACCAAGAAGGCCAACGAGCTGAAGAACCACAAGGCTGCGCCGGTGCGCGAGAATGTGGCCTTCGACGACTTTGCCAAACTCGACATCCGCGTGGGTAAAGTGCTCGAGTGCCAGAAGGTGCCCAAGGCCGACAAGCTGCTGCAGTTCCGCATCGACGACGGTCTGGGCGGCCGCACCATCGTGTCGGGTATTGCCAAACACTACAAGCCCGAGGATCTGGTGGGCAAGAATGTCTGCTTCGTGGCCAATCTCGAACCCCGTAAACTGAAGGGCATCGAGTCGCAGGGCATGATACTCTCGGCTGAGGATGCCGATGGCCGACTGATTGTCATCTCGCCGGCTACCGACGAGATTACTCCGGGTTCGGAGGTGAAATAGAGAGACGTACGATAAAATCGTGATACAGAAAGAGCCCCGCACGAATCATCCGTGCGGGGCTCTTTTCGTATGGTTGAAGAAGAGAGCGAGAGACTCGTAGAGCCCTATTTCGGCTCTTCTGTGGCCTTATCGGTTGTTGTACTGGAGTATCTCCTCGATGATGTCGCGACGGTTGTAGAGGCGCGGAATCTTGTGCTGGCCGCCCAGTTTGTTGTGGTCTCGCAGCCAGTCGTCGAATATGCCCGGTTGGGCCGGGATTACCTCGAGGCACTCGAGGGCGATGCTCTTGAATCGCTTGGCTTCGTAGTCGGAGTTGAGGTTTTGCAGGTTCTGGTCGAGCCGTTGGGCAAACTCCTCGACCGGTACGGGCAGTTTGCTGAACTCGATGAGCCACTGGTGCCGCCCCTTGCTGTGGTCGGTCATGTATACCGGGGCTGCCGTGTAGTTGAGCACGCTGGCGCCCGTCTGCTCGCAGGTGCGGGCAATGGCCTGCTCGGCATTGTCGACCATCAGCTCCTCGCCGAAGGCGTTGATGTAGTGCTTGGTGCGGCCCGATACGCAAATCTTCAGCGGGTGTGTCGAGAGTACCTTCACGGTGTCGCCCATGCGGTACCGCCACAAGCCGCCGTTCGAGGTGATGACCAGTTCGTAGTTGTGCCCGGCCTCCACCTCCCACAGGGGAACCGCCTGCTCGAGCGCTCCGCCCAGGGGGATAAATTCGAAGAAGATACCCAGGTCGATGAGCAGCAGCATGCCGGGTGTGGTCAGGTCGTTCTGCACGGCAAAGAAGCCCTCCGAGGCGTTGTAGGTCTCGACATAGTGCATCCGGGGGCTGGAGATAAGTTGGCGGTATTGCTCGCGATAGGGGGCAAAGCTGATGCCTCCGTGGAAAAACACCTCGAGGTTGGGCCACACCTCCGAAAGGTCCTGCCGTCCGCTCTTGTTCAGGATATGCTTGATGAGGACCAGGAACCACGAGGGGACCCCCGAGAGGTTGGTGATGTCGCGCCGGCCGATGGTGCTGTTGGCGATGGCCTCGAGTTTGGTGTCCCACTCGCTCATGAGGGCAATCTTTTTCGAGGGCACCCGGATGAGGTTGACCAGCGGGCTGATGTTCTGGATGAGGATGGCCGAGAGGTCGCCGCAATAGGCCTGCCCGAAAGGATTCTGTGCCCGGCTGCCTCCCAGTATGAGCCCTTTGCCCGAGAAGAAGCGGCTTTCGGGGTTGGCTCGCAGATAGAGGGCCACGCAATCGGCTCCTCCCTGATAGTGGCAATAGCGCAGCGCCTCGGCGCTCACGGGGATGAACTTGCTCTTGTCGTTGGTCGTGCCCGACGATTTGGCAAAGTGCCGTATGGGGGTAGGCCACAGGATATTCTGCTCGCCTTGCATCGTGCGTTCGATGTAGGGCTTTAGCTCCTCGTAGCCGCTGATGGGTACGCGCTCGGTGAAACTTTTGTAGGAGTTTATTTCGTCGAACCGGAAGGTGGTGCCCAGTCGTGTTTTCCGGGCCTTTCGCAGCAGGTCGATCAGTGTTTTTTGTTGTATGATGTCGCCATATTCGGCATAGCGATCGATTTGGGCGAGTCGTTTGTCAAATACCGGGCGTAACCACTTCGTGAGATTCATTTGTCGCAAGTTTTCAATGCGGAGCAAAAATAAAAAATTCTCGTGTGATTCCTATCGTAGGCTTGTGATTTTTATATGACAATCTCGGGATTGTCGTTTTTGTGGACGGTTGCCAGTACCATTTGCCGAAACTCTTTGTCTTTGTGGAGCCGGCCTATGGCAATGTGGGCCGCATTCTGTTGCGACTCTTTTTTGGAGTATCCGATACCGATGCCGCCCGAGATGCCGCCCAGCAGGGCTTGCGACTGGAATACCGGGTTGTTGTTCTGGTCGACCAGCGTTTCGACCAGGGCAAACTGGATGTCGATTTTGTGTTTCTGGCACCACTCGATAAGTCGTGATTTGAAGTTGCTCTCCTCTTTCGAGAGTTTGTCGAGGTCGATAAACGAGTCGATGATGCGTGTCTCGACAAACCGCTTGCAAAACTCATATCCCTGGTCGAGGTAGATGGCGCCGATGAGGGCCTCGAAGGCATTGCCATACAGGTAGCTGTTGTGCGAGCTGATGTGCATGGAGCAGGTGATAAAGCGGTCGAGCCCAATCTTCAGGGCAATCTCGTTGAGCGACTCGCGCTTGACAATCTTGGCTCGCGTGTTGGTGAGGAACCCCTCCTTGCGGTCGCCGAACCGGTGGAAGAGGATGTCGGCCACGATGGCATCGAGAATGGCGTCGCCCAGGAACTCGAGGCGCTCGTTGTTGATGCGTTTCCCCTGTTCGCAAATCGACGAGGAGCTGTGCAGGCAGGCCACCTCGTACAGGTGTATGTCGTTGGGCCAGAACCCCAACAGGTCGTGGTATAGAACATAAGGCTCCTTATGACGAAGCATAAGGAGCCTTATACGGTTATAAATCGTTTTAAGCACGTTTATTTCGTGAATTTCTTTACGATTATGCTGGCATTGTGTCCGCCGAAACCAAAGGTGTTGGACAGAGCGGCGTTTACTTCGCGTTTCTGTGCCTGGTTGAATGTGAAATTCAACTTGCTGTCGATTTCGGGATCGTCGTCGCCCTCGGCATGATTGATGGTGGGAGGTACGATGCTTTCGTCGATAGTCTTCACGCAGATAAGAGCCTCGAGTGCGCCGGTAGCGCCCAGCAGGTGACCGGTCATCGACTTGGTCGAGCTGATGTTGAGGTTATAGGCGTGATCGCCGAATACTTCCAAAATCGCTTTGGCTTCTGATTTGTCACCGACGGGGGTCGATGTACCGTGCACGTTGATGTAGTCGATCTCTTCGGGAGCCATGTGGGCATCGTCGAGAGCGTTTTGCATCACGAGTTTGGCACCTAAGCCTTCGGGGTGAGTAGCCGTCAGGTGATAAGCGTCGGCCGACATACCGCCACCTACGACTTCGGCATAGATCTTAGCCCCACGGGCCAATGCGTGTTCCAGTTCTTCAAGAATAAGGCAGGCACTACCTTCACCCATTACGAAGCCGTCGCGCGAAGCGCTGAACGGACGCGATGCCGTCGTGGGCGAATCGTTGCGGGTAGAGAGTGCGTGCATGGCATTGAATCCACCTACTCCCGATACTGTGATTGCAGCTTCGGCACCACCCGATACGATCAAGTCGGCTTTGCCCAGACGGATATAGTTATAAGCGTCGATAAGGGCATGGGTGGACGATGCGCAGGCCGATACGATACCGAAGTTGGGACCCCGGAAACCGTACTGCATGGAGATTTGTCCTGCGGCAATGTCGGCAATCATCTTGGGAATGAAGAAGGGGCTGAAGCGCGGCCCTTTTTCGGGGGCAACGGCATAGTTTCCTACCTCTTGCTCAAAGGTGCTGATACCGCCGATACCGGCCGAGAAGATAACACCGGCACGGTCTTTGTTTACTTTCTCGAGGTCGAGACCCGAGTCGGCCATGCTCTCTTGCGTAGCGGCCAGAGCAAACTGGGTATAGCGGTCGAGTTTACGAACCTCCTTGGCGTTGAAGTATTTCAGCGGGTCGAAGTCCTTTACCTCGCAAGCGAATTGAGTCTTGAATTCAGATGCGTCGAAAAGCGTAATAGGTCCTGCTCCGCTTACTCCTTTCAGCAGGTTGTCCCATGTCGTGGGGACATCGTTTCCCAGCGGAGTGATTGCGCCAAGACCTGTTACTACAACTCTTTTAAGCTCCATAAAATTATTTATTCTCTTTCTCTGCGATAGCTTTTTCGATGTGAGCGATAGCCTCACCTACAGTCGTAATTTTTTCTGCTTGATCGTCAGGGATCTTGATGTCGAACTTAGTCTCGAACTCCATGATCATTTCAACAGTGTCCAAAGAATCGGCACCGAGGTCGTTGGTGAAGTTGGCTTCGGGAGTTACCTCTGATTCTTTAACACCCAATTTTTCTACGATAATTTCTTTTACTGTTGATGCTACGTCAGACATAATTTTCAAATTTTAATTAATAAATAAATTAACGTTCTTATTTTTTGCAACTGCAAAGGAATATATTTTTCTCCGAACAAAAAAAATTTTCCCTTATAAATTACTCATTTTTTGCACATTTATCGGGTTTTTGTGCAAAAATAAGCCACTTTTATCCTCTTCTATGTTCTAAAACAGTCTCTTTTTGTTGTGTGGGACAATACTTTTTCTTTAAGTCCCGGCTATAAATATGTGTATATTTATTCAATGCGAAAGCCTAATTTTTCTAAAATGATACGGTCGGTTGCCGATGCTCCCGCTACGTGGTAGGCTCCGAATTCCCGCCGCAATGGATAGAGTCCGCGTTGCATCTCGAAGGTCTCGGGCGACTTGCGCAGCCTGAGGTCGTCGTCGAAGGGGTTGTAGGTGTCCCACACCGCCTTTTGCAGAGGCGTAGGTATACCGGCGAGGTCGATATGCGGTTGCGCCGGGGCAGGGGGAGCGATGTGTTGTGTGGGAATGTTGCACCCGATCCACCGGCTCACGGCCTCGACAATCATGCGGGTAGCGGTCGACTTGCCGTCGGCCGAATATCCGGCGATGTGGGGGGTGGCGATGAAAGCCTGTTCGAGCAGTTCCCGGTCGATGTGGGGTTCGTTTTCCCAGCAGTCGAGCACGACGGCTGCCACCTGCTTCTGCTTCAAGGCCTGTTTCAGGGCCTCGGTCTCCACGATTTCGCCCCGGGCCGTATTGATGAGGAGCGGCGAGCGGGAGAGCGCATCGAAGAACCGGGTATCGGCCAGGTGGTAGGTGGGATATTTGCCGGTTCGAGTCAGCGGGGTGTGAAAGGTGATGATGTCGGCTTCGCGACAGACGGTCTCGAGCGGGGTAAACCCGGCCGCACCCTCGGCCTCCTCGCGCGGAGGGTCGTTCAGGAGAACCCGCATGCCCAGCAACCGGGCATACCGGGCCACGATGCTGCCCACATGGCCTACACCCACCACGCCCAGTGTGCATTCGTGCAGCGGCTTGCGGTGGCTCTTGCTCCAGGCCAGCAGCGAGGCGAGTATGTATTGGCCCACCGATGCGGCGTTGCAGCCGGGGCAGTTCACCCACTCGATGCCCCGTTCGCGGCAATAGGCGGCGTCGATGTGGTCGTATCCGATTGTAGCCGTGGCAATGTATCGGCAACGGCTCTGGTCGAGCAGTTGGCTGTTGCACTTCGTGCGGGTACGTATCAAAAGAATGTCGGCGTCGCGCACGGCGTCGGCGTCTATCCGGTCGGGCGAAAGGTAGTCGATACGGGCATAGGGCTCGAGTACACCCTTTAAATAGGGTATCTTGTTATCGGCTATAATGTATGGAATCGTAGTCATAATTGTCTGCTTTTTATCCAAAGGTACGAAATTTTTGCAGGATTGTATCGAAGAACTATTTTTATATTGTGAAAATAATGGTTTTTCCTAAAACTATTCTTATGTTTGTAAAATGAAACCCGGGTACACCAGGCTTGTCGACAAGAGCCTTACAGAAAAACAGGTGTGCTCATAACGATTGGGAACTATGACTTTTGCAGAAACCTGTAATCACATTTTTTGGAACACCACACAATATTATCATCGGTTCGATAATGTGGATGCTTCGTTGGAAAATCCGTATGCCGAAGGAAGTATTGAATATTATCTGTGTCTGAAAAACTGGATCGATGTGGTTCAATGGCACCTGGAAGATATTATCCGCAACCCCGACATCGACCCCAAGGAGGCGTTGGCTATCAAGCGGCGCATCGACAAGTCGAATCAGGAGCGTACCGATTTGGTCGAGATGATCGACGACTATTTTCTGAAGAAATATGCCGACGTCGAGGTGAAGAGCGATGCTACCATAAATACCGAGAGCCCGGCCTGGGCCATAGACCGGCTGTCGATTCTGGCCGTGAAAATCTATCACATGCAGCAGGAGGTAGAGCGCAAGGATGCGTCGCCCGAGCATGTGGAGAAGTGCCGGGCCAAGTTGCGCGTGCTGCTCGAACAGCGAGCCGACCTCTCTGCGGCCATCGACCAACTGCTCGACGAGATCGAGGCCGGCCGTAAATATATGAAGGTATATAAACAGATGAAGATGTACAACGATCCGGCACTGAACCCGGTTTTGTATAAAAAGTAGCAGGGGTCGGGAGTATGTCGTATAGCAAGGTTTTAATTATTCGACTGTCGGCTCTGGGCGATGTAGCCATGACCATACCTATTGTTTACTCGGTGTGTAGGGCCAATCCCGACACGACTTTCGTCATGCTCACCCAGAAGGTGGCTTCGCAACTTTTTCTGCAGGCTCCGCGCAATTTGCAAGTAGTGGTGGCCGATGTGAAGGGTCGCCACAAAGGTATCGGCGGGCTCTACGAACTGGCCAAAGAGATGCGGGCACTGTCGATTGACGCCGTGGCCGATTTGCACGATGTGTTGCGCACGAAGTTCCTGCGAATTTTTTTTAAGATGTGGGGCATTCGGGTAGCCGTCATCGACAAGGGCCGCCAGGAGAAAAAGCAGATTACCGCCCGCCACAAGTGCGAGGCGTTGCATCCGCTGCGCACTTCGTTCGAACGCTATGGCGAGGTATTCACCGCGTTGGGATTCAAGTTCACGCCCGATTTCGGTTCGCTGTTCGGCACCGAAAAGGGCGACGAGGGGCTCTACTCTCACTTGACGCCGCCCAAGCAACCGGGCGAGTATTGGGTAGGCATAGCCCCCTTTGCCAAGCATGAGGGTAAGATTTATCCGCTCGATCGTATGGAAAATGTGGTGGCCAAGCTGGCTGCCGAACCGCATGTAAAGCTGTTCTTGTTCGGGTCGGGCGAACGTGAGCGCGACATCCTCTCCGTCTGGCAGGAGCGCTATCCCCATGTAACTTCCCTGGCCGACAAACGTCACGGTTTTGCCATCGAGCTGGCATTGATGAGTCATCTCGACGTGATGGTCTCGATGGACTCGGCCAACATGCACCTGGCCTCGCTGGTAGCGGTGCCGGTCGTTTCGGTGTGGGGAGCCACCCATCCCTGTTGCGGATTCCTGGGGTGGCATCAGAGCGAGGCGAATGTAGTGCAGTTGTCGCTCGATTGCCGTCCTTGTTCCATCTTTGGCAACAAACCGTGCTATCGGAAAGACTATGCCTGCCTGGATATAGCACCGGCTGTCATTGTCGAGCGGGTGAAAAATCTGCGGGCTCGGGCCTCGCAAGCGTAATAGTAGAGATAGGCTGCCGGGTCGAAACCCGAAATTCCCCGGTACGTTTAGTTGATAAATAATTATTCGGGAAGAAGATGAAACTGGTATTGAATCCGGCATATCGCCGGCTCGAGAAGTTTATGCAGCAACTGCCGCTCGCATTCCCTACGTTGGGCGAGTGTATCTACAAGGCTCGTAACGAGCTTCGTCAATTTTCGTACGAGGGGCAGAACTATGTGGTGAAGGGGTACAAGGTACCGATTTTCATCAATCGGATAGCCTACACGTTTTTCCGCCCGAGTAAGGCCGAGCGAGCCTACAAGTATGCCCTCAGGCTGCGGGCCATGGGCATAGAGACTCCGGCTCCGATCGCTTATATCGAGATGAAGCGGGGCGGACTGTTGTGGCATTCGTATTTCGTGTCGGAGACCTGTCCCTATACCCGCATGATGCGCGAGTTCGACGGCGGTGGCGTAGCAGGGCGCGAAGATATACTCAAGGCTTTTGCCGCCTTTACCGTCGAGTTGCACGAGAAGGGGGTGCAGCATCTCGACTATTCGGCCGGGAATATCTTGTTCGACAAGCAAGACGGGCAGATACGATTCTCGCTTCTCGACCTCAACCGCATGCGATTTCACGCCATGACCCCGAAGATGTGTCTGGCCAACTTCAGCCGCTTCTGCCACGACGAGGCCATTGTGCGCTACGTGGTGGCCGAGTATGCCCGGTTGCGGGGTTGGGACCCGCAGCGTTCGGTCGACGAGGCCCTGGTGGCCTATCGCGAGTTCTGGTCGCGCATCGAGCGGAAAGAGGAGCTGAAGCGCCGTCACAAGAGTTTAGCCTCGTAAAATAGCGGGAATCACAAAATAAATTGCTAAGTTTGCTGTCGAAATGCGGTGAACGTAAAACATCTGTGGAAAATAATCGCTTCGACATACGAGAACAGAGAATATCGGATACCGAACGGGAATTCGAGAAGGCGTTGCGTCCCTTGTCGTTCGACGACTTCAGCGGGCAAGACAAGATAATCGAGAACCTGCGGGTATTCGTGATGGCCGCCCGCATGCGTCAGGAGCCCCTCGACCATGTGTTGCTGCACGGCCCTCCCGGGTTGGGTAAAACGACGCTGGCCAATATCGTGGCCAACGAGTTGGGCGTGGGGTTCAAAATCACATCGGGACCGGTGCTCGACAAGCCTGGCGATCTGGCCGGTCTGTTGACTTCGCTCGAGGAGAACGACGTGCTCTTTATCGACGAGATACACCGGTTGAGTCCCGTGGTGGAGGAGTATCTCTACTCGGCGATGGAAGATTTCCGCATCGACATCATGATAGACAAGGGGCCGAGTGCCCGGTCGATACAGATCGAGCTGAATCCCTTCACGCTGGTGGGTGCCACCACCCGCAGCGGTTTGCTCACCAGCCCGTTGCGGGCCCGGTTTGGGATTAACTGTCACCTCGAGTATTACGACCACGCTGTGCTGACGCACATCATCGAGCGGTCGTCGAGCCTGCTGGGGGTACCCTGCACCCGCGAAGCGGCTACCGAGATAGCCATGCGCAGCCGCGGTACACCCCGTATCGGCAACGCCCTGTTACGGCGGGTACGCGACTTTGCCCAGGTGAAGGGGTCGGGCAGTATCGACCTCGAGATAGCCCGTTATGCGCTCGAGTCGCTCAATATCGACCAGTACGGTCTCGACGAAATCGACAACAAGATACTCTCAATTATCATCGACAAGTTCAAGGGCGGCCCCGTGGGGCTCACCACGATAGCTACGGCACTGGGCGAGGACCCCGGTACGCTCGAGGAGGTGTATGAGCCCTATCTCATCAAAGAGGGATTTATCAAACGTACGCCCCGGGGACGCGAGGTGACCGACTTGGCCTATACCCACTTGAATCGTCACCGCCTCTCGGAACAGGGTACATTGTTTTAATCGAAAAAATGTAGACGCTTATGGCCGGCATGAAGAGTTTGGCAAAGGATACCGCAATATACGGTTTGAGCAGTATATTGGGGCGGTTTCTCAACTGGTGTTTTGTATTCCTCTATGTAAACGTGTTGAAGACCACGGCCGAGTATGGTATTGTGACCAACCTCTACGCCTACATGGCCTTGCTGTTGATCATTCTCACCTACGGCATGGAGACGGGCTTCTTCCGCTTTGCCAACGACAAGGAGGAGAAAGACCCGCAGAAGGTCTACACCACCGGCCTCATCTCGCTGGCTACCACCTCGACCCTCTTTTTCGTGCTCGTGTGGCTCTTCCTCTCGCCGCTGTCGAGGCTGCTGGGCTATCCCGGGCATGAAGATTATGTGCTGATGATGGCCCTGATTATCGCCATCGATGCCTTCACGGCGTTGCCCTTTGCCTACCTGCGTTACCAGCGCCGGCCCATCCGGTTTGCCGCCGTCAAGTTGCTGTCGATTTTTCTCAACATCGCGTTGAATCTCTTTTTCATCCTGCTCTGCCCGTGGCTCTATGGCATTCACCCCGAGTGGATTTCGTGGTTCTTCGACCCCGACTTCCTGGTGGGGTATATCCTGGTGTCGAACGTCATCAGTTCGGGCGTGGTGCTGCTGGTACTTTTCCCCGAGATATTCCGGGTGCGCTATCGGTTCGACGGCCGTCTGCTGTCGCGCATGCTCAAATACTCCTTCCCGTTGCTTATTCTGGGAATTGCCGGCATCATGAACCAAACCTTCGATAAGATGTTTTATCCTGTGCTGGCAGGGAGTCGCCCCGACGCCATGTCGGAACTGGGTATATACGGGGCAGTTTACAAGATTGCGATAGTGATGGTGATGTTTACACAAGCCTTTCGATTTGCCTACGAGCCCTTCATCTTTGCGCGTAACAAGGAGGCGGGCAACGAGAACAAGAAGTCCTATTCCGAGGCGATGAAATATTTTATCATCTTCGGCCTCTTCATCTTCCTGGCGGTGATGTTCTATATCGACATCGTGCGCTTCTTCATGCCGGCGACCTACTGCACGGGGTTGAAGGTGGTGCCTATCGTCATGCTGGCCGAACTCTTCTTCGGCATCTTCTTCAACCTGTCGTTGTGGTACAAGCTCACCGACCGCACGCAGTGGGGGGCCTGGTTCTCGCTGTTCGGGTTTGCCATTACGGCGGTAATCAATATCGTGGGTGTGCCCCGTTACGGCTATATGGCGTGTGCCTGGGCGGCATTTGTCTGCTACCTGTGCATGATGCTGGCTTCGTTCTTCATCGGGCAACGGGTCTATCCCATCAAGTACGAGCTGGGCAATGCGCTGCGTTACACGCTGCTCACGGCCGTTCTCTATGCGGTAGGTACTCTGGTGCCCATCGAGTCGCTGGTGTTGCGCCTGGCCTTCCGCACGGTGCTCTTGGCCCTGTTCCTGATCTATCTGTTCCGCCACGATTTGCCGTTGCGCGAAATTCCGGTATTGAATCGTTTTGTGTCCAGGTCGTGAAACCCGTGCGGGAGGCACGCAGGACTATCCTAATAGTTTAGACTATGACATTTTCCAATTTTATCGATTCGGTCAAACGATTTTTGACCCACTACCTCGACATGAGCCAAGATCGAGAGGACGAAGCCGCCTCGGTAGAGGCTATCCGGGCCGGGGTAGAGTTCAAGGGCTCGACCATCCTCATTCTGGTTTTTGCCATATTTATCGCCTCGCTGGGGTTGAACACCAACTCGGCGGCGGTCATCATCGGCGCCATGTTGATTTCGCCCCTCATGGGCCCCATTATGGGTATAGGTCTGGGGTTGGGCATCAACGACTACGAACTCATCAAGCGGTCGTTCCGCAACCTGGCGGTGGCCACACTCTTCAGTGTGATTACCTCGACCGTCTACTTCTGGATTTCGCCCCTGAACGAAGCCCGCAGCGAGCTGCTGGCCCGTACTTCGCCCACCATCTACGACGTGCTCATCGCCTTCTTCGGCGGGTTGGCCGGCATCGTGGCCATGTCGTCGAAGCAGAAGGGCAACGTGCTGCCCGGTGTGGCCATTGCCACAGCATTGATGCCGCCCCTGTGTACGGCCGGATTCGGGTTGGCCACGGGCAACTTCTACTATTTCTTCGGGGCCTTCTACCTCTTTTTCATCAACTCGGTGTTCATTGCCTTTGCCACCACGCTGGGGGTGAAGCTGATGAAGTATTCGAAGAAGGAGTTTGTCGATGACGAGCGCCGCAAAAAGGTCGAGCGCATTGTCTATACGATTCTTATCCTCACGATGGCCCCCAGCATCTACCTCACCTACAACATGGTGAAGGAGAACTTTTTCGAGGTCGCCGCCGCACGGTTTGTCTCGCAGAACTTCAACTACCCCGATACCCAGGTGTTGAGCAAGAGTGCCGAGATAGAGCATGGCAAGCGCATCATACGGGTGTCGCTGGTGGGGGCCGAGATACCGCAGGATTCCATCGCCGTGGCCCAGGCGCGGTTGCCGCAGTATGGTCTGGGAGGCGCCGTGCTAGAGGTTCGTCAGGGATACGGCTCCAACTCGATGGACATGACGACGCTCAGCAGTACGATGTTCAAGGATATTTATCTGCACAACCAGGAGCAGATAACCCGCCAGCAGCAGGTGATTGACTCGCTGGAAAATGTGACCTCGCATTACCAGCAATACGACTCGGTGGGTATTTCGGTGGCTCCCGAGATTAAGGTGCTTTTCCCCAACGTCACCGATATTGCCATCTCGAAAACTATCTTCAGCAGCATCGAGACCGATGTGCGCGATACCACCACGCTGGCCGTCGTGCGCTACTCGCGAGCCTTCTCGGCCACCGAGCAGAAGCAGTTTCAGGAGTGGTTGCAGGCCCGGTTGGGAGCCAAAAAGGTACAGCTCGTTCTGGAGCATTGAGCCGGATAGCCGTGCCGCGTAGCGCATGGCTATCGTTGAGGCTTGGCAATCGCCTGTACCTTGGGTCCCGAGTTATTTCCTCTCGTACCTGTCAAACCCTTGTATAAAAGCAGAGAACCCTAAAAGTCTCTCAGGACTTTTAGGGTTCTCTCTATGTAATGGGCCGTGCAACCCCGAGGGGCTGCGCGGTGTGTTTGGGGATTACTTCACGATCACTTTCACGGTCTCGGTGTAGTCGGCACCCTTGACAACCATGAAGTAGATGCCCGGCGTCAGGTCGTCGGTCGAGACGAAGGTGATGGTCTCTTCGGCCCGTTCGGCTTTCACCAAAGCACCCTGCATCGAATAGATTTCGATGCTTTCGGCCTGGTCGGCAGCTACGGCCATCTTTTGGCCCTGGTTGACGGGGTTGGGAGCTACCAGTACGCGGCTTACCGTAATCTCGTCGATAGCCGTTCCATCCTTGCCATAGACTTCGAGTTCGGCAATCGGGGTAGTCATCCATAATCCGAGGCCGATGGTAAAGGCTACAGCCTTGGCGTCGCGGGCTTTGGGCAGGTTGTACGACACGTCGGTACCCGCGGCTGCGGTGTTGACAACATCGAAGTCGGTACCGTTTTCCGAAACTTCAAATTTCACTTCGGTAGGCAGTGCGGACTCGATATTGTCGGGCTCCAGGAAGTAGGCCTGGAAGCGGCTGACACTCTTCGTGTAGTAGGGGTTCAACTCCTGCAACGTGGGGTTCACGTAGTAGATGTGACGCTGGGTGTCGCTGCGGAAGGTCTTCAGGTCGTTCAACGGGATGTTGCGGGGAATGTAGAGCTGTTGGTATACCTCGCCGCCCTTACCGTATTGGGGACGGTCGGTGGCCTTGGTGCGGCTCAGCGAGATTTTCGAGTCCATGCTCAGGTATTTGTTCATCTTCATGCCGGCCTTGAGGTCGATGTTGATTTTGCTCAACCCCTCGCCGTCGAAGAGGCCCTGGCTCTCGGTGCTGCCGAACGAGGCCCGGTAGTTGTAGTTCTCTTCGGCCTTGCCGATGGCTACGTTGTGGGTCTGGGTAAAGCCGGTGTTGAAATATTGGTCGAACTTGTTGCCGTAGTCCTTGTACTGCAGCTCCTGACCCAGCCAGCCGGTATAGGTGTGGCCGTCGAGCGGGGCGCCGAAACTCTCGAATACGTTCGGGTCGAATACGCCGCCTTTACCTTGTCCGTAGGTGGTCTGCTGCTCGAGCGAAGAGGCTACGCTGGTTCAGGTGAAGTTGCCCGAGTAGGTGACGCCGAATCCTTTCTCCTTGACACCGCGTTTCGTGGTGATGAGGATGACACCGTTTCAGGCTCGTGAACCGTAGAGGGCGGCTGCATTCGGGCCCTTCAGTACCGAGATCGACTCGATGTCTTCGGGGTTGATGTCGACAGCCGAGCCTCCCCGGTCGACACCGCCGAAGAGCGAAGCGTCGGAGCTGCTGTTGTCGCTGAAGGGTACACCGTCGACAACCCACAGCGGCTGGTTGTTGTCGGTCAACGACGAGTTACCGCGCAGGGTAATCTTGGTCGAACCGCTCAAACCGGTGCCGGCTGTGTTCATTTGCAGACCGGCCACCTTGCCGCTCAAGGCTCCGATGACCGAGGGGTCGCCGGTCGTGTTCAGTTTGTCGGCCTTGATGTCTTGCACGGCATAGCCCAACATCTTCTTTTCACGTTTGATACCGAGAGCCGTTACCACGACCTCGTCGAGATTCTGGGTGCTTTCGCCCATCTCGATGGCAAAGAAGGTACGGTCGCCTACCTTCACACTCACGGGGTTGTAGCCGACGTAGCTGAATTCGAGTACGGCTTCGGGACTCGAAACCGACAGACCGAAGTTTCCGTCCAAGTCGGTAATCATGCCATTGGTCGTTCCCTTTTCCACTACACTTACGCCGATTAACGGCTCGCCATTCTTATCCTTGACGGTTCCAGAGACAGCAATCTTTCCTTGCACGACTCCCGAAGCCGATGAATCGGCCATGGAATCCGCGCTCTTTTCGGTTGCATAAGCTGTCAGGCTGGAAGAAAATAAAGCGGCACAAAGCAACACACAGTTTGCTCCTGTCATTTTCAGTTTAAATACCATAGAACACTTATTAGATTTTTATATGATTAGATTCCTCTTTATATCTTGTTTTTCAAATAATTAGAATAGGTACATAACTCTCGTAAGGTATAATTCGACAAAAAAATTATACAGGTTAAAACTATTTTACAAAAATTTACTGTTAATATTTGGGTTTGCGAATATTAACATAAAATTGGATTTCTCGCATACCTGTTGATACAGGCGGGTAGAGCCGGTATGGCCCTTGAGTAGGAAAGGGGGAAAGTGTTGATTGACAGTTTGCAAGTGATAAATCGAAAGAGCCGTAACAGGTTCCGCATTTGCGGGCTTGTTACGACTCTCTATTGGACGATTCGAGGAAGTTTGGTTTCAATTTGAAAGTAGCGAGGTCTTTGTTTCAAGAGGGAACCGTGCACTTTCCCCGAATGGGATTATTGTGCTCAACAGTATTTGTCGAGGCGGTCGAGTGCCTGTTGGGCATCTTCGTATCCCAGTTCGAGCGCCTGTTGATACAGTTTTTTGGCCTGCGGGTAATTCTGCTCGACTCCCAGTCCGTATTCAAAAGCTTCGCCCAGTACCTGATAGGCCCGGCCATACTTCTCGTTCAGGCAGGGTTCCAGCAGGTCGTAGGCTTTCTCCGGGTCTTGTTGCGTGCCTTGTCCGTAGAAAAACATTTGGGCCAGGTCGATGCGGGCCGACATGTTTCCGTGCTCGACGGCCTTTGCTAGGTAGGAGCAGGCTCGTTTGTAATCTTTGGGCAGACCTTTGCCCTCGAGGTAGTTGAGTGCCAGGTAGCGCATCGAGCCCGAGTCGCCCAGTTCGCACCCTCTGAGGTACATCTTGTTGGCCAACTCGATATTCTGGGCCGTTGCGGTACCTTGTTCGTAGAGCAGCCCCAACAGGCAGCAGGCCTCGGGGTAGTTGGCATCGTAGGCCTTTTGCAGATAGTCGAGGGCCACCTTCATGTTGCGGGCTACGCCTTCGCCAAAGTAGTAGATGCGTCCCAGATGGTACATGGCCCAGGCGTTGCCCTTGTCGGCAGCCTTTCGCAGGTAGAAGGCGGCCATGGCGTTGTTCTGGGGAACGCCTTGCCCCATCATGTAGAGCGAGGCCATGCCTTTGATGGCGTTTATCTCGTCGGCATCGATACCCTTCTGGTAGTAACGTTTGGCCTCGGCATAGTCGCGAATCTCGTCGGGGCCGTTGCGGTAGATGTCGCCGATGAAGCCCAGGGCGTAGGTGTATCCCCGTTGGGCCGCTTTTTTCAGGTATTGCAGTGCCAGTTGGGGGTCATGTATTTCGTTGGGACCGTTCCAGTAGAGGAACCCCAGGTTGAAGTAGCCGTAGACGCTGTCGCGCTCGGCTGCCTGTTTGTACAGTTCGAGCGCCTTCGTCTCGTCGGCAGCGACGCCCCGGCCGTAGAAATACATGTCGCCCAGTTGGTTGAACGACTCGGCGTGACCCTTTTCCGCCAGGTGCGAGAAGTAGGCGAAGGCCGTCTTGAACTGAGCCTTGTCGAGAGCCTCCTTGGCCTCGTTGAACAGTTCGTCGTCGCTCTTGTCGGGAATCTCGACCTCGCTGGTGTTCTCGTCGACCAGGTTCTGTTGCAGCTGTTCGAGCCACTCCCGGGCATTCTCGAAGCCTTGCGCGATGGCCTTCTGGTAGTATTCGATTGCCTTGCGGGTATCCTTTTCGAGTTGCCCGATGCCGTCGGTGTGGAGGCGCCCCAGCCAGTAGGAGGACTTGCCGTATCCCTTGTCCGAGGCCGTCGAGAAGCAGGCGATGGCTTTGGAGATGTTGGCGGGGACAATCTCGCCGAAGAGGTAGAGCTCGCCTATCTTGTTGATGGCCGCCTCTACACCGTTGTCGGCCGCCAGCTGGTAGTATCGGATAGCCGCTTCGGGGTTGGGCTCTATCCCTTCGATACCCCCTTCGAAGAGGAGACCCAGTTGGAAAGAGGCCTGGTGGTTGCCCCGTCGGGAGGCTTCGGTGAGGAGTGCGACCTCGCGTTGGCTGTCGGGCTGCAGGCCGCCGCGTCCGTTGTGCAGGTAGTAACAGAAGCGTCGCATGGCGTTGGAGTCGCCCTGCTCGATAGCCTTTTGCAGGTAGTAGACTGCCATCCGCTCGTTTTCGTCGTTCTCCTCGGCATTCATGTAGATACCTCCCAGGAAGTTGTTGGCCTGTCCCGTTTCGTCGTATTCGGCGGCGCGTTCGTAGTACTTCTTGGCCAGTTCGATGTCGCAGGGAACCCCCAGCCCGGTCTCGTAGATGAGCCCGATGTGAATCAGAGCACTGGCATCTTTGGGATACTCTTCGATGTATTGCTGGTAGTAGTCGAGAGCCTGCCGGGCCCCCTCCTCGGTATCGAGCATGTCGTAGTATCGGGCCAGGTCGCGGTTGGCGGCCGTGTAGCCTTGCTCAACGGCCAGACGGAGCATGGCCAGCCCCTTGTCGATGTCGCGGGGCACCTCGTCGGCTCCGCGCAGGAGCATGAACCCGCAACTGTACGAACCGTAGCCCGACCCCTTTTGCGAGGCTTTTGCAAAGTAGTCGTAGGCCTTGGCCATGTCGGCGGGTACCGACTCGCCGTTGAAGTAGAGGTCGCCCAGGTCGTTCAAGGCTTGGATGTATCCCAGATTGGCCGCCTGGGTGAGCAGATTGACATACCGTTCGGTCTCTTTCGCCTCGAGCGCCTGACGGGCGTCGAGGTAGGCCTGTTTGGCAAAGGGGTCTACCCCTTGCTCTTCGTCGGGCGAGGCTTGGTCGGCCTCCATCTGGTTGAGCAGCTGGAAGGCGCTCTCGTTGCCCATGGCGGCCGCCTGGCTCAGGTATTCCATCGCCTTTTCGCGGTTGGGGGCGGTCCCCTGGCCGCGCAGGTACATGAATCCTACCGAGTAGAAGGCGTAGGGATAGCCCTCGTCGCAGGCCTTCAGGTAATATTCCAGCGCTTTGGCGAAGTCTCGTTCTACCCCCTTGCCGGCATAGTAGAGGTCGCCCAGCTCGGTCAGGGCCCGGTAGTGGTTGGCCTCGGCCGCTTTTCCATACCAGTAGAGCGCCTTTTCGTAGTCGACGGTGAGCCCGTCTTCGGCCGAGTACATGTCGCCCAGGTTGCACATGGCGTCGGGCAGATTCTGCTCGGCCGCCTTGGTAAACCAGTTGGTGGCCCTCACGGGGTTTACCTTGACATTCCAGCCGAAGCGGTAGGCTTTGCCCATGTAGTTCTGGGCGTAGGAGTATCCGGCCTCGGCGGCCTGTTGTATGAGACTGAAACCCTTTTCGGTCTCACCGGCAACCTCTTTCTCAATCATGAGCATGCCCAGCCGGTAAAGGCACGAGGGGATACCGGCGTTAGCTCCCCGCTGGTACCATTCGGTGGCTTTGAGTATGTTTTTCTGCACGCCGTCGCCCTCTTCGTAGATGAGGCCGAGGGTGAAGAGGCAGGTAGGCTCGTTGTTGCGGGCGCCCATCTCGTACCATTTGATGGCCTCCTTCATGTCGCGACGACAGCCGAAAGAGCCGTAGTAATGGTATTCGCCCATGTTTTTCTGGGCCTCGGTGTAGCCGTTTTCGGCGGCGAGTTTCATGTATTTGATGACTTGAGCATGGTCCTGCTCGACAAAGAGCCCCTTCATGTACATGAAAGCGAGGGAGTATTGGGCGTAGGCGTTGTTGCTTTGGGCGGCATTGGAGAACCAGTAGTAGGCCTGTTCGTAGTCGACCTCGACCCCGGTGCCGTAGAAGTAGATGTCGCCCAAGCGGTTGGCCGCCTCGGCTTCACCCATCTGAGCCGCTTGCAGCAGCGGGGCGATGGCCTCGGTGTACCGTTCGATGTCGCACAGGTCGATGCCACGTTGCAGAAACTCGTGGCTGAGGCTCTGGGTCATGCCTGCCTGTCGGCCGGCCTGCTCGAACTTCAGGGCCTTCTGGTAGAGTTCGCTGGCCTGGGGGGCGGCATAGTCCTGGGGTGTCATCTTCTCGACGGCAATGCGCATGAGTCCCTCGTAGGCAATGTCGGCATGTTCGCCCTCGGCGATATGGGTCAGATAGGCGATGGCCTTTTCGTATCCGTTTTCCTGTCCCGACTGCATGTAGAGTTCGGCAATGGCCTTGATGGCGTCGACATATCCAGCCTCGGCCGCTTTCTGGAAATACTCCTCGGCCTTCTGCAGGTTGGGGCTGACTACCCCCTTGGCCTCGTAGTAGGCCAAACCCAGGAAGTAGTAGGCGTCGGGGATTTGCAGGGCCTCGGCCTTGCGGAAGTAGTCCATCGCCTTGAATTCGTCCATCTCGGTGCCGCGGCCGTAGAAGTAGAGCTCGCCCAGTTTGCAGAGGCAGATGCCGTCGTTGAGTTGGGCGCCCCGCTTGCACCAGTCGAAGAGTTCGCTCAGGCGGTCGGGGTCGTCCTGGATGTGGCGGATGACCTCGTGGATGGCATCGATGTCGTTGCGCTTGGCAGCTTTGATGTAGAACTCGAGCTCGCGGCCGGCGAAGGAGGCGGGGGCCTCTCCGCTCTCAATGAGTTGGGCTATCTTGAGGTAGGCGGGCGAGAAGCGCTGCTCGGCCGAGGCCAGATAGAGGCTCCAGGCCTTCGGCTTGTTGACCGGGGTGCCGAAGCCCCCTTCGTACATGGTGGCCAGGTAGTAGAGCCCGAGGCTGTCGCCCAGGTCGGCCGACTTGGTGAACCAGCGGAATGCCTGGGAATTGCCTTTGTTGTCGGGCATGTTGTAGTAGATGAGGGCCAACCCGTTCATGCCGTCGGGGTTCCCCATCTGCGCGGCACGGTAGTAGGCTTGTTGTGCCTTCTCGAGGTCCTGGTATTTCTCGTCGAACTGATAGAGAAGGCCCAGTTCGAAGTAGGCGTCGATATACTCCTTGTCGAGGGCGCGCTGTATCCACTCGAGTCGTTTGTCCGAGTTGCCCCGTTCCATCTCGAGGTAGGAGAGCTTGATCATCGACCACTCGTCGTCGCGCTCTTCGGCCAGTTGGCGATATGTCTTTTCGGCCTCTTCCCGGTTTATGGGCAGGCCGTAGCCGTTTTCCTTCATGTAGGCAATCTCGCCCAGGGCCATGATGTTGTTCTGGGCGGCGGCATTTTTGTAGTAGGAGAGGGCCGTGTCGTAGTTTTGCTCGACATGGATGCCGTTTTCGTACATGTTGCCCAGCAGGTATTGGGCGTAGGAGTTGCCTTTCTCGGCCGCTTTCTGGAACCATTCGTAGGCCTTCCCGTAGTCGCGCCCTTTCAGGCTGCCCCGATAGTAGACCCTCCCCACGATGACCTGGGCGAAGTCCATGCCCTCTTCGGCATAGGGAAGGAAGGTATCCAGAATTTCGGGCCACAACTGGTAGCCCCGCACCTTGTTGCAGAGGATGTCGCAGAGCAGATGCTGAGCCTCGATGTTGTTGGCGACGGCCAGCTTCAACAGCATCTCCGAGGCCTCTTTGTATTTGTGGTTGCGGTAGAGCTTCACGGCCTCCTGGTAGATGGCCGGGCTGACTCCGCTGCCGGTGGCTGCCACCTTGTTGGGGCTCTTTCCTTCACCCCCTTCGGCCGCAGCACTGGTAGGGCGAAATTCGGTCCGGAGCGGAGCTGGTTGGGGCTCGGGCTGACGCTCGCTGAGCAGTTGTGCCTCGAGTGCCTGGTCTATCTTCGAGTCGATGATGTTGAGGATGCTCGTAATCATGTGGTCCCACTGGGCCTTGTCGTTGAGGTAGTTGCACAGGGGCTGCGTCTCCGAGGGGTGAATCTGCCGCTGGTAAATCCAGTCGATGATGCGCTTTGACTTCTCGGTGATGTTGCCGATGAGCAGAGGCACGATTTTCATGTCGTTCTGCTCGACCTGCTCCCGTATCCATACCAGTTCCTTGTTGACGATATAGTCCGACGAGACGAAGCTCTCGCTGATGAGCAGAATGGAGATGTGCGCCTGGACGATGTGGCTGTGAATCTCTTCGTCCCACTTTTCGCCGATGACCAAACCTTCGTCGAACCATATTTCGGCGTCGGGGCTGGTGTGGCGTCTGATGCGGGGAATGAGGTGAATATTACCGGGACCTTCGAGAACCCACTCCTTGTCTTCGTGGGCATAACTGATGAAAATGCGAGCTTTAGCCATGGCATGTAAGATTTATCTGTTGTTGTATTATTCGATTGTTATAAATAGAGAGGGTGTGTGATTATGATATCTATCGTAACAAAGATAATTCTTTTCGGCTCCAGACCGTCGGGATGGCATTATGTTCTATAACACAAAAGGCTGCCTGCGGGCAGCCTTTTGTGTAGAATTTATGGAGGAGCTTATTGGGCCTCTTTGCGGATAAATACCAGTCCCGAGGTGTCGTTGCCGCCTTCGCCCCAGGCCTCGACCTCGATGAAGAAGGGGGTGCCGGCTTCGAACTCGTTGACCGAGAACCGGTATGCCGTGGTACCATCGTTCGAGTCGGAGGTCGACGATTGGGCTACCTCGGCCAGCAGTTCGTCACGTTTGTAGAGTTTCAGTCCGCCCAGTTGCAGCGAGTTTTCGCCCTTGGTGGGAATGAAGGTGATGACGTAGTCGCCGTTCCCGGCAATCTTGCCCGTGCACTCGAATCTCCACGGGGCCTTTTGGGTCTGGACGATGAGGGGTTTCCATTCGGCGGTGAACTCGCCGTACGGCTTGTAGGCTGAGTAGTCGGGGGCAAAGTAGATGGGCAGCGAGTAGTGGGTGTCGGTCACTACGGTGATGGCGTGGAAGTCGCTCTTGTCGGCTACCGTTACCGGGCCGGTGTAGATGGGCGAGTGTACCGTGGGATAGGAACCGTCGGTGGTGTAGCGTATGACAGCCTGGTCGATGGCCGGAGTCAGGGTGAATCGCAGGGCTCCGTTATCGACCGTCTCCATCTTCTCGATATGAGGTTCGGGTACGCGGTAGTGGCACCCCTTGGCATCGAGCCGTGCAAAGTGAGTGGCCAGGCGGTAGCTGAAGTCGGGGTAGTTGCGGGCGGCTTGCGGGGTCCAGGCTACCTCGGAGAGGGCGAGCAGACGGGGGAAGGTGAGGTACTCGGCATAGTTTTCCGACCGGTTCTCGTCGAGGCAATCAATCTCTTGCAGCACGGTTCCGTGGATGAACTGGTCGCTCCAGAAGCAGCCTTGCACACCGAGTACGGTCGACTCGGGGGAGTAGTCGTTGACCTCCATGCCGTAGCACTTCTCGACCGAAATCGGGGGCATCCAGGTAGCCGCTTTCACCTCGCCGGGAGTCGAGCTCTCGGGGAAGTCGAAATACATGTGCGTGGCCGGTGAGAGTATGGCCTTGTGTCCGGCCTTGGTCGCCTCGATGGTGTCGGCCACATTGTGCCAGAACACCCCTACGACAGGCGTTTTTACCTCGCCCCGGAGCAGAATCTCTTCCCACCCTACGACGGTGCGGTTCTTCTCTTTCATCATCTCGGCCACGACATTGGTCAGATAGCCTTGCAGGTCCGAGGCCTTTTTCAATCCTTCTCGCTGGATGATTGCCTGGCAGTGGGGACACGATTCCCACCGCACATAGTTGGCCTCGTCGCCGCCGATGTTGATGTAGGCACTGGGGAAGAGAGCCACCGTCTCGTCCAGAATATCGCGCAGGAACTGGATAGAGCTCTCTTTTCCCACACACAGCAGGTCTTTGCTGATGAAGTGTTGCGTGGGGACCTCGTGTTGCAGGCCGGTGCAACTGAGCCAGGGGTAGGCCACGATGGCCGACAGGATATGGGCCGGGAACTCAATCTCGGGGATAATCTCGACATTGCGCACCTGGGCGTAGGCAATCAGCTCCTTGATATCTTCCTGGGTATAGTATCCGCCCAGACGCTTGGCATCGGTACCGGCCCAGGCTCCCACCTCGGTGAGGCGGGGATACTTCTTGATTTCGAGGCGCCAACCCGAGTCGTCGATGAGGTGCAGCTGCAGTTTGTTGAGCTTGTACATGGCCATCATGTCGATATACTTCTTTACAAAATCCTTGTGGTAGAAGTAGCGGGCCACGTCGAGCATCATGCCCCGCCACGGACGGTTGGGAGCATCGAATACCGTTACGGCCGGAGCCGACCACACGACATCGTGCTGGCGACGGTCGCTGTACACCTCGGTCGGGAAGAGTTGCAGCAACGTCTGTATGCCGTAGAAGACACCCCCGCGGTCTTCGCCCGTCACGGTGATGCTCTTGGGGGTCACGGTCAGGCGGTACCCTTCGGGGTGGCCCACCTCGCCCGGTTTCAGTTCGAGGCGGATGGTCGCCTTGCGGGCCTCGGGTTTCAGCGTCAGGTCCCAGCCGGTCGACTGACCGAGCAGCTGTTGCAGATATTCGGCCTGCTCCTCGAGTGCGGCATCGTAGCCGATGGTCGCCTTGGCGGTGAGCACGAAGTGGCCTTCGCCCTCTTCGACCCGGAGCGGTTTGGGTATCAGGTTGAGTTCGCCGGCCCAGGCCGTCGAGAGGGAACAAATGGTTACCAGCAGGGCTACCAGTCGTTTCCCTCGTAGAATGATGTCATGTTTCATAAGCACTTTATGGTTTTTAAATTTGAAAAATCGGGAGATAACGGTATCGTGTAGAATGTTTTTCAGATGATATTAACTTGTTGTTTCTTATGGATTTACGTTTGTATTCTTTCTTGCGGGGCTTTCTGAGCAAGTAAAGATACGTAAATATTTTTATTCCCCACGCATCGGTTGGGGAAAAATGGGAACAGGTATATTATGATGCGGCATTTCTTTTCTGATATATGTGGTGTAGATAGGGGTGGTAGAGGTGTATTGGGAGTGCATGAATTGGAGAAAGGGGTGATGGAAAAGTGGGCAATATGGCTTTTGTTAACCGTATTTAACTGTTGTAAGAGAGATAATGGTGACGATTAGACTTATATTTAACAACCATAAAATTATTTGAATAGCGGGGGCACAAGACCGGAAAAAACGGCGGAAGTCTGACTGTTGAATCATCTATGGATAAAACCTTAATTTTATAATCATGTCGATTTTGAATCTGAAGTATCCTGAAGCAAATTTTCTTGAGAACTTGAGAAATAGGTTCGATGAGGAATTTCCCGGTGTAGTGGTTGGGAAGATTCAGTATTGGGGGAATGCTCGTTATTATCATCACTATTATATACAATTTACGCCTGCGAATTTTTTACCGGGTATTCATTTCGAATATTATGTACAGAATAGGGTGGGTAGACTTGAATTTCATTTGGAGCCTGACCCGAACAATGATGAGCAGTGCCGTTTGTATAGGGATATGGGTATATCGTTGATGCATGGTCTTTTGGACCAGGGTGTCGAGTGGAATCCACAACTTGAATCTTTCTGGCTTAAAGACTGTCGTATCGATAGCCTGGATTCTTTGCTGAAGAGTTACCAGGAATTGAGTTGCCTGGTGGAACCTTTGTTGGCGAAATCGCTTATGGCCAATCGT
The DNA here is from genome assembly GCF_963931395.1 of Barnesiella sp. An22. Classification (NCBI taxonomy): domain Bacteria; kingdom Pseudomonadati; phylum Bacteroidota; class Bacteroidia; order Bacteroidales; family Barnesiellaceae; genus Barnesiella; species Barnesiella sp. An22. Next base: position 369,382 of record NZ_OZ007014.1, read on the forward strand.
GAAATCAAGTTAGAGCTATTGTCGTATCCCAAACAAGAGACCGGACATGTAGCGTTAATAGAACGAGGGGAGGACGTTTCGGTGAGGATCATGAATCTGGCCGAGGTTATGAAACTCGACCTGTCTCTTCCCGACTATCAGCGTGACTATTGTTGGGAAGATAGAAATATCACCGATTTATGGAACAGTCTCCTGAAGATAGAACCGGATAATCCATTTCACTTGGGAACTGTTATTCTCCACGATAACCAGCAGCATTATGATATTATTGATGGCCAGCAACGGTTGATAACGCTTACCCTTATTCTTCTGGCTTTGGGCTATGACGATTATTTGCCGCTGCTGAACGAATCGTACGAGTCGGCAGAGGCTCAAGACCACATAGCTAACTGTAAATATGTAGTGAAGATTCTGGTACAGTCATGCAAGAATCGTGAAGCTCTGCTCGACAAGATAGCCCGTCAGGTTTCGTTTGCCGTGCTTGTAGTCAGTGAGGCTAATCTGGATCTTGCATATACCTTCTTTTCGAATCAAAACTCAAAGGGCGTGCCATTGACCGATTTTGACCTGCTGAAGGCTCATCATTTACGATTTATTGCTGACGAAAAGCAGGCCGAGCATGTGGCTGTCAAGTGGAACAAGATATTGCAACTTCCTCCTGTATATCACGATAGTAACGCCTTGTTCCGTACTATCGGGATACATATATACCGGTTAAGGCGGTGGATGCGCAAAAGGGTATCGGCCGAGAATAGTTACCGGTATATACAGCATGAATACCAGGCTGCACCCTCGATGCCCGATATTCCACCGTTTGGTGAACAGCTCGATTTTTATGAAAAGATACAAGGGGGCACCCATTTCTTTATGTATGTAGAGACCTTCATCCAACGCTATGAAGATTTTGTGCGGGACCCGCTTGTTCAGAAAGTATGGAATCAGCTGTCCAGCGGCCCTTACGAAATATTTGTCGATACCTTGGAAACATTGCTATTTGGGTATTATCTTAAGTTTGGTCGTTCCTATCTGGCCGAAGCATTCTTTTGTTTTTCTCAAATGATGGCTTTATATCGGTACAATTCGGACAGGGTTTCGACTAACGGATCCGGGGTGAGAGATTGGGCCATGAATAGTGAATTCCTGCTTATGATCGACCAAGCCTCTTCTCCTACATTCTTTTTGGCCGAAGCTCTTGCAGCCAGTGAAAACAAGTTCCAGATAAACAGTGGACTATATCTGCCGGAAACCAAAGGGGTGAAGTGGGGCATGTATGTGGCCCTTAGAAATATCTGGGATTATGCTTTGCCCTTGGTTTCGGATACGACGATAAGAAATAAAATTATAGAAGAGTATGGTATACAATAAGATAACACCGAAACTTATTGCCGGGGAAAACATTCGGTTCTGTATCCCTCTATATCAAAGACTGTTTACGTGGCCGACTTCTCAGGTAGAGCAGTTGTTGGATGATTTGCGGTCTCATTTTGGCAAGAATCCGGACAAGCCCTATTATTTGGGAATGATTACGGTTGTGCACCGGGAAGGTCGGGAAGATCGATGGGACCTTATTGACGGGCAGCAGCGTATAACGGTACTGATGTTGCTCTCCATCGGGTTCTTGCTCAGTGGCAGGACCGATTCGACTGAAGAGTGGATTGCGTTTTTTGATGATTCCAACCGGTTGTATTTCAAAGGCCGGAGCCAGGACCGTGAATTCTTAAAATACCTCGCGGATCGTAAGCCTTCGACCTATCGGAATATCAATATGGAGAATGGGCTCTCTTGTATCGAGGAATATCTGAGAAAACATTTCAGTGAGGAGGGCGCTCTCGACTTGTTTGCCAGTCGGGTATATCGTAATCTGACGCTGTTTGTTACCGAACTGCCAGGCCACTATGTTGCGTCACCGGCTTCTTTGAACGAATATTTCGAGGCAATGAACTCGAGCGGCAAGTCGCTTGAGCAACATGAGATTCTCAAAGTCGATTTGTTGCGTGGTCAAGATGATAATGATAAATTGCGCTTTACCCGCCTTTGGAACACGGTGTCGAACTTCGAGTTGCCATTGATTAAGGAATCGGAGAAAATCGACCGTGGAGAGCAAATCCGGAGATATAAAGAGGCTATATCCATGTGCCGTGAAGGCGATTTCGACGGTCTGATACGCAACTTATGTTCCAAGACAAATGAGCGGGATTCCCGTGGATCCAAGTCTATTGCCGAAGTAAGAGTAGAGAAAAGGGATTTCGGGAAACCCTCCTACGACGATAGGGAAGATGCGATTATCTCGTTCCCTCAGTTTTTGCTGATGATTTTGGCTATCCACCTGAATGAAGACCGCATAGCCCGGATTCACCCCTCGAAGTTGCTCGATACTTTCAGAGATAATCCCTTGACGTGTGTTCCCCGCTTTTATCAGCAACTTGTTCTTTATCGGCTTTTGATGGATTTATATGTGGTGAGAATGAAATACTCTTCCTCATCGGGCTATCACAAACTCATGGTTAAAGACGAAGAAAATCTCTATCATGAGCATGAACGGTTAAAACAATTCGAATCGATGTTCGATGTCTCTACCGAGCCTCATCGCTGGATATTACCCTTGTTGAAGTATGTTGCAGGGCTCGATCATGAACCCGGACAGGCAGAGTTGCTTGCTTTTTTGATGAACCTGGATAAAGAGTTGAATCATCAAGGACAATGCCCTGATGTATCGGAATTGGGTTACGAGGCCAAGCCTCGGTATTGGCTGTGGCGGCTCGATTATGCTTTGTGGGAGAAGGTGCTGCTCGAGGGCAAAGACGCGTTGGGATTTTCAAATCTTGATGCAGAGTCTGTTCGGCAATACGAGTTTCGTCAGAATCGCTCTATCGAACATCTGCATCCACAAAATGAAAATTATAACGACAAATGGTCTTGGCACGACATTAACTCATTGGGAAACCTGGCTATGATTTCGCAGAGTTTCAATTCTGCACAAAGCAATCTGCCGGTGCATGTAAAGTTTGCCAATCTGGAGGTCCAGGTCAACAGCCGTAACCTGCAAAGTATCAAACTGTATCTTATGTATCTCGAAGCCAAATGTTCCGACCAGGAGTGGACCGTGGAAACCATGCGATTGCATGAACGCAAGATGATGAAAATATTGAAGGAGAGTATCGAAGCCGCTGGCTAACAAAAAATCAAGACCGTAGTACCCATATGGGGCGGTAGCAGACTTGTGTTTAACATCGTAAATTGGATAGTATGAAAACAAAATCACCTGTCTATATTCATTTGGGCGAGGCGGTTGAAAACCCGCCGGTGGGCAGCAGCCACTGGTTCGGCTATCCCGACCTGCCGCCCGATATGGAGATTCCGCAAATCGAGGAGGGCGGAGAGTCGTATGCGTTGACTCTGGTCTGCCAGATCAATCTGTCGGAGCTCCCGTTGCAGCCGGCGCAGAAGGGGCTTCTGCTCTTTTTTGCCGATATTGCCTACTATGGCGGCCATTGGGACGAGCCGTCGATTGGCTCGGATATTTCGGACAACCGGGTCTGCCGGGTGGTCTATGTGCCGGCCGAGAAGATGGGTACACTGGTGAGTTGCCGCGAATACTTTTTCGAACAGGACGAGCCGAAGTCCATCGGCTTGACGTTCAATCGGGATAAACCGACGTTGGCCGAGCCCGAGCTGCAGCTGTTCGGGCGAACCGATCATCTGGAGTGGGAAGACTGGCCGAGCCCTTGCGAAGGGTGGCAACTGCTCTTGATGATGGACTCGATGTCGGGAGCAGACTATTCTTATAATTTCATCGACTGGGGTGTCTTGTGTTTCCTGATTGAGTGTGAGGCCCTCGAACGGAACGATTTTTCGAATGTAAGAACCTTAATTTTATCCACATGATACTGTTTGTTACTCTTGAGACCGATGCGTTGGGCACTGTTTCGCGCGACCATTACAGTGTTTCGCCCGACGCCGTAGACCGGGGCATCTATGTGAATGCTCTTTTCCCGGAGAGTTATGGCGATTTTGTCAAGGCTATCCGTGTACAGATCGTAGACGAGGGGGCGGCGGTGCAGATTACGAGCGAGTATGGCTCGTGCAAATATTCGGCATATGAACACGCCCAATGGGAATCGGGCTCAATCGGGTTGAGTTATGCTTCGTGCAAGGTGTTCATAAGTTTGGTCCCCAAGTATATGCCCACCTGGGACATCTTGACCGTCAAGCACGAGGGGGCTACCATGGTGTTCCAACGCGAAGACATTGTGGCCGGAGCTCATCTCGGGACTGTCCGTCCTCGTGTAGACGGCAGCCAGATTCCTTGGTTGGATACGCGGGTTGAATTTGCCGGCGACGACAGGGTTATGCTCAGCGCCTCCGAGCGAATTATGGTTGTCTTGGGGGGAGAGCCTGTCGTGTCGGGTGAGGAGACGTATGAATTGTGCTCCTTCTCGACCATCGTCTACGAATGGGACGACCTGGAGAACAAACCCGTGAAGTTCATTGTCGATACCCAGGACCTGACCGCCAGCGCCGGCGATGCCGAGGCCGCACTCCGGGTGGCCGACTCTATCGAAGAGCAGCAGCCCGAGATGCTCGAGATTGTGGCCCGCTATATGGAGCATGCCGCCGACCTGGGCTCGGCCGAGGCCTTGGCCTGGTTGCGCGACTATCACGAGGTAGACGACTCGCGGCATCACCCGTATGTGTAGCCGACCCGATTAGTTGGATATAGTTTTATCTATTTCTTCTCATGTTTATAAGCGATATGATAGGCAATATCTTTTGCAATAAGCCATCGCTTTAAAACCACCGGCGCGACAAACAAACCGCACAGTCTGAGAGGGAGTAGGGATGAGGAAGCAAACAGATACCATGCTATTCTGGGAGAGTAGAAGGCAAACTAAGTTGTTTGCCCTCTACTCGATTATTGTCTATCGAAAGATGTGCTCTTTTATGGCTTGACCTTCAACTGTTTGATGATGTTGTCGCAAGCCCTGAGCACTTTCCGGTCAATGAAATACTGGATACAGATACCGGCAAAGATAGCCACGCACATGAAGGTGATGGCAGCGATGCCCCGCTCCGGGACGCGGAATGTGTTGTAGATTGCCGGAAATATGAAGCACATGAGACCTATCGCCAGAACCCACGAGACTGTATTGACAATCATGTAGTTCCGTTTGAATTTCCGTAATCGGGTTACCGTCGAGAGCAGGTCATCTGCGCCGTATTCTATTTTCCCGAGTTTGTGGTATATGAATACATAACCCAGCAGCAGAAGTACATAGAATGCTGCAAGCATGCCGGCGAGGCTCATGTCAAGTCCCTTGATATAGGAGGCTGCCAATATAATCAGTATCGCAGCACTTACACCGGCCAAGGTGGTTCTCCTGTTTGAATCCAGCACATCGACATGGTTCCGCAAAACCAGTTCCATAAGTTGCCGGTTGATAATCAACTGTTTGTCCATATCTGCCTTGAGATAGTCATAGTCCGACTTCATTTGCCGGAGTTCATCATACATGGATAAATTGTCGTTCTGCATAGCCTTTTACTTAATTGTTCATTTTCTTAAGTTCCTCTTTAATCCTGTAGAGTTGGAAGGAGACATTCTTTACGGAAATGCCTATGACCGCCCCGATTTCTTCATAAGACAATCCTTCAAGCCACAGGAGAATCAGAGCACGGTCAACCAGTCCGAGGCGGTTTATCCTGTCATACAGACGTCTTACTTGCAGGGTCCTGTCGCTTATTTCTTCAAAGAAATCGACATCGATGCTTAACGGGATATGTTTGATTCCCTTTCTTTTCCTTTTCTGCCCGTTAATGCAGGTGTTGAGGCTTACACGGTAGATCCAGGTTCTGGCATCTGACTCTCCGCGGAATGTGTCATATCCTTTCCAGAGCCTGACCAGCACATCTTGAAAAAGGTCTTCCGCCTCCTCTCTGCTTCCGGAAAACATATAGCAGACGGTATAGATAACGGTCTTGTGCTGCTCTACCAATCGGGTGAATTGCTGTTCCTTCTGTTCCATCATGATTTCAGATTTCTACCCTATTAGACAACAAAGTATCTGAAAAACTATAAATCATCGGTTATATTTTCGTCGTTTGAGGCTATCAAACACGTTTGGATAAACAAATAAATCCCTGCTAATCTGTTCGATTAACAGGGATTTATTTGTTATCTTGCGCTTAAGAACGCATCAATATTCTTCCTCGTTGAAGAAATTTATTCATATTGATTATCAATATATTACGTAGCAATCAATGAAATTTGCACAAACAAACCGCACCGTCTGAGACGGTCAAAGGCTATTAAAATAAACATTAGACAAACAAACTCAAGGCTCTAATATAACTTGTCAATATTTCATTTAACTACCTATGTTAAATATCATCTATACTTTTTACACTAGGTAGTAAACCGATGAATCTAGCCAAAGAAATCACAGTCATCAAAAAACCAACAACCGACTCTAAAAAAGCAAATAAAAGAAAAATGTTCTCTTGTTTAATGTTATGCAACATCTCAGATGTATCAAAAGTAGTTATACATATAAAATTCATCTGTAAATAGTATGTCCAAGAATTTTTAAGCATATCATCTATGCTTAAAAAAGATATAACCGTTGTAGTAAACCAAAAAACAATCTCAACATAATTATGCATTAATAACAACACCAATCTTGTTGGTGACTTGATTACATATTTACGTTTTTCTTTTAATGCACGGTATGGATCAAAAAGCATTACATTAATTTGATATACCACTATCTCAAAAATTCTAAAAATGCCGTATAGAGATAAAAGAATAGCCAACCATGAGCAAGAATAATAATATACTACTAAAGATGAACATACCGAACATAAAAGATTTCCCAAGACCCAATATTCTACAAACTTATAATTGTCAACCTTTTTGGGGATAATCTTATTGAAATATTCTTTTCTTAAAAAAGAAACAAGAGCAAATAAAGACACATAACTTAATCCTCGAAATATTCTCTCCCAAAATGATACTATAAATCCGTCATTGATATTTCCCATAAACTTTACACTAATTTAAGGTTGATATTATTTTTAATAGATTTACCACAATAATCTGTTTTTGATTCAGAGCCATGGTTGTGTAGCATTGGTACACCATCGACTTATTGTCATCTTTGACACTCCAAGCTATTCAGCCAAATATGTATTTGTAATCATCTTCTCGGCCAAAACAACGGTAATTCTATTTTTATATACGTTCTTTTCTATAGAAGAGTTTTACATTTATGTGCAAATTTACACATAAATGTAGAAAGACTCAAGTAAATATAATATACAACAATTACATAGAGGAACTTATATAAGTCCTTTTCTATGGTTCCCATATAAAACTATCAGCGCGACAAACAAATTTTCGTTGTCTGTCGCGCTGATATGTAATCGTTCAATCTATTCGAAGAGCATCAATATTCTTCTTCGTTGAAGAAGAAGTCTTCTTTGCTGGGGTAGTCGGGCCAAATATCTTCGATACATTCATAGGTCTCCCCTTCGTCTTCCATCTCCTGCAAGTTTTCGATAACTTCAAGAGGTGCCCCGGAACGCATAGCGTAGTCGATCAACTCCTCTTTTGTTGCAGGCCAAGGTGCGTCTTCGAGTTTCGATGCTAATTCCAATGTCCAGTACATAGTGTTAAATTTTTAACTTGTTGATATGTCTTTCTATAAAATGTTCGCAAAAATAGCTCATTTATTTTCATTAGCAATCTTTATTCCAGAAAATTTCGTCCTGTTTTTTGACATAATTGTTAAATCGCGCTAAAACGAAGAAGTAGTCGGAGAGGCGATTGACAAATTTCAGGATGTTTTCGTCGACCAGAACCTCTTGGGCAACCTGGCAGATGCGGCGTTCGGCCCGGCGGCATACGGTGCGGCACACGTGGGCTTGAGCGGCGGCGGCTGTCCCGCCGGGCAGCAGGAAGGCGTGGAGCGGCGGCACGGTGGCATCGAGGGTGTCGATGCGGTTTTCGATGCGCTCGATGTCGGCGGGGTGCAGTCGGCTGGCATCGCGCAGTTGGGTGAACGAGGTGTCGGTGGCCAGGTAGGAGCCTACGACAAAGAGTTTGTTCTGTATGAAGAGGAGCAGGGCGTCGTCGTCGGGGTCGTTGCCCATCTGGCGCAGCAGGCCGATGTGGGCGTTGAGTTCGTCGATGGTGCCGTAGGCTTCGAGCCGCGGGTCGTTTTTCGAGATGCGCAGTCCGCCCACCAGCGAGGTGGTTCCTTTGTCGCCGGTGAGGGTGTAGAGGTTGCTTTTTTTCATATCGCTGTCAGTTTGGGTTATTAACGGTTTTGTTGCTCCAGTAGTTCGCAGCAGGCGCGGGCGTCGGGCACGACCTGGTAGAGGTCGGGGCGGTCGTATCGCAGGAAGCCTTGCCGGCGCAGCAGGTCGAGCTGTTGCACGAGGGGTTCGAATATGCCCTGTGTGTTGCAGATGACGATGGGCTTGTCGTGGTGACCGAGCATCTTGGTGGTGATGGCGTCGAAGAGTTCGTCGATGGTGCCGATGCCGCCGGGCAGAGCCACGATGATGTCGCCCTGCTCGATGAGGCGCCGCTTGCGGTCGCCCATGTCGTCGGTGGTGATGAGCTCGGTAGGTTGCTGGCTCGACCGTCCCAGGTGGGCGATGTGGCTGGTGATGATGCCCAGCACGGGGCTGCCGTTGTTGCGGGCGCACCGGGCCACAATCTCCATGAGTCCGCCATTGGCCCCGCCGTAGACCAGCCGGTAGCCGTGGGTCCCTATCCATTGGCCCAGCACCTCGGCCTCGTGCTTGTAGTCGGGGGCGATGGCATCGGAGGCCGAGCAAAATACGGTAATGCTTTGCATAGTGTCGTTTGTTTTTTCAAAGATAGTGAAAGGTGAGTGCAGAGGCAAATGAAAACCATGTTTTCAAATTTGACTATGCCGAACTGCGTCCTATCTTATCCAAAGATAGTGAAAGGTGGCTATCGAGACAAATAGAAAATGAAATTTTCGATATATGGCCTCTTGTTCTATGAACGAGAGTAAGAGGCGAGATTATAAATTGCGCTACAAGGTGTGGGGAAAATCCAGGATTTGCATATATTTGCCACAGATGATTCCAGAACGAGTTGGATATAATGGTTATGAGATTGAGCCGGTATTTGACGCTTTTATTTGTTTCCGTATGGTGCTGTGGACCTGCAGGGGTGTATGCGCAAGACGAGGCTTCGGCTTTTACGGCCGATTTGTACGGGGGGCTGTACCTGAATAATGAACCGGCCTGGCAATTGGAGCCTTCCGTCAGCTGGCTTTTCCATAAGTATCTGGGCGTGTCACTTGGACTGGAATTGACCAGCCAATACAATCAACCGAGCCGTCAGACTGTGATTGACGGGCATGAAGCCGAGCTTGCCGACAATGAGCGAAACATCGGATGGCTGATATTGAAGCCGTCGTTGGTCATTAAATCTCCTGCTATCTGGGCGAGTGCGGATAACGACTGTCGTCTTTGGGTTCAGGCCGAGCCGGGGCTCAGTCTGGCGTGTCCGTTCCGAAACTCTTTGACCTATGAAATCAAGCAGTTTTCGGGAGCCGTCAGCCAGACCGTAGATTACCGCACATTTCCCAATAAGGGGCTCCAGTGGTTCTACTGGAATGCCCGGGCCTCGATCAATTTTGGCATTGGTCGTTTTATATTCAGGGGCGGGTATTCTGTCTCGAATCTCGACTATTATTCCGGGCGGAGGAATATTATGCTGGACAACGGGCAGAAGTTCTATGTGCCCAAGAGAGAGTTGAGCCAGAGCATCTTCCTGTCAATCGGTTATGCGTTTCATCACTTTTGAAGGTTGATGATAAATCCCTTCCTACGAACAGTTTCTTGTCTTTCTTATTCAAAAAAGAATACGGAAAGAGGGTTCACCTGTATAGGGGCAGAATAATATCGCCGTTTTTTGTGGAACGGGCGGGAATGTCGTATTTTTGCAGTTCCTAACAGAGGACGGTTTATTTATGGAAGAATATCAGATTTGCACCTTGTCCAACGGCCTGCGGCTCATACACCGGCCCACGCAGTCGGCCGTTTCGTATTGCGGCTTTACGGTCAATGCCGGTACCCGCGACGAGGAGGCCTACGACGGGTTGGCCCATTTCGTGGAGCATACGTTGTTCAAGGGTACGACCCACCGGCGTGCGTCGCATATCCTCAACCGCATGGAGGTGGTGGGGGGCGAGCTGAATGCCTACACGGCCAAGGAGGAGACGGTGGTCTACTCGATTTTCCCGGGCGTGCATCTGCCCCGGGCCATGGAGCTGCTGGGCGACCTGGTGGCCAACTCGCAGTTCCCCGAGCGGGAGTTGAACAAGGAGCGAGAGGTGGTGGCCGATGAAATCGATCTCTACCTCGATACCCCTACCGAGCTGATATACGACGAGTTTGAGTCGCTGCTCTTCGAGGGGTGTGCGCTGGGTCGCAACATTCTTGGTTCGGCCGAGTCGCTCAACCGCATGACGTCGGCGGTGGCCCGGCAGTTCCTCACCGACCATTATACCCCCGGCAACATGGTGTTCTTCTCGATGGGGGCTACTCCCTTTGCCCGGGTGAAGGCTCTGGCCGAGCGCTATCTGGGCGGGCTCACCCGTCCCACGGCACCGATGAATCGCCAGTTGCCCCACCCGGTGCCGGCTTTCACGCGCACCATCAACCGGGATACGCACCAGTCGCACGTCATCATCGGGGCCCGGGCCTACGACCTGCACGACCCGCGCCGCCGCGCCCTGCTGCTGTTGAACAATCTGCTGGGCGGCCCCGGCATGAACAGCCTGCTGAATGTGAGCTTGCGCGAGAAGCGGGGCTATGTCTATACGGTAGAGTCGTTGGTGACCTCGTATACCGATACCGGCCTGTTTACTATCTATTTCGGTACCGACCATCACGATACCCGCCGTTGCATCGACCTGGTGCGTCGCGAGTTGAAGCGGTTGCGCGAACAGCGGCTTTCGGCTTCGAAGCTGGCCTCGGCCAAGCGGCAGTTCATCGGGCAGCTCGAGGTATCGACCGACAACTCGGAGAATGTGGCCCTGGCTCTGGGCAAGAGTTTCCTGCGCTACGGCCGGTTCGACTCGCTGGAGGAGGTTGCCCGACGGGTCGAGCAGATTACGGCCGACGACTTGATGGCCGTGGCCAATGAGCTGCTGGCCGAAGAAAGGTTGTCTATGTTAATTTACGAATAGAATAATTGTTAATTTTTATAACTATATAGCGACGAGGCAGATAGTTTTTTGTATATTCGTCTTGTCAATCAGATGCAGACATGAAAATAGGTAATCTCGATTTTGGCCGGTATCCGCTGTTTCTGGCCCCGATGGAAGATGTGACGGACGAGTCGTTCCGCCTCATGTGCAAGGAGTTCGGGGCCGATATGGTCTATACGGAGTTTGTGTCGAGCGATGCGCTGGTGCGCAATATCAACAGCACTACCCGCAAACTGAACATACACGACGAGGAGCGCCCGGTGGCCATCCAGATTTACGGCCGCTTTGTCGATGCGATGGTCGAGGCCGCCCGCATGTGCGAGGAGGCTCACCCCGACGTGCTCGACATCAACTTCGGCTGCCCGGTGAAGAAGGTGGCCGGCAAGGGTGCCGGGGCCGGCATGTTGCGGGATGTACCGCTGATGCTGAAGATTACCCGGGCCGTAGTCGATGCCGTGAAGATACCCGTCACGGTGAAGACCCGTCTGGGGTGGGACCAGGAGTCGCGCATTATTGTCGAGCTGGCCGAGCAGTTGCAGGACTGCGGTATCGCCGCCCTCACCATACACGGGCGCACCCGCAGTCAGATGTATACCGGCGAGGCCGACTGGACGCTCATCGGCGAGGTGAAGAACAACCCCCGCATGCACATTCCCATCATCGGGAATGGCGATGTGACCACTCCGCAGATAGCCAAGGAGAAGTTCGACCGCTACGGGGTCGATGCCGTGATGGTGGGGCGGGCCAGTTTCGGTTGCCCCTGGATTTTCAAGGAGATGAAGCACTACCTGCTCACCGGCGAGGAGCTGCCGCCGCTCACGATTCACGAGAAGATGTCGGCCCTGCGCCGGCAGATGCTCGAGAGTGTGGCCCGGCTCGACGAGCATCGGGGCATCCTGCACATCCGTCGGCATCTGGCCGCCACGCCTCTGTTCAAGGGAATCCCCAACTTCAGGGAGACCCGTATCGCCATGTTGCAGGCCGATACCGTAGAGGCGCTCACGGCTATCCTCGACAAGATAGAATATGAGATATTACCCAACCAAGTTATAAACGAGAAATGAGTATGAAGAAGATAGGGATGTGGGCCGTTTGCCTCCTCTCGGTTGTGGGGATGCAGGCTCAGACGGTAGAGACCTCGGTGAAACAACTCGCGGTCGACGATTTCTACAAGATGAAGGTGTACAACAACTTCGACGTGTCGTACCGGCAGAATGCCGACTCGGCCGGGGTGATTGTGGTCATGGCGGCTACCGACGATATAGAGAATATCGAGTGTGTCTCGAAGAAGGGGCAGCTCACCATCAAATACAAGGGCCCGCGCGACAAGGAGCAGATGCAGGGCTCGATTATCGTCTACTCTACGGCGCTGGAGTATGTCGAGAACAACGGCATAGGTTCGGTGCAGATTACATCGCCCGTTTCGGGGGCAGCCTTCCAGGCCAAGGTGATAGGCAATGGCTTGATTGCCGGGCGTCACATCGATTACGGTATTGTGAAGGCATCGGTGCTGACCGGCAGCGGCAAGGTGGTGCTGGCCGGTAAATGCCGGGAGGCCGAGCTCTCGGTAACCGGCACGGGACAAATCGAGGCCGACGGTCTGGTGGCTCGCGACGTGAGTTGCCGCATTACGGGCAACGGTGTAATCGGGTGTCATGCCCAGAAGAAACTGACAGCCTGGGCTACGGGCAACGGCGAGGTCTATTACCGGGGAACCCCCGAAATCAAGAAGAACTCGCTGGGCGAACTCTCGGTCCGCTCGCTCGAGGGGCTTTAATTTCCTTCGCTCCCCTGGAAGGGGGAGTCTCTCCTTTGTAACTTATTTGTATCGGGCGTGGTCGCTGGCTACGGTGGTGAAGGCACTGCCGGCGCCCAGAGCCTGCTGCATGTAATCGGCCGATATGCGGTCGTATTGCGGATTGATGCGGTAGCGGCCGTCGGTGTCGACAAACCCGTATACGGTGCCGGCCTGTACCAGAGCCAACCCATCGAAGAAGGGGAAGGCTTCGGCAAACTGCCGCTTTATCTTCCACTTGCCGTGGCGGTCGATGTATCCCCATTTCCCTTGCAACTTCACCGGAGCCAGTTCGGCCGAGCCGAAGGCGCGGCTGTCGTCGAAGGCGGGGGCGATAACCTCTTTGCCGCTGGCGTCGCACCAGCCCCATTTCCCCGCCTTTTGGATGCGGAAGAGGGTACCGTCTGAAACCAGGTTTTCACACTCGGTTTGCCAGATGGAGTCGCCCTGCATGCCGATGACCCGGAAGGTGCCGGGCTTTACCTGCACGACAGCCTGTCGGTGAGTCGAGAACGATTCGGCCGTTTCGTACCGGGGGGCTATCGTCTCTACGCCCTGGGCGTCGATGTATCCCCACATTCCCTCCTCGTTCTGGACTGCGGCCAGTCCCTGGGTAAAGGGCTTCACCTGCCGATAGGCGGGTTTGACCACCGTGTTTCCACTCTTGTCGATAAATCCCCATCGCTCGCCCCGTTTCCCCTTTTGGGCAAAGGCGGCCATCCCCTCGCAGAAGATCATCGCCCGGGAGGCCCGGGTGAGGGTGAGTTGCAGGCGCCCCTTGGTGTCGATGGCACAGGGGGCCTCGTCGGGGCGTACCACCCAGGCGCGGTTCTCGTGGAATATGGTTGCCTCTTTGTAGACGGCCGGGTAGATGAGTTCGCCCGCGTCGTCGATGTACCCCCACTTGTCGTCGGCCCGGTTGCACACCAGCGCCATGTCGTCGTAGAAGAGCGAGGCGTCGGTGTAGGGGCCGGCAAAGCTCAGGTCGTCGTCGCGGTCGATGTAGAGGCAGGAGTCGCCGGCGAAAGCCGGCATGTAGTCGGTTTCGGTGAGGATATACGATTCGTTTCCGCCGCACTGGCCGAACAGAAGCACAAGTGCCGCGGGCAGTAGAGCGCTCGGTTTCATGGCGAATATCTATTTATTCACCCGATAAAAAGGGCGGAACCGTTCCGCTACGAAATTTTTATCGGAGGCAGTTTGTCGTAAGTTTCGATGTATCGGCTTCGTTTCTCCGCAATGATATCCTTGATAGCGATGAGGATACCCGACTCCTCTACGTTGCCGAACTCGTCGTTGATGGCTGTGCCAAACATCTTCATTGTGGGCGAGAGTCCCATGTAGGCGTTGACCAGCGGAGGAATGTTGTACCCGAGTTTGCGTACCTCCTGGTTCAGTATCTTGTAATCCTCCTTGAAGTCGTCGTGAATGAAGAGCCGGCTCATCTTCTCCTCGTCGGTATTGGTTTGCAGCGGGTACCGCGGCCACACCAGATGCTCGGGGTCGGGGAAGTGCTTGTTCAGGAAGTAGAGAATCATGTTGCGCCCCTCGTGCGAGTAGGTGGGGTACATGGTCACCTTTCCGAAGAAATATTCGATTTGCGGATAGTCGACCGTGAGGGCACCCAGACCGTCCCACAGGTTGTCGAGGGCAAAGAGGCCCTTGGCTCCGGCACGCGACGACTGGTATTCGAGCGTAACGAACGAGCGTCCCAGCTCGATGGTGCGAGGCAGGTATTCGTGCAGGAACTTGTCGGAGAAGTCGAAGAGGTGCGAGGTGGCGATGCGGGGCCGGCCCTGCTCATCGGTACGGATGTTCTCGCCCAGGATGAAGCGGTAGCCGCCTATGATCTCTTCGGCATCGGGGTTCCATACGATAAGCTGCTGGCAGGGCGGGTCCATCGTATCGAACTGGTCGATGTCGAGGGCGAGCCCGGTGCCGCCGCCGGGAAAACGGAAGGCGATTTCGCGCAGTCTTCCTATTTCGCGCATGGTATTGGGTGCGTTGTTACAATCGACAATGTATATTTTGTTTCCGCCCTTGCGGGTATCCCGCATAAATCGGTCGGGGGTCAGTTCCGACTTGATGAGTTCTTTGTCAACAGGCGCGATAATCGGTTCCATGTTGTTGTTTTTTAATCTGATAGACTTGTTGTTTTACAATCTGGGCCCACTCTTGAAGACTCTTGGACTTGTCGAATGTCTGCCAGGGAATAGGTTTGCCGATGTAGATGTTGAAAGTCTTGTTTTTACTGCTAAACATTTCGTCGGGCAAATATATCAATTCTATATTAAATTTTATGCCGAGAGATTTACGTATTTTAGCAAATCGATAAAAAAAGGCTGAATTCTGACCTTCGAAAAAAATGGGTATTACATCGCGCTGCGATTGGATGGCTTTGGCGATGAAGGTCTTTTTCCACTCCAGGTCGCATATCTTGCCGTGTTGCAGGCGCGAGCACAAGCCGGCGGGGAAGATGAGCATCTGTTCGTCGGAATCGTAGGCTTTGTTTATCTGCACGCTCGACTCCTTGGCCTGGGAGCCGTACTTGTTGATGGGCAGGAATACGGGAGCCAACGGTTTGATATTCATCAACAGGTCGTTGACGAGAAATTTGATTTTCCCGTTGTAATAATGTCCGAAGAATCGGATGAGCGTCACTCCGTCGAGCGCTCCCAGCGGGTGATTCGAGGCAAAAATGAAACGCCCTTCGGCCGGAATATTCTCGATGCCGAAGACGCGGGCGTGCACGTTTATGTAATCGAGCAGGTCGTCGGCAAACTGCACGCCGGTGCTCTCCTTGTAAGTGCTGAGTACGTAGTTTATCTCGTCCTGATGGATAGTGCGCTTGAGATAACGGAAGAGAAAACCCGGAATCCGTTTCGCATATTTGGGCGTTTTCTCTCTGACTACCTTCTCAATATCGATTTTCAGAGGTTCGGAACTCATGACATTCATAAAAAGTGTGTACAAAAATACACCATTTTTTTATTTTTACAGATATGAACAGGGCTTTTATTACGGAATGATAGAAGTCGTCGAGTTAATGCCCGGAAATTTTTGGACTTTAGATGAAAAAAAATAGCGAAAAAAGTGAAAAAGAGCACTGCGGGATTAGGGATTAATGCCTATCTTTACCCTGCAAAAATGTGAAGTTGGAGGACAAGTAGTAAATGGAATTGCAATCGACTGTATATCATATACCTGCACTTCTCGAGGAGTGTATCGACGGACTGGCCATCAAACCCGGTGGCACCTATGTCGATGTGACCTTTGGCGGAGGTGGACATTCCCGGGCCATTTTAGGACATTTAGGCGAAGCGGGACGACTCTTTTCGCTGGACCAGGACGAGGATGCCCGGCGCAACAGTTTGGACGATTGCCGGTTTACATTTGTTCACAGTAATTTCAGGTATCTGAAAAACTTCATGCGCTATTATGGTGTGGAGCAAGTCGACGGTATCCTGGCCGATTTGGGGGTTTCGTTTCACCACTTCGACGATTCGGAGCGGGGGTTTTCGTTCCGCTTTGAAGGGCCTCTCGACATGCGCATGAACCAACGGGCATTACAGACGGCTGCCCAGGTGGTGGCCACGTATAGCGAGGAGCAATTGGCCGACCTCTTCTTTCTCTACGGCGAGTTGAAGAGTGCGCGCCGCATAGCTTCGGCCATCGTTTCGGCCCGGGCCGCGTCGCCCATCATTACGACCGAGCAGCTGCTCGAGGTGGTGCGCCCCTGCGTCAACCGCAAGCAGGAGAAGAAAGAGCTGGCCCAACTGTTCCAGGCATTGCGCATCGAGGTGAACCGCGAGATGGAGAGTCTGCGCCGGCTGCTCGAGCAGTCGGTCGAACTGCTGGCTCCCGGTGGACGGCTGGTGATACTCACCTACCACTCGCTCGAAGACCGCATGGTCAAGAACTTCATACGCACGGGAAATGTCGAGGGTCGTGCCGAACAGGATTTCTTCGGCCGCATCGAGGCTCCGTTCCGGGCGGTCAACCACAAGGTGATTGTCCCCGACGAAGCCGAAATCGAACGCAATCCCCGTTCGCGTAGTGCTAAACTGAGAATTGCAGAGAGGGTATAGAGGTATGGCAAAGAAAGCAAAAAACGAAAGAATAGGATTTATCAAATATCTGAAGCTGGTGATTCAGGGGCGTATCTTCTCCCTGGACTTTTTCCGCTCGCACTGGGGCTTTATCGCTTCGGTGGTTTTTCTATTCTGCTTGTCGATAGCCAATCGATATGTGTGCCAGACCAAGTTGCAGACCATTCGCGATTTGCAATTCGAGCTGGTCAATGCCAAGACCGATCGGGTGCGTGCTGCAGCCCGGTATATGGGGGCTGTGCGGCATTCGCGCATCGTGACGCTCGTGAACGAAAACCGGCTGGGGCTCGAGATACCCAATACCCCGCCTGTAAAATTGAGACAGACCGATGGAGACAAGGAATAGAAATCATATATTGCTGCGCTATACCCTGGTGATTGTAGGGGTATTGCTCTTTAGTATCGCCATTGTCAAAAAGGCGGCCGATACGTGCATTATCCATGCCGATAAATGGAATGCCAAGGCGGCTCAGATGCTCTCGGTATCGCTCGACGTGATGCCCGAGCGTGGCGATATTCTGGCCCAGAACGGCGAGGTGCTGGCTACGACGATGACCTACTACGGGGCCATCATCGACTTTACGGTGCCCAAGTTCAAGGCCAAGGAGTTCAACGACAGCGTGCAGGCTTTGAGCCAGATGCTGGCCAAGTATTTTCCCAAAAAGACGGCTGCCGCCTATGAGCAGAGCATGAGGCAGGCCTTCAAGCAGGGCAAACGCGGCTATGTGCTGGTGAGCGAGGTGACGGGAAAGGACTACAAGTTGATGAAGACGTTTCCCTTCCTGAGGAATCCGACCAAGTTCTCGGGCTTCTACCTCAATTCGGCCCGAATCATCAAGCGGGAGAAACCCTACGGGAATATGGCTTCGCGAGCCATCGGCCGGCTGAACGAGACCTTTCACGGCAGCAGCGGCCTGGAGAAGGCGTTTGACTCCCTGCTGTACGGTGTGCCGGGAAAGACCATCAAGAAACAGATTCCTTCGGGTATTGTCGATTGGGTGGCTGTACCCCCGCAACGAGGTCTCGATGTGAAGACGACAATCGATATAGATATACAGGATATTACCGAGCAGGCCCTGCTGGGGGCAATCGAAGAGACTCAACCCGAGTTTGCCGTGGCGGTGGTTATGGAGGTGGCGACGGGCGATATCAAGGCCATGTCGAATTTGGCACGGCTGCCCAACGGAGAGTATCTGGAGACGGTAAACAATGCCGTGCAAGGCTACGAGCCTGGCTCGGTTATCAAGCCGCTGTCGATGATGATTGCCCTCGACGACGGGGTCGTGCGCCCCAACGACATCATCAATGGCCATAATGGCGTGTTCCGCTATCCGCCGGGCCGCAAGGTACGCCCGATTACCGATACACACGGACGGGCGTCGATGACGGCTCTCGAGGCGATGAAGTATTCGTCGAATATCGGTCTGTCCGAGATTATTCTGAAAGGATACGAGCATGACCCCGACCGTTTTGTGCAACGTATCTACGAGGTGGGGTTCATGGAGCCCTTCGACCTGGGTATCCCCGGTGCGGCGCGTCCCGTCATACGCCACCTGAAAAACGATGTGGGCGACCGGGTCGACCTCACCCGCATGTCATACGGCTATACCACCCAGATTCCGCCTATCTATACGTTGGCTCTGTACAATGCCATTGCCAACGACGGCAAGTTTGTGAAACCCCGTTTGGTGAAAGAACTGTTGCGCAACGGGCAGACCGATACGGTCTTCAACATTCGCTACATCCGGGAACAGGCCTGCAAGCCCGAGACGGCTCGCGAATTGCGCAAGATGCTCTATGCCGTGGTAAACGACAACGACGGTACCGGGCGGCGGGCCCGTTCGACCAAAGTGGGCATTGCCGGCAAAACAGGTACGGTGCGGGTGCTCGGTGCCAGCGGGTACGAGAGCCGCTACCGCATCACCTTCTGCGGATTCTTCCCCTATGAGAAACCGCAATACTCGTGTATCGTTCTGTTGGGTAAACCCGATCTGCCGGGCATGCCTTCGGCCGGTCACTATTGTGGCGGTGTGTTGAAGAAGATAGCCGAGACCCTCTACTCGATGGGACGGCTCGACATGCCTCGGGTGTTGCCTACCGACTCGACTCTGACCTTTGCTCCGGCCGTGATGAAAGGCAATCTGTCCGATGCTCGGGAGGTGTTGCAGACACTGGGTGTACAAGGCGATGTGAGCGACTGTTTCCACATGGAAACCGATTGCGACAGCATGCCCGACATGATAGGAATGGGAGCTCGCGACGCTCTATATCTGTTGGAGCATGCCGGATTGAACGTGAATATTCAGGGCCGCGGCCGGGTATATGAACAGTCTATCCCCAAGGGCGCTGTGTTGCAGCCAGGCACGACGGTGATTTTAAGATTGAAATAGGAAAGGATACGATGATATGAAAAATGTAGAAGAGTTATTATCGGGAATTACAGTGGTCGAGCGCAAGGGCGCGGCCGTGAGCAAGGTGTCGGGTGTGGAGTCGGACTCCCGCCAGGTAAAACCCGGCTACCTGTTTGTGGCTGTGCGCGGTGCGTCGGTCGATGGTCATACCTTTATCCCCCAGGCCATGGCACAGGGGGCCAAGGTGATTGTTTGTGAAGAGTTTCCCACCGAGCTGAATGGCGAGGTGTCGTATATAAAAGTCGATGACAGTGCGGTAGCCTTCGGTCTGTTGGCTTCGGCCTGGTATGGCAATCCCTCGCGCGAGCTTACGCTGGTGGGGGTAACCGGTACCAACGGCAAGACGACCACGGCCACACTGCTGTACGAGATGTTCCGCTCGCTGGGTTACAAGGCGGGGCTCCTCTCGACGGTGTGCAACTACATCGATACGGTGAAGGTTCCCGCTACCCACACCACCCCCGACCCGTTGCATCTGCACCGCCTGTTGCGCGAGATGGTCGATGCCGGTTGCCAGTATGCCTTCATGGAGGTGAGTTCGCACTCGGCAGCCCAGCACCGCATTGCCGGGCTCGATTTCGACGGGGCCATCTTTACCAACCTGACACGCGACCACATCGACTATCACAAGACGGTAGAGGCCTATCTGAAGGCCAAGAAGTCGTTCTTCGACGGACTGCCCGAGGGCTCTTTTGCCTTGACCAATATCGACGACAAGTCGGGCCTGGTGATGTTGCAGAACACGCGGGCCGAGAAGCATACCTACTCGTTGCGGACGATGGCCGACTTCAAGGCCCGGATCATCGAGAGCCGTATCGACGGCATGACCCTCGAAATCAACGGCAAGACGGTAGAGGTGATGTTCGTGGGCAAGTTCAATGCCTACAACCTGCTGGCCGTCTACGGCGCTACCTGTCTGCTGGGGCAGAACCCCGACGAGGTGTTGCGCAAGATGAGCCTGCTGGTGCCTGTGGCCGGGCGGTTCCAGACCCTGCACTCGTCGCGCGGATATACCGTAATCGTAGACTATGCACACACCCCCGATGCGCTGAACAATGTGCTTACCTCTATCCGTGAGGTGCTGGGCAACCGGGGACACATCATCACCGTGGTGGGTGCCGGCGGCAACCGCGACAAGGGCAAACGACCCATGATGGCCCGCGAAGCGGTGAACCTGAGCGACCGGGTGATTCTCACTTCCGACAATCCCCGCTTCGAGAATCCCAACGACATTCTCAACGACATGCTGGCCGGGCTCGATGCCGAGCAACGCCGCAAGACCTTGACCCAGGTGGACCGTCGCGAAGCCATTCGCACCGCCACACAGTTTGCCAATCCTGGCGATGTGATACTGGTGGCTGGCAAGGGGCATGAGGATTACCAGGAAATCGAGGGGGTAAAACACCACTTCGACGATAAGGAAGAGGTAGAAAAACTGTTTGCCGAAGAGCAGGCTTAACGACTAATTGCGAATAAAGAGACTATGCTATACTATCTGTTTCAATATCTCGAATCGATATTCGATATTCCGGGTGCACGACTGTTTTCGTACATTTCGTTCCGGTCGGTAGCCGCTTTTATCCTGTCGCTCTTCATTGCCACGATTATCGGTAGGCGCATTATCAACCGGTTGCAGTTGCGGCAAATCGGCGAGATTGTGCGCGACCTGGGGCTGGAAGGTCAGATGGCCAAAAAGGGTACCCCCACGATGGGAGGTATCATCATCATTATTGCCATACTGGTACCCTGTCTGTTGCTGGGTCGGCTGGGCAACATCTACATGATACTGATGCTCATCACCACCGTATGGCTGGGAGCCATAGGTTTCCTCGACGACTATATCAAGGTATTCAAAAAAGACAAGGAGGGGCTGCACGGGCGGTTCAAGATTGTAGGTCAGGTGGGGCTGGGGCTCATCGTGGGACTTACGCTCTATCTGAGTCCCGATGTGGTGATTCGTGAAAATGTGGCCGTACAGGCTCCCGGTACCGATACCGAGGTGGTCAAGTACGAATCTGAGAATATCAAGTCGACCCAGACGACCATCCCCTTCTTCAAAAACAATAACCTCGATTATGCCGACCTGGTGCCCTTCCTGGGCGAGCATGCCCAGACCGGCGGCTGGATTATCTTCATCCTGCTCACCATTTTTGTGGTGACTGCCGTATCGAACGGAGCCAACCTGACCGACGGTCTCGACGGTCTGGCTACGGGCACCTCGGCCATCATGGGGCTTACGCTGGGTATTCTGGCCTACCTGTCGGGTCACATAGCCTATGCCTCCTATTTAAATATAATGTATATACCGGGCAGTGAAGAGCTGGTGGTGTTTGCCAGTGCTTTCATGGGGGCCACTATCGGCTTCCTGTGGTACAATGCTTATCCCGCCCAGGTATTCATGGGCGACACGGGCAGCCTCACGCTGGGCGGTATCATTGCCGTCTTTGCCTTGTGCATACACAAAGAGCTGCTTATCCCCATCTTGTGCGCTATCTTCTTTGTCGAGGACCTGTCGGTAATGATGCAGGTCGCCTACTTCAAGATAACCAAGCGCAAGTATGGCGAGGGTCGCCGTATCTTCAAGATGACACCGTTGCACCACCATTTCCAGAAACCGGGAAATGCGGGTATCAACGCCTTGATACAAAAACCGCTGCAAGCTGTGCCCGAGTCGAAAATCGTTGTTCGGTTCTGGATTGTCTGTCTCATGCTGGCAGCTATTACCATAATTACGCTGAAAATGCGTTAGAAAGGTTGTTTCGATATGGAAAAGAAAAAGAGAATTGTAGTGTTGGGAGCTGGTGAGAGCGGTGCGGGAGCCGCCGTGCTGGCTCAGGTAAAGGGTTTCGATGTATTCGTTTCGGATATGTCGTCGATCAAAGACTCATATAAACAGCAGCTCGACCACTACGGTATTGCGTGGGAAGAGGGTCACCATACCCCCGAGCTGATACTGAATGCCGACGAGGTAGTCAAGAGCCCCGGCATTCCCGAGAATGCCCCCATGATTGTGGCTCTGCGCGAGCGGAATATCCCCGTTATCTCCGAAATCGAGTTTGCCGGTCGCTATACGCATGCCCGTATGGTGTGCATTACCGGCAGCAACGGCAAGACGACTACGACCCTGCTCACCTACCATATTCTGAAGAGTGCCGGGTTAAAGGTAGGCCTGGCCGGTAACGTGGGCAAGAGTCTGGCCCTGCAGGTGGCTACCTGCGACTACGACTACTACGTCATCGAGTTGAGCAGTTTCCAGCTCGACAACATGTACGACTTCAAGGCCAATATCGCCGTGCTGCTCAACATCACGCCCGACCACCTCGACCGCTACGACTACAAGATGGAGAACTATGTGAACGCCAAGTTCCGCATCATACGCAACCAGACCGAGGACGACGCCTTTATCTACTGGAACGACGACCCCGTCATCAACGAGAAGCTGTCGACCCTCACCCTCCAGTCGCAACGCTACCCCTTTGCCGAGACGCACGAGCCCGGCACGCAGGCCTATACCGACCACGGGGAGCTGACGTTCGACACCCCCGAGGAGAAACTCACGATGAAGGCCGACGAACTGTCGCTGCACGGCCGCCACAACCTCTACAACTCGATGGCTGCCGGCCTGTCGGCCTGCCTGCTGAATGTGAAGAAGGAGACCATACGCAAGGCATTGAGCGACTTCGAGTCGGTAGAGCATCGGCTCGAACGGGTTGCTTCGGTGCGGGGTGTGCAGTTCATCAACGACTCGAAGGCTACGAATGTCAACTCGTGCTGGTATGCACTGGAAAGTATGAAGACCCCCGTGGTGCTCATTCTGGGCGGCAAGGACAAGGGTAACGACTATACCGAAATCGAGCAGTTGGTGCGCGATAAGGTGAAGGCGCTGGTGTTCCTCGGGGTCGACAACAGCAAGTTGCACGCCTTCTTCGAGGGGAAGGTGCCCTATATCACCGAGGCCCGCTCGATGAAAGAGGCCGTAGACAAATCGTATGCCCTCGCTTCGCCGGGCGATACCGTGTTGCTGTCGCCCTGCTGTGCCAGCTTCGACCTGTTCAAAAGCTACGAAGACCGGGGCGACCAGTTCAAGGCGTGTGTAAGAGCTTTATAAAACGAGAACGAAATGATGAAAGAAGAGGCAGTTGAGAAACCGAGGAGGAGCGATCCCTACATTTGGGGCATCATCATCATCCTGTATATCGTTTCGGTGGTCGAGGTATATAGTGCCATCAGCCGGGAGATTACGGGAGGCGATGTCTATACCCCTATTATCAAGCATGTGTTGCTTCTCTTTTCGGGATTCCTGATAACCTATGTGACCTCGAGGGTGCACTACAAGTGGTTCAAGGTGATGGCCTATCTGATGATACCGGCGGCCATCGTGTTGCTGGTGTGCATTCTCTTTTGGGGCGACATGCTCAATGGGGCCAAGCGTACCATCACGGTGTGGGGAGTCTCGCTGCAAGGTTCGGAGGTGGCCAAGGTCACCATCGTGCTGGCCATGGCAACCGTGCTGGCCAAATCGCAAATCAAGCGAGGGGTGAACACGAAGGGAGTGGTGCTGGTCGTGGTGCTGGTGACCATCTTCAGCGGTCTGCTGTTTACCCAAGGGCTCACCAACACGTTGCTGTTTATCGGCATCAGCGTGTGCATGATGCTGATAGGCGGTGTGGAGTGGTACAAGTTGGGCATTATCTTTCTGGTCTATCTCGTCCTGGCACTGGCCGTGATGCAGGCCAAGGATATTCTGACCGAGAGTGAACTCTTCAACAAGCAGGAACAGACGGTCCAGGATGGTGAGAAGAAAGATGTGCTTATCCAGCGAAGCTCTACGTGGAAGAGCCGGTTGGAAGACTTCTTCGACTCGACGCCCGAGTATGAGAAAGAGACGACCGATGCCAACCGTCAGGAGCATCGGGCTGCCATGGCGATGGCCCACGGTGGTATCACCGGTGTAGGGCCCGGCAACAGTCGGGAGGCTTCGCGGCTGCCGCTGGCTTTCTCGGACTATATCTATGCCATCATCATCGAAGACCTGGGTTTTGTGGTCGGCGGGGTAGGACTATTGCTGGTCTACCTCATGATTCTGGCGCGGGCGGGGCTCATTGCCCGGCGATGCACCAAAGCCTTCCCGGCCCTGCTGGTGATGGGTATGGCGGTGATGATTGTGTTGCAGGCTCTCTTCAACATGGCTATCGTGGTAGGGGTATTCCCGGTTTCGGGTCAGCCGCTGCCGCTCATCAGTAAGGGTGGAACCTCGATATGGATGATGAGCTTTGCCTTCGGGGTCATGCTCAGCGTGAGCCGGTATGCCGTGAAAGATACAGGAGCAAATATCAAGTCGGAACGGGAGAGCGGTTTGCCCGAAGATTTGCAGGCTGCCAATCCCACCAATTTAGCATAAGGAGGCTATGATGAAACGAGCAATCAGAGTATTGATAAGCGGCGGTGGTACCGGGGGGCACATCTTCCCCGCCATATCCATTGCCAATGCGATAAAGGCCCGTTGCCCCGAGGCCGACATCTTGTTTGTCGGGGCCGAGAACCGGATGGAGATGGAGAAGGTACCGGCTGCCGGATACCGCATCGAAGGGCTTCCCGTGAGCGGCTTCAACCGCAGCAACCTGCTGGCCAACTTCAAGGTGTTGTGGCGGTTGGGCAAGAGCCTGCGGCTGGCCCGCCAGATTGTGCGCGGGTTCAACCCCGATATTGCCGTGGGCGTAGGCGGTTATGCCAGCGGTCCCACGCTGTGGGCGGCAGCCCGCCGGGGGGTGCCCACCCTCATTCAGGAGCAGAACTCCTATGCGGGTGTCACCAACAAACTGCTGGCTTCGAAGGCGCACACCATCTGTGTGGCCTATGAGGGGATGGAGCGGTTTTTCCCCGCCGGTAAAATAGTGCTTACGGGGAACCCCGTGCGGCAGGACTTGTGCAACGACCGGCTCACTCGCGACGAGGCGTTCGACTTCTTCGGGCTCGACCCGCACAAGAAGACCATTCTGCTCATCGGCGGCAGTCTGGGGGCTCTCACCCTCAACACGGCCGTTGTCGAGTCTATCCCCGAAATCGTGAAGAGCGGCGTGCAGTTTATCTGGCAGTGCGGCAAGCGGTTCGACGAGAAGGCCCGCGCCGCATTGAAGGCGGCGGGCGACCCGGCCTGCATCAAACAGATGCCCTTTATAGCTCGCATGGACTTGGCCTACAAGGCTGCCGACCTGGTGATTTCGCGGGCCGGAGCCAGCTCTATCTCGGAGCTCTGCCTGTTGGGTAAGCCGGCCATTCTGGTACCTTCGCCCAATGTAGCCGAAGACCACCAGACCAAGAATGCCGAGGCCCTCTCGTCGAAGGGAGCCGCCATTCTGGTGCGCGACGCCGAGGCCCGTCAGCGGTTGATGCCCTGCGCCCTCTCGGTGGTGAACGACGAGGATTGTCTGGAGTCGATGAGCCGGCAGATTTCGAAACTGGCTCAGCGCGATTCGGCCGCGCGTATTGCCGATATAATATTTGACATAGTCGATAAAAAATGAAACAGTACAGTTCGCTTTATTTCATAGGTGCCGGCGGCATAGGTATGAGTGCGCTGGTGCGTTATTTCCTGGCAAAGGGATACCGGGTGGCCGGTTACGACCGCACCTCGTCGCCCCTGACCGAAGCCTTGCAGAGCGAGGGGCTCGAGATTGTCTATGACGAGTCGGTCGACCTCATCCCCGACTATTGCCGCGACCCGAAAACGACGCTCGTCGTCTATACCCCGGCCATTCCCGCCACACATGCCGGGCTGGTCTACTTCAGAGAGCACGGCTTCAAGGTGGTGAAACGGGCCGAGCTGCTGGGGCTCATCACCCGGTCGAGCAAGGGGCTTTGCTTCTCGGGTACGCACGGCAAGACGACCACCTCGAGCATGGCGGCCCACATCTTTCACGAGTCGCCCATCGGGTGCAACGCCTTTCTGGGCGGTATCCTGCGCAACTACAACAGCAACCTCATCCTGTCGGACCACTCGCCCTTTACGGTAATCGAGGCCGACGAGTACGACCGTTCGTTCCACTGGTTGCACCCCTATATGGCGGTGGTGACGGCTACCGACCCCGACCACCTCGACATCTACGGTACCGAGGAGGCCTATCTCGAGAGCTTCGCACACTTCACCTCGCTCATCCAGCCGGGTGGCTGTCTGGTCATCAAGAAGGGTATCAAGCTGGTGCCCCGTGTGCAGGAGGGGGTGAAGGTCTACACCTATTCGGCCCGCGACGGCGGCGATTTCCACGCCGATAATATTCGGGTGGGCAACGGTACGATTCTCTTCGACTTCGTAGCCCCCGACGGTGTGGTGACCGATGTCGAGCTGGGTGTCCCCGTCGACATCAACATCGAGAATGCCGTGGCCGCCATGGCCATAGCCCGGTTGAACGGGGTGGCCGACGACGACATGCGGCGGGCCATGGCCTCGTTCAAGGGAGCCAAGCGGCGGTTCGAGTTCTGGGTGAAACGCGACGACCGCGTGATGATAGACGATTATGCCCATCACCCCGACGAGCTGAAAGCCAGTATCCGTTCGGTACGGGCCCTCTATCCCGGGCGTAAACTCACGGTTATCTTCCAGCCCCACCTGTATAGTCGCACCCGCGATTTTGCGCCCCAGTTTGCCGAGGCGCTGTCGATGGCCGACCAGGTGATACTGCTCGATATTTATCCGGCTCGCGAATTGCCTATACCGGGAGTCACGTCGCAACTTATTTTCGACCGGATAACATGCAGAGATAAAGAACTTTGTTTGCGCGAAAAGTTGTTAGAACGGATAAAAGAGTGTAACTTTGACATTTTATTGACGATGGGAGCCGGCGATATAGATCGTCTGCTTCCTGAGATAGCATCAATCGTGGAGGCAAAATGAAGGTCTTGTTGAGATTTCTGTTGATGGTAGTGCTTGTGGTCTACCTGTTTGTCGCGTTCTTTGTCCTCCGCTCGCATGCGGCCGAGGAGAAGTGTCTCGACTTGCAGGTCGAGGTCCTGGACAGTGCTACGCATCACTATATCTCACCGGCCGATGTATATAGATATATCGAAGAGTACGATTTGGACCCCTGCGGAAAACCGATGGGGGAGGTCAATACCGAAGATATGGAGCGAACCCTCATGCTGAATGGCGTGTTAGGTTCGGTCGAGTGTTACAAGGAGGTAGGGGGCACCGTGTGTGTGAAGGTAACCCAGCGCATTCCCGTAATGCGGGTGATGGCCAATGGCAGCAACTATTACGTCGATACCGAAGGGCATCGCATTGTTGCCGTGGCGCAGTATCGCACCCCGTTGCCTCTGGTGACCGGGCAGGTAGACAGTACGCTGACCTATCTCGACCTGTTGCCGATGGCCCGGTATATTTACGGGCATCCTTTTTGGAATGCTCAGATTGAACAAATTTATGTCAATGAGCGTCATGAAGTGGAGTTGGTGCCCCGGGTCGGCAAGCAGACGATTCTGCTGGGCTCGGTGGAGGATTATGAGACGAAGTTCGACAATCTGATGCTGGTCTATAAGGATGTATTCAGCAAGACCGGTTGGACGATGTACGACACCGTTTCACTGAAGTTTAAGAATCAGGTGGTTTGTACGCGTAGAAAAAAGTGGTGAAATAAAAACTAATAGAGAAAGATATGGATACGGAGAGATACATAGTAGCTATTGAGATCGGGAGCTCGAAGATAAGAGGAGCCATAGCAACCCGTTCTCTCAAGGGGGTTGTTACTGTGCTTGGCGTAGATACCGAATCGTTGAGCGGGAGTGTGAAACGCGGTTTCGTGGTTCGCCCCGACGAAGTATCGGCAAAAATCAGACGCCTGATAGTCAAACTGAGTAACCGCATAGGGACCTCGAAGAAGATCAAGCAGGTCTATGTCGGCATCAGCGGTCAGTCGCTCCATGCCGAGGATCATCTGATCAGCCGCGATTATCCCGAGGGTACGCTCATCAACGAAGATATAATCAAACACCTGCAGGAGGAGGCCCGCGAGATGCCTATCGCCGGAGCCGATATTCTGGAGGTGGTTCGCACCGAAGTGACGGTCGACGATCAGCCGCGCATCGGTCGGGAAGAGCTGGTTGGCTCGAGCCTGAAGATGGGCGTGAAGCTGATTGTGGCCCGCGACGAACTCAAAAAAAGTGCCGCCCGCTGTTTCCAAGGCGATTTGACGGTGGCTCATTATATACCCACGGCCCTCTCGACCGCCTATGTGGCCTTGAGCAACGAGGAGCGTCAGGCCGGTGTCATGCTGGTCGATTTCGGGGCCGACACGACTACCGTCTCGATTTACAAGGATGGATTCTTGCGTTACCTCTCGACCATACCGCTGGGCGGGCAGAACATCACGCGCGACATTATGACGCTGAACGTGACGGCCGCCGAGGCCGAGTCGTTCAAGATTCGTTTGGGGTCGGCCAAGATGGTGGGCGAGGAGTCGAACATTACACTGCGCGGCGAGAGCGGTTCGGAAATCAAGAGCCTCGACCTCTCGAAGGTGGTCAAGGCTCGTATCGAAGAGATTGTGGCCAACGTGAACGCACACTTCGATTATGCCAAGTGCGACCGCAAGAGCCTGGGCGCCGGCATGGTGATTGTGGGCGGAGCCTCCAAGCTCTCCAACCTCACCGAGCTCCTGGCCGAGAAGTGCGACATCAAGGTTCGCAAGGGTGCCCTCCGTCAGGATATGTTGCTCGACGTAGCTTCGCAATCGAAGAGCGCCGACTATCTGCAGATATTGGGCCTGCTCTATTCGGGCCGTGAAAACTGCGTGGAGGTAATAGCCCGGCCGGCTGCGACCCCCGAGGTGGAGCCGCAGGTCGAGGAGGAAGAGGAACCCGTAGACCCGAGAGAGCAACGGGCTCGCGAAAAAGAGGAACAGGAGCGTCGCAAACGGGCCGAGAAGGAGCGCCGCAAACGCGAAGCCGAAGAGGCCAAGAAACGCGAGAAAGAGCGTAAGGAAAAGGAGAAAGCCAACAAGCCCGGCTTATTCGGTAAGTTGAGAGATATGGTCAAGAAGGCCGAGACTCTGCTCGATGATGAAAACGATAACTATTAAAAGAAGAAGGTTATGAACGATGTAGATATAAATAGCTCCAAGTTGCCCGACTTCATCGTCCCCGGGGTCGGAGAGAGGAAAGAAGAGCCTATCAAGATAAAGGTCGTGGGCGTAGGTGGTGGTGGCGGAAACGCTGTCAACTACATGTATCGGCAGAATATTCAGGGCGTGAGTCTGGCCCTGTGCAATACCGATCCCCAGGCCATGTTCGACTCGCCGGTCCCCATCAAGGTGGCCATCGGCGACGAGGGTGCCGGCGGCGAGCCCGAGGAGGGCAAGCGCCTGGCCGAGGAGTATGAGAAACTGGACGGTCGCATCTCGTCCCTCTTCGAGGATGAGACCCGCATGGTATTCATCACCGCCGGTATGGGTGGAGGCACCGGTACGGGTGCCGGCCCGGTAGTGGCCCGCATCGCCAAGGAGAAGGGCATGCTCACGGTAGGTATCGTTACCATACCGTTCCTCTTCGAGGGCGAGCCCAAGATTCTGCAGGCCTTTGCCGGTGTCGAGGAGATGCGCAAGCACGTCGACGCCCTGCTGGTAATCAACAACGAGCGTCTGTGCAAAATCTATCCCGACCTCTCGTGGACCAATGCCTTCTCCAAAGCCGACGATGCCCTGGCCAACGCGGCCCGCAGCATTGCCGAACTGGTGTCGAAAAACGGTAAGATAAACCTCGACTTTGCCGATGTGCGCACCACCCTGAAAAATGGAGGCGCCGCCGTCATCAGTACCGGCGAGGGCGAGGGCGAGCACCGTATGAGCAAGGCCATACAGAACGCGCTCATCTCGCCGCTGCTCAAGGAGAGCGACATCTACGACTCGGAGCGGGTGCTCTTCAACCTCTACTTCTCGCCCGAAGAGACCGACGAGTTGCGTATCGAAGAGGCCAAGGAGCTGAACGCCTTTATGACCCGCTTCAAGAAACGGGTGAAGGTAATCTGGGGCTATACCCACGATTCGTCGCTGGGCAAGAAGGTGCGCATTACGATTCTGGCCACGGGCTTCGAGGTATCGGACCTCACCTTCAAGGGCGAGTACGGCGGCGATGCCGACGAGCACATAGCCCAGTCGCAGTACATCGTGCTGCGTCCCGACCAGCTCGACAACAACGCGTTGATCGAGAAGCTCGAGAATGCCCCGGCCTACGATCGTCCCAAAGACTTCCGCGACAATTTCGAGGGAGGCGAGAAGCGCAAGGAGGAGCCGACGAGCAACCGCCGTTCCATAAAGTTTTGATTGAAACCTGTAAAATAGTATAGATTATGAATTTATTTGATCAGGTCAGCAACGACATCAAAAGTGCCATGCTGGCAAAAGACAAGGTAAGACTCGAAGCCCTGCGGGGTATCAAGAAAGAGTTTCTCGAAGCAAAGACCGCCAAGGGTGCCGACGGCGAACTGTCGGACGAGACGGCGATGAAGATATTGGCCAAGATGGTAAAACAGCGCAAGGAGAGCGCACAGATTTATTCGGAGCAGAACCGTCCCGACTTGGCCGAACCCGAACTGGCCGAAGCTGCCGTTATCGAAACCTATCTGCCCAAACAGATGACCGACGAGGAGCTGACCGAAGCCCTCAAGGCCATCATTGCTCAGGTAGGTGCCACCAAACCGCAAGAGATGGGCAAGGTGATGGGCGTGGCCTCCAAACAGTTGGCCGGTCGTGCCGACGGTCGTGCCATCTCGGCCAAAGTAAAAGAACTGTTGTCGTAAACGAGAATACAATATACGAAATTTAGACTATGCTTACACTTAGTGTCATTAAAGAGAATCCCGAAGATGTGATTCGCCGGTTGGCTATCAAGCATTTCGACGGGAGAGAGGCTATCAACCGGGTACTCGAACTGGATAAAATCCGTCGCGCTTCGCAAGCCGAACTCGATGGCAAATTGGCCGAACTGAAAGGATTGGCCGCCCAGACCGGGCAACTGATGAAAGCCGGAAAGAAAGAGGAGGCCGAGGCCGTGAAAGCTCAGACGGCTGCCCTCAAGGAGTCGACCAAAGCGCTCGAAGAGTCGATGGTATCGGCCGAGAAAGAGATTACCGATATTTTGTTGACTGTCCCCAACCTGCCTTATGCCGGTGTGCCCGAGGGACGTACCGCTGCCGACAACATTGTCGAGAAGACCGGTGGCGTGATGCCCAACCTGCCCGAGGATGCTCTGCCTCACTGGGAGTTGGCCAAGAAATACGACCTTATCGATTTCGAATTGGGCGTGAAGATTACCGGTGCCGGATTCCCCGTCTACAAAGGCAAGGGTGCCCGCCTGCAACGCGCCTTGATTTCGTTCTTCCTCGACGCCGCCCGTGAGGCCGGATACCTGGAGATACAGCCGCCTTATGTGGTGAATGCCGCATCGGGTTACGGCACGGGACAGCTGCCCGACAAAGAGGGTCAGATGTACCACTGCAACGAGGATGACCTCTACCTGATTCCTACCGCCGAGGTACCGGTGACCAACCTCTACCGCGACGTGATTTTCAACGAGAGCGACCTGCCTATCAAGAATACCGCTTACTCGGCTTGCTTCCGCCGCGAAGCCGGTTCGTACGGCAAAGACGTGCGCGGTCTGAACCGTCTGCACCAGTTCGACAAGGTAGAGATTGTACAGATACAGCACCCCGACCACTCGTACGAGGCTCTCGAGGAGATGAAGGACCACGTGCAAAGTCTGGTCGAGCGTCTCGAATTGCCCTGGCACATCCTGCGTCTGTGCGGTGGCGACATGAGTTTCACCTCGGCCATCACCTTCGACTTCGAGGTATTCTCGGCTGCTCAGAAACGCTGGCTCGAGGTTAGCTCGGTTTCCAACTTCGAAAGCTACCAGGCCAACCGTCTGCACTGTCGTTACCGCGGTGCCGACAAGAAGATGCACCTGTGCCACACCCTCAACGGTAGTGCACTGGCTTTGCCGCGTATCGTGGCTGCTCTGCTCGAAAACAACCAGACCCCCGAGGGTATCAAGATACCTAAAGTGCTGGTTCCCTACTGCGGTTTCGACATCATCGACTGATTGCCTGCGGCCTTGGTGCCGGGACAAACATAGATACACAAGGGGTGTCCCATTCTTTTGGGGCACCCCTGCTGTTTGTATTGTAGTATCAAAAACTTGACGAAGTTATCGCCCATACAGAATAATTCATTAACTTTGTCTCTACGAGTATGGCGATTGCAGGCATGGCTTTGTATCTCCATACGACAGAGATATGGCGATTATCGCTAATTGTCAAATTTCCAGATAACTATAACCTGCTAATACCTGTTAACCGAAATTCTATAATTCCATGAAAAAAATCTTGTTACTGATTGTATGTCTGGTTGGTATGACGGTGGCTCATGCTCAGACCTATACCATTTATCCCATTCCCCAGCGGACGACCGAAGGGAGCGGCACAGTAGAGTTGACACCGACTGTCAACGTGGTGTGCGGTCCCGGTATCGGTCACGTGACCAAGGACCGTATCCAGGAGGTGCTGGAGGCGGCCGGGTATACCTGCCAACTGGGCGAGTCGGCTTCGCCCGGGTTGACCAACCTGTATGTGGGTGTGGCCGGTTCGGGCGATGTGGCAGATGCCTATGCCACGAGCCGGGGTGTCTCCAAGGAGGTGTTCACCGAGGCGCCCAACCGCTTTGACGCCCATGTGATGCAGATTGCCGACGGCAACATCGTGGTGCTGGGCAATGGCGAGCGTTCGGAATACTATGCCTTCGCCACCCTGGAGCAGATTCTGGAGCAGGCCGCAGGGGCTGCGCTGCACGAGGTGACTTATGAAGATTACTCTCACTGCCAGTGGCGTGGTGCAATCGAGGGATTCTATGGCAACCCCTATTCGGTGGATGCACACTGCAGCCTGTTCGAGTTCTTCAAGCGTTTCAAGATGAACGTCTTCATCTATGCACCCAAGATGGACCCTTACCACCTGGGCTATTGGACGGAGGAGTATCCGACAGAGATCACTGAAGAGCAACGCCGCATGGGGTGGATTACACAAGATGACGTGCGCCGCATGGCCGAGACTGCTCGGGCTTGCAACGTGCACTTTGTCTGGGCTGCCCATCCGGGTCTGGCTCCCGGCGGTCAAGTGTCGATGGACTTCTCCAGCACGGCGACGGTAGATGAAGGCGTGGAGTTGCTGATGCAGAAATATCACCACATGTACGACCTGGGCGTGCGTGCTTTCAGTGTATGTATCGACGATATGGATCGCAACCCGTCGGCACAGATGCAGGCTCACCTGCCTGACCAGACGCAGAAGCGGCTGAAGGAGGAGTTCCCCAGCCAGACTGAGGACGAGAAGATTGCCCCCCTTTTCTATGTGCCTGCCACATACGCGCTGATGTATCAGGGAGCAGCTTCCTATCTGACTCAGATGGCAAGTGTTGACAAGGACGTGGTCATCGGTTTCACCGGTTATGCCGTATGCGGCGACCTGGACAAGAAGGATTGCGATGCGATGGCAGGCTACATAGGACGCAACCCGTTGTTCTGGTGGAACGCGACGGTCAACGACAACAACGACGACCGCCTCTACATGCGCGAACTCACGGCTCACTACAACCTCGTTCCCGAGAAGGGTGGCATCAGCACGTTGGGTGGTGTCATCCTCAACCCCGAGAAGCAGTCGCAGGCTGCCAAGGTGGGGCTGTTCGGCCTGGCAGACTATTGCTGGAATCCCAATCAGTTCGACGTGACGCAAAACTGGAACGACTGCTTCGACTACCTGGCCGAAGCGGGCGATACGGAGACAGCGAACCAGATACGGCTTTTTGCCCGCTATACCGATGCTATCTATGAAGATCAGGAGATTATTGATCTTTACGACGCATTCAAGACAAAATACAGCGACGGCAACTTCCCGGCAGAGGGCGCGGCCATCCGCGAGGAGATGGCCCGGTTGCAAGCCGCTTGCGAATATATCGAAACCGTGATGGCAAACAGCGACAACCGAGACTACCGCCTGTTTGCCACCGACGTCAAGGCTTGGTGTGCCAAGTTGAAGGCTTACGCCACTATCATCCAGAAGTCGCTCGACCTGCTCGAGAACGGCGAGTCGATGAGCCGCTCCGACTCTTGGACATCGTTTGCAAGCATCATTTCGCTCTACACGGGTTTGGGCATCGAGCCGCAGTATTTTATCTCCGAGCTCGAGGGATACGGCACCGACTCGCACGTGGTGAGCTACGAAGTGCATCCGGCCAACTCCTACACCCGTCCGTTTGTGGACTATCTGTATGAGACCCTGGGCGCCAACCTCCCCGGTGACTGGACGGAACCCGAGCAGGCGCAGGTTGTCACCAACCTGGACCCGGCGGCTTTCAACCTGACTGTGACGGATGCCGGGGCCACACTTTCGGGGCTGAGCGGTGTCGAGTTGGCCGGGGGCGATTACGTGGGCCTCTACCTCGGGGCTATCGAGAAGGTGGCAGTCGGCGAGATGGAGTTGCCTGAAGGGGTGACCTTCGAGACCTCGATCAATGGCAAGATATGGACTCCAGCCACTCTGCCCGTGTCGTCGCAGAATGCGGCCTACGTTCGTCTGGTTCGCAGCACTGCCGGCGGCGAGGCGGAATCGCTTGGCTTTGATGTTCTGACCGTCTCCTTGTCGTCGGGCGCAATCGTCGTACCTACCCCGGTTATTACCTCAAACCTGAAGGTCTACACCGATGGTAATGTCTCTTATCCCCTCGAGCTGGCTGTCGATGGCAACACCGGTACTTTCTTCTGGAGCGGTGAGAACACGGCAGCGGGGCACTACATCCAGCTCGACTACGGCGATGTCTACTCGATCGACAACGTCACCCTCGTCTTCACGGGCAAAGACATCCTTTCCGGTACGGCCGATATTCAACTCTCTACCGACGCCAACGAATGGACTACCATAGCACAATACAGCCACGGCAGTCTGGTCAATAATCGTTATACCTGTGCAGCCAATGGTACCAATGCCCGATATGTCCGCCTGATGGTAACCAGTGTCGAAGGTTCGTTCTGGATGCAGCTGGCCGAATTTTCCTGCTCTGTGGCAGGTGCTACCTCCGAGATAGGCAAGCCCACACCCAGCACTTCGCTCGGCACCTACCAGAGCTACAATATCGGCAATATCGTGGACGGTAACCCCGGTACGCACTTCTGGAGCAACGCCGAGCCGCAGGTGGGCGACTGGTTGCAACTTGAGTATGCCGAGCCACATTCGATTTTTGAGATAACGGTTACCTTCATGGAGAACGACCAGCTCATCGGCAGCGGAGAGTTTCAGGTGTCGTTGGACGGGCAGAGCTGGACAAAGGTGGCAGCCTACGACAGTGGCGGCATCAACGCCAACACCCACTCATTCACCACCAATGCCAATGGCGCTACGGGTAAGTATCTCCGCCTGTATATTACCAATATCATCGGCAGCTATTGGCTCAAGGTGGCAGAGTTCGGTTGTGTCATGGCAGACCGTGTGACACAGACTACCGACCACAACCAGGCCATGATTTCGGCCCTGTCCGACAAGAACATGATTACCAACTATCGAGCCGAAGAGGCCGGTTATGTGGAACACACCTTCATCGAGAATATGGACATCGAGGCCGTTGAGATTTACCACAACACCACCTTCGATGCCAACTACGAATTGCCTGCCGTCTCGCT
This sequence comes from Barnesiella sp. An22, assembly GCF_963931395.1. Lineage (NCBI taxonomy): Bacteria > Pseudomonadati > Bacteroidota > Bacteroidia > Bacteroidales > Barnesiellaceae > Barnesiella > Barnesiella sp. An22. The sequence goes on from NZ_OZ007014.1 coordinate 405,659, forward strand.
CTACGATGGCTCTCAATGGGTGGAAGCCGGAACGCTCGACCACCTGGCCACCGTCATCGACACGCGTGACTACGAGATGGTGACGGCCGTGCGCATCGAGTGGAACGAGCACAATATCCCGACCCTCTACGAGATTATCCCGTCGGGCGAATACAAGGAACCGCAAGGCACCGGCATTACCGAGTTGGCCGGGGAGAGTGCTGACGATACCGTCCGGGTCTATACCTATGGCGGTCGGCTTGTCGTGAGCGGTCAGACGATGCTGAGTGCCGTCCGCATTTATGACCTCTATGGACGGTTGCTCCATCAGTCGGCTCCCGATGCGACCAGCTTCACGCTCGACCTCGGTGCCTCAACTCCGGCCATCCTGGTTGTTCAGGTGGTCGACGAGTCGGGTACCATCACTACGGCCAAGGTGGTAAGACGTTGATTCCGTGGCTTCTGTGCCGGTTGTGAACATAAGGTAAACCAGGGCTGCCTCATGCGAGGCAGCCCTGGTAGTTTTTATAGGAATGAAAAAAATAATCGAGAGGGTCTATTTGCGCCCGAAGTCGGCCGGGATTTCGCCCCACCGCTCGGTCTCCCATTTGATGATGGGGTTGGTGTAGGTGTGGGTCTGCAGCCATCGTTCGGCCCGGGCGATGAGGTTGAAGATGGGGGCGTTGACGGCGTTTTGGGTCAGTTTGGTCTTGCACTTCTTTTGCCGCACCCAGGCGATGGCGTTGCGGCTGTCGGAGTAGACGGGGATGGCAGAGCCGCGCTGGTGCAGATAGGCCAGCCCGTGAACGAGGGCCAGAAACTCACCTATGTTGTTGGTGCCCTGCATCATGGGGCCCACGTGGAAGAGCTCGATGCCCGATTTCGTGTCGACACCGCGATACTCCATGTGGCCGGGATTTCCGCTGCAGGCGGCATCGACGGCCAGGCTGTCGGCAATGACCTCGGGACTGAGTCGGGGAGCTTCGAGCTTGTCGCGCGAGCGTTCACCTATTTTGCGCAAGACGCCCGAGAAGTCGTCGGGGATATTGCGGAAGGCTTCGGTGGCCGCTTCGAGGCTGTCGAAACTTTTGTACTTGGCTCCTTTGAAGTTGTCGACCTGCTCTTTGCACGCTTCCCACGAGTCGAAGATGCCCCGGGCCCGACCTTCCCACACGACATAGTATTTGTATTTGGCCATAATTGAAATCTCATTTGGTTGTCTGGTGCAAAAATAGGGAAATTTATCGTATCTTTACACGGCTTAGTGCGGCAATCGCAATCCGGCAGCCCGGTCTTGGAGCCGGAACGGGTGCCGTGAATGGAGGAAATGAAGATGAGAAAAATCGTCATGTGTGGTATCGTGGGGGCCGTTTTGTGGGGGCTCGTTGCCTGTGCCCCCGGCAAAAGCGACCGGGAGGAGAGCACCCGCCTGTATGAAGAGGCGGTATCGATGCTCTCGGGCGACGGAGTGTCCATCGCCGATTGCAGGGTAGCCCAGGGGTTGCTCGAACAGGCTCTCGAGGCCGACGACGGAAATATCGACGTCTACTTCGGGAAGGTGCTCAACGAGTTGAATCTGTGGCTCCCCGACAGTGCCTACCGCACGGCGACCACCGCTATCGAGAAGATAGGACCCGACGGGAAGAACCGTTTGAAGGCCTATTTCTATACGGTGAAGGGATTCATCGCCTACGACCGGGGCGACGAGGCCGATGCCCGTGCCCAGTTGTCGCAGGCACTGGTGCTCTACGAATCGTATTTGAAGGAGGAGCCAGCCAACCTGGACTATCTGCTCAACAAGGCCGTGCTGCTGTCGGGCCTCGAGGGGCGGGAGAAGGCACTCGAGTTTATCGCGGGGCTGCCGGTGAAGGAGGCCGACCGGCAGATGCTCACCGAGAGCCTGGCCGGGTTCGAGTTCAGCCAGTTCGGCGAGACGTGGCGGGCCAAGCATCGGGCTCTGGTGACCGGTGGCGAACTGGCCGTCGAGGCGGACCCCGGCATGAATACCGATACTCTATCTTATACCCAACAACCATGAAGCCTGTTTTTTTAGTGGGATATATGGCAGCCGGCAAGACCACCCTGGGCCGGCGGGCCGCTCAGCTCCTCGATGTGGAGTTCATCGATCTCGACGCCTATATCGAGGCCCGGTATCGCAAGCGGGTCTCCGACCTCTTTGCCGAGCGGGGCGAAGCGGGATTCCGCGACATCGAGCGACGCATGCTGCACGAGGTGGCCGAGTTCGACAACGTGTTGGTGGCGACGGGCGGGGGTACCCCCTGCTTCTTCGACAATATGGAGTATATGCGCAGTCGGGGTGTCACGGTCTATCTGTCGGCTTCGATACCGACGTTGTGCCGGCGGTTGTTGCGGGCGCGGGTCAAGCGGCCCCTGGTGGCCGGCAAGACGGCCGAAGAGCTGGACGATTGCATCGCCGGGATGCTGGCGCAGCGCGAGCCCTACTATCGGCAGGCCGATTACACCTTCGATGCCGAGCAGTACGAGTCGACCCATTCGGTCGACGAGGCGGTGCAGCGGCTCTCGCAACTGATGCGGGGAGAGGCCGGCGATGAGTCTGCCGAATAAACCGGGCAGGCCGAACCGTTTTATCAAGGATATTTGTATATTAGTACCGATAAATCTAATTAAACAGAAAAAGCTATGGCGGGTAGTTTGAATGTAGGAATGGCTCCTCAGGAACAGTTGCTGGGTGTGATGTCGGGCAACCGTCGGTTGTCTGTCGGGTTGCCGGCCGAACATAACGGCGGGGAGAAACGATTCCCCCTCACCCCCGAGGGGGTGGCGCTGCTCACCCGGGAGGGATTTGTGGTGCTCATCGAGCGCGGCGCGGGCGAGGGTATCAAATACAGCGACCTGCACTACACCGAAGCGGGAGCTCAGGCGGTCGATGCCGCCGAGGTGTTCCAGTGCGATGTGGTGCTCAAGATTACCCCGCTGAACGGGGAAGAGGCGGCCTTGATTCGGCCGGGCGTGTTCCTGCTCACCCTGCTGCAACCTCAGTATCAGTCGGCTTCGGTTGTCAAACTGTTGATGCAGAAGAAGGTGACCGCCGTGGCCATCGATCGGGTGACCGACGAGCAGGGGCGCTATCTCTTTGCCGATATTCTCGACGAGATTGACGGCCGTGCCGCCATCGTGCTGGCCTCGGAGCTGCTGAGCAACCGCAGTGGCGGCAAAGGGGTTTTGCTGGGTGGTGTGCCCGGTGTGGCTGCCTCCGAGGTGCTGATTATCGGCGGCGGCTTGGCCGGCCGTGCAGCAGCCCGTGCGGCTTGCGGACTGGGGGCACTGGTGCGCGTCTTCGACAACGATTTCTATCGCCTGCGGGCTACCCAGCTTGAGGTGAGCCCCTCGGTCTTTACTTCGAACCTGCACCCGCATGTGCTGGAGAATGCCATGCGCTCGGCCGATGTGGTTATCGGTACCGAGGTGCCCGACCAAGGACGGCTGGGCATGAACTATGTCGAGATGATGAAGCGGGGCGCCCTGCTCTTCGACCTCTGCATGGACAAGGGGGGCTGTTTCGAAACCTCGAGTTGCAGCGAGGCCCCGTGCAACAAGGTGTACGAACAGTGCGGCGTGCTGCACTACTGCCTCTCGAGCGTGAGCAGTGCCGTGGCCCGGACGGCTTCGATGGCCCTGAGCAACCTGCTGGTGCCCCTGCTCATTTCGCTCAACGACCCCGCCATGCTCTACGGCCACATCAAGTCGGACGACCGGCTGCGCAATGCCGTCTATCTGTTTGGCGGGAAGCTCACTCACAAGGAGCTGAGCATACGTCTGGGGTTGCCCTATTACGATATGGCACTTTTCATGGCCATGTTTTAAATAGAAAGAGGTAAGGTTGCTTACATATTTCTATGAAAATATTTCAAATGCTTACAAAAAAACACTATCTTTGTCAAAATGATTTTAATATAAAATCAAAAACAGCTCTGTTGAATTAAAAATGTAACGTAAACATGACAGAAAAAACGAAAGTGAAAGTATTGGAAGAAGTCGTGGTACGATTTTCCGGCGATTCGGGCGATGGCATGCAGTTGGCCGGAAATATTTTTTCCAATGTTTCGGCCGGTATGGGAGATGAAATATCGACCTTCCCCGATTATCCGGCAGAGATTCGGGCTCCGCAAGGCACACTGGGTGGAGTATCCGGTTTTCAGGTTCATATAGGACGGGGTGTTCACACGCCGGGCGACTTGGCCGATGTGTTGGTGGCCATGAACCCTGCAGCCTTGAAGACGAATGCCCGTCATGTGAAGAGAGGCGGAGTGGTCATCATCGACTCCGACAGCTTCCGCGCCAGCGATTTGGAGAAGGCGGCTTTCCAGACCGACGACCCCATCAAGGAGGCCGGACTTTCGCATGCACAGATTGTGCCGGTGCCCATTACGCAGATGGTGAAGGGTTCGTTGGCCGACTCGGGTCTCGACAACAAGTCGATCGTGCGGTGCAAAAACATGTTTGCGCTGGGTCTCGTCTGCTGGTTGTTCGACCGTCCGCTGGAGCAGGCACAACATTTGCTGAAGAATAAGTTTGCCAAGAAACCGGCCATCTACGAGGCCAATGCCAAGGTGATGAGCGACGGTTACAACTATGGCCACAACATACACGCCTCGGTATCGACCTATCGGGTAGAGTCGGCACAGGTGCGCCCCGGTATCTATACCGACGTGAACGGCAACACCGCCACCGCCTGGGGCTTGATTGCCGCTTCGGAGAAATCGGGTCTGCCCCTTTTCCTGGGCAGTTATCCCATCACCCCCGCCACCGACATTCTGCACGAGCTGGCCAAACGCAAAGACCTGGGTGTAAAAGCCATTCAGGTCGAGGATGAGATTGCCGGTGTCTGCACCGCCATCGGTGCCGCGTTTGCCGGGAATCTGGCAGCGACCTCGACCTCGGGTCCCGGTCTGGCCTTGAAGAGCGAGGGTATCGGTCTGGCCGTGATGTCGGAGCTTCCGCTGGTAGTTATCGACGTACAGCGCGGCGGTCCCTCGACGGGTCTGCCCACCAAGACCGAGCAGACCGACCTGTTGCAGGCTCTCTACGGCCGTAACGGCGAAAGCCCGGTTGTGGTCGTGGCTGCTTCGACTCCGACCAACTGCTTCGACATGGCCTTCCAGGCTGCCAAGATCGCTCTGGAGCACATGACGCCCGTCATCCTGCTCACCGACGGTTTCATCGGCAACGGCTCTTCGGCCTGGCGTATCCCCGACATGGACGAGTATCCCGAAATAAAACCCAACTACGTGAAGCCCGAACAACTGGGCGCCTGGAAACCCTACGACCGCGACGAGCGTTCGGTACGCTTCTGGGCACGTCCGGGCGTCGAAGGCTTCATGCACCGCCTGGGCGGACTGGAGAAAGACTGGAAGACCAGCGCCATCTCTACCGACCCGGCCAACCACGAGAAGATGGTGCGTGCCCGCCAGCAAAAGGTCGACAACATTGCCAACGACCTGCCGTTGCTCCAGGTGCAGGGTAACCCCGATGCCGAGCTGCTGGTAGTGGGCTGGGGCGGCACCTACGGCCACCTCTATTCGGCCGTCGAGGCCATGAATGCCCAGGGCAAACCGGTGGCATTCGCCCACTTCAACTATATCAATCCTCTGCCCCTGAATACCGAGGAGGTGCTCCGCCGGTACAAACGGGTGGTTGTGTGCGAGCTGAACAACGGTCAGTTTGCGGCTTACCTCTCGGGTAAAGTCCCCGGCAAGACCTTCCTGCGTTACAACAAGATACAGGCCCAACCGTTTATGGAGAGCGAGTTGATTGACCATTTTACAAAGCTTTTGGAGGAATAAGACATGGAAGAACAAAAGGAATATACGGCAAAAGATTATAAGAGCGATCAGTATGTGCGCTGGTGTCCCGGTTGCGGAGACCACTCGATCGTGAACGTGCTGCAGAAAGCCATGGCCACGCTGGGCATACCGCCCCACAAGACCGTAGTGGTTTCGGGTATCGGCTGCTCGTCGCGTCTGCCCTACTACATGAATACCTACGGGTTCCACACCATTCACGGCCGTGCCGCTGCCATCGCTACCGGCGTGAAGACGGCCAACCCCGACCTGACCGTATGGCAGATTTCGGGCGATGGCGACTGCCTGGCTATCGGCGGTAACCACTTCATCCACTCGGTGCGCCGGAATGTCGACATCAACGTGGTGCTGATGAACAACAAGATCTACGGCCTTACCAAGGGGCAGTATTCGCCCACGAGCGACCGTGGTTTTGTGACCAAGTCGTCGCCCTACGGCACGGTAGAAGACCCCTTCATCCCGGCCGAGCTCGTGTTTGGTGCCCGCGGTACCTTCTTTGCCCGTTCGCTCGACGTAGAGCTGTCGGTTTCGCAGGAGGTGCTGGTCGAGGCTGCCCGCCACAAGGGAACCTCGGTGGTAGAGTTGTTGCAAAACTGCGTCATCTTCAACAACAACATCCACAGCTATGTGGCCGACAAGGAGTTCCGGGCCGACCGCACCATCCATCTGCGCCATGGCGAGAAGATGATTTTCGGCAAGGACCACAACCGAGGTCTCGTGCTCGACGGTTACAAGCTCAAGGCGGTGACCATCGGCGAGAACGGTGTGACACTCGACGACATTCTGGTACACGATGCCAAGTTGCCCGACAACTTCATGCACCAGAGTCTGGCCATGATGGACGGTCACGAACTGCCGCTGGCCATCGGCGTGATACGCAATGTCGAGGCTCCGGCCTACGACCAGGAGGTGGCCCGCCAGGTGAAAGAGGTAACCGGCAAGGTGCCTTACCATTCGCTGCGTGAGTTCCTGTTGAACGGAGAGACCTGGGAGGTAAAGTAATTGGCCCGCTCTCTGTGTAACCTATACCATGGCGCTCGAAGCGGCGGTGATACCGGCCTTTGGGCGCCATGTCTGTTTGTAAACCTGTGATAAAAAGAATTGTGTCATGTCTCAAAAGAAACGTCTTGCTATATTTGCCAGCGGCACCGGTACCAACTTCGAGGCGATTGTAACGGCCTGCGAGTCGGGCCGTATTCCGGCCGAGGTGGTTCTGCTGGTTTGCGACAAGCCGGCGGCTGCCGTAGTCGAACGGGCCGCCCGTCACGGGGTGGAGACCTTTGCCTTCCAACCCAAATCCTACCCCTCGAAAGCCGATATGGAGGGTGCCATTGCCGACCGTCTCGACAAGGCCGGTGTCGACCTGGTGTGTCTGGCCGGTTACATGCGCATCGTGGCCGACACGCTGCTGTCGCGCTACGGTGGTCGCATCATCAACATACACCCCTCGTTGCTGCCGGCATTCCCCGGGGCCCGGGCCGTCGAGCAGGCTTTGAACTATGGGGTGAAGGTCTTTGGCGTGACCATTCACTACGTGGACCAGACGGTCGACGGCGGGCGCATCATTGCCCAGCGTGCCGTTCCCTACGAGGGGCACGACCTCGACGAGCTCTTCACGCTGGTCCATGCGGCCGAGCACGAGCTCTATCCGGCCACAGTAGCGCGTTTGCTGGCCGGTGAGGTATAACCCTCCAAAACGAAATAAAAAGAGCGAGAGCCGCTGCGAAGCATGTTTCGCGGCGGCTCTCTGCCTTATGGGAGTAACCTTGTGTGGGAGTATGTCTACTTGTGAACCTCTACCCGCTGGGTCGAGGGGCGGGTGGCGTTGCGCTCGTCGACAGCCTTTACTACCTCCTCGGCCAGACGTTTGAAGGCGAGCCCAGTGACCGAATCGTCGAGGGCTACGGGGTGCCCGGCATCGCCGCTTTCGCAGATGCTCTGCACGATGGGAATCTGCCCCAGCAGAGGCACGCCGGCCTCTTCGGCCAGCCGTTTGCCGCCATCCTTGCCAAAGAGGTAGTATTTGTTCTCGGGTAGTTCGGCCGGGGTAAACCAGCTCATGTTCTCGACCAGACCCAGAATGGGCACATTCACCTTGTCGCCGGTGAACATGCTGATGCCTTTGCGGGCATCGGCCAGAGCCACCTCCTGCGGGGTGGTGACCACGATGGCCCCGGTGATGGCGAGGGTCTGCACCAGGGTGAGGTGTATGTCGCTGGTGCCCGGCGGCAGGTCGAGCACGAAGTAGTCGAGGTCGCCCCAGGCGGCATCGGTGATGAGTTGCTTCAGGGCGTTGCTGGCCATGCCGCCCCGCCACAATACGGCGTCGTTCTTGCGCACGAAGAAGCCGATGGAGAGAATCTTCACCCCGTATCGTTCGACGGGCAGAATGAGGTCACGGCCGCCGATATTCTCGGTGTAGACGTCGGTATCTTCGATGTCGAACATCGTGGGGGCCGAGGGGCCGAAGATGTCGGCGTCGAGCAGACCCACCTTGTAGCCCAGGCGAGCCAGAGCCACGGCCAGGTTCGAGGCGATGGTCGACTTGCCCACGCCGCCTTTGCCCGACGACACGGCGATGATGTTCTTCACGCCGGGGAGCGGGTTCTCGGGGTTGGGGCGGGCCACCTGTTTGCTCTTGACGTTGATGTTGCCCTTGATGTCGACATCGGGGCTGATGAAGGTGAGGATAGCCGTTTCGGCCGCCTTCACGACCGAGCGGATGAAGGGGTCGTTGGGCTTCTCGAAGATGATGGAGAAGCTCACCTTGTTGCCGTCGATGCGGATGTCGTCCTCGATCATGCCGTTGGCGACGAGGTCTTTTCCGTTGCCGGGATAACGCACTTTGGCCAGTGCGTCGAGTATCAGTTTAGGATATAGCTGCATGATATATAAGTTATTTCGTTGTCGTATCGTCTTGACTGCTCTGCTTGCCGCTGCGTTTCCCCCGGTTGAAACTCCGGTAGGTGTCGTAGGGAATATCAACGTCGGGCTCGACAAATTGTTCGCGCGGCTGGCATACGAACCGGATGTACTTGATGTTCATGCCCCGCTCGAGCCACTGTTGCTCGTAGAAGGTCTTTATCTCGAGAATGTCGTCGGCGATGCCCGAGTGGTAGAGGTCGTCGGTAGCCACCTGCACGGGGTAGCCGTTGGCCTTCACCATTTCGCAGGTGTAGGTATACATGAAGGGGCTGTCGCTCTTGAGGTGGATGAGCCCGTCGGGGGTGAGTATCTGCTGGTAGAGCGCCATGAAGCGGGTCGAGGTGAGCCGCTTGCGCACCTTCTTCATCTGCGGGTCGGGGAAGGTAATCCAGATTTCCGACACCTCGCCCGGGCCGAAGAAGCGGTCGATCAGCTCGATGTTGGTCCGCAGGAAGGCTACATTCTTTATCCCCTCCTCGAGCGCCTGTTTGGCACCGCTCCACATGCGGGCCCCCTTGATGTCGATGCCGATAAAGTTCTTTTGCGGAAAGCGACGGGCCAGCCCTACGGCATATTCGCCCTTGCCGCAACCCAGCTCGAGCACGATGGGGTTGTCGTTCTTGAAGAAGGTTTCGCCCCATTTGCCCTGTATTTCGAATCCTTTCTCCTGCAACAGGCCGAAGGGGTATTGGAACACGTGGGGGTATCCCTGCAGATCGTCGAATTTTTTCAGTTTATTTTTTCCCATAGTCGAAATTTCATCTTTGTTCCTGGCGGTCGATTACCGGTTTCGTCCCACCTTCAGGTGGCGGTACTCTCCCGATTGCATTTGTATGGACAGGACAAATATCGGTCCTGTGTATGAGCGGGTGTCGATGGCCCACTCGTAGGTCTCGCCCTCCTCCCGGTGTACAACGCGCCCGTCGAGGGTGTAGAGGGCGATTTGTCGCATGGGGTCGGAGGCTTTGACCCGGAGTATTTCGTGTTCGAAATAGACTTGCAAGGTGTGGTCGTCGGCTATCTCTTCCCGGTTGGAGAAGTGCCTGATGTCGAACTCCTGCCACTGCGGAGCGTTGCGGTAGAGCTCTATGCTCTCGTCGGGAGCTCCCAGCGCGCAGTCGGCTTGCTGCACGTTGAGGAATACCTCCTCGCCCAGTGCCGGGGGCTCGGTGGGGTAGGCCATGACGGCGGCCAGGCGGGTACAGCTGTCGAAGGCGTGGTCGCCGATGTAGGTGACGGTCGAGGGTATCGTGGCCGAGTAGAGTTGTCGCATGCCGTAGAAGGGCCACCGGCCTATCCGCTCGAGCCCTTCGGGCAGGAACGAGAGGTGTTCCATCCGGCTGCATCCGGCAAAGGCATAGTCGGCTATCTCGCGCAGTCGGGTAGGTAGCGTGCAGTCGAGCAGCGAGGTGCAGTAGTAGAAGGCCCCTTCGCCAATTTCTTCAGTCATGGCTGGGGTATGCAGCGACGTGAGGCTTGTACAGTGGTCGAAGGCATAGGCCGGAATCGAGGTGAGCAGGATACGCTTCATATCGACCTGCGAGAGCGAGGTGCAGTAGGCGAAGCAACCTTCACCCAGCGATTGCAGCGCTGCGGGCAGGGCGATGGCCGTGAGGGCCGAGCAGCCGGCAAAGCAACGGTCGCCAATGGTTTGCAGCGAAGCTGGTAAGGCGATAGCCGCCAGGCGGGTACAGCCGGCGAAGGCGTTGGCTCCGATGGACTTTAGCGGAGCGCTTTCGAGGTTCAGTTCGGTATAGGCGGTGCATCCGGCAAAACTGTATTCGCCGATGCTGCGCAACGTGGCAGGCAGCGGGGTGTCGAGTGCCGGGCAGCCCGAGAAAGCCAGGTCGCCGATGCTGCGCAACTGCTCGCCCCAGACGATGGTGGTGAGGGCCGGGCATCCGGCAAAGGCGGCCTCGCCGATGACTTGTGTGCCTTTTGGTAGTTTTACCATCGTCAGTTTCTGGAATCCGAGAAAGGTGTGCGCCGGCAGGGTGTGCGCTTCGAAACGCGCCTGGTTGCCCAGATAGGTATCGCGGCTTTCGTAGGCGGCAATCGTGCAGCCCTCCAGGTCGATGAGGTTCAGGTTGGTGAGCGAGTCGCCCATGTAGGCGAAATCGCGGGCATCGAGTGTGCCCGTGACGGTCAGTTGGGTGACCGACTCGCCGGAGGTCGGGATATGACTTTGCAGCTCGCCCGCCTCGGTGTGGCAGGTGTAGGAAGCCGCCAGCACGCTGTGGCCGGAGAACAGTAGTAAAGCGATGTATAGCAACTGTTTCATTCCTGATATAAACCTCTCGTCATTCGGGCGTAAAGATACTAAAAGATGAGGGTCTGGACAAATAGGGACGCATAGTTTTCAATTTTGGCTATGCTGCCCCGTCCCTCTGTCTGCTGTAAAAGAGTGGGTAAAATAGGGTTCCCCGGTGTAGTGCTTCGTAGCGTTGCCGGTGTGTGGCAGGCCGTTCACTCCCCCGGGGGGATGGCAGGGCTACTCCTGGGTGAGGCGATAGCGGGCGCCGTGGTCGAGGATGAAGTTGAGTATCTCCTGGAACAGAGCTTCGACCTCCGACGGTACCGCCAGATTGGAGGTGTCGCCATACCTGTCGAACAGGGCCTGGGGTAGAGCCTCGGTGGTGATGTGCAGATGTTTGGCCAGGGTAGCAGCCTCGTCCCGGTCGAGTGTGGCAGATGTCTTAGTCTCTCGGTCCGGGTCGTCATAGTCGGTAAATTCCAGCTGGATAACCAGCTCCTGCCGTGCACCCTCCCACACGGTAATCGACGACCATATCTCGAGGTCGTCGTGCGATTCCACGATTACTTGTTTCAAGGTCAGCATATTTCTCGGTAATGTTTCGTTGGCGTTGATATTGGTATTTTTTTTCTTTACTGCATCTTATATGCGATTGTCGATGCGTATGATATTCTCGACGATGAAGAGGTCGCAGATGTCGCGCTTCTCGATTTCGATGTCGTCATATTCTTTGTTTTCGCTGCGCAGGATTACCTGGTCGGGGTTCTCGTGCTTGCGCACATACTTGACCATGCGGTAGTCTTCGAGCAGTACGACGTAGATTTGGCCCCAAAAGATGAGGTTGGGATTTTTGATTTCGCGAATGGCAATCATGTCTCCATTGTTGATAACCGGCTTCATGCTGTCTCCGCTTACCTTGACGATGCTGCAATCGGGGTTGATGAATGGGACGTCGATGCTGCCGATGACCAGGTCGTCGGTAAACATGCGGTCACGCCCCAGGTTGCCGGCTGTGACGTCGAGCCCGTATACCTTGGCGCCATTGCGCACCTCGGGTACGATGGCTCCCGAGGGGAGGGTGAGGGTGCGTATGTGGTTGTGCACGTCGTTGGTTGTAGAGCTGGTCGAGGCGTACATGGGGCCGTTGCCCGAGCAGAGCCACTCCTTCGAGACGCCCAGTTCGACTACGATTTTGTTGATGAGCGAGTCGCTGATGGGTAATTTGCCGGTCAGGTGCTTCGAAAAGTTGGAAGCATCGATGGCAATGCGTTTGGCAAACTCCGACTGGGTGATTCCCTGGTCGTCTATTAACGCTTTGATTCTGATAATTTTATCGTCGTTGCTCATGGCCGTATAAAATTTATATGGTAAAATTACCTTTAATAATTTGCATAATGCGATTTTGAGTTGTATATTTGTGTGGTGTTATTACCACATGCAAAGGTAGGAACTTTTTTTGAATAAACGAAATAATAGGCTAATAATTAACATATTTGATAACACTCTGCCGGGGTATATTACCTATGTAATTTATAAACAGAGGGAAGAGATACACGGGCAAAACAGGTAAAAGCAGTGTGAATATACCCTGGCAGAGTGGCGTCGAAGGAAAGGAGCAAGCAACAATGAAGACAATCGAATGGGAAGCACCGGCTTTGGCCGCCTTGGCGGCATCGTACTGGCTGGTGGCTTACGAGCGCGACGAGGCACCGCGCAAGCGGGTACGGCACGAGGCCGAAATCGAGTTTGACGGCGTGGCCTACATGCTGATGTGTGAGATTGGGCTGACCGAGCGAGAGCATCGGGCGGTATCGATGATTTGCGGCATCGAGCCGCAGTACACCGATATGCCGGTGCGGGTAACCGGCAACATGGGCAAGGCCGTGGGCGAAATACTGCCCGTGCTGAATAACTTTTTGTCGAGCTATGGTGTTGTATATGTGTGAGACCGGTAAATCCGAGAGGTGTGGCGTGGCACAAAGAAGGATGCCTTCAAGGGTATATGGCGAGGGTGTACCTGTCGGATTGAGACGAAGAAGGGGGTGACCCAAAAGTCAATAAAGACAGAACGGGTTACCCTTTTTCATTATCTTTTGGCATTTCCATAAGGCAAAAAAATTAACGGTTATCCTCTTGAAAATAAAGAAGATAACCGTTGTTTTTATGGTAAAGATTTATTATATTTAAGGTACGGAACAAAAAGATAATCAATCATTTACCATGAGTGCAAAGATAATGATAATATATAAAACTTATAATCAAAACGACAGTCTTCTTTTTCCTCCGTCATTGAGCGAACTGATTCCTGAAAATCATCCGGTAAGGACAGTCAGCGCGATAATAGACAGGCTTGACATCTCGGGGATAGAGTCCACCTACAAGGGAGGGGGTACCAGCAGCTTTCATCCCCGCATGCTCCTGAAGGTAATCGTGTATTCATACATGTGTAACGTCTATTCGGGGCGCAGGATGGAGCGTCTGCTGCACGAGAACGTGAACTACATGTGGCTCTCGGGGATGTCCCGTCCGGACTTCCGCACGATAAACCGCTTCCGCAGCGAGCGCCTGAGCGACGGGCGCTTCGAGGAGCTGTTCCGCCAGACCGTGGTCATGATGAACGAGGAGGGGCTGGTTTCGCTGAAGGTCCAGTATATAGACGGCACGAAGATAGAGTCCGTGGCAAACAAGTACACCTTCGTGTGGAAGGGCAGCGTCGAAAAGAACAAGGCGAAGCTGGAGGCCCGGGTTGACGCGGTGCTGAAGGCGGCGGAGTCGGTCCTGGCGGCGGAGGCCGGAGAATGTTCTGCGGAAGAGCCTTGCATAGAGGAGCTGCCGGAGCGAACCGAAAGGATACTCCGGAAAATGGACGAACAGGGTATCAGCGACAGGAAGCTGCGCAGGAGCGTGGAGAAGGTGAAGGAGGAGTCCCTTCCGAAGCTGGCGTCGTACGAGAGTCAACTGGAGACCATGGGCGAGAGGCACAGCTACAGCAAGACGGACCCTGACGCCACCTTCATGAGGATGAAGGAGGACGCGATGAACAACGGCCAGACCAAGCCGGGATACAACGTGCAGATAGCGACAGAGAACCAGTTCATAACCAACTACGGCATCTACTGGAGGCCCACGGACTGGGGTACGCTGATACCGTTTCTGGACTCCTTCAGGGAGAGATACGGGACACAGAGCGATGAGGTCGTGGCAGACTCCGGCTACGGCAACGAAGCAAACTATGCGTATATGGAGAGCGGCGGGATAGATGCCTATGTCAAGTACAACATGTTCCACGCCGAGACGAAACGCGGGTATGCCGACAATAGTTTCCTCGTCCAGAACATGTACTACAACGCCGGAGAGGACTACTATGTATGTCCGATGGGGCAGCATCTGGAGAGGAGCGGCACGCGACACCCCGTTACGGATCTCGGCTACAGGTCGGAAGTGGCCGTGTACAGGGCCGTCAACTGCAAGGGATGCCCGCTCAGGGGAATGTGCTACAAAGGCAGGTCAGACAAGAGGGCCATCGAGGTCAACCACACGGCCAACAGGTTCAAGAGACAGGCAAGGGAGCTGCTCACCAGCGAACGCGGGATGAACCACCGCAGGAACCGGCCCATCGAACCTGAGGCCGTCTTCGGAGACATCAAGTTCAATCACGGCTTCAGGCGCTTCCGGCTCAAATCAAACAGGAAAGTGAGAGTTGAGTTTGGGCTTGTTGCGCTTGCGCATAACCTCAGGAAGTACTCGGCAATCCTTTCAGGGAGAATGGCGGGTTGGAAGCCTCTCTATGCTACCATATAGGTGGTCAATACCGCTTCATACCGATGCCAGTAATCGTTATAAGTCTCAAAAAGACTCTTCAGCGAAAGAAAAACAAATCGGCTGCAATTTTTTCAAGTGGCAGCCGATTATAGTTTCTATAAAACATCGAGAGGCCGACCTCAAAAAATCTCTTTTGGGTCGGCCTCTTCTTATGTATTATCGTGTGGATAATGATTAGCCGTTTACTTTAGCCATGTGAGCGATCAGGTCGAGAACTTTGTTCGAGTAACCGATCTCGTTGTCATACCAAGAAACAACTTTTACGAACGTGTCGGTCAAAGCGATACCAGCTTTGGCATCGAAGATCGAAGTACGAGTATCGCCCAGGAAGTCAGAAGATACAACTGCGTCTTCGGTGTAACCGAGGATACCTTTCAGTTCGCCTTCCGAAGCCTCTTTCATAGCGGCGCAGATTTCGGCATAAGTAGCCGGTTTAGCCAAGTTAACCGTCAAGTCAACAACCGAAACATCCAGAGTCGGAACACGCATCGACATACCGGTCAGTTTGCCATTCAACGAAGGAATAACTTTACCTACGGCTTTGGCAGCACCCGTCGAAGAGGGGATGATGTTGCCCGAAGCGGCACGACCACCACGCCAGTCTTTCATCGAAGGACCGTCAACGGTTTTTTGAGTAGCCGTCGTCGAGTGAACCGTCGTCATAAGACCATCGAGGATACCGAATTTGTCGTTCAATACTTTGGCGATAGGAGCCAAGCAGTTGGTCGTACAAGAAGCGTTCGATACGAATTGAGTACCTTTAACGTAAGTGTTCTCGTTTACACCGCAAACGAACATGGGGGTATCATCTTTCGAAGGAGCCGACATAACTACATATTTGGCACCAGCTTGGATGTGAGCTTGAGCTTTTTCTTTGGTCAGGAAGAGACCGGTAGATTCTACTACATATTCAGCACCTACCTCGTTCCATTTCAGGTCGGCAGGGTTCTTTTCGGCGGTAACACGAATCGTTTTACCGTTTACGATCAATTGACTTTTCTCAACATCAGCCTCGATCGTGCCATCGAAATGACCGTGCATCGTGTCGTATTTCAACATGTATGCCAAATAGTCAACCGGGCAAAGGTCGTTAATACCTACGATCTGGATGTCGTTTCTTGTTTGTGCTGCACGGAAAACGAAACGTCCGATGCGGCCAAAACCATTGATACCTACTTTAATCATTGTAATAAAACTTTAAGTGTTTATTGAATAAAAATAATGTCTCGCGTTTTTTCTCTTTTCCGACCCGCTGCCTTAAAAACATTTGCTCTTGCCATATTGTTTAACAACCGCATGGAGTGGCGCAACTGCTCATCAGGGCAAGCAAAACCAGCAAAAAGGCAATTTTATATTTCATAATTTTATACTTTGCTCCTAAAATTGCACTGCAAAGGTATATATTTTTTTTGAATACAATGTATGCGAATGTGAAAATAAAAGAAAAATTTCTTTATTTGCATATCCTTGAATGTGAGTAATCTATCTGTAATACTAAAATGTACCATTATGAAAAGTTCTTTTTGGACCGACTTTAAAAACTTTGCGATGCGTGGCAACGTCATCGACTTGGCCGTGGGTGTGATTATCGGGGGGGCTTTCGGCAAAATTGTCTCTTCGCTGGTGGCCGATATTATCATGCCGCTCCTGGGTGTGCTGGTAGGGGGTGTCAACTTCACCGACCTGAAGTGGGTGCTGAAGGCGCCGCGCGAGGTCAACGGCGTGGAACAGGCGGCCGTGACGCTTAACTACGGGAACTTCCTGCAGATGACGTTCGACTTCCTGATTATCGCCTTCTCGATTTTCCTCTTCATCAAACTCATCACGCGGCTCACGGCCAAACGCAAGGCGCAGGCGCAAGCTCAGGCGGCTGCTACGCCGCCCGAACCTTCGGCCGAGGTGAAACTGCTGACCGAAATCAGAGATCTGCTCAAGGCGCAGGAGCAGTCGGGCTCGAAGTAGTGTCGGGTCCCCGACGGCCTTATCCGATGATGTATTTGCTCTTGGGCAGCCAGGCTATCACCTTCACCAGCAGGTAGACGGTGACGAAGGTGCACACGGCTATGAGGGGTATGGCTATGTAGGCTGCCTGGGCAAGGGGGTGAATCAGGTCGTAGTAGAAGTTGAGCACGATGATGTGGGCCAGGTACATACCGTAGCTTTTGACCGAGATGTCGGTGAGGAGCTGCGCCCCCCGGCTTTGCCCGTTCAGTTTCAGCCGGCCGATGAGCGAGAAGAGTCCCAACGACATCATCAGTACGTTTACGGTACAGAAGCGCCAGCTGAGTTCCAGCTCGGGAATGGTGGCTACGGTATCGATGCGTGCGCAGAAGAGGCCGGCCGTGACGGCATAACCCGCCACGAGCAATACCCACGAGAGGAGTGCCGAGGGGTAGCCGTATCTTCGCAGGTAATACCCCAGAATGAAATAGCCGATAAATCCGGTGAAGTAGTAGAGCAGGGGGGTGTCGTTCCAGAAGGCCTCGCCCAGCACTTCGGGGTAGGCCAGGTGTATGTAGGGGAGGAAGGTGGTGAGAGTCCACAGGGCCAGGTAGCCTTCCAGCTCGCGTTTGCCGGCCCGTTCGAGCCAGGGCGAGATGATGGGGACAACCAGGTAGAGCCCGATGAGCATGTAGATATACCACAGATGGCCTATCTCGCACCCGAAGTTGACGGGGATGTGCAGGATGTGCAGAGCCAGGTCGCCCACCGACTCGCCCCGTGTAGCCATGAAGTAGATGGCGTAGATGACGCACCAGACGACAAAGGGGTAGACGATGCGGGTGAACCGCTTGCGGAAGAACCGGGAGATGGAGTCTTGCATCGGGAGCAGCAGAAATCCCGACAGCATGACAAACAGGGGTACCGACGTGCGGCATAGCGAGGTGATGATACCTATCCAGAAGGTGTTGCTACCGGTGACGACACTGAGTTGGTCGCCAATGTAGTAATACTCGCTGGCATGTTGTTGCATGACCAGGTAACAGGCAATGACCCGCAACAGGTCGAGTGAAAGATTACGGTTCTTGATCATAAGATACTATCTGGCAAATGGTGTGATGAATGTCTTCTTGTCCATGCCCCGATTTGTGGCTGGGCTGGAGTTTGCAGGGGGTGAGCGCCGGTAACCGGCCTTCGGTTGTGACGGCAGGTGGTTGTGCCGGTGCCGTTTGCGGTTCGGGCCACATGGCCCCCGGTCAAGCAAAAAGGAACTGTGCCCTGCGACACAACTCCTTTTGCGTTTCCGTTTTTAGTATTGCTCCTTCTCGTTGGGGAAGTCGCGCGTCTTTACATCTTTTATATAGGCCTGAACCGCTTCGGTGATGGTAGTGCTCAGGTCGGCATACCGACGAAGGAAGCGGGGCGAGAACCCTTTGTTGATACCCAGCATGTCGTGCATCACGAGCACCTGGCCGTCTACACCGCCACCGGCACCGATACCGATTACGGGGATGGTCAGCTCCTCGGCCACGCGGGTAGCCAGCGTGGCGGGAATCTTCTCGAGTACGAGGGCAAAGCAGCCGATTTCCTCGAGCAGATGGGCATCCTCGATCAGTTTTTTTGCTTCGGCCTCTTCGCGGGCACGTACGGTATAGGTGCCGAATTTGTTGATCGACTGGGGTGTGAGGCCCAGGTGACCCATCACGGGGATACCGGCACTGAGTATGCGCTCTACCGATTCGCGTATTTCGGCTCCGCCCTCCATCTTCACACAGTCGGCGTGCGTCTCCTTCATGATGCGGATGGCCGAGGCCACAGCCTCTTTCGAGTTGCCCTGGTACGACCCGAAGGGCATGTCGACAACCACCAGCGCCCGTTTGACGGCACGTACCACCGACTTGCCGTGATAAATCATCTGGTCGAGGGTGATGGGCAGCGTGGTCACATTGCCCGCCATCACGTTGGAAGCCGAGTCGCCAACCAGAATGACATCGATACCGGCCTGGTCTATAAGAGTCGCCATAGAGAAATCGTAGGCGGTCAACATCGAAATCTTTTCGCCGCGGAGCTTCATCTCCATCAGGCGGTGAGTCGTTACTTTACGAGTATCTTCGGTATAAGTAGACATAGTTTTTTGTGTGTTAGAATTTCGGGGGCAAAGGTACATCAATTTTTTATATTGACACCCTTTTTACTTTCTAATCTCAATTCCGTTATCTTTTAAATAGATAGCGATTGTGCGATTTTTAATTCCGTGAGTTCCACTGTCGCAGTTGTTCATACCCAGGATAAGGGTCGTGTAGCCATTCGGCAAAAGCAAGAGCGAAACTTTGTCCTCTTTTTGCCATTGCAGTGCTTTTCACTATCTTTGTTACACAATAATTTGGAATGGATATGATTTCAATAGAAGATATAAATCGAATGATTGGTGAAAACGAGTTGGAGAAGGCACTCGTTCACCTCGAAGAACGCTTGGCTTGCGACCCGCAGGACGATGGGGCCTATTACCTGAAAGGGGCCCTCTTCTGGAAACAGGGGAACTGGAAATTGGCGATTGAGAATTATTTGAAAGCGACCGAAATCAATCCCGAGAGTCCGGCTCGTCAGGCCTACGAAATGGTGATGGAGATTATCAACTTCTCCAACCCCGACCTTTATAATCCTTAAGTCATGGGCCTCAGTGCTATGCTACCAGTATGGCCAAGGCTATATAGACCAGAATTTGCAATGCCTGCAAAATCCACGACACCTCGGGCCGGGAGGCATAGACCCGGTAACTGATCCAGGTGGAGAGCACGACGTAAAGGGGCATAAGCATGACAAATGTCCACGGCAGACTGTCGTCCATACCGCTCTCGGTAAAGGCCGACGTGGCCCGACTCATCAACCAGGGCCAGGCGAAAATCGGCAGAGCCGTTATCAGTATCAACACCTTGAACCAGCCGGGGACCTTGCGTGAATAGTTATCTTTCTTCATAGCCTGCTATTTTTTACAAAGATACGAAAAGGCGAAAGTAGAAAAACAAGTTTACTTGATTTTTATGCTGAACCGCCTCCTGTCTTATTCAAAGATACAAGAGACGAGAGCGAAAACAAAGTTTTCGACAGGCGGCAGTGTCGAACCGACTCGTTATGAAAAGCGGGGAGCCATCGCTGGTTCCCCGCTCTTTTTTTAATTGCCGATTTTATGATTAGTGAGAGAGTGTAGCCGGGTCGGGCAGGGCCAACGTACCACCTTCGGGTGCGAATATAAACCCTTTGTTGTTCCAGGCACGCAGGTAGCCGCCGATGTTGTTGTTGATCATCAGCAGTCGGAAAGCGTGTTTGCCCTTTTGCAGGGCTACCGAGTTGCGGGTGTGCGAGTGGCGCACGAGTCGGCCGTCGTTGCTGATGACCACCCGTCCGTCGATTTGCAGTTCGTCCATCTCGGAAGAGAAGTAGTAGATACCGTCGGCCGGGACTTCGAAGTAGCCCGTGTAGCAGTAGGCCCCCTTTTCGTCGCCACTGGTCTTGAGGCTGAAATCCTTGACCACTTGAGGCTCGGTCCAGTAGGCCCCCTCTAAGTCTTTTACAAAGTAGAGGTTACCTTCGGTGCGTCGCCGTTCGATACCCGGTTGGGTAGCCTGGTCGGTTGCCGGCATGAGCGGCTCGCGAACCACCTCGAGGGTACGGGTCGTACTCAATTTCCCCGAGGGGAGCAGCGTAGCGATTTTCAAGGTCGTGTTGCGGTCGAAGGTCAACGGATTCTCATATCGGGTCGACCCGGCCTGCGGTTCGCTGCCATCGGTAGTATAGACCATGGGGTAGTTGCGGCTGTTGTGGAAGGTCAGTGTCGTCTGGTCGGTAAAGGCGATGCGGTTGGCCATGGGCCCTTCGGGCAGGGGAATGTGGTAGTTGATGTGGTGCATGTCGAGCCGTACCAGTTGCGAGTCGAGGCGACGGGCAAACGAGTTATAGTCCTTTTTCTCTTTGGGAGTCCAGTCGAGTTCGGCCAGAGCGAGCATGCGCGGGTAGAGCAGATACTCGGTATAGTCGGGCGTGACGGCATATTCGGTCCACATGTTGCACTGGGCGCCCAGTACATGGTGGCGCAGGTTCTCGGGAATCTTTTCGGACGAGGGGTCGTAGTTGTAGATTTTGTCGAGCATGATGGCAAACTTGATGGCGATGGGCTCGGCCTCGACGGCTCCTTGACCGGCATCGACATAGAGCCACGGCGAGGGGGTCATAATCACGTCGTGTCCCATCGAAGCGGCTGCGATACCGCCCTCTTCGCCCCGCCACGACATGACGGTAGCCGAGGGGGCCAGTCCGCCTTCGAGTATCTCGTCCCAGCCAATCATGGCCTTGCCGTGTTCGAGAATGATTTTCTCGATGCGGTGGATAAAGTAGCTTTGCAGTTCGTGTTCGTCTTTCAGATTTTCATCTTGGATACGTTTCTGGCATTTGGGGCAGGCTTCCCATCTCTTTTTGGGGCATTCGTCGCCACCGATGTGTACATATTTGCCCGGGAAGAGGGGAATCACCTCGTCGAGAATGTTTTCGAGAAATTCGAAAGTCTTGTCGTTGCCGGCACAATAGACGTTGTCTTCCACGCCCCACTTGTTGCGCAGCTCAAACGGGCCGCCGGTACAGGAGTATTCGGGGTAGGCGGTGAGGGCGGCCAGGGCGTGACCCGGCAACTCAATCTCGGGGATGACGGTGATGAAGCGGTCGGCCGCATAGGCGACTACCTCTTTAATCTGCTCTTGCGTATAAAATCCCCGGTGTATGGAGCCGTCGGCATTGTGGCGTACCGAACCTAACTCGGTGAGGCGGGGGTATCTCTTTACTTCGATGGTCCAGAGGTGGTCGTCGGTGAGGTGCCAGTGGAAATAGTTCATCTTGAACATGGCCATGATGTCGAGCTGTTTCTTGACGAATTCCACGTCGTGGAAGTGGCGGCACACGTCGAGCATCATGCCGCGGTAGCCGTAGGCCGGTTCGTCACCGATTTCGACACAGGGCATTGTCCAGTCGATACCGTCGACAGGTTGCTCGCTCTCGATTTGGGGAGGGAGCAGCTGCATGACCGACTGCATGCCGTAGAAGAGACCTTGCGGTGTGCGGGCCTTGACCTGTACCCGCTTGGGGGTGACGCTCAACCGGTAGCCTTCGTCGCCCAGTTTCAGCGAGCGGTCTATCTGCAGCGAGATGCAGTTGTGGTTGCCGCTGTTTTTGATAGCCAGGTCGTAGCCGGTGGCTCGATTGATTTTGGCCTGAAAGTAGGCGGCCACCTTTTGCAGGTCGGCCCGTTGGGTACGGCCGACGACCAGCGACGTTTGAGGCGTGAGGGCGAAAGTGCCGCTTTTCACGGTCATCTCTTGAGGGGCAGGAGTGATATTCAGCGGGGTGTCTTGCGCCGCATATCCCGCAAACAGGGATATGCAGCACCACAGACAAGCGATTATGATTTTCTTCATATCTGTTTTTATCGTGTTGGATGTGTGGGTAAACAAGGGTTAATCCTCTCCGTAGTTGACGGTCATGTTGATGACGTTGCGGTTGTTCACTTCGATTTCGGCAGTGCGGTAGCCCGATTTCTTGAAGACCAGGAACTCGTGGTTGCCGGTCGTTACCTGGAATCTGCCGCGTTCATCGGTTTTGGCCAGGGTTTTCCCCGTGCTCTTCTCGATAACCTGCATGTCGGGTACGAGGGTAGCCTGTATGTCGCGTACCTCGCCTTTTACCTGTATCTGACGTGAGCTTTTCGGGGTATAGGCTACTACGACTTCATCGTCGCCGATGGTCGAAGGTTCGCCTACGACGACGCTCTTCGTCAGGATAATGTTGTCGGACGACTGTCCGGCCTCGATGATGAATTCGCCGGGTTCGACAAATCGGTGGTTCTGTTCATCGACCAGATAGAGTTCGGCTACGGGAACCTGCAAATGTACGGTGCGGCTTTCGCCCGGCTTCAGCTCGATTTTCAGGAAGTCGCGCAATTGTCTTATCGGGGTTACATAGGTGCTCACCTTGTCGCGCACGTAGAGTTGTACCACCTCTTTTCCGGTGCGTTTGCCGGTATTCTTCACCTCGACGGTAGCCTTGATGGTGTCGGTCAAGCCATATTTATCGCGGTCGGTCGTGAGATTCTTGTAGACAAACGACGTGTAGGAGAGACCGTATCCGAAGGAGTAGAGCGCCGTGGGCGAGGAGAATACATAGTCGCGGCCCGGAGCGTCGTAACTGCCCGGATTGTGGTAGAAGCCTCGGTCGGAGGGGAGGTAGTTGTAGTAGACGGGCAGATGGCCGGTGCTTCGGGGGAAGGAGAAGGTAAGGCGTCCCGAGGGATTTACCCGGCCGAACAGAATGTCGGCGATGGAGTTTCCGGCCTGTTCACCGGCATACCACTGCACGAGTATGGTGGGGAGGTTGTTCTTCTCCCACTCGATGGCAAACGGTTTGCCCGTTACCAGTACGAGAATGACGGGGGTACCCGTGTCGTATACCGCACGGATGAGTTGGGTCTGGGCTCCGGTGAGGTTCAGATCGTTGAGGTCGAAGCCCTCGCCGCAGGTCGAATTTTTGTAACCGTCGCGTACGAAAGCCGCACTGGTGCTGCCGCCGAAGATGACGGCGACCTCGCTTTGACGGGCAGCTTCTACGGCTTCGGCAATGCCCGATGTATCGAGCGAAGCCAGGCTACATCCTTTGGCGTAGCGCACGGTGGTGTTTTTGCCTACCCGGCTTTTGATACCTTGCAGCGGAGTGATGCCGTCTTTGTTGTTGCGGCTCCAGGTGTAATCGCCAAACTGTATCTGGTCGGCATTGGGGCCGATGACGGCAATCGACTTCAGGCGTTTGGGGTCGAGGGGCAGCAGGTTGTTTTCGTTTTTCAGCAATACGGTCGATTCGTCGGCGATGGCCTTCGACAGCCTTACGCTCTCGGGAGTGTGGCGTTTGTTCTGTTCGTATCGGTTGCCGTAGGGGTCGTCAAACAGGCCCGAGGCAAACTTGGCATACAAGACCCGGCGTACAGCCGTGTCGATGACCGATTCGTCGATGACTCCTTTTTCGACAAGACTTTTCAAGAAGGGGTAGCAGTTGCTCGAGGCTTCGACATCGAGTCCGGCGGTAATGGCCTGGATAGCGGCTTCGGACGAGTTGCGGGCCGTGCGGTGCATGCTTTTGAGCATTTCGATGGCACCCCAGTCGGAGTAGACATACCCTTTGAATCCCCATTGATTGCGCAGAATTTCGGTGAGCATATAGTGCGAAGCCGAATTGGGCACGTGGTTCCACGAGTTGTAGCTCGACATTACGGCCAGTATCCCCGTGTTCTTTACCACCATTTCGAAAGGCTTGAGATAAATCTCGTGCAGGTCTCTCAGTCCGCATTCCACCGACGCCAGATTCAGACCGCTCAGCGGGTTGCCGTGAGGCCCGTAGTGTTTGAGCATGGGCGATATGCCGCTTTCGAGGTATCCGTCCACCTCTTCGATAGCGAATAGGCCGCACAGGTAGGGGTCCTCGCCATACGACTCTTCTACCCGGCCCCATCGCAAGTCGCGCACGGCATCGATACAGGGAGCCAGCACTTGTTTGAATCCCATGCTGTGAAGGTCGTTTGCGATGTGATGAGCCTTTTCACGAGCCAGTTGTGGTGTGAACGTGCTGCCGAGTGCGATGTTCTGGGGATAGACGGTGTTGCCGTCGTGTACCACGCCATGCAGCGATTCGGCTACGGTGAAGACGGGAATACCCAGACGGGTCTCCTCGACCATGTACTTCTGTATGGGGCGCATGTATCGGGCACAGTTGTCGCCGGTAAGGGGGAATCCTTCGACAAAGCCCCAGGCGATGTCGCCTGCTTTGTTTGAGAGTTTTTGAGGATCAAACTCCTGTCCGTTGAAAATGTCGGACGAGTGAATGTGCCGTATTTGGGCAATTTTCTCGTCAATAGTCATGCGGCCCAGCAGATCCTCCACCCGCTCTTCGATAGGGAGATCGGGGTTTTTGTAAGGAGGAATCTGTTTCTGGACTGCCTGTGAATAAGTCGCGCTTGAAGCAAGCATCAACGAGCATATAAGCACTTTGTGTAACATAATGTGTGTTCTATGGTGTTAATGATTATTTGTTTATAAAGTAGACGAATAAGGGGGTTGATGTCTCATCGGGTATCTTGCAATTTTAAATATTTTTATAAGTTTGACGTATCTCTCCAATGTATTGTTTGTATAGCTCTTCGATAATGGCAACGGAGTCGCCCGAGGGTCCTTCGTTGTATGACTTGTCGTTGGTTACCCATGCCTTTTCCAGACTGAAGTAGTCGGGCTCCTGGGCCGGCTCTCCTTTCAGCAAAGCCCGTTTGTAGTTGACCCAGGCCTCCCAGCGGGGCAGGTAGAGGTCGCGCATGAGTCCGCCCCACTCTTTGTGGGCATAGTCGTGCAGGCTCGAATCGTAATCGGTCCAGGTGGTAATCTGTCGTTTGGCATTGGCCACGAACTGCGCCTTTTCCTGGGGATTGGTACCGGCCTTTTCGGCTTCGCCTATCCAGGTGCCCACATAAAATTCCTTGCGGGTGGAGAGCAGCCGGTCGTCGTCGCGGATGATGTCGAGCATCCGGGCCGACAGGCGGGTGAACCGGGGGGCATCGTGGTGTTGGAAGGCAGCTACCGCCTGGCGATGCAACGCTTTCAGATAGTCGCTCAATACCTGGCGGGTCAGGTCTACCAGGTCGTAGCGGTAGGTGTCGCTGTTACGGAACTTGTTGCGCGAGGCATACATCGTTTCCCAGGCGGTCACCACCTGGTCGGGGTCATAGAATATTTCGGCATTTCCCCAGGCCGATACGTGCTTGATGGTATCGGCGGGTCGCGCACAGATGTACGACTCTACGGGGCCGCCGGCCTCGTTGTGACATTCGTATATGGTTCGGGCCAGTATCTCCCAGGCCCGGTTGCAGGCCGAGTCGGCCTCTCCATACCGATAGTGTGTATACTCTCGCAACCAGTCGGTCACGTTCAGGCTGTCGTTGCGCCAAGCCATGTCGTAGACCATATCGTATACGACAGGAATGGTACCTATACCTTCGGGGGCTGCACCTATGCCGCACAGGTTTTTCCCCAACGGGTGGTGTTTGGCGAATACGGGGCCCGAGGCGTAACTGCTCATCTTGCCGTGCAGCCCGGTCTTGCCGCCGAAGTTGGGCAGGGCGCACCAGATCCAGTTGTGGTACATGTGCCCTTCGGGTTTATAGAACATCGAACTGGGTATGCCTCCCCATTGAGGTCGTTCGCAGGCCATCAGGTCGAGAATGATGGCATCGCCCTGTTTCAGCCCCTCCATGAGGCTGGGCATGGGGTTGTGTTGCCAGCCTTGCAGAATCCACACGGCCTTGGGCGAGATGCGTCGCATGGCCTGCAGTATCTTTGTGGCAGCCGCTTTCACGTCGATGCCTTCGGTCTGCCCGCCTTCGTGAAAAGGGTCGCCGGCAAAGTAGAGGGCATCGCCGAAGAGTCTCTTCTGCTCGTCGTAGTAGATGTCGGCTATCGAGTCGAACAGCGGGTCGTTGGGGTCGAGGAAGGCGGGCCGCTGATAGGTGCACCACTCGCCCTGCTCGAGAATGTGGGCTTGGGGAAATTTCTCTTTCAGACTGTTGGGTACCATGCCGTAGAAGCCCTGGAATACGGGTTGCATGCCCAGCTCGCGCATGCGGCGCAGCATCTTCTTTTGCAGGTCGGTCTGTCGGTCGATAAAGGCTTGCGAAACCGGTCCGCCGAACCCCTCGAGGTTGCCCATCAGCCACCAGGCTTCGTACCCGGCACCGGGAAGAAAGGCGAAGATTTCGTCGTCGGTATATCCCAGACGCTTGAGGGTATTTTGCCAGACGGCATATTGGCTGTTGACGGCCATGAGCGGCAGGTTGATGCCTTGAAGAGCCATGCGATCTATCTCCTGTTCCCACTCTTCCCAGCCCCAAAAAGCCATGGAATAGCTGTATGTGCAATAATTGAGGTAGTATCTGAAGGGCTGTGAGGCTTCGATGCGTAGAGGCGAAGCAATCCGGGGCAATGTGTCGGGTATGCCCGAGAGGTTGTTGCCGCACCAGGAGACAGACGCATGGCAGTAGTGGCGCAGATAGTGATTCAACCCCCGCGCCATGGAGACACCATTATTTCCTTGTATCTCTATTTGGTCTCCGTGTTGTTTCAGTTCGAAGAAGTCGTTTTCGGCCGGCACGAGTGTGAAGATGAAATCCTTTTCGTGACCCGGAACCAGGCGCCCGGCCAGCTGTTGGGCCGAACGTTCATAATCGGGATTTTGCCCGCAGGAGAGCAGCCCCAGAAGCAGGGCTGCCCATAGAAATATCGTGATGTGTTTTGTCATGCGTGTATGGTTTCTTATGTATCGGGTTTAAAGTCTTTCCGGTTCGGGGGCCTCTCCTGCCGAGAGTCCGTTGCCCGGCCCTTCGTTATTTGCAGATGATGTCGACGAATATGGGATAGTGGTCCGAGACATGGGCCAGGTCTACCTTCTCGCCGTCGATTTCAAGCGTCCGTACAATGTGAGTATCGACGATTTTTATCTTCTTCCGGTTCTTTTTGCTCAGCAGAATGAAATCGATGAGTCCGCCGTCGTCGGCACGGCCGGGAATGGAGCTGCCCACGGTGTCGCTGGCAATGACAAAATCACGGGCAAATACGGGGAAAGAGTATCCGCCTCCGCTCCATCGGAACGAGTCGTTCAGGTCGCCGGCCACGAATACGGGCTTGTCCATTTCGCGGGCATCGTTGCAGATGATTTTGGCTCCCTGTTTGCGCTTCTCGTTGTGCAGGTCGGAGTGGGTGGCGATGAAGACAAACTTGTCGAGTTCGAGTTCTACCGCAGCCCGACCTTCATCGCCGGGCAGGTAGGCTACATAGCGGCTTTTGACCGGCAGGTTTTTCTTCACCAGTGCTCCGCAGCCTATGCTGCCGTTTTTGTCGAAGGGTTGGGCATTGCCATAGAAGTCGGCATAGTCGAGACCCGTGCTTTGGGCGATGTCGCGCAACAGATAGCGGTTGCCCCGGCCTTGCGATGCGCTGTCGAGTTCCTGCAGCGAAATGATGTCGGCATCGAGAGCCCGGATGACGCGCCCCAGATTGACGATGTTGCTGTCGTTCATCACGCCCGGGCTGCCGCCACCCTTGCCGTAGTGGGTGTTGTAGGTAAGCAGTCGTATGACCCCGGGGGCTTTGGGGTAGGTTTGCGCTTCGACCGAGCATACGCTCGTGAGCATCAAAAGAATGAAGAGAGTTAGCACCTTTTGCATAACTTTGAGAATTAAATAGTTGTGATGTGTGAATATAATCGGTGTTTATCGTACCTGTATTTTCCGGGTTGACTTGAGGCTCTTGACCAGATAGGTGCCCGGTGCCATGTTGAGGTTGCTGATGCCGGCCGGCAGGTCATACTCGGCCACGCAGACTCCGTCGGGGGTATATATGGAGAGGTGGTCGGCTGCCTGGGTTTTGACGTGAATGACCGACTTCCCTCCCCAGACTTCTATATCCGGGTCGTCGGCTGTCTGGGTGGCTATGCCGCTACCGGCCATGGCTTGTTCGATTGCGGCATCGACGAGCGGAGCCATCACGGCATATCCGGCTTCGTTTGGGTGGACTCCGTCGCCTACCGAGTATTCCACTTTCAGAGCTTTGAAGGGGTTGACCATCGGCGTGTAGAAGTCGACGCAGGGATAGCCGTGAGCATCGGCATACTCTTTGATCCATTGGTTGAGGTCTATAATGTCTTGACGGGGATCTACATCGGGGGCCCAGCCGTAACTGTATGCAGGCAGCAGCTGGCACATGACCACTTTGATGCCGTTGGCCGTGGCGATTTCGGCCATCGACGAGAGATTGTCTTCGATCATTTCGAGGGTCGAGGGTCCCGTGTTGCCGGCAATATCGTTGGTGCCGCCCAGAATGACCACGACGCTGGGATTCAGATGCACGACATCCTGTTTGAAGCGGATAAGCATTTGCGGGGTCGTTTGTCCCGAAATACCCCGGCAGACGTATGAGCCTGCAAAAAATTCGGGGCAGGTGCTCTCCCAGCGTTCGAATATGGAGTTACCCATGAAGACTACCCGCGAAGGGTCTTCTTCTCCGGCCAGCAGGGCCTGGTTGGCCTCTTGATACCGGGCGAGTTCGGCCCAGTCCTGAGCAAAGGCCGAGAGGGTCAGGACTTGTAGTAAAACGGAAAGTATGAGTATCTTTTTCATCGTATTATTGGTTTTTGAGTGGAACTTCTTGTAGCCATTTCAAGATGGCCTCTTCGACTTGGGGCAGACATTCGTAGTCGGGATAGAATCCGAATCCGTGACCGCCCGAAGGGAGTGTAATCAGTTGTGCGGGAATGTTCTGGGCTTGCAGTCCCTCGACATATCGCATGGCGTTCTGTATCTTCACCCCGTTGTCGTCGGCCGCATGGAAGAGCAGGGCCGGCGGAGTTTGCGGGGTGATGAGCAGTTCGGGCGAGCAGGCCCGGCACATCTCCGGCGTGGGCGAGGTGCCCAACAGGTTGTTGCGGCTGCCTTCGTGCACATAGGGCTCTTCGGTCATGGTGATGACCGGGTAGAAGAGTATGGAGAAGTCGGGACGCGATTCGCCCCGTTTTTCGGGCAGTGCTACGTCGATGTCGTCGTGGTTGAATGCCGTCGATACGAATGCGGCCAGATGCCCGCCGGCCGAGAAGCCGATGACACCCACGTGATTGGGGTCGGACTGTATCGAGTAGTGGTTCTCTTTGAGGTAGCGGATGCCTTGTTGTGCGTCGCTGAGCGGGATTTCGGGGTGACCCGAGGGGAAAGCATAGTAGAGTACGGCGGCTACGACTCCCTGTTCTTTGAACCATTGTGCTACCAGGCTGCCTTCGTGGTAGGTGGCTACCGTCTTGTAGCTGCCGCCGGGGCAGATGAGCACGGCCGGGGCGGGCGCTGTCTGGATGTCGGGGCGGTAGACAATGATCTGGGGATTCTGGATATTGCCCAGGTTGTTGCCGTCCCAGTAGGGTTCGCCCGAGAGCCATTGGGCGAAGGGGTCACCGTCGGGCCACAGGAATATCTCTTCGGGTTCGTTGCTCTTTTGACGGTAGACGAAGGTGCCTGTGAGGGTGATGTCCCCTTCGAACCGGCACTGGTCAAAGAGCAGGGTGGGGCGGCCGTTCTGATAGGACGAGGTGCGGGCCGTCCCGCCGGTCCATTTGCCCTGACGGGTGGATCCGTCGTGCGACACGGTGATGTAAGAGGGGATGAGGTCGAGCCCTCCCCGAGGCTGTATCTTTTCTTGAAAGTAGACGGTTACATAGGTGGGTGTAGCCTCTTGAGACGCTTGTATGGCGGTTTGAAAAACCGAGCTGCCTTCTCGCACCTCGCCTATGTTGTCTTGTGTGTATGACGTCTGGTTTATCGTTATTCCTGTGGGGGTGGCAGAGGCTTCGGAATTGCTCTTTTGGCAGGCCGGTAAGGAACAAGAGATAGCCAGAAGTCCACATAGTATGGATTTCGAATAAGTCATAATGTCCGTGTTAAAGAACGTATGGCCGAACGGCTACACTACAGCTTGATGATTCGAGCTTTATGGCTTTTTCCTTGAGCCGAAGTCTCTACAATGTAAATGCCTTTTGCCAAATTCGAGAGGTCGACGGTGCGAATATCCGTGCCTTTGAGTTGCAGTTGCTTTTGTCCGGTCAGCGAATAGATGTTTACTTGTTCTACGGGGGTGTCACTCTCGATGTTCAGCCGGTCCTGTACATACGTAGGATAGAGTTTTACCTCTTGAGCGGCAGTGGTATTTTCGATAGCGCTCAATCCCGGCACTTCGATGTCGACAAATACGGGGTAGTGATCCGATATGGAGGCCAGATCGACGACAGAACCCTCTATTTTCAATTCTCTTACGATATGGGTATCGACAATCTTGATACCCGAGTCTTTGTAATCGTGGTACAGGATATAGTCGATGAGACCGTTGTTGTCGGTACGTCCCGGAATGGTATTCCCTTCGGTATCGCTGGCGATGGTATATTTGGTGAGCAGCGTGGGAAATGCGATACCGCCTTGTCCCCAACGGTGCGAGTCGTTCATGTCGCCGGCCAGGAACGACGGTTTGCGTATGTAGTCCAGTTCGTTGATAAGGGTATTGGCACTCATGATACGCAGATTGTCGTCCAGATCGAGGTGAGTGCAGAAGAAAACGAACTGGTCAAAGTCGATTCGCATGGCGCAACGCTCTTCAATCGAGCCACCCAGCGAAATAAGTTTTACTTTGCTGATGGGCAAATTGGGTTTTACCAGTACGCCCGGACCCACTTTCCCTCCGTCCAATTTGCAGAGACCTCCGAATATGGGAGTGTAGGGAATGTCGGTATAGTCGGTGATTTGCTGTAACAAGTTTCTGCGATTACGTCCATTCATGGCACTGTCCAACTCTTGCAGAGCTACCACGTCGGCATCGAGAGCTTCGATAACCAGAGCGACGCGGCGGGTGTTGTAGTCGTCGATCGAACCTGGATCGCCACCTCCCTTGCAGTAGTGGGTGTTGTAGGTCAGTAATCGGATTACTCCGGGAGCTTTGGGATAGGTTTGAGCATCGAGCCCGAACAGGAAACAGCAAACGAAAAAGAGAAGGACAAATTTTTTCATAATCGACAATCTGTTTTTATTTAATGACAGGCAAAATACGTAAAAATATTTTGCCTGTCATTGTGCTTAGGAGATAAAATTATTTCTTGATGAATTTAGCCGTCGTGTTACCTTCGGTCGTCGAGAGTTTTACCAGATACATACCGGGAGTGAGGTCGGCGATGTCGATGGTCTGAACGCCGGCTTCGATATTCTTCACGCAGGCACCGGCCAGCGAGTAGATTTGGGCGCCCAGAACTTCGGCACCTTCGATGGTCAGGTAATCATCGGCCGGGTTGGGACCAACTTTTACCGTAGCTTTTTGGGCGTTCTCGATACCCGAGTATTCGCTGACAACCTTTACAAATACCGTGTTGAGTGAAAGTTGAGGATAGGCCTCGTTAATCATCTCGCAGCGATACTCTTTGCCTACGTGCGACTCGTCGAAGCAGAACCAGCCTTCTACGGCGTCGGTCGGTTCGATTACATTACCGTCGAGGTCTTTCCAGGTGTAGATGGTCATGTAGCCGTCGATGTCATATTCGCCCGAGAGGTCAATGTCTTCGTCGACCATAATCTCGTATTCACCGTCGGCATTCATGTAACCGATAGGCATACCGCCGCGGGCATTCCATTGCAGCTTGTAACCCGATGTGAGTCTTTCGCCGGTAATGGGGTGGTTGGGGATGGTCGAGAAGGTGTACATGTTGTCTTCGAGGTTGAGCAACCAGTCGAGGAATTCGGTTTGGCGGCAGTTGTTGCAGATGAACGAAGATTCGTCGGTGAATGCGTTGCGATAACCGGCCAACTGACGGCATTTACCGTTCGAGTCGCTCAGGTCGAGATTGGTCAGTTGCAGGTTGCGGCGTACGTGCAGGTAGCAGTCCATATCTTCGTTGGTCATTTGGATTTTCACCTTTTCCATTTGTGTGCCCGAGATGTGAACCACCGTAGCCTTACAGTCCATCAACGTGAACGAACCTTTCAGGTTGGCTACACCGGCGATGGCAGGATACCATTGGTTATCTCCTTCGGTTGTAGTCCAGGTAAGACCGCTGGTCTTTCCGTTGAAGGGAGCCGATGCGTTCACGCATACACCGAATACGGTTTCGGAATATCCCGAAGAATAGGCTCTCCAGATTACACCTTCGGAGTTTTTCCAGGTGTTCATGTCGTCCCACGAGAAGCCTTCGCGGTTTACATCGATGCCCAGAGCTTCGGCATTGCATTTGCCTTCGATGGCCGACGGTTGTTTGAAGAAAGCTGCGTATGCGGCTGTTTCTTCGGGATCGAAATTCCAAGTGTCTTCGCTGAAGCCGGGGAGGGCACAACAGCACAGGAACGCAGCTACAAGAGCTTTTTTACCAGATAGAGTAAACTTTTTCATAAGTAAAAATTTTTGAGTTAATGATATGGAAATGTGTTTTTTGATATTTCGATATGTTTTTGTGTGTTCAATAAGATGACAGATATTTGGCGGGAGAGGGTAGTCGGTAAATGTAAAAAAAGTGTATTTGGCATTTTTTTCTTTTCGTCCCGACTCGGGTCGATAGAGCAATCAGATACCGGGAGTTTTTCTCTCCCGGTATCTGAGCATTATCTCAATCGTTTAGAAACTTAGACCGTCGTCCCAACCGGGATTCTGAGTGAGTGCTCCGTTGGTGAGCGACCGTTCGGTGGTGGGAATGGGATAGAGGTAATCGCGCTCTTCGTTGAACTCGCGCGGCTCTACGGCAATGTCGTGGCAGATGATGTTGCCGTTGTCGCCACCGGTGAGGGTGAACACCTCGTCCAGTTTGTAGAATTTACGGATATTCTTCACCGAGGGCTTTTTGCCGGTGTAGATACAGATGTCGACTTTTTCGCTGTCTTGAAGAGTGCCGTCGTTCATGTCGAAGATGCCGTAGCGGTCTTCGCCCGAACCTTCGGTCAAGCCGGGGAAGTACATGCCCATGAAGGGTTGCTCAAGCATCTTGCCCTCTTTCCAGCGCATGAGGTCGTAGTATCTGAAACCCTCGAGTATCAGCTCGATGGTACGCTCGCGGCGGATTTCCAGGATGACACCCTTGTTGGCTCCGGTCACGTTGTGGTAGCCCGAGTTCTCGGCCGTGAGGTAGGGGTCGGGGTTGGCATTGGCGGCAACGAGGTCGATGTTGGGCATGCCTACCCGGTCGCGGATTTTCTTGATAGACTTGTCCAAGTCGGCTTGAGTGAGGGTCCCCAGCTCGGCCTTAGCCTCGGCAAAGTTCAGGTATACCTCGGCGGCACGGAAGAGGATGTAGTCGTTCGACGAACCCATGTAGCCGTCGCCCGAAGCATCGGTCACCCATTTGATAATCTGGTAGCCGGTAGTCGAGGCGGTAAAGTCGGGCGACATCACGGCGTCGCTGTTGATGCGTATGTATCCGGGACCGATTACGGTTTGGGTCAAACGGGGATCACGATTCTGCATCTCGTCGTAGTACTGCATGGTTTCGTAGCCGGGGATGTCGGTGAAGCGGCTGCCGTCTTTCATCAGGTAGCTGTTGACGATTTTCTTGTTCATGCCTGGTCGTCCGTAGGTAGTAGACATGGTGTAGTAGTTGGCCTCGTGTTTCACGGCTTTGGCGTTGTCGTAATCGCGGGCCAGGATAACCTCCTGTTTAATGGCATCCATCGAGGCGAAGAGGTCGCGGTAGGGTTTGTCGCCCGACTGATAGATACTGTAAGGGCTCTGGTCGATGAACTGTTCCGATACCGTGGCACACTCGTTGAGGAATCTCTCGTAGTCGGCGATACCGTGGTATTTGCGGTAGGTACCTTCGAAGAGGCAGATTCTCGACTTCAGGGCCATGGCGGTCCACTTGGTTACCAGATAGAGCTCCTGGTCGTCGGGGATATGTTGGATGGCGTAGTCGATGTCGTTCAACACGGAGTCCATGATTAACTGGCGGGAGTCACGCGGCTTTTTCAAGTCGGGGTCGGTCGACGAGAGGGGCCGGTTGTACCAGGGTACATCGCCAAATCGTTTCACCTTCTCGAAATAGAAGTAGGCCCGGAAGAAACGGGCTACACCGTCGTAGTGCTCGCGGGCCGACTGGCTGTTGCAGCGGTGCGAGTATTGCAGGTAGAGGTTGATGTTGCGCAGGTAAGCCCAATCCCAGCCGCCACCCGAGGTGGGAATGGTTCGAGTGAGCCCTACGGTTGTGACGGGCAGGTTGAAGATGCACACCACATCTTCCGATTCGCTGTATCCCGATTGGGCCGTAGGAAACTGACCGTAGAATCCGTTGGTAAAAGTTTTCAACTCTTCTTCATTGTTGAAGTAGGTCTCGGGCGAAAGAGACGACAGCGGGAATCGGTCGAGGTCGTCGGCGCAACTGCCGAGGGAAAGGGCTCCGGCCGCTGCCAGAATATATATGAGATTCTTTTTCATAGATATAATTATATAAGGGTTGTTAGAATGTAATGTCTATACCGAAGGAGAATGTCTTTGCATAGGGATAGACGCGGGCATTACGGTCGTTGGAGAATTGCTCCGGGTCGATGTATTTGCTCTTGAGGGCTGTCCAGGTGAGCAGATTGTCACCGCTGAAGTAGACTCTCACGCGGTCTATCTTGGCTTTCTGGGTGAGCGATTGCGGGAGGGTGTAGCCGAAGGTTACGTTTTTGAGACGGCAGTAAGCCAGATTCTGCAGATAGCGGTTGTTCACGTAGGCCAGGTGACGGTCGCCCTGTGCGGCATAACCTCTGATTTTGGGGAAATAGGCGTCGGGGTTATCTTCGCTCCAGACATTATCGAGGAAGTCGATAGGCGTGAACGACGAATACGGACGGGCAAAACCACCCCAGAAGAGCATGGCGTCGGTACCCGGATAAATCTGTTGGCGGCCGATACCCTGGAAGAAGGCCGAGAAGTCGAATCCCAACCAACCGAAGTTGATGTTACCGCTGTAGTTGTAGCGGGGGCGCGAGTTACCGATGATGCGCATGTCGCCTCGGTTGTCGGCCGTCTTGGCACCGTCGTCGATGCGGCCGTTACCGTCGAGGTCGACAAAGCGGGGATCGCCGGCCTTCAGACCCTTATACTCGCCTACGGCCGTTTGCAGAATGTTTTTGGCAATGAGCGAGTGGTCTACCTGGGCCTGGTAGGCGGCAGCCTCCTCGTCGCTCTGGAACAGGCCGTCGATGGTGTAGCCCCAGATTTCACCGATGGTCATACCTTCGTAGTAAGACGATACGTTGAAGTCTTTGGTGGGGTTGTCGTATTTGGTAATCTTCGAGATGTTATCGCCCAGCGAGAACGATACGCCATAGGTGAAAGGCTTGCCGGCCAGGTTGAACTTGTCGTTCCAGCTGATGGTCAGCTCGTAACCTTTCGTACGCAGGTTGGCGGCATTCTCTTGGGGAGAGGCTGCTCCGTAGGTAGCCGGCAGCGCTTTACCGGGGACGAGCATGTCTTTGGTATCGCGGATATACATATCGCCCGTGAAGCTCAATCGGTTGTTGAAGAAGCCCAGGTCGACACCGATATTCTTGTGGGTAACGGTCTCCCAGGTAAAGTTGCCCGAGGTGGGCGCCGAAACCGATGCAGAGGTGAGGAACTCGCCGTTGGCCAGGTAGTCCATTTGTACCAGATTCAGGGTCTGGATGTAGGGATAGGGACTTGCTATGGCCTGGTTGCCCAGAGAACCGTAAGAACCGCGGATCTTGAAGTTGGAGAAGGTATTGCGGATAGGGGCAAAGAAGGGCTCTTCGCTCACGCGCCATCCGGCCGAAACCGAGGGGAATAGGGCTGCACGTTTGTCGCGGCGGAAACGCGAAGAGGCATCCCAACGCATGTTTACCTCGGCCAGGTAGCGTCCTTTCCAGTCGTAACCGACGCGGCCGAAGAAGCTCTCCAGAGCCCATTCATATTGTCCGCCTTCGAGATAGACATCTTTGGAGTGGTCTCCCAGGTTGAAGTCGTTCAGTTCGTTGGACTGGAGGTTGAGCATGTAGGAGTAGAGATTCTTCTGATAGTCCTGTTCATAGTCGAAACCGAGTACGCCTCGAACGTGGTGACCGTTGAAGGTGTTGTCGTAGTTGAGGTAGGCATCGATCATGTGGTAGTATTCACTGTTGCTGTGCTGGCGCAACTTGTTTTTGAAGAGGTTGGCCGAGCCGGTGCTCACGATGACGCCGGGTTCGGTCGAGTATTCGGCCATCGAGGTACGCACAACCTTGTCTTGCGTATCGTAGCGGAAGCTGTAGTTGGCATGGAAGGTCAATCCTTTGTAGAGTTTGAAGATGGCGTTGACCGTGGTTGTCAACCGTTTGTTCTTGTCGTTGGTGAAGGTGGTGCCGTCGCCGGTCATGATGTGTACACCGTCGGTCGGCTGCTGTGCGATGACCGCGTTGCTGAATACCCAGGTACCATCGGGGTTGTAGGGCATCATAAAGGGCAGGGCGTGGAAGGTGTAGTTGGGAATATTTTCACCGTTTTCCAGACCGGGAGCCTTGTATTGCGAGTGGTACAGGTGAGTGGTTACGGTCAGGTTGAACCAGTCTTTGATGTCGCCGCTGATGCGGGCCCGCAGGTTGGCCGTGTTGAAGTGGTCGGGGTTCTGTTTGTAGATACCCTCTTCGGTGTGGTAGTTGGCACTGATGAAGTAGTTCATCTTCTTGGTGCCGCCCGATATGCTCACGTTGTTGTCCCAGGTAGGACGCGTGTGGCTGATGAGGTAGTTGTACCAGTCGAAGTTGGCATAGTACATGTATTGGTCTATACCGCCGATGTTTTTCACTACGGTCCAAGGACGGTCGGGATTCTCTACCTTGTCGTAGCGGCGTGCTTCCAGCTCGGCATAGTCCTCGGCCGTATATTTGGTGTAGGTAGTACCGTTGTAGGAGCGGAAGAACTCGTCGACCAGCATGGCTGCATCGTATCCGGTGGTGATGAAGTCGGTGCATACGGTCGAGCCCGAGAAGCTGAACCGTCCGTTGTAGTTGACTTTGGCGTCGCCGGTTTCACCTTTCTTGGTCGTAACGAGAATGACACCGAACGAGGCGCGGGCTCCGTAGATGGCAGCCGACGAGGCATCTTTCAATACCGAAATAGACTCGACGTCGCGCGGGTTGATGTTGTCGAGATCACCCTCGACACCGTCGATAAGTACCAGCGGTTTGGCCTCTTCGTTGATTGAACCGAAACCGCGGATGTTGATGCTGGTACCTTCGTTGGGGCGACCCGAACCGTACGAGATGTTCAAGTTGGGGACAGCACCCTGCAAGGCACGGCCCAGAGAGGCCACGGGGCGGTCTTCGATCTCTTTCGACGAAATGGCGTCGACGGCACCGGTCAGGTTGGCCTTCTTCTGCGTACCGTAACCGATTACCACCACCTCGTTGAGGGCTTTGGTGTCTTCGACCAGTTGGATGTTGATGTTGCGATGACCTTCTACTTTGACCCGTTGCGACAAATACCCGATGTACGAGTAGGTAATCGTTGAACCCGAAGCGGCCAGAATGGAGTAGTTGCCGTCAATATCGGTCACGGTGTTGGCTCCGTCTTTGACCGAGATGTTTACCCCGATAAGGGGTACACCGCTTTCGTCGGTAACCTGTCCGGATATTCTGATAAACGGATCGGCTTTCTTGGTAATTTTTTTCGTTAACACAATGTGGTTCTCTTTTACTTCATAGCCTATGTTCTGGCCTTGAAGTATCTGCGAGAGGGCATCCCCGAGTGAAGCCTCTTTCAGCACAATGTTTACTCGGCGGTTCAGATCCACGTCGTTCACATTGAAAAAGAACGATTTCCCGGTTTGCTCCTTGACGGCTTCGATCGCCTCCTTTACCGTGACATTTTTCAGATTCAGTGTAATGTTCTGAGCCTGTACAATCGCGATATTACAGAGTAGCAGAAAAGCCAATAGCAGGTGTCTGTAATGCTTGATCATTGATAGGGTTGATTTAAAGGTTAGTATTTAAGTTTTGGCTATAAGCATGAATGGACGTCATAAAAAATTGTGTGTTCATCATAAAAGACAATCAAACGGACCGGGCGGGTAGTCTGATGATAAAACTTTTTTTATCTTTTTTGAATTATATAAAATAAGCGTATGTGTGAAGAGGGGGGAGCCGACGGGTATCGTCGTTGCCTGAGGGGTTACGGTACGGGATGCCACTCGATGCCTTTGCGGGCCCAGCGTGGATACAGCAATCGCTCGAGTACGGACGTGAAGCGGTCGAAATCTTTCTGTTCGGGCCGGCTCCATCCCGACTCGGCATAGGCGGCGATGCGGGGGAATACCTGTCGTTGCATCTCTTCGATGCGGGGTATCCATTCGCTCCACATCTGGCATCCGCTTCCCAGCAGCAGATGACGATATTTTTTGTCTACACCTTGGGGGAAGGGAGAGAAGGCATAGGCTTTCTCGAGCGGCAGTTTGGTGTAGCTGTAGTCGAGATAGGTATCGCGGTGCGATGAGTTGATAACCCGGTGCCCCTGTTTCAAGGCTTCGGTGATGAGCGCGGGGTCGCCTTTCCAGAACTGCACGACGGCGTGAGGGTCGAGCGTGTGCGAACTCTCGATGTCGGCTTCGGCCCACTCGTGAATGTTTTTGCCCATGATGTCGTTCCACCCGACCAGGGTGCGGCCGTTGTCATGGATGAATCGGGCAATCTGGTTGGTGAACCACATTTGTACCTCGCTGTAATTGGCCAGGTGTTTCTCTTCCATCAGGCGGGCTATGTCGCGGTTGCTCTCCCAGGCTTCGGGGTGCACTTCGTCGCCACCGATGTGTATGTAGCGGCCGGGGAACAGGTCGAACACTTCGTAAAGTACGTTGTGGATAAACTCCATGACCTGCGGGTCGGCTACGTTGAATACTCCCCAGAAGGGGTTGAAATAGGCCGGAATCGAAGGTATGGTATCGAGAGCGCCCAGTTCGGGATAGGCCGTGATGGCGGCCGCGGTATGCCCCGGCATCTCAATCTCGGGGACGATGCGGATGTGTCGCTCGGCGGCAAAGGCAACAATTTCGCGTATGTCGTCGTGGGTGTAGTAGCCACCGTGTACGTTCACATCGTAGTCGGGGCTGTTCCACCCGCCTATCTGGCTGCTGTCGCGATAGGCTCCGATTTGGGTCAGCCGGGGGTATTTCTCGATTTCGATGCGCCATCCCTGGTCGTCGGTGAGGTGCCAGTGGAAGGTGTTCATCTTGAGGTAGGCCATCTCTTCGAGCAGTTGCTTGACGACGGCTTTTCCCTTGAAGTGGCGAGCCTCGTCGAGCATGAAGTCGCGCCACGGATACTCGGGCTTGTCGATGATTTGCAGGCAGGGTATGTGCAACCGGTCTTGCACGGCAAGTTGCCGCAGGGTCTGCATGCCGTAGAAGATACCGGCGTCGTGTGCCCCTTCGATGAGAATCGTGTCGGGCGAGATGGTGAGCCGATAGCCTTCGTCGCCCAGCAGGGAGTCCAGACTCTCGGTCCGAGCCAATACGATGTGATTGTTGCCCGTGCGCTCATGCAGGGCTATGTGTATATCTTCTTCGAGATATTGCTCCAGCAGTTTCACGTTGGTGGCGCTGCAACGTGCCACGATGCCGGTACGAGGGGTGAGTGCAAAAGTTCCCTCACGTAGCTCGACCGACTGGGGTTGCGGGACGAGTAGCGGTTGTGCGGCAAGGGCTATGGCCGAGACGATGCCGGCCAGGAAGAGAATAAGTTTTCGGGTCATGGAATTGTGGCTATTTGAGGTAAATCCATTGGCAGCCAGAGACGGTTTTATGCACGCGTTCCCGGCCTGTCTGTCGGATGTCGATTGTTAGTTTTCGGGGAGTATTGATGTGAATTTTCGAAACAATGGCTTCGGCTGGTACAATGCTGAGGGTCCCCTTTTTCAGTTCGGCCCGGCAGTTGTAGGCCAGCAGTGAACCGTCGTCGCGCACCAGTACATAGGCCGAGGTGAGGGCGCACTCTTCCATTGCCTTGAAAATCTCCTGTACCGTATTGTCTCCGGCACCGCCGCGCTCTTGGAATACACAGAAGGTGTCTTCGTCGTCGGGCCGCAGCCAGGGACTTATCATGTCGAGGTACTGTTCGCCTACAATCGAGTCGGTCACTATGCCGTGATGTTTTTTCTCCGGATCCTCTACATAGAGCTGTGCCTCGACGTAGGGGTCGGGAATGAAGGCCCAGCGCAGGGTACCGTCGGCTTTCATGATTTGTGCGCAGGTACCGAGCGTGTCCATGAAGTCTTTGAGGTAGAACTCCTCGCCGGTGAGCAGATAGAGGTAGTACGAGGCATAGATTTTCCAGGCCGTCCAGCCGTGAGGCGAGTTCATTACCTGGTTGGGAACGAAGTAGACATCGAGAGCCTCCCAGTAGCGCAGGGTTGCACCCCTCATGCGGCAGTCGGGTATGAGCAGCTGTTCGAGGCAGCGGTGCTTCTCCATCAGGTAGCGGGCGGCATCGCGGTAGGCGTTGCGTCGGGCCGTATCGGTGGTCTGCAATCCATACATGCCCAGTTGCAGGGCACTGCACGAAATCATGCCGTCCTCGAAGGTCATGTCGCCCTCGGTCTCGATATTGTCGCGACGGGAGCAAAGGTCGTCGATAGCCCGTTGTGCCGACTCTGAATGTCGGGTATATCGCTCGTTCCACAGCGGTTCGTCGGCCAGTTTTTGTTCGGCATTGGCCAACTCGAGCATCGACTTGGCCGTATAGATAACGGCTGTGTAGTGGGTGCCTTGTGAGCGGTAGGCCCCGTCGGGACCCTGTATCCGGTCGGAGCAGAGGTAATCGGCTATGTGAGCCGCTTTTTCCAGATAGGGGCGGGAACCTGTGGCCTCCCACAGATCGACCAGCATGCCCATCAAGGCCGAGAAGTTCTGTATGCGGTGGGGCAGGGCGTCGGGGTTGGGAATCCAGGTCGTGGTATCGATGATGAGGGGCAGGGTGCGGTCGAAGCGTCGTTGCAGGGCTTGGTCTTTCTCCGGGTCGGGGAAATATTTGGCAGTGAGGAATGCGGTGTAGTATCCGTAGAAAGTCTCGCAGGCGTTGGAAAAGATAGGTTGATTGCGGGCTACGAAATCGCGGGCGTTCTTCATGTACCACGACCAGGGTTGCCGCACGAATACGCGGGCTTCGGCCCGTTGGCCCGACTCGTTGGTTGCCACAATGCGGTATTCGCCCAGCTGGGCGGGAGCGAATGAGGCTTGGAAGAGTCCGTTTCCAATCGATCGGGTTGCCGTGCCGATGTGTTTCGCGTCGGGACCTTCGATTGATAGGGTTATCGGGCTGGTCGAGTTGACCCG
Source organism: Barnesiella sp. An22 (assembly GCF_963931395.1). Taxonomy (NCBI): domain Bacteria; kingdom Pseudomonadati; phylum Bacteroidota; class Bacteroidia; order Bacteroidales; family Barnesiellaceae; genus Barnesiella; species Barnesiella sp. An22. Next base: position 447,353 of record NZ_OZ007014.1, read on the forward strand.
TATGTCGAGAGGCTCGTCGGGCAATAGGGTATATCGGTTGCATTCGATCAGAGGTATATCGGCCCAGGCCGACAGCTGGGACTTGACATGGTCGAGCGAGTCGATGCGTCCCAGGTGAATCTCCCAACTGCGGGTTTCGCCCGGAGCCAGTTGCGTGAGGTGCTGCGGATGGCGTTCGGGCAGAGGCAGGGTGTGCAACAGTTCGAGGCTGGCCGTCCTTATCTGGTGTCCCCATTTCCATTTATACCACCCTTCGTAGATGTAGTTGAGCGCATACGAGGCGACCGGTTGCGAGGTGGCAAAGCCGAATAGAACTTGTCGGGGAGACATGAAATAGCCCCAGGCAAAATCTTTTTCGCAGCGCAGCAGGGTAGGGAAAAACTTATTATCCCATTGCGGATAGGAGTGCATTTCGCTGTCGATGCCCAGAATCAGCCGGCTGCGTTTGGGGCAGAAGGGCTTGTCGCTCAGATTGGTCATGGAACACTCAACCACGAGGTGGTCGCCGGCCGAGCGGTAGGTCATGCGATAGGCTATGTGGTCGCGTTCGCCGATAAAGCTCCCCGGTTCTTTGGCATAATGGGCGAGCATGACCTCCTCCCAGGCAGGGCCCGACAGACGGTCGTGACGGAAAGGGATGGTTTGCCATTCGCCGTCGGCGAAATATTCGTATCGGTCGATGGTGCCGTCGGAAAGTCGAATAAAGGCTTTCCAGTCGGGACCTTCGACAATGTACTGTTCTTGAGGCTGTGAGGCCGGTGCTTGCAGGGGCAGCAACAGAGCTATCAACAGCCAGAACCGCTGGATGAGGTAGCCTGCCGGGAGAGTCGAAAATCGTTTGTTTGTCATGGTCGATAGGGTATAAGAGAGGCTTGCAGACCTTTTGTGCAGGCCTACTCACGGGTAAATAGTCGTAGGTTGTTTATTGAAATATTTCTATTTCGTTTTTACTAATCTTGTAGTGATAGTTAAACTTGTTGGTGGCCGCCATGATATTCATAATCTCGTTGATATTGTTCGACTCGATTACGAAGTCGCCGTAGAATATCATCTTTTTCAAGGTGTCGTCTTTGATGCTGATGTCGACATCGAAAGCCCGCTCCAGAGCTCGGGCAATAGTCTCCATGTTCTCTTCGTCGAAGTATAGGAGGCCGTTTATCCAGGCGTTGGCATTTTTCACGCCATCGGTTTTCACGTGGGTGATTTTATTTCTTTTGTCGTAGTGGGCTATCTGGCCGGGTTTCAGGGTGGTTTTTCCTTGCGGGTTGAGCAGAGCCACCGACCCCTCCATGAGGGCTACCTTGATAAGGGTGTCCTCGGGATAGTTCCGGACGTTGAATTTCGTACCCAGAACTTCGACCTTGATGTCGTCTGATGTGACATGGAAGGGTAACTCCTTGTTCTTGTTGACCTCGAAATAGCCTTCGCCCTCCAGTTTTATATCCCGGTTGTCGACCCCGAATTTATTGTCGTAGGAGAGTTTGGAATCGGCGTTGAGCCATACGCAGGTACCGTCGGGAAGCGTAAGTTTCAGTTTCGACCCGCGGGGCGACTCCAGCGAGTAGGCCAACGGCTGCTGCGACAGTTGGTGATGGTCGGAGAAATAGATGGTACTCATACCGGCTACGAAGGCAATCACCAGACTGGCTGCAATATAGACGACCCGATGCCACAAGGGTCGAATGCGGGTGTGCTCTTTTTGTCGTTTTTCCTGGGCAATACGTTTTTTGAATTTCAAGAAAGCTCGCTCTTTAAGCCGATCGAAATCTTTTTTCTCCCGGAGCGAAGAGATGAGCCAGACTTGTTGAATTTCTGAGAAATAGGCTTTGTTCTCCTCATTCTCGTCAATCCAGTCTTTCAAGCGTTTCAAATCGGGAAGGGTAATTGTCCGATTCAGGAAAGAGAGAATCAGATTGTTTATCTGTTCGTTATGTCTATTATCGTGCTTCATATTTCAAAAGAAAGACAGGTTTAATCGCTTCCAGGGTAGTATGAGAATCTTCTATTTAAGCATTTTTAAATATTTAGAAATTCCAACAACTTTTCAAGGGTTCCCGTTACAGGTATTTGGCTGGTTATCGACAGGAGCAAAAGAACCATCAGGTAATCTTTCAAGTCTATCCTTAGGCGAGAGAGTGCGTTTTTGATATGGTATTTTACTGTATTGACCGAAATTCCCATCTGGGCGGCAATCTCTTCGTATTTCATGTCGTGGTACCGGCTCATGACAAAAGCCTTTCGGCACTCCTCGGGCAGGTTGTCGATAGCTGTGGCTATGGCGCTTTCGAGTTCGGTTTCGAGTATCTTTTCGAGCGGGTGTTCCTCTTCGATGAAATAGAACGACTCTATATCGGTGTAGTCTTGCAGCGAGTTGACCGATACCTCCTTGGCAATGTATTCCTGTTGCAGATAGTTGATAGCCCTATTTTTTACACTGCGTATAAGGTATGAACGCAGGGAGGTATGTATGTTCAGTTTTTCACGTATCTCCCAGATGTTGTATATCACATCTTCTACTACGGTTTCGGCCATGTCGTTGTCGCACAGGTAGCCCTTGGCGACAGCACACAGATAACCGTAATATTTGTCATAAATATATCGGAAGGCATCTTCTTCGCCTTTCTGCAAGTAATCTATAATATTTTCGTCGGTTATCTTCATAGGGCCTTTTTAGCAGAGGGAGCATGTGATGAAACATAAGGCAAATATATGAAAATAAATTTATTTTTGTCAAGTCGGCATAGATATGTCACAAAGATTTCATGAAAGGAGAATGGTTGATTTTTCTCTAAGGTCCATTTTTTGAGGGTATGGTTTTGGGGGATGCTGCTTTGAAAGGTGTCTCATATAAAAACACAATCATTCATCTTAAATTGTTTTATCATGAGAAACGTAACCTTTCTTATTTTAATGTGCTTTTTGTCTTTTTTTACGCCGGCTTATGCGGTGTATGACAATCTTTATTTGGTGGGTAATGCAACCGAAGCGGGGTGGAACCCCGATGCGGCTATTCCTATGGAACGGAGCGAAGCGGGTGTCTTTTCGTGGACGGGTACGCTGACCGATTATAGCGTGGACCAGGCCCGATTCAAATTTCTGGTGGCTAACCGTTGGGAGCCGTCGATTACTTGTCGTTGCGACGTGTCGGGGCACTTGCTGGTCGAGCCGGGGGTCGAGTATGATTTGTATGAACGTCCTACGGCCAACGACGGATACGACAACGCTTTTCAAGTGGCGGTGACTGGTGTGTATACTCTTGAGGTGAACCTCAACACGATGAAGATGGTGTGCACGAAGCAGGATGAGACCGAGCGGGAGAATTGGGAGTATGTGCGTCCCGAGATCGGTGCCGATGGCGAGGGGCATGTATTCCCGGGTGTCTGCACGCCTTTCGGTCTGGTAAAACTGGGGCCCGATTGCGGCGACATGAATGCCAATGCCGGGTGGAGTAGCGGCGGTAATATACATGGCTTCAGTCATCTGCACGTGAGTGGAACCGGCGGAGGCCCCAAATATGGCAATATTTTGTTTCAGCCGATGACGGGCGACTTGAACTTGGCCGACTATTCGTCGGCTCGCACGGACGAACGGTTCGGGCTGGATTTGTACGAAGTGACCTTGAGCAAATACAACATCGGTGTGCGGCTGACAGCATTGGACAGAGCGGGGTTCCACGAATATACGTTCCCGCAGTCGGCTTCGTCGAAGGTTCTGATTGACGCAGGCAGTTGCCTGACGCTGAATGTAGAGTCGCAAGAGTTGATGGCTTCGGGAGTAAAGATTCTTTCCGATCATGAAATCGAAGGCTACTCGACCGTTCGCGGGGGGTGGAATCTGGGAGACCCGTATACGGTCTATTTTTATGCCATATTCGATACTCCGGCCGATGCGTATGCGGTGTGGCGTGGTACGTCGGTATTGACGGGTAACGAGGTCGATGCAACCGGTATCGAGAAGTCGGGAGCTTATTTCGAATTTAATACGACCGAGTCGCAGAAGATTCGGGCAAAGGTGGGCATTTCGTTTATCAGTACGGCCCAAGCCAGGGAGAATGTATCGGGTCTGTCGTCATGGAGTTTCGATGAGGTACGTCAGGCAGGTATCGACCGATGGAACGAGGTGCTGAATACGGTAGATGTCGAGGGAACCGACAACGACAAGACTATTTTCTATTCGGCTCTGTATCATGCCTGTCTTCAGCCCAGCGACCGCACGGGCGAGAATCCGCTGTGGCAATCGGACGAACCCTACTACGACGATTACTATGCGATATGGGATACGTTCCGCGCCACTCATCCGTTGTTTACGCTGCTTACTCCTTCGCGTCAGGCCGATATGGTGCGGTCTATGATCGATATTTATGAGCACGAAGGATATATGCCCGACGGTCGCAGCGGTAACTGCAACGGTCGGGTGCAGGGGGGCTCGAACAGCGACATCCTGATAGCCGATGCAATGGTCAAGAATCTGCCGGGTATCGACTATGAAAAGGGGTTGGCGGCCATGATCAAGAATGCCGAGGTAGAGCCTGCCGACCCTCGTAAAGAGGGTCGTGGCGGTGTCGAGGAGTATAACAGCAAGGGGTATCTGTCGACGGCTACCGAGCGTTCGGGGAGCCGCACCTATGAGTATTCCTATTGCGACTACGCCATTGCCACGGTAGCCGGGAAGTTGGGCCAACAAGAGGTTTATGAGAAATACCTCGAGCGGTCGAACAACTGGAAGAATCTGTGGAACGACAACATCAACAGCTTGGGATTCAAGGGATTCTTGTGGCCGAAAAACAGTAACGGCGACTGGGTGAACGAACGGGACTACAACGTGTTCCGTCGCGACGGCTGGGAAGGTATCGTATACGAGTCGTTCCCGTGGGAGATGTCGTTTTATGTGCCTCACGATGTAAACGGGCTCATTGCCCGCTGTGGCGGCAAGGAGACCTTCTTGCGTCGGCTGGATACCTATTTCACCCATGTCGAGAACGGATTCGACCAGGGCAGTTACATGGGGCTGTTCCAGATAAGCAACGAGCCGGCCTTCCTGGTACCGAGCCTCTATAACTATGTGAACCGCCCCGACAAGGCTGCCGAGATTGTGCGCAAGGTCTTGAAAAACCGATACAACATATCGGCTACCGGGCTGCCCGGTAACGACGACTCGGGTTCGATGTCGGCCTGGTATATCTTCCATGCCATGGGCTTTTTCCCCAATGCGGGGCAAGATGTATACCTCATTTCGAGCCCGGTATTTGCACATACGACCATTCGTCTCGAGAATGGAAATACGTTTGAAATCGTAGCTACGGGAGCCAGCGACAAGAATATTTATATCCAATCGGCCCGCCTGAACGGTGAACCGCTCGACCGCTGTTGGTTGCGTCACGACGAAATCGTGGCCGGCGGTACGCTCGAATTTGTCATGGGTGAGGAGCCCTCGACCTGGGCTTTCGATGGTGAAACCCCTCCCTCTTCGCCGGTAGGCATCGACGAGGTGTCGCCTGAGATTGAGTCGCCCCAGGTCCGTATCCAGTCGTATAGTGCTCAGGTGGGGGAGAATGAAGCGGCTTATTGCCTTTTCGAAGAGCCTGAGAAATATGTCAAGTGGTGCGACAACAAGAGCACCGAGCCGTGGGTGATTTTCGAGTTGGCCGATGTCTATGAGGTCGACCGCTTCGTCTTTCGCGACTCCAAAACGGTAGAGGGCAACAACAACGTGCACTCCTATCGCATCTATACCAGTCTGACCGGCGCCGATGGCGATTGGGAAGAGGTGGTGAACCGTAACGACGAAGCCGCCGGAAATGCCAACGTGAAGGACCATCGTCTGGCCGAACCGAAGGCCGCCCGATATGTCAAATTCTCCATGGAGCTCCCGACCGGCGAGAATGCCGTGCGTATCTATGGATTCGATATATATGGGCACTTGAAGGAGCGGGTCGATCGGGGTGCGCTGGTCAGCGTGGGCAAGACTTTTTTGAAGTCGTCGGGCTCCCGATCGTTCTACGCCAATGCCCGTCACCTGTTCGACGGTGTTACCGCCGATACCGAGTATCATTGGACATTCGACAAGTCGGCTGCCGACCGTCACTATTGTATCGTCGATCTGGAGGATGTCTACAAGGTGAATACCTTTAAGGTATATGACTCGGGACAGATTGACGGATATAACGTCTATGTGGCTACCGAATGTCCCGACCTTGATAAAGACAATGCGACCGACGGAAACGAAGGGTGGACTCTCGTCACCTCGGGCCTGAACAAGAACTGTAAATCCGTGACGATAGAGCCGGTCGAGGCCCGTTATGTGAAACTCGAGATACCGAGCGAGCATGTTGAAGGAGAATCGGCTTCGGTGACCGAGTTTGAGGTGTATCGAAGCGATACCCCGACAGGCATTGAAGCTACTGGAAACGAAGATTTTGCCGTCTATCCCAACCCGGTGAAGCGGGGAGAGTCGCTGCATTTGATGGCACAAGGGCTCGTGAGTATCTATACGATAGATGGCAAGCCGGTGTGGAGTAGTTGGGTCGATGAGGCTGCAACACTCTCGACCGATGATTTTTTGCCTGGAATCTATTTGGGTCAGGTCAATGGCTTGGAAAGAAACGAATCGTTCAAGTTGATTGTGGAATAAGGAATCCATTAGTTTGATAATTCAAAGGGGAGGGTGAGGCGCTGCACGAGAAGTACCTCGTCCTCCTCTTTTCATTTTGCATGTTTCCTGTGTATATCTCCCGCTCGAAATGCTTCAAAATTGTCGGGTTATGCCACGTTCTACTCAAAATAGTATTACATTTGCGGTGCCAATTATTTATTTGTTGAAGTAAAGAATCGATACCGTGCTGTTTAATTCCTTAGAATTCATACTGTTTTTTCCGATAGTTTGCTTGTGCAAAGCCTGCAAGCTATTATCGGACAGGTGCAGGCCGACGATGTAGAGTTGTTGGTCGTTATACCTCCCTGTTACAAGCGGTTGATGGCCGGGGGTAATCCATATTCGAAACAACTGCTGAAACAGGTGTGTCAAGAGCATGGTGTTCAGGTGATGGATTACAGCGAGATGGACTATTTTTGGCAGCGACCTGAATTGTTTTACGACAACTCGCACTTGAATGGCGAGGGGGCCAACGTCTTTACACAGATGTTTATCGGCCAGATTTTGAAAAGTGAGTTTTACCAACGTGTAAAAAATAAGAGCGATGAATCGAATAAGAACTAAATTTTTGATTGTGATGACGATGTTGATGGGTTTAGCCTCTTCGTGTTCCGACGATGGTGTATCCGAACTGTGCTTCGTAGGCGATTCGCTGGTAGCCGGTTGGGATGTGAAGTCGTCGTTCCCTACCCGTGTGGTGCGAAACGATGGCGTGAGCGGGGCCCATTTGGAAGATATTCTCACCTGGAATCTCGATTACCAGGGTAAAGATGTGGTGATGCTCATCGGTACGAACAACTTGGGCTATGAATTTATCGACGAGCAGACGCGCCCGCAGTTCATTGCCGATTTTGTCGAGGAGTATCGACATACGATCGAGACATTGGCTCCTCGTCGTGTCTTTGTCATCTCAATCCTGCCACGGAGTGCCGAGAACGACGACAAGAATATTTCGCTATATATCCGTGAACTGAATGCGGCCCTTGAGCAAATGGTAGCCACATTGGGTTATGGAACCTTCGTCGATGTGTATGACTATTTTCTGTACAAAGGGGGTATGAATATGAACTATTCGCTCGACGGACTCCACCTGAACGATTTAGGTTATAATATATTGAATGTAAGATTGTCAAAAGAGTTATGAAACTGAAATATCTGCTTTTAGGAATTGTCGCTTCGCTCGCTTGTAGCGGGTGGGCGCAGGTCGATACGCTCTCTGCAAAATCCGTTTTCGTAGGATTGCGAAACAACAAATACGTATTTGCCGGCTATCAATCGGGCAAATGGTCGGTAGGCCTTGAGAATACATTGTGGATACGCAACCCCAAAGAACAGTATATCCGGGCTGTCGGGGGCTATCGGCTCGATACGGGCCTGTGGGGTATGCTCTTTTTGGCCGATGCATTTGCCGGTGCCAACTATGCCGGCCGGTACTACGACGGGAGTGTGAAAGTCGGCTTGGACAAGACCTTGGACCGGTTCAGCTTTGGGGCCGGAGTCATGGCGCTTTACGATTCCGACCTGGGTTACAACACCTGTTATACGGTACATGCCGCTTGTCGCATCATTCAGGAAGCCTCGCTGGTCGTAGATATAACCAACATTCCAGAATACCGTATGCCCGAGCATCGCATCGTACCCGGGTTGTTGTTCCGGGCGCGTAAACTTTGGGTACGCCCCGAGCTCTCCATCCCGCTCAACGACAATATTCAGTTTACCCGGGTACTGCTCTCGTTCCGATACGACTTCTTATTGAAATAATATAATCAATTGAATGACCTATGACCGATACTCTTCAGCTCAACGAGCACAACAAGGAAGAATATCCGCCCATGCACACCACCGAGTTGGAAGCCTCTTCGATTGTGATATATACGACTGCCGATAATCAAATTTCGTTAGAGGTAAAGATGAATGGCGATACAGTGTGGCTTACACAAGGGCAGATGGCCGAATTGTTTGGCCGTGATAGAACGGTGATAGGCAGGCATATAAAAAGTATATTCCAAGAGGGTGAGTTGAAGCCCGAAGAGGTGTGTGCAAATTTTGCACATACCACTCGACATGGTTCGTTAAAGGGGAAATCTCAAACTCGTACAATCGTTTACTACAACCTCGATGTGATTATTTCGGTCGGTTATCGAGTAAAAAGTTTGCGCGGTACTCAGTTCAGACAGTGGGCGAATAGAATATTAAGGGAATACCTTGTCAAGGGGTTTGTTGTCAATGAAAAACTTAAACTGGATCGCTATCAGGAGTTGAAGAGTATGGTCCATATCTTGGGCAATACGATAAAGCGACAAGACATGTTGACCTCGGATCAGACTAAAGGGTTATTGGCTGTAGTAACTGATTATGTGTATGCACTTGACATATTGGATAAATATGATTATCAGCAACTCTCTATCGAAGCAACAACTCAAGGAGAGAGGTTTCATGCTACATACGAAAATGCCATGCAGGCAATTCAGTCGTTGAAAACCAAATTTGGCGATAGCGATTTGTTTGCTCATGAAAAAGACCAATCGTTCCGAAGCTCTATTGCTACGATATATCAGACCTTCGATGGGAAAGAACTCTATCCCAGCATCGAGGAAAAAGCCGCTATGTTGTTGTACTTAGTGACTAAGAATCATTCTTTTAATGATGGAAATAAGCGTATTGCAGCCATGCTTTTTCTTTGGTTTATGGAAAATAACGGTATTTTGTACAGGGCCAATGGTGAGAAACGTATTGCCGATAATACATTAGTGGCACTTACGTTGATGATAGCAGAAAGTCGAACCGAAGAAAAGGATATTATTAAAAAAGTAATAGTCAATCTAATCAATCAAAGAAATTGATATGGAGCAAAATTTGCAACCTCAGCTCAACGAGCACAACAAGGAAGAATATCCGCCCATGCACACCACCGAGCACATCGTCAACCAGACGATGATACGCCTCTTCGGGTGCGGTCGTGCAGTCTCGGCGCATATCGAAAGAAAGAAAAGCAAACTCGATTTCAAGTTACCGCAACCTCCCACCGAGGCCGAGATTCAGCAAATCGAAGATTGTGTCAACCGCGTGATTCAGGAACATCTGCCCGTAACCACACAATACATTACTCAAGACGAAGCCCGCCATCGTTTCGATTTGGCACGGCTCCCGCAAAATGCCTCCGAAACGGTGCGGGTTGTCAAGGTCGGCGATTATGACCAATGTCTCTGTATCGGGAAGCATGTAGAGAACACCTCCGAGATAGGGACCTTCAAAATCATCAGCCACGACTACAACGACGGTATCCTTCGGCTGCGATTCAAATTGCTATAATCTCTTGGCCCGATTGGGTGGAATTGGGCTCAAAAAACTTCTCGAGCTCGAACAGGAAGGTTTTTGAGTATAAAAAAGTCAAACCCGATAACCTTTTATAACAATCAGTAAATAAAAAGGTTGAACGAAATCGCTCGAAAATGCCGAAAATTTTTTGAAAAAAAAGTTGCTGAAAAATTTGGAAGGGAAAAGAAAAAGGGTGTATCTTTGCATCACTTTCGCCGCGAGAAAGGGCCGAAAAGACCTGACTCGGAAAGACGAAATAAAGTTCATTGACAAGACTGAAAAGAAGCAAGTGTAGTACAAGAGAAAAAGAGAGAACGAAGTCAATTCGGCCAGGAGTCCTTCGAAGGTATAAAATAAGAAAAATAAGATATACAACGAAGAGTTTGATCCTGGCTCAGGATGAACGCTAGCGACAGGCCTAACACATGCAAGTCGAGGGGCAGCGCGGAGGTAGCAATACTTCTGGCGGCGACCGGCGCACGGGTGAGTAACACGTATGCAATCTGCCTGTAACAGGGGGATAACCCGGAGAAATCCGGCCTAATACCCCATAACGACGAGATCTCGCATGGGGATTCGTCTAAAGAGAGCAATCTTGGTTACAGATGAGCATGCGGTCCATTAGCCAGTTGGCGGGGTAACGGCCCACCAAAGCGACGATGGATAGGGGTTCTGAGAGGAAGGTCCCCCACATTGGAACTGAGACACGGTCCAAACTCCTACGGGAGGCAGCAGTGAGGAATATTGGTCAATGGTCGGCAGACTGAACCAGCCAAGTCGCGTGAAGGAAGACGGCCCTAAGGGTTGTAAACTTCTTTTGTCGGAGAGTAAAGGTCTTCACGAGTGGAGATTTGCAAGTATCCGAAGAAAAAGCATCGGCTAACTCCGTGCCAGCAGCCGCGGTAATACGGAGGATGCGAGCGTTATCCGGATTTATTGGGTTTAAAGGGTGCGTAGGCGGCATGACAAGTCAGCGGTGAAATGCCCGGGCTTAACCCGGGAGCTGCCGTTGAAACTGTCGAGCTAGCGTGCACAAGAGGTAGGCGGAATGCGTGGTGTAGCGGTGAAATGCATAGATATCACGCAGAACCCCGATTGCGAAGGCAGCCTACTAGGGTGCAACGGACGCTGAAGCACGAAAGCGTGGGTATCGAACAGGATTAGATACCCTGGTAGTCCACGCAGTAAACGATGAATACTAACTGTTTGCGATATAATGTAAGTGGTACAGCGAAAGCGTTAAGTATTCCACCTGGGGAGTACGCCGGCAACGGTGAAACTCAAAGGAATTGACGGGGGCCCGCACAAGCGGAGGAACATGTGGTTTAATTCGATGATACGCGAGGAACCTTACCCGGGCTCAAACGCAGGGGGAATATGGGTGAAAGCCCATAGCCGGCAACGGCCGCCTGCGAGGTGCTGCATGGTTGTCGTCAGCTCGTGCCGTGAGGTGTCGGCTTAAGTGCCATAACGAGCGCAACCCCTATTGACAGTTACTAACGGGTCAGGCCGAGGACTCTGTCGAGACTGCCGGCGCAAGCCGCGAGGAAGGTGGGGATGACGTCAAATCAGCACGGCCCTTACGTCCGGGGCGACACACGTGTTACAATGGCAGGTACAGAAGGCAGCCAACCAGCAATGGTGAGCGAATCCCAAAAACCTGTCTCAGTTCGGATTGGAGTCTGCAACTCGACTCCATGAAGCTGGATTCGCTAGTAATCGCGCATCAGCCATGGCGCGGTGAATACGTTCCCGGGCCTTGTACACACCGCCCGTCAAGCCATGGAAGCCGGGAGTACCTGAAGCATGCAACCGCAAGGAGCGTACGAAGGTAATACCGGTAACTGGGGCTAAGTCGTAACAAGGTAGCCGTACCGGAAGGTGCGGCTGGAACACCTCCTTTCTGGAGAAGAGACACCAAAAAGAGGCCGAAGAGAAAGGTTCTCGGCTCTTGAACGCACTGCTTCTTTTCATTCATATATAAAAGGAAACAGAGACACCCGCCAGGGCACGATTTGAGACAGTCCTATAGCTCAGTTGGTTAGAGCGCTACACTGATAATGTAGAGGTCGGCAGTTCAAATCTGCCTGGGACTACACCGACTCTCAAGCGAAAGCAACCGAAAAGGAAGCTGAACAGAAAGAAGAGAGTAAAGTGGTAGCGGGGGGATTAGCTCAGCTGGCTAGAGCACCTGCTTTGCAAGCAGGGGGTCAACGGTTCGAATCCGTTATTCTCCACAGAAGATCCTTGACATGTTGGGAAAAAAGAGAACAAGAGCACGAAGCAAACCATATCAACCCAAAACGACAGCTCTTCATTACTGAAGAGAAGCCGCAAGAAAGTAAGAAAGGGCGCATGGGGGATGCCTAGGCTCTCGGAGGCGAAGAAGGACGTGATAAGCTGCGAAAAGTTACGGAGAGGCGCAAATAGCCCGAGACCCGTAAATCTCCGAATGGGGCAACCCAGTCAGCAATGACTATACCGCATGGCGGTAGGCAAACGCGGGGAACTGAAACATCTAAGTACCCGCAGGAAGAGAAAATAACAATGATTCCGCAAGTAGTGGCGAGCGAACGCGGAAGAGCCCAAACCGACGATGTTACGGCACCGTCGGGGTAGAAGGATCCATGACAAAGACAAGACCGAGCATAGCAGAATACGATGGAAATCGTAGCCATAGAGGGTGACAGTCCCGTAAGCGAAATGCGAAGGAAGTCGAATGGACACCTGAGTAACCCAGGACACGAGAAATCCGGGGCGAATCAGCGGGGACCATCCCGTAAGGCTAAATACTCCCGAGAGACCGATAGCGAACCAGTACTGTGAAGGAAAGGTGAAAAGAACCTCGAACAGAGGAGTGAAAAAGACCCTGAAACCATGCGCCTACAAGCGGTCGGAGCACGAAAGTGTGACGGCGTGCCTTTTGCATAATGAACCTACGAGTTACTGTTGCTGGCGAGGTTAAGCGATTCAGTCGCGGAGCCGAAGCGAAAGCAAGTCCGAACAAGGCGTATAGTCAACAGCAGTAGACGCGAAACCAAGTGATCTACCCTTGGTCAGGTTGAAGGTTGGGTAACACCAACTGGAGGACCGCACTGATAAGCGTTGAAAAGCTTACGGATGAACTGAGGGTAGGAGTGAAAGGCCAATCAAACTTGGAGATAGCTCGTACTCCCCGAAATGCATTTAGGTGCAGCCTCGGGCAAGAATGGCAGAGGTAGAGCGACTGATAAGATGCGAGGGCTTCACCGCCTATCAAGTCTTGACAAACTCCGAATACTGCCATTTGTTACCCGGGAGTGAGGGCATGGGTGCTAAGGTCCATGTCCGAAAGAGGAACAACTCAGACCACCAGCTAAGGTCCCGAAATAAGGGCTAAGTTGAACAAACGAAGTAAAACTGCAGAGACAGCTAGGATGTTGGCTTGGAAGCAGCCATTCATTTAAAGAGTGCGTAACAGCTCACTAGTCGAGGAGTTTTGCATGGATAATAATCGGGCATAAGCCCTTTACCGAAGCTGTGGATGTCGGAAGACGTGGTAGGGGAGCATTCCGTCGGCGGCGAAGGTCAGCCTCGAGGCTGGCTGGAGCTTACGGAAAAGCAAATGTAGGTATAAGTAACGATAAAGGGGGCGAGAAACCCCCTCGCCATAAGACTAAGGATTCCTGATCAACGCTAATCGGATCAGGGTAAGTCGGGACCTAAGGCGAAGCCGAACGGCGCAGCCGATGGAAGAAACGGTCAAGATTCCGTTACTGGTATAAGGAGCGACGTGGAGACGGAGAAGTGACACACCCGCCTGCTGACGGAATAGCAGGTTAAAGGAGGTAGGTAAACATGACCCAGGCAAATCCGGGTCGTGTGCCGAAACTGACAGTATCGAGAGCCCCCGGGCAATCGAATAGCGGTGGTAAGCAGGCTCCCGAGAAAATCCGCTAAGCATATTCTTATATCACCCGTACTCCAAACGGACACACGTAGTCGGGTAGAATATACCAAGGCGCTCGAAAGATTCACGGTTAAGGAACTAGGCAAATTGACCCTGTAACTTCGGGAAAAAGGGTCCCCAGTAAGATGGGGCGCAGAGAATAGGTCCAGGCAACTGTTTAACAAAAACACAGGGCTGTGCAAAATTTAAAGATGAAGTATACAGCCTGACACCTGCCCGGTGCCGGAAGGTTAAGAGGAGACGTCATCGCAAGAGAAGCGTTGAATTGAAGCCCCGGTAAACGGCGGCCGTAACTATAACGGTCCTAAGGTAGCGAAATTCCTTGTCGGGTAAGTTCCGACCTGCACGAATGGTGTAATGATCCGGACACTGTCTCAACCGTGAGTTCGGTGAAATTGTAGTATCGGTGAAGATGCCGATTACCCGCAACGGGACGAAAAGACCCCGTGAACCTTTACTGCAACTTAACATTGCGTTTGGGCATTCGATGTGTAGGATAGTCCGGAGGCTGAGAAGCGGTGACGCCAGTCATCGTGGAGCCGCTGTTGAAATACGGACCTTTGAATGTTTGAACGCTAACTCGCAGGAGCGAGGACACTGTTTGGTGGGTAGTTTGACTGGGGTGGTCGCCTCCAAAAGCGTAACGGAGGCTTCTAAAGGTACCCTCAGGCCGATTGGTAACCGGCCGCAGAGTGTAATGGCACAAGGGTGCTTGACTGAGAGACAGACAAGTCGACCAGGTAGGAAACTAGAGCATAGTGATCCGGTGGTTCCGCATGGAAGGGCCATCGCTCAAAGGATAAAAGGTACTCCGGGGATAACAGGCTGATCCCTCCCAAGAGCTCATATCGACGGAGTGGTTTGGCACCTCGATGTCGGCTCGTCACATCCTGGGGCTGGAGAAGGTCCCAAGGGTTGGGCTGTTCGCCCATTAAAGTGGCACGCGAGCTGGGTTCAGAACGTCGTGAGACAGTTCGGTCTCTATCTGTTGTGGGCGTAGGAAATTTGCGGGGGTCCGACACTAGTACGAGAGGACCGTGTTGGACAGACCCCTGGTGTATCGGTTGTTCCGCCAGGAGCACAGCCGAGTAGCTAAGTCTGGAAGGGATAAGCGCTGAAAGCATCTAAGTGCGAAGCCCGCCCCAAGATAAGATTTCCATGAGGGACGTCAAAGACGATGACGTAGATAGGTCGCAGGTGTAAAGGCAGCAATGCCAAAGCCGAGCGAAACTAATCTCCCGAAACTTTGCAGCGGCGGATAGTCGGGAAGGGCCGATAAGGTAAGTAAAAGTGTAAGTTCAAATTTTTTCAAACGTCAAGGATCGAGATATTCAAGGCGGTTATAGCACGGGGGATCCACCTCTATCCATTCCGAACAGAGAAGTTAAGCCCCGTCACGCCGATGGTACTGCGCAAGTGGGAGAGTAGGTAGCCGCCACCTTAAAAGATGAGCCGGAAGGAAGTCGAAGAGACAACCTTCCGGCTCTTTTTTTATGCCCTCCCCAATCCCCCGGAGGGCCTGCCGAGTCATCCCGCACTTGATGCGGGATCCAGGGAATACCCGCCTTAGTCATCCCGTACCTTTGGTAAACTCATCCCGCACTTTTTTATAATCACCTTTTTTAGTTTACCCAATCGCCTCCGATGCGGTCATTTAGTCATCCCGCACTTGATGCGGAATCCAGAGAATACCGGCAAGTTTACTCGTGAGATTCTCTTTCCTGGACCCCGCATCGCTGTGCGGGCTGACACGGTTCTCGACGTGGTATCCAGGATATACCCGCTGTTTATACCCAAAGAAAACAGCCGGCAGTACCGTCCGGGCCACTGGGGAGCACGGCCCGTGCATCCAGAATCGCCCTTTTCTTTTCCCGCAAAAGAAAAGGGAAAATCAAAAGAAAGCTCCCGGCTGATGTCCGAAAGCTGAAAAATCGCCTCCGCGGTCCGGGGAAAAAGAACTCCCGGGCTCATTCCACATCGTTATTTATTCCACAGGCTTTACTGCTCCGGGCCCTTCGACTGATTCGCCTCGGCTCAAACATCTTTTTCCCATGTTCGTCCCTCTCCGCCATTTTTCTTTACGCTTTCTCCCATAGGCCGGAGTGGCTTCGCGCTTCGGTCATACCGCACTTTGATGCGGCATCCAGAAATACCCGTTGTTTATGCCAAAAGAGAGCTCCCGGCTGATGTCCGAAAGCTGAAAAATGACTGCGAGGTCCGGGGAAAAAGAACTCGCCGGGCTCGCTTTGCAGCAGCCGTTCGGCTGGCTATACAGCTCCAGGTTCTCGACCGATACACTTCGGCTCAAACATCTTTTTCCCACGTTCGTCCCTCTCCGCCATTTTTCTTTCCGCTTTCTCCCATAGGCCGGACTGGGCAGCGCGCTTCGGTCATCGCCCCCGATGCGGCCACCCAGTCATCCCGTACCCCGACGCGCTCATCTGGTCATCCCGCACTTGATGCGGGATCCAGGGAGTACCCGCCTTTTGTCATCCCGCACTTGATACGGGGTGACACGGTTCTCGACGTGGTATCCAGGATATACCCGCTGTTTATACCCAAAGAAAACAGCCGGCAGTACCGTCCGGGCCAGTAGGGACGCACGGCCCGTGCATCCAGAATCTCCCTTTTCTTTTCCCGCAAAAGAAAAGGGAGAGCCAAAAGAAAGCTCCCGGCTGATGTCCGAAAGCTGAAAAATGACTGCGAGGCCCGGGGAAAAAGAACTCGCCGGGCTCGCTTTGCAGCAGCCGTTCGGCAGGCTTTACTGCCTCGGGCACTTCGATTGATTCGCCCCGGCTCAAACATCTTTTCCCTTCATTCGTCCCTCTCCGCCATTTTTCTTTCCGCTTTCTCCCATAGGCCGGACTGGGCTACGCGTTTTAGTCATCGCCCCCGACACGGTCATCTGGTCATCCCGCACTCCGATGCGGGATCCAGGAATACCCGCTTTTGTCATTCCGCACATTGATGTGGAATCCAGGAAATACCGGCAGAAGCACTTGCAAAATACACTCCCCTTACGGCCCCTTTCTGGACCCCGCATCGCGTGCGGGGTGACACCCTTTGTCATACCGCACTCCGACGTGGTATCCAGAAATATCCGGGGGGAGAGTCACTGTTGCTATTCCTCTTATGCCATGAACTGGACCCCGCATTGAGTGCGGGGTGACGCCCTTGGTCATGGCTTTGACGCGGTATCCAGAAATATCTGGGGGAGAGAGTCCCCGTTGTTATTCCTCTTATGCCATGAACTGGACCCCGCATCACGTGCGGGGTGACGTGCCGGGGTATGCTGCTCCTCGACGTAGCATCCAGGAAATAGAGGCAAGGGAATATTCGTTATCCATGGGGTTGGAATATTCAACCTAAAAAGTATAAAATTGCTTTTATATCTCAAATATAAGTTGTATCTTTGCACCGCTCAATAAGGCATCGACTATGGAGAGATGGCAGAGTGGTCGATTGCGGCGGTCTTGAAAACCGTTGAACTGAGAGGTTCCGGGGGTTCGAATCCCTCTCTCTCCGCAACAAAGGGTGTAAATCAAGTAATTACAAGATTTACACCCTTTTTTACACCCAAAAATTGAAGCAGAATGCTTTTGCAATGCAATTCTACCTTAAGGTATTGTTGTTTTGAAAAATGTTTCTCTGATGATGCTAAAATTTTCCTTTCTATTACGCTCTATCTCCAAAGTAAGGCTCTCTGCTTGTCAGATATATGTTTCTAATTTGCCGCTTAATACGGACATGATGCATGAATCGATAACCCCTCTATCTACAGCGATTACCTTATCTACTAATATTAATCTTGCTTATTTTCTTACTTTCAGGTAGAGGTCTTTGTTTGGCTTGCCATGCTCATCAAGAGAATAATGTAATACAAAATTGCATTGGTGCATAAATTTAGCTCCAATATAGTTGGCATTCACCACGCGGCTATTAACTACCTCACAAGAATCAACCCGTGTTCCGGCAACCGTAACGGGAATCTTGAAAACGGTGAGCGTATCGGTCAATTTCCCTCCGTGCTGTTTGATTTTTTCTTCGTAAGGAAAGTGCGTTTTCAGCCGGTCTGCAAGTGCGTTGTTTATCTCCAATACTCCTGTATAACCCAAATCGAGCGTAAAGCGTACTTCTTCATTCAATCCATTCATATAAACCGGAATGGAATCCTCGCGCAATCCTTGAGGGAGATAGGTCATTCCTGCGGTCTCCTTCGCCAGCAGATCTTTGTTATTGGAATGGAAAAGCGTCATCGTGCCCGCTTCCGTGTCGAATTTCCACGTGCCAATAGCCAACATTTCCGTTCCGAACACGCCTTCATCTATCACATCATATATCACGTTATCTTTGCGAATGCCGTTGAACATCGGTTCTTGGATGCTTGCCTCACCAAAAGCAATAGAAGTGAATGTGTACAATTCCGGAGAATTTTTCTCTTGATACGCATTGGTGCTTTTAATCGGCAGATTCCCCCAGTATTCGCCACCGTAGGCTTGGATGGAATCTTCGCGCATAAGGCTTGTCGCTTGCGTGTCGATACGGAGCGGAACTTTGTGCGTGCCGTTGAGGGTACAATCAATCAGAAACCAACCCTCTTTGCTGTACTGAATCGGATATTGATAGCACGCGTTTCCCGGCAGGGCTGAACGGTATGCAAGCGTATGCGAACTATAACGGATGAAAGGATAAATAAACCAAGCGGCTCCGGCAGCAATCAAGACTATCACTATCGCTGCGATAATCAAATTACGTTTTGTCTTTTTCTTCATTGTATTATTTATATATGTTCATTAAAAATAAGTAACTATAAGTTTAGTGAATATAGTAATTTGTTACATTATATATTACAAAATATTGTTATTCATAACCTCAAACAAATACGGCAACAAAAATACTACTTTTTCATATGATACAATATAAGCAACTATTAAAACTTCAATCCTCTGCTTTTTCTTGCCTCTTCATCGGATTGTCGCAAACCTCGTCTTAACTTTTCCCATTGTTCCTTGAACCATTCGCTTATTGGCTGCCTGTTTATTGTCAGCACCAATTTATTATCATCAATTGAACTTTTCTCAACTCTGAAAATATTGTTTTTGATGTCAAACCTCCGCCTGTGTTCATCAGAATAAATTTTGCCACTACATTGTATGGCTTCTTTCTTTGTCAAAAGTCTGTCAATCATATCTTTAGTAAATCCGATGGCAGCGCACAATTTTTCCATTCTCAGCATCTCTTTAAGCATCGGAAACCACTTGAAAGCCTTTTCAAGCAGGATATTCAGCCGTGATATTTCCTTGTCTCTGGCTTCAAGCTCCCGATTATGTATTCCTTGAAGATTGCGTATCTGCTTGCCATGCTGCTCTTGCATGAGTTGCATTTGAACTTTCAAGTCATCAATTCCTTTGTCCCTCTTGGCAATTTCCCGATGCAGTTCTTCATTGGACTGTTCCAGTTTCTTCATTTTCCCGCTGCCGAAAAGAGAACCCACTCCGCTTACTATGACCGTAGCGGCATCGGTGGCTGCACCTTTGAGCTTGTCCGTGCGTATCTCCGATTTCACTTGACGGAGTTCCTGTTCGGCAAGATTTATCTGTTCTTCTTTGTGCCGCTTTGCAGCATCCATGCGTTGCAGTTCGGCTTTCTGCTTCTCAATGATAAAATCGTTCCGTTCCAGATGTTCCTTGCCTGTTACAGCCTTTGACTGTCCACGCTCCATCAGCAGAATGTTGGATGCCAAACTCTGCATCTCAGTCATATCCTCATCATTGAGTTTACGGCTCTTGCCTGTATCGTGGTTCATCCAGTCGAATACGATATGGGCATGGTAATTCGGTTTGAACCACCTTTCGCCTACTTGGAAACTCTCCCTGTCCTCCGGGTCAGGCTGTCCGTTCAGCCAATGCCCTTCGTCCTTGTGCAGGAAGATTTGCAGCGGTGTGATACCCCAACGTCTTTGACACTCTTTACCGAATTTACACACGTCTGCCAATGTCGTATCCGCTCTGATGAGCAATACTCCCTCACGGATTGGTGAGCATCCAGCTACTTTTATAATCTTCCCATTCTTTCCCTTGCGTTCACGCTCCTTTTCTTGCATCGCTCGTCCGGTCTTTTCTTTGACCATCCGTTTGATGTTTTCATAGTGCACCTGCAGATCAGGACTGCCAAAGTTCGGGTTTATCCACTGCTCGTTATCGGCAGTAAGTTCGGGCACGATGTAGATTTGAGATTTGCCGATATTGCGCATATACTCGGCAGTTCTCCGGTTATGAGCCCCGCTTGATGTAAC
This sequence comes from Barnesiella sp. An22, assembly GCF_963931395.1. Classification (NCBI taxonomy): domain Bacteria; kingdom Pseudomonadati; phylum Bacteroidota; class Bacteroidia; order Bacteroidales; family Barnesiellaceae; genus Barnesiella; species Barnesiella sp. An22. The sequence continues at coordinate 467,566 of NZ_OZ007014.1, forward strand.
TCTGCAGGGCTTGATATGTATGCTTGACTTTGTTGCCATATTCTTAAATTTTGATTCGGATTGTTGATAAAATATTCTGTTGTCTGCTCATTGCCGCACAGGGTTCTTAGGGGTGTAACCCATAAGCGGAGATTGCAAAGAGAGGGTCACTCTTTGCTCGGGGTTCTCAGGGGAGAAACGCCCTGAGTGGGTCATTAGGGCAAAGCCCTAATCCCCTCGGGAGAGCCCACAACTACGTAAGCGAAGCGTGTAGTTATAGTGGGCTATAACCGGAAGCCTTTCGGTTTCTTGGATAGCGTATCATTCCTCTTTTTGACAGATTGCGATTGCTCTTTCCTATCGGCTATTCGTTTCTGTAAATATTCGTTCAGATCTTTACATCCACTGTAGATTTGCGAGGCGTCACGTATATACCGAGTAGCATCATACTCCTTTCGGATTTGCTGTACTGCTTCCATTCCTGCACGGTCATTGTCAAAGAAACAGTGGATGCGCTCATAGCTTCCCAACGTATAGAGTGCCTTGGGAACATTGGCTACGGAATTAAGAACCATGTAATCCTGTCTGTCGAAGTCGGGTGATTGCGGACAGCTTTCCAGCTTTAAGGAAAGAAAGGAAAGGTAATCCATAAATCCCTCAAAAACGTAACATCTACTCCTTGGCTTTCCTGACTGTCTGATATGGGATATTTCTTTCGGTGCGATACATCCCTTGAAATATCGGTTGCGAATTTCATATCCGCCCGATATGTTCGGAAAGGCAATGGCGAAATACCGTTTGCCGTTGTGGGTGAAACGGGCTTCCTTACATTCTCTTTTCGCCAGTGCCGTGTTTATCCCTCTTTCCTGTAGGTAGGCAAGCAGGGCAGGAGAAGCCAGCTGTACAATGTCCAATTGCTGAAAACTCGGTTCGGAAAATGATTGCTTGCCAAAAGAGAAAGATATGGGACGTATGTGTGGTGTCTGCTCCTCAATTTTCTGTAGAAGATAAGGCACATAATCGGAACAGTAGAGTTCCTCTGCCAGTGCGATGATATTTCCACCTTTACCGATTGCAAAATCATACCATTGGTTGCGTTCGGTATTTACTTTGAACGAGGGTTTTGTCTCTTCCCGTAACGGGGATTTATACCACAAGTTGATACCTTGCTGTTTGACGGGAGAATGTCCCAAGCTGTACAGAAAATCCGCTATCCTGATTTGTTTTGCTGTCTGTATATCCATAATAAGATGAGTATTTGAATAATGGTTGGAATATTTATTTCTCTTTTCGCCCGTACCTTTTTATGAAGTACGGTCTGTATAATCACTTCACTTTATTTTCGTATATATAGGATACGGTAATAAAGTGAAGCGGTTTTACATTTTCTGCAATCGCTTCGCTTTATCCTTAATATATAGACCAGCCGAATAAAGTGAAGTGGTTACAGGTTAGACGGTCTAATAGTGAAAGTCCGGCTTGAACGTGTATTTCCTGCCGTTCTCCTGTACTATCATCCGTTTGTTCCGGAGCATGGTAATAAGTGATACCGCCTTTTGATGGTTCAGTTTTACACCTACCGACATATATGCCTTGACTAAGGCGGTTTCCAGATCCTTGTAGCCGTATTCCTCTTTCAGCCCGAAAGCCGCTTCCAATGCTATACGGTGCTGCTGTTCGGTAATATGCCTGTAAGGGTCGAACTTTTCCTCTTCCGGTCTTCCGGGTTTCTTCGCTTCTGGTCTGTACCCCTCTATGAGTTCAGGCAATGCATTGTCGTTGATACGGAATGCGAAAGGCTCAAAATCCATTGCACGGATGTGCATGGCTGAAACATTGCTTATGTCTCCGTTGCCCTTATCCTTTTCCACAAGAAGCACGGTTTCCGCCTTGTTGTTCAGCTCCGTACCGATATGACCTCTTGCGTTTTCATCGCCTTTGTTCTGGTGGAGTATCGTATGGATATGTATCTGCCTGTCATCCGTCCACTGCATCAGCTTGGATATGATGCGTGTCGATTCTCCCGGACTGTTGATGTCATATACCATATCACGGATGCCGTCTATGACTACAAGCCCTATGTCCGGTGTATTATAGATAGCCTGTTCGACAATCCTGATACGCTGTTCGGGTGTGTATTTCCTCAAAGCGAGAAACTCCAAATGTTCATAGTCCCTGTCATCAGAAAGACCAGCCAGTCGTAAAATACGTTTCATAACTTTCAGACAGTGATAAGGGCTTTGTTCCGTGTCCACATAAAGAATCTTTCTTTTTTCTTCCGGTAGTTCCGCAACATACCGCAGTACCGTACCGTTTTTCAATGCGGCGGCTACGATAGCCGATACATTGAAAGTCTTTTTACTCTTGGCTTTGCCGATGGATGCACTGAAATTGCCCAGTGTACCAATGACCGAACCTTGCACTTTTAGAATCTCAGGTGCTTTCTCGTAGATTTTCGACAGGCTCAGGCGTGAAGCTTGCCAAAGGATTATTGCCTGTTCTGCCGAAATCTCCTTTATTTCTTTCATATAGTCCATAAGCATACCTCCCATTATTTCCGTCCTCCTGTTTTCTTCCCGGCAAGTTCAAGAGCCAATTCTGCATCTACGATAATCTTGCGCCCTATCTGGGTAATAGCCTTGTCTATCTTACCGCTTTTCTTTATGCGGTTGGCAGTGGGCAGACTGCACCCGAACAGTTTGGCTATACCGAGTATTCCGTACACATACTTCTTTTCCGTGTCTGTAACGGGTTGCGGCAATGCTTCGGCCTGACCTGAAGCGTGCTTACTCAGGAATATGAATTCTTCTCCTGTCATCTGCCAGACGGGTTTTGATAATAATTCTTGGATATTTGTCATCGTCCAATCTATTTAGTCGTTAAACAATCAGCCCTGCGCACTGGCTGCTATTTCTGTTCTCGAACGATGCAAAATTAGGTAGGGTTATGAGTGGTAAGGATGGGGATGATATAAACCGAATATCATTGTATCTTATTGAATGTCAGAAAATAAAAATACCACTCAAAAATTATTTTGAGTGGTAAAAGTGGAACTTTCGTAAAGTATCAGGATATATCACGGATTATCTGAATATATGTTCCATTTCCTTGGCGAATTTCTGGTTGCTGTCACTTGGAAAATCAGAAACCGGCTCCTTGTATTTGGATTTGTAGTAGCTGTCGTCAATATCCAGCAATTCCAGTATTCCGGCCTTCCATTTGTCCTTGTCCTGCTTGGAGAGTTTCTCGCCCATCAGGAATATCAGATAGCATACACGGATTTTCTCTCTCGGTTTGATTCTCAACTTGCAGTTGCAGGGTTGCAGGTTCATATTGGCATAGAAATCCAGTGCGGAAATTTCCTCGAACTGTTCTCCAACACATACCTCATGAATGAGCGAAAGCAATTTCATGCTGAAATATTCTTGTTGTCCGTCCGTCGTTTCCTGCTGGCTGATGGGGTTGCCCGGCTCGTCCTGTCGTTTCCCGTCAGGAATGTATTTTTTCAATATGTCCAGAAAAAGGCGGCTTTGGCGGTATATGTCCGTACAACGGTTCTTCATATATTGGAACGCCTCTTTCCTTGCAGCCTTTTGCTGGTCATAGAGTTCGTTCAGTATGGCTCTTTCCTTGTCATATTCAGCCTTGCAGCGTTCATATTCTTTCTCCGCCTGCTTTTCCTCTTCGGCGGTATGTTCCCTATAGCCAATGGAATCATACTTGTTGTTGGCTTCATTCAGCGGCTTGCTCAGACTTCTTGTAACATCCAGTTGGGCTTTAATTTCAGGGGAATACCTTTCCATGTGCTGATAGCAAACACGTTCTATCACACTGTCACTTATGGGGTGCGTTTCATAAGACTGTATGCTCTTTTCTATTTCGGTTCTCAGGCTGCTGAGTATCAAGGTGTATTGTTCTTTTTGCCTGTCAAGCACCAGTTCAAGGATAGCGGCTTCAAAAGACTTTGTGTCACTATACTGCCGATAGAAATCCGAAATGAATTTCTGCCTGTCAAAAGAGAAAACGTGATTGTCTATATAGTCCCTGTATATTCTGTTGAGTTCTCCGTACCGGGGGATTATCGTCTGTATCTTGTCTGCCATAGGTGTCTTACTTTTGTTTGTTCTTTTCATTGTCAAGAAGCATCGTCAGTTCTTCTTCCACCTGTTCTATGCTCGGCAATGCCGATTTCAGGTTCTCTGGTACGGCCTTGCTGAGTTGGTAGTCACTGATGCCGATAGGCTGGTCATAGCCTGTCAGTGCATACTGCGCAACAATCTCATCCTTGCCCTTGCACAGCAGCAGCCCGATGGTCTTGTTGTCATTTTCTCCCCTCAGTTTGTCGTCCACCACATTGATGTAGAAATTCAACTGTCCGGCGTATTCCGGTTTGAACGGGGTGGCTTTCAGTTCCACAACCACGTATGCATGGAGCTTGATATTGTACAGAATCAGGTCGGCATAGAAATCGCTGTCGCCAATCTGGAAATGCTTCTGCCTTGCGACAAAGGCGAATCCGTTGCCCATTTCCAAAAGATAACGGGTAACGTGCTTCACCAGTTGTTCCTCTATGTCCCTTTCGTCCGCACGTTCTTTGGCTCCCGCCAAGTCAAAGATATACGGGTCTTTCAACAGGTAGTTGGCAAGGTCGCTTTGGGGCGCAGGAAGCGTGGCGGTAAAATTATTGACCTTGTGGCTGTTGACTTGCCGTTCAAACAATTTGCTTTCAATCTGCATTTTAAGAGTATTGCTGCTCCAGCCCATTTCCACGGATTGCTTCATATACCAGTAATCGACACCCAACGGAAGGGAACTGTTCAGCAGAATCACATGGCTTGCCCAATTGATTTTTGCAACAGGTGATGCCAGGAACAGTTTTTCTATGTCCTCAATCGCTATTTGGTAAGCGGCAGCGACTGTTTGGGCTACATCCTGAATTTGTGCAAGAGGTTCTTGCACAATTGCAACTTCCTTGTTGTCTGAGGATTGAATTTGCGCAAGAGGCTCTTGCGTAAATGACACATTGTTCAGGCTTTGAAGTTCATCCGTGATTTTCTGCACACTTGGAGCAAGTAATTTCACATCGGTTTCTATGAAACTCCGTAATGCGCCCAATGGATAGGAGCGTGCGAACTGGCACATATAAGCCAAGTTCCTGACCGAATACCCTTTCTTTTCGGGATAATTGAACCGTATCGCCTGCGCCAGTCTCTTGATGACCTTGCCGCCCCAACCTTGCAGTTTCTGGTGGTATAAAATGTAATTACCCATCTTCCAGTAATGGAACAGCATCTGCGCATTGGCGGCACTGATGAGCCGGACTTGCGCCTGCTCTATTTCCGAGCCGATGGCATTGACGAAAGCCTCGAAACTTCTTTTTTCTATATTGTTGTTATCGTTGTTGCTCATTGTTGTATGTATTGAAAGTTACAAAGATAAGCCCAATAACAGGCATACCGTGAAACTTGCTGATTGTTTTTATAGTTGGTTGAATTTATTCATTGCATTTGCCTTAATGTCATCTGCGATGTCAATGTAAGGTTTCATGGCTTTATAATCGCTGTGTCCTGTCCATTTCATTACGACCTGTGCCGGAATACCGAGAGCCAGTGCATTACAGATGAATGTCCTTCTTCCTGCGTGTGTGCTAAGCAATGCATATTTCGGTGTAACTTCATCTATACGTTCATTCCCTTTATAGTAGGTTTCTCGTATAGGTTCGTTGATCTCTGCAAGTTCACCCAGTTCCTTCAGGTAATCGTTCATTTTCTGATTACTGATAACGGGCAGTGCCATGTGGTTTTCAAAATGGATGTCCTTGTATTTTTCAAGTATGGCTTTACTGTACTTGTTCAGTTCAATACTCAGACTGTCTGCCGTTTTAACGGTGGTAACTTCTATGTGGTCGGACTTGACATCACTTCGTTTTAGGTTACGAACATCTGAATAACGCAGACTGGTAAAGCAACAGAACAGAAAAACATCCCGGACACGTTCCAGATATTGTTTGTCTTTGGGTATCTGATAGTCTTTCAGTCTATTCAATTCGTCCCATGTCAGAAAGATTACTTTCTTTGAGGTGGTCTTCAATTTCGGTTTAAATGTATCGTATGCAATGTTTTGATTATATCCCTTTTTGAAGCTCCATCGCAGGAACCATTTGAGAAATCCTATCTGTTTGCCGATGGTACTGTTTCTCATGTCTTTTTTGTCACGCAGGAAGTTTACATACTCGTTTAGTCCGAACTCATCGAAATACTCAAAAGTCACATTTTCTTTGAACTCTTTCAGGTGATTTTTTACGGCTGCAAATTTTTCGTATGTGGATTCAGTCCAGTTATTCTGATTGCCACATTCCTTAACGAACTCATCGAATACCTCCCAAAAACTTATCTTTACGTCTTCCTGGTCTTCACTTGTATCTTTCATCCGCAGGTTGAATGCGTCCTTTAATTGTTGAGTAGTGGGCATAGTTTCCTGTACCTCAAATTCTTTGAATACGTTTTGAATTTCGGTATAGTATTTCAGGAGATCGGCATTGATTTCGGATGCACTTTGCTTTAATTTGTTGGTACATCCGTTCTTTACTCGCTGCTTGTCAGCATCCCACTTGGCTACATCAATGCGGTAACCCGTTGTAAATTCAATACGCTGGCTTGCGTATATGACGCGCATACGGATGGGAACATTCTCCACGATTGGCACACCGTTCTTTTTCCGGCTTTCCAATGCAAAAATGATGTTTCGTTTGATATTCATAATTGGGTGCGTTTGAAATTCTACACCCAAATATACACCCAATATTTGGAATGGCAAAAGATATTCAGAAAGATTTAGATTTACTACACACTCCAAATAGTGAGTGATTATCAATAGTTTGCAATTTTATGATATTTCTTGAACATGTAGGTTCGAGAGCCTGTCTCTCCGCTGAACGTTACGGACAAAACCGGACAACGAACAGACAAGTCCCACAAATTCAATGATTTGTGGGACTTTTTTATCCCCTTGTGTCTGCCTTAAAGTACATTTTTTCGCCCCTAAAAGACAAGGTTTCTAACCTAACTCGTACCCCCGACAAACAAAATCAAAAAGGGGGTACAGATAGTCGGAAATTGGCGAACTTCTGTCGGTGTTTGGCGAGCCTGCATAAAACTCATTTTTAAGCATTTACAGTATTTTTGTAACTAAAAAGTGAGTATATGAAATCGACATTCAACATTTGCTTTTACGCAAAGAAAGACAAGCAGAAAGCGGGCGGTGCGTACCCCCTTTTCGCCCGTATCACAGTGGACGGTGTGGCAAGCCGTTTTAATACTAAATTGGACGTGTTGCCTGAAATGTGGGACGGTAAGGCTGGCAAGGCTATCGGACGCACAGCGGAAGCCGGACGTATCAACCGTATGTTAAGCGATATAAACGCATCGCTGAACACCATCTACCACGAAATGCAGCGGCGTGATAATTACGTTACTGCCGAGAAAGTTAAAAACGAGTTTTTGGGACACAGCGAGAACCACGAAACCATCCTTACCTTGTTCCAAAAGCACAATGAGGACGTGAAACAGCTTGTTGGCATATCCAAGACGATAGCGACCTACCGCAAGTATGAGGTTACACGCCGTCACCTTGCGGAGTTTATACAGAGTAAATATAACCTTTCTGATATTTCCATCCGGGAAATAACCCCGATGTTCATTACCGATTTCGAGTTATATTTGCGTACAGCCTGCAAGTGCGGTTACAACACCACCGCCAAGTTCATGCAGTTTTTCAAGCGCATCATCATCATAGCCCGAAACAATGGCATACTGGACAAAGACCCGTTCGCCAGCTATAAAATCCGGCTGGAAAAAGTGGACAGGGGCTATTTGACGGAAGACGAGATAAAAATCATCCTCAAAAAGAAAATGGCTTCCGAGCGTTTGGAACACGTCAGGGACTTGTTCATCTTTTCCTGTTTCTGCGGTCTGGCTTACAGTGATGTTGCCAACCTGCGGCAAGAGAATATCCGAAAGTCATTTGACGGTAATCTGTGGATAATGACGAAGCGGCAAAAGACCAACACGGACGTGAATGTTCCCCTGTTGGATATTCCCAAAATGATATTGAAGAAATACAAAGGCAAGCTGCCGGACGGAAAGATATTACCTATAATCAGCAACCAAAAGCTGAATGCCTACCTGAAAGAGATTGCCGATGTGTGCGGGATTAAAAAGAACCTCACATTCCACTGCTTAAGACATTGCATATTTTCTTATTCACTGGAAACAAGAATTTTACAAAAACAAACTTTTAGATAGGTAACGATTTAGAAACGAGAAAAGCTCTATATTCTGTTATGTTTTGCTCATTATATCAAAAGAACGCTATCTACGGCCCTAAAGTACAAAAATAATACTAGTCTACAAAATCTTATTATTACATTTCAATTAAAACTAAGGTGCTGGCATAAAAGATTATATGAATGTCCGCAAGTTGCCAATCAATAAATTCGATGTTTAAAGTTCGCCCTATACGTACATGCGCAAAGTTCGAGCCTGTCAAAGAGTCTGAAGCCCAAATACCTTCTGTTGAACTTATAACAGAACTCGTTAAGGTAGAGTTGCAGGAACTCTGCTTTTATGTCATGGTACGTGTCCAGTATGCTCCTTTTGGCATTGCTGATGGCAATGTGCACCCAAGGCAGAACTTTCCCGACACTCTTTTTGTCATCCGCAACTACGGCATGGTGGGAGGTTGTCACTCCGTCCTTTTCAAGAGCGGCATAACTGCTGAACCCGTCCGTGGTCACATCGGCGTTTCCGTCCGTCCCCGTCTTTATCTTGCCCGTGATGGTGGAAGCCTTAAAATCGCCGATGACCAGCATCTTTATTTTATATGCCCGACAGTTTTGGGCGTACTGTACTTTCTGGCAGGAGGCGTAGCGGACCGGCTGCTTTCGGCCATGACAAGGACGGAAGTCTTGCGCTGGCTTCCACGCCCTCGCTTCAGCGGACAGTTCTTCTGGTCTTCAGGAGTTTCGGTGGAAAAGAAGCCCTCGTCCACTTCCATATCCCCATGAAGGGCGTAAAGGCTGTCGCGCCTGCCCATCACATCGCGCAGCTTATGCACCATTTCCCATACGGGTTGGTAACGCTTGCGGCCGAGCTGGCGCTGTATCTCCTTTGCCGATATGGCACGCCTGGTAGCCGTCAGCAGGAACATGGCCGCAAACCAATCACGCACAGGAAGATGGCTGCCTTGCATGACCGTGCCCGAACGAAGATGCATCTCATGTTTGCAATCCATGCAAGTCCAGGACTTATGGCTCGGATTCCAGCTCAGGCGCAAACCGCCGCACTGGCTGCAGAACAGACCGTGGTGTTCACGGAAACTACGCAATGCAGCCTCGCAGGAGGCCTCGTCTGGGTATTGACGGTAAAAATCAAGCAGGGTCATATCATATACGTTTTTATTGTCCATACATCTCGCATCAAGCATAAAGTGTTCCAATACACGCCTATCGGACATCTTGGCGGTTTAAACTTTGCTAATTTGGGAACATGCGGACATTCATTAAAGATTAATAGTTATAATATCTGATATTGAATTTGTTTGAGTATCTTTGCAAAAAGATTAAATATGAAGAAATACATCATATCAGGTATAGTTGGAGCAGCGGTTGTTATATTAGTAATCGTTGTCATAACTTCATTTGTAACACCAATAAATTATGCTCCAATATATTTATTAAATCCAGAAAAAGCATTAACTTATAATGATTCTTTGGTAATAGATAGTATTAAATGTGCACATATTGAAGTTTTAAGAGATTTGGAATCAAAAGGGGTATTATTGAATCCTAGTGAATATACATCACATATTACAGATTATTATAACTCATTGATAACAATCCTATTAGGATTATTTGCTATATTCACCTTTGGAACAATCTACTCGATTAAATCTGCATCAAAAAAAGAAATAGATGATATAAAAACAGATATAGAGAATCATAAAGTACGTACAAATGCAGAATTAAAGCAAAACATAGTGGGAGCACTGAGTGAACTTATGCGAGATTCAATATCTTTTAAAGATACATGTATTAATGCTTTGTATGGAAGAATTGAAGATGAAATATTAAGACACGAGGATAAGGAAGCCATAGATAATAGAATTCTAAAACTTGAGAGTGATATGAAACTACTCTTTGAAGCATATGATAATTTAGAAGAAGAAAAATCATCTAACCAAGAAATAGAATAGCTATGGGAACAAAAGGAAATAGAAGAGGTCCAAAAAAATCAGATAAATTTGAAGAACCTGATTTATTGGTTAGTGTTAATGATATCCTAAAAATGGCTCAAGATAATGGACTTTATATTGACAATGCACTTAAAATAAAGGAGGTGATATCAACATTCAATGATATAGAAATTAAATATGAAGTTATGGATGCTAGTAAATCTGGTTCTTTGAGTTATATTAACGGGAAATGGGTTATGAGCATAAATAGTAATCATAACATAAAACGACAGCGTTTTACCATGGCACATGAACTTGGGCATTATATGCTTCATAAAGGGAAAAACACAGAATTTGTAGATACTACATTCTTTCGAAGCAGTGATATGGATTCTATGGAATATCATGCTAATGAATTTGCATCTCGTTTACTTATGCCAGAAGAAATTGTTCGAAAATTAATAGATGAGGACAAGATAAAAAACATTGGAGAGTTAGCATTGAAATTTGGAGTTTCTTCTGCTGCAATGAAATATAGGGTAATATCGCTTGGATACAAAGTTAAAGAAAATGAATGATAATAAGTATTGGATCATTATTAAAACAGGAGAAGCGGAAATTAGAGCATTGGAAAATGTTCCTAAGGATATTTTGTCTAAAACAATACCGTTGATTGAAATAACAAGAGGCCGTAAGGTTACAAAAAATAATATAGAGACATATCCATTTGACAAACGTATAGCAAAGCTAAAAGAGATATACAAAGGTAATACTATTGCCATTGATGTTACTTCTGAAGAAGCATTATCCTCCTCAGAAGTAGATTCTTTGTATTCTCCCGATTTTGGATATAAAAATTGGATAGATTTTCTACTTCAATTAAAAGATGAGAATGTTTTTACTGAAATCATTCCGACAATATTATTCAATTTTGATGATGAAAATTTTGAAGATAATATTGCTCGTCAAATTGATAGTTTAATATCCAATTTTGGCTCTGTATTATATAGAAGCAGTATCAGTGATGAAAATTGTTACGAAGATATTGAGCTTATTTCTAATCATATAGGAACTAATAGACTTACAATTATTATTGATTGTGGATATGTTCCGCAAGCGTCGTATCAAAATGTTGCAAATAAATGTATTGCAAGAATAAGCAACATAAAGACTATAATAACTACGCCATGTGAATATATAGTATCATCGACTTCTTTTCCTAACAATGTTAGAGATTTGGGGGACTTAGACACAGATACATTTAGTATTTCAGAAATTAGTATGTATAATAGCATACAACAAACACATGATGATGTAATATATTCTGATTATGCTTCTATTAACCCGATTCGTAATGACACTATAACAATGGCTCGTGGATGGATACCAAGGATAGATGTTCCTCTATCTGACGAAATTTTTTATTATAAGCAGCGAAGGCCCAAAGGTGTATCTGCATATGCTTCAACATATATTCAAGTTGCACAATTAGTATGTTTTGACCAGAGATTTCCTTCAAATTTAGGCATTTGGGGTATTGAACAGATTAAAGCGTGTGCTGCAGGAGGAACGCCATCCTCATCTCCATCTTTTTGGATTTCAGTTAGGATGAATATTCATATTGCCCAACAAGTTAAAAGAATTTATTCTATTTGAAAAGAAGACGAAAGAATGCATAAATCTTCAATATGAGTTTGTACTCCTCTCTCATTTATAAAGAGACAATATCGTTCTTTATATTTTTTAATTATATACTTACGGAGAATTTCTTGAATATTAGAAATTCTCCTCTTTTTATACATATTTCTAACTTCATCAGCATTATAATTTCTTAAATTGTAATGATTAAGTTTACATAAGTATTTTGCATTGATGGAGAATAACATTTCTGTTTTATCCTTGTTTCTCTGAATATGTGGAGAACGTATTTTATTTATAACCAGATTATTCTTAATTACATATACTCCTATAGAAGAAGATGTTACTTCGCAAATCTTATTTATATGTTTTTCCGTTGCTACTATTAAAACATAATCGAAGATTTTTTTATATTCTAAAATTTGTTCTTCAAGACGTTTGAGATTATCACTATTTGATTTTATTTCAACGGCTATTATCTTATCATTTTTAAGAACAACTAAATCAACTACTTTCCTTTTAATACCATACATAAATTCATTACCTATAATTAGATTTTCTCCTTTTGAAAGCAAAAAATCGATAAATAGGCATTTTATATACTCTGCTGAATTTAGTCCATACTTTTTCATCCTACTCACAAAGGTACAAAATCTTCCTCAATCACATCATTTTCAAAGGTCGATATTTTCATCTGATTTATGAATGCCATTAACATAGGTAGAGTCCAACAGCAAATGCAAAACTACAAAACGTTTATGAAGAATCTGTATTTGGGCGAATCAAAATTAAGTTTTTCCCGAGGTCTTCGATTCAATTTCTTTTGTATCTCTTTGATTTTCCAGTCGGAGAAATCCTGAAAGTTGGCCTTTTTTGGGATATATTTCCGAATAAGCTTGTTTGCATTCTCAATGGCTCCTTTCTGCCAGGCTGAATAAGCATCCGTAAAATAAACCTTAACTGGCGGCCTACCTTTGAGGCTGAGTTGTTTGGTTATCTCCTGATGTGCTGCAAATTCACAACCGTTGTCGGTGGTAATCGTATGTATCGTTTGCCTATATGGGAACAGCAGTCGGATGACCGCCCGGGCCGTCGGTAGGGCTTTCCGTCCCTGAGGCAACTTTTCCATGAGTATGAAATTGGTCGAACGTTCGGTTAGGGTGACGATGGCATGACCGCAGGAGTCGATGATGGTGTCCATTTCCCAATCGCCGAATCGGGTTCCGTCTGCCTCCTTGGGGCGCTCGTGTATGCTTGTGCGGTTGGGTATATTGGTCGCTTTTGTCGGACACAGGATTTTGCCTCGCTTTTTGTATTTGAGCCCATGAGGCATATGCAGAGCCAGTTTCCCGGTCGTATCGGCATGGACATGGTTGTAGATGGTCTGCTTGGCGATGTGGATACCTTCTTTCCTGAGTACTCCCGCTATCTGGGCCGGAGACCATTCCTCCTCTTCGATCATGCGCTCAATTCGCCACCATAGATCTTCCGGTTTCCTGTGATGGCCCTTAAATCCGTGCTTGCGGCTATCACACTGCCTCTGAGCATATTTCCATATATACTCTCCTTCCGGCTTTGAGTTGCGCCTGATTTCCCGACTGACTGTCGATTTTGATACTCCTATTTCCTCTGCTATGCGAGAACGGCTCCATTTCCTTTTCAGACCAAGATATATTTCATATCTTTGGGCTTCGATTAGTTGATTTGACATGGCAATACAAAATTAATTAATCGTAGGGAGATTTCGGTCTCCCTTTTTTGTATTGCTGTTGGACGCTCTCAGGGGCTTTGCGCCCCCGCCGCTATGGCTTCCCCCGCAGTGTTTTTCATAGTTCTTGTTCCTTCCTTACTCGAAAAACGTTGCGTTTTGATTTGGATTCTTCAAATGCCATTAACATAACACTACTAATGAAGGTTTTTTGTGCTTAATTTCAATTATTCTATATACCAAGCGATTCTTTTATTGCAGCATCAAAGATTTGACGTTTCCTTTCCGTAAAAAATGGCATACCCCAAATATTGAAGTTTGTTCCTTGAGTTGAAAATTGAATATCGGCATTTAACCGTATCTCTTTCATTGCATCTTCTTTCCATTTATCTGTTGTCCGTAAATGATCTCCTTTAGGCTCAATGAAAATTTGAATATAATCTGCCTTTCCTACATCATTCTTTTTTTTCAAGAATAGTACATAATCCGGTTGGTATGCATCACCGGATGTAAAACTATATATTTTGAAATCTTTTTCATTTCTAAGTAAGTATATATCTTCGTATTTTTCAGCAAGTTTAGGATATATTGACTCAATATACCGAATGAGGTATTTTTCTTCAGATGTTCCATAGCAGTCTTCGTAAGCGTGCCAATTTACGCATGATAAATCCAGACGCAGTTCTGAATTGTCTGTATCTTTCATTGACTTACCATATTCCTTGTCCAAAGATTCATCCAAAGCAAATTTTTGCGTTTTTTCACGGAATACATTTTTTATAGGTTTAGGACTAAATAGTCTTGTACCTTTGTATCCAATTCCTCCATTAGACAGTTGTGGCTCTATCTGTTTTAATACTTGAACTGTACAAAACAATTTGTCCTTTTGATTGAGATTGTCAAGTTTTTCTTGTACAGCAAATATTTGAACATTTATTTCGGATAAGTAACTGTCACTTTCTATAAACTCCTTAATGGAAGTCAGATTCGGATATCTAACCTTCAAATCAGAATACTTAAACGTATTAAAACGGTTTATTGCTGCTCGTATGACATGATATCCAAAATCCTTAAACTTGAAATTCCTATATGGAATTGTTGCAATTCGGCTGTCTTCATTTCCGAAAATTAAGCCAGTACTTGTTCTTCTACTGTTAATATGCACTTTATAATTCTTACTTAATATGTTGTCCCCGAGCGAAGTGACGTTCTCATTGAGGATAAACGATTCCACATCATTTGCGAAGACATATCCGTTTTTATACAAGGATGTTTCCTTGAATGAATCTTTCAGTTTGAGATCTACGGTCTTGACCTTTTCAGCTACGATACCAGTTTGAACCATTGCTGTACGCAATTCATGAATGTATTTGGGATTGTTAACACTGTGATAATGCAGTGTTTCCAACATACGTAATCTGTTAGTTGTATCGTTATCATATTTACGTTTTCCATTCGGTAGCTCTCCGGTGGGTTCTGTAAAAGGCATATACCGCGCTCCTCGACCTATCAACTGTGCTTCCTGCATAGTTGTCTTACCTATTTTTCCATGTCCACTATCACGTGTTTCATAAAGTCGTACAATATCAAACAGGTTCAGTACGTCCCAGCCTTCGTTCAGCATATCTACCGCAAATACTACACGGAATTCATTATCTTTTGCTTCCAATGAGTTTAATTTTTGCTGTTTATCTGGTGAAATGTTATTCCCGTCAATCAAAAGAAGATTTTCTTCCTTAAAATCTTCTTTTATTTCAAGGAGTAGATTTTCTAATTCAATATTTTTTTCCTTGATGTATGAAAACACATCAAATATATCATCTTTGGCATTTGCACCAATACGCTTAATATCTTCTACTGACAAATATTTGATTGTATTTATAAATTCTTCATAAAACTGTTTATTCTCTGCTATTGTTTTAGATTTCAGCATTATAACTGGTTTGATATCTTGATGTATGCTAGAGAATAATTTCCTTTTGTATTGACTTAATAATACACATTGAATGGCTCTGTCTATCGGAGACATATCACTTTGAATCACAGATATTTCTTTTGAATAACCATCCTCCCTGAACTTTTTCAACGGATAATCAAAAATTACCTTGTTTTCATACTTATCTGCGATATTGGCATTCTGAAAATCTTCTGTAGCCGTAAATTCCAATAAAACATTTGCTTCATTACTATGAAAAATCTTCATTACAGTACTCTCCCAATTTTCCGTGGACTCAACTTCAATACCAGGAATTGTTGGGGACGACTCTACAATGGTATTTTTACCTTTCTTGGTAGCGGTATTTGTATGATGCGCTTCATCTGATATTAAAACGACTCGATGTTCTGCAAAATCATCATAAGTTATAGCATTTTCTTTGGGTGCATTAAGTGATGTGTGTAGTCCTTGAATTGTATTCAAACAGAGATTGATACAATTTTCATCAACAGTTTGGAAGTTATCCACAAGTTTTATTTCCACTTGTTTTCCGTTAATATTGATTGTTTGGTCGAAAAGATATTTTGCCGATGCTGCATTCAGAAAATTCTCTTTTGTCTTTTCGATAATATTAGTAGAATCAACAAAGAAAAGAAAATTCCTGTACCCTTGTTCATATAAAAAAAGCATAGCACCTGCCATTATCAGAGTTTTACCACTACCTGTCGCCATATGAAACAACAGGTGCGGTTTTAATTCTTTTGCATCGAATTCATTCTGCCAATAGGTGATGAAATATTGAAAACACTCCTTTTGATAAGGGCGTAATTTCATTATCGGGTTGAGAGATGTGGTGAAATATTTTGGTAATTCAGTCTCTGCTATTGTTCTTTTACCAAATTCTTCACGAAGAGTGTCTTGTAATATCTTCATGCTGTTTACTTCGTTTGATAGAATTGATTGTTTATTATTTTATCACTCTCACTGATACCAAACTCTGCATTATCTATTTCAGAATATGGAACATATAAAAGATTTTTATCCAAACATTCTATCAGAAAACGCTTTTGGTCTTCTAATGACATTTGAGTAAAATCTTCAGCACTGATATCTATCTCTTGTGGATTGACTTTCCAACTTAAGAAACCTGTTTCTTGTATTTTTTCCCAGATAACAGCAAGTTCATCAGGAGTTAATACCTGTTCTATCTCATCAGCAAATCGTTGATTTGCTTTAGCTAATTCACAATAGATAAAAGAGCCTCCACCTTGCCAATTAACAGATTGGGAAATACCTGTATAATCACCACTTATTACATTTTGCAATCTGGTTTTAATAAGGGATATTTGAGAATCCATTTGCTCTATTCCAATATAACGCCTTTGTAATTTATGTGCGACTGCCGATGTCGTTCCGCATCCAAGATGATAATCAAGAACAATATCTTTTGGATTTGTAAATACATCTATTAAAAAAGCAATAAGTGCTTCCGGTTTCTTACCGTTGCGAAAGCTCACATTTCCTTCTCCTGAAACATTGTTATATTCTTTCTCAAAATTATAGAAATTCGCATATTGTTTTTTTGTCACATTTGAACTAGTAGGCATCCCCTGAAAATAACCTCCATTTTTCTTCCCGTCCGGTGCAGAATAAAAATACCGATAATCAAAAATATCATCTCCCATATTAGGCACCTTAAATAATGTTTCTGAAGGAAACTCTGTCAATGGCTCGATGTATTTAACAAAGAATCGTCCACTACTATTCTTCTCACGAATAGAGCCACGAATACTCATTTTTTTTAGACCAAATTGACTTGGTGCAATTGTTCTTATTTTGTATTGCTCAGGAGTATATACTTCCACTTTTTTATCACCACAAACTATCACTTGAGGATTTACATTATCTTTTATTTCAATTTGCAAAGTATAATCATCTATTGTTTTTAGTTCCTCTTTATATGGCATTCTTTTGTCAGAATTATTTGAATAAATAAGTATATACTCTATTATATCATTAAATTCCTTATCTCCTGTGAGTGCTCTATCTGGATGACGTACTTGAATATTAAAATCACATAAGTGTTTTTCAAATAAATCATCCATAAGAACTCTTAAATATGCAAACTGATGAAAGCTACATTGTACACAAACGACCCCATCATCTTTCAATAATTTCTTAGCGACACTCAATCTGTTTTGCATGAATGTCAGCCAAGTTGACTGATTGAATTTGTCATTATATCCAAAACTGTCGCTTCCTGTATTATAGGGGGGATCTATATAAATTAGTTTTACTTTTCCTGCATACTTTTTCTTCAAGGAATGCAGTGCAAGCAAATTGTTTCCTTTAATGATAAGATTGTCATCCATTGATATACTTTCAACATCATGTTCACCAATAGAATCAAAATGTTTGAAATTTGTTAACACTTTAGGTTCAATCAGTCTATTAATTTCATCTGGAGCAAGTATTTCATTCCAGAACACTTCATTACGTTTGGCATCTTCTTTAGTTTGCCCTCCTTCAAGAATACAATCCTTATATGGCCACGACAATACAATTTCCCGACTTTCAGAAAGAAATTCACCATCTTCATTAGTCAAACCGACTTTATTTTTAAAAGAAGTGTAACTGTCAGGTAAAAAGCGTTTGTTCATTACAAACTTTTGAAACTTTACCTTATCAAAAACCATAACGCCACTTATTTCAGTAAAGAAATTGCGTTTAAGTCCATCATGAGTTAATAATTTTGCAATTAAATCAGGGCGAAGAGCAAGAGCTGCTTCTACTATTGTATTTTTAAGGAGAGTACCATCTTCTGTACAATATGTGCTATCCATACGAAGAAGTTTCTCCAATTCAGTGAATAAATTTCTACTGTTCATATACCGGGAATATTTTATAGCTATAACTGCTCTCTATGCAAGAGTCCCGATATTGAATTGAATTAACTGATAATGAGGAAATATGACATCATTTTATCTTCCTTTTGCTAAACATATTTTCAATAGAAAAGCAAAGCAATCCTTTTTTGATACCAACATAATGATGTTATTTTCTGTATTTTGAGTATTTTTGCGATAGAATGAATACCTCTTGCATAGAGAGAATTGTTTTTGCGAAACATTACTTCATTTAATCATAAACATTTTAATATCTGTGCATTGGCATTGTCCACAATGGTATTATCCAGAGAAGCCAAATATATTTGAGTTGTCAATTCAGAATCATGCCCCATGCCTTCGCTGATAACGGATATTGGAATATTCTTGCTTTTAGCGATACTTGCCCATGAATGCCTGGCAACATACATCGACAATGGTATGGAAACTCCAATCATATTCGCAATCTCTTTCAAATGCACATTTATACGACTTTGTGCGTATTTGTATTGCTTTCGGCTTTCATTCGGGAAATTGAGTATGGGAAGTAAATATGGATTTCTATCCCATGTATGACATTTATTTACAATCTCCTGCATACATTTTTCCCACTTGATGACTAGCTGCTGCCCGGTCTTTCGTCTGCGATACGATAAAAATCCGTTCTGAAGATCTTTCTTTTTTAGGTGAGCCATATCTATGAATGACATGCCACGGGTATAGAAACTGAACAGGAACATGTCCCTTGCAAATTCCAGATTAGGCTGTAAGGACAGATCCAGATTCTTCATACGCTTGATGGCAGATAATGGAACGGCACGTTTGACGGTCTTGTCCACTCCCGTATAGACATGCCTGAAAGGATTGCGTTGTTCCATCAGTTCCTTTTCCAGGGCACGGTTATATACCGCCCGAAGAATACGCATGTAGAATGAACTGGTATTCCGTACGGCACCTTTCCCATGAAGATAGGCTTCATAAAGCTGCATCAAATCCGAATCGATTTCAGACAACAGAATATCCCTGTCCCCTCTGAACTGCATGAAACTTTTCAGAGTGCAGGAATAATTTTCAGCCGTGCGTATCTTGTCCATCTGTTTGAGACGGGCTATGATGCCCTGCATGAAGTTGAAAAGCGACTGTCCCTCTGTGTTGCTTTGAAAAGAAGCGACAATATCATCTGCCGTATATCCGGCTTTCCGGTTATCCAGTTGTCGGATAATCATGTCCAGCCGCTTCAAGTCCCACTCCATGCGTTCCTGCAAGGAAAGGAGCAGATTGCTTCGTTCCGAACTGCCGACAATGATACAGCTTCCATTTTCATTCCATTCATCTGTAAATATCCGGTAATCCGTCTTTAACTGACGGATTACACGGTTCTGGATAATCTGATAATAGACGGTACCTTCCTTTCCCTCTATGGTGGAAGGTCTGAATTTCACTTTGACACTAGCCATGGGCTTACTTTTTAGGTTCGTCCGTAATCGACTTGTCCTTGATGGGCTTCGCCTTGCTGTCCAGTTCTCTCGCGGCCTGTTCTTTCAGCCGTGCCTGCTCGGTCAGGGTGGCCTGTCTCCGTACCGCTTCCTCGTAGGCTTCCACGTCCTCATGCATCTGTTCTATCCGTCCGTTATCCCGGTTCGGTCCAAAGAGGTTCTCAAGTTCCACGAGTTGCTCAGGGGTAACCTTTCCTTTCATCTTGACATAACGGTACTTCAGATCATTATCGGCCTGCTCGTTATCTGTTCTCGCCGAAAAATAGAGAGCCACGGACAGGGCCACGATTGCCGCGAACATCACGGAAAAACTTCCAAAGATGTACGGGGATTTTATGCTCAGGCTGAAATGATGGTTGATGTTGCTTGTCTTAACGGCATTCTTCCTGATTGTGTCATTGGTCTCACAAAACAGGGTTTCCACTTTCTCCTGGTTCTGCCGCTGTTCATTACGTATTTCTGACAAGACCTGTCCAAACCTTTCCTGTGACGAGTTTTTCCTGTCCATGGAAACCATATCGTTCTTGATGGCGGCAAGACCTTCGTATACGCGAGCCAACAATTTGCGAAATGTCTCATGACCTTTCCGGACTTCATTCAGCACGGACTCATCCTGTGTATTATTAACTGTCGGGCTGTTGCCTTCCGGCGAGGGGACGGACAACCCGTTGATTTTGTTCTCGATTTTTTCCAGGCATCCGAAGATGCTCTCGATACATTCTTCCATTTTCATATTCCTGCAATTTTAATGTTCATGAATAATTTGAATGGGAAAGGACGGACTACAATCCGAAACCTTTCCTCTTTTGTCTCTTCTTCCTGTGTCTGCGCAAGAGTTCTTCCTGAGATAACGGCTCTTCGGGAGCGGTGCCGCTTGTCGGGCTGAACAGTCCCGGTCCCGTACTTTCGAGAAGATGGCCTCCGTCTGGTATCCTTTGCTGCACCTTACGTTCGGATTCCTGTTGGGATTCCGAAGTCTTCCAGCCCAGCCGGGCATTCAGTCTGGCAAAGCTGAACTCCCGGCTGATCTGTGAAGCCTTGAAGGTCTGCCCGTCCTTGGTGAACCGGATTCCCTGTATGTCCTCCGGCCTTTTTATCTCTCGGGTACGCTTTACAAATTCCAGCCTGATGCCCCGGCGAAGCAGATAATCGTTGAACTCTTTCCATGTTCCGGAGTGCTTCAAAGCCGCCTTGACGGCATTGAAGATTTCGTATTTCACACGTTCCGAAGCATGGAGTTTCTCCACGTTAGTCTTGCCCTTGTCCTCGGCGTATGTCAGCCCGTACTTGTTCTTAAGTAGTTTTGTGGCGATTTCGTTACGTTTGTAATCGCCTTGGGAAGAGATTACCTTGCCGTCATACCCGATGCGGTTATAGACCAGATGGCAGTGCGGATTGTCTGTGTTATGGTGTCTTACCAGAATAAACTGAGTGTTTTTTATCCCCATCAGTTCCATGTATTCCCGGGCTATTTTAGCCATAAATTCATCCGTAAGTAAGGCCTTATCCTCAGGCTTGAAGCTCAATGCAATGTGTCCGACAGGCTGTTTTATCTTCGGATTAAGCTCACGCTGGTAGTTGAAACAGGCCGTTATTTCCCGGATATTCTCCAGCAGTACGCCATCGGAGTCGATGATTTCCGCGTTGTCCTTGCCCATCACGTAACGGATACAGCCGCCGAAGGATTTCCCTTTCTTGATCTTGCCAATCATGACGGCCTCCTTTCTCCATGCCTGTACCGGACAATAATCTCCTTGAGTTTCTGCAGGAGTTCTGTCACCGTCTTTTGGGTACGGTGGAATCCG
Source organism: Barnesiella sp. An22 (assembly GCF_963931395.1). NCBI lineage: Bacteria > Pseudomonadati > Bacteroidota > Bacteroidia > Bacteroidales > Barnesiellaceae > Barnesiella > Barnesiella sp. An22. Next base: position 489,243 of record NZ_OZ007014.1, read on the forward strand.
GCCTGATGGGACAGACGGGTCAGTTGGTTCAGGTTGTTCGCCATCCCCGTAAGACTGCGTATGAAGGCAGTTTCCTCGGCAGAGTGCCTGACCGTTATCGTCGTCTCAAAGGCTGATACGCGAAGAAATTCCGCCAGCGTGAGGTTGGCCTGTCTGCTACGTCGGCATAGCCGCTCATAGTCTATCTTGGAGAATTTCACTGTAACGGCTTTGCTGAGTTTGCACACTCCGCTTACTTTGGGGCGTCCCCTCGGTCTGTTTTTCTTTCTGTCATTCATATTTTCTTCTTTTGATTTTTGATTATTCTTTTTCTCACAATCTGCGACCACCGGGAGCGGATTGCCTCCACTCTTCGGGAGTGGAGCGAGGTTTTCGGGATGCCCGAAAGATAACCTCGCTAACTCCCAAAACTGAAGTTTTATCCGTTACTCCCTCAGGTCGGCTACTGACTGTCTGAATACTGTAATGACTGGAGTCAGTAAGCAAGTCTGTCATTCCGGAAAATGTCACAACTTTCGTCACTGCTCGAAGTCTTCCGAGTAGATTTCAAGGTGTTGCCGGGCGATGTTTTCAAGCAGTCCTGAAACGCTCATTTTACGTCCTCCCAACCTGCGGACAAACTCGTCCAGCCTGTCACGTACCTCGCCGCTAACAAACACGGGTTTGCGGTCTTCGATTCTCGGGACCTGAAGAAAGGCTTTCCGGTATTCGTCCAGAGAAAGTTTCCTTTGCCTGTTGCTTATACGACGTTGAGATACGGGAACGGCTTCCTTTTTTACGGTTGACAGTTCCTGGTTCTCGGATGTGGTGTTGGTCAGTTCTACCGTCCCTTCTGACTTCTCTTTTCCAATATCATTCAAGGATGATTCCCTGGCAGTCTCAATGCTGCAATCTGACGGGAGTATGAGTGACATATCCGTACCTGTCATAGCCTCCCATTCTTCTTTGGTCAATTTCTTTTTTGTTACCATACATTTTTGATTTTAATCGGTTTACTCACTGGTCTCGGTGCGCACCTTGACTCGTTGTCGTGAGCAAAGGAAATGTGTATAGTGAACAGAATCAAGCAAATGGAGATACCGTGGCAATTATGTAACCTCGTGCACTATACCGATTGGGCAGTCGGTGCAGACTGCCGTGATTTGCCGGAATGATTTCTACATACTGGATTGTTCAAGCAGATTCCGTTTATGGAGAAGGCTCATTGTAAGCAGTTGATATGTAACATGATGTCATTCCGGGTAACGCATCGTCACCGGTCTGAAAATCCATTGTAGTGTGATTCCTACTGCTTTTATTTGCAGTGGGAACAGAAAAAACGGTCACATTTCCTGCCGAGAATAGGACGATGATACATGATGGCATATCGGCTGTAAAAGACCTGTTCTGTTCCGGAGTTTTGAATATATGTTTAACTAGAAAATAATGAAGACAATGGAAATCATCAGCTTTGAAAAAAAGACTTTCGAGGAGATTTCTGCCAAGCTGGATCGCTTCGTGCAGCGGGTGGAAAGTCTGTGCCGTGAACACGGCGGAAAGGAAACAAGTGAATGGATGGACAACCACGAGGTCTGCCGCAGGTTGCGTATCAGTCCTAGAACCTTGCAGACCTTGAGGGATAACGGGACGCTGGCCTTTACAAAAATCGGAAACCGGACTTATTACCGTCCTGACGATGTAGAGCGTGTGGTCAGGAATGTGGAGGAAAAGCGTAAGGAAGCCCGCTGGAAAGGCAAGACCATTTGAACGAGTTTCAAGAATAATGTATAACCCTATATCAAGCGCGTATGAGTAATGAAATCAGAGAAAAGGACCATGAGTGGGTAAAAACGTTCCACTCGAATTTCGACAGGCTGCTGGCCATGCTCGAAAAGTTGTTGGAGAAACGGCAACCGTCCGCCTATGGCGATGAACTGCTGACGGACAAAGAAGTGGCATACATGCTGAAAGTGAGCCGGAGAACCTTGCAGGACTACCGCAACAACGGCATTCTGCCTTACACACAGGTAGGCGGCAAGATTCTCTACCGGGCTTCCGACATAGAAAAAACATTGATGAAAGGGTACAAGGAGGCATACAGATACAAAAGGAGCTAATAACCCAAGCGTTCCCACAAAGGACACATAAGGATTTAGATTTTTCTTGAGGGAGCGCAGTTTGCCGCCTGCCCATTTTATTTGTGTTTCTAAAAAACAGCCTTTCCAAATGATAAAATAACAGCATATAGAATTAGGCCCTATTTGAACCGATCTATATGCTGTTTTATCTTTTTTCTTCTGACTTTTCCGTCAGTCGCTTGTTTCCGCTGCCGTCAGCGTTCATTGTACAGACGTGAAAGGGAAAAGGTTTTCGGGCTGAATACGCTCTGAAAGAGGAAGATTCTGCCCGAAACGGCACAGCCGCCAGACCTTTTCACTTTCAATAGAGTCTGTACTAACTTCTATGGACGGCGAGGAAATGGGCGACTGAAGTGCCATTTAATAATAGCCTTTTAAAACCGTAATTATGATTATTTTTTACCTATCTTTTTCTTCTTACTAGATGGTAATATCCGTTCAATATATTGCTGTTTTTTCTCTTTCTTTGTTTTTACTTCTAATAATTTTTTGAGGTATAATATTTCTTCTTGTTGTTTTGTAAGTTGAGTATCTTTTTCCTGAATATCTCTATCCTTTTTTTCTATTTCTTGTTGAATTTTTAATAAATCGTTTGCAAAAATATATCCTCTTTCTGATAGACGCTTAGCTTCATTTGTACGTTCTTCCAAAGTCTCACATGTTAGAATTTTATCAATATTTGCATCTACATCTATTCTTAAACGATGAATCTCCGCATATTTCAATTTTGCGCCTCTATCTAACAAAGGTTTAACTTCATCCCAAATTAAATCTGCAGTATATGCCAAAAAAGGATTTTCAAATAAATTCACAATCTCAAATTCATGTCCAGCAAACATTCCCATTTCTTGCAAAATTGATAATAAAGCAAATGGATCACAGATTATGTTTTTATCATAAATACTTAACTCTTTTGCACATGATATTGTCTTTTGTGATTTTGTGAGCAAATAAGCCTTTTGGCTAAGTGGTTTATCATTACCTTTAAAGGCTCTATTCATTTGCCTAATAGTCAAATACAATGATGCATCTGCTTCTGCTATCTGAGTATTTTTTCCCTCATCTCTTCTTGTCCCTTTTTCTGATATTATCGTTAAATATTTTATTTTTTCAGCTAATTTCTTTTTTAATTCATTATCTAATGATTCTAGTTCTTCTAACAAAATAAAGTCTTTTCCAAAAACATCCTTTAATTTATTCATCAATAATGAAGGTTCCTCAGGATCATAAAAATTACTTATATAAGTTTCAAATGGAAAGTCTCTCTTATATTCATCACTTCTTATAATTTTAACATAATCCTCAACAAAAACATTCGCGATTTTATTCTCTAAAAGTTCATCTGTCATTGAATACCAACTTGAACCTTCAAAACTATACCTTTTTTGTGCAGCATCAATATGATTTTGAATTTCATCAACTACAATATATGGTATATATAACTTACAACCAGCATTTCTAAGAAGGGTTATCATTTGCCTATACACAACACTATATTTGGCATGTGTTGTAAGAGCATTTAATGCAATATCAGTATCTATTACAAAAGATTTCTCACGTAGTTTTGTTGCTTTAAAATTTCGTAATGACGGATCTAAGTTTATAACTTCCATTGCAACAAAAGCCCGTGCCCATTTTTCTAATATATCACGTTCTTGCGATGTTGGTTCATTAAGTGCATCGGCTATAGCACCAACCAAAGCCTTTCCTAAATTATCCGGAAGTCCTTTGCGAACAACATCTACAGCATCGAGCATACTTTTATGTTTACTATTTTCTTTTAATCCTAAAAAAGAGTAACCATACATTTTATAATAAACCGATAAAGATTGACGAATATTTTCTCTCATTTTCATTTCATTATTTTGAGAGATTGTAATATTAGATGTTCTTGTCCTCTCAAGAATTCCATTAATCAAAGAATCTGTTTCCTTTTCTATTTGGACATAAAAATCTTGTCCTTGTTTTTTATTTGTAATCGCTTGATACTTATCATTTGGACATTGGATTATAAGTCCTTTATTCTTTAATTTAGAAATTTGCTGATTAAGTTCTTCCGCAACATATGTAACATCAAAGCGTTCTTTAAGAATATTATTAATCTCGTTAAGCCCATATTTTCCATCACCATAGGTTATAATTGAAAGTATAGCTTTTAATAATAAATCTTTACTACTGCTTGTTGTCTTTTGTGCATTAAAAAGCAATATGCTTCTTAACATAGAATCTTCTAATTGATCATTACCATGCAATAATGTTATATTACTCATAATCTTGATTGATATTTACTTGATTATTATTAGTTGAATTTGTGGAGTCATTGTAATTTTTAATTACTTTTATAAGTCTTTCGTATTGACTCTCATCAATTCGACTTATTCCATGTCGATTACTCCACCATACTGAAACAAATGGAGAAATAAAGGCAATAAAAATAGCAATTAAAATACTAATTTTACTAATTATATTAGCTCTTATTGAAAGATATGTCTCTTCAGATTTAAAACCTCTTTCAATATATTTTTTCAATCCAGATGTAGGATATACTATTGAATTTAGAAAATACATTAAATCACTATAAATTGCAGATGGGCCTACAATTCCTAATAAAATTCGAGAACCATTTTTATATATAGCATGTAAGCCATTCTCTTCTGTCCGTAACACGCATATATCATTTATTTTGATTTCTGAGTCTATTTGAGTTCTTTTATAGTCTTTCTTTTCTTGATAGTAGAATTCAGAAAAGGCGTCTTCAGTTTGCCTTATTACATATATAAGGTGTTTAATTTCTAATTCACGTAATAAAGAAATTAATTCGGTTAAAAGCCAAAACATTTCATAATGTTTTTCTTTTTCATTTGCAGAGACTAAAAGTTCTACGTTCTTTGTCTTTCTTGAAAGAAAAATAGCACATGTCTCACTTTCAAATAAAATTGGAGCAATAATATCTCCCAATTTGTCTTGACATGTAATACTTAATTTTGTAATAGTTTTAATTATCTGTTTATTTTTTGTTTCCATTGCTATACTAAATTATGCAACAATTAATTTTTTATATATCAATACATTAGTGTCCCGTTAAAATGGGACGAGTTAAACAATTAATCAAATAGCCCCGGAATAATGGGATTATATAGATCTTTGACATCATTGAAATTAGTCTTGTCGAACAGGTCACGCAAGAGGGTTTTGTCTGTCAATGATATGCTGAGAATTTGCAAAACTTCATAGGTAGAGCGTTTCAACTTCATATCATGTTGGACAATAGCCACAAGACAGTATGTGATAATAGCGACACTGATTTGTATGCGTACGGCGTTCTCTGTTGTGCCCCAGAATTTCTTTATCTTGAGGTGCTGCTTGAGCCATTTGAAGAACAGCTCGATCAACCATCTTTTCTTGTAAAGATTGGCGACATCCAATGCAGAAAGTTGTTTCGCATTCGTCAGAAAAGTGAGCTCACGGTCATCTTCTTCATCGTAATATCGGACGAGTCTGAATGACTCCGGATATTTCTTCCCGGAGAGATAACCGGTCAGTTTCACTTCCGCATCTGTCGTTATGTTCTTTGGCATTCTCCGCTTCCATTTGACAGTCTTATACTTTAAGTTCGTCTTGGCCCTGACAACAAAGAAAGAGTCTGTAAGATGTATCCTATAGAGCTCTTTAAAAGAATCATAAGCCCTGTCGAATATATAATAAGCATTTGGTTCATAATGGATTGAAGACATCGCTGTAGAATCATGCTTTGAGGCAGTGGTTACAGTATAGAAGGCAGGAACTTGTGCTTCAATGTCGTATAAGACATGAGCTTTCACCCCTCCTTTCTTGCTTCGGAACTTTGCCCATGGGAATGTTGCAAGACACAACGGAATCGTTGTTGAATCAAACGCATATTTCTTTCCGGAAATGTCAAGGATGTTGGTCGTCCGCTTCTCGCAGGCTTCCTTCATCATATAGAAAGCAAAGTCTTCGAAGATTCTGTAATCGCGGTTCTAGTTGGCTGTGGCAAGAGTTGTCTTGGCTATCGGTTCACGACCTAACCCAAGATGATATTGCTTGCCCCTATGCGCCTCGAAAGCAACGATTAAGTCTCGCAGGCTCTCACGGTTACTCAGTTGCCCAAACATCATTGCAAGCATCTGATTCCAGCAAGTGAAATGTTTCACATACCGGTTGCCATCATACTTGCGAACATAGTTGTTGAACTGAGTCCTGTTCAGAAAAGCGGTTAATTGAGAGAATACGTATTTGTCTTGGAACATAGCAGCCATTTGTATTAGACTGCAAAGTTGCAAAATCAAGTCCGTTTCATTTCAAAAGACCGTGTAATTGACTATATTTCAATAATTTCAAAGAACTATTTATCCACTTTTACGGGACAGTAGTGATATCAATATTAAAAGTAAAGTTATAAAACTTTATTTATAAATACTATATCTTTATGTTTTTATGTTCATAATTAATTTATCCATATCCTCTGAAATCTTGTCATCAGTAACTTTTGCGTATCCTTGTGTAGTTCTGATATTTGCATGGCCCATCATCTTTGATATGCTTTCCATAGGAACCCCAGCTGAAACCATCAGGGTACCAAAGGTGTGACGGCTTTGATGGTATGACAAGTTATGTTTGAACTGATGGGAAAATCCCATCTCATGTATTTCAAACCAGATCATATCACGTCTTGGTAACGGGAAAATGGGCTTACTGTCATCCGTCGTATTATACAAGGAAATAATCTGCTCCGCTACCGGATGCAACGGAATAAACGACTCAACGCTTGTTTTCTTACGATAAGTTCTGATATATTTCCGCCCTTCTGCAGTTGTACCTATATGATGCGGATAGAGATTACGTACATCAACATAAGCCAAACCGCAAAAACATGAAAATATAAAGGTTCTTCTTGCAAGTTCCTGTAGTGGATCCGGTTTCGGGTTGCTCATTATCTCCTGAAGTTGTTTCTTGCTTATATACATGAGCTTTGCAGGTGCCTTCTTTTCATATTTTATATCATCCAAAGGATTATACCTCAAGATTCCGTTATCTACAGCAAGATAGACCAGGCGTTTCAGCCAACAAAGACAATGGTTCCGATATGATGGCTTATGAGGGTAATTTGTTTTCAGATATAAAATATAATTGATACCAAACTCTTCGGTTATATCTGTAAAAAGCATGTCCTCCTTGCCCAGAGAATGGATGTATTCACCCAGATAGTAATGATACATTTTTGATTGCCTGTAACTGGAGGTTGAATCTATTTGAATGGAACGGATTTTCAGATTTTCCCGTTCCACCTCTCCTGCCTGTAATATGTATTTCGGGATGTCGACTGCTCCGCTCATGGCTGTTTTCAGCAGCTCTGCACTGATGACGCCATTTACTTTCAACAGTTCAGCATAAGTTTCATCTATTCGTTTTTTATACTCGCAAAGCATCCCGTTCAGTCTGTTGTTCTTGACTTCCCCTTTCTTGCTGTTCCACTCTTTCGGCTGGCAATACAACCCGGTCGATAATACAACAGCCTTCCCGTCTATTGTAATACGGCACATGATTGATGTGGTCCCGTCAGATTTGACTTTACCACGGTTTATATAATATAGTTGCTTATATGTACTTCTCATGATTCTTTCTTTTTTGATTTTATAATACCAGTTTCATATCACTCGTTGCCTCGATGAATTTGTCCATATCCTCAAAAAGTTTTTTAGGAGTTACCCTTGCATAAAGCTGGGTAGTAGTCAGATTGGTATGGCCCAGCATTTTGCTGATTGTTTCAATAGGAACACCAGCCTCAAGGGTTATCAGACTTCCGAAGGTATGCCTTCCCATATGATAGACCAAATCACAGCTTATACCAGCCAAATCACGCAAACCTTTCATGTGGCGTCTCATATTGGGGTGGTGTATCATAGGGAAAAGCTCTTTCCTGTCATCCGAACGATATTTTTCTATAAGAGAGATAGCCTCCGGCAGCAATTTGACGCGGGCCAGATATTCATTCTTCTTTCTCAGGTACTTTAACCACAGGTCGCCCTTATCATCTCTGTATATATTCTCATGGGTAATTGAAACCGCATCCGCATACGGAACTCCTGTATAACAGGCGAAGAGAAATAAATCCCTGGCTATGTTATGAGTGACTCTTTCCGGTGGTATTACGACATCACGGATCTTCTCAAAATCCTCACGACTCAAAGCCCGTGGTGGTTTACGGTGCTCTTGGGGTAGTTTGAAATTCACAAAATAACGCTTTTCCGCATATCCTTCCTTAAATGCCATCCGGCAGATTTTCTTCAGGATGGCCAGATAATGTCTTGCTGTATCTACCGCAAGTCCTTTGTCCTTCAGTATATAATCCTGAAACTCCCATGGGATGTGTTCATTCAACTGTCCAAAAGCAACATCACTTGTCTTGAATCGTTTTTGAATAAATTCGCCAAGATACCTGCGGGTGTAAATATATGTTGACATGGAGCTTTTAGCTACATCAATACCGATTCTTGAGCGCATATCCTCTATATGCATATCAAGCCGTTTCAACAGAGTCATCTGGGTTTCTACACTTCCCTGTAAAAGCTCTTTTACGGCAGTCGCGTCAAAATCAGTCTTACGTTCAACAAGTGAATCAAATGCAGAATTGACAGAAAGTAAGAGACGATCAATTTTTGCATTAATATCAACTGCTTCTTTACTCTTTCCATTCAGTCGGCTTTCTCTTGGATTCCATAACTCTGGAGTACATGACAGTTTACAACTGAATTGCGCCATCGTGTTGTTCACCGTTATTCGCCCCATTATCGGAGCCTTCCCAAATTTGTCTAGACCGCTCTTTTTCAGGTAGAGCAACATCTTGAATTTTTCTACTTTCATACGCTTATTTTTTAATGGCAAAATTACCTATTTTATAAGCGTCCTTTGATATGCAAAATGCTGACATACAGTGAATAATAGCCTCTGTGACAGTTTCTTCATTGTTCAGTCTGTTACCTATTCGGTTCAGGTAACTGGGTAGCTAACATTCTGGTAACTGAACACCTGCAATAACCTGTCCATTTTTGCTTTCCATTATCTCAGCAAAAAACAGAATTTTTGCTCATATTCAACCAATTACGTTTATCTTTCCCATTTCTTCCTCAGCTTACTTCATGTATCCTGTTCCATCTTGCCCGGCACACGTTCGCCACGACCACCACGCTGGCAAAGGGTGTGCCCATTGAAACCGTCAGCAAGATGCTGGGACATACTAACATTGAAACAACACAAATTTACAATTGTGCGTTAAAGGTGTAACTTTAACTTTTATTTATATCTACTCTTATTTACAGACCAATCCTTTTATCCTCTCAAAACCCAAATTTTCAAAGAATAAGTCGAAGTTCTGGGTACTTTTACACCAAACGTAGCGGATAAATCAAACCTTGCATGGGCAATTTTGAAAGAGTGACGCAAATCTATCTTGACAGTTTTGACAATGAACAAATTAATGAATCAATGAAATCACTACTTTAAGAAAAATAATCCTGTTTATCAGAACGATAGGCTGGATTATTTCTTAATTTTGTAGCAAAAAGCAATATGGAAATATCTGACTTTCTAAGAAAACGAGAATCTCTCCCTACATTGCCTGACGATTACAAGGAAAATGCGGAATGGGAAGAGGAACGGTCTTTTCAAGCATGGATAAAGAAATATCCTGTGGAGGAGCATTCAGACATAGAAGAACACATCCGTTATATTCGTAAATACGTTTTACGTTATCCTGATTTTGACGGAGAAGAATATTCTCCATCGTGGTATGCTTTTACATATTATGATTTCAGGGAAGAAAGGATAAAACAATGTAGATTGTCTGAAAGTGAGTTTTTCCAATTCGATATATTACAAAGCTGCATTTCCGATTTAGGACTTTCACCCAAAGCCACATTTGATTTTATCGTTTTTCTATGGCATGAACTTTTCAAATGGTTGCATTATGGGAGTGAGGAACGGACTGGAGATAGAATCTTTCAGATAATAGAACGGATAAAGGAACACCCAGACGATAGGCTTAAACTTGACATAAAAGTTGGCAAGAAACATTTTACTTTCTTCAATGAGGATTTCATCAAATCAATCATCGCCAATTTTACCGCATCAGACCTTGAAGCGTCCAATCTTATCGAAACGTCATATCCGCTTAAACGAGAGATAGACTACATACTTATAAAAACACTTCTTGACAACCTGCCCATAACTTACAAGAAAGAGAAAAAAGGTGCATATTCACAATCTGAGAGAACTTTGGGCTTGTGTGTCCTTTGGCTTACAGGAGAAATAGACCACCTGAAAGGCGACAGCCCCAATATTATTTGCTCAAAATTCAACAATGCAACCTTTGACAAATTGATGAGAGATTATAAAGATTTGCCATTGCCTGCCGTATTGCCATTGATGTAGCGTAAAAATAACGGGAATTTTCTACGCTATTTTACCCATAATGTTCATACTACCTTTGCACCTGTAATCAGAAAGCCGAGTGCGCATAGGACTGATGATTACGAGTTAACATATTTATGAACAATTAAAATCTCTACAAAATGGAAGCAAAGGTAAAAAACAAAGAAACAAACATTGTAATGGGTGCAAACATTACAGAGTTGAAAAGAGCAAAGAAGCAAGCAGAAGAATTGCTGCAATCACTCAAAAACAGGGGTGCGGATGAAGCCGTAATCAAAGCACAGCAGGATGTCGTCGATGCGAAAAACAAGCAGTATGATGATTCTGTGGAAGCTGAAAGGCAGGCACAAGAGAATTTGGGCAACACACCTGTGATATTTGAAGTTGTGGATGAAACAACAGGTGAGAAGATAGAGGTGTCTAAGAAGATTGCCTATGTGGTAAACAACCGTCCAATAGACAACTCAAAGGTGGACAAGTTTATCGCCCTGATAAGCAACGGCAAGTACGAGAATGCCTATCCTACAATCGTTGCTGATGCAAAGACACTGATTGCAGCAGGATATGAGCTGCATGACATTAGAGGCAACAAGGTTGCTGTGGAAGAAGCCGATGATTATTTCGTCATACTTGACGGACAACACAGGGGCATGGCATTTGCCAAACTTGTTGCAGCAGGCAAGGACTACAAGATACCCAATACCCGTGTAAGAAGCGTGGAGAATGTAGGTGAGTACCTTGTGGACATAAACGGCACAGGTACAAGCTGGAGCAACAAGGACAGGCTTGTAGTTGCCGCTTTGACAGCAGGAAATCACAAAGACTTGTTCGCAAGCATGGCAGACCTGATAAACGAGGGATTCAACCCGTCCACTTCATCCATCATCTTCACAGGCAAGAAACTCTCCAACAACCTGATTAAAAAGGCTCTCAAAGGAGATGATGTTGCCCTGCCGAAAGATGCAAAGGTGGATATTGAAAGAGGACATAAGTTTGTCACTCTCTGCAAGGCAGCCAACATTTCAGTGATGTTTGCCACAAAGCGTTACTTTATAGACGGATTCAATTCCTATGCGACACTGACAAGTGACGAGGACGCATTCAAGGCTTTGGATGCCATGAAGAATTTGAAGCTGAAAGAAAGCAGGTTGAAAGAGGTGAAGGACAACGACTGTTTCATTACCTTGCTGAAAGAGGCGGCTGCAACTGCCTAAGCCAAAATGCAGCAATAGGGCTTGTGTGACAGGCAAGCCCTATTCTGCCCTTGTCTGTTGCTTAAAACATCCGACTTGAAATGCTGTTTTATTCTGTTTTTCAGGCTGATATAAAATTGCCGGATTGGGTGATATAAAAGGCAAGGATATACTATTAACTATATTTACTACTAACATAGCTATACAGGCTTTCAGCAGCCATAAGTTGAATAGCTATAAAAGTGCAGAAGACATGAAAGTAGAGGACGAGAACTATTATAGGGTGTTTCCTATAAATTTGGGCAAACAGCTTTCCAATAAAGAGGCACACGTCTATCTCTTGCTTCTTTTTAAGAGTGATTACAATACAGGCGAATCGAATGTGCTGTTGGAAACGCTTTCAAATGAAGCAGGATATAACGCTGATACAGTCAGTGGTTATCTTCATAAAGCTAAAAGACTTGGTTATGTTGATATTACACCTCAATATATCAAAGCAGAAAACGGACAACCCAAGAAAAAGAATTTCTATAAAGTGCATATACCACCAAAGGATTTCATCATGGTAAGCAGAAGTTTTCTTGACTTGCACTTTGACGGGCTGTCGCCAAATGAAGAAACAGACATCAAAGGCTTTATCCTCCTTATAAAGTGCATTTGCCTGAACAATTGCAACCTGACATTGTACAGCCTTAGAGAAATGGCTGCACATTTAAGCATTTCATACGGTACGATTCAGAAGTACATGAAAAAGTGCATCGAACTGAATCTGATAAAACGACACAAAGGCTGTTACAGAATCACACTTGATTGTTTTGACAAAGGCAACACCAACTATTTCCCTAAAGGTACTCCACCTCTTTATAAGGAGATTTACACTACGATAGACTTGTTCTGCCAAACTAAGGGGCTTGAAACTCCACCTTATCAGAGGGAACTGATAGGACAGATAGCAGTGGAATATCCATATACACGGCAGGACTTGAAACAAATGGATGACATAGAACTTATAAAAAGGTACTCCGTCAAATTTCAGTTGGCACAACGATTGCCAAATTTGAACGAGCCGATAAATAGCCTAAACTATTTCGTCAAGGTGCTGACCAATAAGGATTATATCATACCACCTAAGAAAGAACATCAGGATTTCATCATGTGAAACATTCATTAGAAAGGACAGCTTAGGCTGTCTTTTTTGCTTTTAAGCACATTCAGATAGCAAATTATACTTGTTTTTTGCCGATACTTAATATCAGTCTTCCCTATGTCAAGAATATATAGCACCACTCAATTCTAATTCGCAATACCCACTTTCCAACTTAAAAGGGATATACAACGCAAAACAGGAACTTATGCCAATCAAAAAATACGGAACGTGTTACATACAAGCGACTATACCCCAAAAAACTCCCCTCCCCATAAGTGGAATGGAAAAGTAAAACCTATCCGATAGGTACAGGAGAAAAATATAACCTATCCTGCTATAAACTTCTATAACTATATGACAATGATAGTCATTGTCCTTGTAATCAATAACACTTAATCCCAATTAAATTATGGAAGCAACATTATTATCCGTACCAATGGTACAAAATCATTCATCATTTAGAGAAGAAGCAGAGTACGTTCCTTTTGAGGAAGTGAGAGAGGAAGAAAAGGTTTCTATCAAATCCAATGTGAATTTCTTGGAAGCCAACACTTCTGAAATCTCCATTGAGGAACTGACTACTCAATGCGTAGTGCCTACTTGGGCTAACCAAGAGCTGACTATTTCGCATCAGGACTTCATCCACACAGTGCATGAAGCTGCACATACCATGTTTTCAGGTGAAACCATCTGTGAGCCTGCGATTAGAGTGTCACACATAGTACGTGGCAGAGTTCCGTCAGCACTTGGCAAGAAAGCAAGTGAACTTCTTGAATCTGAAAAGACACAGTTCTACCAAAGACTGGCTTTTGCTTTCACCATTCCCACTATCCATGAAAAGGTAAACGGTCAGAAGTTGGAACTTTGCATTGGAGGTGTCCGTAACTATTCTGACCTGAATCTTTACAGGGCTAACAAAGGCTTGGAGAAGTTCTCTGTCTTTATCGGTTGGAGGGTGAACGTGTGCAGCAATCAGGTGCTTACAGGGGATGGGGTGAAACTCCAACTTGAAGTGATGAACCTGAATGACCTTTACAGGGCTGTTCTTGAACTGTTCTACAACTTCAATCCTGCGAGGGAAATCCATTTGATGCAGACCTTATCACAGTCTTACTTGACTGAAACGCAGTTTGCTCAAATTGTGGGTAGGATGAGATTATATCAGGCTCTGCCTAATGGCTACCAAAGGGCTGTTCCACGTTTGTTGATAACGGACAGTCAGATTAACAATGTCTGCCGTGATTACTTCACCAATCCAAACTTTGGAGCGAAAGGCAACACTATCTCCATGTTTGACTTCCACAACTTGCTGACAGAAGCCAACAAGAGCAGTTATATTGATACCTACCTGCAAAGGGCTGTGAATGCAACGGAAGTGGCGGTAGGAATTAACAACGCACTGCATGGAGATACGAAATACGCTTGGTTCTTGGGCTAAGTGCTTATTGATTCACTTCTGACAATCGGGCATTCCTCATTATGGGGAGTGTCCGATTTTTATTCCTGACACCCTTATAAATATAACAATAAACAATACAAAAATGGACATACAGAATACACGTGAATACAAGGCTGCACAAGACTTGGAAAGAGCCTTGAATGATTATGGTTGGAATCCTGAAAGGTTTGCCGAAAGTACAAGCTACTTTCATAGGACTTTACAACAGAATTTGGTAAAGACTGTTGTAGCCATTATAAGAATGGTGGGCAGTGAGAACTATGGGACAGACCTTAGAAACAGAGCTTCACATGAGCTTTGTAAAAGGATAGTGGAAAGTGGTGTGTTGGATGATACACATCTGCCTTTCATCTAAAATGCTGTTATTTAGCAGAAATCATCAAATATATTTCATTTAGATGCAGATATTCAACGCTTTTTCGTACCTTTGTAACTGACTTCCGAAAGGTTGTCAGACATAAGAGAACGAAGAGCGTTATTGAACTCGTCCTTCTTATCGAATTCTCGCAAAATTGGATATGGAGTAGGATGGGTAGCAACAACGCTCACGCTACGGATATATACTATCCTGAAAGGGAGAACTATATACTCGCATGGCGTGAGTGGCTGTTGCTTATCCACTCCATAGGCAATGCGAGAAGCCAGATAAGAGGATAAGCAAGATACAGTCCTCACGCTTTTCGCATTTAATAACTTAGCCGTTCCAACGGAGGATGAGGGACAGTCGTATATATGAAGCAAACTCTTCCAAAGTTGGTTCTTTTGCTAATTGTTGTCTTTTTTGATGCAACTAATTTAATAGCTGCACCGGAAGATTATGGAAGAGATTACATACTTCGTGATGGGAATCAAATTACAGCATTTTTAAGCATTCTTTTCTGGAGTGGCTTACTTCTTTGTTTGATATTTCTCCTATTAAGAAGTGGCTATTATAAGATGAAAGACAACATAGAGGAGAAAGATGAACAGAAGAGCAAAAATAAGAAACATATGCAATATTATCCGTCCATAATACCTTGCCCTGACTGCATGGGGCGTGGTTGGATTAAAGGAGATGAAATCAACTTCTACGAGCTTCCTATATGCTCTCACTGTAATGGATTTGGGAAAGTGCTCACACAAGAATTACATGAATTAGTTAAAAAGGTAAAAGACGAGGATAGGCGTAATGAAGAAAGGAAGAAAATAGAAAAAATTGAGCAGGATAAAATAGAAATGGAAGAGAGAGCTAAATATCAGAATAAAAAACGAAGAATTGGAGATTTTGAATATACGATAACTACTTTGCTCAACATGGACTATAAAACATTTGATGGGATTTACATGAAATCACTAAATGAATGCAATAATATTATCCATGAATACCAAGAAAAAATGAAAGAAAATTCTTGTACACATTGTGAGGGAAGTAATAAAAGCTGCACTTATTGTCAAGGGAAAGGATATATCCTCACTGAGGAAATGATAGGATTAACTGAAAGAATTAGAATAACAAGAAGAGAACATATTGATTTTTTTAAAGGATATTCATTGTTTGGGAGGGGAAGAGACAAGCTAAAGAAAGGAATATCCTATAATTATAGTACAAACTCTTTTCGTGAATTACTTTATAAGAAGCTGGAAAATGTTCCAGAATGTCCTTACTGCAAAGGAATAGGTAGAATTATTAGTTCTGAAATTATAAGGATAGCAAAATATGGATATAAAAACACCCCTCATGATGATAGTTACTTCATAAAGAAGGCGTGTGAAAAATGCAATGGAACGGGTAAACTTTGATATTATATCATTTTATAAATATAGATAACAAAACAATAGATAAATTTTGAGACCGGACACATACAGATGAAACAAATGAAGTTCTCTTTTATAATGTTGGCTTTGCTACTTGTTTGTAGTTGTGGTAACAAGCAACAATCTGTTTCCATTGACAACCTGATAGTTGGCAAATGGAAAATAGTAGAATATGGAGGTGGCTATGTAAATGCCCTTGATACTCTTGATTTTTACAAGAATGGCAAGGCAGACTGCCCACCTGAAACAGGTGAGTTTACCTACCGTCTTGTAAAGTCCGATTCATTGATTGTCTGCAATAAAGGCATTGGAGAACAACATTTCAAGATACTCAAACTATCCAATGATAGCCTTATAAAGCAGATAAGACGACAAAGGATATATGCAGACAGCATAGACGAGCTTGTAAACGGAGAAATAGAGAAATACATAAGAGTGACAAACGAGTAACAAGATATACGTTTAATGTAAAAACAAAAGACAAATGAAAGCATTAAGATTTATCGGAATGGTTTTATTGGCTATCCCCCTTTGTGCCAACTTTTCTTCTTGCAGCGATGAAGAAGATTATGAGAAATGGGGTAGATACCAATATGACGAAAGCGTGAAAATTGCAGAAAAATGGGTTACACCTGTGTCCTTTGCATTGGATATTGTGTCTTATCCATATTCAGGTTGCATTGTTTCTACCAACCGAAGCGAAGTGGAAGCATATATTGGTGAATACCACAATAAAGCCGAAGAGGACTATGCCCAAAACATGGATTATTATTGCAGCCTTTGCGATTGCGATGTGATAGTAGGCAATCTTTCGCCAAATACGACTTATTACATAATGCCATATTACAGCCCTAATAATCAAGGTAAACCAACAGCACAATACTTAAAAGGAGATATAATAGAAATTACAACTCCGAATGAAGAAACATGGACGGAAGAAATCGTGGATTTAGGACTTAACATAAAATGGAGAGGGTGGAATTTGAACGCAGAAAACCATTGCAGCACAGGCAGCTTCTACATTTGGGGCAATACAGAGCCAACGACATATACTAATACTAATATGTCTTATTCACCTAATCCACCCTCTATCAAATTGGAAAACATCTGTGGTACAGAATACGATGCTGCAACGGTAAATCTTGGAGAGAATTGGCGTTTGCCTATTTATAATGATGTCTATGAGCTATTGAATAATACAACGTGTACAGCCAACTACGCTAACGGCAAAATCATATATGACTTCAAAAGCAACATAAATGGTGAGCATCTATATATTCCTGGCTCTGCATATATACCATATACGGTGAAAGACTATGGAAATGGCAACCTATCCATTACAGGCATTGCTTGGTCTGATGATGTTTCAGAAGATGACGTACCTTATTTTTGGATAGGCGATTCTGCGGATTCAGGAGATTACAGATGGTGCTTAAAAGGGGAAGAACTCTCTCTTGCAGAAAGATATTGGGGACTTCCCATAAGACCTGTTTATGATGAAAACAAATCTAATGCGGGTAATTAAAACGATTTTTGATAGATTTTCATCAATAGAAACCGTCATATTCTTTGACATTGAAGAAAGATAGAATATGGCGGTTTATATTTTATTCTATTCAAATGGAGGAAAGTTCCTTATACCTTGTACAAACCTTATCTCTGTTGAAATTCCAAATAGTGTTACGAAGATTGGAAGTTCTACTTTTAATGGCTGCTCTGCATTAAAAGAAGTGCATATAAAAAGCTCAACACCTCCTGATGTTGCAGAATACGCTTTCTCAACATACGCCTATGTTACCTTATATGTTCCCGTTGAAAGCAAAAATGCTTATATGCAACATGAAATCTGAGGAAAATTCGGTAATATTATTGAAGAGTAAATATCAAATTAGAGCTACTATAAATTTTTGAAATGGCATTTGTGCTACAAGCATAAGTTCCGTTTCTTTATTTGCCTTCAATAACTTGTTGATTATAAAACATTTCACTTTTCAACCTGTTTTCTTCCAAGATTTTGTTACCTTTGTACAAAATTGCAAGATTATGATACTGAATCCGAGCAAAGGAAATATGTACGAGTTTATCACTCACACATGGAATCCGATTAAAGGCAAGTGCTACCATGATTGTAGCTATTGCTACATGAAGAATATAGTAGCCTATGAACGTCCGATAAATCTTGTAGAGGGTGAATTACAGGGTGATTTTGGTCTGAATAAGTTTATATTCTTGGGCAGTTCCACAGATGAATTTGCACAAGACGTACCCGATGAATGGATAACAAGAGTGCTTGATTGCTGCTATAATAAGACAAAGTACCAACAGCCACAGAATAGGACACGATTCTTGATTCAGACAAAGAACCCGAAACGGCTTTTGGACTTTATCAATCATCCATTGTTTGATGTGGAAAGGAAGCAAGTTGTTGTTTGCACCACATTGGAAACAAATCGCCATTATCCTGATATTATGAACAATGCCCCTTTACCACAGGAAAGGGCTGAAGCTATGGAGATTATTTCAAAGAAAGGGATTGATACATACGTTACGATTGAGCCTATAATGGATTTTGACGTGGACGAATTTGTGTCACTTGTCAAGCAATGCAATCCAAAGCAAGTGAACATAGGGATGAACACAAATCAGAATATCAAACTGCCTGCTCCCACAATCGGCAAAGCGGTTGAACTTATTAGCAAATTGAATGATTTTACAAAAGTGCATATCAAGGCAAATGCTGAAATTTTGAACATGGCATTATTACAAGCGAAAATAGTTCTGAAATAGATGTTTTTTGTCCGTCCATTTTTCTTCCTGACACTCTTAATAAAGACAAATGAGAGTGTCAGAAAAATAGACATGAATCATTCAAAATAAGGTTGATTGGCAATACCCTCAATCCAATATTCCCTTTGATATATAAGCATATCCATAACTTCTTTTGCTGTGTAAGGAGTGTCCTTTATTGTTGGAAATGCAAATTTGTTGTCTGGAACACGATGGGGAATCGGCACCAAAATAGACCGATTTTGCTCGTCAAATTGAAACGAATGAGGCAGTTCAACCACTTCTGCCGATTTTGCCTTGATATGGATGCAGACTATTTTTCTTGTGCCATTCTTGAAATCAACAACAAATGTGCCTCGCTTCTGCGTTTCCGAATAATACACGACACGGTTAAGGTACTTTTTGAACAGACGTGCCTTATCTTCTATGGAAAAATTATCAAGTGTTTCAATGGCAACATCGTTGGCTAATTCTGCCTTTGAAACCTCTTTTTGATGCCGTTCTGCTTTCAACTGCCTTATTTCATCCTCTGCACCTGAAATAAATTTTTCCTTGTTTTCATATTGTTGTTGCTGATGAAGAAGCAAGGCTGGATTGGTTAGTATTTTGATACTCTCCAAAATGGATGCCTGCTCTGATTTTGCAGTGGAGATGTCTGCATTAAGCGATTGGATTTTACTTGTGAGGTTGTCTATTTCCCTGATTATTTTGGCTATTTTCTCATTGCTCATTTCCATGAACTCATCTTTGGCAATGGCTGTCTTTACGATTACCCATATTGTTTTTAATGCAATATCGGCATTGACACCACCATTGGCACAAATGGTTTCATCATATTTGTTCTTTTTGACAGCACAGCGATAATAACGTAGCCCCGTACCTGTTTGTCTGACAATATACATGTTTTTTCCACATGGACATTTCAGGATATATCTCAAAGCATTGTAGTTCACTCCATTGTTTGGAACATCTACAATCCTATTCTGATTGAGGATGGCTTGCACCTTATCCCATGTTTCTTCTGGAATCAACGCATCACCCTTGCGTTCTATTGGCTCTCGCCTTGCCTGCTCTGTCTTGTTCTTGCCATCACGGTTTGGCATAATACGCCACACTCCCTTGTAGCATGGATTATGCAATATGCGATAGATATTTTCCGAAAAGAAATCATTGCCTTTTACGGTCTTTATTCCACGTGAAATCATTTCACGCTGAATCTCTTTTGCAGTTAAACCATCAATGCACATCTGAAATATCTCTTGAACAACAGGAGCATTCTCATCACGTACCAATATGGATTTTGGTGTTTTCCCTCTGACATAGTTCGGATTAGGCACAGCAGAATAGCCAAAAGGCACAACACTACCCTTGCACATCAATTCCTCCGATTGGAGAAAACAGCGTACTTTACCACTTCTCATACGCTCGGTTATCTTCAAACGTTCAGCCCTTGCATATTCTGCGGCAATGGCAATCCTCATAATATCCACAAGGTCTAATACCTTACCACCCTTATAATGTGCTTTGGTGTCAATGAATATTACATCCAACCCATTCTGCAACAGACTGTTCACATCGTTCATTACTGACAAAATTTCCGTTTGTCTTGATAAACGGCTCAATTCGCTGACAACAACCACATCTGCATCTTCAGCAGTCAAAGTCAGGAGCTTTAGGTAACTTGGTCTGTTCTTGACAGCACCACTTATACCCTCATCTTTGAGGACATCATTCAGACTGTAGCCATTATCCCTGCAAAAATCCTCAATCTGCAAACGCTGCCGTGCTGCATCTTGTGCTGTCGTGGAAACACGAATATATCCTATGGCTCTTTTCTTCTTTTCCATAATCATTGTAGCGGTCAGCAACAGATAGCGGAATTGCAACCCTCGTAACCGCACTGCAAAGATACTAATAAATAGTTACACCCACAAATCACAGTTGTACGCCCGCATCACTAACAACAAGATTAGCAGCGATATGCAGGGGCTTGACAAGAAATTTGTCGGTATCGAAAAGATTTATAAGGAAGTCGCCATGTGATTTTGATTATAGGGAACAGGTCGTAAACTGCGACCTGTTCTTGCTGCATTATTCCAACATTACTTAATCCTTAAAATATACAATTATGGGCTTGCAGATGCTTTCCCGGTTATTCCATGTTTGAGTTGGGCAAAGACGAGTGATGATCGGGAGCTATCACAATTTGTGATAACTCCTGACAACATTCGTCATACGCCTATTTCGCCAATGGCTATCATCCATCATGCGGGCAGTCTGTGGACTACCCGTATTTTTTATATCCTTTTCCAAAGCCACATTCCCCGAAACGCCAGCGGTGCATGGCATCGCAGACTGTCTTTCGTGAAAAGAGCCTTTGGAAACCCGCACAAGAGTATCGGAAGGTGAACTCCCGACACACTTGTTTTTTCCGCCCGCATAGGCAATTCCCTAATGGACTGAATGGGGAACAAGAACTTTTCCCCTGTTTCCCAACCTGTAAATCTTCCTCATTAAGCAGTCCTCCAGCCGGAAGGTCGTTTTTATCATTTCAATAGGCAAAGGTAGTTACGTGTTCTTCACGGGTTTGCAAGGTCAAGCCTTTTCAGGTTTGGCGAAAAAATCTTCCCTGCGACATTCGTTGCGAGGTATTTTTTCCACAAAACCCTGCAAACTCTAAACACTGCCCTTTTAAGCCTATGTGAAACGAAAACGACCGACCCGACCGGAAGACGCATAAAAAAAAAGTCGGATTTACGGGAAACAGGAAAAAAGTTCAGTGAAACTTCAACTCCCTCACCTCTCAAATCCGCATAAAATTAAAAACTTAAAAATTACAGGATATGGAAGCGGCAACATTATCGGAAGCAAGAGTTTATGTAGGCACTTATGGCAAGTACAACAACGGTTCATTGTTCGGGGCATGGCTTGACCTGTCGGACTATTCGGACAAGGAAGATTTTTACGAAGCCTGCCGGGAGCTTCACAAGGACGAGGAAGATGCGGAGTATATGTTTCAGGACTGGGAGAACGTACCGGAAAACCTAATCGGCGAAAGCTGGATTTCCGAGAACTTCTTCACCTTGCGGGATGCGGTGGAAAAGTTGGGCGACACCGAACAGGAAGCCTTTTTCGTGTGGTGCAACTACAAAAGCCATGATTTGAGCGAGGAAGATGCGGACGACCTTGTACGGGACTTTCAGGACGAATATCAGGGACAATATGACGATGAAGAAGATTTCGCCTACCAAATCGTGGAAGAATGTTACGACCTGCCGGAGTTCGCAAAAAACTATTTCGACTACAAACAGTTTGCCCGTGATTTGTTCATGTGCGACTACTGGTTTGATGACGGGTTTGTATTCCGGGCGGCTTAAACGACCATTCGGGCGGGGTTAAAAGCCCTGCCCGCATAAACAGAGAAACGATGAAACGGAAAAGCATTTATAAAATCATCCTGCGGGTGTTATTGTTCTGCCTTGTGTGGCGGCTCGCCTGCACAGCCGGAGCAATCACGGCGGTAACGGCATATCTTGTATTTCGTGCCGCCTGTTTCCTGCTCCGGGTCTGCCTGTCGGCGTTTTATGCGTTGTGCGTGGCTCTGCTTTTCCTGCTGTTGCTTTCCCTATTGAGTATATAACGAATAAAAAACAGAATATCATGCAATCATTGAACAGAAACGGGGTGAGCATCACCCAAGCACCGGGAGAGGAAAAGTTTGTAAAATACCGTCCGGTCGCATTCAAGGGACGGATATTTTACCAGTACGACTACCGCCACACGGACGGGGAACTGTTTTCCACAGTGGCTAAAACGCTGGCAGAGTGCCGCCACAGGCGGGATAAATGGATAGAAAAGAAAGAACAGGGTAATAACAGATAAATTTTAAGGGTATGAAAACGACAGAAGTAAACAAGAACCTAATCGGCAGACGTTGCGAGTGTATTTTTACGGGCATGATGGTAACGGGCGTTATTGAGGACATCGAGGAAAACAAGTATTCTGTAAACGTGAAAGTGCATTTCGATAAGCCGCAGCAGTGGGGCGATGATTTGTACACGGAAGATTGGGCATGGGGACGCAAGACGGACGAGTTCGGCACGCTGCACCATTTGCGACTGTTGGCAGACGAACCGGACTTTCAGACGATGACAGTAGTTTTCGGTGAGCCTATCAGCCAGATAGACCGCAGCGTTTTTGAAGATGTTTCCACTTGGGGTGTTTCTTCTTTGCAAGGTTGGATAAACAGCTATGAAAGTGTCAGGTTTGTAGCCATAAACGACCATACGGCGGTCATAACGGGAGAATACAACTTTGAACAGGTAAAGGTGTGGTTAGAGAAAAATATACCCATACAGAGCCTTAAAATCAGTTGATACAAAGGCGGCAGAAATGCCGCCGCTACTTTCTTTCATGAGTGCCGGAAAATAAAGTAGCCAAAGAAACCCGACCGTGTTCCCTAATAAAAAAACACCCGCCGATATTTTCGGCGGGTAGATTTTCATAACATACACATTGTGTATCAATCCATTTCTTTTCCCCATAGCTCCTTGTCTGTCGGGGCGTTTATCAATTCATGCCTGAACCAAGTTATAAACAATACATGGTAAACGCTTATTCCGATAAATATCCACAGGGTCATTCCGTTTCTTCTTCGCTGCTGTCATTGTTGAACGAGAACGAAACCTGCTGCATCTGCCCGAAGCTGTCGATGATATAGATGTCAATCGTCTGCTGGTCGGTCGATGCCGATGTGTAGTAGAGCCGGAACGTTTCTTTCTCCAGCGGGTACAGGTCATTGGGCAGGAACACCGTACCGTTATCCATTTCCAGCTTTCCTTTGCCGTCAGGCTGGAAATAGCGTATCTGGTAGGTCGTAGGCTGGTAGTCGCCGCCACGCACCAGTTGGCAGCGTATTTCGGCTGTTTCGCCCACTTTCAGTTTCTTGGGCACGGGCAGCGTTTCCACCGTGAATGGGTAAGCCTGCTGAATGTCCAAGCTGTCATTACAGGCGGTTACAAGCACGAGGGCGGCCACGATGTAGCAGCCCACGATGATTTTATACATTACATTCTTCATCTACATTATTATATAGCGGTCAGTTGATAATGAATTTCAGTCCCATGCCTACCTGCGTGTGGAACTTGCCGATGTCCGAGCCGAACAGCATACGTTCCCTCGCATTGACGAGCAGCACCACCCGGTCGGTCAGGTAGGTTTCCAGTTCCAGCGTGAGCGCACCGCCGTAGATGAAACAGTCCTTGTCCAGCAGCGTAGCCCCGTCCGGCAGCAGCTTGTCGCCCCGGTTGCTGGTTTCATACCCGGCGAGAGCCGACAGCCCCAGCGAGAGGAAAAAGGTCTTTCGCCTGTCCGAAAGGAATTTCAGGTAATAGCCGCCCTCCGCCGTGAACTGTTCTACCGGAATGCGCATATCCTTGTAGTCATACTTCTTATGCAGGTATTCCCCGCCAATCACCCAGCGGTTGGCGTTTTTGGTATAGACGCTGTATGCCGCCCCGAAATGGCAGGCAAAATCCGTGTCGGAGTTCCAATGTACCCCGTCCGCCATGCCTGCTGTTACCTGCAAGGCTTTCATGCCCGGAAGGTATCTTTGCGCGTGTGCCTGGTTCAAATGCAGGCACAGCGCAAAGAGTGTCATTATAAAGATGTGTTTCTTCATTCCCTACTTTATTTTCAGTTCGTTTATCACTTCGGCGTTCACGATGTCGGCATTCTCCACCCGTATGGTCTGATGCCGACCGCCGTTCTTCTCGTAAAGCTCCACCAGCAGCAGCTTGTCGTCCGGGATGGTGAACTTCGGCAAGGCGTACACCGTCCGGACGGTACTTTTCCCGGCAATCTCTATCACCTCGTTGTAGCTGCGTACCGCATCCAGTACCGTTTCCTGAATAGCCGTGCGTTTGGGCACTTTCTTATCGACAATCTTAAACTTGATGAAGTCCGTATCGAAAGGCACGTTGGAACTGTTCTTCGTCTGCGTATGCACGTAAAGCATCCCGTTATAGGTGTAAATCCCCTTGATTAAGAACTGTATGCCGAAACGCTTGCTGCCCAAGTGTCGCACTTTACGGTCATTGTTCTTGTAGATGCTCTGCATTATCAGTTTTACCAGCAGCGGGCTTTCATTTCCCAGTTCCCGGAAATAGATGTTCATGCGGGTATGCGAAAAGTCGGACGTATCTTCATTTCCCAAGAAGTCCTTCATTTCGATGTTGAGCATTTCCGGTTCACGGGCATACTTGGCGTTGAATGAATAGAAGCTGCCGTCCTCGCAGATGACGGAGAAGTTCGTTTCTCCCGGAAAGCCCTCTGTCGTGGCTTTCACCCTGATTACGTTTTCCGCACCGTCAGCCTTGCCCGCTATGATGTGGTTGCTCCCCAAATCTACATAGCGGACGGCGGAGGGGAAAATGATATGCACCGTTTTGGCGAAAGTCACTTCCACGCCGTAGGGCGTTACCATTTGTCGGTAAGGCAGCTTTCGGGTGATACCCCGGTACAAGTCGTTGCCTGCCGCATACTTCACCGTGTCGGTTTCCTGTGCGTTTGCCGCACACACGCCCAGCAGGAGGGCGCACATTACAAAAATCTGTTTCATCGTTAATTGGAAATTTTAGTGGTTTGTCAAATGATTATTGCTGTTTGGCGTAAAGCATCACCTTGTACCCGGCTTTCAGCTTCACTTTCACGGTTCGGAACTTCTTGGCAAGGTAGCCGGACGCACCCTGCATCAGCCCCCTTGTAACGTCCATCGCCACCTGTTGCCCGGCGTTCTGCGTAAAGGAAATGCTTGTACCCAGCCCGCTGCCGATATTCGCCATCGCCTCGTTGAACGCTTCCTGCTCCATCGAGGACGGGACGGAAAGCCCCTTTTGCCCGTCCGTGTCGAACACTGCGAGTTCCACCGGGATGATGTTTCCCGCATACTCTATCGAGGACACCAGTATGTCGAGACGTTCGCCCTGTACCTTTGCCGTGCCCGCCACAAGGGTATTCTTCGGGATGACGATGCTGCCCGCCTGCATGGGTTCAAGCAGACGGAGTTTTACCGCCTGCCCGTCCGTCAGCGTCTGGTCTTGATGGATGCAGGCGGCTATCGTGTTCCTGCCCATTGCGTAGCCCGTTCCTACCGCCGTGTTGAAACCGTAGTTGCGTGGGTGGCTGTAAGCACGGATAAAATCGGCATCGCTCATGGGCTGTTGCAGCCCTGAAACGGCGTTTTCCCGTACTGCCTGCACGGACACCGTTTCCGGCTTCTTTTCGATGTCGCCCACGACTGGCACTTGTGCCGCCTGCCTGTCGCCGCCTGCATATTTGGCGGCAAGCTCGTATGACTTTTCCAATAGAGCCATCTGTTCGTCAGCGGTGGGCGTGGCTTCCCGCTGACGTTCCAGCTTTTCGGTCAGTTCCGCCACCTGCCGTTTCAAGTCCTCTTTTTCCCTGTCCTCCGGTGGTGTTTCATAGAATGTGCTTAGTTGGCGGTTGATGTCCCGGTAGGCGGTCGCCGAGGAAGAAGCGCCGCCGCCCCGCACGGGCTTCGGATCTTCTTCCGGCATCAGTCCGGCTTCCGCCTGCGGTTCTTCCGTTTCATCGTCCCCTATGAAACCGAAGTCCTGAAGGGATTGTATCCTGTCCTGCCGTTTCCGGCTCATCATCGCTTGCTCGTAGGCGGTCTGCTTGTCCGCTATAATCCCGTCCTCTGCGGGCAGCGGGATGTCGGCATTGAAACCGCCCACGCTTTCCGTTTCCGCTTTCTCCTTGCCGGAGGGGGCGAATATCAGGTACATGCACCCTGCAAAGGCGAGGAACATCAGCGGGAAGACTATCATTTTCCTGCGCCGCTGCACCTCTTTCGGGGAAAGTTCCCGTTTGGGCTTCTTCTCCTTTTCGGGCTGTCTGCCCGGTTCATTTTTCTGTACTTCTTCCATATTCAGGTCTGTTTGTTAAATTGATACTGTCGTTACCATGTAGCGGGAGCTGCCGGATGTGTTCGATTTGCAGCCTTTGCCCGTCACGTTTCCCGATGTTGTAAATGGACGAAACGGTGATATAGAGGGACAAGCCGCCGAACAGGGCGGACATCACGAGGATGACCGCCAGCCGCTTGCCCGGCGTGATACGCCCGCACAGGCGGCGCAGGCGTTCATCCGCCCAGTCCCACACCGTTTCAATGTAATTTCGCTTCCTCTCCATAAGGCTATCGTTTAATGGTTTGCAAATCCCTGTTCTCGTCAATCGTGAACGCTTCCATGATGAAGCCGTGCGGGTTGTTGTCGCTCCGTGTGGCGTTCAGGAGCCTGCACGTGGTGACAAGGCTTCTGACCGTCAGGCTGCTTTCCCGGACAATAAGCTGCCGGGCATAGGTTCTCACCTTGTAGGGGTACTGGTTGAAGTCACATTTCACGCTGTCAATCTCCACCGTCTGGTTGATGTTGCCCGAAATGATACGGTTGTAGTAGCCCTTTTCCGACAAGTCCTTGTAGTAGTTGAACGCACTCCTGTCGGCGAGGAACAGGGAGCGTTTGATGTTTCCCTCGATGGCGTCCTTGTCGGGCGAGAGCGTGAAAAAGAGTTCGTGGAAACGCTTCACGTGCGATTTCGCTTCAATCGGTCTGTTCTGCGCCATGTCCTGCGAGAGAGCCAGCATCAGGCTCTTGCCGTTGTCGAGGACGTATATCTTCTGCCGCTGCTTTTCGGCGAAGCTGTACGAGTTCCACACGGCAAAGCCCGTGACCAGTGCGCACAGGCAGATGAATACCAGCGCAAAGAGCCGGATTTGCCGGAAGCTCGTTTCGATGTTCGTCAATGACTTGAATTCCATATTCTAAAAATTGAAGTTGGTTATTTGAGAAGTTTTCCTGCAATCTTTCCGGTTGCCGCACCTGCCGCCGCACCCGTGAGTGCGCCCGCACGTGTCAGGTTGCGGTTGTATGCGGTTGTACCCCCGGCTGACACAATCCAGCCTGCCACTGTCGGAACGGTGAAGTAGCCCACGATGCCGATAATCATAAAGATTACATACACGGTACTGCTCCCGTCCGGTATGAAGTTCGGGTCGGAAAGCTGCTCGATGTCCTTCTGGAGCATCAGTGTCTGTATGCGTGCCAGCACGCTGCTGAACAAGTCCGACACGGGAAGCCACAGGTAAATCGAGATATAGCGTGAAATCCACTGGGTCAGCGTGCTTTGGAAACCGTCATAGACGGAAAGGGCGAACGCCAGCGGACCCAGTATCGAGAGCACTATCAGGAAGAACGTGCGCAGCGTGTCGATAATCAGCCCCGCTGCCTGAAAGAGTATTTCCAGCAGTTCCCTGAACCAGTCCCGGACGGATTTCTTGATGTTGTATGCCGCCCTGTCCATGTACATGCCCGTCATGGTAACCATGTCGGAGGGCGACCAGCCCAGTTCCTCCAGTTGCCTGTCAAATTCCTCGTCCGAAGCGAGGTATGCCGTTTCCGGGCTTCGCATCAGGGCTTCGTACTCCAGCCTGTCTTTCTGTGCCCGGTACTCGTTCATGTCGAAGGTCTGCGTTTCCATAAGCTGGCTGCATCCTTTCACTATCGGCGACAGCACCGTGTTGATAGTCCCCAGCACGAACGTGGGGAAGAACATGATGCACAGCCCCAGCGCAAATGGGCGTAGAAGCGGGTACACGTCTATGGCTTCCGCCCGCGCGAGCGACTGCCATACCTTGGCGGCTACATAGAACAGCGCACCCAGCCCGGCTATCCCTTTGGCTACCCCCGTCATGTTGCCGCACAGGGGCATCATTTCGTCATACAGCACCCGCAGCACTTGGTGTAGGTTGTCAAAATCCACTGCTAACAACATAGGCATGTCCGTTTGATGTTACCAGTAGCGTTCATCCGCCGAGCCGTAGAGAGCCAGCACCCGGTCGGTGTCGTTCTTTTTCTTTGCCCGCAGGTAGGACACGGAAATGTTCTTGCGGGTGTAGTAGTTCACGAGATTGCGGTAGTTCATCAGGCTTCGGTAGGCATTGTCGATGATTGCCAGCCGTTCGGCATCCGTCAGAGACATGCCCGTGATGTTCACGACATTTTTCAAGTCCTGAAGCACGTCCGAACTCTCGTCCAGCAGCATGGCATAGCCGGAGGATATGGTCGCCAGCTCGTCCGCCGTGAAATACGGGTCGGCGAGCATGATTTGGTAGTTCCTGACGTAGATTTCGGAGATTTCCGCCACCAGTTCGATGCTTTTCTTCACCTTGATACCGCCCTTGACGACATCATGCACGGATTTGAGCGCATCGTAATAGGCTTTCCCCTGCTGGAAAATCTTCTGCGTTTCCAGAAAGCCGTTCAGGGTGTTGGCTTTCGTTCCCGCCGTTTCCACAATCTGTTTGGCGGTGTTGATGATGCCCTGAGCCAAGTTGCCGGGGTCTGACACCACCCACTGGGCGGATGCCCTGCCCATGAAGCACAGGCATACCGCCATAAGAAGAATCGTTCTTTTCATCATTTTTTGTTTTTAGGATTTGTAACACGCCTGTATTCGCCGCCGGGCAGGAGCGTTATCCGGTCGTTCCTTTTGTCGTAGGTGAACTGTATGCCGAAGCCTGTTTCAATGAACAGGCAGCCGTTCCGCTCTGTCACCGGATAAGTAGTTTCCAGTACCCTGCCCCTGACATTCGCTTTACGGATGACGGTGTATCTGCCGTCCGTTTCCGTGAGTGTGAAAGCCGGGTGTCCCCTGACG
Source organism: Barnesiella sp. An22 (assembly GCF_963931395.1). Classification (NCBI taxonomy): domain Bacteria; kingdom Pseudomonadati; phylum Bacteroidota; class Bacteroidia; order Bacteroidales; family Barnesiellaceae; genus Barnesiella; species Barnesiella sp. An22. The sequence continues at coordinate 518,928 of NZ_OZ007014.1, forward strand.
TGTACCCAGTCGCCCTGCATCCTTTCCAGTTCCTTGCTTTCACTGTCCTTACAGCCAGCCAGCAGGCAGGCGGACAGCAGCGTGTAAATCAGATTGTCCATTAATTTCATATCGTTTATTTTTAGGTGGTTGATAATCCGGGATTTCTTTTGCTCTCCGCAAGCCGTTTGACAGCCAGTTCAAGGTTGCCGCCCAGCTTGTCGGCAAGGGCGAACAGTTCCGTTTTCTCGCTTTCTTCGGTCGTGTACGTGTAATATTCCTCCAGCGAAACTTCCGTTGCGTACACCGCCGACTGCGTGCCGCCCAGCGAGAAGAACACTTCCTTGTACTTCCGTCCGGGATGGTTCGCCATGTTGATGGACAATATTTGCGAACGTTCCTTGTCGGTCAGTCCCAAGAGGTTCTGTATGCTGTCGAACTTGTTGAGATATTTCCTTTGGTCTAACAGAATCTTGCAGTCCGAATTGTTGATGATGCTCTCTTTCACGATAGGCGAGGAAATAATATCCTCCACTTCCTGCGTTACCACAATCGCTTCCCCGAAATACTTTCGGACGGTTTTGTACAAATATTTTATGTAGTCCGCCATGTTCGCCGACGCTATCGCTTTCCACGCTTCTTCAATCAGGATTAATTTTCTTATTCCCTTCAATTTGCGCATCTTGTTTATAAAGGCTTCCATGATGATGATGGTCGTTATCGGGAACAGTATCTTGTGGTCTTTGATATTGTCCAGCTCGAAGACAATAAAGCGTTTGTGCAGCAAGTCCAGTTCCTTGTCGGAGTTGAGCAGGTAGTCATACTCGCCGCCCTTGTAATAGGGTTCAAGCACGTTCAGGAAGCCGTCAATGTCAAAGTCCTTTTCCCTGACATTCTTCCGTTCAAGCTGTCGGCGGTATTCGTCCCGGACAAACTCGTAGAACGTGTTGAAGCAGGGTGTTACCGACCTGTCGCCCGTGATACGTTCGATATAGGCACTTACCGCATTGGACAACGCCACTTCTTCCGACCGCTTCGGGGCTTCATCGTCCCGCTTCCACAGGGTGAGTATAAGGGTCTTGATACTCTCTTTCTTCTCTATGTCAAATACCCCGTCCTCGACATAGAACGGGTTGAACGCTATCGGGTTCTCGTTGGTGTAGGTGAAATAAATCCCGTCCTCGCCGTGCGTGCGGTTGTGGATAAGCTGGCACAGCCCCAAATAGCTGTTGCCCGTATCTACCAGCAGCACGTGCGCCCCCTGCTCGTAATACTGGCGTACCATGTGGTTGGTGAAGAAAGACTTCCCGCTGCCGCTCGGCCCAAGTATGAACTTGTTGCGGTTGGTCGTGATGCCTTTCTTCATGGGCAGGTCTGATATGTCGATGTGCAGCGGTCGCCCGCTCACCCTGTCCACCATTTTGATGCCGAAGGGCGAAAGCGAACTCTTGTAGTTCGTTTCTTCCACGAACAGGCAGAGAGCCTGCCCCAAGAACGTGTAGAAACTTTCTTCCGCCGGGAAGTCCCCCTCATTGCCCGGTATGCCCGCCCAAAAGAGCGTGGGCGTATCGACCGTGTTGTGGCGTGGCTTGCATTCCATCAGGGCAAGCTGGCTTCCCACATCGTTGCGTATGCGTTTGAGTTCCTCCCGGTCATCGCTCCAAGCCATGACGTTGCAGTGGCAGCGCACGGAAACAAGCCCCTTGCTGTGCGCTTCGTTCAGGTACTCGTCTATCCATTCCTTGTTTATCTGGTTGGCACGGGAGTAGCGGGAAAGCGACTGCATGTTCCGGGCGGTCTGCTCGAACGTTTTCAGGTTTTCGGCATGGTCGTCTATGAAGATGTATTGGTTATAGACGTGGTTGCACGACAGCAGCACGCCCACCGGGGCGGCGAATGACAGGCGGCAGTCGCTCCGGTCGGTGGACAGCTTTTCAAACCGTGTGTCCGTACCGACCTTTTCCGGCAAATCTTCCACGTCCGAAAGCGTGTGCAGGCACAGTATGTCGTCCCCGACACGCATTTCTTCCGGGTAAAGCCCGATGTCTTTCAGGCAGGTGGTATCTGTCTGTGAAAGCGAGAAGTATTTCTCGATGATGCCAGCCTTTCCGTCCTGCCCGGTGATTTCCGGTACTGCCAGCCGGGTAAGCGTGATAAACCCGCTGTCGTTCATGATACGCTCGAACTGTCCGACCGCTTCGATGAATTTCATAGCCGTTTCCCTGTCCGCTATCTCCTGCGGAACAATCCTGCCCCGGCAGAGGGTGGAGAAGTCGCTCTGTCGGCGGCTTCTCTCCCTTGTCGTCTTTGTCAGGAACAGGTAACAGTAATGGTTCAGGAACGGGCGTTCATTGAAGTGCCGCTCAAAACTCCGGGACAGGAAACTGAGTTCGTCCTTTCCGGTGTCGGGCTGGTAGTTCTCCGTGATGAAGAAGTCCTGCTTGTGTACTATGGAATAGTCGGGCAGTACCTTGATTGCCTTGTACCATGCCGAATGTATGGCTTCATATTCGGCACTGGTGACGGTGAACAGTTCGGGCAGTTCCACCCGGAAAGCCACCGTTATGTCGGCATCCTTTGAAATGATGCAGCCGTTCTCCACCGCCAAAAGGGGAAATTTCCTTTCCAGCGTGGTAGCCTTTAACATATTCCTCATGGTCTTTCTTCCTTCCTTTTTTTATAGGTGAATAATCTGGGTATCGCCTTTCGGCTGATGATGAAGCGGGGATGTCTTTTGCGGGCGGCAGCTTTCATCAGTCCGTGCGTGCCGTACTTGGCATTGAGCCGGAAAGTCTGCCATACGAGCAGCAGCGAAGCCGACACGATGAAACCGATACATAGCCACTGGTTCACGCCTGTCATGAACAAGACGATGAACACCACGAACACGGCGAGCAAGCCGCCCGCAAAGATGAAAAGGTACTGGCTTTTCAGCCCCTTGAACTCCACCGGCTTCCCGATACCCCTGTTTACCGGATATTCAGACATAGCCGCCGTTTTAGAGGAAGAACGAACGCAGGATAGTGGCGGCGACAATCAGGAAGATGCACGCCCCGAACCAGCTTGCGGCGGTCTTGCTGGTATCGGGGTCACCGCTTGAGAACTTGTTATACACTTTTACACCGCCAATCAAGCCGCAGACCGCCCCGATTGCGTACACCAGCTTTGTTCCGGGGTCGAAATACCCGGTTATCATGTTGGTGGCTTCGGTAATGCCCGCCTGTCCGTTACCTTGTGCGTAGGCACTTACCACAGCGGCAAGGAGAGCCGCCGACAAAAAGATTTTCTTTTTCATTGCGAATTGGATTTTAATGCCGGGACAGCGGGTGGATAGTCCGCTGCCGCACGGCGGATGAATAATTTGAAATTTTAGTGGTTGCGGCACGGATGCCGTCTGTTGGTGTCAGTATTGCCAATCAACCGTAATCACGTTGCTTCATATAGTTACTTGTTATGTTACAGATACTCGTTCATGTCGAACGCTTCGTATTCCCCGCTGGTATTGCCAGTTCCGGCGGGAGCAACCGCAGCCAGTTCCGCTTCGTTGCGTCCCAGCAGTTCCGCCACCTTTGCCAGCCCGCCGTTGATGTTCTCCACTACCGCATCGTAGAGGTTCGTCCCCTCAATCCGAGCCAGCGTCACGGCGGCTTGCCGCTGTTCCGCTTCGGTGGAGTTGTCGGCGTTCGCCGTGCGTACCGTTTCGCCCAGTTCCTCAAAGCTCACGCCCGCAGCCCTGCCCGTATCATCGTACCCGTCCATGTACCCGGATATTTCTTCGTCCTCGTAATCGGGTTCGTCATCCCCGCAGTCGGGCGTTTCGTCCGGCTGTCCGGCAGCTTGCGCCGCAAAAATAGTATCATTTTCAGCCGCTTGCGGGAGATGTCCCGATTTGTCCTGCGCTGTCCCGATTAGTCCACCCTTGTAGCGGCTCTCGCCTATCAGCGTGTAGCCGTCCGCCTGACTTTCGGGAACGGTTTTATCATTTGTTCCCTTTTCGGAACGCCTGTTGTCCGCATGGCGATACCACAGCCACAGGGCGATATAGTACACCAGAAGCCCGGTAAGTATGCAATAGGTTACCATAGTCAGACAGGCTTTTGGAAGTGGCTTTCGTACAAGGCGTTTATCTCGTCTTGGTACTGTTCGAAGTGCCGCAGCAGAATATTTTCCACGTAGCTGCTTACCGTCACCTTGCGCCCGCCTATCACCGTCACGATACGCATCAGTTTCTCGTGGGTGGCTCGGCTAACGTACAAGGGTTGTCGGTCTGCCAGTTCCACTTTCTGGAAGTAGGTTTCCCGGTAGTCGCCCGTGCAACCCTTGCGCCTGCGAGGTGTCGGTTTCTCCATCCGTACCGTTTCCGTTTGTTGTCCCTCTTGGGTGATGCCCGTTTCGCCGCCGGGGTTCGGTATGTTCTCCGGCTGCTTGTCCTGCTTGGCGGGGACACCCTGCGAGATAAGTTCCCGCATGAAATCCTCGTCTATTTTCGGCAGAGTGCCGTTTTGCTTTGCCATATCATTGTAATTTAATGTAATACATCATTTCTGTTATCAGTTCTTCCAAGTTGCTGCCCCTTACCAGCGGGCGGCTGGCGGGAAAGAGCGTGGAGCGGAACACCGCCTTCCTGTCCGTCATCAGTTCTTTTTTGTAGCGTTTGGTGTCAGGAATAAAGGTTTTCATCAGCGGTAGTTCCAGTTCCTTTATCGTCTTGTCATAGGCGGCATAGAGGTCGGTTTTCTCCCGACCGTCCACCATGTTCCAGAAGAGGTACAGCCCGGCAAGTCGGCAGGCTTCATTCCTCACCAGCAGCTTTTGGATAGCCACCGCAAACGACAGGCTGCTTTCAAGAACCACCTTATCGGCGGAAATCGGGGTAAAGATATAGTCCATGCCCGCAAGGGAGTTTATCACGCCCTCGCTGTTCACCGTGCCCGGCAGGTCAAAAAACACGATGTCCGGCACGTGTCCGGCTTCTGCCGTATATCCGTCAGCCGTGGCTATCGCCTTTTCGGGCGAACTGCACAGCACCGGGTAGGCTTTCTTCCCCAGACGGGTGAACTGTTCATACGCCATGCGCTTGTAATCCTCGTCCGCCCCGACCTGTTCGGCATCACGCTTGCGCATCCCGGCAATGGAGTGTTGCGGGTAGTCGCAATCGACTACCGCCACATCGTAGCCTTTGAGGTAATAGAGGTAACTCGCCGCAAGCACGGTAAAGGTGGTTTTGCCGACCCCGCCCTTCTGGGTGGAAAAGGCGACATAAAGGGGTGTTTTCTCGTTTTCCATATTGCTTCCGTTCATTATTGGTTGATATATTTGTTTATTGCTTCCAATCATTCGGGCTTTCCATATTGCAGGCTTGAAATATGGAAAGACTGCTTTATTTCAATCTTGCTTTCCTGCTTTCATTCTTTCTTGAAATCCAGCAATCACGTTTTCTTGAAATCCTGCTTTCAACCGTTCCTGCCTGATTGAAATGTGTCTTTCAATCTTGCTTTCAATCTTGAAATCTTATGCAAATAAAAGGAGAAAAAACGTCCGTTTTTAGATGTGTCCCGATTTGTCCTTTCGTGTCCCGTTTTGTCCTTTCGTGTCCCGTTTTGTCCACCAACTGCCTATTTTACAGCATTATAAATCACCGTTACTTTGCAGCGGAGTAACGAGCCGCAAGGGGTAAAGACGTATAACGGTGCTGGTGGACGGCAGGGATTGCCGCCTGATGCAGACCCCAATCCGTCCCGGACGGATTTTCGATTTTCGCCAGAAAATAGCAAGGTGTGTTTCGTGGCACACGAAACCGTTTTCCGTGCCTGAAAACGCCTTGCCCCTTGCGGGGTAAAAAACACTCCGAAGTCGTGATTTTTTAATTCAAGGAAGTATGGAAACAAGGAAAAACAGCAAGGGCGGTCGCCCCGCCCTCCAAGACCCGGCGAAACATCGCCATGTCCTTTACCTGAACGACCGGGAGAACGCCCGCTTCCTCTCGCAGTGGGAGCAGTCGGGCGTTTCGAGCAAGTCCCGTTTCATCGCCGCACGTATCTTCGGCGAGCCGTTCCGGGTGGTGAAAGTGGACAAGTCGGCGGTCGAGTATTGCGCCCGACTGACCGAATTTTATGCGCAATTCAGAGCGGTAGCGGTCAATTACAACCAAGTGGTAAAGGCTCTAAATAGTAACTTTTCGGAGAAAAAGGCACTCGCTTTTCTCTATAAACTGGAGAAAGCGACTACTGAACTGGCTATGTTGAACCGTCAGGTTATCGACCTGACAAACGAGTGCAGGGAACTATGGTTGCCAAAATAAGTACGGGAAGTTCCATGTTCGGCGCACTGGCATACAATCAGGAAAAGGTGGACAACGGGGAAGCGAAGGTGCTTTTCTCCAATAAAATGCTGTTGGACGAGGACGGGCATTCCAGCATCGGCGGGTGTATGCGCAGCTTTGAAATGCAGATGCCCGTCCATTTGTCCACCAAGAAGCCGATATTGCACATTTCCATAAACCCGCACCCGGAAGACGTGCTTTCGGACAGCCAACTTTCCGACATCGCACGGGAGTATATGCGGAAGTTGGGCTATGGCGACCAGCCTTATTTGGTCTATAAACACGAGGACATCGACCGCCACCATATCCACATCGTGGGCTTACGGGTGGACGAAAACGGCAAGCCGCTGAATGACAGGTTCGAGCACCGGAGAAGCAAGCAGATCACCCGTGAACTGGAACGGAAATACAACCTGCATCCGGCGGAGAGAAAGGAGCGTGCCGAACGCCCCGAACTTAAAAAGGTCGATTACACAGCCGGGGACGTGAAGCACCAGATTGGCAATACCGTGAAAGCGGCTTGTTACGGCTACCGCTTCCAGTCGTTCGGGGAGTACAGGGCGTTGCTTGCCACCTGCAACGTGTGCGCCGAGGAAGTCAGGGGGGAAATAAACGGCAGACCCTATCAGGGCATTGTCTATTCCGCCACGGACGATAAGGGCGAAAAGGTGGGCAACCCGGTAAAGGCATCCCGCATCGGCAAGTCGGTAGGCTACGAAGCGGTGCTGTGCAGGATGGAAAAGTCTGGCAAGACGATTAAGGACGGGAAGCTGAAAGAGCGTACCCGGAAGATTGTCGCCGCAGCCATGCAGACCGCCCGTAACCGACAAAAGTTTGAACAGGAACTGAAACGGCAGGGCATTGACGTGGTGTTCCGGCAGAACGACAGCGGGCGCATCTATGGCGTTACGTTCATCGACCACGACAGCCGGGTGGTATTGAACGGTTCACGTTTGGGCAAGGAGTTTTCGGCGAACGTGTTCAATGACCTGTATTCGGATGTCCAAACGGGACAGACCGAAAGCGTTGCTCCGCAGCGGGGACAAGGGCAGGACTTCACGCAGCAGCCGCATACGGCGGCACGGCATCCGGTCAGCGGACTGGGCGGGTTGTTCGGCGGATCTTCCATAGGAGAAGAACCGCCGCAGGACACCGCCGGGCAAAAGAGAAAGAAGAAAAAGAAGCGCACAAGACGCATCGAATAACTTAAAAACATACGACTATGCAACAGGAAGATGATTTGAGGGGGCTTGCAAGGGTCATGGACTTTATGCGGGCAATCAGTATTTTATTCGTGGGAATAAACGTGTACTGGTTCTGTTACTCCAGCCTGAAAGGATGGGGAGTAACCTTTGAGGTGATAGACAAGATTTTGTGGAACTTCCAGCGTACCACCGGGCTGTTCTCGTCCATGCTGTGGACGAAACTTTTTGCGGTGGTGTTTCTCGCCCTGTCGTGCATCGGGACAAAGGGGGTGAAGAACGAGAAGATAACTTGGACGAAGATATATTGCTGCCTTGCGGTGGGCTTCGTCCTGTTCTTCCTGAACTGGTGGCTGCTGGAACTGCCCTTGCCGCATACGGCGGACACGGCATTTTACATCGCCACGCTGTCTGCGGGCTATATATGCCTGCTCATGGCGGGTACATGGATGTCCCGCCTGTTGAAGAACAACCTTATGGATGATGTCTTTAACACCGAGAACGAGAGTTTCCAGCAGGAAACCCGGCTTATCGAGAACGAGTATTCGATAAACCTGCCCACACGTTTCTATTATAAGAAGAAATGGAACAACGGCTGGATAAATGTGGTGAACCCGTTCCGTGCCAGTCTTGTACTGGGCACGCCGGGAAGCGGAAAGTCATACGCAGTGGTAAACAATTACATAAAACAGCAAATCGAGAAGGGTTTTGCACTCTACTGTTATGATTATAAGTTTCCCGACCTGTCGGAAATAGCATATAATCATTTGCTCACGCATTTGGACGGCTACAAGGTCAAGCCCAAGTTTTACATTATCAATTTTGACGACCCACGCAGGAGCCACCGGTGCAACCCGATAAACGCCAGCTTCATGTCGGACATAGCGGACGCTTACGAAGCCAGCTACACGATAATGCTCAACCTCAATCGCAGTTGGATAACCAAGCAGGGCGACTTCTTCGTGGAAAGCCCGATTATCCTTTTGGCGGCTATCATTTGGTATTTGCGCATCTATCAGGGCGGCAGGTATTGCACGTTCCCCCATGCCATTGAACTGTTGAACAAGAAATACGCCGATGTGTTCACGATTTTGCGCAGCTATCCAGAACTGGAAAATTATCTTTCCCCGTTCGTGGACGCTTGGGAATCAGATGCCCAAGAGCAGTTGCAGGGGCAGATAGCGAGTGCCAAAATACCGCTTTCACGTATGATAAGCCCGGCACTTTACTGGGTAATGACGGGCGATGATTTCTCGCTGGATATAAACAACCCGAAAGAGCCTAAAATACTGGTTGTCGGCAACAATCCCGACCGCCAGAACATCTATTCGGCGGCACTGGGATTGTATAACAGTAGAATAGTGAAGCTGATAAACAAGAAATGTCAGCTTAAAAGTTCGGTGATTATAGACGAGTTGCCCACTATCTATTTCCGTGGTCTTGACAACCTGATTGCGACCGCCCGAAGCAACAAGGTGGCGGTTCTGCTGGGCTTTCAGGATTACAGCCAGCTTACCCGTGACTACGGGGACAAGGAAAGCCGTGTGATACAAAATACGGTAGGCAACGTGTTCAGCGAGCAGGTGGTCGGGGAAACGGCAAAAATCCTGTCGGAGCGTTTCGGGAAGGTGTTGCAGAAACGGCAGAGCATGACAATCAACCAGCGGGAGAAGTCCACCTCGATAAGCACCCAGATGGACAGCCTGATACCTGCCAGCAAAATATCCAACCTCACGCAAGGCATGTTCGTGGGAGCGGTGGCGGACAACTTCGATGAACGGATAGAACAGAAGATTTTCCACTGTGAAATCGTGGTGGACAACGAGAAGGTGAAACGGGAAACTGCCCGTTACGTGAAGCTGCCGCAGATTATCGACTTCACCGACAAGGATGGCAACGACCGGATGCAGGAGGAAATACAAGCCAACTACGAACGCATCCGTCAGGAAGTCCGGCAGATTGTCGAAGACGAGATAACCCGTATCAAGAATGACCCGGAGCTGTGCCATTTGATTAAGGAGGAGGAAGAATAACCGATATTCTTTCCTGACACACAGTATTTTTGCTAATTTTGCAGACAAAGAAATGATTATGAATGAGAACCAAAATATAGAATGGAAAGAAAGCTGGCGGGACGACTATCTGAAATGGATATGTGGTTTTGCCAATGCCGCAGGCGGCAAGATATATATAGGCATGAATGACAGCGGGCAGGTGGTCGGTGTTGCCGATGCCAAGAAGCTGTTGGAGGACATACCGAACAAAGTCCGTGATGTGCTGGGTATCATTGTGGACGTGAACCTGTTGGACAAAGACGGGTTGGAGTATGTGGAAATTGACGTGCCGCCTTATTCGAACCCTATCAATTATAAAGGTCAATACCATTACCGCAGCGGCAGCACGAAACAGGAGTTGAAAGGTGCGGCATTGAACCGCTTTATCCTGCAACGTACAGGCAGGCATTGGGACGAGTTTCCCATAGAAAGAGCCAAAATAGAAGAACTGTCGGAAAGCGCATTGAACCGTTTCCGTAAGGAAGCGGCAAGGAGCGGACGGGTGGACGAAGGTGTTTTGAAAGATAAGACCGAACACCTGCTGCATGATTTACGTCTGATAGACGAGGACGGACATTTGAACCGTGCAGCACTGCTGCTGTTCCATCCCGACCCTGAAAGGTTTGTGTTCGGTGCATATATAAAGATTGGTTTCTTCCGGGATGACAAAGGCAATCTGGAGTTTCAGGACGAAATTCACGGTGCTTTGATGGAGCAGGTGGACAAGGCTATGGATTTGATAAAAAGCAAATACCTGATTTACCGTATCTCATACGAGGGAATTTCTCGGCGTGAAACGCCGCAGTTCCCGGTAGAAGCCATCAGGGAATCGTTGATGAATGCCGTAGCACATAAAGACTACGCCAGTGCCGTGCCCGTTCAGATTAGCGTATTTCCCGACCATATCACTTTTTGGAACGCCGGGCAGTTGCCGGAGAACTGGACTACCGAAAGGCTTTTTGAAAACCATCCATCCTCTCCATATAACCCGTTAATCGCCAACGCATTTTTCAGAAGCGGGGACATCGAAAGCTGGGGACGGGGCTACAAGCGTATCTTGGAAGCGGTCAGCGCATACAAATTGCTGCCGCCCCGACTTGAAATGTTAAGCGGTCTGATGATTACCTATTATACCGATATACGTTCTCAACTGCTGGCGCAGCGGGTGGATGAAAGGTATATTCCTGTTATAGAGTATGTAGCCAAGAACGGGCGTGTGACAAACTCGGACGTGCAGGAAATTTTGGGAGTAAGCAAACCGACAGCTTCCCGCATACTCCAGCAAATGAACGGCTGGCTGGATATGCAGGGAAAAGTGGGTAAGGGAACTTATTATACACCTAAATGGCTCACTAACGTATCACGGATATAATGCCGTTTTTTTGCAAAATGCTGATTATTAGCCGGAAGAGACATGATTAAATGGCTCATAAATGGCTCATCAAAAGAGAGTGATTGACTTCGCTCTCTTTTTTTATGCCCTTTTTAATTCTCCAATCACCAGTCGGAGATTTATCCTACCCGGACAAACCGGGACACCGCAGGACAAATCGGGACACTCATTGCCGCCAGTCAAAATATAGCATATTTAGTCGTTACCTTTGGACGGGAATAATCCCGTAACCACTAAAATTCCAATTATTTATGGCAAACAGAATGAACCAGCCCGCAGAGGGGCAGGAAAAAGACGTGCTGCTGGTCTTGGATAAACAGCAGGGGAAAGTGAGTGCCGTTAAAGGTATCGACAACGAGGGCAATTTGCAGACCGTAGAACCGACCCAATCCCATAGCGGTGAGTTTATGCAGGTGGACAGGAACAGCGATGTGTTCAGCAACTTCATTTCCAATTTTTTCCGCAGGTATCAGGACACGGAGGGACTGGCTTTGTTCCGCAGCAAGGCTACGGAAGCGGAACAGGACGCAAAAGCTATCGAGGACAACCACCGCAACCCCACGCCGGAGGGCGACAGACGGGCGGAAATGTTGCGAGTTCCGAATCCCGACAATAACGGGGGCAGGCAGGACTACCGTTTCGACCCGGCTAAAATCAATTGGGAGGACTTGAAGAAAGTCGGCATTACCGCCGACACGTTGAAAAACACAAAGGATTTCGACAGGGTGATGCGTGGCTACAAATCCCGCAACACCTATACCGTTTCGGGGACGGTAGGCGGTTTCTACCTTAAACCTACCGATGTCAAGCTCTCTTTCTATCAGGCAAAGGACGGGACGGTAGTGCCTAAGCTGCACGGCGTGCAAATGGATGAAAAGCTGCTTCAACGCCCGTATAACGGGCACGAATTTTCCAAGCAGGAACAAGGCAACCTGCTGGGAACTGGCAATCTGGGCGGTATTATCCAAATCAAAGACCCGAAAAACGGGGAGCAAATCCCCGTGTTCGTCAGCCGGGACAGATACACCCATGAACTGGAGTACATGCGGGCAGACAAGTGGAAATGCCCCGATACCGTTTGTGGCGTGAAAGTAAGCCCAGAACAGAAAGCCGCTTTTGAAGCTGGGAAACCCGTCAAGCTGGAAAACCTGCAATTCAAGGACGGGACGAAACGCAGTGCCTATCTTCAAGTCAGCGCAGTGGAGCGTGGCTTGGAGTTCCTGCCGAGGTCTGCCGTCCAGTTCTTGCAGCAGGGGCAGCAGCCCGCACAGCAGCAGGTCACAGGATTAAAGGACGGCAAGGGTGTGGAGTTCAACGGTCATGTGCAGCCCGGAGTACAGGGCAAATCCTCCGGCAAGGTGCAGCCGAAAGATGTTATCCCCGTTTCCGAGAGCCGGACGCAGGTAGCGGTCAATTCTGGAGGAAAGACCGATGAAGCAACCAAACAGACCAAAGAGCCGCTGAAACAGGGACAACAGAAACCCACCGCCAAGCAGAAAGAGAAACAGGAAAAAGCACAGGACAAGAGCCTGAAAACGGACAAACCCAAGAAGTCCAGAGGGATGAAAATGTAGTACCTACCATTAAAAAGTGAAGAATTATGATTGCATTGATAGCGGAAAAGCCCAGCGTGGCAAAAGACATCGCCCGGATTATCGGGGCGACACAAAGGAATGACGGGTATCTGTCCGGCAACGGGTACATGGTGACATGGGCGTTCGGGCACTTGATACAGCTTGCCATGCCCGAAGCCTACGGCGTGGCAAATTTTCGCAGGGAGAGCCTGCCCATACTTCCGTCCGATTTCCGGCTAATCCCCCGTCAGGTGAAAGCCGAGAAAGGCTACAAGGCAGACCCCGGCGTGTTGAAACAGTTGAAAGTGATTAAGGAGGTGTTCGACCAGTGCGACAGGATTATTGTCGCCACCGATGCCGGGCGTGATTATCCAAAGTAAAAGATTATCCAAAGCAATAACAACTATAAGTTTCCAATAAATTGATTTTCAATATTACTTTTGATAATGTTGTTTGGATAATATAATGGTAATTTCGCATAGGGTTGGAACAAACCACCCGTTAAAATCAATAAATATGTCCAACAACAAAAAGAAAAACATTCATGTTCTGATACAAGAATGTACAGAACACTTGCGGTTTCTTGGGTATTCGGAAGCCTGCATTACTTTACACCAGAAGAAATGGTCGGAATACCTGTTGCCTTATCTACAGGAAAAAGACATCATGTTCTACTCGACTGAAGCCGGAGAATGTTACCTGAAATCAGTTCTTTCGAATTTAACCCCATTCTCCAAGCGGGTACTTACTCGTAGTGTGCATATCCTTTCCGCTTATTTGGATACAGGTATTATTCCAAAAAGGATAGTACCAATAGAAGAACATCCTTTGCCCGGAGAGATTGGAGAAGCTGCACATCTTTTTCTGGAAGAGCTGGTAAATAGTCGGCGTAATGATATTACGGTTTTAAAACATCGCCGTAATTTGAGTTATTTTATTGAATTTTTGGAAACCAAGTCAAAATCAAAACTTTGCGATATTGGAGAAGATGAAATCGTGACTTTTTTGAGTACGAGTAGAAACGCCAGGGACAGATATTCTTCTATACGGCTGTTTCTCCGATTCCTGGCAGGTAAAGAATATATTCAGACAGATTTTGAATATGTTCTTTCTCGTAACCGTTATCCCAAACGGGAAAAACTGCCTTCCATATATAGTGCCGAAGAAGTCAAACAAATAGAGTTGTCGGTTGAACAATCAGGTCCGGTAGGGAAACGTGATTATGCAATATTGCTTCTTGCCACACGGCTCGGTTTACGCGCTTCGGATATTTGCAGATTGGAGTTTGACCATTTGGATTGGGATCACAATGTCATTGCATTCATCCAATACAAAACAAAAAAATCGATAGAGCTTCCGTTGCTTACTGATGTCGGTGAAGCCATAGTCAATTATCTGCGTTATGGCAGACCGATTTCCGGGCATTCGGAAATATTCTTATCGGCACGTCCACCTTATCGTCCAATGTTCCGTTGGGGAATAAACGGTGTAATATCAAGAATTATGAGAGAATCAGGCGTTGATATATCCAAACGTAAGTTCGGTCCTCATGCTATGCGTCATTCTCTCGCCAGCAGACTGCTTGCCAACGGTGTTTCGCTGCCAGTCATATCTGAATCATTGGGACACGAGAGTTCCTTGAGTACAATGGAATATTTAAGGGTAGATTTGTCAAGCCTGATGAAATGTGCCCTTGACGTACCGCTTGTCAATCCCGCTTTTTACGAACAGAAAGGAGGTATCTTTTATGGAAAAATGTAAATTTATGAGCGTATTCGCTCCATATATGCAAAAGTTTGTGGATGCAAAAGAAGCTCTGGGTTTTTCAAGGAAATATTTTGAAAGTGTTTTAGGGTTACTCGATCGGTTCTTCATCGAAGAAAAGGTACGGACTCCTTTTATCCCAAGTGTACTGATAGACAAATGGGGACATACTTTGATTAATAACAGCTATAAAACGATTTGTAGCAAATATTCTATATTGGCACAGTTTGCAAAGTATATGAATAACATAGGTTTTCCTTGTTATGTACCTCGAATTCCAAAGAGCAAAGCCAATACGTATGCACCATACATCTTCACGCACGAACAAGTGCTTTCCATTTTTACAGTGTGTGATTCTCTTGTGGCCAGCGATCACGGAAATATGGACAGCCGTCTTTTTTCTATACCTGCCATTTTTCGCCTGCTGTATGGTACAGGGATGCGTGTGAGTGAAGCCACGTCATTGTTGAACCAAGATATAAATCTCGAGAAAAGAGTAATCACAATAAGGAAAACCAAGAACCAGCGCCAACGCCTGATACCTGTCTGTCCGTCATTGCACCAGATGTTAAGCCAATATGTGGAAGCGAGGAACAGGCTGCCTTTACCCCATGTAAATGCCATGGAGTCTCCATTTTTTATTTCTCCATCCGGATTGCCTCTGAACCAGAGCAGGGTTTATGCGTGGTTCAGAATTATATTAAGAAAATGCAGTATTCCGCATTGTGCTAAAAAAGGACCCAGAGTACATGATCTAAGGCATACATTTGCCGTACATTCGTTGATGCGCCAAGTAAGAAACGGGGCGGATATATATTGTACGCTTCCTATTCTTTCCGTTTTTCTTGGACATAAGAAGCTGTCCGATACGGAAACCTATGTGCGGCTGACACAAGAGATGTATCCGGATGTACTGAAACTGGAAAGTTCCATTACAAGTTTTTTATACCCCGCTTTACCTAATAATCCTGTAGCCTATGAAAGATGATTTTGCAAAGTATCTGACTCGCTTTTTTACAAGTTATCTGTCCGGAGAACGAGGTCTGAGCCATAACACCATAAGGGCATATGGAAATACATTCTTGTCATTCATAGATTTTATGGAAAAAACAAGATGCATTAAGGCAGACAGGATATCGCTGGAACATCTGACACGAAACAACGTTTCGGATTTTTTACATTGGACGGAAGAAAACAAAGGATGCGGTACAGCAACACGCAATCAAAAGCTCTCCGCATTCCATACTTTTTGTAAGTATATGCTGTATACTGACATCTTCCATTTGGACCAATGGCAATCCATATTATCTATAAAATCGAAACATTGCGAAAAGCAGTCGGTAAGTTATTTGTCTATTGACGGAATAAGACTATTGTTGTCGTTAATACCAGTAAATACGAGAAACGGACTTCGTGATCTTGCCTTGATAGCGTTACTGTATGACAGTGGAGCCAGAGTTCAGGAACTCATAGATTTGACACCGACAGACTTGCATTTGGTTAAGCCATATTATGTGTCATTATTTGGCAAGGGACGGAAAAGAAGGCTTGTTCCGCTACAAGAACAGCAAGTGGAATTACTTAAAAAGTATATGGAAACCGAAGGTCTGTTGAAGCAATCGTTGAACCAACGTCCTTTGTTTGTAAACAACAGAGGGGGAAAACTCACAAATGCGGGGGTAACTTTTATTTTGATGAGATACGTGAGGAATGCACATGTTGCAGATCCGAATCTTATACCAGCCAAAATCAGCCCTCATAGCCTACGGCACAGCAAGGCGATGCACTTGTTGCAAGCCGGAGTAAACTTGATTTATATTCGGGATATACTCGGGCATGTATCTATACAAACTACAGAAATATACGCTCGGGCTGATTCCAAACAGAAAAGAGAGGCTCTTGAAGCTGCTTATGCAGACATCATTCCTGTCATGGATAAAGTAGAAGGCTCTTGGGAGAAAGATTCAAAATTGAAGCACTGGTTAAAAGGACTTGGAAAGTAGGACTAATTATTATCCAAAGTAGTTTTTGTAAGTATTAAATATAACTATCTCATAATCAAATACGAATAGAATTCTACTTTGGATAATCTTTTACTTTGGATAATCGCGATTATCTAAAGTTGTGATAAGCGTGAGGGGGAATTGATTTTCAGGTATATATTCCATTACCTGAACTGCCGCAAGCCTTTTGTCCGGCTGTGGATAAGCAGCCTTACCGACAAGGCTATCCGTGAGGGGATGGACAATTTGCAGCCGGGCGGACGTTACGATAACCTCTACCTCTCCGCCAAGTCCCGCAGTGAAGCCGACTGGCTGATAGGGATAAACGCCACCCAAGCGTTGAGCGTAGCCGCCGGACAGGGCGTGTTCTCGTTGGGCAGGGTGCAGACACCCACGCTCGTGATGATATGCAGCCGTTTTTTGGAGAACAGGAATTTTGTCCCGACCAAGTTCTGGCAGCTCAAAGCGGCGACCGCCAGCGGGGGAATAGGTTTCACCGCCCAATCGACCGACAAGTGGGAACAGCAGTCCGATGCCATAGCCGCCCTGCAACGGGTAAAGGATGCCGGGCAGCTTGTGGTGAAGTCTGTTGAGAGGAAAGAAACCAGCCAAGAACCGCCCCTTTTGTACGACCTTACCACATTGCAAAAGGAAGCGAACACGAAGCTGGATTTTTCAGCGGACAAGACGCTTTCGATAGCACAAAGCCTGTATGAAAAGAAAGTGATGTCCTATCCGAGAACCGGAAGCCGTTATATTTCGGAGGATGTTTTCGAGGAAATGCCGGAACGCATCGCACTGTTGGGACAATACCCCCGCTTTGCCGGATATGCCGCCAGCTTGAACAGCAACACACTGAACCGCCGCAGCGTGAATGACGGCAAGGTAACCGACCACCATGCCTTAATCGTTACCGAGAACCTGCCCGATGAACTTTCCGAAGATGAAAGGGCGGTCTATGAACTGGTAGCCGGGCGTATGCTGGAAGCCTTTTCGGACAAATGCGTGAAAGACGTTACCACCGCTGTATTGTCCGCCGGAAATACCGATTTCACCGTAAAAGGGGCGATAATGAAAGAAGCCGGATGGCGGGCTGTGTTCAACGAACAGGAAGCAGGCGAGGACGGAGAAGCTGCCGGACTGCCACAGCTTCAGGAGGGAGAAACCTTGTCGCTCTCCGGCGTGGATCTGCTCGAAAAGCAGACCAAGCCGAAGCCGCTGCATACGGAAAGCAGCCTGCTTGCCGCAATGGAAAATGCGGGCAGGGAACTGGAGGATGCCGAGTTGAAAGCCAGCCTGAAAGATGCCGGGATAGGTACGCCAGCCACTCGTGCGGCGATTATAGAAACACTGTTCGCACGCCAGTACATCGTGCGTGAGAAAAGGAATATTATACCCACAGAAAAGGGACTTGCCGTTTACAGGATTGTCAAGGACAAGAAGATTGCCGATGTCGAAATGACGGGTATGTGGGAAACCGCCCTTGCCAAGATAGAAGCGGGCTGCATGGATGCCGACACATTCAGGAAAGGCATCGAGGTCTATGCCGCCCAAATCACGGCGGAACTGCTTTCCGTACAACTGTCCATTGCCGGAGGTGAAACCTGTCCCTGTCCGAAATGTGGCAGCGGACGCATCCTGTTCTACCCGAAAGTGGCGAAATGTTCCAACGTGGACTGTACGCTTACCATATTCCGTAACAAGTGCGACAAGCAACTAACCGACAAGCAGGTTGTCGAACTGGTGACGAAGCGGAAGACCGGGTTAATCAAGGGCTTCAAGGGAAAGAACGGCAAGGTTTTCGATGCTTCGCTGGTACTGGACGAACAGTTCAATGTCGCTTTTTCATTCCCTGAAAAGAAAGGAAAGCCGAAGAAATGACTTATCTTTACCGCTGAAATTTCATTGTGATGGGTTTTAAGGCTTATGATAATTGAAATTTTAGTGGTTGCGCCCGGAGGGAAACCGGGCGCATTTTTTATTGCTGCTGTAAGTATAGAATCAGTTCATTCGCATAATCTTTAATGAAAGAGACTTGATTATCACTAACCTTTTCTCCATGTATTGCATAATTACAGATAGCCAAAATTTCTCTTAATGGATTATATATATTAGTATTTAATATATTGTCTTTTAATAAAGTCCTGATAATTTCCATTAAAGGAATAGGTTTATTTGATTTGGGGTAATACTTCTCCCAAATACGTCGAAGTTCAATTTCTATATTATATCGAACCTTAAATAATAAAAGATTTGCATCAGGAATATCAAGATTTATTTTTGAATTATGTTTTAATTCAGGAGTTATTTCTTGTTTGATTTTTTCTTCTATATCTCGTAATTTACTTTCTGGAGAAGGCTTTTCATAATTTTGTATATATACAGACTGAACGTGATTTGAATGTATTTCAGTCTTAATGTCACCAACTTTTACATTTATATATTCTTTCAAATCATCTAAACTTTGTTTTAGTTTTATTCCTAATAAATCTACTTCTGGAAATATAGGGACTAACATCAAAGCTATGAAAATAAGAAAGATTACAGTATCAGTTTGATTAGAGTTTCCATTAATAATTTCATTGATTCTATGATATAAAATATACCCTGATACTAAAATAGGGACTGTCGTAAAAAGAATAAAACTTTATAACGAATTGATTGCCAATGTAATATAAAATTTGTATCTTAGCTAAAGATAAAAAGAATACCTCCAATTGCCCTAGAAAAGCCAAATTTGGAGGTATCGCAAAAATTAATCTGCATGGCTAAGGTACAAAATTTCTCTGAAATATCACCCGATCTTCCTTTCACGGAGTTCGATTTTTATGAATTGTATAGGCGGACGTTCGAGACTAGCGAGCTGGGAAAAATCAGGAAGAGGCTGCCGCTTGGTGAGATGGCAGAGAACTTTGGACTGATAAGCAAGAGCATGAGAGCGAAGAAAGGGCGAAAAACATACTTCACCCCGGAGGGCAAGGTTGCGCTGATGTTCCTGAAGATGTACACAGGTCTGAGCAGCCCGAAGTTGATGGAGCATCTTAACGGCAACGTCCACTATCAGCTCTTCTGCGATGTGAGAATAGACCCGATGCATCCTCTGACGAACTACAAACTTCTGGACGACGTGTTTTCGGAGCTGGCCCGCGGGCTGAAGATCCAACAGCAGCAGGAGATACTGGCAAGAGCCTGGAAACCGTACATGAAGGACCTGGACACGATGTATACGGATGCGACCTGTTACGAGAGCGAGATGCGCTATCCTACGGATGCGAAGCTTCTGTGGGAAGGAATAGAGAAGTCATATGAGATAATGTGCACTCTGAGTGCCAAGCTGAATGTGCACCGTCCGAGGACGAAGTACGTAGACGTAGAGAAGGCCAACCTGTCGTACAGGAAGCGGCGCAGGCATACGAAAGTCCAGACCAGGAAACTGACCAGACGCCTGCTCAACCTTTTGGGGAAGATACTGAAGGAGACCCGCACACTGGAGAGGGAGAATGCAGGCGCGGAGAAATTGCTGACAGCCAGACAGAAGAGCGATATTGAAATCATCACAAGAGTGTACCGCCAGCAGAAGGCCCACTTCGAGAACAACAATCCTCGCGAGAGTGTCAAGGACAGGATAGTGAGCATCAGCAAGCCGTATGTGAGGCCAATCGTGAGAGGCAAGGAAGTGAAGAGCGTAGAGTTCGGTGCGAAGTGCAACAACATCCAGGTTGACGGACTCTCATTCATCGAGAAGCTGTCATTCAATGCCTTCAACGAGGGAACCAGGCTTACGCACTGCCTGAAGATGCACCGAAAGCTCTTCGGTGTGGAGGCGAAGAAGGTCGGAGGAGATGCAGGCTATGCCGGCAGCGCCAACAGGGGGTACTGCAAGGATAGAGGAATACAGACGTCATTCGTCAAGCGTGGCCGTCCGTCCTTGGAAAAGAAAGAGAACGACATCATCCGCAACGAGCTGGCGAGGGTGAGGGCAACGAGGATGGAAGGCTCGTTCGGAACGCAGAAGGAACACTATGGCCTGAAACGCATCAAGGCAAGGACGAAGTTGACCGAAATCCTGTACATCTTCTTTGGCATCCACACGGCGAATGCAGTACAGCTCGTCCGGCGGGAAGTCAACGAAATTGCTCAGGCTGCCTGATGTTCGAGGTGAGTGAGAAACGGCCCTTTCACTGGAGTATTGGCTCCAGTTGGGTCCAAAAATGAAAAAAGGGGCTCCGAAACGGAGCCGAAAATATAAAAAGATGAGTTCGATCGGAAAAATTACCGGGACAGTCTGCCGATTGACTCATAATGACGGAATTAAACGACTGTCCCTAAAATAAGTATTATCCACCAAGTAACCTTAAACCAATTAGGAAATTTCATAACTTACTATTTTTTTACAAAAATACGATAATCGATTAAACCCTTAAAAATGATGAGTATAAAAAATCATCCATAATACAGAATTTATCCAATTTCCATTTGGAATCTAAGGTTTCACACATAAATCTGACTCCTTCTCCAAGTATAATAGGTACAGTATAAACGGTTAAACAATCTAATAAATTAGTTTTTATCAAAGACGTGAGTAATTTACTACTGCCTACAACTAATAAATCATTTTCTTGTTTTAATTTATATACCTGATTTAGCGGTTTATTTGTCAGAAAATCCACACCACAATTTGGTGTAACATTAATATCATTGCTGGACACAACAAAAGAACGCTTTCCTTTATATGGCCATCCTCCCCAATGTTCGAAAATGTAGGTGTAAGTATTTGTTCCTATCAAAAGTGTATCAGCAGTTGCAATTTCTTTTCCAATCTGTGATTTTACAGACTGTGGTATCCAGTCCAATTCATGGTCTGGGGTTGCAATAAATCCGTCAAGAGATACGGCAATATGCGCTTTTATTTGTTTCATACTATCAGGTATTTAACAGTTTGATATTCGTATTCAACTGTCCGCCAGTACCCAAAAAAGAAGCGTGGTTCTTACACTGCTTCGATACGTGGTACTGGCAATACCTTTGAGGAAACAGGCAAGACCACGCTATGCGATTGCATAACGTATCCTGCACTGAATATCCCCTCAATTTGAAAATTTGCCAGTTTTCGTATCAGGACGTTCAGCGGAACGCTAATTTTCAATATTATATATAAAGACGAAATCACAGTCAAAGCTGCTCAATCGCCGTTATTCTCTTATACTACTTTTGCAAAAGTAGTGAAAATCATTGAGAAATCATGGCATATAATAAAAAATCCTGCCGTGTTATCACAACAGGGCAGGACACGACTAATTGAATGATGACAAAAAACACGGTCTAATCCGTGCGCTCACGAATAAGCCTGTGTATGTCGCTTGCCCGATAGTAATATTTTCCGTCCAGAAGAAGATAGGGCAATATGCCTTTCTTCCGGTAACGCTGCAAGGTCTTGACGCTCACTTTGAGCATAAAGCACAAGTCCTGATTGTCGAGCAGCTTTTCACCGTTCAGGCAGTTGTGGCTGTTCATCAGACGGTCTATCTTTTTATCCTGCATGTCGAGCCTGTCCATGATACGCTCCATCCATGCCACGAAGTTGTCATTGTCTATATACATAAGCTACCCCCGATTGAAATTAAATGAGACCTATCATAAAATAACTCTGGTTTGCCGGGTCTTTCAGGATGATTTCTTTCTCCCGCATGAAACGGATATAGTTCTTGGCTGTCCGCTCCTTGATGTCCAGTACCTGTTGCAACTGTTCGCAAAGGTCTATGTAGGTGATGTGTGTCTGCCGCCCGAAAATATCACGGGCTACACCCACCAGCTCCCTTTCCTTGCGCTTCTCTTTTTCTTCACGTGGCTTTTCGCCCCGGTACGTGTGCATCCCAGCTTTCTTGTCCCATGCGAAAAGCATCAGCGGCACGTCCAGCGGGCTTCCGTCCCTTACTTTCAGGGCTTTCACTACCGATTGCGTGGGTTCATCGTCTTTCTCGATTGACAGGATGGTAGCTGCCTTCCTTTGTAGTTCGCTTCCCAGATGTCCACGCAGCTTTAATCCGTTCGGGACAAAATGAAGCACGCAAAGTATGCAGGTGTTGTAGATACCCGCCAACCGATACAGTTCATCTATCACCGCCACGCTTTCCGCTTCATCGTTGGCACTCTTTACGAGGTCGGCGATGCCGTCAATGACAACCAACTGGATGCCGCCATACTGGTAGTAGAACTTATCCATGCTTTGTATTATGGCGTTCAACCGTTCCTTTCGGGACATTCCCGTAAGGCAGAACGCTTTCAGTTCTTCCGGCTTTTCCTTTTGCCCCGCACGTGCCAGCAGGTTGCTTACGTTCTTGAAAAGCTGTACTTCCGACTGTTCGGTATCATAGAACAAGACCGCCTTGTGCCTGTCGTTAGCGGTTATCCGTATGCCCAGCGTGTCTGTTTCCGTATAGGGAGGGCTGATACAGCCTGCCACGATTGCGGCTACATAGTTGCTCTTGCCCGTTCCCTCGCCCCCGGTGATGCCGAACAGGTTGCCTTGTGTTCCCAGTGGAACATCGCCCGCCGATATGATGACCTGTGCTTTGACGGGCGGGTTGTTGAAGTCTATCTCGCATGATTTAAGCATAATCAGTGTGTCGCTATATAGGTCGTCTAAAAATCTGATAAACAGTTTCAGGAAATCTTCACTGGTGTTACCCGCCCTGAAATAATCCGATATGTCCTTTTCCTCTTTCGTGCCCGGAAGCGGTAGAGAAAGGCGTTTCACGCCAAATTCCCCCAGCAGTCTTTCCTGCCTGCTTGAACTCTCCCTGCCTGTCTTGTCCATGTCGAAAAGCAGGACAATGTGCTTGAAACGGAACGTCAGCCGATAAACCAGCGTGGACGGTATCATTACCGTTTCACTGTTGAAGCAGATGGCATGAAAGCCATGTGCCGCCAGTGAAAGTACGTCCTTCTCGCCACCCGTGATAAACAATGTGTCACCTTTGGCGGGCAGTTGCTCCAATCCGAAACAGTAGTTTTCCCCGAAGCTGCCGCCATATAGGAAACGGGGTGTGGAAAAGGGACGGTACAGCTTAATGTACTGTTTGCCCTTGTAGCCGTACATCGGTTCTGCCGCCGATGAAATGTAGGTGTATGGCTTTCCCTCTGCCGTTTCACTGCTGTATTCCCGGAGTGAGCAGACCTTGTAATGCTCCAGCACTTCGGGAGTGATGCCGTACTGCCGCCAGTATTCCATTTCTGCGGTGGAAAATTTCTGTTCCCTGAACTGGTAAGGCTTGACAGGCTTTTCGGGCGGTTCAACAGGTGTGTTTGCCGCAATACGTTTGTCGGTAGTCTGGGATATAGGAACGGGTGTCCCGGAAGATAAGCCCAGCCCCAAGTCCCGGTCGATGGTTTCCAGTATCTCGATGAAGTCCAAAGCCCGGTTACAGTCCAGCCCTTTCAGTTGCCCCACGAGGAAAAAGCAGTCACCGCTGTAATTGTCGTTACCGAAGTCTTTCATCTTGTACATACCGCTATGGCGGTCGAAGTAGATGTTGCAGGATGCTTTTCTATCTTCGTATAAGGGATTAAGGAAATGCCTGCCTATCCGCCATTCACCCGGTAAATAATGCTTGAAAACGGATAAGCCGTTATTTGTTAGGCTTAGTATTTCTTCTTTCTTTAACATATTGATGATGGTTGGTTATCAGGTCGTTTATATATTCCTTGTCCCGTTTGATCAGGCGTTCTTCCAGCAGACGTTTTATTTCCTTGATTTTGTAGAAATAATGCCCTTTTATATCGGAATAGGAAACTAGTCCTGCTGCTCGCAGGCGTTGCAGTGTACGGTCGCTGATTTTCAGGAATGTGCATACTTCGTAACTGTCCACCCAGATTTCATCCTCGTTTTTCGTGTCCTCCTGTGAAAACACATAATTGGCTATCACATCTATCTTAGCCACTATCTCCTTATAGGCTTTTGATTCAATCGTAATCACATCCATATTGCTAACTAATTGATTTTGATGCAAAGTTCGGGATATGAAAATGATTAAAAGTCATGGTTCATGCCGTCATGGTAAAAATATTTTTCGGTGGTTTTCGGATATTTTTCAGATAGTTTTCAGATAGTTTTATTATGTGTTGAGAATAAAAAAGGTCCTTTTTGAGACTGTTTCAGTAAAAATAAAAAATACCGTGTCGGTATGAACACGGTATTTTACTTTGCTGATTAAAAAGCACTTATTTATTTTGCATCATCTTCATTCATTCTCTTTGTCAGATTCTCAATCAGCTTGCTCAAATAAGAAGTTCTGTTTTTTCGCTCTTTCATAGCAATATATGCATCATAATAATCGCCCAAATCAATGTTGAACACGAAACTAAGGTATTCCATAAATTCCTTTATTTCTATGTTGCCATGATTTATATCACCGGAAGAAACAAGCGCATAACCCAATTCTATCAAGGTATTTTTCTTTCCGGTAAAACACACAGAGTTAAATTTAGAACTTCTTTCAGTTTTGTATTCAGCATTGTTTAATTTAACCATCCTGTTTTCTAAATAAACTTTCAAATACTTGTTGCAAAGTATTTTTGCGGTTTTATAGTCATATCCGGTTGAAAATAATGGGTCTGCATCATATTGGAAACTTTCAAAACTTGGCATTATTGAAGTTCCTATTGGTTTTCGGGTAAAATAAAAATTATCCAAATGCGTTGATTGGGAACGGACATACTGGTAAAACTCTATATTGTTGCGGAAGAAATACGTCAGCTTATCCAATTCTGCACTCAGATATTCCCGGATGCAGTCATTGCTACCATCTGGACACTTCAACTCGATATGGTACACTTTGCTGAAATAGATATACTTGCTAAGAATTTCCGGCTTCAATTCTTTGAAAAAACATATTTCATCTTCTACACTCGGAAATAAATAGTTAATAGTCATTTCTCTTAGTTGTTCGTACATAGGTGCAATGAACCTTACCATATGCAAGGCATTATCCATTGTAGAATTGACACCACAATCCCTTAATCGGATTTCTGCGTCAATCTTAGCCAGTATTTCCTCCGCAAATCTTTTCATGTTACATACTATCAGCCATTTGCAACAACCCGTTTATATCACCTTTCCCGATATAAGGTAGGCATCGCCGTATCTTCTCGGCAGACCAATTCCACCATTTCAGCGTTTCGAGTTTTCGTATCACTTCTTCATCGAAACGCTTCCTTATCGGTCGGGCGGGAACACCGCCGACTATCGTATAAGGTGGCACGTCTTTCGTAACAACGGCACGGGCGGCTATAATCGCCCCGTTCCCGATGTGAACGCCCGCCATTATCACCGCTTCGTAACCTATCCATACATCATTGCCTATCACGATGTCGCCTTTGTTGTCCCAAGCCGTTACCACATCTGATTTCTCCAAATCCCAATCCTCATAAAAGAGTGGGAAGGTGTAAGTAGATAAAGATTTCAAGGTATGATTGGCACTGTTGAATAGGAATTTCGCACCGCAGGCAATGGAACAGAACTTGCCGATTATCAGCCGTTCGTGGTTGATAGGGTAATGGTAAAGTACATTGTTCCGCTCGAAAAGTAACGGGTCGGACACGAAATCATTATAGATAGTATAGTCGCCCACTTCGATAGACGGGTCTTTCACTACTGCATTCAGGTACACGGTCTGCGTGTCGCTCGTGCGTGGATATATCTTTTTCATCATGACATTCAGTTTTTAATAGTGTTTATATTTCAGATAAATGACAGACTGCACCCCAAGTCCAATCACGAACAGGTACTCCACCGTCCAATAAACGGCAAGAGGTACATTCCAATGGCTCAATCCCCACAGATAGAGCAGATAGGCAACAATGGTCGTCGCCTGAAAGATGAAAGCCGTCCGTGTCGCCCCCGTTCCCGTAACGGTATTCATATAGACATAGCCGGGCAAAGCAAAGACATAGTTCAGCAACATAACTACAAACGGCAACCATGCGGTTTGCACGATAGCTGGATTGTCCGTATAGACGCTGACAACAGACTGATGGAAGACCAATGCAAGCGCAATCAGCGGTAAGCCGATGGCATAGCCTAATCGGATTACCCTGCTGCATAGCGGAAACACTTGCCTTCTTTCGTCCGCTCCAATCAAATTGCTTACCAACGAGCTTGTTGTAGCGGCAAATGAATTGACGATGACAAAGAACAGAGTGGAAATGCTTCGGAGAATGTTTGCCACTGCCAGTTGTAGTTCTCCCAAATGTTCTATCGCCACGAAGAACAGAAACCAAGGGGCTACGCTGATGAACGAATGGAACATGCTCCAAACGGACACATGGCAGACATGAAACAGTACAGCTTTGTCGAAGCTCCAAGACAAACCATAAAGCCGTTTATCCATTTTCCGCAATACATGGATTACCAGCACCGCCAATGAACACGCTTCGGCAAAAGATGATGCGATGGCTGCACCCGCTATCCCCATGTTCCAATGGAATATGAGCAGCCAGTTGCCCGGAATGTTCACCAATACGGCTATCAGAGCTGCTACGTTCAAGGCTTTTGTACGGGTAATTCCGACCAAGAACGAGCGCAAGGCAAGGAACGGAAAGGAAAACAGCAACCCCCAAATTCGTCCGTCCAAATAATCAATCACGGCATGATAGACTTCCGCAGAAGTAATCAGCCTACTAAGAATAATCGGAGAAAACAGTTTGGAGAGCAGACACAAAAAGACAGCAAGTCCCGACAGGAAAAACAATCCTTGAAAGAACGTCTTTCCTGTTTCGGAATAATGCTGCTCGCCGTTACGCCGTGCGACAACGACCTGTAATCCCAAACTGAAACCGAAGCCGAGCATATAGATAGCCAGATACCAAATCCCGGCAAGGGCGGATGCGCCCAATTCTATTTCTCCTACATGCCCTAAGAAAATGGCATCGGTGATATTGATAAGTTGTTCGATAAGGATGCTCATCATTACAGGAAAGTTGATGAGCCAGATATTCTTATATGTATAGTTCATTGTTCAACTTGATATGATGCGACAAGTCCTGCTGCACAAGGCGGCATGACACATTGCATGATTATGAATTTGGAATAATGGCAAAACAAGAAAGGACAAACCTTTTATAAGCCTGTCCGTTGCTGAATAGCTTGATTAAAATGCTATCCGTTAAGCGCAGCTATATGCACACTTGCCATTTCATACGGGTTGAACAATTCTATTTTTTTCTGTTAGTTCCGCAAAGATAGCATTTGTTCTTGATTATACCTCCAATTTTCCAATTTCTTTTTGTAGATTTTCCAAAAAACGGGAAGCATGTGCGCCATCCATCTGTGTGTGGTGAAACTGAAAGGAAACAGTTAATGTACATTTCCACAAACTCTTTTTGTATTTAGCCCAAATCAGAAACGGATTGTTGAACACACCGCTATACATGCCAACCGCTCCATCTATCTCATATTGTGCAAGGGCAGACGTGCCGATGACCATGCTATCTGTTAGGTCATGATTCCGGCAACTTTCGGCAACTTGTTTCGTCAGTCTCAGGTAATTGGTATTGAATTGTTGGAGATTGTTGGAGAAAGGGACATCGCAGGAACTGACTTCACCCTCCCGATTGGCTACAATGGTACAGACGGCAATGTTGTCGTATTGCATTAACTTCCTGCCAACAGGTAGCATATAGAACTCTTTGATGTTACTTGCCGCTTTTCCAACACACCAGCACATCAGCATATTAAACTTTAACCCCGTCCGTTTGCTGATGCGGACAAGGCGGGTTACATCTACCGTCTTGAAAAAGGTGAGCATGGGCATAGGTGCATTCATCCACATTTCAAATGCGTAAGCACGGGTCGTTTCTTTTGGATTTACTTCTTTCATTCTATCGTTCATTTTTAAGTTAAATAAGCACAAAGGTAAGTTGGCTATTAGACTATGGATAGAATAAAAGGGACATTATGTAGGGTTACTGAACAAATCGGAATAAGGTTTGCATACATTTAACAGAGACAATGGCGTATAGCCGCTGAATTGTTTGAACTCCCGGATAAAATGCGACTGGTCAGCGTAACCGCATTGATATGCCAACTGAGCCAAATTTGTATCTTCCGAGCAATGCTGCAACAGGTTCAATGATTTTTGGAAGCGAACTATCCTTGCGTATTCTTTGGGATTCGCACCTACCAGTTCATTAAACAGGCGTTCAAACTGTTTTTTACTTAAACAGGTAATGGAAGCCAATTCTGCGACAGAAGTTGCCGGAATTGCGAACAGTTGTTTTATAGCAGCAGTTATTCTTTTGATGTTGTATTCTGTTTTTAAGGTCAATGCACCTGCTATTTGGGATAACAGCCATTGTTCTATTGCGCTAATACATAAATTTGTATTTTCGCAGTCAAAGGTTTGTGTAGCCAGTCGTTTCAAATGCTTGTTTTCAAGGTCATAACCGGAAACCTCTTGATTGTGCAATAAGGATATGGGCAAATTCAAGAAGGCTTTTAGGGTGTATGGCTGAAATACAACAACTATCATTTCTACGTTACCATTCGCATATAAATGTGAATGATAATTTACCTGACCGCTAACGGTAAATTTTGATTGAGAGATTCCCAGTTCCGGGATATAAAGCGGTGTTTGTTTATGGAAAATGATTTGAGGACAACCAATAGGAAAAGTAAGGGTATTCAGCGGTTGATTGCTTTTGAATACCCAATAATATCTTATATAAGGTTGCAGCAACTTACATGGCTTGTAAAATTTGAGTTCCTCTTGAATCATTTTACAAATGTACTTATTTTAGTAGTATCTTGTTTATTACAGGGTAGTTTTTAGTGCAAGGTGCAAGTATATATCTATATATAGCTTGCACCTTGCACTAACCCCAGAAGATTTATTTTCAACGATTTGTGTATTTCAAAATAAAGCAGTATCTTTGAACCGTAGTTTTAGGCAGACAACGAACAGCCAAAAGGTGACAGAAAAGTGTTATTCTTGTAACCTAAGTTGTACCCCCTAAGGCTTTGACATAATGATAATAAATTGAATTTCAAGGATATTGGAGGGTAGGTTCAAAATCCTCTCTCTCCGCAATAAAGGGTGTAAATCAAGCGTTTGCAAGGTTTGCACCCTTTTTTATATCCAAAAATGAATGTCTGGGGATGGAATTAAGAAGGGTTGTTTTGTTGGACTAATTCTTTAAAGACAAAACATATATCTGTTTTTCTGAATCGTTACAGAAATCATCTTCTTCAAAACTTCCGAACTTATGGACGATATTAAATCCGGAACTCTCTAAATAAAAATCCAGTTCTTGAGGGAAGAACATCCGCATATCTAAGTTTTGGATTGAATGAAATACACCATCTATATAATAATGCCATTTTATACGATTGATTTGAGTTGCGTTTTCATAATTCATTGTTTGTTTTATTATGATTTTCCGCCCGTCATCAATGGTATATTCTGCCGTTGTTTCTTTCTTATTTTCTCCATGAACAATGTATCGGATATTAGGATTGAAACAATCTAATAGAAAGACACCGTTTCTTTGGAGATGTTTTTTTACCATTTTTAAAACCTTAAACAAATCTTCGTTTTTGTACAAATGATGAATGGAATTGAAAGGTATGAAAATGAAATCGAACTTCTTTTCCAAATTTAATGTTCTTATATCTTTTTGTACAAAATCTATTGACAGTTGTTCTTTATTTGCTTTTGTAATTGCTTGATTAAGCATAGAAGCGGTATAATCAACACCTGTTATATTATAGCCTTCTTTTGCAATAGGTATTGTTAGGCGACCTGTACCACAACAAAGTTCAAGAATGCTTGCTTCTTTATCTTTGGGTAACCACTTTTTGTAAAAATTCAGATCATTAAGGGACGTGTTTAATCCATCATAAAGAGCCGCGTCATATATCAAGTCTCCAACGGTATAATTTTTATCCATCATCTTATGTTTTTGTAAATACCTAATGCTAAAAGTATATTATATAAATCTAACCGTAATAGCGATGGTGTAAAAATACGCAAAAGGAGTAAACAAAATGCTATTTCACTTCTTTTCTACTGATATTATATAACATCATAATTTGAATCTCCTGCTTTTTAAGAGTTCTTCTGCTGATTTTCGTTGACTTTGTAGATTAGGCTAAAGTTGGCGAAATAGCGAATCGTTATCAAAAAGCGATGAGTGCCATCCGCTCCTGCATCGGGGAATAGGGGTTTCCCCGTCCCGTCATCATTCTCTACCGTATGATAACAGAGAGAAGGGATAAACGAGCCTGGTTATCTCGTTTATCCCTTCGGGTATATATGCTGATGGCATAATGTCAGTAGATATATTCGACGTCCGACTTCTTGAACCGGAGGATGCGGGTGTCGTAGCTGCTGGCTCCGTTTTTGATCATGTAGAGGTTGCCCATGCCTCCGTTCATATACCATCCTTCGCCGGTGGGAGAGTAGACTCCGAAGAGTATATTGTTGTAGTGGCCGGAGTGCAGGATACCGGTGTCGTTCCATTGTGCCGCCGGTCCATACCAGACGAGCGGTTCATGCTCCGGGAAGTCGGGGCTCGACAGGGCAATGTAGATGAGATTCGAAATGGTCATGGAGCCTACCTGTATTCCGTTTTTACGCAGTTGTTGACGCTTTACTTTTGAATGTCCGTTCCACGGATTTCTGAGGGTGTGGGTCCCGTTGTACATCATCCAGACATAGTCGGTGGCATCGAACAACCGGTTGAACTCCTCCATGGAGGGGAGCTCGTATCCGTCGGGCGAGAGAGTCGTGGGCGGCAGTTTGTTGATGTGTACCTTTTCGTCTCTTGTGAATCTCTCGAGAACGATGACACTGTCTTTTTCGATTACCTGCATGCCTTGTCCGCTATTGCCCTGATAGGCCCACCCCCAAAGTTTGTAGTATTCGTCCGGCGTACAGTCGGTGAGATACTGGAAGAGGGTTTTGTTGGCTTGCACCGCCGGGTCGGCCGAGGAGAGTATCTGGTCGTCAAAGGCCTTTGAGTTTTTGATGGCGTTGTACTTGCACCACCATACGCCATGCAGAAAGGTGACGGGCAGGCCATAATTGCGTCGGATGACGGTATACTCTTCTCTGTCCGATTGGTCGGCTTTATTCCGTATGACGAGCGTGGCCGACTGTTGTCGCCCGTTGGCCGTGGGGTCGTTGGGGCGCCAGCCACCCAATACCCGCCAGGTGTTGCTGCCGCTCTCGCTGTCGATTCTTATCCAACGGTCTTCTCCATCGGCAAATTCTACGAGCATCTCTTTCTCGGCGGGGAGGGTAAAGATGGCGAATTCGTTATCGATATAGCGGTTGAAGTCGTGGGTATAGGTGTCTATCCCGAACTCCAGTGCCCCTTGGCTGGTGGTAGGATTTCCCGTCATTCGTATGTGGATATTGTCCTCGGGATAGGAGTGGGTCAATCCTTTCCGGTGGAAATAGACTTGGGTATCGACGGTTTTCATGTTGGGGGAGTAGAGTTTCTTGCGGATTCTGAACAGGTTGATTCCGGCCAGAGAGCGGGTCGTCTTGTTCTTCAGTTCTTCGGGCGAGACCGGTTCCACGGTCAGCGAGGGGTCGGTTACGGGGAAGACTTCCAATTCGCTGTCGCTCTGGATGGCCACGATAAAATCGGTAGCCAGATGCGGCAAGATGAGCATGCTTCCCTCGTTGGCGACGGTTACATTCCCGGGCAATTCGGTCAGGGCCGAGTCTATGACCAGCCGGTCGTCTATGCCCGGTTTCAGAGTCGTGTCGCCGCCCTCTTTCCACTCCTCTACGGTTAGTTGCACCTCGGCATCGATTACATCTTTGCGGAGGGTTATGGAGTAGACGGTATTGCGCGATATTTTCTCAGGCAAATTCGTCTCCAGCGAATACTCTTTACCATCTATCGAGGCATTCAACGCTACTTTCAAATCGGCATTGTCCTGCTCGTACAGGTAGAGGATTCCGTTTTTGCTGGCGGTGTAGGGCTCTTCCGGAACAAGCGGGATGTCGACCGCCGAGCTGCCCTCGGGAGTGGCAACCGTTGACTGTTGGAAGAGATAGGCCGCTTTCTGTACCCGCTTGAAGGTGATGCTCTTTACCTCGGCAGTCCCGGCCACGGCCATGCGTAAATCGAACCGGGCAGCTACCCGTTTCAGCGATACCGGGATTAGCCGGTCGGCAGCCGTGTAGTCGGCCAGAGAGACCACCCCGGTATAGACCATTTCGGCCTGGCCGTTGGTCGAGTGTATGACGGTCGCTTTCCACTCCTCTTCCGAGTAGCCCGGTTCGGGCGAACCGAAGTCGGGCAGACGGGAGTCATTCGCTACGATATAGAGGTTGCCCCTCAGGGCTTCGAGCGGGAATTCATACCTGTTTCCCGAGTGTTTGATGTCGGTATACTTCTTGACCAGTACTCCTTCGTCGAACAGGTATGCGCGGATGCTTTCTATCGTCTCTTCTCCATTGTCGTCGACGGAATTGTCGGAAGAAAGACGGGATACCTCTGCACAAACTATTCGGTCGGTACCATCGAAAAGGTTCTCTTTATCGAGCTGGTCGTTGCACGATAAACAGAAGAGAAGGGCTGGTATAAAAAACAAAACTGAATATATTCTTTTCATGACTTCTATTTCTTTTTCCATGTGTAATCCCGATAATTGTCAGATGTATCCCGTCGCTCATCTCCCTTTTTTATTGGACTGAGAGCCGAGCTTGGGGAACCAGCTCGGTATCTTCGCCCCCTTCCCATTCGTCGAAAGATACTTCGACCGTTACGTCGATTACATCCTTGCGTACGGTTACCGTATAAATCGTGTTGCGTTTGAGGTCGCAGCCAAGCGCCTTGGTCAGAGTCTGCGGCTTGCCGTCAATCGTTACATCTACACTGATTTCGAGACTTCCCTGAGGTTGCTCATAGGCATACAGTACGGCCGGTGTATCTGTCGTGAGCGGCGAGTCGAACGATACGGTCATATCCTTGACCTGCACCTCCTTCGAAGAGAGTTCGGGGGTAGCCGGGAAAAGAGAGCCCGATTGAGCCGCATTCTTCAGCGTAATGCTGTTTACCGAGGCCACACCTGTCGTTCTCAAGTTGAGGTCGAAACGGGCAAAACCTCTTTTCAGATTCACGGGGAGCACCGTTTGAGAGTTGCTCATGTCGTTCAGACTGAGACTGCCCGAGTAGAACTGTACCGGTGCATTATCTTTCATCGTCATACACTTTTTCAACCACTCCTCTTCGGTGATGTTTTGGCTCTTCAACTCTTCCAGGTTGATTTGCTCCTGAGTATTGGCCAATACATATAACGTACCGGCATGTTTCTCGATGCGAATGTCGAAACTGCTTTTCGAGGGGGTGAGATCGGTATAGATCTGGGTCATCTTTCCGCCTTCGAATATACAAGCCTGCATGTCGGTGATGTTGATATCGTTTTCCAGAGCCTGTCCGAAGCCTTCGTAACGGGTGATAGAGGTTTTTACAGTTCTGGTCTCTTCTCCGCCGGGGAGAGAGGGGGTGGTTGCGTCATCGTTGCTACACGATGCCAATACGCCCAAAGAGGCGAATGCTGCAAAAAAAAGATTTGTTATCTTCATTGTGTTTTGGTTAAAATTCAACATTTGTTTTTATTATGATTATTGTCATTATCAATCGTAGGTATACTCTACGGGAGTCTTGATACACCGTATCAGCCGTGTCTTGGTCGAATTGTTGGCGGTGTACTTGATCCAGTTCTCATTGGGCTTTACCTGGCTTTCATAGCCCTCCATGACCCAGGTCTGGCTGCTGTTGCCATAGGTGGCCAGGAGCAGGTTCATCCTGGCTATATTGCCATGAACCGTGTTCCATTGGTGGCCCAAGCCGTTGAGCACATAGTGGGCGCCGTCTATTTCAAAATCGTAGAACGATATGACGCCATAGTTATGGCCCAGAAAATTGACGTCTCGCTCTACAATCGTAATCTGTATGATCTGTCCCTTGCTGTTTTGGTAGCTTCTGGAACCTACGCCACCGAGGTTGAAATTCCCGTTTTTCGAAAAGGCGAGATAATCGTCGTAGCCGGGAATCTGGTACCCCGGTGGAGCCATTTCGGCAGGCGGTAGTGTCCCGAAGTTTTGAGCGCTTGCGGCAACCCCCTCGTGGTAGAATGCCGTTCCGTCGTGTCGCAGAGGCAGACCCTGTTTGTTGCCGCCCTGATACTGGTCGCCCAACAGGTTCAGGAGTTCGTCTTCCGATACGGTGGTCAGATACGAGAGCAGGTCGTGGTGCGGTGCCGGGTCGTTGGGGATGGTTATCTGGTCCTCAAACGATTTTACATTTCCCCGCAAATTGTATTTGCACCACCAGGTCTCGCCAATTTTCACCACCGGTAATCCCCAGTTTATGCGGCGGACGGTATAGGTCTCCTTGTGGGTCCCATCTTCGTTCGAGATGACAATCCGTCCCTCCTGAGGCCGTCCATCGGCTCGGGGGTCGTTGGGTTTCCAGCCACCGACAATCCGATAGCTCTTGCCCGACAGCCCCGTGCGGGTAATCGATTCCGTTTCCGTGGCTTGCATCCAGGCCGATTCGTCGGTATCAAACTCTACCCGGAGCACCTTATTGGCCGGCAGACGGATGATTCCCAATTCGCCTTCGACATACTCCTTGAAGTCGCAGGTGGCCTCTTTGTCGAAGTGGATAGCCCCCTCTATCTGTATAGGATTGGCTTCGATAACGAGAACCACGCGTCCTAAGTTGGTGGAGGAGGGGTCTTGAATATCCAGGTGAATCCTCTCGGTGTCTCTGCCGGGCATGCGCAGACTGCTGCGAACGGAGAGCTCGGCTATTTTTTGCAAGGTGGATCGCCCTTTACCGAGGTTCCGGTTTACTTCTACACCTTCTACCGAGCCGTCTACCGTTACCGTGGCGTTGGCTTCGGCCAGAAGTGCCAGCATAAAGTCGCTCCCGTGGTACGGTACAAAGACGGTATCTCTCGTTTCGTTTACCCGAACGCCGTCGGAGAAGAGAGAGTTTTCCACGTCGACCAATCCTTGAATCGAAGGGTCCGATTCGGTAGAGGCTCCAGTACCCCAGCCGTCTGCCTCGATAACCAGTTGCGCTTCGGCCCCCTTGCCCTGGATGGCGAGGGTGTATATCTCGTTCCTCCGGATAACCGAAGGCAAGTTGGCTTTCAGCAGATGTTGCCCTTCGCCGAATCGGATGGTGACCTCGACTCGGATAGCCGGGTTGGCCTGCTCGGGAATATAGAGCAGTGTTTCGCTCCCGTTTGCGAGCGGAGCGTCGGCATACTCTTTGGTAAAGTCGAAGGTGGAAGCCGATGCCGATGTCTCCACCGTTCCCCGAGGCATGGTATAGCCTTTGTCGGCCAGATTGTGAACGACCACTTTTTGCACCTCTACCCCTTTCTCGAACGATTCAATATCGACCCGGGCCACGCTGCGGGTCATCGGTACTACTACGGAGGTGGCTGTACTCTGGAGGTCGCTCTTGCCGGTCATCAGCAATCCCTCGCCGGTCAGCTCGCCGATGCTCCCTTCGATAGAGAGAAAATTGTCCAATGTCGAACTCTCGGGGGTAAGTGCATCGAGCCCCGTCAGTAACCGGGCATTGCCTACTATGTATAGAGTCCCCGAGAACGAAGCCGGGACGAACGTATACAGATTTTCCGCACTGGCTTGCGAGGGGGTGATTACCTCAGCGAGTGTGCCGTCGACAAACCGGTAGCCGGTTACCCGGTGGATGGCCGATTCGTCGCCGGTGCCTGTCGAGTTGTCGGCAGCCAACCGTACGGTTATTGCTTTCGAATTTCCCGATGCCACCAGGTTGTGGTCTTCATTGCATCCCGTTATTCCCCAAAGCAGGGCAATAGACAGGGAGACGTATTTAAATATTCTTGTATTCATTTCAAGTCAAAAACGGATACTAATACAGATTCGGATTTTTACTGCTGTTGAGGTAGCTGGACGAGTTTATGGGCATGTCGTCCAGATGGTTGACATAAAAGTGGTTCATCAGCTCCTGAGCCCAGGGACCATACGTGAAGGCGCTGCTGTGGTTGTATCCCATCACATGGCCCAGCTCGTGAAACATGATTTCGCAGGCATAGGTATTGGTGTAGTGGCTCAGCCAGCCCGTCTGCCATACGCCGTAGGAAGAACCTCCCCCCAGTCCGATAACACCGTTTCCCGGGTATACCAGACCCACGTTCAGGGTGCGCTCCTGTCTCATCTGTCGCAATACGACATCGGGGGTCACCTTGTCGTTTACACCGCCGTTGCCATACAGCCGGTCTTCGTTGGCTCTCAGTATCTCTTCATGCTCGGGCATATCGATCATGTAGGTAAAGTTCAGGAAGAAGGCCACGGCTTCGCGACAATGCACGGGGCGGATACCCATCCAGTTTCCTACGGGGCCTCCGTCGGGTTTGGTAGGGTCGCCGTCGTACAGGTGGAACCGTATGTTCCAGCCGTGTATGATGCCTTTCAGCTTCTCCAGATAGGGGTCGTCGGACTCAATCTTGAATTCAATTCCGGAGAAATCGTCGGCCTGCATTCGGGGAATGCGGACAATCTTGCCCGATTCGGAGCGGAAATAGAGCTCTTTCTGCAACAGCGGTATGGCTTCATAGAAATCGGCAAAAGGAGGGATGCTGTCGAAATAGGCAAAGTCTACATATTCGTTCCCTGCTGCCGGGATGCGTGCTTTTACCAGAACATGACTTAGGCTCCGCGGCGAGTAAAAACGGGCATGGAGTTGCCCCTCGCTGGTGACCGATAGCTGCAAGGGCCTGGTCGTATTGAAGTTACGAAGCTCTTTGTCGGTGTATATGGTATGCGGTTCATCGTCTTGCAGAATGAGACCGTGTTGCCCCTGAGTGTATGCCCGATTGGTGATAAACATGGTCCCGATTTCATCGTCGGGGTGTACGACATTTATCTCAACCCGGCCGATGTGATTCTCTACGACCGAGTCTAAATCGAAGGTATAGTAGCGTTTGGTCATATTTCCCCGATAATCGCGTGTAAACAGGGTCACCTCTCCTTGAACCGAACTTCCCTCAATCGTTGGCATGAACAGATATTCGGTGTATTCGGCCATATCCAAGACCTTCATTTCGCCGTTGCTCTCGCCCGAGAATGTTCCCTCGCCCGAGAGTCGGGTATAAAACCTGCTACTGGCATTAAAGGCAACCGTGTTCGAGGTGACTGCCGTTTCGACGTATGGATTGTTGTACGAGAAAATCAGATCCATCCGCCCCACAATTCTGCGCTGTACAATCTTTTCGGCAATCTCGGCTACGACCTCGTTCCCGAGAGCGGTGGAGACTTTCCGGACGGTAAAGGGAGTTATCGAATAGAAGTACTCGCAAGCCAAAGGTCGGGCCAGCTCTTCGGGAAATGAGAGCCACACTTCCGATATGTGATTGATCGGGTTTATTGTGGCGTTGTCGTCCGTCAGGTCGCCTCGTATGCCCAGGATAAGAATGCGGTAAGAGCCTTCGTGCAACCCTTCCAACTGCATGTCCGAGGTATTTTTGTCGTACAGGCCCTTGACACCGTTCACCTTATATCCGTCGTCATCGACTACCACAAACTCTACCCGATCGTAGTTCGACAGGGTTTGTCGCTCGGTGGTGGCAAATGCCTGTTGAGGGCGATGGCCTTTTTGCAAACTTTCGGCGGGGAGCCCCTCGTACTCTTCGGGTACCAGTCGGAACGAAAAATCGCCGAACCCGTTCCCGGAAGAGACGGAATCCAGATGATCTTCTTCGACACAGGCCGGAAGCAGAATGATGCCGATTAAAAGAGTATAAATTATATTTCTCATTTTATGAACACTTCTTTGTTTCGGGTTCGTTTAGTTGTATTTTGTTGGGAAAAAAGAGATTAAACAGAACAAAATGGGTAATTTTGATCGTTGATAAGTGTGTATGATGTTACCTATTGTTACAAATTGTCTAAATCTTTTTGACCGGTGCAAAAGTACCAGATTGTATGGTCATAATCGGTAACAATTGTTACGCAAGGAAAAATCGGTAAGATATGGATTGGGCTACAATGAATAATGATATTTATGAAATGCCTTTATTCAAAGGCGGAAATAAAGAAGTTATCGAAAAAATCATGCACGATTACCCCAGCCGCTATGTGCATTACAAAAAGGGAGAAACCATAGCCATGCAAGGGAATGTGTGCCGTTCGCTGTATATTCTGTGCGAAGGCAGTGTTTATGCCAAAATGATTAGCGAGGAGGGTAAGGAGCTGACATTGGATACCCTCTCGGCTCCCGATGTGTTGGCCTCTTCCTTTCTATTCAGTACCGAGGGGATATTCCCCGTTACCATATTGGCCAATAGTGACTGTAACCTCTGGATCGTAAACAAGGAGAGTATCTTGAGAATCATCGAAGCCGACAAACTGGTCTTGCGAAACTACCTGACGGTCATATCCG
Source organism: Barnesiella sp. An22 (assembly GCF_963931395.1). Classification (NCBI taxonomy): domain Bacteria; kingdom Pseudomonadati; phylum Bacteroidota; class Bacteroidia; order Bacteroidales; family Barnesiellaceae; genus Barnesiella; species Barnesiella sp. An22. The sequence goes on from NZ_OZ007014.1 coordinate 557,677, forward strand.
ACCACAGTATGTTCCTGAGCAAGCGCCTGAACGAGTTTGCCTTGCAGACACTCTCGTCGAGAATCATCAGTTACATCGAGCAGAACGGAACCATACAGAACCTTCAAGAGGCCGCCTTCATTCTCGGGGTGGCCCGTCCATCCCTTTCGAGAGCCATATTGCAACTGGTCAATCAAGGCGTGCTCAAGAAGGAGAACAAGGGGTATATACTTGTTTGAAAGGGTATAATTATTACACAAGAGGAGTCCCATTCTATGATGGAACTCCTCTTGTCTCTTTTTCTAATCGGTAGATTACAGATTTTTCAACTGTTCAGTTGCCGTGTAATAATCCAGCAATACTTTGATGGTTTGTGCCGTTGGTCGCTTTTCTGATGGTGTAAACTGATTGATATGCTGTGAAAACAGAATGAGTGAATCTTTGATATTGGTATCTTTGAATTCTGGACCGATGCGTTGAGATGAATTTAGCAGCCCGGTTACCCGATATAAGTCTCCTGTCTTCAAACTTTTAATAAATTGTAAGTTGTATCCCATCCAGATGATACCTTCGTTTGCGAGCTTTCCCCAATATGCTGCAGACTCTTTGTTGGCAATGATTATACATTTCGGCCTTATCACATCTTCAATAATGTGTTGTGTTAAGTTTAGTTGATCGACAATAAATGGTATCCCCATTGGATTGGTGAGAATGTCATGTCTAAGGAAATTTTGATCTTGTTCTCGAAAATAGAATAAATCCAAATAAGCCGATTCAGCGCGAAAGTCATAATTGGCATCTAAGAGCATCTTTTTTATGGGGTTCCAATAACGAGATTGGGGAACTCGATCAAAGAGAATGTCGCTGAATTTGAAACTCTTGTTGGGTCGCTCTTGTGGATTGAATGAAGGGTTAATACCTGTAATCAGAATATCTTTTTGGCTTTCATTTTCTGAATAATCGAAGCCTCTATCCTTAATTTGGACAGGTAGTGTAGCAATATAGTCTTTTGACCATATTTCGCAAAGTCGTTTGTTCGTTTCCATATGGATTTGGTTTAACTTATTATACAGAGCCCGATTTACCGGGAATTTAGGCAATGTTATCATTTGAGAGCTGTCAGTATTGATTTGATTGAAGTATACAAACTTAAATCGGCCAGTACATCATCTTCCGTTGTTGATACGAATGTTTTTATCTTCATAGATAGGATATTTTCTGCTTGAATTTCTGTCAACTGAAACTCTTCCATCAACTTATTTCGGGCGGCTAAATAACTATTCGATTCTCTGATTGTAAGGATTGCTTTATCCAGCTTATTTTCACAGCTTACAATGTTTAATAATCCAGAGGTTTTCTCAATTTGTTGATCTATCATTGCAATCTCATGGTCAAGGCGATTCATGAGATACCATGCCAATGAATGTTTCAGTTTGAAATGGGAAACGCATAAAACCGCTTCTTCTGTTTCTTCATCGTATTTGACACATAACGGGATGTTGGCTGCCAATAGTTTCGTCTCAAATTTTTCTTCTTCGCTATCATCCTCGTCAGAGAAATACTCGTTAAAGTCAATATTGTTAAAGTCAATGTCGTTAAGATAAGCCTCGTCGAAGTCATCATCGAAGTCATCATCGTTGTCATCATCGTTATCGTCGAAGTCATCGTCGTTATCTTTGTGGTTACAATCTTCCGACTCTCTGTATTTCACTAATATTTTTTTTACATTTTCTAGAAATAACCGCTTTTCCCCTGGTTCTAAATATGATAAGTCGTTTTCGATTTCTGTCAACTGGCATTCTATATTTTGCCAATGATTAAGGATAAAAGAATAATTATCTTGAACCCGAGGAATTTCAATGACGGCGCGTCCGTTTTCATCGAAGTCTAATATATTTGAAATGTTTTCCATGTGTTGTGCTTGTTAAATTGTCTGGCGAATAGCTCGAATAAGGTTCTCTCGTGATTGGTAGCTCATATCTTGTTAAGGATAGTGCGAAAACACTTTCATCTATTATGTCCAGCCGTTCATGTGTTGAACGACAAGGCGAATATAGTGAAAGTTTTTTAATAGGCAGCATCGTGGGGATTGTTTTATTTTAATTCCATGAATCAGGTTCGACGACAAAGTTACAGGGGGTATGCGAAATAATATTTCGCATACCCCCTGTAACTAAAAAAAATTATTGGTAAAGGCTGGTCAGTCGATGTGATTTCTGTTTTAAGATCTCCCGGAGAGAGGCGGGCTCTAAGACTTCGAGTTGTTCGGCATGAAGACATATTTCCTGTACAAAATCAAAGGCTGGAATCAGCCAGTATTCAAAAATAGTATAATCCGAGGTCTGTTCTTTAATTCTTTGGCTGTAATGGAGTGGTTGGGATATGAGGTATTGAGGAAGTTCCTGATAGGCCTTCAAGACGATACGACATGGTTTCTCGGTATATCCATCGGTCGAAATGCCGTAGAATGGGGTGAAATATTCCTGGGGTGAAAAATTGGGGGGATAGGTGAAGTGAGCCGATGTAAGTTCGCAACGATTGAATCGGTCTAATGCATAGATGCGGATTTTTTTGTTTGTATAATGTCGACAAAGTAGGTACCATCTGCGTTTGAACATCTTCAAACACAAAGGTTCTACTAATATTCCTTGTCGTGCCATACTGCCGACATGAAATGACTTGTAGTCGATACACAGTACTGCATTGTCTCTTAAAGCCTCTGTAACTGGACTTAAATATTTGGATCCTGTGTCTGGCTTTTCCAATATTATTTTGTCCGAAATATTTTTACAACTTGTAATCAATTCTTCCGTGGCTATACTGCTCAATAACCATTCAATGTTCTTGTATTGAGAGTCATTGGCAGTATCGATTTTATAATGGCTATTTGCTCCTGAACGTACACACTCGATCTGTATATTTAATTGGTCTGCTATCGCATGACAGTGATTGAGAAATGTCCTTCGGGAAATATCGGTTTCGCCACAATCCTTATAGTGTGAACTCCTTTGCCATTCGGCGTTGATTTCGGCAAGAGTAAGTCCCGAAGGGTTTCGTCGTAATAACTCAATCAACCATAAGTATCGTTTAATAAGAAGGGTTGCCATTTACTTATTGATTATTGTGAAATTGTTTAGATGTATGGGCGGTTTTATTTCGTATTACCCTCATGTATCGGTGAGGGTACGTATCCGGATACGGGCTATATCGTCGGGGGTGATGTCGGCACTCTCGATGGTCACCACCTTGCGCTCGCCCGGCATCAGGTCGAAGAAGTTGTCGGAGAGGTCGGCTCCCTGGGTGGGTATCTCGATGAATACATCCTTGGCCAGACAGTCGGTCGAGAGGGTGAGGGCGATACCTTGGGGCGTTGTCTCGATGGCTTTTGTCAGGTGAGGCCGGGGTAGCTTCAGCTCCTTGGGCAGCACCAGAAACTTGTGGCCGTGGGCGAGGGTTTCTCCGTCGTGGCGTATCTGCCAAGTCAGCAATACCTCGTTGGCGGGGTATCCCTTCTGCAGGTTGGCCAGGGCGAGGGTGGCCATCTTCTGGCTGGCGTTGGGCCGTATGGTGCGCTCGAGGGTGACGGTGTTCAGCCGGTTGCCGTGGAAGTCGTCGATGCCCACGACAATCTGTGCCCGGTCGAGCCGGTCGAGCCGGTCGGAGAGGGCATGAATCTCAAGGCTGTCGCCGTGGACGAAGGTCGAGAGCATCAGAGGGGCAAAGGCATCGCGGGCGTGGTAGTAGAGTGCCTTCTTGTTTTTGTAGTAGTCGATGGCCGACCACGAGATGGCGGGCCAACTGTCGTTGAGCTGCCAGTAGAGCGAACCCATGCACACGGGGCGCTGCCGGCGGTTGGTTTCGATGCCGTAGGCGATACCGTGCCCCTGGAGCAGCAGCCCCAGGTAGACAAAGTCGTCGAAGTTGCGGGGCATGCGGTAGTAGTGCTGCATGTAGGTTTTTATCAGGTCGTTGCCGATGCTGCTCTTCTGGCGGTGGGTCATCACCTCGGAGTCGATGCTCAGGTCGGCCGGGCCGGCGAAGGTGCGCAGGGTTTTCATCTCGGGGAAGGATTCGAAGCCGAATTCGCTGACGAACCGCAGCTGGAGCGTGTCCATGGCGTCAAACATCTCCTGCCCGTACCAGATGCCCCAGTAGTGTATGTCGCCCTGGGTCTGGGTAGCGGGGCGCCCCCAGTTGGCCGAGTCGGGCGAGGTGTGTATGTAGCTGCGTTGCGGGTCGTACCGGCGCACATACGCGGCGAGCGTGTCGCGGAAGAGGGTGTGGTAGTCGCGCCGCATCTTCTCGAAAGTCTCGGGCGTGTAGCGGCGGTTCCACCCCCAGTATTTGAGTCCCTCGTAGATTTCGTTGTTGCCGCACCACAGGGCCAGCGAGGGGTGGTTGCGCAGGCGGCGGATGTTGTAGCGGGCCTCGCGGGCTACGTTGCCGAGAAAGTCCGGGTCACCGGGATAGGCCGAGCAGGCAAACATGAAGTCCTGCCACACGAGTATGCCGTAGCGGTCGGCCAGCTGGTAGAAGAGCTCATCCTCATACACGCCGCCGCCCCAAACCCGCACCATATTCATGTGCGACTGCTTCATGGCCCGGAACAGCCGGGTGTAGTCGTCGGGGGTGACACGGGTGAGAATGATGTCCTGGGGGATGTAGTTGGTGCCTTTGGCGAAGAGCGGTTGGCCGTTGATGCGGAAGTAGAAGTTGCGGCCCAGCGAGTCCCGTTCGTTGCCGAACTCGATGGTGCGTATCCCGGTCTGGTAATGTTTGCTCCCCAGGGTTCGGCCGTTTTGTACGAGCGTTATATCCACATCGTAGAGATGCGCTTCGCCCCAGCCGTTGGGCTGCCACAGTTGGGGCTGCTCGATTTCGGAGGTGAAGCCGATGCGGTTTTCGCCCGGTTGCAGGGTGCAGCGACGGGTCGAGTGGGCCACCTTCTTGCCCGCTTTGGCGATGGTGAGCAGCACTTCGACCCCTTCGGCAGCCTGGCGGTTCTCGTTGACGATGGTCAGGTCGGTAGCCAGTCGGGCCCGGTCGTTGTCGATGTGCAGGGTGCGGGTAAAGGCGTCGTCGATGCGGCAGCCGTCGTAGAGCACCAGTCGGGCCGGTCGCCAGATGCCGCAACCCACCAGTCGGATACCCCAGTCCCACCCGTAGTGATAGGGAGCCTTGCGGGCGTATGCACTCAGGTGGGGCGTGCTGCGGTCGTTGTCGGCGGGGTAGTCGATGCCGGTCAGGCTGTATATCGGCTCTACGGCCTTGAGGGGCGAGGCGAAGTGCACGGCGAGGGTATTCTCACCTGCAACGATTTTATCCCGTACCTCCTTCTCCCAGGCCACGAACATGTTGTCGGTCTGCATCACCGGCTCGCCGTTGAGAACGATGCGGGCAAAGGTGTCGAGTCCCTCGAAGATGAGGCGGGCACAGGAGTACCGGGCCAAGTCGTCGGCATCGACGGTGAAGGTGGTGGTGTAGCTCCACCCTTTCGTTTCGACCCAGGCCACCTTTTCCTCGTTCGTCCCGTAGAAAGGGTCGTCGAGCAGCCCGTTGCGCAGCAGGTCGGCATGCACGGTGCCGGGCACCACGGCCGGGTAGGAGAGGCTATCCCCCTCGGCGGCGAAATTCCACCTTCGATCGAGCTCGATTACGCGGGTGTTGTCGGGTGTCGTTTGTGAACGGGTCGGTTGCATGGCAATCAATAAGAGTATCAGTAAAATAACTATACGGTGTTTCATGGTGTATGCGTTGTTCTCTCCTGTTCAAAGGTACGCAAAAAGTTGGTCGGGAGCGACAGCCCCGGAATTTTTTCATTTGATTTTTCAAAAATAAGCCCTTATCTTTGATAATATTATAGGAAAGAGTGTATGAAAACCAATAGAGAAGAAATTTTGCAAAGCGCGCTACAGTTGTTCATGTCGATGAATTACGAGCGGGTGAGCCTGCAGATGATTACCCGCATGGTGGGACTGACCAAGACGGGAATCTTCAACTATTATCCTACCAAGCTCGATTTGTTTGTGGCTGTGGCCGACAAATATCTGTTCAACGCCCAGGACCCGAAGCACAAGTATGAGGAGTCGGACGGTACGCTGTCCGATTTTATCGATAAGTACGTGGCAGGAGTAGAGCGTACGATGGCCGAGATTGTACGGTTGGGTAATGTTCGTCAGGAGGCCATGCCTGGTCAGTCGGCCAATGCGGGTTATTTTCATCTCTTCCAGCAGGTACTCTTTTATTATCCAGACGGTAAGGCCAAGTTGCATGCCTGGATTGAATCGGAGTACGACCATTGGCGTAGCGTTATCCGTCGGGCTATCGAAAGCGGCGAAATCAATCGGGAGACCGATGTGGAGGAGGCGGTGGCCCAGTTCCGCCTCACGTTTGTGGGCATGTCGTTCGAAATGTCGTTTTACGAGGGGCTCGATGTGAATCGATTGGCCGCACACTTCCGGTATATTTATAATCAGTTGAAGCGCTAATCGCCAGGGATAATCATAAAAAAATAAAAATATGACCCATTGGTCATATTTTTATTTTTTTTGTTCTATCTTTGCTCCTGTTAAAAATGACCGAACGGTAATATTTATGGAACAGGAGCGATTTACAAGCATTCACAAGACATTCAACTATACCCCCGGGAGCATCTTCACCAACCAGTGGTCCAACCTGGCATTCGGTATCGGCATGATTGTCGTCCCGGCCATCTGGCCTTTCGGGTTGCGCATTCGTCGTTTGCACATTCTGTCGCCGGCGGTACTCTCGACCATCTTCATTATCGGTGGTATCGTGTTGCTGGTATTCACCTGGCTGGCCATGCGCAAGGCTCGAGCCCTCATTCGCGAGGGGGCCATGATTACGGTCGATGGCAACAGGGTCACCTACCCGACGGTAAAGTCGGGGCGGGTCGAGTACGACACCTTTTCCATCAGCGATATCGAGTATATCAAGTACGACGAGAAGGAGAGCCAGTGCAAGGTGAGTCTGCCCGACCGATACCTGGTTTTCGAAATTCCCTATTTCGATTCGTGGGAGCAGTACGAAGAGTTTCGTGCTCTGCTCGGTTAGTATATGACAACCAACTAAAACATCTATATCATGATTACAAAAGTTATGAGAATCTTAACGGCTGTGGCTATTGCCGTGGCCATGTTGTCGTCCTGCTCGTCGGGCAATGATTTGGGTATGGCTTCTGAAGAGGCTGTGGCCAAAGTGAAGGAACTCGTGAAAACTCATGTACCCGCTGATGCAAAAGTCTATCGAGTCGAGATGAACGAAGATCGTGGCGACCGCAAGCTCGAGAATGTGTTGAGCCAGGTAATCGTGTTTTATATTACTCCCGACAATAGCGATTACGTATTGACGATTAACAAGGATGGCGGCGACTTCAAAGCCGATGAACCTTCGAAAAGTAACCGCCAAACATACGCTTATGAACCAACGGCTACACTCGACCTGAATGCTATCGACGCAGCGAAGTTGCAAAAGTGGGGCGAGGAGGGGAATAATCTGTTGCAAGCCGAGGAAGAAGGCGACCAATATGAATTGAAATCGGTCGAAAACTACACTTTTTATACCTTGCCCGTCGGGCTGAATGACGTGGAGCGTTGGAACCGAGACGAATCCTACAAGGCCGACAGCCAGAAGCAATATGCCTATTTCTCGCTGAACTACACGAAGAAAGGCGAGAAGACCGAGATGAACGGCCGATTACTCACTACCAACTACTACACTGTGCCATTCCGGGTGAACGAGGCCGGGCAGGTAGAGTTCGAGTAAAACGGATGACGGGTGAATTTGCTCGGAGATAAAGCGGTCGTTACAGGTGCCGGGGCCGACCGGCTGTTCGAGGCCGGGGTGAGCTATCTCGCTTGTGGGGCCTATTCCCTGGGCTATGCCTGTTTCGACCGGCTTGCCGATGACGACCTGCGGGTCGTTTACAACAAGGCTGTGTGCTGTTTCGGGGCGGGTGATTATGAGCGGTGCTATTCTTTGCTCTGCGAGGCCGACCGTTTGTTACCGGTACGCCCTTGTTCCGCGCCTTCGGCTTTGCCCCAATCCCTGCTCGACTGGGAGCATGAGAGCGCCTTGCCCTTGTGCCCCATGCTTGTTACACCCTTTTCTCCCGAGACCGATACCCTTTTCCTTCGCCTCAAGGCCGAGGCTGCTTTCCGGCTGAGGCGATACGACGAAGTACGGGCCATTGCCGCCCGACTGGGCGGTAGATACCGGCACATCTGTAACCTCATTGAACAAATCGACCATGACAGTCAAAGCCATTTATAAACTGTATGATTGCGAGGTCCCCAGAGGGGAATTGCTGGAGGCTTTTGCCGAAGTTCCACTCGACGACCGGGACGACAACTTTTACGACCGTACGGCTCTGCATCTGGCTGCCGAGCAGGTCGATGTCGAGGCCATCGGGTTGTTGCTGATACGGGGTGCCAAGGTCGATGTGCGAGACGGTCGGGGATATACCCCTTTGCACTGCCTGGCTGTTGTATCTGGCGAGCGGACCTTTACTGGCGAACGGATATGTCAGGCTGCGCGGTTATTGTTGGAGCAAGGGGCCAGTGTGACCCGATCGGCCTGCAATACGACCGCTCTCATCGAGGCGGTGCGGAATCGGCATCATCGTCTGGTTGAACTGTTGGTCCGTTCGGCACGGTGTATCGACTCGGTCGACTCCAACGGCGAGAATGCTTTGCACGTTGTATGCCGTGTGGCTGTCGATACGGCCGCTTGTTTGCGTCGGTTGGAGTCGGGGATAGCACGCTTTGCAGATACTTGGGTCCCTGAAAGACGCAAGGAGGAGACTCTGCGCGAGCGGGACGAGCAGCTCGAGGAGGCCGAACGCTGCTATCGTACGGCTTCTCTTCTGCTGGTCGACGGGAGAATAGACCCCGACGAGAAGAACAGTTATGGACGGACACCTTTCGACCTGGCCATGGAAGGGGGCGCCAAGCGGGTGAGTGCCTTGCTTTCGGGTAAGGACTCTGCATCGGGCGAACCGCTCGAAGAGACTGGAGGCATGGATATTTTCCAAGCATTGTATTACAAGGATTTGGCGGCGGTCACGGCCCTGTTGCGATGGGGTGTCGAGCTGCAGACCGAGTGCGGGTATGAGAAGATGAACGACTTTTACGGGAAATCGCCGCTGGCTTGTGCGCTCACTTGGCAGAATGTCGAAGCGGCTGTGATGCTGCTTCGAGCCGGAGCTGACCCCAACTACCGCAATTCGCGGGGCGAGACTGCTTTTGTCGAGTGGCTCGACAAAGGGTGCCGGCATGCTTCTGGGATGGAGACCTTCGGACCTCTGTTGAATCTTTTTCTGGAAAAAGGGTGGAACCCCGATGCCCCGGTGAATGGTAAAGGGGAGACTGCCTTGATGCTTGTATGCTGTTACGAGAGTGACGACTTGGCCCTCTATGCCCTGCGCCGTCTGCTCGAGCGGGGTGTCGCTGTCAACGCTCGCGATTGTCGGGGCCGGGTGTCGTTGATGCACCTCTTCAACCGTCAGACCTGCGGCCTCCACAGTGGTTCCATGGAGGAGTTTTTGCTCGAAGCCGGAGCCGATGTGCAGGCGGTCGACAGCGAAGGGAATACCATCTTGCACTATATCGCCGACTGTTATTCGCTTCCAGAGGCGAAACAGGCGGCCCGACTATTGTTTGATTTTGGGGTTCCGTCGGTTGCCGCTGTCAACAATGCGGGGGAGACTCCGCTCGACAGGGCCACCCGCCGAAACAACGAAGGACTGGTGAAACTTTTATTGAAATATGCTTAATCTCAAACGATGGACAATAACCTGACTTTTCTCAATGCCTGTCGCAACGGACAGAAGAGCATCGTGCGCATTTTTCTCGACAAGGGAGGTGTCAATCTCGATAAGCGTGATGGCGAGGGGAATACTCCTCTTTATTACGCCTGTCGGCAGGGGCACCGCGATGTGGTGGCTCTGTTGCTCGATCGGGGAGCCGATGTCTCTTTGATCAACAATCGTAGTGAAAGCCCCCTGCATGCTGCGGCACAGAGTGGGAACAAGGAGATTGTGGCCTTGCTGGCCCGGCATGGAGCCGACTTGAATGCGACCGACCGCGAGGGACGCACGCCGCTCATGGTGCTGCTCGATTACAAACGCACCGATGCCGCTCTTTATCTCATCGGGTTGGGGGCCGATACCGGACAGACCGACCAGTCGGGGCATACTCCACTCGACTATGCTACCGCACATGGGTTGCGCGAGGTGGTGTCGTTGTTGGACCATGCCTCCGCTTGCGACAGCCGGGGCAATACGGCTCTGCATCAGGCGGTCCATAACGACCAGGGAGAGGTGGTGTGCACCCTGTTGGCCGATTCGAAGGTTCAGCTCAATGCCATGAACGACGAAGGGGAGACCCCTCTGCTGTTGGCTTGTGGTCGGAGCAACCTCTTTCTGGCCGAGTTGCTGATTGCGGCTGGAGCCGATGTCAACCGGGCTTCGCTGGTTGGGACTGCTCCGCTGCATGCTGCCGTTTTGTCGGGCAACCGTTTTATAGGCAAGGCTTTGCTGGGTGCAGGGGCAAATGTCGATGCCCGCAACAGTCGGGGCGAGACTCCGCTCATCCAGGCCGCCCGGTTGGGTGACAACGAGATGGTGTCGTTGTTGATAGCTGCCGGAGCTGCCGTAAATGTGGCCGACAACCTACAACACACGGCCCTCTATTATGCCGGCGAGCGGGGTTTCAACGAGATTGTCGAAACTCTGCTATATGCCGGAGCCGAAGGATAACAGAACCTTAAAATACTTATTTATATGGCACAAGATGAATTGAACACCCCTCACACGCCGGAGGAGATAGCCCGGGCTGCACAAGAGGCTTCGGTGCGGGCGGCGATGGAACAGATACAGTCGATGTATGGGAATATTCCGGGATTTGAAATGCCCGACATGAGCGATATGCAGGCGCAGATTATGGCCCAGATGCAGGCAGCCGTACCCAACCTGGCAGAGATTCAGAGGCAACAGGCCGCGATGGGAACATTGGGTGGTGTAGATGCCGATACTGTGGCACAAACAGCCCGTGCGAATATGGCGCAGGCCGGGGACTTTTACCGGCAGATGCAGGATGGGTCGCTGGAGCAGGAGCTCCGTGAGATGAACGATCTCGCTCTCGATTCCTTGGGAGAGGACTGGACGATACGCCGCAGCGGCGACAGTCGGTTGACACCCGAGCAACTCCGTGTGCTGGCCTTGGCCGCACCATTGTTGGTATATAACGACGAGTGTGTCGATACCCTCGATTGCCAAATCGAGATCGATACCATCAAGGCTCAACTCGAAAACTGGTGGGAGATTGCCGACCGCGACTCGGTCGTCAAGACGGTCAACTGGCTGTTGAACGAAGGGCACCACGCCGAGGCCGATGAAGCTCTGGCCGTACTCTTGAGTGACGAGGAGGTCGATGCCGACCCTGAACTGGACGAAAAACTTGACGAGGTGCGTCAGATGGTTGCCTACATGATTCGAAACGAATATTGCGACAGGACTACAATCCCCCACACGGCGATAGCTTGGGATTTGGTGCGTGTCGTCAATCTGGGGCGTTGGGCCTACCTGTGCGGTTATGTCACCGAGGAGGAGATGTGGCACATCATGCAGGTGGGAGCCGAGGTGGCCCGGCAGGAGTTCTCGTCGTGGCAGGAGTTTGGGCTCAGCTACACGTTGGGGCGCGGCGTTTGGCACGACGATACCGACGACTGCGACACCGCCTATGAGATAGCATCGCTGCTGCTCGGTCGGGACGATTCGCCCTGGCGGCAGATAGCCTGGTAATAGAGAATGCGAAATCGAAAAACTGTATGGACGATGAGTAACGAATTTTACATCATGCTCACGATAGCTGTCGTGAGTGGTGGAATATGGATTTATAAAAAGAGCAAAAGTGCTATCGGTACCGTGCGCAAGTTGCGCCGGGCTTTCACGACCGTCTGTCTCAATCCTCGTTCAACCTTGAGCGACGAGCAGTGTCGGAAGCTGGCCGTGGGGGCTCTCTATGCTTCGCAACAGGGGGCCTATCAAAATTCGCTTGAGACGGGTATCCGCAGCGAACTGCCCAAGATTCTGGGTGAGTGGTGGGGCATCACCTGTCGTACCGAGGCCGTGGAAGAGCTGCAATACCTGTGCGAGAAAGGTTACCGCTACTACTTTCCTTTTGTGTGGCAGGCCTTCTTGTTGACCGATCCGAAACAGCAGGACGAGGTCTTCCAGCAAAACATGACCTCGCAGGAGGATTATGACAAGATAACCGTTCAACTCCAGAACCTGCAGGATACCTGCGACGAACTGCTCGCGTGCAAAGTCATTGCCGTGAAAGACGACCTGCGTCGCTATGGCGTGACCGGGTGGGATGCCGGACGTATCTGTTTTCTGGCACGGGCCTGCTGCGAGATGGGCTATATTACCGAGACCGAGGCCTGGCAATATGTAGATGTGGCAAACGAACTGGCCCACGGAGCGTTCTCGTCGTGGCGGGAACTGGCCCTGAGCTACGTGATAGGCCGCTCGTTGTGGGGCGGTAAGCGGGCCTATAATTCGGTGATGAAAGATACCGCCGACAAGCTGCTGGCCGATGCGAACAGCCCGTGGGTGAAATATCCCTGGTAAATTGGATGATAAGAGAAGTGACACCCTCAAAAAATAGAAAGCGATGAAACAGAGTGTTTGGCTTGTAGTCGTTCTGTTGTGCCTCTGTGCGGGGTGCAGAACAACCGCCCCGCTCGAGCCGGTAACGGCGGTGGAGGGGATGGACTACGATGTAAGCCCCGAGGTATTGAAACTGCATAAGAAACTCAAACCGCTTGAGCGCCCGCAGGTGCGGTATACTGTCGAGCGGGCGGTCAAGACGGCCGACTCGTGTTGGGTATTGGTGCGCGTAGCCATTCCCTACAAGGCGATATGGAAAAAGGAATTCTACTCGGTTGATATGATTTTTCATGTACCCGAAGGGATGATGGAGTTGGGTAACCTTTCGCTCGACTCGAGAACCCACAAGAAAAAGGGCGGTTCCGACTGCGGCGAAGATTCTTCGGTCGACGTGGAGACCCGGGCGAATCATATCGAGTATGTTTATTACTCCGTCAAGTTCGCTTATGACGAGCGTATGGAAGAGAATGCCGAAATATTGTTGATACCCCGTCTTTCCAACGAGCGTTATATCTTTGGTTACGAAGCTACGGTGTTGCCTCTCTATTGGATTGACGATGAGGAAGAAGGCCTGTTTTGGAGCGAGTGTGCCGATTTGCCTCAGGAAGTTCTGCTCGATTCGTCACCGATAAAAAGATGAGAAGCGTGAAACGGTGTATAGTCGTTGTTTGTCTGGCTGTTTGGACGGTGTTCGTTCGGGCCGAAGAGTCCGACTCGGCCATCATTGCCAACTTTTTGAGTGGTTTTTCCGATCTTTATCAGAAAGCCTATTCGTCCCGGATACTGCCTGCCGATTCGGTCGACTCCTCGGTAATGTGTGAACTCTCAGTCAGGGGCGACAGCCTGCGGGTAGGCAGTGCCATCATGCTTGTGTTGGAGTGCAACCGTCGGCCCGATGCCGAGCCCCCGATTATCGTGGCCAACGGCCGGTCGATACGCCCTCGCAGCAACAGTAGCTCAACCGTTTACAGCAATGGAGAGACGACCTCGTGCTACCGCTATTTTTATCCGTTGCGACTCGAGACAGACGGACACTACGAGTTTCGTTGCAAAGACCTTTCGTTCGACAACATTGCTTACGACCAGGGAATGGTGATTCTCGATATTCCCCCGTCGGGCTATCGCGTAAATCACGATTTCGACACTCCTGCTTCCGGCACAGAGTGGGGATGGATATTAGTGGGCATTGTCGTCTTCTGTATTGTGGCAGAGTGGTTTTTGTTTTGGCTGTTCTTTCATAAGGAGGGCGATGAACCGCTGGCCGACTTTGTGTTGCGCACACGGCATTTGCCGCTTACGACCGATTGGGCCACGACTCACTATGCCCTGCCCTCTTTGATGGTGTTTATTTTGTGTTGTATGCTGTTGTTCAACCTTTTCTCCCTGATTTATTCCTGGGGTGTATTGTTGCCCTTATGGGTTTTGTGCATACCGTTACTGCTGGCGTTGTTGCTGTTTCATGTGCAGCGCAACCGGCTTGACTTCGAAGAGGTGCCAACCCGCCTTTCGATCGAGGAGATAGGTAACCTCTTTATCGAATTGGCCGAGGTACACGAGTGGAGTATCGACCACCTGGGGTACGACTGTATCGTAGCCCATACCAATCCCTCGATGTGGAGTTTCACTTGGGGCGAACATATATTTGTTGTCTATGACAGCGGTCGGGTGTGGCTCAACAGCGTGAATAATCTCGACCGGCGTAGTTCGATTGTCTCTTTTGGGTATACGCGTCGCAATCTCCGTTGGATAGTCGAGGCCATCCGGGCGCGGGAGTATGGAGGTGCGAAATGAGCAGTCGGATAATATTTGGCGGGTCGCACCGTTCTTATATATATTACATGTATATAATGCGGTTTGAGGCTATGCAAAATATTTATGATCTCCGGCAAAAAGGGAAGTTGATTTTTCTGTTGATATCGGTGCTGCTGGTCGGCGGGGTGCTCTATGTGTCGAACGACCTGGTCGAGGACCTCTCGGTCGAGGAGCGCAAGAAGATGGAGATTTGGGCCGAGGCGACTCGCGAGTTGGCCAGCGACAAGACCGAGATGAGCATGGAGCTTATCCTGAAGGTCATCCAGAGCAATACCTCGATACCGGCTATTCTGGTCGATGGGAATGACGAGATAAATCAGTATGTCAACTTGAATCTTCCTGAGACTGATCCCGAGAAATATTTGCGGCGGAAGCTGGCTCATTTGCAGAGTGGCTCGAATGTGATCGAAATCAATCTGGGTGGCGACGAGAAACAGTATCTCTACTACGACGACTCTATCCTGCTGAAACGGCTTTCGTTCTATCCCTATGTGCAGTTGGGAGTGATGGTGCTGTTTGTGCTGATTGTCTATTTTGCACTTATCAGCACGAAGAAGGCCGAGCAGAACAAGGTGTGGGTGGGGCTGTCGAAGGAGACGGCTCACCAGTTGGGCACTCCCATATCGTCGCTGATGGCGTGGATGGATTTGCTGGAGGCTTCGGGGGTAGACCCGGCGTTGCTGTCTGATATGAACAAGGATGTGAAGCGGCTTTCGGTCATAGCCGAACGCTTCTCCAAGATAGGTTCGAAGCCCGAGATGGAGCTGGTTTACGTGAACGAGGTGCTCGAGAATGCCACCGAGTACATGCGTCGGCGGGTCTCGAGCAAGGTACAGATAACAACCCATCTGCCATCGGATGCCGAGGGGGCCATGGTGTGCCTGCCGCTGTTTGAGTGGGTTATCGAAAATCTGTGCAAGAATGCGGTCGACGCCATGAACGGCGAGGGGCGCATCGATGTATATCTGACCTCGGAGAGGCAGCAGATCTATATCGACATCAAGGATACAGGCAAGGGTATTGCCCGCAAAAACTTCAAGACGGTGTTCAATCCCGGTTATACGACCAAGAAACGCGGTTGGGGGTTGGGCCTCACGCTGGCCAAGCGCATCATCGAGGAGTATCATGCCGGTCGGATTTTTGTGAAGGAGTCGGAGGTGGGCAAGGGTACTACCTTCCGAATCGAGCTGAAGCGCGTAGCCTGACTTTGTGACTCCCCAATCGGTCGACAGTGACGAGCGTTGTGCTTCGCTTCCCCGATGGAAACGGGCCCTTTCGGGATTGAAAAATTTTAAATATGAAATAAAAACTCCCGAAAAGATTGATTTATAACGATTATTTTTTATACCTTTGCGCAGTTTTAACGACAAATAGCATTGGGACGATTTAGTGCTTATAAATTACCGCTCAAGAGTATGCCGATAGGTACTCAGGATTTTGAGTATGTATTGGATAATGAGTTCTTTAAGAATATCGAAGGAGAAGATGTTCAAAAAGGGAAGGTAAATGTGAAGCTGACCGTGAAGCGGACTGCGGCTTCTTTTGAATTGAATTTCGATTTGGAAGGAGTGATTCAGATTCCGTGTGATCGCTGTCTCGACGACATGGATCACGAGGTAAAAACCCACGAGACGCTTTTCGTGAAATTCGGTAGCGAATACAGCGAGGAGAGCGACAATGTGGTAGTGATTCCCGAGAGCGACGGGGAGTTGAACATCGCCTGGTTCTTGTACGAATTTGTGGCGCTGACAATTCCCTTGAAGCACGTTCACCCGGCAGGGAAGTGCAACAAGTCGATGAGTGCTAAGTTGCGCAAACATACGGCCCGCTCGCTGGACGATGGCGACGACGAGGCCCTCGATGCGTTTGACGATGAGGACATCGCAGACGTGGTACCCGACGAAGGCGAGACAATGACCGACCCCCGTTGGGACGAATTGAAGAAAATAATAGATAATAATTAAATAATAGAAAAATGGCACATCCTAAAAGAAAACAATCTAAAACGAGAACAGCCAAAAGAAGAACTCACGACAAAGCAGTAGCTCCTACTTTGGCAGTTTGCCCCAACTGTGGTGCTTGGCATGTATATCACACCGTATGTGGCGAGTGTGGCTATTACAGAGGAAAATTGGCTATCGAAAAAGAGGCTGCAGTCTAAGTTTCGATATGTAGAGCCCTAAAGCGATTTAGGGCATTTTTTCACACACTAAGCCGATTTTATAGTTATGAATGCTAAAATAACGGGAATAGCCTCGTATGTCCCTGATTATGTGCTGACCAACGACGAACTGTCGCACATGGTCGATACCAACGACGAGTGGATTACGACTCGCGTCGGTATCAAGGAACGCAGAATTTTGAAAGGTGAAGGTACGGGCTCGTCCGATTTGGGTGAAAAAGCTGTGGCCGAGCTTTTGCGGAAGACCGGCGTAAAACCCGAAGAGGTCGATCTGCTCATTTGTGCAACCTCCAACCCCGACTATCGTTTCCCCTCTACGGCTTCAATCGTATTGGAGAAGTTGGGTATCAAGACCGCCTATGGTTATGACATCCAGGCTGCATGTGCCGGCTTTATCGTAGCCTTGCAGTCGGGAGCCGCTTACATCAAGAGCGGTTTGTACAAGCACGTAGTGGTGCTGGCTGCCGAGAAGATGTCGTCGATGGTTAACTACAAAGACCGTTCGACCTGTCCGCTGTTCGGCGATGCTGCCGCTTGTGTGATGCTCGAGCCCACCGACGAACCGGTAGGTATCGTCGATGCCGTGCTGCATACCGACGGTATGGGCTTGCCCCACCTGCTGATGAAGGCTGGCGGTGCTGTTCATCCTGCTTCGCACGAGACGGTCGACAACGACGAGCACTACGTCTATCAGGAGGGTCGCGCCGTGTACAAACACGCCGTAACCGACATGCTCACCTCGTCGGAGAAGTTGATGGAACGTAACGGCCTCACGGTCGATACGATCGATTACTTCATTCCTCACCAGGCCAACCTGCGTATTATCGAGGCTATCGCCGACCGTATGAAACTTCCCGAAGAGAAGTTGCTGGTCAACATCCAGAAGTATGGCAATACGAGTGCAGCGTCCATCCCCTTGTGCATGGCCGAATTTGAAGATAAATTCAAAGTCGGCGACAAGTTGGTACTCACGGCTTTCGGTGCCGGATTTACCTGGGGCGCTCTCTACCTCGTGTGGGGATACAACGCGAAATAAACATTGCGAGAATAAGACAAAGACGCATCTTTTGTAGCAAGAGATGCGTCTTTTCTTGTCTTTGAACAAAAGCCGACGGCGGTTGTTTCGTCAAGTAGAATATTTTCACTACCTTTGGGGACAATAGAATAAGAGAAACGTCTATATATTGTCTGGCAAACTAACCCGATAAAACTATGCACAAGGCCGGTTTTGTAAACATTGTAGGAAATCCCAACGTAGGCAAGTCTACGCTGATGAATTCGCTGGTGGGCGAGCGCATCTCGATCATTACGTCGAAGGCGCAGACTACGCGCCACCGCATCATGGGCATCGTGAATACCGACGACATGCAGATTGTCTATTCCGATACGCCGGGTGTACTCGTGCCCAACTACAAGCTGCAGGAGTCGATGCTCAACTTCTCGCAGTCGGCCCTGGTCGATGCCGACATTCTGCTCTATGTGACCGACGTAATAGAGACCCCCACCAAAAACCAGTCGTTCCTCGACAAGGTGGCCGAGGAGACGGTGCCCGTGCTGGTGGTCATCAACAAGATAGACTTGTTGCAAGGAGGGCAGGAGTCGCTCGAAAAGCTGGTAGAGGAGTGGAAACGCCTGTTGCCGAAGGCCGAGGTGATACCCGTTTCGGCACAATATAAGTTCAACCTCGACTATCTGCTCAAGCGCATTCAAGAGCTGTTGCCTCCCTCGCCGCCCTTCTTCGACAAGGACGCGCTCACCGACAAGCCGGCCCGATTCTTCGTGACCGAGATTATCCGCGAGAAGATATTGCTCACCTACGACAAGGAGATACCCTATGCCTGCGAGGTGGCTGTCGAGCAGTTCAAGGAGGAAGAGGGGCGCATACACATCATGGCGGTGATCTATGTCGAGCGCGATTCGCAGAAAGGCATCATCATCGGCAAGGGCGGCTCGGCCCTGAAAAAGGTGGGCATGCTGGCCCGCAAGGATATAGAGGCATCCTTCGACAAGAAGGTCTACCTCGAGCTCTACGTCAAGGTCGAGAAAGACTGGCGGAGCCGCGAGAATAAACTGAAAGGATTTGGATACATACCCGAGTAAAACCCGATGGCTGTGACAGCCGTAAAAAAGAAAGAGAAATTATGGGAAATATAGTAGCAATCGTAGGACGCCCGAACGTAGGGAAGTCGACCCTGTTTAACCGCTTGACGCAAACCCGCAAGGCCATCGTCAACGAAGAGGCCGGCACGACCCGCGATCGCCAGTATGGCAAGGTCGAGTGGTGCGGGCAGGAGTTTTCCATTATCGACACCGGTGGATGGGTCGTTAATTCGGAAGATATTTTTGAAGAAGAGATCAACAAGCAGGTGGCGCTGGCTATCGAAGAGGCCGATGTCATCCTGTTCATGGTCGACGTGAGAACCGGAGCCGTAGACCTCGACGACCACGTGGCCGCCATCTTGCGACGTTCGTCCAAGCCGGTGATTCTGGTAGCCAACAAAGCCGACTCGAACGACTGGCAATACAACGCCGCCGAGTTCTATTCGTTCGGTTTGGGCGACCCCTTCTGTGTGTCGGCCGCCAGCGGTTCGGGCACGGGCGACCTGCTCGACGAGATTCTGAAACGCTTCACCAAGAAGTCGGAGCCCGAAATCGAAGAGAATATACCCCGCTTTGCCGTCGTGGGACGTCCCAATGCCGGCAAGTCGTCCATTATCAATGCCTTCATCGGCGAGGAGCGCTACATCGTGACCGACATCGCCGGTACCACGCGCGACTCCATCTATACCCGTTACGACAAGTTCGGGTTCGACTTCTATCTGGTCGATACCGCCGGTATCCGCAAGAAGGGCAAGGTGACCGAAGACCTCGAATACTATTCGGTAATCCGCTCGATACGGGCCATCGAGGCCTCCGACGTCTGCATCCTCATGATCGATGCCACCCGCGGCATCGAGGGGCAAGATCTCAATATCTTCTCCCTCATACAGAAGAACAAGAAGGGGCTGGTGGTCTGCGTCAACAAGTGGGATTTGGTCGAAGACAAGTCGAACAAGGCGATACAGACCTTCGAGAATGCCATACGGGCGCGCCTCGCTCCGTTTGTCGACTTCCCCATCGTCTACGCTTCGGCCCTGACCAAGCAGCGCATCTTCAAGGTGCTCGAGAGCGCCGTGCAGGTCTACAAGAACCGCCAGCGCAAGATACCCACCTCGAAACTCAACGAGGTGATGCTCAGCGCCATTGAGAACTATCCGCCCCCTGCACACAAGGGTAAGTATGTGAAGATAAAATATGTGACCATGTTGCGCGAGACCTATGTGCCCACATTCGTCTTCTTCTGCAACCTGCCCCAGTGGGTGAAGGAGCCCTACAAGCGCTACCTCGAGAACAAGATTCGCGAGACGTGGAACTTCAGCGGAACCCCCATCAACATCTTCATGCGCGAGAAATAACGAAACAAGCGATACCTTATCGTTCACTGGCCCCGGAGTTTTTTACAAGATTCCGGGGCTATTTGTTTCAAGGCTGGCGAAAGTTCGTTACATTTGTAGGACGCTCGCCCGATGAGGGGCCGGGTACAACCTTTTAAGCCTTACGATAGAGATGATGACACAACCTCCCTTTCTGATTTCCGGCGACGGACTCGCCATTGTTTCGCCGGCCAGTATCATTAACCCCGATTATGTAAAAGGTGCCGTCGAGCGGCTCGAGTCCTGGCCGCTGGGTGTGTCGGTATCGCTGCACTGTCTGGGAGAGTCGGGGGTCTACTCGGGTACCGTCGACGATCGTACCGACGACTTTCGCAACGCCCTGCATACCCCCGAGGTGAAAGCCATCTTGTGCAGCCGAGGCGGTTACGGCACCGTGCATCTGCTCGACCGGCTGGCCGACGATGTGGCCCGTAATCCCAAGTGGATAATCGGTTTCAGCGATATTTCGGCGCTGCATGCCTTGTGTGTGAGCCGGGGCATCATGTCGCTGCATGCGCCCATGTGCAAGCACCTCACGGCCGAGCCGGCCGACGACCGTTGCACGCAGTATCTGCGGCAGATTCTCTTCGGTCAGATACCCGAGTATCACGAGAAAACTCACCCGCTGAACCGGCAGGGCGAAGGCCGCGGTATGCTGGTGGGCGGCAATCTGGCGGTACTGTGTGGACTGATAGGGACCCCCTACGATATATTCCGGCCCGGCTCGGTGCTCTTTATCGAGGATATTGCCGAGGCTCCCTACAAGATCGAGCGCATGCTCTACCAGTTGAAACTGGCCGGGCGGCTGGCTTCGCTCTCGGGGCTGATTGTAGGCCGCTTCACCGAGTATACCGAGAACGAGGGGCTGGGTGGTACGCTCTACGAACTCATCTATCGCTTGGTCGAGGAGTATGACTACCCCGTTTGTTTCGATTTCCCCGTGGGGCATGTCTCCGACAATCTGCCTCTCATCGAGGGGGCCGAGGTGCTCTTCTCGGTCGGTAAAGAGTCGGTCGACCTCTCTTTTTGTATAAAATAGGCGGGATATTTGCGAGTTTTTGTCAGAATGCGTACTTTTGAGCAAGATGAAAACGCTAAACCGCCAACTGATATATTTATTTCTGATTATAGGACTGATGGCCTGTTCGGCAAAATCGGGGAGCAGCAGTGAGACTCAGGCGACCGATACCGTGTCGGTCGAGGTTCCCGTGTTCGATGCCGATAGCGCTTATGCCTATGTAGAACGTCAGGTCGAGTTCGGATACCGGGTGCCCAATACGCCGGCACATCGTGCTACGGCCGACTATCTGGCTGCCGAGCTGGCCCGTCACGGAGCCACGGTCGAGGTGCAGGAGGGCACCGTCACCGCCTACGACGGCAGCGAGCTGGCCATCCGCAACATCATCGGGTCGTTCTCGCCCGAGAAAAAAAACCGCATACTCCTTTTTGCCCACTGGGATACCCGCCCCTATGCCGATAACGATGCCGACAAGAGCAAGCATCGCCAGCCCATTGCCGGTGCCGACGACGGTGCGAGCGGGGTGGGCGTGTTGCTCGAGATAGCCCGACAGGTGGGGCAGAAGCTCCCCGATGCGGGGGTCGACATTGCCTTCTTCGATGCCGAGGACTACGGAGCCCCCTATTGGAGCACGTCGAACGACGAGGATACCTGGGCCCTGGGTACACAATACTGGACCCGCCGTCCGCACAAGCCCGGCTACCGGGCCCGGTTCGGCATTCTGCTCGACATGGTGGGTGGCTCGGGTGCCCGCTTCTGCCGCGAGATGTTTTCGGAGTATTACGCCTCGGGTATCGTGAAGCAGGTGTGGGAGACGGCCCGTCGTCTGGGATACGGCGACTATTTCGTAGATGAGAAGGGAGGCTATGTGACCGACGACCATGTGTATGTGAACCGTTACGGCATACCCAGTGTCGACATCATCGCCTGCTCGCGCGAGACGGTTACGGGGTTCCCGCCCTACTGGCACACCGTAGACGACACGATGAAGAATATCGACCCCGCCACGCTGAAGGCGGTGGGGCAAACCGTACTGACGGTCATTTATGAAGAGTGATTGATAAAACTAAACTACTTATATGAAAAGTATCGACGAAATACAAGACGAGATTATAGACGAGTTTTCGGTCTTCGACGACTGGATGGATAAATACGCCTTACTTATCGACCTGGGCAACAGCCTGCCCCCGATCGAGGAGAAATACAAAACCAACGAGAATCTGATTGAAGGCTGTCAAAGCCGGGTGTGGCTGCAAGCCGACTACCGCGACGGCCGCATCTGGTTCGAGGCCGAGAGCGATGCCATCATCGTGAAGGGCATCGTGTCGCTGCTGGTGCGGGTGCTTTCGGGCCGTACCCCCGACGAGATTCTCAACGCCGACCTCTACTTTATCGATCGGATAGGGCTCACCGAGCACCTGTCGCCCACCCGCTCCAACGGGTTGGTGGCCATGGTCAAGCAGATGCGCATGTATGCCTTGGCCTTCAAAGTGAAAAACAACTAAATCATTTAATACTTAAAATCTAACATTATGTTTAAAGGACATCCTAAGGGTTTGATAGCTGCGGCACTCTCCAACATGGGCGAACGCTTCGGCTATTACATTATGAATGCCGTGCTGGTACTGTTTCTATGCTCCAAATTCGGTTTGAGCGAAGAGACTTCGGGTACCATATATTCATTCTTCTATGCCGGTATCTATCTGTTGGCGTTGGTAGGCGGTATCATTGCCGACCGTACGCAAAACTACAAAGGTACCATCAAGACCGGTTTGATTATCATGGCTGCAGGCTATGTGTTGCTGTCGATTCCTATCCTGGCTACCAGCGGAAACGTGGCATGGTTGCTCCCGCTCACCTGTTTCTCGCTCTTCCTCATTGCCTTCGGTAACGGTCTGTTCAAGGGTAACCTGCAGGCCATCGTGGGCCAGCTCTACGACGATTTCGAGGCCGAAGCTGCCAAGCAGGGCCCCGAAGCCTTGAAGGAGGCCAAGAGCAAACGCGACAGCGGATTCCAGATATTCTATGTATTTATCAACGTGGGCGGACTCATTGCCCCGTTTGTGGCTCCGTTGCTGCGCGAGTGGTGGCTGGGTGCGAACGGTATGGCCTACAATGCCCAGTTGCCGGCCCTGTGCCACCAGTTTATCAACAACGGTGCCCAGATGAGTCAGGCCGCTCTCGATAACCTCAATGCCTTGATGGCGGCTGCCGGCGGCAACGTGACCGACCTGGCCAGCGCCTGCCAGAACTACCTCCAGATTTTCAACGAGGGTATCCACTACTCGTTCATCGCTTCGGTGGTAGCCATGCTCATCTCGTTGGTTATCTTTGTGGCTTACCAACGTCGGTTCCCCACTCCGGGCAAGAAGACCAAAGTCGAGTCACAATCCTATACCGCCGAAGAGAAGCGGGCCATGGCCAAGGAGATTCGCCAACGTATGGCCGCTCTGTTTGCCGTGTTGGGTGTGGTTATCTTCTTCTGGTTCTCGTTCCACCAGAACGGTATGTCGCTCTCGTTCTTTGCTCGCGACTTCGTAGACTCGAGTGCCGTGGCTCCCGAAATCTGGCAAGCCATCAACCCCTTCTTTGTAATTACGCTCACCCCTATTGTCATGGCGCTGTTTGCCTGGTTGACTCGCCGGGGTAAAGCCATCTCCACGCCCCGCAAAATTGCCATCGGTATGTTCATTGCCGGGTTGGCCTTCCTCTTCCTGGCCATCTTCTCGGCCATGAAAGGTTATCCTTCGGCCGACGACTTCAAGCTCCTCCCCGTGGCCGAGCAAATGGCTCGCAAGGCCCACTGGTGGGTACTGATTGTGACCTACTTCTTCCTGACGGTGGCCGAGTTGTTTATTTCTCCGTTGGGGCTGTCGTTCGTTTCGAAGGTGGCCCCCAAGCACCTGTTGGGTCTCTGCCAGGGCCTCTGGCTGGGAGCCACTGCCGCAGGTAACCTGCTGTTGTGGGTAGGTCCGCTCATGTACAACGCCTGGCCCATCTGGCAATGCTGGACGGTATTCCTGGTGGTATGTCTCATTTCGATGGGCGTAATGCTGGGTATGCTCCGGTGGTTGGAGCGGGTGGCCGAATAGTGCGCCTGTTTACGTCTAACACCTTATAAGGCAAGGCTCTCGGGAAAGTGCTCCCGGGGGCCTTGTTGTTTCATAGCTCTTTTCGCAACCGGAATTTCAGAGGCGAGAGCCCCGTCTTCTTGACGAAGAATTTGCCGAATACCGACTGGTCCGAGAAGCCCAATTGCGAGGCAATCTCCTTGATGTCGAGGTCGGTACATACCAGCATGCGGCGTGCGTCGGCACAGAGCAACTCCGAGATGAGGAATCGCACGGTGTTGCCGGTCGTCTGCTTGACTATTCGCGAGAGGTAGGTGGTCGAGATGTGCAGCTCGTCGGCATAGAAGCCGATGTCGTGGTGCTGCCTGTAATGGGCTGTCAACAGTTTGCGGAACTTGCGGAATATCTCGCCCGAGCGTTTTACGTAGACCGGCATGTGGCGGTTGCTCTGGCAGAAGGTATCGGCCGTTTGCAACAGCAGCAGGCAGCACAGGTGGTCGATGATGCCGTTTGGGTAGATTTTGAAGCCCCGCAGGTCGCTCGAGAAGAGGGTGAATGTCTGTCGCAGATAGCGACTTTTCTCGGGTTTCAACGACACGATGGGGAGGTGGTCGACCTGGATGAACTCGGCCAGTTGGCTGTATAGCAGCTGGCTGCCGGGCAGGCTGTCGAAGTATTCGGGCACGAGGCAGATGAAGGTAAAGGTGAAGTCGGGGCTTGCATGGTGCAGGGTGGCTGCCAGGCTGGGCGAGAGTACAATCAGATCTTCGCCCTTAATCGTGTAGTCCTGGCGCATGTCGGTGAGCAAAGCTGTTCCACTTTCGACGAAAACGAAAAAGAAGCCTTTGCCGATGGTTGCCCGGTCGTGGGGTGAGAGCCCTTGCCTGTGGGCGAAAGCTCCGATTTGCGGTATCTTGCGGAGCAGGTCGAGTAGCAAAATGTCCATGAGCCGAATTTTTTACCAGAGGTAAGAACTGTTTCGTTTTTAACCAAAGTTGTTTATTCTTTTATGAGCACACATTGCGGAAATAGGGCGAACTTTGCACCGTTTTTTTAAGGTATTACACATTATGATGAATGTTTATTCGTTGAGGCGTTGCTTTTTGTTTGTTGTTTCGCTGTTTATCAACGCCTTGGGTATCGACTTTATTACAAAAGCCTTGTTGGGGACTTCGCCTATTACCGGTGTCAATTATGTATTGAGTCTGTTTACGCCGCTCACGATGGGGCAATGGACGATTATTGTCAATATCCTGTTCATGCTGTTTGAGTTGCCGTTCATGACGCACGAGTCGTTCAAGGAAGATTTGCGTCCCTACCTGCTGCAGATACCCATTTCGCTCAGTTTCGGTATCTTTATCGACTGGGGTATGAACATGTTGTTTTGGGTAGCCCCCGTCAATTTTGTGCAACAGATTGTTTATCTGCTTATTGGCTGTTGTGTGTTGGCCATGGGTATTGCCCTCGAGATGAAGGTGAATGTGGCCATGACGGCCGGCGAGTTTTTTGTGAAGGTGATAGCCCAGCGGTTGAAGCATCCCTTTGGTTTCGTGAAACTGGGATTCGACGTGACGCTGGTGCTGATAGCTTGCATCATGTCGTATCTCTTCTCGTCGACGGTTACCGGCGTAGGGCTGGGTACGGTGGTTTCGGCCTTGCTTGTGGGCCCTATTGTACATATGGTGAGCCCCTTCTACCGTGTGCTCGACCGGTGGTTGCTTTCGCCCGCAGCATAAACGAGTTCCGTAATCAGAAAATGGAGAGTTGCCGCTCGAGCAACTGAAACGATAGCCTGTGGTAAGGCGAAGGCCCGTATTGAGCAATGGCTGCTCGATGAGCTTTGGTGGGATACCCCTTGTTCGATTTCCAGTCGTACATGGGGTATTTTTCGTGCAGTTCGTTCATGTAGTCGTCGCGGTAGGTCTTGGCCAGAATCGAGGCGGCGGCGATGGCCTCGTATTTGCCGTCGCCCTTCACCACGCAGGTGTGGGCAATGCCGGGATAGGGTTTGAAGCGGTTGCCGTCGATGAGCAGATGCTGGGGGGTGACCCGCAGCTGCTCGATGGCCCGGTGCATGGCCAGGAACGAGGCGTTGAGAATGTTGATGCGGTCAATCTCCTGCGGGGTGACAATCCCCACAGCCCAAGCCAGGGCCGCCTCTTCGATGAGGGGGCGCAGGGCATAGCGCTGTTTCTCGGTCAGTTTTTTCGAGTCGTTGAGCAGTTCGTTGCGGAAGTCGGGTGGCAGCACCACGGCTGCGGCATAGACCGCCCCGGCCAGACAGCCGCGACCCGCCTCGTCGCAGCCGGCTTCGACCACTCCGCTGTTCATGTAGGGCAGCAACATATTCTCTCGGTTATTTCCCTAATTGACGGATAGCCCCGGTCTGGGGATAGAAGGTGGCGCAGGTGGGGTTCTTCTTGTCGGTGAAGAGCGACGGGTCGAGCCCGAAGATAACGCCGAACTGGGCCACCGGCACTTCGCCTTTGAACAGGGCTTTTTTGCCGTCGGTGAGAGTCACCTCGGCCTTGCCGGGAATGGCGTAGGGCACGGCATTCTTGGGCATCTTTTTCACCTCGCCCTTGTTGTCGACGGGGAGTTGTCCCTCCTCGGTAATTTGCAGGTTGAGGTATATGGGGGCGCCGCTCAGGTTATTGGAGTCGACTATGCCATAGAGGTCGGAGATGCGGAACACCACCTCGTTGGTTGCCTCAGCTACGGGGATATAGTCGATGTGCTTGACCACCGTTTCGGTTTGGGTCGTACCCATGAAGAGGGCGGTGAGGGCAGCCTCCTGCTCGTCGAGCTGTTGGATGACGAGTTTGAACGATTCGCCGTCGGCCGGCAGCTCGTCCACCTCGCCGGTAACCAGGTTCAGGCGGCTTTCGCGTATGCGGTAGAGCTGCTTGGCAGCCACCTCGGCCATCTTGGCGGTCGAGGCCGACATGAGCAGCTCTTCGGAGTATACCTTGGCATAGTCGTGGTTATCGAGGGGCGACTTCTTTTTGGCTTTAGGTTCGATGGGGACAATCGTGTCGACCACGGGTTCGGTGTTGATCGAGAGCAACAGGCCGTTTTCGTCGAGTACGATGTAGCCGTCGCTACCCGACTTGAACTGCATGAGGTATTGCTCCTCGGGGTCGGGCACTCCGTAGGGGTTGACCTTGACCGAAGTGAGGCTCCACGATTCGGAGTCCTGGGTGATGGCACCCGGTATGCCCAGATATTTCTCGGCATACTGATAGTAGGGGCCTGCCTTGCGGATGGTCTTTGTGGCTACGACCTCGAGGTCGAGGTGAGTTTGCGGCAAAGAGAATATGAGTCCGTACTCGTTATGTTTGTCGGCGGTGAGTCTTTTCGTCTCCTGAGCCAATCCTATGCTGGTCGTGAAGAGCAGGCAGAGGGATAAGAGGGCGTATTTCATAGAGCTTTGTATTGTTTTGCTGTTGGTTTACATTCGGGAGAACTCGGAGTCGGGAGCCGTACATAGGCTTTTTCCCCTCGCCGGGTTATTCTATCTTTTACAAAGATAGCGAATGTTTTGAAATTTATTGCATTCGCTCCGTTTTTATCTGTTTGAAGGCTTGTCCCAGACGGGCCACGATGTCGCCGGCTGTGACGAACTCTTCGTCCTCCTGTCGGGCGGCAATGTCGCCGGCCGTACCATGAACGAATACTCCGATGATAGCCGCCTCTTCGGGGGAATAGCCTTGGGCCAGCAGAGAGCCGATGATGCCGGTAAGCACGTCGCCGCTGCCGGCGGTAGCCATGCCGGGGTTGCCCGTGGAGTTGAAGTAGATTGAGCCGTCGGGCATGGCTATGGCCGTATGGGCCCCTTTCAGCACCACGATAATATCGTATTTGACAGCTACATGAGTGGCACATTTCAGCCGGTCGGCATCGCTGGTTTGCGGGCCGAACATGCGCTCCAGTTCAATGACATGCGGGGTGAGTATGGTGTGGGAGGGCAGCGATTGCAGAATGCTCGGGTCCTGAGCAATGCAGTTCAGCGCGTCGGCATCGAGCACGAGGGGTTGCTTCACCTCCTGAAGCAGATGCTTGAGAGCCGCTATCGAGGTGGCGTTGCACCCCATGCCCGGGCCTGCGGCCAGCGCCGTGTAACGCCGGTTCGAGGGAATCTCTTCGATATGCTCTTCGCCTTTGTCGGGCGAGAAGAGCGCTTCGGGTACAGCTGTTTGCAGAATGAGGTTGGCGCAGCGAGGCGCGTGGACCGATACCAGACCGGCCCCGCTGTGCAGGGCAGCCCGGGCGGCGAGAACCGAAGCTCCCACCATGCCGTATTGTCCGGCGGCAAGCAGCAGGTGGCCGTAGTCGTGCTTGTCGGTGTATTTGGCCCGAGTATGCAGGTGGCGGACTACATCGATGGCCGTAGTGAGGTAGTAGTCGGTGGCCGTCTCGGCGATAGCCCGGGGGTGCAGACCGATGTCGAGCACCTTGACCCGACCGGTAAACTGGGTATTCTCGGCAAAGAAGAAAGCCAGTTTAGGAGTCTGGAGGGTAAGGGTGAGGTCGGCTTTGACCACACGGTCGGGCGAGGCGTCGGGATTCCATTCGCCGAAGAGGCCCGAGGGGATGTCGATGGAGATGACAAAGGCCTCGGACTCGTTGATATATCGGGCCAGCGAGGCAAATCCGCCCGAAAGCGGGTCGTGCAGTCCGGCCCCGAACAGGCCGTCGATGATGACATCGCCTCGTTGTATTTCGGGCGGAGTAAACTGGTTGGTGATTTCGTAGAACTGGGTGATGCCGGTAGCCCTCAATCGGTCGCAGTTGCGCGCGCAGTCGGTCGACAGGCGATGGCTGGGTATGGTATTGAACAGATAGACGGCCGGTTGATAGCCCAATCCCAGCAGCAGGCGAGCCGTAGCCAGTGCATCGCCCCCGTTGTTGCCGGGGCCGGCAAAGATATAGAGGCGGCGGTCGGGCGATACGGTTTTATTGATCTCTTCGGTGAGAGCTTCGGCTGCCCGCTCCATCAGGTCGATCGAGTCGATAGGCTCGTATTCTAAAGTAAGTTGGTCGAGCAACTTGGTCGATTGGGTCGTAAACAGTTTCATGTCGTACAGGTTTTACCCTCGGCTACAGGGCCGGGAGGAGTCTTACAAAGATAGTGAAAGGTGAGAGCAGAGACAAAAAGAAAACGAAGTTTTCGTTTTTGATTTATGCCGAACTGCATCTTATCATCTATAAAGAGAGCGAAAGTCGAAAGAGGAAGAGCTAGTTTGCTTGATTTTTTATATTGAAGCATATTCTGTCTACTTCGAAAACATGCGAAAAAAACGGGCTAAGAAATATTTTGGCAGGTCAAGAGGCGATGCAAACGGTAATTCTGCAAAAATATAGTGTGTCGTTATCGGAGTTTTTGCGATTTATTATAACTTTGTGCAACATTCAGAATAACACCAATGGACACAAAGATTCAGATTAAGGACCGTTTTTTCACGCCCTATATTTCGAAAGAAAAGATTGCCGAGGCTGTGGCTCGTGTCGCTTCGCAGATGAACGAAGACCTGGCCGGAAAGAACCCCCTCTTTTTATGCGTATTGAACGGTGCATTTGTTTTTGCCGCCGATCTGTTTCGCGAAATCAAGGTCGATTCCGAGATTTCGTTTATCCGCATGAAATCGTACGAGGGCATGCACTCGACGGGCGAAGTAAAACAAATCTATGGTTTGCAACAAGATATTACCGACCGCACGGTAGTGGTGGTCGAGGATATTGTCGATACGGGTTTCACCATCCAGCAGCTGCTCAAGCAGCTTTATGCCCACAATCCCAAAGAGGTGAAGGTGGCCACGCTGCTGTTCAAGCCCGAGTCGCTCAAGTGCGATGTAAAGCCCGACTATGTGGCGCTCGAGATTCCCCCCGCCTTTATCGTGGGTTATGGCCTCGACTATGACGAGCAGGGTCGTAATCTGAAAGATATTTATGTCGTTGTCGAAGATTGAACAAACACAAGGTTGAATAGGATAATATTAAGGTAAAATGGTGAATGTAGTTATTTTTGGCGCTCCGGGTTCGGGTAAAGGAACTCAGAGTGAGAATCTTATCAAGGAGTATGGTCTGTTCCATATTTCTACGGGTGATGTATTGCGCGAGCAGATTGCCAAAGGTACCGAACTGGGCAAGACAGCCGATTCGTATATTTCGAAAGGTCAGCTTATTCCCGACGAGTTGATGGTCGATATTCTGGCTCATGTACTCGACTCGCACGAAGAGGCCAAGAAGGGCGTCATCTTCGACGGTTTTCCCCGTACCATTGCACAGGCCGAGGCTTTGAACCGCATGTTGGCCGAGCGTCAGGCTCAGGTAGATGTGGTGCTGGGTCTCGAGGTCGAGGAGCAGGAGCTGATCGACCGTCTGCTGAAACGCGGACAGGTATCGGGCCGCAGCGACGACAACCTGGAGACTATCCAGAAACGTCTCGATGTCTACCACAACCAGACCAGACCGCTCAAGGACTTCTATCAGAAAGAGAAGAAATATCGTGCTATCCCCGGCATGGGCAGCATCGACGATATTTTCGAGAGCATCAAGAAAGAGATAGCCAGCTTGTAAACTGCATGCAAGCCGGCAGAAAGGAGTGCCCCCGGACGGGGTGCTCCTTTTTTTTGTGTCTGGTGTTGCCTCAATTGCCCGTGCAGGGAAGAGTCGATAGAGAAGAAGAGGGTGCCCTCAAGTCGATGACTTGACAAGGCACCCTCTTTTGCAAGTGGCGTGTTTGGAAAATTATTTGACCACTTTGAATGTTTTGACAGTTCCACCAGAAGTTACCCGAATGAGGTAGAGACCTTGGGCAGCAGGTTGGAACGAAGCCGAACCTTGAGCCCCGTCGATGCGATCGACAAGGTTGCCCGTAGCGTTGAAGAGCTCGACCGTACAGTTGCTCAGCTCGCCCAATACCACCTGCAGCATGCCGGCATTTTGGGCTACGAAGCAGGCATTGCCTTCGAGTTGTTCGATACCCGACTGAACCTTGCCGGAGTAGTGGAGCACGATTTTCTGATTTTGGTCGCCGTCGGCATTTTCGACAATACCGGCCGGGATAGTCACATAATACTCTTCGCCGCTTTCCAGGACAATGGGTTGAACGCCCTCTTGATACTCATCGGCCGGGAATACATTTACCGTTTTTCCGCTGGCATAGGCCATCCAGCC
Organism: Barnesiella sp. An22; assembly: GCF_963931395.1. Classification (NCBI taxonomy): domain Bacteria; kingdom Pseudomonadati; phylum Bacteroidota; class Bacteroidia; order Bacteroidales; family Barnesiellaceae; genus Barnesiella; species Barnesiella sp. An22. The sequence continues at coordinate 589,082 of NZ_OZ007014.1, forward strand.
ACCCTCGTTCACGACTGGTTCGCCATAGAGCTCTTGGCCTTTTACGACGGTTACCTCGGGGTATTGTTGCACGAGCGAGATGTTGTCGGCAAAGGTAATTTCGAGTGTGCCGAGGGTCTCGAGCTCCGAATCGTTGGCAGGGAGCACACTCTCGTAAGCCAAGACTCCGGTAGCCGACTCGACGATGTGGTCGAACTGGTAGCCCCACTCGCTGTCCTCATAGTCGGCTTTGCAGCCTTTGGGAACATACACGGTTACCTGTGAGGCTTCAAGGTTGCCAAAGGGGTGGTCGTAACCCTCGTAATAGTTCAGTACGGGAGGGGTGGCACCCAGGCAGAATACTTCGGTGAGAGCGGTGCAGCCGTTGAAGGCGTAGGCCTCGATGTCGCGGATGCTTGCGGGAATCGTTATCGATTTCAGAGCGGTACACTGGGCAAAGGTCCCTTCATACACGGCAGTCATGTTTTCGGGAAGAACTAGTGTGGTCAGTTGCGTCAAGGCAAAAGCCTGGTTACCCATCAGTACGAGCGATGCGGGGAAGTTGATTTCGGACAGGGCCGACTCGGAGAAGGCGTTGTCGTCGAAGGCACGCATACCATCGGGCACAACTATTTTCTGTACGTTTGAGTGCGCAAATGCACCTTCGCCCACACCCAGACAGCCGTCGGCAATGGTGTATTCGGTAGCTTCGGCTTTTGTCGGATAGGCCATGAGCACTTTACCGTCGGCCGAGTACAATACCCCGTTTATGGCTTGGCATACGGTGTTGCCGGCCTCTACTTCGAAGGCTGTTACTCCCGTGTAGGAGAAGGCCGCGTCGCCAATCTCGGTTACGCCGGCCGGGATGGTTACCGAAGCGAGCGACGAGTCATCGAGGAAAGCATATTCTCCTATCGACTTGAGGCTGGCGGGGAGGTTTATTTCGGTCAGTTTGCTGCACTCTCTGAAGGCACCTTCGCTCAGCACTTCTACTCCTTCGTCCAGAGTTACCCGGGCCAGGTTGGGGCAGAGCTGGAAGGCATTGTTGCCAATCGTCTTGCAGCTGCCGGGAATCTCAATCTCGGTAATGGCCGTCTTGTAGAAGGCTCCACTGCCTATCGAGGTGAAGTCACCGGCAAAGGTGATAGTGTTCAGTCCCTGGTCATTGAAGAAACAACTTTGCGGAATCTCGGTCACTCCGGCCGGAATAGCCAGCGAGCTCAGTTTGCTGTTCGAAGCCAGGGCATAGGCTCCCAGTGTGGTGAGGTTTTGCGACAGTACTACCTCTTCCAGATCGTAGTTGTAGTAGATGGCGTTGTTTTTCAGGGCCGTTACAGTGTTGGGCATTTCGATTTTGCGAATGTCCGACAACCACTGGAAGGCATACTCTTCGAGCGAAGTCACGGTGTAGTTTTTCCCTTCGTAAGCGACCGATTCGGGAATGATAACTTCGGTCATCGGGGTTTCGTCCGATCCATACGTCTCGTTAAATCCCGACACGCCTACCGTATTCTCGCCGGTAACGGTGTATTGGATTCGATTTACCTCAAATGTTGTAGCATCTGCGGCTTTGGACTGGAACGGGCAAAGAGCTGTAATGAGAGCAAAAAAAGTAAGAAATCTCTTCATAGTTATACCTGTTTTAGTTAATACGACTGCAAAGGTATATGTTTCCATAATATATGGAAATATATACATAAAATCTTTATTAAAAAGAGTTATTGTGAATTTTTATTTATTTTTCTTATCGGTAGATTTTACTTGAAATCTCGATAAGGGACTATCGCTGTACAAATCGGTATTCCTATTTAAAAAAGATAAAGTGTCTGAAACCCGATGGGGTTTGACTTTTTGTTTCTATCTTTATGGATAGAAGATGGGATGCGGTTCGGGATAATCAGACTCGAAATTTTGTTTCGGTTTGCCTCTCCGACCACTTTTCACTATCGTTTGTTACACGAAGACAGGAGGTGGCTCGACATGGTCAAATTTGAAAACAAAGTTTTCATTTGCCACTGCTCTCGCCTTTCACTATCTTTGTAGAAGACAGGAGGCGGCTCGGCATGGTCAAATTTGAAAACAAAGTTTTCATTTGCCACTGCTCTCGCCTTTCACTATCTTTGCAGCGGATAATAAAAATAAGAGAAGAATATGGCAGAGTCGAATTTTGTAGATTATGTGAAGATACTTTGTCGCTCGGGCAAGGGTGGCGCCGGAGCCATGCACCTGTACCGGGCCAAGTATGTGCCCAAAGGCGGTCCCGACGGCGGCGACGGCGGCCGGGGCGGTAATATTTATTTGCGGGCCAACCGCAATTTGTGGACTCTGCTGCACCTGAAATATTCGCGTCACGTCTTTGCCGGCAATGGTTCGCCCGGCGGGGCCAACCGCAGTTTCGGCAAGGATGGTGAGGACAAGACCATTGAGGTGCCCTGCGGTACGGCGGTATTCGATGCCGACACGGGCGAGTTCCTGTGCGAGGTAACCCAGGACGGCGAGGAGCTGGTGCTTCTCAAAGGGGGCCGGGGAGGCTTGGGCAACTGGCATTTCAAGTCGGCCACCAACCAGACTCCGCGTTATGCCCAGCCCGGTGAGCCGGCTATCGAGCGCACCGTGATTCTGGAGCTGAAACTGCTGGCCGATGTGGGTCTGGTGGGATTCCCCAATGCGGGCAAATCGACCCTGCTCTCTACCATATCGGCAGCCCGTCCCAAGATTGCCGACTATCCCTTTACCACCCTCGAACCCAATCTGGGCATTGTCTCGTATCGCGACAACCGCTCGTTTGTGATGGCCGATATTCCAGGTATCATCGAGGGGGCCAGCGAGGGCAAGGGTCTGGGGTTGCGTTTCCTCCGCCACGTCGAGCGCAATGCCGTGTTGCTCTTTATGGTGCCGGCCGATGCCGACAGCATTCGGGGCGAGTACGAAATCCTGCTGCGCGAGCTCACCGCCTTTAACCCCGATTTGCAGGACAAGCAGCGGGTGCTGGCCGTGACCAAGTGCGACATGCTCGACGACGAGTTGCTCGAGGCCCTGAAAGAGGATTTGCCCGACATCCCTACCGTATTTATTTCGTCGGTGACGGGGCTGGGTATTACCGAATTGAAAGATCTCTTGTGGAATCAACTCAACGACGAGTCCAACCGGGTGATGACCTTGACACACCGCAACCTCGATGCCCGTCACCGGGTAGCCGAGGAGGACAATTTCGATACGAGCGCCGGGCTCGACGATGAGGCCGACGACCTGGTCGACGGAGATAACTTCGACGAAGAGGAGTGGTGATGATTCTGCACACGACCGATACTTTCCGCTGGTACTCTTTCCCGCTTTTCGATGCGCTGCCGGGTGTCGTCACCTTTGTCACTACCCGAGGGGGCGTTGTGACGGACGATTCTTTCTCGACCGATAATCTGGGCGAATATACCGACGATGCTCCCGAGCGGGTGGCTGCCAACCGGCGGCGGTTGCACGATGCCTTGGGGTTCGACTGCCTGGCTGCTCCCCATCAGGTGCATGGGGTGGAGGTGGCTGCGGTTTCCCGCGACTGGCAGGACAGCCCTGACGGCGATAGGCGACAGATGCTCGAGGGTGTCGATGCGGTGATGACCGACCGCACCGGAATAGCTGTGGCCGTCTCTACGGCCGATTGTGTGCCGGTGCTGCTCTACGACCCCGACCACCGGGCTTGTGCCGCCGTGCATGCGGGGTGGCGGGGCATGGCGGCCCACATCATCCGCGCTACGGTCGAGTCGATGCAAGCCCGTTACGATACCCGGCCCGCCCGCCTGTATGCTGCGGTGGGGCCGTCGATAGGACCCGACAGTTTCGAGGTGGGCGACGAAGTGGTCGAGGCTTTCCTCTCGGCCGGATTCGACGAGCGGGCCGTGGTGCGGCGCTATCCGTCGCGCCGGTCGCACATCGACCTGTGGGCGGCAGCCGTCGAGGAGCTGGAGGCATGCGGGGTGGAGCTTTCGCACATCGAGGTGGCCGGCATCTGTACCCGGTTACACAGCGACGAATTTTTCTCGGCCCGGGCACTGGGGGTGCACTCCGGCCGTTTTCTCACCGGATTGTATTTTCGGCAGGAGGGGTAAGCCCCGTTCTGTTGCCTGCCTTTGACATTACGCGGGCCTCTTTTTACGGCCCGGGAAACTCTGTCTGTACCGAAATAAAAAAGACTGAACCCTCGATCGAGTCGTCGGGTTACAGTCTTTTATAATCGACCGCACATCAGTCGTCTGGCGGTCGGCGTTTCCCCTTTTTTAGTATTGTCTGTCTCAGTGGGGATAGGTTAGAGAGCCCACTCTGAGGGTGTGCATTGTTGTTTCACCGCGGCGTCGACCGTGGGGAAGAAGGTGAATCCCGTCTGTTGCTCGATATACTCTACCGATTTGCAACAGTCGGTACTGAAGGCGGTGGGATAGTCGCTACGATGCTCGAGCCAGAAGCCGATGGCTTTCAGTTCGCCGGCGTCGCACTGGCCTATGGCTTTCCCCGTATTGCCCGAGCGGGTACGCAGGATTACCTTGAAGTAGTGGGTAGGCACGGCGCACAGTTTGGCGTTGGGGTCGCGGCTGCTGCCGTAGCTGCCGTCGTAGGTCGTGGTGTATCCGTTGCCGAAGTAGCAGCCCGTCACCACATAGAGGGTATCGTTGCAGATGTTGTTGCGGATTTTACTCTCGAGCGATTCCCACACGCCGCTGTTGAAGTCGCTGTTTTGCGGGGTCATGTTCGAGGCGTAGAAGGTCTGGCCGTTCAGCTCGTCGTTCACGGTGCGGTCGCCCGAGGGTATCTGGTGGCCGCGCGAGTAGCCGTCGTAGTAGCAGTAGGGATTGCCGTAGAGCAGTGCCTGGAAACTCTCCTCAATCAAGGGGTCGGCTGCCCAGGCGTCAGTACGTCCGCTGCCACCCCGGTAGCAGGCGTGCAGGGGGTAGGCCACCCACAGGGCGGCATGCTTGTCGCGGTCGAAGAGCAGGGTGTAGTTGCGCACCCGTTGGCCGCCGATGAGGCCGTAGTGAGTCACCACCTCGTCGTTGGTGCCGTAGACCGGCAGTTCGGCCGGGGGATAGACGGCATTGTCAAAGGCGATGACCTGGCCCGACGGGTCGCCGTCGGTCAGCCGCACGTCGTCGATGCGCATCATGTTGGCCCCGTCGGTGGTGCTGAACCGGATACCGAGGGTGCCGTCGGTAAGGCCCTCGACCGAAAACTCGCAGGTAGTGAGCTCCCAGTTGTTGGTCAGCGGCCGGGTATAGTCGAGAGCAATCCACGTCGAGCCGTTACCCACCTCGACCCGCAGGTCGGTGTAGTCGAACAGTTTGTTCTCGGAACTGCCGAATTGCAACACGAAGTCGCGTTCTTCGCCCACCCGTATGCCGTTGATGGCGACGAAACTGCCGCTCTTGTTGAAGTAGAGGTTGTTTTTTCCTGAAGCGTAAGGCTTGTAGTCGGCCGACGGGGCGTAGTCCGAGGTCCAGTCGCTCCGCACCGATACGCTCATCTGGTCGTAGGTCTCGCTGCCCTGGCCGGTGCCCGAGGCATTTTTCCAGCCGTCGAACTGGTCGAGGTAGGGCCAGTAGGTATTCTTTTGCGCCACCTCCCGGTCGAAATCGTTGTTATAGATAACAGTGCGTTCGGGGATAACGACCGCCGCTTCGCGTGTGACGGTCACCTCGCGCACGACTGCTTTCTCGTTGTCGCTCCGGGGTACGGTCGATACGGTGAGCTTGCAACTCTCGCCGACCGGAGCGTCGGAGATGCGTATTGACCACTCGCCGCTTGTCCCCTCGCTTCGATCTATCTTCAGGGCGGCATTCGCCACGGTTGCCCGCCACGAGGTGTTGGTGCTGACAGTGACGACGTTTTTCGACGCATCGGTCTCGTCGAAAGTCAATCGCTCGGGCGATACGGCGAGGAGAATCTCTTCGGGCGTAGTCCCGGGCATTTCGGGTTCTTGCTGTTTCTCCTCCTTGCATGCACAGAGGGAAAGAAGTAGCCCCAGAAGGAAGAAAATGACTTTTCTCATGGTCGGTGTATTTTCTGTATATAATTACAAAAATAGTCGAGACCGGGCCAGGCGAGCGGGCAATGCGTCAAATTTTGGCGTCAATGCGTCAAAATGTGCATCATGAAGAGGTTCTACTGGGGTCAGATTCGATTTAGATGCATTGATAAAGGTTGTGGAGCAGCCTGTTAACCCGCTAAAAATATCCAATACCTCTATCCCCCTGGAGGGAGAGAGGGTATTGGATAGGAACGGGTGGTGATTGTTCGAATCAACTGTTTTTTCCCGATAGGTTGTTTTAAACGAACCTCCAAGGCGGTGAGACGATACGTGTCTACGATACGTTGGGCCGTGAGCAGGTGGTACGTAGGGCCGCCGGTGCAACCGACGAGTTCGAAATCGAGTCGGGTGTTTATGTGATACGGATTGGACAGAAAAATCCGGTTAAGGGGAAAGTGGTGGTGAAATAGACCGATGGGTCTATTATACCCTTAACCGGCTGAAAAACGATAAGAAACGAAAGGCGCGGAACCGAGTTCCGCGCCTTTCGTTTCTTTATGCCTGTTTGTAAATAGGATTAAATTCGAAATCAGGCAATAATCAATTCGATACCGGCCTCTTCGATACTCTTGGCAATCGAGGGCGAGATGCCCGAATCGGTAACGATGACATCGACCTGGTCGAGGGTGCAGATTTTTCCGAAACCCCGTTTGCCGAACTTGGACGAGTCGGCCAGTACGATGGTGCGCAGCGAAGCGGCAATCATGCGTTGGTTGAGTCGGGCCTCGTCGATGTTCGATGTGGTGAGCCCGTAGTCGAGGTCGATGCCGTCGACTCCCATGAAGAGCTTGGAGCAGGTGAGGTTGTCGAAGGCGTGAGTGGCCAGGTCGCCAATCACCGAGAAGGAGCTTTTGCGCAGTGTCCCGCCCAACTGAATCACATGGATATGCTCAAACCGGTTGAGCAGGGTCGATACGTTGAGCGAAGCCGTGACCACCGTCAGGTTCAAGTCGTCGGTAATCTCTTCGGCAAAGGCGTAGACGGTGCTGCCCGAGGCCACGATAATCGAATCGTTGGGCTCGATCAGTTTGATGGCTTTGTGGGCGATACGCCGCTTGGCTTCGCTGTTGATACGCTCTTTGATGTGGATATTGATGTCGGCCGTATGGGGATTCACCGGGCTGGCACTCCCGTGCGTACGGAACAAAAGTTTCTTTTCTTCCAGCAGCTTCAGGTCTTTTCGTATGGTAACGGGGGTTACGTCCAGTTCGCGGGCGATATCCAGAACCTTTACAAATCCTTGGGAATTGAGCTTGTCGAGAATGTATTTGTGTCGTTCTGCAATACTGAGCATATATATTATATAATGTATTTATACGACAAATATAAAATTTATTTGAATAAAGCCCAAATAATATAGACAAATATTTTTGAAAACGAAATGAAATATCTTTGAAACGAAAACGAAACGAAAAATATACACATATTTTCTTGTTTTATCTATCTTTTTTTATTTTCTTTGTATCACGAAAAGAAAGTAGAATCGCGAAGGTTGATAAGAAATCAAAAATTGAAAGATAAGAAAATGAAACGTAAGGGCTTGATAAAAGAGATGGCCGAGGAAAAGAGACCATGGGATTTGTTGGTGATAGGAGGCGGAGCCACCGGGCTGGGCGTGGCAGTCGATGCGTCGAGTCGAGGCTATCGTGTCTTATTGGTTGAACAACACGACTTTGCCAAAGCTACTTCGAGCAGAAGTACGAAGCTGGTGCACGGGGGGGTGCGTTATTTGCGGCAGGGCGATATATCGATGGTAATCGAGGCCTTGCACGAGCGTGGTCGCTTGTGGCGTAATGCGCCGCATCTGGTGAAAGACATGCGTTTCATTATAGGCAATTATCGTTGGTGGGAGCAGCCGTTCTACACGATTGGGTTGTGCTGCTACGACTTCCTGGCCGGCCGGCTGGGTTTGGGACGTTCGTTGCCGCTGTCGAAGAAACAGACGTTGAAGGAGCTGCCGGGTCTGCTGCACGACCACCTGCGCGGCGGTGTGGTATATCACGACGGACAGTTCGACGATTCGCGCATGGCCATTACGCTCATGCAGAGTGCTGCCGATCACGGAGCCGTGTGCATCAACTATATGAAGGTGACTTCGCTGCTCAAGGACCCTTCGGGCAAGATTCGGGGGGCCGTTCTGGAGGATACGCTCGAGGGCGGTACCTACGAAGTGAATGTGAAAGGGGTGGTCAATGCCACCGGCGTGTATGTCGACGACATCATGCAGATGGACAAGCCCGAGAGCCGCAAGAAGGTACGCCCCAGTCAAGGGGTGCATATCGTGGTCGATGCCGCCTTTCTGGGTGGAGAGTCGGCCCTGATGATTCCCAAGACCCGCGACGGCCGGGTGCTCTTCGGGGTGCCTTGGCACGGCAAGGCGGTGCTGGGTACGACCGATACGCCGCTCAATGAAAATTCGCTCGAACCCAAACCGCTCGACGAGGAGATTGATTTCATTCTCGACCAGGCCGGACAATACCTCACCCGCAAGCCCAAACGCAGCGACGTGCTGTCGGTCTTTGCCGGATTGCGTCCGTTGGCAGCTCCCTCGAACAGCGATTGCAAAAAGACGAAAGAGATTTCGCGCAACCACAAGATATATGTTTCCGACTCGGGCATGCTCACCATTACCGGCGGCAAGTGGACTACCTACCGGCAGATGGCCGAGGATGCGGTCGATAAGGTGGCCGAACTGATAGGGCTCGAACGTCGCCCGTGCGTGACGTGCAAGATGAGGCTGCACGGCTATCGCGAGCAGGTAGACCGCTCGACGTGGGACTACGTCTATGGCAGCGATGCCGACAAGATAGCCGCCATGATTGAGAACGATGCTTCGCTGGGCGACCTGCTCCATATCGGTTACACCTTCCGGGTGGCTCATGTGGTGTGGGCCGTGCGTGAAGAGATGGCGCAGACTGTCGAGGATGTATTGGCCCGCCGGGTGAGAGCCCTCTTTATGGATGCCCGCGCCGCTATCGACATGGCACCCCGGGTGGCCTCGATCATGGCTCGCGAGATGGGTAAGGACCGACGGTGGGAGGCCGACCAGGTCGAAGCCTTTACCCGTTTGGCCAAGAATTACATTTTGGCTTGACGGTTGCGCAAGAGGAATAGAGGATAAAAAAAGATAGAGGATAATATGTTGAAGTTGTTCAGACCGGCTCCCGTCATCGACCCCCTTCCCAAGGAAAAGGTCGACAAGGAGTACAAGAAGTTGAGATGGCAGGTGTTCCTCGGTATATTCATCGGGTATGCCGGTTACTACCTGGTGCGCAAGAACTTCTCGATAGCCATGCCGGCTCTCGAGGAGATGGGTTTCGACAAGGCCGATTTGGGTTGGGCTCTGTCGGCAGTTTCGATAGCCTACGGCATCAGCAAGTTTGTGATGGGAACCGTCTCCGATCACAGCAATGCGCGGGTGTTCATTCCGCTGGGTCTGGTCGCTTCGGCGGTGATAATGACCGTCATGGGTCTTATTCCTTGGAGCGTCGGTTCGCTCTCCATACTTTTTATGTTCTGCATCTTGTTTGTAAACGGTTGGGTGCAAGGTATGGGTTGGCCTCCGTGCGGACGGGTGATGGTGCATTGGTTCTCGGCCCGCGAACGTGGCGTGAAGATGTCGATTTGGAATGTAGCTCATAATATAGGTGGTGCGGTGATGGCCCCGTTGGCTGTCTTCGGTATCACCCTTTTTGGTAATTGGACCGGCGCATTCTACTTCCCGGTCATCGTAGCCGTGGGGGTAGCGGCCATAGCCTATCTGCTGGTACGCGACACTCCACAATCGTGCGGTCTGCCTCCCATCGAGCTTTATAAACCCGATGAGTGTATGCAGGCCTATTCGGCCGAACAGGAGAAGGAACTCTCTACCCGTGAGATCCTGTTTGGTCATGTGTTCAATAACAAGCTGTTGTGGGTCATTGCCTTTGCCAATGCCTTCATCTATTTTGTGCGTTACGGTGTACTCGACTGGGCGCCGATGTATCTCGAGCAGGTGAAACACATGGATTTGGCCAACAGCAGTTGGTCCTATTTCGCTTTCGAGATTGCCGGCATTTTTGGTACGATACTCTGCGGTTGGCTCTCCGACAAGGTCTTCAAGGGTCGTCGTTCGCCGGTAACCATTATCTATATGCTGTTGGTGATGGTCGCCGTCTACGTCTATTGGAACAGTGCCTCGGCTACGGTGACCAACGTGGCCATGGCCGCTATCGGATTCCTCATTTACGGCCCGGTGATGCTGATCGGTGTCTCGGCTCTCGACCTGGTTCCGAAGAAAGCCGCCGGTACGGCTGCCGGATTCACCGGTCTCTTCGGCTATCTGTTGGGTTCGGCCGTCTTTGCCAACATCGGCATGGGCTATGTCTTCGAGCACTTCGGCTGGGATGGAGGTTTCTTCCTGCTGCTGGGGGCCTGTGCCGTTACGGTGGTGCTGATGCTGTTTTGCAAAGAGGATAGGGCGGTGAACCGTCGATAACCCCGATGGTTGTAGGGAGGTTTCGGTTACACTCCCGAACGATATAAGGAAACTTCAAAAACCTAATAAAAACCATAAATCAAAAAAATTATGAATTTACTAACAAACACACTGCACAGAAGATGGGCTTGCCTGCTGGTGGCTATTGTCTTCATGTCTGGTCTACAGATGTTTGCTCAGTCTGGAGGTGGTAATTCACTGTCCGGTAAGGTGGTCGACAAGTATGACCAACCCATTATCGGGGCCGTAGTCAAGGTTGCCGGAACCTCTATCGGGCGTTCGACCGATGTGGACGGAGCTTTTACTATGAAAAACGTACCCTCCGATGCGACCCTCGAGGTCACTTCTATCGGTTATGAAAAACAGAATGTTTCGGTCAACGGCAAGAACTTTGTTCTTATCAGGATGAAAGATGCCGATCAGCTGCTCGACGAGGTGGTTGTGGTGGGCTACGGTACCCAGAAGAAGGTGAACCTGACGGGAGCCGTGGGAACCATCAGCGCCAAGGAGATTAACGCCCGCCCCGTAAGTAACGTGGCCATGGCCTTGCAGGGTGCCGATCCTTCGTTGAACTTGACGATGCAGTCGGGGCGTTCCAGCGGTGGTTACGATATGAATATCCGCGGTGTATCGTCTGTCTCTACGTCCAATACCCCGCTGATTATGGTCGACGGTGTGGTGACCGAGCTGAATATGGTCAACCCCAACGACATCGAGTCGGTTTCTATTTTGAAAGATGCTTCGGCTGCCGCCATCTATGGTGCTACCGCGTCGAAAGGTGTTGTACTTATTACGACAAAGACGGGTGCCGACCAGGCCGGTAAGGCTACGGTAAGCTTCAACGGCCGGTTCGGTTGGTCGCAGAATACGACATCGACCGACTATATGACCTCGGGTTACGATCAGGTGAGCTTGGTCGACAAGGCCTACTACTCGCAATATGCTACCAACTTTACCAACTATACGGCCGAGGAGATGCAGATGCTTTATGAGCGTCGCAACGACAAGACCGAGAATCCCGAGCGTCCCTGGATTGTCCTGCAGGACGACGGTTCGTACCGCTACTATGCCAACTTCGACTGGTATCACTACCTCTTCCGCAAAACCCGTCCGCAACAAGAGTATAACCTCTCGATACGAGGTGGAAATGACCGGGTGAAATATTTCGTGAGCGGCCGGTACAACCGCGAGGAGGGTATCTTGAACGTAACCCCCGATACCTACGACACCTATTCGACTCGAGCCAAACTCGATGTGAAGGTTAAACCTTGGTTACGTTACTCGACCAATGTCAACTTCTTCTCCTCGTCCTATAAATACAGCGGTCTGGCTACCATCAACTCGACCCTGATGGAGGTCGACAAAACCTTGATGGCTTCGTGGCCGGCCAAGACTCCCGAGGGGCTGCCGGTCTATGCCGAAACTCATGCCAACACCACCCTCAACGGTGCCGGGCCCTATCTGGTCGACGACCGTTCGCACCATCAGAACAACCAAAAGTATATTATCATAGGCAACCGCTTCGACATCGATATTTTCAAAGACCTCGTCTTGACGGTCGATTACAGCTACAAATACCGCAAACGTCTCAACTCGGTGCGTAACTACAACCTGCACTACTCCAACAAACAGGGCGAGGAGAAGACCATCATTACCGGTAACTTCAAGGATTTCTATCGTGAAAATCACTACGAGACCAACGAGCACAACTTGAATGCCTATGCTACCTATACCCACACCTGGAACAAGGCGCATAACTTTAAGGCTCTGGCCGGTTATCAGTATCGTGGCTCTCGCGACACCTATTTGCGGTTGCAGCAGCTGGCTCTGTTGAGCGAGAACATGTCGACCTTTGCCAACGCCACGGGCGAAATTACTCGTGCTCAAACCATCTCCGAGTGGCGTAACAGCGGTTTCTTCGGTCGTGTGAACTACGATTACAAAGGCCGTTATCTCTTCGAAGCCAGTGCCCGTTACGACGGTTCTTCGCGTTTCCGCAGCGATCACCGCTGGGTGTTCACCCCCTCGGCATCGGCCGGCTGGCGCATCAGCGAGGAGAGTTTCTGGGAGCCTATCAAAGATGTAGTCGATAATGCCAAGATTCGCCTCTCTTACGGTAAACTGGCCAATCAAGACTCCGATGCCTATTCTTATATCGAGGAAATCTCTACCGGCAATACGATGAGCTATACGCTCGACGGTACCTCGAAGGTGCAATATGCCAGCGTTTCCAACCCCAAGACCAGTTACCTCACTTGGGAAACCATTGCCACCTGGAACGTGGGCCTCGACTTGTCGTTCCTCGACAATCGATTGAATTTCACCGGCGACTATTTCATTCGTGATACCGAGGGCATGTTGGGTAAATCGATTGTATTGCCCGGTGTCTTTGGGGCGGTAGAACCCGATGAGAACTGTGCCAACCTGCGCACGAAGGGTTGGGAACTTGCTGTGGGCTGGAACGACTCGTTTGCATTGATGGGCAAGCGTTTCAATTATAGCATTTCGGCTACATTGGGCGATAACAAAACGGTTATTACCAAGTATAACAACCCCGAAAAGAACTTGACCGACTATTACGAAGGCATGGAGTGGGGCGAAATCTGGGGCTATCGTGTAGCCGGCTTGTTCGCTACCGACGAAGAGGCTGCCGACTACACCTCGCGGGTAAACCAGGATGCTGTGAATACTCGTATCCTCACCGATAAAGTCGATCCTTACTACCGTGCCGGCGACTTGAAGTTTATCGACCTTGACGGCAATAACATCATCAACTCGGGTGACGAGACTGCCGACAGCCCGGGCGACCGGGAGATTATCGGTAACACCACTCCCCGCTATTCATATAGCTTCCGTTTGGGTGCCGACTGGAACGGTATCGATTTCACCGCCTTCTTCCAGGGCGTAGGCAAGAGAGACTGGTACCCCGATTATCTCTCGACCGGTTTCTGGGGTCCCTATGCACGCGCATTCACGAGCTTTATCCCGGCCAATTTCATGGATCAGTGCTTGTCTGAGGAGAATCCCAACGGATACTTCCCCCGTTTCCGTGGTTATCAGACTTTTGCATCCAGTCAGCTGGGCGTGGCCAACGACCGCTATCTGCAAAATGCTTCTTACCTGCGGTTGAAAAACCTCACCATCGGTTATACCTTGCCGGTATTGAAAAAAGTCTTTACCAGATTGCGTGTCTATTTCACGGGTGAAAACTTGTGGTACTGGTCGCCGATGAAGAAGCATACCCTCTATATCGACCCCGAGGCTGCCGGACAGAACGACGGTACCGGTATGGCATACAGCTACTCGCGTAACTTCTCGGTGGGTGTGGATATTACATTTTAACGATTAAAACAGAACGACGATGAAAAAGTTTTTATATATATCCAGTTTGTTGATCGGAGCCGCTCTGGCCGGCTGTACCGATTTGGATTTGATTCCCGAGGATACGGTCACGCCCGAGTCCTACTTCTCGAACGAGACGGAGCTGCGCCTGTGGACCAATGCCTACTATGCCATGCTCCCCGATGCCGACGATCTTAACGACATGTGTGCCGACGATGTGGTAAAGAATATCCTTTCCGATGTCCTTTTGGGCAACCGGCTTCCGGCCACCGAGGGCGGTTGGAATTGGGGCGACCTGCGCAAAATCAATTTCTATTTCCAACATTGCGGAAACTGTGACGACGTAAATGCCCGCAACCACTACGACGGTTTCTCCTATTTCATGCGTGCTTTCTTCTATTACGAGAAAGTACAGCGCTATGGCGATGTGCCTTGGTACGACGAGGTAATCGGGTCGAAAGACAACGAGTTGCTCTACAAGGCCCGCGATTCGCGCAAGGTGGTGATGGCTCATGTCATGGCCGACCTCGACTCGGCTATCAACAAACTGCCCGAAGCCCATACCCCCTACGAGGTGAACAAGTGGACGGCACTGGCCTTGAAGTCGCGTGCCGCCCTGTTCGAGGGTACTTTCCGCAAATATCACAATCTGGGCGACTGGGAAGAGATGCTGCAACTCTCGGCCGATGCTTCGCTCGAACTGATACAGAAAGGCGGTTACTCGCTTTACAAAGAGGGTAGCACTCCTTACCGCGACCTCTTTGCCAAACTCGAGGCTCCCGCAGACGAGATTATCCTGGGCCGCCGGTACAGCACCGAGCTCTCTATCCTGCACAACACGCAGTGCAACTCGATGGCCGGTAACCAACGGGTATCGTTTACCAAGCGTTTTGTCGACCACTACCTCATGGCCGACGGCTCGCGCTACACCGATATTCCCGGGCATGAGAAGAAACAGTTTGTCGACGAGGTGACCGGCCGCGACCCGCGTCTGGCGCAAACCATCCTGACACCGGGTTACGTACAGATGGGAACCGACAAGGAGATGATCAATACCTTGTCGAAATACACCTTGACCGGCTACCAGTATATCAAGTTCGTGATGGAACCCAAATACGACCAGTCGAACAAGTCGCCCATGTATTACCCGCTCTTCCGCTTGGCCGAGGTTTACCTCAACTATGCCGAGGCCAAAGCCGAGCTGGGCACCCTCACGCAGAACGATCTCGATATTTCGGTCAACCTCTTGCGCGACCGCGTGGGCATGCCGGGCATCGACCTGGAGGAGGCCAACAACAACCCCGACCCCTACCTGAAGGCCGACGTGACAGGCTATCCCAACGTGACGAAGAGCAACATGACCGGTGTAATTCTGGAGATTCGCCGCGAGCGCACCGTCGAGCTTTGTCTCGAAGGCTTCCGCCAGTGGGATATGTTCCGTTGGAAAGAGGGTAAACAGTTTACTCACGAGTTCCATGGCGTTTATTTCCCTGGTGTGGGTAAATATGATCTCAACGGTGATGGGCGCAATGAAACAGCTCTTTGGAAAGACGAACCTGTATCGGGTTTGGGATTGACCAAATATCAGTTAGGAGTTGATTTCTTCCTTACCAACGATACCGAAGGCTACATGTGGCCTCATAAAGATGTGAAACGTACCTGGGACGAAGACCGCGACTACCTGTGGCCTATCCCCACCGAAGAACGTGTGAAAAACCATAATCTCACGCAGAACCCGGGCTGGGACGACGGTCTGTCCTTCTAAACCATCACGGAGAGAAGGAGATTGTACAGTCTCTTTCTCTCCGGTTACAGTTCAATAATTAACAATAAATCTAATCTAAAACAAAGTGGTTATGAAACGAAAATTGACTTCTTGCCTGCTTGCTGCAGGGTTTATGTTGGCATCGGTGCCCGGCGCATGGGCCACGACGTATTTTATCAAGGCCGACGGGTCGGATGATACCGATGGTTCGTCTTGGGAACAGGCGATTAGCTATGACTATTTCGCCGAGAACATGGAAAACGGGAACTTTGCCGACGGCGACGTGTTCTGCTTTGCCGGTGGTGTCTACAAACTCTCTTCGCCCGATTTCGACGAGTATCTGTCGGTGAACCGCAGTGTGACTTTCCTGGGTGGTTTCGATCCCAACAGTACGGGAACGAACACCGATATTACCTATCCTTCGCCCTACGAGACCGTGATTTCGGGCGGTATCGAGAGCGATGAGGCTGCCGTGCCCGGCAACCGCACTCACTTGTGGTATATGGAGCGCAAAGACGGCGACCAGCCTGTGCGCATCAACGTGACGGTGAAAGGTTTTACTTTCAAACACGCTTTCCGCAACTACGACAGTGCCAGTAATTATAAAGGGGCGGTGATGGTGTTCAATACCGATTTGGATATGCAATGGTGTAACTTTATTCAAAATGGAGCCGCCTTTGTCGGAACATCGGGTTTGACACTTGTTGCTTCTGAGGCAAATATCTCTGATTGTGTCTTTTCAGAAAACTTTTCTAGTGAGAAGGGTGCTGCCTTAGGATTGTTTATAAGCTCGGCTTATGCAGGAGATGAATATCTGACGCAAGCTGTGGTTCAACGTTGCCAGTTTACCGATAATTATTTTACGACCGACTATTATCCTGTAGCTGAATATGGCGAAGACGGTAAACCGGCTTATACCAATAAACTTCGCGGAACGGCAATCTTTTTGGGTAGCAATGACGAGCGTCTCCGCCTCTATTTGGTGAACAGTTTGGTTGCCGATAACTATACCGAAGGATTTGGTGTTATAATGGGTTATCCCGGAACGACGATGTATATGATTTCCAATACAATCGCTAATAAAGATTATACCGCTGCACAAGAAACTCGTACGGTTTCCGCTAATAAAAATGCTACAAAGGATGTAGGCCGCGGTTTGGGGGTAATGAGCTATGGCGGATTCAATTATATGGCGAATAATTATATTGTGAATGGTGTTTTAGGCGAATCAGCACCTTCTAATCCTGCTATATTAATGAGCCGTAGTAACAATGCCCGTCCCGGCAAATGGTATAGCGGCGGTTACAACCTCTCCGGTACGGCTTGGTATTGCACCTCCTGGGCCTCGCCGAGAGACCGCACGCAAGACCCCTCGGTTCAAGACGACCATGACGACGGTACGGGCAAAATCGTACAAGGTACCTACCTCTATCTGAGCGATACCGACGGAGAAACGTATACTTATGCCGATGTCTTCGGCGACAACACTTTCGGCGACAACGGCGGTTTCAGCCAGACTTTGGCTCCGGTTTCGCCCGTGAAGAGCTTGACTATCGATGAGCTGAATGCCTTGAAGACCGAATGGAAGTTGCCCGAGAATATCGACCTCACGGTTGACCAACGCGGTTACAAACGGGCTGCTACGACCTGTGTAGGTTCGTATGATGCCGGTGCTACCTCGGGTATTGCCGATGTAACCGTTGCCGACCGTCTGTCTGTCTGCACGCTGGGTAACGGCCTCTTCCGGGTAAACGGTGCCGAAGCCGAAGCTACGGTTTACAACCTGAGCGGTAATGTCGTGAAGGTGGTTCCGGCCAACGACGTTATCGATCTCTCTTCGCTCGCCAAGGGTGTGTATATCATTCATGTCGATGGCGAAGCCTTCAAAGTGATTAAATAATAAGAATCTTTAATTAAGTAGTTTTTTCATCGGGTATGCTGCCGGTGTTTTGCCGGCAGCATATCTTTCTCAAAACGGTTGTCAATGCCATGATTTGTCGTGCCATGAAGATAAGTAAATGCCTGTTTTTGCTTTTGGCCCTTGTGACCGGTAATGCGTTTGCTTCGGTTACCTGGAAAGTGTGGAATACCGAATATCGGGTAGACACCACGTTTCATGCCCAAATAGGGCCCGGAACGACCCAGACCTCGTTGTTGCTCACAGGCCCCGATACCACCTTGACGGTATTTTATCTGACGGTCGACCTTACCAATCCCTATGTCGATATACGCACGGTGTGCGCCAAAGACCATCTGGCCGGAGCACAGACCGTGACCGATATGGCCGAGAGTCACAGCGTCGAGGGCGAAAGCCTCTATTTTGCCGGTATCAACGGCGGTTTCTTCGCCATGTCGGGGAAGGCCAACGACGGCAAGACCAGCATCGTGGGGCGGCCTCACCATGCCACCGTGGCCGAGGGTGAGATTTTCCGCACATCTACCTCGTCGATTTGTCGACACTTTGGCATCACGGCCGACAAGGTCCCTTACCTGAGCAACGCCTCGGTCGATTTCACGGGAACCATCACATCGGCTACTCAATCCTATGAAATTTCGGGGGTGAATGTCGACGCCGCAAACAACAAACTGATACTTTATACCGATAAAATGCCGGGGCAAGTCACCCAGGTGACGAGCAACTCGTTCCCGCTCTATTACGAGATTGCCCTTTTGCCCAAATCGGGCGAGAAACTGGTGCCCGGCAAACCTTGCAAAATGAGAGTCTCGGGCTCGTGGGCCCGGGGTACCAACATGGCCGTGCCCGACGGCGGCTATGTCATCAGCGGGAAAGGCATGTCGGGAGTCTTTATCCAAAGCCTGAACGATGGCGATGAGGTAGAGGTATACCTGCCCATGTCGTTCGATGGCGAGGAGGTGCCGGTCGACAATCTGGTGACCGGCAATCCCAAGATACTGGGGAACGGTACCGTACTCGATACCGAGGACGAGCGGAAGGATGCCGTAGAGTGGCACCCGCGCACCTCGATCGGATACAGCCGGGATAAAAAGACATTGATTATGCTCGTCTGCGACGGGCGCACGTCGGTTTCGCGGGGTGTACGCACCCGCGAGCTGGCCGACCTCATGCGCTATGCCGGGGCTTACGAAGCCTTGAATCTCGACGGCGGCGGTTCGAGCACTCTATATACCAGCATGCTGGGGGTGCGCAATCACCCCAGTTCCAACGGCGTGCAGCGCCAGGTGGGCGATGGGGTCTTTGTCGTCTCCACGGCGCCCAGATCGGTCTATATCGGGGGCATCGGTTTTGCCACGCCGCCGCATGTGCTGGCCAAGGGCGAGGAGTATACCCCCGAGGTATACGGTTATAACGCATACGGCCTATTGATAAGTACCGAAGTGACCAACTATACCCTCACCTGCGACGAGGGTATCGGGCACATCACCTCCGACGGCAAGAGCTTCGTGGCCGACGGCAGCGGCAAGGGCAAAATCTATGCCCGCACCCCGGCCGGCTATACTTGCGAGATGGAAATCTCAATCCGCGAGAATATCGAGGACCTCTATT
Source organism: Barnesiella sp. An22 (assembly GCF_963931395.1). Taxonomy (NCBI): domain Bacteria; kingdom Pseudomonadati; phylum Bacteroidota; class Bacteroidia; order Bacteroidales; family Barnesiellaceae; genus Barnesiella; species Barnesiella sp. An22. The sequence continues at coordinate 608,241 of NZ_OZ007014.1, forward strand.
TCCGGCTCGACTCGGTCATCAACGATTGCCACTACCGCTACCCGGTCGAGGTATTTATGACCAACCTCAAAGGCGAGGAGGTATCGATAGCTCCGCAAATGCTTTCGTGGCGCAGCTCCGACGAACAGGTGGCAGTGGTTGAGGAAGGCGTTTTGAGAGGCCTCGCGAGCGGTGTGGCCGAGGTTTACGGCTCGATGTCAGGATTTACCGATACGCTGCTGGTGAAAGTACAGGAGCCTGTGCGCCACTGCATGAACCTGAACGACGGTTCGGCCGACTGGATGCGGGTGTCGTTCGTGACATCGGCCGGGTTCAAGAATACCTCGGTTACCAATTCGGTCGACAAGGGGCTGGAACTCTCGTTCCTCTACAACAGTCCTTCGGCCAAGACCATCACCCTGTCGGGCAATATCCCGTTGTACAGCTTGCCCGATACGCTGCGCATACATGTCAATCCCGGCGAAGCCCGAATGAAGAGCCTCTCCTGCACGTTGCGGACCCCGTCGGGGACGCATACCGTCGACCTGCCTGTTCCGGCAGTGGGGCGGGAGAGTGTGGCCGATATTGTTTTCCCCGATGCGCTGGGCGAGACTATCGATATGGCCAACTATCCCATCACGCTGTCGTATCTGACCCTGGGCTTGGATATGAATACCTTGGGCGAGACCTATCACATGACGATTCCCGCCGTAGAGGTAATCTATAATTATTACAACGAAAATGCGTCCGGTATCGAGTCGGTGGCAAATGCCGGTCTCGCCTGGACGGTCGAGGGGCGCACGGTGCTGCTGGGCCGCACCGCCGACCGCATCGAACTGTATAACGTCGGTGGCGGGCTGGTGGCTTTGGCCCGGGAGAGCGACCGCATATCGGCTCCCGGCGTGGGCCTCTATGTGGTGCGTGTGGTAAGCGACGGCCAATCTGTTTCGCAGAAAATATGGATAACGAAATAATATGGGCAAAAATATGAAGAAAAGATTTTTAGGATTGCTGATAAGCTGCTGTTTTGCCTCGGTGCTCGTGGCTGCGCCCGTTTATCGAATGGGCTCGTACAATATACGAGGCAAAAACGATAGCGATACGGGCGACAAGTCGTGGGACGTGCGCAATGTATACGTGGTCAAGAATATCGTAGACCACGATTTCGATGTGATAGGTCTCCAAGAGAACAGTACCGACATGCTGCCCGATCTCGAAAAACTGCTGGGCGATGCCTATGCCAACCATTCGTGGGGTGCAGGCTCGGCCTCGGACAACCGCTCGGGCACACACACGACCGTTGTCTATAAAGCCGACAAGTTCACTTTGCTCGACAAGGGACAGTTCTTCCTGGCCGAGGACCCTACTGCTCCGGGGTTGCCGTTCGATACGGCCGTGCGGCGAATTACCGTATGGGTGAAACTGCAAAATAAGGAAACGGGCGAAATCTTTTTCTATTTTTCTACTCATCTCGACCATAAGGGAGAATTTGCCCGGGCCGAGACTGCGCGCCTGAATGTGCGCAAGATGCAGGAGATAGCGGGCGACTATCCCGCTTTTATCGTAGGCGATTTCAATGCCTATTATGACGAGAAAGCTATGTATAACACATTTAATGCTTATTTTAATGATAGTCGCAAGACGACACAATCTGCTCCGGTAGGGCCGGGTGCCACGTTTGGACCGTGGGACCCGACTCTTTCGGGCGGTGAGCCTATCGACTATGTCTTTTGCAATCGCGTGAATGTGTTGTCCTATGAAACGATAACCGAGGACTTCGGCCGGGGAATCACCCCCTCGGATCACCTGCCTATCCTCATTACTTGTACCTTACAGGAGGGTGCCGAGGCCGGCAAGTGGTATGTGAGTGCTTCGGCTTCGGGTGCGGGCGACGGCTCGAAAGAGGCTCCCTTCGCTTCGTTGCAGGAGGCTCTCGATGCGGCTTCGAAACAAGATACCATTTATATGACCGCGGGGACCTTCTATCCCGTGGAGGCGGGTTCGCTCACGGGGCGTCAGGCCACGATGAATGTCACCAAGGGTGTCTATATCCGGGGTGGTTACAATGTCGACTTTTCGGCTGTGGTGGGCAAGACGGTACTCTCGGGCGACCTGGGTCGTAACGATGTAATCGGCCCCGACGGCCGCATCGTTTCGGGGGCCGGCGATAATGCCTGTCATGTGGTGACGGTGGCCGACTCGTGCTTCCTTGACCTGGGCGGGCTCGAAATCACCGGCGGCTATGCCGACCTCTCGGGTGCCAACAACGGCGGTGCTATCTGCTCCGAAGGAATAGACCTTGTGCTGCGCGATGTGTGCCTGACCGACAACTACGCCTCGGGATATGGCGGTGCCGTATACACCAGAGGCAACCTCACGGCCGAGCGTACGACCTTTGCCCGCAACCAGTCGGGATTGCAAGGCGGAGCTTTCTATTTGATGTCTCCCGGCTGGCGCACCGACATAGACCACTCGTATTTCGAGCAGAACCGGTCGGTGCAAGGCAGTGCCGGCTACTCCGACGGCGTGGTGCTCTCTCGGGTGAGAGGCAACACATTTGCCGGTAACGTGAGCAACCGCAACGGGGTCTATACCCAAACAGGTTCCTCGATATATATGAACAGTGTTTTTGTCAACAATACTTTTGTCAACAATCGGTTGACAGCCACGAGCAACGCCCTCTCCGACAAGTCGAACGGTGGGGCGGCCATCTATTTCAATGCCGCGTCGGGGGCTCTCAACCTGGTCAACAATACCATCACGGGCAACACCGACTCGTGCTACACGAGCAGCGGTACCCCCTCGGCCAACTTCAACGGTTCGGCCGTTCATGTCATGGCCGGTAGTGTGAAGCTGGTCAACAACATCATTGCCGGCAACTTCTCGTCGGCTGCCGAGGCCGGCGAGGTCTATCTGGGAACTTCGGCCAAGCTGATGACCTCGACCTACAACCTCTACGGTGCTGCCGACCGGATGAACATCACGGCTAAAACGCGCGATATGGTATGTTCCAGCTACGACCGCAGCGTGCAGGACCTGAACGGCATGCTTCACAGCGAAGTGGTCGACGGCAAGCTGTGCCCCATATTGACCGATAACGGTGGCCATGCGCCTACGGTGCGGGTGCTGTCGGTCGCTTGCGGCAACAACAATCTGAACGTGCTGAAAGCTGCCTCTCTGCGCGAATCGTCTTTCTATATCGACATCGACGGCAACGGTAAGTATACCGACCAGTTGACGGTCGACGGCCGGGGTGTGGAGCGCAACACGAGCGGCTCGATGGTGGGTGCCTATGAGTATACCGGCGAGTCGGGAATAGAGGCGGCCTCGAGCGACAGTGGTCTCGACCTTTATGTATCGGAGAATCGGCTTTATGTATTGTCCGAAAATTCGTCGGCAAGCTACGCAATATATACCGCATCGGGCAGTTTACAAATCGAAGGCGAAGCGGTGCCGGGTACTCCGGTCGACCTTTCGTCGTTGCCCGCCGGTGTGTATGTGGTGTATGTCCACGACCGGGCCGGACAGGTAAAAGTGATTAAAGTATTGATAAACGAATAGTTAATTGTAAACAGGTAAAACAAGATGAAAAGGTTTGGTAAAGATTGCAAGTATTGGCTCTGGTGCGTGATTGTGGCACTGGGTGTTACATCGTGCAGCGGAAATGACGAACCGGGTGGAACAGGCAACAACACGCCCTCCTACCCGGTAACTATCGACACGACGTCGGTATTGGTGCAGCGCATCCTGAGTCGTACCGACTTGGTGACGAAAGTAACGCGGGTGACGACCGAAGAGCGTTTCCCCGGGCTGGTGCTTTCGGAGATTGACTTCAACACGGCCAAGGCCCGGCAACATGCCTATGTGGCCGAGGTCGATTTGTCGAAACTGACCATTGCCACCACTACACCCTATGGCGAGGTGAACGTGATGCCTACCCGGGTGAACACGATTCCCGAGCAGGCCAAGTATCTCGAGAACTCGGGCCGTCGGGTACATGTGGCGGTGAACGGTGGCTTTTGGGTATACAAAACGGCTTCGGACGGAGAGATTACGCTCATCAAGCCCAAGGAGCTCTTTTGGAAAGACGGTTATCCGTTGAGCGACTGGTGGCAGGACCCCAATCACGAGTTTACCGTCTATATGACGCGCGACGGCAGTGTCGACATCGACGTGGCCAGCAACGTGGTCAAGCGCAGTGCCGAGATTTATCAGGCATTGGGCGGTCTGGGTTGTCTCATTCGCCGCGGCGTGTTCAACGACGGCATCAGCAGCATAGGTACCTATCTGTGCGATACGCATCCGCGCACGGCCATCGGGCTCTCCGAAGACAAGCAGACGCTCTATGTCGTGGTGGTCGACGGCCGTCGGGTGAACTATGCCGAAGGTCTTGACATCTACGAACTGGCCGACTTCATGTGGGGCATAGGCAGTTACGATGCCGTGAACTACGATGGCGGCGGCTCTTCGATTATGGTGCTGCGCGACGAGAATGTAACCGACCGGGCCTCGTTCGTGGTGCGCAACCGGCCCTCCGACGGCACCCCTCGCGCCGTGGGCAACGGCTTTGCCATTGTCGAGAAATAAGATACGTGTGTGAATGTTCCCCCCTTTGCACAGGGGGACGCTGTATTTCGAATAAAATCGGCTCTATCGGGAAGTTGGGAAAATTTTTCGATAGCTTGTACAGGCAGAGGCAGACCGTGGTTTGTCTCTGCTCTTTTTTTGCACTATCTTTGCGCCGGAGTGGGAGGTTACCTCTCCTGTGGCCGTGTTGTCGATGAGGCATGCAATGGCCGGTTCTAAAACAAGAAAGCTATGAGTGGTTTGATGTGTAAGACGCTGTTTATCGATTTGGACGATACGATATGGGATTTCCAGGCCAACTCCAAACTGTCGTTGCGGCAGGTGTACGACGAGTTTTCGCTCGGGCGTGCATTTACCGGTTACGAACAGTTCGAGAAGCTCTACATGACGGCTAATCACGAGTTGTGGGAGGAGTATCACCACAATCGGGTGACGAAAGATTTCCTGATTGTGGAGCGTTTTGCCCGTCCGTTTCGTGAGGCGGGCAGTGCGTTGAGCGGCGACATGGACTTCATCATGGCTCTCAACCACCGCTATCTCGATGTGTTGGCCCAGCAGAAGACGCTGGTGCCGGGGGCTATCGATCTGCTCGATTACCTCACGGCCAAGGGCTACCCGCTCTACATCCTGAGCAACGGCTTTGCCGAAGTGCAGGCTCGCAAATTGCAGTCGGGGGGTATCGATCGCTATTTCAAGCGGCTCATCCTCTCTGACGAGATAGGCATCACCAAGCCCGACCGCCGGCTCTTCGACTACGCCTTGCAGGTGGTGGGGAGCACCGCTGCCGATACGGTGATTGTGGGCGACAACTACGACGCCGATATTCTGGGGGCGATGAATGCCGGGTGGCGGGCCATCTATTTCAACCGTGACAACTTGCCCGTGACCGGGCCTCAACCCGACTATATGGTTACGGCGTTGGAGCAGTTGAAAACGATTCTGTAATCGAAAAAAATAAGGATATGAATGTTTTTCGAGCCTCTTCAGACGAAACGATTTCTTGGATACAGACCTCTGCACAACTGTTGGTAGCCATACCATTGGTTAGCTATTTGCTGGCTGTCCTGTCTTTGTGGATAGGTTTCTCGGTCAATGGCTTCATATTTCCTGCTGCTGTGTGTTTGTCCGTTTTGTGGGTATGTACTGAGAAGAATATGCAGAGACGGGTGAAGTGGAGTAGCGTATTGACCGTGGTGGGTGTATTGCTGGTTACGATATTGATTTCGATGTATGTCTATGATTGGTCGTACGACGGGCAATGGTATCATATTTGTACCGTGCGAGAATTGGTCAATGGTTGGAACCCTTTGTGGGATACTTCTGTAAGTAGTTCGGTCGATCGGGATACCGCCATGTGGGTGGAGCATTATCCGCGAGGCATAGAGACCATTGTCGCTACGGTTGTTGCTTTCTTGGGAAATTTGGATGCAGGTAAGGTTTTGAATATGTGGCTCGTTATTGCGTCGATGGGGTATGTCTATATATTCCTGCACGATTTTCTGCCAAACCGTACCCGGTATATGCGGTTGTGGATAACTGTGTTGATAACTCTCAATCCAGTAGTGATTGTTCAATTATTTACCTGTTATATCGATTGGACTCTCTATACCCTGTTGGTTATATTTCTGGTGAATCTATATCTCTTTTTCGAGAAGGGAGAACGCAGGGCGTTGTATGTCGATTTGCTTCTGCTGTTTTTCATCTCATCGATAAAATTCAATATTTTCTTTTGGATTGTACTGTGGGGTGGCATTCTCTTTTTTATCTTGCTGAGAAATCATAAGTACAAACAGCCTTGTCGCCTGACTGTAATATGTGCCGTTATAGCTTTGGCGGGAATAGTCATAGGAGGTTACAATCCTTATGTGACCAACTGGCAAGAGCATGGTTCTCCTTTTTATCCGCTTGCCGGAGATGAGAAGGTAGATATTTTTAACAATCAGGTTTTGCCGATGATGCAGGGAAAATCGAATTTTGAAAATGTGCTTTTATCGTTAGTCGCTAATCCGTCGAACAATATGAATTCCGATGAGGTGAGTGTTGTGGGTATATCTAAAAACAATCTTTCGGCATCGTGGGTGTCGGATGCTCGGATAGGCGGTTTTGGCATATTCTTCTTCGAGTCTGTTTTGTTGGCGCTGATTCTGTTTATTAGTACCGGTTATTCCCGTCGTATGGCTTGGTATCTGGTGGCCCTTGTCGGGTTGCTGGCTTCGTTGTTTATCCTCCCATACGGATATTGGGCTCGATATGTAAGTTTCTTCTATCTGTTCCCGTTTGTGCTGTTGTTTTATGCCGAGCGATATGGCCTGAAAAGACGTCTGTCTCGAGGGGTACATATCCTCATTCTTACATTGCTCTCTATCGATGTTTTCATTAGTCTGTCGGGAGTGATAGTGCAGAATGTGGTTTACAGACAGACGGTAGACTATGTGCTGAATCGAATGGAGGCTTCGACGCAGGAAGTGGAATTGAGCACCTGTAACTATTTGTTCCTCGATAAAATGGACCAACGTGGTATCCCGTATAAGTTGGTGCCTGAAGAGACCCTGAAAGATAGACTCGATATTTCCAACCCGATTTATTTGAATCGGGAAGATTTTGATTTTGAGACCAATCAGCCTAGGATTCTTTCAATTTACTCTTCGTTCGGGCTGAGGTGGGAACCGAACGAACATTATACGGGAAATTCCAAGTAGGCTATTCTCTGTGTACGGTTCTATTTATTCTTTCTGGCTTTTTGTTCAGTCCAGTCGTAGGAGCGCTGGCGGTCGGCTTCGGTGACGGGGCGTATGACGCGGCAAGGGTTACCGCCGGCGATAACGTTGGCCGGGATGTCGCCGGTCACCACACTGCCGGCTGCGATGATGGTATTGTCGCCGATGGTTACGCCGGGGGCGATGGTCACGCCGCCGCAAATCCACACGTTGTTGCCGATGGTGATGGGCCAGGCATACTCGAGCCACTGGTTGCGACGCTCCACGTCGATGGGGTGGCCGGCAGTGTAGAGGCCCACGTTGGGGGCAATGAGCACGTTGTCGCCGATGGTGATGGGAGCCTCGTCGAGCATCACGCAGTTGAAGTTGGCAAAGAAGTTTTTGCCTACGTGGATGTTGTGGCCGTAGTCGCACAGGAAGGGCGAGACGATGGTGAACCGTTCGGGCGTGGTGCCCAGAATGTCGCGGAGCAGCCGTTCCCGCTCTTCGGTTTGCGAGGGTAGCAGGCGGTAGTTGAGTTCGAAAAGTTTATCGCGGGTGGCAAACAGTTTTTGCAACAGTTCGGGAGCCGAGGCATCGTACAGTTGCCCTCTCTCCATTTTCTCTTGTTCGGTCATCATCGGCTAAGGTTCGTTTAGAAAGTGAAGACCGTCGATTTTCGACAGCCGGTTTTTGAGGTTCTCCATGCGGGAGCGGCGTATGCGCAGGGTCATCTCGCAGTCCATGTCGAAGAGTTGCGAGACGATGGTTGGCCCCTCCTCCTTGACGACACGCATCACCTCGTTCATCAGGGGGTATTCGAAACCGAACTGCACCTCGTCTTCGACCAGCCGCTCCACGATTTCGTTGGCGGCGATGGCCTCGGCGGCCGCCTCGCGATAGGCGATAATGAGTCCGCTGGTACCCAGTTTGATGCCCCCGAAGTAGCGCACCACGACGATGAGAATGTCGGTCAGGTTGGCCGAGTTGATTTGGCCGAGTATCGGTTTCCCGGCCGTCCCCGAGGGCTCGCCGTTGTCGTTCGAGCGGAACTGGGTGCGCTCGTGTCCCAGCATGTAGGCCCAGCACACGTGGCGGGCATCGTAATACTCCTTTTGGTATTTTTCGAGTTCACGCTTCACCTCGTCGACGGTGGTCACGGGGATGGCGAAGGAGAGGAACTTACTCATCTTCTCCTTGTAAATTCCCTCCGAGGTGCGCGATATGGTCAAGTAGGTGTCGTCCATATACAAAAAAAGAGCTTACCTCTGCAAAAGTAAGCTCTTTTTGGGGAATACGCAAGTATCAATATTTGTGTTCGTTGCTTTCCATTTCACTGGCGGTGATGGGCTTCTTGTCCATGGCGCGCCATACGTAGAAGATATAGGCCAGCACAAAGGGGATGAGCAGCGATACTACGCTCATGGTTTTCAAGGTGAAGAGGCTCGACGAGCTGTTGCAGATGGTGAGCGAGCTCTGCATGTCGGCAGCCGAAGGGTAGTAGGGGGTGTGGTTGTAGCCGGCGATGAAGAAGAGGCTGAGAACCACCAGCACGGTGCCGATACCCGAGAACCAGATGCCTCGGGTGAAGTGCTGCCCGAATACCGAGCGGATGAGGGCATAGAGCACCAGCACCACACCCACGAGGAACATGAAGGCTACCCACGGCATTTCAACGAAATTGTAGAAATATTTGTAGGGCCGGGTAAATACCTCGCCGGTGAGCGGGTTGGTCTCGTAGCCGGTAGCCATCAGGGTAGCAGCCACGAACGAGAGGAAGAAGAGCACGAATACGATGCCGTTGACCAGCACCTGTTTGCGTGCCCGTTCGAAGAGGGTATCGTCCTTGATATTGTTCATGAAGTAGAGGGCTCCTTGTGTGCGGGCCAGCAGGAGCACCGTGATGCCCAGCAACAGGTTGCGCACGTCGAGCAGAGCCTCCAGGCCGTTCCAGTCGTTGGTCCAGCTGCTGATGACCGGTGCCCCGGGAGTGGTGAGGTTGGCCTTGTCGACCACGAAATCGGCTCCGGTGAAGAAGGTACCCACGGCTACGCCCAGCAGTAGGGGGCCCACCACGCCGTTGACAAAGAGGAAGGCGTCGTAGGTCTTTTTGCCCAGGAAGTTGCCGCTCTTCGAACGGTATTCATACGATACGGCCTGTATGATGAAGCTGAACAGGATGGCCATCCACAGCCAGTAGGCCCCGCCGAAACTGGTGGAGTAGAAGAGGGGGAAGGAGGCGAAGAAGGCCCCGCCGAACACCACGAGGGTGGTGAAGGTGAACTCCCACTTGCGGCCCAGCGAGTTGACCATCATGCTCTTTTCAATTTCGTTTTTACCCATGGTCGCCAGCAGCGATTGTCCGCCCTGCACAAAGAGCAGGAATACCAGTATTGCGCCCAGCAGCGAGATGAGAAACCACCAATAGTGCTGGTAAAATAGTTCGTTCAGTTCCATAGTGTGTCTTTATTTTTTTTCGGTTCCTTTTTTGATTTGTTTCAACATGATACCCACCTCGGCGATGAGCAGGATGGTAAAGAGTGCGGCAAACAACCAGAAGGTGGTCTGTACCGAGGCTACCTCGATTTTCGAGATGGCGGCGAAGGTAGGCATAATGTCCTGGATAACCCACGGTTGGCGGCCCATCTCGGCCACAATCCAGCCGGCTTCGAGGCAGACGTATCCCAGCGGAATGGTGAGTATGGCTACCCACAACATCCATTTGAGGTTATGCAGTTTCTCTTTGTAGGAGAGGATGAGCACGAGGATGAAGAAGAGGATAAAGTAACCGCCCAGGATAATCATGATGTGGAACGAGTAGAAGACAAACGGCACGTGGGGAATGAGCTGTTCGACCGAGTCGACATAGCCGTAGCCGAAGTATTCGTAGTTGGCATCGAGTCGGGCCCGGGCCTCGTTCATGGCTGTGGTGTCGTTGTTTTGCCGGGCCGTGTTGAAGTCGGCCAGAGCGGCGATGGCCAGGCGGCCGCGCTCCATCTTCTCCTGGGCCGAGAGCGCGATAATCTCCTCACCCTTGAGGTTCTTGTCGGGGTAACCGCCGTCGATGATGTCGTTGATACCCGGCACGAAACCGTCGACCTGGCGCGTAGCCAGTATTGAGAGCAGTTTGGGGATAGGTATGTCGAAGAGAAACTCCTTCTCGTTGTTGTTGAACTCCTTGGCCGGATTGAGAATACCGAAGGCGATAAGCTCCTGCCCCTCCTTGCCGTGGTAGACACCCTCCATGGCAGCCAGTTTCATGGGTTGCTTGTCGGCTACCTGATAGGCCGAACCGTCACCGGTGTAGGCTACGACGAGAGCCCCCACCAGACCTACCCAGGCCCCCACGCGGATGCTCTGTTTGGCCAGGAAGTTTTCGCGATTCTTAAGCAGATACCATGCACTCACGCCCACGACGAAGATACCGCCCAGCACCCAGCCGGCCGATACGGCGTGGAAAAACTTGTTGACAGCTACCGGCGAGAGTACCAGCGCCCAGAAGTCGTCCATGACGTTGCGGGCAGTCTCGGGGTCGAACTTCATGCCCACGGGGTATTGCATCCACGAGTTGGCTACCAGAATCCACAGCGCCGAAATCGAGGCCCCTATGGCGGTGAGCCAGGTCGAAGCCAGGTGGAACCGTTTGCTCACTTTGTTCCAGCCGAAGAACATGACGGCGATGAAGGTCGCCTCCATGAAGAAGGCCATGATGCCCTCGATGGCGAGCGGCGCCCCGAAGATGTCGCCCACGAACCAGCTGTAGTTGGACCAGTTGGTACCGAACTGGAACTCGAGAATGATACCGGTTGCCACCCCGATGGCGAAGTTGACGCCGAAGAGGGTCATCCAGTATTTGGTAATGGTTTTCCATCGTTCGTCGCCGGTACGGTAGTAGATGGTTTCCATGATACTGACGATTATGCCCAACCCCAGCGTGAGGGGGACAAACAGCCAGTGATAAATAGCGGTGAGTGCAAATTGTGCCCTCGACCAGTCTACGAGCGTGAAAAGATCGTTCATAACTCCTGTGATTGTTGTTGTTGAGAATTATTAGTATTGGTGAGATTTTCGATGACGGCATTGGCCCGCTCCTCGTCGGTATCGAACTCTTTTTGCAAAATGTTGGGGAAAAAGAAGAGCCGCAGGATAAAAAACATGATGAACAGTTTGATAAGAATGATTGCCCAAAGTGTTTTTCCCAAGGTCATCGATCGGAATCCTTCAAGGTAGAATCGCCATACGCGCACTACGAAATTGTCGTTTTTCAAGGTTTGGTTTTCTTCCATAAGTGTATTGTATGTAGATGAAGAAAATTTTCGCAATATTCGGTAAAATTTGTGATTGATACAAATTTATAACCGTTATTTTTTATTACGAATCAATACTTTTTTCACAAGTAACGATTGGGGTGCAGGTTTGGTTTGGAATAATTTCCAAGAAAAAATAGAACAGTATCAATAATTTGTGTTACCTTTGTCACGCATTGGTTTCGAAACCCCGTCCGGGGCGTAGAATGAAAAGGGAATCGGGTGAAAATCCCGAACAGTCCCGCTGCTGTAAGCTCCCGTAGAGGTGCCGAGAATACTTGAAAGCCACTGATTATGACGATTGGGAAGGCCTCGGTTACCGGAGTAAGTCAGAAGACCTGCCATGCTTTTAGTCATTAGCTTTCGGGGGGTAGAGCTTGTGAATCTGCGGAAGGGTGGCCTACACGCGTCCGTCTGTTTACACCGACTTGTATCGAAAGAACCCGCTCCGAGGCTGTTAAAAAATAGTCCGATGGAAAGACTTTGTCGTTGGGTATCGTTTGTGTGTGCGATTGGGGTACTGGCTGCTCTGCCCGTGCGGGTGTGGGCCGATGAGACTTCGTCGACCGACTCGATACAGACCCGGTCGCTGGGCGAGGTAATGGTCACGGCCAACCGGTATAGCGAGGTGATACCCTCACAGAAACTTGCAGGGAAGGAGTTACAGGCTCTCAACAGTTTTTCGGTGGCCGATGCCATACGTTACTTTTCGGGTATTCAGATTAAGGATTACGGTGGAGTGGGCGGTTTGAAGACCGTCAACATCCGCAGCATGGGTACCAACCACATGGGGGTATATTACAACGGTATCCAGTTGGGCAATGCTCAGAACGGCCAGGTGGACCTGGGGAAATTCTCGCTCGAGAACATCGAGGAGATTTCGCTCTACAACGGGCAGAAGAGCGAGATATTCCAGTCGGCCCGTGAGTTCGGCTCGGCCGGTTCCATCTACCTCACTACCCGTCGGCCCAAGTTCAAGCCGGGCGAGAAGTCGCACCTGAAGGCCTCGTTCAAAACGGGGTCGTTCGACTTGGTCAACCCCTCGGTGCTCTTCGAATACAAGCTCAGCGAGAGCGTGAGCATGACCTTCAACAGCGAGTGGACCAACTCGAGCGGTAAGTACAAATTCCGTTACAAGCGGGTTACCCCCTCGGGCGAGGTGGCCTACGACACCACGGCTACCCGGCAAAACGGCGACATCGATGCCGTGCGTTTCGAGGGCGGTCTGCAGGGCTATCTCTCCAACGGTTTTTGGAAAGCCTACGTCTACCATTACAGCTCCGAGCGGGGTATCCCCGGCGCCATCGTCAACAACGTGTGGCGCAACGGCGAGCGGTTGTGGGACCGCAACACCTTCGTGCAAGGCGTCTATCAGCAGGATATTACCCGCAAGTACAGCCTCAAGGTCAATGCCAAGTATGCGTTCGATTATACCCACTATGTGAACAACGACGACAAGCTGATGCGGGTCGACAACCAGTACAAGCAGCGCGAGGTCTACGTGTCATTGGCCAACAAGTATTCGATACTCCGCAACTGGGACGTGTCGGTGGCCTACGACATGCAGTGGAACGGCCTGTCGGAGTACCTCTCGGCCAGCCGCTACACCCACTGGATTTCGGCCGCTACCGCCTTCTCGCTGGCCGACCGGCTGAAGATGCAGGCCAGCGTGCTGGCTACGCTGGTCGACGAGACGGCCGAGGGGCAGACCAAGGCTCCCAACAAGAGCAAGGTGACACCCGCCGTCTTCCTCTCGTACCAGCCGCTCAAGCGATACAACTGGGTGCTGCGAGCCTTCTACAAGCAGATATACCGCATGCCCACCTTCAACGACCTCTATTACACCGATATGGGCAACTCGGCCCTGAAGCCCGAGAGTGCCACCCAGTACAACGTGGGCTTTACCTATGCCGTGGCACCCAAGACGGGATTCCTCTCGGGATTCCATACCGGTGTGGATGCCTATTACAATCTGGTGAAGGACAAGATTGTCGCCTATCCCAAGGGGCAGCAGTTCCGCTGGACCATGCTCAACCTGGGGAAGGTCGACATCCGGGGTGTCGACGTGCAGGCCACGGCCACCTTCCGTCTGCCGCTCGAAATCGGGCTGATGACCAAGGTGCAGTATACCTATCAGGAGGCCATCGACATCACCAACCCCAGCGACAACTACTACCGCGACCAGATACCCTATATCCCCTGGCACAGCGGCTCGGCCATTCTGGGGCTCACCTACAAGGATTGGGGCCTCAACTACAGCTTTGTCTACGTGGGCGAGCGGTACAACCAGCAGGAGAATATCGAGTATAACTATGTGCAGCCGTGGTACACGAGCGACATATCGCTGGTGAAGTCGTTCAAAATCAAAGCTGTGAATCTGAAAGTGACGGCCGAGGTCAACAACCTGTTCGACCAGGCCTACGACGTAGTGCTCAATTTCCCCATGCCGATGCGTAACTATCGGTTTGGCATAGCTATCGAATTATGATGAGAGGCAGAATTTTACATATAATTATCGGGATGATGCTGGCGATGCTGGTATCGATGACCTCGTGCCGGGAGGACGATGTGATTGTCCTCACCGAATACGAGTCGTTGCCGATGCTCGACCGTGAGTCGCCCTTTGCCGGGCTCTATCTGCTCAACGAGGGCAACATGGGGTCGAACAAGTGTACGCTCGACTTTGTCGACTTCGAGCAGGGGCAGTATGCCCGCAACCTCTATGCCGAGCGTAATCCCAATGTGGTGAAAGAGTTGGGCGACGTGGGGAACGACATAGAGATATACGGCTCCAAACTCTATGCCGTTATCAACTGCTCGCACAAGGTCGAGGTGCTCGACGCCCGCACCTGCAAGCGGCTGGGGCAGGTCGACATACCCAACTGCCGCTACGTCGCTTTCGACGGCGGCTATGCCTATGTGTCGTCCTATGTGGGGCCGGTGGGCATCGACCCCAACGCACAGCTGGGCGCCGTCTTCCAGGTCGACACGGCCACCCTCGAGGTGACGGCCGAGGTGACGGTAGGCTATCAGCCTGACGAGCTGGTGGTGCAGGACGGCCTCATCTATGTGGCCAATTCGGGCGGATACCGCAAGCCCAACTACGACTATACGGTCTCGGTAGTCGACATCGCCACGATGACACAGATACGCAAGATTCCCGTGGGGATAAACCTGCATCGCATCCGGGCCGATCGCTACGGCAAGTTGTGGGTATCGTCGCGGGGCGACTACAAGTCGGTGCCTTCGCGCCTCTTCGTGCTGGAGAAAGACAAGCGCACCGGCCGCATGGAGGTGAGCGACACGCTCGACATTCCGTGCAGCGAGATGGAGATATGCGGCGATTCGCTCTATCTGTACAGTGTGGCCTGGAACGATGCGTCGCAGGAGAACAGCGTGACCTACGGCATTGTCGATGTGCGCACCGGCGAGGTGGTGTCCGACAGCTTTATCAAGGACGGCACCGAGGCCGATATCGAGATTCCCTACGGGGTGAAGGTAAACCCCGAGAACGGCGACATCTACGTGACCGATGCCAAGAACTATGTGTCGAGCGGAAACCTGCTGTGCTATGGCCGCGACGGGAAGCTCAAGTGGAAGGTGCGTACCGGCGACATACCGGCGCACATGGCTTTTTTGAAGAAAACAAACTAACAGGATATGAAACGGATATTGTACTTTTTGTCGATCGTGTGGCTTGGTTTCCTGGCCGCTTGTCAGTCCGATTCCCCGGCCATGATTTCGCTGGGACTCGACGATACCTATGTGGTGGAACGCATGAAGAGCCTCACGCTTCACCCCGAGTTCAGCGGGGAGCGCTATGAGTGGAAGCTCTCCTACGAGTCGACGGCGGCCGATTCGCTCGTGGCCACCACCCGCGACTATACCTTTGTCGCCGCTGAGGCCGGCACCTACTGGTTGAGGTTGAACATCTACGATGCGACCAATCCAATCGAACACCTCATGCAGATTGTCGTGTATGACGAGGAGGTGGCCTACAGCCCCTATATTACCCGCGTGTATGAATACCGTCCCGCACCCGGGCAGTTTGTCAACGAGCTGCCCCGCTACACCGAGGGCGATACCGAGGAGACCATGCGGCAGAAGGCCGAGGATTGCCTCGCCTACAATGCCGGTACTATGGTGACCTTGGGTGGCTATGGCGGCTACATTGTCGTAGGGTTCGACCATACGATTGTCAACCGTCCCGGCGAATACGACTTCAAGGTCTTGGGCAATGCCTTCTACTCCACGGGCAAACCCACTGCCGCATCGGGCGGCAGCAGCGAGCCCGGTATCGTGATGGTATCGGTCGATGTCAACGGCAACGGCCTCCCCGATGACGAGTGGTACGAACTGGCCGGCAGCGAGTATCAGAAGCCGTCGACGATAAAGAACTACGAGATTACCTACTACCGCCCCGATGAGGCCAAGACGCCGGTGCCCGGTACCGATACCAGCGTGACCGACTCGACCTATGTGCGCTGGACCGACAACCAGGGCGGGACCGGCTACGTGTCGAAGGTCGTTTTCCACAAGCAATCCTATTACCCGCAGTGGCTCTCCGACGAGACGCTCACGTTCGAGGGCACCCGCTTGCCCGACAATGCCATCGACGAGAGCGGCGACGGCTCCTATTATGTGCTCTATGCCTACGACTGGGGGTATGCCGACAACCACCCCAACGACAGCGAGAAGTCTAACTTCAATATCGATTGGGCGGTCGATGCCGAGGGTAATCCCGTGCATTTGCAGGGCATCGACTTTATCAAGATCTATACCGGTGTCAATCAGTTCAACGGCTGGTTGGGCGAGTGCTCGACCGAGGTGGCCGGAGTGACCGATTTGCACATCGAGGAAAAGTAAGAAAAAGAGAGATAGAATAGTAAGAATAAAATAGCGTATAGTGCGCACCGGTTCGGCCCGTTGAAGGCCGATTAAAAGGGAATCGGGTGTGAGTCCCGAACAGTCCCGCTGCTGTGAACTCCATCGAAAAGGAGCCGAGAGACAAGCCACTGATCCGTGCGATTGGGAAGGCCTCGGCTGTCGGAGTGAGTCAGAAGACCTGCCGTGCGTATTGTCCCGATAGCTTGCGAGGTATGAGCTGTGGCAAAAAACGATTCCGGGCCGGCAGGCCGGAGGCGGTTCTATGGGCAGGGGTAAACCATATCTTGCAAGTATTGAAATGGCAAAAACGATTGTTCAATTTTAATACTTAAAGATTTAACCGAAATGAAAAAGATTTATGTTTTCATGCTTTTGCTGTTTGCGGTGATGCAGTTGCCGGCACAGGTACTTGTGCAGGGGCGGCCGCACCCTACCGCCGTGCAGCAGGTATCGCCTCGGGCTATTGCCGATGGAACCTTCACGATGGAAATGATTGAAAACTGGACCGGCGAGGGCGCCAACCGGGCGGCTCTGGCGGTGCAGTGGAATGTCGACGGCGAGGAGAGTGCCCTGGTGTGGGGCTTCCGCTGGGACGGCGAGGCTACCGGCGCCACCATGATTACGGCCATTGCGGCAGCCGACCCGCGGTTTGTCATTGCCTCGGAGTCGGGCACGGCGTTCGGCAGCACGGTCTCGGGCTTAGGCTACGATGTGAACAAGAGCGGCGATTTTGCCATCGTCAAGGATGGTGAGGTGCGGCAGGCCAACGAGTTGGGATTGATACCCATGTCGGGCTACTCCTACGACGGGTGGAGCTGTACCGACCCCGAGGACTATTGGCAGTCGGGGTGGTATCAGGGCTACTGGTCGTACTGGACGAAGTCGGCCGATAGCGATTCGTGGTATTACAGCAACATGGGAATCTCGGGCCGTAAGCTCACCGACGGGTGTTGGGACGGTTGGAATTTCTCGGCCGGCATGCAGTCGTATGACTGGAAACCGCTGGCCGCTGCCGCCAAGAACGGGCTCACCGAACCCTCGATAAAGAGTCAGCCCGAGAGCCTGGTGGTGTCGCCGGGCGAGCCGGCCGCTTTTGTGCCGGTATTCCGGGGCGACAGCCTCACCTATCAGTGGTATAAGGACAAGGTCGCCATCGAAGGGGCCGTGAAGGCTGTCTACTCGATAGCGTCGGCTACGACGGCCGATGCCGGCAGCTACTATTGTGTGGCCGGAAACCGGCTGGGCTCGGTATCGACCGACCCGGTCACCCTCACCGTGGGCGAAAAGGCCGTGGTGGCCATGCCGGGCGAGGCTCCCCACACGGCAGTCATCATGTATGACGACTCGTATGCAACCTTTTCGGGCACCTTGACCATACCCGCCACGGTCGAGCTCGATGGCCAATCCTGTACGGTGACCGCCATCGGCGACATGGCTTTCATGGGGTGTACCAAACTGACTTCGATAGAGCTCCCCGCCACGGTGCAGACGATAGGCGAGGGGGCTTTCTACGGCTGTACGGGGCTGACCGCCGTGGAGCTGCCCGAGTCGGCCGCCACGATTGGTGCCGAAGCCTTCGGCGGTTGTACGGCACTGACTACGCTCACGACAAACGAAAATCTCAAGACTCTGGGACGCTCGGCCTTTGCCGGCTGTACGGCTTTGACCGCCGTAGCGTTGCCCGACGGTCTGACTACCATAGAGGCTCTGGCCTTCAACGGCTGTGCCAAACTGGCTTCGGCCTCGCTGGGCCATTCGCTCACGCAGGTAGGCGATTCGGCCTTTTACGGCTGCTCGGCTCTGGCTGCGGTGGAGCTTCCGGCTACGGTGACACGGGTGGGCGATTATGCCTGTTACGGTTGCAGTGCCTTGCAGAGCCTGACCCTGTCCGGGCAATCGGCTTTGCGCGAAATCGGGAAATATGCCTTTGCCGAGACGGCCATCGCCTCGGTGTCGCTGCCCGACGGGGTGACCTCGCTGGGTAGCCATGCCTTCAGCAAGTGCGCTTCGCTCACGACCGTATCGTTGGGCAACGGCCTCACGACTGTCGGCGACTATGCCTTTGCCGACTGCAAGAAGCTGACGTCGCTCACGCTGGGCAACCGGCTCACCGCCATCGGCGACCGCGCTTTCGACAGTGCCGGCCTCACCTCGCTGGTATTGCCCGCTACGGTGCAGACGATAGGGGAGTGGAGTTTCTTCAACTGTCCGCTCACGACCCTTACCCTCAACGACGGGTTGCAGTCGATTGGCAGCCGTGCCTTCTATGGAGCGGCGATACAGACCCTCGATATTCCCAACAGTGTCACCATGCTGGGCACCTATACCTTCAGTAACTGCAAGAAGCTGGAGACCCTCACCGTGGGGAACGGCATCACCAAGATTGGCGACTATGCCTTCAACTCCTGTACGATGCTGTCGCAGATTGCCTGCCCCTCGGTGACCGAGATAGGGGCCAGTGCCTTCAAAGGGTGTTCGGCGTTGAAGTCGTTGCCCTTGAGCGACCGGATTGTGACGCTGGGAGCCTCGGCCTTCTCGGGCTGTACGGGCATTACCGAGTTGACGGTGCCCAACAGCATCACCTCGATAGGTTCCTACGCCTTTGAAAAGTGTACGGCATTGACCTCGGCCACGCTCGGCACGGGCATTGCTGCGGTACCCGACTATGCCTTCAGCGGCTGTACGGCTCTGGAGTCGGTGGTATTGCCCGCCAACATTACGGCGATAGGGAAATATGCCTTCCAGAACAGCGGCCTCAGCCAACTGCCCCTGACCGAGCAGATTGTCGAAATAAGGGAGTATGCCTTCAAAGGGTGTGCGAAGTTGACCGAGGTCGATATTCCCGACCGGGTGACCATGTTGGGCGGCTATGTGTTCAGAGAGTGTACCGGCCTGCGTACGGCACGCATCGGCGGTGGGGTAACTTCAGTTCCCGACTATGCCTTCTACGGCTGTACGGTGCTCGACTCGGTGGTGCTCTCCGACAAGATTGTCGAAATTGCCGACTACGCCTTCTACAACTGCCGCGGGTTGAAACGATTGCCCGATGCTCCCGGAGTGACCACCTTCGGCCGCTCGGCCTTCTACGGTTGCACGGGGCTGGAATCGGCTCAATTTTCCGATAAGGTGACCACGCTGGGTTCGGCCCTCTTCTCGGGCTGTACTTCGCTCACCTCGATTGTGGTGCCCGACGGGGTAACTTCGTTGGGAGCCTCGGCCTTCTACGGTTGTTCGGCCCTGCAGTCGGCCGAGCTGGGTACCGGCGTGAAGGCGCTCGAATCGAACCTCTTCAAAAACAATACCTCGCTCACCCGGGTGGTGGCCAACGGTGCCATCGCTTCGGTAGCAAACTATACCTTTGGCGGCTGTTCGGCTCTTGAGAGCCTCTACATCAACAGCGCGCTCCCCTCGGGGGCCAGCTCGAACACCTTCGACAAGGTGCCCGAGAGCTGTAAAATCTATGTGCCGGCCGAGTCGTGCGGCGATTATGCCGAGGCCAACTACTGGAAGGCCTTCGACATACAGCCCTGGCTCACCCAACTCTCCATCGTATCGACCGCTCCCGAGATGACGCTCGACGGTGGCGAGTTGCTCGAAATCGACGGAAAGACAACCACCTTTGCCATCACCTTCAATCGCAGCCTCGTGGAGGCCGATGCCGTTACGGTCCGCCTGAAACAGGGCGATACCGAGCTTGCCGGGCAGACCTTCTCGCTCTCGAGCGAAGGGGCCGTGCTTACGCTCGTGCGTGAGGGCGAGGAGCTCCCGGCCGGCGACTATACGCTGGTGCTGACCACCTCGACGGCGACGCTCCGAATCTCCTTCCGGGTGGCTACTCCCACCGGCATCGAGGGTGTCGGGGCCGACAAGGTGGTGCTGACACGCGAATACTATTCGGTCGACGGCAAGCGGTTGCCCGCTCCCGTGCCGGGTATCAATCTGGTGAAGGTCGTGTATGACGACCATTCGGTAGAGGTTTTGAAAGTGTTTGTAAATACCGACCTCAGACGCTGAGCGACCGAGGTCATGGCATAGAGGGCAACCTCCCGGGGCTCGGCTCCGGGAGGTCCCCTCAAAAAAAGAGATAGAAGAGATGAAACGCTATGTACTCCTTTTGACCGCCTGGGCGAGCAGCCTGTTTGCGCTCGTCGGGGCCTACCCGCTGGCCGATATTGCCAGTTGGACCGGCGAGGGCGATACCGAGGTGGCGCTGGTGATTGCCTGGAACGACGGACGGTCGCCCGAGGCGCTGGCCTGGGGCTATCGGGGTACCGTCGAGACTACCGTCATTGCTATGCTCAACGAGGTGGTGAAGGCCGACCCGCGGCTCTTTTCGCTCACTCGCCGTCAAGGCGGATATACGGTCGACGGCCTCGGCTTCGACCTGAACGGCGAGAATACCGTCGCGCTCGTTGTGGGCGGCAACAGCACCTATCCCAAATACCAGACTTCGGGTCTCTTCACCTCGACTCCCGGCAACTACAACCGCTGGACCTGTACCGATGAGGAGGACCACTGGAATTCGCCTTCGGAGGCCGAGCCCGGGGTGTGGCGCTGTCTCGAACAACAGCCCGACGGCACTACGGTCGAGGCCGATGTAAATGCCACCCGTCTGCAAGCCGGCGCTACCTATCTGTTTCTCTACGAGAAGGCCGACGGCAGTCGCCCCGACTATACCGGGGCCGTGGCGGTGGAGCCCTACGAACAGGCCCCCGTCGATTACACGCAGGGCCTCTTTCTGGTCAATGAGGATTGGTATGGCTGGGACAACGGTACGGTCAACTTCCTCACGTCCGACGGACGTTGGGTCTATCGGGCTTTCCGGCGGGAGAATCCCGGCGAAACGCTGGGGGTGACCACACAGTATGGCGCCATCTATGGCGGGCGTTTCTTTTTTGTCTCGAAGCAGGCCAGCAGTACGGCCGATGCCTCGACCGGCGGTCGTCTGGCCGTAGCCGATGCCCTCACCCTGAAGAGGGTGGCCGCCTTCGACGAGATAGGGGGCGACGGACGGGCCTTTGTGGGCGTGGATGAACACACGGCTTACATAGGGACCTCGTCGGGTATCACCCGCTTCGACCTGGAGTCGATGAGCCTGGGCGAAGAGATTGCCGGGACCGGTGGCGAGGGCGGCCTCTATGCCGGACAGATCGGTGCCATGGTGCGGGCCGGCGGCTATGTGTTTGCCGCCAAGCAGGCGGTGGGTGTGCTGGTAATCGATGCCACAACCCACACGTTGCACACCACGATCGACCTGCCTACCATCTCGACCCTGACGCTGGGACGCGACGGTGGCGTGTGGGCCGCCGATGCCACGTCGCTCGTGCGCATCGATGTGGCTACACTCGAGACCCGAAGCCGCCTCTTGCCCGACGATTGCCGGGTATCCAGCACCTGGGGCGCGTGGAATGCGGGCAGTTTGTGTGCGGCATATCGAAATAATTTTCTTTATTTTGCAAACGAAAAAGGAAACCAAATTGCACGTTATCATATTCCGACCGACGAATTGGATGCCGACTTCTTCACCCTGCCCGACCAGGACAAGGCCTATGTGCAGCAGTTCCAGGGTGCCGGCCTGCGGGTAGACCCTCGAAACGACCGCCTGATTGTGACGGCGACCCAGAGCGGATACCTGTCGCACTACATGAACAACTGGGTGCACGTGGTCGACGGCCTCTCGGGCGAGCTGCTCGGTACGGTAGAGCTCGAGCCCTACTACTGGTTCCCGGCCCTGCCGGTATTTCCCGACAACGAGGCGCCCGTCATCGCTCTTCCCGACCGGCTGTCGATAGGCCGTGAGCCGGTAAAAATCTCGTTGCTCGAAGCAGTGACCGATGCCGACAATCTGTCGGCCTCCATTGTGTCGGCCGTCGAGGTCGAGGATTCCTCGGTTGCTACGGCCCGCATCTCGGGCTATGACCTCACGGTGAGCGGCGTGAGCATAGGGGATACCCGCTTGACCCTCACGGTCAACTCGAACGGGAAAAAGGCGACCCGCACCGTCGATGTGCAGGTGACCGAGGCGAGCGGTATCGACGAGGCGATGTGTACTGCCGTCGAGGCCTGGCCCAACCCGGTGCACGACCGGCTTACGATTGTAGCCGTCGACGGTTCGGTATTCGGGCTGGTCGACCTGCGGGGCATACCCGTTTGCCGGGGTGTCGTCTCGGGTGGAAAAGCGGCCGTCGACCTGTCGTCCATTGCGCCGGGCATCTATGTGCTGACCGTCCAAAATGGCGGTAGCGTGAAAAATATGCGAATTGTAAAACGATAGTTATCAACCAATTAAATCATATAGCAATGAAGAAAATTTTACTTGCGTTGGCTGTTCTTTTGAGCGGCATGGCTTCGGCCGAAAACATTGTGTTGGAT
Organism: Barnesiella sp. An22; assembly: GCF_963931395.1. Classification (NCBI taxonomy): domain Bacteria; kingdom Pseudomonadati; phylum Bacteroidota; class Bacteroidia; order Bacteroidales; family Barnesiellaceae; genus Barnesiella; species Barnesiella sp. An22. Next base: position 631,069 of record NZ_OZ007014.1, read on the forward strand.
TTGTCTACCCCCAATGAACCTATTAATTATGACAAAGATGGCTTGTGGACCGAGGTCTTTAATGATGAAGCCAAGGTGAAATCCCAAGAGTTTACGTTTGCACACAGGTCGCCCTTTCCCGAGTATTCTTGCGGATTCTTTGCCAGTAAGATGACCACCATTTTAGCTTCGGCCGATTATGACGACCAATATGGGTGTATGGCCAAAGGGGGAGTAGCCGGTGAAGGTACTCCCTATCTGGGCGCATATTGGGAAACCAGTAATGAAACCGAAGACTGGAAATCGTGTGAAGTAAAGATTTCGTCTCCTCATTATGCCGTAGGTTGCTATGTGTGCAACAGTCCCTATTCCTATTATGTAATGAAAAACGGGAATAATTATGCCGCTAAATTTGAACAAGGTTCCTGGTTCAAGTTGGTAGCTCATGGCCTTGACGGGAATAGAGACGAAATAGGAACGGTTGAATATTATCTGGCCGATTACTGTTCGGAAAACTCCGACGAGTGGAAACTCAACGACTCGTGGGAATGGGTCGACCTGAGCTCACTGGGCAAGGTGTCTTCGATTTATTTCACGATGGAGTCGAGCGATACGGGCGAATGGGGCATGAATACACCCGGCTATTTCTGTCTCGATAAACTCACGGTGTCGACCGAACCTTCGTCGGTCGAAGAGCCTACGGTAGCTGCCGTTAAAGCCTACTACAATCGCGCCGATGGTGCCGTGCGCATAGAGTCAGCCGAGCCGGTAGAGGCTGCCGTATACAACATGAACGGTGCTTTGGTGCTGAATCAGCATGTAGAGGGTACGGCTGCAATCGACATGAGCGCTTGTCCTTCGGGCGTATATGTAGTGCGCTGTGGCGATTATAGCGTGAAGATTGTAAAATAAACACCTAACGGAATAGCAAATTTGAGTAAAGCGTAGCGAACAGACTGAAAAAGCGTTCGTTACGCTATATTTTTCTCTTGTTCAAAAGCCAAGAAGAGACAGAATATGGACAAACGCAGCAAAAGTTCAGTTACTTTATCATTACCCGTGCGATGATGCAAATTTCTTGCGAAACCTAAATTTTGCATCGTTTGGCGTTATGTGTCGTATCTGTCGGTAACTCACTATGAATTAATTTTGTAACCAAAAAAAAGTGAGTTATGAGAAGTACATTTAAGGTATTGTTCTACGTGAAGAAAGGCAGTGAGAAACCCAACGGCAACCTGCCTTTGATGTGTCGCATTACGGTGGACGGAGAGATTAAGCAGTTCAGTTGCAAGATGGATGTTCCCTTGCGCCTGTGGGACGTGAAGAACAACCGTGCTTCGGGTAAGAGTGCCGAAGCGCAAAGAATCAACCGTGCCGTTGACAAAATCAGAGTGGAGATAAACCGCCGTTATCAAGAGTTGATGCAGACGGACGGTTATGTCACTGCTGCCAAGTTGAAAGATGCCTATCTCGGCATCGGTATCAAACAGGAAACCTTGCTAAAACTGTTTGAACAACACAACAGCGAATTTGCCAAGAAAGTGGGACACAGCAGGGCAAAAGGAACATTCCGACGTTATGTTACCGTCTGCAAGCACATCCGTGAGTTCCTACCCCATACCTACAAGCGTGAAGATATTCCGTTAAAAGAGTTGAACCTCTCGTTCATCAACGACTTCGAGTATTTCCTGCGTACTGAGAAAAAATGCCGCACCAATACCATTTGGGGCTACATGATTGTGCTGAAACACATTATTTCCATAGCGAGGAATGACGGTCGTCTGCCGTTCAATCCCTTTGCAGGGTACATCAACTCTCCCGAAAGCGTGGACAGAGGGTATATTACGAGAGAGGAGATACACACAATGATGAACACCGATATGCCCGACAAGACACACGAGCTTGTCAGGGATTTATTTCTGTTCTCCACCTTTACAGGTTTGGCATATTCCGATGTCAAGAACCTTACGGAAGACAACCTGCAAACATTCTTTGACGGAAATCTGTGGATTATCACCCGAAGAAAGAAAACTAACACGGAATCCAATATCCGATTGTTGGATGTTCCCCGAAAGATAATAGAGAAGTACAGGGGTATGACAAGAGATAATAAAGTATTCCCCATGCCGAGTAACACGACTTGCAACAAGAAGCTGAAAGCCATTGCCAAGTTGTGCGGTATAAAAGTCCACTTGACCTATCATGTAGCAAGACATTCGGCAGCGACCACTGTGCTGTTATCCAACGGAGTACCCATTGAAACCGTCAGCCGACTTTTGGGACATACCAACATAAAAACGACCCAAATTTACGCAAAAATCACAGCCCAAAAGATTAGTCAGGATATGGAAACATTGTCGCACAAACTGGAGGATATGGAAAAGAACATTTGCAATGCCATTCAGTAACCCTTAAATCAAACGATAATGAAAGAGGAAAGAAACATCATAACAATGAACGAGTTCGGCAATGTAGTTATGCCGAAAGATATACAGGCAACCGCCATGAGTGAGTGGGAGCTTTGCGAGTTGTTCAATGTAACCGCCCCGACTATCAGGGCAGGGATAAAGACACTCTGCAAGAACGGCATTCTGAATGAGTGTGAGATAAGGCATACCATCCGACTGTCCGACAAGTGCAGCATGGAGGTTTACAGCCTTGAAACGATAATCGCCCTTGCGTTCCGTATCGGCACATACAGTGCGAAGCAGGTGCGCAATGCCGTTCTTGAAAGACTGTACTTGCGAAAAGAGAAAACAAGCATCTTCTTTTCGCTGAACACCAACGGCATAGCCAAAGCCGAATACTTCTCGTAGCTGAATTGGTTGCACGACTGACGGAATCCATTCATTCAGTCACGAATAGAGTAATCAAGCCAGCGTGTCAGCATATAATCTGACCGACATATCAACAGGAACTCCAATTTTTTCTCCCGAAAAGCGTAATCCCCACATTCGTTTTTTGGGAGTTTTTTCGTCTGTCCTGCCCGACTTCCGTTCCAAACCATTGAAAGTTTTTTCTTCGGGGGCTATTTGTCACCGTTCTGCCGCGTTTTGCGTAACAACTTATCCGATAAATGCTTATACTTTTGTAGCTGGTATTTTTCAAACTTAAAACCATTTGATTATGTCAGCTAACAAACAACAAGACAGCCACAGACCGCCATCGGATGGTGGCATGGCAAAGGAGGAATTCATCCGAGTGGGGACTACGCTTTACAAGATTGTGGAGCAGCCCAAACTGAACGGAGGGTATGTAAGGAAACGCATAGCATGGAACAACGAAACCCTGCGCCAAGACTACGGCAAGGACTACATCGGCAGCGTTCCCAAGTATGACGGCTTCTGCACCGTACCCGAACACATCGGCTACCATCCCGTGGTCGGCAAGTTCCTTAACCTCTATGAACCGATAGACCACCAACCTAAAGAGGGCGATTTCTCGCATATCCAATCTTTGGTAGGTCACATCTTCGGGGAGCAATACGAGTTGGGCATGGACTACCTACAACTGCTCTACTTGTACCCCATTCAAAAGCTGCCTATCCTGCTGTTGGTATCAGAGGAACGCAACACAGGCAAAAGCACATTTCTGAATTTTCTAAAACTCCTATTTCAGAACAATGTAACCTTTAACACCAACGAGGATTTCCGTAGCCAATTCAATTCCGACTGGGCCGGCAAACTGCTTATCGTGGTGGACGAGGTGCTGCTCAACCGTAGGGAGGACAGCGAGCGGTTGAAGAACCTAAGCACCACACTTTCCTACAAGGTGGAAGCCAAAGGCAAAGACCGTGACGAGATAGCGTTTTTCGCCAAGTTCGTGCTATGCTCCAACAACGAGTACTTGCCTGTAATCATTGATGCAGGGGAAACACGCTATTGGGTACGCAAGATAGACCGCTTGCAGTCTGATGATACCGACTTCCTGCAAAAGCTGAAAGCGGAGATACCCGCCTTTCTTCATTTCCTGCAACACAGAACACTATCCACCGAAAAGGAAAGCCGTATGTGGTTTGCTCCATCGCTGTTGCATACCGAAGCCTTGCAGAAGATAATCCGCAGCAACCGTAACCGACTGGAGATAGAGATGCACGAGCTGATACTTGACATCATGGATAGTGTCGGCACGGACACATTCTCGTTCTGCTACAACGACATTCTTCTGTTGCTGGTACACTCGCAGGTAAAAGTGGAGAAGCACCAAGTCCGAAAGGTGTTGCAGGAGTGTTGGAAACTTACGCCTGCACCCAACGGACTGACCTATACCACCTACCAATTCAACTACAATCGGGAGTGTCGGTATGAGCCTGTAAAACGGGTCGGTCGTTTCTATTCTGTCACGAGGGAACAACTTGAATCCCTGTAATATCATTCTTTTTTTTGTTGAATTGATGAATAAGGATATAACTATGCTGACAATAAACAATATACACTCTCAACAAAATCTCAACAATCGAAAAGAGAAGTTGAGAGAGGAACAGCACCCGATTGTTGATTTCTCTTTTGGCGAGTGGTTTGTTGAGAAGATGTTGAGCAAATATCTTTCTGTAAATAAATGTGTTATATAAGCCATTCAACAAATCAACGTTTTTACAATCATCATCAAATCTATAGAATATCATGAACATACAAGAAGTTAAACAAATCAGAATCGCAGACTATCTGCAAAGTTTGGGTTACACGCCCGTCAAGCAACAGGGCAGCAGCTTTTGGTACAAATCACCGCTGAGAGAGGAAACGGACGCATCTTTCAAGGTAAACACAGAACTCAACAAATGGTACGATTTTGGACTTGGCAAGGGCGGTAACATCATCGCATTGGCAGCGGAACTCTACCATACGGAAGATGTAACCTGCCTGTTGAAGCGCATAGAGGAACGGACACCATACATCCGCCCTGCATCGTTTTCTTTTGGCAAGCAGCAATCCGACAACCGCACTTATCGGGTATTAAGAGTTGGCGAGCTGTCATCACCTGCGCTCATTGCCTATCTGCAAGAAAGGGGGATAGACATTGAACTCGCCAAAAGGGAGTGTAAGGAACTGCGGTTTGAGAATGCCGACAAACCCTATTTCGCCATCGGCTTCCCGAATATGGCAAGAGGGTATGAAGTGCGTAATAGATACTTCAAGGGATGTGTCGCCCCGAAGGACATCACCCATATCCGACAGCAAAAAGAGCCACGAACCGTCTGTTATCTTTTCGAGGGCTTCATGGATTATCTCTCGTTCCTGACCATCCGAGTAAAGAACAATCCGCAACACCCACGATTGAATGCACAGGATTACGTCATTCTCAACTCCGTTTCCAACCTCTCGAAAGCGGAAAGCATATTGGCAACCTATACCCGAATCGGCTGTTTCCTTGACAATGACACAGCAGGACGGAACGCATACGCCAACCTGCAACGGATGTTGGGTGACCGCTTGCAGGATATGTCGGTTCACTATGCAGGGTATAATGACTTGAACGAGTACCTGTGCAAAAAACTCTTGTCCCAATCGACAGAGCCGATAAAGGAGGAGAAGCAAGTACAATCCGCAAGGCGGATGATGCAGCCACCGAAAAAGAAAGGGCTGAAAATATAGAGGGGAACAGGTTCGCTTTCCCAAGGGTATTTAGACAGAAATACCATAGCTCAATAGGGCGTTTTCTTCACGCATTACACGGTAATGCTAAAAACTCCCTATCGAGCCAAAGGGAAATCCCTTTGGAAACCCTGAGAGCCAATGCCACAGGCAGAGAATACACTCATAACAATAACCGTAAAAATCAAACTACATGGGATATTTTTCATTGGACATAAAGAAAGCAAAAGGTTCATCGGACACCGTACAATCCGACCATATAGAGAGAAGAATCATACCTAAAAACGCAGACCCGACAAGAACGCATCTGAACAGGGTACTTATAGAATACCCCGATGGCGTTCATGGCAGGGATGAAGCGATTGCCCACAGGCTGAACACGGCAGGCATCAAGCGGAAGATTACACATGACCAAGTCCGTGTAGTCCGAGTGGTTCTGTCGGGAACACATGAGGACATGATGGACATACAGGAAAACGGAAGACTTGACGAATGGTGCAGCGACAGCATCCAATGGCTGCAAGCCACATTCGGCAGGGAGAACGTGGTTGCCGCCCATCTTCACATGGACGAGAAGACACCGCATATCCATGCAGCCATTGTTCCCATCGTGACAGGTGAAAGGCGCAAAGCCAAGAAAGAGCAGGAAGACGGCAAACGGAAGTATCACAAGAAAGCAAATACCGTCCGTTTGTGTGCCGATGACCTGTTCAACCGTCAGACCTTGATTGCGTACCACGACAATTATGCAAGGGTTATGGCTAAATACGGATTACAGCGAGGTGTGCGAGGTTCCGAAGCACGGCACACCACCACGACACAGTATTATCGGGACATACAGAAAAAGAACGCTGCCCTTGATGCAGAAAACAAGCGGTTACAGGAGCAGAAAACCGAAACCGAACAGGAACTCAGACAAGCCAAGAAAGAGGTACAGACCGAGAAACTGAAAGGTGCAGCCACCACCGCAGCGACCAACATAGCTGAAAGTGTCGGTTCTCTTTTCGGGAGCAACAAGGTCAAGACTTTGGAAAGGGAGAACACCGCCCTGTATCGGGAAGTTGCCACCCATGAGGAAACCATTGAGATACTGCAAAACCGCATACACACGATGCAAACCGAGCACAACCGCCAGTTGTTGGAAATACAGCAGAATCACCGTAAGGAGATGGCGGAAAAAAGTGTCAGACACAAAGATGAAGTATCAGGTTTGAAACGCATTATCGAAAAGCTGTGTGCATGGTTTCCTATGGCAAAGGAAATTATGAGAATAGAGAGCCTGTGCCGCCTTGTCGGGTTCAATGAAAGGCAGACCACGACATTGACTTATGGTAAGCCTTTGATATACGAGGGCAAACTTTATTCGGAGGAACATAATCGGAGTTTTACGACAGAAAGAGCAGGCTTTCAAGTGGTGAAAGACCCTGCGGACAAGTCTAAACTGACACTCGTAATCAACCGCCAGCCCATAGGCGAATGGTTCAGGGAACAGTTCGACAGGCTACGGCAGAGCATACGACAGCCAATTCAACCACAAAGGAAAAGTAGAGGAATTACATAAGTAGTTAAAACAGATTGCAATAAGCCTCCGATAATCGTATTTCCCTATCAGAGGCTTATTGCTGTTTAGATTTAGTTACGTTTCATAAATCATGATTTTTGTTTTTGATTGTCGACCTTTCTAAGTTGTGGAAGACATAAGGCTATTATAGCGAGAAGCAGAATAGCCATACCTGAGAACAAAAACCAACGGTTTACCCCGATTTGGTCTGCAAATGCACCCGACACTACCAACCCAAGCGGCATGGCAAACGACATGATGCTGCCAAGAAGTCCGAAAACACGCCCTAAATACTCGGGTTGTATCTGTTCTTGAAATAGCGCGGTCTGTACTCCATTATAGAATGGGGCAGAAAAGCCCATCAACGTACAACATATCGCAAATATCATAAAACCATTGGTTGGTAGCAAGCCGGAAACAGTCAATGACACTCCCACAAGAAAGATAGAGCCGATGATATTTGCCATGCGCTTTTTGAAACCTCCCCATGCGCCCAATAGAAGTCCGCCCAACAACATACCAACTGCAAAAACAATTTCCACCACGGAAGCATGCAAGGTACTTCCCTCGAAATAATTCATACTCATCAGCGGAAATAGCGCATTGATTGGCATATAAATGAACATATTGATTGCTCCTATCCAAAGCAATGTGAAAAGAGCTTTATTTTGTCGTATTGCGTTATAGCCAATGCGCAGTTCGGTGAAAAAGTTTTCTTGCTGCAGCGCTTCAATCGGTTGTTTTGGGATGTGAACCATTGCAACAGTGATACAGGCAATTATTGCTCCGAATACGTCAAGGGCAACCGCAGAATTCAACCCCCATTTTGCATAGAGAAAAGCGGCAATTGCCGGACTTAGGATGAAACTTGCCGATTGGATGGACTGGGTGTAGCCGGCACATTTGACTAACTGTTCTTCAGGCACTAAAAGAGGTGTTACCGCACTTAACGCAGGGGAATGGAATGCAGTGCCAACGCTTCTAATGAAGAGGATGAGCATTACTATCCATACAGGTAGTTCCGCTGACAGGGAAATTACGGTAAGTACCAGTCCAGCACAAGCTATGATGACATCTGCACCAATCATGACCATTTTCCGGTTCCAGCGGTCAACAAGTACTCCGATTGCAGAACCTAAAACCGCTTGAGGTAGAAACCCAACCAAGGTCGCCATTGACAACACCATCGCAGACCCTGTTGTATTTGTCAGATGCCAGATGATGGCCATTTGAAGAACCCCACTTGTTATCAGGGACACAGCTTGCCCCGCCCATATTGTATAGAAATCTTGTTTCCAATTTCTGATTTTTTCCATTTGAATTTTTCCTTTTATCTTTTGAATGTTTCTTGATTTTATAGCACAAAAAATCTCTCGACAAGCCTGAAATAGCATGCCGGATTACAAAGACAATGACATTCAAATCGAATTAATTAGATTTGAATGTGGAAAAATTACCAAGGTTTATGATATGCAATATTAACGGTGTTTTTACCTGTTAATATTGTACAATTGTTCATAATCATATTGAAAACCACTATATATGTTGCGACTTATCTTAATTGGGATGGTATTATATGCACACCGAATCCGCTGCAAAGTTACAATAAATTATTCGATTTTTGCACTAACTAAAGTAAAGAATTTCAATGCTTCCTGAATTTTGCCTTTCCTTTTTTATCCAAATCTGCAAAAAATAACGGCATAAGCAAATAGGTATATATCGAAAGGCAAAAAATGGCGAATACTGTTTGTATTGGATACTATATCAAAGATTTGTCGTATCTTTGCACCTGAAAGAGTTATTTGATAGTAAAACACCGCAAAACGCTGAAAATCGCACGGTTTCCTAGTCGTTACCATTACTTTTCAGATACTCCGTTAAATGTTTATTCATCAAACGGTTAGACGAAACCGTTCAGAATTTAAAATAAATTTTATAGCAAGTGTATGATAATTTATTAGTTAAGTCCCTACTGCCATAGGGTATGGCGCCTCCGGCGAAGTGATTCGACGGAGGCGTTTCTTTTTTTTTTGATAGTCGTAATAGCTTGTATAATAGATGTATGGCTGCGCTTCTCAGGCCAAAAGTATTCGAGAAATCATTTTTTTTCATTTCTCCAGTAGGGGGAAAATGGATTCGATGCGTTATCCTATCGAATCGCCTTCCACCAGAGTGGAGACAGAGGCGGACGAAATGAAATAATCCATTAAAATGAATTTGTAAATGAGAAGAATATTACTTACTTTAATTGTAACTGTTATCTGGCCGATTACCGGGGCAAAGATTCCAACACCTGGACTTTGAATAAATCGTGGGAGTGGGTCGATTTGAGCCCGCTGGGAAGAGTCGCTTCGCTTTACTTCACGTTGGAGTCGAGCAATCAAGGCAAGCATGGCCCCAAGACCCCGACCTACTTTTGCCTCGACCGTCTTACGGTTCTGACTGCGCCCTCGTCGGTCGAAGAGGCTGTGGCTCCTGCCGTCAAAGCCTATTACGACCGTGCGGCCGGGGTAGTGCGGGTAGAGTCCGATCGTCGGGTCGACGCCACACTTTACAGCCTGAGCGGAACTCCGGTTGTGACTCAGCCGATAGATGGTACTGCAACTATCGATATGACAGCCTATCCTTCGGGTGTTTACGTAATACGCTGTGGCGAGTACAGAGTGAAGATTGTAAAGTGACTTCTATAAAAAGTGTATGATGATTATTGTTAGCTAAGTCTCTACTGCTACAGTGAATGGTGCCTCCGGCGAAGTGATTCGACGGGGGTGCTCCCTTTTAAAGGGGCAGGCCTTCCCGGGGATTGAGCAGGAGCAGGATTTGTGCGATGATATGCTGTTTCCATTGAGGCAGAAACCGGGCATACTCCTCGGGATTGTCGTGGAAAAAGAGCTTTTTCGAAAGGTTGCGGCTGAGGAACGGGAAGGTAATCTGGCTGTAAAAGGTCATAAAGAGGAACTGCATCGGTACCTTTTCGAGATGGTTCTTGTCAATCTCCTGCTTGAGCAGCTCGCCGATGTGGCTCAGGTACTGGTCGAACTTCAGGATGTAGAAGGTATCGATGAGGTGATTGACGTCGCGGTGAATCTCGCCGACGATAAATTTGGGTAGCGAGGGGTTGGCCGTGAAGATGTCGAAATAGATGTCGATAATCTCTTCCAGTTTCTTTTCGAATGGTTTGTCTTGCGAAAAAATGGCATCGATATGGGGCAGGAAATTGCTCACAATCGAGGCAAAGACCGCCTGGAACATTTTGTCTTTTGTCCTGAAGTAGTAGTGCAGCGTGGGGCGGTTTATTCCCACGACGGCCGCGATGTCGCTCATCGAGGTTTGCTCGAATCCTTTTTCGATAAACTCCTGTTTGGCCGCTTCGATAATGCGGGTTTCTATATTTTCGGTTGCTCCGCTTTTGGGGACGGTATGTGTCGGTTGGGTTTTCATGGTTGTTAGGCTCTTAAGTGGTGGGTGAAAAGCAACAATCGGTTGGTTACATTCACGCTGCTTACACCGCTGTCAAAATCCAAAGATAATAAATTTAATTCAGGATAGAGCATGCGCAGTCTCTTTTCGATGCCTTTCGATACAATGTGGTTGGCAATGCAGCCGAAAGGTTGTAGCGAAATGACATTGTGAATGCCCTGTTTCGTAAACTCGATGATCTCGGCCGGGAGCAGCCACCCCTCGCCGAACTGGGCGGCACCCGATACTACGCCTCGGGTGTTTGCAGCCTCTTCGTAGATGTCGCTGAAGGGGACGAAGTAGCGGAACTCCGAGCCCGTGCGGTTGAACTGCGCTATCCGTTTGTCGATGAGCCGATAGGCCATCCGGGAGAGGAAGTGGGGGATGTGCTGCTTCGACAGGTACATCGACTCCTTGTTGTCCCGGTTGACGAATCCCTGCATGAAGAAGGGCAACAGCAGCGGCGGGGCAACCTCGATGCCCTGTTCGGTAAGGACGCGGACCACGTGCTGGTGGGCAAAGGAGTTGAACTTCAGGAAAATCTCGCCCACTACGCCTACGCGGGGGCACGTTTTGTCGAGGCAGATGCCGTTGAAATCCCGGGCGGCCCGGGCTGCATATTCGACCAGCAGAGACGGCGTGTTGTCGAGGATAGGCTTCTCGGCCATGGCCAGATATTGGTCGCGCAGACGGGCTGCGGCTCCCGGCTCCCGTTCCCGTACGACCGAGGCGTGGTAGAACTTGGAGATGGTATCGGTGTAGAGCAGGGCATTGAGGGCTACCGACAGTATCTTGCCCCACTTCAGTTCGAATCCCTCTTGTTCGTTTACGGCCTTTCGTCCCAGCCCCAGCGTGACGACCGGCACATGGCCGAACCCGGCATCGAGCATGGCCCGCTTGATAAGGGCCAGGTAGTTGGTGGCGCGGCACTGTCCACCGGTTTGGGTGATGGCTACGGCCGTGTGGTCGAGGTCGTATCGCCCCGATTCCAGTGCCTTGATGATGTCGCCCACGATGAGGGTGGCCGGGTAGCAAACCTCGTTGTTGGCATATTTCAATCCCGTCTCGGCCGAAGCGGCATCGCTCGGAGGCAGCACTTCGACGTCGTATCCCGACAGTTTGAAAAGCGGTACCAGCATGGGTGTGATGTACTCCGACATGAAGGGGGCGATGATTTTTCGACGGCGGTCGCTCTTGTGGAATACCTGGGTCGTGCGGAATGCTTCGGTCGTGACGGGGCGATTGTTTTGTCGCAGGCTCTCGACCAGCGAGCGTACCCGCAGTTTCAGGGAGCCTATGTTGTTCACGTCGTCGATTTTCAACAGGGTGAATGGCTTGCCGTTGCGGTGCAGGATGTCGCGGATTTCGTCGAGCAGGAACGCGTCGGGGCCGCAGCCGAAGGAGGTCATCTGCACGAAGTGAATATCGTTACCTTGTCGGGCCACCCATTCGGCGGCCTTCAAGATGCGGTTCATGTAGGCCCACTGTTTGACGAGGTAGGTGTCGTGGGTATCGATTCCGTCATCTCCCCGCACGATGTCGTCGGAGATGACATTCACCCCCAGGTTGGCAATCATCTCGGAGAGTTTGTGCTGTACGAGCGGGTCGGTGTGGTAGGGGCGCCCGGCCAGTAGAATGACAGGTTCGCCCTTCTGCCGGCTCTCCCGTACGATGGCTTCGGCCTTTTGTCGGATGTCGATGGTGTATTGTCGCTGGGCTTGCCAGGCCTGCTTCACCGCTTCGCGGGCCTGTTCGTGCGGGATACCCAGTGTAGCCAGGTAGCGGGTGCACTGCTTGGTGAGCAGGTCGATGTCGGCAAAGGTGATAGCCGGCGAGTCGACCGGTATGTCGGGCGACATGGCACTGCGTATCACGTCGGAATATCCGGCTACGATGGGGCAGGTATAGCTGTTCGACATCTTTTCGTCGCTCTCGTGTTCGTAGACAACATAAGGGAGGAATATGCGGTCGACCTTCTTTTGTACGAGATTCTGGATGTGGCTGTGCACCAGTTTGGCCGGGAAACAGATGTTGTCGGACATGACCGTGTGCAGTGCCTTTTCGTAGCTGACGAAAGTCGACAGGTCGGAGAGCACGACCCGGATGCCGCAACGGGTGAAGAGGGCGTGCCAGAAGGGATAGTTCTCGTAGAGATTGAGTACCCGGGGAATCCCCACGACCGGCGAGCCCTGTTCGGGAGTCGCCCGGTCGAAAAGCAACCGGTACTTGTAGGGGTAGATGTTCTGGCCGGGATTTTCGCTTTCGCCCCGGTTGGTGAATATCCGTTCGCATTTGTTTCCCGAGTAGAAGGTGTTGCCGTTGGGGAAGGTGTAGCGGCATACGAAGCAACGGTTTTCGCAACCGCCGCACTGAATCTGACGACTGGTGTAGCCGGTCGAGGCAAGCAGCGAGTCGAGTGTGCGGGGTGCCGACTGCCGTTCCAGCGCCTGAAGGGCACAACCATAGGCCCCCATCAGTTCGGGGTGGTTGCTTCGGGCTACCTGTCGGCCGGTTTCCAGTTCGAAGGCCCGCACGATAGCGTCGTTGTGCATGGTGCCTCCCTGCACGACAAGGGTATCGCCCAGCTCTTTGCTGTGCTTCAGTTTCAGTACCTTGTAGAGGCAGTTTTTTACGACCGAGTAGGAGAGGCCTGCGGCAATGTCGGCAATAGTGGCCCCTTCGCGCAGTACCTGTTTGATTTTCGAATTCATAAATACCGTGCAGCGGGTCCCCAAATCGCAAGGTCGCGAGGCGGTGCAGGCGGCTTGGGCAAAGTCGGAAACCTTGTAGCCGAGCGTGCGGGCGAAGGTCTCGATGAACGAACCGCATCCCGACGAACAGGCTTCGTTCAGCTCCATGCGGATGATGGCTCCTTGCTTGACAAAGATGGCCTTCATGTCTTGCCCGCCGATGTCGAGGATAAAACTTACCTCGGGCTCCATCTGCCGCGCAGCCTTGTAGTGGGCCATGGTCTCGATCATGCTCCCGTCGAGGGCAAAGGCCGCCTTGATAAGCTCTTCGCCATAGCCGGTCGAGCACGAGCCGATGATGTCGAGTCGGGTCTGCCGGTCGTCGCACTGTTTCTTCAGTTCGGCGAGTCCCTGGCGAACCGCCTCGATGGGGTTGCCCAGATTGGGGGCGTAGTGGGTGAAGAGGATAGCTCCGTCGGGGGCCACGGCTACAATCTTTGTCGTGGTAGAGCCCGAATCGATGCCGAGTACTGCCTGCTGGTGTCCCGGTGCAAGCGGCCGTGAGGGCCAGTTGTAGCGGGCCTTCTCGGCTTGCCATCGCTCATACTCTTGAGCCGAAGCAAAGAGGGGAGGCAAAGAGGCCTGGCGGGGTGTGTCGTTGTGCCGGGCGATGGCTTGTGACAGGCGCGAAAGCGAGGTGACTTGGTTCTCATCGGCACACAAGGCGCATCCCAGAGCTGGCAGCAAGTTGCCTCCGGCCGGGAGGATGAAGTCGCTCTCGGCAATTTGCAGGTAGTCGGCAAAGGCCTTGCGCAGGGCCGGGATAAAGGTGAGTGGGCCTCCGCACAACAGGATGGGCGGGCGGAAGGTCCATCCCCGCGACAGTGTGACAATCGTCTGCACGGCTACGGCATGGAAAATTGAGGCGGCAATGTCGGCGAGAGGGACGTTGCGACTGACCAGGTTTTGGATGTCGGTTTTCGAAAATACACCGCATCGGGCAGCGATGGGATGGATGTGATCGGCCTGCAGGGCCAGTTCATTCAATCGCTCGATGCTCACGCCCAACAATACAGCCATTTGGTCTATGAAGGCTCCCGTGCCGCCGGCACAGTTCCCGTTCATGCGCAGGTCGATATTCTCGCCTTGAAAGAGGACTACCTTGGCATCCTCTCCACCGATGTCGATCAAGGCCGAGGCTTCGGGGTATCTCTCCTGAGCGTACCGGGTGGCGGCTACCACCTCCTGTACAAACCCGGCCTGCAACTGTTCGGCCGTGCCCATACCTACCGAGCCGGTGACGGCGATGGCCGTAGTCACGTCGCCCAGTTGCTCGCGGGCTTCGCGAAAGTAGGTTTCGAGCAATCGGTTTACTTGAGCGTTGTGCCGTTCGTAACGCGAGAATACTACCTGTCCGTGGTTGTCGAGAATCACCATCTTGGCGGTCGTAGAGCCAACGTCTAACCCTGTTCTGTAATAGTTGGTCGCTTGCATGAGTCGATGATTTGAAGTCAAAAAAATAATTTGTCTTATATGTCTGACTATACTGTCAGACGCAAATGTAGAGATTATTCTTTGACCTTGGAACTCTTGTTAAATTTTTTTGGCTTTTCGGGTAGGACGCGGCTCTTTCTTCATTTGTTCGGATTTTCTGTTCGAAGATTCTGATTTAACACAATTTGGTTATAACTCCTCTTGAATTAACACAATTGATGCACTATTTCCTATATATTTGCGGCAGGTTACTAACAGAAAACAAAAGAGAAAGTTATGATTTATGTCTTGTTCATAGTCATTGCGTTGGTGAGCTTCGCCGTACAGCGTACGTTGCAGAGCAAATTCGAACGCTATTCGCAAGTGCCTATTCCCTATGGACTTACCGGTCGCGATATTGCCATGCGTATGTTGCAGGAGAATGGCATCAATAATGTCACGGTGACACAGATCGACGGTCGCCTGACCGACCACTACAACCCTACGACCCACACGGTCAACCTCAGCCGCGAGGTCTACTACGGCAACAGCGTGGCTGCTGCGGCTGTAGCTGCTCACGAGTGTGGCCATGCGGTACAGCATGCCCGAGCCTATTCGTTCCTGACGTTGCGCTCGGCTCTGGTTCCGTTTGTCAGCTTTGCTTCAAACTGGGTACAATGGATTTTGCTGATTGGTATCTTCACCATACAGGTGATGCCTCAGATTATGCTTGTAGGTATCATTTTGTTTGCTGCCACTACGTTGTTCAGTTTCATTACGTTGCCGGTCGAAATCAATGCCAGTCAGCGGGCTTTGGCGTGGTTGAATCAGGCCGGTGTGACCGATGCCACGACTCACGACAAGGCACAAGATGCCCTCAAGTGGGCCGCCTACACCTATGTAGTAGCTGCTCTGGGATCGTTGGCTACGCTGGTGTACTACATTCTCATTTTTGTGGGAGGTCGTCGCGACGAGTAAGGAACGATACCATACCGTTTGAGCCGATAGATGTACAAGCCGTTGCTCCGTGTGGGCAGCGGCTTTTTTTTAAAAGATATAAAAGTAAAAGCTTTTTTGGTAAATATGAGCAATTTGCCTACTTTTGCGATAGTTTTTGTTTAAGGTCTAATTTTTTTGAATGGAATCGTTGGCAAAGTGCTTCGGGTGAAGTCTGCCGGCGAGACGGGTCCTTGATCGACCCGATAGAACGTATGAAGAAATATTGGTATAAGATTGTGTGGATAGCGTGTGCTATCCTATGTACTCAATTTGTCAATGCACAGCGCGTAGCGCTTAAGAGTAATGTAATCGACTGGGCCACACTGTCGCCCAACCTGGCACTGGAGATGCGGCTCAACAGTCGGCTGACCCTCGATATTAGTGCCACGGCCAATCCGTTTACGTTTTCCGTTGCCGACGTAAAGGCCACACATGCCCGATTGCAACCCGAGTTGCGCTATTGGTTCAACCGTCCCATGGCCCGCCATTTCGTGGGCCTTAGCTTTCTGGGCGGGTTGTACAACATGAACATCAGGCAACATCTGTATCAGGGCGATATATGGGGCGCCGGGCTGTCGTATGGCTATGCGTTCGTATTGAGTAGGCACTGGAACCTCGAGGCTACGCTCGGTGTGGGTATGGCCCGGTTGCGGGCGTTCGATTATCGCGAAGGCGAGGAGAAACCCGCTACGCCCAACTTGCGCAAATGGTCGCCGATTCCCATTCGGCTGGGCCTTTCGTTTTCCTATATATTCAAGTGATAATAATTTGTGATTATGCTGATAAATAGATTACGCTCCTGCTGGGTGGCAGGCGCTTTGATTGGGGCTGCACTGCTGCCGCTGTGGGCTCGCGACATCAATGTGCGGGGAACGGTCACCAATATCGAGGGTGAGCCGCTCTACCGGGTGAGCATCTTCAACGCCGCTACCAACAAGCTGGTGGGGGCTACCAATGAGGATGGCAAGTATTTGGTGAAAATCGATTCGGAGGGCGATTTGCTCTTCTCGTCGCTGGGATATGAAGAGAAACAAGTAGCCGTGCGTGGCGAACTGACCATCGATGTCGAACTCGAACCTTCGGCCGTGGCGCTGAACGAGGTGGTGGTCTCGGCCAAACGCATCGTCGACAAGGTGGTGCCCGAGCCTACCGATATCGAGGTGAAGGGCAACTACTTCCATGTGAAGACCCGGGTGAAGATTCCCCGCGAACTCTTCACGACCGATGCCCGCATGATTATACAACCGGGTATCTACAATGTCTCTCGCGGGCAGATGGTCTTTCTCAAACCGGTAGTTTTCGACGGCAAGGAGTATGCCATCACGCAAGAGCGCATGTACGACTACGACACCCGGCAAGACCCCTTGTCGCAATATGTGCAGATAAAAACTACCTCGTCGCGCAAGGACGACTGGGTGGGCTACAACGACTCGACCTATGTCGAGAACCCCAACGACGACTTCCGTTGCGACATGATGGTGGCGATGGAGAACTACAACCGGGTGCTCTACCGCGATACCTTTGTGATTGCCCGCGGCGTGGTCAACCCGCTGCGGTTCCTCGAGTACGACATTCCCGGCAGTGCGGTGAAGAACGAGCGCTTTTTCCCGCAACCCGAGATGCAGTTGCGCGATACCCGGGGCGATGTGAATCTGACTTTCCGGGTCAACCAGAGCCGGCTCAACCTCGACGACGGCAACAACCGCGAGGAGATGCAACGGCTGGTAGCCCGCCTGCGCGAGGTCGAGAACGACCCCAATGCCCGGCTGAAGAGCTTCTCCATTGCGGGAACGGCTTCGCCCGACGGTAGTTACGAAAAGAACCTGAAGTTGGCCGGGCAGCGTATGTCGTCGGCCATGGATTGGGTGTTGAAAGAGCTGAACGAGTCGACTCGTCGGCAACTCGATATAAGTACCGATGCCGCGGTAGAGCCCTGGAGCCGGGTGGTCGAACTGCTTCGGGCCGACGGCAAGAACCAGGAGGCCGACGCCATACAGGCCATTATCGACCAATACCCCGACAATCCCAACCGGCAGTGGCGCAAGGTGGTGTCGCTGCCCTTCTATCGTCCGCTCATTACGGGCACCTATTTGCCGCAGTTGCGTCGGGTCAGCTACGAACTGCTCTTCTCGCAGTATCGCTACCTCACCGACGAAGAGATAAGGACTCTGTATCGGACCAACAGTGCCGAGCTCACCCGCAACGAGTTCTGGCGGTTGTACAACCAGGCCGGTTCGGCCGACGAGCGCGAGGCGATATGCCGGCGGGCTCTCGAGGTCTATCCGAAGTTCCTGGTAGCTGCCACCGACCTGGCAGCCCTCCTTATCGAGAAGGGTAAGCCCGATGCCGAGTTGCTCGTCCCCTATCTGAGTTTGCCCGAGTTGCCCGATGAAACCCGGCTCAACCAGGTAGTCGCCTGGATGGCGGTCGGCAAGTTCGGTCAGGCCGATTCGTTGGCCGCCGATTTGCCCGATACCGGGGTCTATCACAAGGCCAGGGTGTATGCGGCGGCTTTGAACGGCAGGTACAGCGAGGTGATACAGGAGGTTTCGGCCGATTCGCCCTTCAACGAAGTGTTGATGTTGCTGGCCATCAAAGCCAACGACCAGGCCTGGGAGAAGGCCAAGCTGTTGGGTAACTCGGCCCGCGAGAACTACATCAAGGCCGTTGCGGCCAATCGTGTCGACGAAGTGGTGCTCGCACTCTCGTATCTGGAAAGTGCGTTCAAGAAAGACCCGTCGCTGCGCGATGTGGCCAGCATCGATGGCGATGTGCTGGAATTGTTGCAACAACATGATGATGAGGAGTAAGTATGAAAAGGAAAAATTCGAAATACAGTATGCGTGGTTGTAAAGGGGCAGTAAGGTGTGCCTGCCTGTTGATGGTGCTGTGTGCGTGGAGCGCGTCGGCCCAGACACAGGAGGCTGCGAACAACGATACGACCCAGTTCAACGGATTGAATTACATGTTACAGCGTCCGGCCAGAAACGAGCGCTTTGCCCGGAAAAAGTTTGGCGACCACCTCTTCTTTACGGGCGAGGCGGGAGTCACTGCCGTCCGCTCGGCCGGGACTCTCTTTTCTACGCCGGGGTTGGGGCTGCGTAGCGGTCTCACGGTGGGCGACTGGTTCACCCCCGTACATGGTGTGCGGCTGGGGCTGAATGCCGGGTTGCACAATGGACTGGGCGAGGTCAACCCCTATTTTGCCGGACTCTCGGCCGACTATCTGATGAATCTCTCGGCCTTGTTGCACAAAGACAATGCGTCGCGCATCTTCGAGCTGATAGGGGTAGCCGGCGGTGAATATCAACTGTTGTACCGCCGGGGCAACTGGAACCACGGCGGAGGTTTCAGACTGGGTATGCAGACGCGCTTCAACTTCTCGCCGCTCACCTTCTTCTACCTCGAGCCGCGGGTAGGTATCTATACCGACGGCATCGACGGCATCTCTACCTGGATGCGATACGACTGGGAGGCCTCGCTCATGGCCGGTCTGGGGTATCGGTTGCTCTCGGCGCCGGTACGTCGGCACGAATCGTTCTGGGGGGCTAATCAAGGTCTCTTCTTCTCGTTGGCAGGTGGTCTGTCGTCGACCTTGACCAGTTCGTTGAATCCGTTGCTCGACTCGGGTTATACTGCCATGGTGTCGATTGGCGAACAGTTCACGCCGGTATCGTCGCTGCGCTTGTCGGGGACGGTCCGTTATCTGAAAACCGACCGGAATACCCATAAGGCATCGGTAGGAGCCCAGCTCGATTACCTCTTCAACATGCACGCCCTCTTCGGTGGATATAACCCTGGTCGGGTGTTCGAGATGTCGGGCCTTTTGGGAGCTGGTTATAACAAGGTGGCTGTCGATGAAAAGCTCCAGAGTCGCTGGAGTGTGGGGGCCGGTTTGCACGGCGAGTTCCGCTTGTCTGGAAATCTGGGCCTGTTCATAGAGCCTCGGGTCGATGTCTTTGCCAACGGAGCCTGGGGCGACCACCTGAGTGCGGTAGACCCGTTGGCTTCGGTATGGGCCGGACTTACCTATCGGCCGGTTTCGCCTGCAATCAATCGCTCGACCATCGAGCAAGACCCGTTCGACTTGCCTCGGAGCATCGGCGACCTCTACCTGACGATAGGCGGTGGCTTTGCCAGTGTGCTCAATACCTCAATCTCCGACCCGTTACCCAACAAGGGTTATCGCCTGTTCGGCGGTATAGGCACCTGGTGGAATCCGGTTTCGGGCGTGCGGTTGCTGGCCAATTTCTCGTCGCTCGATGCCCGCTTTACGACGCACCACACGTGGGCCGTGGGTGGTCAGCTTGACTATCTGTTCAACCTGACTAACCTCTTCTATGGTTATGATCGCAGCCGCCTCTTCTCGCTGAGTGGGGTGGCCGGTCTCAATTACGATTTTGTATCGTCGGAGGGCTATTTCCAGCACAGCGTGGGTGCAGGTGTAGGTCTGCAAGGTCTCTTCCGGCTCAACGATATGTTTGGCTTGTTCATCGAGCCCCGTCTGATTGTAGGGCAGGATAACCGTTGGGAACAGCAGCTTATCTCGAGCATCGATGTCGTGCCCACGATTACGGCCGGTCTCACCTATTCGCTCTATGGCTACGGGCGCACACATGGTACGATGGAGAAGGCCCAGGAGTTTCGCCACGAAAACTTCGTAGACCATATATTTTACGGAGCGGGCGTAGGTGTTGCCGGTATTATGCACCGCAATTTGGTTTTTCATCCGCTCGACCGCATCGGGCCCATGGCTTCGGCCTATGTGGGCAAATGGTTTACGGGGGCATCGGGTGTGCGGCTCTCGGCCGGTGCCGGTGCTTATCGCGACTCCGAAATCGGGTATCGCAAGTTCGGGCTCGTGCAACTCGATTATCTGTGGAATATCAATTCGACCCTTTACGGCTATAACCCGTCGCGCATCTTCGAGACTCACCTGGGGGTAGGTGCCGTGCTCTCTTATGCTACCGGCAACCACACGGGATTCTACCCCGGAGCCGCCCTGAGTCTGCAAGGGTTGTGGAATGTCGGTTCGGGTATCGGCTTGTTCGTCGAGCCTCAACTGCGGGTATTCGGGAAGAACTATTCGCGCGAAGGCATGGCCAGTTTGCCGATTGACATGCTCACCTCGGTGAACGTGGGCCTTCAATACAGGCTCAACCACTACGACTACCAGGCCAATCATGCCGCCTACGATACCGACAACAAATATTTCGTGTCGGTAGGCTATACGGGTCGCTGGCTCCGGAAGTCGGGCCTGCAGTTCTCTCCGGGTTATGGAGCCACCCTCTCGCTGGGTAAGTGGTATACTCCGCTGTCGGCCTGGCGTTTGGGCTTGGACTACGGCTACTATCGCACCCAACCGCAATATATGGCCTTGTCGCTCTCGGCCGACTATCTGTTCAATCTCTCGGCCTTTACCGTGGGGTATAACCCCGACCGCTTCTTCGACCTGCTGGTATTGGGTGGTGTGTATGGCGGCGTGGGCAATTGCCGGAAACAGAACGAATTTGTGTATGGAGCCCGGGCCGGCGTTCAGGGACGGTTCAACCTCTCGTCGGGGATAGACCTGTTTGTCGAGCCGCAACTCGTGGCTTCGCACCTGCCTCACACCTATGGCAGTGTCGATACCGAAGCCCGCGTGCTGGTGGGCCTCAACTACAAGCTGGGCCGCAATGCGGTAGAGGGTGGCCGTCGTGCTCCCGACCGCAACACCTTTGTATCGGTATCGGTAGGCCCTTCGCTCTTCAGCGAAACGATATTGATGGACCGTTACCGCAAGGTGTCGGTCGCTACCGACATTGCACTGGGTCGTTGGTTTACGGCCGCATCGGGTGTATCGGTAGGGTTGGGCTATGACTTCATTACCCCGAGAACTTCGCCTACACTCAACGTAGGGACGCTCCATGCCGACTATCTGCTCAACCTCTCGTCGCTACTCGAGCCCGACCCCGATCGTCGGTTCCACTTGATTGCCTCGTTGGGTACCGGTCTGGGCTGGAGCAACTACAACCGCGATGGCGGTATAGGCTGGGTGGCTCGCGGTGCCGCTCAGTTGCGCTGGAACGTATCGCGCACGCTCGACCTCTTTGTGGAGCCTTCGATGACCCTCTGGGACGATAAGCTGTTCGAAACCAACACTCACCACTTTATCGGCGTAGGCCGGGTTTCGGTAGGAACCGCCTATCGGTTTTGACGCACGACTATGATATTGCAGGCACCCGACTCTCGAGCGTGAGTCGGGTGCCTGCGTTTTTCAGAGGTCGTGGCCAGGGATACCTGTCGTCGGCTTTCGGGGCAGGATACTCGGAAGGGGGGGGGTGAATACCGGCTTTTTTTTCAAGGATAAAGAACCAACTATATCGCGGAGTATGTGCGCTATATCACTTTTTTGCATTATCTTTGCTCGGTAAAAAAGCGAAGGCAGCAGATACCCGATAGGTTTCGATTGGACAGCCGGGCCGTGAAGCCTGCAATCGGCAAGGTGGCTGCCGGGATAGATTGAAGCCGGGAGCTCTCCCCGCGAAGAACATAAAATAGACAATGAAAAATATGATGGCAAAACCTTCCATTCCCAAAGGTACGCGCGATTTCTCGGTCGACGAGATGGCCAAGCGCAATTACATATTCGATACGATAAAACAAGTTTTTGCTCTCTATGGGTTCCGGCAGATTGAGACGCCGGCCATGGAGACCCTGCAGACCCTCATGGGCAAATATGGCGAGGAGGGTGACAAGTTGCTCTTCAAGGTGCTCAACTCGGGCGATTTCCTCTCGGATGTTTCGGAGGCCGACCTGGCCGAGCGCAATCTCAACCGCCTGGCTGCCCGCCTGTGCGAGAAGGGGCTCCGTTACGACCTCACCGTGCCCTTTGCCCGCTTTGTGGTGATGCACCGCAACGAACTTACCTTCCCCTTCAAGCGTTATCAGATTCAGCCCGTGTGGCGGGCCGACCGTCCGCAGAAGGGGCGTTATCGCGAGTTCTACCAGTGCGATGCCGACGTGGTGGGTTCCGACTCGCTGCTGAACGAGGTAGAGCTCATCGAGATGATCGACGAGGTATTCTCCCGTCTGGGCATACGGGTAGCCACCAAGTTGAACAACCGTAAGATATTGAGCGGTATAGCCGAGTGGATAGGGGCTCCCGAGAAGATTGTCGACATTACTGTGGCCATCGACAAACTCGACAAGATGGGGCTCGACAAGGTGAATGCCGAACTGATGGAGAAGGGGCTTTCGCAGGAGGCTGTGGCCCAACTGCAACCCATCATCCAGTTGCAGGGCAGCAACGAGGAGAAGCTGCAGGTGCTGCGCCGCGAATTGGCTGGCTCGGAGACGGGCTTGAAGGGTATCGACGAGCTGGAGTATATCTTGCAGAAACTCTCGGCCTCGCCGTTGCGCTCGACGCTCGAGATAGACTTGACATTGGCGCGCGGCCTCAACTACTATACGGGTGCCATTCTCGAGGTGAAGGCGCTCGATGTGCAGATAGGCAGCATCACGGGTGGCGGCCGCTACGACAACCTCACCGGAGTATTTGGTCTGCCGGGTGTATCGGGCGTGGGCATCTCGTTCGGTGCCGACCGCATCTTCGACGTGCTCAACCAGCTCGACCTCTATCCCAAGGAGTCGATGCAGTCGACACAGGTGCTCTTTGTCAACTTCGGGGAGCGCGAGAGCCAGGTCTGTCTGGGCCACCTCGCTCGGTTGCGGTCTGCCGGCGTGCGGGCCGAAATCTATCCCGAACCGGCCAAGATGAAGAAACAGATGAGCTATGCCGACTCGATAGGGGCCCAGTATGTGGCTCTGGTGGGCGAGACCGAAATCGCCGCCGGCAAGATAGCTCTGAAAAACATGACTACGGGCGAGCAGTCGTTGCTCTCGCTCGACGAGGTTATTGCCCTTTTGCGTAATCGGCAAGAAACGATAAAAGAAAATAAAACCATAGATAGATTGAATCGATGAGCTCGAAATTGGAATACACCGGCTTGACTGAGGCCGAGGTGTTGAAAAGTAGGGAAAAGTATGGCGAAAACGTGTTGACGCCACCGGCCCGAACCCCGATGTGGAAATTGTTTCTGGAGAAATTCTCCGACCCTATCATTCGTATTTTATTGGTAGCTTTGTTGCTGTCGATAGCCGTTTCAGTCTATCACGTGGCAACCGGCGAGGCCGGAGCTTCGGCCCTGTTCGAACCGGCCGGCATCGCCCTGGCCATCCTGCTGGCTACGGTGGTGGGCTTCCTCTTCGAGATGAGTGCCGCCAAGAAGTTCGACATTCTCAATCAGGTGAACGACGACCTGCCCGTGAAGGTGGTGCGGGGCGGACATATTGTCGAGATTCCCAAACGTGAGGTGGTGGTGGGCGACATCGTCATGCTCAATGCCGGCGACGAGATACCGGCCGACGGTATTCTGCTGAGTGCCGTCTCGGTGCAGGTGAACGAGTCGTCGCTCACGGGTGAGCCCATGGCCACCAAGACGACGGTCGAAGCCGACTTCGACAAGGATGCTACCTATCCCTCCAACGCCGTGATGAACGGTTCGACCATGCTGGGCGGCTATGGCGTGATGCAGGTGACTCAGGTGGGCGACGCTACCGAGTATGGCAAGGTCTATACCGGCTCACAAATCGAGAACAATACCCAAACTCCGCTCGACAAGCAGCTCAATACGCTGGCATCGTTCATCACGAAGGCCAGTTATGTGATTGCCGCTATCATCTTTGTGGCCCGCACGGTCATCTACCTCACCGACCATCCGGTGCTCGACTGGCTCAGCTTCGGCAGCTACCTGCTCTCGACGGCCATGATTGCCGTGACCGTTATCGTGGTGGCCGTGCCCGAGGGGTTGCCCATGAGTGTGACCCTGAGTCTGGCCATGAGCATGAAGCGTATGCTGGCCAACAACAACCTGGTGCGCAAGATGCACGCCTGCGAGACGATGGGTGCGGCTACGGTCATCTGTACCGACAAGACGGGAACCCTCACCCAAAACCAGATGCGGGTGAGCGAGGCTGCTTTTGACTACGCCTCCGACTCGAATATCAAAGCGATTATTGCCGAAGGCATTGCCGCCAACTCGACGGCTCACCTCGACGAGGGTACCAACGGGGTGAAGGTGCTGGGTAACCCCACCGAGGGGGCTCTGCTGCTGTGGCTGGCCGACCAGGGTGTC
This sequence comes from Barnesiella sp. An22, assembly GCF_963931395.1. Classification (NCBI taxonomy): domain Bacteria; kingdom Pseudomonadati; phylum Bacteroidota; class Bacteroidia; order Bacteroidales; family Barnesiellaceae; genus Barnesiella; species Barnesiella sp. An22. The sequence continues at coordinate 656,000 of NZ_OZ007014.1, forward strand.
GACTATGCCGAGTTGCGCAACCGGGCTCATGTGGTGGAGCAGCTCACCTTCTCGACCGAGCGCAAGTATATGGCTACGGTGGTCGACTCGCCGTTGCTCAACCACCGGGTGGTCTATGTAAAGGGTGCCCCCGAGTATGTGATGAATTTCTGTTCGCAGATGGTTACGGCCCAGGGGCTCGTGCCCATGGAGAGCAGCCGTCCGGGCGTGGAGGCGAAACTGTTGCAGTATCAGAACCAGGCCATGCGTACCTTGGGCTTTGCCTATGCGCTGGTAGGTCCCGACGAGCCTTACTTCATCGCCGGCCATCTGTCGCCTCATATCCGCCTCACCTTCCTGGGTGTGACCGCTATTGCCGACCCTGTGCGCAAGGAGGTGCCCGAGGCTGTGGCCGAGTGCCTGAATGCCGGCATCAAGGTGAAGATTGTAACGGGCGACACCCCGGCTACGGCACGCGAGATAGCCCGCCAGATTTCGTTGTGGAAGCCCGAGGATGGCGACCGCAACATCATCACCGGTACCGAGTTTGCCAACCTCTCCGACAAGGAGTTGCTCGAGCGTATCCCCGACCTGAAGGTGATTGCCCGCGCCCGCCCCATGGACAAGGAGCGGCTGGTGAAGTTGCTGCAGTCGCAAGACGAGGTGGTGGCCGTGACCGGCGACGGTACCAACGACGCTCCCGCCCTCAATGCCGCCCAGGTGGGCCTCTCGATGGGCGACGGCACCTCGGTAGCCAAGGAGGCCAGCGACATCACCATCATCGACAACTCGTTCGGCAGCATCACCAAAGCGGTGCTGTGGGGCCGTTCGCTCTATCGCAATATCCAGAAATTCATTCTCTTCCAGATGACCATCAACGTAGCGGCCTGCCTCATCGTGCTGCTGGGGGCCTTCCTGGGCACCGAGTCGCCGCTCACCGTCACGCAGATGCTGTGGGTGAACCTCATTATGGATACCTTTGCCGCGCTGGCTCTGGCCTCGCTGCCGCCCGACGAACGGGTGATGCGCGACAAGCCCCGCCACCTCAACGACAATATCGTGACCCGTGCCATGGGCAAGGGCATCATCGGTACCGGTATCGCCTTTGTGCTGCTCCTCTTCGGGCTGCTGCAATACTTCAAGCATGTCGATGTCACTTCGATAGCCCAGTTCGACCTGAGTCTCTTCCTGGCCAACTTCTTCAACTTCAGCCCCGTGCACGAAGGCCTTACCCGCTACGAGCTTACCCTCTTCTTCTCGATATTCGTCTTCCTGCAATTCTGGAACATGTTCAACGCCAAGGCCTTCGGCAATGTGCAGTCGGCCTTCAGCCGCTTGAACACCTGCAAAGGCTTCCTGTGGGTAACGCTCATCATCCTGGCCGGGCAGATACTCATCGTGAGTGTGGGCGGTGCGCTCTTCAGCGTGACCCCGCTGCAGCTCATGGATTGGGTTTATATCTTTGCCGCTACCTCCATTGTGTTGTGGATTGGCGAGATTTATCGACTCATTCGCAGAATTGTGGCATAAATTGTTGATAAAAAATGCGCCGATTTGTTGCGTAGTCCAAAATAATCGTTTATCTTTGCACCGCATTTGACAAGTGGTCGATGCAAAAATAGACATGATGGCGAGATAGCTCAGTTGGTTAGAGCGCATGATTCATAATCATGAGGTCCCGGGATCATACCCCGGTCTCGCTACGAAGAGAGCTTCAGGTAACTGGAGCTCTTTTTCGTTAAGTTCATATAGCACTTGAAGTGAGGCTTGGTGCTTTTTATTATTGTGGCGAAGGGTTAGGGCGTCCCGATGCAGCATCGGGAAGGTCCCGGGATCATACCCCGGTCTCGCTACGAAGAGAGCTTCAGGTAACTGGAGCTCTTTTTCGTTAAGTTCATATAGCACTTGAAGTGAGGCTTGGTGCTTTTTATTATTGTGGCGAAGGGTTAGGGCGTCCCGATGCAGCATCGGGAAGGTCCCGGGATCATACCCCGGTCTCGCTACGAAAAATAAAAGTTGCCTCACGATTCAGTGAGGCATTTTTTTACCTCCTCCAATGTATTACGTTTATATCCTCTATTCACGTACACGCAATCGATACTATGTAGGTTATGCTCACGATATAGCCACTCGCTTGTCGAAGCACAATGCGGGAGCTACGCCGAGTACCCGAAGCGGCAGGCCTTGGGAATTGGTGTATAGCGAATCCTATACGGAGAAAGGGGCCGCCATGGCTCGGGAGCGAGAGATAAAGAATAAGAAGAGTAGAATATATATCAAGCAGTTGATAGCGAAGGGTTAGAGCGTCCCGATACAGTATCGGGAAGGTCCCGGGATTATACCCCGGTCTCGCTACGAAGAGAGCTTCAGGTAATTGGAGCTCTTTTTTTTGTATGTAGTCATTCCGCGCCCCGACGCGGAATCCAGAAAATACCCGCAAAGGAGACAGTCCGCAAAGGGGGGGAATACCGCATGAGGTAAATACTGGCAAGGACTCCGTAAATGAAAGCCTCGCTTATCCTCTTCTGGACCCCGCATCGAGGTGCGGGGTGACGTTCTTGTCATTCCGCGCTCCGACGCGGAATCTAGAGAATACCCGTAAAGGGGGAATACCCGCATGAGGTAAATATCGGCAAAGACCCCGTAAATGAAAGTCTCGCTTGTCCTCTTCTGGACCCCGCATCGAGGTGCGGGGTGACGTTCTTGTCATTCCGCGCTTCGACGCGGAATCCAGAGAATACCCGTAAAGGAATACCCGCCAAAGTTCTGTGCCTGTTCCTGCATCAAGTGAGGGGTGACGCTGTGTCATAAAAAGGGAAGAAGCGACGGCCCGTAGGAGTCGGGATTCCGTCGCTTCTCATCTAGGAAAGAGGGGGATTGGATTCTGTTGTTATCGCTTCTCGTTTAGGTCAAGGGGCGCGATGTCGATAACCTGTTCGACCCGATAGACACCGTCGTATTCGGCGGCAAATCCTTCGGCCGATTTCCCGGCGTCGACCACTCGCAGCGAGGCTTTCACGGCGGTGTAGGGTTTTGCCTTCTCGCCGACGGCCTTTTCGTACAGAGGCTTCAGGGAATCGGTTTCGTCGATAATCCAGTATTCGGCCGTATCGCCGTCGGCAATAAACGAGCGCACCTCGTGCCCGATGATCAATCGCCCGTTCACCGTGAAGGAGAGCGGGGTCGCCGGTTGTATAAGAGTGGCCGGTATCGAACTTTGCGGACGGGCAAGGCTCATCACATAGTCGCCCTTTTTCAATACGAGGCTGTCGGCCGTGAGTTTGCCGATTTCGAACGTATCGGCAAAGGCGATGGTCTGGTGGTTGCCGATGCTTTCGCCCGAGAGGATAAGCCGGTCGCCCTCCCGACTCCACTGTTCGTATTGGAGGGTTGCCATGTTGATCGATGATGCTTCGCCGTTTTCTTTCAGGTCGATACCCTGTATGGCATCGGGGTTACCCGGTATCGGTTCGATCCATTGTCCCGTCAAGGAGGCTTTGTTCTGACAGGCCGAGGCCAGAATAGCAATAGCTGTCAAGGCCGTGAACATTTTTGTTTTCATTGTTGAAAAGTGTTTTAGGTTTATGGTACTTTCTGCAAAGCTATGAATAAAAAGGAATTTTGGTATCCCGATACCCCGGGAGAAAAGAAAGAATATACAAATGCGAGACGGTTTTAAGACAATTTAATGTATCGTAGCGCAGTATTGGCCTTTATTTTTGTTTTATCTTTATACGAGAAATTCGTGTAGAAAATATAGAATAGAAACTAAAACAAAAAGAACTATGAAAATGAAGTGCTTATATGTGGCTGTGGCTGCTGCCGTGCTTTCGTTGGCTGCGTGCCGCTCCTCAAAAGAGGCCGTGTCGGTAAACGATCTCGACGGCGAATGGAATGTAGTGGAGATTCAAGGCCAGGCCGTGCAGGCCGAGTCGCAACCCTTTATCGGGTTTGATGCCCAAGACGGACGGGTATATGGTTATACCGGTTGCAACCGGCTGATGGGTGCTTTGACCCTCTCGAAACCCAATAAAATCGAATTGGGGCAGATGGCCTCTACCCTCATGGCTTGTCCCGATATGGAGACCGAGCGGCTCATGCTCAATGCGTTGGCCTCGGTGAAAAGCCTCAAGTGCTCGGGCAAGACGTTGGTGCTGTATGGAGCGGACAAAGAGCCGGTGATGCTGTTGCAGAAGCGTTTCGAAGTCGTGCCCCTGTCGAGCCTGAAAGGCGACTGGCGTGTGGTGAGCCTCTACGGAGCCGCTTTGCCCGAAGGCATGGAAACCGTGCCAGCACTCAACTTCGACGTGACAGCCAATCGGGTAACCGGCAATTCGGGTTGTAACCGGCTTTCGGGTGCGATTAACCACGACGGGGCCGACGAGAACTCCATCTCGTTTGGCAACGTGGCCTCTACCCGTATGGCCTGCCCCGACATGGATACCGAGAATCAGGTACTCTCGGCCCTCAACAGCGTGCGTTCCTACGGTCTGCTCGACAACGGCCGTCTGGCACTCATGAGCGAGGGTGGCACGATTGTGCTCGAGTTGGAACGGAGCAAATAAACTGTTCCAGATATACAGGTGAGACCGAGGGGCCGCCTTCCCGCCATGCGGGAGGGTAGCCCCTCGGTTGTTTTTGTGCTCTGGGAGGTATGGATTTTTGCGCCTCCGGAGTGTGCTTTCCGCAGATTTTCCTTACATTTGTATGGGTGTCGGGCCCCTTCCCGGCATCGACCTGATACACATGAAATACTAAAAACAAGAACCGATGAAAAAATGGATTGCAACGCTTGCATGCTTCTGCCTGCTGTCTGTGTCGGCGCAGGCCCAGAAGTATGTACCTACCCCCGAGAATCTTCAGAACAGGAAAGAGTTTGCCGAGAGCCGGCTGGGTATCTTTATCCACTGGGGCCTGTACAGCACCTTTGCACAGGGTGAGTGGTATATGAACAATGCCAGTGTCGACGCCCGCGAATATGCCAAGGCCATGAACGGCTTTTATCCCCACCGTTTCGATGCCCGCCAGTGGGTGTCGGCCTTCAAGGCTGCGGGGGCGAAATACATCTGTTTCACCACCCGGCATCACGAGGGCTTCTCCATGTGGGATACCCGGTGGTCGGACTATAACATCATGAATACGCCCTACGGCAAAGACATCGTGCGGCAGCTGGCCGAGGAGTGTCACCGCCAGGGCATCAAGCTGCACCTCTATTACTCGCACATCGACTGGACCCGCGAGGACTATCCCGCAGGCCGTACGGGCCGGGGGACCAAGCGGCTCGACCGCGCCGACTGGCCGGCATACTATCGCTTTATGAACAACCAGTTGACCGAGTTGCTCACCAACTACGGCGAGATCGGGGCCATCTGGTTCGACGGCTGGTGGGACCACGACGTCGATTCCGTGCCTTTCGACTGGGAGCTGGACGGGCAATATCGGCTTATCCACCGACTGCAACCCGGCTGCCTGGTGGGGAACAACCACCATCAGGTGCCTTTCGAGGGGGAGGATATTCAGATTTTCGAGCGTGATGTGCCGGGCGAAAACAAGGCCGGACTCTCGGGGCAGGATATCAGTGCGCTGCCGCTCGAGACCTGCCAGACCATGAACCACTCGTGGGGGTACCGGGTGACCGACCAGGAGTATAAATCGACTCGGGAGCTTATCCAGCTGTTGGTGCGCACCTCGGGCAAAGGGGCCAACCTGCTGCTCAACGTCGGCCCGCAACCCGACGGTACGTTGCCCGAGGCTGCCTTGACCCGCCTGGCCGAGATGGGCAAGTGGCTCGACCGCTACGGCGAGTCGATCTATGCCACCGTGGCCGGCGGCTATCGCGAGGGCGACAACCTCATCACGACCCGCAACGGCAACGTGCTCTATGTGCATATTCTGAATACCGACATCGAGCAGGTGAAGATGCCGGTTGCGCAGAAGGTGAAGAGTGTCGAGGTGCTGGGCGAGGGTACCCGCATCGACTACAAATGTAAGAAGGGGGTGCTCGACTTCGGGGTAGAGATTCCCGACGACTGCATCGACTATGTGGTGAAGGTGACGCTCAAATAGTCATCGGACTTTGCAATAATAAAACGCAGCAATAAAACGCAGGGCTTCGCTCCCATTCGAGGGGAGCAAAGCCCTGTGGCTTTTTTTCGGGAGAGACAGGCTTATTTCCAAGCCGTGGCCTGCTCGGTAATTATACCGTCGTTCAACGTGCATTGGTCGAGGCTACCCTCTTTGACCTGGATGCAGAGGTAGAGCATGCTGCCGGCCGAGGTGCAGCGCAGCGAGCGGTTGCAGTGGGTAGCTACACGCACGATAGAGCCCTCGGCAATGGGGAAGGCGGTGTCGTCGACCTGGAAGTCGCCCGAGCCCCGCAGAATCAGATAGACCTCTTCGTTCTGCTTGTGGCTGTGGAAGAAGGGTGCGGCTTCGCCCGGGTTCAAGGTGCTGAACGAGATTTCGCAACCGGTGGTGCCTGCACAATCTTTTACAAACTGTTTGCCGGCAAAGGCGCTCAGGTCGCCTACCGTGGCGTGGGTGAATTTTTCACCCTCATTGACTTTACGAATTGTTTCCATTTTCTTATCGATTAAGTTGGTTTATGATTGGTTACTAAAAATAACTTTATTATTTTTGTAGTGCGAAGATGCTCTTTTCCCGGCTCCCTTGCAAGAAGGCACAGCGAGATAGGTAAGTTACACCGAGGTAACGAATGCAGGAAATCAGGAATATACAAAATATTAAATAAGATGAAAACTTTTCTTCATACCGGAGTTTGTCCCGTGCGCGATATTTTGAGCCGGCTGGGCAGCAAATGGTCGGTGCTGGTGCTCGAGACCTTGCACGAAAACGGCACCATGCGCTTCAACGACATACAGCGCTCGTTGGGCGACATCTCGCAACGCATGCTCACTGTCACGCTGCGGTCGCTCGAGGAGGATGGCATGCTCACCCGCCGGGTCTATGCCGAGATACCGCCGCGGGTCGAGTATACCCTCACCGAACGGGGGCAGAGCTTCATGCCGGTGCTCGGCGAGCTGGTGCGCTGGGCCTTCGAGCACTCGGGCGACATCATGGCTTCGCGGGAGGCAATGCGCTCCGGGGAGTCGTAGTGTTACCCTTTTTGTTTCTAATCGCTCTGTTTGACAGATAGATATACATCTGTTGAAACATTTTTGATAAATGCAGGTTATCGAAATGTAACAGATGTTATATGCTCATTCACGTCGTTGTCTCATCTTCGTAGCCCCATGCCCATATCTTTGCGGCGGAAAGAAAAAAGATAAGAAAGTATGGGTAAAAACAGATTATTAGCGATTGTTTTAGGATTCATTTTTACACTTCGGGTGTTGGGCGCTCCGGCTACCGGCTCGATTACGGGAACCGTACAGGACAAGAAGAGCGGCGAGACCATCATCGGAGCCACCATCCAGGTCGAGAATACCTCGATAGCTGCGGCTACCGATATAGACGGGAACTTCGCGTTGAAGAGCGTGCCGGCCGGCAAACAGGTGATTGTCTGCCGCTATCTCTCGTACAAGACGGCCCGGATACCGGTCGAGGTAGTTGCCGGACAGAGTGCTGCTCCGCTGGTAATCGAGCTCGAAGAGGACGGGGTTGCCCTGCAAGAGGTGGTGGTCTCGACCTACCGGCGCAACGACACCGAGACGTCGCTCATTGAGGGAATGAAGGCCCAGGTGCAGGTGGCGAGCGGTATCTCGTCGCAGCAGATAGCCAAGACGCTCGACCGCGATGCCTCCGAGGTGGTGAAGCGCGTGCCGGGTATCTCGATTCTCGACGACCGCTTTGTGGTGGTGCGGGGATTGGCCCAACGCTACAACAACGTGTGGATCAACGGCAACACGGCCCCGAGTCTGGAGTCGGACAGCCGGGTCTTCTCGTTCGACATGCTGCCCAGTTCGCAAATCGAAAATATGATTATCTATAAGTCGCCGGCTCCCGAAATTCCGGCCGACTTTGCCGGCGGTTTCATCCGCATCACCACCAAGAGCCTGCCGCTGCGCAACTCGGTGCAGGTGAACTACACCACCGGGTTCAACACCAGCACGCAGTTTACCGACATCCGGCTCAACCCCGGCAGCTCGACCGACTGGCTGGGCTTCGACTTGAGCAAACGCCCCCTCTCGAGCAGCATGCCTTCGCACATGGATGTGGCCGGCAGCAACCCCGACGAGGTGACACGGCTGACCCGTTCGTTCAACTCCGACTGGCGGGTGAAGAGCTACATTCCCATGCCCGACCAGCGGCTGTCGCTCACCGTCAACCGGCGGTTCGACACCGAAGGGGGCACCGAGATAGGCATGACCACCTTCATCAATTACAGCAACACCTACAAGACGATACAGGATATTGTCAACGCCCGGTTCGGCGTCTACTCGTCGGAGGCCGACAAGCCGGTCTACCTTGACGACTATATCGACAACCAATACTCCAACGACGTGCGGGTAGGGGCCATGCACAACTGGTCGTTTGTCTTCAGCGACCGCAACAAAATCGAGTTCCGCAACCTCTTCAACATGCTGGGTAAAAACCGCCTGACCGAACGTACCGGCGAGCGCAACATCAGCAGCCCCTTCTACCGCGAAGAGACCGAGATGCTCTACCAGTCGCGCCTCACCTACCTGGGGCAGCTGGCCGGCAACCACTTCCTCGACGAGCACAAGCTGCACTCCCTGTCGTGGAACGTAGGTTACAGCTACGCCTACAAAACCGAGCCCGACCGACGCATCATCGTCAACCAGGCCGGTATGAGCGAGGGCGCCGACGTGTCGCAACTGAAGGTGGGCAACGAGGAGATCTCGCGCTACTTCCAGTCGCTCAGCGACCACCTCTTCTCGGGGAGTGTCGATTACAAGGGCTCTGTCAATTTGGGTTCCATCCGCTCGACCGTCAAGGGCGGCCTGATGGGCGAATACCGCACCCGCAGCTATACCCCCCGCGAGTTTGTCTACCGCTACGACAACCTCACCGTGGCCGAGCGTCAGGAGTACCTCTACCTGCCTTACGAAGAGATGATGAGCGATGCCTGGCTGAGTGCCGACAAGGTCTACATCGACGAAATCACCCAGAAGACCAACGCCTACGAAGCCACCAACCTCTACGGTGCCGGCTACGGAGCCATCGAGCTGCCGCTGGGCCAATTCAACATCTACGCCGGGTTGCGCCTCGAGTATAACCGACTGCGCCTCACCCGCGACAAGTCGATGTCGGCCACGCAAACCCTGCTGACCAGTCGCGACTACGTCGACCTCGACCTGTTGCCCTCGGTCAACGCCACCTACAACTTCAACGAGCAGCACCTGTTGCGGCTCGCCTACGGCCGCTCGCTCAACCGGGCCGAGTTCCGCGAGGTGTCGCCGGCCGTCTACTACGACTTCGACCTCTTCAACGAAATCGGCGGTAACGAAGATTTGAAAACCTGTAAGATCGACAACCTCGATTTCCGCTACGAGTTCTATCCCGCCCGGGGCGAGATGGTGAGTGTGGGGCTCTTCTACAAACATTTCGAGAACCCCATCGAATGGACCTTCATCGACATGGGCGGTACCCTGCGCTACAACTACGAGAATGCCCTCTCGGCCCAGAGTCTGGGTGCCGAGGTAGAGATACGCAAGAGCCTCGACTTCATCGGGATGCGCAACTTCAGCCTGCTGTTCAACGCCACGCTCATCAAGAGCAATGTGCGGTTCGACGAGTCGGGCATCATCAAGACCGAAGACCGCCCCATGCAGGGCCAGTCGCCCTACATCATCAACGCCGGGTTGTACTACCAGAACGAGAAGTGGGGTCTGATGTCGTCGCTCCTCTACAACCGCCTGGGCAAACGCATTATCGGTATCGGCAAGTCGAACAGCACCACCCACGACGTGAGCGTGAACATACCCGATACCTACGAGATGCCCCGCAACAGCCTCGACTTCACCATCTCCAAAAAGCTGGGTAAGCTCATCGAGCTGAAGGCCGGCGTGAAGGATATACTGGCCGAGAAGGTGGTCTACAAGCAGTTCCCGCAGTTCTACGATGCCGCCGGTCAGTTGCAGGAGCGCGAGCAGGTGACGAAATCGTATCGTCCGGGCCGTGCGGTGAGTGTGGGTATCACCTTCAATTTCTAATCTCGAAAAAAGATAACTTTTCTATCATACTAACCAAAAAGAAAATCAAATGAAAAAGCTATTCAAAACGATTGCCTTCGTATGTTTGGCAGCCATGACCGTAGTAAGTTGTGATGAGAATAACGACGAACCCGTTGTTCCGGCCGGTTCGAGCTACGACCTGGGCGATGGTTCCGATGCCTATGAGATTTCGTCGGACATGACTTTGACCTATCCCAATACCTATAACCTGCGCGGTTTCGTATATGTAACCGAGGGGGCTACCCTCACCATCGAGCCGGGTGTGGTTATCAAGGGTGAGAAAGAATCCAAGGCTACCCTGATTGTAGAGCGGGGCGGCAAACTCATTGCCGAGGGCACGAAAGAGCGTCCTATCGTCTTCACGTCGGCTCAGGCTCCGGGCAGCCGTAAACCGGGCGACTGGGGCGGTATCATCCTCTTGGGTAAAGCCAAGAACAACAAGGGCGAGCAGACCATCGAGGGCGGCGTACGCAGCAAACACGGCGGTAACGACGATGCCGACAACTCGGGTGTGCTGAAGTATGTACGTTGCGAGTTTGCCGGTATCGAATATTCGGTCGACAACGAAATCAACGCCATCACCTTCGGGTCGGTCGGCAGCGGTACGACGGTCGATTATGTACAGGTTTCCTACTCGGGCGATGACTCTTACGAGTGGTTCGGCGGTGACGTCAACTGCAAGCACCTGGTAGCTCTGGGTACCTGGGACGACGACTTCGATACCGACAACGGTTTCTCGGGCCGTCTGCAGTTCCTGGCAGCCGTACGCGACCCGAAAATCGGTGACAAGTCGGCCTCCAACGGTTTCGAATCGGACAACTGCAGCGACGCCGCTACCATCGAGCCTTACACCTCGTGCGTATTCTCCAACGTCTCGATGTTCGGTCCCGTGGTTGATCCGAACAATTACACCGACGAAGCCGGCGTGAACGGCAGCAATACCGACGCCCACTTCCAGGCTGCCATGCACCTGCGCCGCAACACCCAGTTGAGAGTGTTCAACTCGGTATTTGCCGGATTCCCCCTCGGTCTCATCATCGAGAACGACAAGAACTCCACGACGCAAGACTTTGCTACGGCCGGGAAACTGGTGGTAGAGAACTGCCTCTTTGCCGGTATGGTCAAGAACTTCCAGGATGCCCAATACTGGGAGAACAACACGCCCTACAGCCCCACCGACAACGGTGCTTTTGCCGACAGCTACTTCAACCGGGCCGACGGCAAGAACCACGCCTATGCCGCTATCGCCGACCTCAAGTTGCAGGGCAATCCCCAAAGCCTCACGGGCTTCAACCTGATTCCTTCGCAGGAGAGCCCGCTGGTAAGCCAGGCTGCCGACTGGAGCAACCCGCTGGTAGCTTCGGGATTCGAGCAGGTTTCGTACATCGGTGCCTTCTCGCCCAGCGAAACGGCCGACAACAACTGGATGACCGGCTGGACCAACATGGATCCCCAGAACACAGTCTATTGATACAACACAATCTGATTTAACTGAACACAATCTAATACGGTCGGGCCTGTGCCCCGGGCTCGACACTTGAAGGGTTAGCAATAACCGGGAACATAAAGGGTTCTATCGTCGCTCTCTCGGAGGGCAGGATAGAGCCCTTTTTCGTGTACCGTCTGTCCGGAGGGGGCTTGTCGGGAGCAGGGAGAAACGGCTCCCGGACGTATATCTATACGGCGAGGGGGATAGACCGGTGGTTCGGCCTATCCCCCTCGTGGTATGGAGTGAGAACTTTCGCTATTTCAAGTAGGGTTGCAATACCTCTTTCCACACCAGATAGGCATCGCCCAGCAGGTGCAGCCCGTCGTTGGTGTAGGCGGGGTCGAGGTCGTTCGAGCCGGGGGCCGTGAGGTGCGAATAGAGGTCGATATAGGTGCACTGCTCGGCGGCGGCCAGTTGCTCGAGCCGCTGGTTTATCTCGACGATCTGCGGCTCCTTGCCCGCGAGTTTGCGGTACTGCCCGAACGAGTTGTTGATGGGCAGCATACTCTGTATGTAGAGCTGCGTGGCGGGGCTGTCGTGGCGTATCTTGCGCACGATTTGGGCGATGTTGCGCACGATGCTGTCGGTCGAGAGGTCGTGCGACACGTCGTTGATGCCGATCATCAGGAAAATCTTGGCCGGTTTCCCCTGCACGATGGGCTCGAGGCGGTCGTAGACCCCCATGGCCACGTCGGAACTGATGCCCCGGTTCTTGACGTTGGGGTTGTCGAGCAGTTCGTGCCACTCGCAGCCGTTGGTGATGCTGTTGCCCAGGAAGATGATGTCGTCGCTGTCGACCGGCAGCTTCTCGAAAAGCGTAGCCCGCTGGTAGTAGAAGAGGTTGTAGTGGTAGACCTCTTGAGCCGACAGGGCCGTGGCCCCTACGAGCGACAGCAGCAGAAGGACGGGAATCTTTTTCATAGGACTTGGCTCCTTTTATTTGTCGGGATTTTCGGCGTGATAGGCATCGACGGCTTTCTTGACCGAGCCGTGCAGGAGCAGCAGCCGTTTGGCGTGCTCGTAGTCCATGCCCAGCTCTTCGGATACCATGCGGGTACCGCGGTCTACCAGCTTCTGGTTCGAGAGCTGCATGTTGACCATGCGGTTGCCTTTGACCCGACCCAACTGAATCATCACCGAGGTGGTAATCATGTTGAGAATCATCTTTTGTCCCGTGCCCGATTTCATGCGCGAGCTGCCGGTTACATATTCGGGACCCACGATCATCTCGATAGGCACATCGGCCTCGTGCGAGATGGGCGAGTCGGGGTTGCTCGAGATGGAGCCGGTGAGGATGCCGTGCTCGCGGGCGGCCCGCAGGGCCCCGATGACGTAGGGGGTAGTACCCGAAGCGGCGATGCCGATGACGGTATCTTTGGTGTTGATGTGGTGTTCCTGCAACTCTTCCCAGCCGCGGTTCATGTCGTCCTCGGCATTCTCGACCGGGTTGCGCAGGGCGATGTCGCCGCCGGCAATGAGTCCGATGACCAGCGTGGGCGGCATGCCGAACGTGGGGGGAATCTCCGAAGCGTCGAGCACACCCAGCCGTCCGCTGGTGCCGGCGCCCATGTAGAAGATGCGGCCGCCCTGTTTCATGCGGGGCACGATTTGGGTGACGAGTTTCTCGATTTGGGGGATGGCCTTTTGTACGGCCAGGGCTACCTTCTGGTCTTCGGTATTGATCTCTTCCAGAATCTCACGAACCGATTTTTTTTCGAGGTTGTCGTATAGAGACGGTTGCTCGGTGATTTTCACGAATGCCATAGCGATTGCGTTTTATAGGGTTGAATGATATTCTACAAGTCCGTCCATGGGGCTTTTGATAATGGTGCCCAGCTCGATTTGCAGGGCGTTGGCGGCCTCTTCGAGCACCTCCTTGTAGTAGTAGGCGATGGAGCCGATGAAGTGCACCTTCACGTTTTTGTAGTCGTACTGCATGACGTTGCGGGTGAAGAAGTTCTTGAAGCCGTTGAGCACGATGCGGTGTATGCAGGGCTCCTCGATATTCTCGATGAGGAAGGGCGAAACCGAGGCCAGGAACCGGTTGGGGAAGGGTTTCTTGTAGACCCGGTCGAGAATCTCCTTGGGGGTAAGGTCGAAGCGTTTGAAAAACTTCTCCTTCAACTCGGGGGTAAGCTGGTTCTTGAGGCAGTCGCCCACCAGCAGCTTGCCCAGTACGGCGCCGCTGCCTTCGTCGCCCAGGATGTAGCCCAGAGGCGATATGTTGTCGACAATCTCTTTGCCGTCGTAGTAGCACGAGTTCGAGCCGGTGCCCATGATGCAGGCGATGCCCGGCTTGTGGCCGCACAGGCTGCGGGCGGCGGCCAGCAGGTCGCTGCCTATCTCGATGTGCGCGTCGGGTATGTGGCGGGCGATGGCCTGCTCGACAATGGCATTCTTCTCGGGGAAGGCACAGCCTGCACCGTAGAAGTAGACGGCATCGATTTTCAAGCCCTCGAGGTGAGGCATGAGTTTGTCTTTGACTACGAGGCTAATCTCCTCCTCGGTCTGGAAAAACGGGTTGGTACCCTCGGTAGTAATTCGTTTGACGGGAGCTCCCTGGTTTACTACACACCAGTCGGTTTTGGTTGAACCGCTATCTGCTATAATAATCATATCTTTATATATATTTTCTTTTTATACAAAACATATCCTACGAGCCAGTTTACCCCGATGAAGAGCAGGGCGAAGATGAGCGAGGCGAAAGTCTCGTCGCCAAACAGGGGTACGAGCCACTCGTTGTAGATGACCCCCTTCAGCGTCATGGCCGTGCCGCCGTAGGTGACGTAGATGTTGCCCAGGAGGATGCTCAGCACGCCGCCCAGCACATACATGAACAGGGGGTTGATGCCGAAGGCTTCGAAGAAGCGGCTCCACCTTTTGTAGCCTTTGATGTCGATAATCCAGATGAGCAGGGCCAGCGCACTGGCGGCGAGCCCGCAGGTGGTGAGGGCGAAGGTGGGCGACCATATCTTTTTGCTGATGGGGCAGCCATACTCGAGCAGCAGGCCCGCAAAGGTGAGTATGGTACCGGCGATGAAGAGGTTTTGCATGCGCACGGCATTGTCTTTGGTGTGCATGATGAGGCCTCCGCAGAATACGCCTATCAGCACGTGGCATATCGACGGGATGGTGCTGAGCAGACCTTCGGGGTCGAAGGCCAGGCCGCTGTCGTGATACATGTGGTTGGTACCCAGCACGGCGCGGTCGACTACCGAGATGATGTTATCTTCGGAGAACTCGAATCCCCGGCCCGTAACCAGCACGACAAAGTAGGCCAGCAGGGTCACGATGACGATGTGCGGGATATACTTGTGTTTGACCAGCAGCGACACGAAGGCGGCCACGCCGTAGCAGATGGCCAGACGGGGCATCACGCCCAGGATGCGCAGGTGATCGAAGTTCCACATCGACCGGCCCAGACGCTCGAGCCACGGCAGCGACTCTTCGCCCAGTTGGTGATAGTTGCGCATGGTCAACCCGAACCACGCGATGGCCAAGCCGATGGCAAAGATGACAATCGTGCGGCGAATGATTTTCCAGGCCACCGGCCCCGATAGTTTGAAATCGAACTTCCGCAGCGACATGTAGGTCGATATACCCATGATGAACATGAAGAAGGGGAAGACGAGGTCGGTAGGGGTGAGCCCTATCCACTCGGCGTGCTCCAGCGGGGCATAGATGTGACCCCATGAGCCGGGGTTGTTGACCATAATCATACCGGCTATGGTGATGCCTCGCAGGATGTCGAGCGAGAGGAGTCGTTTGCTGGGTGGGTTGTTCATGGCGTTTTTCTTTTATTTTTTAGGGGTTGTACATTGGTCTACCAGATAGACGATCGAGAGGTAGGGAATGCCTGAGTTGGTGGTCAGTCCTATCTCGCAGGTGCGGCTGTTGGAGTAGCCGGTCTTTACGCCGGCTTTCTCGAGTTGGGGTTTCAGCTTGCGCAGGGCGTAGGCGTTGACCTCGGGGTGCGTGAAGCCGCGGTCGCCGGCAAATCCGCAGCAGCCCACCTCGTCGGGTACGACGACGTGGCGCGAGCAGAGCCGGGCCAGCTCGACGAGCATGTTGCCCAGGTTCATCTTCCGCATCGAGCAGGTGATGTGCACGGCGATGGGGGCGTCGATGGGGGTGAATTGCAGCTTGTCGCGCAAGAAGGTGTAGATGAACTCTACCGGTTCGTAGAGTTTGACGCGGGTCATCACCTCGCGCATGCGGTGCAGGCAGGGGCTCTGGTCGCACAGCACAGGGTAGCGCCCCTCGTGGCTGGCTTCGTAGAGAGCATCTTCCAGTTCGGTCGACTTGCGGTCGGCAATATCGCGCATGCCTTTGCTCTCCCAGATGGTACCGCAGCAAAGGTTCTTCATGTTCTTGGGGAAGATGACTTCGTAGCCAGCCTTTTGCAGCAGGGCTACGGTCTTGTCGATAAGCGGCGTGGGGTCAGGCGAGTTTTTGGCCGGGCCCATGGTCTGGTTGATGCAGCTGGGGAAGTAGACTACCTTCAGCGGTTCGGCATGTTGTTGTATCGTGTGCGGACGGTAGGGTTTGGGCATGGCCGGGGTCCACAGCGGCAGGCCCATGCGGTGCAGCGTGCGGCCTACGGCGCTCATCGATTTGTCGCCCAGCAGGGAGTGTGCCACATTGGCCAGGTAGAGCACCGGACGGATGCTGGCTTTGGTACCGGCAAAGTGGTTGGCTACCCAGTCGCCGGTTTTGTAGCCCAGGCTTCCGGCGGGCAGGCTCTCTTCGCGCAGGTCGTGGGTGAGGTCGCCCACGCTGATGCCCATCGGGCACGACATGGAGCAGAGTCCGTCGCCGGCGCAGGTGGCGTTGCCCAGATATTTGTATTGTTTCAGCAGGGTGTGCATGCGCGCCTGACTCTCGGCGTCGGCCAGGTGGCTCAACCGGGAGATTTCACGCCGGATGACGATGCGTTGGCGCGACGAGAGCGAGAAGCCGCAGGTGAGGCAGTTGACCTCGCAGAAGCCGCACTCGATGCAACGGTCTACGTGGGCGTTGGTGAGCGGCATGGGTTTGAAGTTCTTCAGGTGGCAGCGCGGGTCGTCGTTGAAGATGACACCGGGGTTGAGCAACCCCTTGGGGTCGAAGAGCTCTTTGACGGCCTTCATGTAGCCGAATGCCTTTTCGCCCCACTCGTATTTGACGAAGGGAGCCATGTTGCGGCCCGTGCCGTGTTCGGCCTTGAGAGAGCCGTCGTATTTGTCGACCACGAGGCTCTTCACCTCGTCCATCAGTCGCTCGTAGCGGGCCACCTGTTCGGGCGTGTCGAACGACTGGCTGATGATGAAGTGGTAGTTACCCTCCAGAGCATGGCCGTAGATGCAGGCATCGTCGTAGCCGTTCTCTTCGAGCAGGGCCTGCAGGTCGGCAGTAGCCTCGGGCAGGTCGTTGATGGGGAAGGCCACATCCTCGATGAGTACGGTGGTGCCCAGTTGGCGGGTGCCGCCTACCGAGGGGAAGATGCCCGAGCGGATGGCCCAATATTTCGAGTACTCCTCGGGCTTGTCGGTGAAGTGTATGGGTGTGGCCGTCTGGAAGGGGGCCAGTATCTTTTTGATGGCCTCGATATTGGCCTGGAGCTCTTCGGGCGAGTCGGCCTTGGTCTCGGTGAGCACGGCGGTGAGCCCTGTGCCGGTGGTGTCGCCCACCGAGGCGAGCGACTTCTTGTCGAGCATCTCGGCACTGAATACCGGGCCCTGCTTCATGGCCACGACGGCGTGGCAAGCCTCCTTGATGTCGTTGAAATAGAGCATGGCGCTGGCCGAGCAGGGGTAGTCGTGCTCGGTCTTCATCGTCACTTCGGAGAGGAAGGCGAGCGTACCTTCCGAGCCCACCATGAGGTGGGCGATGAGGTCGAACGGGTCGTCGTAGGTGACGAAGGGGAGCAGGTTGAGGCCGGTTACGTTTTTGATGGAGTATTTCCGGCGGATGCGCTCGCTCAGGGCCTGGTCGGCCCGGATGTCGTCGCGCAGCTCGACGAGCCGTTTCAAGAAGTCGGGGTGGCTCTGCTCAAAAGCCTGTCGGCTGGCGGGATCGCCCGTGTCGAGGCGAGTCCCGTCGGCCAGGACGATTTTGGCCGCCAGCAGCTCCTTGTCGCTGTTGGCGTGGGTGCCGCAGTTCATGCCCGAGGCGTTGTTCATCACAATGCCTCCTACCATGGCCGATTTTACCGAGGCGGGGTCGGGTGCGAATTTTCTGCCATAGGGTTTCAATATTTCATTCACACGGGCCCCGATGATGCCGGGCTGGAGCGTGATGCGCGTATGGTCGTCCGAGATGGCGTATTGTTCCCAGTTCTTGCCGGCAACAATCAGTATCGAGTCGCTTATGCTCTGTCCCGAGAGCGAGGTCCCGGCAGCTCTGAAAGTTACCGGCAAGGCATACTTGTCGGCCAGGGCCAGCAGCCGGGCCACCTCAGCCTCGTTTTTCGATCGGATTACGATCTGAGGGATAAGGCGATAAAATCCGGCATCGGTACCCCACGCCAGCAGGCGCAGTTCGTCGGTGTAGATACGGTCTTGGGGAATGAATGTCCCGACCTCTTTCAGATAAGCGTTGTACTTTTGATCTTTCATCTCGGTCTGTTACTTGGTGTTACTTATAAAGATAGTATTTGCGTGACAATTTCTTGAAGCTCTCTACATCTTTATACCAGTAGTCCTTGATGTCGTCGAAGCGGTAGTTCTTGGAGAACCGCTCGCGTATCTGGTTGCTGCCGCACACCTTGTCGAACATGTCGAAACGCTTTTCGGTTTCGGGCCCGAAAGCCTTCTTGTCGGGGTACATGGCAGCCAACTCCTGCAAGATGTAGAACTGGACCTCGGAGAGGCGAGCCTTCCGATAGTCGAGGATGTGCACTTGTACTCCCTGCAAGTGTTCGCCCTGCCCGAAAGCGTAGAAGGGCTTCAGGTGTATGGGGCGGAACTTGATGCCTGGCAACTCGAGCGCGTTCATGCGGTCGGCCAGCTTCTCGGCGTCGATCCACTGGGCGGCAAACATCTGGAACGGAATGGTGTACCCCACGCCTATCGACAGATAGGGCAACTCGCCCACGATACCCGACAGGGGGTAGAAGTAGGCCGAGTGGGGGTGCGGAATATGGGGCGACGAGGGTATCCATTGCAGCCCCGTCTGGGCATAGTCCATATTGCGTTTCCAGTGTTTCATGGGTACGACCGTGAGCTTGCAGTCCTTGGCCAACATGTGTTCGCCCACCAGCATGCGAGCCAGCTCGCCGCAGGTGAGTCCGTAGACGTAGGGAATCTTGAACTGGCTCACGAAGGAGAAGTAGCCGTCCTCGACGATGTTGCCTTCGACCTTCTCGCCCCCGATGGGGTTGGGACGGTCGAGCACGACAAACTCGATGCCGTTTTCGGCGGCAGCCTCCATGGCTACCCCCATGGTGCTGATGTAGGTGAACGAGCGGCAGCCTATGTCTTGGATGTCATAGACGAGCACATCGATGCCCTTGAGCATCTCGGGGGTAGGTTTGCGGGTCTTCCCGTACAGCGAATAGACGGGCAGTCCGGTCGAGGGATCGGTCGAGTTCTCTACTTTGTCGCCGGCATGCACGTCGCCGCGCACACCGTGTTCGGGACCGTAGAGGGCTACCAGATTGACGTTGGGAGCTTCAAACAGGATATCGATGGTCGATTTCAGCGAATTGTCCACCCCCGTAGGGTTGGTGATGAGACCGACTCTTTTCCCCTCCAGTATCTTGAAGTTATCTTTTTTCAGAACCTCGATTCCTGTCATTGTTTTCTGTGCACTCAATCCTCCTGCAAAAATTGCAATCAGGCACAAAATTATATACTTTTTTAATGTCATAGACTTTCTTTTTGCTATTTTGTTACTGTTTCATTTTCGTTTGCATCCTTCTTGCCGTAGTTGGGGTCGATTTTGATGAAGGCACACACGGCGATGGTGGCGGCGCAGCAAATCATTACCCAGTAGAAGAAGTGTTTATACCCGATGAGCTCTTGCAGCCAACCGGCAGCCATGCCCGGCAACATCATGCCCAGAGCCATGAAGGCGGTACAGATGGCATAGTGGGCGGTCTTGTGCTCGCCGTCGGAGAAGTAGATGAGGTAGAGCATGTAGGCGGTGAAGCCGAAGCCGTAGCCAAACTGCTCGATGAAGACGCAGAGGTTGATGATGAAGAGACTGTCGGGCTGGTAGTAGCTGAGGTAGACAAAGGTGGCGCAGGTGAGCGAGATGCTCCAGGCCATGGGCCAGAGCCATTTGCGCAGGCCGCCTTTGGCTGCTACGATACCGCCGATGATGCCGCCGCCGGTGAGGCCCAGGATGCCGATGGTACCGTAGACCAGACCTACCTGGCCGGTGGTCAGACCCAGACCGCCCAGCTCTTTGGGGTCGAGCAGGAAGGGGTTGATGAGTTTCACCAGCTGTGCCTCGGGCAGACGGTAGAGCAGCATGAAGAGGACGGCCACCCATACCTGTTTCTTCTTGAAGAAGGTGACGAAGGTGGCGAAGAACTCCTTGAAGATGTTCGAGGCGGTAGCCTCGCATACGGCCCGGTCGGAAGCGGGTTTGGGCAGAATGTATTTGTGATACAGGCAGATGGCGATGAAGAAACCGGCCAGTACGAAGAAGGTGATGGACCAGGCCAGGGCGATGTTGCCCGAGGTCGACTCGAACGAAGCCGACGAAGCCTCTTTCAGTTTCGGGTCTACCTGTATGGTGATGTAGGCGGGTTTGTTCCAGTTGTCGGCGTTGAACTCGATGCGGTCGCCCTGAGTGAGGAAGATACTCTGGTCACCCGTTTTGTGCACGGTGTTGAGTACCACCTTTTCGCCGGGTTTGGGCTGTTGCGAGAGGCATACCTTGATGACCCCGATGTTGCCGGTGAGCTGGTGTTGGGTGCGCTCGCGGTTTTCACCGAAGGTGTTCTTGATGAAGAGCTCGAACTTGCTGAGCTCCTGACCCTTTGCGGCGGTGCTGCTCTGGGTCGTGGCGGCCGTCTCGGGAGCGGCGAAACCGTTGGCGATGTTCTGTTGTTTTACCCAGGCATTTACCGAGTCGACTTGGGCGGGATTGGCCGCGGTACCTATCTCGAGCACGGCAGGCGTGGCCACGAAGTGCATCTCGTCGTTGTTGCTGTCGGTCACGTAGTCGGTCGAGGGGAGGGCGATTTCACTGGCATACTGCGGGCCGGCCTTCACCTCGAGCGACAGAGGGGTAAGGCCCGTGTTCGACTCGAGCAGTCCGGCCAGAATCACCAGCAATCCCTGCCCGGCGATGGTGGCCACCCGATAGAAGGTGCTGCGGATGCCCACATACATGGCCTGGTCGTGGGTGTCGAGGGCCAGCATGTAGAAACCGTCGGCCGCAATGTCGTGCGTAGCCGAGCTGAAGGCCACCAGCCAGAAAATGGCCAGCGTAATCTGGAAGAAGTGCGGCGCGGGAATGGTGAATGCGATGCCGGCCAGGCCTGCGCCCACGAGCATCTGCATGGTCACTACCCACCACCGTTTGGTTTTCAACAGGTCGATGAAGGGGCTCCAGAAGGGTTTGATGACCCACGGCAGGTAGAGCCAACTGGTGTAGAGGGCGATGTCGGTATTGGAGATTCCCAGTCGTTTGTACATGATGACCGAGATGGTCATCACAGCCACATAGGGCAGCCCCTGCGCAAAGTATAGCGTAGGAATCCAGGCCCAGGGCGATGTCTTTTTCTGCGAATTCATGGTTTTATGTGTTAATAGAGTTTTTCAATGGTTGCTCCCGCGAAATAGTGCAGGAGGATGTGTCGGTAGTCGTATCCCTGCTCGCCCATGACGGCGGCGCCTATCTGGCAGAGTCCTACGCCGTGGCCCCAGCCGGCTCCCCGCAGCACGAAGCGTTGCGGTATGCCGTCGACCACCTCCTCGCGCTCGACGATGAAGGCCGAGCTGTACAGGTGCGAGGGCGAGAGGGTGCGGCGTATCTCCAGCTCCTTGCCGATGGTGAGGGTCTGTCGTGTGCCCTGTATCTGCAGGCGGATGAGCCGACCCGAGGTGCCCCGCTCGACGGGTTTCAGGTCGACAATCTGGCCGAAGTCGATGCCCGATTTCTCCCGGATGAGTGCCGCCAGCTCCTGTTGGGTGTAGGCCACGCTCCAGCGGTAGAAGTCGGTCGTCTCCTGGTCGTAGTTGTTGAGCACCTGCGAGAGCACCCGTTTGTCGGTGGTGTTGCAGAAGGCCTCGGGCGATTCGCAAATCCAGCGGCGGGCATTCTCCTCGACGGTCAGGTCGGGGAAGTCGTGCTCGTTGCGGTCGTCGCGCAGGGCGACGAGGTAGGGAAAGTCGCGGTTTTCCCAGCACGAAGAGAAGCGCTCCATCACGCCGCCGCAACACTTCGAGAAGCGGGCGTCGCATATCTGGCCGTCGTAGGTGAGTATCTCGCCCCGGGTGGCCTCGATGGCCTGCCCCACGATGGGCGTGGATTCGCGGGTGATGCCCTGGTAGCGCTGGCAGTGGTCGTCGGCGCAGACGTCGAAGCGGTCGTGGTCCTCCCGGTCGTACCAGCGGATGAGCTCGTGATCGGTGCGGAAGCACGAGACGGGTTTCTGCCCGGCCAGCGCCTTGTTCTTCTGTATTTGAGCCAGCAGCCAACTGCGGGAGATGACGGCGTGCGACTTGAGCAGCTCGAGCGAGGCGGTGGCGCTCATCTCCGACGAGATGACGCTGAGCAGATACTCTTCGATGCCCAGCTCGTTAATGGCGGTGAGGCGGTCGCCCTCGACAATCAGCTTCAGGGCTCCCCTGAAGGTCTGGTCTTCGCGGCGCTCCCAGTGGAATTTTACCCCTATGGTCACCCCCTTGAGGCAGAACGAGTGGCCGGCCTCCTGCGGGGTGAAGAGGAGCTGGTCGTACAATCCGCCGTTCCAGCCGATGCGCCCCTGCTCGATGCGGGCCGTTTGGACCCCTTCGACCGGGTGGCCGCCCTGCAGATAGGTGCCGTTGAGGACGAACTCGATGGTTTCGCCCGACATGATTCCTACGGTTACCGATGGCTCTTTCATGGCTGTGCTATTTGAGTTTTTGGGCTATTTGGTTCATTTTCTCCCGGTCGAGGCATACCTCGGCGAGTATCTGGGCCAGGTCGTCGGCCGTGATTTTCTCGAAATCTTTCTCGAGCGGGGTGATGAATACACCACCCATATCGACCGATGCGGGGCTGAGCAGGATGTTGTCGTCGCCCTCGGCAAAGTAGCACGAGGGGCGATGCTGGGCCCGCGGGAAGATGGCGACCGACCAGCGGTCGGTGTCGTACCAGGCGAGCACGTTCATCATGGGCTCCGTTTCGTCGGGTTTCACCTCGAGCGTCTGGTAGAACTTGTCGAAGAGGGCCCGGGCGTCGTCGGCCCCGGTGGCTTTGATGAGGAAGAAGGGGCAGATGTACTCCTCGACCAGACTCAGCCGGGCCGAGCCCTGGGTAATCACCGGCGTGCGGTGGCAGGTGGCTACCACGTCACACAGCGGCAGGAAACCTTTGTTGCCGGCCTGGAAGTGGGCGTGGTCGGGAGCCGAGGCTCCGCATTTGGGTCCGTTGTAGAAGAGCACAAAGTCGTCGGCCTCGCGAGCCAGACGCAGCATGTCGCCGAACCGGCTGCCGATGAGTTGCGGCGTGTGTCGGTTGACCGGGATGGTGAAGTGCTTGGGGAAGATGGGGAAGGGGTTGATGAGCCACGTGTACTCCCCGTCGGGCAGCCCGTGCTGTACCTCGGGCCGGTTCTCGACGCAGAGGAAACACTTGCGCTCCTTCAACGATTTCGTGTCGACCTTGGCCGCCGACGAAACGATGCGGGCCGGGTTGAACTGCACCTTGACCGTGCAGCCCCCCAGCGGTATCTCCTTGACCCGTACCGACTCCAGTGCCTGGTAGTTGTTGCGGGCCGAATCCCACACGGCGAGCTGGTCGTCGAGCAGGCGTTCGATATGTTTCGATGTCAGTTCCATACCGGTTTATTTTTTATTCATGGCCACCCGGGCTTGCAGCTCCCAGGTGCGGATGCGGTCTTTGTAGAGGTTGTTGGCGTTCATCTTCTCGATGCTGAGCGAGGCGTCGGAGTTGTCGTCCCAGCGGCGGCACAGGTATACCACGTCGTAGACGCGGCCTATCTGGTAGCGGCGCGAGATGTTCAGACCCAGGGCGTAGTCTTCGCCGTAGCTGGTGTTGGGCACCTTCACCTTGCGCAGAAGCGGGGTGTAGAAGGCGCGCGGAGCACCCAGGCCGTTGATGCGCAGGGCGTTGTTGCGGCCGTTTTCGGGGGTCCACTCCTTGTGGTCGATGATGCCCGGGGCAATCATGTTCATGTGGAAGTCGGTCATCATGTAGGTACCTACCACCATGCCGCAGTTCTGCTCGTAGAAGGCGTTGACCATGGTTTGCAGGGTGTGCTCGTCCTTGTAGACGTCGTCGCTGTCGAGCTGCACGGCAAACTTGCCGCACTTGGGGTGATGCACGCCCAGGTTCCAGCAGCCGCCTATGCCCAGGTCGTTGCGCTCGGGAATGAGGTGGACGACCCGCTCGTCGGCCGCAAAGCGGTCGATGGCCTCGGTGGTGCCGTCGGTCGAGTGGTTGTCGATGATGATGAGGTTGAATTTGAAGTTGGTCTGCTGCTTCAGTACCGACTCGATGGCATCGGCAATGGTGCGTACGCGGTTGCGCACGGGAATGATGACCGAAGCCTCGTATTCGAAGTTACCCTCGTCGAAGGCAATCTTCTCGAAACGGGGCTCGAGGTATCCACCGATGGCCTTGAGGTGCTCGGTGCAGGCGGCCTCCATCTCAATCTGTACGCCCCGGTTCTTGGGGTCGACGTAGTCGAAAATCTTCTCGCCGCTCTTGCGGTTGTCGTTCTCGACTTCGGAGTAGAGATACTCGTTGATGTGTACCAGCGAAGCCTTTTGCGACAGCTTCAGACGCAGGTCGTAGAGACCGGCAAACTGGAAGTCGGTGGTCATGCGCGAGGCGGCCTCCCGGAAGGCGGCGGCGTTGAAGAGCAGCAGCGACCCGAAGTTGAAGTCGTCGCGCAGACTGCCGTACTGGTAGTCGATGACGGGGGCCTTCTCCTGTTTACCGTCGGTCACGTGGTACGAGTCGGCGTAGGCCATGCCGGCCTGGGAGTCGTCGGCGATGCGCACCATGCGCTCGAGGGCGAAGTAGCCCAGTTCGAGGGTGGTGTATTTGGTGTAGAGTAGGGTGTAGTCGGCATTGCTGCGGTCGGCTATCGCGTGCAGCGTGGCCGAGGCGTTGAGGCTGGTTACCGGCAGAAGTTCACACCCCTCTACCGCTTCTTGATTCTTTTCGGTGGCGAGCAGGTAGATGCTCTTCACATGTTCGCAGGCCCGCAGCCCTTTTACGGTTTCGCTTACCTGAGCCTGGCTCGAGAAAGGAATGAAACAGTTGATTGTTTTCATAACTGGAGTTTTATTTTTGTTTATTCGTTTTATAATCGATGACAAGCAGCCCTATCTCGCCGCCGGTGGCGGTGAAGAGGCAACGCTCTTTCGAGAGGGGTACGAGGGTGCTGATGAGCGAGTTGCCCACCTTGTGCTTCCACAATACCCGGCCGGTGCGGGCGTCGAGGCCGAACATGAGTCCGTTTTTGGTGCTGCCGAAGACCACGCCATCTTTCTCGACGGGCATCGAGGGGGCGTGTTCGTAGCCGAAGCCCACGTTCGAGGCCCACAGCTTTTGCGGGTGGTCGGCGGTAGCCGAGTAGCAGACCACGCTGTCGTTCATCGTCTTGCTGTAGATGCGGCGGTTGTCTTCCGACAAACCGATGGTCTCGCGCACCATCGACTCTTTGGTGCGCCACACGGTGGCCCCGGTGCGGACGTCGATAGCCGAGAGCACCCGCTCGGGGTCGGCCACGAACACCTTGCCGTGGGCACCTACGGGCCATACGGCAGCGGCCGAGTAGAATTTGCCCGGTTTGCCGTCGTGCCACTTCCACACTTCACGGCCGGTTTTCAGGTCGAGGGCATAGAGGTTCTTGTCCCACGCCCCGAATATGACGAGCCCGTCGTAGACGAGCGGTTTGGTTTCGATGTATCCGGCCACCCCTTCGTAGGTCCAGACGGCTTGCCCCGAGTGGAGGTCGATGGCTCTGAAGCAGTGGTCGCTGCCACCGATATAGGCTACCCCCTTGTGCAGGGTCACGGCGCCCAGCACGGGGGCGTCGGTCTGGACTTTCCACAGCAGTCGGCCGGTGGTGGCGTCGAGGCCGTAGATGCACATGTCGGCCGAGCCGAATACCACTACGTTGTCGTCGGCCGCGGGGGTGCCCACGATGCGCATGCCGCTCTTGAACCGCCACAGCTCCTTGCCGTCGGCGAGGGCGTAGCAGGCGAGGGTGCCCGAGTCGTCGCCCACGTAGACCTTGCGGTCCCAGCAGGCGGGCGAGGAGAATATCTCATAGCCGCACTTGACCAGCCACTGCTCCTTGACCTGGGGATACTCGAGGTTCACCGAGTAGTCGGGGCGGGGATAGCCGGTGTTGCTTTTGTCGAAGTTGGGGCCGGTCATGGTGTAGCCTCCCCGGCGCACCGGTTCCCGGCCTATCTGCTGTTCGTAGATGAGGATGGAGTCGGGGGTCACCTCGCAGAGCGAGTAGCCGCCGACGGGGGCTTTGTCGCGCAGGTTCGACCGGCACAGAATGCCGGGTATGCCGTCGTATTTCAGATTCAGGTATTGGTGGTAGTGGCCGCCCATGACGAGGCGGATGTTGTAGGGACGGATGGCGTCGGTCACATCGTACCAGTTGTCGACGTCGCCCGGCTGGAGGGGATAGTGAGTGACGACGATGACAGGCTTCTCCGGACCGGCGGCACTCAGTTCTCGCTTGAGCCAGTCGATGTCTTGCGGAGCCACGTGGCCGTCGGCCATGCGGATGATGGGACCCGAGTTCATGCCCAGGAAGAGCACACCGTCGTGTTCGAACCGGAACCGCTCGCTGCCGAAGATGCGGGCGAAATCGGTTACCCCCGACTCGCTCCACTTCGTTTCGTGGTTGCCCGGCACGATGTAGTAGGGAACCTCGAGCCGGTCGAGCAGCGACTTGACCACCTCCATGGAGCGGCGGTCGCCCAGGTTGGTGATGTCGCCCGAGACGATGGCAAAGTCGATACCGGGTGTCGCGTTGATCTGGTCGACCGATCGGGCCAGGTCGTTGCAGGGCAGTGAGTCGCCGGCGGTGATGTGGATGTCGGTGAGGAAGGCAAACTTGAAGTCGGCCGCCTGACTGCCAATGACCAGCAGGAGAAGGGAGAGTGAGAGGAGAAATCGTTTCATGGGTTGTTTATCGGTCGTTTGAGTTTTCGTTGAAGGTAGAGAGTATGGCATTCATGAGCGCGTCGCGTTGGACTTCGCTTTTGATAGTCTCGAAGGGGTAGCCCAGCACGCAGGTGCTGTATGTATCGCCCCGGTAGAAGATGCCGGCGCTGATGTTGTTCTCGCCATAGCGCTGTATGGTGTAGCTGCCCTTGCCGAAGGGTTCGATGCCGTCGGGCGACTCTACGGCGTAGCACTGGGCGTTGGGGGTGTGGTAATACTCGAAGTCGAGCTTGCCGAAGCGGGCAAAGGGCGAGGCTGCCGGTTTCACCCGACCGCTCACCGAGGCTTGCCCGGTGCGCCAGGTGTAGTGCAGCACCTGGTTGGCAAACTGCTGTCCCAGCGTGTCGGCCTCGTGGTTGTCCCACAGGTCGGTACCTACGTAGGCCCCCGAGACGAAGAGGTTGCCGCCCCCGTTGCAGTAGCGGGTGATGGCCTCGCGCAGCGGCCGGTCGAAGGTCTTGAAGGCGTAGCCGCTGGTGCCCCGGCCCATCGTGACCTGTTTCTCCTTGCCGAGTATGAGGTCGGCCATGCGGTAGCGACTCGGGTCGACAAGCTGCTCGGCTACGGCCTCGTTGCTGGTCGAGACAAAGGAGTATCCGGCCCGCACAATCGAGCGGCCATGCAGGTAGGGATAGTCGAAGGTGTTGCCGGCGATGACCTGCGTTTCGTAGTCGGCGCGGCTGGCACCGAAGCCCGGGTCGTCATCGTCGCGCCAGGGGATATGGCGGCGGAACTCGTATTGTTCGCCTATGTAGTTGATGTCGCAGAGGTAGGGCACCCCGAAGTCTTTGCGGGTGTCGAAGCCCGCCGTGATGGTGTCGACCTCGAAGCTGTCGGGGCCGCTGATGCGGTCGAATCCGTTGATAACCAGCACGACTTCCTTCTCGTTGGAGGCGCGGCAGAGCGACAGCGTCTCGGAGGGGAAGCTCTCGCCGCCCCGGTTCACGGCGGTAACGCGGAAGCTGTAGATCGAGTCGGGTCGTATGGTCAGCGTGCAGGTGGTGTCGCTCACCAGGGTGCCGGCATCGAAAGCCCCGTTGCCCACCCGGGTGTAGACGATGTAGCGGTCGGGGGTGGCGGTCGGCTCGAGCGAGTCGGTCACGGCACGCCAGGCGAGGCGTATCTGGTTCGCCCCGGTAAACTCGGTGCGCAGGTGGCTCACCGGCAGGGGTTGCACGGTGTAGTCGTAGCCGTTTTGTGCGGCGATGAACTTCAAGATGCCTTTATAGACGGCCCGGGCCACGACGAAGCGGAAGCGTGGGTCGAGGCCGTAGCGCATGTCGGCAAAGTTCTGGTGCGAGAGTAACTCGAGCAGCATGGTGGGTACCTCGGGCACGCGGGCTTCGAAGTACGACTTGTTCCACATGCCCCGGCGGCTCCATTGGGGTTCGTAGGTGCGGCGTATGTCGTCGGTCACTTGCGACAGCACGGCGTCGGTGAGGTAGCGCGATACTTGCCGCGGCACGTCGTGGATGTAGACTTTGCGCTCTTTCCCGGTGAAGTAGATGCCCAGGCTGCCGATAATCGAGTCGTTGAGGGTGGTGCCGGCATCGGAGTGGAAGGCAAAGGCCAGGTCTATCGGCACGTTCAGGCCCGTGCTGTCGGGCAGTACCGACGAGCCTCCGGCCAGGTAGTTGACCCACTCTCCCCGGCATTTGTAGTCGTCGACATAGTCGTTTTCGCCCTGGGTGGGCGAGTAGACCGAAGCCGGGAATCCGGCCCATTGCAGCCAGTAGCGGGCCGCTTCGGTGAAGCGGGGGTATCCGCTGGACTGGTCGGTATAGTCGATAGCGGCCAGGGTGGGGTTGCTCTCGATGCGCGAGGGGTTCACCCGGCGGGCTATGTTGCCGTAGCCACCGCCTATCTTCACGGCATCGGCCGTGACGGTGCGTCCCTTTTCACGGGCCAGGTTGCTCAACTCGATACGGGCCTCCCGGCCCCCCTCGAAGTCGAAGTGCCCCAGATAGATCCAGGTGCCGCCGCCCATGGTCTGGTTGACGTGGAATTGCGATTTACCCCCTTTGTGATATACGGTGTAGAGAGCGTCGTCGGTGCTGTTTTTGACCGTGTGATAGGCCACGTAGACGGCATATCGGCCCCCCTCGGGAATCGTGGCGTGCCAGCAGGCCCGTATCTCCTTGTGCGGGTCGGTGGTGGTGTGGGTCTGGCGGAAGCTCCCGTCGGTAAAGGGGTTCTGAAAATCGGTATAGACTTGTTGCCGGTGGGCGAATCCGATACCGCCCTCCTTCCAGCGCTCTTTCCCGGCCGAGGTTTCGCGATAGGTGGCCGGGTTGTCGTTGTCGGCAATGAGTTCGTGCCCGTTGGTATCGCGCTCACGGGGCGAGAAGACGTAGGCTCCCGCCTGCTCGAGCATGGGGGTGAGGAAGGGCATGACGTAGCTCTGGGTATAGAGGTCTTCTACGGTCTGGAAGATGCGGGCGCGCTGCCACTCCCAACGGTCGAGCGACTGCTCGAAGTAGAACCCGTGGCTCTGCCACAGGGCGATGTGGCGGTTGAGCAGCCCCCGGTCGGGGGTGTAGAGGCGGTTTACCGGCTCGACAATGGGTCGGTGACACTTGACGGCAAAGCGCTTGTGATTCTCGGCAAAGGGGATGAGTCGGCTGATTTCGTAGCCACCGGCGTAGATGGCCAGCTTCTTGTGTCTCAGATTCTTGGGGAGGATGGAGCGCACGGTGTCATAGGCCCGTTTGACCAGCTCCTCGCGGAACGGCAGGTAAGAAAACTCGTCGTTCATGACGATGACGAGGCGGTTGCCCTTCTGTTGCGAGAGCGATTTCAGCTTGATTTCGCCGATGCCGAGATGCTGGGGCTTGAGCGAGGCGAGTGCCTGCTCGACGGTCGGCTCCAGATTGCGGGCATGTGTGGGGCCGAGCAGGACTGCTATGAGGATAAGCAGGAAGATATAGCGTTTCTCTTTCATGTTTTTCGAATGGATCAATTCGGTTATTTTCCGCTCCTCTTGTCGGGTAGCTCCGATTTGGGCCGTGCCAAAGAGCCACCGTCGGTGTCGGCGGGCAAAAACTATCTTTTTAGTTAATACAAATATAGGTATATTTTGATTTCGGGAACATATATTTAGTATTTTTTAATATGAATTTCCCTCCGTTTGTGAACGAAAAAAAATATGCAGAATCGAGGGTGTCGGTTCTGCATAGCTATGAGGTGCGGAAGTGGTTGAAGCTTATCCGTAAATCGAGTGGTACTCGATAAGTCCCCGCATGGGGCTCTTCTCGGTCTTTTCGATATTGAGTCCGAAATCTTTAGCCACCAGGTCGAGGATGTCGGCGTAGGTGTAGGCGAGATTTCCCATGAAGAAGACCGGGTATGACTTGTAGTCGTACTGGATGATGTTGCGCTGGAAGAACCGCATCAACTCTTCGTAGACCAGGTTGAACGCGTATTTGTTGTCGAGGTGGTCTTTGAGGAAGTAGGAGAAGGTCGATAGCGACCGGTTGGGGAAGGGGTGGTTGTAGATCGAGTCGAGAATCTCGTCGGGGGTGACTTTGAACTTCTCGTAGAAGGCGTCGCACAACTCTTTGGGAGCCAGATTTTTGAGGTAGTCGCTCAGGAAGCGGCGGCCCATGGCGGCCCCACTGCCCTCGTCGCCCAGAATGTAGCCGGCCGACCGTACGTTTTTGATGATGCGCTCACCGTCGTAGAGGCACGAGTTGGAGCCTGTACCCAAGATACAGGCGATACCCGGTTTGTCGATGAGCATACCGCGGGCGGCAGCCAACAGGTCGCTCTCGGCCGAGATGGGGGTCTTGAACTGGGCTACCAGCGAGGCCTCGAGTATGTTTTTCTTGTCGAGGTTGGCACATCCGGCGCCGTAGAAATAGACCCGCTCCCATCTTTTCTTGAAGAAGGCTTCGGGCAGGTTGAGCCGTATGCTGTGACTGATCTCTCTACGTGTCTGAAAGAAGGGGTTTATACCTTCGGTAAAACTCCTTTCTACCACATTTTTCCCGTCGACGAGAACCCATTCCGTAGTGGTGGAACCACTTTCTGCTATAATCTTCATAAATCCAAAATCTTGATAATGGTGTTTTCTGGTATCACTCCATTAAATTAAAAAAGAGCCTGC
This sequence comes from Barnesiella sp. An22, assembly GCF_963931395.1. Lineage (NCBI taxonomy): Bacteria > Pseudomonadati > Bacteroidota > Bacteroidia > Bacteroidales > Barnesiellaceae > Barnesiella > Barnesiella sp. An22. The sequence goes on from NZ_OZ007014.1 coordinate 687,093, forward strand.
AAGTCCTTGCCTGTGATTATGCTGGTCCTTGCATCGCTACTCTGTTGCTTATACATCACAAAGATAAAATTTCTTTCGACATTTTCCAAAAGGAATGCTTATTTTTTATATAAAGTACCAAATTTCTGTTAAAACCTAATGGGTGAACGAGGCTGCATATCCGGCGGGAATGCCGGAGTATGCAGCCTCGCAGGAGGTAATAAATGAACTAATGAACAATCAATACCGGGTAGCAGAAGTTGTGGTCGGCGGCTCTGATCTGGAGCAGGTAGGTACCGGCGGGGATACCCGTGACGTCGAGCACGGCTTCGGTGCCTGTGGCTACACAGCTACCGGCCAGGTTGTAGAGGGCTACGCGTTGCACGGGAGCCTCGGACTGGATGTGCAGCAGGTCGGTGGCCGGGTTGGGGTATACCTGAATCGAGGCCGAGGTGGCTACGGACTGGATACCCGACGAGGTGTAGGCCAGCATGTTGTCGAGGTAGAAGCTGCCCGAGTTGGAGAAGAAGGGGCCCTTGCGCACCACCTTGATGCCGCTCACCCGGTAGCTCTTGCCGGGAGTGAGCTGGTCGAGACGGGCCTCGCGGAATTGCCAGCCGCGGAAGTCGATGTTGGTGAGCAGCACCTCCCGGGTGTCGTCGCCCGACGAGAGTTGCAGCCAGATTTCGTCGCAGGCCAGGTCGCCATAGATGTGCATGCCTATGGTCTGGGTGTTGTCGACGGTGGCACCACCGGCAAAGGTGGCATCGGTCGGGTAGAAGGCATAGGCTTCGTTGGCGTTGAAGGTGTAGGTGAAGTTGTAGCCGGCACTGCCGAAGAGGGCTTGCGAGGTCGAGCGGACCGCCTTGGCTGTGGACACGCCGCTGCTTTGTGCTGCGTCGTAGGTGATGCGGTCGGCCGTCTCGAAGTCCTCGATGGGGGCGTCGTTGTGGCGCACGTCGCCGGCGGTGAAGTTAATCACGATGGGGTCGATGACGGGCAGACTGTTGACGTCGCTCAGCGAGGCATCGATTCGCAACTGATACTCCTGACCCTGAACCAGGTCGGAAGCGGTGGTGAAATAGTAGTTGCCGTAGACGTCGCCCAGCTGGTTGTACTTGGCCGAGCGCAGGTTGATGCTCACCTCGTTGCCCTCGTTGTCGTAGAGCTTGATGAGGTTGCGGATGTCGACGGCATCGAGCACGTTGTCGAACCGCACCTCGAGGGTCGGTTTCGTGTAGTGAACCACGCCACCATCGGCCGGGCTGGAGGCCAGCAGTTTCAACTGGTTGCGGCCCTGGGTGAGGAAGGAGAACGAGAAGTCCTCTTCCATCGACAGGTTACCCGGGTGTTTGGCGCTCTTGTCGATGGTCACGGTGTAGCGCGTAGCCACTTCGTAGGGACGGTTGGGGGTGAATACCATGCGGTATTGCGAGTCTTCGAAGGTGATTTCGCCCTCGACGGCCGGCTCGATAGAGAAGGCTTCGCGTACCGACTCTACATCCATATCCCAGTTGAAGTTGATGACGATGGGGGTGGTGCAGTTGATGCTGTCGGTTTCGCTCTCCATCATGGGGCTGTACGAGAGCACCTCGGGCGGCGTGCTTCTCACGCGGTCCATGGCGACGTTGGTATAGCTTATGGTGTTGGCCGTAACGGTGACGTCGATGGTCTGTTCGTAGTGGTCATCGGCCACTACTTTCAACTGGTAGTTGCCGGGAGCCAGGTCGCGGAACATGTATACGCCGTTGAAATAGGGGTCGGTCGTGTAGGTGATGTTGTTGGGCAGCAGGGTGACGGTGGCACCGCACAGGGGCACCTGCTTGTCGCGGCCGTGCTGTACGTACGACTCGGTGCGGGTCATGCGGCTGTCGTATACGACACCGGCAATGTGGCCAGTCGTGAAGCCATCGGTATTGAAATACTCCATCACCGCCTTGGCAAAGTGCCAGGCCTCGATGTATTTGTAGTCCATGTTGAGCAGACGGTAGGTCTCGGGCACATAGTCGTGGTACGAACCCTCCGAGAGGAATCCCGTGACGGTGAGGTTACGCAGCACGCCCAGGCCGGCGTTGTTCCAGTCGGGGTAGAAATCCCAGTCGCCCACTACGTATTCACTGGTTTGCGTCCAGTAGGTGACCTGGTTTTCGATGAGGTGCTTGAACAGAATCTTGGCCACCACCTTGTCTTCGGGTTTGGCCGGATTCTCGGTGTATCCCTTGAAGAGCATCATGGGGAAGTTGACCCGATTGCTGGTGCCGGTGGCGTTGCTGTGAATCGAGAAGAAGAGGTCGGCATCGAATTCGTTGGCCTCGCGGCTGATGGTGTTCAGGTTGAGGTCGTCTTCGGTGCGGTTCAGCACGCGCGACATGGCCACGGTAGCCCCCTGGCCTTCGAGCAGTTCGCGCAGCATGAGCCCCTTGTGGAGGTTCGACGAAGATTCCCAGAAGCCCAGCGTATCGCCCTGGGCAAAGGGTGCGACGGCTACGTTGCGGTCGTCCGAGTCCCAGCCTCCGTGGCCGGGGTTGATGTAGATTCTCAGGCCTGTCATGTCTTTGGCTTGCAGACCGAGACAGCCCACGAGGGCTATGACGAGTATATAGAGTTTTTTCATGGCAGCGTTTTTATTTCGTGATGTTTAATTCCAGCATAAAGAGTTTGCCTTCGGGGGTGTTGTACACGATTTTACCGGCAGCGGCCGAGGGGTTCATGCCCATCTCGTCGGGGGCGGTGAGGTTGTGTACCTGGCGGTTGTGGCGGTCGAGCAGCACGATTTGCGAGGCGGTGTACTGGTGGCCGTCGTCGGTGGTGCGGGCAGCGGCTACGAAATCGTTGCCGTACCAGGCGGGGGCTTCGAAGTCGCCCAGTTCGGCCAGTACCTTACCGTCGAGGTCGAGCACGACTACCCCTTTGCCGATGGCATAGGTGGCAATCTTGGTGCCGTCGGGCGAGAGGGTGGTCCACAAGTAGCTGCGCACCTGATTGCCGTAGGGGCGCAACACCCGCGAGGTTTTGCCGTCGCATACGACGATGGTACCCTCTTGAGCTACCGAGTAGACGTAGAGGCTGTTGATGCGGGCGCCTACGCTCTTGAACAGTTTGTTGCCGGCAAATACGGCCATGCCTCCGGCGATGGCGGCCGGGCGCTTCAGGTCGCGGGTGGGGGCTATGAGCTGACGTTCGCTCTTCTGGTCGAGGTTATACTCCGAGAGCGAACGGAGCTTCTGTCCGCCCACCGTGCTTTGCTGCCGGTAGTAGATGGCCGAGCCGTCGGTGCTGAATACCGGGTCGAAACCGGCCCCGGCCGAGAAGCTCACCACCTGGCTGTTGCCGGTCGTGAAGTCGAGCACTTTCAGTCCGGTGTAGTCGGACGAGGTATAGGCCATTTTACTGCCGTCGGGACTGAGCACCGGGAAATAGGCGGCTCCTCCCTCGGGGGTTACCTCGGTGTGGCGGGTAACCGATACGTTTTGTGCCGAGAGCGTGGCAGCGCACGCCAACAGGGCTATGGTCAATTTCATTTTCATGGTGTATGATTTTTTGATTTTATTGTACGACAATTTTGTTGACAAAGTTCCCGTGGGGCGTCTGTACGGCGACGATGTAGACGTCGGGGGTCAACGAACCGGCATCGATGGTACCCGGTCGGTCGATGGTCTGTTCCAGCACGAGGGCACCGTTGCGGTCGTATATCCGCACGAGGCTTCCCGGTGCGATGGCTTCACCCTCGAGGCAGAAGGTGCCGTCGGTCACGGGGTTGGGATAGAGTGTGAGGTTGCGGTCGCCGGCTATCGCCTCGATACCGCTCACTACCCCGTTGTAGACGAGGCTGAACTCCTTGAGGTCAATCTTGTAGGCCTGTCCGCTGGTGGTCCCGGAGGTGCTGATATAGAACTTGATGTAGTTCAGGGTGATGGGGAATCCGCCGCGGTTGTTCTCGCCGGTGATTTGGGCCGAAGGGATGGCGATGAGGTAGTCGCTGTTGGTCTCCAGGCCTTCGTATTCGAGGTATTGCTCCTTGTCGCCGTTGGCCTTGCAGGCAACCTGTACCTTCGAGAGAGGTATCTCGCTGTGGATGAGCAGCCGTATGGTATCGGGGATACTGTACAGGGTGACGCTCTTGTCCATCTCGACGTAGGGCTGGCGGCCCGATTTGTAGGTGAATGCCAGCGTGCCGGCCCCGTCGCCTGCCGGGGTGACCGTGGCGTCGGTGATGGCGCTGATGGCCTTGGTGGTCCAGCCGGTGAAGTCGTCGGCCGGGATGCAGGGCGACTGCGGAATCTCTACGGTCACATCCATGGAGCCGCTAAAGTCGCCTATCGAACCGGTGATGCGGGTCTGCCCGTTCTGGAGGCCGGTGAGTACACCCCCGTCGATTTGGCAGACGGTGGGGTCGTCGATGCTCCAGGTGAGCGAAGAGGGGTCGTAGGTATAGGTATTCTCGCCGATGGTCGAGACGACCTCGATGGGATAGGGGTGAGCCTTGTCGGCCAGCACGGCGCTGTTCTTCATGGCAATTTCGGTAGCCTTGACGGTCACCTTGATTTCGCCCGTAGCGTTGCCCGAGGTGACGTGCAGGATGCCCGTAGTAGCCTGGGGCGCGGCGTAGAAGCGTTTGCCGTCGTCCGAGACGGTTCCCAGCGAGGGGTCGCAACTGAGGGTGTAGTCGGCCACTTGCGTATCGACCAGCACGCCATACTGGTTATAACCCAGAATGGTAGGTTCGAAGCAGGCATAGGCCGGAATCTCGAGGTTGTAGTGGTCGAAAGCCAGGTGGGTGAGGTTTTCGTCGTCGGGGGCGTTGGTGAATATCATGAAGCCGTTCGATACCGGGCGCTCCTTGCCGTCGGCCGGATTGTTCACGAGGCTGCCCCGCAGCATCATCTGGGCCGAACCGCCGGCGTCCATATTGGCCACGTTCCAGGCCCCGGCCTGTTTCAGAATGTAGCACATGGTGGCGGTATTGCAACCTACCGAAGTGCTCGACTTGTAGTCGATGACGATGAGGTAGAGCGTCTTGCCGTCTTGCGACATGCCTATGCCCGTGCGCGAGTAGGTCTGCGAGTTGTAGGTCTCGTTTTCATTTCGGGGGGTAAGCTGGCCCTCGCGCATCACCAGGGCGTTGCCGGTGAGCATCTGGCGGGCCATGGGTACCAGACTGTCGGTGCGGGTTTTGATGGAGGTGCTTATGGTCACCTGGTCGCCTACCTGGAGCTTGTTCAGGAAGTCGGCTCCCGTGCCGGCACCCGAGAGGGCATACTCGGCCCCTTCGAGCTGGGTGCCGCCCGTGCCCGGTACGATGCGGGTCACGACACACTTCACCTCTTTGTTGGAACCCCAGGTCTCGCCTTCGACAGGTTCGACGATGACATCGACGCCGTCGATGTAGCTTTCGGTCTCACCCGTAAAGTGGTTGTAGAGCACAATTTCGTTTTCGTTGCGGATGCGGTTAATCTCGGCGATGGCAAAGCTCTCGTTGGCGGCGTTGGTCACCCGGGCTTCGAAATAGATGTCGTCGATCCACATCTTCTTCTCCTCGTCGAGCATCACGAACGCAATCTCTTGCAGCCGCTCGATGCCTTCGCCGCGGTTGGCGCGGTTCCAGTTGTTGGGCTCGGTGGCAAACTCTCCGTTCACCATACAACCGCTGTGCGGCTGGCCCAGAAGGTCGTCCATGCCCTGTCCCGAGACAATCCAGAAGTTGCCGTTTACCGACCCGATGGTACGGTGCCCCGGCGTGGAGAGGCGTGTGTATGCCTGGGTCATGGCCTCGGTCGTACCGGCATGGTCTTTGCCGATGAAGGTATTTACGTCGTTGTAGGGATTGTTGAGGTCGATGGTGAGGGTGTAGACGTCGAGGGGATACTCGGGCATGTGCATGCGCACATACTGCACACCCGGGCCCACCGAACGGCACTCGAGCGTATCGACCTGTTTCGCTACACCGGCGATGTTGATGGTGGCGTTTGCACCGGCTCCGCAGAGGAGCGACAAAGCGCCTATCAGGATTACTTTTTTCATAACAGTTCAGATTGTTTAAGCAGGTTATTTTACTATCAGTTTGGCGGTGTCGACCTGCTGGTCACGAACGATTTGCAGCAGGTAGTTGCCCGGTTGCAACCCGGCAACGGGCAGGGCCAGCGTACCGCTGTCGCAATGCCCGTAGTTGTGTACGGTGAGTAGCTTTCCGTTCAGGTCGTATACCCGAACCAGGACTTCGGTCGGTGTATCGATGTGCAGGAATACCTCCGATTGGCCGGCTCGGGCCGGATTGGGATAGACCCGCAGGGCTGCGGCGGTAGTGATGTCGTCGACACTCAGGGTAATGTGGTCGTAGACCAGGTCGAAGTTCTTGATGCGTATCTGGTACTTCTCGCCCGAAGTCTGCGACGAGGCGTCGAGGAAGAATTTGAGATACTGGAACTGCACGGGGTAGTTGCCCAGGTCTTCCTTGTCGTCGAGAAAATCGTTCATGGCTACCGTATAGGTGAAGTCTTCACCGGGGTTCACGGTAGGCCATTCCATGATTTGCGAGGTAGACATGAGGGCCCCGCTCATCGACATGGTAATCTTGGAGCAGCGGGTATTGCCTGTGTTGATGGTGATTTTGAAGGTGTCGGGCACACTGTACAGATTGAGGTTTTTGGCAATCTGTATGTAGGGTTGCCGTCCGCTTTTGTAGGTGTATTCGAGATTCGTTTCGCCATTGGCGGCGGGGACGAGCCGGGCATCGGTGATGGCCGAGATGCTGGTCACCTCCCAACCCGAGGTAAAGGCGTCGGCCGGCTGCGAGTGCGAGGTGGGAATCTCTACCTTCACCTTGAGCGAGCCGGTAAAGTCGTCGAGGTTGCCGGTGACGGTCGTCTCGCCGTTCTTGAGACCCATCAGTACTCCGTCCGACAGGCTGCACACCGTGGGGTCGGCAACGCTCCACTGCGGAGTCGAGGGGTTGAGGGTGTAGGTCTTGTCGCCGATGGACGACGAGATTTCAATCGGGTACTCGCGGTAGCCGTCGAGGATGACCGAGTCGAGCCGCATGGCAAAATCGCTCTCCTGCAGAACTACATCCTTGGTGACCGATATGCCGTTGTAGGTAGCCGTGATGGTACCCTTGCCCGGCGTGCCGTAGGCCACGAAGGCATTGTGGTCGATATAGCCGATTTCGGGCGAACACGACAGGGTGTACTCCTGGAAGTCGGGGTCGACGATGAGGCCGTATTGGTTGTAGGCGGTTACCTGGGGTACAAAGCGGCAATAGACGGGCAGCGTGTAGTGCACCGGCTCAAACTCGAGGCGGGCCGGTACGCTGTCGACCGGCGCATTCGAAATGACCAGCACGCCGTTGCCCACGGCTCGCTCCTTGTTGTCGGAGGGGCGGTTGACAATCTGCTGGTTGATGACCATGGCCGACGAACCACCGCCGTCGAGGTTCACGGCATCGTTGGCTCCGACAGCCCGGAAGAGGTCGGCCAGCACGCTCATGGTGGCTCCGGCCGAATATCCGGCCCGGCGGCCGTCGACTACCATCAGGTAGACTTTGGTCTTGTCTTTCGAGATACCCATGCAGGTGCGCGGGTGCTCTTCGTCCCAAGCATCGACCAACTCGCCGTTTTTCATAATGATGTGGTCGCTGCCGCCCATCTGCTCCTTGATGTCGGTGAGCAGACCGGGAGCCGAGGCGAGGTCGGTCTTCAGGAATATCGATACCTCGTCGCCGGCCGAAAGGCCTTTGAGGAAGGTCTCGGCGCTACCTACGCCATAGAGTACGGCCCGTTGTTCGGGAATGGGCGATACGCCGGGATTGTCGAATATCGAGTCGACTACGCAGACGATTTCGCGGTTGGCCCCGAAGAAGAGTTCGCCGTCACGGGCACGCAGGATAGCCTTGGTGCCGCCGGTCGTGGCATGCGTCTCGGTGCCGTACGAATTGGTGTAGAGCAGCATGAAGTTGGCAGCTGTTTCGGGTTCCCACTCGAGGCGCTGCATGTTCACGGCGTGCAGCCGGTGGCTGTTGCCGCCTGAGCTGACGGTGCCGGAAAAGTTCACCCGGTCGATATAGGGTACCCGGTCGGGGGTGAGCACAAACGAGGCCCGCCCTACCGGGTTGGTCACACACTCGTTGCGACGGTATTGCCCGCTGCGGGGAATACCTATCTCGATGGGGTCGACATATTGGTAGAAGTCGCCGTTGGTAGCGGCCAGGACTTCGTGTCCCGGCCGCGTATTGCGGGCCGACATGCTCGAGGGAGTCTCTGTGGCCACTGCCTGGTCGCCGCTGAGACAGGTCTCTATATCGACGTAGGGGTTGGTGAGGTCGACCTCGACCACATGAAACTTCAGCGGGTAGGCTGGTACGTCGTAGAAGGCGTATTTCGTACCCGGGCCTATGTGGTGCGACTGTACGAGGGTATCGATCTGGTAGCTCGTCCCTCCTATGGTCAGACTCCAGCCCGGCAGAGCGATGGCCAGGGCTGCGGTCAGAAGCAGGCAGAGTCTCTTTTTCATAAGCGTGTCGTTTTGGATTCGGTTATCGGATAATCAGTTTTACCGTATCGGCCTGGTTGCCGCGACGGATGGTGAGCAGATAGGTGCCGCTGGCCAGATTGCCGGTAGGCAGAGCTATTTCGCCGGCCGGCATCAGACCCATCTCTACCCGGTTGAGCAGTTGGCCGCCCAGGTTGTAGAGCTCGCAGCTCACTTCGGCACTCTCGGGAAGGGCGAAGTATACCTGTGCGTCGCCAGCCTTCACGGGGTTGGGATATACCCGCAGCAGCGAGGCCATCTCGGGATTCGATACGTTCACCGTGATGCCGTCGTAGATGAGCGAGAATTCCTTGAGCTTGAGGGTGTATTGGTTGCCGGCAGTCTGCGACGAACCGGTGATGAAGAGCTTCAAACTCTTGAAGATGACGGGGTAGTGCGACATGTCGCGGTAGTTTTCGAAATAGCCGTCCATGGGGATGGAGATGGCATGGTCGGTATTCTGGGGAATATCTTCAAACTCGGTGAGGGTCGAGGTCATCGAGGCATTCTCTTTCATCGTGAGCACCACTTTGTTTACCAGCGTTTCGCCCGTGTTGAGGATGATGCTCAAGCTGTCGGGGAGGCTGTACAGGGCAATATCCTTGGCCAGCTGCAGGTAGGGGGCGCGGCCCGAATTGAAGGTGTAGCGCAGTTCGGTACCTTCGGCTGTGGGGACGATGGCGATGTCTTTCAGAGCCGAGTTGGTGATTTCCCACGACGAGGCATCGGCAAAATTGTCGATGGGTATGTTGCGGTAGGCGGGTATCTGCACGGTCACGGCGAGGGTGTCGCGGAAATCGTCCTGTTGGCAGTAGACATAGGTCTTGCCGTTGGCCAACCCCTTCAGGTTACCGTTGGTTACGCTGCAGATGGCCGGGTCTTGTACCGTCCATTCGAAGGCTTCGGGAGCGATAATCATCGGCTCGTTGTTGACCAGCGAGGTCACCTCGATGGGGTATTCGTAGAGGCCGTCGTTGATGACCGAGTCGAGTCGGAGGGTGAGCCCTTCGGGTGCACCGATTACAATATCGACCGACGTTTCGGCGCCATTGTAGCTGGCATAGAGTTTGCCGCGGCCTTCGCCCGAGGCTACGAGGGTGGTATTGTCCTTGATATAGCCCAGCGACTCGTCGCAACGCAGGGTGACGCCGGTCAACTCGGTATTGATGAGGTAGCCATACTGGTTATACCCCATGAAGTGGGGGGTGAATATGCCATATTTGGGCAGGACGCAATACTCCTGCGTGCAGAGGATTTCGGCAATGTTGTTGTCGTCGGGGGCATTCGACACGACGAATATACCGTTGCTCACGGCCCGTTCGTGGCCGTCGCTGGGGCTGTTGACCAAGCCATACTGCTCGATGTACATACCACTCGAACCGCCGCCGTCGAGGTTCATGCCGTCGGCAGCACCGGCCAGTTTGAGCATGTCGGCCATCTGTTTGGTGGTGGCCCCGTCGGAGTATCCGCTCTGGCGGCCGTCAACCACCAGCATATAGACTTTGCTGCGGTCGGCCGAGTAGCCGATCGAGGTTCTCGGGTGGAGTTCGGCCCAATCGGTATCGAGCACCTGGCCGTTGCCCAGAATCTTGCGGTCGCCGCCAATCATGCAGTTGATGTCGGGGTAGGTGCCGTCTTCGAGCTGGAGCAGCAGTTTCATCTCCAGTTCGTCGCCGGGTTGCAGGGTTTTGAGGAAATCGGCCGAAGCGCCGTGTCCCGAGAGTACGGCTCCGTTTTCGGCAATCTCCATGTTGCCGGCCGTACTGCCGGCTCCCGATACGACTATCTTCACGGCGCGGTTCAGCCCCCAGGTTTCGCCGTCGGCCAGGCTCACGGGCACTTCGTAGCCGTAGGCGTTGGTGTGGGTATAGTGGCCTACGTAGCGGTTGTAGAGTACCAACTGGTCGGTACCGCGCGAGCCATTCACGCTGTGGATGCCATAGGTGGCATTGTTGTAAGTAACCTGGCCGTAGAAGGTGATGAACGAGATGTAGCACTCGTCGTTGTGGGTAAATGCAGTTTGAGGACCCGACGATACGGGCACTTTGCCCAGTTGGCCTCCCGAGGCGAATCCGTGAACGGGAGTACCTATGGCACCCGAAGTGGCAAAGAAGTCGGCATTGGTACCGGCAAAGTAGCGGCTGCCGGGCTGGCTTTTGCGGGCAGCCATGCTGGTGATGCCTTCGCAAGTGACAATCGAGTCGCGTCCCAGAACCGACTGGAACGATATGTAGGGGTTGGTAGCGTCTATTTCGAGGTAGAAGGCCCGCATGTCTTTGGGCCCGGAGAAGTGTACATAGGTGTGATATGTGCCCGGGCCTACCTTGTAATGGGCCAGGGTATCGGCCGTGTAGGGACTACCGCCGATGGTTACCGTGCCTTTGGCGCTGAGCAGCAGAGGCAGCAGAGTAAATAGCAAGAGAAGGGTAAATATCTTTTTCATAAGGCAACCGAGTGAAGTGTAAGATTAAGATGCGATGTGAGCCGGCGATAAGTTTCGAACTGTCATGGTGGGCTTTCCCTTTTGTCGGCAGCTTATTTATCGGGGCGGAAATAAAAGGATTTAGAAAGTCTGTTTCGTATCGTAGTGGAAAGAGAAAGGGCGATATATATAAGAGATTTACATATACCGCCCTTCCCTTAAAAGTTATATTCTAAATGAGAGGTTTAGCACGAAGGGCTTATTTTACAACCACTTTCTGAACTTTTTGTACACCGTCAACAACGGCTTTTACTACGTAGATACCTTTCACGGCAGGAGCAGCCATCGACTCAACACCGTTGGCTTCCATTACTTTCTGTCCGGCCAGGTTGTAAACCGTAGCGTCGGCAGCACCCGAGAATTGGATCATGTCGCCGTTTACGAATACTTTCACGTTGTCGGCAGCTACGCGGGCAACACCCGATTCGCTGTCTTCGTCGTAACCTTCGGGAGTCATTTTGTAAACAGCCGTACCGTTAGCTTCGGCATATACAGCGATGTAGGCTGCTTCGAGACCCTTACCGTCGGTTACTTTGGCGATACGAGGCAGGGCGGTACGAACGCCATTCGATTTGGCCCCTATGCCACCCTCGGGGATTGTCCAGTAATAGGTTGCACCTTCAAATGAGGGACCGTCGCCCATCTCGATAATCTTCCAAGCTTGAGGAGGAGTTGTCTCGTTATTGGAAACAATATAAATACAGAAGGGTTTGTTGTTGAGGGTAAATTCGGCTACACCATTATTACCGAATTTTGAATTTACAATACCACACTCTTCAGGAGCATCAGATACGCTTTCAATCAACGAACCACTCATATCATAAAGAGCTGCCTCGCTGTTGAATCCGTCGAGGTAGAAGTAGTCGTTGTCAACGATAGCGATACGGGGACCTGTTCCGTTGTCGGCAGCCGATTCGGGAGCATATTTCTGGATTTCGATAACTTTGAAGGTGCAGCCGGCATAATCGCCCGTTTGCTCAATCAGTTGGCCGTCCTTGATGTCGCAACGGATAGCTACACTACCACTGCTGACGGGGAACATGACGATAGCGTCTTTCGTTACATCACCTTTTACAGCGAAGTAGTCAACGCGATAGCCATCGAGCAGACCTTGAGCGTTTTTGAGCTCCATTACCTTGGTGGGTTCGCCCGTTGCCATATCGATGGACCACAAGCCGATAGCCTCGCCACTCAGCGAAGTCGACATGTTGAATACGATTACGTGGCCGGCATCATCAACCTGGATATCGTTGCACAGGAAGCCAGGCACTTTTTGCTCTTCCATAGGCGTTTTGTTGAACGTCGTGTCACCCGGAGCATTGACAACCGTATCGACTTTGGTGTAAGCATAGCTTACTTTGAATTTTTCGGTATCGAACTTAACGTCTTTCTTGAAGTTACCCGTTTTCAGGTCATACACTTTGATGCCGGTGAAATCGCTTCTGTACGAATAGAGCACTTCGCCATTTCTTACCGTCATACCACGAGAGCGGTTACCACCTACTAATTCAGTCATGTTGTTGCCGGTAATATCCGCTTTTATCCACAGGTTCTCGATGGAGTACCCACTCACCGGTTGGTAGGTTGCCGGATCTTTCACAAGTTCGTCTTGAGCGAACATCGGTGTTGCCATACATGCGGCAACGATCCCAAGTAATAATTTTTTCATGATAGATAAATTTAAATGAATAAATAATTTAAAAACTATATTGTATAAATCAATATATTTCAGTTGGTTATTTTATCAGTTTCAAAATCTCGCGTTGCCCGTCGATGGTGACGATGAGGGCATATACCCCTCGAGGCAACAGGTCGAGTGCGATGCGGTCGCCCTCGGCCACATTCTCTCGTTCGAATTGGGCGACAATCTGGCCCGACAGGTTGGCTACGTCGATAGCGATGTGTTGTGCCTGACGGCCCACTACGAGAGCTGCGCCGTTGCCCGAGACAACCTGGCACTTGCCTTCGCGCCGGGTGAGGTCGATGCCCGATGTGTTCTTATAGGTGAACGAGATGGTGTTGCAATATTCGGTTTCGCCGCCGGCATACTCCGAGCGAGCCCGCAGGTACCACACGCCGTCGGCCAGTCCTTCAAATTCGGTTTCGTAGACGAAGGCATCGACCGTCTGGCGTTTCACGTTGCGTACGGGCGAGAAGGTATCGTCGGTATGCAGTTCGATGCGGAAGGTCTTGGCGGCCGGCTCTTCGGCCCAGCGCACTTGCAGGGTGGGCCCTTCGACCGTAGCTCCCTGGGTGGGGAAGAGGATGACGGGTACATCGGGTATTGCCTCTTCGGTGGTGAAGTAGGTCACGGGGCTGGTGTATTCGATGTCGCCGGCATAGGCCGTTACCCGGGCGTAGTATTTGGTATTGCCTACCAATATTCCCTGGCTCAGCGTGGTGCTGTTGCTGCTGTATCGTTGGTCGAGCGTTACACCCATCGTGCGGAAGTCGTCGTAGGTGTTGATTTCGAGGCGGTATTCGGCAGCACCGGGATAGACGGTCCAGCTGATGGTGGGGGTTGTCGATACACTGGTGCTACCGCTCACGGGCGATTCGATTTCGAACGGTCCGCCGTTGAAGCTGTAGGTGGCCGACGTGGCGTCGGTGCAGTTGGCCTGACGGGTGCGAACTCGCCAGTAGTAGGTACCTTTCTCGAGGTCGGGGAGGTAGCTCGATGCAAACGAGTTGGTGGTTACCTCGCGCGAGAGGATAAGGTCGGTGAAGGCGTTGTCGCGGGCCACGTCGATGTAGTACGAGGCGTCGGCTACGCTGCTCCAGGTAAAGTCGAATATGCCGATGGCCGACGCTCCGTCAGCCGGGCTGGTGAGCGAAACGGCGGTAGCGTTGCCCACCGAGGCTCCCAGGAAGAGAGGGGCATACTCGTTGCCATAGCGGTCGACGATGGCCACGGCGTAGGTGTAGCCGGTGCGGCAGTCGGCAGGTATGGTGTAGCTGGTCTCGTAGGAGAGGCCCAGCAGGTAGCGGGCTTCGCGGCAGGCGGTAGCCTGGGAGGTACCTTCGGGCACGGCATAGATGGCGTAGCGCATGCCATTGACTCCGGTCCACGAGAGGGTGCCGTTGTTGTAGGCCATGTTGGAGACGAGACCGGGATTGGTCGTGGCCTTCCAGCTGATGGCCGGCACGAGAGCGGGGTATTTGTAGACGTCGGAGCGCAGGAGCTCGAGCATGCCCGAGGTGTGGGTCACCTTGCGCATGTTGTAGAAGACGCTACCCGGGGCGCCGGTTTCGTCGAAGGTGCGGTTTACCTTGATTTGGTTCACCAGCTCCGAGCCTTTGAAAGCGGCGGTAGCCCCGTCGATGATATAGTTGTTCGCCCCGTTTTCCTGAGCGATAGTGCGTTCGATAGAGGAGAGCGATTGGGCAGGAACCCGTTCGCCGTTGAGCAGGAGTTGCCCGGCTTGAGCCGCGGTGCTGCGGTCGAGCGAAGGCATCTTGGCCGAGCTGAGGCTCGAGGCCGAGTGGCTCGAATAGAAGTGGAGGCCGAACATGCGTACGATTTCGCTCCACCAGGCGGCAATCGTCGTGTAGTCGCTACTCGACCCGATGGTCCAGTAGATTTGTGGCGATATGTAGTCGATGGTACCTTCCTGAATCCACGCCATGGGATCGCAGAAGATGTCGTTGTAGGCCCAACCCGAACCGGCCGGGGTGGGGGTTACGCCGTATTTCTCGGCGATGGAGGCATCGGTGCACCACACGCCGGCGGGCGAGATGCCGAACCGCACGTAGGGTTTGGTCGATTGAATCATTTGGTATACCTGGGCAATGAGCTTGTTGACGTTTTGCCGACGCCAGTCGCCGCGCGAGAGGTTGTCGGGGTTCTGGGTCTGGTAGAGCTCGTTGTCCATGGCATCGGTCGTGCCCGACATGTAGAAGTAGTCGTCGAATACGACGCCGTCGATGTCGTAGTTTTCTACCACCTCCTCGATGATGGCGGTAATGTGGTCACGAACCTCTTGCATGGCGGGGTTGAGGATGGAGCCGCTACCCGAGTAGTCGAGCAGCCAGTCGGGGTGAGATTCGCGATAGTTGAGGGGAGTGCCGTCCCATTGGTTGAGCACGCTTTCGTAGCGGTAGGGGTTGAACCAGGCGTGAACCTCGATGCCGCGCTTGTGGCCTTCCTCGACGACAAACTCGAGAGGGTCGTATCCCGGGTCCATACCGCGGGTAGCCACCAGGTCGCTCGACCAGGGTTCGTAGGACGAACGATACATCGCGTCGCAACGGCCGCGCACCTGGAAGTAGACGGTGTTGCAGTTGGCCGCCTTCACCGAGTCGAGCAGCATGGTGAGCTCGTCTTTCTGCTTTTGTATCTGCTGGGTGTTACCGGTCTCGGTTATCAGGGTCGTTTGGGGCCAGGTGAGGCGCCATACGGTCGACAGCCAGAATGCACGCACCTCTTTCTTGGGCGCTTGTGCAAAAGTCGGGAGAGCCATCCACAGGGCGAGGAGCACGATTGATATTTTGGCGATGTATTTCATCTTGTGTATCTGTTTCTTTTTTTATGTAATCCCGCCGGCCGGTGACGACCGGCGGGATGGGATTGTAGTCTATGTTTTCAGAACAGGTTCGACAGGTTGTCGTTCAGGGCAATGCCGTAGGGGCTTACACCCGATACGATGGTTTCGAGCTTTTTCGTGGCGGGGTTCCAGCGTTTGATACCCGAAGGCTCGGTGCTGCCCTCGTCGGCACGCAGACCGAAGTAAACCGATCCGTCGCTGCTGTCGAGAACCATCTGGCATACGTCGACAAACTCGCCGGTGCTACCGTCGCTATCGGACTTGAAGCTGGCCACGAGGTATTTGTTGTCGGCTTTGGTGTTGGTCTTGGAGGCGTCGTTGGCGCTGATGTCGGCCATGGGCACGGCAAAGAGACCTTTGTCACGAATGATGGCGTAGAGTATCTGGTTGTTGGTGTCGATGACAAACGACTTCACGAACTCGTCGGGGAAGATGACGGCATAGGGAGGATTGCTGCCGCGGCTGATGTCGACGGTGCTGATGTCGCTGTCGGCAAAGCGGTAGATACCGCCACCGCCGTAGGTCTTGCCCCAGTACCAGAGGCCGTCGACCTTGGCGAAGCAGGCGTTCATGGCGCCATATTGCCAGGGGTTGCCGTAGTATTCGAGGCGGTTGTTCATCACGAAGTAATCGAACTTGGCGTCGCTGGTGTTGAGGGCGAGGTTGCGCTCGTTGACACCGATGCGGCGGATACCCGTGTTACGGTCGGCAAAATAGAGCATCTCGCTGTCGATCCATCCGTAGAAGGGGTCGTTGAAAGCGGTGTTTCCTACGTTGGAGAGCACGGTTTCCATGCTGCTGCCATCCTTGGTTACGGCGGTGATTTTGCCGTCGCCGCGGTTATTCTCGGTATCGTTGATGTAGGTAAACTGAGTACCGCAGTCGAGTACGTAGAGAATGTCGTTGTGGAAGAGCAGGTTGAGGGGGTGAGCTCCCGATTTCACGCCCAGATCGAAAGGCGAGTTGCTGCTGCCCTCGGGCACGTTGTAGTCGAGCTTGTAGGCCATGATGTTACCGCTCTTGACGGCATAGTAGAGGGTCTTCGAAGCGTTGGGAGTACCCACCTGTACGTTGGCTTTCACGTCTTGCAGGGCGCGGCCGCCGAGCGTCGTCTTCAGGGTGATGGTTTGCGAACCGATGTTCTTGAAGGTGAGTCGGCCCGGATTTTCACCTACATACGTGTTGTTGGTGATTTCGGGGTGGTCGACCAGTGTAGTTCCTTCGGGCAGAACCCAGGTATATTCGGGTTGAGCCGAAGCAGCGGGGTTGCGCAGGGTTACCTCGAGGGTTACCTCTACATCGTTGATCACGCACACCGCGTCGTTCTCGGTCTTGGCGACGATGGTGGGTTTAATATCGTTGATGAGCAACGGGCGTGTGGTGAATTCTCCGCCCACGGTAAGTTTTACTTCATACTGTCCCGGCAGGTTGTAGGTGTGCGTGGGGTTGGGTTCGGTCGAGGTTTCGCCGTCGCCGAACTCCCAAGTGCAGGCACCCGAGAGAGCCGAGGTATTGGTAAACTGTATCGTGGACCCTACCAGGTAGTCGAGTTCGTATCCTTCGTTGGTGACGCAGTAGGTAAAGGCTACATCGTCACTGGGATAAACATTGTAGGTGGGATCGTTTTCTACGCAGGCAGACAACGAGGCCAGCAAGACTACCGTCAAACCTATGTTTCTTAATGCTTTCATTGTTCTTTGCGTTTCTATTAGTTGACAGTAATGTTTTTAATATCGGTATTGCTCTTCACCCCTTTCGAGTCGGTCACTTGGAACCGGGCGGTGAGGGTGTAGGCACAGTTGTAGTTTACGCCATACTCCTTACCGTCGAAGAGCAGTTCGGGAGTGGTGAGACCGGCAACGATACCGTCGAGCGTAGCTTTGTTTTCGTCGGTGATGTTGTAGACGGTTTTACCTTCGGCATCGACCGATGTGGTGAAGAGAGCTTCATACTCCTCTTCGGTCATGCGCATGAACCCGTCGACCACAATCTTTTTCATGTTGCCATGATAGTCGGTGGCTATTTGCGTGGTGAGCGCGGCGCGGAAGTTGGTTTCGTACTCGCCGGGGAAGTAGGTCTGGAACAGGGTTTCGGTGAAATCGGTTCCGCCCACGTTGGCCCAGGTTACGCTGGCCCACGATGCCGATACGGGGAAGGTCGAGTCGAGTATGTAAGACGATTTGGCATCGTCCCACGATACGGTGGACGGGTCGAACTCCTTGACCAGGTGCGAGGCGACTACCTCGCTGCTCTCGGTCTCGGTGTAGGTGTAACTGATGTAGGGACAGGTAACGGCACGGGTGATGGTGCTGTTGACGCCATACCATACTTGGGCGCTCTCGACGGTGCTGCCGTCGGTGTAGTAATAGACTCTGAAGTCGAGTTCGCTACCGGCGTTGACGGCATCTTTCAGCTCCCAGTAGACATATGCGGTTTGTTGTCCCAGGTCTGCCCAATCGTTGATGGGGTCGTTGACTTCACACCCCGACAGTCCCACGATTGCCAGCAGCAGAGATGCTATTTTTACTTTATTTTTCATATCGAATGTCGTTATTTATGGAATACCTCAATTCTTTCTGTTTCTCTCTTGTTTATTGCCAAATCATGGGTTTGCGCAACCACTGGTAGTTCTTGTAGGCTCCCAGTCTTTCGAGTTCGGCCTTGTTGTATTTCTCCTCGGTCTCGGGGTCGTAGTTGATGCGGTTGATCCAGGCTTTGGGATCGTCGCCCCAGTGGGCCTCGTAGATGTTGTTGGGCCGTTTCAGTCCGGGATATACGTATACGTTGTCGTATTGGCGACCGTTCTCTTCGCAACTGTAGTTGTAGCGGCGCATGTCGGTCCACTGCTCGGGTTGCAGATAGAGGCATACGTACTTCTGGCGCATGATGTGGCCGATGTTGAACCCGTCGGCGGGGAAGTAGGTAGTGATGTATTTACCCGATCCGCTCTCGTTGCCCAGGTAGTTGTTGCGGTAGCGCGAGTAGCTGCTGCCATAAATCGACTCGAGGTTGAAGCGCTCGAAGTTGACCTCGGCGGCCTGCATGGTGAGGGTGCGGGCAGTGGGTTTGTCGCCGGCCCAGTAGGTAGCCTCGGCTTTGATGAGAAGCAACTCTTCTTCGAGGAAGAGGGGTACGTAGCCGGTGTTCTGGGTGTAGACCGAAACCTTCTTGCCATCGACTTCGGGGAAGAGATTGGGGTAGTTCTCTACCTTATACGAAACGTCCATACCGATGTTGGTGTCGAGGTAACGCATCTTGGTTCCTGTATCGGAGCTTTGAGCCGGGCCTTGGCGGGCGCTCATGAAGGCGAGGATACGGGGGTCTTCGGCCCAACCGTTCAGGTTGCTGTGCGAGTCGAATACACCCAGGATGTTCTCCATGAAGTAGGTGGTGGGGATAGCCGAGCCCAGCATGTTGCCACGGCCTTCCCAGCCGAGACCGCCTTGTTCGGCTTGGCTGAATGCCTCGCCCCAGGGGCTGTTCTGGGCACCGTTGCCACCGTCGAAGTGGTAGAGCACGTCTTCCCAGCCTTCGAGGGCCTTGTCTACGGTGGTGATAATCTCCTGGCAGGTAGCAGCGTTGTTGCTCCAGTTGGGCAGTTTGCGCAGCAGCAGGCGGGCCTTGAGGGCATATGCGTAGTGTTTCCACTTGTTCAGGTCACCGGCAAATACGCGGTCGATCGACGGGTCGATGGGGATGTTGGTGGCCGCTTCGGTATAAGCGGGGTTTTCGTACATGGCGATGAGATTGTCGATCTCCTGATACATCCAGTCGTAGATACTCTCTTGAGTATCGTATTTGGGGCTGTTCGACTCGTAGGCTTCGCTGCGGGGCATGTCGCCGAAGAGGTCGGTAGTCATCTGGGTAGACATGAGGCGCAGGGTGCGGGCCATCATTTCGAGGTTCCAGGCTTGCTCTGCGTGAGCACCGTCGATAATCTCTTTTGCATTGGCACCGATGTCGTAGAAGTGACGACGCCATTGCGGGTGGCGGTTCATGGTCAGGAAGTCGCCCCAGCCGGCTTTGTAGGCAAAGCTCGAGGTTTGGCTACGGCCGCCGGTCGTGAGGGTTTGTGAGAGGTAGGTGCCGTACTCGGCATGGTCGAATTGCAACTGAGCCGAGTAGAACAGGACGATGGGGAATACCTGTTCGGGCAACACTTCGTGAGCGGCGTCCTCGTTGATGTTTTCATACAGCCAGTCTTCGCAACTGGTTGTACCCATCAGGCCGATTAACAATGATAATATGATATATTTATATTTATTCATGGCTCCTTATGTGTTAGAATGTTGCGTTGATAGTGAAGTTGAAACTGCGCGTGGCCGGGATGGACATGTTGTCGATACCCATCGTACCGGTACCATAGGCTGCCGAAGTCGAGATTTGCGGATCGGAGCCCGAGTAGCGGGTCAACAGGAAGAGGTTGCGGCCGGTAATCGAGGCTCTGAGCCCCTTGATGTAGGGGTTGCCTTTCTTGAGGAACCGGGAGAAGTCGTATCCTACGGTTACGTAGCTCAAACGCAGGTAAGAACCATCTTCGATGAAGTTGGAGCTTACGCCGTAGAAGTAGGTGTTCAGGTTGGTCTGGTTCAGTACGATAGGCGTGGTGTTGGGTACGTAGGTGCCGTCGGGTTGAGCGACAACGCCTTTGACTACTACCTCGCGGTTACGATAGTTCTCGAGCGACTTGTGCATGCCGTTGGTGAAGAGCGAACGGGCCGTGCCGTTGTACACGTCGCCACCTACGCGGCCGTCGAGCAGGAACGATACGGTGAGGTCTTTCCAGCGGAAGGTACTGCTCAGACCGAGCAGGAAGTCGGGTTCACGGTTACCGATGTATACGCTCTTGGCCGGGTCGATGATGGGGTAGCCATCTTCGTCGACAAGCACCTGACCGTCGGGCGAACGCATGTAGTCCTTACCCGAAATACCGGTAGTAGAGCCGTGCAGGTAGGCGGTGGTATAGATGTCGCTGAATTGAGTACCTTGAATTTCGCTCACATCCTCGGGCAACGATTTTACGACACCGCGGTTCAAACCGAAGTTGAGGTTGGCGGTCCAGTCGAAGTCGCGGCTGCGCAAGATGTCCTGGCTCAACGTGGCTTCGATACCGTGGTTCTCGATACTACCTTCGTTGCGTACTTGCAGGATGGTACCCGATGCCGGCGACACGCGCACGGTAACAATCTGGTTGTCGACCATCGTCGAGTAGTAGGCTACGTCGAGTCGGGTGCGGCTGTCGAAGAATCGCAGGTCGGCACCGATTTCCCACGACTTGGTCATCTCGGGTTCGAGCGTGATGGCGTAGGACGAGGTGGGGTCGATACTGTAACCGCCGTCGGGGAAGGTAGAACCTTCGCGATAGGCTTTGGTAAACTTGTTGGGGGTAGCATCCTTACCTACTTGTGCCCAGTTACCGCGAATCTTACCGTAGCTGAACCAGTCGTTGCTCAGGTGGAAGAGTTCGCTGAAGATTAAACCGGCCGTAACCGAGGGGTAGAAGTAAGAGGACTGGTCGGCTTGTTTCAGCGTGGAGGAGCCGTCGTAACGTGCGGTTCCGCTCAACTGGGCGATGCCTTTGTAGTCGAACCGCAGTTCGCCGAAGTATCCGTATTTGTTTTTCTTCGAACGGAAGTAGTTGATGGGGTAGTCGCCCGTCTTCATCCAGTTCTCGGTGTTGGTGTTGTTGAAGCTGTAGTAGTCGCCCTCGAGCACGAACTCTTGTCCCGAGAGGGTGGCTTCGTAGCTGTTGTTGACCATGATTTCGGCACCGGCCAGGATGCTCATGTTGAGGTCTTTGAAGAGGTCTACGTTGTAGGTGGCCAAACCTTGTACGGTGAGCAGTTCGCCGCGGCTGGGCTCAAACGTGTAATACCCGTATTTGTAGAGGTATTTCGAGATTACGCTCTCGTCGAGTTCGTCTTTGTCGAAACGGGGTTTTCCGTAGGAGTCGGAGGTGGTGTAGCCCTTGTCGTAGGCAATCTTACCGGTGAAGGTAAGGTCTTTGATGGGAGTCCATTCGATCGACCCGTTCAGAATCATACGCGACGATTGTGATTCGCCCCAGTCTTCGTAGCGGCCCCAGTAGGGACTCACGCCGGCGGTAATCTTGTCGGCATCGGTCAGGGCGTCCCAGTTGTCGTAGCGACCGCCGTCGGCCGTGCTGTAAATCGGTTTGCCCAGCGGGGTCTTGTAGTTGCGCATGTCGTTGTTGATGGGCCAGGTATATACGCTGCTCATGTTGTTGCCAAAGGAGCGCGACTTGGTGTCGATGTAGTTCAACGAAGCGTTTATCTTGACCCACTTGGTGGGGGTGAAGGTGGCTTTGATCAAGGCACCCATGCGGTTGCGGTAGTCTTCGGGAGCCACACCGTCGGTCGAGGTGTAGTTGAACGAGGCGTAGGCCGTGAACTTGTCGGTACCGCCCGATGCGTTTACGTCGTATTTCTGGTAGAGGCCCGTGCCCAGGAAGTTGCCTACGTTGTCGTAGGTGCGTTCGCCGGGTTTCAGCATGGGACCCCAGCCACCGCTTACGCTGTTTTCCTTATAGAAACCGAGCGAGCCGGGTACATATTTCTGTTGGATTTTGGGTATCCGTACACTGTTGTCTATCTGTACGCTGGCGCTACCGTTTACGACAATTTGTCCGCTTTTACCGCTCTTGGTCGTAATCAGAATTACACCGTTGGCGGCCTCCGAACCGTAGAGGGCCGATGCGGCGGCACCCTTCAGCACGGTCATGTTTTCAATATCGTTGGGGTTGATGTCGCCGGCCGAGGTACCTCCACCACGCATGGGCATACCGTCGATGACGAACAGCGGCTCGTTGTTCTGCCCCGAGTTGATAGAGGAGATGGCACGAATGATAATCTGAGAGCTGGCGTTGGGCGAACCACCGCTGCCCGATACCGATACACCGGCAATCTTTCCTTGCAAGGAGTTGACGAAGTTGGCCGACTGTCCGGCGGTTACTTCATCGGCGTTCAGGCTTTGGACGGCGAAGTTCAACTTCTTTTTCTCTTCGCGGATACCCATGGCTGTTACCACTACCTCGTCCAGACGTTGGGAGGAGGAGCCTTGCAGCGTTACATTGATAACCGATTTTCCGTTGACTTGAACCGTTTGAGCCTGCATGCCCACATAGCTGACCGTGAGGCTTGCATTGTCGTTGACTTTAATAGAAAATTTCCCGTCTAAGTCGGTTGTCGTTCCTTGCGATGTGCCTTTGACATGGACCGATGCCCCGATGATGGGCAGCCCGTCTTCGGCCGACACAACGGTACCCGTTACGGTGCGTTGCTGAGCGAAACCTACCAGAGCAAATAGGGAAAATAACAGAAGTAGCACCTGTCTTCTCATAATACTGCTTGTTTGTTAATAATCAAGGTTAATAATACTCTCTTTATGTTGTAAAATTCATGGCCCGATCTTATATCCGCTTCGATTTAAATCAACATTTAAAACAATGGTAAAAGATTCGTTTCTTAAATTTTGTTATTTTAAGGGTTTGTGTTTTATTTTTCGTGTTTTACTTGTACAAATATAGCGTTCTATTTTGAAATCGAAAACTAAAATTCTTACTTTTTTTCGGCTTCTGTGCATTTTTAAGTATTAGAGTCATATTTTCACGAATATAAACATTAGTGAAAATTTGGGCTCTTCTCTCGGGTATTTTTCTAAAAATATATTCTTAATATATAACGCATTGGGCTCCTGTTTAAGAGGTTGCTCGTGTCGATGGGCAATTTGACCCTCTTTACATGGGGTGTCGGGGGTGGGCGATAGTGAGGCTGGAAGAGGGGCGACTGCCGTGCTTGGGGCACAAGAGGGGCAGGCAGAGTGGTATCGAATCGAAAGAGTGGTGTGAGCAGGGTGTCAGGCTCTTTTAAAATGTTCGTTTATAGCTTAATCCCTCTTTGGGTATTGTAGCGGACGAGCCTGTAAGGTGCCTGGAAATAGCAAGGGCTGCGCCGAAACGAAAGTTCCCGGACACAGCCCCTGACCTTGTGGTTATGGTTTTCTCGTGTTTTTGCTTTAGAACTTGAGGGTGATGTCGACGCCGAAGGTGATGGGCCGTCCGCTCTGTACGAAGCTGTTGGGCAAAGCCAGGTTCTCGGCATTCATTGTTTCGAAATAGAAGGCCTGGTAGTGGCGGTTCAGCAGGTTGCGGCCCCAGAGTTTCAGGTCGGCATATTTACCCGAGAGTAGAATCGAGGCGTTTACCAGCCCGTAGAAGTTTTGGGCGGCATCGTTGGCCTCGGTCCAGTAGATTTTGCCCTGGCCCAGGTATTGCAGCTCGAAGGTGACGTCGGTCTCGCGGTCGATGGGCAGCGAGTAGGCTCCCGAGAGGGCGAGGGTATGGGCCGGAGCAAAGGGCACGAAGTTGCCCTTGTAGTCGTTCTCGCCGTCGTTGTAGTCGCGGAAGGTGGCGTGGGTATAGCCATAGCTGGCCGAGAGCAGCAGGTGATTGGTGGGGGTGGCGCGCAGGGCGGCCTCGAGTCCGTAGCTGGCGGTGCGGCCCGAGTTCTTGGTCACGCGGCCGTATCCGCTCACGGCGGCAATCTGCTGGTCGCGGCAGTCGATGTAGAAGAGCGAGAGGTCGGCAAAGAGGTAGTGGTCGATGAGTTGCGAGCGTCCGCCTATCTCGTAGTTCCAGCTATGCTCGGGCTTGTAGGCGATGGCACTGTTCACGTCGGTCGAGCTCTCGAGCGAGGGCATGCCTGCCGGGGCGCTGCGGCTCACGATGGGGCGCGAGCCGGTATTGCCGCCCCCCGTTCCGCCGCCGGGGTTGCCGCCGCCCATGCTCTTCATCAGCTCGCTCATCATGCGGGTGCGTATCTGCGACTGGATGAGGTTGGAGAACATCTGGAAGTTGTAGCCTCCCGAGCGGTATCCCCGGGTGGCCGAGGCGTAGACGAAGCTCTTGTTGTCGATGTTGTATTTCAATTCGAATTTAGGCGAGAGTTCGAGGGTCTCCATCGACTCGCGTCCGTCGATGCCCAGCGGCAGAGAGAAGGGTTGGTTGATGACCATGGGCCGTCCGCCGGCATTGATCGAGACCTGTGCATTGCCCGAGAGGGGCGATGTGGCGTGGGTGTGGTGGTAGATGCGGGCCCGCTCGTAGTCGAGGCGCAACCCCACGGTGGCCGAGAGGCCGTCGACGAATATGCGGTTGAGCGTAGCCTGCCCGAATGCCGCCGCGCCGTAGGTGGGGGTCTTGTAGATACCGTCGATGTAGAGGTTGGGGTTGTCGATGGCTACGGTGATGTCGGGCATGCCGGCCAGGGCGGGGTTCTGCTTGAGGGCCGCCAGCTGGTTGTTGGTCTGTTGGGTGATGAGCAGGTCGATGCCGTCTTGCTTGAAGTCGACGGGTCCCTGCGTGTGGATGTCCTGATAGAAGCCGAAGAGGCCACCTACCCACTCCCACCGTTTACCCTGGTGCGACTTGATGGCAAACTCCTGCGAGACGGCGTGCATCTGCTGTTTCTGTTGCAGGGTGAAAATCGAGAGGGGGGTAAAGTCCTGGTCGAGGTGCATGTCGTCGTCGAGGTACTGGTAGCCGGTGGTCGAGGTGAAGATGAACCGGTCGTGGATGTATTGTGCCGATAACCCCGAGGTGAGGAGATCGCGGCGGTACGAGGCCTCGTCGTTGTAGGCGATGTCGCCGGTCTTGTGCTGAGCCTTGTCGTAGTAGGCGTAGGGGTATCCCTGCTGGTCGCTGCTCTCGTAGTCGCCGGTGAGGCTCAGTTTCCACCGTTGGCTGGCCCGCCAGTCAATCTGGATGCGGCCGCCGCCCGACCGGGTGCTGCCGCTGTTGCGGTGGGTATACTGGTTTTTGAAGTAACCTTCGTCGCTGCGGTAACGGGCGTTGAGGGCCACGGCCAGATTGTCGGTAATCTTTTGGCTGGTCGAGGCGTTCACTCCCCACAAGTTGTAGTTGCCGAAGCTCAGCTTCACCTTGGAGCCCTGCTTCTCGAGGGGCGAGAGGGTTTTGATGGCGACGAGCCCCGCCATGGTATTGCGGCCGTAGAGGGTGCCTTGCGGCCCCTTCAGTACCTCGATGTGGGCGATGTCGGCAAAGTCGAAGTCGAAAGCGCTCTTGTCGAGGTAGGGTATGTTGTTGACGTAGAGCCCCACGGCCGGCGAGTTGATGCGCGAGCCGATGCCCCGGATGTAGGCCGACGAGATGAGTTTCGATCCGTAGTCGGGGATGAAGAGGTTGGGCACGAGGGTCGAGATGTCTTTGACCGAGTGGATGTTCATGCGGTCTATCTGCTCGGTATCGAGGTACGAGATGGAGCCGGGAAACTCAAACAGGTTCGATTCCCACTTGGGGTTACTGATGATGGTGACGGCATTCAGGTTGTAGAGGCGGTTCCCCAGCGAGTCGGTGGTGACGGGAGCGGGATCGGCCGTAGCCGCGAACGTGGAAAGGAGCCCTAAGGCCGGGAGCAAAAATCTTTTCATAAATCTTGTTTACCTTGCCGGGAGGCACAGCGGTGGAACCTCCCCGTGAATTAACGGTGGCAAAGTAACATCGGAAAAGTGGTTGTCGCAATCCTCACTAATAGTGATTTTTTGGGAGAGTCGACCCTACAAAAAGAGCAGCAGGCTGAAGGCCATGACCGCCATGCCGGTGATGACGCCGCCTATGCCGTAGTGGTGATGGCCGTATTTCTCGGCGCCGGGCAGCAATTCGTCGAACGAGATGAAGACCATGATACCCGAGACGAAGGCCAGCAGCAGGGCGTGGATGAGGGGGGTCCAGAAGGGGAGCAGGAAGAGGAAGCCGATGAGGGCCCCTACCGGCTCGGCCAGACCCGAGGAGAGCGAGTACCAGAAGGCTTTCTTGCGGCTGCCCGTGGCCTGGTAGATGGGTACCGACACGGCTATGCCTTCGGGTATGTTGTGTATGGCGATGGCCACGACTATGGGGATGGCGATGTCGAGGTTGCCCAGTGCCGAGGCGAAGGTGGCAAGTCCCTCGGGGAAGTTGTGGATACCGATGGCCAGCGCCATGAGCACTCCGGTGCGTTGCAACCGGCGGGTGTCGGAGAGCTCCTCGACACGGTGTATCTCGTGCGGGTTCTCGTCTTCGGGGATGAGGAAGTCGATGAGGGCGATAAACGAGGTGCCGGCAAAGAAGGCGGCCAGCATGCAGATGTGGGCCATGCGCGGGCTCATCTGCTGGCCCAGCATGCCCAGTGCCTCGGGCATCAGCTCCATGAACGAGATGTAGACCATGACTCCGGCCGAGAATCCGAGGGCGGCCGAGAGAAACTTGGTGTTGGTGCGCTTGGCAAAAAAGGCGATGAGGCTCCCCACGCCGGTCGATAGCCCGGCGATCATCGTCAGCACGAAGGCCAGGAGGATCGAACTTGTTTCCATAATCTTCAATATAAAAAGGTGTGGGGGGAGCGGTGCCGGCGCCGGGAGTCCGGGCAGGGGGCATCCCCTCGTGTCGAGGCGACAAATGTAATGTATTAAATGGCTTTACGGTCGAAATCGAATAATAAAAATAACAAAAAAGAGCAAGATATGTTAGGAACAAACCGCACGCTCTGTGTATCTTTATCGCCGCAAAGTAGAGATTATGCAAGAGTATAACGAAGATATTGTCATCGAGCAACTACAAAATCCGGCTACCGTGCGTCAGGCTTTTGCCCGGGTGGTAGAGCGGTACAGCCAGCCGCTCTACTGGCAGATACGGAAGATGGTGCTTTCGCACGACGACGCCAACGATTTGTTGCAGAATACCTTTTTGAAGGCTTGGGGCAGCATCGAATACTTCAGAGGCGACGCCAAGCTCTCGACCTGGCTCTACCGCATAGCCGTGAACGAGACCCTCACCTTTCTGGCCAAGGAGCGCGAGCTGCGCAACCTCAAGGCCGACGATGCCGACGACTTCCTGCTGCTCAATATCGAGAGCGACGAATACTTCGACGGCGACCGGGCCCAGCGGCTGTTGCAGGAGGCCATCGTGCGGCTGCCCGAGAAGCAGCGGCTGGTCTTCAACATGCGCTATTTCGACGAGATGAAATACGAGGATATGTCCGAAATCATGGGTACCTCGGTGGGTGCGCTCAAGGCCTCGTATCACCATGCCGCCAAAAAAATAGAAGAATATCTGCATGAACATATTTAAACCTTTTCACTCATTTCCCGTCTAACAAACAAAAGGTGTAGCTATGGAAAAGAAGAGTCCCATATTAGATGAAATCGGCCGGAAACACGGTATGAAGGTTCCGGAAAACTATTTTGCCGATTTCACCGAGAAGATGGTCGAGAGTCTGCCCGAGCGGGAGTTCCCGATGCCCGAGCAACCTACGCTGTGGCTGCGGGTAAGGCCGTGGGTCTATATGGCCGCCATGTTTGCGGGCGTGTGGCTCATGCTCAAGATGTTTACCGGTATCTTCTCGGTAGAGAAAGGCGAGACCCCTCAGGTAGAGATGACCGCCTCGGCCCCCGAAGAGAGTACCGTCGAGGAGGAGTGGTTTGCCCACTACGTCGACGATTACACGGCGTATGAGATGCTGTATACCGAGGGCGATTATTAACAAGAATGGAACGAACATTGGTTATGAAGAAAGTAGTTTTGATAATGTGGGTAATCCTCGTCTGCGGATTGCCCTTGTCGCTGGCGGCTCAGAACAAGGCCGGCAAATCGAATGAACAACGCAAGGCCCAGTATGAGCAGTTCTGCCAGTTCCGTCGCGATTACATGACGAAGCAAATCGGGCTCACCGAGCAGGAGGCCCAGCAGTTCTTTACCCTCTATGAAGAGCTGGAGTCGAAGAAGTGGAAAATCGACAAGGAGGCTCGCGACTTTGCCCGCAAGGTAGCCCATGCAACGGGTACCGTATCGGATACCGAGTATGAAAAAGCCGCCCAGGCTCTGCTCGAGAAAGACGAGAAGATGGCGCAGCTCGACCGCGAGTATTACGACAAGTTCAAGAGCTTCCTCTCGAGCGAGCAGCTCTTCAAGTTCAAGAATGCCCAGATGAAGTTCCCGCGTGCCATGATGAAATGGCATGGCGGAAAGAACGGCCAGCACAAGGGACGGGGCAAATAACCCGCAGCATCCGGCCCGGGCGCGGGCGGGGCGCATGACAAGATAACAAAAGAGGGATTTCTACCGGTGTGGTGGAAATCCCTCTTTTGTCGTTTGCGGGTCAGAGGCTGCACGGTCAGCGCACGAGCACCTTCTCGCCGTGACTGCCGATGCGTACGATATAGAGCCCGGTGGGAACGCCCGTCGCCTGCCACTCGATGCGAGAGCCCGGGGGGGTCTCGACGGTAGCGTCGTAGCGTACGATGCCGTCGGGGCTGGTCAGTACGATGCGGGTACGGCCGGCCTGTTCGGTAAAGAGAATGCCGTCGCGATAGAGACGGTAGGGTTTACCGGCAGAGGTCGGACGGTCTATGCCGCTGGGCGACAACACCTCGCCGATACCGGCCAGGGCGTCAATCTTGCCATAGCCGTAGACCGGGTTGGGGCAGGTGCCCGTGTAGCTGTCGGAGCGGGCGGTCTTTTTCAGAATCAGTTGAATATCCTCGGGCGATAGCTCGGGGTTGGCCTCGAGCCAGGTGGCTATGACTCCGGCCACGAAAGGCGAGGCCTGCGAGGTCCCCGTCATCTGCCCCCAGAAG
Organism: Barnesiella sp. An22; assembly: GCF_963931395.1. Taxonomy (NCBI): domain Bacteria; kingdom Pseudomonadati; phylum Bacteroidota; class Bacteroidia; order Bacteroidales; family Barnesiellaceae; genus Barnesiella; species Barnesiella sp. An22. Next base: position 716,271 of record NZ_OZ007014.1, read on the forward strand.
TAGCTCTTCCCGTCGAGGGTAGCCGAGGCTACGGTGTTGGCGCTGCTCTCCTTGTAGTAGTCGGAGTAGGACGACACGGCACTGAATATCATGCCGCCGGGGGCCGTTACGTCGGGTTTTACCCGTCCGTCGGCGCTCGGGCCGCAGCTCGAGGTGTAGTTAATCTTGTTCAGCGGGTAGTCGATGAGCATCGATTGCTTGTTGCCCGAGTAGTTGGTCCAGACGTTGCGGGTGGTGTAGTTGCCCACCGAGATGGTGCGTCGGCCGGTACCGCCCAGTTCGCCCAGCGTGTATTCGGTGTCGTAGCTCACGTGCGAACTCTTGCCGTTGTCGGTGAACTGTCCGCTGTTCTTGTCGGTCCACAGGTCGATGTGCTGGGGTTGGCCCTCGACGCTTACCTCGATATTATATCCTTTCAGGTTCAGGTTGTTGAGGGCAATCCGATACATGCGTCGCGAGCCGTTCCACAACTCGGTGTAGCAGGCAATCTCGCCCCCTTCGGAGTAGTTGTAGTCGTCGGGTACGGCAAAGCTCTGGTCGGCACCGTCGGCCGTACAGCTCCATACCGCGGCCCCTTGCGAGTCGGTGAGCGAGAGGGTCACGGCAAAGCCGTCGGTCTGCCCCCAGACCTCGAAGGTATTCGATTCGTAGCCCGTAGGTTTGAAGTAGGTACGCACCGGGGTAGAACCGTCGGTCAGCGTCATCGAAGCGTGAGCCTTGTTTTTGGCATCGTTGCCGATCGAGCCTACCAGAATGTGCCCCTTGTCCACCAGTGCGTCGATGGCCTGGTCGAAGAGCGAGGTTCCGTCGTGCGGCCCGTACGAGGTATTCAGGCTGATGTTGACTACCGCCGGGCAGCCGATGGAGTCGGCATAGCTGAAGATGTACTGGATGCCGTTGAGGATGTCGGTATCTTCGAGCGTCGAGCCCACCATCACCAGGCGGGCGTCGTAGGCCACGCCGTAGTAGGGGTTGCGGTCGAGCGACGTGGTGGCCGAGGTCTGTACGGGGCCGAAGTATCCGCCGCCCGCGATACCGGCCACGTGGGTGCCGTGGGTCTGCTCGGTGTTGTCGGTACCCTCGGCGAGGATACTCTCGCGGGTGGTCAAGAGACGGTCGTTCATCTGGTTCCAGAATCGCACGATGCGCAGGGTGTCGCCTTCGGCCGAGCGGAAGGCCGGGTGGGCCACATCGAAGCCCGAGTCGACGAATCCCAACACGACACCCCTCCCCGTGAAGGGCGAGACAAGTGATTCGCCGCTCTGTACTTGGTTGACGAAGGTCTCGCTACGGGCCTGGTCGAGCGACGGGGTGGCCTGGCGCGAGAGTTCGGCCCGCAGGACAAACGGCTGTTGCAGCAATCGGTCGAGCTGGGCGCGGTCGGTCTGCACGGTGTAGAAGCCATGGCCCAGCGATACGCACGAGCGGGCTCCGGCCGCAAGCAGGTCGGCCTCGGTAGCCGAGGCATCGCACTGGAGCAGGAGCCGCAAGGGAACCTCCCGGGTTGTCGATTTCAGACGGGTATCGGTGTGTCGGGTCTGGTCGAGCATTTGACGCGACGAGGCCGACAACTTGGAGTCGTCGGCCCGGCAAGCCAGGCCGTTGAGCAGGAGAGCTCCTGCCAGCAGCATGGCGCAGCAATGAATTTTGTTCATGGGTTAGGCTTTAGAGGGCGCACACCTTGCAGGTGTTGTTCCCTATTTTTACAAGATAGATTTGACCCGGAGCGAAGGGGAAGGCATACAGCCCGTTGTTGGTCTGTCCCAGGCTGACCAGTCGGCCGTCGGTGGTGTAGATGGCAACCGGCAGCGATTCGTTCTGGTTGACCGAGAAGCCTTCGCGGGTAACCGTCAGTTCGAATTGAGCCGACGTAGCCTCGTCGATGCCCGAACCGTATACCACGGCCACATCGTCGATGTAGAGGTAGTTGCCCTCGGCTACTTCGAGCGGTTGGTCGGGTTGTTTGCTCAGGTAGTTCGAGGCGCAGAAGACGATGTTCATCTTCTCGGGCGTTTCGTCCGAGAGGTAGTCGATGGTTACCTCTTGCGTTTCGAAGGCGTCGATGTCGTTGTCGATGGTGAGCGAACCCGACCCGATGAGGGTGGCTCCGGCATTACCGGCCAGTACGGCGCTCATCTCGTCGGTGTGCGAGGCACCGCTGATGTCGGTCGACGAGGCGCTGCCTTTCCACAGATATACGGCGATGTGGGCGGCATCGTCGATGTCGCTGGTGGGGGCGTTGTAGTATTGGGCCTTGAAGGTAATCTTCTGGGGACGGGCCGTGAACTCCACGCCGCCGTCAACGCCCAGGTCGCCGGTAGCTGCCGTGCAGTAGGTGGTGTTTACATAGAGCCAGGGGGTGCCCAGCGACAGGATGCCGGGAATCACGTAGCCGTACTTTGTGCCGAATACGTTGGCGCCGGCAAAGGTGTTTTCGATGATGGGGTAGGCATCGGTGGTGTCGCCTCCCTTGGAGACCGTGCCGGCTTTCATGCTGACGAAGCCGCTCACGTTGGAGTAGAGTGAGTGCCAGCCTGTGGGTTGTTTCTTTTGGTTGCCTCCGTCGCTCTCCCAGGCGCCGTTGAAGTTATCGCCCGAGAACTCTTGAGCCTGGGCAGGGAATAAAAATACGATGCAGCAACTTAAAATAAGATAAAAATTCTTCATAATCCTATCCTCTTAAATGAATTTGTAATAATAGTTCTATTTTTGCGCCGGCAAAGTAAAGAAGAAAAGTTGTTATTTTGGAAAGAGGAAAAGGAAAATAGTAGTAATATTTAATAATTAAGGTTTATGAAAAAGAAATTTGCTTCGTATTTCTGCATATTTATGTCACTTTTTGTTTTTGCGGCATGCAGCGAAGATTCCCAAAAAAGCGAAGAACCCACGGTAACCCCTCCGGGCGGAGACGATACGACCGTTTATTGGGAGACAACCTATGCCGACCTCTCGGCCCTGGTGAACCAAGGTATCGACGAGGTGTGGAGTGCGGCCGCCGGTGCTACGGTAGATCAGGAGAATCGCACCTTCTATGTGCAGGACCAGAAGGGCAACCGGTATAAAGCCACGGTTGCGGTCGACGGTACTACCGTGACCTCGATCGTGATGGAGCTTGCCGGACAGTCGGCCGGACAGGATGCTGCCGTTTGGGAGAGTCTGGTCACTTCGTTCCGCGACCTGAAACTGGGTACGTTCCTGGGAACGAAATTCAAGGATTACACGACCGGCGAAGGGGGTGTGAAGCAGACGACCGAGGAGACTCTGCCGCTGTTGACCTCGGAGGCCAATATGCTTATCTTCCCCATTTTCGGCATTCAAAAGACGGTTTACTGCTGCCCCGTGATGGACAAGGATAAATTCAGGGTTGAGCTCTGCCGCAACTATCTGGCCCTCGATTTCAGTACGCTGGGCCGCTACGTGGGCGGTAACATCGACGAGGTGCTGCAAGAGTATTACGCCATCGGCAACAAGGTTCTCTTCGGTACCGCCATGTCGTATATCTATTTCGACAGCGCTATCGATGCCAAGGGCAACAGCTACACGGCCTACTTCGACTCGGACAAGACTCTGGAGACGATTCTCGAAATCTCGGTCTATGTACCCGAGAACGACCAGACCATCACCCGGTGGAAAGATATGCTCGAGAATTATGCCGACTACAATCTGGGTACCCTCACCTCGATTTATGTGACCGATGCCTTCGGCGACAAGGTGCAAGACCTGGCCGATGCTCAGGCTGCCTTTGACCTCTATGAGACCAACGGTCGTGCCAACGGTATCATTGCCACCTTCACGACGGCTTACGGCTCCAACTCGTTGATTCTGAATAAAGACTATTGCTACGTGATTTTGCGCAAGTAAAACGCTTGAAACATAGATTTTGTATGAAACGTCGCAACGCTCGGGGGTATCCCTCCGGGCGTTGTGTTTTTTGTGCCGGCTGGGGCCGCCGAAAGAAAAACCGGCGCGATGACGAACAAAACGGGTAGAGGCTTGTTTTAGAGATACAGGCACCGCTCTTGTGTGCCGGTCGGGACACTGTGGTTTTCGCTCTCCCGTGAACCGTTCCGCACCGTGAGGTGTTTTCTATATATACTGTGTTATGTGTGTGACAGCGGAGGAACCGCAACTCTCGTGAGCTGCGATTCCCCCGCTCTGTGTAAATTGTTCCGATGTGAGTATTGGGCGAGCCGGGAACTTTTGTACCTTTGTGGTGAAACAATAATTCGAATAACTTGTGTCGCTATTAGCACTTTTTGTTTTGGCGGTGGGGCTGTGTATGGACAGCTTTGCCGTATCGCTGACTTCGGGCGTGCTGCTGAAGCCCTTCAAATGGTCGCGGGTCTTGAAGATAGCCGCCTTTATGGCTCTGTTTCAGGGGGGCATGCCGCTCATCGGCTGGGCTCTGGGCATCGGTTTCAAAAGCTATATCGAGGCGTATGACCATTGGGTGGCCTTCGGGGTGTTGCTCTTCCTGGGAGCGAAGATGATTTGGGAGGGCTGGCCTCGCAAAAACGAGGAGGAGCCCTGCTGCATGGACCCTTCGGATACGCGTACGCTCGTGGGGCTTTCGCTGGCTACGAGCATCGATGCGCTGGCGGTGGGCATCTCGTTTGCCTTCCTCAACATGTCGATGCTGCTCCCTACGATTGTCATTGCCGGTGTCACCTTTGTATTCTCGATTGCCGGGCTGTGGGTGGGCCGCCAGTTTGGCCGCCACATACATAACTATGCCGAGGTGCTGGGTGGGGTGATTCTCATCGGCCTGGGGATAAAAATTCTGTTGGAACATATCTATTTTTAAGAGTCGGTTATGGATAGACGATATGCACGTTCGTGGGTAGCGGTGGTCCTGTTTCTGGTGGTCTTTCTGGTGGCCAGCACGATGCGCCGTTGCGAAAAGAATACCTACCAGTATGACGAGGGGCTCATCTTCGGCACCTTCTACCACATCACCTATCGGTCGGACGAGTCGTTGGCCGAGGCCATCAAGCAGGAGCTCCTGCGGTTCGACGGTTCGCTCTCGCCCTTCAACGACACGTCGCTCATCACGCGGGTCAACCAGGGTGTTCCGGTCGAGACCGATGCGTGGTTCGAGCATGTCTTTACCGCCTCGCAACAGGTCTATCGTCGCACGGGCGGAGCCTTCGACCCCACGGTATCGCCGCTGGTCAATGCCTGGGGATTCGGGTTCAAGAAGGGTATCTTCCCCAACTCGACGCAGGTCGACAGTCTGCTGGCCCATGTGGGCATGAACAAGCTCTCGCTTGAGAACCATCGGGTGGTCAAGAGCGACTCGCTGGTGACCCTCAACTTCTCGGCCATTGCCAAGGGGTATGCCTGCGACGTGATAGGACAGTTGCTTACCGACCGCGGTATCGACGACTACATGGTCGAAATCGGTGGCGAGATGGTGGTGCGCGGCCGCAATCCCGAGGGGAAGCCCTGGCGGGTAGGGGTGAACCGCCCGACCATCGAGGATGGCGAGGCCGGTACCATCGAAGAGGTATTGCAGATGACCGGGGGCGGACTGGCTACCTCGGGCAACTACCGCAACTACCGCGTGGTCGACGGCAAACGCATTGCCCACACCATCGACCCGGTGACGGGCTATCCCGTGCAACACTCGCTGCTGAGTGCTACGGTGCTGGCCCCCGACTGCATGACGGCCGACGCCTACGCCACGGCTTTCATGGTGATGGGGCTCGAGCGCAGCCGGGCACTGGTCGATTCGCTGCCGGGCATCGAGGCGCTCTTCCTCTACCAGAATCCTACCGATACGGCTCGCATCGACTGCTGGGTGACTGCCGGCATGCAGAAACTGATCTTGAAAAAGTAAGATAACCCGGATAATAAGAAGATTGCCATGAAACGATTTTGGAGAGAAACACCGGCATGGTTTTTCCTGCTTGCCTCTTTTGTGGTAGGTGTGTGGATCCAGTTCGACAATCGGTCCGAAGTGCCCCTGCACTTTAATGCCCGGGGCGAAGTGGATAGCTGGGGCGATGCCTCAACGGCACTTCTGCTGCCCGCGATAGCTCTGGTGCTGTATGGACTGCTCACCTGGGTGCAGCATCACCCCCGGCATTGTAACTATCCGGTCGAGATAACCGACGAGAACCGGGAGCAGGCCTATCGCCAGATGTCGCGCATCGTCTACCGCATCAAGGTTCTGGTCATGGCTCTCTTCCTCTACCTCACGCTGGGGGTAGCCCAGGTGGTGGAGATTAGTTTCTTCCTGATTCTGGCTATTGCTCTGGCCGTTCCCTTTATCATCGTGACCGGCTGGTCGCAAGTGGGCAAAAACAAGTGAGGCCAAGCTGCTTTTGCGCTTCGCCTCACGGCTATCTCAATGAAATAAGATTGTCGGGTTTCAGTTGTGCAGCGTGAGGGTAATCTCGCCGCTGAGCGAACAGTTCATGTTCTCCTTGACCACCTTCGAGGGGTATTCGTGACCGAAGAGGAACATCAGCTTGGTGAGCACCGCCTCGGTGGTGCTGTCGTATCCGCTTACCACGCCGGCATTTTCGAGCTTGCTGCCCGTGCCGTAGCGGCTCATCTGCACGGTGCCGCCCATGCACTGGCTCACGTTGACGATAACGATACCCTTGTCTACCGCCTCCTTGAGCAGGTTGAGGAACCACTCCTTGACCGGTGCGTTGCCCGACCCGAAGGTTTCGAGCACGACCCCCTTCAGTCCCGGGATGTTCAGTATCGAGCGTACGGTCTGCTCCGAGATGCCGGGGAAGAGCTTCAGCACCACGATGTTGGTGTTCATCAGGTAGTGGGGGCGCAGCGGTTTGTGGGTGACGCGGGCTATTTGGTTCTCGTCGTAGTGGATGTGCACGCCCACCTGGGCCAGCGGCGGGTAGTTGGTCGACACGAAGGCGTTGAAACTCTCGGCACTGATTTTGGTGGTGCGGTTGCCGCGCAACAGGTGGTTGCCGAAGAAGATGCACACCTCGGGTACCAGCGGTTCGCCGGCGCTGTTTTTGGCGGCAGCTATTTCGATGGCGGTGATGAGGTTCTCCTTGCCGTCGGTGCGCAGCATGCCGATGGGCAGTTGCGAGCCGGTGAGGATGACGGGCTTGTTGAGGTTCTCGAGCATGAAGCTCAGGGCCGAAGCCGTGTAGGCCATTGTGTCGGTACCGTGCAGCACGACAAAGCCGTCGAACAGGTCGTAGTTGTCGGCGATGATGTGCACGAGTTTCACCCACGAGTCGGGTTCGATTTCCGACGAATCGATGGGGGGCTCGAATTGTACGGTCGAGATGGAGAATCCGAGTTGTCTCAACTCGGGGACCTTGTCGAGGAGATGGTGAAAGTTGAACGGTTCTAGACTTCCCGTCTGGCTGTTCTCTACCATTCCGATGGTACCACCGGTGTAAATGATAAGAACCGATGTTATATTTTCAGACATACACAATGGTTTTACAAAGTGAAACAAGCGTGTGCCGCCATGTTCCGGAGGCGATGCAACTTTGCACCCCAGCCTCCTGTTTGGCTCTACAAAAATAATCATTTGCGGGAGAAAATAACATTTTGTCGGGCGAAAACTTTGTGCCTCTTTGTCCGGGCGATTGTTTCGTGGCAAAAAGATAATTTCAAAATGCCGTTTAAAAACCCGTTGAAAATATAAAATTGTAAAACGAACAGGATTATTTTAAATCATTTTGTGATTGTTCGACTGGAAAATCAAAAAAAGATTACTTTTGCAAAACAAGAGATGTTTTATATCAATCTGGCCGGCCACCCTGCCGTTTGTGAAACTCCGGGGTGTCGGTTCCGAAAAAGAGAACGCCATGATCGAACGGCTGTATACCTTATTTTGTAACTGCATGCACGCAACGGGTACCACCCCTTAGGGGGGAGGATGTTGTTTTTTGTGTCGATAGACCGTTGCGATATAGTTTTTCAACCAAATTTTTTTTGAACGGGTGTGGCTTGCTCTCTCTCCAAGGGGTGCGAAGCTGCGCCGATAGAATAGTGCAGATATGAAAGTATTGAAATTCGGAGGCACTTCGGTAGGTTCGGTCGAGAGCATGTCGAGTGTCAAACAGATAGTAGAGAGTTGTCACGAGCCGGTTATCGTCGTGGTGTCGGCTCTGGGTGGAATTACCGACCGCCTGATCGAGACTGCCCGGGTGGCCGTGGTGGGCGGTGATGGCTATGAGAGCCACTTCAGAGCCATTGTCGAGCGTCACAAGACGATGGTGCAGCAGGCCGTAGAGCCGGCGAAACAACTCGAGCTGCTGGCCCTTATCGACCCGCTGTTGGGCGAACTGGGCAATATCTTCAGGGGGGTGTCGCTCATCAAAGACCTCTCGACCAAGACGCTCGACACGATTGTGAGTTACGGCGAGCGGCTCTCGTCGCTCATCGTGAGTCGGGTCATCGAGGGGGCGGTTCACTACGATGCCCGCTTTTTCATCAAGACCAGCCGCCAGTATGGTAAGCACATTGTCGACTTCGACGAGACCAACAAGCTGGTAAAACGCTACTTTGCCGAGTTGCCCCGGGTGGCCGTGGTGCCCGGCTTCATTGCGTCGGACCGCATCACGGGCGATGTGACCAACCTCGGCCGGGGTGGGTCGGACTACACGGCATCCATCCTGGCTACGGCGCTCGGTGCCTCGCAACTCGAAATCTGGACCGATGTCGACGGCTTTATGACGGCCGACCCGCGGGTTATCAACACCGCTTATGTCATCGAGCACCTCTCATTTACCGAGGCGATGGAGCTCTGTAACTTCGGGGCGAAGGTCATCTACCCGCCCACCATCTATCCGGTATTTCACAAGAATATCCCTATCCTCATCAAGAATACGTTCAACCCGTCGGCCCCCGGTACCCTCATCTCGGCCGACCATTCGCACTTCGAGGGGAAGGCCATCAAAGGCATCTCGTCGATCAACGATACCTGCCTCATCACCCTCTCGGGCATGGGCATGGTGGGGGTAATCGGTATCAACTCGCGCATCTTCAACACCTTGGCCCGGTCGGGGGTCAGTGTGTTTCTGGTGTCGCAGGCTTCGTCGGAAAACAATACCACCTTTGCCGTGCGCAATGCCGATGCCGATGTGGCCGTGCGGGTGCTGCGCGAGGAGTTCAAGGGCGAGATGGCCGTGGGCGAAATCTCTTCGATCGAGGCCGAGAAGGAGCTGGCTACCGTGGCTATCGTGGGCGAGAACATGAAACACACGCCCGGCATTGCGGGCAAGCTGTTCAACGTGCTGGGCCGCAACGGTATCAATGTGATAGCCTGTGCACAGGGGGCGTCGGAGACCAACATCTCGTTTGTCATTGCCCGCGACAGTCTGCGCAAGGCTCTCAACGTCATACACGATTCGTTTTTCCTCTCCGAGTCGCAGGTGCTCAACCTCTTTGTGGCCGGGGTGGGGACCGTGGGGCGCGACCTGCTGAAGCAGATTTGCAAACAGCAGCAGCGGCTGCTCGAGACCAAGGCCTTGCAGTTGCGGCTGGTGGGTATCGCCAACTCGCGCAAATGTCTCTTCGACCGCGAGGGTATCGACATCGAACATGGCATCGAGTTGCTCGACCGCGAGGGTACACCCTCTTCGCCCCAGCGGCTCAAGGACGAGATTATTGCCATGAACATCTTCAACTCGGTATTTGTCGACTGCACGGCCAGCCCCGACATTGCGGCGCTGTATCGCTCGCTGCTCGACCACAACGTGTCGGTGGTGGCCTCGAACAAGATTGCCGCTTCGGGCTCGTACGACCTGTACCGCGAGCTGAAGCAGACCGCCCGCAAGCGCGATGTGAAGTACCTCTTCGAGACCAACGTAGGGGCGGGGCTGCCTATCATCAATACCATCAACAACCTCATCAACAGCGGCGACAAGATACTCAAGATCGAGGCGGTTGTCTCGGGTACGCTCAACTACATATTCAATGTGGTGAGTGCCGAGGTGCCCTTGAGTCGGGCGGTGCGCATGGCGCAGGAGGCGGGATATAGCGAGCCCGACCCCCGTATAGACCTGTGTGGTCAGGATGTCATCCGCAAACTGGTGATACTGGCCCGTGAGGCCGGCTACCGGGTGGAGCAGAGCGATGTAGAGAAGCATCTCTTCATTCCCGAATCGTACTTCACCGGGAGCCTCGACGACTTCTGGAGGGCGATTCCCGACTACGATGCCACCTTCGAGGCCTATCGCCGGCAGGTGGCCGAGCGGGGACGGGTGCTGCGCTTTGTGGCCACGCTCGACCACGGCAAGGTGGAGGTGGGGCTGCGCGAGGTCGATTCGGCCCATCCCTTCTACCACCTCGAGGGGAGCAACAACGTCATCTCCATTACCACCGAGCGGTACCGCGAGTATCCCATGGTTATCAAGGGCTACGGAGCCGGGGCCGAGGTGACGGCTGCCGGTGTCTTTGCCGATATAATAGGAATTGCCAACATTCGATAAAAAAATGAGTTTGTCATGAAACACATCATAGTATTGGGCGACGGCATGGCCGATGAGCCCATCGAGGAACTGGGCGGACGCACGCCCCTGCAGGCTGCCGATACGCCCGCCATGGACTGGCTGGCCGCTCACGGTCGTTGCGGAATGTTGAAAACCGTACCCGAAGGCTACCATCCCGGCAGCGAAATCGCCAATCTGGCGGTGCTGGGCTACGACCTCGACCGCGTATTTGAGGGGCGGGGCTCGCTGGAGGCGGCCAGTATGGGGGTCGACATCGAGCCGGGCGAGATGGCCATGCGCTGCAACCTCGTCTGTATCGAAAACGGCCTCATCAAGAACCACTCGGCCGGTCACATCACGACCGCCGAGGCCGGCGAACTCATCGATTTCCTGCAACGGGAGTTGGGAGGCGGCGATGCCAATTTCTACCGCGGGGTATCGTATCGCCATCTGCTCAAGCTCAAGGGGGGCGACAAGCGGGTCGACTGCACCCCGCCGCACGATGTGCCCGGTACCCCCTTCCGTGACGTGATGGTGCGTCCTCTGGTGCCCGAGGCCGCCGCTACGGCCGATTGCCTGAACGAGCTGATTCTGCGCTCGCAGCAGATTTTGCCCTCGCACCCCGTGAACCTGCGGCGTGTGGCCGAGGGGAAAGACCCCGCCAACAGCATCTGGCCCTGGTCGCCGGGTTACAAGCCCAGCATGGAGACTTTGGCCCAACGCTACGGCATACGCAGCGGGGTGGTCATCTCGGCCGTCGACCTCATCCGGGGTATCGGCGTCTATGCCGGTTTGCAGCCCGTCGAGGTCGAGGGAGCCACGGGACTCTACAATACCAATTATGAAGGAAAAGTTCAGGCCGCAATCGATGCGTTATATGCACACGATTTTGTATATTTGCATATCGAGGCCAGCGACGAGGCAGGCCACGAAGGCGATGTGGCGCTGAAGCTCCGCACGGTCGAGTATCTCGACCACCGCGTGCTGAAACCGCTCATCGAGGCTGTTGCCCGCATGGACGAGCCGGTAGCCATCGCCCTCTTGCCCGACCATCCCACGCCTTGCCGGGTGCGCACCCACACGGCGGCCCCCGTGCCGTTCGTCATTTATAAACCGGGTGAAACTCCCGATGCCGTGCAGATATATAACGAGGAGAGCGTGGTGGATGGCCGTTATGGCTCGTTGTCGGGCGATGCGTTTATCCGTGCTCTTTTTGCGGCGCCCGATTCGGGAGAGTAGTCCGTTGGGCTATCCCGACAAAACAAAATCAATCCTTGCCAACAGACAACTGCGCCGCGGGTTCTTTTGAAAAAAGCCGCGGCGCAGTTGTCTGTTGTCGATGTGAATATATCTCGGTTTTAGCCATTCGTAGGCAGATGGTCACCCTAAACCGGTTTTTCGATGACCAGCAGATCCTGAAAGTCGGGCGAAGTCTCTACGGTTCCCGACCAGCTGCCGTAGTAAATGCCGCTTAAGTTCAGATGGTTGTCTGTAATCATCTGTTTGAGATAAGTCTCGTCGAAGGCAATGTTGGCCTCTCGTACTTTCTCGTCGAGCAAAGCATATCCCTCATGCTGGTGGGAAAAATTGAAGTAGGATTTTCCGCTCTTCATCTGCTGCCCGATGGCATCGTTGATGAGGAAGAAGGTGGCCACGCACTTGCCTCCAGGGGTTAGCACTCTCTCAATCTGAGCAAGGTAATTGTTGACATCGGCGGGCAGCATGTGGGTAAATACCGAAGTGAGTACGACACAGTCGTAGGCATTGTCGGGATAGGGGAAGATAAACTGGCTGGCTTTCTGCTCGGTAGCCAGATTGTACAGGTCGTTTTTCAGGTCGACGTGCAGAAAGTGGAAGTTGGGACAGTTGGGGGCAATATGCTTGTTGCACCAGTCGATTCCTTTTTTCACAATGTCGAAACCGTCGTACCGGCCTCTGCTGTCGAGAAAGCGGGTGAGTGGTACAGCCAGTCGTCCAATGCCGCAGCCCACATCGAGAATATGGCTTTGAGGAGTGACAGCTCCATACTGTCGCAAGATGCCGAGCAGTCGTTCGCCCTGTTCTCGGAAATTGCCCGAGCCGATGAATATCAGTCCTTTGGGCGGAGTGAGCCGGTCTCTTTTGCCAGTAATCCCATCGAAGCAGTCTATGGGGAAATAGTATATACGCCGGGCCAGGAAGCGCATTTGGGGGGAAAGGGCATAATAGATTTTCGAAGTAGATTCATGACGGTTTTTGGAAATAAGTCAAATTTAGTATTATAGGTATAGGCAAAGATACGTATAGATTTTGGTAGTTAATAAATACGTAAATGCTTTTTGTATAAAGAAAGGAAACATTTGTTGGCTATTTTCAAGAATTAACGCCGCATGTCGGGTATAAAAAGAGAATCTTTTAAGACTCTGTTCTCAAAAAAAATTTTACCTTTGTATCGGAGGCAAGAGAATTTCAATCCTCTTTTCTCCTCGGATATGACACAGGAAAAGTAAGAGAAAGACACTATGCTATATTACAGTACCAACAAAAAAACTTCGCCGGTCTCTCTCCACGATGCCGTGGTCAGGGGACTGGCTGCCGATAAAGGGCTCTTCATGCCCGAGGTGATTCGCCGGTTTCCCCCGGCCTTTTACCAAAACATGAAGGAGATGACGCTTCGCGAAATCTCGTTTGTGGTGGCCGAAGCCTTCTTCGGCGAGGATGTCGAGGCCGACAAGCTGCAAGAGATCGTATTCGACGCCCTCAACTTCGATATTCCCCTGGTGCGGGTGGCCGACAACCGGTACAGCCTGGAGCTCTTCCACGGCCCCACGCTGGCCTTCAAGGATGTGGGGGCCCGCTTCATGGCACGTCTGCTCGGCTACTTCAACCGGCAGGAGAAACGGCAGGTCAATGTGCTGGTCGCCACCTCGGGCGATACGGGCAGTGCCGTGGCCAACGGTTTCCTCGACGTGCCCGGCGTGAAGGTCTTCGTGCTCTATCCGCAGGGCAAGGTGAGTGAGATACAGGAGAAACAGTTCACCACACTGGGCCACAACATCACCGCCCTGGAGGTGAGCGGCACCTTCGACGACTGTCAGGCGCTGGTGAAGAGTGCCTTCATGGACCCCGAGCTGAACGAGAAACTCTACCTCACCTCGGCCAACTCCATCAACGTGGCCCGCTTCCTGCCCCAGGCCTTCTACTACTTCTATGCCTATGCCCAGTTGTGCGGCATGGTCGAGCACCCCGAGCAGGTGGTGTTCAGCGTGCCCAGCGGCAACTTCGGCAACCTCACTGCCGGACTCATAGCCAAGCGCATGGGGCTCCCCGTGAAGCGTTTCATCGCCGCCAACAACCGCAACGACGTATTCCTGCAATACTTGCGCACGGGCTCGTATGACCCGCGCCCCTCGATTGCCACCATCGCCAACGCCATGGATGTGGGCGACCCCAGCAACTTTGCCCGCATACTCGACCTCTACGGTCACTCGCACGAGGCCATCTGTGCCGACATCAGCGGCGTAAGCTATACCGACGACGAGATACGCCGCACCATGCGCGACACCTTCCGTCGCGAGCAATACTTGCTCGATCCCCACGGAGCCTGCGGTTACCAGGCCTTGGTCGATGGCTTGCAACCTGGCGAAATAGGCATCTGCCTCGAAACCGCTTCGCCCGCCAAGTTCCTCGATACCGTGAGCGACGCCGTAGGCGAGACGATTTCCATGCCCGAGAAGCTGCGCAAATTCATGCAGGGCGAGAAACAGAGCATCCTGATGCCCGTCGGCTTCAACGCCTTCAAACACTTCCTGCTCAATCAGCAGTGACCGGGCTTGTCATACCGGGCCTGGCTGGGTATCCAGAAAAAATATTCGATTTTGAAAGTAAAAGAGGCCGACCCAAAAGAGATTTTTTGAGGTCGGCCTCTCGATGTTTTATAGAAACTATAATCGGCTGCCACTTGAAAAAATTGCAGCCGATTTGTTTTTCTTTCGCTGAAGAGTCTTTTTGAGACTTATAACGATTACTGGCATCGGTATGAAGCGGTATTGACCACCTATATGGTAGCATAGAGAGGCTTCCAACCCGCCATTCTCCCTGAAAGGATTGCCGAGTACTTCCTGAGGTTATGCGCAAGCGCAACAAGCCCAAACTCAACTCTCACTTTCCTGTTTGATTTGAGCCGGAAGCGCCTGAAGCCGTGATTGAACTTGATGTCTCCGAAGACGGCCTCAGGTTCGATGGGCCGGTTCCTGCGGTGGTTCATCCCGCGTTCGCTGGTGAGCAGCTCCCTTGCCTGTCTCTTGAACCTGTTGGCCGTGTGGTTGACCTCGATGGCCCTCTTGTCTGACCTGCCTTTGTAGCACATTCCCCTGAGCGGGCATCCCTTGCAGTTGACGGCCCTGTACACGGCCACTTCCGACCTGTAGCCGAGATCCGTAACGGGGTGTCGCGTGCCGCTCCTCTCCAGATGCTGCCCCATCGGACATACATAGTAGTCCTCTCCGGCGTTGTAGTACATGTTCTGGACGAGGAAACTATTGTCGGCATACCCGCGTTTCGTCTCGGCGTGGAACATGTTGTACTTGACATAGGCATCTATCCCGCCGCTCTCCATATACGCATAGTTTGCTTCGTTGCCGTAGCCGGAGTCTGCCACGACCTCATCGCTCTGTGTCCCGTATCTCTCCCTGAAGGAGTCCAGAAACGGTATCAGCGTACCCCAGTCCGTGGGCCTCCAGTAGATGCCGTAGTTGGTTATGAACTGGTTCTCTGTCGCTATCTGCACGTTGTATCCCGGCTTGGTCTGGCCGTTGTTCATCGCGTCCTCCTTCATCCTCATGAAGGTGGCGTCAGGGTCCGTCTTGCTGTAGCTGTGCCTCTCGCCCATGGTCTCCAGTTGACTCTCGTACGACGCCAGCTTCGGAAGGGACTCCTCCTTCACCTTCTCCACGCTCCTGCGCAGCTTCCTGTCGCTGATACCCTGTTCGTCCATTTTCCGGAGTATCCTTTCGGTTCGCTCCGGCAGCTCCTCTATGCAAGGCTCTTCCGCAGAACATTCTCCGGCCTCCGCCGCCAGGACCGACTCCGCCGCCTTCAGCACCGCGTCAACCCGGGCCTCCAGCTTCGCCTTGTTCTTTTCGACGCTGCCCTTCCACACGAAGGTGTACTTGTTTGCCACGGACTCTATCTTCGTGCCGTCTATATACTGGACCTTCAGCGAAACCAGCCCCTCCTCGTTCATCATGACCACGGTCTGGCGGAACAGCTCCTCGAAGCGCCCGTCGCTCAGGCGCTCGCTGCGGAAGCGGTTTATCGTGCGGAAGTCCGGACGGGACATCCCCGAGAGCCACATGTAGTTCACGTTCTCGTGCAGCAGACGCTCCATCCTGCGCCCCGAATAGACGTTACACATGTATGAATACACGATTACCTTCAGGAGCATGCGGGGATGAAAGCTGCTGGTACCCCCTCCCTTGTAGGTGGACTCTATCCCCGAGATGTCAAGCCTGTCTATTATCGCGCTGACTGTCCTTACCGGATGATTTTCAGGAATCAGTTCGCTCAATGACGGAGGAAAAAGAAGACTGTCGTTTTGATTATAAGTTTTATATATTATCATTATCTTTGCACTCATGGTAAATGATTGATTATCTTTTTGTTCCGTACCTTAAATATAATAAATCTTTACCATAAAAACAACGGTTATCTTCTTTATTTTCAAGAGGATAACCGTTAATTTTTTTGCCTTATGGAAATGCCAAAAGATAATGAAAAAGGGTAACCCGTTCTGTCTTTATTGACTTTTGGGTCACCCCCTTATTTTGTGTGTAGTGCCGTTTGTGTTTATACCCGGTCGAGAGCCTGCGAGAGGTCGGCGATGAGGTCGTCGACATGCTCGGTGCCGATCGAGAGGCGTATGGTGCCGGGGTAGATGGCCTGTTCGGCCTTCTCCTGGTCGGTCAGTTGGGCGTGGGTGGTCGATGCCGGGTGGATGACCAGCGATTTCACGTCGGCCACGTTGGCCAGCAGCGAGAAGATTTCGAGGCTGTCGATGAATCGGTGTGCTTCGGCTTCGCCCCCCTTGATTTCGAAGGTGAATATCGAGCCTGCCCCGTGGGGGAAGTAGCGCTCGTAGAGGGCGTGGTCGGGGTGGTCGGGCAGAGCCGGGTGGTTGACCTTTTTTACCTTGGGGTGATGGGCCAGAAAATCGACTATGCGCAGGGCATTCTCGACGTGGCGTTCGACACGCAGCGAGAGGGTCTCGAGCCCTTGCAGCAGCAGGAAGGCGTTGAAGGGGCTGATGGCAGCGCCGGTGTCGCGCAGAATCACGGCCCGGATGCGGGTGACGTAGGCGGCGGCTCCGGCCACGTCGGTAAATCGGGAGCCGTGGTAGCTGGGGTCGGGTTCGCTCAGTTGGGGGAATTTGCCCGAGGTGGCCCAGTCGAAGCGGCCCGAGTCGACGATGATACCGCCCAGCGAGGTGCCGTGGCCGCCGATGAACTTGGTGGCCGAGTGTACCACGATGTCGGCCCCGTGTTCGATGGGGCGGATGAGGTAGGGGGTACCGAAGGTGTTGTCGATGACGAGCGGGATGCGGTGGCGGTGAGCTATCTCGGCCACGGCGTCGATGTCGATGATGCCCGAGTTGGGGTTGCCCAGCGTCTCGATGAATACCGCCTTGGTGTTGGGCTGTATGGCCCGTTCGAAGTTCGAGAGGTCGGACGGGTCGACGAAGGTGGTGGTCACGCCGTAGGCGGGCAACGTGTGGTCGAGCAGGTTGTAGGTGCCCCCGTAGATGGTGTTGGCGGCGACAATGTGGTCGCCGGCGACGGCCAGATTCTGAATGGCATAGGTGACGGCGGCAGCTCCCGAGGCGATGGCCAGGGCAGCGACACCCCCCTCGAGTGCGGCGATGCGTCGCTCGAGTACGTCTTGGGTAGGATTGCCCAGACGGCCGTAGATGTTGCCCGGCTCCTTCAGGTCGAAGCGTGCGGCGGCGTGGGCCGAGTCGGCAAATACATACGAGGTGGTCTGGTAGATGGGTACGGCTCGTGCGTCGGTGGCCGGGTCGGGTTGCTCTTGTCCCACGTGGAGTTGGAGCGTTTCGAAATGCAGTTTCTTCGGGTCCATATTCGGTTCTGTTTTTATCGGTTAAGTATAAATGTTTGTACTTGCAAAACTATGATTTCTGGAAATATCGAACAAGTAAATTCGGAAATATGGAAAATATATCTATATTTGTCCACTGATTAAGAATAAACCCCATGTTTAACAGGCTGGGAGCAACGGCCCGGAGAATAGCATTCTATGGAGATACTGGATAAAACCGACTTGCAGATTTTGCGGGTCTTGCAAAGCAACTCGCGCCTCACCACCAAAGAGTTGGCGGCGCAGGTAAACCTGTCGCCCACGCCGGTTTTCGAGCGGGTGAAGCGGCTCGAGGCCAACGGATACATCAAGAAGTATGTGGCGGTGCTCGACCCCGAGAAACTCAACCGGGGTTTCGTGGTCTTCTGCAGCGTGAAGTTGCGTCGGCTCAACCGCGACATTGCCCTCGAGTTTACCCGCATCGTGCGCGAGATTCCCGAGGTGACCGAGTGCTACAACATCTCGGGCGACTACGACTATCTGCTCAAGATTCATGCCCCCGACATGAAATATTATCAGGAGTTCATCCTCAACGTGTTGGGCACCATCGACAGCATGGGGTCGCTCATGAGTACCTTTGTGATGGACGAGGTGAAACACGAGTACGGTATCCCCCTGTGACGGGGCGGTGCGGTTGTCCGGTTGGGGCAGGGGATGTGAAACGTCCCGGCGGCATCAGGCGATTTCGAGGTCGAAGGTGTCGTAGAAGTTTTTGATGTCGGGGTTCTTCTCGATCATCTTCATCAGTACGTCTTTGGGGCTGAAGATAATCTCTTTCTCACCGGGCTGGTTGACACGCAGTTGCATGGAAAACTGGTTGTTCTTCAGTGATTTCTGCAAAAAGGTCATCAGCTCGTAGAGGTGTTCGTTGATGACGTTGACCTGGATTTGCGAGTCGACCGACACGACAAACGTGCGGGGGTCGGTCAGCTTGGGCAGGCAACTCTTCATGGTGTTGACCAGCACCACCTCGGTAGGGATGGTTTGGGTATAGGCGAGCCAGGCCGCATTGAGCGCCTCTTCGGTAAAGGGGGTGTCGAGCACCTCCTGCTGTACCGTGGGAGCCTGTTGCTCCGGGGCCGCCTCGACCGGTTTCTGGTGAATGGAGATGCGTGCCGGGGCCGCCTTTTTCGTCGGGTTGGGTTGTGCCGGCGCCATTGGTTTGTGGGCCGGGGCTGTGGGGCGTATGGTCGAGGCCCGATAGGTGGCCTGCGGTTCCGACGTCTGTGCTGCCGGAGCTTGTGCCTGTGCCGGATTGGGCCGGGGTTGTTGCTGTTGCGGCTGTTGCGGCACGGCCTGTACCTGGGGGAGCGGCTGAGCCGGGGCTTGAGCCTGATGCGGTTGTGCGGCCGGTGCACTGCCCGGAGCGGCCGGGGTAATCTTTTGCAACGGCGGTTCCTGAGGTGGGACGCTGACCGGGTGAAGAATCTGGCAGATTTGTATCAGGGTCAGCTCCACCAGGAACTGCTTGTTGTTGCTTATGCGGTAGTCGAGGTCGCAGCGGTTGCTCAGCTCCATGGCCCGGTAGAGGAAGGCGAGCGGGCACTTCTGAGCCTGTTCGCCATAGCGTTGGGCCACCGAGGCACTCACCTCGAGCAGGGGTAGCGTGGTGGGGTCTTTGCATACCAGCAGGTCGCGCAGGTGACGGCTGAGGCCGCCGACGAAGAACTGCCCCTCGAAGCCGTGGTCGCGCACCTCCTTGAAAATCATGAGTGCTTGCGGCACGTTGCCCTGCAGGAAGGCATCGACCAACCGGAAGTAGTATTCGTAGTCGAGTATGTTGAGGTTGTCGATTACCGCCTTGTAGGTGATGTGCCCGCCCGAGAAGCTCACCACCTGGTCGAATACCGAGAGGGCGTCGCGCATACCGCCGTCGGCCTTTTGGGCGATGACGTTGAGCGCTTCGGGTTCGGCGGTGATGCCCTCTTGCGAAGCGACATATTGCAGGTGTTCGGCGATGTCGGCCGTGGTGATGCGCTGGAAGTCGTAGACCTGGCAGCGCGACAGGATGGTGGGGAGAATCTTGTGTTTCTCGGTCGTGGCCAGGATGAAGATGGCGTGGTGGGGCGGCTCCTCGAGGGTCTTCAGAAATGCGTTGAAGGCCGCCGTCGAGAGCATGTGCACCTCGTCGATGATGAAGACCTTGTATTGCCCGATTTGAGGCGGTATGCGCACCTGGTCGATGAGGACGCGGATGTCGTCGACCGAGTTGTTCGATGCGGCGTCGAGCTCGATGATGTTGTAGGAACGCTGTTCGTTGAAGGCGCGGCACGACTCACATTCGTTGCAGGCTTCGCCCGACTCGGTGGGGTGGAAGCAGTTGATTGTCTTGGCAAAGATGCGGGCACACGAGGTCTTGCCTACGCCGCGGGGACCGCAGAAGAGGTAGGCATGAGCCAGCTTTTTCGAGTCGATGGCGTTTTTGAGGGTCTGAGTAAGTGCTTTCTGACCTACCACCGACCGGAAGGTCGAGGGCCTGTATTTCCGTGCCGAAACAATATAGTCGTCCATATCGTGTTTTAAAGTTCTGTTCTATGTCTTTTTACTCCGTGCGGCAATGACTCGGGAGGCAAATTGCCCTGCCTGTCGTGCACGAGCAGAGGGGGCGAGCTGTCCGAGCCGCCTTTTCGAGCCCTACAAATATACGCTTTTTTGCGCGGATTCTATTCGGGCAGGTCGCTTTTCCCGAAGCAGAGGGGGAGCAGGCTGCGGATGGACTCGACGATATAGACCTCGTCGGTGCCGTAGAGATAGATGCGTATGGGGTAGCGGTAGCGCTCTTCGGTCTCGAGTATCACCTGGCGGCAGGCCCCGCAGGGAGCCGTGGGGTGCTCGATGAACTTTCCGCCCGTCTGTGCGGCGATGGCCAGCGCCTCGACCGCGCGGTCGGGGTATTGCGAGTTGGCATAGAAGAGGGTGGTGCGTTCGGCGCAGGTCCCCGAGGGGTAGGCGGCATTCTCCTGATTGCTGCCCGATACCAGCACTCCACCGGCCAGACGCACGGCAGCCCCTACCTGGAAACGGGAGTAGGGCGCATAGGAGCGGTTGGAGGCCTCTTTGGCGGCGTCGATCAATTTTTTCTCAGCTTCGGTGAGCTCTTCATACGAGCAAACCATTATCTTTGTGGTGATATTCCTGTTTTCCATAACTCTCATTAAGCGGGTTTACGGGTGTCTACTTCTGCAAAAACAGCGGGAGGCGGGTACAGTGACCCAGGAAATCGGGTTTCTCGACTTGGGCTGTGCCGTACCGCATCCTCTCTTCGTGGAACAAAGATAAGGAAATTTTTGAGAACAGGAATTTTTATCGTCCATTTTTAGAATTTAGATTCATGATGAAATTCAGATACGTCGTTGTCGTTCTTCTCCTCGTTCTTACGTTGGAGCCGCTCTCGGCCCAGCGCAAAAACAAAGCCTATCTCGACTATATCGAGCAATACAAATCGATTGCCATCAAGCATCAGAAACTGTATGGCATACCGGCCAGCATCACGTTGGCCCAGGGGCTGCTCGAGTCGGGGGCCGGCCGCAGCGAATTGGCCCGCAAGTCGAACAACCACTTTGGCATCAAGTGCCACAGCGACTGGAAGGGGAAGCGGGTCTATCATGACGACGACCGCAAGGACGACTGTTTCCGCAAATACGACTCGCCCGAAGACTCCTATGAAGACCACGCCAAGTTTTTGAAGCGGGCCCGCTATGCCTCGCTCTTCGAGCTGAAGGTGACCGACTACCGCGGTTGGGCCAAGGGGCTGAAGGCGTGCGGCTATGCCACCGACCGGTCGTATGCCAACAAACTGATACAGACCATCGAACTCTATGAACTCTACGAATATGACCGCCCGAAGTTCAAGCCGATACGGGCGCAAGACCTGCCTCCGGTCGTGGTGGAGAATCCGCATGCGGTCTATCGTTCGTGGGGGTTGCTCTATGTCGAGGCCCGCGACGGCGACACGCTCGAGTCGATAGCTCAGGAGTTCGGCTTCTCGGCCAAGAAGCTGGCCGGGTATAACGAGATACCCCGCGACTATCCGCTGGAAGCGGGCGACATCGTCTACCTCGAGAAGAAAAAGAAGAAGGCCGAGAAGGGGTACGACTACGCCGTGGTGCGTTCGGGCGACTCAATGCACTCGATTGCCCAGCGTTACGGCATCCGCCTGAAGAACCTCTACAAGATGAACAAGTTGCCCGACGATTATATCCCCTCGGTGGGCGATACCTTGAAGCTGCGGTAGGGGTTGGCTTCGCCGTCGCTCCGCGCCCCGTGAGGGGCCGGTTGCAGGCTGAACGGCGGCAGGTGCACGCTCGGCGTCACCTGCCACTCCATATTCTTAATCCTTAGAATTTAGTTCCAGTGTGCGACCCGACTCGATGGCCGCATGGAGAGTTGCATGCACCCCTTCACCTCAAATGCCCTTTCGATGCAGAATCAATAGAGGTTCCAGGTAATCGAGAGCACCTGGAATTCGGTGCGCCGGTTTATCTGGTTGGCAATCTCCTGGTCTTCGGGCGAGAGTTTGGTGATGTACTCCTCGGTGAGCACGTCGCCCTCCTTGAATTGCGGGTATTGCGTGGCCAGTTTCTTGGTGATGACCTTGGGTTGGCTTTCGCCGTAGCCCTTGGGTTGCAGACGGCGGGGGTCGATACCCGCCTTGATGAGGTAATCGACTACCGACTGGGCGCGCCGTTCCGAGAGGCGCAGGTTGTACTGGTCCTTACCCTTGTAGTCGGTGTGGGCTGCCAGCTCTATCGACACGTTGGGGTTGTCGTCGAGCATCTTCACCAGTTCGTTGAGCGAGGTCTCCGACTCGGGCCGCAGGGTGGCGCGGTCGAAATCGTAGAAGATATTTTCGATGAGAATAGGCTTGCTGATGGAGGCGAGCACGAAGTTGACGCCATACTCGGCATCCTTCTCTTCGGCATCGGAGATAAACTCCTGCTTCGAGTTGAGGTAACCGCGGCAGGAGGCCAGCATCACGTAGTGCACGCCGCGGTCGAGCTTGAAGCGGAAGCTGCCGTCTTTGCGGGCATACTCCTTTTGATTCGAGCCGTCGTTGCCCACGATGCGGATGATGGCGTCGGGCACCGGCTCGTCGTCCTTGTCGATGACCGTTCCGCTTATCCACACGCGTATCGAGGGGAGCTCGAAGCTGTAGATGTTGTCGTAGCCCCGGCCGTCGCCTCGGTTGGACGAGAAGAAGCCGGTCTCCTCCTCGCCGAAGGTGATGCCGAAGTCGTCGGCCGACGAGTTGATGGGGTATTTCATGTTTTCGATTTGCCACATGCCCGAAGCGTTCATGCGGGCGCGGAAGATGTCGAGGCCGCCCATGCCCGGGTGACCGTCGGAGGCAAAGTAGAGGTCGCCGTTGTCGCGGATGTAGGGGAACATCTCGTCGCCCGGGGTGTTGATTTGTACACCCAGATTCTCGAGCGACCCCTCCTTGTCGGTGAGCGAGATGCGCCACAGGTCTTTCCCCCCGTATCCGCCCGGCATGTCGGAGACGAAGTAGAGGTATTCGCCGTCGGGCGATACGGCCGGCTGGCCGAAGGCCGAGAGGGTGTCGGCGGTGATTTCGTATTTTTGCGGCGGGCTCCACTGGGCACCCGTACGGGTAGAGGTGTAGATCTCGACCGAGGTGTCGGCGTTGGGCTCGCGGCGGGCTTTGCTCAGGTACATGGTGGTACCGTCGGGGCTGAAGCTGACGATGCCCTCGTCTTCGTCGGTATTGACGTCGCCCTCGATGGGTTCGGGTTTCTGCCAGGCCCCCTGCTCGTCTTTCTTTGAGAAGTAGATGTCGCAGTTCTTGGTACCGGTGATGCCGCTTTTGTTTTTGCCCAGAGCCTTTTCGGTCGACGAGGTGAAGTAGAGCTGGTCGTAGTCTTCCCCCAGAAACATGGGGGCGAAGTCGCTGCGGCGCGAGTTGAGTATCGTCGCCTTCTTCACCACATAGCGGGTAGGCGTCTCTTTCCACTGGACGGCCAGGTTGCAGCCCCGTATGCCGTTTTTGGCCAGGGAGCTCTGCGGATTGGTCTCGAGATAGGCCTGGTAGTTCTTGATGGCATCCTTGTATTTCCCCTCGAACTGCTGGCTGCGGGCCAGGTAGAAGAGGGCCATGCTGTCGGGGTAGTCGTATCGGATGGCGTTTTGGTAGGCGGCCGAGCTGCGGGCCGCCATGTTGATGCGGCGGTAGCACTCGCCCATCTTGAAGGCCACCTCGCCGCGCAGCTTGCGCTCCTTGCGGGGGTTGGTCTTGCTGTATACCTTGCGGTAGGTCTGGGCGGCATCGTAAAACTCGCCCCGGGCATATTGCTCGTTGGCAACGCTTAGTTTTGCCCCCGAGCACGACGCCAACACGCCGGCCATAGCCAATCCCCAGAATACTGCCTTTATCTTCATCTTTTCTCCTTGCGGACGACCGTGTCCCGCCCTGCCTTTCGTGTGTACCGATACTATTATAGTATACGTTTTTTTTGCCGTTTTATTGTGTGGCCTCCGGGGCGAATGTCAGGGGAGCAGCAGCGAACTGTCGCCGTAGCTGAGGAACCGGAAACCGTGGGCCAGGGCGTAGTCGTAGATTTCGCGCCAACGTCCGTCGACAAAGGCCGAGACGAGCAGGAGCAGCGTGCTCTGCGGCTGGTGGAAGTTGGTGACCATGCCCTGCACGATGTGGTAGTGATAACCCGGGGCGATGATAATCTGGGTGGCGGTGACGAGGCGCGTCATGCCGTGGCGGTCGAGGTAGTCGACGATGTGGTGCAGGGCTTCGCGCGAGTCGATGTCGGGACTGCCGTCGTAGGGTTGCCACTGGGCCACGACGAGGTCGTGCGGCTCGGCGTCGGGGTTGGCGGCCAGCATCTTGCCTATGTAGTAGAGGCTCTCGAGCGTACGCACCGAGGTGGTGCCCACGGCTATCACGCGGCGGTCGGTGCGGGCCAGGGTGTCGATGAGGTCGCGGCTTACCGAGATGTACTCGGTGTGCATCTCGTGCCCCTCGAGGGTCTCGCTCTTCACCGGCTTGAAGGTGCCGGCGCCTACGTGCAGGGTGAGTTCGAGCTCGGGTATCCCCTTGGCCCGGATGGCCTCCAGCACCTCGGGGGTGAAGTGCAGCCCGGCGGTGGGGGCGGCTACCGACCCCTCGATTTTGGAATAGACGGTCTGGTAGGTGGTCTTGTCGCTCTCTTCGGTCTCGCGGTTGAGGTAGGGGGGTATGGGCAGTTCGCCGGCGTGGTCGAGCAGGACGGCGAAGGTGACCTCGGGGTTGTCCCACGAGAAGCGCACTTCGCAGGCATTGCCGTGGGGCAGGCCCCGCTCGGCGGTGAAGTGTACCCGCTTGCCGTCAATCTCGACCTCCTGCGTGAGGGGGCCGCTCTTCCACTTCTTGGCATTGCCGATGAGGCAGAGCCACGAGCACGAGCGGGTCGACTGGAACGAGAGGGCGTACTCGTGCGGCTCGAGGGGTTCGAGGCAGAAGACCTCGATGAGGGCGCCGGTCTCCTTGCGGAAGTGCAGTCGCGCCTGTATCACCCGGGTGTTGTTGAAGACCAGCAGGCTGTCGGGGGGCAGTACCCGGGGCAGGTCGTAGAAGTGGTGTTCCTCGATGGCTCCCTGGCGGTAGACCAGCAGTTTGGAGTGGTCGCGTTGCGGGAGGGGAAACTTGGCGATGCGTTCGTCGGGCAGCGGATAATTGAAATCCTCGATGCGAATATCTTGTGTTTTTTGCATAATCTGTTTTGAATATCGTGCAAAAATAAGCAACTTTGCCGAATATAGCACGGTTCGCCACGACGAAATCGCAAGTCGCCGGCGAATCGCGAGACTCTTTAAAATGATGATATTATGGTAAAAGTTGGCGACAGAGTACGCTACCTCAACGCCGTAGGAGGCGGGGTAGTGGTGAAAATAGTGAAAGATATAGCCTATGTCGATGAAGATGGTTTCGAAACCCCGGTACTGGCCCGGGAGTGTGTGGTGGTAGAACCGGCCGAGCCGGCCCGCAAGAGTGCCCCGGTACCCGCCTCGAAGGTAGTGGAGTTGCCGCCGGTCGAGAAGGGGATGGCTTCTAAAGCTGCCGACAAGGAGGACGAGCTCGCTGTCGAGGAGCGCCCCGAAGGCGAGAAGCTGAACATCACCCTGGCCTATATCCCCGACGAGAGCAAGCACCTGAACACCACCCGTTTCTCGTGCTACCTGGTGAACGACAGCAACTACTACCTCTACTTTGCCTACCTGAGCCGCGACGACGAGGGGTGGCGCACCCGTTATGCCGGGGTGGTGGAGCCCAACATACAGCTGCTGCTCGAGGAGTTCGGGCAGGAGGATGTCAATGCCCTCGAGCGCATCGGCTTCCAGTACATCGCCTTCAAGAAAGACAAGCACTTTGCCTTGAAGAGCCCGGTGGCCGTCGAGTACCGGCTCGATACCACCAAGTTCTACAAACTGCATACCTTCCGCGAGAGCCTCTATTTCGACGAGCCGTCGTGGTGCATCGACCTGGTGAAGAACGATGTGCCCATGCGACCCATGGTGCTCGACGCTACCGATCTGGAGCGGGCCATGAAGATGAAGAAACAGGTCGACACTCCGGTGCGCAAACCGGTGACCCGGCACGACGACAAGCCCGGCATCGTCGAGGTAGACTTGCACGCCTCGGCTCTGCTCGACACGACGGCCGGACTCTCCAATTCGGACATCCTCAACTATCAGCTCGACAAGGTGCGCGAGACGCTCGACCAGTATCGGCATGCCAAGGGACGCAAGATTGTCTTTATCCACGGCAAGGGCGAGGGTGTGCTGCGCAATGCGCTGCTCAAGGAGATACGCGACAAGTACAAGAACTGCACCTGCCAGGATGCCTCGTTCCGCGAATATGGTTTCGGGGCCACGATGGTGACCGTGCATTGAGAGGGGTTTGAATTGTAAATCGTTGATAGTAACGGGATATGAAAAGAATACTCTTTTTGTCTGTCGCGCTTTGTTTCACAGCCTTGTGCAGCATGGCGCAGACCTGCCGCATTTACGCCGCATTCGTCTATTCGGAAGACAAGGTGAAAATCAATTATGGAACCGAGAAGAAATACGAGCCTTTGAAGGATGAAGCCGGGAGGGAACTGCGCTTTTTCTCTTTCCCGGGTGCGCTGAACTACCTGTCGAGTCAAGGTTGGCGGTTGGAGGGGAATTTTACGGAAGTAAGCGGCTCTTCGGGTGGATTCAAGGGCAATAACTGGGGTAGAACCTCGAGCGAAACTACTTATATTATTAGTAAGGAGGTCTCGGAAGAGGAGGCTAAAGCGTTGTTTGAACAAGTAGTCAAAGAGGTGAAAGAATAGCGATAGAGGGTATGCCGATATGTATCTGATAGAAACAAAAAAGGAGAGGGCTTCGGCTCTCTCCTTTTTTTGTTATTGATTGGATTTTCAGTCTCATCAGAAGGGCCGGTGTCCACCGGGACCGCCCGGGGGAGGGCCGGGATGGCCGTAGCCGCGGGGGCCACCGGGGCCCATGTCGGGGCGTTTGTCGCCGAAGGTGTTGAAGCGGTAGGTGAAGGTCAACAGACCGTAGGTGTTGAGGGTGTTGTACTCCACATCCTGAATGTAGTTACCCGTGACGGTACGGCGTATGCTGTTGCGCTGTCCCAGAATATCGTAGATTTTGAGGGCGATGGTGGCGTTTTTGCCTTTGAGGAACTGGTAGGAGGCCTGTGCGTTCCAGATCCAGCTCTCGGTGTTGTATCCGGCCGAGTATCCCGACATGCCGTTGTAGGTGAGGTCGGTACCCAGGGTGATGGACCAGGGCAGGTATCCGCTCAGGTTGAGGGTGCCGCCGTAGTTGTGGGTGCTCTGGTCTTTCTGGTTCTGCATGCTGTTGGTGGCGAGCGCATACCGATAGTTGCCGCGCAACTCGACATCGAAGTAGTCCGATCGGAAGGCGATGCCCAGATTTTCGGCGGCATTGAACGACCCGGCATCGTTGCGCATGCCGTTGTTGTAGCCCACGTTGTTGTTGTAGCTGAGGCGGCTGAAGCTGTTGAGCTGCCAGTGCTTGTTGCGGAAGGGGGTGTTGAACATCAACATACCCGAGGCGTTCCACACGCCGTTTACGTTGCGGTAGGTGGTGGTCTGTCCGCCGGTGGTGGCATTGTAGGTGGTTTCGGAGATGATGCTGTTGGTGGTGAATCCGCCGAAGAGCATGGCCATGATGGCCCTTTGGGTAGCTTGGTTGTAGTCGTTGAAGCGCACGCGCAGCGTGTTTTTGAACGAGGGCTTCAGGGTGGGGTTACCGATAACGACTCGCAACGGGTCGGAGACGTCGGCCACGGGTTGCAACTGCGCCATGGTCGGTTGCGACGACGAGCCCCGGTAGTCGATGCGCAGCGAGGTCTGTTTGCCCATCTTGTAGCGGTAGCGCAGGTAGGGAGCTACGTTGAATACGGTTCGCTTGGGTATGTTGCGGTCGCTGTTGATGCGGTCGATCGATTGCGATGACGACGGCTCCACGGCCACACCCACGTCGTAGGTATAGGTGGGTTTCACCTGCTTGAATCCCACCTGGGCCCGGTGCATGTAGTAGTTGTTGCGGAAGCTGTTGCTCAGGTCGTCGTTGCGCAAGGTATCGAGCGGTAGGGCCGTGAGCGGGTCGGTAAATACGTCGTAGGTAAATTTGTCGGCGTTGTTGAAGTTGGCCTGGAAGCGGTACGAGAAGGTGAGGAACCGTCCTTTCGATACGTCGCCCAGCGGTTCGGTCCAGGTGAGTCGGGCTCCGTAGCCGTTGCTCCAGGTGTGGTCGTCGTCTATCTGGTCGAGGGTGCTGTCGGTGGCCAGCTGGTAGTATTTGTAGAGGGCTTTGGTCCAGCCGTCCTCTTTCGTGTCGCTGAACTTGTATTCGGCCTGGATACTGAACGACCGGCCGGGACGCGAGAGGAACTTGTGGTTGTAGATGAGTTCGCCCGAGAGGTCGTAGCCGGTACCCTTGTTGAAGTTGTCGCTTTCGCTGAAGTTGACTTTGCTGCGGGCCAGGTCGCCGGCGGTGGTGAGGGCCGAGTCGTAGCTGTCGGAGCGGGAGAGGGCCACGGCAAACTTGGGTCGGAACTCGAGGGTGTTGAGCGAGTCGATTTCCCAGTGGATACGGAAGTTACCGCGGATGTTCTGTCCGTGGTCGTTCATCTTGTTGTGTCCGCTGTAATAGGATGTACTGTCGGCAAAGAGGTTTTGGCGCTCGGTGCGTTGCAGCACGTTGCGGTTGCTGTTGTTGTAGCTCACGTCGCCGCCCACGCGGAACTCCTCGCCCTTGCCCACGTTGAAGTTGACTCCCACGTTGTGGCTGGTGTTGATGCCGTTCATGCCGCCGAATCGGCGGAAGCGGCTGCCGCCCAGGTCGGTGAATCCCATGTTGTTGGTGTTGTTCGACCCGGCGAGGATAGTTATCTGGTTGTCGCCGAAGAAGCGGTTGATCATGGCTCCGGCTTCGTAGCGTCCGTCGAGGCCGTAACCGCCCGAGACGTTGCCGAACCAGCCGTGCTTCATCCCCTTCTTGATGGTGAGGTTGATGACGGTCTCCTCTTCGCCGTCGTCGACACCGGTCAGACGGGCGAGGTCGGACTTACGGTCGACCACCTGCAGCTTCTCGATGATGTCGACCGGCAGGTTTTTGGTGGCTATCTTGGGGTCGTCGGAGAAGAACTCCTTGCCATCGACCAGAATCTTGGTAATCTCTTTGCCGGCGTGGGTGATTTTGCCCTCGCTGTCGACCTCGACACCCGGCAGTTTCTTCAACAGGTCTTCCACGACCGAGTTGGGTTGGGTTTTATAGGAGTCGGCATTGAATTCGACGGTATCTTCTTTCACCACCACCTCGGGAGCTTTCCCCACGACAACGGCCTCTTGCAGCAGAATGTCGTTGCTCTCGAGCAGAACCGACCCCAAATTGCGGCGGGGCTGCCCGGCGGTGAGCCGCACCGGTTCGTAGGTGGTCTTGTAGCCCAGGAACGAGAAGGCGGCCAAGTAGTTGCCGGCCTTGTTGACCGTGAGGGTGAAGGTGCCGTTGTCTTTGCTCGACACGCCGGTGACAAAGGAGCTGTCGCGAGCCGCAAGCAGCCGGATGCTCACCTGCGGGAGCGGAGAATCGTCGGTCTTGTCTTTTACAGTGCCCGAAATGGTAAACTGACCCCAGGCACTCTGGGCTGTCAGCAAGCAAGAAATACACGCAAACAGGATAAAAATACCTCTTTTATACATCTTAAAAAAATCCAATCTATTGATCACTTCGATTTCAATGCTTATAAGACCCCGACATCTTGTCAAGGTTTAAATGCTCCCACTGTCTTTTTGCATTTTTTTAGAGAGCGATTGTTTTTACCTGTCAATTTTCTCTAAAAACCGACCACCACGGACCGTGGGTTGTCCGTGGGGCGTTAGTCTCTTGTCTCTTGTCTCTTGTCTCTTGTCTCGAGGAGGAACATCCCTCCCCGCTATCTGGCACTTGGCTTATCTTATTTCAACGACAGGTATCGCTCGATGTAGTCGGAGCCCGTCCGGGCGATTCGGGTGGTGGCTATGAAATACCAGCACATGGGTACGAAGCAGAAAAAGAATCGCTTGGACGAGTAGGCCAGCACGTTCTGTATCGAGTCCCATACGTAGTCGACGTGGTAGATGACCAGCCCGTAGAAGAGTAGACTCAGGAGAATCATGCCCAGCAGGGGCAGGTTGTCGCGGCTCTTGACCATGAACCAGAGGTTGGCGATGAAGAAGAGGGCAAATGCCGGGAAGGTCCAGCCGTAGTAGAGCGGTGCGGCGAAGAGGTCCCAGAAGCCCTTGACGATGAGGCCGGCCTTCTCGCCGTCCCAGAAGAGGCGGGTGATGGCCATCCCCTCGGTGTAGAGTCCGCCCACCTTCATGTAGACAAACCAGATGACGGCCGGGAGCAGGGCCAGCCCCGTGAAGTACCACCCCTTGCGGTAGCTCTTGCGGCGGATGCAGTCGACGAGCAGCACGATGCAGGCGGCACCGATGAAGACGATGCCCTCGTTGCGGCACCACATGTTGGCCCCCAGGAGCAAGGCTCCGGCATAGAGTTCGTGGTCGTGGCGGCTGCGCAGCCAGCTGGCGGTATAGGCGATGCCCAGCGAGGCGAATATGGCCTGCAT
The DNA here is from genome assembly GCF_963931395.1 of Barnesiella sp. An22. Lineage (NCBI taxonomy): Bacteria > Pseudomonadati > Bacteroidota > Bacteroidia > Bacteroidales > Barnesiellaceae > Barnesiella > Barnesiella sp. An22. The sequence goes on from NZ_OZ007014.1 coordinate 746,973, forward strand.
GACGTTGGTGGCCGAGAGCGACGAGAAGGCGAGCATCTCGGGGGCCATCATCATGAAGAGGGTGGCCAGGGCGGCCAGGGTCTTGCCCGTGTTGCGCCGCAGGATGCCGTAGAAGGCAACGACGAAGAAGAGATACATGAGGGCCGGGATGGCCTTGGAGGTCTCGGCTCCCAGCAGGTAGACGTAGGCGTAGCTCAGTTGCACGAAGGGGGCATAGGCTATGCTGCCGCCCGCCCGGTGTATCGAGGGGTTGTAGTCGGCGTCGAAGAGGCTCATGCGCATGTAGGTGTGGTCGTGGGCGGCCACGAAGCCCAGAGTGTCGAAGGCGGCGAGGCTGTCGCGGTCGCTGGGCGGGAAGAAGATGCACTTCGAGAAATTCATATATTCGCAGTAGCCGATGATGAGGAGCAGCAGCACCCACACCAGGTTGGCCTGTCGCCAGTCGTCGAGCATGGCCGGGGTGAGGCGCAGGCTGTCGATGCCGCGGTAACGCCACACGACAAACAGCAGCAGGGCGAAAAGGAGGAGTCCGCCCAGCAGCACCGAGGAGGCCGTGAGGGGGATGTGCAGCAAATCGAGCAGAGCCATGATGATGGTTTGCAGGGTCATTCCCAAGGGGAACGAAAGGCCGATGCGTTCGGTCCACGAAAACCGCGAGCCGACGAGCGCAGTCAGCAAAATGCCGTTGAGGCAGGTAAGTATGATTCCGAGTGTGAGCATGGCATTACGGTTTGGGGTGAACGGGAAGTACGATGTGAGGCACCTTCTTGGGTACCTCGTAGCCGAGATATTCGTAGCCTATGCCGTTGACGATGGCTACATGGGTAATCTTTTGGCTCCAGGGGGTTACACCCAGTTCCGAGGGGATGATGACCCGGCGCGGATAGAGGAAACGGGTGGCCCACAGTTTGTTGTAGGGCTCGCCCGAGAAGATGCGTTCCTGCCCCTCGGGGTAGAAGGCCTCTTTGCCCGGCAGCAGGATGACGGCATCGGGCGGGGTGTTCTCCTTGAGGTAGCGCAGGTAGACGTGCGAGAGGCCCAGCTTCATCTCGTACCGTTCGTCGGTAGTGGTTTGGGCATAGTGTTGAGCCACCTCGAGGTTGCCCTTGAGCATGTTGTAGGCCCAGTTGTATCCCGGCTGCAGGCCGAGTACGAGTTTGTTCAGCAAGAAGGCGACAACGACCACGGCCAGCAGATTCTTGACCACCCAGGCGGCGGTGATTCCCGTCTTGGCGGCGGTGTCGTTTTTGCGAACCGGTTGCTTTTTGGAGGATGCGGTCCTGTTTTTCATTGTACGGTTTTTTTCCAGAAACGGTATTTCAGCAAGGTGCCGATAGCCTTCAGTCCATCTCTCAGGCGCAGCTTCTTTCCCTCCTCGATCGAGCGGGGGTAGTAGCGGATAGGCACCTCTTTTATCTTGTAGCCCAGGCGCGAGACTTTGGCCGTCACCTCGGGGCAAAATTCAAAACCTTTGCAGTCGAGCGGAATCGACTTGAGCAGCCCGGCGTCGAACATCTTGTAGCAGGTGGGCTCGTCGGTAATGCGCTGGTCGTAGAGCAGGTTGGTCATCACCGACAGGAACTTGCCGCCCAGCTGGTAGCTGAAGTAGGTGTGCGAGTTCTCCTCGGCCAGGAAGCGCGAGCCGTATACCACCCGGTATTGGCCCGAGAGCAGGTGCGGCAGCATCCGGGCGAAGTCGTTGGGGTCGAGCTCGAGATCGGCATCCTGCATCACCACGTAGTCGCCGGTAACCGCCTGTATGCCTGTGCGCACGGCCATGCCCTTGCCCTGGTTGCGGTCGTGCACGAGGTAGGTGATGGGGGCCTGGGGGTGAGCGGCGATGAAGGATTGGACGATGCGTCCGGTCGAGTCGGTCGAACAGTCGTTCACGACAATCAGTTCCCGGTCGATACCTTCGCCCAGGTCGGCGTCGAGTACGCGTTGCAACAGTTCAGCAATAGTCTTCTCTTCGTTATATGCCGGAATGATAATCGATAATGTGTGACACGTCTGATTCATAACTTGCTATCGGCTAAAAAGATAATGCCGCTTTTCCGCTTCGGGTGCAAAAGTAGAACAATAATTTTGGCTATGCAAGCATTTGCGGCGAAAGTATGGGGTTTGACGGGACCTCGAGAGGTGTGGCCGGCAGAGAAAACCGTTGTCGGAGAGGACGGGGCGGGCGGCCCGGTAAAACTTTTTCGGGCGCCGGCTTCGGTCGTGAATGTAATTATACTATCTTTGCAGCGATAAATCGCCCGGCCATTCTCCCGGGTTCTAACAAGCTATATATGAAAGATTTTTTTTCTATTCTTCGGCGGTTTGTACCACCCTATAAATATTACCTTGTTCTCAATATCTTTTTCAACATATTGGCGTCGATACTGACGCTCTTCTCCTTTGCGCTCATCATCCCTATTCTGGAGATTCTTTTCAAGCTCAAGCAGGCTACCTATACCTTCATGCCGTGGGGGTCGGCTTCGCTCAAGGATGTGGCGGTCAATAATTTCTATTATTACATTACGAACATAATCAATGAGCAGGGAGCCGGTTTTGCACTGCTCATCCTGGGGGTGTTCCTCATGGTGATGACCTTCTTCAAGACGACAGCCACCTATCTGAGTTCGCACTTCATGATTCCGTTGCGGTCGGGCATCGTGCGCGATATACGCAACTATGTGTACGAGAAGGTAGTGAGTCTGCCCATCGGCTTCTTTACCAGTGAGAAGAAGGGCGATGTGATGGCGCGCATGTCGGGCGATGTGGGCGAAATCGAAAACTCGATTATGGCCTCGCTCGACATGATGTTCAAAAACCCCATCATGATTCTCGTCTGCCTGGGCACGATGTTTGCCATCAGCTGGCAACTCACGGTCTTTGTGCTCATTCTGCTGCCCACGGCCGGTTACATCATGGGTCAGGTGGGCAAGAAGCTCAAACGCCGCTCGCTCGAGGGGCAGAACCAGTGGGGACAGCTGATGTCGATTATCGAAGAGACCCTGGGCGGCTTGCGCATCATCAAGGCCTTTAATGCCGAGGCCAAGATGATCAAGTGGTTCCACGCCGAGAACAACGTCTTCTACAAAATATCGAACCGCATCAACCGCCGGCAGGCGCTGGCTCACCCCATGAGCGAGTTCCTGGGTACCTGCACCATCTGCATCGTGCTGTGGTATGGCGGTTCGCTCATCCTCTCGGGCACGAGCAGCATCGACGCCGCTTCGTTCATCTATTATCTGGTTATCTTTTACAGCATCATCAACCCCGCCAAGGATCTGTCGAAGGCGGCCTACTCGATACAGAAGGGTTTGGCCTCGATGGTGCGGGTCGACCTGATTCTCTCGGCCGTGAACCCGATACAGGACCCCGAGAAGCCGGTCGAACTGACCGATATGAAAGAGGACATCGAATATCGCGACGTGTCGTTCCGCTACAATACCGAGAATGTGGTGAAGCATGTCAACCTCACCATCAAGAAGGGGCAGACTGTGGCGCTGGTGGGGCAGTCGGGTTCGGGCAAGTCGACCATGGCCGACCTCTTGCCGCGCTTCTACGATGTGAACGAGGGGGGCATCTACATCGACGGTGTCAATATCAAGAACTTCAGGGTGCACGACCTGCGGGGGTTGATGGGTAACGTGAACCAGGAGGCCATCCTCTTCAACGACTCGTTCTACAACAACATTACCTTCGGCGTCGAAGATGCCACCATGGAGCAGGTAATCGAGGCGGCCAAGATTGCCAATGCCCACGAATTTATCATGGCTACCGAGGATGGTTACAACACCTGCATCGGCGACCGGGGCAGCCGCTTGTCGGGCGGCCAGCGTCAGCGGGTGAGCATCGCCCGGGCCATCCTGAAGAACCCGCCCATCCTGATTCTCGACGAGGCTACGTCGGCCCTCGATACCGAGTCGGAACGGCTCGTGCAGGAGGCGCTCGAGAACCTCATGCGCAACCGTACCACGCTGGTGATTGCCCACCGCCTCTCGACCATCAAGGATGCCGACCTCATCTGCGTGATGCACGAGGGCGAAATCGTGGAGCGGGGCCGTCACGACGAACTGATAAAACTCGACCGCTACTACAAGCGGTTGGTCGACATGCAGAAGTTCTAAGGAGCATGTGATACAAGCATAAAAAAAGCACCACGTTCCCGCGGTGCTTTTTTTATGTGTGGGCTTGGGAGCCGACGGTTCGAGGATTGAGAGGCGGCCGGGTCGTGTGGCCGGTTGCGGTCAATGAACTGCCCGGTTGTGGCGTTTGCGGTAAAGGCGCTTGATCCACAGGTAGTATCCCGTGAGGGGCAGCGTGGCCCCCAACAGAGCGGCCAGGAACCAGATGATGCGGGTGAGGTTTCCACCCCAGGCCCCTGTGTGTACCGAGTAGATCCAGCCCCGTATCTTGCCCGAGTTGCCGGTATCTTTGTAGAGCGATGCACCGGTGATCTGGCCCGATTGCGGGTCGAAGGTGTAGCGGTCGGTACCGCGTATGTTGCCGTAGCGGTTGTTCGACACGCTGGCCGTGCCGTCGGTGATTTCGATTTTCAGGCGGTCGGGATTCTCGGCAGCGACTTGGTCGTAGACCTGTTGCCAGCAGGCAAACGGTGTTACCGGGGCGGTGGCTTCGGTCGTTGTGCCCGGTTGAGGGCCTTGTGGGCTCTTCTCTTTAGGAGCAGGACCTTTGGCCGGTGCGGTGGTCTCTACGCCGAACAGGGTATAAAAGGCGTTTTTGTACCAGTCGAACGACCAGGTGAGCCCCGTGAGTGCCATGACCAGAACCAGCAACAGTACATAGATGCCGCCGGCCGCGTGCAGGTCGTGCCAGAAGCAGGTCTTCCCCTTTCGCAGGGCTATCTGTATGCCGTTTTTCAATCCCTTGCGGGAGCGGGGCCACCAGATGACAATACCGCTTAACAAGATGATGACGAAGAGTAGCGTGCTGATGCCGGTAATGCGTTTCCCCCAGAAGATGCCGCCGTCGGCCGGTTGGCTGTCGAGCAGCCAGCGGTGCAGCATAAAGACGGTGCGGAAAAAGGGGGTGCGCTGCGATTGCCCCAGCACCTCGCCGGTATAGGGGTCGATATAGACCGCTGCGCCCTTGGGAGCCGAGAGGTTCACCTGGTAGGAGCGGTCGGGTTGGGGATAGATGGTGACACCGGTTATGGTTGCCCCTTTAGTCAGTTGACTCTCGACCTTCTCGACCAACGTGCCTACGGGAAGGGGTTGTGAGCCGGGGTTCTCTACGTAATAGAGGTGGCGGTTGGTAAGTTGGGTGACTTGATCCTCGAAAACCAATAATGCGCCTGTAAAACAGATGATTGTGATAATGAGACCGAAGGGAACCGCCAACCAAAGGTGGATTTTTCGGAATGTTTTTTTCATGTGTAATTCTCTTTTAGCATGTAAAATTAAAAAGAACCTGCGAGAATAAGGTTCATCGGCAGGCTCTTTTTTTGCTTGTCGGCGGGGGTTATCGTGCTTGCAGTTGTCCTACGCCAGCCACGCTCGTGGCTACGATGGTGAGCCCTTTCGAGGCGGAGGCCGTGGCGGGGTCTATCTTATATACGGTGGGGTAGCCGCTGGTGGTGCTTACCACGACGAAGGCGTGCCCGTTCTCGTCGATATAGGGGGTGTTGCTCAAGGCACTGATATCGGCGGGGAGGCCCGAGACCTCGCGCAGGGTACCGTCGCCCTGGGTGTCGAAGATGACCAGGCGGTTGGCTGTGCCCTTGAATCCCTGGGCATCGTAGGCCAGCAGCATGAAGTAGTTGCCCCCGATATACCAGCTGCGCAGGAAGGCGGCTTCGGTACCATCGGCATTTTTCAAGGCTTTGTAATAGGTGGGGTCGAAATCAATCTCGTCCCACGCGGCGCGGGTGTCGATGCGCACTACGCCGGCCGGCAGGGTGGTTTGCTGGCGGGCATCGCTCATGGTCTTGGCATAGCTGGGCGAGAGCACGTAGAGGTAGCCGTCGTCGGCTTTCCATACCATCTGGTAGTATTGCGAGCGGTTGCGGCCGCAGGCGTAGCTGATCTTGTCGCTCTTGATGACCTTGTGCTCGGTGAGCGATTCGTCTTTGAAGAGAGCCACCCAGCACTCGTCGGGGTATTGGGTCCACTGCAGTTCGTTGGCTTTGTAGGAGCCGCTGCCCGAGCCTCCCGACTCGGTCTTGACCAGGTCGTCGTACCCCTCGCGCACATAGCCGTGGGCCCGGCCGTCGACCGTCTGTATGTAGCCCCACTGGCTCAGCCCCATGGGGACGGCGGCCGAGTAGAGGTAGTTGTCCACCTGTTCCAGTCCGGCGAGGGTCACATACTCGCCGTTGCCGAGGAAGTTCTCGGAGCGCAGGCGGATGTCGCCGGCACCGCTCCCGTCGGTAGCCGTCTGGTTACGGGCATCGATGTAGGCGGGGAGGAAGTGTTTGGGGTAGTAGGTTTCGGTGAGGCTCTGGCCGCTCTTGTCGGTGTAGGTGTAGCTTTGGGCATCGATGGTGCCGTTGCCCGACGAGGTGGTCATGATGTAATCGTTGTAGAGGCCGTAGGTGGTGAACCGGCTCAGTCGGTAGGTGCGCGGGTCCTTGGTCATCTCGAAAGCCGTGTTGAGGCTGTACGAGGCGGTTTGCCCGGCCTCACCCTGGTTGTAGTTGAGGGCAAAGAGCGACTGCCCGCCGTAGAATACCCAGTAGGTGGCGCCGTCGTTCTGGGTGCCCTGTACGGTAGGGGTCACCTTGCAGTTGGGGTCGTCGAGGCGGTCGGCGGTGAGCAGCACGTGGGTCGCGTTGTTGCCGGTGCCTACCGTGGCGGCAATCACATAGTTGCCTTTGGCGACTTCGGTCAGGCCGGTAAGCCCCGAAGGAAGGGCCGGGCCATCTTCCTGGCACGAGGCGAGCAGCAGGCCCGCGGTCAGGAGTATCGAACTGGTGGGGATGAAGGAGAACTTTTTCATATGTGTATGATTTTAAGTGAATAATTCTTGTTATCGGTTTGGGCAATCAGTCGCCGAAGTGGACCCGTATCTTGCCATAGAAGGCGCGGCCCGCTTTCTGGAGGCTGAAGTTGTCGTAGAGACGCTCGTCGGTGAAGTTGCGGCACTCCAGCGAGAGGTTGTATCGCCCGTTGTGCAGGCTGTAACTGATTGTGAGGTTGTGCGAGAACTGGTCGGGAATCATGTAGGCGCTGCTGTTGGTCCCTATCACCTCGGAGTTGTAGCAGAAGCTGTGCAGATACTGGTTGTCGTAGGTGAGGGTGAGCAGGTTGCCCTTCCGTCCCAGGTCGTGCCAGTAGAGGCTGATGTCGCTGTCGGCAAACATGTAGGGCACATTGGCCATACGGGCCTTGTAGGTGAGGTTGGGGGTGGAGTTGCCGGTGCTGCCAATCTGGTACTTCTCCATGTCGCGTATGTCCATGTGCGAGAAGTTGCCGCCGAGGCTCAGCCACCGGGCCAGGCTGTACCGGGCCGAGAGTGTGTAGCCTTTGGTCACCACCTTGCCGTAGTTGGTGTAGGTGGCATTCTCCTTGCCGCCGCTCAGGTCCTGGATGTTGCGCTGTATGTAGTCGCGGGTGTTGCGATAGAGCAGTCCCCCCTCGAGGTAGAACGAGTGGCGGCCCAGGGTGCGGGAGTAGCTGAGGTTGAGGTTGACGTTGTGGCTGTTTTCGGGGCGGAGGTTCACCTGTCCGCTCTCGAGGTCCTCGTCGCCGAACATCTCCTCGATGGTGGGCAGGCGGTAGGCCTTCTCGTAGGAGAGTTTGGCCTGAAGACCGGGCAGCACGAAGCAGGTACCGGCGGCTCCATAGCCGGCCTGTTGCACGGAGCGGTGGACCATGACATAGTCGGTACCCTTGTCGTCGGTCGCCATGGGACCCGATACCCGCTGGTCGTAGTATTTGCCGAAAATCGAGAGGTTCCACCGGTCGGAGGGCATGAGGCGGTAGGAGAGTCCGGCGATGTTTTTGCGGGTATCCTTGGCAAATTCGTTCTCGATTTCGGTGCCGGTGAGCAGCGAAGCATTGGTGCGGTGGAAGAGATTCCACACATTATTAAAAGTGAGGGTATTGGCCTTGTTGATGCGGTAGTTGAGGGTGAGGGTGGCACTCCAGTTGTCGTTGTAGGCCCGGGCATACTGTTCGCTCTGCTCGCCCCGGCCGTTGGTTTTGCGGATGCGCTCGCCGAACCAGTTGTAGCGGTAGCTGGCGGTATCGATATTGGTGGTGAGGTTGCGGTTGTAGTTGGCCGTGAAGGTGAGGTCGAGCCCCCGGGTGAGGAGGTCGCGCTTGCTGTACTCGAGCGAGGGCATGAGCGAGTGGCCGCGGCGGTGCTTCTCGCCGAAGACGGTGTATTGCCGCACGCCGGTCTGCACCTCTTTGTACATGCGGGAGTAGGTGAAGCCGAGCATGAGGCGGTCGGCCCACGGTTTGCCGGTTACCCCTACCTTGGCCACGGCAGCCTCGTTGTGGTAGGTGTCGTTGAACCGTTTTACCCGAAACACTTCGTCGGTAATGATCGACGAGCCGTCGGCGTTCCACTGCTCCACGTGGTCGGCATCGACCAGGTAGTTGTTGTCGGAGTAGTTTTGGAAGAGGTTGATTTCGTAGGTGAGTCCGTTCTTGAAGCTCTGCCCGAAGTTGACGTGCGACTTGTGGGTATTGAACGAGCCGTAGGAGTAGGCGGCGTCGAGAAACCAGTTGCGCCGCTGCTTGTTGGTAACGATGTTGATAACCCCGCCGATGGCGTCGGTGCCGAAACCTACGGGTACTACCCCCTTGTAGATTTCGATGCGGTCGGCAAAGCTGATGGGGATGTTGTTCAGGCTGAAGGAGCTGCCCACCCCCTCTTGCGGCACCCCGTCGATAAAGACTTTGATGTGTTTGCCGCTGAAGCCGTCGAGCATGAGTTGCATGTCGGAGCCTACGCCACCCGATTCGCGCAGCTTCATGCCGGGGGCCTTGGCCAGGGCGTCGCTCAGGTTCTTGGTCGAGTTGCGCATCTCGCGGGTATCGACCGCCACGGTATTGTAGGCCGAGCGTTGTACCCGGCTCACCCCGGTAGAGACCACGGTTACCTCGTCGAGAGCCTGGGCCCGCGGGGTGAGGTCGATGTCGAGTTCGAGGTGTTCGCCCCGTTTGAGTGAGACGGCCCGTTCGACCGGGTCGTAGCCGATGGCCGAAACCACCAGGGTATAGTCGCCTGCCTGTGCCTTGAGGCGGTAGCGGCCCTGCTCGTCGGTAGAGCCTCCCGATGAGCTCCCTTTGAGGTAGACGGTAGCGAAATCGACGGCTTGCTTCTGGCCCGATTCGGTTGTGCTGACTTGTCCCGAGACGATGGCTCCGGCCGGGTGCCCCTCCCGATGGTGGCGGTGCTGCGCCTGGGCCGTAGTCCCGAGGAGTGAAAGCGTGTATACAGAGAGCGCGAGGAGTGTGCTGATTATTGTTCTCATCGAAAAAAGTTTGCTTTAGTAATTCGCTGCAAAATTATTTCGACCCCGAAACGTGTACAATCGCATTTTATAGGTATTGTGCGGGTAGCTGCTCCCCATTCTTGGTTAGCGACAGCGGATTTTGTGGCCGGGAGTAGTTGCTGGCAAGAAAGTGAAAATGAGCAAGATACAACGAAAAAGTGTAGAGAATGGGGTGCTAACTCCCGTTTTTTTTGTGTATGTTTGCAGCATGAAAGGTTTTGTGAAACATCTGCTCATGGTCTCGCTTGCCCTGATACTGGGGTGGGCCTCGACGCTGTTTTATGTGTCGGAGGCAGAGACGACATGGGTGCAGAGTAGCGAAACCGAGAGCCCCTATACGCTGACCGACAGTGACAGCCATTCGTACCCGGTGCCCAGTTTTGAGGCCATTGTGCCGGCCGAGCGGGTGGCGGGAATCCATACGGTACGGTTCCCCTCGTCGCCGGTAGCCGAACGGGTAGGGAGTCACACCGCATTCTCTTCGGCGCAGCAGTGCTGCTGCCAACTCATAACCCTTCGTGAAAAGTCAATCAGACACGATTACGAGGGGTATAAGGCCCAGTTGTGTTCACACGGGCATTATCTCTATTCGCTTTGTCAAATGCTTATTTAGCAGGGCGGGCAGGTGTTCCCTGTCCGGATTGCGGAAGCCGGTTGCCGCTTCCGGCTCTCTTGTCGTGCCTGCGTGCGCGGCAGGATGAGGTCGCCGTGCCGTGCTGCGGCGGGGCAGCGCATGACTTTATAAACCAATATTACCCTGACTATTAGCATTGAAACAAAAATGGAAAATAAAGAGAAAGAGACTCATGTGTCTAAATTTGCAGAAAACCCCTATGTAGAAATCAAAAAGAGAGTGTCGATGGCCGGTGTGTGGTCGGTTGTGGTTGCCGTGGTGGCCTTTGGTGCTTCGGCCGTGTTGTCCGACCCGCAGTCGTCGTTGAAACTGTTCCTCATTGTGGTGGGTGTTTGCTTCCTGATCTACGGTCTTATCAAATTGGCCGTGGGCAACAAGGTGGCTGTGTGCCGGGCCAACGGTAAGGTGTTGAAGAAACACGAACTCCTCTTCGAGAGCAGCGAGGTTTCGCGTTTGAAACAGATGGTCGAGAGCGGCAACTTCCAGTCGATAGGTTCGTTGCCTCGTGCCGTAGGTCATAAGGCCGGAGCCAAGCTGACCCTCTTTATCGACGACGACCAGAGCTTTGCTACGGCTCAGGTTTCGGAGTTTATCCCGTTTGATTATGAGCCGGTGATGTCGCCCATGAGCTACGACGGCGATCGGGTGAAAGAGATTGCCGCACTGACCAAGGCCGCATAACTGTTTTACGGCCACGCAAAGAGGGGATTTCGATTTAGTTGTTATGCCATAAGGGGATTGTATAGGAGATACGAAGGTTCTCGTATCGTTATGTGTTTGTTTAATGCCTTCTGTCGGGCTGTCAATAAGACTCCGGGCAGAAGGTATTTTTTTATTTGTTTGGGTTGCCTGCCTTTTGCTGCCTTTATAGTGGGTGATAAGTAGTGCAGGATGCGTCTCGGCCCAGTACAAATGAAAACTTCGTTTTTATTTGCCTCGGCGCTCGACTTTCACTACCTTTACAGAAGGCAGGATGCGTCTCGGCCCAGTACAAATGAAAACTTCGTTTTTATTTGCCTCGGCGCTCGACTTTCACTACCTTTGTACGAGTATATAAAACCTAAAAACAGCTATTCTCATGAACCAAGTATCCGACCGTTTGGCAGCTCTTGCACCGTCGCAAACGCTTGCGATGTCGCAGAAAAGTAATGAACTGAAGGCTCAGGGTGTCGATGTAATCAACCTGAGTGTAGGAGAACCCGATTTCAATACCCCTCAGCATATCAAGGATGCGGCGAAGAAGGCGATAGACGACAACTTCTCGCACTATTCGCCCGTGCCGGGTTATATGGATTTGCGCCAGGCCATCTGCGCAAAACTGAAAAATGAGAATGGCCTCGACTTTACGCCCGACCAGATTGTGGTATCGAACGGTGCCAAACAGTCGATTTGCAATACGATTCTCTCGCTTGTCAATCCCGGTGACGAGGTGGTGCTGCCGGCTCCCTACTGGGTAAGCTATGTCGAGATGGTGAAGTTGGCCGAGGGCAAAAGCGTGATTGTAGAGACGGGTATCGAGCAGGATTTCAAGATGAGTGCCGCTCAACTCGAGGCTGCCATTACGCCCAAGACCAAGATGCTGATTCTGTGCACCCCCTCCAACCCGACGGGTAGCGTCTATTCGCACGACGAACTCGCGGCTTTAGCTGCCGTGCTGAAGCGTCATCCCCAAGTCTTTATCCTGGCCGACGAGATTTACGAGCACATCAACTACGTGGGTGCTCACCAGAGTATCGCCCAATTCCCCGCCCTGCGCGACCGGGTAATCATCGTCAACGGTGTCTCCAAGGGTTATGCCATGACGGGCTGGCGTATCGGTTTCATTGCCGCTCCGCTGTGGATTGCCAAGGCTTGCAACAAGTTGCAGGGCCAGTATACCTCGGGCGCTTCGTCGATTGCCCAGAAGGCTGCTGCCGCTGCCTTTGCCGGTGACCAGAGTTGTGTAGAGGAGATGCGTCGGGCTTTTGAACGTCGTCGCGACCTGGTGGTACGGTTGGCCCGCGAGATTCCCGGCCTGAAGGTGAACAACCCCGACGGGGCCTTCTACCTCTTCCCCGAGGTTAGCTACTATCTGGGTAAGGCCGATGGCGACCGCGTCATCAAGACTTCGTCCGAACTGGCCATGTACATCCTCGAGGTGGGTCATGTGGCTACCGTAGCGGGCGATGCCTTCGGGGCTCCCAACTATCTGCGCCTCTCCTATGCTACTTCCGAGGAGAATATCACCGAGGCCCTGCGCCGCATGAAAGAGGTGCTCGCCCGGTTGAAATAAGCGACAGTATCGACAACGATAATATAGTGCGGCCTCCTTGTCGCCCCGGATGTGGGGAATCGGCGAGGAGGCCGTTTTTGTGCAGGTATGGTTTGGCTTTTTATCTGTTGTCTTGAACACCGGGAGAGGGGGATGCACAGGTAGTATTTGACTTTTGAATCTTGGAAAAGTGGAGGAAAGTGGGGAAATTTACCTTGGAAAAGCGGCAAAATAGGCGATAAATTCCTTGGAAAAGTGGAGGAAATGCGTTATTTTCGCATTAGATAAAAGGAAACTGCATGCTTAAACGTAAGATAGACAGCTATATTCGCAACTATTATGCGAACTCTCGTAATGCCTTGCTTATAACCGGGGTCCGACAGACGGGTAAGACCTATTCGATACGGGAGTTTGGGCAGGCGTTCAAGAGTTTTATCGAAATCAATTTTATAGAGAATCCCGATGCGGTGGAGCTCTTCCGTGGGGCTCGGAGCAGTGATGACATTCTCCTTCGGTTGTCGGCGTTGACAACCAAGCCCTTGATTAAAGGCGAGACCCTTATCTTTTTCGATGAGGTACAGCGGTGCCCCGAGATTGTAACAGCCATTAAATTTCTGGTCGACGAGGGATCGTATCGGTATATCTTGAGCGGTTCTCTGTTGGGTGTCGAACTGAAGGACCTTCGGTCGGAGCCGGTTGGCTATATGGGTATCAAGGATATGTATCCGCTCGATTTCGAGGAGTTTGTGTCGTGTGTAGGCGTGGGCAATCGGGTCATTGATTCTTTGCGGGATTCGTGGACCTGTCGCAAACCTGTCGATGATTTTGTCCATGCCAGAATGATGGAACTGTTTCGCCTCTATCTGGTGGTGGGTGGCATGCCGGCAGCCGTAGACAAGTATATCGAGACGAACAATCTGCAAGAGGTGATGGCTGTACAGCAGGATATTATTCGGTTGTACAAACGGGATATAGCCCAATATGATCCGGATAATAAACTGTATATCGAGGAGATTTTCAAATTGATTCCTCCCGAACTCAATGCGAAGAACAAACGATTTATATTGAAACGGCTGAATGAGAATGCCAAGTTCGAACGCTATCGGAACAGTTTTCTTTGGTTGAAAAATGCAGGTGTGGCACTTCCGGTTTATAATGTCGAAGAGCCCAAGGTACCGCTGTTGTTGTCGCGTTCGAGAAATCTCTTTAAACTGTTTCAAAGCGATGTAGGGTTGTTGGCTGCCCAATATGCCGACGGTATACAGTTGCAGATTATCAAGGGCGATAAAAACATCAACTACGGGGCGGTTTATGAAAATGCCGTAGCGCAAGAGTTGGTGGCGCATGGTCTGGAGCCCTATTACTATAATAACAAGAAGCGGGGCGAGCTCGATTTTGTAATTGAATCGGGGGGGAAGGTGCTGCCAGTCGAGGTGAAATCGGGGAAAGATTATGAGTCGCATCGGGCTCTTTCCAATATTATGGATTGCAAGGAGTATAATCTGTCCGAGGCTATCGTGTTCAATAATGACAATATGCGTGTTGAAGGGAAAATCGTGTATGCCCCTGTGTATATGACGATGTTTCTCGAGCGAGACCATACGGCGCCAACCTACTATAAAGTCGATTTGAGTGGCTTGCAGTAGCGTATAAACAAGGCCAATCTTTCAGCGATACAGCAGAACCCACCGTGCCTCGCGGCGTAGTGGGTTCGTCACAACTAAAAACAAACTTCAAATTTTAGGATTCTTTTCCCCTTTGCAATTTAGATCAGGAGGAGAGAAAAGAGTTTATTTGGCTTTACGTTTACAATAGCGTTGACATTGTCCGCACAGGTCGTAGCCCAGCAGGGCACCCAGGATGAAATCCTCCTCGGGGGTGAGCTCGTTCAGGGGGCGCGAGGCCAGCGACTGAATCACCTCGATACATTCGCGGCGGCCGAAGAAGAGGTTTATCTTGTTGCAGCCGATGGGCTGTATGCAGTAGTCGATGCGCTGTTTGTTCAGTCGGTCTACGGCAAACTCTTCGTAGCGGCGGTTGGTGGTGTAGAGCACCATATGACGCACCCCTTTCTTGTATTCATAGACGTGGTTCAAAAACACTTTCAACTCGGCCGGAAAAGATTGACAGGTCATCATGGGCATATCGGTTTAGCGGGTTTACAAGTCGAGGTTTTTCACCCAAGCCTCGATGCGGTCGGCCGTTTTGTCGGCCTCGTTGGTCTCGTCGAGAGCAAGCCCTACGAACTCGCCGTTGACTACCGATACCGACGAGGAGAACGTGTAGCCGTCGGTAGCCACGTGGTTGCCGGTGAAGCGGCAGCCTGTCTCCTTCAGTTCGTCGTAGAGCAGGCCGATGGCGTCGCAGAAGGTGTCGGGGTACGACTCGCTGTCGCCGCAGCCGAAGAGGGCGATGGTTTTGCCGGTGAGATTGGCACTTTTCAACACCTTTACGGCATCGTACCAGTCGTCTTGCAGTTCGCCGCAACCCCAGGTCGAGGTGCCCAGTATCAGCGCCTCGTAGGGGGCGATGCTCTCGGCCGAGAGTTGGGCCGCATCGTGAATATCGGTTGAGGCGATTCCCAGTTTCTGGGCGATTGTGTGGGCAACTCCCTCGGTCATGCCGGTCGAAGAGCCGTAGAATATTCCTGTTTTTTTCATCGTCGTAACGGTTGTTTGGTTTTTACGGAGGCAAAGTAAAGGCATGCGGCCCGGCCGGCCAATACCTACATGTAGGGGTTTTCTTTCCACGCCTACTTAGTTTGAGGGAAAAAGTGCAGTATTTCACTATTTTTCACTACCTTCGCCGTATAAAACAGAATTGAAAATGCGACGATACAAAAGGTGGATTGGGGTGATTGCAATAGCAGCCGTGGTGGCTGTCTTGCTGGTGATTGTGGTGTGCGACGGTTGGGTGAGGGGGTATGCCCGAGACAAGACGTTCGACACGACCGATGCGATACCCCACCGTACCGTGGGGTTGCTGTTGGGCACGGCGCCCATTACTCCGCAGGGTGAGCACAACTACTATTTCGACTATCGCATCGAGGCTGCGGCCCGGTTGTTCCAAGCCGGCAAGATTGACTATATTCTGGTGAGCGGCGACAACCACGACCGCGACTACGACGAGCCCTCCTGCATGCGCGATTCGCTGGTGGCCCACGGGGTACCGGCCGACCGCATCGTGCTCGACTATGCCGGATTCCGTACGCTCGACTCCATCGTGCGAGCCAAGGAGATTTTCGGGCGGGACAGCCTCACCATCATCTCGCAGAAGTTTCACAACGAGCGGGCCATCTATCTGGCCAAGAGCAGCGGCATATCGGCTGTCGGCTATAATGCCCGTGACGTGTCGCGTTGGGACAAGTACATAAAAATACACGGACGAGAGTACCTCGCCCGTGTGAAAATGTTTCTCGATCTCCTCACCGACAAGCAGCCCCGCTTCTTAGGGGAGAAAGAGGAGACGCCGTTTTAATCATTAACCGTATCTTCGACCGTCGGGTAGACGAGGTTTTTCTCTTCGATTACGTCGAGTACCTCGCGCAGGTATTTGTCGGCTTCCCAGCGGGCCATGGGCAGGTCGTGCAGCAGGTAGTTGCCGCAGTCGCGGGGAGCGGCGCCGGGTACCTCGCCCTCGAAGTCGCGGATGAAGCGGAAGGTCTCGCGCATGAGGTCGACGATGTCGCGCGACTCAAGGTCGCCCTGCACCAGAAAGTAGTTGCCGGTGCAGCAGCCCATGGGTCCCCAGAATACGATTTTGTCGCCCCATACCGGGTGGTTGCGCAGGAAGGTGGCAGCCAGGTGTTCGATGGTGTGCAGGGCTCCGTAGCCGATGGCGGGCTCGCGGTTGGGCTCTTTCATGCGGATGTCGAAAGTGGTGACTACGTGGTCGCCCAGATAGTCCTTGCGCGAGACGTAGATGCCGCGCAGCAGGTGAATGTGGTCTATGGTAAAACTGGGTATCTTTTTCATATCGGGTTATGTATTAGGGATTGATATGTATTACAGTTTGGCGATGAGGCTGGTGAGCACCTCGAACGAGCGGTGGGGGGCATCGTCCCAGAAGTGGTTGTATTGGGCCAGGTGACCCTCGATGCCCGGGGTGTCGCTGATGATGCGGAAGCTCAGGAAGGGGATACCGCGCATGCAGCATACCTGGGCAATGGAGCCCGACTCCATGTCGACGGCCATGCCTTCGGGGAAGAGGGCCTTGATTTCGGAGAGTTCGACCGGGTCGGTGATGAAGCGGTCGCCGCTGCATACCAGCCCCTTGTAGATGCGCAGCGAGGTCTCTACCTGCAGAGCCTTCTCGACCAGTGCCGGGTCGCTGTGGAACCGGGGCGGCAGCCCCTGTATCTGTCCCCAGGCGTTGCCTTCGCCACACCACACGTCGTGGTAGACAATCTCAGACCCGACGACAATATCCATCACTCGCATCGAGGCGTCTATGCCGCCGGCCACGCCGGTGTTGAGCACGCAGTCGGGGTGGTAGCGGTCGATGAGCTCGTAGGCCCGAATGGCCGACGATACCTTGCCGATGCCGCTCTGGGTGAGTATCAACTCGTGGGCACCGTTCGTGCCTATGGTAAAGAGCGAAGCGCCGTAGCGCTCTTCGCGGGGATTTTCCAGCAGGCGACGCACGCAATCGAGCTCGCTCTGCATGGCTACGATAATTCCTATTTTCATCTTCTTGTTTTCTCTTTCGAGCAAAGGTAGGGGTATTCTCACATACCGCAAAATTTGTGTGGCGAAATTCACCGTCGCGGGGCGATGTGAAGATTTCACCGGAATTTTCCGTACTTTTGCCACCGGATATTTTTACCGATGAAAGATTTTGTCGCCATAGATTTCGAGACTGCCAATTACGAACCCACGAGCATCTGCTCGGTGGGGCTTGTGGTGGTGCGCGGGGGCGAGGTGACGCACCGGGTGCATCGGCTGGTGTGCCCCGAGCCCGACTACTATGTGCGCCGTTTTTCGGAGGAGATTCACGGTATCTTCCCCGCCGATACCTGCCATGCTCCCAACTTCGGGCAGGTGTGGCGCGAGGTGTCGCCGCTGGTCGAGGGGTTGCGGCTGGTGGCGCACAACAAGGCTTTCGACGAACGGGTGCTGCGGGCGACCTGCCGCATGTATGGCATCGACTATGTGTATGGCAATTTCCTCTGCACCCTCACGCAGGCGCGGCGGGTGATTCCGCGCACGGCCATCGAGAACTATCGGCTGCCCACGGTGTGTGCCTATCTGGGTATCCCCTTCGACCACCATCACAACGCGTTGGCCGATGCCGAGGGTTGTGCCCGCATTGCCATGCGGTTGTGGCCGGACGACGACGTACAGCCGCGCCTTCGGTAGTAGTGGGGCCTTTTGCTCCTTTCGAAGCTCAATCGATTGACTTTCCCTTATCTCATCCTTACGGAAGCAACACCTCTTTGATGGCTCGTTGCAGGGTCTCCTTGTCCATGAGTCCGGCTGCAATCTGGGGCTGGTCCTTCATGGGGCAGAAGAGGAGGGTGGGGATGCTTTGCACCCCGAAGATGGCGGCCAACTGCGGTTCCTTGTCGACATCGATTTTATAGACATCGATCTGTCCGGCATATTCGGTAGCTATCTCCTCGAGTATGGGGGCCAGCTTGCGGCAGGGTCCGCACCATGTGGCGTAGAAGTCGACAATGCAGGGGCGGGCGCCCAGGAACTCCCAGCGGTCGGGGGTCTTCTCGAAGTTGGCCACCTTGGCGAGGAACTCGGCCTTGGTCAGGTGGCGGGGTTTTACGGTTTGTACTTTTGCGCTCTTTTCGGGTTGGGCCGGTTGCTCCTTGGCCTGGCAGGCAAAGAAAAAGGGCAGGCAGGCGAGGGTTATTCCCAACAGGTGTTTTACGTTCATAATGAGTATCGGGTTGCGTGTTTGACATCGGGCGGAGGTGCTGCTGCCCCGGGCCAAGCCGTCGGGCAGGTGGGGAAAAGCCGCGCTCCCCCGTCGTGACTTTCCGGCGACAAAGATACGAGGTTTGTCACAGAAAGCCGCAGGCGGAGGAGCTATTTTTCAGATTATTAGGGTTTCTTACGGAGCGTAAGGAGGCCGATGGCGGGCCGCGACGGGGCCGGCGAGTCGGGCGGACTATATCGACGACTCGTTGACGATGGAGCCGCCCCGGTGGGTGGTGGGGAGGATATACGACGGCAGGTCGCGGCTGCAGATGTAGTTGCCTATGCAGCGGGTGATGAGGATGTCGTCGTGGTGCCCCTCCATGGCTCCGTAGCTGCCGTTGGGTTTGCGCTCGAACACGTCGTGCTCGTAGCAGGCCTGTGCGTCGTGCTCGATGTAGGCCCCTTCGCGCAGGGCCGACCGCTGTGCGTCGATGACCAGCACCTTGGTGGCGCGGTTCATGTGGAATCCCCAGCGCGAGGAGGGGCGCTGCCCGATGCTGTCGGGGGGAGCCTGCCGGGCGTAGAGGTTGTCGTAGTAGCGCGACAGGGTGTCGAGCAGGTAGGCCGAGTGTTCGCTGTCGTCGTGTTCGGTCTCGAGGGTGTTGCTCTCGATGACCAGCAGGGCATTCTGGTAGTAGGCGGCCAGTTGGGCGGCCTTCCAGGCGAGCAGGTCGTGGTCGATGTGTCCGCGCCACTGGGCCACCACCTCGGCCGGTCCCCCCTCGAGCATCCAGTAGCGGTCGAATATGGCGATGACCGAGTAGTCGGCCGCGTCGGAGCGGCCGCCGATGTCGACTACGGCCAGGTAGCGGTCGCGAATCTCGTGCTTCTCGGCCGGGTATTCCCACACCTGCAGCGGTCCGCCGGGGCGGGCCTCCAGTTCGATACCCTCGAGGGCATCGTGGCCGGTGAGCTCGCGGCCGTGGATGTCGCCCACGAATCGGGGAGCGCAGCAGCCGCGCCGCAACTTTTCGACCAGCGTAGGGTCGAATACCCGTTCGCCCGAGTAGCAGAAGGCCTCGATGTCGTCGCTGGGATACTCGGCCATCATGTCGGTGTGGCGGGCATACTCCTTGCGTTTCTGCCGGTACCAGGCGATGGCCTCGAGGGTGGCGCCTCGACTCCAGAGCATGCGCTCGTAGTCGGTGAGAGTGGCGATGAGCGACTCGTAATCGTCGACGGGTATGGCATACATCTCGATTTCGAACCAGGGGACAAAGGCAAACTGCTTGTCGCTCTCGTGCCGCTTGGCCCGCTCGCACTCCTGGTGAAAGTAGGAGCCGGTGCCGTTGGCCGTGCTCTCCATCACCACCATCGAGTAGGGGAGCAGCATGATGGAGCCGCAGACCGAGCGCACCAGCTGCTCGGGCGACTTCATGCGGCTGTTGCGCCAGAAGGCAACCTCGGAGAGGTGGGCCATGGCGGCATCGATACCCCGCACCGACTCCTGGCTCTCGGCCGAGCCTATGGTGACCCGGCAGTCGCGCCCGACGATGACCGAGGTGTTGGCCATGCGCTCGAAGGGGCGGAATTTGGGTCTGCCTCCCTCGAGCAGCCAGTCGGGGTAGTTGGCCAGCAGCTTGCTGTACATGCCCTTGATGTTGGCGGCCGACTCCTTGATATGGGCGCAAATCACGCTGTTCCAGTTGCGGCGGTGCACCAGTTGTATCCAGGCCATGTAAATCTGTATGAGGGTGGAGCCGCCCCACTGGCGGGCCTTGAGCAGGATGAGGCGGATGGGGCGGTCGTGTGTGCGCATCGCCTCGAGCATGCCCAGGATGCGGCGTTGCGGGCGGTTGAGCCTGAAGGGGATGTCGTTGGCGCCCAGCTTGTCTTTGATGCGCACGAAGCAGAAGGCCCAGAACTCGAAATCGTAACGGATGCGCAGCCGTATCCACTCGCGCCAGAGGGTATCGAAGGGCGAGAGGTCGCCCTCCTCTTTCTCGCCGTCGACCGCCGGGGTGGAGCAGCCGTCGGGTACCTCGACCCCCTGCTGCCGCAGATGTCCGGCCAGACTGCCCGCCCGGGCAAGCTGCTGCACCAGCGGTTCGTCGAACATGGCAGCCGGGATATACTGGAGGGGCAGCGGAGCGTCGGCGAGCCGTATCGGACGGCGGTCGCCTGTGTCGCTCCCCTCGCCGGTTTCGGGTGAATAGTATCGTTTCAGTTTCTCATTTCTCAGTCGGTTGGCTTCAACCGTTATCGTTTCGTCGTGTTGTACAATCGCCATCTCTTTCGCTATTTTCTGCAAAAGAAATATCGCCAGCCCCCGGGTTTATGGCAGGGTAATAAAAGGTGGTGGCGAGGGGGCTTGAGCGGGTTCTGCTCGGGAGAGGTGGATAAAAGGAAACCCGGCGTTTCTTCCGCCGGGTTTCCTTTTGCCCGAGAGCAGAGGTCTCGGGTTTATGTGAGTTGCCTTATTTCGTGGCAGGGGTATCGGCCCCCGGTTGGCTTTCGGGAGTCGGGTTTCCAGGAGCAGGGGCTTCGGCGGAACTCTCGGCCGGCTTCTCCTCGCGAGGCTTCTCGGGCTTGTTGAGCTCGGGGTAGCTGATGCGGGTGTGGTAGATGGTCTTGAGCTTCTCGATGAAGGTAGCCTTGATGGTCTCCACATCGCGGAAACTGAGGGGCGTGTCGCGCAGCAGGCCGTCGGCAATCTGCGAGTCGATGATGCGGTTGACGAGTTGCGAGATGCTCTCGTTGGTATACTCCTTAAGGCTGCGCGAGGCGGCTTCGACGGCATCGGCCATCATGAGGATACCCGTCTCCTTGGTGAAGGGGTTGGGACCGGGATAGGTAAATTTCGACTCGTCGACGGGGCGGTCGGGGTATTTGTTGCGGTAGGAGTTGTAGAAGAACTTGGCCTTGCCCTTGCCGTGGTGGGTGGCGATGAAGTCTTTGATGGCCTGGGGCAGTCCCTGTTTGTCGGCCATCTTGAGGCCGTCGACGACGTGCGAGATGACAATCTGTGCGCTCTGCTCGAACGAGAGGGGCGTGTGGGGGTTGAATCCCGACTGGTTTTCGGTGAAGAAGGCGGGGTTCTTCAGTTTGCCGATGTCGTGATAGAGGGCGCCGGTACGTACCAGTTGGGCCTTGGCCCCGATTTTGTTGGCCGCTTCGGCTGCCAGGTTCGAGATCTGCAGCGAGTGCTGGAAGGTGCCGGGGCACTCTTCGGAGAGCTGGCGCAGTATGGGGTTGTTCACGTCGGAGAGCTCGACCAGCGTAACGGTAGAGATGAATCCGAAGGTCTTCTCGAAGATGTAGATGAGCAGGTAGGCGAAGAGCAGGAACACGCAGTTGATGCCGAAGTAGATGAACATGTTGTAGCTGATCTTCGACAGGTCGCCCTCGGAGAGGAGCGTGTAGCCTACGTAGGCAAAGCAGTAGGCCAGGAAGACGAGCACGGCGCAGCGCATGAGTTGCGACCGGCGCGACAGATCGCTGAGGCTGTCGATGGCGGTCATGCCCACGATGAGCTGCAGGAAGATGAACTCGAGCGCAAAGGGGGCGGTGAAGGCGCAGATGAGTACGGTGATGAGGTGTACGTAGAGGGCCGTGCGGGAGTCGAAGAAGGTGACGACAATGATGGGTATGATGGCAAAGGGCACGAGGTATATGCCCTGAACTCGCACTTCGGAGAGGAAGAAGGCGATGAGCGAGATACCCACGATGAGCATCATCATAAACCCGAGGGTGCGCATCTCGTTGAAGGTCTGGGGCCGGAAGAGGGCCAGGAAGAGGTAGAAGAAGGCAAAGAGGCAGGCGAAGACGATAATCTGTCCCACGATGGTGTAGCCCCGGTGGTCGTTGCCGGTACTCTTCTTGAGCGATACGGTCTCGAGCGACTTGAGTATGCGGTAGGTTTGCGGGGTGATGATTTCGCCCCGGTCTACGATGCGTTCGCCGGCCTGCACGATGCCGTCGGAGAGGGCGATGCGTTGCAGCAGGTTATCCTTGAGCCGGTCGGTGGTGATGCTGTCGAAGGTGATGTTGGTGTTGAGATAGTCGTTGAGGTTGCAGTTTTGCAGCACATGGTGCGAATAGGAGTCGGGGAAGCGGTTGATGATGTTCTCGTAGGCTTCGCGGGGCGACTGCAGTTCGGCCACGGGCATTTCGCGGGCTACGTTGTTCTGTACGATGCGTATCTCTTTGGTGGTTCCCGATTGCAGCCGGGTGTAGTCGTCGGACGAGATGATGCCCTTGTGGTAGGTTTCGCGCAGGGCTTGTACCAGGTTTCGGCGCAGGGCTGGCGTAATGGTGAGGCCGGGGCGGCTGGTGAGCGACTTCTCGAAGTCGGCGGTCGATTTGGCACCTATGGCTTCGTTGAATGAAAATACCGGCTGAAAGCCGAGCATGATGCTGTCTTTCTCTTGCTGGATGACGGCCTCGTCTTTGTAGATGGGGAAGTCGAAGGGGGCGGTGAGCAGGCCGTATTTCCAGGGTTTCCCTTCCTGGAAGGTGTAGCGGAATTTCCCTTCGCCGGGGAAGAAGTAGGTGACCAGCGCTACCGCAGCTATAAAAAAGAGCACTTGCAAGACTCGCTTGCTCGACAGAATCTTTTGTATACGGGATTGATCCATGATTTTAAGGGGTTATTCTTTGCAGCGTGCAGCCTTCTGTACGCCTTTGATTTTACATAATTTGTTGCACAGCGACTCGACTACGCGGGTGTCGTGCACCATGATGTTGACCGTGCCGTTGAACACGCCTTCGTTGGCCTGTATCGAGAGGCCGCGCATGTCGATCATCAGCTCGTTGGAGATGACGCGGGTAATCTCGTTGAGGATACCCATGCGGTCGATGCCCTGAATCTCGATTTTGGCGGGGAAGGAGAGCGACTCGCTGGCCTCCCACTGGGTAGATACCAGACGGGGCCCGAAGCTCGACTTCAACCGCATGGCTACGGGACATTCGCGCTTGTGTACTACGACGGTTTCGTCGTCCTCGACATAACCCAGCACGTCGTCGCCGGGTATGGGACAGCAGCAGTCGGCCACCTTGTAGTTTTTCACACCGTTCTCGTCGCGCAGGATATAGGTCTGCTTGCGGTCGATGGTGGGCTGTTGCGGGGCCGGAGCCTTGGGTTGCTCGTTCTTGTTGCTGTTGCCGAACGAGAGCTTGAGGTATCGCATGAAGGGGTTCAGACTCTTGCCCTTGATGATTTTCTTGATGTTCTCGTTGAGGGTAATCTCTTCGTTGCCGATCTTGAAGAGGAGGTCGTCGCGATGTTGCAACCCCAGATTGCTCAGTATCTTGGTCATCAGCTCGTTGTTGAGCTCGATGTGGTTGCTCTCGAGAAACTCTTTCAGCTGGGCCTCGCCCTTGGCGATAATCTTGCGCCGGTCCTTACGCAGGGCGGCCAGGAGTCGGCTGCGGGCTTTGGCGGTGGTGACGAGGTTGAGCCACTCCTCCTTGGGAGTCTGCGACTTGGAGGTAAGAATCTCGACCTGGTCGCCGCTGTGCAGCTTCTGGCTCAGCGGTACGAGGCGGTGGTTCACCTTGGCGGCGATGCAGTGGAACCCCAGGTCGGAGTGCAGGGTGAAGGCTAGGTCGAGGGCCGTGGCATCCTTGGGCAGGGTGATGAGGTCGCCCTTGGGGGTGAAGACAAAAATCTCGGTACTGAAGAGGTTGAGCTTGATGGTATCGAGGAAGTCGATGGCGTTGGGTTCGGGGTGCTCGAGTATGTCCTTGATGGTCTTGAGCCAGATGTCGAGCTCCGACTCTTCGTCGGAGTTGCCTACCTTGTACTTCCAGTGGGCGGCGAAACCGCGCTCGGCGATTTCGTCCATCTTCTCGCTGCGTATCTGTACCTCGATCCAGTTGCCGTCGGGGCCCATGACGGTGAGGTGCAGGGCCTTGTAGCCGTTGGCCTTGGGGCGGCTCACCCAGTCGCGCGTGCGCTCGGGATGCAGCTTGTAGATGTCGGTGATGACCGAGTAGATGGTCCAGCACTCCTTCTTCTCGTCGGCCTCGTTGGGGCACTTGAAGATGATGCGCACGGCGTAGAGGTCATAGACCTCCTCGAAGGGGATGTGCTTCGACTCCATCTTGTTCCAGATGGAGTAGATGGATTTGACGCGGGCCTTCATCTCGAAGTCGAATCCCAGCTCCTTGAGCTTGGCGACGATGGGCTTGGCAAAGTTGTTGTAGATTTGCTGGCGCGACTCTTCGGTCTCGGCAATCTTCTGTTTTATCTGGTTGTAG
The DNA here is from genome assembly GCF_963931395.1 of Barnesiella sp. An22. Taxonomy (NCBI): domain Bacteria; kingdom Pseudomonadati; phylum Bacteroidota; class Bacteroidia; order Bacteroidales; family Barnesiellaceae; genus Barnesiella; species Barnesiella sp. An22. The sequence goes on from NZ_OZ007014.1 coordinate 771,446, forward strand.
GCCTCGGGGTGTTCATATTTGAAAGCGAGGTCTTCGAGTTCGGTCTTGATGGCAAATAGTCCCAGGCGGTGAGCCAGCGGAGCGTAGATGTAGAGCGTTTCGCCGGCAATCTTGTATTGCTTGCTGGGGAGCATGGAGCCGAGGGTGCGCATGTTGTGCAGGCGGTCGGCCATCTTGATGAGGATGACGCGGATGTCTTCCGACATGGTGAGCAGCAGCCGGCGGAAGTTTTCGGCCTGGGCCGATGCCTGGTCGCCGAAGATACCGCCCGAAATCTTGGTGAGCCCGTCGACAATCGAGGCTATCTTTTTGCCGAAGTGGTTTTCGATGTCTTCGACCGTATACTCCGTGTCTTCGACCACGTCGTGGAGCAGAGCGGCGCATATCGAGGTGGAGCCCAGCCCTATCTCCTGGCTCACGATGCGGGCCACGGCAATGGGGTGGAGGATGTAGGGCTCGCCCGAACGGCGGCGGATACCCTTGTGGGCCTCTTTGGCAAACTTGAATGCACGCTCGATAATCTCGACTTTCTTGCGGTGGTTGGAGTTGAGATAGCCATTGAGCAGTTCCTGGAATTTATCTTCGATCAGTTGCTCTTCGTTGGTGTATGCTTGGTCGGACGGTTCCATAACTTTGAGATCTTAGTGAGATAGACAAAGATAAAGGATGTCGACTGTAAATGCAAATAAATTTTATATTTTGCCGAGCGGTTCTGCTTAAAATCCCTGCCGAATACTACAAACCCCTTACCATGAGGAGGATGCCTGCCTGGTAAGGGGTGGTTCGGTGGTTGTCCGGCCTGTGACAGTCGGGCGGTTATTTACCCTTGTCGAGTCGTATTTTCTCGTGGTAGAAATAGTTGACGATAACCGGTTTTCCCTGTTGCGAGCGGCCGTATGGCAGGTCGTTTATGCGGTAGGGATAGTCGTGCTGGCGGGCATATTGGGCGATGTCGGCCTCGAGACCTTTCCAGTAATCGGTGCGCTTGCGGTTGTAAATCTCTTCGTAGAGGGGCAGCAGGTGGGGATTCTTCTCCCGTATGTAGCTCATGATGCTGCCTTTGAACTGTCCGCGCAGGTTGAGGTTCTCGAGCCAGATGAGGTCGGCAAAATCTTTCACTTGCTCGATGATGGCCTTCACGTCGGTGATACCCGGGAAGATAGGCGAGATGAAACAGACGGTGCGGATGCCGGCGGCGTAGGTCTGTTTCATGGCTTCGATGCGGCGGGCGATGGTGGCGGCGTGGTCCATGTCGGCCCTGAACTCCTCGTCCAGTGTATTGATCGACCACGATACGGTGGCTTTGGGGAATTGCTTGAGCAGGTCGAGGTCGCGCAAGACGAGGTCGGATTTGGTGCAGACCATGATTTCGGCCGTACAGCCGCGCAGCTCCTCGAGGATGCGCCGTGTGCGGAGGAAGGTGGCCTCTTGCGGGTTGTAGCCGTCGGTCACCGAGCCGATGACGATGCGGCTGCCGTTGTACTTGCCGGGGTTCTTGATAGGGTCCCATGTTTTCACGTCGAGAAACGAGCCCCAGGGTTCGGGGTGTTTCGTAAACCGTTTCATAAAGGAGGCGTAGCAGTACCGGCAGGCATGGGTGCAGCCTACGTAGGGATTGACCGAATAGCCGCCGACCGGGAGGGTCGACTGGGTCATGATGCTGCGTACTTCGATTTCTCTGATTTCGGGTTCTGTGTTCATAGTCTTTGGTGTATAAACGATTGCGGTAATTCTTGAATCATCTTCTCTTCGCCAATGATCGGGACGAGTTCTTCCTTCATAAACAGGGGTATCCCGCAGGCTTTGGCCTGGTTGGCAATGTGGGCTACCCATTGGGGATTTGCCTCGATTTTTCCCTTGCGCCGCCCGGTTTCGGTACCGATGACCACCCAGTCGATGCCCTCGAGGTCGAGGTCGGGTATGTCGCCGAAGAGGGGTTCGAAGGTGACGTGGTAGTGACGGGCCCCGATGTGCCGGCGCAGGTCGGCGATGCGTCTCTTCTCGGCCTCGCAGGTGACGGTGACTCCCATCCATACGTTGTCGAGGTCGGTGTGGAAGTTTATCCGTTCGGGGTGTTTGGTGAGGAAGAGGCAGGCGTGCTGCGGATTACGGGCTATGCGGTCGAATATTTCGTCGGTCCACTCGGGGTGCCAGTCGGAGAAGTCGCTCATACCGGTGAGCAGGAAGTTGTGCGGGCGGGGATTGTCGAGCAGCCGCAGCTTGCGGCTCATGTATTCGGGTACGGAAAAGTCGTCCGTGATATGGAAGCGCCGGCAATTGTTGCGGGCATAGCAATAGCTGCATCCGATGGTACACCCGATGACGATATTCAGGTTCTGGATAAACGATTTGATACATTGGCTCATGGCTCGTCGCTTTTACAGGTTTGCTGTCGGTTGCAAAGTACGGAAACCGGGACCGATTGTCTCATACCCAAACCGAATGAAAATGTACCATTTTGATAAGTCGGCAGCGGTGGGGCAGATAGGGGCGGGGCTCCGATGAATCGGCTTCCGTCGGTTGTGCACCATGGGTACCAGTCTTGCGGCACACAAAAACAAAGGCCCGTCGGGCGGTTGCCCGGCAGGCCTCGGTATGGATGAGGGTGAGAGGGGGAGGACAGCGTTCCGGCCTCCTTTTCTCTCGCTTGTTTTATCTTTGTTAAAGCTCCTTGCCCGGTATCAGATCGAGAGCTTGCGCAGGGTGTTGAGCAGCTCGCGGTCGATGGGCTTGTCGTTCTTGATAGCCTTGTTGAAGGGGATGTATTCGATTTCGTTGTTGCGGATACCGATCATGACGTTGCGCTGGTCCTCGAGCAGGGCGTCGATGGCTGCGGCACCCATGCGGCTGGCCAGGATGCGGTCGTGGGCCGTGGGCGAACCACCGCGCTGGATGTGGCCCAGGATGGTAACGCGCACGTCGTATTGCGGATACTCTTTCTGTACGCGCTCGGCCAGGTGCATGGCACCGCCCGTGATGGGGCTTTCGGCCACGAGTACGATACTACTGTTTTTCGATTTGCGGAATCCGTTTTTGATGAGTTCTTCGAGTTGGTCGACCTCGGTCGAAATCTCGGGGATGATGGCAGCCTCGGCACCGGTAGCGATGGCACCGTTGAGGGCGAGGAAACCGGCATCGCGGCCCATGACCTCGATGAAGAAGAGGCGCTCGTGCGAGGTGGCCGTGTCGCGAATCTTGTCGACGGCCTCCATGATGGTGTTGAGAGCCGTGTCGTAACCGATGGTGGTGTCGGTACCGAAGAGGTCGTTGTCGATGGTACCGGGCAGACCCACGATGGGGTAGTTGTATTCGGTGGCAAAGATGCGGGCACCGGTGAGGGTACCGTCGCCGCCGATGACTACAAGTGCGTCGATGCCCTCTTTGACAAGGGTGTCGTAGGCAATCTTACGGCCTTCGGGGGTTTTGAATTCCTGGCAGCGGGCTGTCTTCAGGATGGTACCGCCCTGCTGTATGATGTTACTTACATTTTGCGTTTTGAAAGGAGCTATTTCGTCGGTGATCAGACCTTTGTAACCTCTGTAAATACCTTTTACCTCAAATCCGTTGTAGATGGCTGCACGGGTTACCGCGCGAATAGCCGCATTCATTCCGGGAGCATCGCCTCCGGAAGTCAAAATACCTATACATTTAATTTGCGACATAACCTGTAATGTTTAGTTGTTGGCAAAGATAAAGATAAAAATCGAATTACCGATGCTGAATAGTTAACGATAGTTGTAAATAAATGTTTACCCCCGGGCCGATTTTTTATTCGGTGGGGTAGAATGTCATTTGCTTGTGAGGTTCGCGTCTTATTTGTCGGTCGCTTTCCCGGTCTCTTTCCCGTCGAGCAGGCGGGCTACATAGTCCTGTACCTCGGTCATCAGCCAGCGGGGGGTCGAGGTGGCGCCGCAGATGCCGATGCTCTCTTTCCCCTCGAGCCAGGCGGGGTCGATTTCGGAGAGGTCGGAGACCAGGTGCGACTGGGGGTTGACCTGCAGGCACTCGCCGAAGAGCACGCGGCCGTTGGAGCTCTTTTTGCCGCAGACGAAGAGCACGAGGTCGTGGCGCCGGGCAAACTCGCGGATGTTGGGGATGCGGTTGGCTACCTGCCGGCAGATGGTGTCGAACGACTCGAAACGGCCGTCGGGTTTCAAGTGCTTGATTTCGTCGACGATGTGGCGGAAGCCCTCGACCGACTTGGTGGTCTGCGAGTAGAGGAGCAACTTTTTGTCGAGATCGATTTTGTCGAGGTCGTTACTGCCCTCGATGACAACGGCCTCGCCGTGGGTCTGGCCCACCAGGCCGTTCACCTCGGCGTGCCCGTTTTTCCCGTAGATGACGATTTGGGCCTCGCCGGGCGGGTTGGAGTCGTAGGCGGTCTTTATCTTGCGTTGCAGTTGCAGCACCACGGGGCAGGTGGCGTCGATAATCTCGATGTGGTTCTCGGCGGCGATGCGGTAGGTTTCGGGAGGCTCGCCGTGGGCGCGCAGCAGCACCTTCACGTCGTGCAGTTGCTTGAGCTGCTCGTGGTCGATGGTGATGAGCCCCTTGGCCTTGAGCCGCTCCACCTCGTTGCTGTTGTGGACGATGTCGCCCAGACAGTAGAGGTGACCGGTGCGGTCGAGCTCCTCCTCGGCCTTGCGTATGGCGGTGACTACTCCGAAGCAGAATCCCGAGTGTTCGTCGATTTCTATGCGTGCCATCTTGTCTCTCTCCTTTCGTTTGGGTCGGGGGTTATTGTTGTTTGGCTACGGCCTCTTCGTATCGGGCCAGCAGCCAGGCGTCCTGCTCGTCGAGGGTCATGTGCGAGTTGTCGAGCAGGATGGCGTCGTCGGCCCGGCGCAGGGGACTCTCCTGGCGGGTCTGGTCTATGTGGTCGCGCTTGTTGATGTTGGCCACCACTTCGTCGAAATCGACGGCCACGCCTTTGGCTTGCAGCTCGTCGACCCGGCGTTGGGCGCGGGTCTCGGCCGAGGCGGTGACGAATATCTTCAGCTCGGCGTGGGGGAATACGGTGGTACCGATGTCGCGGCCGTCCATGACGATGCCCTTGCGTTCGCCCATCTTCTGCTGGGCGGCCACCATGGCGGTGCGTACGAAGGGGATGGCGCTCACGGGGCTCACCTTGTCCGATACCCGCATGGAGCGAATCTCCTGCTCCACGTCCCGGCCGTTGAGGAAGGTGTGGGTCTTGCCCGAGGCGGGGTCGGGGCGGAAGTCGATGTGGATGTCGTCCATGCGCGACCGCAGCGCTTCGGTGTCGACGGTGTCGCCGTCGATGAGGTTGTGGTCGAGGCAGTAGAGGGTGACGGCGCGGTACATGGCGCCGCTGTCGATATAGATGTAGCCGATGCGGCGGGCCAAGGCCTTGGCCATGGTGCTTTTGCCGCAAGACGAAAATCCGTCGATGGCGATGGTGATACGAGGTTTATCCATAGATGATTGCTATTTTTTGAATTCAAAGAGGTTGAGCGAGAGGTTCACCATGAGGGTGGTGGCTCCCGTGTGTTGCTGGGCCAGGGCTATGCCGAGGCCGAACATGCGCACCTTGATGCCGCCGCCGATGCTGAATCCCGAGAGGAAGTTGCGGCTGGCCGTCTTCATGTCGGTGCGGGTCTTGTAGTTGTATCCCACCCCGAAGTAGAGGCGGTCGGTGGGCAGGAACTCCACGCCGAAGATGAGGTGGCGGAAGAGGTTGTCGACAAAGCCGCTCTTCTCGACAATATCGGAGTTGCCGGTGTAGGCGCTGTTCTCGATGGTCGGGTAGGGCAGCTTCCAGCGGGTGAGGTTGCGGGCCGTGACCGAGATGCGTATGGGGGCATGCTCGAGACTCTGGGTGTAACCGAGTTGCAGGTCGAAGGGCATGCGTTCGAAGGTCTCGTTGTAGCGCTTGATCTGGCCTCCCAGGTTGCGGGCCACGAGCGAGAGCGACAGGTCGTTGTCGGCGTTGTAGTAGTTGAGGCCCAGATCTACGGCCAGGGCCCACGAGGTGTATTGCTCGTAGGAGGAGTAGATGACCTTGGCGTTGACGCCGCCGCGCAGCGTGGAGGTGATGTCGTGCGAGTAGATGCCGTTGAAGACGATGTCTTTGGGCGAAAACTCGCCGGTGATGACGCCCGTCTCGTCGGCGCTCTTCATCTTGCCGTAGCCGTAGTACTGGATACCGGCCGCCCAGGCGCTGCGTTCGCTGGCCGCCTTGCCGAAGGTGACCCCGGCCAGGTTGATGCCGCCCACATACTTCATGTAGTTGAGTCCCAGTTGCAGGTCCGATTCGGGCCCCAGCAGGGCGGGGTTCTGGTTGACGAGGTTGATGTCTTCGTCGATAACCGATATGTTGGTGCCGCCCAGCGCGTAGGCGTGGGTGGAGGTGGGGATGTTGAGGAAGTCGAACGAGCTTGTCCCCTCCTGTCCCCGCCCGGTCAGGCAGATGACCAGTGCCAGCAGTACCGATATGTATCGAAGCGCGTATCTCATAATTCCTTTTCGGCGTGCAAAGATAGTGAAAGGCGAGAGCCGAGGCAAACGGAAAACTTGTTTTTCAAGTTTGACAGGGCCGAGCCGCCTCCTTTCTTCTGGAAAGATAGTGAAAGGCGAGAGCCGAGGCAAACGGAAAACTTGTTTTTCAAGTTTGACAGGGCCGAGCCGCCTCCTTTCTTCTGGAAAGATAGTGAAAGGCGAGAGCCAAGGCAAACGGAAAACCTGTTTTCAAGTTTGACAGGGCCGCCTCCTGTTTTCGTATAACAAAGATAGCGAGAGGCGAGGGGAAAATGAAATATCGAAACTGGTTTCGAATATTTTCTGTCTCGGGCCGTCCTCTATCTTCCTGTAAAGGAACCGGGGTAAGCGGTTCCCCACGGTTTAATAACGCAAAAAAGGAGAATAAAGTATATCGCCCCGGCGGTTTGTGGGTAAACTTATCGGGCTCCCGCTTGTTCGACTCGACAGAAATGATTAAATTTGACCTCCATTCTATGTAAAACATCAAAAATCGGAAAAGAAAATTTATGGAAGGTTTGCAAAAATATTTCGACACGATAGAGAGTGCCCTGTCTCAGATAGAGTATGCCCCGTCGCCCGACGGGCTGTATGCGCCGGTGCGTTACGAATTGTCGCTGGGGGGCAAGCGGGTGCGCCCGTTGTTGGCGTTGCTGGCCTGCGAGATGTTTGGCGGCGATTGCCGTCGGGCCATCGATGCCGCCGTGGGGCTGGAGGTGTTTCACAACTTCACCCTCCTGCACGACGACGTGATGGACAAGGCCGATGTGCGCCGGGGCAAGCCTACGGTACACAAGGTGTGGGACGAGAATACGGCCATTCTCTCGGGCGATGCCATGCAGATTATCGCCTTCCGCTATATAGCCCGCACACCGGCTCCGCACACGGCGGCTGTCATCGACTGGTTCCTGAAGACGGCCCTCGAGATTTGTGAGGGGCAGCAGTTCGACATGGAGTTTGAAAGCCGCGACGATGTGACCGAGGCCGAATACATCGAGATGATACGCCTCAAGACGGCCGTATTGCTGGGCGGTGCCCTGAAGATTGGCGCCATCATAGGCGGCGCGGGGGCCGACGATGCCGACCGCATCTACCGCTTCGGCGAATCGCTGGGGCTGGCCTTCCAGTTGCAGGACGACTGGCTCGATGTCTATGGCGACCCGGCCCGTTTCGGCAAGAAGATAGGCGGCGATATTCTCAACAACAAGAAGACCTACATGCTCATCAATGCCCAGCGCAGAGCCCAGGGTACCGATGCCGGGGAGCTGTCGCGCTGGCTGTCGGCTACCGATTACGACCCGGCCGGGAAGATTGCGGCCGTGACCGCCCTCTACAACCGTCTGGGCGTGGGCGAACTGTGTCTGCAACAGGTCGACGACTACAGCCGTCGGGCCATCGAGGCGTTGCAGCAGATTGCCGTGCCCGAGGCCGCCAAACAGCCGTTGTACGACCTGGCCCGGTCGCTTATCAAACGAGACCATTGATTCACCTTTTTACCGAAATCCCCGTATCGTCATGCCATACCGCCGATTGCCCAATACCGACAAAGCCCGCATCGCCGCCCTCGAGAAGGCGGTGGCGATGGAGCACGCCTGTGATGTGGAGCATCAGGCGGCTTCGTACAAGACCCTGAACGAGGCGCGGGTCCTGTTGCGGCGCTTCAAGAGTGCCGTAGAGCAGTTTCAGTATTGCTATACGGCCCAGGCCGAGGCCAACCGTCGGTATCAGGAGCATCTGAAGACGGCGCGGCTCTACATCTCGCACTTCATCCAGGTGCTCAACCTGGCGGTGGTCCGCAACGAGGTGCGCAAGGAGCACAAGCTCTTCTACGGCCTCGACCCCGACGACTTTGCCGTGCCCGACCTCACGAGCGAGAAGCATATCCTCATGTGGGGCGAACGCCTGATCGAGGGGGAGCGCGAGCGGCTTTCGCACGGAGGGGCACCCATCTACAACCCTACGATTGCCAAGGTTTCGGTGCACTACGATATTTTCAAGGATGCCTACCGCGAGCAGCAGAACTACAAGCTCAACACTACCCGCTCGCAGTCGGGGCTCGATGTGCTGCGCGAGGAGGCCGACCGAATCATTCTCAACCTCTGGAACCAGGTGGAAGCCTATTATGCCGCACTTCCGCCGGCCGAGCGGTTGGCCCGCTGCCAGACCTACGGCATCGTCTACTATTACCGGAGCGGCGAAAAACGACCCGAAAATGATTGATACACATACCCATATTTATCTCGAAGAGTTTGACGAAGACCGCGCTGAAGTGGTGCGCCGTGCCCGCGAGGCAGGTGTGGAGCGGGTGATACTGCCCAATGTCGACCTCGATACGGTAGCGGCCATGCAGGCCACCCACGACCTTTACCCCGGCTATTGCCGCATGGCCATGGGGTTGCACCCCACCTCGGTCGATGCCGACTATCGCGAGCGGCTCGACCAGACGCACCGGTTGCTGCTGGCCGGCGACTATTGTGCCGTGGGCGAAATCGGTCTCGACCTCTATTGGGACAAGACGTTCGCCCGGGAGCAGGAGGCGGCTTTTGTCGTGCAGACGGGTTGGGCCGTCGAGCTCGACCTGCCCGTGATTATCCACTGCCGCGATGCCTTTGCCGAGATGGTGGCGCTGTTGCAGTCGGGGCGGGTGCCGTCGTTCCGGGGGGTATTCCACAGCTTCACTGGCACGGCCGACGAGGTGCGTACCCTGCGCACGTTGGGCGACTACTACTTCGGTATAAACGGCATCGTCACCTTCAAGAACGCCCACCTCGAAGAGATGGTGCGCGAGGTAGGCATCGACCGCCTCCTGCTCGAGACAGATGCTCCCTATCTGGCCCCCGTGCCCTACCGGGGCAAGCGCAATGAGCCGTCGTATCTGCCTCGCATGGCCCAGCGCATAGCCGATATTCTGGGCGTGACGCTTGCCGAGGTCGAGTCGGCTACCACGGCCAATGCCTTCCGCCTGTTCGGGGAGTGGTGATACGACGAGTCATTCCGCACCGTGATGCGGAATCCAGAAATACCCTGGCAGTGATTTCACATCTGGGTCGTTTTCTTGCTCGTACCTCTTTTTAGAACGCACGGGTTGTACGTCCCTATGTTTCCCACAAGCGACTCACAACTGGACCCCGCATCGTTGTGCGGGGTGACAAGACGCCCCTATCGAGAGCGGGGTGACACGCTGTTGCATTTTCATCTCTATTCGCTTGGATATGTGGAGGGAAATTCATACCTTGACGCATGAAAACAGGATGTTGAATTTCGGTATGTATTAAACCTGTGCTAATACTTATGAATAATAAGAAATTGAATAAGATATTACAGTACGTATTTATACTATTTTCTTTGATAGTAATTGTTTATAGTGCCTTATTTATTATCAGCCAGGAAGTTAATATAAAGTATTATTTCGAAAATTCCTTACCCAACGGCAGTAATAATTCAATTCCTATTTGTCAAAAAGACTTTTTCTTAGAGGTGATATTATATGCTAAAGTTCTTCTTTTTTATGCTATATACGGGCTGTTTTTATCAATCTCTTGCATAAAGAAATCGTCATATCAAGACTCCAAATAGAATAGTGTAACCTTAAAATAATCCATTATGAAAAGATATATAGCCTTGCTTTTTCTATTTTGTCCGTTACTTGCCTTTTCTCAAATAATATGCGAAAAGGCCGACAGTATAAAGATTAAACATTTCTCTTTTGATGTTTATACGGCAGTTGACACCCCAAGGCGATTGTTTGACAGTCATTTTGAGAAAGGGAAAGGTTCTTATCCCTATTTCCTTAAAAAATTATCCTATTCAGAAATCCAACAACTCTGTCAGAATCTACTGCAACTAAATGCTCTTCCCGATTCTCTGATAAAAATAAGACCGTATGATTGTATGAAAAAGACCGTAACAACAAAGCAAGGGAATACCGTAGAATTGGATATAGATCCCCTTGATGTAAGGGGAAAAATTGAGATTTACTCGCAGGGTAACCTTTCAGTAATTTGGTATGACGAAAGATTTGTGGATATGGGAAATAACAGATACTATATGTCAGATAATTTGAAGAGAATGTTGAACCGTTGGTTCGATTAATTGGGAAAGTGATGATGCAATATAAAATAAGAGGTGACGGAAATGCGACAGCATTATTTACATATTCCGACCTACAAAATATATCTTGTAGGAACTAATAAAAATCCGGTTGATCCCCAGTATATTACATATTAAATCCAACGCTATGAAATCCAAGTATGCAATTTTGACGGGTGTAATCTTCACCCTCTTATCGGCACCGTTATGGGGGCAGGTATCTAATGACGAGTCAAAGAGAGAAAGAGGGTACCTGCAGGTGCCGGAGCTTGTCTTTAAAGACTCTCTGTTCTTTCAATGTATAGACTCACTTGTTTTTAATTCGATTTGTTTCAACTTGCATAAGTTGGATAAAGGTAATTTTGAGGTATGTTACGTTGATTCGGAAGAGTCCTGGCTGAGATTTGATTTATATCCCGAATTTGAATTTTGCGGAGGTACAATAACCGGATATTTTGAATATAAGAATTTTTCTTTCGTTTGGTATGGAGTTATTCCCGATTCGCTATGCGAGGTATCAGACAGGAAACGGGAGTTCTCCTATTGGAAAGGAGAGAATGGAGATTCGGTTATCTCCGTGTATTTGGGTTACGTCGAGGGCTCGATAAAATCTATGGGAATGGATTGTATCGATAGGGATATGAAGCGTTCATTCTATGGTGAGGACTAACAAAATTCTGTTTAACGGCTATGAAAAAGTGTATGATTTATGTGTTGCTGTCACTGATAGGTGTACCAACCATACAGGCCCAAATGCTGACCTATGAAGAGATGGTGAAAAAAATCACGGTCTATATGCCCGAAATGAATATAAAAGACTCGGTCTTTTTACAAGAGATAGACTCCAAGATTTTCAATTCGGGTTGCGCTTGCTTGGACTACGAAGGTGCCGATGTATTTAATGTTAAATCGAAAAGGCAAGACGATGGAAGCTATTATCTCATATTCTCGATATCTGCCTCTCCAAGAGCCAGGGAGGGGACGGGATATTTCGAATACAACGATTTCCTTTTTGTGTGGCATGGTGATCTTCCTCCATATCTATATGAACGAACGGGGAAAAAAAGAAAATTCACTTATCAACAATATGTCCCCATTATAAAACATGATTGGGGAGATTTCTATTTCAAATACTCTCGTGGAAAGATGGAGATAACCGGGCTGGGGTGCTGGTGATAGGGATAGAGTAACCTTAAAATGATCCATTATGAAAAAGGCGATTTTAATATTCCCGATTCTGTTTTTGCTTTTACCCTTTTTGGGGAGGAGTGAAGATACTGAAAATACAATCGAGTCGATATATGTGCTGTATTACAATTATTCATTTAACAGCCCGGTAGATATAGATTGCGACTGTCTGAGAAAAAGAATGATTGGACCATTTATCGATATTACCGATAGCGGTCTGATAGAGTATCCCGACTCAATGGGCATAGTCGACACTCTATTGACCGATCCGGTGCTGTTGCGGGAAGTTCAGAATGAGTTGAAAAAACTGAAACCCGATACTAACACTTATCCTCCTGATGCTCGAGCCTCCTATACCTTGCGCTACAAGGACGGCACAGAAGAAAAGATATGTATGGGTGAGTATAATTACTTTGGATTCAGGGGGAGAAGCTATACCAACAATCGGCTGTTGTATTTGCTGAGAAAAAGCATCGGCTATTATGGAATAGTATGGGAACCTATGATTGATGGTCTTGAAGAGTTGAACGATACTACATTCGAACGAGAACCGGTAGTGGGGAAACACGGGCTCGTTTATTGAATCAGGCAACGGTAACCGAGGCGGTAGTCGTACAGCATTTCAAGTATTTTGCCTCTTGGGATAAAACTTTGGAGGAGATGATTTTCAACACGGAAAAGGAAACTATTAAAAGTATGCAAGAGAGATGAAAACAATCTCTCCCCATGCTCCTGGACCCCGCATCGTTGTGCGGGGTGACGGGGAGAGTCATTCCGCACCGTGATGCGGAATCCAGAAATACCCGGGCAGAGATTTCACATCTGTGCCGTTTTCTTGCTCGTACCTCTTTTTAGAACGCACGGGTTGTACGTTCCTATGTTTCCCACAAGCGACTCACAACTGGACCCCGCATCGAGTGCAAGGTGAAGAATCCAAATCAAAACGCAACGTTTTTCGAGTAAGGAAGGAACAAGAACTATGAAAAACACTGCGGGGGAAGCCATAGCGGCGGGGGCGCAAAGCCCCTGAGAGCGTCCAACAGCAATACAAAAAAGGGAGACCGAAATCTCCCTACGATTAATTAATTTTGTATTGCCATGTCAAATCAACTAATCGAAGCCCAAAGATATGAAATATATCTTGGTCTGAAAAGGAAATGGAGCCGTTCTCGCATAGCAGAGGAAATAGGAGTATCAAAATCGACAGTCAGTCGGGAAATCAGGCGCAACTCAAAGCCGGAAGGAGAGTATATATGGAAATATGCTCAGAGGCAGTGTGATAGCCGCAAGCACGGATTTAAGGGCCATCACAGGAAACCGGAAGATCTATGGTGGCGAATTGAGCGCATGATCGAAGAGGAGGAATGGTCTCCGGCCCAGATAGCGGGAGTACTCAGGAAAGAAGGTATCCACATCGCCAAGCAGACCATCTACAACCATGTCCATGCCGATACGACCGGGAAACTGGCTCTGCATATGCCTCATGGGCTCAAATACAAAAAGCGAGGCAAAATCCTGTGTCCGACAAAAGCGACCAATATACCCAACCGCACAAGCATACACGAGCGCCCCAAGGAGGCAGACGGAACCCGATTCGGCGATTGGGAAATGGACACCATCATCGACTCCTGCGGTCATGCCATCGTCACCCTAACCGAACGTTCGACCAATTTCATACTCATGGAAAAGTTGCCTCAGGGACGGAAAGCCCTACCGACGGCCCGGGCGGTCATCCGACTGCTGTTCCCATATAGGCAAACGATACATACGATTACCACCGACAACGGTTGTGAATTTGCAGCACATCAGGAGATAACCAAACAACTCAGCCTCAAAGGTAGGCCGCCAGTTAAGGTTTATTTTACGGATGCTTATTCAGCCTGGCAGAAAGGAGCCATTGAGAATGCAAACAAGCTTATTCGGAAATATATCCCAAAAAAGGCCAACTTTCAGGATTTCTCCGACTGGAAAATCAAAGAGATACAAAAGAAATTGAATCGAAGACCTCGGGAAAAACTTAATTTTGATTCGCCCAAATACAGATTCTTCATAAACGTTTTGTAGTTTTGCATTTGCTGTTGGACTCTACCCATCGAGTGCAAGGTGACACGCTGTTGCATTTTCGTCTCTATTTGCTTGGATATGTGCAGGAAAATTCATATCTTGACGCATGAAAACAGGATGTTGAATTTTCGGTATATATTAAATCCAACGCTATGAAATCCAAGTATGCAATTTTGACGGGTGTAATCTTCACCCTCTTATCGGCACCGTTATGGGGGCAGGTATCTAATGACGAGTCAAAGAGAGAAAGAGGGTACCTGCAGGTGCCGGAGCTTGTCTTTAAAGACTCTCTGTTCTTGCAACGTATAGACTCACTTGTTTTTAATTCGATTTGTTTCAACTTGCATAAGTTGGATAAAGGTAATTTTGAGGTATATTACATTGATTCGGAAGAGTCCCGGCTGAGATTTGATTTATATCCCGAATTTGAATTTCGCGGAGGTACAATAACCGGATATTTTGAATATAAAAATTTTTCTTTCGTTTGGTATGGAGTTATTCCCGATTCGCTATGCGAGGTATCAGACAGGAAACGGGAGTTCTCCTATTGGAAAGGAGAGAATGGCGATTCGGTTATCTCCGTGTATTTGGGTTACGTCGAGGGCTCGATACAATCTATGGGAATGGATTGCCCCGATTTGGATATGAAGCGTTCATTCTATGATGAGGACTAACAAAATTCTGTTTAACGGCTATGAAAAAGTGTATGATTTATGTGTTGCTGTCACTGATAGGTGTACCAACCATACAGGCCCAATTGCTGACCTATGAAGAGATAGTGAAAAAAATCACGGTCTATATGCCCGAAATGAATATAAAAGACTCGGTCTTTTTACAAGAGATAGACTCCAAGATTTTCAATTCGGGATGCGCTTGCTTGGACTACGAAGGTGCCGATGTATTTAATGTTAAATCGAAAAGGCAAGACGATGGAAGCTATTATCTCATATTCTCGATATCTGCCTCTCCAAGAGCCAGGGAGGGGACGGGATATTTCGAATACAACGATTTCCTTTTTGTGTGGCATGGTGACCTTCCTCCCTATCTATATGAACGAACGGGGAAAAAAAGAAAATTCACTTATCAACAATATGTCCCCATTATAAAACATGATTGGGGCGATTTCTATTTCAAATACTCTCGTGGAAAGATGGAGATAACCGGGCTGGGGTGCTGGTGATGGGAATTGTGTAACCTTAAAGTAATTCATTATGAAAAAGGCGATTTTAATATTCCCGATTCTGTTTTTGCTTTTACCCTTTTTGGGGAGGAGTGAAGATACTGAAAATACAATCGAGTCGATATATGTGCTGTATTACAATTATTCATTTAACAGCCCGGTGGCCATAGATTGCGACTGTCTGAGAAAAAGAATGATCGGACCATTTATCGATATTACCGATAGCGGTCTGATAGAGTATTCCGACTCAATGGGCATAGTCGACACTCTATTGACCGACCCGGTGCTGTTGCGGGAAGTTCAGAATGAGTTGAAAAAACTGAAACCCAATGATAATCCTTATCCTCCTGATGCTCGAGCCTCCTATACCTTGCGCTACAAGGACGGCACAGAAGAAAAGATATGTATGGGTGAGTATGCCCACTTTTGGTTCAGGGGGAGAAACTATACCAACAATCGGCTGTTGTATTTGCTGAGAAAAAGCATCGGCTATTATGGAATAGTATGGGAACCTATGATTGATGGTCTTGAAGAGTTGAACGATACTACATTCGAACGAGAACCGGTAGTGGGGAAACACGGGTTCGTTTATTAAATCGGGCAACGGTAACCGAGGCGGTAGTCGTACAGCGTTTCAAGTATTTTGCCTCTTGGGATAAAACTTGGGAGGAGATGATTTTCAACACGGAAAAGGAAACTATTAAAAGTATGCAAGAGAGATGAAAACAATCTCTCCTCATGCTCCTGGACCCCTCATCGAGTGCTGGGTGACGGGGAGGGTTATACCGCGCCCCGACGCGGTGGTTCTGTCATTCCACACCGTGATGCGGAATCTAGAGATACCCGGGCAGTGATTTCACATCTGGGCTGTTTTCTTGCTCGTACCTCTTTTTAGAACGCACGGGTTGTACGTTTCTATGTTTCCCACAAGCGGCTCACAACTGGGCCCCGCATCGTTGTGCGGGGTGACTTTAATTCACGCGGTGCACTATTTTTGAAAAAACTTTCGCCGAACCCGAAATTTATATTATATTTGCACTGCTTTTAAGGGAACAACCTCATGGAGTGATGCTCGAGTGGTTGAAGAGGCACGCCTGGAAAGCGTGTATACGTCAAAAGCGTATCGGGGGTTCGAATCCCCCTTACTCCGCCGAAGCCGTTGCGACATTGTCGCAGCGGCTTTTTTTGTTGGGCCAATTTGCTGTAAAGTCCGGAAATTCGAGGCCGGGAGGCCGGAATAAAGCCTTAAATATTGTTGAAATATAAAAAAATGACTATCTTGGCGGACCTTAAGCCGGAATTATGAAACGATTGAGAATCTATGAAACCAACCCCAGCGAGAGCGAGATAGCCAAGGCGGTGGCGGTGCTGCGCGACGGCGGCATCGTAATCTATCCCACCGACACGATTTATGCCCTGGGTTGCGATGCCCTCAACGTGAGGGCCGTGGAGCGGATTTGCCAGATAAAGGGTATCAACCCGCAGAAGGTGAACCTGTCGATTATCTGCCGCGATTTGAGTTGGGTGAGCGAGTATGCCAAGATGAGCAACTCGTATTTCAAACTGCTGAAGCGGAACCTGCCCGGCCCCTTTACCTTTATTCTGCCCACGAGTGCCTCGTTGCCCAAGATTTACAAAAACCGCAAGACGGTGGGAATTCGTATCCCCGACAATGCCATTACGCTGGCCCTGGCCGAGGCGCTGGGCAACCCGCTGCTCACCACCTCGGTGGCCATCGACGAGGAGGAGCCCGAATATGGCACCGATCCCGAGTTGATTGCCGAGCGGTATGAGTCGGTGGCCGACCTTATGATCGACGGCGGCGAAGGGGGTACGATACCCTCGACCACGGTCGATTGCACGGGCGACGAGCCGGTGGTGCTGCGCGAAGGGAAGGGCGAGCTGGAGGAATAGAACCGGATTGTAGCTGTAAAATATTGGTATGTAGATTGTTATATTGTTGTTACAGACGGTTAAAAGATTATGCAAAGTTTATAAAAATTTAATTGTGGAAATTTTTCCATAATGTCGAAATAGTTGTAAATTTGCCAAACAGAGAGAACGAAAAAATATTATTGTATAATTCACTTTATAAACCTAACAATTATGTCTAAAGTATCGGTTATCGGAGCTGGAAACGTGGGCGCCACTTGCGCAAACGTATTAGCATTCAGAGAAATTGCAGATGAGATTGTTCTGCTTGATATTAAAGAAGGCGTGTCGGAAGGCAAAGCCATGGATATGATGCAGGCTGCTGTTACGGCAGGATTCTCTTCGCGTATCAAAGGTGTAACCAACAACTACGAGGCTACGGCCAATTCGGATATGGTAGTAATCACCTCGGGTATTCCTCGTAAACCGGGTATGACTCGTGAGGAGTTGATCGGTGTAAACGCCGGTATCGTGAAAATGGTTGTTGAGAATGTATTGAAATACTCTCCCAATGCCGTTATCCTGTGTGTAAGTAACCCGATGGATACGATGACTTATTTGATTCACAAGGTATCGGGTCTTCCCAAAAACCGCATCATCGGTATGGGTGGCGCCTTGGACAGCTCGCGCTTCAAATACTATTTGAGCCAGGCTTTGAACGCCAACCTGTCGGAAGTTGAAGGTTTCGTAATCGGCGGTCACGGCGATACGACGATGATTCCTGTTACCCGTTACGCTACCTACAAAGGTATGCCGGTATCGGAGTTCCTGAGCGAAGAGGCTCTGCAAAAAGTAGCTGCCGACACGATGGTAGGTGGCGCTACGCTCACCGGTCTGCTGGGTACTTCGGCCTGGTATGCTCCGGGTGCTGCTTCGGCTTCGGTAGTTGAGGCTGTACTGGGCGACCAGAAACGTCTGGTTCCTTGCAGCGCTTTGCTGGAAGGCGAATATGGCGAAAGCGACCTCTGCATCGGTGTTCCCTGTGTATTGGGCCGCAACGGTATCGAGAAAGTGGTTGAACTGAAACTCAACGACGCCGAGAAAGAGGCATTTGCCAAGAGCGCCGCTGCCGTTCACAAGACCAACGCTGCTCTTGCCGACGCTCTGAAATAAGGTATAACCCCGTTATATTTCGTTAGGCTGCCGCCCGGTTGTACACCGGGCGGCAGTTTTTTTGTAGCGGGAGTGGAGGGGGAAGATAACAAAACACCTCCCCGGTGGTCGGAGAGGTGTCGGTATGGTTGAGTAGATGGCATTTACTGCCACCCTACTTTCTGCACCGTGCGCTTGCCGCGATTGTCGGTGAGGGCCACCACATAGACTCCCGGGGCGAGGGCGGTAGTGGGGACAGAGACCTCGCCCGGTTCACCGTCGAGGTATTCGCACCACACCAGTCGGCCGGTGGTGTCGATGAGTTCGGCCAGGTGGTAGCCGCTGCCCGGCAGGGTTACTACCAGAGCATCGGGCGTGCGGGCGATGCGCAGGGCATAGGCCTTGTTATCGTCAATACCGCTCAGGCAGGGGTCGGGTGTGTATTGATGAAGATCCAGTACCTCATAGGAATACTCGCCGTTGCTCTTTTGATACAGCAAATAGAACGGTGGTGTGGTACAAGAGGAGTAATCCATATAGAATTGAGCCAAAGGATATTCGCTGATTTCGCCCAGACCAACCACCCAGGTATTGCCATTGTTCCAATGAATGGCTTTCCGCGGTTTACCCGCCACGACTATCGACTCTATGCTGGTCACCTCAAAGCCCGAATAGGGGTCAAGTTCATCGAACACATCGCGCTGATAACGGTCGTTGCACCGCTTCCGGCCCGCTATGTCGTTCCAATCGTCGCCCACTTCGGGACGATGGAAATACGACCCCTCGTCCATACGCAGGGTATCGCCTACGTTCAGGGTAAAGTCGTAGAGTAACTTATCGACATAGGTGTCCTCGATGCTATCGAGCACATAGACTTTTTGCTCCTCTTCCCGCACCAACACCAGTTCCCGACGGGTATCGGCCGTGTTGAAGTCGCAACCGGTATAACTGTACAGTCTGTAATAGTCATGACCGTTTACCGTCACGCGATCCGATTCATCGCCCGACAAATGGTACCGGGGGAATGTCGTCACACCGTCGCCCGGTCCGGCGTCGTAGTAGGTCCAATCGGCCGTTTTGACGAAGGGGATATACTCCATCTCGCAAGGATCTTTCCGGCCGTTGACATACTCATACTCGCCGGTCTCTATATTTTTGACATAATCGAGGGTCTTATAGGTATAACCTATTTCTGAGGGAATAGTAAACAGCAGATGGAATAGACCCTGGCTGGGGCCGATGCTGCCTATACCTTCGATATATATCCCTTGATATGAATCCTGTAATTCTATCCGGCGGCGTTTCCCGCCATTGACCAGAATGGTATCTATTTGAGCTATGATACATTCATTCTCATCGTACGTGTTTTCCCACGACAGATAAACCCGATCGCCCGCCTTCTCGGCCCGGAAATCGTAGATTATCTCTTCCACCATCTCCTCCTTTTCGTCGCTGGGGCGCAGACAATAGACCACCCGGTCTTCTTCGCGAGCCAGTCCATAGAGCCGCATATTGTCTTCGAACGGGCAAGAGTTGCTTTGGTAACACTTCTTATAGGTTTTTCCTTCGACAATCGTGTCGCCTATAAACCGATATTTGTCGCCATCGAACCACTCTACATTTTCCCGTACGAAGGGGACGTATTCATACTCCTGTGCCTGACTGGCGATGCAGCCGAGACAAATTGCCGTGAACGTACATAGTAGTAAATGTGTTTTCATATTCGATACTGTTTTAAGTTATTCTCTGGCTTGGTTTTATGCGTATTGTTTTGCTACAACCCTACTTTCTGCACCGTGCGCTTGCCGCGGTTGTCGGTGAGGGCTACCACATAGACGCCCGGGGAGAGGGCGGTGGTAGGGATAATCACCTCGCCCGGTTCACCGTCGAGGTATTCGCACCACACCAGGCGGCCGGTGGTGTCGATGAGTTCGGCCAGGCGGTAGCCGTCGCCCGGCAAGGTTACGACCAGAGCATCGGGTGTGCGGGCGATGCGCAGGGTAGCTGTGCGAGTTTCGCCCACGGCCAGTATACAGTTGCCATCGTCCAGGGGACTCCCGTTGTGGTTATCCTGTAAATAGATATATTCTCCGTTCTCCCGCAGATAATAGAGAAAATAATTATCGTCGTCACATGGTCTGTCTGGATATGGACAGCCTTCATGATCATCGAAAGTCCATAGGGTTCCCTGATTCATATCGCCGATGCCTTCCATCCAGTAGCCTATATAATAGCCATAACTATTTTTGAAATAGATGCACTTACGTTCTTTCCCGGCAAATTCGACGGTTTTTACATCGTATACGGTTATATTTATATCAGTCTCTAAGGAATTGTGCATCTTGCTCAGGATAATACCGTCGCCTTTGGTCAGGTTGAAATCATAGCCCATCTCATCTTCCGTATCCCGGAAATATACTTTTCGATTCTCTTCCCTGATTTGTCCGGCCGGAGGGATTCTTTCCCAGTCGGGACATTCACCCGTGAGAGAAATGTTTTTGTATGCTTTGCTGTTGATGGTTGTATCGCCTGCTATGCGGTAGTGGACATAATTGCCTGTTAAGTCGCCGTCGTAGTAATAGTAATCGGCCTCGTAATAGCCATATTCACAGTCTCTGACAAACGGTTCGTACGACCGTCCAAACTCGCACTCGTCACGTAGCGTGTTGACTATTCCTTTGTATTCATAGTCGCCGGTCTCCATATTCTTTATATATCCGAGCCGGTTATGCGGGTCGTCGATTTCTTCCGCCGTGGCTTCGAAGGGGAAGAAGAACCCCCGGCAGGGTTCGAGGCTCCCGAATCCTTCGATATAACTGCCTGACGGCAGTTTGATGCGTCGCCGCAGTTGGTCGTTATTCACGGCTATGGTGTCGATGTGTATCACCGGCTCGCCTTTGGGATTGAGCCGGGTAGGCACCCGGTCGCCAGGCTTCTCGACGCTGAAATCGTAGAGCACCGTCTCCTGCTCGTCGCCGGGACGCAGGCAATAGACCACCCGGTCTTCTTCGCGGGCCAGGCCATAGAGTGTCTGCCCCTCTTCGAAGGGACAGCTCTTGCTCACATAGCATTTCTTGTACGACTCTCCGCCCACTACCGTATCGCCCTCGAAACGATAGCATTCGTCATAACCCCATTTTATCCCTTCGCGCACGAAAGGCACATACTCATAGGTCCCCAGTCTGGACCACTCGGGTTGGTAGATAAGCCGGCCCTCTATATTTTCAAAGGTCTCTAACCGGTCGAGATATTTTGCTCCCGCTTCGGTGTCGGAATTGCAGAAAGGGTAGTAGAGATTATTCCGTTTGCCGGTGTAACCTATGCCCTCGATACAGACACCGTCGACATCTTTCAGTTTGATTCGTTTTCTGTATGTATTGTCGATGAGTATCGTGTCGATCCACTCGACCTCCATGCCGAAATAAGGCGGGTCGTTGTGCCAGGCCCACATGGTATCGCCGGCCTGCTCTACATTGAAATCGTAGATGGGAATTTCGGATTTTTGGGGAACCGAATCGAAACGATCTATATTTACAACCAGTTGATAGACGACCTTATTCTCTTCACGCAGGAATATTAAATTATCTGTCCTGAACGAAAAGTCGGGCATATAAGCGTAGGCATACAATTTCCCATCAATATATCGATTATCCAGTAAAAGAGTCATTTTCTCTTCTTGATTACTAAATGTCCATCGAACATTCTCTCGCACGATGGGAACATATTCATACTCCTGTGCTTGACTGGCGATGCAGCCGAGACATATTAGTGCGAAACTCCAAAATAGTGATTGTGTTTTCATATCTGTGAGTTTTATTTAAATTCGACATTTGCTCCTGCTTTTGCCTCAAAGCCAGGCTGTATCTCTATTTCTTCTCCGGCTTCAATTTGCAGGGTACCGCCCCCTTCGACAAGTCCGCCGGATAGAATGGCTTTACCGGTGTTTTTGATAATCAATGCGGCTCCTTCCTTTATGATGAGTCCGTCGCCAATCCATACATCGCCGTTCGATTCGAAAGTAAGAGTGCCCGATTCTATAACAACATTTCCTTCGGTGCGGTTCGTATCTACCGCTTTACCGATATGAATATCGTTCACTTGGAAATATTGCGAAGCGTCTAACGTGTCGTTTTGCAGATACAACGGTGCCACATAGGGTATGGCATTGCTTTTATATATTGTTACGACACTGTTGGGTGAGGCATTGGCAAATGTGATATTTGTATTTGTCGCCTCTTTTACCTCGGGCAGTTGATTGACTCCCGACGTAATGGCGACCTTGCTACCTGCTATCCCTGCTCCGGAGACCGTAATCGAGTGGTCGGTTCGAATTACCGATATATCGCTGTAAACCGATGGAATATCGGTCCACATGGAGAACTCGGGACACCCGATTAAATGGTGCGCCAAAATAACTTTATGAGCAAGATCTGTACTACCATCATTAACAGAATCTTTATTCTCATTTAAATACACCTTTGAGAGAGCCTCCGCTGCTCCAATGCAATTACCCGCCTTGATTAAGTTGACAAATTCTTCTTCCAATGTGGCCGAGGCACAATTTTTATGATAGCCTTCTCGTGAGTTCCCTAAAAAGGCAGGACCGCCATACAATCCGGCTACGGTAAAGGAACTTCCTATATTGTATGGAATGTTGTAACTTTTATAAATGTCGAAAGGTGTTGTTGTACAAGCTATTGAATAGGCTATAGCCGGATAATCGCTATTGGTCAGGCAATCCAAACCATGACCGCTTTCTTGAATAAAATTTCCTGAATTGACATTCTGGAATGCCGTAATCACACGTTTGCCTCCTTCATTAAGGCCATTACTGCTCATTACTATATGGGAAGGAGCACCATGTCCATGCCAACTGAGAAAACCATATCGATTGTTCATCTCGTCGATTACCTGCTTCCCGGTAGGGCCGGTGGTTTCATTGGCATCGAAAGAGGGATCTTCTTGCATGATTTTATGCTCGATAAAGGTCGTTCCCCAAGCACTTTTTATTATCTCGGCTTCATTATTTTCTTGTAATTGATCACTTTGACAGTAAAAGGCTTTTTGAAGATATTCGTAATTGCCATTACCTGGATTACGCTCATACCGTAATAATTTCTCGGTATAGTTCGCAATCTCCTGCTGGGTGGTACATAACAGTCTTCCTACAAAAATTTCGGGATAATAATCTATTTGATCGACATTAGGCTCTCCATAGTAATAGTTCCTGTTTGAGTCCCAATTCCCGTTAAAATCGCTAAAATACAAGTCGGTAGGTATCATTTTATCGACATTGTCTGGAGGAAACATAAAATGATAATCTTTCCTATAACCATACCTGATTGGGAGTATGCTATAATCTCCGGCCAACAGAGCATATTGGAGGGAACCTAATTTGTAGGCATGCTCCAAATAAGCCCGTAGCTTACCGGCGCTATCGTAAATATGCGACAGGGTATCTCCTTGAAAATCGGGACACGCCAAGATATCTTCGATACAGACTACTCCCGCCGAGAGTCCCTTTTGTCGTTTCCACCCTAACAAGCGGTCAAAAGCCGGGGCCAACTCCCGGTTTGTGACAACCGTGTATTCATAGCTGGGTAAAACTGTGGCTTCGTTAAGAGGCACTGCCGCACGTGCTATGGATATGGGAGCAAATGCATCGACCTGCGAAGGGTTGACCACCATCAGTTTGGTTTGTTCCCGGCCCCATCGATGAACTCTTTGTACATTTCGGCGGGTAATGGCCCGGAAGGTAGGCGTTGGAGCCGAAGCTGGTGCCGTATTTCCATTTCTCAATGTATAGTCGAGCCGAACGGTCACAGAATTGCGAAACAGAATCTCCCCGTTGGCCGGGGCATAGCTTATCGGCCATACGGCTATGGTGACAATGTGGTTGTCACCATCGAGAAAACCTTCGTTGGCCACTTGCACCGGCGTGACCGGACAATATTGGTTGCTGCCATATATGGCACTGTCGGGGGCGACAAACGGCTGTTCGCCTGCATTCAGGTCGGTGGGAATCGGGGGCTGAACGGGATAAACGGGCAATGAATACTGTTCTGTAACGGCATTCTGCTCCGTAATGGTTACCGTAAAATCGGTAGCGTTGTAAGGAACCGAGAAACGCAGGTAGTGAACCGGTAATTCAGGGGACCCGATACTGCCCTCTCCCCATAAATCGAGATATTTCAATTTCAAATACGAAACGCTATCCACCACGGTTGTGTCGATGCTTAAAAGATTGCGATCGAATGTTACCGTGTGGGTCAACTGGGCATTTAGGAATTGAGCCAAGCAAAGACATGATAGAGAAACGGCTATACGCCGAAACCGCATAATAATCGAGGTCATACACTTGCCTCCTTTCTTTATTTGGTCAATATCATACGTTTGCTGTCAATCTCTTTCCCGTCGGCTATGAGCGAGTAGATGTACATACCGGCCGAGAGTTCAGAGCCTTGTAGTGTTACCTGGCTTTCACCCCGTTCGGCAATTTCGATTCGGCGTATCTGTGTCCCTTGCATATCGTAGATGTACAGGTCGGCCTGAACCGTTTCGTAAGGCAAGGCAAACCGTATGGACGTAGTCGCACTGAAGGGGTGGGACTATTCTGATAGAGTGTGGGAACGATAGCACTCTCCGGTTCGGCCGAGGCAGTATTCCGTTGGGATTTGTGAAGCGGAGAAGCAGTCTCGACATCGCCGTTTTTCAAAGCAACCAACTCTTGTTGTAACCGGGCGATTACAATTTCTTGGGAATCGGCTTTGGCCTGAATTTCGTTCAGTGCATTTACAATCAGAGGAATCATGCCTATATAATCGACATACATATAGCCCAATGAATCGGTTCGTACCAATTCGGGGTAAACCTCTTTGACCTCTTGAGCCAAAAATCCAAATCGGGTGCGGTTGTCGTTTTTGATGTTTATCATGCGATTCCGGGTAGAATCGGAAGGCGCAGCGTTTAAGCGAAAACTAACGCCTGTCAGTTGTTCCAATCCGGACAGGGTATTGGTGAGAGGGGTTACATTATCTTTGAATCGGCTGTCGGACAGGCTGTAAAAATTACCGATGACATCGGACGAAAAATAGACCTGATCGCCGTAAGTATCAGCATCGTATTGCATAATCGAGCCTGCATCGGAGGTCATTTCTATGCCCGATGCCCCGTGCAGATGCAATCGTGGAGACTCTCGACCATCGGTTCTTTCGGGGTAGCGGCCCACAAAAACATCGAGGTCGGATTGATATGCCGGATATCTCGAATTGAAAGAGATGCGGGTTGTCCCCGACATGTTGTTCGGGTAAAGGCATATCTTGGCATTCCCGGTTGTATTTTCGTCATAACTGCCGACCAGGATATTCCCGCCTTGTTCGATTTTCATCTGCCCCATTACACTTGCAGAGAGACAGCAAGCAACGGTTAAGATGGATAGTCTGGTTTTCATAATAGAATGGTATTATAGGTTGTAATTATTTGTGAATCAATGGGATTGATGGTTATGTGTAATGTGCTCCGGTTTCTTCAAATGTAATAAAAATTTTTAATAAATCAAATATTTATGTGAGGAAATGCAAAAATGGAGAGGCAGATATTTTTTCATATTCGGTATTATTTAGGCTTTATCCTCCTTGATGAGGAATTTTTATATTTTCATTCTTGTACAGCAGTATTCCGTCGCGGCTGTATGATACTAAATCGGTTCGATAGAGTGAATCGAACGGAGGGTCGAACAAACCAAATACGCCCGATGTCGAGGTCAACCCATATAACAGCTTATTGTATTTTTGGCAGGAACTTCCATCCTTTAATGTAATAGTCTCCAGAAGTTCCGGTTTAATCTCTTCGGTTCCCGGACCCCACCACGAGGCATATTGAATGGTTTCACCCGGTTCCCACCCATCAGGGGGAAAGGTGTATAACAGGATTTCCTGCTCGCCTCGTCTTAGGTAGATGCTGCCTTGGCTGTCTTCCCGCAGATAACCGCAGATTTCTCTCTCCGATTCATCAGAGAAGGAGTTCCATCGATAAATATGTTTTACGGTGTATTCGATGGGCCAATATAGCTCCCCATCAATTGTCTCGGAGGGTAATAATGTGTATCGGCTGGCTGTGTATTTTACATATATTTGATTTTCCAGGGCTTCGATACTGTCGGGTGAGAGTACAGGCCGTAAGACCTCCAATACACTATCGAGGTTTATATCGGTGTTTTGTTGGCGTACTTCTTCCCACACGATTCCTGCCGATAAAAAACGGTTTTTAGTACTTGTATCTGTATTGTCACAGGCTACACATAGCAATAGCAGTACGATTGCTCCTGTGATTTTGTTGATTAAAAGACGGAGTTTCGTTTTCATAATAATAGAATTTAGATTTAATGTATTTCAAATATACGTATAATTATTGGGAATAACAAGGGAAAACACAGGCTATTTGCCGTTTGATTTTGCGGGGGCTGGTTGCTTGATTGATGCCTGAGAGCAGGGCATTTATCCCAAGGGTGAGAATGGGGCTGGCGGCGGGGAATGATACGAACAAGGGGCAGCTTGGAGGGCCGCCCCTTGTGATGATGGA
Source organism: Barnesiella sp. An22 (assembly GCF_963931395.1). Lineage (NCBI taxonomy): Bacteria > Pseudomonadati > Bacteroidota > Bacteroidia > Bacteroidales > Barnesiellaceae > Barnesiella > Barnesiella sp. An22. The sequence continues at coordinate 798,069 of NZ_OZ007014.1, forward strand.
ATATTGTGTGTTTTTTAGATTTCGTGTTTCTTCCCGAAAGTGATGTTGAAGCCGAAGCTGAAATTGGCCCGGGCGTGGTTGATGGGGATGAACTGTTTGGAGTACTGCGTGGCAAAGTAGTCGGTGCCGATGAAGAAGTTGAAGCCCGGGGCGCAGATGTTGAGGATGGCGCCTACCGAGCTGCCCATGTTGGATACCGACCCGTTGACGGTGAGGTGCAGGGCCGAGAGGGGACGGAAGTTGATGGCTGCCATGCCTTCGGCATAGGTGCGGTAGCCTCCGAACCGGGTGGTAGAGAGCAGACCGAACGAGATGGCGTTGTCGAGTACGGCATACTCGGCACCCACGCGCAGGGTGGTGCGCAGCGAGTTGGCCACCGACTGGGTGTCCGATTGGTAGAATTTGGTTAAAGCTTTGAGGTCGTCGCCCAACTGGTCGGCTTTTTGGTCGAAGGGGTTGTCGCCGTTCTCGTCGTCTTCGGCTCCGATATTGTCGAAGCCGGTGTATATGAACCCTTTATCGGGGTCGGTCTCGGCGCGGGTGAGGTTGTTCCAGCGCATGAAGCCTATGTCGGTGAGGGCTGCCGAAAGGGTGAGGTTGTCGATGAGTTTGTAGGTGGCACCCAGGTCGAAACCCAGCCCGAATCCGGCTACTCCGAAATGGTTGCCGAAATCGTATCCGGTGACTTCGCCGGTTTCGGGGTCGGTGGTGAGCTCGAGCAGCGAGGTGGCTTGCAGGTGTCCGGCTTGTTTGATGGTCCATTCGTTTTGCGACATGGAGATGTCCATACGGTCGATGCGGGCCTCGGCATGTGCGGCACCGATGAGTACCTTGATTTTGGCTCCTGCGCTCAACTTGTCGGTGATGTCGCGGGCATGACCGAAGGCCAGTTCGAGGTAGTTGCTGGTGGTAGCTGTTACGTTGCTCATGTCGTAGCGGGTTACGCCGGTAGCCTCTTGTCCGGTTTTGAGGAATTGAAAAATCTCTTTGGGCAGGTAGGCACCTGTGTTGCTTTTGAGCGCGAGGTTGAAGGTGTTCTGTCCGCCCCAGGCCCAGAAGCCGAACGAGATGAGGTCGAGCCCCAAGTCGAGTTCGATGGTGTTGTTGGGGGTGAGCTTATTGAGGAATTCGTCGGCCGGTACGCTCTCGTGGAGGAACGTCACCAGTTTGTTGTCGCGCGGATAGAGGAAGGTGCCCAACCCCAGATTGGAGTTGATACCCAGGTAGAGGTTACCGATGGAGGGTATGCTGACGTAGTTGTTCTCTGTTTTAAGGGCCGGGTTCAGTTGGTTGCGCTTGGTCATCTTCTCCATAAAGTAGGAGGAGTTGAGTGTGGTTTGGGCCGACACCCCGGCCGACAGCACCACGGCGAGGGCAATGCTCGCAATATGTTTTATAGCGTGTTTCATTGTTTGTTAGCTTTAAATCCGTTACAAATCTTCTAAGTCCATTTGTGCTCCTTCGGGGAGTCGAGCCGAGAGGTGTACGACGATAAACTGGTCGGGACGCAGGGTGACGTCGTGGTTGTCCTGATTGCTGCCTTCGACCTTGAATTCCAGCTTGTCGAGTTCCTGAAGTGCATTCTCGCGAACCTCCTCGATATTGAGGGTGACGTGAGTCGATTGTATGGCATTGTCGCTGTTGGGCGCGGCATTGATCTCTACGCCTTCGGGCAGAGTGAGGCCGGTAATGGGGTCGCCATTTTGGTCGAGCGGTTTGACCGAGAGAACGAGCCCCAGCGGGATGGCGTTGTCGACAACGACGTCGAGCTCGAGGTGCTTGATTTTGTCGGAGACGTCGGCGAGATCGCTGCGGAGGTTGTCGATAGAGTCGGTGTAGAAGATGCGGAGGTTGTCGAACTCGAGCGGTACGTTTATGTCGTAGTCGATGTTGAGGTTGTAATCACCTTTACCCAATTCGATGGTTTGGTCGTTGGTTTCGCTCTCGATTTTCACTTCGGTCACTTTGATGTCGAGCTGGTCGGGGATGGTGCTGAGCAGCGAGGTGAGCGAGCCCGAGGTGATGAGGGGCGAGTTGCGGTCGATCTGGAAGGTGGTTCTTTCGCCGCCAGCGACCTTGAGGGCAAGTGAAACTACATTGCCGTTGACTACCTGGCCGTTCTCGTCGAGCGGCGATATTTCGAAGCTGGCCGAGATGGGGGCATCGATGGGGTTTTGTACCGACAGGTTGAGAGCGAGGTCTTTTATTTCGAGTGAGGTCCCCTCTTCCTTGAGGAAGTCGGGCAAATCGGAGAGCGAGACCGAGGTATTGATGTCGACGTTGGGAACGACGGTACCCGATACGCCTTTGATACGAATCTGGGGGGTAGAGAGATTGAGGTTGGGTTGAACCGATACGGTTGTATTGGTGAGATCTTCGAGACCGATCGATTGTTTGTCGGCATAGACGAGGCCCTTCAAGGCAATTTCGTCGGTGATGAGCAGGTGTCCGTTCTCGACTGTGGGGTTGGAGAATCCGTAGATGGTCAAGGGAACGGATACGTGGCCTGTGCCGTTGGTCAGTTCGATGGTTTTCGATATGAATATCGACGAGCCTTCGCGTACGAGTTCGCCGTTCGGTTCGATGTCGAAGTCAATCAATTCGGGGAGAGCCAGCTCGACACCCGACAGGTAGATGCGGGGCAGAAAATCGGGCATGCCCGAGATGTCGATAGAGAGCTCGACGTGCAGGTCGTCGCCGTTGTTATCGGTAATCCGTACGCTTCGTACGTGTTTGACTTCGGTTGGCAGTTCGGTATCGACGTTGAAGTTCTCGGCCGTGTTGATGCTGGCTTCGAAGGCGATTTCGATGTCGGGCATCTCCAGACCGGGAATCTGTGGCAGCTCGGTTGTGGCAGCCTGGAAATCACGCGTATAAGGCTCGAATTTGGGCGAAAAGTCGTCGATAATTACCGGGTCGATGGCGTCGATGTCTTCTGTGATATTGTCGGATTTGCTGATTACGTACCGTCCGTCGATTACATGGAGCACATCGCCCTCTTCAATCATTCGGCTGAGTCGGATGGTATCGGTCTGTCCGATGGGTAAACTTAGATTTCCTCCTACGGTTACTTCCAAATCGATGTCTTTTTTGAAATCATAATCGGCATCAATACACGAAGCAAAAGAGGAAAGTAGCCCTAAGAATAAGCTACTTGTGATAAATTTTGTAATTTTCATAAAAAAGTATTGAATCGATAAGTTCGTATTAAACAGCGGTAGATCCCTCTTTCGATGGCAAAGTTATTTATTTATTTTTATACTATCGGCATCTTTTTTATAGAAAATAACCCTTTTATGAGTTTTTTGTAAAATTTATTAAACTTGTAGGGATGGGGCAATAAAAACTCCCCTTCCGAGCCGTTGGCGGTCGGTCGGAGGGGGAGTATGACGAGTGTCGGTCGGAAGCCGGCGTTACTTGACAACGATGGTTTGTGCCGGTGTGCGGGCGATAATCTGCGGGGCATAGAGGCACTGTATGGACGAGAGTCCCTGGGTGTAGTCGCCGGGACGGTCGATGTCGAGTTCGTAGGCGATGACGTAGGTGCCTTTGGGCAGGTAGTCGAAGTAGAAGCGGGTCTCGGCATTTTTCACCTCCTGGTAGTAGCAGATGCTCTCGCGGCAGCGGTAGCCCGAGAGTTGGTCTACCGGCTCGAAGCAGGCGGCCCGGGCGTCGGTGAGGCAGACAAACTGCATGTCTTGCCCCACGGTGAGGGTGAGCCGTATGGCTACACGGTCGCCGGTCTTGGGGGCTACCTGGCTGATGGGAAGGTAGGTACCCGAGGGTTGTCGCACGAGTATCTGGCGGTCGATGGCCAGCTCGTTGACCGAGGCGGCCGATACGTTCTTGACATCGTCGAAGTATTGCCAGTAGAGGGCTCCCCACGAGGGTTGCTGCTGGTCGGTCGAGACGACGGCCTCGGCCTCGGCTGCCGTTATCTGGTTGCCCGACAGGGTAAGTTCGGTCAGTCCCAGGAAGGGGTCTTCGGGCTCGTATTTCATGACCTTTCCTCCCCATACGATGACGGGTCGGGTCGAGCTGGAGGCCAGCCAGTCGGAGCCGCCGTAGAGCAGGGCGTAGATGGCCTCGAGGGTCGAGGGTACCGACTCCCACTCGTTGGTCTGTTTCTGGGCGAGGAGCCAGCGACGCATCTCGTCGAGTTCGGTGGCGACGGGGTCGACCGTCGTGAAGGCGGCGATGAGTGCGCACTGTTCCTGCACGGCGCTGTTGCTATAGCCGTAGCTCGAGCGGTTGTTGGGCCAGAACATCCCCTTGTCGGGGGTGGTCACGGCGTACTGGCGCAGCGAGGCTACAATGTCGCGGGCCACGTCGGTGAATCCGTAGCGGTGCAGGGCTACGGCGGCGTAAGCCTTCTCGATGGTCGAGAAGTTGATCCACTGCTTGAGTTGCTCGACCATAGCCTTGTGCAGCCCGAGCATGTCGCCGGCCAGCGGGATGTCGAGGTACGAGGAGCGTACGTGCAGGTAGCAGATGTCGTTGTAGGTGAGTGGAGCGTTGGGCTCGCGCTTGCGTTGCCGCTCGATGGTCTGGTCGAGGTAGCCGATGCCCTTGACCTGCATCTCGTGTATCGTGCTGTCGTCGAGGGGTACACCCAGGGCGCGCAATCGGGCGAAGCTCTCGAGAATGTTCATCGTCACCCAGGGACTGGCCGACATGCCCTGGAACCAGCTCCAGCCGCCGTCGCTACCCTGGAGGTTTTGCAGTTTGAGGATGGCCTCGCGTGAGAGGCGATCGGCCCGGTTGGTGTCGAAGAGAGTGGCCAGCTGCTGCATGCGCTCGGTCTGGTTATCGGCCTCGAGCACCCAGGGGGTAGCCGAGAGGAGTACCTGCTTCAGCTCTTCGTTCCGGGCCAGCAGCGAGGTGAGGTCCCGGTTGCCGGAGGCCTTCCACAGCTCGACGGCGCGGGCGATGAGCGGGTTGCTGCGGGCCATCGATGCGGCCAGGCTGTTGGCATAGAGCGTGGCCGAGATGGAGATGGCGTCGCTGCCGTCGATCTCGGTCAGGGCGGGCATCGCCTGTACGGCATACCAGGCGGGGTTGTTGCAGTATTGCAGCGTCATGCGCAGGCTCTCGACGGTGGGCGATTTCAGTTTCTCTTCCATGCCGGGCATGACAACCGGGACGGTCTGCTCGCCGCCGGGTATGTAGAAGGGTTTGCTGTCGGTCACCAGTACGCGGGTGGGGAGCACGGGCAGAATCTGCTGTTCGCCGTCGCTGTATTGCAGGGTCGATGCCTTGACGCGGAATCCCAGCAGTTCGGCCCCTTCGGGTGCGGTGAAGGAGTAGTCGACCGTACGGTTTTCGCCGGGCTCAAGGATGAAGGCCGACTGGCTGGAGTGGAGCACCTTGTCGGTATAGGGGTCGAAGAGTTCGAAGCGTACGGTCCCCTCCTGGTGGCTGTTGCTCTGGTTTTGCACGGCCGTGGCGATGGTCACGTGGTCGCCCTGCCGGACAAAGCGGGGCAGGTTGGGCGACACCATGAGCGGTTTGCTGGCCACGGTCTGAGCCTCGTATTGGCCGGAGAGGAGCTCTTGCGTGTAGGCCAGGGCGAGGAATTGCCAGGTGGTGTTCTCGTTGGGTACGGTAAACGAGACAGATACCTGTCCCAGCGAGTCGGTGGTGAGCGAGGGGTAGAAGAAGGCGGTGCTTACCTCGCCGGTGCGCAGGGGCTCGTCGGGTTGGGAACCGCCGGTCTCTTCGCTGGTTTCGAGCGAAGTCGAGGCCGAGCCCTTGGCCATGGCGATGTTGGCGCTCTTGGTCACCACTACCTCGTCGAGTGCGGCTTTGGCATCATTGATCTGTATGACCGAGACCATTGCTTTGGACCCGAAGATGGGGAAGCGTCTGTTACTACCGTTCAACAGATTGAGGTAGAGGAACTGCGTGGCGGTCTCGCCGGGTACGGCGAGCCGGGCCGGAATCTCTTCGGCTTCGATGGAGCGTCCATAAGAGTAGGAGGTCGATGGTCGAGTCGAGATGCAGGTACAAGGTGCCGGAGCCGGTGCGCTGAAGTGCCAGCTGTGGGTGCTGATGGCCTGCATCGAGGCATCGAACATCTCGGCCATGAAGCGGGCCTCGACGGGATTGCCCTGGGCGTCGGTCACCGAGAAGGTCCAGTTCTCGGCATTCCCCGGCAGCAGTTTGTCGCGGAACGACTCGGTCTTGATATTCAGTTTGCGGTCGGGCAGAGCCTGTCGTATGGTTACCTGGGCGGTTTTTATTTCGCCGTCGCGCACGGTGAGCAGGCTGATGGTGGCGATGCCGCCGAACGACTTGTCGAACTTGACCGACAGCGTCTTGCAGCTGTTGCTGAGTTTGAGCATGCGGGTCTCGACCAGATGGTCGGCCGTATAGATGGAGTAGAAGATGTACCCTTCGCGCAGCGAGGTGCCTACGGGAATCTTCACCGTTTCGCCCACTTCGGCCGTGATTTGGGTACGGGGAAGCCATATTTCGGCAAAGCGGGGCGGTTTTTTGTCTTTCTCGCTGTACAATACAAAGTTACACTCCGACCGGATAATCCGTTTCGATTCGTCGTTGCTGAATGCCACGATGCGATAGGGGCCCGAAGCCCATTTCGAGAAGTCGGGGTAGAGGGCGTGGCCGTCGGCACCGATGGTCACCTCGCCCACCTGCATCTTGATTTTGAGGCTGTCGAGCGGTTCCCCTTCGACGTCGTAGAGCGAGTAGAATACGAGCCGGCAGGCCCGGTCGACGGTTTGTCCGTTGAGGGTACGCACCTGTGCCTTGATTTGCCCGGCCGACTTGAACTTGTCGAGGTATCGGGGGGCGGTGACGGTGATGAAGTAGGGCGAGTCGCCTACCTGTACGGTAGTCGATTGTTCTACCGTTTCGCCGGTGGGGGCGGTGACGGACGCTTCGATACTGTATATATAGGCTTGCTCCTGGTTGATGAACGATTGGGAGCTGATGCGTTGCGGCGTGAAAGTGATGGAAAAATTGCCCGAGGCGTTGACCGTGGTGGTGCGGCTTTCAATCTCTTTGCGGCCGGAGGGAAGGAAGTATCGGAAGAAGGGGTTGGCCTGGCGGTAGATGGTGTATCGCACCGAGGCTCCGGCCTGGGGTACGCCGCTGTAACTGCGGGCCGAGCCTTGCAGGGTGACGGGTTGGCCGAAACTGGTGCCCTCGGTCACCGGCTTGAACTCGACGCGGAACATGGGCAGCTTGTATTCGGCTACCGATATCGAGAGCCGGTCGCCCCACGACTGGTTCACCCGCAGGGTATAGTTGCCCAGCAGATTACCGCGGGGAATGACAAACGAGCCGGTGAACTGGCCGTAGGCATCGGTGACAACCTGGGTCGAGGCTACCTCGCGCGACGAGGGGTCGAGTAGCGATACGGTGCAGTGCTCGCCGCCTATGGTGCGGTGTTCGTCGGTCGAGTTGATGTAGCGGATGCCCGAGAAGTAGAGCGTCTGTCCCGGCCGGTAGAGCGAGCGGTCGGTGAAGAGTGCGGTGCGGGTATCGCTGTCGTCGCTGTCGTCGTAGCAGCCTGGTAATGAGAGACGGTCGGCCGGAGCAAAGCGGTCGAGCGGGGTGGAAACCTGGGTAAAGAGGAATCCCTCGTCGCCGGTTTCGATGCGGCAGAGGCCGTTCTTGTCGGTGCGGAGTCGGGCCTTTTCGACACTCTCTTGACCTAAGAAATAGGGCGAAGCGTAGAGGGTAACCTCGGCCTTGGGCAGAGGCTTGCCTGTGCGGGCATCGACGGCGAGCAACTCGATGTGCTTGTCGGAGGCTGCTCGTGTGATGGTTTTCACTCCCGATACGGTGAAGTGGGTGGTCGATGGGTTGGGTTTGCCGTCGATGAGGATTTTGGCTACATAGAGACCGGGACCCAGTTTGGGGAAGGCGATGGTACGTTGGCGGGTCACGAGCGAGAGCGGTTCGCCTATGGCGTAGTCGTGGTCATAAATGCAGTCGCCGAAGTCCCATTCCGGTTGCTTCAGGTCGTTGTCCTGCATGTCGATGGGCAGGGGTTCGGGTTGGCGGTAGATGCGCAGGGTGAGGCTGTCGACGTTGCGGTATGAAAGTCTCACACTGTCGATTTCGCCCGGGTAGAGGAGGGTAGAGACTTTAACAGAAGCCTCTTTGGCGGTGATGGTGTTGCGCAGATTTACCAGCCGGTTGATGTTGCGGTATTTCGGGAAAGCGGCCGTCCATTGTTCGCAAAGGTCGAGAGCCCGGCGGGCATTGTCGTAGCGGTCGGTATTCCACAGGATGGAGGCGAGGGTCGAGGCCACCTCGACCGAATAGGGCTTGTCGCGGTAGCTCTCGAGCAGACTGCCCAGCAGGTCGATGTAGTTGCCGAAGAGTTCCTCTTCGTCGTTGTTGTAGAGGCTTTCGCCCAGGTATTCGAGGCGTTGCAGGTCCCACATCATGAGCGGGGCCGAGCCGGTCTCGGCGGCGTGGGCCTTGAGGGCGTCGGCATAGAGTTGGAGTATGCGGCCGTCGGGCTGCTTCTTATTGTCCAGTACGATGGTCGTAAACTTCTGTGCAGGAACCAGCAGCTCCTTGCGGGCTACCGGCTGGAGGGGTGAGTAGCCGCTCTCCTGTTTGTAGAGGTCGATGGCTTCGCCCACCACGAAGTCGTAGAGGGTGGGGCGGAAAATCGAATCGCTGCCGATGGTGAGGGCCTGGCGATAGGCGCTTACCGGCGTAACCAGCAGTTCCTGTACGGGAGCTGTAGCCCGGGTGAGCAGGGTGTCGATTTTGGCCAGGAACATGTTGGCGCTCCAGGTCTCGAGCGGCTGAGAGAAGTCGTCGACCTCGTCGCGCAGGCGTATCCGGTAGTTATCCTCTAGGTAGAGGTGGTACAGCCGGGCCGAGATGAGGCGCAGCAGACTCTGCTCGACGGGGTTTTTCGAACGGTCGGCCAGCGATTCGGTCTGTCCGATGATGGCGGGGAGAGTGTCGCGGTCGATGAGCAGCCGGGCCGCCGACTGTTTCATGAGCGAGGCGATGACGGCCGGTGTGTCGTGCCGGGCCAGGGCCTGCTTCAGGTCGATGGTGGCCGAGTCGAGGGCCTCTTTGGGAGCGGCCTTTATCTGCTCTTCGGCCGATAGTTCCTGTTTCATAGAATCCGAGGTGTGGGTCAGAGCGCTGGCTCCGACGATAGCTCCTATTGAAAAGAGAGTAGCCACGATAATCCATGTGCCTTTTTTCATATGCGGAATGTTAATATGTTGGACTACTATAAATAAAATTTACTTAACAGTCTATATCTATACAGATGCTTTGTCTGCTACGAACGCTGCACGAGGTTTCCGCTTTTTCCGTTTATGCGGTCCACGACTACGGCGATGGCTCCGTCGCCCGTCACGTTGCAGGCGGTGCCGAAGCTGTCCATGGCGATGTAGAGGGCAATCATCAGGGCTTGGGCCGTCTCGTCGAAGCCGAGCATTCCCTCGAGCACACCCAGTGCAGCCATGATGGCACCGCCGGGAACCCCGGGTGCGGCGACCATGGTGATGCCGAGCATGAAGATGAAGCCGCTGAAATCGAGCGTGTGTATGGGTATGCCGGCCATCATCATGATGGCCATGGCGCAGGCGGTGATTTTCATCGTGCTGCCCGACAGGTGTATGGTGGCGCACAGGGGAATAACAAAGGTGGCGATGTTTTTGCTCACCCCGTTTTTAAGGGTCTGGGCCAGCGTGACAGGTATGGTGGCTGCCGACGACTGGGTGCCCAGCGCCGTGGCGTAGGCGGGCAGCATGTTCTTGAGCAGGCGCAGGGGATTCTTGCGGGCTACGAGTCCGGCCAGCGAGAACTGGATGAGTAGCAGCAGGATGTGCAGCACGAAGATGACGATGATGATTTTGACAAACACCGAGATGATGGAGGCTACCTGTCCCGAGATGGTCATGTTGAGGAAGATGCCGAAGATGTGCAGCGGCAGCAGCGGTATGATGACCTTCTCGATGAGCAGGGTGACGATGTCGCGCAGGTCGGCGGCCGCCATGCGCAGCGTGTTGCCCGGTATGGCCGAGAGCCCCAGGCCGATACAGAAGGAGAGGAGCAGGGCGGTCATGATGTCGAAGGGGGCGGGCATCTCGACGGTGAAGAAGGGTTTCAGGGCCATCTCGCCGGGGTTGTCGACCGTTGCGGTTTGGGCCGACTGGGCAATGAGCCGGGGGAAGATGGCTTCGCCGGTAAAGTAGGTGAAGAATCCCGAGAATACGGTAGAGCCGTAGGCAATGAGCGCCGTGATGAGCAGCAGCCGGCCGGCCCCTTTGCCCAGGTCGGCGATGGCGGGGATGATGAGGCCGATGATGATGAGCGGGATGATGAAGTTGAGGAAGTTGCCGAAGAGCCCGTTGAAGGTGACAAACAGTCGGGCCACGGGCGCCGGAAGGAACTGCCCCAGCACGATGCCGGCCACGATGGCGATAAGCACTTGCCAGAGGAGCGAGATGCGGAATTTTTTCATAATCGGTAGTTTGTGTATGAGGTAGAGATAAAAATCGGGTTGATAGCTGTTTTTCGAGGATTTAGTTGACGATGCTGAAGTAGCGGTAGGTGCCCAGATTGCTCTCGGTCTTGATGAGCCCGTTGCTTTGGCGGGTCAGTTCGAGCCATTTGTCGCCGGTCTCTTTTCCCGAAATTTGGGTGAGGTATATGCGTTTGCCGTCGATTCGGTACCGGTAAGAGGTGCTGCCGTCGTACCGGTTTTCCCAGTAGAGGATTCCGTTGCTGCCGAGTTTGATGTATTCGCCCGTTTGGCACTGGAACCGGTTTACCTCCTGCCCGTTTTGCGAGATGCCGTAGGTGATGAGTGACAGACGTTTGCCTATGAGAGTCTGCCAGCCCGCCGATGCCGGTGAATTGGGGGTGATTTGTTTCCCGATGAGGCTTTCGCGCAGCGATGCCCAGTCGGAGTTGTCGGTGCCGGAAGCCGGAGAAGAGTTTCCCGACGGTGCTGTCGGTGTGAAATAGATTATCTCTCGGGTCTCTTTGGTTACCTTGCTGTTCCCCAACTTGCCATTGTCGTCCGTACTACGATGCAGCACTTCCCGCTCAATCCAGTTACCTCTGTCGTCATAACGGAGAATCCGGTAAGTATCGACACTCATCAGGGAGAAACCATACGTTGTCATCTTTTTAACCCGATCGCCTTTCGAATTGTATGAGTAATCGATAACCATTACACCCAGCAACGTCTCGTAGCTTTCCGAGGTGAGTTGCCCGTCGGCATTATACTCGTACTGCGTACACACGTTGCTGCACCTCTCCACCGGATAACCGTTGCTGTCATATTTGGCATCCGGCACATCTTCATGGTCGACTGCCGTCAAGCGACCGTCGGAATCATAAGTGAATATTTCCCCGTCACTCTTTATCATCTTCACGGGGCCACAAGCATCCTCTACAATGGCATCGTGATACTTCTGTGCCCAAATCGGGGAAGTACCCAGCAGTAAAACCGCCCATACGGAAATCATCTTACTTTTCATTTCTACCTAATTTTTTAGAACGGAACAATACGTAAAATTATAGATCTTTTATTCCCCGACAAAGTTTTCTGTCGCCAATTCCTCTCCCAAATGAAGTTAAATGTATTCTAAAAGGACTGCGTGGTATGCGATGCCTGTCTCAAGTTCCGGTTGTTCATGCGGTCGAAGCGGCTGGCTGTACTCGTAATCGGGTTTTCTGAACGGCAGTTTCTTTGGTTTCAGGGCCTATTCCGAGAGGACGAACTGCGAGGCGGCGACGATTGTTGTATCGATGTCGGTAGCCGAGACGAACTGCTTCAACAGCTCGACCGTCCAGTCGATGGTCTGGTCGAGAGGCATCTCCTCGCCGTAGGCGTTGATGAGGAGCAGCAGGCTACGGGTGTCGAGCGAGATTTTGGTGCGCTCCTCGTCGCTGGTGGGGGTGCCGATGCCGCCGGTGCGGTCGCGGTAGACGGGCAGCCCCTCGATGTTGAGCACGCCCCGGCCTATGCCATGGAAGAGTTCGCCCTCGCGGCCTACTCCCAGAGTGAGGTGGTCGCCGTCGATGTGGTCGGCGTCGAAGGCTCCGATGGAGTATCCGGCCCGTATGGAGACGAGGTTGCCCAGGTCGACGAGGGTATCGATGCGGTAGATGCCCAAGCCCTTGACGATGCGGCGGCACAACGCTTCGGACGATACCCGGTAGCGGTTGGGGTCTTTCCCGAAGGCTCGGTAGGCCTTGCGGGTGGCCTGTATGGCGGGGCGTTTGTTGATTTCGTCGAGCCGGTAGGTCGAGGCGATGCGAGCCTCCTCCTCACCGATGAGCTGCCACAGTGCCGGGTCGCTCTCGCTGTTGGCTACCCGGGCCTGGATGACCCCGATGCGGAGAGCCGGGCAGGTGGCGGCAAACTCCTTTTCGATAGAGACGGTTTTCATGTGTAATGCGTTTTTCTTCAAAGGTAGTGAAAGGTGGCTGCAGAGGCAAATGAAAAGGGGTATAAAATTTTTTTTCTGTCTGTGAATAGGGCCAATTCTGTTAATAATATTATATTTGCAAGAGTTGATTAAGATTATCGATTAAATAACAAACAATATGAAAGCACAATTGCTGTCGCCTAACGGCGCATTGAAGACGGGGTGGGCATTGACCCGTAAGCACTTTATTGTCATGCTCGGCCTCTTTTTGGGAATCATGGTGGTGTCGTGGATTGTCTCTTTGCTGGGGGGCAGCGATATGACTTCGATCCGGTGGTGGCTTTTCTATATCGTAAGCCTCGTTTTGTCGGTATGGTTCAGTGCCAGTATGAATAAAATCATGCTGAATGCCCATGCGGGCGAAGAGCCTTCGTTCTCGACATTCGGACAGATGTTGCCTAAATTGGGCGGCTTGATTGTGTTGAACGTGGTGGTGAGTTTCATCTGCATGTTGCCCATGTTGGTCGGGGTTGTCATTTTGGTAGCCGGTCTCGGGTCGAGTTTGGCCGTTGCCGATTTCTCCAATCCCTATGAGTTGGGATACACGTTGGGTATGATGTTCAGCGGGGTATCGGGCATTGTCTCCATCCTCTTCTCGCTGGTCGCTTTGTATCTGGTCCTGCGCCTGATGTTTACGGTTTTGGCCTATGTCGACGATTCCTCCCTGGGGGTATTCGATGCCATTCAACGCAGTTGGTCGATGACTCACGGGAACATGGGGAAAATCATTCTTGCTGTTCTGATGATGATAGTACTGAATATCATCGGCTTTATTGCCTTGATTGTAGGCGTGGTGGTGACGCTCATCATTTCGGCCTTTATGATAGTGACCCTGTATGAGCAGATTAAGGCGAGCGAACAACTCGCCGTAGCCGACGAGGCTGCCGCTGCTGCGGAGCCTGCACAGTCGGAGCCCGAGAATCCGGCTCAACCGCAATAATCGAATCGCAATTTATCGTTACAATACCGAGCTCCCGGGTGTGTGCAATGCCCGAGGCTTGTCGTTTTTATATATCGGCAGGATGGAACTTTTTCGTTACAGACAGGGATACCTTTCGCCGCTGGGACCGATGACGATGGCCAGCGACGGGGAGCGGCTGACGGGGCTGTGGTTCGACGGGCAGAAGTATTACCCCGAGGCCGGCCTGCCGGCCTGCGAAGCTCAGGCGTTACCGCTCTTTGACCAGACCCGTGCGTGGCTCGACCGCTACTTTGCGGGCGAAAATCCCGGGCCGGTTCCGCCTCTGCGGCTGGAGGGTAGCCCTTTCCGGCTGGCCGTGTGGCGACTGTTGCAGCAGATACCGCGCGGCGAGGTGGTTACTTACAAGGCGATAGCGCGGCAACTGGAGCGCGAGCGGGGCGGTGGCCAGGTGTCGGCACAGGCCGTGGGCGGCGCTGTGGGGCACAACCCCGTGAGTATCGTGGTACCTTGCCATCGGGTGGTGGGGTGCGACGGCAGCCTCACCGGGTATGCCGGTGGGGTGGAGCGTAAGGCGGCTTTGCTGCGGCTCGAGGGGGTGGAGTGCCGGGCCGGCGCTGTGCCTGAAAAGATAGTGTAACGGTTGTATATCGAACGGATAACCGTAGAGTGAAGATACGACAGCAAGGCGGCTCCCGAGGACCGGGGGGCGCCTTGCTGTTTGAGGGGGGAGGTTGTATCGACAGCCTCGCTATGGACTTGGTCGTATTCAGTTGATAATCGGGAATTCGATGGTTTCGCTTACTTCGTTCCAGTCTTCGATGGAGAAGTCGCCCGGAGTTTCGCCCGACAGGATTTCGCCCAGGACGATGTTGAGGGTGAGCTTGGTATTGGGCGATAGGGTAGAGCTGAGGTTCTTCGACAGGGTGTGTTCGGTACCGTTGGCCAGGGTGATGATGAGCTCGAGCGGAGGATTTTCGGCCGAGGGGAAGAGCATGACGGTGGCGTTGCTCATGATGGTGTTGTCGTCGGAGCGTTCGAGGTCGAACTTGACGATTTTGGTCGTGTTTTCGACCTCGGCCGTGTAGAAGTTCATCTTCTCGGCAATGCCGCCGATACGGGCCTGGATGTTGGTGATGGAGGGGTTGAATTCGGAGTTGTCCTGCATCTTGGCAATGATGCGTATGCCGGCCGTCACGCGGGTGAGGGCCGCCTGCAGGTCTTCCTGTCCCACGTTGGCCGGTTTCACGGCGTGTACCAGGTCATAGACGGGCATGTAGGTGCCGTCGGTGTTGGCCCGCAGTCTGAAGTAGAGGGTCGAGAGGTCGGCATCCTGGGTGATACCGGGCTCGTTGATGGCGGGGGTGTTGTAGATGGGGTCGTCGTATTTCGGGGTGCCCCAGTAGACCATGTTGTAGGTGCCCACCGGCAGTTGCAGCGGCCGGTTGTACTCGCCGTATATGTGTCCGTCGATGATGGTGTAGTAGCCGTTGAATACGGTCTTTTTGCTGTTGATGTAGTTGCCGTAGTAGGTCGAGGTCTCGGCATAGCAGGGATAGATTTCGAGGATGCCCGTGAAGGGATTTTGGTTGAGCGGGTCGGCAATGCGGGCGCTCACATTGGGGGTGATCAGTTGTACCGCCTCGGGTTGAGCCGGTTCGTCGGTGGTCTTGTTGTCGTCGCAGCAGGCCGAGAGGGCCGGCACGAGCAGCAGGGCGGTTGCCCCAAACAGAATCTTTCTCATAATTCAGTTTATTAAAGTGGTTCGGTAAGATGTTGTGGATATATAACAACCCGTGCTGCGAATTGTTTGTGCCGACAAACGCAGGCCGAACCGGGTGCAGCGCAAAGGATGGGGAGCGCTGCCGGGGCGTGTGTGAAAAATGGAGGGCAGAGGGTGTGTAATCGAAAGAATTTGCTTACTTTTGGTATCGAGCCACAGGCTCGCAAGCAGATATGAAACAGGAAGAAAACAAGGAGCGTTCGACGGCTCGAGAGGCGGGCGAACGGACGGCAGGCCCGAGGCGGTTTACCCCGGAGTGTATCACGTCGCTGGCACCCGGCGAGGTGTTTGTGTTTGGCAGCAATCTGGCCGGTATGCACGGCGGCGGAGCCGCTCGTGTGGCCATGCGGCACTTCGGTGCGGTGTGGGGGCAGGGTGTGGGGCTGCAAGGGCAGTCATACGCCATACCCACGATGCAGGGCGGGGTGGAGACTATCAAGCCCTATGTCGACGAGTTTCTCGCCTTTGCCCGGGCACACCGCGAGCTGCTCTTCTATGTGACCCGCATCGGGTGCGGCATAGCCGGGTTTCACGACCGGGAGATTGCGCCGCTCTTTGCCGAGGCGTTGACGATGGAGAATGTGGTGTTGCCCGAGTCGTTTGTCGACGTGTTGCAGCCGAGGTAGAGCGTGGGCGATGCCGGTGCCGCGTGGGGTTGTGGTTCGCGGGTGGACGCCGTTTGCGACAGCATGTCGCGTGCGATGATTGCCGTCATCAGCAGGATGAGTGCCCCCAGTATACCGTAGAGCCAACGGGCTTGCCCGCGGGTGAGCCGCGAGGTGAATAGCCGGCAGTTCTTGCTGTTGAAGAACCATCCCCAGTTGCCCAGGGCCGCACCGAGTGCGAGCAGTCCCGAGATGAGGAACAGACTCAGCACGATAAGGGCCGGTATGAGGGAGGGGGCGTGGTGCATGGCGGACGACGGTTGCGGTTGGACGGCCGATTACAGGTCGATGTTGACGGTGCGGACGCCGCCGTCGGTCTCGGTAATCTCTACATTCACACAATCGTCGGGGAGCAGCTCCTCAATCTTTTCGGGCCACTCGATGAAGCAGAGGGCGCCGCTGGCGAAATAGTCCTCGGCTCCCAGGTCGTAGGCCTCCTGCAGCTTGTTGATGCGGTAGCAGTCGAAGTGGTAGATGAGTTCGCCGGTCGTGGCCGAACGGTATTCGTTGATGATGGCGAAGGTGGGGCTGTTGACGGGGTCTTCGACGCCCAGCTCTTCGCAGATGGCTTTGATGAAGGTGGTTTTGCCTGCGCCCATCTCGCCGTGGAAGGCAAAGACGGTGTAGTCGGCCATGAGTTCGATGAACTGGCGGGCGGTCTTATTTATCTGGTCGAGGTTTTCTATGACAAGGGTGTGCATAATCGTATTCTATTTTTTGGTGAGTGTAATCAGTGGAATCATCATCTCTTCCATGGAGATGCCGCCGTGCTGGAAAGTATCCTTGTAGTAGCCCACGTAGTAGTTGTAGTTGTTGGGGTAGGCAAAGAAATCGTGGTTGGTGGCAAATATGTAGGTAGAGCTGATGTTGGGCGAGGGCAGTCCGTAGCGCTCGGGCGACTTGATTTCGTAAACCTGCTTGGGGTTGTAGCTGAGCGACTTGCCCACCTTGTAGCGCAGGTTGGTGTTGGTGTTCTTGTCGCCGATTACCTTGATGGGGTTGTTCACGTGTACGGTACCGTGGTCGGTGGTGAGAATGATCTTGAAATCTTTCTCGGCGATTTTGCGGAAGAGGTCGAGCGCCGACGAGTGCTTGAACCACGACTCGGTGATGGAGCGGTAGGCCGCCTCGGTCGAGGCCAGCTCGCGAATCATCTTCGACTCGGTGCGGGCGTGCGAGAGCATGTCGACAAAGTTGAGCACGCAGACGTTGAGCTGGTTGTTCTCGATTTGCGGGAAGTTCTGGATGAGCTTCTCGCCGAAAGCCGACTCGTTGATTTTGTTGTAGGAGAAGGTGTAACGCTTGCGGAAGCGGTCGAGCAGCGTCTGGATGAGAGGCGCTTCGTTGAGGTTCTTGCCCTCCTCCTCGTCTTCGTCGACCCAGAGGTCGGGGAACATGCGGGCAATCTGGTTAGGCATGAGGCCCGAGAATATGGCGTTGCGGGCATATTGTGTGGCCGTGGGCAGAATGCTGAAGTAGAGGTCCTCCTCGGCGGTGAAGTATTCGCTGAGCAGCGGCTTGATGACCCGCCACTGGTCGAGGCGGAAGTTGTCGATGAGGATGAAGAATACCTTCTCACCGTTGTCGATGAGGGGGAATACCTTGGTCTTGAAGAGCTCGTGGCTCATCAGGGGGTGTTCGCCGCCGGTAATCCACTTTTCGTAGTTCTTCTTGACAAACTTGGCAAAGGCGCTGTTGGCCTCGCTCTTCTGCAGGGTGAGGAGTTCGTCCATGTCGCTCTCGGCCTGGGTGAGCTCCAGTTCCCAGAATACCAGTTTCTTGTACACCTCGTACCAGTCGGTCCACGAATAGGAGTCGTTTATCTGGCTGCTGATGTGCTGAAACTCCTGCCGGTAGTCGCTCGAGGTCTTCTCGAGGATAATCTCCTTGTGGTGGAGATTCTTCTTGATTGACAGGAGTATCTGGTTGGGATTCACGGGTTTGATGAGGTAGTCGGATATTTTGTTACCGATGGCCTGGTTCATGATGTTCTCCTCCTCGCTCTTGGTAATCATGACCACGGGGATGGAGGGGTTGTCCATTTTGATTTGGCTGAGGGTGTCGAGACCGCTCAAGCCGGGCATGTTCTCGTCGAGAATGATGAGATCGAAAGCCTCGTGAGCCGCTTTTTCAAGGGCGTCGCGGCCGTTGGATACGGTGGTGACGTCGTATCCCTTCTGTTGGAGGAAGAGGATATGCGGTTTCAGCAAATCGATTTCGTCGTCGGCCCAAAGTATTTTACCGTTCTTCATAAGGCTCTTCTGGTAGCGGGTTGTTTTCAAGAAATAAGAAATAGTCTTCGAAACTGTATCCTTCGAGCAGTTTCTTGAAGTTGTCTTCGCTGATCATCACGGGCTTGACACCAGGCGGGTAGCGGAATGTCTCGCTGTGGTCGAGCAACCGGCGATAGTGCGACAACTCGTCAAAGTTATTAAATCCTTTGACAACTAACATACTTATTTCGTTAAAGGTCATTATTTCGAGGTCGAAATCTTTAATAACAAACGTGGTGAAGTTGTGTTTGGCCACGTCGAAGAGCAACTGGTTGGACGATACGCTGTCGGTGGCGTAGACCAGCAGAAGCACGTGCGGAGCCTTGAGGTCCTGGGTGAAGGCTACCTGGGCCGTGTCGTTGAGGACGGTCGTGGTGTCGTTGGTCAGACGGGCCTTCCACAGCATGCCCCGCAGGTTGCCGCTGCCCTCGGCTACCTGCCGGCCCTGAGCTACCCCCTTGAGCATGGTGGTGGCCAGGGGCGATACGTCGGCTTGCGGATAGCGCTCGAGCAGGTCTCTCAGCCCGGCCTTGAATTTGTCGTACTGCTTGTCGCCCACGTAGGCGAGCGCGTCGAGGAATAGGAACTTGGGCATGAGCGGCGAGAGGGGATACTTCTCCTCCATATACTGGCGGCTGCGGTGCACGGCCGCGTTGTTGTTGGCGAGATAGGCGGCATAGGTATCCTCGTAGATGGAGTCCTGCTCGGTGCTCATGCGCCGCAGGTTGTCGAGGTAGTGCGGGTCGGCCATGGCCTGGGCATAGGCGCTCTCGGGGAAGGTAGACCGTATCTTGTCGCGGTAGATGCCGGCGGTGACTTCGTCGCCGTTGCGCATGTACATGAGGTACATGTTGTAGTAGACGTCAAGCCGGTAGGGGTTCTCGGGGAACCGCTCTTCGAGCAGGTTGAAGTTGGCGATGGCGGCGGGGTAGTCCTCGAGCTTGTTCTTGAGGATGATACCCATGTTGAAGAGACCTTCGGCCACCACCTCGTTCGAGACCTCGAGGGCCTCGGGGGTGAGAGGTATCTGCTTGAGGTAGAATGCCGGTTTGTGGGGATCCTCGGCATCGGCCAGCTGGGCGCTGTCGGGGCTCTCCTCGAGGGGCATGCCGTTCTCGTCGACCTCCATGCCTTCCTCGGTGTCGCCTCCTCCATCGGTTTTCTCGGCAAAGTCGCTCATCGAGAATCCCGACTTGTTGCGGCGGCGCCAGTCGTCCTCGAGCTTACGGCTACCCCAGGTGCGTTGGAATTCGGTCTTACCGGCGGCTACCATGGTCTTGTTGTAGAAGTACCACGACTTGTCGCCCGAAATCAGGGTGGCGTTGTTCTTGGCCGCGTTGTTGCTGTTGAACTGGGGCCCCTGTTGCTGGGCCAGATACTCTTCGCGCTGAAGGGCTTCGGCCTCCTCCTTCTCTTTCTTGATGAGGTCGTCGATAATCTGCTGGATGGCTTTGTTGCGCTCGGTCTCGCTCATGGCGGCCAGGTCTTGCAGACTGTCCTGCAACTCGACATTCTGGGCGTAGACTACCAGCTCGTCGAGCACGGTGGAGCGCCGCGAGAGCAGGTCGTAGCGGGGGAAATCCTCCTTGAGCAGAGGCAGGGCCTCGGCATAGCAGGGCTGGGCGTCGACATATTCGCGCCGGTCGAAGTAGAGGTCGCCGAGGGTCACCTGGCAGATGGCCTTCTCGATGCCGTTGCGGGTGCTCTTCTGGTTGGCCAGGCGGTAGTTCTCCATCGCCTTGAGGGTATCCTTACGCGAGAGGTAGAGGTTGCCGATGGCGTAGTAGACCTGGTCGAGGTACTCTTTGTTGCGGTCGCGCGAGGCCATGCGGGTGAGCTTTTTCACCTCCTTGGTGATGTCTTTGCCCGAGAAGACCTCGGTCTGCTTGATGCGGGCGTTGAACTCGGTGCGGTAGGGCGGGTTCATGGAGATAACCTTCCCGAAAGTCTCGTAGGCTTTGGCGTTGACCCCGGTTTTTTCGTAGAGCTGCCCCAGCAGGAAGGTGAGCCGGATGCGCTGTTGCTTGCTCGGGGCCGACTTGATGGCGGTCTCGAGGAAGGGGATGGCCTTCTGGTATTGGCCGCTGCGGATGAGGTAGTCGGCATTGACGGTGGCAAACCAGTTGTTTTGCGACTCGGGCAGCTTGTCGTTGTTGATTTTCTGGAGTATGTCTTCGGCTTCGTAGAGCCAGCCCAGGGCAATGTAGCATCGGGCCTGCCAGAGCTTGGCCTCGGCTACGAGGTCGGGCATCCAGGTGAAGTGACGCGAGATGTAGAGAAAGGTAGCTGCGGCCTCGAGGAACTCGCCCTTGTAATACTGGGCCTGGCCCATCAGTCGCCAGGCGTTGTGGATGAAGGGGTTGTACTCGTCGCGCTTGAGGTAGTCGCGATATTTGGGGTCGCTCATCTTTCGGGAGTCGCGCTTGGGCTTCTTCTTGATGGAGTGGAGCTGGATGGCTTTCTGGCACTTCTCGATGGTGCGGTCGAAGCTGCCCGAGGGTTGCGGGTCCTTGGGGTTGGCATAGGCTTGGGCCGGGTGCATGTAGAGGAGGTCGGTGAAGTTGTCCTGATACTCGGTCTCCATGTTTTTCATCTGCTCCTTGTAGTTTTCTATCCCGTTGAAATAGACGTTGTAGCGGGTCGTAAAGCTGTGGTAAAAGCGGGTGAAGGCCGTATTCTTCTTGGTCGAACAGGATACGAGCGCCAGGGTCACCAGCAGAACGACGATATGTATTACTCTTTTTTTCAAACGCTACGGGGATAAGAAGCCATATTTTTAAACTGAAAAACGGCGGTTTTATTGTCTTTTAGCTACGGTGCGTTGCATCTGACTCGTCAGGAGCTTGGCTACCAGGTAGACGACGATGAGGGTGAAGACGATGGTGGCGCCGGCCGGCACGTCGAGCCAGTAGGAGAGCAGCAGCCCGCCGATACCGGCCAGAAGGTTGATGAGTCCCGAGAGCCAGATGATGTCGCGGAAGCGGTGGCAGAAGAGCTCGGCTATCATCTGCGGCAAGGAGAGGATGGAGATGAGCAGCATGATGCCTACCAACCGGATGGAGAGGACCACGGCCGTGGCTACGAAGAAGGTCATGATGTAGTTGATGAGCCGGGTGTTGATACTGCGGGTATGGGCGAAATCGGTGTCGAACGCGGTGTAGACGATGCGGCGGTATTGCAGCAGGGTGTAGACGACGAGCAGGGCGGCAAAGGCGGCAAACACCAGGATGTCGGTGCGGGTGATGGTGAGGATGTTGCCGAAGAGGAACTCGGTGAGTCCCGGGGTGTAGCCGGGTGTCATGAAGATGAAGATGATGCCGACGGCCATGCCCAGTGTCCAGATGACGGCGATGGCCGAGTCTTCTCGCACGGTTTTCCCGCGCGACATCCACTCGACCCCCAGCGCCGATAGTATGGCGAAGAAGAGAGCCGAGAGGGTGGGGCTTATTCCCAGAAAGTAGCCTATACCCAATCCGCCGAACGAGGCGTGGGTGATACCTCCGGTGATGAAGAGCATGCGCCGGGCTACGATATAGGTGCCTATGATGGCGCTGATAATCGAGATGAGGAGGAGCGCCCACAGGGCATTTTGAAAAAATGTATAATTGAAAATATCCATTGTAAACGGTGGTTATTTGTCGATGTTTCTTTGCTCGTTGACCACGAGCAGAATCTCGTCGCGCAGGGCTTCGGGTACCTCGATCTGGCGCAGTTGCAGGCTGCGTACCCATCCCGGCACGTCGGTGGGCAGGAGGGTGTAGAAAATGTCCCTGAAGTGCTCTACCTGCTCGGGGGTGTACTGGTCGGCCGGGGTCCCCTTCCATTCGTCGAGCTCCTCGTCGTCGTAGTATTCGATGGCCTTGCTCACCCCGGCCAGCAGGCTGTCGCGCTCGCACACGAGGTGCTGCCCACAACACTCTTGCGGCGGTGCGGGTTTCTCTTCGGCCGGGGGCGGTGTGCTGGCAGCGGCCTGTTTGCGCTGGTCGCGGCGGTGGAAGTAGTAGGTGACGAGACCCAGCAGTACGATGGCGATGACGAGTATAATCATAGCGAAATATCTCCTTTCTCCCGGGGGGTGAGGGTGAAGCCGGCCCGGGCGAGGTCGTCCCAATAGCCGGGATACGATTTGTCGACAACGGCCGTGTCGGCAATGGTGATGCCGGGGAAGCGGAAGGCTGCCGGGGCGAAGGCCATGGCCATGCGGTGGTCGTCGTAGGTTTGTATGACGGGCGACTCGCCGGGGGCGACGGTTTCGCCGTTCCAGGTGAGTGCGCTGTCCGAAGATAATAGTTTGTATCCTAATTTTATAAGCTCATCACAGAGGGCGGCAATGCGGTCGGTCTCCTTGATGCGCAGGGTTTGCAGTCCGGTGAAGTGGAAGGGAACTCCCAGCAGGCAGCAGGTTGCGACGAGGGTTTGGGCCAGGTCGGGCTGTTCGGAGAGGTCGCAGCGGTATTCGGTTGTGCGGTGGTCCGATTTTATTAGTTTTGCTCCGTCTGAAGAAAACAGGGTATTGATACCCAGCGGTTCGAACAGGGCGGCAATGCGGGCATCGCCTTGCAGACTTTCGGTCGAGAGACCTGGCAGCGTGATGGTGCCCGCCGGGGCCAATGCCGCAATCTCGTACCAGTAGGAGGCTGCCGACCAGTCGGGTTCGACCCGGAACGGGGCGGGGCGGTATTCGCCGGCCGGTACCCGTATGGTGTTTCCCGTGCGCCGGGCCTCGATGCCGAAGCGGGCCATCATGCCGAGGGTCATCTCGATATAGGGTATCGATACCATCTCGCCGGTGAGGGTAAGGGTGAGGCCGTAGTGCATGCGGGGGGCTATCATGAGCAGGGCCGAGATGTATTGCGAACTGACGTCGCCGGGCAGGGTGAGTTCGCCGCCCTTCAACTCGCGACCGCAGATTTCGAGAGGGGGGAATCCCTCGCGGGCGGTGTAGCGGATGTCGGCCCCCAGCGAGCGCAGGGCGTCGACCAGAATACGGATGGGGCGCTGTTGCATGCGTGCCGACCCGGTGAGGGTGACGCGGCTGCCCGGCCGTTGGGCGTAGTAGGCGGTGAGGAATCGCATGGCGGTACCGGCACCGTGGATGTCGACGACGGGGCCACTGCCGGCAAAGGCCTGCCGCATGACCCGCGTGTCGTCACACTCCGAGAGGTTCTCGACGGGAATGGCGTCGCGGCACAGGGCGTTGAGGATGAGTGCTCTGTTGCTGATGCTCTTGGAGGTGGGCAGTACAATGGTGGCCGAGCAGTCGGTGGGTGCGAAAACTTGATAGTTCATAGGGCTTACCATGAAATTTGGGTGCAAAATTAGCAAAAAAAGAGGAATGATAGGCAGGTTATCTACCGGAGATTTCGTGCGAAATCGCCGAGTATTTCGCCCGGTTGGACGGGAGCTCTGCTCCGGGGCGCGGCAGAGGTGACTGTCGGCGTAGCAGGGGAGCATATAAAATAAAAAAAGGCTGTCTCACGACAGCCAATTTGTAAACCTTAAATCTAATACTATGAAAAAACATGGTACAAATATAAGGCGTATTGCTCAATATTCCAATCAGATAGTTTAAAATCAAACTGTTTTTAACGTAATTGTCGTATAACAAATTATTTTATTAACTATTTAACGGGCTTTGGAAAATTTTGTTGAAACGGAGTACCGTATCTCGTAATTTGTTTATAAATCGCTCAATTGCCCCGGTAGGTCGAGTATCCGTAGGGCGACAGGGTGATGGGCACATGGTAGTGGCTGTCGTCGGTAATCTCGAATACCACCTCGATGAAGGGGTAGAACGACTTTTGCGCCTGCGCCTCGAAGTAGGGACCTACGAGGTAGGTGAGCTTGTAGATGCCCCGGTTGTCGGTGCCGGGGCGTTTCTCGAGAAATTCCTTCACCCGGCCGTTGGCGTCGGTGGTTTTGGCATCGACCGGTTGCCACGACTGCCCGTCGGCCAGCCGCGAGAGTTGGATGGTTACCCCCGTGGCCGGTTGGCCGGCGTTGATGTCGAGGATGTGACTGGAGAGTTGATAGACCTTCTCTTGTGCCATCGAGGCGGTGGAAAACAGGATAGTCAGCAGGGCTGTAAGAATTAGATTTTTGTTCATAGCCATAAAAGTTTGGTTTTATAATAGGTTAGACAATCGTTTAATTCGTCGATAGCTCGTTGGCTGTACGTGTTTTGGCATCCCCCTCTATGCCCGGCAGGGCTGTTATTTCTTCGGCTCTTTGGGCTGTGCGAAGAATTTGTGGAAGAAGAGCAACTGGTAGTCGATGGAGTTGTTCCAATAGGCATTGTTGTGAGCCCCTGGTCGCTCGATGTAGTCGTGCTTGATGTTGTGGTCGAGCAGCGATTGGTGGGCCCGGCGGTTGACCTCGAGGAAGAAGTCGTCGACCCCGCAGTCGATGATGATAGCCAGGTCGCCGTCTTTGAGCGAGGGGATGAGGTTGATGACGGTATGCTCGTCCCAACGCTTTTTATTGGAGGCAAATTCGCCCAGTTGGTTCTGCATCTTCCAGTTGGTGGGGAAGGGGCGAATGTCGAGTCCGCCGCTGGTACTGCCCACGGCACCGAATACGTCGCGGTGACGGATGGCGTTCCACATGGCACCGTGGCCGCCCATGCTGAGGCCCGAGATGGCCCGGGCGCTGCGGTCGGCGATGGTGCGGTAGTGCGAGTCGGTATAGCGGATGACTTCGTCGGAGATGTAGTCCTCGAACTGCATGTCCTTATTGAGCGGGCTGTTCCAGTACCAGCTGTTTATCAGTCCGTCGGGGCAGACGATGATGAGGTTGTATTGCGAGGCCAGTTGGGGCAACTCGGGTTTGATGGTAATCCACGAGGCGTAGTTGCCGCCGCAGCCGTGCAGCAGGTATACAACCGGGTACCGGGTGTTGCCCTCGGCGTAGCTTTTGGGCAGGATGACCACATTTTTCAGGTCGTGACCCATTTTGCTGTGTATCGTGACGGTGTCGACTTGTTGGGCACAGAGGCTGACGATACAGAGCAGCAGGGTGATGGGTAGCAGCAATAATCTTTTCATGATGAATTCTTTTAAATGATTAAAGTTAAAGTGTTTATCGTTTTATGTATTCGGTGACAAAGCGGAGGTTGTCGAGCAACAGTCGGCCCGGGTCGTCGTAGAACTGGAGTCCTTTTATCTGGCCGGCCTCGACCTGGGCGATGAAGAAGTCTTCGCCTATCTCGTCGCTCAGCATGGCCTGCCAGGCGGTATCCGACTCGTCGAGTGTCTGCCCCTCTTCGCCCACGGTGGTCGAGAGGATGTCGGTGAGGATAATCTGCTGTTCGTCGTCGGGCAGGTCGTCGTCGGGTTCGAACAGGTTGTATTCGTCGTCGTCGCCGGTGATTTGGCCGATGAGGTCTTCGCTATCTTCGTAGCTGGTAATCTGTCCCGAGAGCCACCATTCGCCGTTCCATTCGACGAAGCCGGTGCGCAGGATGAGCGAGGGGTTTTTCATGTCGCGGGGCAGTCCCACGAGCGAGCGGTTGGTCACCTCGAGCACTCGGTCGGTGGCGATGTGGCGGAAGCGGGTCACCCGGTCGTCGCCCCCTTCGTAGCGGTAGTAGCCGGTGTATTTGTGGCCCATGCTCCTGAGCGAGTCGTAGAGGGGCGATTCCGGACCCAGAACCTCGGCCAGCCAGTGGGGCGGCGTGAGGCGCATGAACTCGGTGACCTGGTTGAAGCCGAAGTCGTTGCAGAGTTGGTTGACCATGTCGGGAATCTGGTCTTCCAGTCCGTTCTCCTTGGCTTCGTCGGCCAGCGCTTCGGCCTGGTCTTCGAGCAGGTATCCGTTGTTGGAGAAGAGGTAAGACTGGGTGCAGAGCCACAGGAAGCGTGCATGCAGCGCGTAGAGGTTGTGCTGCTCCTTCTCGTCGGGTTGAAGGTAGTGGAGCAGTTTTTCGTTTTCGGGCGCCGTTTCGTATTCAGCCTCGAACAACTCCATCACGTCGGCGGCTATGGCGGCAAAAGTATCGAGAGCCGGCGAGTAGGCAATGTCGAGGTTGTTGAGCTGCATGTGGTAGTGCCAGATGAGGAACTGGATGTCCTCGGTATTGATTTCGCCGGGCGTGTAGTCGCTGTCGAGGGAATAGAAGGGCAGCGGTTTGCCATACTTCTGTTGATAGACGCGGGAGAAGGCCTGGAAGATGCCGGTTTGCGAGATGACATCCTCGAAGTAGGCGGTGAGGATACAGGCCAGCTCTTTCTGTTCCGAGGGGTCGATTTTACGGTAGTCGTCTTCGGCCAGGTCGTTTTCGATGGAACGAATCGCGGTCAATACTTTGTTGGCCAGGGTAATGTAGTAGAGGTCGGTCGATGCCGAGCCGGTGTAGGGATGCAGGGGTTTCCAGTCTCCGCTGTATATGCGCTGTTTGTCGTTGTTCATAACGAAAAAAATTAGGTACGATTGCAAATGTAAGTATAAATCGGAAAAGACGGTTTTGTGCGGTCACTTTTTTGTACCGATTGAGGTTCGATCTGTGTCGTGTGGATAGAGTGAAATCTATCTGGACGAGATTCTATATAGATTGGAAATGAGTGAATTATATATAAAAAGTTGCTTTTTTAAGGTTACAAAAAAAAGTTTTTTTTCGTATATTTGCTATGGATCCATGCGCATTTCGATGCGTTGTAGATCCTTGTTTTATTTAAAATTTATAATGTTTATGTCAAAGACATTTGAGCAAAATGCACAAAAAGCGTTAACTATGGTGGCAGGAATCAGGTCTCATTTTCAAGAACTTTCCAAATTGGGCATCGGTACAGCGGCTGTTGATAAATTGGAAGCCGAAGCGTCGAAAGCAATAGAGATGATTCGGAAAGTAGATGCTCTTAGAGCCGAGGTGTCGGAGAAGCTGCGGAAAGCCAATGTTCAGCTCTGTGAGGTAAAGGACCAGGCCAATGTCCTCCGTTATTTGATTAAAAGCGGTTTCCCTCAGGAGGAATGGGTGAAATTTGGTATCATGGATAAACGATAGTTTGTAGTGATTTGCTTGGAACAGGCAGGGACAGGTGGTATTTTCCATCGGTTTCTGCCTCTCTTTTTGTGGTAATGGCAACCAATATTATCCTCCATTCGACTCCTGCTATTGGTGGGTTGTCGAGATGAAGAAGGGGAGGGAGCGGTTGTGGTATCGGTGTGTTCAAATAAATTTGCTTCTACCCACGGTGTGTCCTATCTTTGCATGGAATATGAGACGAAAGGAAGAACTATCGAACGGGGCCGTATCGCCGTTGGCCGCCGACCTGCACGACTGGTATGCCCGGAATCACCGGGTGTTGCCGTGGCGGGGCATAACCGATGCGTATCGCATCTGGATTTCGGAGATAATCTTGCAGCAGACCCGGGTGGTACAAGGGTATGAATACTACAACCGCTTTGTGTCGCGCTTCCCCGACGTGCGGGCGTTGGCTGCGGCCGATGACGACGAGGTGATGAAACTGTGGCAGGGGCTGGGCTATTACAGCCGGGCCCGCAATCTGCTGGCTGCTGCCCGGCAGGTGGTCGAGCGGTTTGGCGGGGAGTTCCCCCGGAGTTACGACGACATACGTTCGCTACCCGGTATCGGCGACTACACGGCGGCGGCTATTGCCTCGTTTGCCTATGGGTTGCCTCATGCCGTAGTCGACGGCAACGTCTATCGGGTGCTCTCGCGCATCTACGGCATCGACACCCCTATCGACACGACCGAAGGCAAAAAACTGTTTGCCGCCCTGGCCGACGAGCTGCTCGACCGGCAGGATCCCGGCGGTTACAACCAGGCGATGATGGAGTTCGGGGCGCTCTATTGCGTGCCCCGCTCGCCGCAGTGCGGCGGGTGCATCTTTGCCGACCGCTGCATGGCTTTGGCAACGGGCCGTGTGGAGGAGTTGCCGGTGAAGCAGGGACGCACGGTGGTGAAGCCCCGCTACTTCAACTACTTCTATGTGCGGCACGAGGGTTATACCTGGGTGCGCCGGCGCGAGGGTCGCGACATCTGGCGCAATCTGTATGAGCTGCCGCTTGTCGAGACGGCCGAAGAGCAGCCGTTCGACGCCCTGCAGCAGAGCGAGGCGTGGGGCGAACTGTTTGCCGGGGCCGGTCGGGTGAGCGTGTCGGCCCAGGTGTACAGTTGCAAGCATGTGCTTTCGCACCGGGTAATCCATGCCCGCTTTTATGTGGTCGAGACCGAGCAGATGCCTGCCATGCCGGGCTATCTGCGCATCGAGGCCGGAGCTATAGGAGACTATGCGGTGTCGCGCCTTACCGAGGGCTTCTTCGAAAAGATGTCGATGAATTATCCCTCGTTGTTTTGAGAAATGAACAGATAATTTTTTATTTTTGCATAAGTTGCCCGGGAGGTATCGGGCTTGTGTCGTCGACTGCGTGAAGGTCGAGGGGGCAGGCGGGTGTGTACAGGCCGGGCCAAGAACAGGAAACAGCCGAATGATAGAAAGAGTAATTATATTGGACGCCGTCGATCCGGTGACTTTTTACGGTGTGAACAACGCCAACGTGCAGGTGATTAAGAATCTTTTCCCCAAGGTGCGCATCGCTGCCCGGGGCAATGTGATGAAGGTAATCGGCGACGAGAAGGAGACCGAACTTTTCGAGCAGAAAATCAAGCAGCTCGAGAAATATTGTGCCGAGTATAACCAACTGGGCGAAGAGGTGATTATCGACATCATCAAGGGCGATGAGCCGCAGACCGTGAAACCGCTGGAGAACCTTATCATCTACGGGGTGAACGGCAAGCCCATCACGGGCCGCACGCCCAACCAGCAGAAGCTGGTCGAGGCTTTTGCCCACAACGACCTCACGTTTGCCCTGGGGCCGGCCGGTTCGGGCAAGACCTACGTGGCTATTGCTCTGGCCGTGAAGGCTCTGAAAAACAAGGAGGTGAAGAAGATTATCCTGAGCCGTCCCGCCGTGGAGGCCGGCGAGAAGCTGGGTTTCCTGCCGGGTGACATGAAGGACAAGATCGATCCCTATCTGCAACCGCTCTACGATGCGCTGGAAGATATGATTCCGGCCGCCAAGCTGAAGGAGTACATGGAGTCGAACGTGATACAGATTGCCCCGTTGGCCTTCATGCGCGGCCGTACGTTGAGCGATGCGGTCATCATTCTCGACGAGGCGCAGAACACCACGACACACCAGATAAAGATGTTTCTCACCCGCCTGGGCATGAACGCCAAGATGATAGTCACGGGCGACATGACGCAGATAGACCTGCCGGCCTCGCAGACGTCGGGTCTGGTGCAGGCGATAAGTATATTGAAGAATGTCGAGGGTATAGCTCGCGTGGAGTTCGGCAAAAAGGATATCGTGCGCCACAAGTTGGTACAGCGTATTGTCGAGGCTTACGAAAAGCACGACGAGAAGGAGCGCAAGGCTGCCGAGGCCCGCACGCAGGAGCGTGCCGCTGCCAAAGAGGCCGGTAAGGAGAAGCCTGAGGCGTGAGGCCTGTGGGCGGTTGGTTGGCCCCGACGGAGCGAAAGACTTATGGAGATTGGGCGGGGTGAATATCGCCCTTTTGAGTGCATGGCCCGGGAGGGGCAGCGGTATCGTGAGGGGAGAAAGATTGTCGACGCGGGTAATGCTTAATCTGTTTTAATTGACGTGCTATCTCGTTTTTATGTTGTATCTTTGCCGTGTCTTTACAGAGGACATACAACGACTATATTATAAACA
Source organism: Barnesiella sp. An22 (assembly GCF_963931395.1). Lineage (NCBI taxonomy): Bacteria > Pseudomonadati > Bacteroidota > Bacteroidia > Bacteroidales > Barnesiellaceae > Barnesiella > Barnesiella sp. An22. The sequence continues at coordinate 827,852 of NZ_OZ007014.1, forward strand.
GAAAAAGTATTACAGAAATGAAAAATGCTTTGGTAAAAACCGATTTCAAATTTCCCGGACAAAAGAGTGTATATCATGGTAAAGTGCGCGATGTGTACAACATCGACGACGAGTTGCTGGTGATGGTGGTAACCGACCGTATCTCGGCCTTCGATGTGATTCTGCCCGAGGGTATTCCCTACAAGGGACAGGTGCTGAACCAGATTGCCGCCAAGTTCCTGGACGCTACGTCCGATATTCTTCCGAACTGGAAAGTGGCTACTCCCGACCCGATGGTGACCGTGGGTCTGCGTTGCGAACCGTTCAAGGTCGAGATGGTTGTACGGGGGTATTTGACGGGTCACGCTTGGCGCGAATACAAGGCTGGCAACCGTACGCTGTGCGGCGAGACCATGCCCGAGGGTATGAAGGAGAACGAGAAATTCCCGCACCCCATCATCACGCCTACGACCAAAGCTGCCGAGGGTCACGACGAGGACATCTCGAAGGCCGAAATCATTGCCCGCGGCATCGTTTCGCGCGAGGACTACGAGCAACTCGAGAAATATACCCTGGCCCTCTATCAACGTGGTTGCGAGATGGCTGCTCAGAAGGGGCTCATCCTCGTAGATACGAAATATGAGTTCGGTAAGATTGGCGACAAGATTATCCTGATCGACGAAATCCACACGCCCGACTCGTCGCGCTACTTCTATGCCGATGGTTATGAGGAGCGTCTGGCCCGTGGCGAAGAGCAACGTCAGCTCTCGAAAGAGTTTGTGCGCCAATGGCTGATTCAAAACGGCTTCCAGGGCAAAGAGGGTCAGAAGGTGCCCGAGATGACCGAGGAGTATTGCAACAGCGTATCGGACCGCTACATCGAACTCTACGAGCACATCGTGGGCGAGAAGTTTGTCAAGGCCGAAGGCGAAGACCTGGCTGCCCGTATCGAGAAGAACGTGACCGACTTCCTGAACAGCCGCAAGAAATAAGGGGGCGGAGAAAGGATTACATGACGAATGGACTATAAAGCAGAAGAGATAAAACCCTATAACGAGGAGACCGACAAGACCACGCAGGTGCGCGAGATGTTCGACTCCATTGCGCCGGCCTACGATGCGATGAACCGTACCATGACCGTGGGCATAGACCGCTGGTGGCGCCGGGTGGCCGTGAAGATGTTGCGGCGCTATCCACACCGCCATATACTCGATGTGGCTACGGGCACGGGCGACCTGGCCCTGCTGCTCGACGAGCGGCTCAACCCCGACCAGATTATCGGTGTGGACCTCTCGGAGGGTATGTTGCGGATTGCCCGCGAGAAGGCGGTCAAGCGCAATGCCCAGCGCCGTATCCTCTTCGAGGTGCAGGATTGCCTGTCGATGGACTTCGACGACAACAGCTTCGACGTGGTGACGGTGGCCTATGGGGTGCGCAATTTCGAACACCTCGAGGCGGGATTCCGCGAAATGTATCGGGTGCTCCGTCCCGGTGGTGCATTGTGTGTCATCGAGCTGTCGACCCCCGAGCGTTTTCCCTTCCGCCAGCTTTATAAGTTCTATACCTATACCTTTATCCCCTTCATAGGTCGCCTGGTATCGAAAGACCGCAGCGCATACAGCTATCTGCCGCGCTCGGTGGCTGTCGTGCCGCAGGGCGAGGCTATGCTCGACATCTTCCGTCGTGCCGGCTTCGACCGTTGCTATTGCCGCCGCCTCACCTTCGGTGCCTGCACCATCTACATCGGGGAGAAAAAGAAAGGCTAAACACATCGGCCGAGGCGGAAAGTCTTTCGCCTACGAGGCCGACAGCTCAACCATACAGGGCCCGCGAACGCTTGCCGTTCGTCGGGCCCTGCCTGTTTTCGGAGGGGACCCTTCTGCATTTGGTCAAGTGAAAGGAATTGTTTATATTTGTATGTATAAGTCTGACAAGTAAATACCATGGATGGAGATATGAAAAAGGAAGAACTGTTTTTGAACGACATCCGCGGCATTATCGATGCGGCTCGTGCTCATGCGGTGCGTAGTGTGGATTTCTGCCGGGTTCAGATGTATTGGCAGTTGGGACGCCGCATTTTTGAGGAGGAGCAACAAGGAAAAGAGAGGGCCGACTATGGCAGTTACCTGATAAAGAACCTGGCCAAGCAGTTGGAACCCGATTATGGTAGCGGATTTTCGGTGCGACAGTTGGAGCGAAGCCGGCAGTTTTATCGGTTGTATCCAATTGCGTCCACACTGCGGACGCAATTGAATTGGTCGCAGTATAAAATGCTGATGGCTATATCGGAAGCCGATAAACGGGAGTATTACGAACTGGAGGCCGTGAACAATGCGTGGACGGCCCGGGAGCTGGAGCGACAGATAAACTCCCAGTTGTACGAACGGCTGCTGTTGAGCAACGACAAGGAGTCGGTGTTGGCTGTGGCGCGAAAGGAGCGCATGCCGCAGTCGCCGCAGGAGATTATCAAAGACCCCATGTATTTGGAGTTTTTGGGATTGAAGCCTCAGGCAACCTATTATGAAAAAGATTTGGAGTCGGCTATCATCACTCATTTGCAGCACTTCTTGCTCGAACTGGGGCAGGGTTTTACTTTTGTGGCCCGGCAGAAACGTATCTTGTTGGAGGATGACGAATTTTTTGCCGATTTGGTTTTCTACAACCGGTTGCTGAAATGTTTTGTGGTGGTTGAGTTGAAGACGGGCAAACTGACTCATCAGGACTTGGGACAGTTGCAAATGTATGTCAACTACTACGACCGGGTGGAAAAGATGGCCGACGAGAATCCCACCGTAGGAATCCTTTTGTGTACCAGCAAGAACGATACGGCCGTGAAGATGGCTCTTCCCGAAGATAATAAAACCATACTGGCCCGTGAATATAAATTGTATCTGCCTTCGCAAACACAACTTATCGACGAGGTAAACAGTGTACGCGAGATGATGGAGCACAAATCTCATGCTCAGAATCTCGATTGAATTGCGCGGTTTCATACTCCAGCGATGGATAAACCTAATAAATATGAACATCGAAGAGATTATTGCCCATATTGTAACGGTTGAAAATGGATTTCAGCATATTTTGGATGCGGCTCATCGGATACACGAGTCGTGTAGTGACGAAGAGTGTTACGGCCTTTCGCTCGAATTATTCGAACATCCGGCTTATCAGGTGCGTATGCTGTCGGTTGTTTTATTGGGGTATGCCGGAGTAGACAATGAAAAAGCCCTGAGTTTTTTGAAAGAGCGGGTAAGCTGCGATGAGAATTGGCGTGTGCAGGAGATGCTGGCCAAATCGTTTGACTTTATTTGTAAAGAGCGTGGATATGAAAGAACTTTGCCTCTTATTGCTGAATGGTTGGCCGATGGTCATCCGAATGTAGTACGGGCTGTTACCGAGGGGTTGAGGATATGGACCTCGCGGCCCTATTTCAAGGAGCATCCTTTGGAGGCTGTTGCTTTTTTGAGTAGACACAAGGCCGATTCGAGCGAGTATGTGAGAAAATCGGTAGGTAATGCGTTGCGAGATATCAGCAAGAAGTTCCCACAGTTGATTCTCGATGAACTGGACACTTGGGATCAGAGTGACCCGAATGTGCGTTATACCTATCGGTTGGCGGCAAAGCACCTTCTCGAGAAGGAGAAGCGGGGAAAGCAGATGAATTGAATCTCGTAAAAATACAGCGGGGCTGCCTCTTTAGTAAGGCAGCCCCGCCGGTGTATAGGAACTTGTCCCGCGAGATTATTTGTGGGCGGGGCAGATGGGTTTGATCTGTTTGAAGAAGTCGTTGCCCTTGTTATCGACGAGGATAAATGCGGGGAAGTCTTCGACTTCGATTTTCCAGATGGCCTCCATGCCGAGCTCGGGATACTCTACGCACTCGATGCTCTTGATGTTGTTCTGGGCCAGGATAGCGGCAGGACCGCCGATGCTGCCCAGGTAGAAGCCGCCGTGTTTCTTGCAGGCGTCGGTAACGGCCTGGCTGCGGTTACCCTTGGCGAGCATGATCATGGAGCCGCCGTGGCTTTGGAACAGGTCTACATAGGGGTCCATACGGCCGGCTGTCGTGGGGCCCATCGAGCCGCAGGCCATGCCTTTAGGCGTCTTGGCGGGACCGGCGTAGTAGATGGGGTGATCCTTGATGTACTGGGGCAGGTCTTCGCCACGGTCGAGGCGCTCTTTGAGTTTGGCGTGAGCGATGTCGCGGCCTACGATGATGGTACCGTTGAGCGAGAGGCGGGTAGCTACGGGGTATTTGTCGAGCTCCTTGAGGATTTCGCTCATGGGCTGGTTGAGGTTTATCTTCACGGCATTGCCTTCGCCGGCTTGACGCAATTCCTCGGGAATGAGTTCGCCGGGGTTGCTGTCGAGCTTCTCGATCCAGATACCCTCTTTGTTGATTTTGCACTTGATGTTACGGTCGGCCGAGCAGCTTACACCCAGACCTACGGGGCAGGATGCGCCGTGACGGGGCAAGCGGATGATGCGCACGTCGTGGGCGAAGTATTTGCCGCCGAACTGTGCACCGAGGCCAATGCGGTGAGCCTCTTCGAGTACCTGTTTCTCGAGCTCTACGTCGCGGAATGCGCGGCCATATTCGTTGCCCGTGGTGGGCAGGTTGTCGTAGTAGTGGGTCGAGGCCAGCTTGACAGTGAGCAGGTTCTTCTCGGCCGAAGTACCACCGATGACGAAGGCGATGTGGTAGGGCGGGCAGGCAGCCGTACCCAGAGTTTTCATCTTCTCAACGAGGAAGGGCACGAGAGTGGCCGGGTTGAGGATGGCCTTGGTCTCCTGGTAGAGGTAGGTCTTGTTGGCCGAGCCGCCGCCTTTGGTTACGCAGAGGAAGCGGTATTCCATACCTTCGGTAGCTTCGAGGTCAATCTGTGCGGGCAGGTTGCATTTGGTGTTCACCTCTTCGTACATCGAGAGGGGAGCGTTTTGCGAGTAGCGCAGGTTCTCCTCGGTGTAGGTTTTGTAAACGCCCAGCGAGAGAGCCTCTTCGTCGCAGTATCCGGTCCAGACCTGCTGGCCTTTCTCGCCGTGGATGATGGCCGTACCGGTATCCTGGCAGAAGGGCAGAACGCCTTTGGCGGCAACCTCGGCATTGCGCAGGAAGGTGAGGGCCACGTATTTGTCGTTTTCGCTGGCCTCGGGATCGCTCAGGATTTTGGCCACTTGCTCGTTGTGCGAGCGGCGCAGCATGAACGACACGTCGCGGAAGGCGGCGTTGGCCATGGCGGTGAGTCCCTCTTTTTCGATTTTCAAGATGGGTTTCCCTTCAAACTCGCTTACCGACACATAGTCTTTCGTAAGCAGATAATACTCGGTCGTATCTTCGCCCAGCGGGAACATGGGTTGATACTTGAACGGTGTAATAGCCATAGTTATATATGTTATTTAGTTTGAGTTGTCGGTCGATGCGTCGGTTCCGCACGGGCGGAGAGCCGCGGTCAATCGTGCCACAAAAATAGCGAAAGGTGAGCGGAGAATAAAATATCGGCACCTGTTTTCCGATATTTTTTATCCCGAACCGCATCCTGTTTTCGTGTAACAAAGGTAAAGAAATTTTTCGGTAATCGTTTCGCCGATGGCGAAATCTTTCGACGGGAGTCGAGTTTGTATGAAGCTGCCATAAAAGGGGGCGAGTGCGGGGTTTACTTTGCGGTACCATATATGGGAAATCTAATCAATTAAATTTATGGAAAAGAATTATCAGAAAGAAAATCGCAATCGGCGGAAATCGCGCGATTTGCTCGTAGAGAAGCTTTTGGACCGATTCCCGACCCGGCCCTTGGATAACGACGACGAGCTGTTCGATGCCCTGGAGGAGTACGACTCGTACCGCAACGAGCGCTATGAGCGGCTGGCCGACGACCAGAGCAAGCTGTGCAAGTTGTTCATGTCGAATCCCAAGATGGGGGCTTTCATCTCCGATGTAATCGGTGGCGACGATGCGCTGGTAGCCTGCGTGCGCTACTTCGGGCGCGATATGCTCGACTGTGCCCTGGACGAAAACCGCATGGCCGAGGTGCGTCGGGCCAACGACGAGTATCTGTCGCGGGTGGCCCGGTTCAACGAACTGGAGTCGCAAATGCGCGAGAATCTCGAGAAGAGCAGCCGTTGCATGGAGCGCTTCAAGACCGAGAAGGGGATGAACGATGCCGAGTTCGAGGGTTTCCTCGACCGGGTGTACCACCTGTGCAACCATGTGTTCATGGGCGAGTTGAACGACGAGGTGCTGAACCTGCTCTTCAAGGGGCTCTACTACGACCGCGATTTGTCGTGTGCCGAGCGCGACGGCGAGGTGCGGGGCCGCAACGAGCGCATCGTCTTCGAGCGTCGCGAGCGGGGTGGCGATTCGTTGCCTCCCATGCGCAACGGGGGCAGTTTCGAGTCGGACACCTCCGAGCTGTCGCCGGTTTTTGGCAACCGTCGCCGTCGCAGCGTGTGGGATATGTAGCCCCGGTTGTCAGGAGAGTGAAGAGTTTGATACCCTAATTAAATTTTTGTAATCCTATGTTTTTGTTGAATTTTGAAAAATTGAAAGAAGAGATGAAACAGTTTCTAACGAAGTGGAAAACTCCGCTGCTTTGGCTGGCGGGTCTGTTGGTTCTGGTAGTTTGCTGGCAGATTTGGGACGGGCTGCTCGACGGTGGCCTGGCGCTGGCAGCCATCATCCCCGGTGTGTCGGGCGGTAAGCTCGTGACCGGCGAACCGCTCACTACCGACCTGGTGCGCGAGGGTAGCCCCTCGCTGTTGCGCAACGAGATTGACAAGCGCATCGTGCGCATCCGGCCCATGTCGACCCCCATCGACCAGTTGTCGCGATGGAATGGTGCCCGCAAGTCGTCGTCGATGATTGTCGACTACTATTCGGTCGACGTGAAACCCACCAAGTCGTTTACGAAAACCGCGTATACGGCACCCGCTTCGGGTTCGGCCGACGAGTCGCACAAGAAGGCCAAGATCGATGCCGTGGACAACAGCATCTTCGAGGTATCCGAGACGATTCTCGTGCAGGGCGTGAAAGGGTATGAGCCCGACGGTACTACCCAGTCGAATGCCGACCTGGTGCTCTATATCGCCGCCAAAGACGAGGAGACCGGCTCGCTCACGGTCTATCCCGTAAACGGCATGAAAATCGGTACCGTAGAGAATTGTGTGCCTTCGATTCCGGCCAACAAACAGCTCATCCGCATGGGCCGTGCGGCTACCGAACTCGACGTACAGACGGCACAGTTCTCGGCATTGCCCGTCAAGAGTCAGAACTATTGCCAGATTTTCAAGATGCAAATCGAGCAGTCGACCTTCCAGAAGATAGCCAACAAAGAGGTCGAGTGGGACTTCTCGGATGCCGAAGAGGCTGCCATCTACGACATGCGTCTGGGTATGGAGAAGAGCTTCATGTTCGGGGTGAAGAATACGATTTTCGACCCGCGCAAGAAGGAGAACGTGATGCTCACGGGCGGTATCTGGTGGCAGGCCGGTAACCACTACACCTATGACCCGACGAAAGAGATGACGCAAGACGACTTGATCGACATGATGCGTCAGGCCTTCACGGGCAACGGTGGCAACAAGCGTAAAATCCTGATTGGTGGTTCGGTCTTCATCGGACTTATCAACAAGATTGAGATGACCAAGGTGGTGATGGCTCGCGAGGACAAGGTGAAGTGGGGCATCGACTTCTCGGAAATCAGCTCGAAGTTCGGTAAACTGTATGTGCTTTACTCCGAGGTGTTCGACGACTGCGGCATGCACGACTACGGCTTTATCTTCGATCCCGAGTTCATCCAGAAGTGGTCGCATGTGCCTTTCGGTGCACAGGAGCTCGACCTGAAGAAGGCGGGCGTGCGCAATACCGATGCCCTGGTACTGACCGAGGCCAGCTGCTTGACGCTGCGTTATCCGGCAGCTCACATGCGCATCGAGCCGCTCGGATGATAAACCGTTAAGACTGACCGGCTCACCCCCGGCTCGCAACGAAATCTGAACAAGGGGGACTGAACGGGGCAACCGGTATTTTGGCGAGCCGGTTGCCCCGTTTTTTTCTGGACCACCGGCAGGTGGGCAATATTCAATTTAGAAGAAAGGAGAACTATGAACAAGATTTATCAGACCCGATTGGGCAATTTGAGTACCTCGGTCGTGGTGAACGGGGTGCCCCGTCGGGTTCAGTTTCGCGCGTGGGACGGCGTGAACGGCCTCTTCTCGACCGAAGACGAGGCGTTGCAGCAGGCACTGGAGCAGAGCCGGGGATACGGCCGGCGCTTTGTGCTGATGGAGATACCCGATACCCGGGTAGAGCAGGAGACCTACCAGTTGGTGCCCGGCATTCGCTCGTGGCAGGCGGCCCGCGACTATTTGAGGCAGGAACCCTATGGCCTCTCCGACGAGGAGGTCTCCACGCCGGCTCTCATCGAGCAGGCGGCCGAGCGGTTCCATTTGGTATTTACACAATTAAAGAAAAAGAAAAGACGATGAAGGTAAGAGAACACAGTCATTTGCGCGGACAAAACGGGTGCCTGGGATTTTTCTACGGGCTCGACGCGCTTCTCTCGGCCTACCCCGAGGGTGGTTTGGCCGGCGAGTTTTTCATCAACGGCAAAACCCAGTCTATCTGGGTATGGGACTCTACGGGCCGCTCGTGGTACGACACCAACCATGCGGCACCCGCTCCGTTTTTCGGCGTGGTCACCGACCCGGCCACCTTTAGCCCGGCGGTCGAGAGCGGCCAGCCGGCCAGTTTTGTCTATGTGGCCGGTTATGCCGGGTCGCATCTGTTCCCGGCATTGAAGGAGGGATCGTCCTTGACCGTGGTAACCGACTCGGCCGCCATTATCACCCTGGTATGGGACGGTTCGGTCTGGCGCGACTATGTAACGCCGCTGACCTTCGACGATGCCATCCGACCGATATATATGTATCGAGGTCAGTGGAATGGCGATGCAACCTACACGTGTGCCAACGGAGTGGTCGATGTGGTCTATTTCATGGGCCGTTATTATCGGGTGAAGGATTCGGTGGGGAGTACCAGTCTGTCGCCCGGGGCGTCGTCGAACTGGGAGGAGGTTGCCCACTTCTACGCCGTGGCCGACCGGTTGGAGATGCTGCCCGACCAACTGATGGTCTTGGATCAGCAGCAGACGATTCGAACGACCAGCGGCAACTCTTCGTGGGAGCTGTGTAACGGCGAAATCCGCCATCTGGAGTCGGGTACTTTCCTTTCGCAGAGCGGTGAGTTACGCGTCTCGAAGGAGCAGTGCGACATCATTATCAGCCCCACGATGAAGGGATTGGTATTCTGGGGACCCGATGAGAAAAATCTGGTCATCGACTGGGATACGGACGATAATATTCGCCTGACATTGAGTCAGTCCGACGACTCAGGCTCGCATCAGATACTGGTCACACCTCAGCAGATAACGCTGTCGAAACTCGACAGTGCCGGGCAGGTGCAAAGCTCGACCCGAATTTCGCCCGAGGGGATGAGTGGCAAGTTGAAGCTGTGGAGCGACACCCTGGCCGAGGGGGATATCTATGTCGACGAAAATAACTTTCTGAAACAGAAGAGGGGGTAGCGATGGAGATAAGTGTCAATGACCTCGTCGAACGGGTCAAGATAAACATGGAGGAGCTCACCGATGTGAGCAATGCCTCGGTAAAGTTGGAGGTGGGCATCGATGTCGAGCAGTATATTCGGGCCAAGTTGCCCGATGCGCTGCTGTCGGTGTGGGCTTCGACCCCGGTCGAACTGTTGCCGCAGACCGACTGCGCCTCGTCGCTGCAACCCGAGCGTCAGCCCGACGGCAGTGGCCGGGTGGTGCTGCCCTCGGATGTGTGGCGCATGACCGAGTTTTGCATGGAGGGGTGGCGACAGCCGGTTACCTCGTTTATCGACCACACCTCGCCCGCCTATGAGTTGCAATTCAACCTTTACACCCGCGGCGGCGTGGCAACTCCGGTGTGCGTGCTCTCCAACGTGGGGGGCCAGAAGTGTCTCGACTATTACTCGTTGCCGCCTCGCGTCGAGGCGCATCGGGTGAAGACGGCCCGTTACGTGGCTTATCCGCAGGCCGATGCCGACAAGTACGAGATTGCCGACTCGCTGGTACAGGTGGTTTGTTACACCTGTGCGGCTCTCGTTTACGAGATTCTGGGGCAGCCCGAGCAGGCGGCCGCCATGTTGCGCAGCATCGTCAAGTAGGGCAGGGCGACCGACATCGTGTCGCAGAAACGCTGCCGGCTCTCTGGATAGTCGGCCTCGGGGCAACCACTCCGGGGCCGGCTTGCTGTTTTATCGGGGCTCCTTTTTCTGCAACAGTTCGTAAGGGATGTGCCCTATCTGGGCAGCCGTCTCGGAGTATGAGCTGTGTACCGAGCCGAGCACCTGCCGGGTGTGCGAGAGCAGATAGAGTTCGATGAGGGCTTCGCGCATCCCCTCGAGGCTGTTGCGGTCGGCCCGGTGGGGCGAGCAGAATACCCGGTCGCCGAATCGGGCGGTGATGAGGGCCTTATCCTCTTCGGAGTCGGTCGCCAGATAGAAGGTGGTATCGGCGTTACGATCGATCTCCTGCTGCATGCGGTCGACAAAGAGTCGGGTAGGACTTTGGGCGATGGAGATGGCGTTGTCGGTACGACGGATATGCACCCCTATCGTGTGGTCGCCGAATCGGGCCCGGCGCGTCTCAATCTCCTGCTTCAGGAGGGGGTGCGGTTCGAAGAGGGCAAAGCGGTCCCACTCGGTGCGGGGTTCGTAGAAGTAGACAAAGGCGGCGATGTAGACCTTGTGGCCTCGGGCCCACGCCTCGAAATCGAAATGCTCGCGGAAGCGTCGCGACGTATCCATCTCGTACATGCGGCGGTCGAATGCCGGCTGCTGGAACAGGCGGGGAATGAAGAAGTTTTTCCGGCGGGGGCGGTCGTAGCGCAGCAAGTCGAGCCTCGAAGCCTCGGTGACGGTAACCCCCGGCCGATCGATGGGGGCAAACAGTTGGTCGAACCGGCAGTTCAGCCCCGGGTCCTTGAACCACACGATGTGCAACTCGCTGCCACATTGCCGGCTCAGGGCTACGGCCGAGTCGATTGCCCTCATGCGGTTGGCCAGCCCGCCTACGGGCACGAGCCATATACTCTCTTTTTTCATGTATGATAGCTAACTCTGAATAGGAGACAAAGGTAAGACTTTATTTTGGAAGTCGAGTCGTGTGATGCGGGTTGATGTGTTTGACGATGCCGTTTTTCAGGTGTGGCGCCCCGAATGGTTTCGTATAAAACCCGCCTCGAGGGTGTGGTATCAATTTTTATTTCACTACATTTGCATCGAATGTGAGTGAATGCCATGCGATTGAACAGAAACTGGTTGTCGGCTTATACCTGGGCGTGCGAGGGACGATACCTGCTCTTCCACCTGCTCGTGGTGCTTTGTTTCGTCTATCCCATCGAGTATCTGCATATCGAGCTGAAGTGCTCGACCATCTTCAATCTGCGCATCCTGTTGCCTCAGGGACGGCCGATAGGCGACACGCTGTTGGCCTTCTTGCCTACGGTGGGCGATGCTTTGGTACTCTCCTTGCCCCTTCTGCTCTTCACCCGCCGCCGGTGGGTGGTCTTTATCCCGCTCTTCCTCTTCGATCTCTTCTGCTTGGCGCAGAGCTGTTATGCCCGGGTCTACGAAGATGTGATGCCCTACTCGTCGTTTCTGCTCTTCGACAACGTGAACGGCGTGCTGCTCAACAGCGTGCGGGGGCTGCTTCGCTGGCGCGATGTCACCCTTTTCGTCCCTACTCTGTTGTTGCTGGCGGCCTATCTGCTCTATTTCGGGAAGCAGCGGTCGTACCCCTCGCCGCGTATCCGGTGGATAACTGCCGTCGTGTCGCTGGTGATAGCCTTGGCGGCTTACGGTGGACGGTCGTACCAGATTTACCATCGGGCGTCGGCCGACCGCGAATCGCCCTGGACCGCCTTCATCACTCCTTATAATTACCGCGAATACCTCATCTATCACGGGGTAGTGCCTTACACGGGCTATGTGCTGGTGTCGTCACTGGTACAGTCGGACGAGTTGACGGCCGACGAACGGGCAACCGTCGACAACTACCTGGTCGACATGCCCCGCTATACCGATAACCGTCTGGCCGTGGAGCCGGGGCGCAACCTGATTCTCATCGTCGTCGAATCGATGAACTCGTGGATGCTCGACCGCACGGTAGGCGGGGTGGAGATTATGCCCCGACTGAACCGTCTGTTGAGGCAAGAGGGGACCTTCGCGGCTCTCCATCTGATACCGCAGGTGAAGGATGGCCGTTCGAGCGACGGCCACCTCATGTTCAATACCGGCCTTTTGCCCGTGCGCACGGGGGCTACGGCGGTGCTCTATGGCGATAATCGCTATCCTGCCCTGGGCCATGCCCTGAAGCAGAAGGGGTACCGCACCCTCAATATCGTTTGCGACCGGGCGCAGGACTGGAACCAGGTGGAGACTTCGCCCGCCTATGGGTTCGACACCCTCTACGACAAGAGCGCTTTCGAGTCGAGCGAGATACTCGACGACTCTACCATGCTGGCCCGGGGCCTCGCCATTCTGCGCCAGACACCCCAGCCCTTCTTTGCCCAGCTGGTTACCATCTCGACCCACGCTCCCAACGGTGAGCCGGTCGAGCCCACCGCCCTGTCGCAATACCCCACGTCGTCGCACGAACTTATCAACACGATGGAGGCCTTCTACCGGCTCGACCGTCAGTTGGGCCAGTTTATCGACTCGCTGCAGGCTTGCGGACTCTACGACCGTTCGGTCGTGGCCATCGTGTCGGACCACGACGAGCTGGGACTGAATGTGCTCGAGGGGCGCACCACCCGTACGCTGGCCGACCGCGAGGTGGCCCTCCTGCTGCTGAATACACCTTATACTGTTTCGTACGAGGCGGTGGCCGGGCAGATAGACATCTACCCCACACTGCTCGATGTGATGGGTTGCAACGAATATCCCTGGAAGGGGCTCGGGTACAGTCTGTTGCGCACCCCGGTAAAGAGCGCCGTCTATTGGGACCGCAGCGTGGTGGGCGACACCCGGTCGCCCCTCGTCCCGCGGCAGCGCGAGGCCTGGGACATCTCGAACCTCATCCTCACCGGCCACTATTTTTCGAAAAAGGAATAGCTCTCCTGGAGCTGGTGGTGGACCTGCTCGATTACTCGAAACGCGATTGTTAACCCGATTTGAAAAACCCATGAAATCTTCGTTATGAATACTCAACCATCTGCTTCGCCCGATTCGGATAGTCTGGCTGCAGCCAAGTCGTACAACGACCAGGGGTATGCCTGTTTCTGCCGGGGCAACCGTGCGGAAGCGCTGGATTACTATCTCAAGGCCCTGGCCATTCGCGAGAGGGTGTTGGGCGAGAATCACCCCGATACCGCCGAATTGTACAACAATATCGGGCTCGCCTGTGACAGTCTGGGCAATTACCCCGAGGCTGTGGCGTATTATCGCAAGGCTGTAGCCATTCGCGAAAAGGTGTTGGGCAAGGAGCACCCCGATACCGCCGAATCGTACAACAATATCGGGGTGGCCTACGGCGATATGGGCAATTATGCCGAAGCGCTGGCGTATCACCTCAAGGCGTTGGCCGTTCGTGAGAAGAAGTTGGGCAAGGAGCACGCAGTCACCGCCCTCTCTTATCTCAACATCGGTTCGGCCTATCACGGTCAGGGTGAAGACTCGAAGGCGCTGGACTCTTTTTTCAAGGCCCTGGCCATTTATAAGAATGTGTTTGGCGAGGAGCATGCCTCTGTCGTTCTGGTGTATAACAATATTGCGGATATTTACACCCGTCAAGGCAATTACTCCAAAGCCCTGGATTATTACTTCAAGGCTTTGGCCGTGTGGGAAAAAGTGCAGACCGAGGAGGGTCTTGATTTGGCAGCCGTATTGTATGCCAACATCGGGCATGCCTGTTACGAGCTGGGTAACAGTCCGAGGGCTCTGGAGTATTATCTCAAATCTCTGGCTATTCGCGAAAAGAGGTCGGGGGCAAATCATCCCGATACGGCTACCCTGTGTAGCGCCGTCGGTCGCATCTATACCTTGCAGGGCGATTTTTCGGATGCCTTGAAATATTACCTCAAGGCTCTCCCGATTCGGGAGAAAGTGTTGGGCACGGTACACCCCGATACGGCCATACTCTATCATCAGGTCGGTTATCTTTATGGTGTTCAGGGCGATTACTCGCTCGCGATGGACTATTCTCTCAAGGCTCTGCCTGCGTATGAAAAGAGTGACGGAGTATCACATGCCAACAAGGCCGATTTGTATAGCCAGATTGGTTATCTCTATGGTATTCGGGGCGATTATCCCCAAGCTCTGGCCTTTCAGTTCAAGGCCTTGGCTATTCGGGAAAAGTCGCTGGGATCGGCACATCCCGATACGGCCCTCTCGTATGGCCACATCGGTTCGCTTTATGAAGCCCAGGGCGATTACTCCCATGCGTTGGAGTATCTGCAAAAGGCCTTGGCCGTGTACACACGCGAGTATGGACGGGACAACGAGTATACCCGGGCCGTCGAGCAGGAGATAGTGCAGATTAAAGAGCTCCAGTCTGGTGCGAAACAGGCCGATGAGGCCGGTGATTGAGCTCTGGCAAGACACCCGTGAACGGACCTGGCAGAATCTTGGGAGGGGACGGTCACTCCTCCCTGTCGGCTCGAATTACTCTTTACCGTTTTCGTTATTGGAATTTAATACCCAGCTGTTTGGCTCTTTGAAAAAAAAATGCGAAATTTGCCCAGCTAAAAAAGATAAAGCAAACATACACAAATAAAAGTGATTACAATGAAGAAAAGTGCACTTCAAACTGCTCGTGCTTCGTATCAGCCCAAGCTGCCCGAAGCCATCAAAAACGGCGTAACCATCGTCGAAGGCAAAGCCACTCAATCGGTGGCCGACCAGGAGGCTATCGCCAAGTTGTTCCCCAACACCTACGGCATGCCCGTGCTTCGTTTCGAAGCCGCTCCCAAGAAAGAGTATCCTGCCATCAACGTGGGTGTAATCCTTTCGGGTGGTCAGGCTCCTGGCGGACACAACGTGATTTCGGGTCTCTTCGACGGACTCAAAGCCATGAACAAGGATAGCCGTCTCTTCGGTTTCCTGTTGGGCCCGGGCGGACTCATCGATCATAAATATATGGAACTCACTGCCGACATCATCGACGACTACCGCAACACGGGTGGTTTCGACATCATCGGTTCGGGTCGTACCAAACTCGAGACGAAAGAGCAATTCGACAGCGGTCTCGAAATCATCAAAGAGTTGGGCATCAAAGCCGTGGTTATCATCGGTGGCGACGACTCCAACACCAACGCCTGCGTATTGGCCGAATACTACAAACAAATCGGTGCCGGTGTACAGGTAATCGGTTGCCCCAAGACCATCGACGGTGACTTGAAGAACGAGATGATCGAGTGCTCCTTCGGTTTCGATACCGCCTGCAAGGTATACTCCGAGGTTATCGGTAACATCCAACGCGACTGCAACTCGGCCAAGAAATACTGGCACTTCATCAAACTGATGGGCCGTTCGGCTTCGCACATCGCTCTGGAGTGTGCTCTGCAAACGCAACCCAACATCTGCTTGATTTCCGAGGAGGTCGAGGCCAAACAGATGACCCTCGACGACATCGTCAACTACATTGCCGACATCGTAGCCGCTCGTGCTGCCAAAGGTTTCAACTTCGGTACGGTGCTGATTCCCGAAGGTCTCATCGAGTTCATCCCCGCCATGAAGCGCCTTATCGCCGAACTCAACGACTTTTTGGCCAAGAATGGTGCCGAGTTTGCCATGATCAAGAAATCGGAGCAAAGAAACTATATCATCAAACACCTCTCGCCCGAAAACTCGACAATCTACGCCAGCCTGCCCGAGGGTGTGGCCCGTCAGCTCACGCTCGACCGCGACCCCCACGGAAACGTACAGGTATCGCTCATCGAGACCGAGAAACTGCTGGGCGAGATGGTAGGTCGTCGTCTGGCCGAGATGAAAGAAGCCGGTAAATATGTAGGCAAATTCGCTACTCAATACCACTTCTTCGGTTACGAAGGCCGTTGCGCCGATCCCTCCAACTTCGACGCCGACTACTGCTACTCGTTGGGTTACACCGCATCGCTGCTCGTAGGCGAAGGCCGCACGGGTTACATGTCGTCGGTACGCAACACCACCAAACCGGCCAGCGAATGGATTGCCGGCGGTGTGCCCGTAACCATGATGATGAACATGGAGCGTCGCCATGGCGAGATGAAACCGGTTATCCAAAAAGCCCTCGTTCACCTCGACGGTGCACCCTTCAAATACTTTGCCGCACATCGCGACGAGTGGGCTATGAACACCTGCTACGTATACCCCGGTCCTATCCAATACTTTGGTCCCACCGAGGTTTGCGACCAGCCCACCAAGACCCTGATGCTCGAGCAAAACGGCAAAATCGACTAATCCCGATTTAGCAAAAGGGCGTCATGCCCGTTATCAATAAACTAATCAAAAAAATCCGCACTTGCGGCTTGCAAAAATCCCCCGACCCGGAGCGTTCCGGACCGGGGGTATTTTTTGTGTATATATCACTCTGGATTCCACTGCCTGGTCCATTTCGCACTGCGGAGAGTGTGCCATATCGCGCTACGACGCGGTATCCAGGAATACTGGCAAAATTGTTGGCATAGGTAATATCTGCAACAGTTTCCAACGCCTTCTCTTTTCTGGACCCCGCATCGGGGTGCGGGGTGACTTGCCGTGTCATACCGCGCTGCGACGCGGAATCCGGGAATCTCCGGGGGGTATGACGGCTGTTCCCGTAGGAGTAAGTGGAAATAAAACCGTTTGAATGTCTTGTTTTTATTATCGGGTTGTGTTATCTTTGTTTCGTGACCGCGATGGTAATATCCCGGTAGCGGATAGAGTTGCTCTGTCGCTGTTGAGAGGTTGCCGTGGTCGGTCATGGTCTTCGGGGAGGGGTTTCTCTCTGCGAGGACAGACATATTTTTGAGAAAGCGTTTTTGCTTATCCTTTACAAGGAAATCGCCAATTTTCAATTCACGAAGGATCGAGCAGTCGAAAAGCGCTCCTGCTTGCCACTATCAACCCCGGCAAGGGGTGTTGTTATATGGCATAGCGTGGGGTGGGCTGTTTATTTCGTGAATGGGCGTTTGGCGATGCCTCTTGTAAGAATAAACAGAGTGTTCCCTACGCTTTTCTTGTTTTTAATGGGACTGCCTTTGAGGGAACAGGTAGTGAGGCTAATTATATTACTATGAAAAATTTACATTTGTGGTTCTTGTTTATCGTGCTCTTGTCGGGCATATTCCCGGCGGGAGCATACAGTTTCCAGGTTGATGGAATCTATTACGAGGTAACTGGCAACGAAGCCTCGGTTACCAGTAAGACAGGTGGAGTTTCGAATTCTTATTCGGGAGACGTGGTTATCCCCTCTACGGTTTCGTATGAGGGTAATACCTATTCGGTAACGAGTATCGGGTGGTTTGCTTTTTCCGATTGCAGCGACTTGACTGCGATAACCCTCCCGAATACGATAACGAGTATTGGCTGGAAAGCTTTTTCAGAATGCAGCCGTTTAACCTCAATTATACTTCCTCCTTCGTTGACAGCTATTGAGTATATGTCTTTCAGCGGGTGTAGCGGTTTAACGTCTGTGTCGATTCCCGACGAGGTAACGACAATCGGTGAATATGCTTTTTACGCATGTACGGGTTTGTCTACGGTGGAAATAGGGAACTCGGTAACCAGTATTGATAATTATGCTTTTGAAAATTGCATTGGCTTGACCGCAGTGACGATTCCTGATGCAGTGGAGAGTATAGGTACCAGAGCATTCTCTAATTGCAGGAGCTTGACCATGTTGAGTTTGGGTAATTCGGTAGAGCGTATCGGGAACGGAGCTTTTGTTAATTGCATTGGCTTGACGGCGGTGACGATTCCTAATTCGGTGACCAGTATTGGGTCGAGTGCCTTCTCCGGTTGCTCGGGCTTAACATCTATCACTATACCCGAGTCGGTGGCGAATATCGAGGCTGGTGCCTTTGGGGGATGTTCGAGTCTGGGGTTTGTCGAGGTATCGGAAGAGAATCCCTATTATTCATCGGTAGAGGGCGTTTTGTACGACAAGGATAAAACGACGTTGTATTTTTGTCCGGTAGTAAAGACCGAGGTCCGTATTCCCGAAACGGTGACGACTATCGGGAATGGTGCCTTTGAGGACTGTATTGGTTTAACCGAGGTAATCATTCCTAATTCGGTGAAAACTATCGGGAATAACGCCTTTGAGAACTGCAGCGGTTTGACCGAGGTGACGATTCCTAATTCAGTAACGAATATTGGAACAGATTCTTTTCGAGGATGCAGTAAACTTGAAGAGGTAACTATCCCCGAGGGTGTGATGAGTATCGGTGAAGCTGCCTTTTTCGACTGCACCGCACTGACAACTATTGTTTCGAAAGCTGTAACTCCGCCCACTGTATATTGGGGAACATTTATTCAATCTCACTATGAAAATGCTACCTTGTATGTGCCTGCCGGCAGTAAAAGTGCATATCAGAAGGCTTCGTATTGGAGTAATTTTACGAACATCATGGAGTCGCCAACCGGCGTGGAATCGGTCGATAACAACGATATGCGCGTCTATGCCGCAGGTCATACCTTGTATGTAGAGCATGTCGATGAGGCTTATCGGGTCTATACGGCCATGGGGCAGTTGGTTTATGCGGGCGACGAATCTACGGTATTGTTGCCGGGTGCAGGCCTCTATATCGTATGTGCGGGCAATCGGTCGCAGAAGGTTTGGGTGAAGTAAATAGGAATCTATTCGATACGATTGGGCGGCAGGGAGTATTACTCTGCCGCCTTTTTTGTGCCTGGTCCATTCCGCACCGTGATGCAGAATCCAGGGAATATCCGGCGGGTATGACGGCTATCCCCCTGTCGGAGTAAGTGGAAATAAAACCGGTTGAGGGTATTGCTTTTATTATCGGGTTATGCTATCTTTGTCTCGTGACCGCGATGGTATATCCCGGTAGCAGATAGAGTTGCTCTGTCGCTGTTGAGAGGTTTCCGTGGTCGGTCATGGCCTTCGGGGGAGGGATTTCTCTCTGCGAGGGCAGACATGTTTTTGAGAAAGCGTTTTTGCTTATCCTTTCATGGAAAATCGCCAAATTTCAATTCACGAAGGATCGGGCAGTCAAAAAAACGCTCCTGCTTGCCAACATCCACCCCGGCAAGGGGTGTTGTTATATGGCATAGCGTGGGGTGGGCTGTTTATTTCGTGAATAGGCGTTTGGCGATGCCTCCGTGAAGATAGACAGATTGTTCCCTACGCTTTCGTTTTTTTAAACGTCTATCCTCAAGGGGAACAGGAAGACAGATATGAAACACGATATTATGAAATCTTATTTGCCGGAGTGACTTTTGTGAGGAATTGTTTTGGGGGCTCCGATTCGTTGCTTGTGATTCTCTATGTTATATAATTTGTGGTTGCATAGGCGGCTATGGCTATTTGACGGCCCGGCTCCTTATGCAGGTGATAGGATTGAAGCGTTCGATAAATTATATTCGGAGAGTCTATTCGGTGACGATTGTTAGAGAAAAAACTTTTTATCAATGTACGAGGGGACACCAGGTTATACCCGAATCGGGAATCTACAAGTTGTGAGAGGTTGGTCCCGATTGGGATTGCCGGGTATATACGACCACGGGACGACTGGTTTATGCTGGCAACGGTATAATGGCTTTGTGCCTGAAGTCCGGCCTATGTGGTGCGTATGAGCGATTGCTCATGAAAAGTGGTAGTGAGATAATTTCTCACTGCATCAATTCTTTCTTTTTTCAGGTGACGGTGGCAGATGGTTACATCTGCCGCCTTTTTTTTGTCATACCGCGCTACGACGCGGTATCCAGGAATACGGGCAAAATTGTCGGCATAGGTAATACCTGCAACAGTTTCCAACGCCTTCCCTTTTCTGGACCCCGCATCGAGGTGCGGGGTGACGGGAAACCATAAAAAACACCCCGGCACTCGGGGGAGGCCGGGGTGGTGAGGTATGCGCGGCAGATGCCGCGTGTGGGTATTATTTGCTCTCGATTACAAGAGTAGCTTTCTTCAGTCCTTTGGCGGTAGCCTCGAGGGTGATTTTGCCCGGCTCTTCGGTCGAAGCGACGATGGCAGTCATCATGCCCGAGAATACCTTCATGCGGGGCTCCTGGAACGACTCGAGCGAGGTGGGGTCGCCGTTGGCACCGGCACGGTAGTAGCCTTTGCCTTTCACCTTGAACGAGATTTGGTTCGAGGCATTGGGGCAGAGGTTGCCCTCCTTGTCGACTACCTTGACGGTGACGAACGAGAGGTCGCGGCCGTCGGCGGCAATGGTCGAGCGGTCGGCAGTGAGTTCGATGCGGTAGGGCTTGCCGGCCGTCTTCATCTCCTTCTCGGCCACGGCGTTGCCCTGCTCGTCATAGGCTACGACCTTGACGGTACCCGGTTCGTAGCGGGTATCCATCCACATGAGGCGGTAGCGTTGCTGGCGCTTGAACTGGGCGGTCGAGATGGAGTCGCCGCTGTTGTGCACGGTCACCGAGAGATCTTTGGTGCGCTTGCCCTGGCTCTTGCCGTTGATGAAGAGCTCGGCGGTGGGGTAGTTGGTATAGACGAAGACGGGGGTTACCTCACCTTCGCGGCCCTCCCAGTTCCAGTGGGGCAGGATGTGCAGCGTCTCGGCCTCGGGGTTCCAGTGGCTGCGGTAGAGGTAGTAGCGGTCTTTGGGGATACCGGCCAGGTCGACGATGCCGAAGAGCGACGAGTGGCTGGGCCAATCGGAGTAGTAGGGAGTGGGCTCACCCAGGTAGTCGAAGCCGGTCCATACGAACTCGCCCATGCAGTAGGCCAGGTCGTCGTGCTGGATGAAGTCGTCTTCGGGCAGGTTGGACCATCCGCAGTGCTCCACGTCGTAGGAGGAGGACTGGTGGTCGGGGTATTTGGGCATGGAGCGACGCTCTACGGGGAACTTGTAGACACCGCGCGAGCTGATGGTCGATGCCGTTTCACTGCCCAGAATGATGCCTTGGGGCAGTTTCTTCTGGCTCTCGATATACTTGAAGGGGCGGTAGTTGAAGCCCGGCACGTCGAGCACGGCAGCCATGTTGTTGTTGACTACGGCATCGGGAGCATCCATACCCTGCGTAACGGGACGGGTGGGGTCCTCGCGGTGGCAGATGTTCTGCAGCCACAGGGTGAGTTTGGGGCCCTGGTCGCCCGACCACTGGTCGGGTACCTCGTTGCCGATGCACCACATCACCACGCTGGGGTTGTTGCGGTAGTGGCGCACGAGGTTGACGATGTCCTTCTCGGCCCACTCCTTAAATACGAGGTGGTAACCGTTCTGTACCTTGGCGGTGGCCCACTCGTCGAACGACTCGGCCATCACCATCATACCCATTTCGTCGCAGAGGCGCACCAGCTCGGGGGCGGGCATGTTGTGCGAGGTACGTATGGCGTTGCAGCCCATATCCTTGAGGATGCGGATTTGGCGGCGGATACCGGCCTCGTTGGCGATACCGCCCAACGGGCCCAGGTCGTGGTGATTGCACACCCCTTTGAACTTCAACGGTTTGCCGTTAAGGAAGAAGCCTTCGCCCTGGCGCACCTCGATGGTGCGGATACCGAAGGTGGTGGTATATTCGTCTTTCAGTTCGTTGCCCTCATAGACCTTCGAAACCGAGGTGTAGAGGTTGGGTGTCTCGGGACTCCACACGGCAGGATTTTCAACGACAAACTCCTGCTCGAAGGTGTTGTGGTCGAAGTCGTTGCCGCGCATGCGCTCGGTCATCAGGGTCTTGCCGCTGGGGTCGACAATCGAGGTCTCGATCACATAGTCGCTCATCGATTTCCCCTGGGGCATCTCCCACGAAGTTTTCTGCTCGACCTTGGCATAGCGGTCGTTCAGGTCGGTGGTGACGATTTGCGTACCCCACACCGGCACATGAGCCTCGTCGGTCACCAGCAGATGCACGTTGCGGTAGAGGCCGGCTCCGGGATACCAGCGCGAGCTCTCGGTGAAGTTCTCGAGCCGTACGGCCAGCGTGTTGCTCTCGCCCGGGCGCAGGTAGGGCGTGGCGTCGAAAAAGAAGGTGTTGTATCCGTTGGGCCAGTAGCAAGCCTCCTGTCCGTTGACGTAGACCCGGGCGTGGCTCATGGCGCCGTCGAATACCAGCGTATACTTTTTGCCCTCGATCGATTGGGGCACGTCGAACGAACGGCGGTACCAGCCGGTACCCACGAAGGGCAGACCGCCCGTGCGGCCGGCATGCTCCATGGCCTCTTTCTGGCCGTCCTGGACGATAGCCGTGTTCTGCTTGTCGTTATTGATACTGAAGGGTCCGTAGATGGCCCAGTCGTGGGGAATGCGGACCGACTGCCATTGCGAGTCGTCGAATTGCGCATCCTTGAATTGCGCGTTGTCTTCGCGGGTGAATTTCCACCCCTTCTCCAGCAGCGTCTCGGTGCGTACCTGTGTTTGTGCCGAAAGCCACAGCGGCAGGGCCAACAGCACCAGTAGTGTGAATCGTAGTTTCATAGATTTTTTATTGAGTGTTATAATGATGTCATGAGTTGAGATTCCGTATATTTCTGTTCTATTTTGTTTAAGATATTCCGTACATCCACTTCATACGGGGTGAACTCCTTTATGTTGGATTCTTTTATCCATAATTGCCCTTCCCCCGTGTTGCCCCGATGTTGCCCTTTCGAGTAATGAGGATTGTTCACGACGTCGGCATTGGATAGTACCCAATATATGATTCGGTCTTTCCAAACCCCAATCCATACGAAAACATGGCAGCACTTCGGTTTCAGCTGTTGAAAATTCATATCAAAGCCAAAGGGGCTGCCGTAGCTCAAGGCTTTCATAATGAGGGTCTCTTTGCTTCCTCTTTTTACAGCTCTCGATGCCTTTACTTCTATTTTTATTCCGTGGTACCAAAAATCATATTCTCCCGAGTAGCCCGGATCCAATAGTGTAGAGGGGCGTTGCAATTCGGGTACAACTTCATTTAAATGACGTTGTGCCCAATTCTCTCCGAATGTGCGAGGTGCCGTAATTTCAAAGATATACAAATATTTGTTCCGATTCAAATAGGAGGAGCGAATATTGTAATAATCTTGTATGGAAATTATTTTATGGGCAATAAGATGAGAGATGATATATTCGAATTTATTGAACGGATATATGGAGTGCAGTTTGTCCAGAACATCGTCTGACAATCTGTTTTGTTCTTCCTGTGGTAATTGTGGTATTAGCTTTTTTAGTTCTATCAGTAGATTATCCATATAGAAATTTCGTTATGTAGTTTCTTTCTTCTTGCGATATATCAAAGAGGAAATATATAAAGTCTTCAATTTCTTGTCGAGCCGATGTGTTCCCGCACAATATCTCGTCGACCTGCGTACAAAGGAATCGGTCCTCTTCGGGTGTGAGTTTGGGGAAAGGTAGTTTCGAGAGATTTCCCTTTAAGATTTTTATGTCGTTGAACTGAATCTGATAGATAAACTGGTATAGTTCGGAGTTCAGGAATGCCAATACGCTTTTTATGGAAAGCGTATCGACCGACGGAATCAGCAGGTTGGCACTATTGAGAAAGAGTCGGCCTTGGTCGTCATAGGCAAATATCAACTTTTTGGAAATAAACTTGTATGCCAGTTTTTGGGGAGCTCGGTATAAGGCGTCTTTTGCACATTGTTGCAACTGGTTTCTATCGTAGAGGATAAAGTATTTGTTCTCTTTCAGCGTGTACGGCTCTATCTCTTTCCCGGTATAAATTTTTTCGAGCGAGGGGGCCGGCTCTGTTTTCAATTTACTCTTATTGTCGCCGGTTACGATACCCAAAGCCCACATGCTGTGAGTGAGGTCGTCGTGCCGTTTTTGTTCGAGTTTCCCCAGAATGGCAGCCTCGTATGAGGTGGTAACAGGGATAGCCATGGATTTATCGGTCTGGTTGAACCGGAAAGAGACTGTATAGGAATTATTCTCTTTGCACACGGTATACTGTTGCATCGATGATGACGGCGTCTCTTTCGACAGCTTTATCTCGAAGAAGTCGGTGTATACCCCGTTGAATTTACGATTATGAATCTGTATTTCCCGTATGGCCGTATTTTTGCAGATGAAAGTGCGTATGTCGTTGTGGGTTGATATGTTGAGTATCGAAATAGGTAACAGGAATTTGAGAGTTCCTTTCTTTTTCAAGAGCGAATAACTTTTTTCCAGGAACAGCGAGGCTCTCTCCTTCGACGATATGTGTTCCGAAGGGTAGATATTTTGGCGAGTTCCTCCCCATGGCGGATTGGTATAGATATAGTCGAATGTGGTAGACAGTATCTCTTTTGTTGTTTGAGGGGTCTCTATGGTAATGCCTTGCAGGAAATCGAAACAAAAGATATGGGGCGAGAAGGTGTTGTGGGGATAGCGAATGAGGAGATTGGTTTTCGCTATCATTACGGCCAAGGGATCGATGTCGATTCCGTATAAGTTCTCGGGATTTGATGCTGCTATTTGGGTCAGGAAGGCCCCGCTTCCGCAACAGGGATCTAAAAAGCGTTTGTCATTCGACAGGCAAATATCGCTTGTCATGTCCGATACGATATGCTCGAGCGTATAATATTTACCGCTTTTGTTTCGCTCTCCTTCAGGTGTCATGGCCTGATAGATATAGCCTAAAATATCCTTCTCGATGGTAAGAATCTCTTTCGATTCTATTTCGGGAATGTATTGGTATCGATTGTATTCGGCAAAAGTCTGCTGCACATGTTTTTTGTCGATGAGCCCAAAGATGGATAATCTGTAAACGCACAACGAATAGATAATGTCGTCGATGCGATAAGGGAGTGACAGGAGGTGTGATATATAGTCTTCGAGATGATATTCGGGCAGATAAGAGGTAGGTAAAACAAGTTTTCTCGACCGGCTTTTATTGGCTCGGCTGAGTAACTTGTTTGATTTGTCGACATGCAATTTTTGCCAGTTCCGTAAAGTAGCGTTAGATACTTCTTCTCTCATTCTAAAGATTGAAAATTCTTATTCGAAATACTCGTCGTCCTCCTCTTCGCCGGGGATGTGCACGATGAAGGTGGCGGCCCCTATCGACACCACGTCACCATCGTGAAGCAGGGCCCGCTCGCGGTCGCCCAGCAGGGTGTTGCGCAGGAAGGTGCCGGTAAGGCTGGGGTTGTCGCGCAGGGTGAGTTGCGGATGGCCCCCCTTCTCCTTGACGTGGATGATGCAGTGGCGGCGGTCCATGCTCATGTCGGTGGTTTCGATGGCGATGTCGACCTCGGTCCCCTTCGAGGCGCGGCCGATGAGGTTGTCGCCCGGGTGCAGCGGAAACTCCTGCCGGTAGCCGAAGGCATTCTCGAGCACGGTGATGTAGCCGTGCGAGGTATCGAGTCTGCCCCCTTCGGCACTCTCTATCTCGTCGAGGGTCATCACGAAGCGCTTGCGGCAGTTCGGGCAGATGAACGAGATGTTGCACGAGGTATCGTAGCGCGACTCGTCGAAGGTGAAGGCTTTATCGCATTTTGGGCAAATGACCTGTTTCATGGCGGCAACTGTTATTTGGCTTGGTTGAAGTAGTAGTCGAGCACATCTTTGGCGGCCATGAACGAGCTCTGCTCGTTGTTCAGCACCTTGGCCTGTTTCTCCTCGAGCATCTTCTCGATTTGCGGGTTACGGTAGAAATGGTCGCGCAACTGTTCGTTGATGGTTTCGAACATCCAGTATTTGGCCTGCTCCTGACGCTTGTAGTCGAAGTAGCCGTTTTTCTTGACGAAGGCCACGTAGTTGTCGATCATCTCCCACACCTCGGCGATGCCTATCTCGTAGTAGCCCGAGTAGGTGAGCACCTGGGGCGTCCAGCCCGAAGGCGTGGGGGGGAACAGGTGCAGGGCGTTACGGAACTGCGCCTGGGCCAGCTTGGCCTTCTCGATGTTGTTGCCGTCGGCCTTGTTGATGACGATACCGTCGGCCATCTCCATGATGCCGCGTTTGATGCCCTGCAGCTCGTCGCCGGTACCGGCCAGCTGGATGAGCAGGAAGAAGTCGACCATCGAATGCACGGCCGTCTCCGACTGGCCCACACCTACGGTCTCGACAAAGATGTTGTTGTAGCCGGCGGCTTCGCACAGCACGATGGTCTCGCGGGTCTTGCGGGCTACGCCGCCCAGCGAACCGGCCGAGGGGGAAGGCCGTATGAAGGCGTTGGGATGAACCGAGAGCTTCTCCATGCGGGTCTTGTCGCCCAGAATACTCCCCTTGGAGCGCTCGCTGCTGGGGTCGATGGCCAGCACGGCCAGTTTTCCGCCCCGCTTGAGCACGTGGAGGCCGAAGGCGTCGATCGAGGTACTTTTGCCCGCACCCGGCACACCGGTGATACCCACCCGCACCGAGTCGCAGGCGTGGGGCAGACACTTCTCGATTACCTCCTGGGCGATGGCCTGGTGTTCGTAGCGGTTGCTCTCGACCAATGTGACGGCCTGGCTCAGGATACTCGTGTCGCCTTTGATGATGCCCTCTACATATTCGGCCGCGGTGAAGGAGCGGCGACGGGCTGTCCGCATTTTTTTCAGATAGGGATTGACCGTGGGGGGTTGTTCAATGCCTTTGTTTACGGCAAGGCCGGCATATTGTGCGTCGTTCTCGGGATGTTCCATAATTTTTTTCTGTGTTAAGAGGTTATTCAAAAGAGCCTAATACCCGGATGGGTACCGACGGACGGTTGGGGTCGTCGGTGATGAGCATAACCCGGCAGTTCAGCAGGTTGGTACGGGCCAGCGAGGGATCGACCTCGACAGTCAGCTCGGCCGACTTTCCGGGATTGATGGTGTGGCGTTTCAGTTTTACTTGCAAGGGCCGGTTTTCGTTGGTCACCTTGTGTATGGTCAATTTCGATTCCCCGTTGTTGGTAATCGTCAGGGTTTGCTTTTGGGGTTTGTTCCCTTTGATGATGCCGAAGTCGACCACCTCGGTCGAGAGGGTGGCATGGCCGGCTTGCTGCCGCTCTTCGGCTGTCCATGACCCGAAGTCGTCGAGCAGGTTGGCCGATACGGTGATGGTGTTGAATGTGCTCTCGGTGTCGCTTTCGAATCCCAGTTTGAATTCATCGCGACGGAATCCCCAGTCGTCGATGGCATCGGGGTCGTAGCTTATCTTGATAATTCCCTCTTCGTCGGGGTGGAGTATGGCTGGAATCATCTCGACCGTGATATGCGAGGGTACCTGCTTGAAGATGGGAATCAGGTCGCTCTTCCCTTCGTTGCGCACAAAGAGCTGGCCTGTTTTGAGGTGCCCTTTGGGTACGTCGAAAAGAGGCATGTGCAGGCTGCGCAGCGACAGGTCGCCTATGCGGTAGGGGTTGGCTGCCCGGCGCGATTTGGACCCGATGACTACCCCCGTGATGCGCAGGGTCTCGCGGTCGGTCGAGGCGTTGGTCGTGACGTAGACCGGTTTGGAGAATCGGCCCGGACGCCCTTTGGGGTTATAGGTCACCTTGATGACACCCGAATCGTTGGGGGCCACAGGTTCTCGGGTGTATTGCGAGGCAGTACAACCACAAGTCGTGCGCACGTTGGTCACCACCAGCGGCTCGTTGCCCGAGTTGACAAACCGGAAGACGTGTGTCACCCGGCCGGTCTCCTCCTCGAAGGTGCCGAAGTCGTGCTCCTTTTCGTCGAACGTGATGCGCGGCTGGGCCAGGGCCGTAGCCAGCAGTGAGCCGAAACAGAGGGCTAAGAGAGTACGTTTCATAATCACTTCTTTTTAGAGACAACAACCCCCTCGACAATAAGTTTTACAGCCGCTTTGCTGGTATTGGTGTAGACCTTGATCTCTTTGCGGAATGGCCCGGGTCGCCCTGCAGGGTCGAACTGGACATCGATAGAGCCTTTGCCGTTGGGGGCAATGGGTTCTTTGGTGAAGTGCGAGGCGGTACAGCCGCAGAGGCTGCGGGTGTCGACGATGATGAGTGGGGCGTTGCCCGTGTTGGTAAACTCGAACGTGTGGGTCACTTTGCCCTTCGATTCCTGGATGTAGCCGAAATCGTAGCGGGGCGACTCGAACGTAATCTTGGCCTTCCCGTTGCCGGCATGGAGCGACAGGGTAAACAAAATGGCCAGCAGCAGACACAACTCTTTTTTCATCTTCGTATTGGTTTTTCTACTCTTTGCAAATGTAGGGAATTTAGATGGGAATATAAACAGGGAGACGCGAATTTGTTTACTCGTTGTACCTCGAATTTGAGGCGGACGATTGGGGGGATACTCTCGGGCCCGACGGTCGGGAACGTGCTGCCGCTCCTCATGTCGGGGAATCGGTCGGGGTCTCCCGCCTGTCGTTGCTGTCATTGAGCTATAAACTTTATCGTCAGATAGTTTGGCAATTTTAAAATATTTTATATATTCGCAGAATATACACTGTCGTCTAATGCTGCAACTATGGGACTGTTCGATATTTTCAAGAAAGATAGAGGTTACGATATTCA
Organism: Barnesiella sp. An22; assembly: GCF_963931395.1. Taxonomy (NCBI): domain Bacteria; kingdom Pseudomonadati; phylum Bacteroidota; class Bacteroidia; order Bacteroidales; family Barnesiellaceae; genus Barnesiella; species Barnesiella sp. An22. Next base: position 856,407 of record NZ_OZ007014.1, read on the forward strand.
CTCGCTCGAATTTTGCGAGGTGGGGAAAGACGGCAAGCGCGAAACTTTACCCAGTCTCAAACATTATACCGACTCGCGTTATATCATGCCGGTGGTGAAGATGACGTCGCGTATCGACCGCACTGTCAAGATGAAAGTACGTATCACCGAGCCCGGCGGCAAGGTGCATATGTATGATTTTGACGCGCCGCTGAAACCGGGAGAAAACATGTCGGCGCAATTCCCGTGGTGGGGTTCGGAGAACCGGGATTATTTCACCACGGTGGGCACATGGCAGTTCGACGTCCTCGATGAGAACGACCGAGTGGTCATAGGCGCCCCGCTCGAGATCGCTTCATTAGATGACATTTGGGAGGACACGGGCTGGATTTATGTGACTTCGCATCTCGAATTTCGCAATATCGATTACAGCGGCAACGCAATCGACGACTGGGGGACGAGGAGTTTCGTAGAGCCCCAGTATATACAGATGCGGTGTGGGTACACTTGCTATTCGAAAGTGGAGCGGAAAGTCTCCTATCATGTGGAAATCGTGCATGAGCAGACGGGTCGAACCAAAAGCTTTGATTACACGGCCACGCTCGACCCCCGGGACGGTACCCATTGGCTGCAAATGTGCGGGTGGGGCTCGCAATCGGGCACATCTTACTCGCCGGGGAGTTATATCTATACCCTTTCCTACAAGGGGAAGCGGTTGGCAAGCGGCCGCTTCGAAGTGGCGAAATCGCCCCGCCAGCAGGGTTGGATCGAACCCGAGGCTCTGGTTCTTTATTTCTATAACACCGACGACGAGTTAAGGAAATGGCAGCTGCAAAGTGCATCGACTATTGTTGTAGGGAAGCCTGTCGAGCAGCAATCATTCAAGGGAGACAGCTATACGAGTTTGATTGCCGGTTTCCAGTGGAAGTCTCTTGAAGGGAATCACCCTTTGAAGCTGACATTCAAATTTTACTATAATGGTAATTTGCTGTACACTTGGGTCTCAAACGGAGAGACCATAGGGCGTTCCCTGCAAAAAATCATGTATTCGGGTGTGATATATCGTACTTCTTCATCTACGTTCCCGGCCGGGTGTTATCAAGTGAAGGTGTATCTCGAAACCCAAGAACTCGCCGAGCATTTTGTGATGGAGCGCACTATCGATGTTTATTGACCTCGTCGGTTCCCGACAGTCGAACGGGGTTGTCCCCCGGTGGTTTGTTTTTATGGTATTTATAATTTGTCTATTATTCTTGTTCAATTTTTATGGGACTATTTGATTTTTTCAAGAAAGATAGAGGTTACGATATTCACTCGCTCGAATTTTGCGAGGTGGGCAAGGATGGGAAGAAGGAGACCCGGCCGGGCCTGCGGCTGTACGACGATGCCCGCTATGTGATGCCCGTGGTGCGAATGACCTCGCGCGTAGAGCGCACGGTGCAGATGACGGTGCGCATTACCAATCCCGAGGGGGTGGTGCGTACGTATACTTTGGACGCCCCCTTGCGCCCCTTTGAAAACCAGGAGGCTCATCTGTCGTGGTGGGGGTCGGAGAGCCGTACCGCTTTCTCCAAAACGGGTACCTGGCGGTTTGAGGTGCTGGACGAAAACGACGAGGTGGTAATCGAGGCCCCGCTCGAGATCGCTCCGGAGGATGAGATTTGGGAGGGCACGGGGTGGATTCATGTGACTACACATCTCGAATTTCGCAATATCGATTACAGCGGCAACGCAATCGACGACTGGGGAACGAAGAGTTTTGTAGAGCCCCAGTATATACAGATGCGGTGTGGATACACTTGCTATTCGAAAGTGGAGCGGAAAGTTACCTATCATGTGGAAATCGAGCATGAGCAGACGGGTCGAACCAAAAGCTTTGATTACACGGCCACGCTCGACCCCCGTGGCGGGTGGTTGCAGATGTGCGGTTGGGGCTCGCAATCGGGCACATCCTACTCGCCGGGGAGTTATATCTATACCCTTTCCTACAAGGGGAAGCGGTTGGCAAGCGGCCGCTTCGAAGTGGCGAAATCGCCCCGCCAGCAGGGTTGGATCGAACCCGAGGCTCTGGTTCTCTATTTCTATAATACCGACGACGAATTGAAATTGTGGGTAGCTTATGATTGTGGCATGAATTTGGATTTGGCCAAAGGCGAACTGATTAAGCAGCAGACATTCAAGGCCAATGCGTATAAAAAAGCCGTAGCCGGTTTTCAATGGCGCTCTCTTGAAAAGGGGCATCGGCTGAAACTGACATTCAAGTTTTATATGGATGGCCGACTGGTCTATTCCAATTCTTCACATGTGGTCACTCATGATCCCGACCTGACCAAACAAGATATTTTTGAACAGGATTTCGAGGTCTCCGGGTCCATGCGGCTGGAAGACTCTAATGGAGAGTTGCACCCTTTCCCGGCCGGACGTTATCAAGTGAAGGTGTACCTCGAAACCCGGGAGCTCGCCGAGCATTTGGTCATGCAACAGACCATCGATTTGATGAAATAGGTCGAAAAAGGGTGACGCGGGTAAGAGCGGATCCCATGGATTATTTGTTGCTTTTGTATATTCGCATAATCACTCATTAACCTCATCTAATAAGACTTATGGGACTGTTTGATTTTTTCAAGAGAGACCGGGGCTATAAAGTCCATGCGCTCAATTTTTGTGAGGTGGGAAAAGACGGTAAACGGGATTCCCGTCCGGAGAATAGGCTTTATAACAACGCTCGCTATGTGATGCCCGTGGCGAGGATAACCTCGCGTATCGAGCGCAAGGTTACGATGACGGTGCGCATGACGGCTCCCGATGGCAAGGTGAACAGCTATGATTTCGAGGCGCCCTTGCAGATTTGTGAGAACCGGCTGGCCAATCTGCCGGCCTGGGGGTCGGAAGAGGGAACCGCTTTTAAAACCGTGGGCTGGTGGGAATATGAGCTTTTAGATAAGAAAGGAGAACTTATAATTAGTTCCCGGCTCCACATTGTCCCGGTCGAAGAACTTTGGGACGAGCAGGGGTGGATTCGCATCGAGTCGGATTTCCAGTTTCGCAACAACGACAGCGAACAGACGGTAATCGACGACTGGGGCACCGGGAGTTTTGTCTCTCCCCGCTATATGGCGATGCGTTGCCGATATTCCAGCCTGTCGGATGTCGAGCGCGAGATTACATATGATGTCGAAATCAGAAACGAGCAGACGGGCAAGACGAGCCGATTTGACCACACGGTGACCCTCGACCCGGCCGGAGGCTGGTTGCAGATGTGCGGCTGGGGCAGCGATTCGGGCAACTCCTACGACCCGGGACGTTACACCTATCTGCTTTGTTACAAGGGGCGGCAGGTGGGCAGCGGGCAGTTCGAGGTCGAAAAGTCGCCCATGCAGCGTGGCTGGATTGAGCCGGTGGCTCTGGTGTTCTACTTCTACAACGACGAGAAGGAGATGACAGACTGGGTTGCTTACGATTGCGGACTCTCTCTCCTCGAAGGGGGTGTGGCCCGACAACTCCAGTTCAGGGCCAATGCCTGTAAGTACATGATTGCCGGATTTCAGTGGCGCTCTCTCGAGGCGGGTCATCCCTTGAAACTGACCTTCCGGTTCTATCTGGACGGCAATCTCATATACTCCTGTTCCAGAGACCGGGAGACCGAGCCTTTCGACCCGCAGAGCCTCTTCTATAAAGATTTCGAGATTTCTGGAACCTTTTGGTACGAGCGTTCCGACGGCTCCGTCGACACATTCCGGGCCGGGCGTTATCAGGTGAATCTCTATCTCGAGACCGATGAGCTGCACGAGCATCTTGTGATGCAGCGCACGCTCGAGTTGCGGTGAGATGGGCTCTCGACAGATTTTTGTAGGATTGACGGTGTGAAATTTGTTTCGGTTCCCCGATAATACTATCTTTGTTATTAAAATTAAAAAATCGTTTATCCGTAGAATCATGAGAAAAGAATCCTATACGCCGGCACCGCTCGATACCTCGGGCGAGGTGCTGCCCGAGGCGTTGACTCCGCTGGTCGAAGCCTTGGCAAGAAATGTGCATGAGGTGTGGGCCCAGTCGCGCCTGGCCGAAGGGTGGCGCTATGGCGAGCGTCGGGACGACGTGGCGAAGACGCACCCCTGCTTGGTGCCGTATGAAGAACTGCCCGAAATCGAGAAAGCATATGACCGAAATACAGCCCTGGGTACCTTGCGGTTTATCCAAGCGGCGGGGTTTGAAATCGTAAAGCGGAAATGAAACGGTTGAAGGAGCTTTTCAGATACCCGGTAATCGGTATCGACCGCATCTTGTCGTCGGGTATTCGGTGGCAGTTGCTGTTTTTGGCGGTAGTCATTGTCTTTTTTATACTGCTGTTTATCGTTATCGAGTGGGTCACCGGCTGTACGCTCACCATCAAGGAGAACGAGCCGCGCAACATTCTGCTCGATGTCTATTACCATTTTGCCGACCCGGGCAACCAGTATGTGGTCGAGGGGACGGGCAACAGGGTGCTGACCTTGTTTATCTCAATTACGGGTTCGGTGTTAATGGGCGGACTGCTTATCTCGATTTTCTCGAACATCATCGACCGCCGGGTAGAGCGAGCCCGTGAGGGACAGATAAGTTATAAATTCAAGAACCATTATGTCATTATCGGGTTTGACAAGATGGCTATCGGGCTCATCAAGCAATTGTACCGAAAGGCGCAAAGCGACAATCGAGTTAAAGATATTCCCTATCTGTTTGTAATCCAGACGACCAGCGAGGTAGAGACCGTGCGCCACGAGCTGCTGTCGAAACTCGATGACGAGATAGACCGTCGCACTATTATCCTGCATGGCGGGCGCGATTCGCGTGAAGATTTGGAACGCTTGAGGTTGCCCTATTGTCAGGAGATTTTCCTCTTGGGCGAGGAGGGCGAGACCGATCACGACTCGATCAATATCGAGTGCGTGACGTTAATCAATCGTATCTTGTTGGAAAATAAGAAGCAAGAGGAAAAGCCTCGGGATATTGACATGATGGAAAAAGCGATATTGCGAGAGCAAGAAAAACGTAAAAAATGCCATGTATTGTTCGAAGCACAATCGACCTTTGCCGTGTTCCAGCGGAACGATATCGAAACGGTGTTTAAAAAACGTACCGATGACGACGATTCGTGGTACAGAGCAATATGTGCATTGCATAAAAATGACCAATCGACTTTGGATCGGTTGAAATCTTTGAAAAAAGATTATGACGAACAGACCGTACGGTTAATCGATTTTTTGCCTTTCAACTTCTACGAAACGTGGGCCGAGAAGGTGTTGGTGTGGGGGAAATACGACCCGCATAACGACGGTGTAGCCCCCATTGTCTACCCTCCGCTCGACGGCGAGGGTATCGACTATGAGAGTGACCGTTACGTACACCTGGTTATTGTGGGCATGACCAGCATGGGGGTGGCTCTGGCCATGAAGGCGGCGCACATTGCCCACTATCCCAACTTCGTACGAGACCCTAAGTTGAAAACCCGCATCACCTTTATCGACCTGAATGCCGATACCGAGTTCGATATGCTTCGAGGCCGATATAGTGCGCTCTTTGAGCAGTGCGACTATCGGGTAGTCGATACACTTGATGACTCGCGCAGTTATGAGCATAAGGGCACGGGGTTGTCCGACATTGAGTTTGAGTTCGTAAAGGGAGCGGTCGAGAGTCGGCTGGTACAGAAATTGCTCGAATCATGGACGAGTGCCGAAAATCGGAGTTTGCTCACTATCGCTATCTGTTTCGAGGTGCCCCAGAAGAGCATTGCTACGGCTCTCTACATGCCGCAGGAGGTCTATAAAAGAGCCCTCTCGATATTGGTGCGGCAAAACGTGTCGTGCTCGACCATCGAGCTGGTGCGGCAGGCCCGTCAGTACAATGGGCTGAGGGCCTTCGGCATGCTCGACGAGTGCTACGACATAGACGATAGTAGTCTGTTGCAGGCCAAACGGGTTAATTTCATTTATAATAAAATAAAACCGGAGAAGAAGGAATGGGTGCCTTTGGATGATACCCAGGCCGATGAGCTGTGGAAGAGCCTCACGACGGTATATCGTTGGTCCAATATTTACAACGCGCACTCCATCCCGACCAAGTTACGCAGCTTCGGATTGGAGGAACCCGAGAATCTGTTGGCGGATAAAGATCTGTTGGAGAAAATGGCCCAGGTCGAGCATAACCGATGGGTGATGGAGCGGCTGATTCAGGGGTATCGACCAACTACGCCTGAAGAGAATCAGTTGATAAAATCGGGAAAGAGAAATAAAAAGGAGATAGAAAATAGTTGTTTTGCTCATATCTATCTCAAACCGTATGCCCAATTGGATGAAGAGATCAAGGATAATGACCGCATGATTATGAAATATCTGTGGCGCATCAACAAGCCTTTAGCCGAATAGATTTATGGAAGAGATGCAACACGATTACCGCGACCGTCTCGAAGCCAACGCCCGGGAGGCGGCGCGGATAAAGGGGCGCATTCGGTTCATCGGGCTGCTTCGCCTGGTCGTCTTTGTGGGGGCCGTGGCGGGCATCTACCTGCTGCGCGATGCGGGAGCTTGGGCGTGGGGCTCGGTGGCCCTGATGGGAATTGCTGTGTTTCTGGGGCTGGCCCGGGTGCACGACCGGTGGTTCCGCCGGAAAGAGTTTGCCGATTGTCGCGAGCGTGTCATTCGACGGGAACTCGCTCTGCTCGAATACCGCTTCGAGGGCATCGACGGCGGTGACGAGTTTATCGACCCCACGCACGATTACAGTTTCGACCTCGACCTCTTCGGGTCAAAATCGTTTTTTGCCTACCTCAACCGCAGTGCTACGGCGGTGGGACGCCAGGCACTGGCCCGCACCATGTTGAACCCCGACCTCACGGCCGACACCATTCGTCGGCGGCAGGCAGCAATCGAGGAGTTGAGCCGGCGCACCGACCTGCGCATCGATTTTCAGTCGTGGGGCGCCTGCTCGGGCGAGAGCCCGGCCGACAGCCGTTTGCTGGAGCAGCTGGCCGCGTTGCCCCGCTTCGGCACGGGGCGTTTGGTGCACCGTCTGATTCTCGCCATCCCTGTCCTTTACCTCGTTCTGGTTGTCTTGTGGCTGACCGGAGCGATTGCCGGCAGTGTGATTGTGTGGCCCTTTATCGCCTTGCTGGCCGTGGCTGGTGTGCTGGCCAAGCGGGTGACCCGCTTGCAGGAGCAGCTCAATGGCGCGTTGGCCTCCCTGTCGCACTACGCCCGCCTGTTCGAGATGGTAGAGCAAAACCGCTTCGAGAGCGAATGGCTGGGCCAACTGCAACGCGTGTGTGTCGACGGTCACGGTTCGGTTTCGCAGCGGGTGGCCCGGTTGCGCCGCTTGCTCGGTAACCTCGACCAACGCTGTAACTTCGTGGGCTTCACGGTACTCAACGGCTTTCTGTTGTGGGACCTGCGGCAACTCAATGCGCTGAATCGCTGGCTCGACGAGAACCGCGAGCAACTGCCCCGTTGGCTCGATGTGCTGGCGCAGTTCGACGCTCTCTGCTCGCTGGCCACCTTCCGCTACAATCATCCGCACTACGTCTTCCCCCGGATTGTGCTCGACCGTCGGCCCGTGATGCAGGCCGAGGCGTTGGGGCATCCCCTCATTCCCCGCGACCGCTGTGTCTGCAACGACGTGGCCCCCATAAACGAAGGCTCCTTCCAGGTCATCACCGGGGCCAACATGGCCGGCAAGAGCACCTACCTGCGCACCATAGGTATCAACTACCTGCTGGGGTGCATGGGAGCCCCCGTGTGTGCCCGCAGCATGACCTTCACGCCGCTGCCCCTCTTCACCGGTCTGCGGGCCAGCGACTCGCTGGCCGACAACGAGTCGTACTTCTTTGCCGAGCTCAAGCGGCTGCAGCAGATTGTGGTGCGGTTGCGTGCCGGCGAAAAACTCTTTGTCATCCTCGACGAAATTCTGCGGGGCACCAATTCGGTCGACAAGCAGACCGGCTCGCTCGCCCTGGTGCGGCAGTTGGTCGAGGCCGGTGCCGCCGGCATCATCGCCACCCACGATCTGGTGCTGGGCCAACTGGCCGAGAAGTTGCCCGGGCAGATAAGCAATTACCGGTTCGAGGCCACCATCGAGGGCGACGAACTCACTTTCACCTATCGCCTGCAACCTGGCATTGCCCGCAACATGAACGCCTGTTTCCTGATGAAAAAGATGGGTATCATTCCCGCCGAAGCCTCCGAGAGCGATTCCTGCGAGTATGAATGACAATCTTGATTTTTTGGACCGATTCCGAGTGCGAATTAACCGGAAATCCTTGTACCTTTGTATCTTGTTGTCGCAAAGTGTGAAAAGATGAATCTTGCTCTCTATGATTATTCATTGGGCATAGCCTTGGTGCTGATGCTGTTTTTTGCCGGCTATTTTCTGGTGGGCAAAACTCCCGACAAGCCCATATTCGTCAACTATCTGCGTTCGCGCCGCATCATGGGTGTAGCCTTGCTGGTGTTGAGTGCCAACTATTCGATACACCTCTTTTGCGGGCTTCGGCCTCTCCACGAGCAGGAAGCTATCCTGATGAACCTCTCCACCTACTTCATGGCCTATTGGTTGTTCAGTGCAGCCCTTACCATATTGCTCGACCGTTTTTATCTGACCCGCCGCCGCTTCTGGCGGCACATGGGCTATTGGGCGCTGTTCACCGCCCTTTCGGCCCTCCTTCTCATAGCCGTGCCTTCGGGTCCCGTGCAGCAGGTGGGGCTGGTATTTCTGGACTTGTGGTTGCTGGCCTATGGACTTTGGCTGGCTCGCAGGCTCATCCGCACCTACCGATGGGCGGTCCGCCTGTTCGACGACACGCACTCCGAGTATATCGTGGCCTATATCCGCTGGATGTCCATCTTCACCTGGTGGGCGGTCATCTATGGGGTCAGCTGTGGGGTGCTCACCTTCCTGCCCGACCGGTATCTCTTCCTGTGGGTGCTCTCTTCCATACCGTTCTACATTTACCTCTATGGCTCCTACATCAACTACCTGCTTTTCTACGAACAGGTGGAAAGCATCCTGGAGCAGGAACCTCTCGAAGATGAAGATGCCGACGACCTTGTTCCCGTCGAGGAGGAAATGCTACTGGGCCCGCAGCCGTATCGGAAGAAGCTGGAAATACGCCTCGCCGCCTGGATTGGGAGTCAGAGATATACCAGTCCGAAGCTGACTATCGGCGACCTGGCCCTCGAGTTGGGCACCAACCGCACCTACCTCTCTGACTACATCAAGTCTGTCTATCAGGCTTCGTTCCGCGAGTGGATTGCCGGGCTGCGCATCGAGTATGCCAAGCAGCAGATGGTGGAGCATCCCGAGTTGACGATTGCAGCCATATCCGAGGAGTCGGGGTTCCTCTCGCTGAGTTATTTCACCCGGATTTTTACCGAAAAGGAGGGGTGCTCGCCCTCCAAGTGGAGGAAGAGTTTTGTAGAGGAGCAATAAGGCAGCCCTGTTTTTTTGTGCCTTTTCTGTCATTCAGCACCCAATTCACATAAAATTTTTGCTCTATCAACAATTTTTTTTGCTCTATCAACAAAAATTGCTCTGTAAGGGGGGGATGGCGGTTGTTTTGCCTTTGGGTTATGGTTATTTTTGTTTGACCCGACAGGGAGACAACAGATGCCATCACTAAAAACTTGAAAATATGAAATCGCTTTACACAGCCATCGCCTTTCTGGCGATAATGACAACCTCACAGTTGAGTGCCCACGACCACAGCGACGGATGGATTCCGTTACCGGCAAGCGGGGACACGATTGGGACCGGCTCTACCGACGAGCAGCCGGCCATGTATTATCTCACCGGCGACACCAGGCTGGAAGCCGACCTCGTCATAGCCGACGGAGCGGTGGTTACCCTGTGTCTGAATGGTTACCAACTGACCGGCCTGGGCGACAACCCGGTTATCAGTGTCGATGCTTCCAAACTCACGGTGTGCGACTGTCAAGAGGGGAGCGAAGCTCCGGAGCACCAGCACCGGTATTATAGAAATGAGGAAGGACGGTTCGTGTTCGACGACGGGTCGGACGAGTGGAACACTCAGTATGAGGCAGCCGATACCATCGGCGTGATTGATGGCGGTGTAATTACCGGTGGCCTTACCCTTGGAGGTGTCTTTGTCGATGGGGAGGGAGCTTGCTTCACGCTCGAAAGCGGTGCGATAGCCGGCAATCGATCTACTCGCACTAATTTAGGCCCTATCGGGGGTGGCGGTATCGCTATCTGGGATAGTAGTGATGAGCCGGGTGAGATGGAAAGAAGGGTTGTCATCAACGGCGGTCAAGTGGCCGGTAACACCTCGGTTTCGGGAGGTGGAGGTATATTTGCCTATGAGGCTTTGACCCTGAACGGGGGCAAGATATGGGGCAACAGAGCCGACAAAGGAGGTGGTGTCTATATCTCAGGATCGAGAGCACACTTCGTGATGAACGGTGGAGAAATATCGGGCAACAACGGGATAAAAGATGCCGGAGCGATTTACGGATATCTCTACTCCCAGTTTACGCTCAATGGCGGTCTGATTATTGACAATGTTTGCGAGGGCTCCAACTCGGGGGGAGGAATTTACATGAATCAAGCGAGATCCCTCGTTATCAACGGTGGTCTCATTTCCGGTAATATCGGTTATTTCGGAGCCGGCGTTTCGACTAACTGGGTGGACACTATCTCCATCACAGGCGGTGTTATCATCAATAACTCGGCCCCGGGCGATGAATTTCGTGACAAAGACATCTTTATCAACCGACAAGATGGTACTCAATTATCCATTAAGGGGGGATATATGGGCAGGTTTGAGGTCAACCAGGTATGGGGCAATTACAACGTCGTTGAAGGTGGCTTTTTCGTGGAGCCGACAATCACAGACTACTTGACGGAAGGAGCCATAGCCATACCGGTGGGCGAAGGTGTGACCGGGTATCGCGAGGGCTTCCCCTATGGTGTGTACAAACGGAATACGAACGGGACGGATATTGCGCTGGACATTACGCCCGGAAACCCGGCGTATGACCAAGCCCCGATAGAGGCTGGTATCGACTTCACGGTAGAAGGTATTCCCGGCAGCCTTTGTGCGGTTTATGCCTACCGTACGGACACCATCGAGCCGTTCGCCTATGGCCTGCCGGTCGATGCCGGGCCATACCATGTCATGTCTACCTTGTTGAGTAAAAACGGCAAATGGTATTATGGGCAAACCCCGTTTGACATTACCATTGACAAGGGAGAATGGCCGGGCGAAAAGATGGCCACCGGCATGATTGCCGCCGGCCATAGCGACTCCATTGCCCTGCCCGAAATTCCCGAAGGAGCCTACTTGGGTACACCCTCGGGCGACACCCGCATACTCGACGCCCACATAGCCGACGGCTACCTCTACTATACGGGTAGCGACGACATTGAACCGGGCGAGGTATATACGCTTCTCGTCCCCGTGGGCGAAGGGGTGAACTACCGTATCTTTGCCATTCTCGTGCAGCTCACCGGCAACGAGGTGAGCGGTATCCAGTCGGTCGATGGGGATAACCTCCGCATCTTCACTACCCCCGGCCAGTTGCACATAGCGGGCACGTCAGCCCCGGCTACCGTCTATAACCTGCAAGGTCGCTCGGTATATCGGGGAACCGACCGCACCATCACGCTGCCCGGTGGGGCTTATATCGTGCAGGTGGGCGATACCGTGCGGAAAGCGGTCGTGCGGTAAGTGCTGTCGTTACAGCGGCATGTCGCCCGCGATAGCATGAGAAACAGAAATTGCGTAATGCACAGAATCAAGTCCCGGCTCTTGAGGCCGGGACTTTGCTTTATCGAGAACAGGGCATCGCCGCCTACAGGTTGCCCTTCGTCTCGCCGGTCGGGGAGGTATAAATATGCCGGTTCCCTTATTTTTTTGATGCGATTGCCCGGGGGAAGCCCTTGTTTACATGAAGAAAAAAACTTATCTTTGCATCGCTGAAAAGAGCATAAAAATACTCATCAAATAAAAAGAGCGAATTATGGTTTATTCACACGAAGTAGAACACATGTGTGTTGTAAAGAAAGGTCCTAATCACGGACCGGCTCCTATCCCCGAAGAGGGAAAATGGGTGAAAGCAAAAGAAGTGATTGATATTTCGGGCTTGACCCATGGTATCGGTTGGTGCGCTCCTCAACAAGGTGCTTGCAAACTGACGTTGAATGTAAAGAACGGTGTTATCCAAGAAGCTCTGGTAGAGACTATCGGTTGCTCGGGTATGACTCACTCGGCCGCCATGGCATCGGAGATTCTCCCCGGTAAAACCATCTTGGAAGCCTTGAATACCGACCTCGTTTGCGATGCCATCAACACGGCTATGCGCGAACTCTTCCTGCAAATCGTTTACGGTCGTACCCAGTCGGCCTTCTCCGAAGGCGGTCTGATGATCGGTGCCGGTCTCGAAGACCTCGGTAAAGGTCTGCGCAGCCAGGTAGGTACGCTGTACGGTACGCTGGCCAAAGGTCCCCGTTACCTCGAAATGACCGAAGGTTACATCAAGACGCTGGCTCTCGACGAAAACGACGAAATCATCGGCTACGAATTTGTTCACATGGGCAAATTCATGGAAGAGGTGAAAAAAGGAACCGACGCCAACGAGGCTCTCAAGAAAGTAACCGGTACCTACGGTCGTTTCACCAAAGAGGCCGGTGCAGTGAAATATATTGATCCCCGTAACGAATAAAATAAGGAGGAAGAGACTATGATTAGAGAAGTGAAATTTGAAAGTCAAGACCGTCGTATCAAGCAAATTCTTGCTGCCTTGAACGCCAACGGCATCAAAGATATTGAAGAGGCCAACGCCATCTGCGAATCTTACGGACTCGATCCTTATAAAACTTGCGAGGAGACTCAACCCATCTGCTTCGAGAACGCCAAGTGGGCCTATGTAGTAGGTGCCGCCATCGCCTTGAAGAAAGGTTGCAAAAACGCCGCCGACGCTGCCGAAGCCATCGGTATCGGTCTGCAGTCGTTCTGTATCCCCGGTTCGGTAGCCGACGACCGTAAAGTAGGTCTCGGTCACGGTAACCTCGCTGCCCGTCTGCTCCGCGAAGAGACCAAATGCTTCGCTTTCCTGGCTGGTCACGAGTCGTTTGCCGCTGCCGAAGGTGCTATCAAAATTGCCGCCAAAGCCGACAAAGTACGTAAAGAGCCCCTCCGTTGCATCCTCAACGGTCTGGGTAAAGACGCTGCACAAATCATCTCGCGTATCAACGGTTTCACCTACGTACAGACTCAGTTCGACTACTATACGGGCGAATTGAAAGTGGTTCGTGAAATCCCCTACTCCAAAGGCGAACGTGCCAAAGTAAAATGCTATGGCGCCGACGACGTACGCGAAGGTGTAGCCATCATGTGGCACGAGGGCGTAGACGTATCGATCACGGGTAACTCGACGAACCCCACGCGTTTCCAACACCCCGTAGCCGGTACCTACAAGAAAGAGTGCGTAGAGAGAGGCAAGAAATACTTCTCCGTTGCATCGGGTGGTGGTACGGGTCGTACCCTGCACCCCGACAACATGGCTGCCGGTCCCGCCTCTTACGGTATGACCGACACGATGGGTCGTATGCACAGCGACGCTCAGTTCGCCGGTTCTTCGTCGGTACCTGCCCACGTAGAGATGATGGGCTTCCTCGGTATCGGTAACAACCCCATGGTAGGTTGCACCGTAGCTTGCGCCGTAGACGTAGCCCAAGCCCTGAACAAGTAATCGATAACACTATCGATATGACAAACCCCTGCAACTCGTGCGAGTTGCAGGGGTTTTTTTGTTGGGGTCATTCCGCACTGCGATGGGGTATCCAGGAATATCCCGTTCATGTCATTCCGCACCGCGATGCGGAATCCAGGAATACCGACAAAGGCTGGTACCCGCAAGCGACACTTTACTGGACCCCGCATTGAGTGCGGGGTGACACGGTGTGCACCGGGAGTTGTGAGGAGTGTTGGAACATACCGCGCTGCGACGCGGTATCCAGGTCGTGCCGGCCGTGGCCTGCCAAAATGTCCACGTCGGGAATCGGACAAGATGGCGCCGACGGCGAAAATACGGCATGAAAATGGGGGTGGAGCGACGCTCGGGGACTGACAGTGGGGCATATAGGCCGCCCGGTTGGCGGGTGGTACAATTTTTGTAGTACTCTCTGTGGTTTTGAAAACTGAATATTAAACTTAAAAACATAGCATTATGATCTCACAGAAATTACAAGAAGCCATTAACGTACAGATTACGGCCGAGATGTGGTCGTCGAACCTTTATCTGTCGATGTCGTTCTATTTCAAGAAATTGGGATACGACGGTTTTGCCAACTGGATGCGTAAACAATCGCAGGAAGAGTTGCAGCATGCTTACGATTTGGCCGACTATATGGCTAAACGTGGCGGTGTAGCTAAAGTGGATAAAATCGACGTAGTTCCTCAAGAGTGGGAAAACGTGCTCGATGCTTTCGAGAACGTATATCAACACGAGTGCCACGTATCTTCGTTGATCGACGAGTTGGTCAACGTAGCTTCGGCCGAGAAAGATAAAGCTACTCAAGACTTCCTCTGGGGGTATGTTCGCGAGCAGGTTGAAGAAGAGGCTACCGCTCTCAACATCGTTGAGAAACTGAAACGCTGCAAAGACGAATCGGGTGTCCTCTTCCTGGACGACAAACTGGGCGAAAGAGAATAATCGATCGTTGAGTTAAAACCTCTGTTGTGATTGAAAAGAATTGCCCCGATAGAAACTCTGTTCCTGTCGGGGTATTTTTTTGTGTAATCGTAAAAACGCATGAATGATGAGAAAGTTGCTGTGCCCGCAATGTAAGGTCTCGGCCCTGTATGTGAAGAACAGCGAGGGCGAACGGCGGTCGGTCTATGTGACGGACGACTATCGGGTGGTGCCTCGCAACGAGGGCGAAAGCCTCGAGGGATTCGACCTCGAGACGGTCTATTGCATAGGTTGCTCGTGGAGCGGCTCGCCCCGCCGGCTGGTGCTGCGGTAGTGCCGACGGGTGAGGGTGCCGCAAAAAAATCCGGTTCTGCAGATGGTTGCAGGACCGGATTTTTTTATGGGTCGGAGGTCGGGTTATCGGGGTAGCGACAACTCGGGAATCTTCTCGCGGTCGCCGGCTACGGCTATGTAGAAGCGGTCGGGCTCCAGATAGCGGCGGGCCGCCTCGAGCAGGTCGTTGGCGGTGAGCCGGCGGATGGCCTCGTCTTGCCGGGCAAAGTAGTCGGTCGTGAGGGCGTTAGCCTTGAGCGACAGGTAGTAGTCGGCAATGGAGAAGGGCGAGTCGAGGGTGCGGGCCATGTCGCCGCGCAGGTAGTTCTTGACAACGGTCAGCTCGTCGGCGGGGATGGGTTCGTGGCGCAGCCGCTCGATTTCGGCAAAGACTTCGTCGATGAGGGGGAGGGTGAACTCGGTGCCGGTCTGGGTAGAGATGACCAGGTAGCTGCCGTATCGCATGGCGGCTACCGACGAGGAGATGCCGTAGGTGTAGCCCTTCTCTTCCCGGATGTTCGACATGAGGCGGCTGCCGAAGTATCCGCCCAGCGCGGTGCAGAGCAGCTTGAGGGCGAAGAAGTCGGGGTGGTCGCGATTGATGACCGGCAGTCCCAGCCGGATGCCCGATTGCAGGGCGTGCTCCTTGTGGGTGATGGCGATGTGCTGACTGGCCGGTTCTATGGGGTAGACGGGGTCGGCTACAGGCTTGTCGGCGGGTCCGTGCCACGTTTGGCCGAAGTGACGCTCCAGGTTGTCGAGCAGGCGGTCGGTCACCTTGCCGGCGACGAAGATGTGGCATCGGTCGGGGCGGATGTGCTGGCGGTGGTAGGCCCGGAGGTCGTCCGTGACGATGCGCTCGAGGTGGGCGGGGGTGACGATGCGTCCGTAGGGGTGATCGCTGCCGAAAATCTGTGCCAGGAAGGTGTCGGAGGCCAGCGAGTCGACCTTCTCGTTCTGCACGAGCAGTTGCTGGATGCGTCGCTCCTTCAGCCGGTCGAACTCGGGCTGCGGGAAGTCGGGGCTGGTCACGATGTCGGCCAGCAGACCGATGCAGGTGTCGAGATGCCGGTTGAGGGTGTAGAGGGTCACATACTGGTAGTGGCTCGATGTGGTGGTTTGCAGCCAGGCCCCGTGGTAGTCGAAGGCCTCGGCTATCGCTTCGGAGCTTTTGCCGGCAGCCCCCTCCTTGAGCATGAGCAGGGTGAGCGAGGCTGTGCCGGGCCGGATGTCGGCATAGTAGCCGCCGTCGAACATGAGGTCGACGCGGCATACCTCTTCGTCGCCCAGGTTGCAGGCTGTCACTTCGATGCCGTTGGTCAGGCGATAGCGTTGGGGCTCGGGCAGGGCGAGCGGAGGGAATGCCCCCACAGGCGGAGGGGTTATGCGGTCGAGAGTCGTGGTCATGGCAGTAATGCGATAGCTTTTTCCAGGTCGGCCGGGGTGTCGATGCCGATAGTCTCCTGGGTGGTGATACCTACCTTGATGGTGTAGCCGTTTTGCAGCCAGCGCAGCTGCTCGAGCGATTCGGCCAGTTCGAGCGACGACTGGGGCAGGCAGGTGATTTGGCCCAGCACGTCGGCCCGGTAGCCATACATGCCTATGTGTTTGTAATAGGTGTGGCGGGCCAGCCATTCGGCCGGTTCCACACCTCGCAGGTAGGGGATAACCGAGCGGCTGAAGTAGAGGGCCTCGTGCCGCTCGTTCAGCACCACTTTGGGCGAGTTGGGGTTGGCCAGCGCTTCGTACCCCTCGGACGCCTCGAAGGGCCGCACGAGGGTGGCAATCTGGATTTGAGGCGAGTCGAAGCAGGCGATGAGGCTCTCGATCTGCTCGGGTTTGATGAAGGGCTCGTCGCCCTGGATGTTGATGACTACATCTTCGTGACCGCCCAGCGTGCGGTAGGCCTCGAAGCAACGGTCGGTGCCGCTGCGGTGCTGGGCCGAGGTCATCACCACCTCTCCGCCGAACGACTGTACGGCGTTGAAGATGCGGTCGTCGTCGGTGGCCACACACACGTGGTCGAGTACTTTGCGAGCCTGTTCGTATACCCGCTGAATCATGTATTTCCCTTTCATGTCGGCCAGCGGTTTCCCGGGGAATCGGGTCGATGCGTAGCGGGCCGGAATGATGCCTATGAATTTCATATCGGTAGTTGGTTTATAGCGTTGTTGTTTTCTCTGTTACTTCACCTCAACCACATAGAGTTGAGCGTTCTCATACTTGACCACCCGCACGGTAGCTCCCTGCTCGATATAGCCGTGCAGGGCTACGGCGTCGAACTGGGTGCCGTCGATGACCACTTTGCCGGAGGGGCGCAGGATGGTAGCCGCCTCGCCCGTCTGGCCGATGTACTGTTGCAGTTCGGGCGGTACACCTATGTAGCCCTCGTCCTTATCCTGAGCCGAGTTCAGGGCCAGCCGGCCGATGGGGCCTTTGCTCGTGAGCTTTTTGAAGAAGAGGAGCAGCAACACGAAATAGATGATGAAGCCTGCGGAGACGGTGATGAGCCCGCGGCCTATCTCCCGGCCCGGGACGAACTCGAAGTCGAAGTTGACGTTCCCCACCAGTGCCAGCACGAGGGCTGCGAATATGAGTGTGAAACCCGAGATGCCGGCGATGCCGAAGCCCGGGATGACAAATATCTCGAAGATGAGCAGGATGACGCCCACGACGAAGATGAGAATCTCCCAGTTGGCTGCCAGTCCGTCGAGGTAGAGCGGGGCGAAGTAGAGCACGGCGGCGGTGCAGGCCACGGCAGCAGGCAGCCCTACGCCCGGGGTCTTCAGCTCCATGAAGATGCCGCCGAAGATGAGGGTGACCAGGATGGCCTGCAGCGCGGGGTTGGTGAGAAAGCCGGCAATCTCGTCGAAGAGCGAGGGCTCGAATTGCTCCAGTGTGTAGCGGTCGCGGTGCAGCTGTTGGGCGATGAGTTCGTCGACGCTCTCGACCGTCCCCTCGCAGTAGCGTTGGGCTATCGCCTCGCTGGCCGTGAGGGTGAGCACTTTGCCCGAATCGCATAGGTGAGGCACCACGATGCGCTCGTCGACCATCGCCTCGGCAATGAGCGGGTTGCGCCGCCAGTTGCCGGTCGAGTCTTTGCCATGCGCCTCGGCCGTGGCGCGCATGGTAGCGCGCATGTACGACTGGTATTTGTCGGGCATGGCGGCCCCCGTCTCGTTCACCACCGTGGCGGCCCCCATGCTGGCGCTGGAGCGCATGTAGATGCTGTCGCAGGCAATGGCGATGAGGGCTCCGGCCGATGCGGCGTTGTTGTCGACAAAGGCATAGACGGGCAGGGGACAGTTGAGGATGGCGGTGCGCATGGAGTCGGCATGTACGACGGTCCCGCCGTAGGTATTGAGCCTGAGAACGACGGCTTTGGCACCCTTTTCTTGCGCCTGGTGCAGACCGGTACGCAGGTATCGCCAGGTAGTGCTGCCAATCTCTTTATCTATATCTATCTGATATATAGTATCTTGTGCGTTCGCCGCAAAGAGACTAAGAAAGAATAAGATAAAAAAAATATTTTTGTGAAACTTTTTCATACGCGAAAGTGTTTATTGTCAGGAAACAAAATAAAAAGAGATAATAAACATGTTACAAAGTAAATAAAAAAATAATCAGAACCGATATTGTTGTGTTGTATTTTGCGAAAATAGATCTTTTTGAGCTCCCCTCGAGATTGTAGCAGGTCGCGAGGATGTTTTGGGAGAATGTTGGGATTTCAGACAGTAGTAGTTGATAGTGAATTTTCGGTGCATTTTCGTAATACAGAGTAGTAGTGAAAAGAGACAAAACACAAATTACAAAAATCATCAGAAGAATTATCAAATATGAGCTCTCTAAAATTTCAGGACCGATTGCTCGATCTGCAAGACAATCTGTTGAATTTTGCCTACATGCTTACGGCTAACCGGGAAGAGGCAAAGGATTTGCTCCAGGACACTACGCTCAAAGCCCTTGACAACGAGGATAAATATATCGACAATGTCAATTTCAAAGGGTGGGTGTTTACCATCATGCGGAATATCTTTATCAACAACTACCGCCGGGTGGTACGCAACCAGACGATTATCGACCAGACCGAAGATCTGTACCATTTGAATTTGCCTCAGGATTCGGGTTTCACTTCGCCCGAGGGGTCGTATACCGTGAAAGAGATTACCAAAGCCATCAACAGTTTCGGCGAGGAGTATCGTGTGCCTTTTGCCATGCACGTGGCGGGGTACAAGTACCACGAGATAGCCGAGAAGATGGACCTGCCGCTGGGTACGGTCAAGAGCCGTATCTTTTTTGCCCGGCAGCGGTTGCAAGAGATATTGAAAGATTATAAATAGCTACTGTATGGTGTTATGGGTCCAGGGAGGATTTACCTGTCCGGAAGACGCTCTGATGGCCGTCGTCGGCTGTTCAGAGCGTTTTTTCTGTGAGCAGTCGGGTGAGCCGGGCGATGTTGCGGGCACTGTCGTATGGCTCGAGCAGGCGGATGCGTCGCTCGCGAGCCTGGTGGTCGAAGGGGCTCTTCAGTACCGTGGCTACGGCATGGCTCAAGGCTTGCGGGGTGTCGGCTACGAGGCAGGCCCGGTCGAGACCCGTGCCGACGAGCATCTTGCTGTTGACAATGCAGTGGCCCCCCGTGTAGAGGGCGTGGAGCAGTTTCAGCTTCAGCCCCGTGGGCTGGAAGGTGATGAGTACGTTGGCGGCCGCCTCGCCGATGAGGCGTTCCATCTCCTCGTCCGAGGGGTTGGCCACGAGCCGGGCTCCCGGGGTGGCGGCAATCTGGCGGGCCAGCCGGTCGGCGGGGTTCTTCCCGGCAAATACCCACGATGTGCCCGGGGTGGAGGGGACCACCTGTTGCAGCAGGTATTGGGCCGCTTCTATGTTCTCTTCGACCGAGAGGTTGCCGTGGTAGAGCATGTAGTCGCCTTTGGGCGAGAGGGGGGCCACCCGGTCGTGGGCCTGGAAGGCGGGCAGCCACAGCGTGGCGACTTGCGGATACTTCGAGGCGAAGTAGCAACGGTCGCTCTCGGTGATGGCCAGGATGGCGTCGGCGTGGGCGAGTATAGCCTCGTAGCGTTTCAGCCGGGTGGCCTCTATCCGGTAGTAGAGGCGGTGCCAGCCGGTGGCCTTGCGGGCCAGCCCGTCGTAGTATTCGTGTTCGACGTTGTGCATGCGCACCAGTTTGCAGCGGCTGGTCAGGCGAGGGTCGGCCAGGTGGGCGCAGCAGTGTATCCCCTCGAAGAGGATGGGGGCATCGTCGGCCAGCAGGTCGGTGAGCAGTTGCGACGACTGTCGGCTCGAGACGATGTAGGGGTCGACCGAGAACTGACGAGTAAACGAGCGGTCGCGCGGGTAGTAATAGACACGGTCGGCCACCTGGTCGAGCTGGGGTGCCTGCTGCCGGTCGTACTGGTAGGTATGCAGCAGCACTTCGTAGCCGGCGCTTTTGAGAGCCCGCAGCTTGTAGTAGATGTCGATTACACCTCCGTAATCGGGGGGAAAGGGCACCTGCAGCGATACCACATGAATGCGCAGAGGAGGCGACGGCATGGGGCGAATCAGAATTTGTAGCCCAGACCGATGGATATGTTGGCCTGGTGGAACCGGTCGATAAAGATGTATTTACCCTCGATGTGGAGGTCGAGCCGTTGCGAAAGATTCATCTCGAAGCCGGCACCGGCATTGATGCCGAATTTGTTGATGGTGTTGGACAGTTCCTTGTCGGTCTGCAGGCCGCTGCCCCGCCAGCTCTGGAAGGTGATACCGGCCAGCGGGTAGAACGAGAAGCGTCCGGCGAAGGGTACCAGGTAGTGAACGTCGCCATTGATCTCGAGGTTGTTGCGCTTGTGGTTCGAAAAGGTATAGTTGACCGAAGGGGCTACCCGCCAGTTCCTGGCAATGGGCAGGTGGATGAAGATACCCCCTTGAGCATTTTCGCTTTCGAACAGGTATCCGGCAGACACACCCAGGCTTTTGGTGTTGTAGGATTGGGCCTGGGCACTCGCTATGGAGAGCAGCATGACTGCCGCTAAAAGTCCTATTATTTTTTTCATCTTCAAAAGTTTGAGCAACAAATATACGGTATCTTTCCGGGAATATGAGCACCGGAAAGGAGAGAATAGGGTTAAATAAAAAAAATTTTTTCACGCATTCTCGCGGGGGGGGCGACGGGGCGGGAGGTCTGGATGAAGGGGTAACCTTGAAAAAAGGTTAATAACCGGGTTGTCGGTGTAGAGATGTGGCTACATTCTTGGTAATTTTGTCACGGTTTTTAAAGGTAAAGTTATGAAAGGTAAAAATACAGGCCCCTTTTTATTTGTACTGTTAGGGGCATTGACGGCCTTCGGTCCCTTTGTGACCGACATGTATCTGCCCAGTTTGCCGTCGATGGTGGGCTATTTCAACACGCAGGCTTCGATGGTTCAGTTGGGCCTCACGTCGAGTATGATCGGGTTGGCTTTGGGCCAACTCTTTTTCGGTCCGTTGAGCGATCGCTACGGCCGTCGCTCGCCGCTGCTGGCCGCCATGGCACTCTTTATCGTGTCGACGGTGTGCTGTCTGCTATCGACCTCGATCGAGAGCTTCATCTTCTTCCGTCTGATACAGGGTGTGGCCGGAGCCGGCGGTATCGTGGTGTCGCGCTCCATTGCTACCGACCTCTTTACGGGTAAGGATCTGGCCAAGGCGATGGCCATCATCGGAGCCATCAACGGGGTAGCACCTGTCGCTTCGCCGGTGTTGGGCGGATTCCTTACCGACTCGATCGGGTGGAAGGGTATCTTCATGGTGCTTCTGGTTATCGGCTTTTTGCTGTTGCTGGGTAACCTCTATTTCAAGGAGTCGCTGCCGGTCGACCTCCGCAAGCGGGGCAGCGTGAAGGGATTGCTGACCACCTTCGGGACGGTGCTGCACAACCGGCGGTATCTCTACTATGTGCTGCAGATGGGCTTTGCCATGGGTGTGCTCTTCGCCAATATCTCCTCTTCACCCTTCATCATGCAGCAGCACTACGGCTTTTCGGCTTTCGAGTTCAGTCTCTTTTTCGGCATCAATGCCCTGGCTATCGGGGTGGCTGCCGGGCTGTCGGTGAAATTCAGCAATCCCGAGCACGCCATGTTTGTCGGGTGTGTGGGCATGACTCTGTTGTCGGCCATCGAGTTTGCGGCCCTTGGCCTGGGGTGCAGCTTTGCGGTGTATGAGGCATTGCTCTTCCTGCTGCTCTTTGCGCTGGGACTCACCTTCACGGCCAGCACGACGCTGGCCATGGATTGCGAGCGGGCCAACTCGGGCACGGCTTCGGCCCTCTTCGGGGCTGCCGGGTTCGCTTTCGGCGGCATCGTCTCGCCCCTGGTAGGGTTGGGCGACATTCTCACGACCACGGGGCTCATCTTCTTCGTCTGCTCGCTCTGTTCGCTGGGCTTTGCCGTGTTGGCCTTGCGCCAGACCTACACGGGGCTGTGGCACAGCTTCAAAGTCCGGTTGATTCCGGTTGTGCGGCTGGATTTCCTGCGCCGTTCGAAGTAGCGGGTGTCGCGTTGTAGAATCCTTTGGTATATATAAACTGCAAGGGGTTGTGCCCGATTTCGTATCGGCACAACCCCTTGTGGGTTTTAAGAGAGGCCCGGCCGTCGCACGACGGCCGGATTGCTATTGAAAAAAGTGGTTATCTCTTGATTACCTTCACGGCCTTGCCGTTGTTTACTTTCACGAAGTAGATGCCGCTGGCCAGATCGGCGAGGTCGATCGAAACCGTGTTGGCTCCTACGTTAGCTACTCGCATTACTTGAGCACCGGCTATGTTGTAAACCTCGACAGTCTCTATTTCGGCAGCAGCCGAGATGTGGATGAGACCGGTCGTGGGGTTGGGAGCGATGCGGGTAACGACAGCCGTATTCTCGATGCCGGTGTAGACGCTGTTGAGTACGAGCGACTTCTTGGCCGGGGTGATGCAGCTGTTGTCGGAGGTAGGCATGGCCCATACCGACAGGCGTTCGCCTGCATTGGAAACGGCGTAGAGATTACCGGCATAGTCAAACTCGAAGTCGTTGACATAGCCACCCATTTCGGGCATCACAATCTTGAACTCTTCGGTTACTTGGGGGATACCCTCTTTCATCTTGTAGGAGTATATGCCTACGCCACCGTTGACACTCAGAGCCACGAGCGACTCTTTCTCGTTGACGGCCAAAGCACCGTTTTGCGACGATTCGCTGATGATGTTCGGTTCGGCCGAGTTGAATACGGCATCACCGTATTGGTCGCTGTAATAGAACATACAGGGGTTGGCGGTAGAGTTACTGCCGGCACCGCGGTAGCTGGCTGCCCAGTAACCGGTCGAAACGGGTACCACGCTGCTGTTGTCGTTGCCTACATAGCTGCTGGCTGCCTTCGACTCATTGGGAGCGGCCGTCCAGGTGTTGCTCTCGCCGATGTTGTAGACGTTGACAAACTTCTTCCACGAGCTGCCCGATGCCGTTTTGTCTATGGCATAGAGTTGGGTCGAAGCACCTTCGCCACGCACGCCCACAGCGGTGATTTGTCCGCATACGTAGGTACCGTCGATCGAGAGGCTGCCTGCGTTGTTGGTAGCACCCGGGAACAGGGTAGTGATTTCGAAGGTCTCGGGATCCATGTAGTAGATACCGGCGTTATCGGCGCTGGCGTCGCACAGGAATACACGTCCGTCGGCTGCTACGGCAGCTTTGCGGGGACCCATACCGGTGCTTCCGCTCCACGAGATGGTGCCCTTGTAGGCGGTAGAGCCTTGGTTGGTGATGTCGCTGATGTCGGCACCGAGTACATATACGCCTACGCTCGAGGTTTGTACTTGTGCGGGGTTACCGGCGCTGACGGTACCGGCTGCGGTATTGGTCACGTAGATGCGTCCGAAGTAGTCGCTCTCGGGCGATTTGTCGATGGCTACACCGTAGGGGGCGTAGTATTGATAGAGAGCGCTGTCGTCGGAAACCTTGGTGAAGCGGGTCACGTTGTCGGCCGTAGCCTTGATGCTCCAGTTGAGTTGCTCGGCAGGCAGTTCGGTGCGGCTGATGGTGGTTTCGTTTTCACCTTTTTCCAGAGCACCCAGCGAGATGGTCTCTACCGTTTCGCCGCTCTCGGGATTGGTGAGGAGCAGGTCGACGGCCGTAGCGTCTTCGTTGAGTTTGAAGTGGATGGTGTAGCTGCTTTCGCTCTCGGTGTAGGAGAGGTCGTAGGCATAGATACGGGCCGGCGATGCGGCTTGTTCTACCCCCTTGGTGGTGTAGCGTACCACGTCGTTGCCTACCATCAGGTAGAGGTCGATGTCGGCATTGTCGACTACGCCTGCACTGCTCATCGGCAGCAGTTCGCTCGAGGTGATGGCAGCCTCGGTATCGCCTACGTTCTGGGCGTGGTCGATGCCGTTGGTTACATCGTACAGACGAACTTTATAGGAGTAGGTGCCTTCGTTCTCTTCGCAGACGGGAGCACTCATGTAAATCTTGTCGGCATAGCGGAAGTAGTTGGCACCCTTCGATTCAACCGGAATATCTTCGGAGAATTCGGCCAGGATGACACCCGTTTCGCTCATCCAGTCGATGATGAACTCTTGCGGCTTGGTGATGGTACCGTCGATGATGAAGCGGCTCTTGGCCAGGGGCGAGAGTACGATTTGGGCGGCTTCGCCGATTTGGGGAGCGGTAAAGTCGGCATTGTTTTTCTGGAAGCCAATCCACTCGCCGTTCTTGAAGTTCCAGCAGAGGTAGCGCATGTCGTAGTCGGTGGTCCAGTCGTTGCCGGGGTGCGAGTCGAAGTAGAGTTGGAACTCGTCGCTCGAGCCGCTCACGGCAATGGTGTTGGCAATGAAGTTGGAGTTGTTGTTACCGGCAGCGGCCAGGCTGTTGCTGGTGTTGGTAGGCAGGGTGGCCAGTACGACAGGGGTAGCATCCTCGAGCGGAGTGGTGTCGTCGCCTTGCCATTTATAGACATAGAAGTCGCCCGTCTGGTACGCGTTGTCTTCTTTGCCGATAATGGTCGAGTTGGTACCGATAATGGCACCGTCGGTGGTGAAGCCGATGTCTGAGAGGACGTAGGGCATGGTCTTACCGTTGTAGCCTTCGGTCACGATACCCTCGGTGCTCATCTCTTTGATGAGGGCTCCCGTAGCGGGGTCGAGTACCATCAGCTTGGGAGCCTTGTCGGCATCGACAGCCAGCACATAATATTTGTTGTCGCGCAGGATAGCCCGACGTACGGTGAGGCCCTCGAGAGCAGCCACGTCGTTGAGCTCGAGGTCTTTGGTGAAGTTGTAGTAGCCGGCAGCGGCAATATCGCCATCCTGTTCGGGGTGCGGATAGTCGAGTACCTCTTCTACCACCTCTTCGTCAGAGGGTTCCTCGTGCTCGAGGTCGGTCAGGCGTTGGTTGATAAAGGCCGTTTCGTTGGCCACCACTTCGATAGGCTCGGTCTCGGGCCAGAAGCCTTCGATGTCGAATACCAGATTGTAGGTACCGGGCTCGAGGTCGGTAAATACGAATACACCGTTATACTCGTTGTCGGTGGTGTATCGGGCAACCTCCTGGCCGTCGGCATCCTGCAGAACCACGGTCACGTTGTTGAGCGGTGCATAGGCGTCGACCGAGTTTACCTTGTAGTTATACAGGTCGTTTTCGAGGCTGTTGTATTTGTCTTTCACGGTACCCATGATGCAGCCCTGCGTCTCGCTGTTGTCGCCAAACCAGGCCCGGATGGCCCGCGCGTAGCGTACGCCCTCTTGCTTGCAATAGTCTTTGTTGAGCAGGCGTTGACGCTCGGGTTGGTAGGTGTGGAAACACCCTTCGCTGAGGAACCCGTCGCAGCCGTGTTTCAGCACGCCCAGATAGCCGGTGTAGCCCATGCTGTTGGCCGATGAACTGCCGTAGAACGAGATGTCGCCCCGGCTGTTGTTCGACGTTTCGCTGGTATAGGCCGATTTGTAGGTGATGTCGTTTTTGTTGACATACTGCCAGGCATCGAGAGCCATCTCGCGGGCATTGGTCAGACCGTTGCCCGAGGCATTGTCGGTACCGCGGTAGAGCAGCAGCGGGTAGTTGGTGCTGGTGCCTTCGGTGGCCGCATTACTGTGTATCGAGATGAAGTAGTCCATGTTGTTGGCCTCGACATCTTGCGTGATTACCGAGAGGGTAACCAGTTGTTGCGTGCCGCTTTCGCCGGGTTGAGTCTCGGTATATTGGTCGTTTTCGGTTCTGTTCTTGTCACCCTCGGCAACCACTCCGTTTACGGTACGCGACATCCGTACGTATCCCACACCGGCTTTTTCGAGCTCGTCTTTCAGCGAGAGAGCCTTAACCAAGTTGGTGTTGGTCTCGAAGAAACCGAGCGTGTCTAATTGTGCATAGTTGATGGTGGCCATGGGGCGGTCGTTGGGTCCCCAGCCGCCGTGTCCCGGGTTGATGTATATACGAGCTTCGTTCAGGTCGCTTGCGCTGGCCGACAGGGCCAACACTACACCCAAACCAGTTCCAAGAAGTTTATTGAGTTTCATGGTGATAATTATTTAGAGGTTGCGACTTTCATTAAATAAATTTCTCCGTTTTGAGTGGTATAAACAATTTTCGAAGCATCGTCCGATGCCGAAGGATACATGCAGATTTGCGATTGGTCGGTCAAAGCCGTGCGGTTTGTCCCCTGAGCCGTAACGGCAAATATTTGCGAGTAGGTCACAACTTCGCCGTTGTCGTAGTCGACCATGCCTACTACCCAGTCGTTGCCCATCCATACCGGGGCGCGCAGGGTGCCCAGCGAAACGGGGTTGGAGCCGTCGATGTTGCAGACATAGGCTTTGGCCTCGTCGATGACGTAGTAGAGCAACTTGCTGCCGTCGGGCGAAACCGAAGGCCACAGATAGCCCACGTTGGTGCCGTTGGGCGAAAGTTGGCGAGTCTTGCCGTTGACGGTGATGTAGAGTTGGCTGTTTTTGATGCTGGGGATAGCCGGAACCGTTTTCAGTCTCTCGCCCGAGAGCCGTTTGGTCACCAGTTTGCCATTGTTTACGGCCAGCACCGTACCCCCTTCGACGCTCACCCCTTCGAGGTTGCGGGTCGGTTTGATCAGTTGCTTGGTCTCACCGGTTTTCAAGTCGAGACTTTTCAGCGAAGAGTAGCGCAAGCGGCCTTTGTATTCGCTTGTACGGTAGACAATCATCGAGCCGTCGCCGGCAAATTGTGCGTTGAAGCCTGCGCTGCGGTCGTTGGTGATAGTGGAGAGCTCGCCGGTGGCGAGATCGAATTTTCTTAACCCGCTCATGTCGTCGCCGGTTACCAGAATATAATCTCCCTTGGGACTTATTTTCGGGAGAAATGCGCCTTGCCCGTCGAGTTTGAGAGCTTGGGTACTGATTACCTCAATCCCTTGAGCGAAAATCAGTTGACTCATAAAAACGAGTACTCCTAAAAATGTTTTTCTCATAACGATTAAAATTACATGGTTTGATATAGATTATTAAGGATAATTCAGTGTCGTTTTGAGTCTTTGTGTTTTTTTAGATATTCAAAGGTAGCAAAATATATTTTAGACGTGTGATATTTATATATAAAAAGTGTTTCCAATATATAAATAAATTAAATTTACAAGAAGCGGATTTGTCTTGACAGTAACTTTGAATGCCGATAAAACCCTTTCATAATCGAGGTTTTAGGTGGCTTATCTTTTGATTGGCTTTTTTTGGGGGGACTTCGAGGTGCGGAATAGAGACTTGTCGTTTAATTGGCGAGGGGTGGATTTTCAGTTACGGCGCGTGGGCCGGGAGGCTTGTAAAAGGGGAAGAGCCTCAGATGGTATTTGGGGATTCCGTATCAAGTGCGGAATGATTGAAGCGAAGCAGTACTTGTGGCAAAAGTCGGTTCTCTTTTAGGTGGTGGAAAGTTGAAAAATGAAAGGAATTGCAACAGTGCATATTCGCACTTGAAAGTCAGAATGAAGAATTGATTAAATAATGGAACGGGAAACATAAGGAAGAACGTATCAAGTTTAGTGAGTATATGGACAAGATATAGCGGTGTTTCCCTCACGTAGAGAAACTGTTTCCGTTGATTGACTTCTGCCGAAACATCATGGACTTCTTTGACGGGTGTAATACAAGAGTTGTGCAAATTGGAGGAGGTAAGGTTGAGAGGTGACTTCTATTCTTCTATGCTCAACAGGAGCTTCCGTTACGAAAATGCAGCTTCCTTATTAGAAGGGGATAAGGACGGGAAAGAATATTACCGCATAAGCGTGAATAATCTTCTGTTTGCACAGAAAGCACATGAATGGAGAAACGATTCGGGTGGCATTTACACAGTAGAGTAAAAGGCTGAAAATATAGAATATTTCTTACATACTGAAGCAAAAGCAAATAAAAATATTAGAAGATAGGAAATTATCGTAAAAATCCCCTATCTTTGTACTCAGATGGAGATTTCCGTCTAAGACATGTTAATAAAAAGAAGCGTTGTGCTTTTCTTGCGAGTGTAAAGCCTGAGAAACTTAACAATCGTATGACAAGAAGGCATAGTGGTTCTCACGTTATAGCGTGGACTGCTATTACCATATCGTCATACATAGGTTTTCTCAGGGCCTACACTCGAAGACGTGGCATTGCAGTTCCACGCTTTGATTTTATATTTTTCTTCTGGGAACTGGGGGAAGTTATATCGTTGTTGGATATGAAAATCAAATTTGTTTTTCTTTTATGGGTATTTCTGTTTGGAATTGTACCTGCATCTGCTCAAGGGGGGCGTTCTTATATTAAACAGGCAATTAACGAGTGGGGCACCTGTCGCAATGTGGCGATTACATTGACTGGAGGGGATTTGGCTCTGAACTGGAATAATGCGTATGCCTCTTCAGGAATTCCACGAAGCCTGTCGGAGGCGTTGGAAGAGTTGAACGAAAATAAAGAATTTATAGATGATGTTCAGCTTACCGAAAGTGGACGCTGGTTGATTCTATATGGGAATAATGGATTTGCATGGAACGATATACCGTATAGCCTGGAACAAAAAATAAGGGAATATAATAATGACAATGAGGTTATTACATCGGTTACTTTTAATGATGCGGGCGCTTGGATAGTGATTAGTCAAGAGTATATTTCGGCGTCGTCTCCGGCTGTGTATGAATGGATAGAAGAGGGGATAGAAAAGTATGGCCAATTGTGGGCAGCCCATATGACGGAGGATGGATTGGTGCTGTGCTATGAGGGGGGATATAAATTTCTGGGGAATGTTCCCGAGAATCTGAAGCAAAAGCTGAGAGAATGTAAAATAGATGTTTTCAGAATCAAATTCTTGTCCGATGGCACCTATTTCATTGCCGACAAGAATGGCTACTATTCGTATTATATGTAGTACTGCTTTGGTAAGAAGATAGACGTGTGCTGATTTTTACGTTGATCCCCCTCTCCCTGCGAAGGGGTAGGTTTGGGGGCGGTTAAAAAAGGAAAAGGCCCGATAATCAAGTGATTATCGGGCCTTTCATTCAGTCGGGGTGACAAGATTCGAACTTGCGACCACACGCCCCCCAGACGCGTACTCTAAACCGGGCTGAGCTACACCCCGCTGATTTGGTGATGCAAAAGTAGCTCTATTTTTTACAATGACAAAATTTTTGTGGACTTTTTTTGCAACTTTTTTTGCTATTTCTCATAACTAATTGTAAATGAGAGTAGATAAATTTATAATTTAAACAGGTCGCGATAGAGGTCGAAGGCAACAAATATCTCTTCCTTGTCGGCATGCTGGTCGATAACGGGGTGACCGATGGCCTGCAAGAGGGTAAAGTTGATGTGTCCGGCCTCGTTTTTCTTGTCGTGGGTCATCAGTTCGTAGAGGGTTTCGTAGTCTTTGCAGGTGATGGCAAAGGCTCCGTAGTGGCGGTAGATGTATTGGGCCAGGCCGGTGATGAGGTCGGAAGGGAATTGCAGGTAGTGGTGCGAGAGCAGCAGCTCGCACACGAGTCCCCAGGCTACGGCATAGCCGTGGGGGATGGGCGTACCCCGTCGGTGCGACAGGCTCTCGAAGGCATGTCCTACGGTGTGCCCCAGGTTGAGGGCCTTGCGTATGCCGGTCTCGAGGGGGTCTTGGGCAACGATGCGTTGTTTTACTTGCACCGACTCTTCGAGCAACCGGAGCAGACGGTCCCAGTCGGGGGTCGCGAGGTCGAAGTCGAGCAGGGCCCGGTAGGAGTCCGGGCTGTCGATGAGGGCATGCTTCAGCATCTCGGCATAGCCCGAGAGCAGCTCTTCGTGGGGCAGGGTGTGGAAGAACCGGGTGGAGATGATTACGGTATCGGCCGGACGGAAGGCGCCGATTTCGTTTTTCAGTCCGTTGAAGTTGACGCCGGTCTTTCCACCTACGGCCGCATCGACGGCGCCCAGCAGGGTCGTGGGCATGTTGATAAACCGGATGCCCCGTTTGAAGCAGGCGGCGGCAAATCCGCCCAGGTCGGTGACCATACCCCCGCCCAGATTCACGAGTAGCGACTTGCGGCTGGCCCCGTGACGGCTCAGCTCGTCCCACACGTGGGCGAGAGCCTCGAGGGTCTTGTGGGTATCGCCCGCCTCGATGTCGATGTAGCGGGTCGATGGGGGGAGCGACTCGGCCACCAGGGGCAACGACAGGGCCCGGGTGTGGGTGTCGCAGAGGACAAAGAGGTTGTCGGGGGCGATGCGTTCGATTTCACGAGTGAGTGCCTCGCCGGGTTGTGCGGTAAATATCAGTTTTTGCGGCTCCATAGGGCAAAGGGGGGTTATCGGTTGGTGGTACGCAGGATTTCGATGAGGTGGTCTACCCGGTCGGCAAAGTCGGGCATGGAGGGGTACACCAGGTCGGCACCGGCCTCGGTGAGGGCCTGGGCCTCGATGGGTCCGGTATCGACGGCTACGGTGAATACCCGGGCGGCAGCACCGGCCGTGACACCCAACGGGGCGTTTTCGATGACAATGGCCTCGTTGGCCTTGACGCCGGCCTTGGTCAGCCCCATCAGGTAGGGCTCGGGGTTGGGCTTGCCTATCTTCACATCGAAGGCCGTCACCTTGCAATCGGGGGCAAATACCCCGGGATAGTCACGGTCGAGGCGGTCGAGCAGCGAGCTCTGTCCCGACCCGGTGACGAGCACGGGGCGTATGCCGTTGGCCAGGAGGCGTTGCAGCATGCGGTCGGCACCCGGCATGGGGACAATTTCGGGCAGTTCGGCAAAGATTCTCTTCTTGATGTCGTAGATGCGGGCGCACTCCTCGTCGGAGAGATGCCGGTCGAATTGCTTCTCGAACAGGCAGCGTATGGTGCTGCTGCTCGTCCGGCCTTCGTGGAGGTAGAACTCGTCGCGGGTGCAGCGGATGCCCATGGGCGTGAGGGTGCGATACCAGGCCTCGACGTGATTTTTCATCGAGTCGTAGAGCACGCCGTCCATGTCGATGAGGGCGGCCTTGGGGTCGATGCACGCGGCGTTATGTTTGATCAGGTAGTTTTGGATAGCTTTGTTTTCGCACATCTTTGTCGGTAGTTTAGTTATACAAAAATAGAGGTTTTGCAATAATTTGCCAAAGAGGAAATTTGTGAATGCTTCGATTTATCTTTTGATTATAAAATAGCATTCACTATTTTTGTGAAAAATTATAGTTGAGATATGAAGACAGTTATCAGGAAATGGTTCCCGGCTTGTGCATTGAGCGTGCTTCTGTGTGCTTGCGGGAGCAACGTAGCCGACGGCGACTATGCCGGCGCGTTCAAAGAGTATGTAAAATCGGAACTGAAAGCCGGTACGTGGGTTTTGTCGGCCGATGAGGGGTTGACCCCCGACCAGGTCGATTCGATTCAGGTCGAGGCCCTGCACGAGGTGACTATTGCCGACAGCCTCCGGGCCGGTCGTCAAGCGGCAATCGATACCTATGTATCTACCGAGCAACAGTTGAAATACGAGATGGAGGTGGCCGAGCACAACTACAAGCTCGACGAGAACAGCCAGTTTGCCCGCCGGGCCGACTATGCCCGCAAACTGCAGGAGGCCCAGCGTGCCCATGGCAACGACCGCAACTATGCCTCGAAAATCGAGGGCTACAAACTGGCCATGGAGCGTTTGCCCGAAAATCACGAGGCCTATGTGAAATTCGACAAGGAGCGCGACTTCTCCTACATCCGTAAATACGAAGAGGCCAAGGCGGCTTACGACCAGTTTGTGGGCGTGAACGTCGAGGACTATATCGGGTCGTACGAGTCGCTGGCCCAGTATGCCGGTCGCGATACGGCCGAGGTGTTGGGCACCGTGGCCCGGGTGGAGTTTATCACCCCCGACGGTTATCAGTCGGCCGTGGTGCTGTTTAACGAAAAACCGACCTTTGTCAAAGCTATCCTTACCGATTCTGAAGCGTTGGAAGACGACGATACGGTGGGCGATGCCGCAGAGTATGACGCCGAGCTGGAGTCGGAAGATTGACGCTCGCCGTTGCCGATAACGCATTGTAACAGCATGTACCGAGGCTGCTCCTTTCGAGGGGGTGGCCTCTTCTTTTTCTATTTATTTTTATTCTCTTTGAGTCTGTTAGGCTACACGGCGAAATTTTTTCAAAAGGCCTATAAGGGTTGATTGCCTTTTTTTTGTCATAAAAGTGTAATGACCTTAAACATCTATTTAAATTTATAGATTCATGAATCACATTAAAAAAATGCTCCTAAGTGCCGCCACTCTTCTGCTCTCGTTCGGAGGCTGGGCACAAAACAATCCGGTAGCCAACGAGGCCGCCATTGTCCAATCGGGAAACATGCGTTTCACGGTGTTGACTCCCGAAATGATTCGTATCGAATACAGCGAAAAGAAACAGTTCGAAGATCGGGCTTCGTTTGTGGTCATCAACCGCAACTTGCCGGTACCCCGTTTCACGCAAGAAGAGCGTGACGGTTACCTCTATATCACGACCGACAAGCTGGAGCTGCAGTACAAGTTGGGTACCTACCCGGTGAACAATGACCGTTGCGACCACAACCTGCAGATAGCCTTCGAGGTGAATGGTGCCGAAGAGGTGTGGTATCCCGGGAAAGAGGACCCCTATAACCTGAAAGGTACCACCCGTACCCTCGACAATGCCGAGGGCGATGTGCGCGAATGGCTCGAGAACGGTTTGCTGTCGCGGTCGGGCTGGGCGGTAATCGACGAGCGCGAGCCCCGCAAGGATGGCAGCCTGAGCCTGATGTTCGAGAAAGACCCCGACGGGGGTATGGACTGGGTGGCCCAACGCAAAGACCCCAACTCGCTGGACCTGTATTTCATGGGCTACGGTCACGACTACAAGCGGGCTTTGTACGATTTCACCCGCATTGCAGGTAAAATGCCGTTGCCCCCGCTCTACGTCTTTGGCTACTGGTATTCGAAATATCAACGCTATACCGAGCAGGACATGCGGGATATTGTGAACGACATCCGCTCGCGCGACATCCCCATGGATGTGCTCGTCATCGATATGGACTGGCACCGCAACGGCAAGACCGGCGATACCAACGGTACCGAGTGGACCGGCTGGAGCTGGAACAAGGCGCTCTTTCCCAACCCGGCCGGCTTTATCGCCTGGTTGCACGAGCAGCACCTCAACACGACGCTCAACCTGCACCCGGCCGATGGTGTTTTCCCTAAAGAGGATAACTACGAGGCTTTGTATGCCGACTTGTCCAACCGCTATTCCGACATCACGGCCGACAGCCTGACCAATGCCGACGGTACCATCCGCTGGAATATCGAGAACAAGGATTTCTACGAAGCTTTCTTCGAGCACATTCTGCGCCCGCACGAGAATATCGGTGTCGATTTCTGGTGGGTCGACTGGCAACAATGGATGATTGCCCAGAACGAACCCAACCTGGGCAACACCTTCTGGTTGAACCATGTCTTCTTCAACGACAAGAAGCTGCAAGGCAAGGACCGTCCCTTCATCTTCCACCGCTGGGGCGGACTGGGCAACCACCGCTATCCTATCGGATTCTCGGGCGACTCGCATTCGACCTTCTCGTCGTTGGCCTTCCAGCCCTATTTCACCGCTACCGCCTCCAATGTAGGCTATGGCTACTGGAGCCACGACATCGGCGGCCACATTCAAGACTGGCCCAACAACTCCGAGCTCTACCTGCGTTGGATTCAATACGGTGTATTCTCGCCCATCTTGCGCACCCACTCGACGGCTGCCGGCCACATCGAGCGCCGTATCTGGAAATATGAGAACTTCGAGCAGATGCGCGATGCCATCTATCTGCGCTACGCCCTTATCCCCTATATCTATACGATGGCCCGCTGGTCGTACGACACGGGCGTAGGCATCTGCCGCCCCATGTACTACGACTATCCCGAGGCCGACGAGGCCTACCGCTACGAGGGTCAGTACATGTTTGGCAACGACATTCTGGCGGCTCCCATCACGGCTACCGACAACGGTACGAACCAGAGCGAGAAAACCATCTGGCTGCCCGAAGGCAAGTGGTACGAGGTGATGACCGGCCAGGTGCTCGACGGCGGTCGTGTGGTGACGCGCACCTTTACCCGCGACCAGATTCCCTACTACTATCGCGAGGGGGCCATCGTGCCGCTCTACCCGCGCATCATGCACCTGAAGGAGCGCCCCGAAACGCTGATTCTGCAATTTGCTCCGGGTGCCGAGGGTGAGTTCAACTTCTACGAAGATGCCGGCAACAGTGCCGACTACGAAACCGCCTATACCTTTACCCGCATCACCCAGCAGAGCGACGGAGAGAAGACCGTCTGCACCATCTATCCGCGCACCGGCTCGTTCGAGGGCATGCCTCAGTCGCGCTCTTATCGCCTCGAGATTCTGGCTCGCGACGAGGCTCCTGCCCGGGTAACATACGCCGACGGTACGGCTGCCGACTATGAATACGACGCCGAGGGTAAGAAGATTGTCATCTCGGTACCCGCTACGGCTTGCAGCGAAACCATAACCCTCACCGTTGAATAAAAGGAGGAGGCGGTTATGGGAAAAGCAGGTAAATATATAGTTGCTTTTGCCTTGCTGTGGGGCATGTTTCCGGCAGCAGGCGCCGAATGGAAACTCGTGGGCGATACGGCCGAGCTGAAGAGTCCGGTGGTATTCTCGCCGGTGAGCGACAACGCCAATCGGTTTGAGTATGTAGGGCCTATGGTCGAAGAGCTCTTCAAGGTAACCGACGGTACTACCCAGTATATTCAGGAGTGTGGCAGCAACAACCCTCTGGGCGACTCCATACCCCTGCGCGAGGCCGACCCCGACGAGCGGGGCATGAGCATCCGCTATGCCGGCAAGACCGATGTATACCGGCTCACCCTTACCGTCGACGGTGAGGAGAAGAGTCTGAAAGCCGAGCGGATAGAGTTGCCGAAGAATCTCTACATCATCGGCGGCCCGTTCAACCGCGAGATTCAGTTCTGGAAATTCCAGGATGCCAAGCAACTCGTTCCCGATACGCAGTATCCCTATATCTTCTACTACAAAGGGGTGATGCGCTACAACGACGAGGGCGACGAGTGCGGCAGCTTCATGTTCATACCGCACTTGACATGGGACGACAAGTATCACCCGGCGCTCACGGGCGACTGCCCGATTGCCGACAAGATAGGTCAACCGCTCGACATGCGGCTGAATGGCGAGGATAACAAATGGAGCATCGCCTCGGACCGCAGCGGCGACGGCTACTACGAAATCAAGGTCGATCTGCTCCACATGACCATGACGGTCGAGAAGTTCGAACCCGACCTGATCGAGGATCCCTTCCCCCTCTCGGTATTTGCCGCAGGTGCCGCCATGCCCTGTGGGTGGGACAACTCGCACCCGATGGTGCTCGACCCCATTGCCGACGGTGTATACCGCTGGCAGGGCGAGGTGCAGGGCGGCGATTTCAAATTCCTGCGCCGGCGGGGTACCTGGGAACGCTGCTATGTGGCCACGACCCGCGACGAGCCGGTTCACCCCGGTGAGGAGCACGACGTAGTCTATGAGTACAACTCGTTTGTCGAGGGCAACGACTACAAGTTTACCGTGGCTGCCACCGACCCGTGTATCATCACGCTCGACCTCAATCGGATGAAGATGCGCGTCGATACCGAGGAGACCATCGGGGGCAGCGGCATCGCTCCCGTCGAGGAGTTGGGCGGCCTCACCTGGTATGCGTGGAATCATACGCTGTCGCTGCACACCACGACTGCAGTGGCTTTGCAGACCCATATATTTGCCCTTGACGGGCGACTGGTTGCCCAGCGCAATTTTGTCGGGAGTACCGATATAACCTTGGCGCGTGGTTGTTATGTGGTCGTGTTGCGCGACGAAAAAGGATTGAATTATGCTAATCTTAAAGTGCTGGTACGCTAATCTGTGCGACCTGTAAACGAGAGGGGCACTGCACGATACAACGGTATCGGTCGGTGCCCCTTCGATTTTTCTGTCAGGTATGTGTCTGTCTGTGTGTAGAATTGGCCGGCCGGCGGGTTACGGTACCACCACCTTGAGGGTGTGGTTGCCGCAGCGCAGCAGGTAGAGGCCGGGTTGCAGGTCGAGGGTATTGTCGCCTTCGAGGCCCGGCTGTTGCCGTACCAGTTGCCCTTGCAGGTTATAGACCGTCAAGGGGCACGAGGCTTGCAGGCGTACGACGAGGCCGCCGGGACGGGCCATCACCTTCACCCCGGCGGGGTCGCTCTCGAGATTCTCGACACTGGCCGGGAGGGGAACCTCGGTCAGCGCGGTCCACGACGACTGGTAGAGCTTGCCGTCCGATTCGGCATAGGCACTCATGCGGAAGGCGAAGCGGTCGCCCCACGCCTGGGGCAGGTCGGTGAAGGTATAGCTGTTGATGCGTCGTCCCTCGACGAGCCGGTAGTCGTAGTTGTAGCTGAAGCTGTCGCCCGTGGAGAGGTCCTGGGTGAGGGTGAGTTCGTCGAGATACATCTCTTGCGTATAGTCTCTCTGTCGGAAGTAGATTTCGAGACTGGTCGCCGGGCTGCTGTGGTCGAAGGTAATCGTGACCTCGTTGTAGCCGGGGTGGGAGAGTGTGACGCTCTTTTTCTCGGCATTCCCCGTCTGGTAGTAGTTGTTGAAGTCGACCTGGTCGCCCATGGCTCCGTAGATGCGGGCCTTGGCTGTGTATCCGCCGGTGTTGCTCATGGCGATGGTGGGGGTGGAGATGCTGATACCGCCGAGCATGCCGCCGGTCCAGCAGCCGTAGAAGGCCGACCAGTCGGGCACGGTGGTGTAGTCATCGTAGTTGGTGCCGCCCATGTCGTCGACCGGTAGCTCTACGGTGCCGCCGGTGAAGGCGTCGAAGTTCTCATAGAGAACCGTCTGTCCCGGCTCGTCGCGTTGGGCCGTGTGGGTATAGATGTTGTAGAGCACGTAGCCGTCGGCCCCGATTACGGTGCTCCAGTTGGCGGTGTACTGCCCGCCGTGCACTTCGGTAAAGTCGTTGAGGCGGGGCGTTTCGAGGGAGCCGGCAAAGCCGAAGACATCGACGATGTTCGACTCGGCCGAGCGTTCGCTGCCCTGGATGCTCTGCACCGTATAGAAGTAGTCGGTATCGGGTTGCAGACCGCTTACGGGGACCGAAGTGTTTGTGGTCTCCAACCCTTCTATCAGATAGTCGCGTGTCTTGACCATTCCGCCGTAGGTGATGGCTATGTCGTCGATGGCGGTGGGGCTGTTCATGTCGGGAGCCTCGTCGGTGTAGGTGATTTTGAACCGGATGCACCCCACGGGAATTTCGCGGCTATACTCCACGATGCCGCCGGCCGGGTAGTAGATGGTCGAGGTTTCGCCCAGCAGGCTCCACTGGTTGCCGTCGTAACCGTAGGCAGCTACGGTGCCGTTGCCGTTGGCATTCTTGACCCAGAACGAAAACCGTGAAGCGGGAGCTGGGAGGATGGGGGTGACTATCGAGTCGAGCTCGGAATCGAAGGCGAGGGCTATCGTGCCCGAGTGTACCGAGGTGGTGTCGGTGGCGACCGTCGTGGTGTAGAGCTGGCGCACCGAGCCGCCGGTCACGTCGAGGCTCCACCCCTCGGGCAGGGTCGACCGGTCGAAGTCGATGTATTTGTTGCGCTTCGATCCCAGCGTGGTGGGGACCAGCCCCTCGAAACTTTCGGTAATCGAGGTCTCGGGGGTACCCGAATCGGCCATTGTGTAGGCAAAAACATTCAGTTGATAGCCCGATGCCGCTTCGACGGGCTGCCAGTTGGCTGTGAACGAGGTGGTGGTCACATCGGTAGCCGGGAGAGCGACGGGAGATTCGATGGCGGCTTGTGTCGCTTGCAGGCCATAAAGCGCCCACAGGAGAGCAATCAGTTTTTTCATAGCTCGAACGAATAAAGTTTACCCCGTAAAGATAGGAAAATATATGGAAAAATGTTACTGAAAAGCTATATAAAGTAAAAGCCCGCCGAAAATCGGC
This sequence comes from Barnesiella sp. An22, assembly GCF_963931395.1. NCBI lineage: Bacteria > Pseudomonadati > Bacteroidota > Bacteroidia > Bacteroidales > Barnesiellaceae > Barnesiella > Barnesiella sp. An22. The sequence goes on from NZ_OZ007014.1 coordinate 894,829, forward strand.
AGGCTTTTGCTTTATAATTGTCACCAGAAGTGCGATGGTCAGATGCGAGCCTGGATGGCTTTGCTCTCCTCTTCGTAGCCGGGTTTGTTGAGCAGGGCGAACATGTTGCGCTTGTAAGCCTCTACGCCCGGTTGGTTGAAGGGGTTCACGCCCAAGATGTAGCCGCTGATACCGCAAGCCTTCTCGAAGAAGTAGATGAGTTGGCCCAGATAGGTTTCGGTGAGTTCGGGAACCACGATTTTGAGGTTGGGCACACCGCCGTCGACGTGGGCGATTTGCGTACCGAGCTCGGCCATCTTGTTCACCTCGTCTACGCGTTTGCCGGCCAGGTAGTTGAGGCCGTCGAGGTTCTCGTGGTCCGAGGGGATGGTAACCGTGTGCTTCATCTGGGCTACCGAGAGAACGGTCTCGAAGATGATGCGTTCGCCCTCCTGAATCCATTGACCCATCGAGTGCAGGTCGGTCGTGAAGTCGACCGAAGCGGGGAAGATGCCCAGGTGGTCCTTACCTTCGCTCTCGCCGTAGAGTTGTTTCCACCACTCGGCAAAGTAGTGCAGTTTGGGGTTGAAGTTGACGAGAATCTCGACCTTCTTGCCGCTCTGGTAGAGGGCGTTGCGTGTAGCGGCATAGATGGCGGCGGGGTTCTGCTCGAAGGGAACCTCTTCGCCACAAGCCTTCTCCATGGCAACGGCACCGGCCACGAGGGCGCGGATGTCGAAGCCCGCGATGGCGATGGGCAGCAGACCTACGGGGGTGAGTACCGAGAAGCGGCCGCCTACGTTGTCGGCGATGACGAAAGTCTTGTAACCCTCGGTGTCGGCCAGTTTGCGCAGGGCACCCTTGTGGGCGTCGGTGATGGCCACGATGCGGTGTTTGGCCTCCTCTTTGCCCACTTGAGCCTCGAGTTGCTCCTTGAGCAGACGGAAGGCGATGGCCGGCTCGGTAGTCGTTCCCGATTTGGAGATAACGACGATGCCGAACGATTTCCCCTTCAGCAAGGTTTGCAGTTCATACAGGTAGTCCTCGCCGATGTTCTGTCCGGCAAAGAGGACAATGGGGTTTTTATGTTCGTGGTGCAGGAACTCGAAGGTATCCGAGAGGGCCTCGATTACGGCTTTGGCACCCAGGTAGCTGCCGCCGATACCGATAACGACTACGATGTCGCAGCGCTCTTTCATCTGTTTGGCTGTGGCTTCGAGGTCGGCCAGATGGGCTTCGGTTATTTCGGAGGGCAGGTGCAGCCAACCCAGAAAGTCGTTACCCTTGCCGGTACCTTTGTGAAGCATTTCGATGCCGTTTGCAGCTTTGTCTTGCAAAGCGAAGACGTCGCTCTTGGATACGGTTCCTAAAGCTTTTTCGATGTTCAATTCGATTGATTTCATAGCTTTGACTCTATTTGTTGATTATAGAAATGTATCGTAAATATTTTCGATGGCATGCCGGGGCAATACCTTTTTGTAAAGTATATCATAAACGCATTGCAGGATAGGCATGTTCACGTGGTAGCGCTCGTTTATCTCGTAGATGCACTTGGTGCCGTAGTATCCCTCGGCAATCATCTCCATCTCCATCTTGGCGGCGTTGACCGAATAACCGCGCCCGATCATGGAGCCGAAATTGTGGTTGCGGCTGAAGCGGGAGTAGGCGGTCACCAGCAGGTCGCCCAGGTACACCGAGTCGCTGATGTTTCGATGTTCGCAGGGCGATACGGCCCGCAAGAAGCGGTTCATCTCGTTGAGGGCGTTGGAGACAAGCATGGCCTGGAAGTTGTCGCCGCTCTTCATGCCGTGGCAGATGCCGGCGGCAATGGCGTAGACGTTTTTCAGCACGGCCGAGTATTCGATGCCTCTGACGTCGGTCGAGACGATGGTTTTCAGTTTGGCTCCGTTGAGGGCGTTGGCCAGCGCATGGGCCCGCTCCAGGTCGTTGCATCCCACGGTGAGGTAGGAGAGTCGTTCGAGGGCCACCTCCTCGGCGTGGCAGGGGCCGCCGATGACGGCCAACTGCGATTCGGGCACGTGATAGAAGGTTTGCAGATACTCGGTGACAATCATGTTCTCGTCGGGTACGATGCCCTTGATGGCCGTCACTACGAATTTGCCGCTGATGTCGGTGTCCAGCTTCTTGAGGTGGGCCTTCATGTAGGGCGAGGGCGTCACCAGTATCAGGGTGTCGGCCGCTTCGGCAATTTCGTTGATGTCGGAGCTGAAGTGGATGCGCGAGGTGTCGAAGGCGACATCCGACAGGTACACCGGGTTGTGGCCGGTTTGCTTGAAATCGGCAATACGGTCGTCGCGCCGCATGTACCACAGGATGCTGTCGGCATTGTTCAGCGTCAGCTTGGCCAGCGCCGTAGCCCAACTGCCGCCCCCCATGATCGCTATTTTACCGGGAATGGTCATGTGATAGGATAGGGCTTTTTGGAGGATTATTTATTTGCGTTTTCTACCCAATTTTTTACGTCGTCGACCGTGGGGTTAGCCAGGTCGAGTTTATATTTCTTGTTGATGCCGCAAATCTCCTGGTGCATCTTGTTGGGGTTGGCCTCGGCCAGGTCGGCTACGGTGAGGTAGCCGGCTTTCTGGATGGGGGCTACCCATTGAGCCGGTACACCTATGGCAGTATAGGCGGCCTCTTTGTCGCGTTTCTGTACCTTCTCGGGACGCATCTGCGGGAAGAAGAGCACCTCTTGTATGGTGGTCTGGCCGGTCATCAGCATCACGAGGCGGTCCATGCCGATACCCATGCCCGACGTGGGGGGCATGCCGTATTCGAGGGCGCGGATGAAGTCGTTGTCGATAAACATGGCCTCGTCGTCACCTTTCTCCGAGAGACGCAGCTGCTCTTCGAAGCGCAGGCGCTGGTCGATGGGGTCGTTCAGCTCGGAGTAGGCGTTGCACAGCTCCTTGCCGTTGACCATGAGCTCGAAGCGCTCGGTCAGCTCGGGGTTGTGGCGGTGACGCTTGGTGAGGGGCGACATCTCGATGGGATAGTCGGTGATGAAGGTAGGTTGTATGTAGTGGCCTTCGCATTTTTCGCCGAAGATTTCGTCGATGATCTTGCCCTTGCCCATGGTCTCGTCGATCTCTACGCCTATCTGCTTGCACACCTCGCGCAGTTGTGCTTCGTTCATGCCGCTGATGTCGATGCCGGTGTGCTCCTTGATGGCGTCGAGCATGGTGATGCGCTTGAAGGGCGGCTTGAAGCTGATGACGTTGTCGCCCACTTTGATCTGGTCGGTACCGTTCACGTCGATGCAAATCTTCTCGAGCATCTTCTCGGTGAAGTCCATCATCCAGTTATAGTCCTTGTACGAGACGTAAATCTCCATACAGGTAAACTCGGGGTTGTGGGTGCGGTCCATACCCTCGTTGCGGAAGTTCTTGGAGAACTCGTATACCCCCTCGAAGCCGCCCACGATGAGGCGTTTGAGGTAGAGCTCATCGGCAATGCGCAGGTAGAGCGGAATGTCGAGGGCGTTGTGGTGTGTGATGAAGGGCCGGGCGGCGGCACCGCCGGGAATCGATTGCAGAATAGGGGTCTCGACCTCCAGATAGCCGCGGGCGTTGAAATACTCGCGCATCGAGGTGTAGACCTTCGTACGTTTGATGAAAATATCTTTTACTCCCTCGTTTACTACCAGGTCGACGTAGCGCTGGCGGTAACGCAGTTCGGGGTCTTCGAACGAGTCGTAGGCCACGCCGTCTTTCATCTTGACGATAGGCAGCGGGCGCAGCGATTTGGAGAGTACCGTCAGTTCCTGGGCGTGTACGGTGATTTCGCCCGTCTGTGTGCGGAATACGAAACCGCGGATACCCACGAAGTCGCCAATATCGAGCAGCTTCTTGAATACCGTGTTGTACAGCTCCTTATCTTCGCCGGGGCAAAGGTCGTCGCGCGAGATATATACCTGGATGCGGCCCACCGAGTCCTTCAACTCGATAAACGAGGCCTTGCCCATGATGCGGCGGCTCATGATGCGGCCGGCGATAGATACCTGACGGGGCTCTTCGGCACCGTCGACAAAATTATCTTTTATTTCCTGAGAGTAAGCATTTACCGGATATTCGGCTGCGGGATAGGGCTCGATGCCCATTTTGCGCAACTCGTCCAGACTGTTGCGGCGAATGATCTCTTGTTCGCTCAGATCGAGAATATTCATAGACGTAAGTTTGTAAATTTTCGCAAAAATACAAAACTTTGGGCGAAAACGTCTACGATTTGGCGTAAATTATTGTTATCGAACGGTCATTCAGGGCGTTGTCTCGTGCGGGGGCCTGAGTCTGTCGTCCGGTTTGTCGTCGCCCTCTTCGGGGGCGATGATGTCGCTCTTGCCCTTGAACCACTTGAAGATGTTGATGCGCAACCGGCTGCCGTGGGCCTCGAAGTAGTTGTTGAAACACGAGTTGATTTCGCAGCCGTAGACCACCAGCAGCACGATGGCCGGCAGCACCGGTATGCCGAAGGGGGTGCCGAATGCCTGGCCGAAGCTCGTGGCTACCAGTATCCAGCAGATGTAGTCGATTATTTTGTTGATGCTGCGGCGCACGGCCCGGCTCTTGCGGATGACCTCGCCCCGGTGGCGCGCCGCGTCGATGCCGAATTTCAGGTCGGCCAGTACCAGAGCCAGAGCTGCCAGCAGAAACCAGCGGATGGGGGAGACCAGGTCGGCCGCCCAAGCCAGATACGACGCCAGGGTGCCGTTGATTACGTTGCGTTCGTTCATGTCGGAATTTGCATTTAAGTGGTTCTGCTGCAAATTTCGGTCGCCCGCCCCGCCCCGCCGTGGCCTGTTGATAAAAAGAGGGAGTCACCCCGTTGCGAGGATACCCCCGCACCCGATGCGCACCGTGTCACCCCGCACGGCGATGCGGGGTCCAGGCAAGTGTCACAAAGGAAAATGTATTTTGCGGGTAATTTTGCCGGTATCTCTGGATACCGCATCGTGGTGCGGTATGACGTGGAAGTCCCCCCCGCACTGGGTGTGGGTAATGTGTATGAGTGAGGTGTAAATACAGCAGAGATGAAGAGGCTTGAAAATCTTCATCTCTGCCGATATTCTTTTAAGGGTAAGATTTATAAGTCTTCGCCGTTGGCTTGGTTGTAACCGTTGTCGTAGTATAGAAGGATATAGTACTCGCCGTATTGTTCGGCAATCATAAACCAAACGGATTTTTTATAAAGCTTGTCAGTCATGTATTGCAGCAATTCCGTCATAAACTCTTGTCCTTGCTCTTCGGTAAGGGATGATAATTGTTCCTGTGAATATTTGGAAAAAATGAATGCTTGGGTTTCTTGCGCAATGGCAGTCGAATCTATTCCTCCTTCCGGGACTTGAAAATAAGATGCTTGGTATCGTTTTTTATTCACGGACATCTCATAAGAGATGTTGTCATCTTCTGGTATGATGTAGGACTCGGAAGATACAGATTGATATTTCTTATTGTTTTCAAATTGTCGACAGAGGGCATTGAACCGTATTCTGATGTCGCTTTCACTTGAACTTATGGCATCTCTTACCATGATGCGATATACTTTATCGCTGTTTGTTACGACGGAGATGTAGGAGTCTCGGCCATTGAACTCTCCTTTCAAGCAATCTAATTCGCTGTCGTATCGAAATCCTTTTGCCTTGAGCTTTTGAATCATTTCGCTTTTGCTTCCGTCTACAGGAATTCCCAAAAATTTAGTGACATCGTTCTGTGCAAATAGTGCCGTTACGCAAACGAACAGCATCGAGAGTGTTAATAGTCTTTTCATGATTTTAGCGTATTAGTAATTAGAAATCTATTGTGTAAGAAGCTGATGATGAACCTTCGCCTTTGATAACGAATGGCTCTTCTCCACGGCAAACGTAGATGCGAACAGTCTTGCTTGCCCCAGTAGCTTGAATTTTTGCCTTGAATCCTTTAGATACAGGACCATAGGTTTCCTCCCAGGATTTTACATTTGGTTCAATCGTTTTTGAGCCTGTTTCGGTTTCGACGGTAACTGATTCTATTCTGGCATTTTCATAGCCTACACCTCCATAGGCGAGTGCTGTGTATTTTACATAGTAGTTCGCATCGGTTTCGGTCCCGGTTTCGGTTTCCGGTTGGGTGTTTGATGGAGAGGGTTCATCATTGGTACAAGAAGAAAATGCTAACAGCGTTAATAAAGCGCTTAGCAGGGCGATAATTTTTTTCATGTTCTTTATGGTTTGAATATAAAAATGGCGTGTAACTATTCTTCGCTTGTCTTTACGTTTGGTTACCGCCAAGTGACCATATTCCACAACAAGCACAGAACAGTCCACGCCGTTACAACGTGAACCTTCAGACGCTTGTTCTCGTGGAATGAATGATTGGCGGTATTCAACGTAAAGAGAACAAGAGCTAAAAGCTCAATTATTTCGATAAAAATATTTTTCTATTTACAAGTATATCTCCTTTCCTATTAGGTATTAAAAAAATCGTTTCTATGGTTGTTTTTTATCTGTATGATACAAAGGTACAAAATTCTAATAAAAAAATCTATATATATGATTTTTAATTATCAGGAATAAAACTTGTTGAGTTAGATTCTCTCTGGATTCCGCGTCGTGGCGCGGAATGACGAACGCCACCACGTCGTGGCGCGGCATGCCGGCGGGGAAGGGACGGAGAAAGAAAATCCCGCGGGCTCGTCGGGAGGGAGGGTGAGAGCATCGCGGGATTGGGACGTATAGCAACTTGTCCCTTATTGGGCACTGTTCTTTTTCAGCCATTCGAGGCGGCGCATGTCGGGCAGGTGTTTTACCTTGAAGTGCTCGAAGGTGGCACGGAATCCGTCGCCGTCGGGGCTGGCACCCATCACGCCCACCTGAACGGGGGTGTTGTCTTGCAGCCAGGCGTTGCGCATGAGGGTATATTCGTTGTCGTCGAACGAGTAGAATATCTCGACGGCGTCGAGGCGTCGCACGGCCTTGATCCAGATGTAGGGCACGGCCCGGTCGAGCGTGATGACACTCCAGTCCGATGTGTGGTGGGTAACCACGGTGCTGAGGTTGAATTTGCCGTCGACGAACTCGATACCGGCCTTGATGTAGTTTTCGTGGTCGATGCGCAGCATGATGCCGGCCTGGTCGAATCGGGTCTTGTAGTCGCCGGTGACTTTGACCTTGACCTCGAACTCACCGCCGTAGGTGGCGTAGTAGAAGGGGGCATCGTCGACGGTGAAGCCGTAGTGCGAGATGCGCCAGTAGTCGGTCTTGGGGGTTACAAACATGGCGAGGGTGTTGTCTTTGATTTCCCATTGTTCGGGTTCGTTGAACCATTGCATTTTTTCTAACGATTGGGCCATGCCCGAGGTGGCAGCCAGCAGCACGGCGAAGGTTAACAGAATTGAGCGTTTCATTTGTATGTGTCTATAAGCGGTAAATAACCATTACTTTTTTTATATTTGCAAATGTATAGAGCTGAAATAGAATATACAATGATTATAAATAACCATTTTCTATCGTGGATATAGTCGGTAAACTTAACAGTCTGTTTCTGAAGCAGGACAGTGCCAAGGGGCGCCGTTACCTCGACGAGCTGGAGCGCTACAAGAGGGTGGCTCGCAGCTACAGCCTGATGGAGGGGACGGTGTCGGTTTTGAGCGACATGCACGCCAACGTGAGCTACCTCTATTATGGCGGGTTTGCCAAGACGCTCAATCTGAAGCGCCCCGGCACCGAAGAGTCGATAGCCTCGATTTGGGAGGAGAACATATTGGGATTGATTCCTCGTGAGGACTTGTATGACAAGTATTTGCAGGAGTTGCGTTTTTTCAACTTCGTGAAGCGTCTGCCCAGGGAGAGGCGCCAGCACTACTGCCTGGTGAGCAAGTTGCGCATGCGGTCGCCCTCGGGCGATTGCTTGTGGGTGTGCCACCGCATGTTTTATGTGCCCGACCCGTTCAACAACTCGTTGTGGCTGGCGTTGTGTCTGTATGGTCCGCTGTCGTTCGACTGGCCGGGCGGGGGCCATCTGGTCGATACGGTCACGGGGGCCGTGGTCGAGCTGGGGGCGCGCGGCGAGTCCAAGATTTTGTCCGATCGCGAGATTCAGGTACTTCGGCTGATTGACAAGGGGTTGATAAGTAAGCAGATAGCCGATACACTCTCAATCAGCATCCACACCGTGAGCCGGCATCGGCAGGAGATTCTGGCCAAGTTGCAGGTGCGCAACTCAATCGAAGCGTGCCGCGTGGCCAAGGACCTGGGGCTGCTCTGACCGTGTGGCGTGTGGCGGCTGTGTGCCTCCCCGCTTGCGGTGGTAACCACAGGGGGCTGCTCAGGCTTTAGGCTGGTAGGGCTCGATGTGCACGTTTACCTGGGTGTGTTTGCCAAAGGCGGCCTTGAGGTTGTTCTCTACGTGGGTGGCGATGTCGTGAGCCTCGACAATCGACGAACGGGCATCGACCTTGATGTGCATGTCGATGATGAAGGCGTTGCCGTTCTTGCGGGTGCGCAGGTGGTGGAAAGCCTTGACGCCTGGCGTCTCTTTTACTTGCTCTTTGATGGCGGCCTCGATTTCTTTGGGGAGCGACATTTCGAGCAGCTCCTGTATGCTGGGACGGGCCAGTTTGCAGGCTACGGCTACGATAAATATTCCCACGATGACCGAGGTGATGGGGTCGAGTATGCGCCAGCGTTCGCCCAGAAACATGGCGCCCGAGATACCGATAAGGGTACCTATCGACGAAAAGGCGTCGGACCGGTGGTGCCAGCCGTTGGCAATGACGGCCGGGCTGTCGATTTTGCGCCCGATGATGATGGTATACCAGTAGAGCCCCTCTTTCACCACAATCGATACGGCGGCCATGACGAGGGCCAGGTAGGTGGGCCGCTCGATGGTGCGCCCGTTGAGTACCTCGTATATCTTTACACTGCCCGAGTAGAAGATGCCGATGGCCACGATGAAGAGGGCAAAGCTGATGAGCATGGTGGCAAAGGTCTCGAACTTGCCGTGGCCGTAGGGGTGGTCGCTGTCTTCGTTCTTGGACGAGATTTTGATGAAGATGATGACGATAAAGTCGGTCACAAAGTCGGATAGCGAGTGGATACCGTCGGCCACCATGGCGCTGCTTCGGCCCACTACGCCAGCTACGATTTTGGCAGCCGAGAGTATGAGGTTGGTAAAGAATCCTACCCACGTGACCCGGGCCGCTTTTTTCTCCCGGTCGATGTCGCTTATTTGTTCGGTCTCGTTCATTGCTATGTGATAAAAACAGTGCAAATATATAGGGTTTTGTGACAGGTTATATCGCTTTCCGGCATCACGAAGGTTAATTTATACCTGTTCTACATAGCGTTTTGTCCGATGAGGCGACGAAAATCGTCTTGGGTGTTTCAGAATTTCATCACTTTTTTGTATGTTTGTAGAGATACAAACAGGAGGAGATATGCACATCGAGTCGTTACATATACGCCGACAGCTGATTGAGCCTCATCGGGGAGCTCTGCTGGTAGCCGAGCCCTTTCTCGACGAGGGGTGTTTCCGCCGGGCTGTCATCTGTCTGGCCGAATATTCCGAAAAGGGGGCCGTGGGATTCGTGCTCAACAGCCCTACACAATACCATTTGGACGAATTGCTCGAGGGGGTGGGACACATCCCTTCGATACCGGTCTATTGCGGTGGTCCGGTGGGTACCGACCACCTGTTTTTCCTGCACGACATCGCCTCGCTGCCCGGGGCGGTCGAGGTGGCGCCGGGGTTGTTTGCCAATGGCGATTTCGACATGCTGCTCGACTTCATGCGCAGCGACGAGAGTGTGTGCCGCCACGTGAAATTCCTCATCGGTTACAGCGGCTGGTCGCCCGGCCAGCTCGACGGCGAGCTGCGGCAAGAGTCGTGGGCGGTCACCACCATGCAGTCGGCAGCCAGTTGTCTGGCGGCGACCGACGATACTTTCTGGCGCGAGACGGTGCGCAGCATGGGCGAGGGGTATCTGTTGTGGCTCAACTCGCCGCAAGAGCCGTCGCTCAATTAGTCGTTTTCTGCGGGATTGATTTTCTGGAATACGAGGGCATCGGTATAGCCGTGAGGCAGCCGCACCCAGTCGGCCAGGTGGCCGCACTCCCTGAATCCGCAGGCGCGGAAGAGCCCCAGGCTGGCCGTGTTGCACACGGCAATATGCACATAGAGCTGGTGCAGATGCAGGAATCGGAAGGCATACTCCATGAAGGTTTCGAGCGCATCGCGGCCCAACCCCTGGCGGGTGCAGGCCGGGTCGACGAGCAGTCCGATGGCGGCCCGCCGGTTGGAGGCGTCGTAGTCGAAGCAGTCGATGAGTCCCACTCGCTCGAGGCTGTCGCGCCGTACAATCATCAGTCGCAGCTGGTTGTCGCGGGCGATGTCGGCCGTGTAATTCTCAATATAGCATTTGAGCAGGTAGCGCGACAACGGCGCTACGGTGCAGCCATGCTGCCACAGCGTGGTATCGTTTTCCCAGCGGTAGAGGATGTCGAGGTCTTCGGGTTCGAGAGCCCGTAGGGCAATCTGTTTTCCTGTGAGGTAGTTCATGGCCGGGAATGAATTTCTTTGGGTGAGACAATGACTTGCGCTTGCGGGTTGTAGATGAGGAATCGGTTGCGGTCGTGGCACCCCTGTTGCACGATGTCGATAATCTGGCGATAGGTGAGCAGCCCTGAGTCGAGCACGATGTAGCGCAGGGGCGACCCTTTGTGGGGGGCCGGCAGTTGTTGCATCGACTCTATGGTTGTGGCGCGGGGAGTGCCGGGTATGAGGCCGGCTACACGATCGGACTCACGGGAGAGGATATACCATTCGCCCCGTTCGCGCTTGTCGCCCTCGCCCTGCCTGCGACGGAAGGGGCGGAGCACAATACGGTGGGCGGCGGCCAGCATGGCCCGGAAGAAAATCGAGAACTTCACCGCCAGGTAGTACCCCTTGCTGTAATGCGGGTAGTGCTTCTCGAAGAAGATGAGCATCGCCTCGTAGAAGATGCGCACGTAGCGCAGGCTCCCCTTCTTGGTGCTCTCGCCCTTGTAGTGGATGATGGGTGTGGGCACGTAGTAGTTGTGGTATCCCGCCAGTACCAGCCGGTAGGAGAGGTCGATGTCCTCGCCATACATGAAGAAGCTCTCGTCGAGCAATCCGCTCTTGTCGAGCGTGGTCCGGCGCATGAACATGAAGGCCCCCGACAGGATGTCGATTTGGTGACATTCGTCGGGCGAGAGGTATTTCAGGTGATAGCGGCCGAAGAGGCGCGAATGGGGGAAGAGGGCCGACAGCCCGAAAATCTTGCAGAACGAGACCCACGGCGTGGGGAATCCCCGTTTCGACTCGGGCAAGAAACGGCCGTTGCCGTCGAGCATCTTCACCCCCACACCGCCGGCATCGGGGTGCGAGTCCATGAACTGGCACACCTCGTGCAGCGTATCTTCGGCAACGACGGTATCGGGGTTGAGCAGCAGGACGTACTGTCCCGTAGCCAGCTCCATGGCCTGGTTGTTGGCCCGGGCGAATCCCACGTTTTCGGTATTGGCGATGAATCGCACCTCGGGGAATCGGGGGGCGAGGTAGTCGAGCGAGTCGTCCTGCGAGTGGTTGTCGACCACGAAGATTTCGGCCTCCATGGGGTGAGCCGTCAGGGCAGCCCGTACCGACCGGAGCGCCTGCTCCAGAAAGTATTTCACCCGGTAGTTGACGATGACGATGCTGATTTTTACCACAGAATGCGACTCCTCTATTTTATATAATGTATAACGATACCCCGCCCGAAATAGTGTGCGCTATCCCTTGAAACTTTCGCTGAAGAGCGTGCGGTTGAGAATGGAGCGGCCCAGTGTGATTTCGTCGGTATACTCCAGTTCGCCGCCCACCGAGACACCCCGGGCGATGATGGTGATTTTCACGTCGAAGGGGGCCAGTTTGCGGAAGATGTAGAAGTTGGTCGTGTCGCCCTCCATCGTGGCGCTCAGGGCCAGAATCACCTCCTTGATGCCGCCGGCCGCCACACGGTCGACCAGACTCTCGATTTCGAGGTCGGCCGGCCCGATGCCGTCCATGGGCGAGATGACACCCCCCAGCACATGGTATAGCCCGTGGAACTGACGGGTATTTTCGACCACCATCACCTCCTTTACATTCTCGACCACGCATATCGTCGAGGCGTCGCGCGACGGGTCGCTGCAGATGGCGCAGGTATCGGTGTCCGATATGTTGTGGCACACGTGGCAGTGCTTGATCTCCTTGCACAGCTTGATGATGGTATTCCCGAATTTCTCGGCCTCGCCCTCCTCCTGCCGCAGCAGGTAGAGCACCAGGCGCAGCGCCGTTTTGCGGCCGATGCCCGGCAGTTTGGCAAACTCGCTCACTGCATTTTCGAGCAGAACCGAAGAGTATTGTTGATCCATACGAATAGTTTCCCTTTCGCGGCTCCCGACGAGGTGCGGCACTTCCGCCCCTCCGCAAAGCCGTGGTGCAAAGATAGTGAAAGGTGAGAGCAGAAAGCCAAGTTTACTTGAGCTTTTTGCCGAACCGACTCCTATTTTCGCAGTATGCAAAGATAGTGAAAGTCGAAAGCAGAAAAACAAGCTCGCTTGATTTTTATGCTGAGACGTATCCTTTCTTCTGAAAAGATAGTGAAAGGCGAGGGGAGAATAAAATATCGAAACTTGTTTCAGATATTTTTTATCCCGAGACGCATCCTGTCTTATGTAAAGATAGTGAAAGGTGAGGGGAAAAGGCAAACGGGAAAAGTTGTTTTTCAACTTTATCGATGCCCTTTCTACTGGACCCCGCGTCGCAGCGCGGGGTGACACGCGGTCATACCGCACCCCGATGCGGTATCCAGGAAAAGCTCGGGCAGGAGTGTCCGCAAAATACATTTCCTTTTACGTCTCTCTCTGGACCCCGCGTCGCAGCGCGGGGTGACGCGCAGTCATTCCGCACCCCGATGCGGTATCCAGAAAAAACTCGGGCGGGAGAGCCCGCAAAATACATTCCTTTTTACGTTCCTCTCTGGCCCCGCGTCGCAGCGCGGGGTGACGCCCTCGGTCATACCGCACCCCGATGCGGTATCCAGAAAATGCTCGAGCGGGAGAGCCCGCAAGATACATTCCCTTTTGCGTCCCTCTCTGGACCCCGCGTCGCAGCGCGGGGTGACGCCCTCGGTCATACCGCACCCCGATGCAGTATCCAGGAAAAGCTCGGGTAGGAGAGCCCGCAAGATACATTCCTTTTACGTCCCTCTCTGGCCCGCGTCGCAGCGCGGGGTGACGCCCTCGGTCATACCGCACCTCGATGCGGTATCCAGAAAAAACTCGGGCAGGAGAGCCCGCCAAATCCATTCCTTTTACGTCCCTCTCTGGCCCCGCGTCGCAGCGCGGGGTGACGTGCAGGTCATACCGCACCCTGATGCGGTATCCAGGAAAAGCTCGGGCAGGAGTGTCCGCAAGATACATTCCTTTTACGTCCCTCTCTGGCCCCGCGTCGCAGCGCGGGGTGACGTGCAGGTCATACCGCACCCCGATGCGGTATCCAGGAAAAGATCAGGCAAGAGTGTCCGCCAAATCTATTCCTTTTTACGTTCCTCTCTGGACCCCGCGTCGCAGCGCGGGGTGACGTGCAGTCATACCGCACTTGATGCGGTATCCACCCGGTATGCAGTACGGTGGGTTGAGCAAAGAAATAGCGTACGATAATTTATTTATAATAGAGTGTCTTATTAAGACATTTTCGTATTTTTGTATTTAGAGTGAATGGTTTTGACTAAGGAATTAAAAAGTAATTTTTGCCATGTTTACAAAATATATTCTTGAAAATAAAGAGTTGTCGACAGCTTCTGTTGAGCTTCGCAATCTTAAATTTATAAAAACATTTACTGTTGAAGAATTTAAAGCCAGTTTCGGGTGTAATAAAATAGATGTAAAGAAACATCCTCGAGGATTTCTTTATTTTTCATTTAGTAAGATTATGGGATTTGTTGTTGTTCATGGGATTCCTAATAATCCTCGAATTTCACTTGTAGTAGATGAGTTTGGTATCCCTTATTATATACTCCACGAAGATGGAGATATTCGAGACCATTATATAATTAACTTGGACGCAGATGTCTCTGTTGAGGAAGCCAGCGAAATTTGCCGTCATAATGTTTCTCAGGATTACGTAAGAGAAAAGATTGATGAAGAAAAAATATTAGTATCTCGGTCGAAATATGAGATTAAAGAGGATGATAGGTTTTTGATACCATTTATTCAAAAAACAAAAATAGGTTTTATGAATAAGGAGGCGGAGATTGTTATTCCTGCGTTGTATCAATTTGTTCTTGATGACTTTCATAATGAACAATCTTTAGTTCGAGTAGGTGAACCTTATACTGTTGCTTTTGAACGTAAAAGTTCGGCTCCGAGGGTATATGCCTATGAAAGGTATGGCTTACTTAAGGCTAATGGAGAACTGCTTTTCCCAATGGAGTATGAGGATATTGCTATGCCAATCTACTCAAATCGCATTGTGCTTCATTCTTACAATAAGGGGTATGCGGTAATAGATTTTAGAGGAAATTTTATTGTACCATTTGGTAAATATAATTACATTGATGGATATGATACGGGTTTTGCTCGTATAAAACTGGGACGCAGTTCTAATGGTTGTCAAGAGTCGAATAATCAGTGGGGGATAATTGATGAAAATGGGAATGAGGTTTTGAAACCTATTTATAAGAATATCTGGAACTTTTATAATAAATCTTTATCATATACTCGTGTTGAGTCTGATGACCAGATTTTTGAATTCCATTTCTTTACACGGCAGTTGATGCCCAATGGCTACCAAAAAGTTAAAGAGAGGGACATTCAGAGGGGGTTAGATAATTATAGAGAGTCTACGTATAATGAATATAATGGTTCTTATGCTCAAGATGTGATGGGATATAGTGATCAGGATATTGATGATGCGTTTGATGGAGACCCAGAGGCATATTGGAATATTGATTAAAGTTTATGAGAGTGTGTTATATGAAAGTAATTCTTATAAAGGGGAACTTAAATTGTTACCATTTTGACGGTAAGCTCTTTATATAAGCCTTTAACAAAGGTGCTTTAGGAAATCCGGAAAAAATCTGTATATTTGTCCTCCCTGAACATCTGAAAAAAGAGATTGATATGGAGATAAAAAACGCCAAGTTTGTGGTGAGCAGCAGTCGGGTGCAGGATTGCCCGTCGCATCGGTTGCCCGAGTATGCCTTTATCGGACGCTCCAACGTGGGGAAGTCGTCGCTCATCAACATGCTCACCCGGCAGAAGGGGTTGGCCATGACCTCGGCCACGCCGGGAAAGACGATGCTCATCAACCACTTTCTCATCGACAACAGCTGGTATCTGGTCGACCTGCCCGGCTACGGCTATGCCCGCCGGGGCAAGGAGAGCCGCGAGGCACTGCGCAAGATGATCGAGGGGTATGCCCTCCATCGTCAGGAGCTCACCTGCCTGTTTGTGCTGCTCGACTGTCGTCACAAGCCGCAACAGATAGACCTCGACTTCATACACTGGTTGGGCGAGAACGGCGTGCCCTTTGCCCTGGTCTTCACCAAGACCGACAAGGTGGGGCCCGTGGCCCTCAAGTCGGCCATCGAGCACTATAAACAGGTGTTGCTCGAGACGTGGGAGGAGCTGCCCCCGGTCTTCGCTACTTCGTCGGAGCGGGGGAGCGGGCGCGACGAACTGCTCGACTATATCGACCAGGTGAACCGGAGCCTGAAGGAGGCGGCCGATGCCGATTGAAATCGGTGAAGAATCCAAATCAAAACGCAACGTTTTTCGAGTAAGGAAGGAACAAGAACTATGAAAAACACTGCGGGGGAAGCCATAGCGGCGGGGGCGCAAAGCCCCTGAGAGCGTCCAACAGCAATACAAAAAAGGGAGACCGAAATCTCCCTACGATTAATTAATTTTGTATTGCCATGTCAAATCAACTAATCGAAGCCCAAAGATATGAAATATATCTTGGTCTGAAAAGGAAATGGAGCCGTTCTCGCATAGCAGAGGAAATAGGAGTATCAAAATCGACAGTCAGTCGGGAAATCAGGCGCAACTCAAAGCCGGAAGGAGAGTATATATGGAAATATGCTCAGAGGCAGTGTGATAGCCGCAAGCACGGATTTAAGGGCCATCACAGGAAACCGGAAGATCTATGGTGGCGAATTGAGCGCATGATCGAAGAGGAGGAATGGTCTCCGGCCCAGATAGCGGGAGTACTCAGGAAAGAAGGTATCCACATCGCCAAGCAGACCATCTACAACCATGTCCATGCCGATACGACCGGGAAACTGGCTCTGCATATGCCTCATGGGCTCAAATACAAAAAGCGAGGCAAAATCCTGTGTCCGACAAAAGCGACCAATATACCCAACCGCACAAGCATACACGAGCGCCCCAAGGAGGCAGACGGAACCCGATTCGGCGATTGGGAAATGGACACCATCATCGACTCCTGCGGTCATGCCATCGTCACCCTAACCGAACGTTCGACCAATTTCATACTCATGGAAAAGTTGCCTCAGGGACGGAAAGCCCTACCGACGGCCCGGGCGGTCATCCGACTGCTGTTCCCATATAGGCAAACGATACATACGATTACCACCGACAACGGTTGTGAATTTGCAGCACATCAGGAGATAACCAAACAACTCAGCCTCAAAGGTAGGCCGCCAGTTAAGGTTTATTTTACGGATGCTTATTCAGCCTGGCAGAAAGGAGCCATTGAGAATGCAAACAAGCTTATTCGGAAATATATCCCAAAAAAGGCCAACTTTCAGGATTTCTCCGACTGGAAAATCAAAGAGATACAAAAGAAATTGAATCGAAGACCTCGGGAAAAACTTAATTTTGATTCGCCCAAATACAGATTCTTCATAAACGTTTTGTAGTTTTGCATTTGCTGTTGGACTCTACCCCGATTGAAATCGGAGGCGGGCGGCTCTTTTTCGGCGGGAGTTCTTTTGTTTCTCCCGATTTGATTCGTATCTTTGTATACCCAAGAGGGAAGATGTACCCTTGAGGCGGACTGTCGGGCAACCGGCACCGCATGTTTGAGTTTTTAATAGAGAAGATATGTGTAAAAAAGATACCTTTATGCGCGAGGCCATAGCCCTTTCGCTCGACAATATCGACCACGGCGGCGGTCCCTTCGGAGCCGTAATCGTGAAGGATGGCCGGATAATCGCCCGGGGCGCCAACCGGGTGACGGCCTCGAACGACCCTACGGCTCATGCCGAGGTGAATGCCATTCGCGAGGCGGCCCGCGTGCTGGGTACCTTCGACCTGAGCGGGTGCGAGATATACACCTCGTGCGAGCCCTGCCCCATGTGTCTGGGGGCCATCTATTGGGCGCACCTCGACAAGGTCTATTACGGCAACACCAAGGCCGATGCCAAGGCTATCGGGTTCGACGACTCGTTCATCTACGACGAGCTGGCCCTGCCGATGGACGAGCGGCACTTGAAGGCCATCCCCCTCATGCACGACGAGGCTATCAAGGCTTTCGAGAAGTGGGAGAACAAAAGCGACAAAATAGAATATTAACCGATATAACGAACCACCGGGGGTGCGCAGCACCTCCTTTTTTTGAATAGAAACGTATGGCAAACTGGTTTGAATGCAGAGTCAAATATGACAAGATGCTGGAAAACGGCATGCAGAAGAAAGTAACGGAACCCTATCTGGTCGATGCCCTCTCCTTTACCGAGGCCGAGGCGCGCATCATCGAAGAGGTGTCGCCCTTTATCTCGGGCGAGTTTTCGGTGTCGGCCGTGAAGCGGGCCAACTTCAGCGAGCTCTTCTTCGACGAGACGGGCGACCGCTGGTACAAGTGTAAAATCAATTTCATCACCCTCGACGAGAAGAGCGGCATGGAGAAACGCACCGCATCGTACATGCTGGTGCAGGCTGCCGACTTTGAGACCGCACTCAAGAATCTGAATGCCGGCATGAAGGGCACCATGGCCGACTGGGTAATCGTGTCGATTGCCGAGACCCCGCTCATGGATGTCTATCCGTTTAATCCCGAAGGCAAGACGCAGGAGGAGGACCGACCGAAAGAGTGATGAACGAAATCGCGCAACATATAGCCAACATACGACAGGAGCTGCCGGCGGGTACCCGCCTGGTGGCCGTGTCGAAGTTTCACCCCGCCGAGGCCCTGATGGAGGCCTACGAGTCGGGGCAACGCATCTTTGGCGAGAGCCGGGTGCAGGAGCTCGTGGGCAAGTACGAGGCGCTGCCCAAGGATATCGAGTGGCACTTCATAGGCCACCTGCAAACCAACAAGGTGAAATATATCGTCCCCTTCATCTCCCTCATTCACAGTGTCGACAGCGAGAAGCTGCTGGGCGTGATCGACAGCGAGGCAGCCAAGTGTGGCCGGGTGGTCGATTGTCTGCTCGAGATACATGTGGCCCGCGAGGAGAGCAAGTATGGATTCACCCCCGAGTCGTGCCGCGAGTGGCTGAGCGGGAAGCCCCTGGAGCGGTATCCGCATGTGCGGGTGTGCGGTCTCATGGGTATGGCCACGCTCACCGACGACGAGGCCGAGGTAGACCGGGAGTTCGGCGAGCTGAAGAGTCTGTTTGACGAACTGAGGGCCTCGGGTACGGTCGACGCTGCAGCCTTTACCGAGCTGTCGATGGGTATGTCGCATGACTACCGGTTGGCTCTGCGGCATGGCAGTACGCTGGTGCGCATAGGTACTTCGATATTCGGCGAGCGGGTCTATTGAGCAGGCCCGCTCGTCTGCTTGAAAGAGCGTTTGATCATGAAATTTATGTTTAAGAACATATATTTGTTGTGTTCGTAGCTGAATAATAAGCATTACTTTTGTCCTTAATTTTAAGTTTTCCAGAAAAACAGAAGGCCGAAAAAGAATTCACGTGAATAGACACACACATATATCAATAGAGACATTTATATTATTCTAAATACATTAAAATTAAAATCTTATAAAATGAGTACAGATCAGAAAAACAAGGGGAAAATTATTGCCATTATCGCAATGATGTTCCTGTTTGCAATGATTGCTTTCGTCACCAATCTGGCGGCACCGTTTGGACTTATCTGGGGTAACCAGTATTCGTGGGCCGGCATGATGGGTAACATGATGAACTTTTTGGCCTATCTGTTTATGGGTGTACCTGCGGGTACGATGCTGGTGAAAATCGGTTACAAGAAAACAGCTCTTACGGCTATGGCCGTAGGTTTCGTGGGCCTCTTTATTCAGTATTTGTCGAGTGTTGTGGGTGCCGATACGGCTCTCTTCTCCGTAGGGGGACAAGAGGTGTATCTGAACCTGATTATCTATCTGTTGGGTGCCTTCATCTGCGGTTTCTGCGTATGTATGCTCAACACCGTGGTAAACCCCATGCTGAACCTGCTCGGTGGTGGCGGTAACAAAGGTAACCAGTTGATTCAAACCGGTGGTACCCTCAACTCGCTGGCCGCTACGCTTACCCCGCTTTTCGTGGGTGTGCTCATCGGTTCGGTAACCGACAAGACCGCCATGAGCGACGTGACTCCGCTGCTCTTCATCGCCATGGCCGTGTTTGCCGTTTCGTTCATTATCATCTCGGCGATTGCCATCCCTGAACCTCACCTGGCCAAGAAGGGTGAGCCCCAAGAGAAATTCGAGCATAGCCCGCTGGCCTTCCGTCACACGTTGCTGGGTGTGATTGCCATCTTCCTCTATGTAGGTATCGAGGTAGGTATCCCCGCTCAGTTGAACTTCTTCATGGCCGATACGAGTGCCAAGGGTGCCGGTATTCTGGTGAACGGGGCCGCCATCGGTGGTGCCATCGTGGCCATCTACTGGTTGCTGATGCTGGTAGGCCGTTTCTTGAGTAGCTTGATCAGCGGCAAGGTTTCGACCCGCGCTCAGTTGATAGCCGTTTCGTCGGTAGCCATTGTCCTCACGTTGATTGCCATCTTCACGCCCAAAACCGTAGGTTTCGATGTACCGAAGTTTGTATACGACCCGGCCAAAAAGACCGTCGAGCTTCTGGAGAATGCCGGTATCCCGGCTGCCGAGGCCGAGGCTTTCGTGGCCAATCCCTCTGCCGAATTCCTGGAGCAAAATGCCGCAGCCTTGGCTACGGAGAAGATGACTCCCGAGTCGGTGATGAAATCGCTCGAAACGCCCAAGGTTCCCCTGAGTGCCCTCTTCCTGGTACTCTGCGGTCTGTGCACCTCGGTGATGTGGGGTGGTATCTTCAACCTCGCAGTCGAAGGTCTGGGCAAATACACGGCCAAGGCTTCGGGTATCTTCATGGCCATGGTAGTGGGTGGCGGTGTGATGCCGTTTATCCAGAACATGCTCTCGGGTAGCTTCGGCTATCTGGCCAGCTATTGGCTGGTAATCGCCATGTTGGTTTACCTGCTGTACTACGGCTTGATCGGTTGCAAGAATGTCAATACCGATATTCCTACCGAAGATTGATCGACTATTTGTCTATCGCATAAATATATAGATAAAAGAGAGTGGGGCCGGAGCCTCGCTCTCTTTTTCTTTTTGAGAACTTTTGTCTGTTTTTGTAGGTTTATACTCGCGAATTGTATTATTTTTGTAAAAAAAATTCCATGAACGATACGAGCTTGTTGAACAGAGCGGCTGACAATATAAGAGTATTGACGGCAGCAATGGTTGAAAAGGCCAAATCGGGACACCCCGGCGGAGCCATGGGTGGTGCCGATTTTACCAATGTGTTGTATTCCGAGTTTCTGGTGTATGATCCTGAGGATCCGCAATGGATCAATCGGGACCGTTTCTTCCTGGATCCCGGGCACATGTCCCCTATGTTGTACAGCGTGCTGGCGATGGCGGGTTTCTATACGATGGACGATTTGAAATCGTTCCGCCAGTGGGGCAGCATTACGCCGGGGCACCCCGAAGTCGATGTGAAACATGGTATCGAAAATACCTCGGGTCCGCTGGGGCAGGGGCACACGATGGCTGTGGGCGCAGCGATTGCCGAGCGCTTCATGGCTGCTCGTTTCGGCGAGTGGTGCAGCCATAAGATCTATGCGTTTATCTCCGACGGTGGTATACAGGAAGAGATTTCGCAGGGAGCCGGTCGTGTAGCCGGGTTCCTGGGGTTGCACAACCTGATTATGTTTTTCGACAGCAACGACGTGCAGCTCTCGACCGATACCGATGCGGTGACCGACGAAGATACGGCTGCCAAATATCGGGCGTGGAACTGGAATGTCATCGAGATAGACGGGTGCGACCCTGCGGCCATTCGCGATGCCTTGGCTCTGGCCAACCGCGAGACCGAACGCCCCACGCTCATCATTGGCAAGACCATCATGGGCCGTGGCTGCGTGACGGCTACAGGCGAGAAGTTCGAAGGTAAATATTCTACGCACGGGCAACCCTTGAGCAAATCGGGCGCTTCGTACGAAAAGACGGTTGAAAATTTGGGCGGAAACGTAGAGAATCCGTTCGTGATATTCCCCGAGGTAGCCGACCTGTATGCCCGTCGGGCCGAGGAGCTGAAAAAGATTGTGGCCGAGCGCAAGGCCGTGCAGGCCGCCTGGGAGAAGGAGAATCCCGAACTGGCTGCCGAGTTGCACGACTTCTATGCCGGCAAATTGCCCGAACTCGATTTCGCTTCGATTGAGTACAAGCCCAATGTGGCTACCCGTACGGCTTCGGCCAACGTGCTCTCCTATCTGGGCGAGCGGGTGAAAAACATGGTGGTTTCGTCGGCCGACCTGGCCAACTCGGACAAGACCGAGGCCTTCTTGAAGAAGACCGGTGCTTTCTCGAAAGGAAATTTCAAAGGTGCCTTCCTGCACGCCGGTGTAGCCGAGCTCACCATGGCTTCGATTATGAACGGCATTTTGCTGCACGGCGGCATGCAGGCCGCTTGCGGTACCTTCTTTGTATTCTCGGACTATATGAAACCTGCCGTGCGCATGGCTGCCCTGATGGAGCTGCCGGTGAAGTATGTGTGGACACACGACGCATTCCGGGTGGGCGAAGATGGTCCTACTCACGAGCCCGTAGAGCAAGAGGCACAAATCCGGCTTTTGGAACAGCTGAAAAACCACAGCGGAAAGAACAGCGTATTGGTGTTGCGCCCGGCCGACAGTGCCGAGACGTTGGTCGCCTGGAAGCTGGCGATGGAGAACAACGATACGCCTACGGCCTTGATTCTGTCGCGGCAGGATGTGCCCGACCTGCCTTCGGCTACGGGCAACCGTTATGCCGATGCCTTGCAGGCCGAGAAGGGCGCCTATGTGTTGATGCGCGACGAGAACCCCGATGTGGTGCTGGTTGCCAACGGTTCAGAGGTGTCGACTCTGGTCGGTGCGAGCGAGATACTGCACGGTCAGGGAGTAAAAGTACAAATCGTATCGGTGCCCTCGATCGGGCTCTTCCTCGACCAGCCGCAGTCGTATCGCGAGGCTGTAATCCCTGCCGGCTTGCCCGTATTCGGGTTGACGGCCGGTTTGCCCTCGACGCTGTTGCCGGTTGTGGGTACAGGTGGTAAGATTTACGGGCTGGACCGCTTCGGTTATTCGGCTCCCTATAAGGTGCTCGACGAGAAATTGGGCTTTACACCCGATCATATTGCGCACGAAATAGCTTCATACATTGGTAAATAAAGGTTGAAACTATTGCCATATTTGACCGAAATCGCTTCTCTGGAATACGGAGAAGCGATTTTCTTGTAAATTTAAATAAAAATTGTTTGCTGAGTAAAAAAAAACGTGTACCTTTATCCGAAAATTTAGTTGGGTCTATGACGCAATCTGCTCTATTCCTTGAAAGAAGAGGGTCGGATTGCCGATATTAAAGTAGTTTTAATTAAAAAAAGGAAAAAGTATGAAGAAGACTGTATTTGCGGTTTTGCTTATGGCTACTGGAGTAGCAACGCCGGCAATGCTTGCAGCAGCTCCCCAGGAGGAAGCTAAAACAGAATCTTCCAAAGAGATTGTCTTGAATAGCTTTAAGGACAATTGGATGATTTCGCTTGAGGGCGGAGCCGATTTTAGCTTGGGACGTTTTGATAGTAATGCCTCTTTTGGCAAACGTATCGCCCCTGTGTTTGGACTGAATGTTGAGAAATGGTTCTCACCTATTATCGGCTTGCGTTTGGGCGCCGATTATTACGGAATCAAAGGTGCCGCTTTGTGGGGGCATGGGGTTAGCAATGAAATGCTCGACAACACCTATTATAAACAATCGTATGGCCTTATTGTTCCCGGTCTCGATGTGATGGGTGACTTGGCGAGTCTGTTCTGTGGTTATCGCGAACGCGTTTATTCGCCTATCCTGTACGTCGGTATGAGTGTCCCTGTAGGCATATCGGGCGAAGGTGATATTCCCAGTTGGGCCAACATGGGTATGCGTGGTGGTTTGCTCAACCGCTTCCGCTTGAGCGATGCTTGGGCCATCAACCTCGATTTGCGTTTCGACGTATTGGAAACGACCGTTTCTAATGAAGGAAATCACGGCAAAGCGTTTTCGGCTTTGGTAGGTGTAACCTACAAATTCAAAGATCGTGGATGGAAGTCGCCCGAGATTCCTGTTGTAGCACCGGTTGTAGGCAAATATAGCGATGCCGAAGGCGATGCTCTGGTAGCTCAGTTGCGCGATGCCAACCGCAAGATTGCCAACCTCGAGCAACAATTGGCCGAGTGCAAGAATCGTCCGGCCGAGAAAGTGGTTGAAGAACCTGCTCCCGTAGTTACGGTTTACTACAACATCAACAGCTCGGAACTGCAATCGAAAGACCGCGTAGTGTTGAGAGCCGTAGCGAAAGCCATCAAGGCTAACGAAGGCAAGAAATATGTCATCACCGGTTATGCCGACAGCGAAACGGGTACGGCTGCCTTCAATGCCAAACTGCGCAAGGCTCGTGCCGAAAGAGTTTACGATGCTTTGGTTTCTTACGGTGTAAATCCCGACCAACTGGAGCAAAAGACCAGCGATGCCAAACTCGATCGCTTCGGTTCTTATATCCTCGACCGTGCCGCTACTATTTCGCCGGCTGAGTAATTACTGCACAAGAGAACAAAACACAATAGGGGGAGAGGTTGCTGAATGGCAGCCTCTCTCTTTTTTTGTTTCTCCTTGAGAGAGGCTCTCCCGGTTGAATGGAGTGTCTCGCAAAGCCCCGTCGGGTGGGAGAAGGGGATGAAAATCGAGAGAACAGAGAGAGTTGAAAGAATGTTAAAATCGGATGTAAACTCCACAATCTCACTATAAATTGCAAAGTCGGCTTGCCAAAATAGTCGGGTTTTATTATCTTTGCCCCCTGTTTAAGAGAGAAGCCGTGGAATCGTTTTATAGAACACACAAGTATCTCGTTGAGCATGTCGAGTCGCCGGTCAAACGCGACTTGATGTATCAAATCAACAAAAACAGCCGTCTGGTAGGCATCAAGGGCAGTCGGGGAGTGGGCAAGACCACCTTTCTGTTGCAGTATGCCAAGGAAAATTACGGCTTGGACCGGTCGTGCCTGTATATCAATCTCAATAACCTATACTTTACGGAGCATACGTTGAGGGAGTTTGCCGAGCGCTTTTACAGTCAGGGCGGCCGGGTGCTGCTCATCGACCAGGTGTTCAAGTATCCCGGATGGTCCGAAGAGCTGAAATACTGCTACGATACTTTCCCCGAGTTGAAGATTATCTTCTCCGGTTCGTCGGTGATGCGGTTGAAAGAGGAGAATCCCGTGCTGGCCGGCCTGGTCGACTCGTACAACCTGCGGGGCTTCTCGTTCAGAGAGTATCTGAATCTGATGGCTTCGACCCGGTTCCCCGCCTACACGCTCGACGACATCATGGCCCATCACAAGACGATAGCTCAAGAGATTTGCAGTCAGGTCAATCCGCTCGATTACTTCCCCGGCTATCTGCACCACGGTTACTATCCGTTCTTCCTCGATAAGACCAACTTCTCGGAAAATCTGGTGAAGAACATCAACATGATTATGGAGGTCGATATACTCCTGATCAAGCAGATAGAGTTGTCGTATCTGCCCAAGGTGCGGCGGCTCATGTACCTGCTCTCGGTGCAGTCGCCGGCGCCCACCAATGTGAGTCAGTTGAGCAAGGACATACAGATTTCGCGGGCCACGGTGATGAACTACATCAAGAGCCTGAAGGATGCCCGGCTCATCAACATGCTCTATCGCGATGGCGAAGAGTTTCCCAAGAAGCCGGCCATGGTCTATATGCACAATACCAACATCATATATTCCAACCGCTCGGTCGAAGTCAACGACCAGGCCGTGCGCGAGACCTTCTTTTACAACACGTTGCACAAGGACCACCGGTTGAACATGGGCAGCAAGAACGCGCAGTTCCTGGTCAATCGCGAGCAGTTGTTCCGTGTCCAGGGCAATGTGCCCCGCAGCCGCATCAATCCCAATTTCTATTATGCCATAGACAATATGAAGATTGGAAGCGAAAACTTGATACCTTTGTGGCTGTTTGGGTTTGTATATTGATATAGAGATGAAAAAACAATACTAATTACTTAATAACAGTAAAGATGAGTAAACAGAAAAAATTCTTAACTTGTGATGGTAACCAAGCCGCTGCACATATCTCGTATATGTTTTCCGAGGTGGCTGCCATCTATCCTATCACTCCCTCTTCGACGATGGCCGAGTATGTAGACGAATGGGCTGCTGCCGGTCGTAAAAACATCTTCGGCGAGACGGTTCTCGTACAAGAGATGCAGTCGGAGGGCGGTGCTGCCGGGGCCGTTCACGGTTCGTTGCAGGCCGGTGCCTTGACGACTACCTACACGGCATCGCAAGGTCTTTTGCTGATGATCCCCAACATGTACAAGATTGCCGGTGAGTTGCTCCCCTGCGTGTTCCATGTATCGGCTCGTACATTGGCCTCTCACTCACTCTCTATTTTCGGTGACCACCAGGATGTGATGTCGACTCGTCAGACCGGTTTCGCCATGTTGTGCGAAGGTTCGGTTCAAGAGGTGATGGACCTGGCCGGTGTCGCTCACTTGTCTACGATTCGTTCGCGTGTACCGTTTATCAACTTCTTCGACGGTTTCCGTACTTCGCACGAGATTCAGAAAATCGAAGCTCTCGACAACGAAGACCTGGCTCCGCTCATCGACCAAGAGGCTTTGGCCGAGTTCCGCGCCCGCGCTTTGAACCCCGAGAAACCGGTTATGCGCGGTATGGCCGAGAACCCCGATACCTTCTTCCAGCATCGTGAGGCTTCCAACAAATATTACGAGGCTGTACCGGCTATCGTAGAGGACTACATGCAGAAAATCAACGAAATCACGGGCCGTGACTACCACCTGTTCAACTACTACGGTGCCGAGGATGCCGACCGCGTAATCATCGCCATGGGTTCGGTAACCGAGGCTGCCCGCGAAGCTATCGACTACCTCATGGCCAAGGGCGAGAAGGTAGGTTTGGTAGCCGTTCACCTGTATCGTCCCTTCTCGGCCGAGCACTTCCTGGCTGCTGTGCCCAAGACGGCAAAACGCATTGCCGTACTCGACCGTACCAAAGAGCCCGGTTCGAACGGTGAGCCCCTCTACCTCGATGTAAGAGACGTATTCTACGGCAAGGCCGATGCCCCGCTGATCGTAGGCGGCCGCTACGGTTTGGCTTCGAAAGATACTACCCCGACTCAAATCCTGTCGGTTTACGAAAACCTCGCATTGCCCGAGCCTAAAGATCACTTCACCATCGGTATCGTCGACGACGTTACCTTTACCTCGCTGCCCCCGAAAGAGGAGCTGGCTCTCGGTGGCGAAGGCATGTTCGAGGCCAAGTTCTACGGTTTGGGTGCCGACGGTACGGTAGGTGCCAACAAGAACTCGGTAAAAATCATCGGCGACAACACCGACAAATATTGCCAGGCTTACTTCTCCTACGACTCGAAGAAGTCGGGTGGTTTCACCTGCTCGCACCTGCGTTTCGGCGATACCCCCATCCGCTCGACCTACCTGGTAAATACGCCTAACTTCGTGGCTTGCCACGTTCAGGCCTACCTGCACATGTACGATGTATTGCGCGGTATCCGTCCCAACGGTACCTTCCTGCTCAATACCATCTGGACGGCCGACGAACTGGTAAAACACCTGCCCAACAACGTAAAACGTACGTTGGCTCAGAAGAACATCTCGTTCTATACCATCAACGCTACGAAGATTGCTCAGGAAATCGGTTTGGGCAACCGCACCAACACCATCCTGCAATCGGCCTTCTTCCGTATCACCGAGGTTATCCCGGTCGACCTGGCTATCGAGCAGATGAAGAAATTCATCGTGAAGTCGTATGGCAAGAAGGGTGAAGATGTAGTCAACAAGAACTACGCTGCCGTAGACCGTGGTGGTGAATACGAAAAAGTTACCGTTGATCCCGCATGGGCCAACCTTCCCGACGACGAGGCCGTTGAAAGCAAGGCTCCCGAATTTGTAGAGAAGGTGGTGAAAGTCATCAACGCACAAGCCGGTGACGACCTGCCCGTTTCGGCCTTCTCGGGTATCGAGGACGGTACTTGGCCTGCCGGCACCGCCAAATACGAAAAACGCGGTGTATCTACTTTCGTTCCCGTATGGAACAACGCCAACTGTATCCAATGTAACAAGTGTGCCTACGTTTGTCCTCACGCTTCGATTCGTCCGTTCGTTCTCGATGCAGACGAGCTCGCTGCTTCGCCTTTCAAAGAGGGTGAGACGCTCGAGATGAAGGTACCGGCCACGATGAAGGGCATGCACTTCCGCATGCAGGTCGATGTGCTCGACTGTCTGGGTTGCGGCAACTGTGTCGATGTATGTCCGGGCAACAAGAACGGCAAGGCTCTCTCGATGGCCGATCTGGAAAGCCAGTTGAGCGAAGCTCCCCGCTGGGAATATTGCGCCGATCACGTGAAGAGCAAACAACACCTGGTAGACATCAAGTCGAATGTGAAGAACTCGCAGTTCGCTACGCCGTTGTTCGAATTCTCGGGCGCTTGCTCGGGTTGCGGCGAGACTCCGTATGTGAAACTCATTTCGCAACTCTTCGGCGACCGTGAGATGGTATCCAACGCCACGGGTTGCTCGTCGATCTATTCGGGTTCGATTCCTTCGACTCCCTATACCACCAACGAAAAAGGTAAAGGTGTAGCTTGGGCCAACTCGTTGTTCGAAGACTTCTGCGAGTTCGGTCTGGGTATGACGCTCGCCGTAGAGAAGATGCGCGACCGTCTGGCCAAACTCATGAACCAGGCTATCGAAAGCGACAGCTGTCCGGCCGAGACCAAAGAGCTCTTTGCCGACTGGATTGCCAACCGTGAGGATACCGACCGCACCGTCGAGCTCGAGGCCAAAATCACGCCCATCGTGAAGGCTAACGCCGACAAGTGCGAAATCTGCAAGGAGATTGCATCGCTCAGCCAGTACCTCATCAAGAAATCGCAATGGATTATCGGTGGCGACGGTGCTTCGTACGACATCGGTTTCGGTGGTCTCGACCACGTATTGGCTTCGGGCAAGAATGTCAACGTGCTGGTACTCGATACCGAGGTTTACTCCAACACCGGCGGTCAGGCTTCGAAAGCTACTCCTGTCGGCGCCATCGCCAAATTTGCCGCAGCCGGCAAACGCGTACGTAAGAAAGACCTCGGCCTTATCGCCTCGACCTACGGCTATGTATACTGTGCTCAGGTAGCCATGGGTGCCGACCAGGCTCAAACCTTGAAGGCTATCCGCGAAGCCGAGGCTTACAACGGTCCTTCGATTATCATCGCTTACGCTCCCTGTATCAACCACGGTCTGAAGGCCGGTATGGGTAAATCGCAGGCCGAAGAGGCTGCTGCCGTAGCTTGCGGTTACTGGCACCTGTGGCGTTACAACCCCGAGTTGGAAGCCGAGGGCAAGAACCCCTTCACGCTCGACAGCAAAGAGCCCGACTGGTCGAAGTTCCAAGACTTCCTCAAAGGCGAGGTTCGTTTCGCTTCGGTGATGAAACAATATCCCAACGAGGCTGCCGAACTGTTCAAGGCTGCCGAAGACAATGCAAGATGGCGTTACAACAACTACCGTCGTCTGGCCAAACAGCAATGGGGTGTTGAACAGGAAGACTAAAAACACAAGACGCGTTTAGTCGCACCATAAAAACCGGGAGGTCCGGGGCCTGTAAAGGTCTCGGACCTCTTTTTTTAAGACTTTTTCGTTTATAAATCGAGGCGCATGCGGGTAGATGCCTAATGGGTGTCGTCTCGAAAATTCCGGTCTATAAAATAAAGATATTTATTTATCGGGGCTCTTTATCCTGGTCGTGTATCTGTAACGGGGCGATATGTGATGAGGCAGGGGCATTGTATCGATAGGGTGTTTAGAGGCTTTGTGTATGAATAGTGTTATGTCTGAGGACTGAGGTACGGGGAGATGCAATACATTTCATGAATATGTTGTAACTGCAACGGCGACATCGTCAGATATACCTCTACACTCGACGGCTATGACAAGGACCGCATTCTGCACACGGTTCCCAACCACGCTACCGAAAGACAAAACGTATCGCTCTTCCTCAGCTACGACGAAGGTGAAACCTGGCCCGTGAAGAAGACGCTTTGCGCTACCGGTTCGGCCTACTCGTCAATCGCTATTCTCGAGGATGGTACGATAGGTGTATATGTCGAAGAGAACTACAACACGACAGATTACAGCACCTATTTCCTGAATGTTTCGCTCGACTGGCTCACCGACAACGCCGATACCTATACCGAACCTTCGGGTATGGAAGCTGTCGCTACTCCCGTATTCTCGCTGGAGAGTGGATACTATACCGAGGAACAAACCCTCACGATTACGACCGAGACCGAAGATGCTCAAATCTACTATACGCTCGACGATACGACTCCGACTACCGAATCGACCCTCTATGAAGGCCCCATTACGTTGAACGAGACGGTTACCGTCAAAGCCATTGCCGTGAAAGAGGGCATGTCGAACAGTGTGATGGCCTCGGCTACCTATACTTTCCTGACCGGATGGGAACAACCTACCGGTACGATTCATGCGACCGAGAATCGTTATGTAACTTCGGCCACTACGACCGATGCCGTTGAAAATCTCGATTACACCCAGTCGAGCAAACCTTCGACCGTGTTTATCGATACGCAGGCTCCCTTTACGGTAGAGGCCGGTCAGACCTTTACGCTGCGTGTACAATGTACGGCTCAGATGATCTGGTGTCATGCCGTTCTCTTTGCCGACTGGAACCGCGACTACGACTTCAACGACGAGGGCGAGATGATCGAGCGAGTAGGTAAAGAGCCGTTTGAAGACAGCAATCTGTCCTCCAATGGTAATACCATGATGAAAGATTTCTCGGTCGATATCACCGTTCCTGCCGATGCCAAGATTGCCGAGACTCGTTTGAGAATTCAGTTTACGGATGCTTGGCATAAGAAAGATGAACAAGGTCATACCCACACGGCTATGGATGCTATCGACAAGGGTGGTTGCTACGACTTCGTGATGAATATCGTGGAGCCTGCTCCCGTAGACTTGGCTGTGCTGCATCTCAATTCGCCCGCCAACGGTGCCATCGAGGTTCGCTATGTCGGTGAAAACACGCTGCTCAACAACAACGACGAGATAATCGTGGGTGAACAAGTAGAGATTACCTTAATTCCCGACGAGAACTACCAGGTAGCCAGCCTCATGGTAAACTCGGTCGATAGAACGGCCGACGTGGTGGACAACAAACTCACCGTTGATGTACCGGCCGAAAGCCTCGATATTGAAGCTGAGTTCGAAGATATTCCTTCGGCAATCGATGGCAATCGGGCTGCCCAAATGACGGTTTATCCCACGATGTTTACGAGTGAGATCAACCTCAACTCGACAGCCGCCGGCGAAGCCTGTGTATACGATTTGGCCGGTCGTTTGCTGAAACGTGTAGCCGTGAGCGAAGGTGAAAACAGAATAGAAGCCAATACGCTTCCTGTCGGTAGCATGATTCTGGTTGTGACTACCGACGAGGGTTCGAAGAGCTTCCGTGTAGTGAAAAAGTAAGAAGAAGTGATGTGCTGCTGTTTCCCGTTTGACGGGAAGCGGAGATAAAACGGGAGGTTTGCCGGATTCGGCAGACCTCTCGTTTTTGTGTGGAAGAGGGTAGAAAAAAGAGAGAGAACCGTGTCGTGGTGGCTGAGCGCGGTTCTCTCTCTTATGATTTTATACGGACACTCATGGTGCGAGGTGACCATTTGGGTACCTCGTTCGATGAGGTGGAATGTTTGGGTTAGAAGTCCTCTTTATCGGTCGAGCCGAGCAACAGGTCTTTCAATCGGGAGCGGTCGAGGATGACAATCTCTTTGGCCGTGTAGTCGATGATGCCGCTCTCTTTCAGACTGTCGAGTGTCGAAAGGAATACCGACCGCTGTACCCCGAAGAAGGCATAGAGGTCTTTTTGCTTGCAGATGATGTGGATGTCGCTCGATTTTTGTTGCGTAAGGCTCAGCACCCAGAATGCCAACCGTTCTTTCAAGTCGTTCGACGAGAGGGCGGTGAAGCTTTCGAGAGCCTTTTGCGAACGTCGCGACAGAATGTTGAGCAGGTTGATGAGGAATATAGGTTCTTCTTGCAACATTTGTACGACCGAACTCTTCTCGATTTGCATGATTCCTACGGTGCCTTCGGCATACAGGTTGGCCGGGAAATAGGTATCGCGGCCGAACAGATGTTCGGGGGCTATGACATTAGGCGCCTGTATTTTTTCGGTAATTTTCATCTTCTCGTTTTGCGTAATCAGTTCCGACCTGATTTCGCCCGAAATGAGAAATTTCAGATGATTACATTCTTCACCACTTGTGACGATTTTCTCGCCATTGGGATATTTGAGGAAATGGAATTTCATTTTCTCGATCAACTCCGATATTTTATTCCGGCTTACTCCTTGGAAAATAGGGAGTTGTAATAAAACATCATACATGCTGTCCATATAGTGTCTCAATTAGGATTCTCAAAACTAACAAATTTTTTTCACTATGTTTCGTTTGAAATGCTAAAACATCTTCTTTGTTTAGAAAGTATTGATTTCTTTTTTTTTCATTAACTTTGCGGCGGCCACGAAGGTCTGTTCGGAGTGATACCGACGGGTGTATAGCCCTTTGCACAGCCGGTTTTGAATTGTTGTCACACACGCCTAAACTATATGGAATATGGATATACTGTCGTTTAAATTTCAGGATTTCCTGAGTGCTTTTATTATTTTGTTTGCGGTAATCGATATTACGGGTCTTACCCCGATTATTATCGACATGAAGCAAAAGGGTCATAACATTGTGGCGTGGAAGGCTGCCGTCTATTCGCTCATTACCTTCCTGGCCTTCCTCTTCATGGGAAACATGATTCTCGAGTTGTTCCAGGTCGACATCTCGTCGTTTGCCATCGCCGGAGCCCTGGTCATTTTCGTGATGGCTATCGAGATGCTGTTGGGTATTGAAATTTTCAGAAACGACGGGCCCGAGGGTGCCGCCTCGATTGTACCCATCGTATTCCCGCTCATTGCCGGAGCCGGTTCGTTCACCACGCTGCTCTCGCTGCGGGCACTCTATGGCCTGGGCAGTATATTGGCGGCTTTGGTGCTCAACATCATTGTCATCTACATCGTGATACGCAACGTGCACATCTTGGAACGAGTGCTGGGCAAGACCGGTGTATATGTGCTGCGCAAGTTCTTCGGTATCATTCTGCTGGCCCTCTCGGTGCGCATGTTCTTGCAGAATCTGGCCGTAGCGCTCGAGTCGTTCTCGTAGTAGTAACTTTTTTATAGCGATATATCGTCGAGGCGGAGTACCCGATTGGGGTGCTCCGCCTCGCTGCTGTTATATAAATTGTTGACTCTGTGGGTCGGTATGTAAAAAAAAGGAAAGGAAAAACAGCTCGAGTATTATATTTTTTATTTTCTTTGCATTTATAAACGATGGGCTGAAATCAAAAGGAGGACTTTGGGACTGCTTATTTACTTCGCTATATTTTGGAGACAGGGACAAACTTTAATCGAAATATATATGAAAAGAATTCTTACATTATTGGTATTGAGTTGCTTGGCTGTGGGAATCGTAGGGGCTACCGAACAGCCGTTGAAGCGGCTCTCGCCCGTACAGCTGGCTCAGATGCGGCTGAAGGGTTTGAACGAGGCTTCTGCTCCGAACCGTTCGCAGGCCCTCCCCGGACAGAAGTCTGTACAGGCAAAGGTGTCGAAGGGGCAATCGGTTTTGTCGCTCTCCGGCAAGCGACTCTCGAAGGTGACGATTCCGTCGTGGTCGGTTCCCGTTCAGGTTACAGGGCGCGACTGGTCTCGGCTGCAGTCCGGTCGGGAGCAGGTTATGGCCCGGCGGCAACAGGCCCAGACTACGACCTGGATCGATGAGGGAAACTACGATATATCGTGGTTCGATGGTTCGGTCAGACTGTATCGGCTGACCACTCCCGAGCAGTTGGCCGGTTTGGCCTATAGGCTCTCTTCGGGTTATTCTTTTGGGAATGTAACCATACGATTGGAGGCCGATTTGGATATGTCGGCCCACGAGTGGATACCGATTGGCACCTCTCAAATCTCGTTTAGAGGTACATTCGACGGTGGCGGGCATACGATTTCGGGCCTGCATGTGACCGGTCAGGAGTATGCCGGACTCTTCGGGTATGTGCGAGGGGGCGAGATACGCAATGTGATGTTGGCCTCCGATTGTCAGATAAGCGGCAATACCGCCGGTTCCATAGTTGGTTCGATAGACGAAGAGGGAGTGATAGAGAATTGCTACTCCGAAGCTACTGTTTCGGGCCATACGGTAGGCGGACTGGTCGGGGCCTGCAATGGTACGCGGGTTCGCCTGTGTGTATTCAATGGTCGGGTTTCGAAGTTTCTCCCCGAGAAATGGTCGGGTAATTATCTTGGATATGCACCCAATGGATCCGACAGCTCGGTTTCGTATGGCTTTCAGATAGGATTTGTACCACGCGCCGACTATCCCGATAGCCTGGATATTTCATTAACGGGTACACAAATGCAATTGTCGTATCAGTTTGGTGGAAAGGTCGGGAGCGATGGCCTGCTGCACATTCCATTGGGCCAATATGTAGGCTCGAGCGATACCTGGCAGCTCTATTTGTGTGCTTTGGATGGAAATACGGCCTTTGTCGATGGTGAATTTTTGGGAACGCTCTCCGACGATAGAAGGACGGTGACCTTGACCACATCGCAGGGCAATACGTTTGCTGTTTTGATGACCGAAGACGGAGAGTCTTTATATCTTTGTGAAAGTTTGTTGATGCCCCTTTCGGCCCGGTTACTGAGCGATGACGTGAGTGGAGCGCTTGTCGGTAGCGGCGGATATGACTGGGCGTATTGCTACTACTCCGAAAACAGTGTAACCAATGCCAATCAGGTAGTGGGTACGGCACTTACCGATGAGGCAATGCAATCGTCGCAGTTGGTCGACGACCTGAATGAGTATGTGCGTGAGGTGGCTCCGACGCAAACCGAGAAGCGTTTGAACTTGTGGACATCG
This sequence comes from Barnesiella sp. An22, assembly GCF_963931395.1. Taxonomy (NCBI): domain Bacteria; kingdom Pseudomonadati; phylum Bacteroidota; class Bacteroidia; order Bacteroidales; family Barnesiellaceae; genus Barnesiella; species Barnesiella sp. An22. Next base: position 929,351 of record NZ_OZ007014.1, read on the forward strand.
GGGGGTTCAGGCCCTGCCTTGAGTACCGAGGTGTGCCCCACCTCCTCGTGGTGGGACGAGGGCAATTACGATACCTCGTGGTACGACAATACGAAAACCGAGTTTACCCTCTCGACTCCGGCTCAGTTGGCCGGCTTGTCCTATCTGGTCTATCACACCGGTCTTGCGAATGGCGTGACGGTTCGTTTGGGAGCCGATATAGATCTGTCGGCCTATCGGTGGATGCCAATTGGTATTCAAACCAAGGATGGGGCTCGCTCGTTCGTGGGACTGTTCGACGGCTGTGGCCATACCATCTCGGGTATGCAGGTCGACGGCGTGACTTATGCCGGGCTGTTCGGGTATGCCGAGGGTGCCGAGATCTGTAACCTTATGCTCTCCTCTACGTGTACGGTATCGGGCTTGACGGCCGGTTCGATAGCGGGCTTGATAAGCGCGGGTTCGATTACGAATTGTCGCTCCGATGCCACGGTATATGGCCATACGGCAGGCGGTTTGGCAGGCAACTGTATAAATGCCATGCTGTTGTCTTCGATATTTAATGGCCGGGTAGCCGCACAAGGTGCCGACAGTGAATGGGTGGGCACGTATCACGCCTCGGCTTTGTCGCCTTTCCAGGGAGAAGAGGAGCTTGAAATTCCGTTAGACGTGACGATTTCGCCTTCGATTGATTCGGCCGATGAATATATTTTGTCGTTATATTCTACTCGTGCCGAGATGAGCTATTCGATGACCGGAAGTCTGGAAAGTGATGGAAAGCTGCATATTCCCATGGGACAGATGGTAGGAATGTATTCCAACCGCTATTCGTTGACATTGGAAAATGAGACGGGAGCAAGTGGAGAATTTGTGGTAACGCTTTCGACGGATGGGAATGCAATTACTTTCACGGACGAAAATTTAGTGATACTCATCTCTGCTTATGAAAATGGAGAATCTGTGGGTTATCTGGATGGGTGGCGATTGCCGATTACTGCCGACAGAGTGGCTGAGGCTCCCCGGTTTGGCGGTTTGGCCGGTACTTTTGAAAACGAATTTGTAGAACATGGCTACTACCGGGCCGGTTGCTTGCCCGAGGGAGTGAGCGATAACGAGTATGCCCTCTCGCAAGGGGAGTTGCTCTCTCAGGCTCAGGTGGCCACGATGAACGAGGCGGTCATGACCATTTTGGAGAAAGATCCGTGGGTCGAATCGCTGTCGCAGTGGCGCCAGGGTGCAAATGGCCCCGAGTTGAGTCTCGACCAACAGAAGGCTACCGGCTGGTGGATTTCGGAGGGAAACTACGACATCTCGTGGTACGACGAGTCGCAAACCGAGTTTACCCTCTCGACCCCGGCACAGTTGGCCGGCCTCTCTTATCTGGCCTATCACTCTTATGATTTCACGGGTAAAACGGTGAAGCTGGCCAACGATATAGACTTGAGCGGCCACCGTTGGGTACCCATCGGGTACAATTCTCACGTCTTCCGGGGTAACATCGATGGTGATGGCCATGCGATTCATCACATGGATGTGGATGTAGAGTCTTATTCTTACGGACGAGTAAGAGGTGCGGTATTGGTCGGATTTATGGGGGCTGCTTCAGGTGAAGTCAAGAATATTACCTTGGCCGATGACTGCTCGGTGCGTGTAAAGATAATCTCTTCGTCGCAAGGAATGATAGGTACCGTTTCCGGTGCATTTGAAGGGCCAAGTATGGATAACTGTCACAGCCAGGCTTCGATAGAGGTAAACCATGCCGGCTATACCGAGTCGTTCGTAGGAGGACTGGTGGGATTCGACATATCCTACAACCCCATCTACAACTCGTCGAGCAGTGGCCGTATCGTTGCCGTGTCTGACCATGCGACTATCTGGGTGTCTGGTTTGGCAGGTGTAAATGCCCGTATTATAAATTGTTACCATGTAGGCGACATATCGGGAACCGGCCCCGATGTGCATGTGGGTGGAATTTGTGCTTCCTATTCCAATCAGACGAATGTATATCATGCAGGCAAATTATCGGCCACGGGTATAGAGGTGGATGGCAATCCGGCTATTGTAGAGATTTCGCCTCTGGGTAATCCGACAGAGTTCTCTTTGGAAAACGGGTACTACGATGTGACGTGCATGGCCGATACGACCGGCTTGAATATCAAAGGTGTGGCCATGCAGCCCGACGAAATGAAGCGTGCCGAATTTGCCGGACTGCTCACCGCCAATGCTACGTCTGTGATGGATAGCGATCCCTATTCGCCCACTCTTTCCGCCTGGGAAATCCGGGCCGGTGAGAACAACGGCTATCCCGTATTGGGCGGGAATATCGAGGTAGGTGGCTGGTGGACCTCGGAAGGGAACTACGATGCTTCGTGGTACGACGAGTCGCAAACCGAGTTTACCCTCTCGACCCCGGCACAGTTGGCCGGTTTGGCCTATCTGGTCAAGACAGGCACTACCTTCGAAGGGAAGACGGTGACGTTGGCCGGCAATATCGATTTGGACGGTCTCAAGTGGGAGCCGATAGGTTCGGTAGACGTGGCCTTCCGTGGTACCTTCGACGGCGGCGGTTACGAGATTCACAATCTGCACAGCGAGGTAATCTCGGCCTATACCGCCGTTGCTGGGCTCTTCGGGCAGATTGCGCAAGCTCACATCTCCCACGTGGTGCTGGCCGACGACTGTATCGTAAAGAGTTCGACCTATGGCGGTGGTATTGCCGCTTATGTCTATAATTCGACGATTGTCTCGTGTATCAACCGAGCTTCGGTCGAACTCGAGGCACCCTATGGCTATGTGGGTGGTATTGTGGGCAATGTGTTTAACTCTGTTATCGACCGGTGTGAAAACTGGGGCCCGATAGCAGGCCAGGTGCAGATAACGGGCAATTACTCGGTCTATATAGCCTACACGGGTGGTATAGGAGGATGTTTGTACAGTTCGACGATTTTGAATTGTGCCAATAGAGCCGATGTGACGGTCGAGGGTTCGACGCACGACTACTCTTCTGCCGGAGGTATCCTGGGGTATTCCGATGAGGAGTCGAGTGTAGTGAACTGTTACAATACCGGGCGAATCTCTGCCGGTGAGTTGGCGTATGTGGGTGGCATATCGGGCAATTGGATTATAGATGCCTGGGTGGCCAACTGCTACAATGTGGGTGCTGTGTCGACGACGGGTGGAATCGTTGCCCCGATTGCTCCGCAAGATGCCAACGTAGAGAATAGCTACTATGAGTCGGGGTGTGTGGTTGCCGGCGATTATCTGGGCCGTGCATTGAGTGCCGACGAAATGAAGACCCGCACGTTTGCCGCCGGCTTGAACAACTGGACCCGTGCATACAATGCGACCAATACCGAGCATAAGGCCTTCTACTGGATGGTCGATGCCGCACAAAACGAGGGCTATCCCGTGCTGACCGAGGAGGACCCCGGCTATTCGGCAATCGAGTCGACGATGTCGGCTCAGGTACGCATCTATCCTACGGTAGTAGACCATCAGCTCTATGTGAGCGGGGCCGAGCAGACAATCTATCTCTACGATTTGTCGGGCCACACGGTCTCGATTGTCGAGCCTGCCGAAGGATTGACCGTCGTAGAGATGTCGCAGTTGACTCAGGGGCTCTACCTGGTGCGCTGTGGCGATCGGGTAGAACGAATCATCAAGCGATAAATCAGAAAAGGTTCCGGTTTCGGCCGGAACCTTTTTGATTTTATAATCGTTCTAATGCGTTGATATATTGTTGTTTGTGGAGGTATGTTGAAGAACATGCCTTTTTCGCCGATAAAATGTTTGCATTTTATTTCGGTTTATGTTAAATTCGAAACAAATATGAATGGCGCATTTCGGAATCTTTGGAATAGGGCAAGGGATCGGATGATTTGCAATAGACCGAAGAGTCTGAAAAAATTATGAAAAAGACACAAGTAAGAGAAATTAATTGAGATATGAGTTATCTGAAATTTGACAAGAACCTGATGATAAACCTCGAGTGGTCGCTGCCCAAGGAGATGCTGCGTACCAACAAGTCGGGCGCGTATCATTGTACGACTATCGTCGATTGCAACACCCGCAAGCAACACGGGTTGTTGGTAATTCCTATCCCCGAGCTGGATAAGGACAATCACGTGATGTTGTCGTCGCTGGACGAGACAGTGATTCAGCACGGCGCTGCGTTTAACTTGGGTTTGCACAAGTACAAGGGCGACTGTTTCAGCCCGAACGGACACAAGTACATTCGAGAGTTTAATTGCGAGTCGGTGCCCCAGACGATGTATCGGGTGGGCGGTGTGATTCTGACGAAAGAAAAAGTGTTTATCTCGCACGAGAACCGTATCCTTATCAAGTATACGCTCGTCGATGCTCACTCCCCGACGATTCTGCAATTCCGTCCGTTTCTTGCCTTCCGCAATGCCAACGATCTGTGTGTGGAAAACTATGCGCTCGACCAGCGTTACGAAGAGGCGGCCAACGGCATAAGCTGCTGTCTGTACCAGGGCTATCCCCGGTTGTACATGCAGTTCAACAAGGCCCCCAAGTTTGTATTTGACCCCCATTGGTACAAGGGCATCGAGTATATCAAAGACCAGGAGCGAGGCTATCCCTATCAGGAGGACCTCTATGTGCCGGGCTACTTCGAGATACCTATCAAGAAGGGCGAAAGCATCATCTTCTCGGCGGGAACCGTCGAGGCCAAACCCCGCTCGTTGGCTCACACTTACGAAGTAGAGTTGGCCAATCGCCACATGTGTCGCTCGAGTTTCTACAACTGCCTGAAAAACTCGGCTCAGCAGTTCTACTTCAAGCAGAAGAAGGGGCACTATCTGTTGGCCGGTTATCCCTGGTTCAGGGTACGGGCCCGCGACCAGTTTATTGCCCTGCCGGGGTGTACGCTGGCCATTGGCGACGACCAGACGTTTGAAGACGTGATGGCTTCGGCCGAGAAGGCCCTGCGCCACTTTATGACTACCGGCGAACTCGACGAAAACATCGGCGAACTCGACCTGCCCGATATTCCGCTGTGGGCTACCTGGACTATCTATCAGTATGCCAAGGAGAAGGGTATGGAGACTTGTCGCGAGAAGTATGGCCGTTTCCTGTGCGATATTCTCGACTACATTGTCAAAGGCAAGCATCCCAACCTTTTCCTGCACGACAACGGGCTGCTCTACTCCAATGGCAAAGACCGGGTGATCTCGTGGATGAATGCCGTGGTTGACGGTCGCCCCGTGAACCCGCGCAGCGGTTATTTGGTAGAGTTCAATGCGTTGTGGTACAATGCTTTGAAGTTTGCCGCCGCCCTTTTTGCCGAAGATATGGAATTGGCTTCGAGGGTAGAACAGTGGAATGCCATTGCCGATAAGGCGGGCGAGACGTTTGTAGCTACCTTCCTGAACGATTATGGTTACCTGATCGACTATGTCGACGGCTCGATGTCAGACTGGAGTGTACGGCCCAACATGCTCATAGCATTGGGGCTCGACTACTCGCCGCTCGACAAGCGTCAGCGCAAGCGGGCTCTCGAGGTGGTTACGCGCGAGTTGCTTACCCCCAAGGGTATCCGCACGCTCAGCCCCAAGAGCTACGGCTATAACCCCACCTATGTAGGTTCGCAGACCGAGCGGGAGTATGCCTATCACCAGGGGCCCGCACGTCCGTGGCTGATGGGCGCCTATGCCGAGGCCTATCTGAAGGTGTTCGGCATCAGTGGTGTCTCGTTCCTGGAGCGGATGCTCATCGGGTTTGAAGACGAGATGTCGCAAACCTGTATCGGGTCCATCTCCGAGCTGTTCGACGGCAACCCGCCCTTCGCCGGTCGTGGAGCCATCAGCTATGCCGCCAACGTCGGTGAAATATTGAGAGTGTTGAAATTATTGAAGAAGTATAACATGTAAAGCCTAATTCCTATATCTATGAAAGCGCTAATGTTTGGTTGGGAATTTCCCCCTCATATTCTGGGAGGTTTGGGCACGGCCAGTTATGGCCTGACCAAAGGCATGGCCGAGTGTGGCGATATTGAAATCACCTTTGTCATACCTAAACCCTACGGAGATGAGGATAAAACTTTTGCTCATATAATCGGGGCCGCCAATACCCCTGTCGCCTGGCGCGATGTAAGTTGGGATTACGTGCAGCAACGCTACGGCTACTGCATGGACCCGCAGGAGTATTTCGACCTTCGCAGTCATATCTATGCAGATTTCAATTATCTGAAGACCAATGACCTGGGTTGTATCGAGTTTTCGGGGCGCTATCCCGACAACCTCATGGAAGAGATCAACAACTATTCTATCGTAGCCGGTGTGATTGCCCGCACCGAGCAGTTCGACATCATTCACTCGCACGACTGGCTCACCTATCCGGCCGGCATTCATGCCAAGCAGGTGAGCGGCAAGCCGTTGGTGATTCATGTGCATGCGACCGACTTCGACCGCAGCCGGGGTAATGTGAACCCTACGGTCTACAACATCGAGCGCGACGGTATGTTGCATGCCGACCACATCATCACGGTGAGCAACCTCACGCGCCAGACGGTTATCGACAAGTATCACATCGACCCGGCCAAGGTGACTACGGTACATAATGCCGTGGAGCCGTTGAGCGACGAAATCAAGTCGATAGAGGTGCCGCACAATCCGAAGGAAAAGGTGGTTACCTTCCTGGGCCGCATCACCATGCAGAAAGGACCCGAATACTTTGTCGAGGCGGCTGCCCGGGTATTGCGCAAGACCAACAACGTGCGGTTTGTAATGGCCGGTAGCGGCGACATGATGAACAAGATGATTATGTTGTCGGCACAACGCAACATATCGGACCGCTTCCACTTCACCGGATTCTTGCGGGGACGTCAGGTCTACGAGATGTTGAAGGCCAGCGACGTGTATGTGATGCCGTCGGTATCGGAGCCGTTCGGTATCTCGCCGCTCGAGGCCATGCAGGTGGGCGTGCCTTCGATCATTTCGAAACAGTCGGGCTGTGCCGAGATTTTGACCAATGTCATCAAAATCGACTATTGGGACATCGACGCTATGGCCGACGCTATCTATTCGATCATCACCTATCCCGCCATCTATAAACAGTTGCGCGAAGAGGGCGAGCGTGAAGTAAACGAGATTAAGTGGAAGTATGCCGGCCAGAAGGTACTCGACATCTACCACAATGTGCTGCGCAATTATAAATAAATGAAAAAACACAACCTTATATGAAAACAATTTGTTTCTATTTTCAAATTCATCAACCGTTTCGATTGAAACGCTATCGTTTCTTTGACATAGGTAACGACCACTACTACTACGACGACTTTGCCAACGACGATATTATCACCCGCATTGCTCAACGGTCGTATCTGCCGGCCAATGCCACGCTGCTCGAGATGATCAAGAATGCCAACGGCAAGTTCAAGGTGGCTTTCTCGATATCGGGTGTAGCTCTCGAGCAACTCGAGATTTATGTGCCCGAGTTTATCGACAGCATGAAGGAGCTGGTCAAGACCGATTGCGTGGAGATTCTCTCGGAGACATACGCCCACTCGCTTGCTTCGTTGGCCGATTCCGAGGAGTTCAAGATTCAGGTAAAGCACCACGACGAGAAAATCGAGCAACTCTTTGGCGTGAAACCCAAGGTATTCCGCAATACCGAGTTGATATTCTCCGACGATATAGCTTCGATGATTGCCTCGATGGGCTTCAAGGGGGTTATCACCGAAGGGGCCAAGCACATCCTGGGTTGGAAGAGTCCCAACTACCTTTACTGCTCGGCTGCGGCTCCCAAACTGAAAATGTTGCTGAAGAACTACAAGATGAGCGACGACATTTCGTTCCGCTTCTCCAACTACGAGTGGAGTGACTATCCTCTCACTGCCGACAAGTTTATCTCGTGGATCAAGAATACCCCGGCCGAGGAGCCTATCGTCAACCTCTTTATGAACTACGAGACGCTGGGCGAGCTGCAACCGCGCGAGTCGGGCATCTTCGAGTTTATGAAGGCTTTGCCTCGCTTTGCCGAGCAAGAGGGGATAGGTTTCTGCACGCCTACCGAAGCCATCAGCAAACTCAAACCGGTCGACGCACTGTCGGTACCTTATCCCATGTCGTGGGCCGACGAGGCTCGCGATACCAGTGCCTGGTTGGGTAACACGTTGCAGAACGAGGCCTTCCGCAAACTCTATTCGGTAGCCGAGCGGGTACGCTTGTGCGACGACCGCCGTCTGAAACAAGACTGGAACTATCTGCAGGCCAGCGACCACTTCTACTACATGTGCACGAAGTATCTCTCCGACGGTGCCGTGCACAGCCATTACAGCCCCTACGACAGTCCTTACGAGGCATTCACCAACTACATGAATGTGTTGAGCGACTTTATCGTACGCGTCGAGGCCCAGTATCCCGAGTCGATTGAAAACGAGGAGTTGAACGCCTTGTTGACAACCATCAAGAACCAGGCTGCCGAGATTGAGATGTTGCAGAAAGAGTTGAAGTCGGCACGCACCGAGCGCCACTCCAAACGGGCCGAGGCCAAGAAGGAGAAAGAGGCTAAGGCCGAGACTCCCAAGAAGGCTGCCGAGAAGCAAGAGTGATGGGGGTGGTGCCGCCGAGGTTCTCTCCTCGGAGTGCAACGGACATCTGCCAGGGCGAATCAGAGCCTTTTAGACAAAATTAGAGGAAACAATTTCGCCGATTCACTCACAATCCGTATATTCGTACCACGCCGTCCCCAATCGGGCGGCGTGGTAAAATTTTTAGCAATATGAAACATTTCCCAGAGTCTGAATTTATTATCAATGCCGATGGCAGTGCGTTCCATCTGCATTTGCTCCCCGAGCAGTTGAGAGACAAGGTAATCCTGGTCGGTGACCCCGGTCGGGTCAATCTGGTCGCTTCGTTTTTCGACACCCGCGATTTCGAGGTTTCGAGCCGGGAGTTTCATACCATAGGCGGTACCTATAAGGGGAAACCGCTGATGTGCCTCTCGCACGGCATCGGTACCGACAATATCGACATCGTGGTCAACGAACTCGATGCCCTGGCCAATATCGACTTTACGACGCGTTACGAGAAGCCCCAGTTCCGCCAGTTGACCCTTGTGCGGGTAGGGACCTCGGGCGGATTGCAGCCCCATGTGCCCATAGGTACGCCGGTCATTGCCGAGAAGTCTATCGGCTTCGACGGGGTGCTCAACTTCTACGCCGGGCGCAACGAAGTGTGCGACCTCGATTTCGAGAAAGCCTTTTGCGAGTCGGTACAGTGGAACCCCTTGTGGGCCGCTCCCTATGTGGTCGATGCCGACCCCGAACTGGTAGCCCGCATCGGCGGCGACGATATGGTGCGGGGCGTGACCATATCGGCCAACGGATTCTATGGCCCACAGGGTCGCGAGCTGCGCTTGCCGCTGGCCGATCCTGAGCTGAACCGGAAAATCGAGTCTTTCAAGTATGGCTCGCATGTAGTCACCAACTACGAGATGGAGAGCTCGGCTCTGGCCGGATTGTCGAAGTTGATGGGGCACAAGGCCATGACCGTGTGCAGCATCATTGCCAATCGGGTGGCCCATCACGCCAACCCCAACTACAAGACGGCCGTCTCGGATCTTATCCAGACCGTTCTGGAACGCATATAGAACCTTTCCCGGGATAAAAGAAAGGCAGGGCCGCGGCTGTATTCGACAGCTGCGGCCCTGTGGCTTAATAGGAGGAAGCAAGAGGGGGCGGGTGAGGGTGAGGCGAGAAAAAATGTCCGTTCATCAACCTTGGACTTGTAAAAAAGTGTTATCTTTGAGGCGTAGAAACTGAATATACGTAAATACAGGACTGAATAGATAAACTCTTATCGTATAATAGCAATGAAAACATTAAGGAAACTGACAGGCGCATTGCTGTGCCTGAGTGCGCTGCTTTCTTTTACATCGTGCGGCGAATTGATGGAGGAACTTTTTGGAGATGGAGAGGAGGACTCCATTCAGTGTAATTTCTCGACAGCCCTTGCCGGTAAGTGGAGGGTCGTAGCTGCCGGGGATATTGAAAATGTACCGGAAGAGATGGCTCATGTGAGAGAAGGGGGTGAAGTGCCCTGTTCGCTCGAGTGGATCGAATTTTCCAACGGTCAGGCTCATTTTCACTTTTCACAGCCGGTAACCCTCGATTACCTCGTCTTTGGCGGGAGTGAGAGACCCTCGACAACCATGACCGATTATACTTGTACGTGTGAACTCGACGGGAGTGGTTTCCATAATTTCGTCTTCGGGTTCAGATACGACAGCGATCGGGACAGCTATGTCGAGACCTATACCGAGTATGATATGGGCGATACCGGAGAGATATTCTACTCGTCGGTGCGTCAGTGGGCCTATGGCAAGGACGAGGACTATGCCACCACGCTTGTGCTCTATGGCACCAATGCCGAGTGTGTCGACTTTGGCTATGAGATGAAGCGTTACGACGACTGATTGTACAAGCTATGAGTTTGTGAGTTTAATAAAAAGAAGAATATGAGACTGAAAGATAGTATATTGCGGATGCTGCTGGTCTCCCTGACGGTAGTCTCTCTGACCTCGTGTAGCGAGTTGATGGACGACCTTTTCGGGGGCGACGACGAACCCATACAAGGGAATTATACCACGGCTCTGGCCGGTAAGTGGCGGGTAGTAAAAGCCGGTTATGTCGAGAACCCGTCGGGCGAGATGGCCTATGTGGGTGAAGAACTGCCCTGTTCGATTGAGTGGATTGAGTTTTCCAACGGCCAGGCACATTTCCATTTCTCGAGTGAGGTGGTTTTGAACCGTCAAAGTCTGGGTGGGGGCACCCTCCCGTCGGAGATGATTACCGATTATACTTGCCCGTGCGACCTCGATGGCGACGGCTTCGTCGGCTTCGTGTTTGGTTTTGAGTCGGAAGAAGGCAGCGCTTATCGCGAGTTCTACAAAGAGTGGGTCGATCTTAGTGGCGATGGCGAGATGTTCCACTATCGGGCCAATTTGTGGGCCTATGGTCGGGACGAGGATTATGCCACTACGCTGATTCTTTACAGCGACAGTTATAGCTCGTCCAGCTATGGCTATGAAATGGAGCGTTATGACGATTGAGCGGGCCGGGTATCTCGGTTAGGGGGCGGCTGGGACCTCGGTCTCCATACGCTTCTCGCCGGCACCTTCGGTAAGGATACAAAAAAAGCGATTCGTTTTCGAATCGCTTTTCTTTTTGCTGTGTAGCGTAAAGAATTACTTTCTGATACCCAGCTCTTTTTGTGCGATGATGGCACGGTAGCGGTTGATGTCGACCTTGATGAGGTAGTCGAGCAAACGACGACGTTTACCAACCAACATTTTCAGAGCTCGTTCGGTGCTATGATCTTTGTGATTTGACTTCAAGTGCTCAGTCAAATGGGCTATACGGTAGGAAAATAATGCAATCTGCGCTTCGGGTGAGCCAGTATCAGTATTGGACTTTCCGTATTTCCCAAAGATCTCTTTCTTTTTCTCAGAATCTAAGTACATTTCTTTGAGTTTTGTTGTTAATAAATTATTGAGCGCACAAAGGTAGTTATTTGTTTTTGAGTATACAAACATTTGGCTGTTCTTTTTTTGAAAGGTGGTCCATCCGGGTGGTTGTGCAGGGGTAGTGAGGTGTATCTGAGGCGTGAAGAGTGGGGTAAGTCATTACTAAAAGTAATAGAGTGATGTATCATTTCAAAAAAATATAGTAACTTTGCACCTTGAAACGTAGAGGCAAGCGCATGCGCAACTCGCGTGGCGGTTGGGTCTCTCTACTTGGTTAAAATAGGTTATATGCAGAAAATCAGAAACATTGCGATTATCGCTCACGTCGACCACGGCAAGACGACGCTGGTAGACAAAATGCTTTTGGCCGGACATCTTTTTCGCGAGAACCAGAACTCCGGAGAGTTGATATTGGATAACAATGATTTGGAGCGTGAACGAGGTATCACGATTCTCTCCAAGAATGTTTCTATTCGTTACAAGGATTACAAAATCAATATTATAGATACTCCGGGGCATGCCGATTTCGGTGGCGAGGTGGAGCGTGTGCTCAACATGGCCGACGGCTGTCTGCTGCTGGTCGACGCTTTCGAGGGCCCGATGCCCCAGACCCGGTTTGTCTTGCAGAAGGCTATCGAGATAGGGCTGAAGCCGATTGTGGTTATCAACAAGGTCGACAAGCCCAACTGTCGCCCCGACGAGGTGCAGGAGATGGTCTTCGACCTGATGTGCAGCCTCGATGCAACCGAAGACCAGCTCGACTTCCCCACCATATACGGTTCGGCCAAGCAGGGGTGGTTCTCGACCGACTGGCGTAAACCTACCGACAACATTACGGCGCTGCTCGATGCCATTATCGAATACATCCCCGAACCTCAGTATCTCGAGGGTACTCCCCAGATGCTTATCACCTCGCTCGACTACTCGTCGTATGTAGGCCGTATCGCCGTGGGCCGTGTGCACCGGGGCGTATTGAAAGAGGGCATGGAGGTTTCGTTGTGCAAGAAAGACGGCTCGACCGTAAAACAACGCATCAAGGAGCTCGACGTGTTCGAGGGTATGGGCCGTACCAAGGTGCAGTCGGTAGCTTCGGGCGACATTTGCGCCCTCGTGGGTATCGAGAATTTCGAGATTGGCGACACCATTGCCGATGCTGCCGAGCCCGAGCCTCTGCCGCGTATCGCCATCGACGAGCCTACGATGTCGATGCTCTTCACCATCAACGACTCGCCCTTCTTTGGTAAGGATGGTAAGTATGTGACTTCGCGCCACATTGCCGACCGTCTGAAACGCGAGCTCGACAAGAACCTGGCCCTGCGTGTAGAGCGTGGCGACAGCGACGATGCCTGGACGGTCTATGGCCGTGGCGTGCTGCACTTGTCGGTCCTGATCGAGACCATGCGTCGCGAGGGCTACGAGTTGCAGGTAGGTCAGCCGCAGGTTATCATCAAGGAGATCGACGGGCAGAAGTGCGAGCCCATCGAGCTGCTCACCATCAACCTGCCCGAGGAGTATGCCAGCAAGATTATCGATATGGTTACCCGCCGCAAGGGCGAGATGGTGTCGATGACGACCCAGAACGACCGCATCCACATCGAGTTCCAGATACCTTCGCGCGGTATCATTGGTCTGCGTACCAATGTGCTGACGGCTTCGGCCGGCGAGGCCATCATGGCGCACCGGTTCCTCGAATATCAACCCTGGAAGGGGAATATCGAGCGCCGTACCAACGGCTCGCTCATCGCCATGGAGTCGGGCACGGCCTATGCCTATGCCATCGACAAGCTGCAAGATCGCGGCCGCTTCTTCATCTTCCCGCAAGAGGAGGTCTATGCCGGTCAGGTAGTGGGCGAGAATGCCAAGGAGAACGATATTGTGGTGAATGTGACCAAGTCGAAGAAGCTGACCAACATGCGTGCGTCGGGTGCCGACGACAAGGCCCGTATCGTGCCGCCGGTTATCTTCAGCCTCGAGGAGGCCCTCGAATACATCAAGGAAGATGAGTATGTAGAGGTGACGCCTCACCACCTGCGCCTGCGCAAGATTATTCTCGACGAGACCGAGCGCAAGCGGGCCAACCGTTCGTAAGAGCCATAAAACTTTGTATGATATAGCGGGGTGCGGATTTGTTTCGCATCCCGTTTTTTTGGGGGGTGGGGCGGGGCTTTCTGCAGAAAATTGCGTATCTTCACGCATCTTTCGGGGCGGCGATATGGACGCTGCCTGTTTCTGTCGTATGGAAAAGAGACGAGCCAAAAACAACAGGACCCTGACCGTCGAACCCGACGAGGTGGAGCGGTTGCGCCCGCTCATCACCCCGGCCGGGCGGGTGACGGCGGATTTCGACTTCGACAACCGCATCATCCAAGGCGACCTGCTGGCCGTGCTCGACCGTATCCCCGACCGTGTGGCCGACCTCATTATCGTAGACCCGCCCTATAATCTGTCGAAAAACTTTCACGGTATGAGCTTTCAGGCCCGTTCGCACGAGGCTTATCTGGATTATCTGCGCAGCTGGTTCCACCGGGTGTGCGAGAAGCTGAAGTCCACCGGGTCGCTCTACCTGTGCGGCGACTGGCGTTGTACGGCGGCCTTACAGACGGTGATGGACGAGGAGCTTACGGTGCTCAACCGCATCACCTGGCAGCGCGAGAAGGGCAAAGGGGCCCTGCACAACTGGAAGAATGCGATGGAGGATATTTGGTTCGGCGTGAAGGATGCCCGGCACTACTATTTCGATGTGGAGGCGGTCAAGCAGAAGCGGCGGGTGATAGCCCCCTATCGGCAGGACGGCAAGCCCAAGGACTGGCAGGAGACGAGTGCCGGAAACTTCCGCCTCACCTGCCCCTCGAACTTCTGGGACGATATCAGCATCCCTTTCTGGTCGATGCCCGAGAATACCGACCATCCCACCCAGAAACCCGAGAAACTCTATGCCAAGCTCATTCTGGCCTCGTCGCGCGAGGGCGACCTCGTGTTCGACCCCTTCCTGGGGAGCGGCACCTCGGCCGTGGTGGCCAGGAAGCTGAATCGCCGTTACCTGGGGGTGGAGGTGAACGAGGAGTATTGCCTGTGGGCGGCCAAGCGGTTGTGTCTGGCCGAGAGCGACCCGTCGATACAGGGTTATGCCGACGGGGTATTCTGGGAGCGCAATACGCTGGCCGTGCAGAAGTCGCGCCCGGCGACACCGCACGACAAAGATTGAACTGCCTTGCATCGGGGCAGTTCGGTTACCTGACTTTTATTTGCAGATATTGGTAAGACGATTTCGACCGCAGCCGGCGGTCGGAAACCGTGGGGTACGAGTCTCTTGCATCGGGCCCGTTCGCAGTGTTTTCGTATCAGTCGATAGACTCCTGTACCAACATGCGCTCCAGGTCTTTACCCGAAATCTTGGTGGTGATTTTGCCATTGTGGGCAAGCGAAATGTTGCCCGTCTCTTCCGACACGACAATGGCCAGCGCGTCGGTCACCTCGGTGATGCCCAGTGCCGAGCGGTGGCGAAGCCCCATCGACTTGGGAATCTTGTTGTTGTGCGATACCGGCAGAATGCAGGCCGCTGCGGCCAGGCGGTTGTCGGCGATGATGAGGGCACCGTCGTGCAGGGGGCTGTTCTTGAAAAAGATGTTTTCGATGAGGCGGGCGTTCACGTTGGCATTGATGGTGTCGCCGGTGTTTTTGTAGTTGTCGAGCGACACCCCTTGTTCGATGACGATGAGGGCGCCGGTCTTGGTCTTGGCCATGTTCATGCAGGCATACACGACGGGGATGATATAGGGCTTTTCGCCCTGGTCCTTGTGCTTGAGGAAGAAGTTGAAAAAGAATCGCCACCGCTTGTGCGAGCCCAGCTGCACGAGGAATCGCTTGATTTCGTCCTGAAACAGAATGACGAGGATGAGCAGGCCCACGCTCATGAACTTGTCCATAATCGAGCCGATGAGCCGCATGTCGAGTATCTGCTTCACCACAATCCACACGCCCACGAAGGCCAGTACACCGGTAAAGATGCTTATCGTGCCCGACTCCTTCATCATCTTGTAGAGGGTGTAGAGCAGCAGGGCTACGATGAGTATGTCGATAATATCTTTTATGCCGAATGAAAACATGTTAATCTCCAGATTGTAAGGTTCTTGAAACTATTTTTACCGTCTCTACGGCCTCTTTCACGTCGTGTACCCGCAGGATATGGGCGCCCCCCAGCAGGGCCAGCGTGTTGAGTACCGAGGTGCCGTTCAGACTCTCGTCGGGCGATGTGCCCAGCAGTTTGTATATCATCGACTTGCGCGATATGCCCACCAGCAGCGGGCGGCCCATGCGGGCAAACTCGTCGAGCCGGTTCATCAGGCGGTAGTTGTCGTCGAGGGTCTTGCTGAACCCGAATCCCGGGTCGATGATGATGTCGTTCACGCCGAGGCTCTCGAGCCGGGCGATGCGCTCGGCAAAGTAGTAGAGCATCTCGGCGATGAGGTGGTCGTAGTGGGTCTGTTGCATCATCGTCTGCGGCGTGCCCTTCATGTGCATGAGGATGTAGGGCACCTTGAGGTCGGCCACGGTTTCGAACATGCGGGGGTCGAGCTCGCCGCCCGAGATGTCGTTGACCATCTGCACCCCGTATTCCCGCACGCAGCGTGAGGCAACGTCGGCCCGGAAGGTGTCGACCGATACGTGAGCCTGCGGGTAGAGCTTGCGTATGATTTCGAGCCCCGAAGCGAGGCGGCGCATCTCTTCGTCGGGGGCGATGTCGTCGGCTTGAGGCCGCGACGAGTAGGCCCCGATGTCAATGATGTCGGCCCCTTCGTCGACAATCTGGTGCACCCGTGCCTCAATTTGTTCGGGAGCGGGGGTGCGGCTCCCGGCGTAGAACGAGTCGGGGGTGACGTTGAGTATACCCATGACCAGAGGTCTCGAGAGGGAGACCAGTTCTCCTCCCAGATTCAGCGATAGCGGTTTGTTCGGTACGTTGCGAAATATCATATAGACAATCTCTTGCAGGTGTCGGGTTTCGGTCCCGGCCGGTTTGTGGCACCGGCCTGTCGAGGGTGCCGATTAACTAAGCGAAGATAACGCTTTTTGTTGAATGGCACGGCATGATTGGACGAAAAACTTCGTCCGGCTGGCTACTCTTCGCGCGGAACCGCATCCAGCTCTTTGGGCGGGCCGGGTTTCGGGTCGGTCGTAACGGGTGCATCGGTAGCATCGACCTGGCTCTGGTGCAGGCTGTCGAGCACGTTCAAGTCATTCCGGAATGCCTCTACCTGTACCGGTGTGTCGGGAACTTTGTGCAGAAACAGGTATGACTTGGCCATGCGGGCGACGGCAAGCACGGCCAGTATGCCTGTCAGCCACAGGGCGGCTCGTCGTTCGCCCCTCGAGAGTTTGAAGAAGCTGTCGCGTCTGAGTGCCATTTACAGAATGCCGAATCCCGACAGGAAGATAAGTATGATAATGACAGGCGCAATGTATTTGATCGAGAAGAAGATGGCATTGAACAGCGGCTCGTGCAACTTGTTGCGGTTGGTGAGCTCCTCGCGCGAGATGTTGCGCTTCAGTACCCAGCCGATGAAGATGCTGATGAGCAGTCCGCTCACGGGCAGCAGGATGATGGCCGAGAAGTAGTCGAAGGCATCGAAGATGGTCTTCCCGAAAATCCGGATGTGGCTCCACGACCCGATGGAGAGCGAGCAGACGGTGCTCAGCAGGGCGATGACGAGTATCATTATCCGGGTAGCTTTCTTACGGCTCATGTGCATGTAGTTGATGAGGAAAGCGACTGCCACCTCGAAGAGCGAAACCGTAGAGGTGAGCGCCGCCACCGTGAGCAGCAGGAAGAAGAGCACCGACCACAGCGCCGATACCGGCATCTGGTTGAAGACATTGGGCAGGGTGACAAACACGAGGTCGGGGCCGGCCACGGGGTCGAGACCGCAGGAGAATACGGCAGGGAAGATGATGACCCCGGCCAGAATAGCCACTGTGGTGTCGAGTACGGCTACCGTCGAGGCGGTCTTTATCAGATGAGTCTTGGAGGTGAAGTAGGAGGAGTAGGTGACCAGAATGCCCATGCCCAGACTCAGCGAGAAGAAGGCTTGCCCCATGGCCCGGATGATGACTTGCGGCGTGATTTTGGAGAAGTCGGGGTGGAGGAAGAAGGCGAGCCCTTCGCTCGAGCCCGGCAGGGTGAGCGACCGTACGCAGAAGACGAGGAGAATGACGAAGAGCAGCGGCATGAGTATGTTCGACATCTTTTCGATGCCCTTCTGTACCCCTCGCGACAGAATCACGTAGTTGATTATCAAGAACAGATAGGTCCACAGCAGCGGGCGGAAATCGCTCTGGATAAAGGCATTCTGTTCGGCTTTGAACTCGGCGGCCGTTTTCCCGGCCAGGTCGTTGCCGAGGGCGCGGAAGAGGTACTCGAGGGTCCACCCCGAGATGACCATGTAGTAGCCCAGAATGAGGACTGAGGCCAATATGCCCATGTAGCCGATGTAGTGCCAGCGGCTGCCCGGTGCCAGTTTGCGGAAGGCGTCGACCGTGTCGCTCTTGGAGTGCCGGCCTATGATGAACTCGGCACACATGACCGGTATGCCCAGTATCAGTACACACAGAATATAAACCATCAGGAAGGCTCCGCCGCCGTTCATACCGGCTTCGTAGGGGAATCGCCAGATGTTTCCCAATCCTACCGCCGAGCCCACTGTGGTGGCGATAATACCCAGTTTTGTTGCAAATTTTGCTTGTTCTCCCATCGTTATGACATTTTCGGAATATGATTGCAAAAATATAAATTTTTAATCTATTCGACTGCAAAAGTAATGATAAAAAGGAGATTTAACGATTTTGGTATAAAAGTGTAGTCTTCGAGGCTGCACCGAGTCGCATGGCTTTGAGGCAGACAAGCCGCAACGGAGGTATTTGGTTTTACCGGGAGCAAGTGTTAACTTTGTTGCCGCGCCGGCTACTTCGGCCCGAGGGTTTGAGATATTCCCGGCTCACAGGTGTTATATGGAAAAACGAAAAACGAGATCTATGCAACTATTCAAGCGCGGGGCTTTTGTCCCCACAATCGTCGTGTTGGTGGCCATTACCTATCTGTCGTTGGCTCAAGACCCGGTGCATACCCAGGGGCTGCACCTCTTCGAGGGGGCCGACAAGGTAGTGCATGGCTGCATGTATCTGGCTTTGGTCGTGGTGGGTAGCTACGATTTGTATCGGGTGGGGCGCCCGTCGGTACGAGGCCGTCTCGGGTGGATGGTTGTGGCCGTCATGTGGGGTGGTGTGATGGAGCTGTTGCAAGGGGCGATGGGGCTGGGCCGTAGTGCCGACTGGCTCGACTTTGCCGCCAACAGTTGCGGAGCCCTGCTGGGATTTCTGTTGAGTCTCTATGTGTTGCCCCGTCTCTGGATGCGGTGGCACTCCCGCCGCTAATCCATGTCGGCAATCATGTCGGCAAGTTCGTTGCGCAAGGCTTTGAGTCGCTCGACCACCTGCTGGGTGCGGGTCACGCTTTCGCGTTTGTTTTTGAGGATTTGCCTGGCCCCTTCGATTTTCAGCTTGCGCTCTTTGAGCAGGTAGTGGATGAGTTTGATCTCCTCGATGTCTTTTTGCGAATAGTATCGGGTGCCCTTGGGTGAGCGTTTGGGCTTGATGGTTTTGAACTCCGACTCCCAGAAACGGAGGAGCGAGGGGTTCACATCGAGCATTTCGGAAACCTCGCCGATGGTGTAATAGAGCTTTTGTTTTTCGGGATCTGTCTCTTTCATGCGATAGCGTATTAGGTTAGTCCATGACACGGCCCTGATTTTCGGCCAGTTGAATCATGCGGTCGTAGTCTTCGGGCGATAGGTCGAAGAAATAGTAGTTGATGGGGTTCTGAGCCTTCCCCTTATACAATACCTCGTAGTGGAGGTGAGGCCCGGTCGATTTGCCGGTGTTGCCCACCTCGGCAATCTCTTCGCCGCGAACGACCGTTTGACCTTGTCGTACCAGAATCTTGTTCAGGTGGGCGTAGCGGGTCTTGTAGTCGTAGCCGTGGTCGATGACGACCGTATTGCCATAGCCCTGTTGCCAGCCGGTCTCGATCACCTTGCCGTTGCCGGTGGCGTAGACGGGGGTTCCTATGTTGGCCGAGAAGTCCATGCCTTCGTGAAACTTGGTGGTCTTGTATACCGGGTCGACCCGATAGCCGTAGCCCGAGGCGGTGCGCTTGAGGTCTTTGTTGGCTACCGGCTGTATGGCGGGCAGGTGCTTGATGCGCTCCTCCTGTCCCTGAGCCAGCTTCACGAGTTCGTTCATCGAGTTGCATTGCACATAGACCTGGCGGGTGAGGTTGTCGACCTTCTGGCTGGTCGATACAACCAGCTGGGCATCGCTCATCTTCAGCAGGTCGGCATACCGGCTGGGGTTGTAGATGCCGTTGTCGCGCACCTCGGCATTCACGGGCTCGGCTTGCAGCACCACGCGGTACATGTTGTCGTCGCGCTGTTGCAGGTCGCTCATCACGGCCAGTGCCGCATCTACCCGTTTGGAGAGGAGTTTGTATTGAGTCTTCATCTGCTCGTTTTCGAGCTTGAGAATCTCCTCTTTGGGCGAGCCCAGCCAAAAGTAGAGGCCGGCCACGAGTGCGATACTGATGACTCCCCCGACGAGCAGGTGGCGCAGCACCACGGCGATACGTTGGCGCAGGGAGGGGTACACCCGTTCGTAGGTCAGTGTCTTGGGGTTGTATATGTAGAAAACCTTTTTACTCATGGATATAACTAACAGGCCGGTCCTATCGGCACCCGTCGGGGTAAATCGTCAAAAAAAAGATGTTGTTGAACATTTTTTTATCTGCACATGGTCACAAAAATAATAAATTGAGCTATTTTTGCAAATTGTTTTTGGTAATATTAAGATACCAGACAGGCGATTTCGGCTTCGGTAACGGAGCGGGAGCGTCGTAAGAACTTAATTTAATTAGATTGTTATGCTTACAGCAAAAGAGATTCGTGAATCGTTTAAGGATTTTTTTAGGGAACGAGGCCACCAGATTGTGCCGTCGGCTCCTATGGTCATTAAAGACGACCCTACATTGATGTTTACCAATGCGGGCATGAACCAGTTCAAGGATATTATCCTGGGCAATGTTCCTGCCAAATACAAGAGAGTCGCGGATTCACAGAAGTGCCTGCGCGTGAGCGGCAAGCACAACGATTTGGAAGAGGTGGGTCTCGATACCTATCACCATACCATGTTCGAGATGCTGGGCAACTGGTCGTTTGGCGACTACTTCAAGAAAGAGGCCATCAACTGGGCCTGGGAATATCTGGTCGATGTGCTCAAAATCGATCCCGACCGCTTGTATGCTACGGTGTTCGAGGGCTATGCTCCCGAAGGGCTCGAGCGCGACAACGAGGCTGCCTCGTACTGGGAGGCTCATCTGCCCAAGGAACACATTATCAACGGTAACCGTCACGACAACTTCTGGGAAATGGGCGATACGGGTCCCTGCGGTCCCTGCTCCGAAATTCAT
Organism: Barnesiella sp. An22; assembly: GCF_963931395.1. Classification (NCBI taxonomy): domain Bacteria; kingdom Pseudomonadati; phylum Bacteroidota; class Bacteroidia; order Bacteroidales; family Barnesiellaceae; genus Barnesiella; species Barnesiella sp. An22. The sequence continues at coordinate 950,331 of NZ_OZ007014.1, forward strand.
ATCGACCTGCGTAGCGATGCCGAGCGGGCCGAGGTCGATGGCCTCACGCTCGTGAACCAGAGCCACCCGCAGGTAATCGAGATCTGGAACCTCGTGTTCATGCAATACAACCGCAAGGCCGACGGTTCGCTCGAGCCGCTGCCTGCCCGGGTAATCGATACGGGTATGGGTTTCGAACGCCTCTGTATGGCTTTGCAGGGCAAGACCTCGAACTACGATACCGACGTGTTCCAGCCCATCATCAAGGAGATTGGCCGCCTCTGCGGCAAGACCTACGGCGAAGACCCCAAGGTCGACATCGCCATGCGTGTGATTGCCGACCACATCCGCACCATCGCCTTCTCGATTACCGACGGACAGTTGCCTTCGAATGCCAAGGCCGGCTATGTAATCCGCCGTATCTTGCGCCGGGCCGTGCGTTACGGTTACACCTTCCTGGGTCAGAAACAGGCCTTCCTCTACAAGCTGCTCGATATTCTCATCGAGACGATGGGCGATGCCTATCCCGAACTGAAGGAGCAGAAGATGCTCATCGGCAAGGTAATCAAGGAGGAGGAAGATGCCTTCTTGCGTACGCTCGAGACCGGTATCAAGCTGCTCGACAAGGTGGTAGCCGATGCCAAGGCTGCCGGCAAGAACGAGATAAGCGGGGTAGATGCCTTTACCCTCTACGATACCTACGGATTCCCCATCGACCTGACCGAGCTCATCCTCAAGGAGAAGGGCATGGGGGTAGACCTCGACGGATTCAACGCCCAGATGCAGCAGCAGAAAGAGCGTGCCCGCAACGCCGCTGCCGTAGAGACGAGCGACTGGGTAGTGCTGCGCGAGGGCGAGCCCGAGTTTGTGGGCTACGACATGCTGGAGTGCGACTGCCGCATCCTGCGCTACCGTAAGGTAAAACAGAAAAACAAGGAATATTACCAGATTGTGCTCGACCGCACCCCCTTCTATGCCGAGATGGGTGGCCAGGTAGGCGATACCGGCAAACTGATTTCGGCCAACGAGACGGTAGAGATTCTGCAGACGAAACGGGAAAACAACCTGGGTATACACATTACCGAGCACATGCCCGAGGAGGTGACGGCTCAGTTCCATGCCGTTGTCGACAAGGAGGCCCGCCAGGCTACGGCCTGCAACCACACGGCCACTCACTTGCTGCACGAGGCCCTGCGCGAGGTGCTGGGTACGCATGTCGAGCAAAAAGGTTCGTATGTATCGCCCCAGTCGCTGCGCTTCGACTTCTCGCACTTCAAGAAGGTGACCGACGAGGAGTTGCGCCAGGTAGAGATTTTGGCCAACCGCAAGGTGCGCGAAGCCATTCCGCTGGACGAGCGCCGCAACGTGCCTATTGCCGAGGCCAAGGCCATGGGAGCCATGGCTCTCTTCGGCGAGAAGTACGGCGAAGAGGTGCGAGTAATCCGCTTCGGTTCGTCGGTTGAGCTGTGTGGTGGTACCCACGTGGCCAATACCGGTAACATCGGTATGATCAAGATTGTATCCGAGAGCTCGATTGCGGCCGGTATCCGCCGTATCGAGGCCATCACGGGAGCCCGTGTAGAGGAGACAATCTACTCGTTGCAGGATTCGCTCAAGGAGATAGCGACTCTCTTCAACAATGCTCCCAACCTGATACAGGCTATCCACAAGGCTATCGATGAGAATACCGAGTTGCGCAAGCAGACCGAGGAGTATGTGAAGGAGAAAATGGCAGATATGAAGGAGCGCATGCTCAAGACGGCCGAGAATGTCAACGGTATGAAGCTGATTCGTTTCATCGGGCCTATGCCTGCCGATGTCGTGAAGGGCATCGCCTTCATGCTGCGCAACGAGGTGGCCGAGGGATTGGCTTTTGTAGCTGCTACCAAGGACAACGACAAACCGTTGTTGACGGTGATGTTTAGCAACGACGTGGTGGCCGATGGCAAGAATGCGTCGGCTATCGTGCGCGAAGCTGCCAAACTGATACAGGGTGGCGGTGGCGGACAGCCTTACTTCGCACAGGCCGGCGGTAAGAATGCCGAGCACCTGTCCGATGCGTTGGAAAAGATGGTTTCGCTGGTTGTGGGTTAAATCTCCCGCAACCTGCGATTCGCGCGATATAAAAAAACTCCGGTTCTTTCGAGAACCGGAGTTTTTTTATGCAGTGATTTATTTCTGCCGATTACAACAGCATGGCAGCTCTCACCTCCTTGGCCTTCTCTTCGCCGGCAATTTGGGCGATGATGGCCGTAGCGAAGGGGATGGCAGCAGCCGGGCCCTTGCCCGTGATGATGTTGCGGTCGATGGTTACGAGTTCGCCGGTGACGGTGGCACCCGTAAGGAATTGTTCGAAACCGGGGTAGCAGGTGGCTTTGTAGCCGTTGAGCAGTCCGGCCTGACCCAATACCGAGGGGGCTGCACAGATGGCGGCAATGTGTTTGTTGGCGGCAGCCTGGCGTTGCAGCAGCGACACGAGGGGCTTGCATTCGCTCAAGTGTTTGGTGCCGGGCATTCCACCGGGCAGGACAAGCCATTCTACATCATCGGCCGACAGCTCTACCCAGGTACAGTCGGCGGTTACGGTAACTCCATGCGATCCCTCGACTTGAAGATTGCGCGAGATGGAAACCGTGGTGATGTCGATTCCGGCACGACGCAGCATGTCTACAACCGTGAGGGCTTCCATTTCTTCAAATCCTGTAGCGAGAAATAAATAAACAGTTTTCATTATTTCGATTTTTTTTATTGTCAATATAGGTTTATAGAGGCTCACAAGACCCTGTTGGCCATCCCGTCGGTAGGTATGGCCGATGCTGTGGGGCAAACAAGCCCCGGCTTTCGAGGGCCGGGTTCGTGCTGTGAGAGGTGCGGCTTAAAGCGTTCCGGCTTCGGCCTGCTGAATCATCTGCTGGCTGGCGTAGAGGTATACTTCTACCCGGCGGTTCTCCTGGCGGCCGGCAGCGGTCGAGTTGTCGGCAACGGGGTTAGCCTCGCCCATGCCCTCGACGGTCTTGATTTGTATCGACGACACACCGCAACCCAGCAGGTAGCTGGCTACGCTCTGTGCGCGCTCTTGCGACAGGTTCAGGTTCTTCTGGTAGCTTTGCTCGGCCGTCGAGTTTTTCCAGCCTTGATTGTCGGTATATCCATAGATGGCGACATCCATGTCGCGGTTCTGGTTCAGCACGTTGTTGGCAAACTTGCTCAGAGCGGCTTGGGCCGATGCGCTGAGGGTAGAGCTGCTTGTCGAGAAGAGGATACCCGAGTCGAAGGTTACCTTTACAGCCTGCAGACCGTTATTGTCGGTTACCTGCTCGACCTGTGCGCCTTCTACCTGTTTGGCTTGTTCGGCAGCCTTATCCATTTTTTTACCGATAAGGGCTCCGGCGGTCGTACCTACGGCAGCACCTACGGCGGCACCGATGGCAGCACCTTTGCCTTTTCCGAAGATGGCACCCAATCCGGCACCTACGGCAGCACCGCTACCGCCTCCGATGAGGGCTCCTTTGCCGGTATTTGACATGTTACAACCTGTAAACAGCATACCGGCTATCAGAATACAAGACAGAACTTTAATAGATTTCATATCATTTGGGTTTTAGAATTTGCTTCACAAAAGTAAGAAAAAAAACGATATGGTATTTGATAATAATTATAATAAATGAGGGAGAAAATTGTTTGCTTTCGGCAGATTTTGGAAAATTTAAATATATTTGTTGTAATCAGGTAGGTTTTATTTGACTATCAACAGATTGGATAAAACTCGCACGAGAACGGGCAATGGATAAGAAAAAGCCGGACTGTTCCGAACCGCCATATTTCTCATGCTTTCAAATAACTCTTTATCTCACTTGCAAAGATAACATTTCTTTCTGAAAAGGCCATATAAACGGCTGCAATCTTACGGAATAAAAACATATCGGGAAAAACGAGCATACCGTAGCCGAGTCCCCATAACCACAGGCAAAGGTAATTCGTGTTCTTCCCGTACAAGCAAGGCCAAGCCCTTCGGGTTCGTGGAAAAAATCATCCTCGCCCCGGAGGGCTTGCGGTATTTTTTCCCGAAGCCTTGCATGTACGGAACACGACCTTTTTAGGCCTGTAGTTATGGGAACTCCGGCCCCAGAAGCCGGACTAACAAAAAATCAAATGTTATGTTACAGGCAACAAAGAACAAGTACACGGTGGAAACACTCAAACCACTGAACATTCTGTACGATCATGAACACTGGCTGACACAGCAGGACGTGGATATGGCCAACGGCTATGTGGAACTGATAGAAAGGACACGCTCGGAAAAGACTCCACAGATAGGTGACAGACTCATCTATGTGGACAGATACGGGAAATATTACGGCAATGCCCTTATTGAAAACAATGATGAAGAGAGCGGTCGGATTTCCATCTGTGAAGAACCTTATATTCCCTTTGTATGGGAGCAGGACGCCAATATCCGGCTGAGCGTCAGCGGAGGGGCCTTCCACCATATTGACCCCAAGCAATTGAAATTCGTCAGATGGACGGAAGGTGCATTCAAGGACTGGGGAAACTGCGGAGCGTGTGCCAACGGTGCCGTCACATTCACGGCAAAAGTACCGTTATGGTCCTATTCCGAACCTGATCCGCTCTACGGTGATTTCACCACGGAAACATGGAGACAATATTATTTGACCAAGGACACGGGTCCGGACGCACGCAACCTGTACCAGGGCTACGACATAGCTTTCAGGACCGAAGAGAACTTCCGGCAGTTCCTGAAGGACTATGAAGGGACTGTGTTCAAGGGCAACTGGGAAAACCAGATCGTACTCTGGTGTTTCCGACATGAAAACCGGTTCCTGCCGCAGCACGAATGGGACAAGATAGATGCCCCGGCCATGGAACGGCGTCTCAACTTCCATCCCGAACAGGTCAAGCTGGTCAAGGACATGGACAGCCACATCACCTACTGTTACCGTATCAAACCCGAAATTGACAATCTCTAAAACAATACAGTTATGCAGACAACAGCAACAAGAACAGCAGGCAGCCACACTGACCTGCTTACAGGTATCCTGAACGTGCAAGTAAGGAACGAGGACAAAATTACAGAACAGGACCGGCAGTATTGCCAGCTACAGCAGGACCAGCTCTACAGGACACTTGACCGTATCGACCGATGGTATGACATCTTCAAGGAAGAAGCGGAACGGTATCGGGAAATCAAGAGTTTCAAGTATGAGAATAACGGTAAGGTCTCCATACGGAATTTCTATTTCAACAACAGCGGGGAGGATGACTATACCCACAACGAATTCAAACCGTTTGACCTCATCAACGAGCTTGCGGACAACAACTGCAATGCCAACGCGAATTTCGCGAGTCGCATCATTTCCTATTTCAACAGGACCTACAATGTAGATGTCCCCATTCCTGTAATCGACGAGAAGGCCATGCGCATGGGATTCCGTCCGGTCTACCAGACTTACGTGGACATGGTCATTGAACACCTCGGCGGAAAAAGTTTCCGTGAGACCGCAGAGGAAGAACTGCTGGCCCGTTTCCTGAAAACGGTACAGCCTTCCCGCTGGAGCAAGGTGAAGCCCGAACTGAAAAAGGACAAGATAACTTTCCCTGACATCGTATCCTGGGACAGCATCCATCTGGAATACCACCGGGAATATGAGTTCTCGTATGACTGCGGAAGGAAAGTGGACATTTTCTGCGAAGGTATCGCATACGGAGCAGATGACGTGATAAACGGTTCAAGCGGTATGGTCATCGGCCTTGACAGACGCGATGTGGATATAACCGAATGGTACAACCTCACCCTGAGCAACGCAGAACAGATCAAGTTCTACAAGAACGGACGCATCGACGTACGCTTCAAGGACAGCCAGGCCGCAGAGAACTGCTACAGAAGGCTGCGGCTGGATGAAATCACACTCAGAGAAGAGTGATTCATGAAATACTTATTCAGACACCCCGTAAGACATCCTTGCGGGGTGTCTTCGTTTCCAACCATTAAAAAAGAAAAGACATGTATGCCATCATACCCCAACAGATTCCTCAGGACAGGCGTGCCGAGATCAACGAGAAAATCCTTTTCGCCATAGACTCCGGCAAGGACCTCGTTCCGAAGGAAAGCATCTACAACTGCTACACGGGAATCGGAGGACTGCACAACCTCAGGCAGTCGGATTTCACCAGCTACCATGAATACGCCGAGGCCAAGAAGGAATTCGAGATGGGACAGTTCTTCACCCCGCACGACATATGCCGGAGCATGGTGGAGACCCTTTCTCCGACATCGGCGGAAATGGTACTTGACATGTGCTGCGGCATGGGCAACTTCTTCAACCATCTGCCCAACCTGCACAATGCCTACGGATTCGACATTGACGGCAAGGCGGTGGCCGTTGCCAGATACCTCTACCCGGAAGCTCATATCGAGAAATGCGACATACAGCTGTACAATCCCGAACAGCGTTTCGACATCATTGTCGGAAATCCGCCCTTCAACCTGAAATTTGATTACAGGCTGTCGCAGGAATTCTACATGGACAAGGCCTATGACGTGCTCAACCCTGCCGGAATCCTGATGGTCATCGTCCCTCTCTCCTTCATGCAGAACGAGTTCTGGGAAAAGACACGCGTGGCGAAAATCAACTCGAATTTCTCCTTCATCGGCCAGACCAGGCTGGAACATTCAGCCTTCTCTACGGTGGGCGTGCAGAATTTCGCAACAAAAATCATGGTATTCCTCCGCCGTTCCCTCCATATTGAAATGCAGCCGTACAACGCGGAAGAGTTTGTCAGCATGGATGAGCTGAAGAAACGCATAGCCGAAGTGCGGAAAATGAAACACCGGCTGCGCCTCCAGCTGATGCGGGAGTGCAACCATATAGACAAAGAAGAGCTGGAACAGTTCGAGTACAGGCTCGCCAAATACATGTATGAGCTGAAAGCCCATGCCGTGCTGAACAGGCATGTCGAAAAGGCGGAGGCGCTGGTGTCCAAATTCCGCAACCAGAAACCGCCGGAAAATGCCACCCGGGAACAGATAAAGGAATGGGAACGCAAGAAGCTGACCACCGGCAAGGTTCTCGGCATCATCCGCAGGTACATCACCTCGCAGAACGTGGTGCCGCGCAAGGAAGTGGCATTGGTGAAGACATCCTATGGCTTCAAGCTGAAGCAATATGCCCCGCGTCTGCTTGACAAGGTCACGCACAAGGCCGCAGGCATCAACGACCTCATACTCGGAAGGGCCGAACTCCCGATGCCGGAAAACGTCACAGAAAAGAACATGCGGCAGATCCGTGCCGCCAGTAAACTGATACGGCGCAAACAGAGGCAATACGAGACCCAGAATCTCCAGTTTGTGGAAATGCGGGAAGATGCCGGCCTGAAGGAATACCTGGACCGCACCACATTCATCAACAAGGACGGTGAAGTCTGCGAATTCACGGACTTGCAGAAACACGACCTGAACCTCGTGTTGCAGAAACGCTACGCCCTGCTGAACTGGCAGCAGGGTTCAGGCAAGACTGCCGCCGTCTATCACAGGGCGAAATACCTGCTCAAGTTCAGAAAGGCAAAGAACGTCATCATACTTGCCCCGGCCATCGCCACCAACATGACCTGGATACCGTTCCTTACCATAAACAAGGAACGCTTCCGTACAATACAGACCGCCGGCGACCTCAACAACATACCGGAAGGGACATTCCTTGTCGTCTCCACCTCCATGCTCCGGAAACTGAAAAGAGGACTGATGCGTTTCGTGAAACGCACTTCCGGCAAGCTGTGCCTTGTCTTCGACGAGTCGGACGAAATCACCAATCCCACATCGCAGCGTACAAGAAACATCCTGCGCATATTCAGGAGGCTCAGGTACAAGATCCTCGACACGGGAACAACCACCCGCAACAACATCGCGGAACTGTACAGCCAGTTCGAACTACTCTACAACAACTCCGTAAACATGATATGCTGGAGCCCGCAGGTCTACCACGAAAACAGGGACCACGAGATAGAGGAAGAGAACAACCCGGATTACGGAACACCGTTCCCCGCCTTCAGGGGGCATGTCCTTTTCCGTGCCTGCCACTGTCCGGGGAAAGCCACTGTATTCGGCATCGAGAAACAGAACCAGGACGTGTACAACAAGGACGAACTCTCCGAACTTATCGGCAAGACGGTCATCACGCGTAAATTCAGGGACTTCGCAGGAGAGAAATACCGGATACGGACACATACCGTCCGTCCCTCGGAAGGAGAACACGAGGTATACCGTGTCATCATCGAGGAATTCTGCCGCATCTGTGAGCTGTACTACAACAGCACGGGAGACACGAAAAAGGATGCAGGACTGAGACTCATGAGGCAGATCAAGCTGCTTATCAAAGCCTGTTCGGTACCTCACCTGATAGAGGGATACTACGGTGACAGTTATCCTTCCAAGACCCGCTATATTGAAAGGCTCATAAGGACAATACCGGGTAAGGTTGCCATCGGATGTACCACATTGGCGGCCTTCGACCTCTACGAGAGCTATATCCGGGAACATTTTCCCGACAGACCTGTATTTGTGGTCAAGGGAGATGTAGCCTTCAAGAAACGGCAGAGCATCGTGACCGAATTCGACTCCACTATCAACGGCATCCTGATATGCACACAGCAGAGCCTAAGCAGCTCCGTGAACATACCTACCTGCAACGACGTGATACTGGAATCCCTGCAGTGGAACATCCCCCGTATGGAACAGTTCTACTTCCGTTTCATCCGTCTCGATTCCAAAGAAATGAAGGATGTCCACTACGTCACCTACGAAGATTCGGTCGAACAGAACCTGATGGCACTGGTACTGACCAAGGAGCGTCTGAACGAATTCATCAAGACCGGTGAGGTCAAGGAACAGTCAGAAATCTTCGAGGAGTTCGACATCACAATGTCTGTCATCGACAGCCTGCTCATCCGCACGCAGGACAGTGAAGGCAAAATACACATCAGCTGGGGAAGCCAGCGCATAACAGAATAAATATGAACCGTATGAAGAAGACCGGGAGTTCCATTCCCACCGACAAAGGTAAGCCGCGTCCCCATCGGCTGAGCAAGGTCAGGCCGCAGGCGGTTTTCAGGAAAATCATCCTCGCGGAGCTGCGGTATTTTCCCGAAAAACCCTGCACAGCCGGGACACGGCACCTTGTCGAGGTCGGTGGAATGGAATCCCCGGCATCCACATACATAAAAGACAAGTAATATGGATCTGAACAATGCAGAGATTGCCGTGACCACACAGCATCTCATTGACATAAAGGATTACAGGGACTACTGGCTGCACCTGTCCGGCTACAGCGACATGGGCGAGTTCCTGAGTGCCTGTTCCGACCTGTTTCCCGGGGAAAAGGAACCGGAATACCGGTATCCGAAATGGGAAAACATTCCGGACACACTGGTCAGTCGTGAATGGCTCTGTCCCAACTTCTTCGAGATCAGGGATGCCCTTGAAAGGCTCGAAGAGGAAGAAACGGAGTTTTTCATAAGCTGGAGCAGAAGTTACGGATATGACATCACCACGGATGACCCGCACATGATGGTATCACACTACCATGACCTGTACGGGGATACCGTCACGGAAACGGAAGAAGACGCGGACACGGGAGAAGATGCCCTGATATACACGGGCGTATCAAGCTACTACTGCGACATGCTTCCATTCCGTTACGAAATATTTGATGACAATTATGACTAAAAGACAAAAGATATGGAAATCAACTTCAAAGGACCTGTAATGCCTATCGACCCATACTCGCAGCTGGCATTCGTGGAAATACTGAACATACTACTGACGGCGGGACACATCGTGGACGTGAACCGCTTCCTCATAAGCAGGAATGTCAATCCGCAGTTCGGCTCACTGTCAGGCTATTTCAGATGGTCGTTCGCCGGAGACCATTTTACCCTCTGGCAACGCACGGACTACAATTCAACGCTATGTTTTAACCACAGGATACTCGATCTGCCTTTCGGTGTCCTGGCAGCAAAAGACAGCGGGAAAGACAAGGAAACGGCAAACTGAAAATGAAACGATATGGAAACTACGGTAAAAATACTCAACCGGGAAATCGCGCTCGCGGCATTTGACAGGCTCCGCCGGGAAAAAAGGAAGGATGCCGCACTGAGACTGGCCGGGTGTATGCTCAGAGGGACATACATATCCCTCGGCATCGGTGATACCGACTGGGAAATAGACACCGCACTGCACAAATGCGGCGGTGAGCCTAAAACCGGATACGGTCATATGGCACATTTCCACTTCGACGGCAAAACGGAAATGGAAACAGAGAAATATGAAAGGCTCAAGGAAGAGAACGAATGACAAGGGAGCGGCCGAAAGGTCGCTCTTCTCATTTATAAACGACATGTACGGGAAACAGAATCCTGCCGTACACAGGTAACAGAAATGGAAGAACAGGAAAGACTGACAATGGAATTCGTGAAATCGCTCATGGACAAGTCCTACACGCTGGTATGGGTGGACTACAACGACAATCTCGACAACTGCCGTGACACCATCCAGAAGTGTCTGGAAGAAAGGAGCTGTGAAAGTCTGTGGGAGAAAGTGGACGAATGGTACGGTGACGCCGAATGGGAAGCTGTCCGTGAAATCGTCTCAAAGCTGAAGGATGAATGTATCCGTTTCCATGATTTCGGGGAAGAGGAAGTGGACAAGTTCTTTCAAGAACACGAAGACGAAATCAGGGAAGAAATCTATGACAGAAACGACTCTGACACGCTGAAAGAACTTCTCAAAAACACGGATGACATCCCCGTGCGTGTCGAGATGCTGTCAAACTACGACTGCATCAATTCCAACTGGCTGGAATCGCAGGAAGGATACCGGTACAAGGAATCCTATTTCGGGGATATGATAGACGCGCTGAACCTCAATCCAGCCAAAGTGAAGAAAATGCTGGTGGAGAAAGGCTACACGGTATATGGCCGGTTCCCCGACAAAAAATACAGGGACGGCAAGGAACAGGTATCCTATGAACAGTTCTACCATGAACTCATCAACTCCTGCTGCGGTGCCAACCTGCTGACCTATATCGGCAAGGTAAGCCTGCAGGAACTTTATGATGCCGGATTCTCGCTTGGGGAAGTCATTATTCCCAAAGGCAACTGCTGCGGCATCTTCAGCTCCATGTACGGCGGTGGAAGTCTCCTGGAAATGGAACTCCTGAAAGATGTCAGACTGAAACTGGAAGTCAGGGACTATCACGGATTCCGCTTCCGTCTTGACAGCGAGAACTCAAAATATGAATGCTCCATCAAGCATGTGTACGGGGTATGCGATTCCTTCTTCGGAGAAAAGATAGGTCTTGTCGCTTCATAAATCAAGTATGGTCACTTAAAGATATCAAATCATGGAAAAGAAATATGCAATCATCCTATTCAAGGGAAAAGAATACCTGTGCGGACACGAAGACGGCTGCCATTACGATGTGTCCTGCCCGGTGAGGACATTCACTGAAGGAGAAGACGACTTCAAAATTCAGGAATCCGGGAAAAACCGGTCTGAAAGGACATTCCGGTACCATGAAAAGGAATTCAGGCTTGTCACCGGCTTCTACCCGAACGGATGGCCGGTTCTGAGTCTGGAATCACCGGACAACGGGGAACTATACACGGTACTTACCGTCAATCTGGAAGACTCCCCGGCATTCGGGATTCCCGACCAGGCATTCATTGACATAAACAACAATCCGGAAGCGATGGAATTCCTCATAAGGAACAGCCTTGCAGAAGATACGGGATACAGACGCAAAAGCGGATGGGTGGAATACCCGATGGCAAAACTGAACCTTGCTGAACTGTACCGGTTGTCACCGGAATCGTTCGAGAACCAAGAATAAGAATCAACAATAGAAATCATTAACCAAATCATAGGAATTATGGCAAAGTACGATGTAAGAGTAAGGTACACTTTCGAGGGTACCTACAAGGTCGTGGCGGAAGACCGCGACGAGGCGGAAAGAATTGTAACGGAAGACTGCGGTCTGGTATTGGGCGGAAACATCCACACTACCTGCGATGATGACGAGGTGACAGACTGGAATTTCGGCTCTCACCCCGACATGCAGATCCTCTCTGTCAGGGAACGGAACAATAAAGGCAAGGTAAGATACACGGCCATGTGTTTCAGAGACAGGATTGAAGAACTGAGAAAGGACATAATCGAAGCCATCAGGCAACTGCTCGATGCGCACGGCCTGAAAAAAATCACGTTTACCGACAACGAAGAAGACCCTGTATGGATCATCTGGTTTGACGATAATGCAGAACCATACGAGTGTTATATTACAGGAATTGAGGTTACTGACAAGCACATTACCGTGTTGGCAACAATAAAGGACAGTATGGAAGAGGTTTTCTGTCAGAGTCCTTTCGAACTCGGAGCCAGCAACATTGATTGGCTTAATCAAATGTACGAAGCAGTAAGGCTTCAACTTGAAAATACAAAAGGAAACTCTTGAAACGAAAGACAATATGGCAACAAAAATCAATATGGACAGATACGTCTGGGAAGGATGGACTGTCGGAGCGTTCATCAGGGAATTGGCCCCGCAGGTGGAAATGATCATGAGCGGGCAAAGCTGGAGGGAACCTTTCAGGAACAAACAGGAACTGGCGGACTGGTGCAGGGACAACCAGCCCTATTACAAGAAAAGGATCCCTGAAGTGAACAGCTATTTTGCAAGGATGTATAACCTTAAATAAAAACAACATTATGAAATATCAAGCGGAAAATGCAGTCTCCAGCTTCTTCTATTACATGTGGAATGCCTGGTGCGAGGAAGAGTGCAGGACAGTATTCAAGGAAATGCACCCACACTTTTGGGAAAAATGGTCTCTGATGACGGACAAGGGAATATTCGGAGCCGCTGAACGGTTCTATGCGGAACTGACGGACCATTACCGGGAAAAACTGGTGGAACGGGCCGTCAGTCTATATGACGGCAAGGCCAGACGCAAGCTCCCTGACGATTCAAGAATTCGGGTATGCAGCGACTGCGGTTCTGCAGAGATTGAGATACAGGCATGGGTGGACGTCAACACGAACGAATACCACAGTGATGTGGACGACGACATCTGGTGCTCCCGGTGCGCGGACAATGTGGAGACCTGCTCCAGACAATCCTTTCTTGAAAAGATGCAGGAATGGTGGAAGTCCAACAATACCGAAGCTCTTGAATACCTGACCGGACTCAAGGCGTCCGACTTCCCTTCAGACGATTCCGGGCAGACATTCGCCGATGCCGCCGATGAGTGGTGGAACGGCAAAAGCTATGACGGGAAACGGGACATATACCTGACAAACAACTAAAGGCAACGGATATGACACGGAACATCATTGACCTGATCTGCAACTCATGCAGTTGCGGCAAGGAAGAGGCACAGGAATACCTGGACGACGAGATAAGGAACCTGCAGGAACTTCAGGAGGACAACGACCTGAGAAGCGAAGACTTCGAGATCGCGTGCAGCAACCTCGGACTCGACCAGGACTGGCAGATATATTTCATCAACCGTCTCGCGGGACTTTAACATCTACGATCATGACTTATTTTCAGAACATACACTCACTGGCGGACCTGAAGAAGGAATACCGCCGACTGGCAATGCTTCACCACCCCGACAAGGGTGGTGACACTGTCCTCATGCAAAAGCTGAACACCGAGTTTGAGAAACTTTTCGAGATATGGAAAGACCGGCCTGGTGTCTCCTCTGCCGCTACAGGGTATGAACACGACTATCAGGATGCCACCGCAAGGGAATACACCGAGTACGTGTACAATGAATACCGCTGGAAAGGGCGTAACTATACCGGACAGTCCTCGCCGGAAATCACGGAACTGGTCAGGGCATGGCTCAAGGAGACCTATCCGAGATACACCTTCTCGGTCCGCAGGGACGGATACAGCTCAATCCTTGTCCGGCTGATGAAAGCGGACTTCGAGGCTTTTACAAAAGAATCCGGCAAGGTACAGGGAGACATCAACCACTACAACATCCAGGCATCGGACAGTCTGACAGACCGGGCCAAGGAGGTGATGACAAACGTCAGGGATTTTGTGATGTCATACAATTTCGATGAAAGCGACCCTATGACGGACTATTTCCACACCAACTTCTACCTTACGCTCGGAATCGGCAGCTACAGACAGCCGTACCGGATGGAACTGCCGAAGATTACGGGAAAAGACAGTCCTGAAGTGTTCCGCCATCCCGAAGGATCGGCACACAAGGCAATGCGCCAGGCACTGGGCAAGGCCCGTTTCGGCTTCATCGAGAGCCGGAGACATATCGGAGAAATGATACTCGGAGAAGACTTTTACGGCTCACAGGGAGAACATTATTTCTGGCCCAAGGAATATTCTAGTGCGAAGACGGCACAGAAACGCATCGGAAAACTGGAGGCAGCCGGAATGCGCTGCGAACTGACAGGCTGCAACGGCGGATACATACGTCTGCTCGGATATACTCCGGAAACGGAAAGCAGTCTGGAACGGGAAAGGCAGGAATATGCCACGGCATACCGGAAGTGGATGTCAGAACACGGCGTATCCTCAAATACGGGAAGCATACACCCGGACATTTCAAATCCAATCAGACAGATACAATTATGACAAACAGGGAAATCATCAGAGAACTGAAACGCCGCGGCTACAGCCGGGTGGACATTGATACGGACAGTAGAGCCGCAAAGGCTTTCTACACCTACCGTGGCGGGGTTCATATCAACGGTACGGAAGATCTGTCATTCCATATCGTACCGCCACAGGACAGTCTCGGACTGGGACGGTTTGCAATATGCGCCACCCGTAACGGGGAAAGCTCACAGCTGGGGACAGACCAAGCCCCGTTCTTTTTCGGACGGCTGCTTGCCTTCCTCAAAGGTGAGAGAAAAGAGAAAGAGATAATAGATGAAATATGTACCGACAGAAAAACAGAATAGAAATATGAAAGCAAAAGTATTGAAATACAAGTTTGACGGCAACACCATCGTTGCCCCATACATGGAACTTGAACCGTATGCGGAGAATGTATTCATCTCGCTGGCAAGAAAAAACGAATACGGAAACGAAAGTGAAGACAGTTTCCATGTAATCTGCAAGATAGGTGATATCCATTTTTCCTGCGGACAGTATTCACGCAGAATCCTTGACAAGGAGGGTCACCGGGAAGAAGCGGCAGCCTATTGCAAGAACTGGATTGAAAACATCCTGAAGGATGCGGAGGATGGAAAAATCATCCCCCTCTTGTCTGTCCATGTATTCAATGCCCTCGGTCTTGACTCCACTCCCTTGGTACAGGCCCGTGAGACGTATGCAAAAAGGCAGGAAGAAAAGCGTCTGGAACGGAAAAGAAAAGAAGAACAGGAAAAAAAAGAGAAAGAATCCCGATGGCATCAACAACTCGACGAAAACAAACGGAAATTCCTGAACGGTGAGAAAATAACGGCAGAAATGTTTCTTGAAATCACAGGAAGGGACGGCTTTGACATCCATATCAGAACCAAAGGGACATTCAACCGACATGTAACAGCAATCGACCGGAACGGAACCGTCAGTTTCAGAAAATACAAAGGCCGCCGTACTCCCGACTTTACCGGATGTCATAAGGCTGTAACAGACTATCTTGCATTCCTTGCCGAAGATGAAATCAGCCAATAAAATCCAAAGCGGTAACAGCCATCCTATGCAACTGTTACCGCTATTATCAAGACATATCAGGATTTACAGCTTCCTGTTCAGTATCATCGCCAAGGGATAGATAAACTGGTTATAGACCTTGAGCTTCTTCAGATCCAGCACATACCCTGCATAGGGATTGGTACAGTCCGAATAGAAAAATACGTCGGTAAAACCCGCATGTTCCTTTATGATTTCACCTTCCAGGGGAATCTCGTCCACATCAAACTCCTCCAGAGGCAGTTCCTCCAGGCGGGCATGTTCCCCATTGCCCAACACATTAAGGTTACGGTTGAACAGCACGTATCCTCCTTTACGGTAATCCACACGCATACCATACGGGCGCTCCACAAGGAAAGCATCCGCAGCTTTCTTTATATAATCTTCCATGATTTTCAAATTAGGATTTGCAAAAGTACACCATTCCTCCGGCAATGACGAACAAATCAGAGAGAATATCACCATAACATGTACGGAAAACTACAGCAAATACCCCTTGTATATTTTATTTCCCTCCCTGCAAAGGTAGTCCCGTGTCCAATGTACCCGGACAAGGTCAGGCCCCTGCGGGGTTGGCTGAAAGAAAATCATCCTCGCCAAGGCTGCGGTATTTTCTTTCGCCAAACCTTGCAGGTACGGCCACGGGACAGTCAGGCAGGCGAGAAATAAAAAATACCGGTTCCCGGAGCCGGACGTGTTTAACAGATAAAATACAATGAGTCATGAAAATCCTGAATGAAGAACATTTCCAGAATGTAAAACGCTATGCCGAATCCATTGGCGACACCTCTCTCCAGAACTGTCTGGACCGACTGAAGAGCTGGGAAGACGATCCTAACCATCCAAGCGAAATCTCACTCTATTATGACCATGCTCCGTATTCGTTCGGTTTCACACAACGCTATCCCGACGGAAGCATCGGCATTGTAGGCGGGCTGCTCTATCACGGCATACCGGACCGCTCTTTCGCTGTAACACTGCAACCGTTCCACGGATGGCAGATACATACTTAAAAACAGACAATCATAGTATTAACTTTATAAAATTCAAGATTATGGAAGCATTGGCAGTATTGGAAAAGCAACAGCAGTTTGATTTTCAGAACAACGGAATCGAAGTAATGAATTTCGAGACTCTTCAACGTACCTACAAGGAGAATGATATCTATGGCAAGCCTGTCCAGGGCATCTATCATTACCAGGTCCTGCAGCGTATGATGGACATTTGCGAGAAGTATAATCTCGATTACGAGGTAGAGGAAATCTTCGCGGCCCAGAATAGGAACAAGACACAACCGGGAGTGAGCATTCTCCCACAGGTGGAACAGACACACGGCGAAAAGGCTGTGGAAGCTCACATTCTCCGACGTATCTTCGCTACCATCCGGATCAAGGACTGGGAAACGGACGAGCTGACGACTACGCTGGTCGTCGCCTACCATCAGGACGGCATACAGGCAGCCATAGGCCCGTGCGTGAAAGTATGCCATAACCAGTGTATCCTCTCACCGGAAAGAAGCATCTGCAACTACGGAAAGAACAAGGTGACAACGGAAGGTGTATTCGAGACGGTGGACGGATGGCTGGCCAATTTCGAAGTGAACATGAACGAGGACATTGCACGCATTCAGCGGCTGAAACGCAGAATCGTCTCACTGGAAGAAGTGTATATGTATATCGGTCTGCTGACAGCGTTGCGTGTCTCCCATGACAGTTCGGACAGGAACCTGTCATCCTCGGTTGAAACCTACCCGCTGAACCAGAGCCAGATTTCCATCTTCACGGAAGAGGTGCTGAAACTGGCCCGCGAAAAGGGACAGATCACCGCTTGGGACTTGTATAGCGTAGCGACTGAGATATATAAACCGGGCAGAACAGATTTCCCGGCACTGATTCCGCAGAACGGAGCCATGGCGGAACTCCTGCTTTCCCGTCTGCCCGCAGAGGTGGAAATACAGGATGCCGTTCTGGTAAGTTAACTCAAACTAATCGCAACTGCTATTTAGAAAAACAAGATGTAAGAAAGGGAGAATCTGACGGTAATATGCCGTCAGATTCTCCCTTTTCTTTTACTCTTCAAAGAGCAGCATATATTCCACCTTCCTTCTCCGTTCAATGCTCGGTACTACCTTGCCTTTATAACACCGGAAGGAAACATACTCCTTATAGATATTCCGGTCTCCGGTCTCCAGCTTCTTCAACAATTTGCTTTTGGGCATTTTGCCGTAACCTTTCAGACGGTATGCCCCCACATTATAGCTCAAAACAGCGGCGATCAATGAATCACGTCCCAGATAACTGAACATACGGCACAGCTTACGTAAATCCGCTCTCAGAATTGAATCCCCCTGTTCTTTAGTAATGTCATTGGTCAGCCTTTCCCCGGGAAGGACCTTATGCCCGTACCCGACATAAGGCCAGTGTCTTTTTTCTCCATGCCAACCCTCGAACCGCTTGATACACTCGACCGCAAGACTGAACCTGTCCTGTTTCTCCCTTACCGGATTCTCCGCCCGCAACGGTATGCTCCCGAAGCAGGCGATGGCGAAAAACGCCGCAAACAATTTTGCTCTTATTCCCATAGGCAGGTCAGGTTCATTGTGATACGATGACGACAGGCTGTTCCTTACCGCCGGAGGTAACCACGGTATCCTCATCCTCCGTCTCATTGTTGAAATCGAAGGTCAGCTGGAAAAGCTGTGCCGGCTCGCTGTTGTCCTCAAAATAGATGTCGATGCTCTGCTGGTCCTCACACTCGGAGGTGTAATAAAGGCGGAACACTTCCCTGTCCAGGGGATAACGGTCGTTGGGCAGCAGCACCATCCCGTCGTCCATGCGCAGCTTGCCTTCGCCGTCCGGCTGGAAATAGCGGATGGTATAGCGGGCGTCGGAGAACCGTCCTTCCCGTTTCAGTTCACAGCGGATTTCCACGGTCTCGCCTTTCACGATACGCTTGGGAACCGGCATCGTCTCCACCTTAAAGGGATAGGACTGCTGCACGTCAAGGTCATCGCTGCACGAGGTCAATATAGTGAAGGTCATGCCCATCAGGGCGCATACAAGGGCAAACAGCCCTTTCTTGTTCATAATCGGTTTCATATTCATTTCTTGTTTTAACGGTTTATAAAAAAATTACTGTTCAGGCGGAAAATTGCTTTCCAGATATTCGTTCAGGTCCTTGCATCCGGCATACAGGTCGGAACAATCGTCAATCCTGTCACCGTAGCGTTTCCGAAGGACGGCCAGTGTCCTTTTTCCGGCATCGTCATTGTCCAGGTAGCACCGGATTTTCCCGTAATGGTCCAGATAAGGGAACGAGCGTTCAAGCAGGGCCACCGAATTGAGGACCAGATAGTCCTCACCGCGGCTGATGCCGAGTACCTTCCACGAAAGGAAATCGATGAAACCCTCAAACAGGTTGCAGGTAAGCGAGCCGTTGCGGATAACGGAAATATCCTTGGGCGGCAGACACCATTTCATGAACCTGCTCCGTAGCTCATAGCCTCCGCTCATATTCCTGAAGCCTACGGCAAAATACCGCTTGCCGTACAGCCGGAACCGTACTTCCTCGCACTCTGCGCGGGCAATTTCGGCAGGAATGCCGCGTCCCTTCAGATAACCGAGCAGGACATTGCAGTACAAGGGACTCCGTACCACTTCCTCAAAGCGGGAAGCCTCTTTCCGCTTTTCTGCCCTGATACCTTTATTTCCTTTTTTCTGTCCGGCATATTCAGGTATTGTGCCTCCATATACTCCGGCGATAAACCTTGCCTGTGCCATGAAGCCGTCACTTCCTGAAAGTTCCCCGGCAAGGGTGAAGATGTCGCCTCCATGCCCGGTACCGAAGTCGTGCCACACACCCTTGCGGGTGTTCACATGGAACGAAGGTGTCCTTTCCTCACGGCACGGGGAGAGATACCAGCATTCGTCGCCGTGCCGTCTGACCGGCTCCTGTCCCAGACGGGACAGGAATTCCTCAATGGGAATGCCTCTGATCATCTCTATATCCATAGGCGTCTAATTGATGATGAAACGGACTCCAAGCCCGAACTGTGTCGTGAACTTTCCCAGAGAACTTCCCCATAGCACACGTTCACGCACATGGGCAAGCAGCACGATACGGTCCGTCACATAGCTTTCCAGCTCCAGCGTCAGGGCTCCGCCATAGACGAAGGCATCGCGGTGGGAAAGCATGGAACCGTCATACAGAATCTTTTCTCCCCAGTTCAATGTCTCATATCCCACCAAGGCGGAACCGCCGACAGAGAGGAAGAATATCTTCGCCGGGTCGGACAGGAACTTCAGGTAATAACCGCCCTCGGCCGTAAACTGGGCCCGTGGAACGGAAGTCCCGCGATAGCCGTAGTTCTTCAGCAGGTATTCCACGCCAGCCACCCAATGATTGGCCCTTTTCGTATAGCCCGACACGGCAAACCCCGTGTACCAGTCAACCGGAGATTGCAGGCTTCCGGCAAAGCCTCCCCTGAGTTCCACGCCCTTCATTCCGGGAAGGTAACGCTGGGCGTATGCCTGCCCCGATGACAGGGCAAGCGATACGCATACGGCAAAAAGAAACAGATACTTCTTCATGGTCATTTCACTTTAAGTTCATTGATAACCCTCGCTCTCACGATGTCCTCACTCTCCACGGTGAAGCTCTGATGACGGCCTCCGCTCTTCTCGTGCATCTCCACCACCAGCATCTTGTCGGTGGGAATGGTGAACTTGTCAAAGACAAAGACGGTACGCTCGTCCTTCTTTCCGGCAACAGCCGTGGCATAGTTGTAGGCACGCAGCGGAAATATCACCTGTTCCTGAATGGCCGTGCGCTTGAGGACCTTCTTGTCCACGATCTTGAACGTCACGAAATCCACCTCATAAGGCACGTTCGACGTGTTCTTCACCTGGGTGTGGAAATAGAGCAGCCCGTTGTGGGTATAGAGCCCGCGCAGCAGGTACTGGATGCCGAACGCCTTGCTCCCGATATGCTTGACATGACGTCTGTTGTCCTTGTGGATGGCCTTGGCAATAAGGTGTACCAGTTTGGGCGACTCACTGCCGAGCTCCTTCAGGTAGATGTCAAGGGCATTGTTCGGGCGGTTCACCTCGCTGCCGTCATGGATGAAATCGGCCATCTCGATGTTGAGCAGCAGGGGCTCGTCGGCATACTTCACATTGAAGGTGTAGAAACTTCCGCTTTCGGTAATCACCGACATGTTGGTCTCCTCACGGAAATTCTTTCTGGTAGCCTTGACACGGATGACGTTCTCTGAACCGTCCGCCTTACCCGCAATCAGATTCGGAGAACCGAGATCCACATAACGGACAGCCGAGGGAAAGATGATATGGGTCGTCTTGTCATACGTCACTTCCAGCCCGTATGGCGGAATCATCCGGTCAAAGGTGAGTTTTCTGGACAGCCCGTGATAGAGGTCGCTGTCCTCCTGCTGCGGATAGATATCCGCCTTCAGGGTCAAATCATTTACGGCCGCGGTTTCAGCCGACTGTGCATGTGCACTTGCAACGCCGCCTGCGAGGGCAAGCATCAAAAGAATCTTTTTCATGTCTTTACTGTTTTAATGGGTTATTGATTGTGGTTCTGATAAAGCATCAGTTCGTAGCCTGATTTGAGATGCACCTTCTCCTCGCGCATCTTCTTGGAAATGTACTGCGACACGCCCTGTATGGCCCCTCGTCCAAGCTCGGAGAGAAGCTGGTCGCCTGCCGACTGGTTGGTGATGGAGATGGTCGTGCCGAGATTCTGTCCCATGTTGGCGGCCACTTCCCTTACCGCATTCGCTTCCGTCGAACCGGGAATGAATATCCCGGCCTGTCCGTCACTGTCCAGCACGGTCAGTTCCACGGGAATGACATTGCCGTCATATTCGACCTGCAGGATTTCAATGCCAAGCCGCTCGCCCTGGATACGTCCCTCACCGGTCAGCAGGGTATTGCGGGGAAGCACATGTCTTCCCACACGCATAGCCTCCAGCAGCCTGAGACGCACGCTTTGTCCGCTGATAATGGTCTGGTCGCCATGCACGCAGGCCCGTATGGTATTCCTCGCCATCTGTGTCCCGGCACTGCCCACAGCCGTATGGAAGCCAATATCAGCACCGGAAAGCAGTCTCGCGAACTGTACCGAATCGGTAAGAGGCTGAGGAAGGGACGACACGACCGGAGAGGACACCAACCCGACGGGAACGGCTTTCGCCTTCCTCTCCCTTGAGGGACTTTCCGTCTCCTGACTGTCCGCTGTTCCCGTGCTGCCGCCCGAAGGCATATATTTGGCGGCAAGTTCATAGGACTTCTCCAGCAGAGCCACCTGTTCCTCGTAGCTCGGTCCGGCCGTCTGCGCTGCGGCAGCCTGTCTGAGCTGTTCCACCTCTGCTTTCAGGGCTTCCTTTTCCGGGTCTTCCTCAGGACTCTCGTAAAAACTGCCGAGAGTGGCGTTGATGTCGTTGTAAGCCGAGGCTGAAGAGGCGAAGGCTCCCGTCCTGCCGTTTCCTCCTGAATGGTACGCACGGCTTTCATTTTCACTTGCAATGTCCTGCGCCGGTTCTGTTTCCGGGACATTATCCTGTCTGTGTCCATCGGTCAGGGCGGAGAAGTCGGCCAGCGTACGCTTCTTCTCCTCCTGCCGGCGAATCATGTCTGCCTGCTCATAGGCAGCCATCTTGTCCGCCTCTATACCCGTACCTTTCGGATCGGGAAGTTCGGCATTGAAGCCCGTCTTCCTTTCCGCCTCCTGCCTCTCTTTCTCGGACGGGGCGAAAATTAACCACATGCACCCGAGGAACAGCAGGAACATGCCTGTGAAAACCAGATATTTCCTGATTTTCTGCTTCTGTTTCAATTTTTCTGCATCTGTACTCATAATCTTACTTGTTGAACTGGTTAAAAAACTCTTCCATCTCACGGACTTTCATATCGGAGAGGGTATCCGCAGGCACAAAGTCGGGAACCTCAAGCGGGGTTATCCTGATGATGTCCTGCCGGGCATCCTCCCGTCCGATGTCATAAATCGCACGGAAAATCATGTAGAAATTCACCAGTGCGAAAAGGGAAGCCATCACGATGACGACAATAGCCCTCTGACGGGGTGTAAGCCTGTCACACAGGCCGCGCAGCCTGCCCCCGATACAATCCTTGAACTTTACATACATTTTTCTCATACATACATTGTTTTATCTGTCATACATTCTGATATCCCTGTTCTCCAGCACATGGAACCCTTCCAGGATGAACCCGTGCGGATTGTTGTCACTGCGGGTGGAATTCCGCAACCTGCCATGCGTGACAAGGCTGCGTTCCGTCACGCTCTTCTCACGGATGATGAAAAGGCGTGCGTATGTCATGACATCATACGGATAGGTGTTGAAGTCGCATTTCACGCTGTCTATCTCGATACGCTGGCTGACATTGCCCGAAATTATTCTATTGTAATAACCCTGTTCGGCCAGATCCCCGTAATGGGAATAGGCGGAACGGTCACTCAGGAACATGGCACGCTGTACGTTCCCCTCGATGGCACTCTTGTCAGGGGCCAGCGTGAAGAACAGCTCATGGAAACGTCTGACATGTTCCCTTGCCTCTACGGGACGGTTCTGCTCCAGGTCCTGCGAGAGGGCGAGCATGAGCGACTTCCCCTCATCCAGCACATAGATCTTCTGGCGCTGGGCTTCGGCAAAACTGTATGCCTTCCACACGGAATAGCCCACAAGCAGGGTGCAGACACCCAGATAGACTATTCCGAACAGGCGCAGATGCCGGAAGCTGGTCTCGATATTTTTCAATGATTTGAATTCCATTCTTATTCGTTTTATGATTGTTACTTGATTAGTCTTCCGGCCACATTTCCTACAGTAGCACCTGCGGCACCGCCCACAATGGAGCCCGTCTTGGAAGCAGCCTGATTCACGTTCTTGCCGTAATTTCCCGCACCTCCACCGGCCTGAACAATCCAGTTGGCTACGGTCGGAATCGTGAAATACCCGATGATGCCGATAATCAGGAACGTGATGTACACGGCATTGGAACTGTCCGGAATGAAGTTGGGGTCGGACAGCTGCTCGATGTCCCTCTGAAGCATCAGGGTCTGTATGCGTGCCAGCACGCTGCTGAAAAGATCAGAGACGGGCAGCCACAGATAGATGCTGATATAGCGGACAAACCATTGGCTCAGCGAGGCCTGAAAGCCGTCCCAGCACGAAATGGCAAAGGAAATCGGTCCGAGAATGGAAAGGACAATCAGGAAGAATGTCCTTAGCGTGTCCACCACAAGCGCGGCCGCATTGAACATCAGTTCCAGCAGCTCACGGAAAAAATTCTGCACGGACTTCTTCATGTTGTACATGGCACGGTCCACATACATACCGCAAGCCTCGATAGCGTCCAGAGCTCCCAGTTCATCCAGTTTGTTGTCAAAAGCCTCCTTGTCCACCAGGTAGGCCGTCTCGGGATTCCTCCGCATCGCCTCAATCTCCAGCTTGTCCTTCTGCTGCCGATACTCATTCATGTCAAAGGTCTGCGTCTCCAGAATCCTGTGCGTTCCGGTCACGACGGGTGACAAAATGCTGTTGAGCGTACCCAGCACGATGGTCGGAAAAAACATGATGCAGATACCCAGAGCAAACGGACGCAGCAAAGGGAACACGTCAATAGGTTCGGCCCTGGCCAGTGACTGCCAGACACGATACGCCACATAAAAGAGGGCTCCCAATCCGGCAAGGCCCTTGGCCACGCCGGTCATCTGCGAACAGAGCGGCATCATGTCCGTGTACAGACTTTGCAGGATCTGGTGCAGATTGTCAAAATTCACAGCCAACAATACCATAAGCAATCCTCCTTGAAATTACCAGTAGCGTTCGTTGGGTGAACCGTACAGAGCCATCACACGGTCGAGATCATTCTGTTTCTTGGCACGCAGGTACGACACGCCGATGTTCTTGTTGGTATAGTACTGCACCAGACTGCGGTATTGCAGCATGTCGGTATAGCAGCGGTCGATGATGTCCATACGCTCCTTGTCGTTCATCGAAAGGCCGTTCTCATTGACCACGGTCTTCAGGTCGGTCAGCAGGTTGGCACTCTCCTCCAGCAGCTTCGTGTAGCCGATGGAGATAGCACTCAGTTCCTCGGGGGTGAAGTAGGGGTCACTGAGCATACGCTCATAGCTGGTCACATAGATTTCCGTGATGTCGCCGACCATCAGAATGGTCTGCTGCACCTTTCGGGCATCGCGTACCAGATTCTTGACCTTCCGTAGGCCGTCATAATACTCCTTGCCCTGCTGGTAGATCTTGACCGTCTCCTGAAAATTGTTGAGCATGTTGCTGGCCGTCGATGAGGTGTGGACGATGTTCTTGGCGGCGTTGATGATACCCTGGGCCAGGTTTCCGGGGTCGGTCACTACCCATTGGGCGTGGGCTTTGACTGCCGAAAGGAGGCAGATACAGCATAGGGCTGTCAAAATTCTTTTCTTCATGTGGTTAATCGTTTAATGGTTGATAAATGATTTTACTGTTTTCTTCTTGTATCAGCCAGCTGCCTGATTGCCAGCTCGATATTACCACCCAGTTTCTGGCTAAGTCGCATCAGTTCCAGTTTTTCCGTCTCCTCGGTCGTGTAGGTATAGTACTCTTCTGGCGAGACCTCGGTGGCATAGACCGCCGACTGCGTTCCGCCGAGACCTATCCACACTTCCTTGTACTTGCGGGACGGGCTGTTGGCCATGTTGATGGAGAGAATCTGGGCACGTTCCTTGTCGGTCAGGCCCAGCAGGGACTGGATTTCATCGAACTTGTTGACATACTTCCGCTGGTCCAGCAGAATCTTGCAGTCGCTGTTGTTGATGATGGTTCCCTTGACGATGGGTGACGAAATGATATCTTCCACCTCCTGGGTAACGACAACAGCCTCGCCGAAAAACTTTCGGACGGTCTTGAAAAGGTACTTCAGATACTCCGCCATGCCTTCCTTGCTAATGGCCTTCCATGCCTCCTCCAACAGAATCATTTTGCGTACTCCCTTCAGCTTTCTCATCTTGTTGATGAAGGTTTCCATGATGATGATAGTGACAATCGGAAATAGTACCTTATTGTCCTTGATATTGTCCAACTCGAAGACAATGAAGCGTTTGGACAACAGATCAAGCTGCTTGTCGGAGTTTAACAGATAGTCGTATTCGCCACCTTTGTAATAGGGTTCCAGCACATTCAGGAATCCCCACACGTCAAAATCCTTCTCCCGTGTACGCTTGGTCTTCAGGATTTCCTGATACTCGTCGCGAATGAACTCATAGAAGGTGTTGAAGGACGGAACCACGGTACTGTCCGTGCGTATCTTCTCCAGAAAGAGATTGACCGCGTTGGAGAGTGCCACCTCCTCGGCACGTGTCGGCGGCTCGTCGTCACGTTTCCACAGGGTAAGGATAAGCGTCTTGATGGACTCCTTCTTTTCGATATCAAAAGTACCGTCCTCCACGTAGAAAGGATTGAAGGCTATCGGATCGCTCTCCTCATAGGTGAAATAGATGCCGTCCTCGCCATGCGTGCGGGCATGGATAAGGCTGCACAGTCCCTGATAGGAATTTCCCGTGTCCACCAGCAGCACATGCGCTCCCTGTTCGTAATACTGGCGCACCATGTGGTTGGTGAAGAATGACTTTCCGCTGCCCGAAGGTCCGAGGATGAACTTGTTGCGGTTGGTAATCGTACCGTTCTTCATCGGCAGGTCGGAGATGTCCAGATGGACAGGTTTTCCGGTCAGACGGTCCACCATGCGGATGCCAAACGGAGAAAGCGAATCCTTGTAGGACGTTTCCCCGATGAACAGGCACAGGGCCTGCTCGATGAAGGTGTAGAAGCTTTCCTCAGACGGGAAATCGCCGGCATTGCCGGGAATGGCCGCCCAGAAGAGTGTCGGCACATCAACCGTGTTATGGCGGGGCTTGGCCTCCATCAGGGCAATCTGGCTGCCCACATCATTCTTGATACGCTTCAGCTTCTCGCGGTCGTCGCTCCATGCAAAGACATTGCAGTGCGCACGGATGGAAGTGAGTCCCTTGCTGTGCGCCTCGTTCAGGTACTCCTCAATCCATTCACGGTTGATCTGGTTGGAGCGGCTGTAACGGGACAGCGAGTGCATGTTGCGGGCGGTCTGCTCGAATTTCCTCAGGTTCTCCGCCGAATCGTCTATGAAGAGATACTGGTTCACGATATGGTTGCACGTGAGCAGTATCCCTATCGGTGCGGCAAAGGACAGGCGGCAGTCGCTGCGGTCCGTGGACAGCCGTTCATAACGGCTGTCCGTACCCACGGATGACGGCAAATCCTCAGTTTCGGAGAGGGTATGCAGGCAGAGCAGCTTGTCACCGACCTTCATTTCCCCGGCTCCGAGAGTGATGTCCTGCAGGCTGGCCGTATCTTCCTGCGAGAGCGAGAAATACTTTTCGATAATGCCCGCGGAGGTTTCCGTACCGATAATCTCTTCGTCCGTCAGCCTGACCATGCGGACCAGGCCGCTGTCGTTCACGATACGCTCGAACTGCCCGCAGCATTCCAGGAACCGTGCGACGGTATCCTTCTCCTGCATCTCCTTGGGGATGATGAACCCGCGCGTGAGGGCGTTAAAGCTGCTGGTCGTGCGGCTGTGTTCCTTCGTGGTCTTGGTCAGGAACAGATAGCAGGTATGGTTCAGGTATGGCCGTTCGTTGAAATGCCTTTCAAAGCTGCGGCTGAGGAAACTCAGGTCATCCCGGCAGATGTCGGGCTTGTAGCTCTCTTCGATGAAGATGTCCTGCTTGTGGACGATGCTGTAATTCGGCAAAACCCGCACAGCCTTCGCCCATGTGGAATGGAGGGCCTCGTACTCGGCGCGTGTCAGCGTGAACACTTCCGGCAGTTCCACCCTATAGGCCACGGTGATGTCGGCATCCTTGCTGATGATGCACCCGTGTTCGACGGCCATCAGCGGAAACCGGCTTTCCAGCGTGGCGGCTTTCATTACATTTCTCATACGCTTCGTTTTTTCAGGGTTGGACAAATCAACCGGAGGAAACTCTTCCGGCTGATGATGTAGCGGGGATGGCGACGCAGCGCCTGCAATTTCATCAGTCCCCATTCACCGTATTTCGTGTTCAGGCGAAAAGTCACCCAGACAAGCACCGAGGCGCAGGTGACACCGAAACCGATACATACCCACTGGTCGATGCCTGCCATGTACATGATGACAAACAGAACGAACAGGGCGAGCAGTCCGCCGGCGAAGATGAACAGGTACTGGCTTTTCAGCCCCTTGAACTCAGGGCTGCGGCCGATTCCCTTGTTGATAGGATACTTCGCCATAATCAGAGGAAGAATGAACGTAAGATGGTGGCGGCTACGATTAAAAAGATGCAGGCGCCGAACCAGCTGGCTGCCGTCTTGGAGGTGTCGGGATCTCCCGAGGAAAACTTGGAATAGACCTTCACGCCCCCGATAAGGCCGACCACGGCTCCGATGGCATAAATCAGTTTGGTTCCCGGATCGAAATAGGAAGTGACCATGTTGGTGGCTTCAGTGATGCCACCGATACCGTTACCCTGGGCGAAAGCCCCTGTCGTTGCAAGCAGCGCCATGGCTGCAAAAAAGAATCTTTTTTTCATGTGTCGAAACTTTTAATTGGTGAGACAAAAAATGATTTCGACCACGAATATATAATACGTAATTCATTGATTTACAATACTGACGATGCGTGACATCGGGTGTCATTACGTTACATCGGTAGGGGGATTCCAGCAACGGAAAAACAGTGGAAAAACGGCTTTTGATCCTTCCGGCGAAGGTAGCTCGTGCCTTCGCTACTTCTCGACATGCGACAGCCGGAATAGCAGAGAATCATAATCCGTACATACGACGGATTTTCATAAAGGACAAACGGTATGTAAAAGGAGATAAAAAGAAGCTCATTTCCTGATAGCTGGAACAATGGCTGATACAGGAAAATGCGGACTAAAGAAAAATATGTGAACCAAACGGGAATGAAAGGAGGACCAGTTATAGAGATATTGCAATAAAAAGGCGACGAACAGAGAACATCATTTTAAATAAATGCCTACCTTTGAACTCTATAAACGCATGGATGACAATCCAACAAATATTGTTATTCCTTATGGTGACAGGTAACTTTATGACAACAAACTATAGGGATAGGACTTATAGCATGTTCAACAATCTTTTGATAACAATTATGCAATTTACATACAAATACATAAGCAGTACAATAATTCTATTATTTGCTTGTACATCATTTTTAGCAGTCATATCACATAATGAACATATTTGGTATGTATATATAATCCCATGTATATTAAGTGGATTCAT
This sequence comes from Barnesiella sp. An22, assembly GCF_963931395.1. NCBI lineage: Bacteria > Pseudomonadati > Bacteroidota > Bacteroidia > Bacteroidales > Barnesiellaceae > Barnesiella > Barnesiella sp. An22. The sequence continues at coordinate 979,416 of NZ_OZ007014.1, forward strand.
TCTAATGAAACGTGCAAAAAAAATAGTTTTCAATAAAGAGTCTCTTTTAATTGCAGGATTGCTTAAAAAAGAATTTATCCCTTTCAAAAACATCCATAAATTTGAAATATTTAAGGATGGATTTTTCTACGGAAAAACATTAGGAATTAATATTCACTTTAGAAATGGAAGCCTAAAAAAATTCTACATAGGAACATTGGAAGCATCATGCATACAAAAGTTGAATAACTTACTGAATAGTAAATTATAAACTTTCCTTTAACCAATCAGTCTGTCTTTTCTCCCTTCTTAAAGAATATGGGTGTTGTCCATACAGAATTGCGATATTCCCCTTTGCCATAATAATTGATAGTGGGCGTCCAGCGAGGCATGTCTTTGATTATTTCCAATACTTGATTATCCCATTCCTGTATTCCACAACTTCGCACAACATCAGCCTCATATACTTCTCCATACGAATTGATTCGTATCGTATAAAGTCCTCTTATTTGCTGTTTGTCGCCCAACAATGAAGGGTCATACACCAGGCGTTGAGTGATGTAATCTTGTGCAGCACCCGGTTTTCCATCTTGGAAATAAGACACGGCTTCCCATTCTACAAAGCTCTGTTTCGCATTTTCTTCTGCAATACTGTCTGCCTTTACTCTGTCTCTATAATGTTGTGGCAGAAATGGAACATATACCGTGTATAGACATTCCATGCGTTTGCCGTTCTTGTCCCGGCATGGCAGACAGTGTGGAAGCTCCTTAACCAATCTGATTACTTCCTTGTCAAAGTCTTTATGCCTGGTTGTCAGAATACTGACATTATGAGGCAAGCCTAAAGTATCAAGAGAGAACATGACGATGGAATATCCGGCCTGGTTCTTTGTCAACATATGTTTGGGATAAACCATCCGGGAAGTAAAATATTTCTCCAGATCATAACCCCATACTGCCCATCTTGGAGATTCGATTACGGACAAGTCTTTAAATGGTTTTCCCGACATGTCCAAAACGCCCAAATTCCAAATGTTCTCTGCACGCCAAATACTGTCCAGACATTTTTCTTTCATCCTCTCTTCCTGCATCTTGCTTGCCGACAAAACGGATATATCAGCAAAATGGTTGTTCTGGGCAGAAAGTCCGTTCACTACAATCCACGAAAGCAATATAAACAAAAGCGTCTTCATAACCAGTCATAATAATGATACTCAAAAATAAGAAAAAGAAACAACCTGACTAATTATCAGACTATTCCTTTTCTGTTAAGTTTAAGACAATTAACTCTTATTGTTTTATCTAAACTGTTTTGATCCCATGACAATACAATTCATTTAACAACAATTTCTACAGTGCTTTTTACTTCACTTATAAAAAACACTTCCTGCCTGTGTAAACCGGATAAAGGCTTCATATCCCTATTCATGAAATACCCCCACTTCTCCCTAAATACGAAAAGGGGAAGCAGGGATATGAAAGCAAAGTTTTCATGTGCGTATCACTCTTTCAGATTCAACCTGTATCTCTTTCAACGGCCTAACCGTTTCAGACTGGCCACGTTTGAACTTCTTGATCACGCATACTTATCTATATCGAAAGGCTCATCTTCCTTACTGCCTTTTCTCCCTGATACACCCCTCCGGCTACCCAGATACTTGTCAAGCAAACCGTTTACCTTATCCAGATTGCTCAGCTTGTCGGTCAGGAAAGCCAGTATCTCCGTTTCACTCAGTTTGTAATGGATGGTTCTTGCGGCACGCAGGGCTTTCTGTTCGTCAACAATCCCGGAAGTAAGTACTTCCGCTACGTTGTTTATTTCCTCGATTGTCAATGCCGTGTTGAAATCCGGGTCGGGTTCGGTATCTACGGGAGCCATCAGTTCCTCACGCTCTTCTTCCGTCAGCCCTTTGTTTTCCTGCTCCACATCATCAGAACCGATATCCTCGTCTTCCTCCAATGGAATTTTCTCCATCGGCTCGGAACGGGTTGGAGTCATCCTTGCAACTTTCGGGTCTTCCAGATAGATGACCTTTGTCTTGCCTATCACATCATCGTCATCCGAAGAAGAGGACGGAACAACCGTTTCGGTTTTTCCTTTGGAGTTATCCGTTTCCGGCTTTCTGCGCCTTGCCTTTCTGCGGGCACGACGCTCCGCCTCTTCCTTGCGTTGTCTGCGGTATCTCCACATTCTGACACGGGCAATCCGCATCAGTCTTAAAATGCGGTCCCATATTCCGTACATACGTCTGTGGAAAATGAATGTCCACAAATGGCACAATATATAGACAGCACATACTGCCTTCACGGTAAAATAAAATATCTCAGTCATAATTATAAAGGTTTGGTAATACATTCCATGTACAGCTTTGACATCTCATGCTCGTACTTCTTCAAATGTTCATCTATAATCCTGTTTACAAAACCGGAAATGGGCATCTCAGGAGCGGTAACTGCCAGAAAACGCTTGATGTAGGCATAACTCTCCCGGTTGATATATACTTGTATCCGGTTGCCTACAGGATAACTTACCAAATAGGAGGATTTATAAGAACCGGTTTCCGAAGACTTGAAAGCGGATGTGTTTTCCAGTACCTCAAATGTTATTTCGGAAGTATCATCATCCCCATTGTCATGTCTTGTGATGTCTGCCGTTTCTACAGAAACGTCGCGGACATCCTTTCCGCTTTTCCTGCCCTTGAACAGCCTACGGAAAATAAACAATGACAATCTGTAAACAGTGTAAATGCAGCAACAGGCAACAATGGCCTGAAAAATAATCTGTGTCATAATCAAAATGGTTTTAATGGTTTATAATACTCTTTGTTATACAATTCGTTGATTTCGTCCCAGTGTTTCTGCAGATGGTCCACAAGGATATTGCTGATAAAGCCGGATATGCTCATCTCCGGAGCGATGACAGGCAGTACCCGTTTGATGCACTCGGCCACTTCACGGTTGATATACACATGGGAACGGTTTGACGCGGGTATATTGACCAGAAACCTTTCCCGGTATCCGAAGGTTTCATCCTTTTTCCTTTTGGGCTTCTCCACGGAGGGCTTTTCCGCTGGAGTATCTGCCGGTACGGTTGCGGCGGGGCTTTTCGCTTCCTGCCGTTCTACGGCCTTTTCTTCCGGGGCGGGGCTGTCCTTGCCGAAAACAGGTATGTCGCCGACGATGATATCCTTCAGGACATCTTCGTCCACCTCTACGATTTTCTTTTTCATGACTGTCCAAGTTTAAGTTTGACCATAAGTTCTTCCGCAAGTTCCACCAGTCCGCTGCCTTCCAGTTGTCTGGCCGGAGGCGGCAGCAGCGTGCAACGGAAAAAGGCACGCTTGGCATGGGTAATCTCCTTTTCATAACGGCACAGGTCAGGAAGCGTGCTGTCGAGGACTGTCAGATGCAGCTCCCTCATGACTTCCGAATATGACCTGAGAATCTCCACATTGGTACGTTTTTTCAACTTGTTCCAGAAAAAGAAGATGTCCTTGAGTAACGGGGTATTTTCCATCTTCTTGATATGGTCAAGTACAGTCGTGGCAAAGGACAGCGTACTCTGCATCACAATCAGGTCCGGAACGGTGGGAGTAAGCACGTAATCCATATTGACAATCGTACGGAATACCCCGGTGGACTCGACCGTTCCGGGAAGATCCACGAAAATAAGGTCGTAATCCCCGCTTGCCGCAATCGCATCAGCCGCCTCCCTTGCCTTTTCAGCGGTGGAGCCTACAATGGGATAGGCCTTTTTCTGCACTTGGTTCCACTGCTGTTTGATCAGTTGCCGGTAATAGGCACTGTTGGAAACAGCCTTTTTGTCACGCTCCCTCATACGTACGAGACTGTGTTGGGGAGAGTCACAGTCAACGATAGCCACGTTCAGTCCCTTCTCGAAATGGAAGTAACTGGCAAGCACTACGGACAGGGCCGATTTCCCGACCCCTCCTTTCTGGTTGCTGATCGCAACGAACAAAGTTTCTTTACTCATAAGTCTTTCTTTTTAATTGTTATTGAATAAATACCGGTGTCATCCACTAATCCGTGAATCCGCAGACGTTTCTTTCCAACCATCCAAATCCGCATCCATTAACGGTATCATCCAGTGTCATAACCTTTGATGCTACTGTTACCGCATCTTTCCGACATCGCTTCCATCCGCGGTCTGTCTGTTGGTCATGACAATCCGTCAACGGTCCCGTCCGATATTGCTTCCATCATCCCAACCGTTACCGGAATCATCGGATAATATGACCATTATTCCGCTATCAGAAGGCTGGTTGCAACCGTCCGCACTGCAAATAAAAAAGGATTTTCCCGAATAATCGCCATCATCCGGAGTCGGTGACGACCCTTGTCATCGTATGACATCTTGTTACATATAATCCTCTGTTTTACAGATAAATATACCGCCGTAACTTTGCCACCGACAACGGAATGGATGCCGGATGGAGCTATCCCGAAGCCGAAGAATGAGGCTGAAGGTCAAAACTCAATTTGATTTCAGGCAAATTCATGTTCAAGCGAACATAGCAAGTTGTGTTTTGGGCAGCCCGAAATGATTCGGGCATCCCAAAACAAACTTGCCACTCGCCTGAAGGCTCGGGAGGGATTTCCTCCAAAGTCGGAAATCCATGACGTAAAATCAGAAACAGAAAATCTCAATGCGTATGGAAGAAAACAGTAAAAGAAGAACAAGAAGAAGCACGGGCAGAAAACCGAAGACCGACCCGGCAGTATTCCGCTACGGTATCAAACTGACTTCGGAAGAGAACGGAAATTTCGAGCTGCTGTTTGAAAAATCCGGGATGAAACAACGGGCAAGATTCATCAAGGCGATGATTTTCGGACATGAAATGAAGGTGGTCAGAATCGACAAGGCGGCGATGGACTACTACATCAGACTGACCAATTTCTACCACCAGTTCCAGGCCATCGGCAACAACTACAACCAGACGGTGAAAGCCGTCAAGTCCAATTTCGGCGAGAAGCGGGCGTTCGTCCTGCTCCGCAATCTGGAGAAAGCTACCATTGACCTGGTGGTACTGAGCAAGCGAATTGTCATGCTTACCCGGGAATTCGAGGAGGAATACCTTATAAAAAGAAGGAAGGAGGAACAGCAGAATGGTGGCTAAAATCAACCGGGGTGTATCGCTCTACGGGGCGGTCATCTACAACCAGCGTAAAGTGGACGAGGCAACCGCCCGTATCATCGCGGGCAACCGCATGATTACCGACCTCACCGGAAATCCCCACAATGTCATGCAGCAGACGCTGTGGGCTTTCGACAGCTACCTCGCCGCCAACAGGAACACGGAGAAGCCGGTACTGCACATCTCCCTGAATCCCTCGGTGGACGACCGCCTCACGGACGGGCAGTTCGCGGAACTGGCACGTGAGTACATGCAGAAGATGGGCTACGGCGACCAGCCCTACATCGTCTATCTGCATGAGGACATCGACCGCAGGCATGTCCATATCGTCTCCACCTGCGTGAAGGAGAACGGCGAGAAAATCAGTGACGCATACGAATGGAACCGCTCGATGAAAGCCTGCCGGGAACTGGAAAACAGATTCGGACTCAAGCCTGTGGCTGACAAGCGGAACGAACTGCTGGAACCGTATCTCAAGAAGGCGGACTACCGGGACGGGGACGTGAAACGTCAGGTCGGCAATATCCTCAAAAGTGTGTTCACCGCCTACCGCTTCCAGACATTCGGGGAGTTCAGTGCCATGCTCTCATGCTTCAACATCGAGGCCAAACAGGTTCGGGGAGAATTTGAAGGCTCACCCTACAACGGTATCGTCTATACCCTGACGGACGATACGGGCAGGCCGGTATGCACGCCCATCAAATCTTCACTCATCGGCAAGCGCTTCGGCTACGAAGGAATAGAAAAAAGGATTGCCGTAAACGTCCGTGACTTCAGGACCCGGAAATGGCAGCCGAAAATCAATGATACCGTCGCGCTGGCCATGCACGGCTGCAGAGGAAACCGGGAAGACTTCATCCGGCTTCTCGGGGAAAAGGGCATCGACGTGGTGTTCAGGGAAAACGAGGAAGGCCGCATCTACGGCGTGACCTTCATCGACCACAAGAACCGTGAGGTATATAACGGCTCCCGTTTGGGCAAGGAGTTTTCCGCCAACGCCTTCGAACAGCTTTTCAGCAGGCCGCAGGAATTTCCGGAACAGGAAGCTCCCGGACAATATGCCGACACACGGGAGAGCCTTTCTGACAGCATGGAAAGTACCATCGAGCAGGCTTTCGGGATATTCAGTCCCGACATCAACGGTCCTGACCCGCAGGAAGAGGCTCTCGCCCGCAAACTGCAACGCAAGAAAAAGAAGAAACGCCGTTATCGCGGGCTGCAATAAAAACCGACATCATAAACCCTTAAAAAATTATACAATATGCAACAGGAAGATGACCTCAGGGGATTGGCGAAAGTCATGGAATTCATGCGCGCCATCTCCATCTTATTCGTAGTGATACATGTTTACTGGTATTGCTACCAGGCTATAACCGACCTTGGCGTGAACATCGGAGTCGTGGACCGCATACTGCTGAACTTCCAGAGGACGGCAGGACTGTTCAGCAACCTGCTTGTGACGAAAGTGTTCGCTTTCATATTCCTGGGCCTTTCGTGCCTGGGTACGAAAGGGGTCAAGAACCAGAAGATGACGTGGCGGAAGATATACGCCGCCTTCCTCGGCGGCATCGTCCTTTTCTTCATGAACTGGTGGATGCTCGACCTGCCGTTCAGCCCGACGGTGAATGCGGCCACATATACGCTGACGCTCACCGTAGGCTACATTCTCCTGCTCATGTCGGGAGTATGGATCAGCCGTACGCTGAAGCACAACCTCATGGAAGACGTATTCAACACCGCCAACGAAAGTTTCATGCAGGAAACCAGGCTTATGGAAAACGAGTATTCCGTCAACCTGCCCACGAAATTTGTCTATCAGGGCAAGGAATGGGACGGCTGGATTAACATCGTGAACCCGTTCCGAGCCTCCATCGTGCTGGGAACACCGGGCTCCGGAAAGAGCTATGCCGTGGTGAACAACTACATCAAACAGCAAATCGAGAAATCCTTTGCCATGTATATCTATGACTACAAGTTTCCGGACCTCTCGGAGATAGCCTACAACCATCTGCTCAAGCACAGACAACATTACAAAGTCAAGCCGGAATTCTATGTCATCAATTTCGATGACCCCAGACGCAGCCACCGATGCAATCCAATCAATCCAAGATTCATGGCAGATATCAGCGATGCCTACGAAAGTGCCTATACCATAATGCTCAATTTGAACAAGACCTGGGTGTGACCTGAAAAGTCACGTAATTGATTGTTAAACAACAATGTATATTGTAAGATTTAACCCGCTGTTCCGTCAGCGGTAGCCTACTATAAGGTGCATCTCCAGTGATGGGTTGTGCCAAGCTTATAGGACAAAGTACACTTTCCGAAAGGACAAGACTGAACCGTGAGGGAAAGTCAAGGGTGGTTAGTATCATACTGCCAAGTGGCGAGGCTGGATAGCATGGTTAACGTAAGTGAACTGACTTTAGCCGTCGTAAGGTTTGAAGGAGCGCAAGATACTTTAGCTCTCACCAAAAGGTAAGCAGTCGGATAACCCTTGCCCATGTTAGGGTTACACGGACACAGAACTGCCGGCGGACTTGGCAGAACCTAAACTATCCGTTTGTCAATTACGTGGAACAGGGCAAGCCTGTATCTCTCTCGTAAGAAAGCGAGTAAGCAAACCGCAAGGCAAGCCGAATGGGGTGCAGGTATGAGATAACGGAAAAAGCGAACGCCATCCTGTAATGGGGTGGATACGGATTGAATCGACATCACGGGTTGCTGTTGGTGACATCATCCGACACGAAAGTGGGCAGACTTCCGTATATGGTAACTCTTTACAAGATAACTTATAGAACTTTCAAAAGGAGGAAAGCAAATGAACGAAACTAAAACATCGTGTGCGCCTGCTGACAACAGGAATCAGACTTGGGACGGTATGGACTGGTCCAAGTGTGAAACCTATGTCCGAAAGCTACAAGCGCGTATTGTAAAGGCTCAGAAAGAAGGCAGACATAATAAGGTAAAAGCCTTACAATGGATGCTTACTCACTCTTTTTACGCCAAGGCATTGGCGGTAAAGAGGGTTACTTCCAACAAAGGGAAGAATACGTCTGGAGTAGATAAACAGCTTTGGGATTCTCCCAAGCGCAAGTACAAAGCAATTGATGAACTCAAACGCCGTGGTTATAAACCTCAACCGCTCCGTAGGGTTCATATCAAGAAAAAGAACGGCAAACTTCGACCGTTGGGAATACCGACAATGAAAGACAGAGCGATGCAAGCATTATACCTAATGGCTTTGGAACCGATAGCCGAAACGACAGGCGACCGTTTTTCCTATGGTTTCCGCAAGAAACGCAGGACAATGGACGCTATCCGTCAGATTGACACGGTTCTAAACCGCCAACATTCCCCCGAATGGATTTTGGAGGGAGATATTAAAGGCTGCTTCGACCACATCAGCCACGACTGGCTTCTTAATCATATTCCTATGGATAAGACGATACTCAGAAAATGGCTGAAATGTGGAGCTGTATTCAATGGCAAACTGTTCCCGACAGAAGAAGGTACACCACAAGGAGGTATCATATCACCTACACTTGCAAATATAGCACTTGACGGACTTCAACCACTCTTGGCTGAAAGATTCAAAAGACGTTTCATCAACTATAAGACATTCCACTACAAAGTGAATCTTATCAGATATGCGGACGATTTTATAATCACTGGTCGGGATAAGGAGCTTTTGGAAAACGAGGTCAAACCTATAGTAATAGAATTTCTCAAAGAAAGAGGTCTTACTTTATCCGAAGAGAAAACTACCATTACAAACATACACAACGGTTTTGATTTCTTAGGTTTCAATATAAGGAAGTTTGGCAAAAGGCTATACACGTCACCGTCAAAAGAGGCACAGAAACGCTTTAGAGCTAAAATCAGTGACATCGTTAAAGGACATAAAACGTGTAAGCAGGAATCGCTGATACGAATGCTCAATCCTGTAATTACAGGCTGGGGAAATTACTACCGATATGGTGCATCAACCGCTGCTTTTCATGATTGCGACTACCACATTTATAACCTCACGAAACAATGGGCTTTACGCCGTCATCCGAAGAAACGCATAACCTGGGTGGCAGACAAGTATTGGCACGAAATTCGGGGGCGTAAATGGACATTTGCATGGAAATATGAATCAAAGAACAAGAAAGTAAATTACTTGACTCTTAAAAGGTTGTCGGATATACATTATACTCCGTATAAACAAATCAAGGGTGAAGCAAATCCTTTCGACCCTGAATATGATGATTATTTCTCTCAGCGAAAGGAACAACAAATGCTGGAATCTCTCAAAGGACGTAAGTCTCTCTTATATTTATGGAACAAGCAGAATCGGACATGTCCGTTATGTGGAAAAGTCATAGATTGTACAAAAGCATGGAACGTCAACGAAATACATGTTAACGGTTCGATTGTACGACAACTTGTCCACAACAACTGCTACAAGCAAAATAAACGAAAATGTTGAAAGTATGAGCCGATTTCTAATAACAAATAGGAATATTGAGTTGCTTGAGCCGTATGAGGGGAAACTCTCACGTACGGTTCTTAGGGGAGGAAGAGGCAGTAATGCCTCTGACTTACCCGATATACAGAAACAGGGTGATTTTTTCGTGGAGTCACCGATTATCCTGCTTGCCGCAATCATCTGGTATTTGCGGATTTACAAGGACGGGAAGTATTGCACGTTCCCTCATGCAATCGAATTTCTTAACAAGCCGTATGCCGATATCTTCACGATTCTTACCTCTTATCCGTCCCTCGAAAACTATCTTTCCCCCTTTATGGACGCATGGCAAGGTGGAGCTCAAGACCAGCTCCAGGGCCAGATAGCAAGTGCGAAAATCCCTCTTTCGCGAATGATCTCGCCACAGCTTTACTGGGTGATGACGGGAGACGATTTCACCCTTGACCTGAACAATCCCGAACACCCCAAAATCCTCTGCGTGGGCAATAATCCGGACAGGCAGAATATCTATTCGGCGGCTCTCGGCCTGTACAATTCGCGCATCGTCAAATTGGTGAACAAGAAAGGACAACTGAAAAGTTCCATCATCATCGACGAGCTACCGACCATCTATTTCCGTGGTATTGACAACCTGATTGCGACCGCCCGAAGCAACAAGGTGGCCGTCTGTCTCGGCTTCCAGGACTTCTCGCAGCTTGCACGTGACTACGGCGACAAGGAGGCGAAGGTTATCCAGAACACGGTGGGCAATATCTTCAGCGGACAGGTGGTCGGAGAAACGGCAAAATCACTGTCGGAACGGTTCGGCAAGATTCTCCAGCAGCGGCAGTCCATATCCATCAACCGTCAGGACACTTCGACTTCCATCAACACGCAGCTTGATTCCCTGATACCCGCTTCCAAGATAGCCAATCTTTCGCAGGGTACATTCGTTGGCAGCGTGGCAGACAATTTCGGGGAAGAGATAGACCAGAAGATTTTCCATGCCCGCATCATCGTGGACAGCACAAAGGTATCGGAAGAGATGAAAGCCTACAGGAAAATTCCTGTCATCAACGAGTTCAGGGACGCGGACGGAAACGACATCATGCAGCAACAGATTGACCGCAACTACTCGCAGATAAAGGCGGACGTGTTGCAGATAATAGAGGATGAGATAACACGCATAAAAAATGATCCGGAACTGAGACACCTCATCCCGCAGCAGGAGGAAGAAGAGAACAATGACGGAGAATAAAGGAAAAAGGAGACCGCTGTTTTATTTCCGCCTGCAAAGGTCGTCCCGTGCCCGCTGGATTGTGCAAGGCCGGGCCCCTCCGTGGTTTGCTGAAAAAATCATCCTCGCCCGGGGGCTCCGGTATTTTTTCGCAAAGCCTTGCGCAATCCGGCACGGGACAGAAAGGCAGGCAAGAAATAAAATACCGGCTTGACAAGCCGCAGATGTCTAACTCAAAAAATGAAAGATATGAGCAGAAGCAACTTCACCCCGATGGAAAGATTCCATGAGATTCTAAACGGACACGGACTACAGGCCATGAACATAGGTACAAACCATATCCGTATCTTCAGGGACGGACGGAAAATGTTCGACTACTATCCGCTGAGGATGAAACTCTTCGACTACCACAACTGGTACCAGCTTACCTATCCATCCTTCGGCAATGGCGACGGAAAATGGGAACAGGAACTTCAGGAGATAATCGGCAGGCTTTCCGCCGCATAAACGGTATGCTATGGCAGCGCACATGAAACAGACGGAATGGGACAACATTCCCGAATGGGCCATATACGCCCTGGAATACGGAACGGAAGAGGACGGCAGCCTGAACGAAGAGGAACGGGCCATGATTGAAAAATTTATCGGCACACATTTCCCGAAAGGATACACAATGAGCGTGGACTGGGACGCCTGCAACGAGTTTGACCGCTATCCCGCATTTGGAGAGCCTTGCAAGACCTGCAAGGTTCTTTTTGTTTCACCATAAATACACAGAAAGATGAAAAGAATGACACTGAGCGAATACCTCGCTGTCCCCGAAAATTACCGGGGAGTATGGACTACCGAACGGTGGGACATTCCCGATTGGGAAAACTTGAGAAAAAGCCACATGGGAAAACGTACCCTGATGGTATATGATAGAGGCACGTGCCTGCTTGTCGAGGGGCTGAGTCTTGAAATTGTGGATGACAGTTCCTGGAAGAAGCCGGAGGAAATCAAGAAGGAAATCCGTGAAAAATATCAGGAATACCGTACTGAAAAGGGACGTGAACCGCATTTCCTCGAATGCATCATACGCTGGAACGACACCTTGGAGACACTGGAGACAAGAATAGCCCTGGACATGGATTCCGATACGGAAATGGACGATGAAATCTTCTTCTACTGCGATACTCTGGACAGCCTGCTGTCGCTGGCTGACAGAAGCGGGGAAGATTTTGTCATAGCCGGATGTTTCGGATTCGGTGAATATGAAGAGCTGTTACAGACAACATAAAAATGAATGAATATGATAATCAAATGTCAGGAACACTACGACAAGGTGGTGGAATACGCAAAAAGTATCGGAGACAATACCTTACAACAGTGCATCGAACGATTGCAACAGTGGGAAAAGAACTCAAACGGGAAATATGAAATAGAACTCTACTGGGACTTTGCACCCCATTCGTTCGGATTCGCCGAAAGAACTCCCGACGGACGGACAGGAGTCGTCGGAGGGGTACTCTATCATGGCAGACCGGACGAATCATACGCCGTGATGCTCAATCCGTTCCATGGATGGAGCATACACACCTGAAGATAAAATCCTGTAAAGCCCATTTCCCCCGGTAAATGAGAAAATGGGCTTTCATCACTTTTGTAACCTGTCTAACAGGAGTGTTCGTACCACCTCATAGCCTTCCTGCGGATTGAACTCCTCATCCGGCCGAAGCAACTGCATGGTATCACCCAAGAACTCATCATCCTGCATTTTGTCTTCCATATTGATAATAAATTCTTTGTAAGTAGGAATGTGGTCAACCACAAATTCCATATACTTCTGATAGCAAGCCAGCACGTTGTCTATGTTGATGTCTGATGTGGTCAAGGCCTTGTACAAATCATACAAATCACGTCCTTTTCTCCGTTGGTACAAGGCACGCAGTTTTGTACCTACCAGTTCATCCAACTGGTAAGTCAGGACATCGCATTTTCCGTTATACCATTTGTTGACCACTGAAAATGGCATACGTTGCATAGGCAGTACACTGAAATGTTCCTTGCAGTTGATTTCCACTTTCAGATGAATCGGGACCACTGGTATGGATTCTGATTCCAGCCTGAAAATCAAAGTGTTGTTGTGCTTTTTCTGCTTCACTTTCGGCTCCCCGAGAAAAGCGAGTGTATCTCTTATATGGTCATAGGTCTCTTTGATCGGTTCTGCATTAATCTGTACCAAGTCAATATCTTCACTGTACCTGGGTTGGGGCGAGAGAAACAACTTGTGTAATGCGGTCCCTCCGCGAAAAGCCAGATGGGAAGCAAGATATTCATCCTTGTATATCTCAGTCAAGGCTCTGCATATCAGCAGATCCTGTTCGACCTGTTCGGACTCTGTCCATGGAACATGTTCGCTCCATTCTCTGATTGCAAATTCCGGTATCATTCGTCTATTTCTATTTCCTGGTTAATGATTACTTTCCATTTCTTGTCAACCTCACAACCCTCTGTCGGTTTGTTTATCTTAAACGGTATCTTTCTAAATCTCAGTCCTGCAACCTCCATTTTGGAATATAAGGTTTCCGCCAAATCCGCTCTTTCCAATACATGTTCCAGAATATAACCCAGACGTTGAAAGACCGGTATGGCCGATGTCTTGAAAAAGGAATCATCGAGGCTGTCCAGATTCATTGTCTCAGCCAATTCATTCAACACGGTGCAGACGCGATTCAGACCACCTACACTTTTTTCGTTTTCCACCAGGTCAACAGCTGTCAGTTCAGGACAAGAAACATTGATGTAACCTGTCTGCGTCTTGTGCTTCCTTACAAATTCCATACTTATTTCCTTCTTGGAAAAGAACAATATGGATGTTCCGCTCTTTGAAGTATTCCTCATGCTCGGTTGTTCCACCATGAGGGAAAATGTCTGTACTCTTTGATGTGACGCGCCATAAAATGAAGCCGCATTCAAAAGAGCAACATAATATCTTTTCCCAAGATAGGACATCAGCTGATCCATATAGAAAACAGGCGGAATTACGCCTTTTAACGAATATTCCACAGGCATAATGACATAAAAATTACGCCAGGGAGAAACAATCTTCGCTTTGGCGGCCAAACGGTACAATGCGGTTTTGATATATACCTTACCCGCTGAAGGGAATTGCTTTTCTATATCCTCTTTAGTGAAGGTGTAATATCCCCTTACTTCCCGGCTTTCAATCCAATCTGACAAAGTTTCTATATGCTTCTTCATAACTTAGTTGCAATGACATTGCAAAAGTAGTCATTTTTTGACTACTTACGCAGATTTATTGCATTTTTTGTGTTGAAAGGGAATTTTTCTCCATATTTCTATAAAATGGCATCATAAGCCACGCTTCACTTGATAAGTCCCTTCAGAGAAGTTAACTCGGAGGGCGAATACCTCCACGTTCAAGCCTCCGGTTTTCGGGACACAAAATTCCCTGCGGTAATTTTCCGCCCAAAAAAACGCTCCGGTATTGCCGTCCGAGTTGGGGAAAGGACCGGGACTTAGCAAGCGAAGCGACCTACGACGCATAGATACAGGTCAATATAAAAAAGAATCTGACGGGAGAACCATGCTCCCGTATGCCGTTCCAATGGATTACGCCATCCTGTTATTCCCGTAAACAGAAATCCGCCTCCTGTCACAAAAGGACACATCAAGGGGGGACAAAAGCAGCTCGCTCCCAACTCTGCATAATTACAGTTTTTCCTTTTCTTCCGTGCGGCAGCGTGTACCGCCGTGCCCGTGTCTGTCCGGCCTGTTCCCGTCTTTTCCCTTTCCTTTTTCGTCCCTTGTTTTTTTCTTCTTTTCCTGCCGTTTTCGCACGCATTTTCGCTCCGTTTTCTACGGCCTGCGGTGTAATGTGATGACACATGATGCAATGTATATCCTAACGCATTGCAAATCAATTATTTATCGATTTTTCTCCTATATATTTGCAGTGACAACATGAGTTATCAACACTAAAAATCAAATGTTATGGCAAAGAAAAATGCAAGGGAAGAACCCCCGAAACCGCAGGTCACCGAAAATGAGCAGATGAGTGACATCGTGTTCATCCTCGACAAGATGGAACTGATTCTGGAAGCGGTATCGCAAATCGGAAAGGACGGAAAATTCAACACGGTAGCCGCCGACAGGCAGCACCGCAATTCCTTCCTGAAGATTGACCGCTATGCCGACGCCTTCGAGAACTTCATCAAGAACTTCTGGAGCCAGTTGAAAGACCCGACACGTTTCGGAATCCTCTCCGTCAAGGAAGACAGGCTGGACGACCCTGCCGTGCAGCAGGCCATCGAGGACATCGCCGCAGGAAAGAAGACAAAAGCCGTGGAAGAATTTCTCAAGCAGTACGAGATTGTTCCGCGCAACAAGGAAAACCAAAGTATCAACCAAAAAAATCAAGAAGAAATGGCAAAGAAAAATGAAACCCAGCAGCAGGCTGCCGCAGCTGACAGCCAGCCGCAGACCCAGTCCCCACAGTACCGTTACAACGAGTCCATGATCAACTGGGAACAGCTCAAGAATTTTGGAATCTCCCGTGAATACCTCCAGGAACGCGGACTGCTCGAACAGATGCTCAAGGGCTACAAGACCAATCAGGTCGTGCCCATCAGCATGAACTTCGGCTCGGCCGTACTGAGAACGGATGCTCGTCTGTCCTTCCAGCAATCTATGTCGGGCGACGTGGTGCTCGGTATCCACGGTATCCGGCAGAAACCCGACCTCGACCGCCCATATTTCGGGCATATCTTTTCCGAGGAGGATAAGCATAACCTGCTCGAGACGGGCAACATGGGGCGTGTCGTGGAGTTGAAAGGACGCAATGGGGAGTTTATCCCTTCTTTCATCAGCATCGACAAGTTGACCAACGAGGTGGTTGCCATGAAAGCGGAGAACGCCTTTATCCCAAAGGAAATCAAGGGTGTACAACTATCCGAGCAGGAACAAAAGGACTTGCGTGAAGGTAAGAAGGTCTATGTCGAAGGCATGATCGCCAAGTCTGGCAACGAGTTCAACGCCTTCATTCAGGTGAACGCCGAGCGCAGGGGTGTCGAGTTCATCTTCGAAAACGACAAGCTCTTCAACCGCCAGACACTCGGAGGTGTGGAACTGACACAGAAACAGGTCGAGGAGCTGAATGCCGGAAAGGCTATCTTCGTGGAGGGCATGCAGCGCAAGGACGGCGAGGTATTCTCCTCCTACGTGAAGCTGGACGAGGCGACGGGCCGTCCGTCATACACCCGCTACAATCCGGATTCCCCGGAGGGCGCACGCGAAATCTATATCCCCGACGAAATCAATGGAGTGAAGATTACGGCGGAGGAACAGCAGCAGCTCCGTGACGGCAAGGTGATTTTCCTCAACGACATGGTGAACCGTAGGGGAGAGGAGTTCTCCTCCTTTATCAAGGTGGACTTGGAGACGGGACGCCTGAGCTACTCCCGCACGCCCGGCGGATTTGAGCAGCGGGCCGATTTCAAGATTCCCGACAAGGTCTGGGACGTTCCCCTGACCAGAAAGCAGCGTGCCGACCTGCAGAGCGGAAAGGCCGTGCTGGTGGAAGGCATCAAGGGTTATGACGGGAAGACCATCTCGCAGTACGTCAAGGCCAATTTCAACCAGGGACGCCTGGACTTCTACAACGAGAATCCCGACTGCAAGCGTGACGCTTCGCAGCGCAACGTGGTGGCCAACAGCCAGCGACAGGAACAGGGTAACCGCAAGTCAAAGGGAGCCAGCATTTCCTGATGGCGGGAACTGAAAAATGAATGTTGAATCAAAAAAGAAAGAAATATGAAAAAGGAAAACGGAAACGACATGCCTTTCAAGGCGGAAGACGTGAACTGGGACGAACTGCACGACATCGGCATCATGAAGGACGAGCTGGAACTCTCCGGTGAGCTGGACACCCTCCTCAGGGGAGAGAAGACGAAAGTGATGCCCCTGAAACTGGTGCTCCTCGGCGTGGACGTGGTGATGGACGCCACGCTGCAGCTGGTCCGCAAGGGCGAGGCGCCGCTGCTGGAGATTCAGGGTGTGACGCCGCTGGGCAGATAGCCTGAAAACATTGATCAAGTAAACCGATGTCTTACCGCCGTTTCCTGTCTTCCCATGGAAAACGGGAAACGGCCTTAATTTTATCCGAACATTATGATAGCAATCATCGCAGAAAAACCGAGCGTAGGCTTGGACATAGCCCGTGTAGTCGGGGCTGATACAAGAAATGACGGCTACTGTTCCGGCAACGGATACATGGTAACCTGGGCGTTGGGACACCTCGTGTCGCTGGCCATGCCGGACGTTTACGGTTACACGAAAACGACGGCGGAGGAGCTACCGATGCTGCCGGACCCGTTCCGCCTGGTCTCCCGACAGGTGCGCACGGACAGGGGAATGGTCACGGACATCGCCGCCTCGAAACAGCTGAAAGTCATAGAAAGCGTGTTCAACCGCTGTGACAGCATCATCGTGGCTACCGATGCCGGTCGCGATTATCCAAAGTAAAAGATTATCCAAAGTAGAATTCTATTCGTATTTGATTATGAGATAGTTATATTTAATACTTACAAAAACTACTTTGGATAATAATTAGTCCTACTTTCCAAGTCCTTTTAACCAGTGCTTCAATTTTGAATCTTTCTCCCAAGAGCCTTCTACTTTATCCATGACAGGAATGATGTCTGCATAAGCAGCTTCAAGAGCCTCTCTTTTCTGTTTGGAATCAGCCCGAGCGTATATTTCTGTAGTTTGTATAGATACATGCCCGAGTATATCCCGAATATAAATCAAGTTTACTCCGGCTTGCAACAAGTGCATCGCCTTGCTGTGCCGTAGGCTATGAGGGCTGATTTTGGCTGGTATAAGATTCGGATCTGCAACATGTGCATTCCTCACGTATCTCATCAAAATAAAAGTTACCCCCGCATTTGTGAGTTTTCCCCCTCTGTTGTTTACAAACAAAGGACGTTGGTTCAACGATTGCTTCAACAGACCTTCGGTTTCCATATACTTTTTAAGTAATTCCACTTGCTGTTCTTGTAGCGGAACAAGCCTTCTTTTCCGTCCCTTGCCAAATAATGACACATAATATGGCTTAACCAAATGCAAGTCTGTCGGTGTCAAATCTATGAGTTCCTGAACTCTGGCTCCACTGTCATACAGTAACGCTATCAAGGCAAGATCACGAAGTCCGTTTCTCGTATTTACTGGTATTAACGACAACAATAGTCTTATTCCGTCAATAGACAAATAACTTACCGACTGCTTTTCGCAATGTTTCGATTTTATAGATAATATGGATTGCCATTGGTCCAAATGGAAGATGTCAGTATACAGCATATACTTACAAAAAGTATGGAATGCGGAGAGCTTTTGATTGCGTGTTGCTGTACCGCATCCTTTGTTTTCTTCCGTCCAATGTAAAAAATCCGAAACGTTGTTTCGTGTCAGATGTTCCAGCGATATCCTGTCTGCCTTAATGCATCTTGTTTTTTCCATAAAATCTATGAATGACAAGAATGTATTTCCATATGCCCTTATGGTGTTATGGCTCAGACCTCGTTCTCCGGACAGATAACTTGTAAAAAAGCGAGTCAGATACTTTGCAAAATCATCTTTCATAGGCTACAGGATTATTAGGTAAAGCGGGGTATAAAAAACTTGTAATGGAACTTTCCAGTTTCAGTACATCCGGATACATCTCTTGTGTCAGCCGCACATAGGTTTCCGTATCGGACAGCTTCTTATGTCCAAGAAAAACGGAAAGAATAGGAAGCGTACAATATATATCCGCCCCGTTTCTTACTTGGCGCATCAACGAATGTACGGCAAATGTATGCCTTAGATCATGTACTCTGGGTCCTTTTTTAGCACAATGCGGAATACTGCATTTTCTTAATATAATTCTGAACCACGCATAAACCCTGCTCTGGTTCAGAGGCAATCCGGATGGAGAAATAAAAAATGGAGACTCCATGGCATTTACATGGGGTAAAGGCAGCCTGTTCCTCGCTTCCACATATTGGCTTAACATCTGGTGCAATGACGGACAGACAGGTATCAGGCGTTGGCGCTGGTTCTTGGTTTTCCTTATTGTGATTACTCTTTTCTCGAGATTTATATCTTGGTTCAACAATGACGTGGCTTCACTCACACGCATCCCTGTACCATACAGCAGGCGAAAAATGGCAGGTATAGAAAAAAGACGGCTGTCCATATTTCCGTGATCGCTGGCCACAAGAGAATCACACACTGTAAAAATGGAAAGCACTTGTTCGTGCGTGAAGATGTATGGTGCATACGTATTGGCTTTGCTCTTTGGAATTCGAGGTACATAACAAGGAAAACCTATGTTATTCATATACTTTGCAAACTGTGCCAATATAGAATATTTGCTACAAATCGTTTTATAGCTGTTATTAATCAAAGTATGTCCCCATTTGTCTATCAGTACACTTGGGATAAAAGGAGTCCGTACCTTTTCTTCGATGAAGAACCGATCGAGTAACCCTAAAACACTTTCAAAATATTTCCTTGAAAAACCCAGAGCTTCTTTTGCATCCACAAACTTTTGCATATATGGAGCGAATACGCTCATAAATTTACATTTTTCCATAAAAGATACCTCCTTTCTGTTCGTAAAAAGCGGGATTGACAAGCGGTACGTCAAGGGCACATTTCATCAGGCTTGACAAATCTACCCTTAAATATTCCATTGTACTCAAGGAACTCTCGTGTCCCAATGATTCAGATATGACTGGCAGCGAAACACCGTTGGCAAGCAGTCTGCTGGCGAGAGAATGACGCATAGCATGAGGACCGAACTTACGTTTGGATATATCAACGCCTGATTCTCTCATAATTCTTGATATTACACCGTTTATTCCCCAACGGAACATTGGACGATAAGGTGGACGTGCCGATAAGAATATTTCCGAATGCCCGGAAATCGGTCTGCCATAACGCAGATAATTGACTATGGCTTCACCGACATCAGTAAGCAACGGAAGCTCTATCGATTTTTTTGTTTTGTATTGGATGAATGCAATGACATTGTGATCCCAATCCAAATGGTCAAACTCCAATCTGCAAATATCCGAAGCGCGTAAACCGAGCCGTGTGGCAAGAAGCAATATTGCATAATCACGTTTCCCTACCGGACCTGATTGTTCAACCGACAACTCTATTTGTTTGACTTCTTCGGCACTATATATGGAAGGCAGTTTTTCCCGTTTGGGATAACGGTTACGAGAAAGAACATATTCAAAATCTGTCTGAATATATTCTTTACCTGCCAGGAATCGGAGAAACAGCCGTATAGAAGAATATCTGTCCCTGGCGTTTCTACTCGTACTCAAAAAAGTCACGATTTCATCTTCTCCAATATCGCAAAGTTTTGATTTTGACTTGGTTTCCAAAAATTCAATAAAATAACTCAAATTACGGCGATGTTTTAAAACCGTAATATCATTACGCCGACTATTTACCAGCTCTTCCAGAAAAAGATGTGCAGCTTCTCCAATCTCTCCGGGCAAAGGATGTTCTTCTATTGGTACTATCCTTTTTGGAATAATACCTGTATCCAAATAAGCGGAAAGGATATGCACACTACGAGTAAGTACCCGCTTGGAGAATGGGGTTAAATTCGAAAGAACTGATTTCAGGTAACATTCTCCGGCTTCAGTCGAGTAGAACACGATGTCTTTTTCCTGTAGATAAGGCAACAGGTATTCCGACCATTTCTTCTGGTGTAAAGTAATGCAGGCTTCCGAATACCCAAGAAACCGCAAGTGTTCTGTACATTCTTGTATCAGAACATGAATGTTTTTCTTTTTGTTGTTGGACATATTTATTGATTTTAACGGGTGGTTTGTTCCAACCCTATGCGAAATTACCATTATATTATCCAAACAACATTATCAAAAGTAATATTGAAAATCAATTTATTGGAAACTTATAGTTGTTATTGCTTTGGATAATCTTTTACTTTGGATAATCACGCTTATCACAACTTTAGATAATCGTGAAGGGGAACTCATCTTCCGCTATATCTATGAATACCTCGGCTACACCAAGCCTTTCCGCAGACTGTGGATATCGTCGCTCACAGACGAGGCAATCCGTACCGGCATGGCGAACCTGCGCGACGGTCGTGAGTACGACAGCCTCCATGCCGCCGCAGATTGCCGCGCGAAAGCCGACTGGCTTGTGGGGATGAACGCCAGCCGCGCCCTCGCCTGCGTGTCGGGCACTTCCAACAGCTCAATCGGACGTGTGCAGACACCCACGCTGGCTATGGTGTGCGCCCGTTTCCGTGAGAACCGTGATTTCGTGTCCTCCCCTTACTGGCAGCTCCATGTGACTCTCTCCAGGGACGGCAGTCTGTGCCGTTTCTTCCACAAGGATGATTTCAGGGAAAAGACACAAGCTGACGCCGCCTTCTCCCGTATCGTACCCGGTGCCACGGGGCGTGTCACCAAGGCGGAATGCAGGCGTTCCGACCGCCAGCCTCCGCTTCTTTACGACCTCACAGCTCTCCAGAAGGACTGCAACGTACATCACGACATGACCGCCGAAAAGACTCTGGCCGTGGCGCAGTCGCTCTACGAGAAGAAACTGATATCCTATCCGCGAACCGGGAGCCGTTACATACCGCAGGATGTCATGCGAACCGTGCCGGAACTGCTGCAAAAGGTGTGCGCCATGCCGGAATTCCACGCCTACGGCACTGCTTTTGACCTTTCAACGCTCAACAACCGCAGCGTAAACGACTCCAAAGTGACCGACCATCACGCTCTGATTGTCACCGGTGTCACCTCCTCGGGCATTTCAGGCGACGAACGTGCCGTCTATCTGATGATTGCCGGGCGTATACTCGAAGCATTCTCGCCACCGTGTGTCACCGAAACATACCTGACCGAAGCCGAAATCTGCGGGATGCCGTTCCGTTCCAAGTCCTCGTCCGTCGTAATACCCGGCTGGCGTGCCGTGTTTGACCGCAAGGAGGACCGTGGCGAGGATGAATCCGATGAAAATGCGGCTTGCCCAGCCTTTTCAGTTGGTGACACCGCACCGGTTTCGGGACAAGGGCTGGCGCAGAGGAAGACCATGCCGCGTCCGTTGTACACCGAGGCCACCCTCCTTGCCGCAATGGAATCGTGCGGCAAGGATATCACCGATGAGAAGGCGCGCGAGGCTGTCCGCGACATAGGCATCGGCACGCCCGCCACTCGTGCGGCCATTATCGCCACGCTGGTGAAACGCGACTACATACGTCGTTCCGGCAAGAGCATCGTACCCACCGACAAAGGTCTGGCACTGTACGATGCCGTAAAGGATATGCTCGTGGCGGATGTAGGCATGACAGGCAGCTGGGAAAACACACTGTTGCAGATTGAACGGCACACTCTTGAACCCTCTACCTTCATGAACGCCATCGTCGGCTATACGCGCAAGGCCACCACTGAAATTCTCGGAATAACCGTGCCAGTCACCCCGGTACATTCCCGACCGTGTCCCAAATGCGGCAAAGGGAATGTCGTCATTCGAGCCAAGACTGCCCGGTGCGATAACACAACCTGCGGTCTGTTGGTATTCAGACGATTCTTGAACAAGGAACTCACGGACGGCCATATCGAGCAGTTGCTGTCATCCGGCAAGACTAAGCTGATAAAGGGATTCAAGGGAAAGAAGGGAAATTCATTCGATGCCATGCTTGTTTTCGACGGCGGCTACAATGTCACGCTCGCTTTCCCGGACAGGAAGACTTCAAGAAAGAGATAGGACAGTGAATGCCGTCATTCGGATTCGGAGGCGAAGTTCGTGGCTCGCCCGTTTCCACCGTCAAGGCCGGGCCTTGCGGTACGGGCAAAAATCATCCTCGCTTCGCTCCGGTATTTTTACCCGTAGCCTTGCCTGTGGAGGCGCGCCACGGGGGAGCCTCCGAAATCCGGATGACACCGTGTCACCCCGGTAAATATATATAGTTATGAAAGCATCTGCACTTATCACAAGGATCATAGGCATGAGGTGGCTGTGGAAAGCGATCCTGATACTCGCTTTGGCCGCCGTGTTCGGATACCTCTATACAAGGGGAGTATCACCTGTATGGGCGGCGTTGGCAATAGTCTTTTTCAGGGGATTCTTCCGATTCCTCTATAAAATTGCCTGCATCATAGTGGCGGCGGCACTGCTGTTCGCCATAATCAGCGGTCTGATTTTCTGAAATGTCACAATGCCATATGTCCTATAAATGTTAATCACAATATTTTATCGGATATGATAATGCTGTCTCTCTATCCGATGTGACTGGATGGTTATTGATGCTTCAGAAACAATCAGATTGTTATTCTTTTATTTTTTATTTTTCTTAAATTTGCAACATGAAGCAGATGAGAAAAGCAGCAAGGCAGAAAGATGAGGAATGGGCACTTAATGTGTTTGACCGTGCACCCTTTGTAACTATGTCAATGATTCGTCTGGACGGAACGCCGTACGGACTCCCGCTGTCGTTGATAAGGAGTAACAGACGCACGTTTTATTTCCATTGCGCCGACGAGGGGGATAAGCTGGATTGCATAAGGGCCAATCCCGTTGTAAGTCTGAGTGCCGTCAGTCGATGCACCCCGAAGTTTGAGGCCGAGAAAAAGAATTTTACGATGTATTATGACTCTGCCATTGCTTTAGGGGAAGCGGAGATTGTGACTGATAATTCGGAAAAGATTATGGCTTTGCGTCTGCTCTGTCAACGCTTTCTCCCTAAACATATGGAGAATTTTGATGAAGCGATAAAGCGCAGTCTCGAACGAACCGTTGTTGTAAAGATAACGCTCACAGAGCCGTCGGTTGGAAAATCCAAGCCATAGATGAAGATCAAATATGAAATCAAGGTGGTATGGCAGATGATTCGTCTATACTGCCGCTTGAAAGAAGGGTACAAAAATCTTTGTCCGGATTGTGAAAAACTGGCGGAATATGCGGAAAACCGTCTGCGCCATTGTCCTTTCGGTGATGAAAAGGGAAGCTGCCGTAACTGTAAGATACATTGTTACCGCCCGGATATGAAAGAAAAAATAAAAGAGGTCATGCGTTTTTCCGGTCCGAGAATGCTGTTTTATCATCCCGTCATGGCTATACGCCATTTGGCAGGGAAATAATAAAGACATCCGAGGAGTCTATGCTCTCCGAATGTCTTAATTGTGAAAGCCAGTACGGGATTATGCATTGAGTTTGGTGACAAGAACCTTGAACCGTTCCGTAGCCTTTAAGGAATGTTTCACACCCGGTGTCATAGTGAGCGCATCACCCTCTTTCAACTCAAGCACTTTATCCTCAATAGTGAACTCCATGCTTCCTTCTATTATCTGGACGAGCACGTCGGCATTAGCCGTATGTGTGGGAATCTCAAGTCCCTTGTCTACTGCCATAAGGAGCGAAAGCCCGCTATGGTTCTGCATGACAATCTCCTTTGCTATGGAGCCGTCCGCGTATGGAATTCTGTCTTTTAATCTGAACATGTCGTAAATTTATTTAGAGGTTTCTTTTTTTGCGAATCTTCATAGTGATGACAAAGCCGATGCCGAATATAAGAAAATATAATGCGGTGAAGGCAAGCCCGAGGCAGAGGAACAGTTCGGATGATATTCTCATGACTTGACTGATTTAAAGGTTTCCTGCAAACGCGGCGGTATTCGCCCGTTCATATATTTCTGCCATCCGGCATTCAGTATGATAAGGAGCAATATCCACCATTCGGGGTATTTCAGAAAAAGCAACGACAGGGTTATTGCTACCGCTATGTTCACGACAATCCATCCCCACAATCCGGCCTTCCTGAAATCAATCCTAACATCACCGGCAGCGGCCGCCACGCGCCACGTGCCGAGTCCGGACTCACAGACATATGCACAGTATGCCATGAGTGTGGAACCGAGAAGCGCCTCGGCAGCCGAATACCCGTGGTCAAGATGGAAATATGCTGCAAGCGACAGCGCCGCCAGCCAAAGGATGGCGTGTGCCGCCGCTATCACATATTTATGGATAAACCGATTCACATTCCGACCGTCCATTTCTTTCAGCCGATAAGGGTAGTCAGATCTTCGTCAACGGTGGTGATGGTACCTATATTGAACTTCTCCTGAAGCACTTTCAGAATTTCGGGGGTGAAAAACGCCGGCAGCGTCGGGCCGGTGTGGATATTCTTCACTCCGAGGCTCAACAGGGCCAGAAGCACTATCACCGCCTTCTGCTCATACCATGCGATGTTGTAGACAATCGGCAGATCGTTGACACTCTCCAGGCCGAAAGCATCCTTGAGAGCATTGGCAATCACGACGAGCGAATAGGAATCGTTACACTGTCCGGCATCGAGCACGCGCGGAACACCCTCGATATCACCGAGCGGAAGCTTGTTGTAGCGGTATTTGGCACAGCCTGCGGTGAGAATCACGCAGTCTTTAGGGAGCCTTTCCGCAAATTCCGTATAGTATTTGCGCGAGGGCATTCTGCCGTCACAGCCTGCCATGACCACAAACTTGCGGATTTTACCGCTTTTGATGAGGTCGATAATCTTAGGTGCCAGAGCGAGCACCTGGTTATGGGCGAATCCGGCGACAATCTCACCGTGCTCTATCTCTGTCGGCGGCTGGCATGTCTGCGCCCGCTCTATGATTTCGGAAAAATCCTTTTTGCCGTCCTTCCCCTCGAGGATAAAATGTGTGCCGGGCATTCCGACGACACCGGTCGTGTAGACGCGGTCCATGTAGGTGGTTTTCGGACGCGGGGGCACAATGCAGTTGGAGGTGAAGAGGAACATGCCGTTGAATGTCTCAAACTCGTCAATCTGCCGCCACCATGCGTTGCCGTAGTTTCCTGCGAAGTGGGGAAATTTCTTGAAGAACGGGTAGCTCTGGGCGGGGAGCATCTCCGAGTGGGTATAGATATCGACACCTTTGCCGGCGGACTGTTCGAGCAGTTCCTCAAGATCCTTGAGGTCATGACCGCTCACGAGTATGCCCGGATGGTTTCTGACACCAATGTCGACCCTGGTGATTTCGGGGTTGCCGTAGGTCGATGTGTTTGCCTTGTCAAGCAGCGCCATAGCCTTTACACCGCCCTCGCCCACATTAAGGACAAGCGAGAACAGTTCGTCCACATCTATGTCAGGACGGCTTATCTCGGCAAGGGCGTTCTCGATGATGACATATACATCTTCGTCCTCATAACCGAGGTTACAGGCGTGACGGGCATAGGCCGCCATACCCTTGCAGCCGTACATGGCAAGCTGTTTGAGACCTCTTATGTCCGGGTTCTTGTCGTGGAGAACACTTGTGATTTCTTCTTTAAGAGTACCTCCGTGTTCGATTACCTCATGTACGCCATATTCCTCCTTTGGAATATGATACGACACCTCAGGCATGAAAGGAGGCTCCATGCCGCGTTTTTTCGACTCTCCTTCGAGTTCGTTTTTCAGTTCGAGGGCTTTTGTGATATAGCCGTCGAGCATATCATTGTCGAAATTCGCGTTGGTGATGGTGGTGAACAGTGCGTCGACGATAAACCGGGATGCACCCTTGCTTGATGCGCCTTTCTCGCGCAACTGCCGGTTTACGATGGCGATTCCCCGGGCTATATAAAGGAGCTGATCCATTCTTGCAGACGTCTCGGGTTTCTTTCCGCATACACCTTGTATCTCGCAGCCTTTGCCGCGTGCCGTCTCCTGGCACTGGTAACAGAACATTTTCATAAGTGGAGGATATGTTAAGAAGTTATGTTGTTAGAAGATTATAGATCACAATAGCATTGTTATGTTGTTCGTCATGAGAGGAATAAAGTAACGTCACGACAGATTTCTGTGCAAGAAGATGTCGCAATGTCCCGAATGAAGGATTTTCCTCCAGTTCCTTGGTATATCGTATCTCAAATTCGGGCCAGCGGTCAGTGGGATCTTCATGGAACCATTCGCGGAGTTCTGTGGACGGCGCGATATCCTTATCCCACAAATCATAATGGAAAGTCTCGTGCGAGAGACCTCTCGGCCAAAGTCTGTCTATATATACCCTGAAGCCGTCTTCCGGAGAAGCGGGTTCGTAAGCCCGTTTTAATTGATATTGTGTCATAAACTGTGATATTACATATTACTATTTACTATCCAATTTCAACACCTGTATCTGCGGTATGGTTCATAATTAATAATGCGTCATTAGGATTGAATTTTATTTGAAATAAAGCATACCACAAAACTTGATATTAGTAGTACCCCGTTGAAAAATGACTGCATGAACCAGGGTCGAGTGGAATAGTCTGGCTGACAGACCCGAAGGAACTACCGGGCAAAATTAGCGCCCGCCTCTTTCGGACTGCAAGGCCGGGCCTGTCGGTTTCGGGAAAAATCATCCTCGCTACGCTCCGGTATTTTTCCCGAAAGCCTTGCATTACCGGAGTCGGCCGCTGTAATGCCCTTGTAGTTCATCGGGCTGCCAAGCCCGGATATTCAATAATAAATTAAAAAAGAAATGACTATGAGACAGGCTATCATGACAGCGGCACAGCCGGCGGTGACAATCCCGGTGCCGAAGAAAAGAATCGTCCGGATCCAAAGACCGGAAATCAAGTTTCCGTCACGCAGGACAGGGGGACCGGTGCATATCTCCACCATCCTGGATCCTATAATTGAGATAAGCCGCCATCCCGATCGCAACAGGCTTCTCGCTGAATTCTTCAAGGGATGAGCGCAGGCAATAACCGGAAATATTCACACTAAATACGATAAGAATATGTTTTTTCAATCAATGAACCAGATGATGACCCCTAACGTGGATATCACGTTGGTCATCCGCAAATCCGCCGAGGGACGCATGGCGGTGTCGGTGCTCCCGAAGTCAAACACACTCAAGGACGAGGCGCAGAACAGCATCGTGCCGCTGACACTTAACGGCACACCCGAAGAACTCGACTCAGGCTTCATGCAGGTGGTCGCACGTCCTATGCAAAAAGCATCAGGACTGATCTCCAACATGGCGCAGTTCGAGGCGCAGGCCAACAAAGCAGCGTCATCGAGCAAGGGAGCTAAGGAAGCCAAGACGAAAGAATCCAAAGAGGACAGGGAGAAGCGCGAGAAGTATGAAAAGAATCTCAAGAAGGCAGAGGAGCATATCGCCGCCAAGAGACACAAGGAGGCTGTGGACGCGCTTACCGAGGCACGCAAGTACGCCAAACCCGACGACTTGAAGACAATCGACGAGCGGCTTGACGAACAGAAGAAGTTAGTGGGACAAGGAGATCTCTTCGCAATGATGGAGGAACCCGAGCAGGCTCAACCGCAGCAGCCCCAAGTCCAGCAACCGGTGCAACAGCCCGCGACGGCGCAGGTACAGCAACCGCAGGCACAGCCTCTGCCAATGCCGGAACCTGTACCGCAAGTTCAACAGCAAACTGTTCAACAAACCGGGCCACAACAGCAACCTACCATGCCACAGCAGGAAATGCCGGCACAAGCCGCACATCCCGCTCAACAACCATACGGCAACCCAGGACAGGGATATGGTGGCCAGTACGGATATCCGCAACAGCCGCAGGGATGGCCGCAGCAGGCACATCCCAACGGTGGTTATCCGCAATATGCGCATCAAAATGGCGGGATGACGCCGCCAAACGGGGGACAACACGGCACGTATCCTCCCAACGGGCAGCCACGGTATGCGCAGCAGCCGATGCCATTCGAGCATGACATGGCAGCTCATGCACCAAGAATGGCGGACCCTGACGACGCTCCTCCTTACCGGCCGGAGGAATATGCAGACTACCCCGACTTCCCGGCATCAATGTTACAAGGAAACTATGTTCAACCTCAAATGATGTAAGACTATGGCACTCGAAATCACAGGAATCAAACGCGTGTTCACTTTCAAGAAAGGAACAGCCACAATCACACTTGACGACCCCAATCCATCGGACAGCCCCGAAATGGTGATGGGTTTCTATTCCAACACCTATCCCGAACTGACAACCGCCACTGTCCACGGTCCCACCATGAAGGACGATGCGGCGGTCTATGAGTTCAAGACCACAATCGGAACCAAAGGATAAGAACCAATGCCCGTAAAACCTAAAAAAGAGAACCAATGCAGACTCCTGAGCGAATCACAGTCGGAACAGCTCGCAAAACTGCTCATAAGCCAGACCGAGAGGCGCTATCATTACGGAGTGAACCGGCAAAGAAGAATTACAGCGCCCAGCGGTGCTGTAATTCTTTTCTGAAAACGACCTTCCAGAGCACAGTACCTTCGTTCATAATCAAGGATTATGGGGATGGGACTTTCAACATAATCACGCAGGAGAACTATGATTTCCTGCGTGATTCATATTTCCGATATGCGGAATTGTTGAACGTGAAGGCCGACCATACACCCGGCAGAACCCTGAATGATAGCATCAACCAGTTATTCTATGACTTGGAGACCATTCTCTCCGACAAGATTGGTCTGAATATCGAGATGTATGACGGCAGACTTCATTTTACACTCTGGAAATACCATCGCTGGGGAACCTGCGAGCTGTATTATTTCCCAATAAAATTTCTAACCCAAGTCAACGCCGAACTTAGACGTATAGCCATATCGTTCCTTAACAGGTTCATGCGCGCAAACGGGATAGGTTCAATATTGGATTGTGATGAACATGAGTGTATAATGGAAAGTATCCTTTGGGAACATGACACCAATGAGACAGACAAAGAAATTATCAAGGACAGGAAACGCATAGAGTCATATCAGACCGGCGCGATAAACAAGCTACTCAAACGTGTTGAAACAAAGTCATATCATGATGACATACACACTGCGTTACATGACTATAAGCCGGTTAGCGCATGGGAATCAAAACTGATAGACGCCATGCTGGACGGTATGGAATTCCTTGACCCGAAGAAACCGATAATGGATTATGACTATGACCCATATTTTGAGGAAGAGCCGGACATATATCCGGTGAGGCTGCACCGCCAGATCTGCATTGTTTATGAGGATGACGACATAGTGACAAGGACACTGATTGACTTCATAAACTCTGATTACCGGGAATCATACGAGATAATACCGGTGACAACCATGAAACTGACTCCTGACACCAAATCTCTCTTCAAAATATCGGATGAGTATCCCGAACGGTTCTTTCAATGGTCCGACAAATTCATTAACATCATAAGAAATTTTGAATCATGACAAATACTAACCAACTGACACGGGAGATAAGTTCCGTTATATATCCCAAGGCCGTTCTGATCGCCTATGTCAGCGAGGACGAGAAGAAGCATTTTCTGGAGATGCGTGCAATAGACAAGAATGGAAACATGGGTGAAGGACGCCCCGTGACCTTGGAGTTCATGAATGACCTTGTGAGAAATTATTCGGAAGTACATGACAGCACTCCATGCGGGATATTGCCGTCAAATCTGCTGTATTGCGATACACGCAAGGGGTCTGAACGGTATGTATGGTATAATCCGCCGCAAAGACGAATGATGTATTTTGTGGAAAGCCTGAAGATTGAAAATGCGGAATATAATGTTCCGGGAGTGATCTATGAATCAAAGGAAGGTGGCGGAATGAACGTGTATGCCTTCAAAGGAGAAGTCCCCACTCCGGAGACAAAACTGTACGCCGCCCCGTTTTTCAACGTCACGAGTGCCAGCGTGTGCATGGGGAATCCGAAAATTGAAAGTCCGAGGCAACCGACATTCGGAACATTTCTGGAATATCTTGAGAAAAGGTTCTGGCTGACGGAGTTCTCACACTTGGGCGGAGGCCGTAATCCTACGAAGTCCAATCTTGTGCTGGTGACAAAGGCCGCACGTGACAAACCGTTCAACCTCAATGAACTTATACCTCTGAATAATCTTAAACTAAAAGACCTTCTGAAATGAAACGTGTACATTATATTCACAATTACCTGCTCAATCCGCAGCATCCGGTTACGGTAAACCTTATAGGTGCC
Organism: Barnesiella sp. An22; assembly: GCF_963931395.1. Classification (NCBI taxonomy): domain Bacteria; kingdom Pseudomonadati; phylum Bacteroidota; class Bacteroidia; order Bacteroidales; family Barnesiellaceae; genus Barnesiella; species Barnesiella sp. An22. The sequence goes on from NZ_OZ007014.1 coordinate 1,010,251, forward strand.
GGCGGCACGGGTTCACAGGTCCTTACAAATCTCGCCCGGCTCGATGTGACACTTAGGGCATTGAACCATCCCGGTCTATTCGTGACAGTCTATGACCCGGACATAGTTACCGAGGCCAATATCGGGCGTCAACTTTTCGGTTGGTCGGATATCGGGCTGAACAAGGCACAGTGTCTGGTGACACGGATAAACAATTTCTTCGGGAATGACTGGACTGCAATCCCGGACTTATATCCTGTATGTCCCAAGGATGTACGAAAGAATAATCTTGCCAATATCACAATTACATGCACCGACAATGTGAAATCTCGTATGAATTTATGGAAAGTGCTGAAAGCGATACAGGAATCAGACTACACCAATCATGGTACACCGATATATTGGCTCGACTTTGGCAATTCGCAGTCAAGCGGACAGGTTGTATTGGGAACTGTGCCAAGAAAAATAAAGCAACCGGAATCGCATCTTTATGAAACGGTAAGCTCACTGAAAGTGGTGACACGCCTTGTGCGGTACTCAAAAGTGAAAGATAATGATTCAGGTCCAAGCTGCTCCCTCGCCGAAGCATTGGAGAAACAGGATCTGTTTATCAACTCGACATTGGCGCAGCTCGGCTGCAACCTGCTGTGGAAAATGTTCCGTCACGGTATGATAGAGCATCAAGGCCTGTACCTAAATCTCGCTACTATGAAAGTAAATCCAGTCTCAGTATAATTGAAAATCTACAATAAACAGGCGAAAGAAATTTTCTCTCGCCTGGATAAACTAATTATTTAAATTTAATCTACTGGTTTTATTGAAATTGCGAATCCGCCGCCACGAGCCATATGGATTTTGTCTTTTGACGTACTGTCTACCGTCTTGGTGGTAATGGTATAAACTTCGGGATTGTCGAAGCCATCGCCATCCGGAGCATCGGCATAAATGGTTGCTTCATACGTTTTACCGGGTGGCAGGAAGTTGTAATCAAGTGTATAGTCTCGGGCATTTTCATCAGTAACGCCTCCTACATACCATGCATCGCTGCCTTTGTCTTTGCGGGCGACTACGATAAAATCTCCCGGTTCTGCATCAAGATATACACTTTTGCTCCAATCAACCGGTACGTCTTTGATAAATTGGAATGCGTCCATGTGCTTTTGATAGTGCTCGGGCATATCCGCAGCCATTTGTAAGGGGCTGTACATGGTGAGATACAATGCAAGCTGGTTGGGGATGGTCGCACGCTTCTGTTTACCTTGACCGCCAGGCGCAAAATCGGTTATCTTCATACGGAATATGCCCGGAGTGAAGTCCATAGGACCTCCTTTAAGGCGGGTAAAAGGCAGTATGGTGCAGTGTTGCGGACTCATGTCGGCGAATTCCTGTCCCATAGCACTTTCGTTGCCTACGAGATTGGGGTATGTGCGGCATAGGCCTGTCGGACGTACAGCCTCATGGGCATTTACCATAATATGTTTATCTGCTGCTTTTTTTACAGCATCGAGATAGTGCTTTACCTGCTTCTGACTGTAATGATGTTCTCCTTTAGGTATGATATTACCGACATATCCACTTTTCACTGCGTCATAGCCGTATCGCTTCATCAAGTCGTAGGCGGCGTCCATGTGGCGGTCATAATTATCGACCGAAGAGGAAGTTTCATGGTGCATCATCAATTTGATACCTTTGCGGTGGGCATAATCATTGAGTGCAGCGATGTCAAAGTCGGGGTAAGGAGTGACAAAATCGAATACATAGTCCTTCTCTTTGCCGAACCAATCCTCCCAACCGATATTCCAGCCTTCGACAAGAAGTTGGTCGAAACCATGCTCTGACGCAAAATCAATATATCTCCGCACATTCTCATTATTAGCCCCATGAATGCCATTCGGTTTGGCTTTTGAATAATCAAAAGTCGCAAGATTGAAATTATCGGCCCATGTATAGCTCCATGAACTTTTGCCGGTAATCATTTCCCACCATACTCCCATATATTTGGTAGGATGAATCCATGATACGTCGTCCAGAATACATGGATCGTTCAGATTTAAAATAAGATTTGATGCGAGAATGTCAGTTGCTTTCTCTCCTACGGTGATGGTGCGCCACGGCGTTTTAAAGGGAGTGTGTATAGTTGCGATCGTACCGCCTTGTCCGGGCGTGAGATGGCTTTTAAATGTCATTGTGGTGTCATTGAGTTCGAGACTCATCGCAGGGAAGTCGACCAATGCCGCCTCGTGGAGATTAAGATAAAGACCATCGTTGGTTTTTAGCATCAAGGCTGTCTGCACTCCCGTAGGTGAGAATCTTTGTTGCGACGCATTATTCATGAAGTTGTCGTCGGCGTGTGCGCGTATTTCGCTTAGGCGTGATGTAGTGTATTCATATTCCTGGGTGTCATAATCTCCGGGGATCCACCATGCCGTATGGTCGCCAGCCATTGCTATCTGTGTGGCTTCGTCTGCGATTACAAATGCTTTGGCCGTCTGCTCAGGGAATATATATCGGAAGCCGAAGCCGTCATTATATGCTCGGAACTCTATGTCCATTTTCCGGTCGCCCTGTTGGAGGTTGACGATCATCTGTGTGTAACAGTTCTCGATAGTGTCGTTTTCGCCCCATACTGGTGTCCATGACTCATTGAAATCAGAGCGTTCGATGCCTGTTATCTTGAAATTGTCGGTTAGAGAGGTTGTATCTTTAAGCACAAAGCCCAGCAAAGAAGGAAGAACGATGTCGTTGCCTTTGTACTTTGCGGAGTAGGATGGCTCGCCTTTGTCTGTGAGAGTAAAGGCAATCTCGATATTGCCGTCTGGCGAAAGCAGATTTTCAGTGGTAGAGCTACAGCTGGTAAGGACAAGGGCAATAGCGAATAATTTTATATGTACATTCATATGAAAGATTCGATTATATGATTTTAGGAAGGCATTATGCGGATTCTTGATTTAAATTTGGTTGTATCGTTGGGGGATTTCAGGTTCTCAAATTCACACGTCACAGGAGCGGCCAATTCAAAGAAACGCACCACCTCGCTTATGTTCTCGCCGTTAAGAATCATCCGGAATGTTCTCTCTTTCAATTCTGGCGCAATATCGAACTCAACATCATATATTTGCTGAAGCCTATTACAGATATTAAAAAGAGGTTCATCCTCAAAGATTAACGTGCCATTTCTCCAACAGCAATATTTTTCTGTATTTATATGGTTGCTAATTGTTGGACGGCCATCTGCTACTGCCAGATGTTCGCCGGGATTAAGTGTCATTGATTTACTTTCTACTTCTACACTTACTTTACCATCGACTAATGTTATGGAAGCGGACGAGTCATAGGCATTTACATTGAATTCCGTACCGGTTGCCGTGACTGTCATATATGGAGTCTTTACATTAAATGGATGTTTCGCATCAGCTTTGACATCAAAGTATGCCTCTCCGTGTAATATCACATTCCTCACATTGTCATCCATCATGGGGTCATATTGCAATGAGCTGTTTGCGTTAAGCCATACGATTGTGCCGTCTGGAAGAACCGTGCTGCTGAGACAGCCAAAAGAGGTGGTGATTGTCACATCAGCAATATCTCGTCCCTCCGATGGCCTATAAATCAGATATCCTACCACTGCAAGTAGTGGCAAAATAGCAACAGCTGCAATGCGCGACCAATATCCGAGCAATTTCTTGAATATTGCAAAACGTAAAGATACAATACCGGTCTTACGAAGCACTTTCAATTCTGCGCTTACGGTATCTATATCGTTTATATCTAAAGTCGGATTCAAGACTGCCCATATATCCTGTTGTCGCTGAAAGTATTTTCTATTTTGCTCATCCGACTCAATCCAACGCCGTAATTCCTCAATCTCATGCGATGAAGCATTACCCATCAGATAACGGCTAATTAAGGAATCTATCGTATTATTCATGTTATTATCCATCGTAATTTCTTATAAAAGGTGTTGAAACGTTAGAATCCAATATATGATGATCTTATAATCTTTGAGATGCTGTTGAAGAAATTTTACCGTTTTGCTGACGCGAGATTCCACAGTCCTAACCGAAATATTGAGTTTCTCGGCGATTTCGGTATATTTCAGATTATGTGTTCTTGACAACCTATATGTTTCAAGAACATCCGGTTGGAGCTGTGAGAGCAGATTGTCAATAGCGTCACTCAATTCCGAATACATGACATGTTCATCGGCCGGCAGGGACATGATAATCTCATGGTTCATATCCTGATATAGGGTCTTGACCTTGCGGTGCTTGATTTCGTCTAAAGCAAGATGCTGTACTAAGGATATAAGATATGTCCTCAGTGATGTCCGAATTTCAAGAACTTTTCGGTTCGTCCAGATTTTCACAAATGCTTCCTGGACTATATCTTCGCATGTCTCATTATCCGGGATGAAACGGGATGCGAAGATTACAAGGTCTGAATAATAATGTCGAAAAATTTTAACAAACGCTTCATGGCTGTCTATCTTCAAGGCAGCCACTAAAAGCATTTCGTTTTCAAATTTTTCGTTTTCCATGTTATGATATTTGTTGCGAAGTTAATTATTATTACGCTCGCTTCCAAGCACTTCAAACAAAAAATGAATAAATTGAAAATTTTGTACTTTCTCGATGTGGATTATTTTTTCACAATCGTTCTTTATTTAGATTACCATAAAAATCTATAAATTACCTCAAAAATCATACCAGAAAACAATACCTCATATCAAAATAATGGAAAAAACAAATTTACATCCAATGCGCAGCCGTTGGCATCTGATGTTTAGGGCTATGCTCTTCCTGATGATGTTTGGCTATGGGCTATCTGCCTACGCATCCAACAGCAAGGTATCCATTGATGTCGATGGAATTGCCTTGGAAAATGTTCTTAAATCCATAGAACAGCAGACAAAATACCGGTTCATTTATAGCAAAGAGACTATAAATGTAAATGTTCCCGTAACACTCAAAGTCAAGGATGAAGCCTTGACATCAGTCCTTAATAAACTTCTTGCCAATCATGGTATAAGCTATGTTATCGACAAAAAACAAATTGTACTCAACAGTAGGTCGACTAAGGTAAATAAAAAAGACTCTGCATCCAAAGGTAATCAAACAAAAAATGAATAAATTGAAAATTTTGTACTTTCTCGATGTGGATTATTTTTTCACAATCGTTCTTTATTTAGATTACAATAAAAATCTATAAATTACCTCAAAAATCATACCAGAAAACAATACCAATCATATCAAAATAATGGAAAAAACAAATTCACATCCAATGCGCAGCCGTTGGCATCTGATGATTAGGGCTATGCTCTTCCTGATGATGTTTGGCTATGGGCTATCGGCCTACGCATCCAACAGCAAGGTATCCATTGATGTCGATGGAATTGCCTTGGAAAATGTTCTTAAATCCATAGAACAGCAGACAAAATACCGGTTTATTTATAGCAAAGAGACTATAAATGTAAATGTTCCCGTAACACTCAAAGTCAAGGATGAGACCTTAACATCTGTCCTTGATAAACTTTTTGCCACGCATGGTATAAGCTATGTTATCGACAAAAAACAAATTGTACTCAACAGTAGGTCGACTAAGGTAAATAAAAAAGACTCTGCATCCAAAGGTAATAAGATTAAAGTTTCAGGTATTGTATCGGATCCCTCCGGGGAGCCTCTGATTGGAGTCTCGGTAAGGAGTGACGTTTCAGCAGTCGGTGTGTCAACCGATATTGATGGCCGATATGAAATAGAGGTGCCTGCCGGCAGTAACATTCTATTTTCATATGTAGGCTATTGCTCCGAAAATAAGAAAGCAGAGAAAAGCGGGGTACTGGATGTCACTCTAACCGAAAACTCTCAGCTGTTAAGTGAAGTCGTGGTTATCGGCTATGGCACAATGGATAAGAAAGAACTGACGTCGGCGATAAGCCATGTTGGCGAGAAAGACTTCTTGACTATCAGTTCATCAGACCCAGCCCGTTTGATTCAGGGAAAAGTATCCGGAATGTCGATTTCAAATACTGCAGCAGCCGACCCCAACAACACCTCAAGCATCCAGATCAGAGGTGTTTCCTCCCGCTCAGCAGGTCTAAATCCCCTTATCGTAATTGACGGTGTACCAGGTGGAAGTATGGCAAATCTGAACCCGAATGACATCGCGTCTTTTGATGTGTTAAAGGACGGTGCGGCTTCAGCAATCTACGGCACACAGGGGTCGAATGGCGTTATTCTTATAACTACAAAGAAAGCAAGTAAGGACGGCACATATAATGTTACATATTCAACCACTCTTTCATGGGATAAAGTAAATAAGGATCTGGATATGATGAGTGCCGATGATTATAGGAATGTCCGTCTTCCTTGGGGTGACAATGGAACAGACCTTGGAGGAAACTACGATTGGTTTGATGGAGTTAGCCGCACAGGCTTTGGCCATAACCATAATATTAGTGTTTCAGGTGGAAATGAACGTGCTAACTTTCGTGTCAGTGGGGATTATAAAAATTCACACGGCGTAGATTTACGTTCAAAACGAGAAGAGTACGGAGGTAGAGCTTCCGCCGGACTGAATTCCAAAGGTGGGCTTTTTAACCTGAATATCAATCTTGCGCCACGAATTATTTCCAGTGATGCTGCTGATTGGAACGTATTCAGAAACGCAATTTCAGCGAATCCGACAACCCCGTTGATGGATAGAGAAGATCCGACCCGCTATTACAATTTCTTTGGTCAGACAAGTGCCTATAACCCGGTGGAAGTACAGAAATTAGAGAAAAATCATACTGATACCCAATTGATTGATATGGATGGCACTGTGAAACTCAATCTGTTGCCTCTTCTTTGGACAGGTAGTAGGGAGTGCCCAATTACATTGAATACTCAGATTACGTTTGCAGAACACCGTTATACATATGACCAAACATGGTTCCGTCCGTCAACAAGCACATTGGCCGTCAACGAAGGTTTTGAAGGTCAGGCTAGCCGTTCCTATTCAAAGAGCAGGCAGGATGTTTTGGAATGGATAGGCAATGCCACCGGTAAATTTGGTAAAAACAATGTAAAGCTAATGCTTGGTTATTCATACCAGTATTTTCAAAATTCCGGTTTCAGCGCTGAAAACAGCGATTTCCCGAATGATGGATTAGGTGCTGATAATCTTGGTTCTGGTGAATACGCTAAAGATGAAGGTATTATCGGGATGAGTAGTTATAAAAATGACAGTAAACTCATTGCCTTTTTTGGTCGTGTCAGCTATGACTGGGATGGCAAGTACCTTATGACTGCATCAATAAGACACGAGGGTTCATCAAAATTTGGCAAAAACCACAAATGGGGCAATTTTCCCGCCGTTTCAGTTGGATGGCGCATAAGTAATGAAAATTTCATGGAATCGACACGCTCGTGGCTGAATGATTTGAAAATCCGTGCTGACTACGGCGAAAGCGGTAATCAGAATTTCGACAGCTATATGTCGTTGGCAACAATGAGCGGCTACGGCTATGCTTATATAAATGGCCATTTTCTGCAAGGATGGGGAGCATCTAAGAATCCTAACCCTGATCTGAAATGGGAACGTGCGAAAAACTGGAATGTCGGACTTGACTTCTCGATGTTCAACAACCGGTTCTCTGGATCGTTGAACTACTTCCGCAGAAGAACGGAAGATCTGCTCGGCGACTACAATGTCTCGGTCCCTCCTTATATGTGGCCTACGGCTTTTGTGAACGTCGGTACGATGGAGAATTCTGGCTTTGAGTTTGATCTGAATGTAAATGCCGTGCAGACACGCGATTTTACCTACAGCTTCAATGTCATCGGCTCCACGATGAAAAACAAATTTATCGATTTCAGTAACTCAAAATATATCGGCCAGGATTTCTACAACATGTGTGAGACGGAAAATCCGTTTCCGTACTATTATCTGCAACGCATTGAAAAAGGTCAGTCGATTGGAAATTTCTATATGTGGAAGTATCATGGAATCGATCACAACGGCGAATGGCTGGTTTATGACAGAAACGGAGATGTGATTTCGGCCAGCCGTGCGACTGAAGAGGATAAAGTGAAAGTTGGCAATGGTCTGCCAAAATTCACCATGTCAACGACTCATAATTTCCGTTACAAAAACTTCGACCTTGTCCTTTTCTTCCGTGGCGCTTTCGGATTTGATTTGTTCAATATCCACGATTTCTATTATGGCACACGCAAGTATAGTGGAAATATGTTGAAGAAAGCATATGGTAAGAATTTTAAAATAAGTTCAACCGGCTCTCATGCCGTAACTGACTATTTCCTTGAACGAGGCGACTATTTCAAACTTGACCAAATCACTCTTGGCTATACTTTAAATGTCCCCAAGGCAAAATATATGAATAGCTTGAGAATCTACGGAGCGGTAACAAATGTCTTTACGATTACCAAGTTTTCCGGGGTTGACCCCAGTACATATCCTGTCAATGGCCTTACGCCGGGAGCGCAAGGGTCGTGTATGTACTATCCGACAACCCGGCAGTTTATCCTCGGAGCACAGATTGAATTCTAATTAACAAAAATGATCGACATCATGGAAAAAAACATCATAAAATCCTTGTGCATCGTTTTAGGGATCATGTTTCTATCAGCATGCACAAACCTCGACGAAACCATCTATGACCAGGTTGAATCGAACAACTTCTACAATACACGAAAGGACGTTGAAAGAGTTGTAGCACGACCCTTCGAGCACTGTTATCATATGCTGCAATTCCGCCACTTCCTTCAGGAGCTTCCCTCCGATCAGATTATCTCTCCGTCTCGCGATGGATGGTGGGATGACGGTGGCCGATGGCGGCGTTATCACTATCATACATGGACTGCGGAGGATGATTACTTCGAGTTTCTCTGGAACAGTGGCTTCGAAGGCATCGGTCAGTGCAATTTCGGCATAGAAGAACTTGAAAAAATCGATAAGGCGAAATTTAATTTCACCCAGGAAGAGATTGACGGCTACATAGCTTCATTGCGTGTATTGCGGGCATTCTGCTATCTTAGCCTGCTCGATGGTTTCAGGAACATTCCCTATGTAGTGTCATTCGAGGATCAGACTAAAAACACTGAGGGGCAAGTGGAACCACAGGTGATTTTCAATTTTATTGAAACTGAGCTATCAACACTCATACCCAAGCTGCCAAAGAAAGAAGCTCTCGGCACATCATCGGAATTTCTAAGCAAATGGACTCAAGCAGGTGCGGCAGCCCTACTTGCAAGGCTATATCTGAATGCCGAGGTATATGTTGGATCAGAGCGATACACAGATTGCGCTAAACTCTGCCAGGATATTCTTGACGGTGTATATGGAACCTATGAAGTGGCAAATCGTTGGGACGCTGCATTTGATTGGGACAACAATACCTGTGATGAGGTCATATTTGCATTCCCGAATTATCCCGGTGGTAATGAATATTGGAATTATCATGCAAATACATATTGGTGGACTGTTCCTGCGAATGCCCATCTATACCTTAAAGATCAAAAGTGCAAAGCAGGTGGACACAACACCAAATATGCCGCCGCTCCCTCATATGACTTGACAGGCAAGCTTTATACCGATGAATTGGGAATGCCTATTCAGAAATTCCGTAAATACCCCGGCGATGAACGAATGAAACTTTACAAGAATCTCGGCAATGGTAGGCGTGAAGGTTTATTCCTTTATGGCTATCTTGAATATACTGATGATAATGGTAAAGTTAAGAAGGTTCGTGCTCCGGAGCGTGACTATGACTTATATATCCGTGACGCAGTTGGTGATTTCCAGAACCTCGATCCTGAACTTTGGCCATCAAACAAAACCAGCTCTATGACAACCGGCGATCATAATTCAGGATGGCATTATGTGAAATATCCCATGTACAGCGATGATGACCCACACCAATTGGAAGCGGCATATGCCGAAATTCGTCTCCCCGAAATTATATATATGCTCGCCGAATGCAAGCTCCGTTCCGGAAACACCCCGGATGCCGCTGCGCTTCTGAACAGCGTCAGACGCAGAAACTATCCGGTTGAAAATCTTTCAGAAGTCCTGTATGAGCCTGAAGGAAGCGCGAAATTGGATATGCAGGAAATGCTTGACGAATGGGGGCGTGAATTCTTTGCCGAAACTCGAAGAAGAACAGATCTGGTAAGATATGGCAAATTCAGTTCAGGCAAATGGTGGGATAAAACTCCTGACGTCGACAACCATACGGATATATTCCCTATACCATTCAAAGCACTTCAGGCTAATCCACATCTGGTGCAAAACAAAGGTTATTAACAAATCCATCACTCATCAATAGAACTATGAATAGAATTAAATTATCTCAAGTCCTGATGTTTTTCTTCACATTATGCGTAATGAGCTCTTGTGAAGGAGAGAAGGATTTGATTGTATCTGACTTTAAAAGTCCGATACATACTAAAGAACTGTATCTTGTAGGTGATGCAGTGCCGACCGGCTGGTCATTCGAAGATCCAACTCCGATGCAATGCTCCGAGACGGATCCATATATATTCGTTTACAAGGGCCAACTGCATGAGGGAGAATTCAAGGTGAGTCTCGCACCGACATCAAGTCTTGATGTGGATTTCATCCGTCCGATGTATTATGGCCAGGAAATAGGTGAGGAACCGCTTGAAGCGGTCAAGTTCCAGATGCATGCCGACAACCCTGATGAAAAATGGCTTGTTGTCGCCAACGGCACCTATGAACTCACTTTTAATCTGCGCGACTGGACACTGAGCACCGAATATCTCGGTGAATTCGTGCAGCCGGAGGTTGCGCCTATCGAAACGGAGACCCTCTATATTGTTGGATCGGCCACATCAATCGGTTGGAACGTAGGGAATGCTCTCGAGACAGCTAAGAAAAGCAAATATATTTTTGAATATGAATGTTGGTTGAACGAAGGTGAACTTCGCGCCACCACTAAAAGAGCCTGGGGCTATCATATTCGCCCGGTAACAGACCATGTCAAAATCGGGAAAGACGGAATAGAAAATGAAAACTTCATGTATGTTTGGGATCCCGACATCAATTGGCTTGTCACCGATCCAGGCAATTATCATCTGACATTCGACCTTGAGAATTGGACTCTTAAAACCGAATTCCTTGGTGGAGAGAATCCCGACCGACCGTCGGATAAGGATCCGATTGAGACCTCTACATTGTTTATGGTCGGCGATGCTACTGTGAATGGATGGAACGGTGATGCCATGACGGCATTGACTCGTGATGCGTCAGACAGCCATGTTTTCACCTATGAGGGCAATCTTTATGCCGGAGAGTTCAAGGTTTATCCCAAAAGCGGAGATGAATATCCGTCGTGGGATGCGATCCGACCGTTGGGCGGAAACAGGCCGATTACTAAGACTGACATAACAGAAGAAGAATTCGATTATTCTCTTAACCCTGACTACAAGTGGGTTGTAAAAGATGCCGGGAAGTATCGTCTGACCTTAAATCTAAGTAAATGGACGATGAGCTGCAGCTATCTCGGTACCCTTGAAGATATCGAGATACCGGTAAACCCGATTGAGACCGAAGAATTCTTCATTCTGGGAGACGCCGCTCCTTCTGGATGGGATATATATAATCCCACCCCCGTCACACGAGTATCAAAGTATATTTTCGTGTATGATGGGCATCTCAATGCCGGGCGCATGCGTGCGACTCCTGTCAAGGACTGGGGAATTCATGTTAGGCCGAAATCTGATAACTCACCCATTGGCATCAACGGAGTTGCGTCATCAGGATTCATATATACTGCGAATCCAGACTATAACTGGAACGTAGAGAAAGCTGGAAACTATAAATTAACTTTCGACCTCGAACATTGGACAATTAAAGCCGAATATAAAGATTGACAAACACTCACTGAAGCATGAAAAAATACTTATTCTTCACGATTTTGAACATCCTTGTCATCATGATGGCTGGATGTTCAGACGATCCGAACTATGTTATGAATCGTCCGGATGTGCATGAACATCCCGAACTGACAGACATCGCAGGCTTCCATTCTTACAAAGCCCCATTATATTGGAGTATATATGAAGCGTGTCTCGACCAACAGGATCTGCCCGTTGAAAAACAGCACTTTTCTTTAGAGCAATGGAAGGAGGTTATCGATTGGGTTGCGACTGAACTCAAACCTCATGGATACGATATGGTATGCACTGATGGCTTCCTTGATACGCAATGTGTAGATGGTATCTTCAAAACACATTATGGAGGTACTGCTTACAGGGATATAATCGATTATGCACATTCCAAAGGTCTGAAAGTCGGAATATATGATATTCCGATGACATATACCTGCGCAGAACGCGATAAGGTTCCCGGTACTGAATATTCCATGGGCAGCCTTCTATATAATCCCGACATTGATGAAGTTATAAATCCGAAGGCTAATGAGCCGTATAAATATATAGTTATGTCGCATCCGGGAGCACGCGAATATATCCGGGCACTGATTAGATATTACAAAGAGCTTGGAGCGGATTTCCTTCGATTTGATTATCTGAGTCATTACGAAGATGGTTTCGACAGGAATAATATTGTCGGCAAAGGATATGGCCGTCAGAACTATGCCGATTTATTGGAGACTATTGCATTGGAAGCCAAAGAACAAGACATTATGGTTTCGCTTGTAATGCCACATTTATATAATGATGCCGAGATTGAAAAACGTTATGGCCATATGATACGTATAGTCCGTGACACTTGGACCGGGGGTTGGCTGCATACATCTTCTCATGACCGCGGCAAAATCTATAACCGTTGGCCGAATCTCAATAACCAGTTTGACGGTTTCACTTATTGGAGCCACTTGAGCGGCCGCGACAAGGTCATACTTGACGGCGATTTCACGATTGCCCATAGTTTTGAAACCGATGCTGAGAAGAAATTCTGCATCTCCATACAGTTGATGGCCGGAGGACCGATAGCTGTTGCAGACCAACCCGGTACCATTGGTGATAATTTAAAATACTACACAAACGATGAAATGTTGGCACTGAACCATGATCGTTTTGTTGGTAAACCGCTGTCAGATGTAGTTAATTCTGAAGGCAGTAATGTGTGGTATGGCCAAATGAGCAACGGCGATTACATCGTAGGTCTTTTTAACAGAGAGGACAATCCTAAAGTCTTCAATGTAGCTTTCGCGGACTTGGGAATCAGCAGTCCTATGAAAGTGCGAGACCTCTGGGAGCATGCCGATGAAGGCACCGCCTCGGCAATCAACGCGCAAATCGAGCCCCATGGATGCAAAATAGTAAGGCTTTCCAAATAATATAAATAGTTCAACCCCGAAAAACAACAATTAATCATGAAAAAAATCTGTTGGTTAGCTGCTGTTGCAACCCTGTCGATATCAGGCACTGCATCAGCTCAAGCAACCCTGTCGGAAATTTCCGAGCTCTTCATGGTAGGAGATCCTACCCAATGGAGTGCATTCGAACTCGTCAAAACATCTGATCATGTCTTCTTCTATCAAGGCAAGGTGGAAGGCGGCGACGGTGTCTCCACCGGACGCTTCCGTGCCAGTGCATGGGGTGCTGATGTCGTATTCAACGGTCCTCAGGTTCATGCCGTCGAGGACAAGACTCTCCTCAGCCCCGCGACATCGGCGACTGCCAACATCGACTATAACAACATGGAAGGCGGCGATAAGAACTGGTATATCGCCGAAAGCGGCAACTACCGTATCGTATTTGACCTTGATAAGGCCATCGTTTCCATCACTTCGGACTTCAGCGAAGTCCTTCCCGTGATTACTCCCAGCGTATACGCAGTGGGCGATGCCACTATCGGAGGCTGGAATCCGGCCGAAGGCACTCCTTTGACCCTGGACGCGACTAATCCCTACATTTTCACATATCAGACATATATGAAGGGCGGTGCTTTCAAGTTCAGCCTGCGCAATGATAAGGAGTGGGATGGAAACTGGATTCATCCGGCGCAGAATATCACCATTGGTGCAGAAGGTTTGAAAAAATGCGCCATAGAAGTATTCCGCGGAGCCGACCTGAATGACAACCAGTGGACTGTATCTGAAGCTGGAACATACAAGATTACGCTTGATTTGCGTAACATGGAGATGAGCGCAGAATACCTCAGCGACAAAGTTATCGCTAACCAGCTCTATATGGTAGGCGACCTTACAAACTGGTCTTTCCAGCCAATGGAACAGGTTTCGCCTAACGTCTTTGAGGCGACTTTCGACAACTGCGAGTCTGGCAAAAGATTCCGCGCATCGATGGCTCCCGTATGGGGAACACATCTTCGCCCCGAAATAGACAATACTGAGTTGGCAATCGACAACAAGTACGGTCTGGATATCAAGATGGATCAGAACGAAGATTACAACTGGACAACCAAAGAACCGGGCACTTACAAAATCCGCTTCGATCTCAACAAAATGAAAGTCTCAGCCAACAACGAACCCGCGACATCAATAACAGAAATCATTCAAGATGGCGGCAATGCCACCTGCGAATACTTTAACCTTCAGGGTATCCGTGTAATGAATCCTGTTGCCGGGGAAGTATACATTCAGCGAACCGGGACTACAGTCAGAAAAGTTATCATCCGCTAACAAAAGGATATAATACAATATCGGGGGTTGCAGTCCATCGACTGAGCATGAACTGCAATCCTTGTTATTTCCATTTCACGAAACAAACAATACGTATTTTTACCATGGCCATAAAACATTTCGTCATAGCATCAGCCCTTTTAGTAGCATTTACAGCACAGGCCGACCGGCATATGTCACAGATTGATAATATTGATTTTTCACACGTGTCGATATGCGATTCTTTCTGGTCGCCGAGGTTGGATGATCTGGCAAATAAAACCATTCCTCACTGCATTGATCAGATTGAGAATAAGACATTACGAATGAGTAACTTTATCAATGCCGCAAAGGGGCATGGCGAGCATTCCGGACTATGTTATGATGATTCCGATGTGTATAAGGCAATGGAAGGAATGGCCTACAGCCTCATCAATAATCCGGATTCGATAATTGAGAGAAAACTGGAAACCTGGATCAATATGATTGCAGATGCGCAATGGGATGACGGCTATCTGAACACATATTATACCATCGTAGCTCCAACTCCTCGATGGACAGATATGATAATGCACGAGATGTATTGCGGAGGCCATCTCTTTGAAGCTGCTGTTGCTTATTATTCCGCAACCGGCAAACAGTCCTTTCTCAATGTTGCGAAACGATTTGCCGACCATATGATGCAGACTTTCGGTCCGGATAAGCGACACTGGGTGCCTGGACACGAGGAAGTGGAACTCGCCCTTGTGCGTCTGGCAGATGCTACAGGAGATAAAAAATACCTCGATTTTGCCCATTGGCTTCTTGAAGAGAGAGGTCACGGTTACGGATCGCATGGCAACGGTGCGCCATGGGGAACCGAGTATTGCCAGGATGATAAACCAGTAAGGGAGATAACAGACATCACGGGGCATGCCGTCCGAGCCATGTATCTGTTCTGCGGTATGGCTGACGTTGCCGCTAAAAAAGCTGACAGAACTTATCTCGACGCGCTTCAGCTGGTATGGGAAGATGTGACGGAGCGCAATATGTATGTCACCGGGGGTATTGGATCCTCAGTCCATAACGAGGGTTTCACGGAAGACTATGACCTACCCAATCGTGAAGCTTACTGCGAGACCTGTGCTTCGGTGGGTCTTATAATGTGGGCATCGCGGATGAACCGTCTTTTTGGAGATGCCGGATATATCGATGTTCTAGAGCGGACAATGTATAACGCCGCTCTTGCCGGTGTCCAATTAGGAGGTGAAAAATTCTTTTATGTGAATCCTCTCGAATCGGATGGTTCACACCATCGTCAGGAATGGTATGGGACAGCCTGCTGCCCGAGTAACATTTCACGCTTCCTACCTTCTATGGGGAATTATATCTATGGGATTGACAAAGACAATATTTACGTCAATCTTTTTATCGGAAATAAAACAGAGATTGACGTAGACAGCGTGCCTGTGCATATGTCGATATCTGGCGGATATCCTTTTGCAGGGGATGTCAAGATTACAGTTAAACCGGAAGGAAGCCTGCCGAGAAACATAAAGCTGCGAATTCCCGGATGGTGCGATGAGTATGCGCTAAAAATCAATGGTGAGAACCGAAAATTTACGAAACAAAACGGATACGTGACTATTCCTGTTGATAAGATGGGAGCAGACATAGAACTCAGTATGGCAATGCCCGTCAATATTATGGCGGCCGACCCGAAGGTAAAAGAGAATCTTTGCAAGAGAGCTGTTATGCGTGGCCCTTTGGTTTATTGCATGGAGGAATGTGACAATCCCTGCTACGATGCTGCCACCATTAATCACGATTCTGAATTTTGTGTTGAAGACGGGGAGGGATTGCTCCGTAATTTCAAGATTCTAAAAACAAACGAAGGAAATATCACATTCATACCATATTTCGCGTGGGATAACCGCAAGCCAGGTAAAATGAAAGTCTGGGTCGACCTGGGCAAATAATATTAAAAAACTACCTTCTGCCAATCAAATCATATATATCGCAATGAAATACCATTTCAAGACCGTCGTAGTGTCATTAATATTATGTCTTGGTTCAATTATTTGTGCACAAGGCATTGCACATGCTACTGATTCGAAATACCTCGACTATTCGGCTCCACTGGAAGAGCGTATCGAGGATGCACTTTCGCGTATGACTCTTGAGGAAAAAGTCAAGATGGTTCATGCCCAGTCGAAATTCTCCTCTGCCGGTGTTCCCCGTCTCGGAATCCCGGAACTATGGTGTACTGACGGGCCTCACGGCATTCGTCCGGAAGTATTCTGGGACGAATGGAACAGCGCCGAGTGGACCAATGACTCTTGCACTGCATTCCCGGCTCTAAGCTGCCTGGCTGCCACATGGCGCCCGGAATTAGCCCGTGAATACGGCAGAGCCATAGGCGAGGAAGCGCGATATCGCCGCAAAGACATTCTGCTTGGCCCCGGAGTGAATATGATGCGTACACCTCTCAACGGCCGTAGTTTCGAATATATGGGCGAAGACCCGTTTCTTACGTCAACAATGGTCGTGCCTTATATCCAGGGCGTTCAAAGCAATAATGTTGCGGCATGTGTCAAACATTTTGCTCTGAATAACAACGAAGACAACCGTTATACGACGAATGTACATGTCGGAGAACGTGCTTTGCATGAAATATACCTCAAACCGTTCAAAGCTGCCGTAGACGGCGGCGCATGGGCCATTATGCCGGCTTATAATCTCTTTGAAAACCGCAACTGCTGCGAGAACCCGCGACTTTTGAAAGACATATTGAAACAACAATGGGGATTCGACGGTGTCGCAGTCAGCGACTGGGGAGGTGTGCACAACACCGACGCTGTTCTTGAAGGTGGGCTTGACCTTGAAATGGGTACCGGCACTGACGGTGTGTCGGTAAATATGAATGCCTACGACAGCTATTATATGGCCAACCCCTATCTCGAGAGACTGAGGGATGGTCGTGAATCCGTTGACGATCTCAATGACAGAGTGAGGCGCATACTCCGCACAATTTTCCGCACGTCAATGGCTCCTTCCAATTGGAAAGGCCGCTTCACTTGCCCCGAACATTATGCCACAGCCCGCAAAATCGGCTCCGAAGGAATTGTTCTCCTTAAAAACAACGGTATACTCCCTTTGAAACAAGATATCCGCAAAATTCTTGTAGTAGGTGAAAACGCAGTGAAGATGATGACCGTCGGAGGTGGCTCGGCTTCTCTGAAGGTACAGCATGAAGTTACTCCATTGGCCGGATTGAAGTCGGCATTACATGATGTGGTTGTTGACTGGGAACGAGGATATATCGGAGCGGGAAGCACGGTATTCGACAATGTGAAAAGTCAGGACTTCGAGATGTTGGCCGAAGAGCGAACTCCCGAGCAACTTAAAACCGATGTACTTGCAAAAGCGAAAGACGCCGATGTCGTGATATTCATTGGCGGCTTGAATCACTCCCTCTGCCAGGACACCGAGAATTCCGACCGTAAGACTTTGCAGCTTCCATACGGACAGGACGAACTTATCTCAGCTATTGCCGATATAAATCCCAATCTGATTGTGGTAAATATTTCAGGCACACCGGTATTGATGCCCTGGGCGGATAAAGTGGCCGCTATTGTCCAGGACTGGTATCTCGGCAGTGAGGCTGGCAACAGTCTTGCCGATGTCCTTACCGGCAAAGTCAACCCGTCGGGGAAATTGCCATTTACTTTCCCAAAGCGCATTGAGGACTTGCCTACTAATGGTGAGCGCCGTTATCCGGGAATCCGACGGGCTGATTCCGACATTTATGACATATATTATGACGAAGATATTCTTATAGGATATCGTTGGTATGATTACAATGGACTTCCGGTGTTGTTTCCGTTCGGCTACGGCCTGAGTTATACTGATTTTAACATCGGTAAACCGGTCGTGACCCGGACTGGTATTGGCTATAACCTGAAAATGGATGTATCGAATATCGGTTCGACATCCGGCGCAGAAACGGTACAGGTATACGTCTCGGCTCCCAAACTGAAAGGACTGCTTAGGGAAAAGAAGAAACTTGTTGGTTTTTCAAAAGTGGATCTCGCACCGGGCGAAACCCGCAGTGTGTCTGTTGACATTCCGTTCTCTTCTTTGGCTTATTATGATGAGGAAACGGCTTCTGAACGTATACTGGATGGTAAATATGTCTTTTCCGTAGGCTCGTCATCAGCCGACCTGCCACATAAAGTCGCTGTGAAATATGATAGTGCGACCGATATAGGGGGAAATCCCTGTTTCCCCGGGTGGTATGCCGACCCGGAGGGAATCGTGTATGGCGACACGGTGTTCGTATATCCTACGCGCAGCCTTCCTTTCAAGGAGCAGACCGCAATGGACTGCTTCTCTACCACCGATCTCATCCATTGGACTAAACATGAAAACATCATCAGTACAGAAGATGTCAAATGGGCCTGGGGTGCGATGTGGGCTCCGGCAGTGCTTGAGAAGGACGGGAAGTATTATCTTTTCTTCGGGGCAAACGATGTCCACGAGGGCGAAATCGGCGGTATTGGTGTCGCAGTCAGCGACAAGCCGGCAGGTCCGTTCAAGGATCTGCTTGGCCGACCGCTGATAAATGAGATAGTGAACGGGGCGCAGCCAATCGACCAGTTCGTTTTCAAAGACAAGGATGGGAGTTATTATATGTATTACGGAGGCTGGGGACACTGCAACATGGTCCGTCTCGCCGACGATTTCAAATCTCTTGTCCCTTTCCCCGACGGCTCGCTCTACAAAGAAGTGACTCCAAAGGATTATACAGAAGGGCCGTTCATGCTTGTTAAGGACGGGAAATATTATTTCATGTGGAGCGAGGGCGACTGGACCAAAGACGACTACCGGGTGGCCTATGCAATCGCCAATTCTCCTTTCGGTCCTTTTGAACGGGTAGGCACTATCCTGGAATCAGACCCGGAAATAGGAACCGGCGCGGGACATCATTCCGTGATCCGGTCTGGCGAAACGGGCAAATACTATATCGTCTACCACCGCCATCCGCTCGGAGCGACCGACGGCAACGACCGCGTCACATGCGTCGATGAGCTTCATTTCGACTCAAATGGCAGAATACGCCCCGTGAAGATGACTTTCACAGGGGTGCCAGCAACAAAATTCTGAACCAACCGAAGCAATAGTATGAATCATTCTAATATAACCACAGCCGTCCTGCTTTTACTCTATGCCGCTACCGCTCAGGCTCGTGATACAGATAACAACGGCTTCATCGACAGTCTTATGGCTGAGATGAGCATTGAGGAGAAAATCGGGCAGCTGAATTTGCCCGTCGGCGGAGATGTGGTGTCAGGAACAGCACAGGCAGCCGTGCTCGACTCTCTTATCATGCAAGGAAAAATTGGCGGCTTCTTCAATGTCAAAGGAGTTGATGCGGTTGCCCGCTTTCAAAGGTTAGCAGTTGAGAAAGGTCCGCACGGCATACCCTTGCTCGTGGGAGCTGATGTGGTGCATGGTTATGAGACAGTCTTTCCAATCCCTTTGGCATTGTCGTGTTCATGGGACAGCACCGCCATAGCCGAAATGGCCCGTATCTCAGCTATCGAGGCTACAGCCGACGGTGTAAACTGGAATTATAGCCCGATGGTCGATATCTGCCGAGACCCGCGTTGGGGCCGTATCGCCGAAGGATCCGGCGAGGATCCGTATCTCGGAAGTGTTCTCGCCCAAGCGTATGTTCATGGATATCAGGGCGACGGGATGCGTTCTGACTCATCCCTTATGGCTTGTGTGAAACACTACGCATTATATGGAGCTGCGGAAGGTGGACGCGATTACAACGGCGTTGACATGAGCCGCGAATGTATGTTCAACTATTATATGCCCCCTTATAAGGCTGCCGCGGATGCCGGTGTCGGTTCGGTGATGACATCGTTCAATCTTATCAACGGTCAGCACGCCACTGCCTCGGAGTGGCTTATCAACGGGGTTCTGCGTAACGACTGGGATTTTGACGGTTTTGTTGTCACTGACTACGGCTCAATAGACGAGCTGCCGATTATGGGAGTGGCAGACAAAGAAGACGCCGCCGCTGTCACATTAAGGGCCGGCACAGATATGGATATGGTTACAGGCAGATATCTCAACGATTTAAAAGGTGCTCTTGAGCGCGGACTTGTTACTGAAAAGATGATAGACGACGCGTGCCGTCGCATCCTGATTGCCAAACAACGGCTCGGACTATTCGACGATCCATATAAATATTGCAAGCCTGAGCGTCTGGCTAAAGATATGTACACGCCCCGACATCGCAAGATTGCCCGGGATATCGCCGCCGAAACCTTTGTATTGCTTAAAAACGACAAGCATCTCCTTCCTTTGCAAAAGAAAGGTCGGATTGCGCTTATCGGTCCTCTCGCCAATGCCGCAAACAACATGAGCGGGACTTGGAGCGGCTATTGCAAGCCTGAAAATCACAAGTCGCTGCTTGACGCTTTCCGCGACGCCCTCGGCACCGATGCTGAACTGCTTTATGCGCAGGGAAGCAATATCTACTATGATGAGACTACCCAACGAAATTGCGACTGGGGCCGTTCTATCGCTCGCGGGAACGATGACGAGATGCATCGTCAGGCCATAGAAATTGCAAATAACGCAGATATCATAATCTGTGCGCTTGGCGAAAGCGCGGAAATGAGCGGTGAGTCGTCGAGCCGTGCGGAAATCACAATCCCCGATACTCAGCGCGATCTTCTCAAACAGTTATACGCTACCGGGAAGCCTGTAATACTGTTGCTTTTCACCGGCCGTCCTCTTGTGCTTGACTGGGAGGACAATCACATTCCAGCCATACTGAATGTGTGGTTCGGAGGCAGCGAGGCAGCCGATGCCATAGCGGACGTTGTCTTCGGCGAAAAGGTGCCGTCCGGGAAACTGACTACCACATGGCCGCGTTCAATCGGCCAGATACCACTGTATTACAATCATCTGCCCTCAAGTCATCCCGACTTTGATTCCACGCAGTTTAACCCCTATCGAAGCAACTATATCGACGTGAGCAACGAACCTCTTTATCCGTTCGGTTATGGATGCAGCTATACCACATTCGCTTATTCAAAACCATATATAAGCACCGACCGATTGGCAAAAGGAGGGGCTATATCGCTTTCAATAGATGTCAGCAATGCCGGGGATTACGATGGATACGAAATTGTGCAATTGTATATCAATGATCCAGTTGCCCGGATAGCCCGTCCTGTCAAAGAATTGAAATCTTATAAACGGGTATTCATCCCGAAGGGTGAGACCGTGAATGTCAGCTTTGAGATAGACAGCGACATGCTCAAATATTATGACAACGAGCTGAAATATGGTTATGATTCGGGTGAATTCCGCGTTATGGTGGGTCCAGACTCAAAGGATCTTCAATCCTTGATTTTTTATGCCGAATAAAACAATGAAACATATTATCTATTTCGCAGCCGCACTGATAATGGTTGGCTGCGCATCAAATCAAAAGACGACTTTATCAGGCCTTGACAAAAATGATTTTGACACCATTGTCAACAATCAGAAAATATCCCTGTTCACCTTGCACAACGGCGATATGGAAGTCTGCGTCACAAACTACGGAGGCCGAATTGTGTCGCTTATGGTTCCAGATAAAGACGGCCGACCACGCGATGTCGTGCTCGGGCATGACAACATCCGTGACTATCTCGAGATCGACGGCAACTTCGGAGCGATTATCGGACGATACGGCAACCGAATCAACAGAGGCCGCTTTACGCTCGATTCAATAGTTTATCAACTGCCACAGAACAACTATGGGCATTGTCTCCATGGTGGGCCGATAGGTTTTCATCATTCAATATGGAGTGCCACCCAGACAACTGACACCACACTTGTACTTACACTGCACAGCACTGACGGCGATGCCGGCTTCCCGGGAAACCTAAACGTCGAAGTTGTATATAGTTTAACTTCCGATTGTGGATTGAAAATCGCCTATACCGCCTATACCAATAAGCCGACCATCATCAATCTCACAAACCACAGCTATTTTAATCTTAGCGGAGACCATACAAAAGAGATAACCGATGAACTGCTGACAATAAAGGCTTCAGGTTTTACCCCTATCGACTCGACGTTTATGCCGACAGGAGAAATCCGTTCCGTCAAGGGAACAATATTCGACTTCAACCACATGCACGCTATTGGAGAAAACATCAATGCTGACGACGAGCAAATCATCAATGGAATGGGCTATGACCATAACTTTGTCCTTGACAAGAGTTGCCCATTTGCAGCGCAGCTTTATGATACCGTGAGTGGTATTGTAATGACTGTTAGCACAGATCAGCCAGGCTTACAGTTCTATTCAGGTAATTTCCTCGACGGCCAGGTCTGTGGAAAGAATGGAATTGCCTATCCGAAACGGTCTGCTCTATGCCTTGAGACACAACACTATCCTGACAGCCCTAATCACTTAGATTGGCCATCTGTGCGCCTTAATCCCGGAGAAAAGTACCATACTGAGACTGTATATTCATTTTCAATACGTTAGAACTATTATGTATAGATTTAGAACACTTATCGTGATGCTGAAATTATGTCTGCCATTCCTGGCTTACCATACGACATTCGCACAAGCACCTGAACTATATGTCCGTGGAATCTCCGATGACTGGACCGTTCAGGAAAAATACAGGATGGTAAATGATAACGGCGTATATTCACTCTACATCGATGAACTGTCGTCGGTCTACACATTCAAGATATGCACGGAGGATTACTCGCTTCAATATGGTTCGACAGACACTTTTGAATTTGATGTGCCAATGGCCTGCATCAATGCTTATGGCAACAATTTCCGTGTAAAACAGATCAATGGAAATTCGACGACCGTGTACGGCGCGACACTTCTGTTTGATTATAGCAATCCTTCGGCACCAACATTGACAGTGTGTCCTGACATATATCTAGCCGGTGATGTCACTGACTGGAGCAATCACAAGAAAGGATACAGATTTATCAAAGAGGGCGATTCCTATGTGCTGCGGACAAAAGATTTAAATGGCCGATTCAAGATTGTTGCCGCTGTTGCTCCAGAGTGGGATGCGCAATATGGTGGCGTGGCATCGATTAAATCAGGCAGGACATATCAATTACAACGCGATGGCTGTGATATGACGATTGAAAATCCTCTCGGCGATATTGAACTGGTATTTAACAAAGTAAACAATCGACTGACAGTCAATAAATTTTCTGATATCTCCGGAAATCTGACATACTATCTTACCGGCGATTTCAATAATTGGAATCCTCATGATGAACGGATGCGTTTCATCGGGTCAGAGGGAATTTATGAATTGAAGATTCCACGCCTCACCGGTGAGTTCAAAATCACCACACCCGATTGGAAATGGCAATTTGGATCAATGGTTAAGGGTATTAAATACAATGAAGTGATACCACTTGAATCTGCCCAAAACGAGTGCAACATGTATTTCGAGGAACCGATTGCTCAGGAAGTGGCCATAACACTTGATATGAACAACCTCACTCTGTCATGTATCGGAATGCCGATGCTTTATCTCGTCGGCGACTTTAACGACTGGACCATACTGCCATTCTATGCGTTCGATTACAATGACGGAACATATACTCTTAACACGCCTCATTTCACCGGAGATTTCAAGATAGTAGACCGCGAGTGGAATATCCAGTTGGGGACAAAGACGCAAGAACAAATAGAAGCGGGCAAGAACTTCTGTCTTGACTATGCCGCCACCGTGGGAGACAACATCCGCTTTGACGGCATTGATAATGCGAATTCCGACACTCGTCTGAGAATGACTCTAAAAGCAGATGGCATAGGCAATAAGCCAACCTCAATAACAGAGCCACCACTGATTACTAATTCCGAAATACATTATGACTATTTCAATCTTCAGGGAATGAAAGTCAATCGCCCCACAAAGGGCATTTATATCCGTCATAACAATCAGATAAGCGAAAAAATATATATACGATGAAAAGAATGACATTACACAGTATTCTTACGCACCTCTGTCTGATAATGTGTACCGCCGGTGCGGTGTGTCAGAATCATTATCTTCCCAATCCAACTCTGCTTATAGAACACGATACAACGCCGGCAGATATAAAAGCCTGTTATGTATCATATGATGGATCGAAGCTGCTGTCGACCGAAAACTTGAAATTTGACGACAGCAGCCGGGACAAGTCAGAGGGTATGATAAACATAAACACCAATCAATTATATCAGGAAATCGACGGTTTTGGCTTTGCCATCACCGGCTCGGCATCATACAATCTATCCAAGATGGAAGCATATCGACGCCACGATTTTCTTGTCCGTACATTCTCGCCCGATGAGAATGTCGGTTATGGATGCTCTTATTTAAGGGTGCCCATAGGTTGCAGCGACTTTTCGTTGAGCGACTATACATGCTGTGATACACCCGGTATCGAGAATTTTGCACTCACTAACGAAGAAACTCGTTATATTATTCCTGTGTTGCAGGAAATATTGCAGATTAATCCCGATATCAAAATTATCGGCGCCCCGTGGACTGCCCCCCGCTGGATGAAAACTAACGGAGAATGGACAGCAGGTCATCTACGTGAAGAATGTTATCAGGATTATGCCTTGTATTTCGTGAAATGGATAAAGGCTTTTGCTGAAAATGGCATCCACATTACTGCTGTCACCCCTCAGAACGAACCTCTCCATGGAGGTAATAGCGCTTCGATGTTTATGCTTTGGGAAGAGCAACGCGATTTCATCAAGACAGCCCTTGGTCCGTCGTTCAGAGACAATAATATCGACACTAAAATTTATGTGTTTGACCATAATTATAGCTACGATAATTGGGAGGGACAGATAGGTTATCCCAGTCTGATATATTCCGATTCTCAAGCCAAACAATATATTTCTGGAGCCGCATATCATAATTATAGCGGGGATGCTTCGGAAATGACCGCAATACACGACGCCAATCCTGATATGGCATTGCTTTTTACGGAATGGACGGCAGGAGAATGGTACCTGCGAGTGGATCATGCAAGAATTCTCGAAGATGTGAAAAATCTGATTTTTGATGTTGTCAACAACTGGGGGCGCGGTGCGATAGTGTGGAATATGATACTTGATAACAATCATGGACCGTATCGTCCGGGAGGATGCTTTAACGGTAACGGAGCTGTTGACATTGATATCGAGACATATGGCAAGATAACATATAATTCATTTTACTATACAATTTGCCTGGCGATGACAGCCTCACGACCCGGTGGACACAGAGCGTCTGTTGACGGGAATGTCGCCGACACGGAGTTCGTAGCCTTTTCAAATCCAGACGGTACAACAGGAATCATAGCTACCAACAATTCTGTCAATGCGAAGAAAGTGACGATTTATGATGGCAAGAGATACTTTTGCATTGATATCCCACCTCTCACTGCGGCATCCTATCGTTGGCAATGAACTTTCGCTAATATCGTTATAGCTTTTAGATTCGGTATTTCTCATATAAACAGACTATTATATACCATTTTGTAATGTCTCCACCAATATTTGTCTCGTAATAAATATGATTCGAAAATCGGGCCTTCCTCATATACCGATTATATCCGGATATATCCTTATTCTTGTGCTCACTGTTGCAATAGGTTATGCCTATTATAACGAGGAGCACACTTTATCTCTGATGGATGAGAGGAATCGTTCCGCCAATGAGCTGCGTCGGGAAATAAACGAACTTAACATGCACATGACAGCACTCTCGCTTATGGGCGAAACCGCGATGGAGTGGACTGACATGGAGCGGGACAGATATCATCGCCAGAGACTCCATATCGACAGCACACTGTGTGAGTTCAGCCGGATCTTCATTTCGGAGGCAGCCGACATAGACAGCCTCCGTATTCTTCTTGAGGACAAGGAGAAGAAACTGCTCCAGCTTGCAGAAATATACCGGCGTCAAAAGGCTCTCGGTGACGAGATGGCCAACAAACTGCCTGTGATAGCTCGCCAGAGCGCCAAAGAGGAGCCAAAGAAACCTAAGCGCAAAGGCTTCCTCGGTTTATTCGGCAAAAAGGAAGAACCAAAACCCTCTGCCACCACGACCATGCTGTACAGTTTCAACCGTGGTCTCATGGCTGAGCGCAGGGCGCAGAACGAAAGCCTTAAAGCCCATGCAGACAGCCTGTCACGGCAAAACAGGAATCTTAACGTCCGCTTGCAGAATCTTATAAGTTATCTTGACGGTAAGGCCCAGGCTGATCTCCGGCAGCAGGAACTTGAGATTGCAGCTACCCGTGAAGAGTCATATCGTGATATAGGTGTACTGACAGCCATCACCCTATTGATGCTGTTCGTTTCTTATGTCGTAATACACCGCGATATGAAGCGGCGAGACCGGAATAAGCACAAACTGGAGGAAAGCATACGGCAGAACCGGTCGCTGCTTGAAATGCGTAAGAAAATAATCCTCACCATATCCCATGACATACGCGGTCCGCTAAACGTGATAAGCGGCAGTGCAGAACTTGCCATTGACACCCGCGACAAAAGGAAGCGTGACGGCTACCTGAACAATGCACGGTACCTTTGCCGCCACGTGGTTCACCTTCTCAACAACCTGCTGGATGTCTACCGGCTCAATGAGGCGAAAGAGACCCCGAACAATGTCCCGTTCAGGCTGAACGTACTGTTTGACAGGATAGCCATCGGTGCGGCGCAGATAATCAATGACAAGGGTCTGCTGTTCAAGCACGATTACAGGAATATCGACGTGACAGTAATCGGAGACGAGGACCGAATAGAGCAGATTGCCGACAACCTGCTGTCGAATGCCGTCAAGTTCACACAATCCGGATCCGTCGGAATCGCGGCATCATACGACGACGGCCGGCTTGTAATGGATATCAGCGACACAGACATCGGTATGTCGGAAGAAACCGTGGACCGCATATTCAGGCCGTTCGAGCGTGCCGACAACGTGGAGCATGTGGAGGGGTTCGGACTTGGACTTTCCATCACCAAGGGACTGGTAATTATGCTCGGAGGAACTATCGACGTGATAAGCAATGTCGGCAAAGGCACAACTTTCCATATCACCATACCGCTTGAACTGACCGGGAATATAGAATCATCCAGCATTCCGGAAGTAAAGCCTGTCGGTGTTTTGCGTCTGCCGCATAATGTAATCGTTATAGACGATGATCCGCTCCAGCGTGATATCATAAGCGAGATGCTTGAACGCAACGCTGTTTCGTGTAAGGTATGCGCCACAGCCTCTGATGTGGTGAAGGCAATGCGTGAACGCGACTACGATATACTGCTTACCGATATAAATATGCCCGGCACCGACGGATTCGCACTGCTTGAACTGTTGCGCAAGTCCAATATAGGAAATTCAAGGACAATCCCGGTGGTGGCAATGACAGCCAGGGATGATGACGAGACCAGACCGCTGATTCAATGCGGGTTCTCCGGCTGTATATTCAAACCTTTCTCCATGCAGGAACTGCTTGAGCGCATATCCATTATAATGGCCAAATCATTGCCGCTTGATGGAGACCGGATTGACTTTTCCCCACTGATTGCAAATGTCGCCAATCCCGTAGTCATATTGCAGGGACTTGCAGATTCAACATACGATGACATTGCAGAACTGAAAGAGTCTGTCGCTAAAAACGATAGAAAAGCCATTTCATCCGTGTTGCACAGAATAAAACCTGTATGGGAAATGGTTGGCATTGAAAGCGTGCTTCAACCGTTAAGAAATGCTGTCAAGAAACGGAGTACAACCACGGCTGATATTGAAATCCTCATGTCAGATGTGATTTCGGCAATGGAGAATCTGATTGAGAATATAAACGAAGAACTGGAAACAATAAAGAATGAAGAGCAGGATACTGATAGTTGAGGACAACGTGACCCTCTCCCAGATGCAGAAGGACTGGCTCACACGCGAGGGATATGACGTCATGACTGCAATAGATGCAATCGTGGCACGCAGGCATATACGCAGAACGGATTTTGACCTGATACTCTCTGATGTACGCCTGCCCGAAGGGGACGGTCTGTCACTGCTTGCTTGGCTGAAAAAAGAGAAGCCGGGCATTCCTGTTATCATTATGACGGAATATGCCTCATATCCCGATGCCGTCAAAGCCATAAAGATGGGCGCGAAGGATTATCTGCCAAAACCGGTACACCGTGAGCGACTGTTCGAGATTGTGAAGGAGCTGATGCATCCGGCTGTGACCATACAGCATTCTCTTGAACGGCTTTTCAAGCGTGACAGCGCGAAGGCGCGTGAGGCATTGCACCTGGCGAAGCTTGTAGCTCCTGCCGACATATCGGTGCTTATTCTCGGCGCCAACGGAACCGGCAAGGAGTCCATAGCCCGTACCATTCATTTCAACAGCCCAAGAAAAGACGAGCCGTTTGTCGCGGTGAACTGTGGCGCCATACCGCCGGAACTTATAGCCTCCATGTTCTTCGGCCATGTCAAAGGCGCTTTCACAGGAGCGGATTCCGACAGAAAAGGATATTTCGATGCCGCGAAAGGCGGCACTCTGTTCCTTGACGAGATCGGCACGCTCCCTTATCACACTCAATCATCATTGCTTAGGGTATTGCAGGAGAATGTATATATGCCGGTCGGAGGAAACACCGAACGCCGTGCCGATGTGCGCATAGTCGCGGCAACCAACGAGAATATGGAGAAATCCATAGCCGAAGGTCGTTTCCGCGAGGACCTTTATCACCGTCTTTGTGAGTTCGAGATACACCAGCCATCTCTGGCGGAATGTCCCGAAGATATCCTCCCGTTGGCCGAGTTCTTCCGCAAGAAGTTCTCTGATGAGCTTCACAAGGAGACATCCGGATTCAGCGCAGATGCCGAGCGGATTATGCTGGCACACTCATGGAGCGGCAACATACGCGAGCTTCAAAACCGGGTGCGTCGGGCTGTGCTTATTTCCAAAGCACCTGTTATCGCAGCTTCGGATTTGAATATCCGTAAATCCACAAGTGATAATGTCACAAAAGTCGTTCCCGATTTGCGCCCCATAAAGGATGATGAAGCTGAAAAGCAACTGATCATCCGCACTTTGGAATCAAGCAATGGCAATAAGACAAAGGCGGCGAAAATGCTCAACATCAATCCTACGACATTATATCGCAAGATGAACAAATACGGTATAGAGTAACATTTATGCCCTGACATACAGCCCTTCTCGCTACTTTTTTGTAACTTTGGGGCGTGAAATAGAAAACACAGGTAGGCGTATTCCGATATGCCTGCCGTTACATACATAAGTTCGCAAGAGTCTCAGACAGAAATCTGGCAGTTGATGTTTAAGGAGAATCATTGCGTAATACTTATGCTGTGCGTATCGCATAGCGTGGTGTTGCGTATTCTCCTTACGGTTTTGCCAGAACCGCTGTCTGAGTGCGTGGACATCGCGCTTTTCTTTTGCAATGTAACAGAGAAATGAAACGACATGGCAACGGTACGCATCATAACAGCAATGACTATCGACGGTTTCCTCCCGGATGCCGACAATCCCCGGATGCGTTGGCTTATGACCGATGCCAAAGGGTTCCGGCACTGGCATGACATAGGCACATACACACTCCAAGCGGATTACCCGGTCCTTGATCTTGTATGTGACAAGGACAGCACCGACAAATCCTGCATATACACCGCCGAAGTATCGGATCTGGACGGGATGGAGCTTATGACACGGCTCTTCCGTTACAATATAATAGACGAACTGGTAATCCATATTTTGCCTGAAATTGCAGGAACAGGAACCCATATCTTTCAAAACGGCGTGCCGTCAGGGTGGATATTAAGCAAATCCAGCCGGTTAAAGAACGGGATTTGCCGAAACATCTACCGGCGCAAAGCGCGATAATCTCGCAATAGACTATTGCATACCGCCGGAAAGTCTTGCATTTTGCAATACATCTGATTTCCATCATTTCACGCTTGAATATTTTTATCGCACTGATATTCTGATGAATATCGGTGTCTTGTCATGCCTTTTGGTGGCGGTGGCACGGCATTAGCCAATATATGTAGTATAACCGATTGCGCAACACGGTGTAGAACAAACCAATTCATTTACATCAAAAAGAACCGATTATGCTATATAACGAAACAGTGCATAAGATGTTTACCTCGCTCATGGAACGCTTTGACAAGATGGAGCGGGCATTCGAGCGGATGAACAAGCTAAAGGATTGTTTGGACGGCGACACGCTGCTCGACAATTACGACCTGTGCCGGTTGCTCGGCGTCACCAAGCGCACCCTTGCGAGATACCGCCAGAAGAAGCTTATCCGCTACTACATGATAGACGGACGTACCTACTACAAGGCATCCGAGATACAGGAATTCCTACAGATGAAAGGGAAGTCGCTACCCGCCGCCGTGAGCCACTGAAACACATATCGTAAAATCTAAAAAACGTAACATCATGGAAATAATAAGCATGGACATCAGAACTTTCGACGCCCTGTTCTCCAGAATCAGGGAAATCGAGGAAAAATCCGAACTGCTGAGCCGAAAGCACGAGGACATCGGCCTTAAGAAATGGCTCGACAATGAGGATGTATGCAACATTCTCGGAATCTCAAAGCGCACCTTGCAGACCTACCGCGACAAGGGTATCCTACCGTTCAGCCGTATAAGAAACAAGCTCTTCTACCGTCCGGAGGATGTAGAGAAACTGCTCCAATCATCGTATTACCCCAACACATCACAGTTATGAGCCATTATTTTATCGACAGGCAGGATCCGCGTGTGGCAGACCTGTTGCGCCGCCTCGGAAACATCGGGCAGGCGCTCGGACAAGTTGAATCGGTAGCACGTCCCATGTTCAAGGGGGACAGGTTCCTCACTGACGAGGAACTGTCTCGCCTGCTGAAAGTGAGCCGGCGCACCTTGCAGGAATACCGCACCGCTCGTCTTATTCCTTACTACATTGTACAGGGAAAGGCCCTATACCGGGAATCCGAGATACAGAGCCTTCTTGAAAAGGCGCACCGGAAATGCGTGGAGGAACAGAAGTGGCTGTAAAAGCCGCTGATTTCCGCAATATGCGCGCCACTATCAGACATAGGCGGGAACGGTCTGCAATCACAGGCCGTTTCCCGCCTTGTTCCTGAAATTATATTTCCTTCTCTTTTCCATTGCCTTATCCATGCTTTCGTCAATCAAGGTTATTTCAGAACCGGTTGCCTGCATACGCAGACGCTTCATGTCCTCATCCACCTTGCGGTCAGTCACCTGGGCGTATATCTGGGTTGTGGTAATGCTCTTGTGTCCCATCATGTGGCTGACGGTCTCAATAGGAACGCCCATCGACAGCGTGATGTGCGTTCCGAAATTATGCCTCGCCTTGTGAAAGGTAAGGTAAAATCCATATTCCTCGCCAAGTTGTCTGGTCAACCTTATCAAGTGGTTCCTGCAATATAGATTGAAAATCTTCCCGTTTTGGCGCTCATCCCTGTATTTCTCCATTATCCGCATTGGGATGTCAAGCAGACGTATCGCCGAGCGGCTGCCGGTCTTCTGCCTGTTGACGTGTATCCACCATGTGCCATCGGGAGCCTGGGATATGTCATCCTCCGACAACTGTTTGAGATCCGCGTATGCAAGGCCGGTGAATGTCGAGAAGATAAACCAGTCGCGCACTCTTTGGAGATTGGGGGCGTCAATCTGCTTTTCCATAAGCAGTTTCAAGTCGTCAAGCCTCATGTGGCGGCTCTTGCGCCGTGGCAACGGGGGATGGAGTCTCGCATAAGGGTCACGGCGGAGTGTACCCTGACTGACGGCTCGCATCGTCATCTTCTTCAGACGGTAAAGGTGCTCATGGACAGATTTGGGTTTTAGCCCACGGTCTGCGCCGAGAAACACCTCGAAGTCGTCATAGAAAGCCCTGTCAAGAGCGCGGAGCGGAACATCCTCCATATTCCGTTTCCCGGTTACAAATGCCGACAGATGCCGGTAGGAGTTGAGATAGCTCTCATATGATTCCTTAGTGCGGTCTACTCCCACACGCTTGTGGAACTCCTCGTTATGCTCGCGGAAAAGGGCCAGAAGGGTTGATGGCTTGCGACCGATGCCTTTCATGGCGTTCTTCACAAGCTCGGCGGTGACGAAGCCAAGACTGCGCCTTATATCCTCATAATGCTCGTTTATCTCGACTGTCAGCGAGTCTATGGCGCGGTTCACGGTCACGGCATTGGCACTGCGTCCGTCGGCACGCCCTTTTTCGGGGTTCCAGATATCAGGATTCACAGACACTTTCGTGCCTATCTGCTCCCATTCGGCGTCTATGCTGACCTTGCACAAAAGCTGGCATGTCCCGTCCTTGCGGACTTTTGTCCGGTTGATGTAGAAGAGTATGGCGAATGTGCTGCGCCGTTTGGGTGTATTGTTGTCTTTATCCTTTTTCATGACTATGTGAGTTTTAGTTTATTAAATGGCGACAGTGAAGCGTGACGCTATCCGGCTGTCAAGGTTCTGTGTGTCTGTGCCGATTTTGTCATCGGTCACTTTCGCGTAGATCTGCGTCGTGGTAATCCGGTTATGTCCCAGCATACGGCTGACGGTCTCAAGCGGCACACCGTGCGCCAGCGTGATTTCGGTGGCGTAGGTATGACGCCCGCAGTGATAGACCAGTCTGCGCTCTATGCCGCATATCTTGGCAATCCTTTTCAAATATGTGTTCAGGGTGGAGTTGCTGTACATCGGCAGAAGTTTCCCTTCAGGTGCCATTCCACGGTATTTCTTGATAATCCTCAACGGCAACTCAAGCAACGGTATCTCATATTCCATCTTCGTCTTTTTGCGCGAGGATTTTATCCAAACCGTACCGTCCTCGGCAGTTTCAAGATTATCCTCAGTCAGAAGACACATATCGCCGTATGGAATGCCTGTATAGCAGGAGAACAGGAAGAGGTCGCGGACATGGTACAGACGGCTGTCATGAAGCGGTGTCGTCATAATCCGGTGGAGTTCCTCCGAAGTAAGGAACTTCTGCTCACGCTGTGGCTTCTCCGCCTCGTATCCGGCAAAAGGATCTGCGGTTATTATGCCGTCGGTGATAGCCTCCGACACTATCATCTTCAACCGTGTGGTATGGAATTTCACGGAGGATATAGCGAGTCGGCGCTGTGTACGCAGGTAGATGTCATACTTGTCTATGAAGGAACGGTCGATAGCCGTAAACGGAATGTCGGACAACTTATATTCCGTTTCCAGAAATGTTGCCAGGCATTTGTATGTGTAATGGTAGGATTTCAAAGTGGCATGGACCCGGTTCACGCCGACACGCTTTGAGAAATTCTCTATGAACGTGCTGAAATATCCCATCAGTGTCTCCTGTCCGAAAGCCATGCCCTGTATCTGGCACTTCACATCATCGGCAGTCACGCCCATGCGGACAGCCGACAGTTCCTGATAGACGGAAAGTGCGCTTGCCCTGATTTCGTCAAGCTGGCGGTTGATTTCCCTCGACGCGGCGCTCTTGCCCGTGGCACGGCCGAGCATCCATGCCTTCGGCGATGCCGAGAGCTTCGCGCTGAAAGCCGCCTCGGAGTATCTGCCGACATTTATGCGCCCCATCACCGGGCACAGGCCGTCTTCCGATATCTCGCTCTTTTTAAGGTAGAACGAAACCTTTAATCCGCTCTTTTTCATAACTCTATTCTTTGTTTGCAAAATTAACTGATATAGAGTCATTTGTAGGTATGCAAAACGTAGCGGAACCACGAATAGGAATCACAGATGCCATCCCGGAGCCTATATTTCTTCGCATTGCCGGGAAAAATCGCTAAATTTGCAGTAGCAAAGATGCCTGACAAGCGGGTTCTATGGCATAAGACAGGGATAATCATCCATCGGCAAAACCGTCTTCAAGACCGGAATTCCGGACAGGAAAAAGGCAACGGATAGGTAGCGATTCAATCTCCTAACCCTTCCAAAAACCGAATTTTCCGCCGAAAGCACCCTTCGGACGAACAATGCCGATCTCTCCTAACTCTCAACATATTACTTTATTCCCCATTTATTGCCATAGTTTCGCGAATTCTGTTTATCTTTGCCCGGCGAACGGGTGGCTTGTCTGCCCTTCGGACTGACCGAAACGGTTGTGTATGTGCCGATTCCAATATCGGATGGTGGTGATTCCATCCTGGATTTCTCCCTGTTGTGCAGCGATGCAAATGTGGTCGAATGGCTGCGATGTGACCAAGTGTATAGTATGAATCAATTTAAATAAAAACGAATAAGAAAATTCAGATTCCCTTATTTCATGGTGCTCGTTTGTGCCCTTTGTTGGGTATCGTCGGCTCAAGGAGCCTCGTATCGGTGGTATATGGATACCGATACCGGCAAGAGTGTGGCAATGGACGAGGTAGAGTATTTGCTGCGAAGCGACAACTTGACCGACTTCTCGGTCGTGGTCAAGAACGGCGACTATTATCGAGGACAGTCGCAACATGTCCAAGGAGAATTTCAACGAGATGATGAAACGGGCTTTCACCGAGAACAAGGCGATAGGTTTTACGGCCTATAAATTTACCACCGGAGGAGAGAGTCTGCACGCCATGACCATCTGGGGTGCCGAGTTCGACGAGGAGGGATATGTGTCGCACATCTACTATTGCGACAACAACCTGGTCGATCAGGATGCCAACGGGGCCGCCATTATCCGACTTGGTATTACCTATGATGAGAATCCGGCAATCCCTTCCATGGGCGACGTGGCTTATACCATTCAATTGCCTAAACCTTTTGGCGGGTCGCGGAGAACGTCTCTTATCACGGCGCTTGTTCTGGTCGACTTGCGCCAGGATATCTGGAAGCAGGCTTTTGGTGATGTAGAGTAATGAACATCCGCCGGGATAACACCGGTATCGCATACAGGGCGGGGGCTCCTCTCGATGAGGCAGTCCCCGCCTTCTTTTATCGGTTGCTTTACCAGTAGCCTGCGGAGAGAGCGAAATGGCGGTTTCGGGTTGTTGAATTTTGTCGAATCATTATCTATTCGGACTTTTTTTCTATCTTTGTATAGCATATATGTATAACCAGCATAGACGGATAGATGAATACGATAGGAAATCTTTTCACGCTCACCTCGTTCGGCGAGTCGCACGGCCCGGCCATCGGGGGCGTTGTCGACGGTATGCCTGCCGGTATATCGGTCGATATGGATTTTATACAGCATGAGCTCGACCGGCGTCGTCCGGGACAGTCGGCTCTGGTGACTCCCCGCCGGGAGAGCGACCGGGTCGAATTCCTGTCGGGAATCTTCGAGGGCAAGACTACCGGGGCCCCTATCGGGTTTGTGGTGTGGAACGAGAATCAGCACTCCTCCGACTATGACAACATGCGGGAGCTCTTCCGTCCCTCGCATGCCGATTATACCTATACCCGCAAGTATGGAGTGCGCGACCACCGGGGCGGAGGCCGCTCGTCGGCCCGCGAGACGATAGCCCGCTGTGTGGCCGGGGCTCTGGCCAAGTTGGTGCTCAAGCAGTTGGGTATCGAGTTGTGGGCCTATACCTCGCAGGTGGGCGAGCTGTCGCTGTCTGGCGACTATCGCGATTACGACCCGGCCGAGATTGAGCGGAATGCCGTGCGTTGCCCCGATGCCGGGATGGCTCGGCAGATGGAGCAGCTGATTGCCGAGGTGAAGTCGCAGGGCGATACCGTGGGCGGAGTCATCACCGGGGTTATCCGTCATGTGCCCGTGGGGCTGGGCGAGCCGGTTTTCAACAAGCTGCACGCTGCTCTGGGCAGTGCCATGCTCAGCATCAATGCCGTCAAGGGGTTTGAGTATGGCATGGGTTTCGCCGGGGCGAAATGCCGGGGTTCGCAGGTGAACGACGTGTTCGAGTCGCACGACGGCCACATCGCCACGCGCACCAATTACTCGGGGGGTATCCAGGGGGGTATCTCCAACGGCGAGGATATTTACTTCAGGGTGGCATTCAAGCCGGTGGCTACCTTGTTGCGCGACATCGAGACGGTCGACGTGCAGGGAAACCCCACGGTGTTGAAGGCCAAGGGGCGTCACGACCCTTGCGTGCTGCCGCGGGCCGTGCCCGTGGTCGAGGCCATGGCGGCCATGGTGATGCTCGATTACTATCTGTTGGCACAAAGTCATAAACTATAAAAAACATAACCGATATGGATACACGAAAGTATATAGCCGATCATCGCGATCGCTTCTTCGACGAGCTGTTTTCGTTGTTGCGCATCCCTTCGATAAGCGCTTTGCCCGAACATAAGGACGACATGCTGCGCTGCGCCGAGCGGTGGCGCGAGTTGCTGCTCGAAGCCGGTGCCGACCGGGCCGAGGTGATGCCTACGTCGGCCTCGCCGGTGGTCTTTGCCGAGAAGTTGGTCGACCCGTCTTATCCCACGGTGCTGGTCTATGCCCACTACGACGTGATGCCCGTCGAGCCGCTGGAGTTGTGGCACACCGAGCCTTTCGAGCCGGTCATCAAGGAGGGGCGCCTGTGGGGCCGTGGTGCCGACGACGACAAGGGGCAGGGGTTCATTCAGCTGAAGGCCTTCGAGATTGCCGTGCGCGAAGGGTTGCTGCGTTGCAACGTGAAGTTCCTGATCGAGGGTGGCGAAGAGATTGGCTCGCCCGGTGTCGAGGAGTTTTGCAAAACGCACCTCGACCTGTTGCGGTGCGACGTGATTCTGGTCTCCGACACCAGTATGGTGGGGCTCGAAACGCCGTCGATTACGACGGGGTTGCGCGGTCTGGCCTATTGGGAAATCGAGGTGACCGGTCCCAACCGCGACCTGCATTCGGGTATCTTCGGCGGTACGGTGGCCAACCCCATCAACGAGCTGTGCAAGATGCTGGCCGGGGTGGTCGACGGCAACGGGCGTATCGTTATCCCGCACTTCTACGACGATGTAGAGAATGTCTCGGCCGAGGAGCGGGCCATGCTGGGTGCCGTGCCTTACGACGAGACGAAATACAAGCAGGCCATCGATGTCGACGAGCTGGCCGGTGAGGTCGGATTCTCTCCGCTGGAGCGTACGGCCATTCGTCCCACGTTCGATATTTGCGGTATCTGGGGCGGCTATACGGGCGAGGGTGCCAAGACGGTGCTCCCCTCGAAAGCCTATGCCAAGGTGTCGTGCCGACTGGTGCCTCACCAGAACCACGAGAAGATTTCGCAGATGTTTATCGACTATATCGAGTCGGTGGCTCCCCGCAGCGTGAAGGTGAAGGTTACTCCCATGCACGGTGGCGAGAGTTATGTATGTCCCATCGACCTGCCGGCCTACAAGGCTGCCGAGCAGGGCTATACGCTGGCTTTCGGCAAACAGCCGCTGGCCGTGCGTCGCGGGGGCAGTATCCCCATTATCGCCACCTTCGAGAAGGTGCTGGGTGTGAAATCGGTCTTGATGGGCTTCGGTCTGGAGTCTGACGCTACCCACTCGCCCAACGAGAACTTCCTCATGGAGATGTACGAGAAGGGTATCGTGGCCGTGACCGAGTTTTATAACCGTTTCGGGCATTGAGGATGATGGAGCGGAAGCGCTATCGCGATTTTGCCGATTTCCTGGGCTCTCGCTTCGACGGCAAGGTGCAGAAAATCTCGTTGCATGCCGGCTTTACCTGCCCCAACCGCGACGGCACTATCGGGGTAGGGGGGTGCACCTATTGCAACAACCAGACTTTCAGCCCCGACTATTGCCATACGGGCAAGAGCATTACCTGCCAGATCGACGAGGGTATCGCCTTTTTTGCCTGTAAATATCCCGATATGCGCTATCTGGCCTATTTCCAGGCCTATACCAATACGTATGGAGAACTTGAGGAGCTGAAACGCAAGTACGAGGAGGCGCTGGTTCACCCCGGTGTGGTGGGCATTATCATCGGTACGCGCCCCGACTGCATGCCCGACGACCTGCTCGCCTATCTGGCCGAGCTGTCGCACCGCACCTTCGTGTTGGTGGAGTATGGGGTGGAGAGTACCTGCGACGAGACCCTGCGACGCATCAACCGCGGGCACGACTTTGCCGCCTCGGCCGATGCCATTCGTCGCACTGCGGCTGCCGGGGTGTTTGTGGGTGCCCACCTGATACTGGGCTTGCCGGGCGAGACCCGGGCACAGATGCTCGACCATGCCCGCCGCATGTCGCAGTTGCCTCTCGATACCCTCAAGCTGCATCAGTTGCAGCTCATCAGGCACACCCGCATGGCTCGCGAGTATGAGGAGCGGCCGCAGGATTTCCACCTCTATGCGGTCGACGAGTACATAGACCTGGCTATCGACTTTGCCGAACGGCTGTCGCCCCGCATCGCCATCGAGCGGTTTGTGTCGCAGTCGCCTGCCTCGCTGCTCATTGCCCCCAACTGGGGGCTCAAGAACCACGAGTTTACCGCCCGTCTGTTGCGTCGCATGCGCGAACGCGATACCTGGCAGGGACGCTTGTGCGAGGAGGGTGTGTGAATAGCCGCGAGATTAAAACCGGGTCAGGAATTTGACCAGGTCCTCTTTTTCGGAGAGTCCCAGCTTTTTGCGCAACCGGTTTCGGCCCGATTCGATGCTGCGCACCTCCTTGAAGGTGATGGCGGCAATCTCCTTGGTCGAGAGGCCCAGCCTCAGCAGGGCACAGAGGTGCTGGTCGTTGGTGGTCAAGTCGGGGTATTGAGCCGACAGCTTTTGGAAGAACGAGTCTTGTACGTTTTCAAATCGGTAGCGGAACTCCTCCCAGCTGCTTTGGGTGTTGTATTGATTGATTTTCGAGATAATCTCTTTGATGTGTTTCCGTTTTTCGGTCTCCTTGACATTGATTTCGAGTAGGAGTCTCTTCATCTCTTCGTTTAGTTTCTCGATGTAGTTTTCGTTCTGTACCGATTGAATCGAGAGCGAGGTCAGCTCTTTTTTCAGTTGCATCAACTGTTCGTCCTGGATGGCAATCTGCTCTTCCAACTGCTCCTTTTCGCCCTCTTTCTGTTGCAATTCGCTCTTGAACTGTTGGTGAGTCTTTTGTATCGAAGCCTCTTTGTCGGCTCGTTTGTGTGCCAAGTTGGTTCGGTAACGGAGCAGAACGACCACCATCACGGCGATAATGATTCCCAACAGCGTGTAGACGATAATATTTCTTTCTCGCGCCTGCTCGGCCGCCATTGCCTCTTGCCGGTTGCGCTCCTGATCGTTCAGATACATCTCTTCGATGTTGGAAAACAGAAACTTGCTCTCTATCTCGGAGAGAGAGTCTTTAATCGATACAGACTCGGAGAGGCAGTCGTATGCCCGGGCTAAATTGTTTTTTTCGGCATAGATTTTGGCAAACAGGTTCAGCAGGGGAACCAGTTCCTTGTCGTTGTGGCAAAGGTCGGCTTGTTGCTTTGCCTTTTGCAGGGCTTCCAGTGCCGCGTCGGTGCGGTTGAGGTGCAGGTATATTT
This sequence comes from Barnesiella sp. An22, assembly GCF_963931395.1. Lineage (NCBI taxonomy): Bacteria > Pseudomonadati > Bacteroidota > Bacteroidia > Bacteroidales > Barnesiellaceae > Barnesiella > Barnesiella sp. An22. The sequence continues at coordinate 1,050,314 of NZ_OZ007014.1, forward strand.
GAGCCAACAGCCGGTAGGTATAGATGAGGAAGGGACTTTGCCCTTTCTGGCGCTGGTATTTCTCCACCTCTTGTATGATTTTCAGAGCCAGCAGCGGTTCGTTGCGATTGAGATAGATCGAGGCAATGCTCTGTTGCATGAGCATAATCATGTCTTTGTCCTTCTCGGCATCGAGCTGGTGTATGGCCAGGAAGGCGTATTCCAAGGCCTTGTCGTGATTTTGCTGTTTGGCGTAGGTGATAGCCAGGTTGTTGTAGTTGACAAACAGTTTCTGCTTGTCTTTATGAGCCTCGTTGAGTTGTATCGCCTTGTTGAAAAAGGTATCGGCTTGAGCATACTCTTTTTGATGCTGAAACGTGCTGCCCAGGTTGTTGTAGATGATGGCCGTCATATCGTCCATGCGATACTTTTTGGTCTCTTCGAGGGTGTTGAAGTAGATGTTGATGGCCGGGGTCGACATGCCCAACGACTGATAGGCCGAAGCCTGGATAAGAGCCAGATTGACGATGGCCTTCTCCTTGTCGAGCCCGTCGGAAAAGTTCTCCTGCAGGAAGCGCCGGGCCAGTTTGGTGTATTCGATGGTGGGGTTGTAAAGTCGGCTCTCACTGAGCTTGACCGCCATGTCGTACAAGGTGGCTATCGCAGTCGAGTCGGGGAGCGATGCCGTTTGCAACAGGTGTGTTGTTGAGTCGATATAGGCTTGGTTCTGAGAGGCATGGCTCTTGTCTTTGAGGTTTCCGACTGTATATATTTGTTGGGTCTCTTGGAGAAACTGTTTCAAGTTGGTCGAGTAATTTCGAGCCATGCCATATTGAACGGGAAAAACAAGAAATAGAACTCCGCATAAGACAATTTTCAGAAAAAGACGGTTTCGACAAGGCTCTCTCATGACCATAGCACTTTGAATGTGTATGACAAAGATACGAAATATTTATAATTTATTATTTTCATTGCTGTGTGGAAAATGAATTTTTATCGCCCTTGAACTCCATTATGCTTTTTTATTACGCGCGAATCTATTCTAAATGGATATATAAACAACTGATTATTATATAAATGCAGTATTGTGCCGTAGTGTTTTATCGAATCGAATTTAATTTGCAGTAGTTGGCTGGGGGGATAAAACTTTATGGTTTATCAGTTTTTGTCTTCATTTGTAAAAAGACCGACAGATTGGAGAATTTGTCACACTGATTACCTCTATTTGGTTTTTGTTTATTTAATGGTTGTTTTTATGAAAAAGAGTTTACTGATTGTTTTACTTGTGCTATTGAATGTAAACCTTGGGTTTGCCGAATTGCACGAGACTTTCGATGGTGGAACATTCCCTCCAGAGGGTTGGACAACGACTTGCATACCGAGTACGCTGAACGATTATCCTCGATGGAGTTCGACCGCAGATATCGATCCGTTTGTATTGGGATACACCACCGGCGGCTATGCTGCCTATTCCAAATCGGGAGGTTTCGGCGAAGGACTGGAGACCGACTCGTGGCTGGTGACCCCTCAAGTCGAAATCAAAGCGGGAGAGTATTTGCACTTCATGTTGGGTGCCAATTGGGCATCCGGTATTGAGTCCGAAGAGCGGGCGTTTGAGGTGCTTGTTTCCCAGTCCGATACGGCAAGAGTCAATTTTACCGATACCCTGATGTGCATCTCGCCGCAGAATTTATTGCCGTGGGGCGCCTATGTGTTCGACCTGTCGAAGTATGCCGGCAAGTCTATCTATGTGGCATTCCATGAAAGAGGTCACGGAGGATACTCTTTTGTTTCCAATTTGACCTATGTAGACGATGTGAACATCGATGGAAATCCGGGTGCCGACATGGCTATCTACGTGGTAGAGGGGTTGGGCACATCCTGCGATACGGAACACCCTGTCCAAGTCGAAGTTGTCAATACCGGTTTGTCGGTCACCTCGTATCGGCTGAACTATCGGGTAGGCGATGGCGACGTGGTTTCGGAGGTAGTGACGGAGCCGTTGCTTTCCGGCGAACATAAAACGTATCTCTTTGCCCTGAAAGCTCTGTGTGTAGAAAATGAGACGAGTGTGATAACGGCTTGGGTCGATGGTGTTTCGAACGACTTGAATGTCGAGAACGATACCCTTTCGACCGAGATTGAGGTGAGACCGTCGATTGAGTACCCGTATGAGATGAATACCGAGAATGCCACGACCGATTTCTCGAGTTCCAGTACACCCTCCATGCGATCGGCCTATTGGGCATACAGTGTCGAGAACGAAGGTTGGGTTTCGGTACCGTATAAAGGCAACACGGCGTTGTTGAGAAGCAACTGTATCTCGCTGCCGGCCGGGAGTGTGCGGGTCGAATTTGAATACATGTCGAGTCTCGACTTTACCATGTCGGTCAAGACCGGCTATTTCGTAAAGAAAGAGTATGTCGAGGTGGGTGTATCGGACAAGTTGCCGGCATCGGAAACCGAATTTGCCAAAGCGGCGATTGTCTGCTCGATCGAAGAGGCCGGATTGGTTTCGCTGGCTTTGCAGGCCAACACCGAGGCTCAGGTTGTCGTGAAGAATATCCAGATAAAAGACCCCTACGAAGATATTATCGCCGAGCGCATCACCTCGCCCAAGCTGTCGGCCAAGCTGGTCAACAACCAGGTGACGGTTGCGGCCCGGTTCAAGAATGGCGGCAAGATGGCACAAAGCCATATCCCGGTCTATTTCCAGGTCGACAACGGTGAAATCGTATCGGGCGAGATCGACCAGTTGGCTGCCAACGAAAGCAAGGAGTATGTATTTGAAACTACGTGCGACTGGAGCACCCCGGGCGAGAAGGTGGTGAAAGTATGGTCGGCCATGGCTGCCGATGGTGACTTGACGAATGATACCGTCTCTACCCGCGTGGAGGTATATACGGCGCGCCCCTTCCCGCACGATATGGGATTCAACGACGACTCGTCCGACGTGATTTACTGGTCGTCGTATAATCCCGACCAGGACGGGGTTTACTGGGAACCCGTATTGAATGCCACGAAAGGTTTGCCCAAAGAGGGGAGCGGTATAGGTTACATCGATTCTTTTGCAGGCATCACGCACAACGACTGGTACATCAGTCCGGCCATTGCGATGCCGCAGGGAAAAGCCCGCATTTCGTTCTACTATGCAACCGTCTACACGACGGGCGAAAGCTCACTGAAGGTCTATATGGGACGCAGCGACGACCCCGACGAGATGACCACGCTCTTGTGCTCGTATCCGCTGGATGTGGCCGGGCAATATCATTACGGGTATGCCAGTTTCGATATACCCGAGGCCGGCAATTACTATTTCGCTTTCTACAACGAAGGTACGGGCCGCAATGTGATTCTCGACGATGTGCGCATCGATGCGGCCGAGGATATAGCCATGACCTCGGTTTCGCTCGACTGCCAGAGCGGGTTCAACTTGAGCGAGGCAGCCGTGACCATGCGCTTTGTCAATGCGGGTGTTTCGCCTCAGGAGAATGTGAAGGTTTCGTATACGGTAAATAACAGCGAGACCGCCGTGTCGGAGCTGTTTGCCGGTCCGCTGGCTCCCGGCGATACGGCCGTCTATACCTTTACCCAGAAGGCCGATATTTCGGCTACGGGAAGCTACACCATTACCTGCTCGGCAAAGGGCTCGGCCGATACCGACAGCTACAACGATGCTCTGCCGAGTGCTACTTTGCAAAACTGGCCCAATGCTACCCTGCCGTATAAAGAGGATTTCGAAGATGCTACAACCGACCAGTACTGGAGCCTGCATTCGTCTACGTCGGCCACTCTGGTGATTGCTCATTCCCAGTGGGGCTCGGGTTCGGCCTACGATGGAATGGGATTGCTGGGATGCACCGATCAGATGAGTGCCGATGTCGATGCCTGGGCCCGGTCGCAGTGCATAGAGATTCCGGCCGGCGAATATGAGTTCTCGATGTTCTATCGTACGATGTTGAATCAACCCTCGTCGCCGGATAGCCCTCTGTCTTATGTACAGAGATTCAGAGTCTATTTGACGACCGACCCCGACGACATGTCTCAGGCCACGCTGCTGTATGACAACGACAGCGTAATCGTGAAAGACAAGTATTATGCCAAGCTGCTGGTACCGGTGACGGTGGCTGCCGACGGTAACTATTATATCGTCATCAACTGCTATTCGCCCAAGGGTAACGGTTGCCTCTATCTCGACGATATTGAACTGAAGCCGACCTCTGAGGCCCAGACGACCCTCCCGTACAGTTCCGACTTCCTGACACACGAAGATGAGTGGTACCACTACAGCCCGGCCTCCAACATCGAGCAGTGGTCGGCCCAGACCGAGGGCGACGAGACCTTCATGGAGTCGATGTATATCTGGTACGACTACGACGTGGAGTCGAATGCGCTGCCGGGTCTGCTGGTGGCTCCCTCGGTGGCCTTGTCGGCCGGCGATTCGGTGAAGGTGACGATGGATTACATGATCATGATCGACGACCCCTCGAGCAACCACGGGCAGAACCTGAAGATCTACATGGCCGACAAAGATACCCCCGACTCCTATACCACGCTGGTGGCTGAGGGCGATGTGATAGACGAACGCAGCGAGGTATCGGGTACGGTTTGTATTCCTCACGACGGCATCTACTATTTTGGTGTGAAGGCCGATTGCCCGCCGGAGTTCTCGGCTACCCTGATGCGCATCTACGCCTTCGATATGGAGCGCACTCATACCGTATCGGGTGTGGAGGATGTGAACAACGATGCAGCCTCGTTCTTCTTCGATGGCGAGCGGCTTCACATCGTGGGCGACTATACGGAGGTGGCGCTCTACGACTGTCGGGGTGTTGCGATGGGTACCTATCGCGACGAGTCGATTATCGATTTGAGCAGCCTCTCGTCCGGAGTCTATATTGTCCGACTGCTTACCGGCAACCGGGTAATTTCGGGAAAGATACTTGTTCCATAATTTCAGATAACTAAGCAAGAGAGGGGTATGCTCTCACAGGCATGCCCCTCTCGTATTTAATTGGATTTTCGCATGAATAAGTTTTGTTTTGCAGGGCTCGCCATGGCGTTGAGCCTGGGAGTTTCGGCACAACCGATGTATGAGTTGCCCCGGATAAACACGTTGCTCCGGGAGCGTCCGTTGGATTCGAAAGTCATCTGTTATTCGACGGCGGGTGCCACCCTGCCGTATACCGAGAATTTCGACACCCCCGATGTGTCGACCGCTTTGCCCGCGGGCTGGAGCGTATCCGACGCGAGTGCTACCGCGGCGTTCACCATACAGGTAAATGCGTTGAGCGGAATTACGGCACACTCGGGCAAGTATTATCTGGTTTCGGGTCCCGACAGTCGCGGGAATGCCCGGGATGCCTGGGCCTTTTCGCCGGCCTTGAGTCTGGAGGCGGGCAAGCCGTATTATATTGCCTTGTATTGTTTTGCCCCCGGTTACCAAGGCGTGGCCGACCAGTTTGAGATTACGGTGGGCTCCGAGGCTTCGGCAGCCGCGCAGACGCAGCGCCTGGTCGACCGCACCGGCGAGCAGGCCGAGATATGTACCGAGTGGACCAAGGTAGAAGGGGTATTTACCCCCGAGACGGCGGGCGAGTATTACTTTGCCATACACCATTGTACCCCGGCCTGGACGCAGGGCAATGCGGTCGGCTTCGATGACTTTACGGTATCGAGTGAACCTCTCGTGGAGTTGCCGTCGGTCGAAGCCTACTATACGGGCGGCCTCTGGTCGTTTACGGCCGATACGGTCTATGTGGGCGATTCGGAGCCGTTGAACTACGGGGCTACCGGGCAGAACGTCGATTCGTACAGCTGGGAGTTCGGTACCGATGCCACTCCCGCGTCGGTACAGGCAGCCTCGGCCTCGGTCGTGTATGTCACCGATGGGGTGAAACAGGGTGTAGTGACAGCCACCAATGAGAACGGGACGGCCAGCGATACGCTGGAGACCGGGGTCGTGCACCTGTCGCCTGCCGTGATGGACTATGTGTGCAACCGTCGGAAATCGGACGAGCTGACGACCTATCAGGTGAGCGAGTATGGTTTCATGCTGGGCTTGAACTCGAATTACACGACGATTGCCGAGAAGTTTACCCTCCCCGACAATGCCCGGGGCGAGGTCGACGAGGTGGTCATCTATACCTACCTCTATGCTCTGGATGCCGCGAACCAGGAGAAGAGTTTGATTTTGAGTATCTATGACGAGGGTCCCGACGGACTGCCGGGCGAAGCTGTCGCTTCGTTCTCGGGGCGCCTGGGCGAACTCTTCGGAAGTGAAAACTCGGTGGGCCAGTTCTGTACGGCATTCTTCCCGGCCGTAGAGGTGACGGGCAGTTTCTTCGTGGTGCTGGAATTCCCCGAGATTACACCCGATGCCGACAATATGCTCGGGTTGGTTTCGACGAAGAGCCGTACCCAAGACGACTGCACGGCTTATGCCAACTATCAGGGCCGCTGGTATGCGATGAACAGCCTCTATGGCGGCGCCAATCTGTCGTCGATGATTTCGCCCCGCTATCGGTTTGTAGCGGTTTCGGCGGTTCAGAATGTCGCAAACGACTCGGCCCTCTCGCTGAGTATGACGGGCGAGACACTGTATATACGGGGAACCGTTGCCGGTGACCTCTATCGCGTGTTCGACCTGTCGGGCCGTATGGTGGCCACCGGTGCTACGGATGAGGCCGAAACGGTCGTATCGCTGTCGGGCCTTTCGAGTGGCGTCTATGTGGTTTGTATTGGCGGTAGGCCTGTGGGGAAGATGGTGAGATAGTATTTTTTTGACGACCAGTTGCTGTCCTGGAGAGCAGGAGGACAACCGGTCAAATTTCATAACGTGTGGGCCCTGTCGGAGCTGTAAAGGCAACCGATAGGGCTTACACGTGTATACAGGGTAGGGACTCCCGACCAGGCGGGAGGTCTTGTGTTACTGGTGGTTTTGCAACCGTTGGCGAGCCATCTGCTCATACTCGGTGCCGGGGCGTCCGTAGTTGCAGTAGGGGTAGATGCTGATACCGCCGCGGGGGGTGAAGAAGCCGGTTACCTCGATGTATTTGGGCTCCATGAGGCGGATGAGGTCTTTCATGATGATGTTGACGCAATCTTCGTGAAAGGCTCCGTGGTTGCGGAAACTGAAGAGGTAGAGCTTGAGGCTCTTGCTCTCGACCATACGCTCGCCGGGAATGTAGTCGATCTGTATGGTGGCGAAGTCGGGCTGTCCGGTGATGGGACAGAGGCTGGTAAACTCGGGGCAGTTGAAGCGCACCCAGTAGTCGTTTTCGGGGTGTTTGTTGGTGAAGGTTTCCAACACCTCGGGGGCATAGTCTTGCCGATAGGTAGTCTTATGCCCCAGCAAAGTAAGTTGAGGTTCTTTCGATTCCATAAGATTGAATTATTGTAAATCTTTTATCTTGAAGATGTTGTACGATACCTGACGGTCGTACACGTCGCTGCCGTCGATGCGCTTGACCAGGCGCACCACCCGTACGGTCACGGGCAGGATGATGATTTCGTAGGCGGTCTTGAGGCAGGCCTGGGTGACGATGAGCACGGCCAGCTCCTTGACCGGGACTACCCCGCCGAAGGCGATGGGGAAGAAGAGCAGCGAGTCGGCGCTCTCGCCTACGACGGTCGAGGCGATGGCCCGCAGCGAGAAGTGTTTGCCTCCGCTCGAGATTTTCATCCTGCTCATCACATAGGCGTTGAGGAACGAGCCGGCCAGGAATGCGATGAAGCTGGCCAGCAGGATGCGTGGGGTGGACGAGAAGGTGGCCACGAAGGCATTCTGGCCTTCCCAGAAGGGGGCGGCGGGCAGGACGATGGCCAGCTGGATGAAGATGACCGCCAGCAGATTCATGAGGAAGCCCATCCAGATGATGAGCCGCGCCTTGCGGTAACCCCACACTTCGGCGATGCAGTCGTTGATGATGTAGGAGATGGGGAAGACGATGAGTCCGGCGGTTGCGGTGATGCCTCCGAGCGAAACCATTTTCACCTCGAGCAGGTTGGAGCAGATGAGGCACACACAAAATACGATGCCCATCACGAGAAAGGGCAGAGATACGGTACGGTTCATAGGTCTTGTTTTTTACGTGGTGTTCAAGCACACGGGAGGCGCACGCAGGTCCGCCTCACAGGTTCTGCAAAAATTTCGGCTGCAAAGGTACGACTTTTTTGCACATTCGCAAACCGGTTTGTCGGGAGGGGTAGCGAGGATGTGTTGTCGGTCGGGTGCCCCCCGGATACGACACGAGGGGCGAATCCCGGTGTGAGGCCGCGGTTCACCCCTCGGTTGTGGGTATGGCGATTGTGATTCGGTTACTCTTCGGGCTTGGGCTCTTCGTGTTTGTGTACCAGTACCTTGTCGATGCGTGCCCCGTCCATGTCGACAATCTCGAACGAGAAGCAGAGCCACTCGATTTTTTCGCCCTCGGTGGGGATGTGCTGGAGCAGGTCGAGGATGAGGCCGCTCAGGGTGTTGTAGTTGAACTCCTGGTAGCGGTCGGTCATGTCGTAGTGGTCGAGGAAGTCGTAGAACGAGCACTGTCCGTCGATAAGGCACGAGCCGTCTTCGCGGGTGACGATGTCGGCCGAAGGTCCGGCCGAGGCCGAGCCCACCAGGGCCCCCAGAATGTCGCTGATGGTGACGATACCCTCGATGCTGCCGAACTCGTCGGTCACCAGACCGTAACGGTGGTTCTCGTTGCGCAGCCGTTCCATGGCAGTATATACGCTCATGTTCTCGGGCAAGAAGTAGGGAGTCTCGGCCGCCTCCCTGATGTTGAAGGTGGGGTCGTCGATTTTGGCAAAGAGTTCCTTCAGCGACACGATGCCGATGATGTCGTCGAGGCTGTCCTCACAGAGGGGGTAGACGGCGTGCAGGTCGTGGATGATTTTCGACTTGAGGGTGGCGTTGTCGTCCTGTATGTCGAGGCAGACGAGGTCGCTGCGGTGGGTCATGATCGACGAGATGTTACGGTCGCCCAGGTTGAATACCCGTTCGACAATATCCTGCTCGACCTCCTGCACGCTGCCGTCCTCGGTACCTTCGCGCACGATGGCTTTGATTTCGTCTTCGGTGATAGCCTCCTTCTGTGACGAGAGACCCAGAAACTTGCATACCCCTGCCGTACTCTTGGTGAGTACCCATACGAAAGGAGCGGCAATGAGCGAGAGCCACGACATGGGTCGCGATACGATTTTGGCAACCCGCTCGGCTGCAACCATACCGATGCGCTTGGGCACCAGCTCGCCGATGATGAGGGTGAGGTAGGTAACGGCTATGACGATAATCGCTTTGGAGACAACCAGCGCATAGGGGGCCAGCACCGGGCTTTGAGCCAATACGCCGGCCAGGTCTTGGGCCAGAGCATCGCCCGAGTAGAGACCGGTGAGGATACCGATGAGGGTGATGCCTATTTGTACGGTGGAGAGGAATCGGTCGGGGTCTTGCGAGAGTTTCAGGGCTGACTGTGCGGCCTTGCTCCCCTTTTTGGCACTGTTTTCGAGTTTGACTTTTCGGGCCGAAACCAAGGCGATTTCGGACATAGAGAGCACTCCGTTACAAAGAATGAGGAGTACTATGATAAAGATTTCCATGTGAGAATTAAAAAATTACAGGTCGAAGATACAAAATATATATGGGAATGCGGCAGGAATATGAGGGTAGGAATTTATTTTTAATTTTATTTAGTTAAATTGGCTATTTCTGTCTCCCTGTTGATTCTCCGAAGGCAGCTTCGCAGCGGTTGCCGCAACCTCTGATGAGTGAAAAACAGCAGATTCGAAAGAATTAAATGGTAAACGATGAAGCGAAAATGAAAAATAAGTGCGATATTTGCACCACTAAACCGGAGAGGCTCCCTCAAGAAGTGTTTATTTGAGAAAAAAAGAGGCTTTTGCTTTTTTAGATGGGCAAAAAGCTATATATTTGCAGTCCAAAAAATTAAAAACAATATATTAGTACATAATTATAATTTATACAAAAATGACAAAGGCTGACATCGTAAACGAAATTTCTAAAAACACAGGTATCGAAAAAGCTGTGGTTCTTGAAACCGTTGAAAAATTTATGGAAACCGTAAAAGGTTCTTTGGCAAAGGGTGAAAACGTATATCTGAGAGGCTTCGGCAGCTTCATCGTAAAGAAAAGAGCCCAAAAGACAGCTCGCAATATTTCCAAAAATACGACGATCATCATCCCGGCTCACAACATCCCCGCTTTCAAGCCTGCTAAAACATTCATGGGCGAGGTAAAATAAAGCACGACACAAACACAATTAAATACTAATCTTTAAAACATATCGTTATGCCGAGTGGAAAGAAAAGAAAAGGCCACAAGATGGCTACTCACAAACGCAAAAAAAGATTGAGAAAAAACAGACATAAGAAGAAATAATGTCTGTCTGCTCTCAATGAATGACAGCACATAAAGAACAAATTTGATGCGTTTCGTTTCGAGGAGGCATTGGATTTGTTCTTTCTGCTTTATCGGCCCCGTTCGTCGTATGTGCGAAAGGGGCTTGTTGAAATTTTTTGGGCGGAAAGACCGGGCGGTTTGCAAACTGCCGGTACCCCCGCCGAACTAACAGTAATCTATAAATCACAAATTATGACCAGCGAACTTGTAGTAGATGTACAACCCAAAGAGATTTCTATTGCACTGCTCGAGAACAAACGGTTGGTCGAGCTCCAGAAGGAGGCTCGGAACATATCGTTTTCGGTGGGCGACATCTATTTGGGTCGGGTCAAGAAGCTGATGCCGGGACTCAACGCTGCGTTTGTCGATGTAGGTTACGAAAAGGATGCTTTCCTGCACTATCTCGATTTGGGTACTCAATTCAACTCGAGTGCCAAGTTCTTGAAACAGTCGCTTGCCGACCGCAAGCGGGTGTTGTCGCTCCCCAAGTTCAATCTGCTGCCCGATATTGAAAAGGACGGCACGATAAACGATGCCTTGAAGGTGGGCCAGGAGGTTCTGGTACAGATTGCCAAGGAACCTATTTCGTCGAAGGGCCCGCGATTGACGGCCGAAATCTCCTTTGCGGGCCGCTTTCTGGTGCTGATTCCTTTCTCGGACAAGGTTTCGGTATCGCAAAAAATCAAGTCGAACGAGGAGAAGCTGCGCCTGCGCCAGTTGATACAGAGCATCAAGCCCCGCAACTTCGGGGTGATTGTGCGCACGGTGGCCGAGGGCAAACGGGTGGCCGAGTTGAACAACGAGCTCAAGACTCTGGTGAAGTGTTGGGAAGATATGCTGGTGAAGTTGCAGAAGGCGCAACTCCCCTCGCTCGTCTACGAAGAGACCGGGCGTACCGTGGGGCTGCTGCGCGATATTTTCAGCCCTTCGTTCGAGAATATCTATGTGAATGACAAGGAGACCTACAAGCAGATTCACAACTATGTGAGTCTCATCGCTCCCGAACGCAAGGATATTGTCAAACTCTACGAGGGCGAATTACCGATTTTCGACAACTTTGCCATTACGAAACAAATTAAATCTTCGTTAGGAAAGACCGTATCTTTCAAAAGCGGAGCGTATGTAATCATCGAGCATACCGAGGCGTTGCACGTAATCGACGTGAACAGTGGCAACCGCTCCAAAGCCTCCTCCGACCAGGAGAGCAATGCCCTCGATGTAAACATGAACGCTGCCGAAGAAATTGCCCGGCAACTGCGGTTGCGCGATATGGGCGGAATTATCGTGATCGATTATATCGATATGGACGAGGCCGAGAATCGTCAGAAACTGTATGATCGCATGCGCGAACTGATGGCCAACGACCGTGCCCGTCACAATATCTTGCCCTTGAGCAAGTTCGGGTTGATGCAGATTACCCGCCAGCGGGTACGTCCGGCCCTCGATATCATTACCAGCGAAGATTGTCCGACTTGCCACGGCAAAGGCACTATTCCTCCCTCCTTGCTCTTTACCGATTTGTTGGAGTCGAAAATCCATTATTTGGTGTACAAGTTGAAAATCAGAAAATTCACTTTACACGTGCATCCTTTCGTAGCTGCTTACATCAATCAGGGAGTCTTCTCGCTGAAGATGAAATGGCGCTGCAAATATACCTTCCAGATGAAGGTGATACCCAATCAGTCGCTCGCTTATCTCGAATATAAGTTCTTCGATGCCGAGAAAAACGAGATTGACCTGAAAGAAGAGATTGAAATCAAGAAATGAGAGACCCGTTCGGGTCTCCCGGTTGTGAGAGGGCTCGCCTGACGGCGGGCTCTCTTTTTTTTTGTGCGGGAGGCAGGGCGGTTGGTTCTCTTGTTTGGGAGGGGCTATCTGTGCCGCGTAGGTGGATTTGGGCGGATATAAAGACAGCCCCGCAGGGGTGCTGCAGGGCTGTCGGGGGAAGGAGGGCCGGGGGAGTAGACGAACGGTCTCGTCTATTCCCGGTAATAAATGCGTTTGACACGGGTCGATACCGAGGTGAGTATCTCGTAGGGGATGGTTCCCAAGGTCTCGGCAATCTCGTCGACGGGCAACTGTTCGCCGAATATCTCTACCCGGTCGCCGGGCTGGCAGTCGATGTCGGTCACGTCGATCATGCACACATCCATGCAGATGTTGCCCACGATGGGGGCCCGTTTGCCGTTCACCACCACGCACCCTTTGCCGTTGCTCAGGTGACGGTCCAGTCCGTCGGCATAGCCGATGGGAATGGCGGCGATGCGTGAGTCGCGGGAGAGCACGCCTTTGCGGCCGTAGCCCACGGTTTCGCCGGCAGGCAGCGACTTGATTTGCAGAATGGTGGTCTTCAGGGTGCTCACGGTCTCCAGTCCGCAGGGCTCTGCAATGGGCGACACGCCGTAGAGGCCGATGCCCAGGCGCACCATGTCCATCTGGTACTCGGGGAACCGCAGGATACCGGCCGTGTTGAGTATGTGGCGCAGTATCTTGTGTTTGGAGTGCTGTTGCAGGTAGTCGGCACAGCGGGTGAAGGTGTCGATCTGCTGGTGCGAGAACTCGTCGAAGCGGGGTTCGTCGCTGCCGGCAAAGTGCGAGAATACCGAGCGGGCCAGCACTACGGTCTGGTCGTTGAGAATCTCGACTACGCGGGGCATGTCTTTCTCTTCGAAGCCGAGACGGTGCATGCCCGAGTCTATTTTGATGTGCACGGGATAGCCGGCCAGGCCCAGCTTTTCGCCCTCGGCAATGATGGCTTTCAGCAGTTCGAAGCTGTAAATCTCGGGTTCGAGGTAGTAGCTGAAGAGGGTTCGGAAGCTGCTCATCTCGGGGTTCATCACCAGAATAGGCATGGTGATGCCCGCCTTGCGCAGCTCGGCCCCTTCGTCGGCCACGGCCACGGCCAGGAAGTCGGCCCCGCGGTCTTGCAGGGTCTTGGCCAGTTCGTAGGAGCCGGCCCCGTAGCCGAAGGCTTTGACCATGCAGATAACCTTGGTCTCGGGGCGTAACTTCGATTTGAACAGGTTGTAGTTGTGTACGATGGCGTCGAGGTTCACCTCGAGAATGGTCTCGTGCTGTTTCAGCTCGAGGGTTTCGGAGATGAGTTCGAAGTGGAACTCACGGGCCCCCTTGATCAATATCAGCTCGTTGTGGAAGTCGGCCGGGTCGAGTTGCGCGAGGAAACTCTCGGTCGAGGGGTAGAACTCCTTCTTGAGGTTGAAGAGGTAGGCGTTATCCGAGATGACAGGGCCGATGCCGATGAGCCGCTCGATGCCCTTGTGCAGGACGATGTCGGCCACCTTGCGGTAGAGGCTGGCGGGGGGTAGCCCCGTCTGGTAGATGTCGGAGAGGATGAGGGTGCGGCGCATGCCCTTGGCGGCGGCGCGGCGGTTCTGGAAATCGAGGGCGATGGTGAGCGAGTTGATGTCGGAGTTGTAGCTGTCGTTGATGATGAGACAGTTGTTTATCCCCTCTTTCACCTCCATACGCATGGCCACCGGGGTAAGCCGGGCCATGCGCTCGGCAATGACTTCGGGCGGCCGGTTGAAGTAGAGCATCACGGCCAGGCAGTGTATGGCATTCTCGATCGAGGCATCCTCGACAAACGGTATCGTGAAGCTGCAATGGTATTGCAGGTAGGTATATTCGATTCGGGTCGAGTCGCTGCCCTTGGTAATCTTCGAGATGTAGAGCGGTTTGTCGCGGTCTTTGCGCGACCAGGCTATTTCGCGGCATCCGAAGCAGAGCTTCTCGACGCACTCGCCGATGAGCTCGTTGTCGCCGTCGTAGATGATGCAGTCGCAGGCTTTCAGCAGGATGAGCTTCTCGAGGCATTTCTGCTGTATGGTCTGGAACCCCTCCTGGTGAGCCTCGCCGATGTTGGTGATGAGACCCAGTGTGGGTTTGATAATCTCCTCGAGGTGTACCATTTCGTCGGGTTGGGAGATACCGGCCTCGAAGATAGCCATCTCGGTCTTGGGACCGATTTGCCATACCGAGAGGGGAACACCGATTTGCGAGTTGTAGCTGCGGGGCGAGCGCACGGTATTGTAGTCGGGCTGGAGCAGTTGGTAGAGCCACTCCTTGACCGTGGTCTTGCCGTTACTGCCCGTGACGCCTATCACCGGTATCTGGAAGCGGCGGCGGTGTGCGGCAGCCAGTTGTTGCAGGGCGTCGAGCGTGTCCTTTACGACGATGAAGTTGGCATCGTCCATCTCCTCTTCGCCGGGAATGGAATGTTCGACTACAAAGTCGCGAACTCCTTTGCGATAGAGGTCCTTGATGTAGCGATGGCCGTCGTTGCGTTCGGTCACGAGGGCGAAGAAGAGGGTCTCTTCGGGGAAGGTGAGCGACCGGCTGTCGGTGAGCAGGGCGGTGATGATATGATCCCGATAGTCCCGTTTCTGGGCTTTGACGATTGTGGCTATTTCGGTAGTCGTGTAGTTCATATCTGTTTGATTCTTGTTTTTAATTCTTCGATTTCATGGGAGATGTCGATGTAGGGATAGGCTTGATGGAAGCGTATGACCCGGTCGAGCGTCTTTTGCAGGAACGTGCGGTAGCCCTCGGTGTCGCCGGTGAGGGGGCGGTGGGCCAGAGCGGTGTATATCTTGTACCATTGTGTGGCTATCTCGCGGCTATCGGGGGTGAGGTACGACTCGGTGAGCACCTCGCTGATGTAGGCGATGGCCGAGGCCGAGGGGTGCGTCATGTCGGTGTCGTAGAAGCGGTAGTCGCGCAGGTCGTCCATGAGGATTTCGTAGGAGGGGAAGTAGTCGCAAATGCGGCTCTCGCGTTGCAGCCGGTCGATGGCCAGCAGCAGGGTAGCCTTGCTCAACTGGTTGCCGTGAGCTCCGTCGCTGAGGTGGCGTATGGGACTCACCGTGAAGAGCAGGCGGCATTGGGGCAGGGAGCTCTCGATGTAGCGCACGATGGGGAGCCAGCGGGCCACGATGTCGTCGACCGCGAGGAGTTCGCGCGTGAAGGTCGAGGCCGGTTGCTTGTGGCAGTTGGCCACTACCTGGCCGGTTGCGTTGAGCCGGTAGACGTAGGCGCTGCCCCAGGTAACGACGATGCGGTCGGTTGCCGGCAAACGGTCGTGTGCCGCAGCCAGGCGGCGGTTGATGTGTGCCAGTGCGCTGTCGCGGTCGGGGCTCGAGAAGCGGGAGTGGTGGTCGTAGCTGTGCCACAACCCGCCGGAGAGGAACAGGTCGTCGGCTGTGAAGGGTGCGCCCGAGACCATGCGCTCCCAGTTGCGGACAATAGACTCGGGATTGTACAGTGTGCCGAACGGGTTGATGTCGACATCGAATTTGCGCTGTTGCAACCACGCACCCATATTCTCGACAAAGCACGAACCCAGCAGCAACAGGTGTTGCCTGTGGTCCAGATAGCCGAGGTGTCGCGGCGGGTCGATGACGGTTCTGAAATTCATAACTCTCGCTCGATTTTTAATTTCAAAAATAGTTATTTTCTTACCGATATACACACTGTTTTAACATCTGAAAAAATAAAAAAATATAACATGGTGGTAAAATAACCACATTATTCTTGTAAAAATACCAAAATTGAATTATATTTGCACTACCTGTTTTGCCGGGTGCGTGTGAAGCGCCCCCGTTTGTAGCTCTTCCTGCAATATAAGAGAGTATGGAATTATATTACAAGGAAGAACGAGATCGCGATTTGTACCGGGCCTACAATGCCGCCCTCAAGTCGCTGGGAAAAGCCGCCCTGGATACCCCTCGCGAGAAGGTAATCCGCCGGGTGGTCTATTCGGTAGCCCCCCGATTCTACATCAGTTACGAAGAGGCTCGCCGCAATGTGAAGCGCATCTTCAGCGGGCAGTCGCCTCGTTGTGCCTCGGCTGTCCGCATTGCGATGTACAACGACCTGGCCAACCTGCTGGCCAGCTACCTGCGCCGTCGGCCCCGGGCTACGTTCAACGAAGCGCTCTGCGCGGTGTTGGCCGAGAAGCCTGCACCCCGTTTCTATCTGTCGGAGCGGTCGGCCCTGCTTATCATTTACCGCATGCAGAGGGGAGGTGCCTCATGAGGCGCCTGGTCCGTTGCGTGTGCCTGCTGATTTTGCTGGCCGAGGCTTCCGGGTGCAAGAGTGTCCGGCAAAGCACGGCGTCGCAGCGGGCGCAGTGGGAGGGCGAGGTCGAGCGTGAGCTGACGGCCGTGGTCGACTCGGTGCTTCGCTACGAACTGGAGGGGAGCACCCGGTGGGAGTGGACGCAACTCGACTGTTCGCTCGATACCGTGCGTCCCGACGCAACTGCCCCTCGCTTGCGGGTGACCCGCCTCACCCGCACGGCCTCGGTAGCGGCCCGTCGTGAGAGTGCGGTGGGCGACTCGCTGGCCGTGCGGTCGAAGGGGCAGGTGCAGGGGCGGAGCGAGCAGTCTGCGCATGACACGCGCCAAACCCGCACCCCGGGCCTGTCGCTTCTGGGGCTGGTCGGGGCAATCGTTGTAGTTCTATCGATTATTTACATCATAATAAAAAGGAGATGAGAGAGATGAAAGATGAGAAAAAAGTGTGGGAGACGGTACTGTTTTCGTTTTCCGAAGATGAGATTTTGCGTGAGCTGACAGCCGAGAGTTCGTATGTGGCCAAGAGTCTGGTCGGCACTGCCGAGTTGCAACCGGGGTGGAGTCGCTCGATTGTTGTGACCGAGGACGACCGGCTGTTTCTCGACCGCTGGCTTTCCGATGCCCGCGACGCGATGACGCGTTCCCTGTCGGCCTACCTGTCGGGCGAGTTTGCCTCGACCGACAACCGGGTGGTCTTTGCCATCGTGTTGCCCGAGCATCGGGCGCAGGGGCTCGACGAGTCCATTTGCCACCAGCTCGAGCGGGCCATCGTGCACCATGTGCTGGCGCAATGGTTTGCCACCAAGCTGCCCGACGAGAGTGCCCGCCGGCAGTTGCAGTACGAGGGTGCCCTGTCGGCCGTCAAGAGCGACATCGGGCTGGCCCGCAACCGCCGCCCGCATCGCCCGACGAACTATTTTTGAAACTTCGGGCTTGAGGTTGTTGGCGGGCAGGGAGGGATGATGTATCTTTGTGCACTGATTTTAATCTGGATAGAGCGATGATTTGCAAAAACTGCGGAACCGAGTTCGAAGGAAACTACTGCAACCAGTGCGGGCAGAAGGCCACGGTGGGACGATTGACCTGGAAGAGTGTGTGGGACAACCTGTTGCACGGTATTTTCCATGTCGACAATACTTTTGTCAAGACCACGCGCATGTTGATTGTCCACCCCGACCGGCTGCTGAGCGACTACTTTGAGGGGCGTCGCAAGGGATATATGGCTCCCATCCCGCTGCTGGCGGTGTGGTGTGTGATTCTGCTTTTTTTCGGACACATCAAGGGGTTGCCCGGGAGCATCTCGACCCTTGAGACGTCGGCCATGCACAACTGGATCGTCGAGCATTATACCCTGCTCACCATCGCTACGGTGCCGTTCATGGTGTTGGCTGTGAAGATAGCCTTCCGCAAGGCCGGCTCGGCGAGGTACAACTGGGTAGAGTATCTGCTGGGTTGCTGCTACCTGTCGGTGCTGTACATTCTGCTTTCGCTGGTGTTGATACCGGTCGGGTGGGTGCTGGATGCTTCGTATTATCAGGCCTATCAGTGGGGCAGTATGGTGCTCAGTCTGATTCCTACCTATTGGGCCGCCTATTCGCTCTTCCCCGACAAGTTCTGGATAACCCTGAGGCGCACCCTGTGGGCCGTGGTGCTCTATCTGCTGTTTTTTTCGGTAATCGGCGTCGCTCTCATTTACCCGTTTGTGGATTAGGCAGCGAGGCGCGATAGAGATACAACGAGGGGGAGACCGGCCGGTTGGCGGGTTCTCCCCCTCGTGTTAGGGTTGGATGCGGGTGCCGGTTAGTGGCAGCCGTCGCAGCAATCGCCGCAGCCGTCGCCGCAACCTCCGTGGTCGTGACCGCAACCGCAGCCACAGCTGTGGCGGGGGTGCAGCTCCTCGTCGGTGGCGTCGCGTACCAGTTTCACTACACCTACGTAGTGCAGGTTTTCGCCGGCCAGCGGGTGGTTGAAGTCCATGAGCACCTTGTCGTCCGAGACCTTCAGTACCGAGCCGTTGATGCGGTAGCCTTCGGCAGTCATCATGGGCACGGTGTTGCCCTCGAATACGGTCTGGTCGTCGAACTTGCCGTCGACCATGAAAATCTCTTTGTCGAGCTCGATTACATGCTCTTCGTTACGCTCGCCGAAAGCCTCGTCGCTGGTGAGCACGAAGTCGAACTTGTCGCCCTCTTTCAGTCCGTCGAGCCGTTTGAGCATGGCCGGGAGGATATTTTGGTCCACACCGTAAACGAACTGGTCGGGCATTTCGTCGGTGGCACGCATCATCAAAGTCTCTTCAGGTTCGCCTGCGCCTGCATAGAGGTCGTAGGTGAGAACCACAAATTTACCGGGTTTAATTTCCATAAGGTTTTGTATCGATTAAATGGTTAGATATTTGTCGGTTGGGAATCCAGATAACCACTCGCGGGCCTACCGGTCGTAGAACTTGCGGTTATACTCCTTGAGCAGTTTCTTGACGTTGAAGTAGAAGCCCTCGATTTTGAGGGGGTTGCTCTCGATGGAGATGTAGTCGAAGTAGGGCTCGACGAAGATAAATTCGGTGGCGGTGAATCCCTGCCGGTTGACGATGTTGTACTCGTCGGTAGGGCTTATCACGAACCAGGCCGTTTCGGGAGCCTTGCCGTCGCCGGTCGAGAGGATGGCATTGATAATGCCTTTGAGCCTATATTCCCACAGGTCGGCCTCGCGGTTCTTGCCGTTCTGGCGCAGACCGTAGACGAGGAAGTTGATTTGCCGCAGGTCGAAGGGGACATCGGCCAGAATCTTGCGGGCATACTTGATGAGCGAGTCGCACTCCGACTCGGTGTGTACCGTTTGCAGATACATCTGCTCGATGTGGTTGGGCACCTCGATGGTGTGGTAGGGGTTGTAATCCTCCTGGCTGGCATATCCCAGGTAGAGGTGGCGAAACTCCTGCAAGGTCATGGTGGTGTCGTTGCTGAAGTATTTTTTCAGCAGGTCGGGGTAGTAGTAGGGCGACCGACTGTCGCGCACGGCCTCTTCGATTTTTTCCATATCGGGAATTTCGTAGGTGTGCGATTCGGCTGCGCTGAGCGGCAGAACGCTCAACCCGAGCAGGTATATGAGTATGGCGTAAAAATGTTTCATCGTTTACGATTTATTAGCTGGTGGGCCGTAGCCCCTTCGCCCGGCCCGGGCGATATATGTTTTGTCTATCAGAGTGAGACATCGGGCTCATTCTGATAGACAAAGATAACCTTTTCTTTCGACAATAGGTCGATTTTTTACCGTAAAAGATGATAAAACATTTTACAGCCTGTACCACTCCCCGCGTGTGCAGGGGCTGAATCAGCCCTGTTTGCCGGCGTGCTTCAAGATCTTGGCATCGAGGTAGAATACAATCTCCTCGGCGATATTGTTGCAGTGGTCGCCTATGCGCTCGAGCCGGCGGATGATGCTGATGAGGTTGAGGCACTCGATGGCCCGCTCGGGGAACTGTTGCAGATACTCGGCAATGATGGGCACGGCGGCGTGGTTGAGCTCGTCGACCCGGTTGTCTTTGTTGAAGACGGCGATGGCTTCGGACGACTTCTCCTCGATGAGGGCGTTTTCGGCCTGGGTCATCATGGCCTTCACGATGTCGAGCATCTCTTTGATGCCGGTCTTTTCGAAGAGTTCCGACTCGATGTTTACCTCGGGGTAGTCGATGACGAAGCGGGCAATGCCGTCGCAGAAGTCGGCAATGCGTTCCAGATTGTTGCTGGTCTTCATCATGGCCAGCGTGAAGCGCAGGTCGAGTGCTACGGGGTTGTAGAGGCCGATGATGTCTTCACAGTCGCTGTCGATTTTCAGCTCGAAGGCATTGACTCTCTTCTCGCGATAAGTGACCTCGTGGGCCAGCTCCTTGTCCATGGAGAGCAGGGCTTCGCCGGCACGGTTGAGTTGCGAGTTTACCAAGTCCCACATTTCGAGAACCTCTTTTTTCAGGTCGTCGAGTTCTTTTTCGATGTATATCATGATGGTAGTATATTAGACGTAAGTGTTGATAATCTGTTTAATGGAACAAAGAAAAGCGGTTGTTGTTTCCTCCTCGTTACATCGGTTTTACAAATATATGACAAAACGGAGCAAATAGAAAACGGCTGTCCGGAAAAGAGACAGCCGTTTTTCATATGGCGAAAAAGGGTTGCCTTTACTCGTAGTCGTCGTACACCGGTTTCTCCAACCCCGGGATGGCCACCAGCTTCATGTCGAAGACCAGCGTCGAGTAGGGGAGAATCAGCGACGACATGTATTGCGAACCGTAGCCCAGTGTCTGGGGGATGATTACCCGGCAACTGTCGCCCACCTTCATCTGTTCGAGCGCGATAATCCATCCCTTGATGTTCTGGTTTACGCGGGTGCGGTAGATGCTGTCGGTCTGCTGGTACGACGAGTCGAAGGGGGTGCCGTTGTAGAGCATGCCCTTGTAGATGACGTCGACCGTGCTGGTCTGGTAGGGCGACTGGGCGTCGCGGTTGAGGCTCGTGTCGTTGTAGTATTTCATCAGCACGTAGATGCTGCGGTCCCAACTGGGCACCACCTTGGTGTAGACGGGGTTTCCGGCTTCATCCTTGGCCCCGAGCTGTTCGATGAACCAGGCGTCGTTGTTGTTGCGCCACGTTTCATACTGGGTCCAATAGTCCTCGGTCTCCTTACACGAGATAATTCCCACAAGGAGAGCGAGTAATAGAAAAACAGGTAACTTCTTCATAATGAATATTTAGAGCTATTGATTAAAATTCTACGACAGGTGCCTGGGCTGCACTCTCTTCGGCCTTGAACTGCGGCTTGGGGTCGAACCCGAAGAGCTTGGCGGTGATGAGTGCGGGGAATTTGCGAATCTTCTGGTTGTAGGCGTTCACGGCATCGGTGTAGCGCGACCGCTCGGTGGCGATGCGGTTTTCGGTGCCTTCGAGCTGGGCCTGCAGCTCCAGGAAGTTCTGGTTGGCCTTCAGGTCGGGATAGTTCTCGGTGATGGCCAGCAGTTTACCCAATGCGCTGGACAACTCGCCTTGAGCGGCCTGGTACTTTTGCAGGTTCTCTTCGGTGAGGTTGGCCGGGTCGACGGTGACTTGTGTCGCTTTGGCGCGGGCAGCAATCACGGCTTCGAGCGTTTCGCTTTCGTGAGAGGCATATCCCTTGACGGTGTTGACGAGGTTGGGCACCAAGTCGGCACGTCGTTGATACTGGTTCTCTACTTTCGCCCATTGCGCGTTTATGTTTTCGTCGGCTTCGACTATGCTGTTGTAGCTGCACGACGAGAACGAGGCAACGATGACGATGGCAAAAATGGCTCGAATGAAATTTCTCATATTCAACGATTTTATAGTTTATTCTGCTACTTTTTTCAATAACGATTTCATGCTCACCTGTTCGCCGATGAGGCTCTGCAGCTGGTCGATGGCCACACGTTGTTGCTCCATGGTGTCGCGGAAACGTACGGTCACGGTGTTGTCTTCGAGAGTCTGGTGGTCGACGGTGATGCAGAAGGGAGTACCGATGGCATCCTGACGACGGTAGCGCTTACCGATCGAGTCCTTCTCGTCGTACTGGCACTTGAAGTCGAAGCGCAGCGAGTTGATGATTTCGCGGGCCTTGTCGGGCAGACCGTCCTTGCGGACCAGCGGCATCACGGCGGCTTTTACGGGAGCCAGCGGAGCCGGCAGGCGCAGCACTACGCGGCTGTCGCCACCCTCGAGCTGCTCCTCGCAGTAGGCGGCGGCCATCACACTCAGGAACATGCGGTCTACGCCAATCGAGGTCTCGATGACGTAGGGGGTGTACGATTCGCCCAGTTCGGGGTCGAAATATTGAATCTTCTTGCCCGAGAACTTCTCGTGGTTGCTCAGGTCGAAGTTGGTGCGCGAGTGGATACCCTCTACCTCCTTGAACCCGAACGGCATCTCAAACTCGATGTCGGTAGCGGCGTTGGCATAGTGGGCCAGCTTCTCGTGGTCGTGGAAGCGGTATTTCTGGTCGCCCAGGCCCAGAGCCTTGTGCCATTTCAGACGGGTCTGTTTCCATTGCTCGAACCACTTGAGCTCTTCGCCGGGACGTACGAAGAACTGCATCTCCATCTGTTCGAACTCGCGCATGCGGAAGATGAACTGGCGGGCTACGATTTCGTTACGGAAAGCTTTGCCTATCTGGGCAATACCGAAGGGGATGCGCATGCGGCCCGTCTTTTGTACGTTCAGGAAGTTGACGAAGATACCCTGAGCCGTCTCGGGACGCAGGTAGACCTTCATCGAACCGTCGGCTGTCGAGCCCATCTCGGTCGAGAACATCAGGTTGAACTGGCGTACCTCGGTCCAGTTTTTCGTGCCGCTGATGGGGCACACAATATCGTAGTCGAGGATGATTTGACGCAGTTCGTTCAAGTCGACGTCGTTCATCGCCTTGGCATAGCGGGCGTGCAGCTCGTCGCGTTTGGCCTTGTGCTCGAGCACGCGGGGATTGGTCTCTCTGAAGAGCTTCTCGTCGAACGAGTCGCCAAACCGTTTGGCAGCCTTCTCGACCTCTTTCTCGATTTTCTCGTCCATCTTGGCGATGCAATCTTCGATGAGGACGTCGGCGCGATAACGCTTCTTGGAATCCTTGTTGTCAATCAGAGGGTCGTTGAAGGCATCGACGTGACCCGAGGCCTTCCAGATGGTGGGGTGCATGAAGATGGCGGAGTCGATGCCCACGATGTTTTCGTGCAACAGCACCATGCTGTCCCACCAGTATTTCTTTATGTTGTTTTTCAGTTCTACTCCCATTTGACCGTAGTCATACACGGCGGCCAGACCGTCGTATATTTCGCTCGAGGGGAATACGAAACCATACTCTTTACAGTGTGATACCAATTTTTTGAAAACGTCTTCTTGTGCCATTTCTTTGTAGGTTTATTGCTTGCTTTTCGTGTTATCTTTGCATTTTTTGGCTCGATTTATCGCTTAATCGGGCTATTTTAGAGCACAAAGTAAATGATTTTTTTCGATTAAATTTGTATTTTTGCAGGGGAATGTAGCAATACATTTCTTTAAAAAATAAAAAGGGCATGCACTTGAGCATGCGCTTTCCCCGTTTCAAAATCCAAAATTTGCCCATGAGCGACGATATAACCACACCGCAGGAAGAAGATATGCCCCAAGTACCCGCTGGCGAAAACGAAGATTCGACAGCGTCGCACTCGACTTACAAAGTACCTACACCGGACAAGCCCGATACCAAATTCCAACTCTCGGGCATGTTTCAGAACTGGTTCCTCGACTATGCCTCGTATGTCATTCTCGAGCGGGCCATTCCGCACCTTTCCGATGGTCTGAAGCCGGTACAGCGGCGTATCCTCCACTCCATGAAACTGCTCGACGACGGGCGTTTCAACAAGGTGGCCAATATCGTGGGCCATACCATGCAGTTCCACCCCCACGGCGATGCCTCTATCGGAGATGCGCTGGTGCAATTGGGGCAGAAGGATCTGCTTGTCGAGTGCCAGGGAAACTGGGGTAATATCCTCACGGGCGACTCGGCCGCAGCTCCCCGTTACATCGAGGCGCGCCTTTCGAAGTTTGCGCTCGACGTGGTGTTCAATCCCAAGACGACCGAGTGGAAACTCTCGTACGACGGCCGCAAGAAGGAGCCGGTGACACTGCCGGTGAAATTCCCCTTGCTGCTGGCCCAGGGGGCCGAGGGTATTGCCGTAGGTTTGTCGTCGAAGATTCTGCCTCACAACTTCAACGAGATTCTGGAGGCGGCCGTGGCCTATCTGCGGGGCGAGGAGTTCCATCTCTACCCCGATTTTCAGACCGGCGGCTACATCGATGTGACCAAATACAACGACGGCGAGCGGGGTGGCAGCGTGAAGGTGCGTGCCAAAATCGAGAAAATCGACAACCGCACCCTCTCGATTGTCGAGATTCCGTACAGCAAAACCACCTCGTCGCTCATCGATTCGATACTCAAGGCGCAGGAGAAGGGCAAAATCAAAATCCGCAAGGTCGACGACAACACGGCGCAGCACGCCGAGATTCTGGTTCACCTCATTCCCGGCACCTCGTCCGACAAGGCCATCGACGCCCTCTACGCCTTCACCGACTGCGAGGTGAGCATCTCGCCCAACTGCTGTGTCATCAACGACGACAAGCCGCACTTCATGAGCGTGAGCGACCTGCTGCGCATCAGTGTCGAGAATACCAAGGAGCTGTTGCACCAGGAGCTGCTCATCCAGAAGGGCGAGGCGCAGGAGGTGCTGCACTTTGCTTCGCTCGAAAAGATATTTATCGAAAACCGCATATACAAGGACCGCGAGTTCGAAGAGAGCCGCACGATGGACGAGGCCATTGCCCACGTCGACCACCGGCTCGAACCCTTCAAACCCTCGTTTATCCGCGAGGTGACGCGCGACGATATTCTCCGCCTGATGGAGATCAAGATGGCGCGTATCCTCAAATTCAACTCCGACAAGGCCGACGAGCTCATTGCCGCCAAGCGTGAGCAGATAGCCAGCATCGACTACGACATCGAGCATCTGGTCGACTACACCATCAAGTGGTACGACTCGTTGCGCGAGAAGTATGGCAGTCGCTATCCGCGCCTCACTCAGGTGCGCAGCTTCGATACCATCGAGGCGACCAAGGTGGCCGAGGCCAACGAGAAGCTCTACATCAATCGCGAGGAGGGTTTCATAGGTACTTCGCTGAAGAAGGACGAGTTTGTGTGCAACTGCTCCGACATCGACGACATCATCCTCTTCTACCGCGACGGCAAGTACAAGGTGGTGAAGGTGAGCGAAAAGATGTTTGTGGGCAAGAATCTGCTGCATATCGCCGTCTTCAAGAAGAACGACAACCGCACCATCTACAACGTGGTCTACCGCGATGGCAAGGCGGGGCTCCACTACATGAAGCGGTTTGCCGTGACGGGCGTGACGCGCGACAAGGAGTATGACCTCACGCAGGGCAAGCCCGGGTCGCGGGTCGTGTGGTTCTCGGCCAATCCCAACGGCGAGGCCGAGGTGCTGCGGGTTACCTTCGTGCCCAAGCCTCGCATGAAGACCCTCTTTGTCGACCGCGATTTCAGCGAAATCGCCATCAAGGGGCGCCAGTCGATGGGCAATATCCTGACCAAAAACGAGATTCACCGCATCTCGCTCAAGGAGCGGGGCGGTTCTACGCTGGGCGGCCGCAAGGTGTGGTTCGACCGCGACGTGCTGCGCCTCAACTACGACGGCCGGGGCGAATACCTGGGCGAGTTCCACGGCGACGACCAGGTGCTGGTGGTGCTGGACAACGGCGAGTATTGTACCACTACCTCCGACGCTACCAACCACTACGACTCCAATATCCTGCGCATCGAGAAGTTCGAGCCCGACAAGGTGTGGACCGTGGCGCTCTTCGACGCTTCGCAGGGGTATCCCTACCTCAAGCGCTTTGTTTTCGAGCCGAGCAGCCGCAAGCAGAGTTTCCTGGGCGACAATCCCGCCTCGCGTCTGTTGCTGATGACCGATACCGCCTATCCGCGTATCGAGGTGACCTTCGGCGAGGGCGATGCCTTCCGCGAGCCGCTGGTGGTCGAGGCTACCGACTTCATTGCCGTGAAGGGTTTCAAGGCCAAGGGCAAGCGGCTCACCACCTATGCGGTGGCCGAGATTCGCGAACTGGAACCGTTGCGTCGCGAGGAGGATGAGACGGCCGAGGGTGAAACCCCGACCGACGAAACCAACCCCGAAAATCGGGTAGATACCCCGGAGGATAATCCCTCGGGACAAATGTCACTGTTTTGATTATGACAACACGTAAGTCACTTTTGTGTGCTCTGTTGGGGGCCGCGCTTTTATTCCCGGGTTGCCTGCGGGCCGGGGAACCGGTTTTGGAACCGTTGCGGGAAAAGCTGCAAGAGGAAGAGCCGTTGCGCCCCGTAGCGACTGCCGTTACCTTCGAAATCGGGCGGCAGAGCGCGCTCGATACCTATCTGTCGCCTATCCGTTATCGGGGGCTCGACGTGGCGTTGGGTTACGAACGGCTGCGGGCGGCGAGTTTCGCTCCCGAAAAGTGGTTTACCCGTCACAATGTGCTGGCCAATTTTGCCACGATGACCAACGAGTCGGGCAGTGGTTCCATGCTCTCGTTCTACCTCGACTATTCGTTTGCCATGTTGCGTCGCTGGCAACTGCTCGACGGCCTGTGGCTGGCCGGTGGCGGTGAGGCGGCCCTCACGCTGGGCGGGCTCTACAACCAGCGCAACTCCAACAACCCGGCTACGGCCAAGGCCGCTATCGACCTGGGTGCCACGGCTATGGCTTCGTATCACCTGCGGGTGGGGCGGCTGCCGCTCACCTTCCGCTATCAGGTGTCGCTGCCGGTGGTGGGTGCCTACTTCTCGCCGGCCTTCGGTCAATCCTACTACGAGATGTTCTACATAGGCAATACCGGCGGTATTGTCCAGTTCGGGGCGTGGCACAACCGGGTAGACCTGCGCAACTACCTCTCGGTAGACCTTCACCTGGGCAAGATGGCTCTGCGGTTGGGGTACCGGCAGTTGATGCGCACGACCCACGTCAACCACATCGACACCCAGGTGCTCAACCACATGTTCGTGTTGGGTATCTCGGGCGAGATATTCCGTTCGGCCCCTCCGGCCCGTCGGGTAGTGTCGCTCTATTATTAAAAGGAAAATAGGTTATGAAACGTAAACACATATCGGTAAAAACAGGATTGCTGCTGTCGATTCTCTCGCTCCTTCTGCTCTCGTCGTGCCACAAGGTCGAGGTTTTCGAAGACGACCCCTACGGCAACTTCGATGCGCTGTGGACCATTCTCGACGAGCGGTACTGTTTCTTCGAATACAAGGATATAGACTGGAGCCAGGTGGGCATGAAATACCGCAAGAAACTGACCGAGCGGATGACCTCGGAAGAGCTCTTCGACGTGTGCGGCGACATGCTCATGGAGTTGAAAGACGGTCATGTGAATCTGGTTTCGGCCCACAATACGTCGCGCTATTGGGATTGGCTGAACAACTCGCCCGAGAACTATCAGGAGCGGCTCGTCGACGAGTATTACCTCAACTTCGACTACCGTTATACGAGCGGTATCAAATACAAGATTCTGCCCCAGAACGTGGGGTACATGTACTACGGCAGCTTCTCGAGTGCTATCGGCGAGGGTAACCTCGACCAGATACTGGCCTATCTGGCCACTTCGACGGGACTGATTATCGATGTGCGCAGCAACGGTGGCGGTTCGCTGTCGAATGTCGAGACTCTCGTCTCGCGCTTCATCAATCAGGAGACGCTTGTGGGCTATATCTCGCACAAGACTGGGCCCGGGCATCAGGATTTCTCGGAACTCTATCCCATCAAATACAAACCTTCGAATCGCATCCGGTACCAAAAGCCGGTGGTGATACTGGCCAATCGAGGTACATTCAGTGCGGCCAACAACTTCGTGTCGGTGATGAAGGCGTTGCCCAATGTCGTAGTCATGGGCGATATTACCGGCGGCGGCAGCGGGTTGCCCTTTTCGTCGGAGCTGCCCAACGGCTGGAGCATCCGTTTCTCGGCCTCGCCCATATACGACGTGAATCGCGAGCACACCGAGTTTGGAGTGGCTCCTACCGAAGGCTTCAAGATGGACATGGATCTGGAACAGGCCTCCCAGGGGCACGACTCCATTCTCGACCGGGCCATCGCCTATATCGCTACGGGTGGAGCGTGAGGGGCGGTGCACCCTTGCTGCGGGTAAACTTTGTAACCCGATTCATTGTATAATAGGTAAACTTCTTGTATATTTGTGCCGTCGTTTGCGGACGTGGCGTAATTGGTAGCCGCGCTAGACTTAGGATCTAGTGTCTTGCGACGTGTGGGTTCGAGTCCCGTCGTCCGCACCAGAGAGGAAGGGGAGAGTTGAGATACCCCTTGTATGTTATAGGAGGCCGACCCTTTAAAGTCTTTGACTTTTGGGTCACCCTCTTTTTTATGGGGTGTGTAGGTCTATGCGATGAGGTGCATGTGCCGGGATATACCGGTGGGCGACAGGGGGAACTGAATCTTCTTGCAGCATGTGGTATCGGGAACAGAATGATACGACCGGTGTATCACCCGGTGAGGGCATCTGGCCGCTTCGGGTCAGAGGGGGGTATTTGTGCAGGGATAAATGTCGTTGGGGCAGGTACAAAAAAAAATTGATTGTCTCACGACAACCAATCTTTGTTAACCTTAAATCTAATACCATGAAAAACACAGTGCAAATATAGTGCTTTTATATGTTGTACAACATGTTTTTGGCGAAAAAGTTTCTCTGTTTAACTCTTTTTTAAAGATAAGAGCCCTGTTTTAAAAGAAAGAAAGAGAAATGCTCCCGATTTTGGGGTCGGGAACATTTCTCTTAACATTTTCGTGGAGTTATTGGATGTCGATGCTGTTGAGCAAATCGACCTTGCCTTCGTTCACCAGTTTGAGGATGAGTTCGCCAAACAGTGTATTTTGCCAGGCGAACCAGGGACGGGTGAAGTTGTTGGGGTCGTCTTTGTGGAACGACTCGTGCATGAATCCCGTACCAGCGTCGGTCTTCATCAGCATCTCGATGCAGGCTTTGATTTCCTGGTCGTCCTGGCTGGTAAAGGCCTTCATCATGATACTCATGGGCCATACCATGTCGTAGCCGATGTGGGGACCGCCGATGCCTTCGCCGGCCTTACCTTTGAAGAAGTAGGGGTTGTCTTCGCTCCAGACGAAGCGGCGGGTGTTCTGGTAGATGGGGTCGTCTGCGTCTACATCGCCCAGGTAGGGCATGGCCAGCAGGCTGGGCACGTTGGCGTCGTCCATGAGCAGCTGGTTGCCGAAACCGTCGACTTCGAAGGCGTAGATCTTACCATATTTCGGGTGGTTGTACACGGCATATTTCTGCAGGGCGGTCTCTACCTCCTGAGCCAGGTCGGTGCACTCCCGGGCCAGCGCTTCGTTGTGGTTGACGGTGCGCAGAATCTCGGCCGACTTCCGCAACGAGGTGACGGCGAAGAAGTTGGAGGGGATGAGGAACTGGAAGGTGGTGGCGTCGTCCGACGGGCGGAAGGCCGAGCAGATGAGCCCCACGGGTTTCACGGGGTTGCCCAGACCCATGTTGGTCATCGTGTCGAGAGCCCGCTCGGTGCGGCGCATGAACTTATAGGGGCCCACGCCTTCTTTGCGTTGTTGCTCCTTGAAGGTGCGCAGGATGTGGGTGATGGCGTTGATCCACTCGTCGCCGAAGACCGAGGCATCGCCCGTCACCTTCCAGTAGTGGTAGGCGAGGCGGATGGGGTAGCAGAGCGAGTCGATTTCCCATTTGCGCTCGTGCAGTTCGGGTTTCATGTCGGTGAGGTCGCTCATCCATTCGCCGCCGGTGGGGCCCATGTTGAAGGCGTTGGCATAGGGGTCGATGTTGATGCACTTGAACTGGCGGTTGATGACGCCGGCCAGCATCTTCTTCAACTGCGGGTCTTCGTTGGCCAGTTGTACGTAGGGCCATACCTGGGCACCCGAGTCGCGCAGCCACATGGCGTGGATGTCGCCGGTGTATACAAAGGTGTCGTCGTTGCCGTCGAAGTGTACGGTGGTGTCGAGCGTGTTGGGGAAACAGTTCTCGAACATCCAGGCGAGGCGGGCGTTGGTGAGCAGGGCCTTCACCCGTTTGATCTGTTTCTCTACGGCACTTGACACGAACAGACGCTCTTGCGGGCGCTGGCTGGTGTACTGCACGCGGGTGTTGTCCTGACGGGCAACAGCCACGGGAGCGGTGGCTGCCTGGGTGTAGGATACCCCGCAACCGAGGGCTACGCACAAGCAGCTTATTTTTGCGATAGTTTTCATAAAAAATAGGTTAGTGAAAATAATGATTGGTAAATAGAGATTTCGTTTAATGACGGCCCGGTGTCTCGAGCACCACCATCACGGGGAAGTGGTCGGAGGGGGTGCGGGCCTGATAGGCCTCGATGTCGATCTCCTCGGGGTAGTCCTCGACCTGAGCCTTGCCGCTGTCGTGGCGGATGGTGCGGTAGCTGTCGGTGAGCACACCGTACTTCTGCACCTGGAAATCGGGCGACACGAACACGTGGTCGATTCGGCTGCGGGTGTAACTATTGGGGGCAAAGCCGTTGAAGGTGCCGTTGAGGGCATAGCGCAGCCGAGCCGCCTCGAAGGCGTCGCGCAGGGCACCGCTTTCGGTGAGAGCCCGGTAGGAGCGGTGGGTCTGGTCTACGTTGAAGTCGCCGGTGAGAATGACAGGCAGCCCCTGGCCCAGCGTCCTCATTTTCTGTTGCACGAGGTAGGCGCTCTCGACGCGGGCCTCCTTGCCGATGTGGTCCATGTGCAGGTTGAAGAAGAGGAACTCGAGCGAGCTCTCCTTATCCTTGAAGTGACCCCACGTGCAGATGCGGGGCAGGACGGCATCCCAGCCCACACTGGGGGTGTCGGGCGTCTGGGAGAGCCAGAAGTCGCCGTGGTCGAGCAGCTCGAAACGGCTGGTGCGGTAGAAGATGGCGGCATGTTCGCCCCGCTCTCCACCATCGTCACGGCCCACACCTATGTAGTCGAAGCCCGGCAGGCGGTTCTTCAGCGTATCGAGCTGATGCTTGAGCCCCTCTTGCGTGCCGAAGAGGTCGAAGTCGTGGAACCGGATGAGGTCGGCCATGACTACACAGCGCTGGCCCCAGCCGTCGCCCTGAGCTGAGTCGCCGGCGTTGGCATTTCTCAGGTTGTAGGAGGCCACGGTAAACGTGCAGCTCCTTTTGGGCTGGCAGCCGTAAAGGCCCAGCGCCAGAACGAGAACCGACACGATTCCCGTCCACTTGACAATACGGTTTGGCATAATGTGAATATTGGTGTTCAAATATACGACATTTTACTCATTCTCCAAAGAGAAGGAATAGGGGGCATCGGCCGGATTGGTTCCCCGCTTGCGATTGGGCTTCGAGTCCATGACGAACTGCACCCGTCCTCCCTGGCTGAGGGTCTCGTGGGTGAGGTAGTTGTGGTCGTAGCCCTTGCCGTTTACCTTCATGGAGCGGATGTAGGGCGTCTCGGCGCTGTTGTCCGGGGCCTCGATGGTGAGCGTTTTGCCGTTCTCGAGATGGAGGAGAGCCTTCTGGAAGAGGGGCGTGCCCAGTACGTACTGGTCGGTGCCGGGGCAAACCGGATAGAAACCGAGGGCCGAGAAGATGTACCAGGCCGAGGTCTGGCCGTTGTCCTCGTCGCCGCAATAGCCGTCGGGGGTGGCGGCGTAGAGCTTGTGCATGATTTCGCGGATGCGGCTCTGGGCTTTCCACGGTTGGCCCGAGTAGTTATAGAGGTAGACCATGTGCTGGATGGGCTGGTTGCCGTGGGCATACTGACCCATGTTCATCACCTGCATCTCGCGCATCTCGTGAATCATGTCGCGGCTCTCCATACCCAGGTAGCTGGGCATGACGAATACCGAGTCCATCATGTGGTTGAAGACGGAGGCACCGCCCATCAGGTCGATGAGCCCTTGCGGGTCGTGGAACACGCAGAAGCTCCAGTGCCAGCTGTTCCCCTCGCAGAAGTCGCCGCTCCAGTCGGTTGCCTGGAACTGGGGGTTGAAGCGGCCCTGGTCGTCGCGGCCCACCATGAGCCGTTCCTGCGGGTTGTATACCTGGCGGTAGTTGAGGCTGCGCTGTTTGTAGATGCCGATTTCGCTGTCGGGTTTGCCCAGCCGTTTGCCCAAGGTGTAGATGCACCAGTCGTTGTAGGCATACTCCAGCGTGCGGGCCACGCTCTGCCCCACGCCGATGTTGCTGGGCACATAGCCCAGACGGTTGTAGGCCTCGAAGGCCACACGGCCCGAAGCCGTCCCCTCGAGGTGGGCGTTGGCTCCGTGTTTCAGGGCCTCCCACAGTTTCTCAATATCGTATCCGCGTATGCCTTTCACATAGGCATCGGCCACAATCGAGGCCGAGTTGTTGCCAATCATGCAGTCGCGGTGGCCCGGGCTGGCCCATTCGGGCAGGAATCCGCTTTCGCGGTAGGCGTTGACCAACCCCTCCTGCATCTTGTGGTTCATCGAGGGGTACACGAGGTTGAGCAGCGGGAAGAGCGAGCGGAAGGTGTCCCAGAAACCGGTATCGGTAAACATGTAGCCGGGCAATACCTGGCCGTTGTAGGGGCTGTAGTGGACGGCACGTCCCACGGCGTCGATTTCGTAGAAGGTGCGGGGGAAGAGTACCGAGCGGTAGAGGCAGGAGTAGAAGGTGCGCAGGTCGTCGATGCGGGTGTCGTCGATTTCGATGCGCGACAGCACCTGGTTCCACCGTTTCTTACCCAGCTTGACCATGCGGTCGAAGTTGCCGTCGCCCAGCTCCTTCAGGTTCAGTTCGGCCTGTTCGGGGCTGATGAACGACGAGGCCACCCGGGCGTGCACCTGCTCGCCCCGGCGGGTCGAGAATCCTACGATGGCTCCGGCGTGGTTGCCCCGGGCCTCGTTTTGGTTGGTCTTGATGGCGTTGTCGAGAGCCACGGCCGTGAACTTGAACGGCTTGTCGAAGACGATGACAAAGTAGTTTTTGAAATTCTCGGGAACACCGCCCGAGTTGCGGGTCGAGTAGCCTATGATTTTGTTCTCCTCGGGAATGATTTTCACGGCCGAACCCCGGTCAAAGGCATCGACAACGACGTACGAGTTGGCCTCCTCGGGGAAGGTGAAGCGGAAGAGAGCCGCCCGGTCGGTTACCGTCATCTCGGTAGTTACGTCGTGGTCGGCCAGATAGACGCTGTAATAGTAGGGTTTGGCCACCTCGGCCTTGTGCGAGAACCAGCTGGCCCGCTGGTTCTGGTCGAAGACCACGCCGCCGGTCACCGGCATGATGGAGAATTGGCCGTAGTCGTTCATCCAGGGGCTGGGCTGGTGAGTCTGTTTGAAGCCCTTTATCTTGTCGGCGGTATAGGTGTAGGTCCAGCCGTCGCCCATATCGCCGGTTTGGGGAGTCCAGAAGTTCATGCCCCACGGCATGGCAATGGCCGGGTAGGTGTTGCCGGTAGAGAGTTCGTATTTCGACTGGGTACCCACGAGCGGGTTCACATAGTCGACGGGCGAAAACTTGGCGAATAGCGGAAGTCCGCAGAGGATAGCACTGATAAAAAACAATTTACGATAAATCGAATGTCGCTTCATGGCGTGATAGTTGTGTGTATGTTTTCAAATAAATAAGCAAAGTGTATAGTTCGGTTTCCCGTTGAGGCGGCCGTCCCCTTGGCAGACAACCGCAAACGAGTGTTCAAAGATAATGAAAGAGACGAACCGAGGCAAATGAAAACGGTGATTTCTGTTTGTTTCAGTCTTTTCCTTTCACTATCTTTGTTACACGAAGACAGGAGTCGGCTCAGGATAAAAAATATTTGAAACAGAGTTTCGATATTTTATTCTCCGCTCGCCTTTCACTATCTTTTCATAAGATAGGAGTCGGCTCGGCATAGTCAAATGTTGAAAACTTTGTTTTCCATTTGCCTTTGCTCTCGCCTTTCACTATCTTTGCACCAGCATTATGGGCAGAATACTTTCAATAGATTATGGCAAGAAACGCACGGGTATCGCGGTGACCGACCCGCTGCAGATTATCGCCAACGGTTTGACTACCGTCGCTTCGTCGCAACTCATCGAGTTTCTCACGCAATACATGCAGCGCGAGGAGGTCGAGCGGGTGGTCGTGGGGCTGCCGCGGCAGATGAACAACGAGCCGTCGGAGAGCATGCGCTACATCACCCCCTTTGTCAACCGGTTCAAGAAACTGTTCCCGCAGGTGCCTGTCGAGTTTTTCGACGAGCGGTTCACTTCGGTGCTGGCCCATCGGGCCATGCTCGACGGCGGTCTGCCCAAGATGGCTCGCCGCAACAAGGAGCTTGTCGACGAGATAAGCGCTACGATTATCCTCAGAGATTATT
The DNA here is from genome assembly GCF_963931395.1 of Barnesiella sp. An22. Taxonomy (NCBI): domain Bacteria; kingdom Pseudomonadati; phylum Bacteroidota; class Bacteroidia; order Bacteroidales; family Barnesiellaceae; genus Barnesiella; species Barnesiella sp. An22. The sequence continues at coordinate 1,084,745 of NZ_OZ007014.1, forward strand.
TGGAAAGTAAAAAACAATAAGATATGGTATTACCTGTTTACCTGTACGGACACCCCGTCATTCGTAAGGAGACCGAAGAGATCGATGCTTCTTACCCTCAGCTCAAAGAGCTGATTGCCAACATGTATGAAACGATGTATGCCGCCGATGGCATCGGGCTGGCAGCGCCGCAAATAGGCCTGTCGATACGGCTCATCGTCATCGATGCCAGCCCCATGGCCGAATACTTCCCCGACTGCGAGGGCAAGAAGCTGACCCTCATCAATCCCGTGCTCGAGGTGCTCGAGGATGGTCCCAAGCAGACCCGCGAGGAGGGTTGCCTCAGCCTGCCCGGCATTCACGAGCCGGTGCCCCGCATCGAGAAGATTCGTCTCAAATGGCTCGACGAGGATTTTGTGGCTCACGACGAGGTGATCGAGGGCAACCTCTCGCGTGTGGTACAGCACGAGTATGACCACCTGGAGGGCAAGGTCTTCATCGACCGCATCTCGCCCATACGCAAGCAGCTCATCAAGTCGAAGCTGGTCAACATCATCAAGGGACGCGTACGTTGCGACTATCGGGTGAAAGCGACACCCGTCAAAAAATAAAACTCATTTCAAAATCTTCTTATCTGCTTTTATATGGCCGACGACAAGAAAGTTATATTCTCGATGGTGGGCGTGAGCAAAATGTTCCCGCCCCACAAACAAGTATTGAAAGACATTTATCTCTCGTTTTTCTACGGGGCCAAGATCGGTATCATCGGTCTCAACGGCTCGGGAAAATCGACCCTGCTGAAAATCATCGCCGGGGTGGAGAAGTCGTACCAGGGCGAAGTGGTATTCTCGCCGGGCTACTCGGTGGGTTACCTCGAGCAGGAGCCCAAGCTCGACCCCGAAAAGACGGTGAAGGAGGTGGTGCAGGAGGGCGTGCAGCCTATCCTCGACCTGCTGGCCGAGTATGAAAAGGTGAACGAGTCGTTTGGCGACCCCGAAGTGCTCGAGGATCCCGACAAGATGGATGCCCTCATGGCTCGCCAGGCCGAACTGCAAGACCATATCGACGCCTCGGATGCCTGGAATATCGACAACAAGCTGGAGCAGGCGATGGATGCTTTGCGCTGTCCGCCCGAAGACCAGCTCGTGAAATACCTCTCGGGGGGTGAACGCCGCCGGGTGGCCCTCTGCCGCCTGCTGTTGCAACAGCCCGACATCCTGCTGCTCGACGAGCCTACCAACCACCTCGACGCCGAGTCGATCGACTGGCTCGAACAGCACCTGCACCAGTATCCCGGTACGGTTATCGCCATCACGCACGACCGTTACTTCCTCGACCATGTGGCCGGCTGGATTCTCGAACTCGACCGCGGCGAGGGTATCCCCTGGCAGGGCAACTATACCTCGTGGCTCGAGCAGAAGACCAAACGCATGGAGATGGAGGAGAAGCAGGCCAGCAAACGTCGCAAGACCCTCGAGCGCGAGCTGGAGTGGGTGCGCATGGCTCCCAAGGCCCGCCAGTCGAAGGGTAAGGCTCGTCTGAACTCCTACGACAAACTGTTGAACGAGGACCAGAAGGAGCGCGAAGAGAAGCTCGAAATCTTTATCCCCAACGGTCCCCGTCTGGGCAACAAGGTGATCGAGGCTCACGGTGTGGCCAAGGCTTACGGCGACAAGCTGCTCTTCGACAACCTCGACTTTGTGCTGCCGCCCAACGGCATCGTGGGGGTAATCGGTCCCAACGGAGCCGGCAAGACCACCCTCTTCAAGCTCATCATGGGGCAGGAGCAGTGCGACAAGGGTTCGTTCGAGGTGGGCGAGACGGTGAAGATTGCCTACGTAGACCAGACCCACAAGGACATCGACCCCGCCAAGACCGTCTATCAGGTAGTGTCGGGCGGTCTCGACACCTTCCGCATGGGAGGTCGCGACATGAATGCGCGGGCTTATCTGTCGCGATTCAACTTCACGGGAGCCGACCAGGAGAAACTCATCGGGGTGCTCTCGGGTGGCGAGCGTAACCGCCTGCACCTGGCCATGGCGCTCAAGGAGGAGGGCAACGTGCTGCTGCTCGACGAGCCTACCAACGACATCGATGTGAACACGCTGCGGGCACTCGAGGAGGGTCTCGAGAATTTTGCCGGCTGTGCCGTCGTCATCTCGCACGACCGTTGGTTCCTCGACCGCATCTGTACCCACATACTCGCCTTTGAGGGCGATTCGAAGGTATTCTTCTTCGAGGGTTCCTACTCCGAGTACGAAGAGAACAAGAAGAAACGCCTGGGCGATGTGGAGCCCCACCGGGTGCGCTATCGCAAGTTCATGGCATAAATATACGTTTTATATACCGCATAAAGTCACGGCGGGCCGCAAGGTTCGCCGTGACTGTTTTTGGGGGGAGGGGAGGATTTGAGGGGACCGATGGCTGCCTTCACCCTGTGGAGACAGCTCTTTCCGGCCGGCCTTTTCGGGTGGCTGTTCAATCTTTTTTTCACCCGATACGGCCCCGAAAGTCTCATATTATTTAGTCTTATTGTATATTTCTTTTGACTTAATGCAGTTTTTTTACAAAAATTATTTGCAATTCGATAATTTTTTGTAGATTTAGGCATCGAAAAGAATAGTAATAATCATCTAAACATTTTAATTTGAAATATTGAAATCTAAATCTCTATACTATGAACCTAATCCTCAGCTAGATATTTCCCCTTTATTTTAAACCCACCTTAAATTGTTGAATTATGCGAAAATCTATTCTGAAAATGTTCTCCGTGGCTGTCTGCCTGTCAATCGGATTTTTTGTAAATGCGTCCGACTTCTCGACCGATGGTGTATATTACAATGTGCTTTCGGCCGACGACCTTACGGTAGAAGTGGCCCCGGGCCCGATTCCGGCCTATTCCGGAACTGTGCGAATCCCCGAAGAGGTTACTTTCGAGGGTAAAACGTATACGGTAACGGGAGTTGGGGCAACGGCATTCCAAGATTGTGAATCGTTGCTTGGTGTCATCCTTCCCGAGTCGGTTACCGCGATTGGCGAGTCGGCCTTTTCGGGGTGTACCAATATGGTCTCTCTGGACATTCCGGCAGCCGTCTCCTCGATAGGTCCATCGGCCTTTTATAGCTGCCGGGCGTTGGAAGAGGTTGTTTTGCCCACGGGTATCGAAGTGCTTAGCACCTCGATGTTTGCCAGTTGCAGTAGCCTGACGAAGGTGACCGTGCCGTCGACGGTATCGAAAATCGAAGACTCGGTGTTCGAATTTTGCGGCAACCTGTCGGATGTAACCGTACCCGATGGGGTCTCTTTGATTGGCAGCTATGCTTTCTCGGGTTGCAGTTCGCTCACCGAGCTGGAGTTCCCGGCCAGTGTCGACTCGATAGGCGAGTATGCCTTGTGGGATTGCAGCGGCCTCACCACCTTCCGCATCCCCGAGGGTATCGTTCATCTGGCCGCTTCGACCTTCAGCGGATGCAGCGGTTTGACCGAAATCGAGTTTCCGACTTCCATCAAAACCATCGGCAATTCGGCCTTCTACGATTGCACCGGTTTGAAGTCGATTGTGCTCCCTGAAAACCTTACCTCGATAGGCGACGAAGTCTTTTATTATTGCACGGGTTTGGAGTCGGTCGAGATGGGCGAGTCGGTTACCTCGATTGGCGAGTGGGCCTTTTACGAGTGCCGGAGTCTGAAATCCATACAGTTGTCCGATAAGGTGACGGCGATAGGCAACTGGGCTTTTGCCGGTTGCATCGCTTTGACCGAAGTTGACCTGCCCGACCAGCTGACCAGCCTGGAGCATCACACCTTTTACGGTTGTACCCGGCTGAGTTCCATCAATTTGCCTGCTCATATAAAGTCACTGGAGTATTCGTCGCTCGAGAATTGTTCGGCTTTGGCCGGCATCGACCTGCCCGAGGGGCTGGAGACCATCAGCTACAACGTGTTTGTGGGGTGTTCCAAGCTGGAGTCGATAACGATTCCCTCTACGGTTACCTCTATCGGTGCGTCGGCCTTTGCCAACTGTACGAAGTTGGAGTCGATTGTAATTCCCAAGGGAGTAAGTTCGCTGGGTTATTCGGTATTCAACGGTTGCAGCGCTCTGAAATCGGTCGACATTCAGGCACCGCTTACGGCAATCGAGTCGTATATGTTTGTCGATTGCAGCGCTTTGACCTCGCTGCAAATTCCGAAAACCGTTCAGTCGATAGGTGCGCACGCCTTTGAAAGATGCAGCAGCCTCGTAAGCGTGAATATCCCCGAGGGAGTAACCGAAATTTCATCCGAACTCTTCAAGGGTTGTGTGGCCCTTACCTCGATAAAACTGCCTTCGACGGTGAAGGTAATCAGCGACGGAGCCTTCGACGGGTGTACCGGACTGACCATGGCCGAGTTGCCGGAGGGTACGACCATGGTAGGCTTTTCGGTATTCTACGAGTGCACGGGCTTGCGCACGGTTAAGTTGCCCTCGACGATAACGTCGATCGGTTTCGAGGCGTTTGCCGGTTGTCCGTCCATCACATCGGTGGTATCGCTGAGTACCACAGCTCCGGTGTTGAGCGAGTCGGCCTTCGACGAAACCGTTTACAACACCGCCGAGCTGCTTGTGCCCGATGGCTCGGTAGACTCCTACAAGACAAGCGATGGCTGGAAACTGTTCAAGAATATACAGGTAAACAATCCCTCGGGTATCGACAATTGCGCCGATGCTGCCCTGCAGGTGGTAGTCGATGGCAACCGCATTCGCATAGAGGGCGCTGCCGACAACCTGCCGGTCGAGGTGTACAGTTTGGGTGGCCAGTTGGTATATCGGGGTGAAGCCTCGAATATCGAACTCCCGGGTTCTGGCATGTATCTGGTAAAAGTAGCACGGCAGACTGTCAAAGTGGTTTTGTAGATAATTTTTGTTGAATAGGGCGAGAGGGCTGTATCCTATGTTGAGGGTACGGCCCTCTTGGTTATATTGGGCGCCTGTGTGGGGAATGGCTTCATTCCCCGTTTTGCGGCCTTCCCGGGACGGTTTGTCGTGACAATCGAGCCAGTTGTCTAAACTAGGGACTGTCGTAAAAAGAATAAAACTTTATAACGAATTGATTGCCAATGTAATATAAAATTTGTATCTTAGCTAAAGATAAAAAGAATACCTCCAATTGCCCTAGAAAAGCCAAATTTGGAGGTATCGCAAAAATTAATCTGCATGGCTAAGGTACAAAATTTCTCTGAAATATCACCCGATCTTCCTTTCACGGAGTTCGATTTTTATGAATTGTATAGGCGGACGTTCGAGACTAGCGAGCTGGGAAAAATCAGGAAGAGGCTGCCGCTTGGTGAGATGGCAGAGAACTTTGGACTGATAAGCAAGAGCATGAGAGCGAAGAAAGGGCGAAAAACATACTTCACCCCGGAGGGCAAGGTTGCGCTGATGTTCCTGAAGATGTACACAGGTCTGAGCAGCCCGAAGTTGATGGAGCATCTTAACGGCAACGTCCACTATCAGCTCTTCTGCGATGTGAGAATAGACCCGATGCATCCTCTGACGAACTACAAACTTCTGGACGACGTGTTTTCGGAGCTGGCCCGCGGGCTGAAGATCCAACAGCAGCAGGAGATACTGGCAAGAGCCTGGAAACCGTACATGAAGGACCTGGACACGATGTATACGGATGCGACCTGTTACGAGAGCGAGATGCGCTATCCTACGGATGCGAAGCTTCTGTGGGAAGGAATAGAGAAGTCATATGAGATAATGTGCACTCTGAGTGCCAAGCTGAATGTGCACCGTCCGAGGACGAAGTACGTAGACGTAGAGAAGGCCAACCTGTCGTACAGGAAGCGGCGCAGGCATACGAAAGTCCAGACCAGGAAACTGACCAGACGCCTGCTCAACCTTTTGGGGAAGATACTGAAGGAGACCCGCACACTGGAGAGGGAGAATGCAGGCGCGGAGAAATTGCTGACAGCCAGACAGAAGAGCGATATTGAAATCATCACAAGAGTGTACCGCCAGCAGAAGGCCCACTTCGAGAACAACAATCCTCGCGAGAGTGTCAAGGACAGGATAGTGAGCATCAGCAAGCCGTATGTGAGGCCAATCGTGAGAGGCAAGGAAGTGAAGAGCGTAGAGTTCGGTGCGAAGTGCAACAACATCCAGGTTGACGGACTCTCATTCATCGAGAAGCTGTCATTCAATGCCTTCAACGAGGGAACCAGGCTTACGCACTGCCTGAAGATGCACCGAAAGCTCTTCGGTGTGGAGGCGAAGAAGGTCGGAGGAGATGCAGGCTATGCCGGCAGCGCCAACAGGGGGTACTGCAAGGATAGAGGAATACAGACGTCATTCGTCAAGCGTGGCCGTCCGTCCTTGGAAAAGAAAGAGAACGACATCATCCGCAACGAGCTGGCGAGGGTGAGGGCAACGAGGATGGAAGGCTCGTTCGGAACGCAGAAGGAACACTATGGCCTGAAACGCATCAAGGCAAGGACGAAGTTGACCGAAATCCTGTACATCTTCTTTGGCATCCACACGGCGAATGCAGTACAGCTCGTCCGGCGGGAAGTCAACGAAATTGCTCAGGCTGCCTGATGTTCGAGGTGAGTGAGAAACGGCCCTTTCACTGGAGTATTGGCTCCAGTTGGGTCCAAAAATGAAAAAAGGGGCTCCGAAACGGAGCCGAAAATATAAAAAGATGAGTTCGATCGGAAAAATTACCGGGACAGTCTGCCGATTGACTCATAATGACGGAATTAAACGACTGTCCCTAAACTATTTTCAAAAGCCGTATGCTCGTTATTTCTTTGTAGCGAAGGAAAAGGAAAACCAAGATGAACAGTCGATTGAAAATAGGAACTTTGCTGGTTGCACTGTCGACCCTTTGGATGGCAGTCTGGGCCGATGCCCCGCTCAAATCGTACAAGGATATACCTTCGCCCGAGCGGAATGCCCGCCTCATCACCGAGGCCATGCAGAGCCGGTTGGGGCTTACCGAAAAGCAGTACAAGAAGGTGTACAAGATTCAGCTTGTCGAACAGAAGACCATATTCAAATACAAGCCAACTCCACAGAGGGGTATAGAAAAAGATTTAGGGGAAATGCCGCTCCAGGTCCATCGTATGGAAGGCGGCCGACCGCACAGAGGTGGCGGTTTTGAAGGTATGGGAGGCGGTCGGCCTCCCATGCCTCCTCGAGAAATGGATTGGGGTGACGACCGTCCCGACCCCGAAAAGATAGCCAAGAACCTGACGAAAGCGGCTCAGAAGCGCGACAAGAAATTGAAGAAAGCGCTCAGTAAAGAGCAGTATGCCCAATGGAAAACCATGGAAGAGGAACTGCTGAAGCCGTATCTTAATCCCGGGCCCGACAAGCCGGGAAGACCCGAGCCTCGCGAGTAGGTTTCGTTCAAAGGTATAAAGTTCGAGAGAATAAAATAGGTGTTTTAGGTATTCAACGCAATGTCTCCCGGGTGACGTCAGTCTTGCACCACGGGAGATTTTTTTTGGGGGGATAAAAAGCATTTTTCTTTCTTTGAACTTTCGGTAATAGTATCTTTCTTCCTATTTCCCTTTCTCCTTTTTCTTTTGGCAAATGACGAATGGGGGTTATGGTATGCTTCAATACGGCATAGCTCGTGGCCTATCTTTGCAATATTGAAGAGCGGTCTATGATATTTTTTTATATGAGTTCCTATTGTTTACAAATATTTGTATATTTGCAAAAAGCAAGTATGGGATGCGGCTTTGCATAGTCAAATTTGGAAATGTATTTTGATTTGCCTTGCCCACTATATTTGAAATAGAAAAAACATGAGAAACAAAGAGTAATAAAAATATTACATAACATCGCGTAAGCTGATTATTGAGACCCGGTTAAATCTGGAAATTAAACAAGGGAGTCCTAAATAATTTGGCAAGTGAGTTCTGTATCCTTCCCCGAAGGACATAGACTGCTTTTCCCTTATTTGGACTCCAAGGTTTTCCAGAACCGTACCGGGCAGATAGGTCAAAAGTGAGAGTTGTGTCCTTTTTTCGTATCTGTCATTTCACTATCACAGCTGGTTAATCCCAATCACGTGAGTATTGGGGAAAGAGTTGTGCACCATGAAAATTATACCGGATATTCCTGTTTAGCTCCCGGAACGAGATTGTGTGATAGAAATGTCGTTACCCGGTAAAGAGGTAATGCAATCCTGCATTTCTTTAATCGATAGGTCTCTTGGGGATTGGGAGACATTTTTAAATCTATATGTTATGTACACATTGAATTTTCCGAATGGAAATGTGCAGACTTACGCTTCGTATAATGATATGTTAGCAGCTGCACGTCTGATGGGAGGAGAGGCAAAATGTATTAGTGGTAAAACATTTGTCTTTGTCCCTAAAAAGTAAGAGAACAGCAGGTGGGCACAAAAATGCCCACCTGCTGTTGTGAAATTTTAGAACCTGAAAAGAGTTATTGAATTGTGATTTTTATAAGATAATTATTTAATTATAAATAAACTATGATGAATGATGACTTGAAGAAAATAGGGAAAGGCGGAATCGTAGAAGAGGGTGTCTTTGTTCGTTTCCCCGAGTTGGTTCCCGCTTGGGGTAATCATTTTTGGCGAGAAGGCCGTGCGCACAAAAAGATGCTGTTGATTGGAGAAAGCAATTATTTCGATGATGCGGATATTCCGTATAGCGATTTTTTGCAACCCCAAGAGTGGTATCGCAATCCTGATGCGAAATTGATTCCTGAGTATCGAAAGACCGATGTGGGTAATTGGAAAACCTACAAGACTTTCACTCGGGTATATGATTGCATGAACAGGATACTCGACGAGAACCACATCGAGCACGAGGAAGATGCCCTTTGCGAATCGGCCTTTTATAACTACTTTTTGCGCCCGGCGCACGATATCGGCCGTCGCAAACAGTTTGTGCCCCAGCCGGTCGACCTCGATGTGGCGGGGGAAGCGCTGACGGGGATTATCCGGGTTTTGGAGCCCGAGTTGATTGTGTTTCTCAGCAAGTTGGCCTACAATTCTTTTTTGAATTACTGTAAAGAAAAAGCGATTGTGTGGGAGGGAATTGCTATTGAGCTGGTAAATCACCCGGCTTCGTGGCGTTTTCATAATGCCGAAAAATCGGCTTGTTGCGGAAAGATAAAATTCGAGGCCTTGTTGCGTGAATACTGGATAGAATCGCCGGGAGAGTAACGTGCTTGAATAGGGATTTCAATCAAAAAGAGGTCGTGGGGCGTTTGTTATCCCCATGACCTCTTTTTTTTAACAAGGATAGTGATTGTTTCTTATTTCGCTCCCATCTTGCCGCCCTTGAGCCCTTTGCCCAGGTTGAAGATGTTCTGGTCGTAGCTGACGGTCTTCATAGCCGACTCGCGCTTGCGTTTGAGGGCGAGGTCGACCAGACGGTCCATGAGTTGGTCGAAGGGGATGCCCGATGCCTCCCACAGGTAGAACGAGAGGGAGCCGGGGATGGTGTTGATTTCGTTCACGTAGATGTTGCCGCTCTTGCCGTCGATCATAAAGTCGACGCGGGCCACGCCGTGGCACGAGAGCACTCGGAAGGTTTCGCCGGCCAGGAACTGCACGCGGGCGGTCTCCTCGGGCGAGAGGTCGGCCGGGATACGCTTTTGGGTGGCCTGCATGCCCTTGTTCGACTTGCCGCCGCCCATGTACTTGTCTTCATAGGTGAGGATGTCTCCGCTCTTGATAGGCTCCTCGCATACCGAGGTGCGGTAGTCGTCGCAGTCGCCCAGCACCGAGCAGTTGATCTCTTTCAGCTCCTCGACCATATCCTCGATGACGATGCGGGTCGAGTATTTCTCGGCCACGTCGATTTTGGCGATGAGCTCCTCGCGGTTGTCGGCGTGCGAGATACCCACGCTCGAGCCCAGGTTGGCCGGTTTCACGATGACGGGGTAGCCGAGTTTCGATTCAATCTCTTCGATAAGCTGGTCGCGCTGGGCAAACCACTGCTTGTCGGTGAACCACACGTAGTCGACGATGGGGATTCCGCTCTGCTGCATAATCATCTTCATGGTGATTTTGTCCATGCCGTTGGCCGAGGCCAGCGTATTGCAACCGGCATAGGGGATACCTATCGACTCGAGCACACCCTCGAAGATGCCGTCCTCGCCGTTGCTGCCGTGCAGCACGGGCACCACGACGTCGAGTTTGGCCCAGATGTCGCTCCCGAAGAGGGGTTTCTTCTTGCGGTAGACGTTGTAGTCGCCGTATTCGGGAATCATGTATACCTCGGTACACATCTTTTGCAGGGCGGCCATGTCGCGGTAGTTCTTCACCGTGAGCAGGGCGTCGCCGCTGAACCAGCGGCCCTGTTTGGTTATGTATATGGGGACGATTTCGTACTTCTCCTTGTTAAAGGCATTGATGGACTGCAGGGCCGAGATGACGGAGATTTCGTGCTCGGTCGAGCGGCCTCCGAAAAAAACACCAACGGTAGTTTTCATAATCTTTCTGTGCTAACGATATGTTTTGTTGTGTTGTGAATAATCGGGTTTACTTGAAGGTGTCGGGCAGGTCGTTCTCGTAGAGGACGGTGTCGCCGGCTTCGGCTACCTGGGCGAGGCGGGCCTGTGCTTCGGCAAAGGAGTCGGCCACGAAGAGCTTCTCTTCGGGGAAGTTCTCGGCCTGCAATCCGGCCAGAATGGCGTCGCGGTTGTAGCGGCCCACCACCATCACGTAGTCGCAGGCGGTGGCGAGCTGGCGGCCCAGCGTGCGGTTGTATTCGACCTGTTTGTCGCCCAGCTCGATCATGCCCGGGGTGATGGCGATGCGCTTGCCCTGGGTCATGCGGCGCAGCACGTCGAGTGCCATGCGAGCGCCGTCGGGGTTGGAGTTGAAGGCGTCGTCGATAATCGAGATGCCGCCGGGAGTCCGTTTCATGTTCAGGCGGTGTTCCACCTGCTCGATGCGGCTCACGCCGTATTGTATCGACTGCACGGGCACTTGCAGGTGCCGGGCCACGATGACGGCGGCCATGAGGTTCGACAGGTTGCACTCGCCGATGAGTTTCGTGCTCAGTTCGATGCGTTCGCCGCCGCCCACTACGGTGAATCGGGTGGCGTCGCTGTCGTAGCGGATCTCCTCGATGTGGTAGTCGGCACCGGTGTCGGCGATGGTGTAGCGTTTCACCGGCACGTTGTTGACGGGGCGGTTGGCGATGTAGGGGAAGTCGTTGTTGACCACGGCAAAGCCCGAGGCGGGCAGGGCGTCGACCAGTTCGAACTTGGTGCGCTGCACGTTCTCGATGCTCTTGAACGACTCGAGGTGCTGCTCGCCCACGGCGGTGATGATGCCTATCTGCGGATTCACCAGGTCGCAAATCTCCTTGATGTCGCCTATCTGCTTGGCACCCATCTCGCAGATGAATACGTTGTGGTAGGGCTTCATCTGCTCGCGCACGGTACGTATCACGCCCATGGGGGTGTTGAAGCTGCCGGGGGTCATCAGCACGTTGTACCGCTCGCACAGGATGCGGTAGAGGTAGTGCTTGGTGCTGGTCTTGCCGTAGCTACCGGTAATGCCGATGATGGTGAGGCCGGGCATCTGGGCCAGTATTTGCTTGGCCTCGTTGTAATATTTGCGGTTGATCTGTTTCTCGACGGGTTGCATCAGCCAGTTGGCAATCATCATCAGGTAGGGGGCCAGGATGGCCAGAGCCAGCAGGGCGCGGCTGCCGTTGTCGAGCGTGGTCGTGGCGGCAGCAAGGCCGGCAATGATGAGGGTCAGCAGCAGGGCGGCCACATAGAGGCGGGTGGCCCGGCGGGTGAATACCAACGGCTTTTTGTACTTGGCCTTCAGGTGGTTCACGCTCTTGTAGAGGGCGACCGTGATGGCGACAATCTGCACGAAGAGCGGCAAAAAGTTGGTCGAGAGCAGCAGGAGCAGAAACAGGTCGACGAGCCGCGATACCGAGGCGAACGATTCGCCTTTGAGCCAACGGTTGTAGCGGTCGTTGCGGTAGGTGTTCTGCTGCATCATCTGCAACTGGAATTTCACTTCGGTTGCAGTGTAGAAGAGCAGGGCCAGGAAGGTGATGATGGAGAGTATCTGAGTCATGATTTTTGTTTTATATCGGGCTGTAAAAAGTTTTGTACTACGGCATTAAACTCGTAGGGCTTGTCGAGGAAGCTGTAATGGCCGGCATCGTCGAAGGCCACGAGCCCGGCGTCGGGAATGAGGCGCTCCATGGTGCGGGCGTCGCGCAGGGGGGTGGCGGTGTCGTTCTTGCCCCAGATGAGAAGCACGGGGCATTGGATGCGGGGCATCACCGCCTTGAGGTCTTCGTTCACCACCTTGACCAGAATGTTGCGCATGGTGCCGGTGAGGGCGTTGTAGTCGGCCGACCCCGATTTGCGGCGATAGGCCTCGATGGTTTCGTCGGCCCGTTTGCGGCCCACGACGAGGGGGAGCAGCCGTTTCCACAGTTTGAACGAATAGACCTTCACGTAGTATTTGAGCGGACGGCGGGGTTTCACGCCGGCGGCATCGACCAGAATCACCTTGCGGGTGGCGTTGCGCGAGGCAAAGAGTATCGACACCCGGCCGCCGAACGAGTGGCCGATGAGGATGGGACGCTCGATGCCTTCGGCCCGGGCAAAAGCCTCGACCAGGCGGGTATACTCCTCTACGCCCCACACGGCCGGCGGTGTGCTGCTGCCGCCGAATCCCGGGAAGTCGAGGTTATAGACCTTGAAGTGAGGCGTCAACAGCCGTTCGATCGAGGCCACGGTGGTGTGGTTGCACCCCCAGCCGTGCATCAGTATCACGGGCAGACCTTCGCCTTCGACGTTGTATTGCAGCGTCACTCCACACAAATTTTTTGTTTGCAGCATTTTTTTGCGCTTGATGATTTTACCCGCAAAGATAAGTTATTTATGGCTATCGGCGTATAACATTCTTGGCAAATTATACCCGATTTTCTGGGTAAAAATCTTACATTTGTGTAGAATTAAAAACCTCACTGTTACATGGAATCTCCCCAGGAAAAGATAGCTCGCCTGCGCAAGGAGCTCGACGAGCACAACTATAACTACTATGTGTTGAATGCCCCGACCATCGACGACCGCACCTTCGACGAGATGATGCACGAGTTGCAGCAGCTCGAGGAGGCCTATCCCCAGTATTTCGACCCCAACTCGCCCACGCAGCGGGTGGGCAACGACATCAACCGGGCCTTTACGCAGGTCGAGCACCGCTACCCCATGCTGTCGTTGGGCAACACCTATTCGATTGAAGAGGTGGCTGCCTTTTACGACCGGGTGAGCACGGGACTGATGGGTGAGGAGTTTGAGCTGGTGGGCGAACTGAAGTTCGACGGTACCTCCATCTCGCTCATCTACGAGCATGGCCGGCTGGTGCAGGCGGTGACGCGGGGTGACGGCACGCGGGGCGACGATGTGACCGAGAATGTGAAGACCATACGCAGCATTCCCCTGCAACTGCGGGGCAACGACTATCCCGACTCGTTCGAAATCAGGGGCGAGATACTCATGCCCTGGGCCGTATTCGAGGCGCTGAACAAGGAGCGTGAGGAGCAGGAAGAGCCCCTCTTTGCCAACCCCCGCAACGCGGCGGCCGGTACCCTCAAGTCGCAAAATTCGGCTGTGGTGGCCGCCCGGGGGCTCGATGCCTACCTCTACTATCTGCTGGGCGACAATCTGCCGGCCGATACCCACTACGAAAATCTGCAGCGGGCCCGTGCCTGGGGCTTCAAGATTTCCGACGCCATGCGCATTCTCCACTCGGTCGACGAGATGAAGGAGTATATCAACTATTGGGACACTGAGCGCAAGCATCTGCCGGTGGCTACTGACGGCATGGTGTTCAAGGTCAACTCGTTGCGCCAGCAGAAGAACCTGGGCTATACGGCCAAGTCGCCCCGGTGGGCCATTGCCTACAAGTTCCAGGCCGAGCAGGCGCTCACGCGGCTCAACTCGGTGTCGTTCCAGGTGGGGCGCACGGGCACGGTTACCCCGGTGGCCAATCTTGACCCGGTGTTGCTCTCGGGCACCATTGTCAAGCGGGCCACGCTGCACAACGAAGATATAATCAACGCCCTCGACCTGCACATAGGCGATATGGTCTATGTCGAGAAGGGAGGTGAAATCATACCCAAGATTACGGCCGTCGATACCTCGGCCCGCGTGCTGGTGGGCGAGAAGGTGCGCTTCATACGCAACTGCCCCGAGTGCGGCACGCCGCTGAAACGCATCGAGGGCGAGGCCGCCTGGGTCTGCCCCAACGAGAAGGGGTGCCCGCCGCAAATCAAGGGACGTATCGAGCACTACATCAGCCGCCGGGCAATGAATATCGACGGCATCGGCAGCGAGACGGTGAACCAGTTCTACAACGCCGGGCTGGTGAAAGATGTGGCCGACCTCTATACCCTGCAAGCCCCGGCGATAGCCGAGCTCGAACGTATGGGCGAACGCTCGGCCCAGAACATCGTCGATGCCGTGCGGCAGTCGTGCGAGGTGCCCTTCGAGCGGGTGCTCTTTGCCCTGGGCATACGCTATGTGGGCGAGACCGTAGCCAAGAAGCTGGCCCTGGCCCTGCACTCGATTGACCGGCTGCGCGAGGCCACGGTCGAGGAGCTCACCCAGATAGGCGACATCGGCGAGCGTATCGCCCAAAGCGTGGTGGCCTACTTTGCCGATGCCGACAACCTGCGGCTCATCGAGCGGTTGCGCGGCTATGGCGTGCAGATGCAGATTCCCGAGGAGCGACTCTCGGAGCGGACCGACAAGCTGGCCGGTGCCACGATTGTCATCAGCGGTACCTTTGCCCACCATTCGCGCGACGAGTACAAGGCGATGATCGAGCAGCACGGCGGGGTGAATACCGGCTCGGTATCGGGCAAGACCACCTATCTGCTGGCCGGTGCGAACATGGGTCCGGCCAAGCTCGAGAAGGCCCGCAAGCTGGGGGTGCGCATCTTGTCGGAAGATGAATTTTTGGAGATGATTCGATAAACAGCGTGTGATATGTGTCTTTCGTGGATTACTGAATGGCGATTGAGGCGCAGGTTGCAGCAACCTGCCCCCGAGCGGTTTCGAGCCTTCGACGATGCCGAGCGGCTGGTCGTGTTGGCCCTGGGGCGCGATATACCGTCGTTGCGGCCGGTGCTGGCCGAACTGGCGGCCGCCGGTAAAAAGATAACATTGGTGGTCGAGGCGCGCAGCAAAAGCGAGCTTCCCGCCTCCATACCGGGGTGCGACCCCGTGTTGTCCCTGCGCAGTTCGTGGTTGTGGCGTAGGCCCACCCGGCAGTTCCTCGAGAACTTCGACCGGCACGACGGCGAGGTGCTCATCGACGTGTCTACCGCCCGGTCGCTGCCGCTGCTTTGCCTGGCCGTGCACTCGCGGGCGACCTTCAAGATAGGGGTGCCCAAGGAGGAGGCCAACCCCTTCCACCTGCAGATACTGGTACCCGCTCATCACCCTGGGAAAGAGGCCGATGGCGATGCTCCGGCTTCGGGGAAAAGAGGTCTCGATGCAGGCGAATTGTTGAAGAATGCGCTTTTTTATTGGAAGAAAATTGGCGTAAAAGAGAATAATCTGTAATTTTGGAAGCGAAAATAAATAGAGGGTAGAAATATGGCAAGAATCAATTTAAGCGGAATGGGTGTGGCACTTATCACGCCGTTCAAAGAAGACGAGAGTATCGACTTCGAGGCCCTTTCCCGACTGATTGAACATCTGATACAAAACGGCACCGACTATCTGGTTGTTTTAGGAACTACTGCCGAGACTCCCACACTCACCGAGGAGGAGAAGGCAGCCATCAAGAGTTTTGTCGTAGAGCGGGTAAAGGGCCGCATCCCCCTGGTTCTGGGGTTGGGCGGCAACAACACGCGCGGCATTGTGGAGCATTTGAAGCACGACGACTTCACGGGTTACGACGCCATTCTGTCGGTTGTACCTTACTATAACAAACCTTCGCAAGAGGGCATCTATCAACATTACAGCGCTATCGCGCAAGCCTCGCGGCTGCCGGTCATCCTGTACAACGTGCCGGGTCGTACGGGTGTGAACATGAGTGCCGAGACCACGCTGCGGCTGGCCAAGGAGTATCCCAACATCGTGGCCATCAAGGAGGCGTCGGGCAACATCACCCAGATGGACGACATCATCAAGAACAAGCCCGCCGACTTCATGGTCATCTCGGGCGACGACGGCATCACCTTCCCGCTGCTCACGCTGGGGGCTGTCGGGGTCATCTCGGTTATCGGCAACGCCTTTCCCAAGGAGTTCAGCAAGATGGTGCGCCTGGCGCTCAACGGCGATTTCAAGAACGCCCTGCCCATACACCACCGCTTCACCGAGCTCTTCAGCCTGCTCTTCGTCGACGGCAACCCCGCCGGTGTGAAGTGTCTGCTCAACGCCATGGGCTACATCGAGAACAAACTGCGCCTGCCGCTCGTGCCTACGCGCATCACCACCTACGAGAAGATACGCGCCGTGCTGCAAAGCCTGCACTACATTCCTTAATGTAAGGAGCGGGAGGGACGAACCCTCTTGCAGATGACAACGAATTTCCAATTTCTTTATACAGAAAGCGCAACCCCCTGCGGTTGCGCTTTTTTTGTCAATCGAGTCAGGATTTTACCGGTGGGGTTTCGATGGGAAATTGGTATGGCGATAAGGGATGGTGCCTGATACGGTTCGTTTGAATCTCCGTAAATCTCTGCTCCGTTTATTTGGGTCGCTGGTGGCGATTGGGTATTTTTGTAGAGAGAAAAGCAAGGAGGAACGATGAATCACCCGAAGAGTGGAGTATATGAGTTTGACCCGTTGCGCCGCATCGGGGCCGAAGTGATAGCGGTAGGCGAGGAGGGGCTGCGGGTGCGCCTCGACGAGCCGGATCTGCCGGCCGAGATGCAGGTGCTTGTGCACCGGGCCGGGGTGAACGGCGAGTTTGACGAGACGTTGCGTCTGGTCGAGCCGGGCTCGCGGTTGAATCTGGTCGATGTGGCGGTGGTCGACGATGCGCTGCTGCCGCACTATCTGGTTTTGGAGCCCGACTACCTGGTCGATGTGAGTGCTCTGGCCGAGTGTGTGCAGGAGTATGGGGCGGGGTGGCAACGCTACTTCTGGAACCGTATCCGGCCCAAGGCGGTGACCGACTCGATACTGCTGGGTAACTCGGTGAACCTGATGTTCGACGAGCTGGTGACGGCCGACGATTGCCGGGCGGTCACCTTCGAGTTGCTGATGCCCAAGCTGTTTGCCCGCTATCCTACCGAATTTGCCGCTACCTCGTCGATAGACCGCTCGTTTTTCCAGACCCTTCGCCAGCAGTTCGACACGTTGCAGCTACTCATGGAGCATGTGTTGCCGGCCCAGTCGATAGACCGCCGGCGGGCCATGGTCGAGCCTGCATTTGTGTGCGAGGCGCTGGGGTTGCAGGGGCGTCTCGACTTTCTGCAGCGCGAGGGCGGGCTGTGCGGCATCGAGTTGAAGGCGGGGCGTCCGCCCTTCCCCGAGGAGAACTGCACGAAGATAGCCCCGCCGCACCGGGCCCAGTCGGTGCTCTACCAGTTGATGATGCAGAGTGTGCTGGGGGTGCGCCTCGACGAGCAGCGGTTCTACCTGCTCTATGCCCGCAGCCGTTACCCCGACGGGTTGTTGCGGCCGGTGGTGGCTACGCCCGACGAGCTGCGCACCCTCGTCAATCTGCGTAACAAGATTGTGGCGGCCGAGCGCGATGTGGCCCGTTACGGGGCCTCGCAGGCCGAGTGGCTCACCAGCCAGTTGAGTGTGGAGAATCTGATTCCCTTTCCCAGCCGGTTTACCGACCGCTACATCCGCCCCGAGATTCAGCAGGGACGTGCCCGCCTCGAGCGCCGTCCCGACAATCTGCTGGCCCTGAGTTATTTCTACCGGTTCTATGCCTTTGTGGCGCGCGAGCACTACCTGTCGAAGGTGGGGTATGCCTCGGGTTCGGGCATCTCGGGGGCTGCTTCGCTGTGGCGCATGTCGCGCAGCGAGAAAGAGCAGGAGGGGTATATGTTCACCGGGTTGAGGCTGGTGCGCAACGATGCGGCGGCCGAGACTCCCGAGGTGGAGTTTGCCCTCTCGGGCGAGCGGTTGCTACCCGATTTCAGGGAGGGCGATATTGTGCTCTTCTACCGATGTGATGGTGAGGCCGACCAGGTGTCGACCTGCCAGATATTCAAGGCGACCGTGGCCACGCTTTCGCCCGAACGCATCGTGCTGCGGCTGCGCGACAGTCAGCTCTTTGCCGGGGCCCTGCCGGCCGAGTCGCTCTATGCCATCGAGCACGACTATGTCGACTCCTCGTTTACCACCCAGTACAAGGGGCTCTACACGCTGCTGGGGGCCTCGCCGCACCGGCGCGGGCTGCTCACGGGCGATGCCGACGAAAAGCCGCAGCGCAACGAGTTGCGCCGGCTGACCTACGACTACGACAATCCGCACCTGGCGCGCATCCTCACCCGGGCGGTGCAGGCCGACGACTACTTTCTGCTGGTGGGGCCGCCGGGCACGGGCAAGACCTCGATGGCCCTGCGCCACATGGTGCGGGAGTTCATGGCCATCCCCGACTGCCAGATATTGCTGATGGCCTATACCAACCGGGCGGTCGACGAGATTTGCGACAAACTCGATTCGATTGCCGAGGTGGACGACTACATACGGGTGGGGCAAACCCTCTCGTGCGATGTGGCCTATCGGTCGCACCTCTTATCGGAGCGTATGAAGTTGTGCCGGAACCGCGAGGAGGTGAGCCGTACCATCGGTGAGTGCCGCATCTTCGTGGCCACGCTGTCGTCGCTCTCGAGCAAGACCGAACTCTTCAGCCTCAAGCGGTTCGATGTGGCCATCGTCGACGAGGCTTCGCAGATACTCGAGCCCCAGCTTGTGGGGGTGCTCTCGGCCGCTACGCCTACGGGGCGCGATGCCATAGGCAAGTTTATTCTCATCGGCGACCACAAGCAGCTACCCGCCATCGTGGTGGAGCCGCCCGAGGAGTCGGCCGTCACCGACAGCCGTTTGCGGGCCGCCGGCTTCACCGATTGCCGGGTGTCGCTCTTCGAACGCCTCTACCGCTCGTTGCCCGAGGGGTCGCCCTTTGCCGACATGCTCGATTGCCAGTGGCGCATGCACCCCGACATTGCCGCCTTTGCCAACCGCTATTTCTATCACGGCCTGCTGCACAACGGCACGGCCGACCATCAGGTTTCGCCGCTGCCGTTTACCCGCAGGGGCGACGATGAGTGGGAGCAGCTCGTGGCCACGCGGCGATTGGCTTTCCTGCCCACCGCTACGGTGTATGCCGGCAAGAAATACAACGACGAGGAGGCCCGCAAGGTGGCCCAAATCGTGCATGCCCTCTATCGGCTATATGGCCACAACGGACTCGAGTTCGGTCGCCAGTCGGTCGGTATCATCACCCCATACCGGCACCAGATAGCTCGCATCCGTCAGGAGCTCGACCGGTTGCAGGTGGCGGCATTCGACGCGATACGCATCGATACGGTCGAGCGGTTCCAGGGGTCGCAGAGCGATTGCATCGTCTACTCGTTTTCGGTGAACGACGAGCGGCAGCTCGAGTGGCTGCCCAGCTACACCGAGGAGGCGGGCCAGCTCATCGACCGCAAGCTGAATGTGGCCCTCACCCGGGCCCGGTGCCAACTCTTCGTGTTGGGCAACAGCGCGTTGCTGTCCCGCAATCCGCTATACCGGCAATTGGTGGAGTTTCTGGAACAAGAGCCCGATTAGACAGAAAACAGGATTCTCACCCCGAAGCGGGGGGAGACAGCGATAAAAAAAACAGCCCGACGGACGCATGGTCTGCCGGGCTGCTTTATGAGGTGGTGAGTTTTTTCGGGGTTAAAAGCTGATACCTATCGAGCAGGCCAGACCCGAAAGAGTCTTCGATTTCATGCGGTATTCCTGATCGTCAAACGGTTTCATCTTCTTGCCCAGGTAGCCCAGATTGATGAATACATAGTTTTGATACCCGAACTTGTAGGCTACCTCTACACCGGCTCCGAATCCGTAGTCGATGCCGGTCAGCTCGGAACCGAGGTAGAGACCACCCAGCACCTTGGCGTAGGGTACGAGGTAGATGGGACCGCACTTGACGGGCAGTTGTCCGCCCAGGTTGAAATCGATGTCGAATACATTCTGGGTACCGGGTTTGATCACTTCGTTCAAATCTTCCCACTCCGTCTTCTCGGTGTTGATTTTCAGGAGCGACCCCGTAATCTCGTAGGTCACGAAGGTGAGTATGGTACGCTTGAAGGCCAGGCTGTATGACAGGTCGAATGCGTTGTTAAGCGGGGAGATGAGGCCCAGATAGACCGACGTACCGAAGCCGTAGCTCTTGGAGATGCCGTTGGGCTCGATGTTGCTGGCCTTCACATTCTCGGCATCGACCAGCCGCCAGCGCCCCTGCTCCATCATCCATTGGGTAGAGATGCTTTTGTTGCCTGCGGTGTAGACCACCTCGGCCTTCCGGGCGAGTGTATCGAGGCTGGCTACCGTAGAGAAGGTATAATTCTTGCCCGAGAACTGGCGGCAGATGATGTCGGCCAGTCCGATGCGGATACCTTCGAGCGGGCTCCCTTGCTCGAAGCACGACTCCATGGCGTCGGTCGCGGCGTCGGAGGCGGCGATGACCAGGTCGTAGAAGGTGTCGGCCGAGATATTCGACACGTATTGGTACGAAACGAAGGGCATCATGGCCTGGTAGGACGACTGGGCGGCCTGGAGCATCTCGGTGGCTCGCTTCGACACTTCGTCGCGGGTGAGCAGGAGCTGGGTATTACTCGGGTAGTTTTGCAGCAGGTCGTCGATGGCGCGTGCCGGGATGGCGAAGTTGGTGTTTTCGCGGCCGGCGGCTTTCCAGGTGTTGATACCAATCACGGCGTAACCGGTGGCAGCCTGTTCGTCACGGATGAGCAGCGGACCGCCCGAGCTACCGGCATCGACCTGCGCCGTGTGTTGTATCAAGGGGAGCTCTTTGCTGTTGGTCAACGACTTGATGAGGGCATTGGCATTCGACACGATGCCTTGTCCGAACTGCCACGAGGGGCGGTCTTCCAAGGCCGGGAAGCCGGCCGTGAATACGGTTGTGCCGTCGGTTATGCTCTGGTCGGTAGTCTCGAGGGCAGGCACGTTGGCTCCTTCGGGTAGGGCGATAAAGGCCAGGTCGAAGTCGTCGTGTACGCCTACTACCGGGCACGCGTCGAATCGCTTGGTGCTGTTGTCGGGCAGTGAAAACTCGATGTCGACCCGGTCGGCCTGTTCCACCACGTGGCGGTTAGTGATGATGTACAACCGGTTGTTGTGTTTGTCGCGGTAGGCAAAACCGGTACCGAACGAGCCCTTCCCGTAGTTCTGGAGTACGTCGGCTGCCGCATGGAACCCGTCGCCGCGAAGCGATTTGCTGAAGTCGGCCAGGAAGGTTTGTGTGGTTTCACTGAGTTTGGGGCGTACGATGGCCACCGTTTCGCGCAGGTTTTGAGCCGATGCGGCAAATGCCAAAATCAACGACAAAAAAGTCAAAAACTGTTTTTTCATAGAAGTGTGTTCTTGATGGTGGTAAGAAGATTTTTACAAGGATATGAATTTCTGGCTGATAAAAAAGACTTTATCCCGATAGATTGTGTTTTTATAATATTAAGTCTGGGCTAAAGATGAAAGTGGGCATGTGGTAAAAAATCTGAAAAAGGAGGAAGAGGGTGACCCAAAAGTCAAAGACTTTAAAGGGTCATCCTTTTTTGTTTGGATTACGCCAGATGGTCACAATGAGAGAATGAATGCGTGAGAGTGAGTGTGGAGGGGAGAAAAAATTAACGGTTATCTCTTTGTTTTCAAAGAAATAACCGTTGTTTTTATGGTAAATAATTGCTATATTTAAAGTGAGAATTAAAAATAAAGTCAAGCATTTACCATGAGCGCAAAGATAGTGTATAAAGATTACAATCAGAACGAAAGTCTGCTTTTTCCGCCGACATTGGGAGAACTCGTCCCAAAGAACCATCCGGTGCGGATCGTGAACGCAGTGATAGACAGGCTGGACATATCTTCTGTAGAATCGACCTACAAGGGCGGAGGGACGAGCAGTTTCCATCCCCGCATGCTTCTGAAAGTGATAGTCTACTCCTACCTGTGCAATGTTTATTCCGGCCGCCGTATGGAGCGTCTTCTGCAGGAGAACGTGAACTACATGTGGCTTTCAGGGATGTCGCGGCCGGACTTCAGAACAATCAACCGGTTCAGGAGCGGGCGTCTGGCGGACGGGCGGTTTGACGGGCTGTTCAGGCAGGTTGTCCTGCTTCTGAATGCAGAGGGGCTCGTGTCGCTGAAAGTGCAGTACATCGACGGGACGAAGATAGAGTCTGTGGCGAACAGGTACACTTTCGTATGGAAAAGGAGTGTCGAGAAGAACAAGGAGAAACTGGAGGCGAAAGTGGATGCCGTACTCAAGACGGCGGAGTCGGTCCTCTCCGAAGAGAACAGGGAATGTGCTTCGGAGGAGTCCGGTGTGACGGATCTGGCCGAGCGTACGGAAAGGATACTGCGCAGGATGGACGAGCAGGGTATCAGCGACAGAAAGCTGAGGAAGTCCGTAGAGAAGGTGAAGGACGAGTCCCTTCCGAAGCTAGAATCCTACAAGCATCATCTGGAGACCTTGGGGGAAAGGAACAGCTACAGCAAGACGGACAAGGACGCGACGTTCATGCGTATGAAGGAGGACGCGATGCGCAACGGTCAGACCAAGCCGGGATACAATGTCCAGATAGCGACGGAGAACCAGTTCATCACGAACTACGGAATCTACCGGAGGCCGACGGACTGGGGCACTATGATACCGTTCCTGAAGTCGTTCAGGGAAAGATACGGCCGGCAGAGCGAAGAGATAGTCGCGGACTCGGGCTATGGCAACGAGCAGAACTACGCGTACATGGATGGAGAGGGGATTGACGCGTATGTGAAATACACCATGTTCCATGCGGAGATGAAGCGGAAATACCGGGACAACGCCTTCTTGGTACAGAACATGTACTACAATGAGGAGAAAGACTTCTATGTGTGCCCGATGGGGCAGCGTCTGGAGCGGGCCGGGACATGGAGCACTGTCTCCGACCTGGGATACAGGTCATCCGTGGCAGTATACCGGGCAAAGAACTGCGCCGGCTGTCCGCTGCGTGGAATGTGCTACAAGGGGAAGTCCGGCAGGCGTACCATTGAAGTGAACCACACTGCGAACGCATTCAAAAGGAAGGCACGGGAACTGCTGACCGGAGAGAGAGGCCTGATGCACAGGAGCAGACGTCCGATCGAGCCGGAAGCCGTATTCGGTGACATCAAGTTCAATCACGGCTTCAAGAGGTTCCGTCTCAAGTCAGCCGGAAAGGTCAATGTCGAGTTCGGCCTTGTCGCCCTCGCCCATAACCTCAGAAAATATGCGGCGCATGTCCGCGACGGACTCTTGGGTGTGTCTGACAACTCTCCGTCATTGGGAATGGCATAGCCCAAAAACATGAAAGACGAAAATCAGAGGTATTAGTAAACCAGCCCTTCCCGGAGACTTCCTGCTCCGGTAAAAAGTAATGTGGTCATCTTTTTCTATAATAAAACAAAGAGACCGCCCAAAATCTCTTTTGGGTCGGCCTCCTATGTAGTTTAATATGTGGCTGTTGACTGTATGAATGGGGGCCTATTTCGCCTCTCGCTGTATGGTCATCTGGCACGCCTGGCAGTCGAAGTGCAGGGCCAGTCGTTCGCCCTTGTAGAGCAGGGTGAGCGGTTCGGGCAACTCCTTGCCGGCGGGAGTCTTCCTGCAATATCCCAGCATGTAGCGGATGCAGTGGCGCGTGAACATGAGGGGTACCCCTTCGACGGGTTTCGTCTCGAAAGCGGGTGCTATGCTCGTGACGCCGTGGTCGCGGTAGAACTGCTCGGCCAGGTGGTTCGACACGTTGCCCAGGTAGTTGATGGCGTTTTGCGGGAATCGGGCCGTGAGCTCCTCGGGCCGACGGCGTTCGGGTCGGCAGGCGATGCGGCGGGCGCGGTCGAGCCATTCGACGCCCCGTTGCCGCAGTTTCGACAGGGTAGAGGCGGGGATGAAGAGGCTCTCGTCGAGGGCGATGTCGATGCGTGTGGCAGTGTAGACGGAGGTGCCCAGTTTGCCCAGTTGTTTCTGTTGCGTCTCCTGCTGCGGGGTGCGGGCCGGCTGGTGCTGTGCCTCTTCGCGCACGGTCACCGAGAGGCCGTTCTCGTCGGTGAGGGTGAGGGCAAAACCGTCGGGCACGGTATAGAGTCGCATGGTTATCCCGATGCGGCGGTCGGCCGTGGGGCGGGCAAGCTGTTTCTCAAACTCGAAATCGAGGTTGCGATAGAGCACCGTGCGGGGGGCGATGTCGATGCGCGAGGCGGGGTAGATGCGGTTCCCTTCGGCCCGGTTGACCCGTACCCCTTCGAACTCGCCCCGGCTGTTGACGAAGCAGAGCCCGTCGCCGTTGTGCAACGAGGCGGTCCCGGCCACGACAAACGAGTTGCGGTCGGTCTGTTTTACCTGGCCTACACGTTCGCCCAGCGACTTGGGGGTGTCGGGCGAGGCGATGGGGGCGGCGGTGCGTCCGTCGAGAAAGTAGTGGGTAAAGCCCCGGTTGAAACTCTTTTCGAGCCGGGGGGTAAAATCGATAATCGAACTGCCGGACGAGGAGCGCCGGTACTCGGGCCGCCGTTCGAAGATGCGGTCGAGCGCCTGCCGGTAGTAGGCGGTGCAGTTTTTCACGTAGGCCATCTCCTTGAGCCTCCCCTCGATTTTGAGCGAGGTGACGCCGGCATCGAGCAACTCTTCGAGGCGGTCGCTCTGGTTGAGGTCGCGCAGCGAGAGCAGGTGCTTGTCGCGGGCTATGATGCGGCCGCGGCCGTCGACGAGCGTGTAGGGCAACCGGCAATACTGGGCACACTCGCCCCGATTGGCACTGCGGCCGCACAGGGCCTGGCTCAGGTAGCACTGCCCGCTGTAACTTACACAGAGGGCCCCGTGTACAAATACCTCGAGCGGAACCCGCACGGTAGAGCTGATGGCTCGTATTTCGTCGAGCGAGAGCTCCCGGGCCAAAACCACCTGCGAGAATCCGCACCGTTCGAGAAACTGCACCTTCTCGGGGGTGCGGTTGTCGGTCTGCGTGCTGGCATGCAGGGCAATGGGCGGGATGTCGAGCCGGGTGATGCCCATGTCCTGCACGATGAGGGCATCGACCCCGATGTGGTAGAGCTGGCGGATGAGCCGCTCGGCCTCGGCCAGTTCGTGGTCGTAGAGCAAGGTGTTGAAAGTGATGTAGATGCGGGCATCGAAGCGGTGGGCAAAGTCGACGAGCCCGGCCAGGTCGTCGAGGCTGTTGCCGGCTGCGGCCCGGGCACCGAACCGGGGTGCACCTATGTAGACGGCATCGGCCCCGTGGAGGATGGCCTCTTTCCCTATCTCTGCATTTTTGGCAGGAGCCAACAGTTCTATGCGGCGAGCGTTTGTCATCGAATATCGTTCAGGTTATAAGGAGTTTGTTGATATACAAAGTAGTTGAGCCAGTTGGTAAAGAGCAGGTTGGCGTGTCCCCGCCAGGTGACCACGGGCGGGTTGTCGGGGTTGTCGCCGGGGTAGTAGTTGCGGGGCAGGGCGATGTCGAGCCCCTTGGCCCGGTCGCGCCGATACTCGATGTCGAGCGTGAGGGCCGAGTATTCGGAGTGGCCCGTGATGAAGAACTCGCGACCGCCGCGTGCCATGACCATGTAGACCCCCGCCTCTTCCGACTCGGAGAGGATGGTGAGCTCGGGGTTCCGCTCGATGTCGCTGCGGCGCACCTCGGAGTAGCGGCTGTGAGGCACCTCGAAGCGGTCGTCGAAGCCGCGGAAGATGGGATTCTTCTCGTCGTGTTTGTGGTGGGTGAACACGCCGAACAGCTTGTGGGGCAGTGCATGCTTGGGTATGCCGTAGAAGTGGTAGAGCCCCGCCAGCGCCGCCCAGCAGATGTAGAGTGTGGAGGTGACGTGGGTGCGGGCCCAGTCGAAAATCTCGGTCAGTTGGTCCCAGTAGTCGACCTTCTCGAAGTCGAGCCGTTCGACCGGTGCGCCGGTGATGATCATGCCGTCGTAGTTGTGGGTGCGTATCTCGCTGAAATCCTTGTAAAAGGTGTCGATATGCTCGACGGGGGTGTTGTGCGAGATGTGGCCCGAGACGTTCATCAGGTCGAGCTCGATTTGCAGCGGGGTGTTCGAGATGAGCCGCAGCAGGTCGGTCTCGGTGACGATCTTCAACGGCATCAGGTTGAGAATGAGTAGCCTGAGCGGGCGAATGTCCTGCGTGGAGGCACGCAGGTCGTCCATGACGAAAATGTTTTCGGCTTTGAGTATCTCGACAGCCGGCAGCGATGCGGGAATCTTTACGGGCATGGTTTCTCCTTTCGGTTGGTTGGCAGCTTTTCTGTCAGTACAAAAGTATAAAAAAATGGCGGGCTGATAAAATCTTTGCCGATTCGGGGATAAACTATTGAAATTTATTTTGTTAATAGTTGTATAGGTCGAGGGTTAATTGAGCGTGAAATATAAAATACATAAAAAAGCAACATATTTTTTATGTTGTACAACATGTTTTTCTCGAAAATGGTATTATCTTTGTCCTTGTAAAAAGAGTAAAGAATAAATCGTTCCCCACAACGGGTGGAGAACACAAAAGGCTGAATTATGATGAAAGAACAAATGACAGTAGAGATGCTTCGGTATCAGATAGCGAAGTATCGTGCCATGGGAAATGGCGCCATGTGCCAGGAGTTAACAGCCCTGTTGCAACAAAAACTGGCAACTGCGGTTGCCTGACTTTTAGAAAAGATAGAGGCTCCCCACCAGGGTGGGTCGTATGACATACGACGAGAGCGAAAAACCGGGTTTCCCCGATTTTCCGCTCTCGTTTTTTTTATGTCGTTTCCGGCCGGGTTTAGCAGGTGTAGTCGACGCAGGCGCGGTCGGCCTTGTGACCGGCCAGCAGGCCGGCGGCAGCTACGTGAGCCGGGTGTTTGGCATAGGTCTCCACGTCGGCCATGCAGTCGACGGTAGCGGTGAGCACTACATCCCAGCTCTCGGCGGGATTCTCGTTGATACCCACTTCGATGCTGCGGAGCACGTCGATAACGGCGGGCAATTCGAGCAGGGCGTTTTTGAATCGGGTGGCCACCTCTTTGCGTTCCTCGGGTGTGCCGGTGAGTTTGAAAGTGACAATGTGTTTTACCATAACCGAATATCTTGTTTATAAGTTGTACAATCGTTCGCGGGCGGCCTGCACCTTTTCGTCGGTGATGTAGTCGTCGTAGTCCATCATCTTGTCGATGATGCCGCCGGGGGTGAGCTCGATGATGCGGTTGCAGACCGTCTGGATGAACTCGTGGTCGTGCGACGAGAGCAGCACGTTGCCCTTGAAGCTCTGCAACGTGTTGTTGAAGGCCTGTATCGACTCGAGGTCGAGGTGGTTGGTGGGCGAGTCGAGTATCATGGTGTTGGCATTCTTGAGCATCATGCGGGCAATCATGCAGCGCATCTTCTCACCACCCGAGAGGACCGAAGCCTTCTTGAGCAGCTCCTCGCCCGAGAAGAGCATGCGGCCCAGGAAGCCTTTGAGGTAGAGCTCACTGGTGTCTTCGGAGAACTGGGCCAGCCAGTCGATCAGATTCATGTCGGTGTTGAAAAACGAGCTGTTGTCGAGCGGCAGGTAGGCTGTGGTGATGGTCTGTCCCCACTCGTAGGTGCCGGCGTCGGGTTTCATCTCGCCGTTGATAATCTCGAAGAGGGCAGTCATGGCACGCGGGTCGTGCGAGATGAAGGCCACCTTGTCGTCCTTCTCGATCGAGAAGTTCACATCCTTGAAGAGCAGCGTGCCCTCGATCGACTTTTCGAGCCCTTTCACCTCGAGAATCTTGTTGCCCGGCTCGCGCGAGGGGGTGAAGATGATGCCCGGGTAGCGGCGCGACGAGGGTTGAATCTCCTCGATGGTAAGTTTCTCGAGCATCTTCTTGCGACTGGTGGTCTGTTTCGATTTGGCCACGTTGGCGCTGAACCGCTGGATAAACTCGAGCAGCTCCTTGCGCTTCTCCTCGGCCTTCTTGTTCTGTTGCTGTTGCTGACGCAGGGCCAACTGGCTCGACTCGTACCAGAAACTGTAGTTACCGGCAAAGAGTTGCACCTTGCCGAAGTCGATGTCGACCGTGTGGGTGCAGACCGAGTCGAGGAAGTGACGGTCGTGCGACACCACCAGCACGGTGTTCTCGAAGTTGGCGAGGTAGTTTTCGAGCCACATCACCGTCTCGAGGTCGAGGTCGTTGGTAGGCTCGTCGAGCAGCAGGTTGTCGGGGTGGCCGAAGAGGGCCTTGGCCAGCAGCACGCGCACCTTCTCCTTACCGCTCAAGTCCTTCATCAGCATGTAGTGCTTGTCTTCCTTGATGCCCAGGCCGCTCAGCAGGGTAGCGGCGTCGCTCTCGGCGTTCCACCCCTCGAGCTCGGCAAACTTCTCTTCAAGCTCGGCGGCGCGGATGCCGTCGGCATCGCTGAAGTCGGGTTTGGCATAGAGGGCATCCTTCTCCTGCATGATGTCCCACAGCACGGTGTGGCCCATCAGCACGGTATTGATGACGGTAAACTCGTCGAAAGCAAAGTGGTCCTGACTCAAGACCGAAAGTCGTTCGCCCGGCCCCAGGGTGACGGTGCCGTGCGTGGGCTCGAGCTGGTTGCTCAAGATGCGCATAAGGGTCGATTTCCCGGCGCCGTTGGCTCCGATAATGCCGTAGCAGTTGCCCGGGGTGAACTTCAAATTAACGTCTTGGAAAAGAACTCTTTTACCAAATTGAATACCTAAGTTGTTTACCGTAATCATCTTTTACCTGTTTTTCAGGGCGCAAAGGTAGCGCTTTTTTTCGAGATATAAATCATGTTCAAGCGAATAGCTCGAAATAGGGAAGAATAAATAAGAACAGATAGTGGTCGAATCGTATATAAATGATATATTTGTAAACCTCCGTTGGGGGAATGAAAAGAGTGTAAATCGAATTTTTTGAGGGCGTGCAAGCAGGTATGGAAATGAATAAATTGTCTGAGGCCAAATATGGTGAAGCCGTTCGAGCGATTAAAATTGCCATATTGCAGAGCCAATATCGGGCTGGCAAGCTCGTGAATAGGGAGCAGTTGGTTTTGTATTATGGTATTGGCCGTTATATTTCTCAAAATTCTCGTAAGGAATATTGGGGGACAGGGGCTATTGCATTTATCAGTAATAGATTGCAGATGGAGCTGCCTGGGCTCCGGGGCTTTTCGGAACGTAATTTGAAGAATATGCGCACGTTTTATGAAGAGTGGCAATCATTGGATTCTAAATCGGCAGTTGTAACTGCCGATTTACCAGAGGAAGGTTGTACAGAGGATGACAGTTCCGCAGAAATTCGGCAATTACAACTGCCGAACTTCAAAGATTTTCCGGTAGAGGAATTTTTCAAAATCGGTTTTACTCATCATATAGCCATCTTGTCGCAAGTTAAGTCCATTGAAGAGCGTTATTTCTACATAAAGCTAAGTGCTCGAGAATACCTGAGTGTCGATTCATTAAAACGGTTAATACGTGAGGATGTTTATCACAAGCAAGGTGCGTTGGCCAACAACTTTATGGAAAAGTTACCGACGGCCGAATTGGCTCGCAGGGCCGTAATGACGTTCAAAGATGAGTATCTGCTTGATTTTATCAATGTGGAAGAGCTCGGCGCTCGAGACATTGAGGATATAGATGAAAGAGTTGTAGAGAATAAGATTGTTCAGAATATCAAGAATTTCATTATGACCTTTGGTCGGGACTTTGCTTTTGTGGGAAATCAGTTTCAGGTCGAAGCGTTGGGCCATACGCATGTGATAGATTTGCTCTTTTTTAATCGGGAACTTTCGGCTTTGGTGGCTGTTGAACTGAAGACAGGGCCATTCAAAACGGCGTATCTCGGTCAGTTAAACATGTATTTGCGGGTATTGGACGATTTTGTGCGTAAGCCGAATGAAAATCCTTCGATAGGTATCGTGCTATGCAAAAGTGCCGATAAAGCGTATGCCGAATATGCGATTCGGGATTACGATAAGCCTATGGGAGTTGCTACCTATAAAACGGCATCGGATATGCCCGAACGGTTGAGAAAGGCTCTGCCCGATGTAGAGGATCTCAAAAAGTTGTTGTAAGAAATATGGCTTGATTGCATCGGGTGCGAGATTGCCCTTCCCGAGTTTGCGAAACCGGGGGAAAAGGCTACCTTTGCAGACAAATTGTGAGTGTTATGATGCGCATCGATATTATCACCGTACTGCCCGAATTGTTGCAGAGCCCGTTGAACTACTCCATTCTGAAGCGGGCGCAAGATAAGAAACTGGTCGAGATTGTGGTCCACAACCTGCGGGACTATTCGCTCGACAAGCACCGCAAGGTCGACGATTATCCCTTTGGGGGCGAGGCCGGTATGGTGATGCAGATCGAGCCGGTAGACCGGGCCATCACCCAGTTGAAGAGCGAGCGGGAGTACGACGAGGTGATTTTCACCACTCCCGATGGCGAACAGTTCGACCAGCCCATGGCCAACAGCCTCTCGATGGCGGGCAACCTCATTATTCTGTGCGGCCACTACAAGGGCATCGACTACCGCATACGCGAGCACTTCATCACCAAAGAGGTGTCGATAGGCGACTATGTGCTCACCGGCGGCGAGTTGGCGGCGGCCATCATGTGCGATGCCATCGTGCGGCTTATCCCCGGAGCCATCGGCGACGAGCAGTCGGCCCTCTCCGATTCGTTTCAGGACAACCTGCTGGCCCCGCCGGTCTATACGCGCCCGGCCGAGTACAAGGGGTGGCGTGTGCCCGACGTGCTGCTCTCGGGGCATCAGCGCAAAATCGATGAGTGGAAACACGAACAGTCGCTCGAGCGCACGCGTCGTCTGCGCCCCGACCTGTTAAAGTGACAGTTCCCGGCTGTGTAGTTCGATCTCGGTGAAGATAGTAGCCCGCGACGTGTGCGAGAGTATGTAGGTGGCGGGTGTCACCGTGGGTTCCTGGCGGGTAACCAGCCGGTGCAGCAGCTCTTTTTTCCGTTCCCCAACCAATGCAATGAGTATTTCGCGGGAGGCGAGTATCACTTCGCCGGTCTGCGTCACCCGGTATTGTCCGGTGACGGGTTGTTGCGATACGGCATAGAGGTCGTCCGAGCGTAGCAGGTCGGTGTCGTTGCCGAATATCGAGGCCACATGCTCGTCTTCGCCGATGCCCAGCAGGGTGCAGTCGAACCGTGGTACCCCCTCGTGGTCGGGCAGAAGCCCGGCAATGAGGCGGGCATATCGTTCGGCCTCCCGGGCGGGAGGCTCCTCGCCCCGGATGCGGTGGATGTGTTCGGGTGGTATTCCTACGGGGGTGAAAAACAGGTGATTGGCCCAATAGAAATTACTCTCCTCGCTGTCGGGCGACACACACCGCTCGTCTACCCAAAAGAAGTGCACGTTTTTCCAGCGCACGGGGTCGTTGTAGCGGCTGCGCCACAACGCAAAGAGCTGCTGTGCCGTCTCGCCGCCCGAGAGGGCCAGGTAGAAGGGTTTGCGGGTGCGGGCCGCTACCGATACGAGCAGAGCTTCGGTGAGGGCGATGAGCGATTTGGCGGCATCGGGGTAGAATTGTACGGGGGTCGAGTTCATGGGCGACGGGTATTACAAAGGGTACAGGCATTTTCTTCGAGCAGACAGGGATCGGGCAGGATGCGGTCGACCACCTCGCGGGGTATTTTGCAGCCGGCGGGGTAGGTGATGAGGCCTTCGTCTCCGTCGCGCTCCCAGCTCTCGAGCAGCGGAGCCAGGAAGTGCCAGCTCAGCTCCAGGGCATCGCTGCGCGAGTAGAGCAGCGAGTCGCCCCGCATGGCGTCGAGCAGCAGCCGTTCGTAGGCGCCGGGCAGGCGGGTCTCGATAAGCGACGAGTAGAAGAAGTCCATGCTCACCTGGCTCACCTCGAAGTTGGTGCCGGGTTGTTTCAGCCCGAAGCGCAGGCGGATGCTCTCGTCGGGTTGCAGGGTGATGACCAGCTGGTTGCACGAGTTGCCGCAGCACTGCCCCGGGAAGAAGGTGCGGGGTGTGTTGCGGAAGTGGATGACCACCTTCGACCGCTTCTCGGCCAGCCGTTTGCCGGTGTAGATGTAGATGGGCACGTCGGCCCAGCGCCAGTTGTCGATGTAGAGCTTGAGGGCTGCGAAGGTCTCGGTGGTCGATTGCGGGTCGACACGGGGTTCGTCGCGGTAGGCGGGTACCTTTTGACCGTCGACGGTGCCGGTCGCATATTGCCCCCGCAGGGTGTGGCGGGCGATGTCGTCGGGCGAGAGCGGCCGCAGCGAACGGAACACCTTGGCTATTTCGTCGCGAATGGCCTCGGGCTCGAAGGTGGCGGGCGGCTCCATGGCGATGAAGGCCATGATTTGCAGCAGATGGCTCTGCACCATGTCGCGCAGGGCCCCGGCCGAATCGTAGTAGAGACCGCGTTGCTCTACCCCCAGCGTCTCGGTAGCCGTGATTTCGATGTGGTCGATGTAGTTGCGGTTCCACAGCGGTTCCCAAATGCTGTTGGCAAAGCGCAGCACCAGAATGTTCTGCACCGTCTCCTTTCCCAGAAAGTGGTCGATGCGGTAGATTTCGCGCTCGGGGAAGATGGCGCAGAGCAGCCGGTCGAGCGCGCGGGCCTCGGCCTCGTTGCTGCCGTAGGGCTTCTCGATGATGATGCGTCGCCACCCCTCGGCCGACCGGTTTTGGTGCCGGGCCTCGATGGAGGAGGCGATTGTCGGATACATCACCGGCGGTGTGGCCAGATAGAAAAGCAGGTTGTCGTCGATGCCGGCGGCGTTGCGCAGTTGCTCAATCTCCCGGAACAGCGCTTCGTAGGCTTCGCCCCGGGTGGTGTCGCACACGATGTAGTAGACGCTGCGCAGGAAATCGGTCAGGTGCGGGTTGTCGATGGCATAGGTGGTGCGGTTTTGAATCATCGAGTCGAGGAGCGACTGGCGGAACTCCTCGGTATTCTGCCGGGTGCGGGCCACCCCCACGATGAGGAATTTCGCGGGGAGGAGTTTTCGCTCGAAAAGCTCGAAGAGGGCGGGGATGAGTTTGCGGTGAGTCAGGTCGCCCGAGGCGCCGAAAATCACCAGAATCTGACTGTCGGGTATTTTGTTCATAGCGGTTGTTTCGTTAATCGGGTTGGGTAGATTGGGGCGTGTGGGTCGGCTCGCGGCGGAGCCAGTCGGTGTGGAAAAGTACCCCCTCGGGGGCATCGACCCGTTCGTAGAGATGGGCCCCGAAGTAGTCGCGCTGGGCCTGTATGAGGTTGGCGGGCGACTTGGCACACCGCCAGCCGTCGAAGGCCGTAAGTGCTGCCGTCAGAGCCGGCAGGGCTACTCCGGCCGAGAGTGCCGCCCCCACCACTCGGCGCCAGGAGGGGAGGCAGAGGCTTATCTTCTCGCGGAAGTAGGGGTTGAAGAGCAACGGTTCGTAGTGGCCTGCCTGCCGGTATACGGTGGCAATCTCGCGGAGAAAACGCGATTGGATGATGCACCCCTTGCGCCAGATGGTGGCCAGGGTCGAGAGGTTGAGGTGCCAGTCGTACTGCACGGAGGTCTGGTAGAGCAGGTCGAACCCCTGGGCATAGGCCATGATTTTAGCGGCGTAGAGGGCATGGTGCAGGTCGTCGACATCGAGGTCGAGGAGGGGAGCCGGGTCGATGTCGGGGTAGAGCCTGTGTGCCCGGGTGCGCTCTTGCGCCCGGTCGGAGAGGAAGCGGGCAAAGACCGACTGGGTGGTGACGGAGAGCGGGGTGGCGCTGTCGAGGGCCGCTTCGACGCTCCATTTGCCGGTGCCTTTCTGGCGGGCCCGGTCGGCAATGCGGTCTATCAGATAGCCGCCGTCTTCCTCCCGATAGCGCAGGATGGGGGCGGTAATGCCGATGAGGTAGCTCTCCAGCACCCCTCTGTTCCACGCTTCGAAGGTGTCGGCCATCGCCTCGTGGTCGTTTTTCAGTTTGATGCGCAGCAGCGAGTAGGTCTCGGCGATGAGTTGCATGTCGCCGTATTCGATGCCGTTGTGTACCGTCTTGACAAAGTGTCCCGAGCCGTCGGGGCCTGTCCAGGCACAGCAGGGGGTACCGTCGTCGAGTCGGGCAGCGATAGCCTGCAACAGCGGCAGCACCTCGCCGGCCACCGCTTCGTCGCCGCCCGGCATGATCGAGGGGCCGTGCAAGGCTCCCTCTTCGCCACCCGAGATGCCGCATCCTACCAGGTAGATACCCTTCTCGCGCAGCGTCTGTTGCCGACGTCGGGTGTCGCGATAGTCGGAGTTGCCGCCGTCGATGACGATGTCGCCCCGCGACAGCAGCGGGAGCAGGGCGGCGAGGGTCTCGTCGACCGGTTCGCCGGCCCGAATCATCAACAGAATTTTGCGCGGCCTCTCGAGCGACTCCACCAGCTCGGCCAGCGAATAGGTGGGGTAAAACCGTTTCGCCTCGCCCTGGCTGGCCAGAAAGCGGTCGACGACCTGCGGCGTGTGGGGGTGCAGCCGGTTGTAGAGCGACACCCGGTAGCCTTTCGACTCGAGGTTGATGGCCAGGTTCTCGCCCATGACGGCCAGTCCCACGAGACCTATATCCGATTTTTTCATATTTGACGTGTGGTTAAAATGATTGTCTATTAAACACTTCTCAAAATCTTTTGTTCAAGGAGAAAAGGGGCGCTTTTATCTCCCCGCCGGAGGGTGTGGTGTTGTAGGTCTCGCGCTTTTTATTTATCTTTGTACCACGAAGAGAGGATGCGGCTCGGCATAGTCAAAGTAAAAACTGCGATTCCCTTTGCTCTTGCTCTCGACTTTCACTATCATTTATCTTTGATCCGTTTTTTCGAAAAGAGAGTTTTATGGTTATCAGTCCCGAAAATGTTTTGTTGGTAGGAGCCGTTTTGTTGTTCCTGAGTGTGCTTGTAGGTAAAACCGGTGCCCGGTTCGGAGTGCCTGCCCTGTTGCTGTTTCTGGGGGTGGGCATGTTGGCCGGCTCCGACGGGTTCGGCATCCACTTCGACAGTGCGCCGGCGGCCCAGTTTATCGGTACGGTGGCCCTGTGTATCATCCTGTTTTCGGGCGGTATGGATACCTCGTATCGCGAGATAAAACCGGTACTGGCCCCGGGTGTGACGCTGGCCACGCTGGGGGTGCTGATGACGACGGTCTTCACGGGACTTTTCATCTATTCGCTCTCCGATTTCCTGCCCGGCGATTTTCAGCTGGGGCTGCTCGAGTCGATGTTGCTGGCGGCCGTGATGTCGTCGACCGACTCGGCTTCGGTCTTTTCGATTCTGCGGTCGAAGGGCATTTCGCTGAAAGAGCGGTTGCGTCCCACGCTCGAGTTGGAGAGCGGCAGTAACGACCCCATGGCCTATATGCTCACCCTGCTGCTTATCCAGATTATCGAAATCGGTACGGTCGACTGGGGCGATGCCATCCTGCTGCTGGTGCTGCAACTGGTCGTAGGGGCGGCATTGGGTTTCGCGCTGGGGTATGCCATCGTGTGGGTGATCAACCGCATCGACGTGCCCAACGAGTCGCTCTATCCCGTGTTGCTGCTGGCCTGTGTCTTCTTTGTCTTTGCCTTTACCAACCTGTTGCAGGGCAACGGTTATCTGGCTGTCTATATCGCCGGGTTGGTGGTGGGCAACCGCAAGTTGGTGCACAAGCGTAGTCTCACCACCTTTTTTGACGGTTTTACCTGGCTGTTCCAGATTGTGATGTTCCTCACGCTGGGGTTGCTGGTCAACCCCTCGGAGCTGCCCGCCGTGGCCGGTGTGAGTCTGCTGGTCGCCCTCTTCATGATAGTGGTTTCGCGTCCGCTCTCGGTCTTTGTGAGTCTGCTGCCCTTCCGCAAGTTCACGACCCGGGCCCGCGTCTATATTTCGTGGGTGGGATTGCGGGGTGCCGTGCCCATCATCTTTGCCACCTATCCGCTCATGTCGGCCGAGATACCCAATGCCCGCATGATTTTCAACGTGGTCTTTTTCGTGACTATCGTCTCTCTGCTGGTGCAGGGCACCACCGTGAGTGCCATGGCCCGTTGGCTGGGACTGATTGGCAAGAGCGAGGAGAAGGAGATTTTCAACGTGGCGCTGCCCGATGAAATCAAGTCGGCCATGAGTGAGATAGAGCTGACCGAGGAGACGTTGGCGGGCGGCAATAAGCTGCTGAACCTCTCGCTGCCCGACAATACGCTGGTGGTGATGGTGAAGCGGGGCACGCAATATTTCGTACCTAAAGGGCATACTCAGCTCGAGCCGGGCGACCGGCTGCTGGTCATCTCGGACAACGACGAGGAGCTGCGCCGCAGCTACGAGAGCCTGGGCATCAGCCGCTATACCATGCGCAAGAACCGATAAATGCCGCGGCTTGTCTCGAGGATAACCGCGATAGGATAAACGACCGGCTCCGCCCCGGGGAGATTCCCCCGGAAGCGGAGCCGGCTGCTTTTGAAAGGTTGACAATGACAGACTTTGTTCGATTCGCTATCGGCTGCCTCCGGCCCACCACACTGGTTCGGTGGTGACGTAGTCGCCGTTGCCGTAGGCCTGGGCCACATGGTCGTTGCTCACCACGTCGCTGTTGCCGTAGGGGAGCCGCAGCGGGAAGGGCAGGGGATTGGCGAGCGGCAGGAGGTCACCCTCGCCCATGGCCAGGAGGCGCCGGTAGTCGTGGTAGGTCTCCAGCACCTCGCCCTCGTAGCAGGCCAGATACTTCTGGTTGATGATTTCGCCGAGGGGGTCGGCCTCGAAGCGGGGCAGGACGACGTTCTGGAAATAGTCGTCGGCCTCACTGGCCGAGAGACCCACCTGGGCAAAGGCGGCCACCACGGCGTTGTAGAGCGAGCCGATGGCATCGCCGGTCTGGCCCAGTCGGGTTTGCGCCTCGGCCTTGACAAACTGCAATTCGTGGTAGCTGAGCAGCAGGGTGGGGCGTGTAGGCGAGAGCAGACCCGATATGCCGTAGTAGCCCTGCCGTTGCTCGGGTGCGCCGTTGGGGGCGAACACCAGTTGGCCGGTACCGGGATAGGCTTTGAAGAAGAGGCTTTCGCGCGGGTCGTTCCGCTCGACGAGCTTCTGGTGCAGGCTCTCGCTGGCCCCGAAGTAGCGGCGGTTCAGGTAGAAGGCATAGAAGGGGTTGATCGACGAGCTGCCGTCGTAGGGGTAGGCCAGTTGTTCGTCGGATGAGACAAAGGAGCTGTCGGCATAGTCGATTACCTGGTCGTAGCGCGGTTCGCGGAAGGAGAGGCGGAGGGCATAGCGGGCCTTCAGACCATAGGCTGCCTTGATCCAGAGCTCGGCCTGTCGGTCGGCATCGAGCGAGCCGTAGATGAGGTCTTGCGTCCCCACCGGGGTGAGGGTAGCCAGATCCTCTTTCCGCAGGTTGTCGATAGCCTCGTCGAGCAGGTCGAAGACATCCTGGTAGATGGACTCCTGACTGTCGAGCTTCGGTTGGTAAACGGCACCGGGTTGCAGGGCTTCGCTCCAGGGAATATCGCCCATGAGGTCGGTGAGGGTAGCCAGGTTCAGCGCCGTGAGCACCTGAGCCATACCCAGCAGATGGTTCGAGCCCGCCTCGGCACCGCCGGCTGCGCAGCGTTCGCGGATAATCCTGAGGGCGAGCAGGTTGCGGTAGGTGGCATTCCAGGCGTTGTTGAAGGTAGCGGCCGAGTAGACCTCGGCGAGACGCATCTCGGCGTTGTACATCTGGTTGAAGATGCCCGCCTGCTGTTCCATGTAAACAGCCGTATAGAAGGCGAAGTCGCCCGAAACGACACTGACGGCCGAAGCCGTTTCGGCATCGGTGAGGAGGTAGCGGGCCGGCACCTCTTCGGGGTCGTTTTCGTTGCGGTTGAGGCGGTCCATCACGTCGTCGGTACAGGCGGTGAGCAGGCTGGCGGCGCAGAAGATATAGATGAGCTTTTTCATATCCATGTCGTGTTTGAAGGTTAGAAAGTTACAGTGAGTCCCCCTCCGTAGCTCGAGGTCTGGGGCAGGGAGAATCGCTCGAAGGTACCGCTCATGTTGTTGTTGCCCTGCGACGACTCGGGGTCGAGGTTGGGCATCTTGGCCCACAGCAGCACGTTGCGGGCAAAGGCAAAAAGCGAGATGTCGAATATTCCGACGCGGGGGAACTGGTATTTGACGGTGAGGTCGCGCAGTTTGAAGAACGAAGCGTCGTAGATGTACGACTCGTCGATGTTTCCCAGCACGTCGGCATAGAGGGTCTCGTAGGCTCCGGCATCGTCGGCTCCGCCCCGCACGATGTCGTTGGGGATGCCGTCGGCCTTATAGCCGGGATAGACGAAGGGGGTGGTGCGCTCTTCGGTCTTCTTGCTGATGCCGTAGAGGTCCATCAGGCCGTTGGTGCCCGAATACATGTCGCCGCCGTGCCGCCATGAGAAGGTGGCCGAGAGCGAAAGCCGCTTGTAGCGGAACGAGGTGTTGATGCCCATCGTGAAATCGGGGGCGCACTGCCCGATGACCTGCGGGTTGCCCGAAGCCATGGGCATGCCGTAGGTAGCGCTGTTGGGGTCTTCGTCGACCAGGATGCGGCCCTGGCTGTCGCGCTTGAAGGCGGTACCGTAGATGACCGGGTAGTAGTCGCCCACACCGGCCCGGACCTGCGGCGTGACGAAGCCGCCGAGGAAGATGTTGGTCACACCAGGAGCCAGCTCGTCGACCCGGTTGCGGATGACGGTGAAGTTGACTCCCAGGTCCCAGGTGATGTCGGCCGTGGAGTAAATCTCGCCGTTCAGCTCTATCTCGTGGGCGTCGGTGTGTATCTTACCGCCGTTGGTCACGTATTGGGCGGCGCCGGTCGAACCGGCCAGCGGCACGGGGAATATCTGGTTCTTGATGTTCTGCCGCGAGAAGGTGTAGCTGGCGGCAAGCCGGTTGTGGAAGAGCCGCAGGTCGAATCCCGCTTCGAACGAGTTGGTGTTCTGGGGCGTCAGGTCGGGGTCGTACAGCTCGGCATAAGGCACATAAGCGGTAATGCCGTTGAGGGGGTAGAGTATGGGCGGATTGCTCCAGAAGCCGCCGGTATAGCTGGGGGTGACGTAGTAGTTGTTGTAGTAGCGGCCTGCCTGCCCTACCTGGGCAAACGAGCCCCGCACCTTGGCAAAGGTGAGGACGGGGTTTCCCTGCAGAGGTTCCAGTTCGGTGAGCACATAGGCTACCGACACCGAGGGGTAGAAGAAGGCGCGGTGGCCGCGGGGCATGGTCGACACCACATCTTCACGGCCGGTGACGTTGAGGTAGGCCTGGTCGCGCCACGAGAGGGTGGCGTTGCCGAAGAATCCCACCGTGCGGGCCCGCAGTACCGAGGTCGATGCGCTCTGTATCGCGGTGTTCTGTATCGTGGGGTTGCCGCCGAAGTTGAAGCTCTGGCCGTAGTCTTCGTAAAAGGCTTTGTTTTCCTGGTTGATTTCGTTGCCCACCATGGCCGTGAGGTGCCAGTCGTCGGTGATGTTCATCTCGTAGTTGACGGTAAAGAGCGAGTTGAAGATGACGTTGGTCACGCCGTTCGACTCGATGCTGCCGGCCTGCCCCTGCGAACCGTATTCGTAGATGTTTTTGTAGCGCGAGGTGTAGGCGTCGATACCGATTTGCCAGCGGGTCGAGAGTTTTTTGTCGCTGCTCCAGTCAATCCGGGGGGTATACTCGACAAAGGTGTTGCCGAAGAAGCGGTGCGTGTTCTCGTTGAACGAGTTGTGCCGCGTGGCCCAGTAGGGGTTGTTGAAGGTGAGCGAGCGGTAGTTGATTTGGGTATAGGGGTCTTCGGGCAGCGCGTAGGGAATGCCCCGCAGGTTGTAGCTGGGCGGTGCGCCGTAGACGGCACCCAGCACGCCGCTGTTGGCGGTGGGGGCCTTGTCGATGTTGTTGCGCACGAAGTTGGACGAGAAGCCGGTCTTCCACTCTTCGCTAAGGTTGACCTCGGCCATGCCCCGCACCGAGTAGCGGGTGAGGCCGGTCGAGGGAATCACGCCGTCCTGTTGGGCGGTGCCGATACCGAACGAGTAGTTACCCTTCTCGAACCGCTGGCTGATGTTGAGCGAGGTGTTGAAGGTGACCCCCGTGCGGAAGAAGTCGCCGATGTTGTCGTAGACGTCGGGGGCTACCCAGGGATTTTCGCCCGCCTGGGCCAGCTGGGGCACATAGTAGAGGCCTTGGGTCCCCGAGGTGTCGTAGTTGTTCAAGGCCGTGGCCACGTTGCCGCCATAGGTGGGGTCGTCGGGCAGAGCATCGATGCGGGGGCCCCAGCTCATCGACGAGGTGGGGTCGAACCGTTGGGCCTGCTGCGAGTCGCTGTAATAGCCCTGGGCCCACTGCTTCTGCACCTGCGGGCGGCGCGACAGCGTCTCGGCACTGAGGTTGGTGGTGAAGGTGACGTGAGGTCGCCCGATCGAGAGCCCGCGCCCGCTCTTGGTGGTGATGACCACCACACCGTTCGAGGCCCGGATGCCGTAGAGGGCGGCCGCCGCCTGCCCCTTGAGCACGTTGATGCTCTCGATGTCGTTGGGGTCGATGTCGATGGAGCGGTCGGCAATATCGGTGCCGCTCACGCTCTGGCCGGTCGAGAAGTCGGGGGTCGACTGGATGGGCATGCCGTCGACCACATAGAGCGGGGTGTTGTTGCCGGTAAAGGAGCGGGCTCCCCGGATGACCACTTGCGACGAGGCCCCCGGCATGCCGCTCGAGGGTACAATCTCCACGCCCGACAGTTTGCCCTGCATGGCGTCGGAGAGGCCGGTGGTACCCGCCTTGTTCAGTTCGTTGCCTTTCAGGTCCTGGGCGGCATAGCCCAGCCCCTTGCGGTCGCGCTTCATACCCAGGGCGGTGACTACCACCTCGTCGATTTTGTGGTCGGCATTCTCGAGTACGATCTCCATGCGGTCGGCAATGGGAACCTGCCGGGTAGCCATGCCCACGTACGAGACGGTCACCTCGCGGGCCGAGTCGGGAACCCGGAGGGTAAAGTTGCCGTCGAGGTCGGTACTGGTGCCTATCGAGGTACCCGGTACGAGTATGGTGGCCCCGATGATGGGTTCGTTGTCGTCGGCAAAGATAACCTGGCCGGTGATGGTACGCTCTTGTGCCCCGACGACGGAAACCGCACAGGCCAGCAGCGCCAGAAATAGACTTAGTTTTTTCATAATCGTTCTCTTTTTTCGGGTTAAAGAGTATGTTTTTTTGAGAAAGGATAACGAGCGCGCCTCCCCTTTTGTTCGATATTCGTAGGCGATAACCTTGTTAAAAGAGAGTCCTATAAAAAGATTTGTGAAGAATCCAAATCAAAACGCAACGTTTTTCGAGTAAGGAAGGAACAAGAACTATGAAAAACACTGCGGGGGAAGCCATAGCGGCGGGGGCGCAAAGCCCCTGAGAGCGTCCAACAGCAATACAAAAAAGGGAGACCGAAATCTCCCTACGATTAATTAATTTTGTATTGCCATGTCAAATCAACTAATCGAAGCCCAAAGATATGAAATATATCTTGGTCTGAAAAGGAAATGGAGCCGTTCTCGCATAGCAGAGGAAATAGGAGTATCAAAATCGACAGTCAGTCGGGAAATCAGGCGCAACTCAAAGCCGGAAGGAGAGTATATATGGAAATATGCTCAGAGGCAGTGTGATAGCCGCAAGCACGGATTTAAGGGCCATCACAGGAAACCGGAAGATCTATGGTGGCGAATTGAGCGCATGATCGAAGAGGAGGAATGGTCTCC
Source organism: Barnesiella sp. An22 (assembly GCF_963931395.1). Lineage (NCBI taxonomy): Bacteria > Pseudomonadati > Bacteroidota > Bacteroidia > Bacteroidales > Barnesiellaceae > Barnesiella > Barnesiella sp. An22. The sequence continues at coordinate 1,126,596 of NZ_OZ007014.1, forward strand.
GGCCCAGATAGCGGGAGTACTCAGGAAAGAAGGTATCCACATCGCCAAGCAGACCATCTACAACCATGTCCATGCCGATACGACCGGGAAACTGGCTCTGCATATGCCTCATGGGCTCAAATACAAAAAGCGAGGCAAAATCCTGTGTCCGACAAAAGCGACCAATATACCCAACCGCACAAGCATACACGAGCGCCCCAAGGAGGCAGACGGAACCCGATTCGGCGATTGGGAAATGGACACCATCATCGACTCCTGCGGTCATGCCATCGTCACCCTAACCGAACGTTCGACCAATTTCATACTCATGGAAAAGTTGCCTCAGGGACGGAAAGCCCTACCGACGGCCCGGGCGGTCATCCGACTGCTGTTCCCATATAGGCAAACGATACATACGATTACCACCGACAACGGTTGTGAATTTGCAGCACATCAGGAGATAACCAAACAACTCAGCCTCAAAGGTAGGCCGCCAGTTAAGGTTTATTTTACGGATGCTTATTCAGCCTGGCAGAAAGGAGCCATTGAGAATGCAAACAAGCTTATTCGGAAATATATCCCAAAAAAGGCCAACTTTCAGGATTTCTCCGACTGGAAAATCAAAGAGATACAAAAGAAATTGAATCGAAGACCTCGGGAAAAACTTAATTTTGATTCGCCCAAATACAGATTCTTCATAAACGTTTTGTAGTTTTGCATTTGCTGTTGGACTCTACCCTATAAAAAGATTTGGCTCTTGATGAAAAACTTTCGCCGATTATGCAAGGCAAAACCTATATATTTTTGTATTTTTGTGGCAAATTTATATGGTGTAATGCTTTATGCTTGAAAATAAGAAAATTAAAACAGCTCTTGTCTCGGTTTTTCATAAAGATGGCTTAGACGAAATTTTGAAACTCTTACATGCCGAAGGAGTAGAATTTATCTCGACCGGCGGCACGCAGTCGTTTATCGAATCGCTGGGAATCCCTTGCGGTGCAGTCGAGGACCTGACCGGTTATCCCTCTATTCTGGGCGGCCGGGTAAAGACCCTTCACCCCAAAGTGTTCGGCGGAATCCTCAACCGTCGGGAGAATGAAACCGACCAACAGCAAATCGCTCAATACGAAATACCTTCGATCGATCTGGTAATCGTCGACCTCTATCCGTTTGAAGAGACGGTAGCTTCGGGTGCCGACGAGAGCGCCATCATCGAGAAGATAGATATAGGCGGTATCTCGCTCATCCGGGCCGCTGCCAAGAATTACAAGGATGTAGTCATCGTGGCTTCGAAAGCCCAATATGCCCCGCTGCTCTCGCTGCTGAAAGAGAAGGGTGCCAACACCTCGCTCGAAGACCGCCGCTGGTTTGCCAAAGAGGCATTCGCTGTGTCGTCGGGCTACGACAGCGCCATCTTCAACTACTTCGACGGTGGCGAAGGCTCGGCCTTCCGCTATGCCGGCAACCACGCCAAGGTGCTGCGCTACGGCGAGAATCCCCACCAGAAGGGTGTATTCTATGGCAACTTCGACGAGATGTTCGAGCAACTCCACGGCAAGGAGATTTCGTACAACAACCTGCTCGACATCGATGCCGCCGTTTCGCTGATTTCGGAATTTGACGAGACCACCTTCGCCATTCTGAAACACAACAACGCCTGCGGTCTGGCCTCGCGCGACACGCTGCTCGAGGCTTGGAAAGATGCCCTGGCCGGCGACCCCGTATCGGCTTTCGGCGGTGTGCTCATCACCAACCGTCCGGTCGACAAGGCTACGGCCGAGGAGATGCACAAAATCTTCTTCGAGGTGTGCATCGCTCCGGCTTACGACCCCGAGGCCCTCGCCATTTTGGAGCAGAAGAAAAACCGCATCGTGCTCGTGCAGAAACCCTTCCAGGCTCCTGCCCGTCAGTTCCGCTCGCTGCTCAACGGCGTGCTGGTACAAGACCGCGACCTCTATCGCGAGAAACCCGAGGAGCTGCGCCAGGTAACCGACAAGTCGGTAACTCCTGCCGAAGTCGAAGACCTGCTGTTTGCCAACAAGATTGTAAAACATAGCAAATCGAACGCCATCGTACTGGCCAAGAACCGTCAGCTCTGCGCCAGCGGTATCGGTCAGACCTCGCGTGTCGACGCCCTGCGTCAGGCCATCGAGAAGGCCCGTTCGTTCCACTTCGATTTGCAGGGAGCCGTGATGGCATCCGATGCCTTCTTCCCCTTTGCCGACTGTGTGGAGATAGCCCACGAGGCCGGGGTAAATGCCGTGATACAACCGGGCGGTTCGATTCGCGACAACGAGTCGGTCGACTATTGCAACAAGAACGGCATGGCTATGGTGATGACCGGCATACGGCACTTCAAACACTAATATTAAACATTAAAAAAGAATAGTCAATATGGGATTGTTTTCTTTCACGCAGGAGATAGCCATCGACTTGGGTACGGCCAATACGGTGATTATCCACAACGACAAGATTGTGGTCGATGAGCCGTCGGTGGTTGCGTTGGACAAGCGTACCGACAAGCTGCTGGCAGTCGGGGAAAAAGCTCGTTTGATGTATGAAAAGACTCATGAGAACATACGCACGATACGCCCCTTGCGCGACGGTGTGATTGCCGACTTCTACGCTGCCGAGCAGATGATTCGCGGCATGGTGAAGATGGTAAGCTCGAAGAGCCACTGGTTTTCGCCCTCGCTGCGTATGGTGATAGGTATCCCTTCGGGTAGTACCGAAGTCGAGATTCGTGCCGTGCGCGACTCGTCGGAGCATGCCGGCGGCCGCGACGTCTACATGATTTACGAGCCTATGGCTGCTGCCATCGGTATCGGTCTCGACGTGTTGGCTCCCGAGGGCAACATGATTGTAGATATAGGTGGCGGTACGACCGAAATCGCCGTGATTTCGCTGGGCGGTATCGTGTCGAACAACTCGATACGGGTAGCCGGCGACGACCTGACGAGCGATATTCAGGAGTACATGGGTCGCCAGCACAATGTGAAGGTGGGCGAGCGTACGGCCGAGATGATCAAGATCAACGTCGGTTCGGCTCTGACCGAGCTCGACAATCCCCCCGAGGATTACGTGGTGCACGGTCCCAACCGCATGACGGCCCTGCCGATGGAGGTACCCGTTTCGTATCAGGAGATTGCCCACTGTATCGAAAAGTCGATTTCGAAAATCGAGGCTGCCGTACTCAACGCCCTCGAGCATACCCCCCCCGAACTCTATGCCGACATCGTGCGCAACGGTATCTGGCTGGCCGGTGGCGGTGCCCTGCTGAGAGGCTTGGACAAACGGTTGACCGACAAGATAGGTATCCCCTTCCGCATTGCCGACGATCCCCTGCATGCTGTGGCCAAAGGCACGGGCGTGGCTTTGAAGAACATAGACCAGTTCTCGTTCCTCATCCGATAAGAGCGGACGACGAGAGGGCCGGGTTGTCCCGGCCGGGTATGACAAGTATAGAGACGAGTTACAGAGGCCGAAAAAGCCTTTGTAACTCGTTGTTGGTAGACAAACGAGGAAACAATGCGCAATTTGATCGATTTTTTGTGGCGACATAGCTCATGGATTGTTTTTGCATTCTATGTGGTGCTCAGTTGCGTCTTGTTGTTCGGGCGCAATCCCTATCAGCGCAGTGTCTACTTCTCGTCGGCCAACCGGGTGGCGGTGGTGGTCTACGACTTGCAGTCGGAGGTCACCTCGTATCTGGGCTTGCGCCAGGCCAACCGCGACCTGCAGCTGCGCAACGGTGAGCTCGAGATGGAGGTGGTCAACCTGAAGGAGCAGCTCAACAGCTACCGGGCTGCAGCGGGCAAGGATACGATTCCGGCCGACTCGGTGCTGCACGACTACGATTTCGTGGTGGCTCGCGTGGTGAACAACAGCGTGGCCCAGACCAACAACTACATCACCATAGACAAAGGGCGTGCCGAAGGCATAGAGCCCGAGATGGGGGTGGTCGACCAGAACGGTGTGGTGGGCATCATCAACGTGGTGGGCGAGCATCATGCCGTGGCTATCTCGGTGCTGAATCCCAAGTTGCGCCTCAGTTGCAAGGTGAAGGGGAGCGACTACTTCGGGTCGCTGGTGTGGGACGCCGTGAGTCCCCGCTATGCCGTGCTCGAGGAGATGCCCCGTCATGTCGAGTTTGCCCCGGGCGACACGATTGTGACCAGCGGCTACTCGTCGGTATTCCCCGAAGGGTTGATGATTGGAGTCATCAGCGACTACAAGAAGCAGCGCGACGACAACTTCTACGCGCTGCGGGTGAAATTGAGTACCGACTTCAGCTGTTTGGGATATGTGCGCATCATCTCGAACCGCATGAAAGAGGAGCAAGACCAACTGGAAAAGGAGGCCCGCTATGAGTAACTGGCTGCGATACCTGTTTCTGTTTATCGTCATGGTGCTGTTGCAGGTGACGATTGGCAACGACATACATCTGTTCGGGGTAGCCATACCCTTCTTTTACATCTACTTTATTTTGCGGCTGCCCTTGTCGCTCTCGATTAACTGGACCCTCACGCTGGCTTTTGTGCTGGGTCTCACAATCGACATCTTCAGCAACACGCCGGGTATGAATGCCCTCGCGTGTGTGGTGATGGCGGCTTTGCGCAAGCCGGTGTTGAACCTCTATACGCCGCGAGGCGAAGATTATGCCGAGGCGATTCCGTCGATTCGCAGCTTCGGCATGTCGCTCTATGTGCGGTATCTCCTCACGCTTTCGCTCTGTTTCTGCGTGGTGCTGTTTCTGGTCGAGTCGTTGAGCCTGCTCAACGTCGGGCGGCTCATCCTTCGGGTCGTAGCCAGTACCGCACTGACGTTTCTGGTGGTTTTGGGAATGGACAGTTTAACGAAGATCGGACGTGAGAAAAGATTATAAGCTGGCCAAACGCAAATATGTAATCGGGGGCATCGTGCTGGCGGTAGCCTGTATCTACATCGTGCGCCTCTTTTCGTTGCAGGTACTCAACGACGATTACAAGCAGTATGCCGACGGCAATGCCTTCTTGAAAAAGACCCAATATCCCTCGCGAGGCCTCATCTACGACCGCACCGGCAAGCTGCTGGTGTTCAACCAGCCGGCCTACGACGTGATGATGATTGTGCGCGAGGTGCGTCCCTTCGATACGCTCGACTTCTGCCGCACGTTGGGTATCACCCGCGAGCAGTTCGACAAGCGCATGGAGGACATGAAGAACCCGCGGCTCAATCCCGGATACTCCTCCTATACGCCCCAGACTTTCATGACACAGCTCTCGGCCCAGGATTATGGCCGCCTGCAGGAGAAGCTCTACCGATTCCCCGGCTTCTTCATCCAGAACCGCATGCTGCGCCAGTATGCTTACCCCGTGGCGGCCAATGTGCTGGGCAACATCCGCGAGGTGTCGCCCCGCGACATCGAGCGCGACGACTACTACAAGCGGGGCGACTACACGGGCGACCTGGGTATCGAGCGGTCGTACGAGCAGGTGCTGCGTGGCGAAAAGGGGGTGGAGATTCTCTTGCGCGATGCCCACGGCCGCATCAAGGGACGGTATGAGGATGGCCGCTACGACGTGGCCCCCGTATCGGGTAAGAACCTGAAGCTCTCGATCGACATCGAGCTGCAGGCCTATGGCGAGAAGCTGATGCAGAACAAGATAGGTGCCATCGTGGCCATCGAGCCCTCGACGGGCGAGGTGCTGGCCATGGTTTCGAGCCCCACCTACGACCCCTCGATGCTGGTGGGGCGCGAACGGGGCAAGAACTACCTGAAGCTGAATCGCGACAAATACAAACCGCTCTACGACCGGGCGCTGATGGCCGCTTATCCGCCGGGCTCGACCTTCAAACCCACGCAGGGGCTCATCTTCCTCAACGAGGGTATCATCACCGAGAACACGCTCTATCCCTGCTACCACGGTTTCGTGGCGGGACGGTTGAAGGTGGGATGCCACGGGCACGCTTCGCCTCTGGCGTTGAGGCCGGCCCTGCAAACCTCGTGCAACGCCTTTTTCTGCTACGGGTTGCGCTCGATGATCGACAACCGCACCAAGTACAAGTCGGCCGCCGAGGCCTTCAACATCTGGAAGGATTATCTGGTCTCGATGGGCTACGGCTACCGGCTGGGCATAGACCTGCCGGGCGAGAGTCGCGGTTTTATTCCGAACAGCAACTACTACAACAACATATACGGCGAGAACCGCTGGAGCGCCCTCACCATCATATCGGTGGCCATCGGGCAGGGCGAGGTGCTGGCCACCCCGTTGCAGATTGCCAATCTGGCGGCCACCATCGCCAACCGGGGCCATTACTACACGCCCCACCTCATTCGCGAGATACAAGACTCGACCATCAGTGCCGAGTATACCACCCCCAAGCACACGATGGTCGACGCGCACTACTACGACTATGTGGTCGAGGGTATGCGCATGGCGGTGACCGGCGGTACCTGCCGCATCGGGGCCATTCCCGGAGTCGAGGTGTGCGGCAAGACGGGTACGGCTCAGAACCCTCACGGCAAAGACCACTCGGCCTTCATGGGGTTTGCTCCCATGAACAACCCCAAGATTGCGATTGCCGTGTATGTCGAGAATGCCGGCTTCGGGGCCACCTACGGCGTGCCTATCGGGAGCTTGATGATGGAGATGTATCTGAACCGGGAGATTGCCCCGGAGCGGAAATATCTCGAAGAACGTATGTTACAGTCCAATACGATTATTTACAGTGGAGTCAAGAAGCACTAACATATGGCGTTCGATCGACTGGATGACGGTGATTCTCTACCTCATCCTCATCTTTTGCGGCTGGGTGAGTATCTATGCCGCCAGCTACGACTTCGACAATGCCAGTATTTTCGATTTTGCCGAGCGGTCGGGCAAGCAGCTCATGTGGATAGGGCTCTCGCTCATGCTGGCCTTTATGATTCTGATGGTCGACTTCAGGGTCTATGAAGCCTATGCCTACCTCTTTTACGGCATTCTGATACTGCTGTTGATTGCCACCATATTTCTGGCCCCCGACATCAAGGGGTCGCACTCGTGGCTGGTGCTGGGGCCGGTGAGTTTGCAGCCGGCCGAGTTTGCCAAGTTTGCCACGGCGCTCGCCCTGGCCAAGTCGTTCGGGACCTACGGCTTTTCGCTGAAGAACCGGCGCGACCTCATCCAGGCCATCTGCATCATCGTGCTGCCTATTGTCCTGATTATTGCCCAGAAGGAGACCGGGTCGGCTCTGGTCTTTGCTTCGCTCATCTTTGTGCTTTATCGCGAGGGTCTGTCGGGGCTCTTCCTCTTCTACGGGCTGTGTGCCATCGTTTACTTTGTGGTGGCGGTCAAGTATTCGGGCCTCATGTGGGGGAGTGTGGCGGCCGGCGAGGTGCTGGTGTTTATCCTCATCTTCCTGGTGGTGGCCGGTATGCTGTTGCTCTATCAGAAGAACGGACGGGCTGCCCGGTATCTGCTGTGGGGCTATCTGGCCGTAGGGCTGGTGTGCGGTGTGCTGCTCTACTTCGACGTGCCGGTCAATCTGCTCTATGTGTGCATAGGGGCTACGGTGGCTACGACGGTGTATCTGCTGGTGCTTTACTTCTCGACCCGCTCGTTGCGCGTGCTCACCATACTGGCTACGGCGCTCGTGTCGGTGGTTTTCCTCTTCTCGGTCGACTATGCCTTCAACGAGGTACTGGAGCCTCACCAGCAAAAGCGTATCAAGGTGGCACTGGGTATGGAGGAGGACCTGCGGGGTGCCGGCTATAACGTGAACCAGTCGAAGATTGCCATCGGGTCGGGCGGCTTCTGGGGGAAGGGTTTCCTCAACGGAACACAGACCAAGCTGAAGTATGTGCCCGAGCAGGATACCGACTTTATCTTCTGTACCATCGGCGAAGAGGAGGGATTCTGGGGAGCTGTGGGGGTGATTCTGCTCTTTGTGACCCTTATCTTCCGCCTCATTGCTATCGGTGAGCGACAGCACTCGGCCTTTGGTCGGGTCTACGCCTATTGTGTGGTGTCGATACTCTTTTTCCACCTGGCGGTGAATGTGGGTATGGTCATCGGGTTGTGCCCGGTGATAGGGATACCTTTGCCCTTCTTCAGCTATGGCGGCTCGTCGTTGTGGGGATTTACCATTCTGCTCTTTGTGCTGTTGCGTATCGATGCGTCGCGCACCGAGCGCCATTAGTCCTGTCGGTTCCCGGTCATGCCCTTTTTGCCGGGCGTTGGTTGTGAGTCGCAATAGTTTCTGTACAGAATTTTTTTTGAGAGTGGGGATGGCCCATTCTATCGGAGTTGTACCGTATTTTTGAGCTTCAAAAATAGGAGATTGAGAATGTTAATTTTTAACCCCTCTTATGCACTTTTTAGAAATTAGTTTTATATTTGTAAGGTGAAGTTTGCATTATAGAGCTGATAAAATAGTTTAGGTAATTGGGAAAGGGGACAAAAAATCCTACGAAGATAGGATGATGGCGTTTGCAGCTTCTCGAGAGTTTTGGTTGCACAGATGCAGTTCGGGAGTATAGAGGAGTTCCCCGTTTTATGCCATCGAATAGAGGGAAACCGATCGGCTCGCCTCGAGCAGTGTAAACGATAAAAACCGGCAGGCAGGATTGCTTGCCGGTTTTTGTTTTCAGTCGTTTTGTGTTGCTGTTGAGTAGCTTTTTGTATTGTCTTTGATTGGGGGCTCTTTGCGGGGTCAGATAATCTGGTCGTGAATGAAGAGTCGGTAGGTGACGGTTTTTCCGTCGGCCTTTCGTACCGTATACCGGGTTTCGCCTTTGAGACCCAAACCGTTTCGTTGCTCCTCCCAGGTTATCTCTTTCACCGGCCGACCGTTTATGGCTATGATGGTGTCGCCTATTTCGATGCCGGCCCGCTCGGCGATGCCGCCTTGATAGAGGCCGTTGACAATCCAGCCGTCACTGATGTCGGTGCGGTCGACGGTAGCCATGTGCGAGAGCGACGACCGGGAGTAGGTGCCTTCGTTTTGGTTGCGTTTTACCCAAACCGAGGCGTGGAGCGGGTCTATCACTATATCGTAGAGCGACCAGATTTCGTTGCCGATGATACCCACATAGGGGCGGTTGGACGATAAGGCCCCTTTCTGGTTGAGTGAGCAGTCGATGACCAGATTGTCGAGCGTATCGGCCAAGCAGAAGCGGGAGGCTCTTAGCGTGATGTCTTCGGAACCGCCACCCACGCCGCCGGCTTGTGTGCGGAAATAGGCTTTGGGTACCTGGTCGAGGTGAAGTGCCGAGGAGCTCTCGTTGGTGAGCGAGACGGTGGAACCACTGCCCAAATCCATACGGAACCAGCCTTCTACCACGTTTGCCGAGTCGATTTGCAGGCGTGCCTTCACGTCGATGCGGTTCTCTTCGAATCGGGTTTCGAGCTTGTGGTAGCCGGCAAGCGAGTCGGGCGGGAGGGGCTCGGCCAAAGGCGCGATGTAGCTCTCGCTGAAGTTTATCATCAAAGGAGCCTGCAACAGGTGGGTGTTGCCCAGCAGACCGTCGATGTATCGCCCCAGAATATCGCGTAACCCGATGATGGGGGTTATCTTGTTCTGGTAGTCCAGTTTGCCGCACCTGATTTTAATCGGGTCGATGAAGATGTCGACCCGCTGCGGGTCGCTGTTGCCGGCACCGCCCATGCGGGCCGTACCTTTGCGTCCGAAGGCTTCTTGCAGGTGGTTCAGCTCCAGAAAATCCTTATCGAGATAGAGGAAGTCGGCCCCGGTATCGTAGATAATCGTGACCGGTACGGTATCGTTCAGCGTGGCCTGCAGATAGAGGTGACTGTCGAAGATAAAGGGTATGGCTCCGTCGGGTCGTGCGGCATGACTTTTGGGGAGACACAGAGCCCCCAAAAGGAAGATGAAGCAACTTGTTTTTCTCATAGTGGAAACGAATTGGGGTGTGGTTCGAAATCGGGTATGGCATGGTCGGGGTACGGTTGGTTGGGACCAGCCCCCGAGCCATACTTGGTTTTTGCGATGAATCGGTTTTTAGCGGTTGGCTTATGACAGCTTGAAGCTGACGGGCAACGTGTAGCGCACGTTCACCGGCTGGCCGTTCTGCATGCCCGGTTTCCAGGCAGGGAGGGCACGCACCACGTCGATAGCGGCCTGGTCGAGAAGCTTGTCGATGCTGCGAACGACTTGAATATTACCCACTTTCCCCGTTTTGTCGACCACGAATTGCACAATCACACGCCCCTCGATTTGGCCGTCGATGGCGTGTTGGGGATACTCGAGATTTTCGCTGATAAACTTGAAGAGGGCTTGTGTGCCGCCGGGAAACTCGGGCATCACTTCGGCAACTTCATATACCGAGTCGGTGGGCGTTGGGGCCGGAGCGGCCGTTTCGGTGGCGGTGTCGGATGCGTCGGGAGCGGCCGTTTCGGTTTGTTGAGGGTTGGCATTACAGCCGGCCAACAGGAGGCTTACGGAAGCCAGGGCAGCGAATAACAGTTCTTTTTTCATTGCAGTAAAATTTTATTTAAGGTATACAAATTGGTCAGGATAGTTTGAAGACAATCGGTAAGGTATATCGCACATTCACCTGCTTGCCGTTCTGCATGCCCGGTTTCCAGGCAGGGAGGGCACGCACTACGTCGATGGCGGCCCGGTCGAGTGCCGGGTCGATGCTTCGTTTGACTTGAATATTGTTCACTTTCCCCCTTTTGTCGACCACGAACTGGAGGATTACGCGACCTTCGGTCTGGTTGTCGATAGCCTCCTGGGGATACTTGAGATTGTCCCGGATAAACTCGAAGAGGGCCTGGGGCCCACCGGGAAATTCGGGCATCACCTCGGCTACCTCGAATACGGGTTCTTGCTCGGGTACCTCGCGGAGTGTGGCCGTTTGGGGCAGGGTTTCGGTGGTCGTGGCTGGCGAGTTGGCAGCCTTGTGGTCAGCCGATTGTCGGCAACTCTGGCTCCCGACGACGAGCAGGAGGCAGAGCGGCAGCACGAGGAGGTAGCGATACCGCGACCGTGTCGAGGAGGCCCGGCGGTTGATCATGGCGATGCGCTCTTTCAGAAACGAATGGCCGAAAGGTATGGCCGAGGCATGCGGTCGGTTGTCAAGGGCCAGGTCGAGCAGCAGGTATTGGTAGGCGCGCTTCTCGGGCTCGTCGGCCAGTACGGCGCGGTCGGCCAGGTATTCGAGGTTGAGCCGTATCTCTTTCAGCAGCAGCCAAGCCAGCGGATTCATCCAGCAGAGCACGGCTACCACTTCGCCCAGCAGAATATCGAGGGTGTGCATTTGTCGGATGTGCGCCTTCTCGTGTTTGAGAATGGTCGCCCGGGCATCGGAGGTATCGGCCATCGAGGCTGGCAGGAATATCCAGTGGAAGAACGAGCAGGGTTGTATCGGCTCGGGGCAGAAGACAATGCGCCAGGCTCCCTCGCGGTATAACCGGCCCCGCCGGCGCAGCCCCACGATGGAGAGCAGCCGTATGACCATGCGCAGCCCCAGCAGCAGGGCTATGCCGCCATAGAGCCAGGCTCCCAGTCGATAGAGGTTGAAGCTGGCCGGGGTTTGGGCCGCAGCGGCCGGCGCTATCGACAGTTCGGGCAGTGTGAATTGCAGCGTATGAGGCATGGCGTCGGCCACGGAGGGGAGGCGATAGAGCGGGTAGGTGAGGGCAAACAGCAGGATACCCAGCAGCAGCGCCCGCCTCGTGACCAGGTGGGTGTTGCGGGCCGAGAGGGCCTTGTAGGCTATGAAAAGCAGCGAGAGTGCAATGTGCACTTGCAGCAGGTAAATCAGGAAATCCATCGTGCCGTTTTTTTAGTGGGTTTACTCTTTTTCGTGTTCGATCATGGCGATAATCTGGCGCAGGTCCTCTTCAGAGAGTTTGTTCTCTTGGGCAAAGAAGGTGACCATCTCTTTGTAGGAGTTGGAAAAATAGCTCTTGACGATTCCCGAGAGGAACCGCTTTTTATAGTCGTCCTGACTGATGTGGGGCGTATAGAGATAGGTGTTGCCTATCTTCTCGCTTGCCAGGTAGCCTTTGCGCTCCAGGTTCTTCACGACCGAAGCCACGGTGGTGTAGGGCGGGCGCGGTTCGGGCAGTTCTTCCAGAAAGTCTTTGATGATGCCCCGTCCCTTTTTCCAGATGACGAGCATCACCTCTTCTTCTTGATGAGTCAGTTTCTCCATTGCTCTGTTTAATCTTAACTACGATTACTTCGCAAATCTACGAAAATTTCGTAGAATAACAAACAAAATAATGGATTTTTTATGGTGCGTATGTTTAATGAGTTGATTTCGTTCTGATTATATTCCTACTTGGGAATACCTCCGGGAAAGGGGATGCCGGATATATTGGGGCGAACGGATGGAGAAGATGGGGGCAACTGGAGAGCGTTCGGGCTGCGACGGTGTACCGCTGTCAGGTAGACAATATGGCACGAACCATCGTTCCGAGTCGCGAGAATCGGAAGGGGGGGAGCGTCTGTGACAGCGCGGTGAGTATCAGTCGTTGCCCTCTTTCTTGGCCACTCGGGGAATGAGAATAGCCGTATAGAGTTGCAGGGCGGCCCCCACGGTGAGCAGCATTACCCAGTCGGGATCGTTGCGAAACATGAAATAGGACGAGGCTACCAGGAAGAGCGACGAGAAGGTCTCGATGTGGAAAAGCCGTTTCAACCGAAAGTTCTTGCCCTTGTAGCGGAAGGTGAGTCGGCAGACGGCCATACCGGCGGCACCGCAGGCATAGAGGTAGGGGACCCACGGCAGTTTGATCATGAACAGAGGCAGAGCTGCCCCGATGATGACAGCGATGGAGGAAACCATAAAGAGCATGTCGCGCGTATGCTGTTTCATGTCGGTAGTATTTAGTGGGTTTGTTTTTTCGGTTCTATGATGTAAATATCTTCGCTGGGTTTACTCATATAATACTGTTCGCGGGCAATTTGTTCGACCTCGTTTTTATCGGTTTTCAACCGTTCGATTTGCCGGTTGTAGTAGTCGGTCGTATCGTTCTGTGCCGCAATCTGTTGCCGCAAGTCGTTGATTTGCCGGTCGTAACGTACCCGCTGGATGCAACTGTTTTCGTCGATAAAGAGAATGAAAATGACAAATACGACCAGAAACGCCTTCCCCAGCGAGAAGTGCTTGCGTACGAATTCGAATATTTTCTTTTTATCTATTTTCATCGAAGCGAAATGAGTATCACCCTATTTTCGGGTAAAAGTACGAAAAATTTTTGGTTCGACCAATCGGCTGGGCTATTCCTGTGAGAAAGAATATTTGGCAGGGTCGAGACCCACTCCTGAGGCATGACCTCGGTTTTCGAGTAAGCATATCTTATTTGAAATTAAAAATGTATAATTTACAGGCCTCTTATGCCTTGTTAATCAGTTGATAACCGTTATTATGGTATACAATTTGCTATCTATGAACCAAACGAAAACCCCGCTTGTCGGGGATTGAAAGGAGAGAACGATGAAAAGAATTGCATTTGTTTTGGCGATGTTTCTGCTGGTATGGGCAGGAAGCGCCGCAGCTCAAGAGCGGGAATTGACCAAGGAGGAGAAAAAGGCTCTGCAGGAGCGTATCGACAGTCTGCAACATGCCGATGCCGAGCGGGCCATTTACGAGAAGGCTTTCACGATGGAGGCCGACCAGGTGATTTTCAAGCACGGAGAGACGGCATTCGTGGCTTCGAATACCAACTTTGTTTCGATTGACGGGGACCGTGCCGTGGTACAGACGGCATTCAACATACCCGTCAGCGGCCTTAACGGCCTGGGCGGTGTGACCGTAGAGGGCAGTTTCTCGAACTACGACCTGCGGAAAGACAAGAAGGGCAACCTGTTCCTTTCGCTCAATGTCATGGGGACCGGTATCTCGGCCCGGGTGGATATTACGCTCTACAACGGCAGCAATCAGGCCATTGTCAACATTGTGCCCAATTTCCACTCCAACAACATTACCCTCAAGGGCATTATCCTGCCGCTCGACAAGAGCCGTGTGTTCAAGGGTTCTTCCCTGTGATGGCGACGGGTGGGGCTGAAGTTGCAGCCCTTGTCCCGGCATACACCTAATTCATGCCCGCCCCGACGGAAGGAGCGGGCATTTTTTGTCTCTTGAGGATTGGCTCGGTTTGGAGTGTAAGCTGTAGCCGGCCCCGGCCAGAGAGCCGGAAGATTGGTATCGCCTGAAAAAAGGAAAGGCCCCTGCGATGGCAGGAGCCTTTGCCCGTATGGTTTGCGGCCGGTTGTTTAGAAGCCCGATTCGGAGAAGAGTTTCGATTCGGAAACCTTCACTACCTTGCCGTATTTCTCGAGCGCTTTCACATCGAAATCTTTGGGGTTGCCCACGATGGCCATCACGATGGGTTTACCCTTGATATTCTCGTTGTAGAAGTTGACGATGTCTTCGAACTTGAGCGTTTCGATTTTCTTCATCTTGTCGATGGCGGGGTCTTGGGTATAGCCCATGCGTTTCCAAGCCTCATATACGGCGCTGGCCGAACGGAAGCCGGGTTTGGCACTGAGGATAGACTCCTTGATGTTGGTCTTTACGACGTCGAAGTGCTCGGGCATCGAAGGCATGTCGGTGAGCAGGTTCATGTAGATGTCGATGGCATCGAGGGTCTTGTCGCCCTGGGTACCTACGAAACCTTGGAAGAGAAAGTTGCGACGGGCAACCGAGGGGGTCGAAATCACACCGTAGGCGCTGTAGGCCATGGCCCGTTTTTCACGAATCTCGTCCATGACGAGGCTACCGAATCCGCCTCCGAAGTAGTCGGAGAAGGCTTCGATGGCAATGTCGTCCTTCACGTCGAAGGGTTTACCCTCGATGAAGAAGTAGATCTTGCTTTGTGTAGCCTTGCTGTTGGGCAAGAAGAAGATGGTGTTCTCGGCATACTTCTCGCGGGTGCGCAGTTCGGGCGACGAGGAGGGCATCTCCTCGGCTTTCAACGGCAGGTTCTTGCTCAATACGTCGTACACCTCGTCGAAGGGAGCGGTACCCGTGTAGTAGATTTCGCACTCGTAGTTGGTAGCGGCCTGGAACTGGGTGGTGAGGTCGGTAATCGAGAGATCCAGCAGGTCGCGGGTAGGAATGCGTTGCAGGTAGTCGGAGCTGTCTTTGTAGAGCACATACGAAGTGAGGGCTCTCTCCAGCGTGCTGATGTCGCTGTTCTCCATCTGACGCGAACCGAATGCGCTACCGATAAGGCTTTGCAGCTGCTTGTCGTCGAGTTTGGGGAAGAGAATCTGTTTCGAGAGCAACTGGCAGGCTTTCACGAGGTCTTTCTCGTAGCCGTTCATCATCACATACATGTAGTTGTCGTCGACGGCGTAAGAGCAGTTGACGTTGAGTTCGCCCATGGCCCGCTTGATAGCCAGCGGCTCGACGTCGGGCAGCATACCGGCATTGTTCATCAGGGCAACGGCATATTCGAGTTTAGGCATGCGGTGAGTACCTACGCCATATTTCAGCGTCATGGTGAAGACGTCGTTCTCGGGGTTGAAGTTGTAGAACAGCTTGCTGCGTGTGTTGATTCGCTTCTGCTGTATCGAGTTGAAGTCGCAATATTTCACCTCGGGCAGCGGGGCGGGAATGCTCTCTACCCATTTGGCATACTCCGACATTTCGCCCTTCTTCGTCTCGATAGGTTTGTAGGCCGGTTTTTTCAGCTTTTTGCCTTTGCTGTCGAGGTTCTTGGCTTCCTGAATGTTGAGGGCCAGGTAGTTGTCGGTAAAGTATTTCTTGGCCGTAGCCTTTACCTCGTCGAGGGTAACGGCATTTACGCGCTCTTTGTAGTTGAGTATCTCCGAGGGATCGGAGCCCGTGTTGAAGAGTGAGGCCAGAATGTAGGCTTTCGTCTCGTTCGATTCGAGGCTCAGCTCATATTCGCGAATCATGTTCTGCTTGATGGAGTTGAGGATGGTCTCGTCGAACTCGCCGTTTTGCAACTGTTGCAGCGACGAGAGCAGAATCTTCTCGACAGCCTTGTGGCTGTCCCAGCGGTTCTGGTTGGCGTCGAACGAGGGAATGGCGTTGATCATGACGACACCGGCATCGCGCATGGCGTTCTGTCCGGCACCTACGCTCATGATGTCACCGTCGAGTTGCAGCTTGTCGAGGATACCGGTCTTTTGCGAGTTGGAGAGCAGTTCGCAGCAGATTTGCAGAGGTATTTCGTCCTTGTCGTTCGAGGGTACACCGTTGTAGATGAGGGCCAACATGGGGTAGTAGTATATCTTGGCGCTCTTCTCGGTGCGGCCTTTGAACTGGGGCACGGGTTGTTTCTCGCGGTGGATTTCGGCCCGGCGGGGGATACGCTCGAATTTCTCGCGAATCAAGGGGATAGCCGTCTTGGTGTCGACGTTACCCACGAGGATAATCGACATGTTTTGCGGGCCGTACCAGGTGTTGTAGAACTCGATGAGCTTGCTCAGCTGGGGGTTCTTCAAGTGCTCGGGCAGACCGATGATGGGGCGGGCATAGGGGTGGGAGCCGAAGGCCTGCTCGTTGATGAACTCGCCCAGGCGCGAACCGCGGTTGTCGTTGTACATGTTGTACTCCTCATATACGGCCTCGAGCTCGGTCTGGAATCCGCGGAACACGGGATCGATGAGGCGCTCGGAGTAAACCTCGAGCCACTTCTCGAGTTGCGAAGGGGGGAACGAGTTGTGATACTCGGTCTGGTCGAAGCCCGTGCTGGCGTTCAGCCCTTCGCCGCCCATGTGGTCGATGAGCTGCGAAAACTCGTTGCCGGCAGCATACTGGGCAGCTTCGCGAGTAAGTTCGTTGATTTCCAGGTCTATGGCGTCACGCTTGGCCTGGTCGGTCGTAGCGGCACGCTCATCATACTTGGCGATGATTTTCTCGTAGATAGGTTTCTCTTTTTCCCAATCGAGGGCGTCGATTGTCTGGGTGCCTTTGAACATGACGTGTTCGAGGTAGTGGGCCAGACCGGTATATTGTACCGGGTCGTCGACCGAGCCCACTTTGAAGGCAACCATACCGAATACATCGGGTTTGCTCTTGTCTTCCCAGATGTAAACCGTAGCGCCGTTCCGCAGGGTCATTACACTCAATTGTTGCGCTTTACCGGGGAGCCATAAGAGGCATAGTGCGATAAGGCACAATAGCTGTTTGATTTTCATATTGTTAAGTTTTTGTGTGATTAAAATGTCAAAATATTCCTAACCATGTGAGCAAAAGTAGCATAAAATTACTAACTTGTGGACGTTTTTTCGACAAATTTAATTTTTTAATGTCTATAAATTTATTCATATGAGAAAGTTTTTATTTGCCGGAATGGTGGGATTGTTCGCCTCATTATGGCTTAGTGTCAGTGCTCAGGAACCCACGACCATGTGGCCCTATCTGTTTACCGATTTTACCGAAGCCACGCTCCATTTCCGCTCTGGTGAGACGGGCCAGGCGAAGGTCAATATCCACTTGTTGCATAACGATTTGCACTATTTGAATGGTTCGAAAATATTTACTACCGACAATCAGAACGATGTGGCCCGTGTCGTGCTGCCCGACAGTACGGCCTTCGTGCGGTGTGAAAATCTTTACATCGAGGTGTTGGGCGAGACTCCCCAGGCTATTCTGGGCCGCCGTACGACCGGCGACTTCGATCGCTTGACGCAGGGGACGGGAGCCTATGGTACGTCGTCGTCGACTTCGGCCGTAGACAATCTGTCGAGTCTGCAGATAGGCGGTCTCACCAATCTTAATTACGATCTCATCCGGGTCGAACGTGAGAATGGCCAGACGCTGCCGCTTTCGGTACGTTTCTGTTTTGTCATCGACGGTCAGCTCTATAACGCCAACAAGCGCACCATCTCCAAACTGTTGCCCGAGGCCGACCAGAAGGAGTTCAACACCTTCTTGAAAAAGAACAAGGTGAAGTGGAACCGGGAGGAGGGTCTGCAGAAGGTGCTCGAGTATATCTCGCCGTTGCTGGCCAAGTAGCGGTGGCGCCTTGTGTCGGGGTGGAGCCTGGCTCCTCCCCAATACAAACTGAACGGAACAACAAAAAAGCGGAACAGGGGATGCCCCTCGTTCCGCTTCTTGTTTTTTATGGATAGTAGATTTTATTCAAACTTGCGTTGCCAGAACCACATCTCGTTGAAGGTAAGGCTCAGTGAAATACGGAAGTGGTCTTCGCTGATGAGCTTGGCCGGCGAGCACTGGCGGTTGATGTATTCGAAGGCTACGTTTACGACCGACTTGTCGGTGGCCAGAGGGAATCCGAAACCGCAGGTGGCACCTATCTCGTTCAGGTCGTTGCCGTTTATCTTCAGGTAGGAGCGGTTGTAGAACAGACCGGCCCGGTAGTTGATGCGTTGCAGATAGTTGCCGCCCATGCTCTTGGGGCGGAATTCGGCACCCAGAGCTACTTTCAGCCGGTTGTTGAATTGCCCGGTCGAGGTCTGCAACTGCCCGGTGTTGAGGTTGGTAAACTTGGCATCGGCCCAGTTCTGGTAGGTGACGTCGGCCGCTACGGTGAGTCGTTTGTCGTAGTTGTAGCTGATACCTCCGCCATAGGTCGAGGCCAGCGAGTAGTGGCTCTTCATGTTGAGGGTGTCGGCGTCGATAATCGAGCTCGAACTCACATCGTAGGTGCTGGTGTAGGCTTTACCCAGCAGCGCTTTGCCCGGTGAGTAGACGGCACCGAGCGTGATGGTGTGCTTCTTGTCCCACTCGATGGCATATTGTGCGCCGAACTGCAGGTGGTAGTCGCGCACCTTGAGGTCGGTCTCGAATATACCGGTACTGCCGTTGGCCGGGATTACGGTGTTGGCGTTGGTGAGGTTGCCGAAGAGGTAACTCACGTTGGCCCCGATCGAGAAGCCCTTGAACAGGTTGCCGCTCACACCCACATAGGCCTGCGAGATGTTGCCTTCGCCCGTGCGGCTGTCGGTACCGTTGGAGATAGAGCTGGCAAACGAATAGCCCACGTTGGAGTAGGGGAGCAACCCGATGCTACCGGCCATGTGGCGGCCCAGAGGGAATTGCATGACGATGTAGTCGAGCGATCCGCTTTGCGCGGTTTCGCTCAACTGCCCTTCGTGAGTCGTGACGGCCTGGTAGGTAAGGCCTATGTCGAAGAGGAAGGTGAGCGAGTCCATACTGACGTAGGAGGCGGGGTTCATTACGTTGATCTGCCGGTTGTTGTGCAGGGCATAACCTACGCCGCCCATAGCTCGTTGGGCTCCTATGGCATTGTCGCCGAGTATACCGTATCCGAATCGGGAATAGGGCGAGGTGGTGCCGTTTTGGGCCCATGCGACAAGTCCTATCGCCAAACTTATCAAGAGAATTTTATATTTCAGCATTTTCCTGTAATATTCTGTTTAAGCCGGTTAATACCAAATTTTCGTTCACAAAGATGCGACTTTTTATTTTTGCAGCCAATTTTAAGGCATCTCCCCCTGTTAAAAAAACGAAAAGGTCGGGGTAAATCTCGTTGAGACGGGCCATGTAGCCTTCGATTTCATAGGCCACGCCCAGCGTGGCGCCGGCCCGCATGGCCGTCTCGGTGCTGAAGCCAATCTCGGGAATCTCGCCCGAGTCGTCTACCAGGGGTAGCTTGCCGGTGTGCTCGTGCATGGCGAGCAGTCGCAGCCTGATGCCGGGGGCTATGTTGCCGCCTGCAAAGGTGCCGTCGGCCGTGAGCAGATCGTAGGTGACACAAGTGCCGGCATCGACGATGAGCACCGGCCGGCCGGGACACTCCATCGAGGCTCCCACCACGGCCGCAATGCGGTCGAGGCCCAGGGTGTGCGGGGTGTGATAACCTATGCGCACCGGTATCTGCGACGTGTGGTCGAAGCGTACGAAGCAGCGCACCCGTTGCTGCAAGAGCTTCAGAGCTTCGGGGTCGGGGTCGGTAACGGTCGAGAAGATAGCCGCATCGACTGCGTGGGTATCGAGAAACCGCGTCACTTCATCGGGGCCCCATTTCGGGTAGAAATCGACATTTTGTAATTGGCCGGCCCGAAAAAGTGCCATTTTGGTTACCGAATTTCCTTGATCGATAATAAGATTCACTACTCAAAATTTTAGACAAAAATACAAAAGAGAATGCGTATGGAGGCACTTGCCGCTCATTTTTTTCATAGAATTATACCAACGGGGCTATTTTGTCTATCGCCTGTTGCTTTTTCCTCCTCGATTTGTCGGGAGGGCAGGCGGGCAATTGTAGATACTAATCTGTTAATAGAATAAACTTTTTGAGTTAAATTTTCGATAAGATTAGCGCAGTTTGGTGATAATACGGTGGTATTGGTTGTGTGTTTAATGTTTATTAACAAATGGATTATTCTCCGGTTTGTGCATATTTGTGGCAGAAAAAATGCCTCTTCTATATGGTTGTATCTTAACAAGTTAGTTGTGCTGTGAAAAAATGTATACGGGCCATTTCGGGAGAGCTGGACAATGGCTTTGTCAAAAAGAAAGGCGATGTGGGTAATTTTCTTTCAAATTGAATTTTATATTGTCGTTTTTTTTCTATCTTTGCATGCTGAATACTTCAATAAGAAGTGTGAATGAGAGTGATTCTCATAGGTTCAATTTAAGGTTTATATTATAATAAGGTTTAAAAGAAGAGGAGTTTTAAGAGTTAGTTTAATTGCAAGGAGTGTAATGTAAAAGTCCGGCCGTAACACGCCGGGTGTGTAAAGAAAGTAAAAGAAAGAAGAAGGAATAAATCGTTTATTTAAATTTAATTTCAGTCGTATGAGAAAATTAACATTGTTATTGTGCGCTCTGTTGGCTGGCATTTCGTTAGCGGTGGCTCAGACGAGCATCTCCGGTACGGTATTGACAGCAGAGGACGACGAGCCGGTTATCGGTGCGTCTATCTTGGTGAAGGGCACGAACGCTTCTACCATTACCGATAATGACGGTAAGTTTTCAATCAAAATTCCCGAAGGAGCCGGGCGAACCCTGGTGATTACCTACATCGGAATGGAGAGACAAGAGGTATTTGCCCGTAATGGCATGGTAGTAAAATTGACTTCGAGCGATCAGGCTCTCGACGATGTGGTTGTGGTAGGTTACCAAACCATCCGTAAAGAGGCCAAGACCGGTTCTATCGCCACGGTGAAAGGCGACGACCTGGCTTCGATTCCCGAAACCTCGGTCGATAAGATGCTCTCGGGTAAGATGGCTGGTGTGTCGGTTTCGTCGACCAACGGTCAGCCGGGTTCTGCCGCTACGATTCGTGTGCGTGGTACCAGTTCTATCGGTGCCGGTAGCGACCCCTTGTATGTAGTGGACGGTATCCCCGTAGAGAGCGGTAATACCGGTGCTCTCTCCAACAGTATGAACGCCATCGCCATGATCAATGCCAGCGATATTGCTTCGGTAACCGTGTTGAAGGATGCTGCCGCAGCCTCTATCTACGGTTCGCGTGCTGCCAACGGTGTGATCTTGATTACCACCAAATCGGGTGAAGCCGGTAAGTCGAAAGTTACCGCCCGCGCCCGTTACGGTGTCACTACGCTGGCCAACGACAACGACTTCGGTATGGCCAACCTGCAAGAGTATATCCAATATCAACGCGATGCCCGTATCAACGCCGGTTACGACGTAGATAACCCCGCATCGGAATATTACTTCCCCCTCTCGCTGGCTGCCAAAGGCGGTACGAACTGGATGAAAGAGTTGACCCGCAACGGTAGCTTGCAAGAGTATGAGCTGATTGCTTCGGGTGGTACCGGTAAGACTACCTATTATACTTCGTTGTCGTACAACAAGACCGAAGGTATCGTTCCCACCGTAGGTTTCGAGAAGATGCAGGTTCGTGCCAACCTCGATACCGAGCTCAACAAATGGTTGAAAGTGGGTACCCGTATCAACGCCGGTTACATGAAGGTATCGGACGTTCAGAACAGCTTGCTCGGCGATAGCGGTCTGGCTCCCTCGAACCCCTTCTATTCGGGTATGGCTCTGGCCCCGACGATGCCGGCTTACAACGAGGACGGCAGCTACAACTTCGACCTCCCCTTCGTGTTCAATATCAACCCGCTGGCTGCTATCAAAGGCTCGGACAAATATGACAAGCAATACAAATTCAACGGTACGGCTTATTTGGAGTGGAAACCCATCAAGCAATTGACCTTCCGCACCAACAACTCGGTTGAGTATGCCTATACCAACAGCCGCCAGTTCTCGCCGTCATTCATCAACAAAACTTCGTTTGGTGCATCGCTGAATACGGCCGATGTGCAATATCGTCTGTTGACTACCTCTAACACGGTTACTTACGACGACCTCTTCAACGACGTTCACTCGCTGAACATCATGTTGGGTCAAGAGGCCAATACCTATGAATACTCCCACAACCAAGCTATATCGTATCACGTAAACGAGCAACGTCCCTATCACTCGGTAGGTGTTTCGGTCGAAGACCAAACGGCCCACGACGGTCTTACTCAAACGGCCATGGTTTCGTTCTTCGGTGTAGCCGAGTATAGCTACGACGGTCGCTACTACATCAAAGGTTCGCTCCGTACCGATGGTAGCTCCAAGTTCGGTCCCGATCGCCGCTGGGGTACCTTCTGGGCAGCCAGTGCATCGTGGAACATCCACAACGAGGCTTTCATGCAAGATATCAAGAATGTACTGAATGTATTGAAACTGCGTTACAGCTACGGTGTGAACGGTAACGACAACATCGCCGCTTATGCTCACTACGGTCTCTACTCCGACATCGTTTACAACGGTATCACCGGTCAGCTCCCCTCGCAGCTGCAGAACCGTAAACTGACTTGGGAAACCAACAAGACTCACAACATCGGTGTTGACTTCCGCTTGTTCGACCGCTTGAGCGGATCGATCGACTGGTATACCCGTCGTACCGAGGACATGTTGATTGACTCGCCGCTGCCCTATACCACCGGTTTCTCTTCGCAAGCTCAAAACGTAGGTCAAATCCGCAACAGCGGTATCGAGGTTCAGTTGGATGCCGACATCTTCAACACCAACGACTTCAAATGGTCGGCCGGTGTGAACTTCGCCGCCAACCGTTCGAAAGTGCTCGAACTGGCTCCGGGTCAGGACTTCATCGGTACCTCGCTGCGCTATGTAGTAGGTGAGCAACTCTACACCTACTGGTTGTACGACTACGCCGGTGTGAACCCCCAGAACGGTAACGCTCTGTGGCGTAACGAAGAGGGTCTGTTGACCGAAAATTCGCAAGAAGCTCGTCGTATCAATGCCGGCTCGCCCGAACCTCTGTGGACCGGTGGTTTCAACACCGAGCTCTCTTGGAAAGGCCTCTCGCTGGGTATCCAGCTCGAAGCCCGCTACGGCAACAAGGTATTGAACCAAGACCGTTCTTTGTTCGAATCAGACGGTTACTATGGCGACCAGAACATCTGGAAAGGTGCCTTGAACTACTGGAAACAACCGGGCGACATGAACGTATTGCCGAAACCGGTATACAACAACTCGAGCAACAGTATGCAAACCTCTACCCGTTATCTCGAGGATGGTAGCTACCTGCGTATCAAAGACATTACCCTGGCATACAACTTGCCTTCGAAGTGGACCAAAAAGGCCCTCATGAGCGGAGTGCGCATCTATGCCAGCGCCCTTAACCTCTATACGTTCCACAACATGAACTACTGGGATCCCGAGCACGGTACCACCGGTGCTACCGTCATCAGCTACCCGATGACCCGCTCGATGATCGTAGGTGTGGACATTACTTTCTAACCCTTAAAAAAAGATTGAGACAATGAAAAAAATATTTTTATCGATAGCAGTTTTGGCGCTGGCTCTTACTTCCTGCGATGACTTCTTGACCAAAGAGCCGCCCATGGATCAATCGGACGAACTGGCTCTCTCTACCTTTACGGGTATCGACGGAGCTACTGCCGGTAACTACCGCGCCGTTATTTCGTGGTATGGTGCCACGTTCCCCCTCACCTTCGACGTGATGTGCGGCAACGGTATGGTAGGCCCTGTAAACACGGGCCGTATGCGCCAGGAGCCGGCATGGAACTACTCGTCGACCAGCACGCTGGGTTTGTGGTCCGGTGCCTACAACGCCATTTTGGGTTGTAACAAAGTGTTGACCGCCATCAACGAGGGTAAATTTGACCGTGCGGGTGTGACTGACGAGCAAATCAACAACGTGAAAGCCGAGAACCTCTTCTTGCGTGCCTTGGCCTACTTCGATCTGGTTCGCGTGTATGCTCAACCTTACGGATATATTAAAGCTAACGGTATTACCGGAACCGAGGCTCTGGGTGTACCTATTGTACTGGAAGATGACCTGTCGGCCCGTCCCGCTCGTAGCACGGTAGCCGAGGTATACGAAAACCTCATTATCCCCGACCTGCAAGAGGCCGAGCGCCTGATGAGCACCTCGTATGTACGTGCTGGTGTAAAAGATATGGTTGCCACCGTTACTACGCCGGTTATCCAAGCCCTCATGGCTCGTGTATATCTGACTCACGAAGACTGGCAGCTGGCTGCCGACTATGCCAACAAGGTAATCCGCAACGGTCGTTTCAGACTGCTCTCGGGTAACAACTACGTTTCGATGTGGGATGGCAGCCTCGATGTAGCTCCCCAATCGGGCAGCGAGGTTATCTTCGAGGTTTACATCTCGCAAAGCGACGGTTCGAGCAGTGACCTGGGCGACTACCTGACCGCTCCTGAGGCTGCCGGTGGCGCCGGTTATGGTGACGTGCGCGTATCGAACGACCTGCTCTCGCTCTACGACGAGAACGATGTACGTCTCACCGGTTTGACCAAAACCAATCCGCAATATCCCGGTTATCGCTGGTCGACCAAATATCCCGGTAAATCGGGTCAGTTGGCTTACAACAACGTGCCTATCATCCGTATCTCCGAGATGTATCTGACTCGTGCCGAGGCTATCTACCGGGGTGCTACCATCAGCGGTGTAACGGCTCTCGACGACCTCAATCAGGTAGCTACCAGCCGTGGTGCCAATGCTTACAGCCAGTTCAATATCGAGAACCTCTTCAACGAGCGTCGCAAAGAGTTCCTCTTCGAAGGTCAGGTTTACTTCGACATGAAACGTCTGCAACGGTCGTTGACCCGTACCGACTACGATCTTGATCCTCTCACGAAGGATATCGAATTCCCCAGCTACCGTTGGGCCTTCCCGATTCCCGAGAATGATATCCTCTACAACTCGAATATGGTTCAAAATCCCGGCTATCAGAGCAAATAATTTTTAATAGAGAAGAATTATGAAAATCAATAAATTTATATATGTAGCTGTTGTAGGGGCGCTGTTTGCATCGTGCCAATCGGTAGAGACTCCTATGTTCAGCGACAAGGACGCTTTCGTAGCGTTTGACAATGCCTCGACTACTATCGAGGAGAACGCCAATAAAGAGATTCAGATTCCGGTATCGCTGGTGGCTTCGAAGGCCCTCGATGTATCGGTGAATTTCGAAATCGACACGACCGCCTATGCCGGCAAGAATGCCGCCAAGGAGGGTGTGAACTATCGTCTGAAAAATACGTCGACGACCCTGACCTATACCAGCACGGGTGAATTGGTAGGATACATTACGGTTGAACCTATCGACAACGGGGACTACGACGGCGATGTTTGCTTCGATATTCGCTTGTCGTCGCCCAGCGGTTGCAGCCTGGGTGCCAACTACACCACCTCGGTAACGATTGCCGACGATGACCACCCGCTGGCTGCTGCCGGTATTCTGGGTACGTACACCGCACGCGGTGAGTCGCCCTTCCAAGGTGAAGAGGGTGTCGTATATACCTGGACTTGCGAGGTACAGAAAGATCCCGACTATGTAGACCGTGTATGGTTCACGCAACTTGTTCCGACGGTTAGTGGCATTACTTACAAATCGATAATGGGTACTGTAGATTCCGACTTCAGAACAATCACCATCAACGGTTCGCAGGATATGGGTACATATGGTTCGACCTATACTTTGCAGATTGACTTTAACGGTGCTGGAGCTGCTGCCGCACAGGTATCGAACGGTACGATTTCGATCTCTTCGCCTGTCTTGGCTGTTGCATACCAGGATGGAACTCAGGCAGGCTATGTGACCGGTGTACGCACCTGTACAATGACCAAAGTTGAATAAACGATAAAAATATAGAACAATGAAAAAGTATATTATAGGATTATTCTCAGCAATCTGCCTCATGGGGGCAGGTTGCACCGAGTTTGAGGATTATGCTCCGGTCAATATGGGAGAGGGCCCGGCTGTGACGCTCTCGGTCGAAAAGACCAATGTCGATGCCTTCAACTTGACGGTGACTCCGGCCGAGGGTACGGTTTATTATGCTTACATCGTAACCAACCAGGCTCAGACCATCGATGCCGAAACGCTGTTGCAGGCTGGTTATGAAGGTGCCGAGCTGTTGAAAGCTGCCGAGACTCCCTCGCTTTCCAAAGCCTACAACAATCAGACGATAGGTACTACTTACTATGTATATGCCGTAGCTTCCGATGCCAATGGTCTTTGCGGTGCCGTAGCTTCGGCAACGGTCGACCTGCCCGATACCGAGGCTCCCTATCTGGTAAGTGTACCCGATGGTAACCTTTACACGGCAACGAACAGCGGTCGTTCGGTAACGCTTACGTATAACGAGACGGTAACTCGTGGCGAAGGTGCCATCACCTACAACGTGACGAAGGGCGACCTTACCTCGTATGCCAGCGGTACCATCGAAACGGTGGTTATCAACGGTGAGTCGGTTACCATTACGTTGCCCGAATCGGTTGCATTCGATCCAAACGAAGCTAAATCGTATGTATTCCTCGACTTCGCTGCCGGAGCATTTGTCGACGGTGCCGGTAACCAATCGGCTGCTCTGAAGGGTGGTGTAGACCAGGAGACTCAACTCGTAGGTGCTCCTTACTGGGAGTATGTACCGGGTGGCAGCACGGGTGACAGTGAGTTTACGGGGACCTTTGGCTTTATGTTCTATCAGTATGACTTCCAAACTCAGCAGCCCGGTACTGATCCTTATGGCTTTGATACCGAGTTTGAATTGAAGCATGAGGATAATCCCGATACGATAGTCATCAAGAATTTCTATTTCGAAGCTTCGGCATTTACCGCTGGAGAAAACTCGTTGGAGGCTGTCGTAGAGGGTAATAACTTCAAGATTGCCGATATGTTGCCTATGGGTGTGATTCCCATGAGAGATCAATCTGGCGCATCTTTCAATTGTCTTGTATGTTTTGCCGGTGTACCCGAGAGCGAGGGTGAACAATTTGAGTGGATTAACTTCAATGCTACCGACGCTCAGGGTGTTACAGGATATGTTGCCGATCGCTGGTGCGGATTATATCTATTTAATTTCGACCTTATCCAGAATCCGGATGCCGAAGGCTTCAATCTGGGTTGGTATGATGTCTGGAACTTGGCTGTATTTATGAAGGGCTCGGTTCAAGCTTCGCCTTCGGCCGGCATAAATGCGACAGCTCCTGTAGTGAAGAAGCTGGGTGTTCGCCAGGTTGACTGGTCGCTCTTCAGACCATTGACAGGCAGCGAGAAAGCCAAAGCTCAAAGAGCTGTGAAGGGCATCAAGGCAAAACGCTTCTAATCAGCTAGATTGATATTGATATCTTTATATGGAACAGGCTGGTACCCGCGAGGTATCGGCCTGTTTTTTTACCTCAGGTCTCTATTTTTTTGCTCGTTTGACTCTTTTTTGATAGAAAAGAGTAGGGGAAAACATCATTTTGTATGTTTAAAAACATAGAGAATGTTAAATTGTTGCAGAATACATTCGAATTATCTATTTTTGTCAATCGATAAATCGTGTATCTGTAAAACGAACCAAAAACCGATTATGAAATATAGATTATTAGCTTTCGTAATGCTGCTCTTCTCGTTTGCTGGAGGAAGTTTTGCAGCAGTAGTGTCTGAGAAGACCGCGGTAGATACCGCAACCAAGTTGTTAACCGTGCGTGGCGGCTCATCGTTCAAAGGCGGAAATGCCACAGTAGAAACCGTTTCGCAAGATGGCGCTCCCATGTACTACATCGTACGTTTTGAAAAAGGCGGCTGGGCTTTGATTTCGGCTGAAGATACGGTAGACCCGTTGCTGGGCTATTCGTTTGACAGTGAGTATGTGTCGGACGGTCAGCCTGCCTGGATACAAAGCTGGTTGAAAGATTATACCGATCAGATTAAGTTGGCGCGCAAGTCGCCCGCTCTGCAACGTCATTTCCGCTGGGCAGGCGATGTAGTGACTCGCGCTACCGAAGACCGCATCGAGCCGTTGGTGCAGGTAACCTGGAACCAGGGTGTACCTTATAACGCCTATTGCCCGGCTGCAACGGGTGGCCCCGGTGGCCGTGCCTATGTAGGTTGTGTGGCTGTGGCCATGGGTCAGGCACTCTCGGTTATACGTTATCCCCTGCGTGGTACGGGAACGAAATCGTACTATTCGAATCAGGCCGGTACGGTATTGAGTGTGAACTTCGATAACGAGCCCGACTACGATTGGGATGCCATTCTCTCGGGTGCCAACAACTACGACGAGGTGGCTCGTCTGCTCTACCACTGCGGTGTACTCATCGACATGGAGTATAGCGCCGAGGGGTCGGGTGCCATTACCGATAACATTCCCGGTTACTTCAAGACCTATTATGGTTTCCCCGAAACCTGCGTATGTTACAGCCGTGACCGTTATCAGGGTGGCGATGACGCCTGGCATGAATTGCTGCGAAACGAGTTGAGACGTGGCCGCTGCGTAATCTATGCCGGTAACCAAGGCAACAACGTAGGGCACTGCTTCAACCTCGACGGTTGGGACGGCTTCAACCAGTATCACATCAACTGGGGCTGGGGCGGCCAGAACAACGGCTATTTTACCCTCAATAACCTGGGCGACGATATTCAAGGTTCGTATCCCGACAACCATCGTGCCGTAGTAGGCGTGGCTCCTTTGTCGGAGACTCCGTATGACATCCGCTTGAGCACCACCCGTGTAGCCATCGGTACCCCTGCCGGTACCCCGGTAGCCGATGTAACGGTATACAGTGATATGGTAGATGCCCAGTATACTTTTGAGTTGAAAGGTCAGCAGCTGTTTGGCGGCGGTTATGCCGAGGCCAGCTACGAAGTGCGCGACGGCAAGCTCTACACGACGAAACTGATTGAAGACAAGGCTATCCACAAAACGGTATATATCAAGGCTATCAATGCTTCGAGCGGTAACTCGTATGAGAAGAAGTTCGACCTGCAACTCTACACGTCGGGTTCGGGTATCGACGAGGTATTGGCCGAGGGTGTGAAACTCTATCCTGTGCCTGCCGACGATGTGCTCAACCTGGAGACTCCCGAGGCCGAGGGCCGATATGTGGTTTACAGCGTAGCCGGCACGCAACTGTTGCGCGGCCAGGTGAGCGATACCCTCACGACCATCGACGTGTCGGGTCTCTCGCGTGGTAGCTACATGCTGCAATATTCGACGGCTCAAGGCGTGGTGAACAAGGCATTCATCGTGAAATAAAAAACATTGACCATAGTGATATGAAGGGTCGTTCCCTACGGGGTGCGACCCTTCTTTTTGTCTCGGCCCGGCAGGGTGGGGCGAGGCGGGGTAGCCCCGGGAGCCCTGGTGAGAGGCATAATTTTTGCGGGAATATTTGGAGTGCCCTGCAACTATTTATAATTTTGCGACATAGTTTCAGTAGAATGACAACAAACAAGAACAGCGACCGGTGGTTTCTGCGCGTTTCGCGCTGGGGGCTCGTGTGTTTTGTGGCTTTCCCCTTGTTGTGGTGTGCCTGCTCGGGTTCGAAAAACGAGGTAGTCGAGGGCTTTGACGACGTCTCGGAGGTGCCCACGTTGCGCACGCTCGGCGTAGAGACGCTCATCTCCGACTCGGGGATTACCCGCTACCGCATCAAGGCCCCCGAGTGGCTTATCTACGAGAATGCCAAGGAGCCCTACTGGTTTTTCCCGAAGGGGTTGTATGTC
The DNA here is from genome assembly GCF_963931395.1 of Barnesiella sp. An22. NCBI lineage: Bacteria > Pseudomonadati > Bacteroidota > Bacteroidia > Bacteroidales > Barnesiellaceae > Barnesiella > Barnesiella sp. An22. The sequence goes on from NZ_OZ007014.1 coordinate 1,156,503, forward strand.
GAGAAGTTCGACTCGGTATTCGCCACCGAGGCCCTCATCCAGGGCGACACGGCCACCTATTTCAAGAATCAGCAGTTGTGGCGTCTCGACAAGAACGTACGCATCGAAAACACCAAGCAGGAGGTGTTCCTCACCTCGCAGATATTCTGGGACCAGCGCAAGCGCGAAATCTACTCCGACTCGTTTATCCACATCGAGACTCCCGACGAGGTAATCGAGGGCTACGGATTCAACTCGAACGAGCAGATGACCCGCTACCGCATACGCCGCACGAGCGGTATCTTCCCCATCAAGCGCGACACGGTTGCTGCCGACTCGGCACGGACCGATAGCGTGAAGCCGCAGCCTGTACCGGCCGTGCGTGCCAAACAAATGAAGAAATCATGAATTGGGTTGTAATCATTATCATAGCGTTGCTCTTCTCGGCCTTCTTCTCGGGTATGGAGATTGCCTTCGTGTCGTCGAACAAGGTACGGGCCGAGTTGGATATGAAACAGAAGGGGCTGCTGTCGAAGATACTGAGCCTCTTCTATGGCAATGAAGAGCAGTTTATCTCGACCATGCTGGTGGGCAACAACATCGCGCTGGTCATCTACGGTATGGGCATGGCCGCCCTGCTCGAGCCGGTCATCGCGCTGGTGTGGAACCAGGAGGCTTTTGTGGTGCTCATGCAGACCCTTATCTCCACGCTGCTCATTCTGTTTGTGGGCGAGTTCATGCCCAAGACCATCTTTCGGGTCGATCCCAACGCCACGATGCGGTTCTTTGCCCCGCTCGTGTGGCTCATCTATGTGATTCTCTATCCCATCTCCAAATTCACCTCGATGGTTTCGAAAGGGGTGATGCGTATGGCCGGGGTGCGGATAGCCCACCACACCAACACGCTGATGAGTAAGATCGAGCTCGATTCGTTTATCCAGAAGAGTATCGACGAGAGCGACTCGAAGGCTCCCGTAGAGCCCGAGATGAAGATATTCCAGAATGCCCTCGACTTCTCGAACGTGCACCTGCGCGACTGCATGATACCCCGCACCGAGCTCGTGGCGGTCGACATCGACGAGGTGACCGACGAGGAGCTGCTCCACACCTTTGTGAGTACGGGTATCTCGAAGGTGGTGGTCTATCGCGAGAATATCGACAACATACTGGGTTACATACACTCGTCGGAGATGTTCCGCCAGCACGACGATTGGCGCAAGAGCATTCGCCCGGCGGTCTTTGCTCCCGAGAGCATGCTGGCCAACAAGCTGATGCGCAACCTCATGCAGCAGAAGAAGAGCCTGGCCATCGTGGTCGACGAGTTTGGCGGTACGGCCGGACTGGTGACTCTCGAAGACCTGGTAGAGGAGATTTTCGGTGACATCGAGGACGAGCACGACACGCAGAACCTCGTGGCCCGTCGGGTGGGCGAGGACGAGTATGAGTTCTCGGGCCGCATGGAGATCGGGCGCATCAACGAAGAGTTCGGGCTCGACATCCCCGAGTCGGACGACTACCAGACCGTGGCCGGTTACATTCTGTACCACTACCAGACCCTGCCCCGCCTGGGCGAGACGGTAGAGATTAATAACTATCGGTTTACGATTTTACGTCGCAAGGCTACGAAAATAGAGCTTGTGCGCATGAAAATAGAGAAATAAGATATTTTTTTTAGTTATTCTGTGCCGAGATAAATTCAAATTTTTGTATCTTCGTGCCCTTAGTAAAAGAGGATAAAAAAATAATAAAATATAAAACTAAAATTCATACAAAGTAACAAATGGCTACGTTAAACAAAATCAGAAGTAAAGCAGGTTTGCTCGTGGTAATCATCGGAGTCGCCTTGCTCGCTTTTATCGTAGGGGACTTCCTCAATTCGGGGCATACCTTCTACGCCATGAATCAAAGCAAAGTCGCCGTCGTGAACGGGACCAATATCGGAGTCGAAGAATTTCAGGAGCGCGTAAAGGTTCGTACCGACGAGCTGCAACAGATGTATGCTCAACGCGGAATGTCTTTGCCCGAAGGATATGTATCGCGTATCAACCAGGAGGTTTATGACCAAATGGTAAACGAAATATTGCTCAACGAAGAGCTCGACGAACTGGGTATCGTAGTGAGCAAAGAGGAGTTGGCCGACCTGCTGACCGGCGACAACATCTCGCCGATGGTACGTCAGTATTTCACCAATCCCCAAACCGGAGTGTTCGACCGTCAAGGTCTGCTCAACTTCATGCAGGTGATTCTCGACCCCGAGGCTCACGGCTACACCACGCCCGAGCAACTGGCCCAAATCGAGCCCCAGCGTCAAATGTGGCTCCGTCTCGAGAAACAGGTGAAAGAGGATCGCGCCATCCAGAAGTTTGCCAACCTGCTGAACCGCGCCATCATGCCCAACAAGCTCGATCTCGAGAACTCGTATGCCGAGGGTAAGACTTCGGCCAACATCGCCTATGCACTGGAACCCTATACCACGATTGCCGACTCGACCATCGCCATCAGCGACAGCGAACTCAAGGCCGAGTACAACAAGGTGAAAGAGCTCTACAAGATGCCCGAGCGCCGTGGTATCAAATACATCACGGTAAATATCGTGCCCAGCCAGGACGACTATGCCAAGGCTAAGGAGAAGGTAGAGATGAACAAGAACGTATTCGCCACGACCAACGACGTGGCTGCTTTCGTGGCCAATAACTCCGACGAGGCTTACGACGATTGTTTCGTAGCCGTTTCGTCCATGCCCGAGAAGATGAAACAGTTTGCCCAGACGGCTGCCGTAGGCGAATCGTCGCCGCTCGAGTTTGAGAACGACACCTATACGATGTATCGTCTCATGGATACCAAGGTAGCCCCCGACTCGATCAAGGTGCGTCTGCTTTCGTTCCAACCCCGTTCGACCCAAATCGATAGCGTGCTCAACGTATTGAACAACGGTGGCAGCTTTGCCGAGCTTTCGCCCAAGTTCAACGGCAACGACGAAATCTGGCTGACCGAGGAGATGGCTGTCAGCGTAGGTCGTCCCTTCATCAACAAAGTATTCGGCGAGGCCGGTAACGGCTATTTCAAGGCCGAAAGCCTGGGTGGTGAGCACATTGTTCAAATCTTGTCGCGCACCGCTCCCGTGAAGAAAGCCAAAGTGGCCGCTTACGTACTGGCCGTGAACCCCAGCACCGAGACGCACACGGCTCTCTACAACCAACTGTCGTCGTACAGCGCTACCAACAATACGGCCGAGAAGTTCGACGCCGCTGCTAAAGAGGCCGGCTACACGGTCAACAGCTATGAGTGCAGTGCCGAGGATTACTCGCTGCCCGGTCTCAACGATGCCCGTCAGGCTATCCGCTGGGCCTTCAACGCCGACAAAGGTGCCGTGTCCGAAATCTTTACGCTCGACAATGCGTTTGTCGTAGCCGCTCTCGACCACGTAACCAAAGAGGGTTATGCTCCGCTCGATCAGGTGAAAGACATGCTTTCCATCCAGATTCGCAACGACAAGAAGGCCGAGAAGATGATTGCCGACCTCAAGGCCAAGAACATCACCACGCTGGCCGGTTATGCCGAGGCTATGAAAGCCCAGGTCGACAGCGCCAAGTTCGTGTCGTTCTCGTCGCCCTCGATTGCCGGTGTAGGTTACGAACCGGTATTGAGCGCTCTGGCTCCCACGGCCGAGAACGGTAAGCTCGTAGGTCCCGTGAAAGGTGTAAGAGGCGTGTATGTATTTACCGTTACCGACAAGACGGTTTCGGAACAACCCTTCGATGCACAGAACGAGGCCCGCAAGTTGCAGCAGAACTACACCTACCTGATCAACAGCCGGTTGATGGAGGTGCTCCGCGACAAAGCCGACATCGAAAACACGATGATCCGTTTCTTCTAATCGAGACGAATCGTTCGATATAAGACCACACACAGAGTGCGTATATCGTAGCAAAGGGCTCGATACACGCACTCTGTATTTGTATCACACAACCAATCGAGGTTTATGGAAAAAGAACATTTGTTGGGAAAAACCTGGGAGGAGTTGCAGGCCGTGGTGGCCGAGGCGGGGATGCCCCGTTTTGCCGCCAGGCAGATGGCCTCGTGGCTCTACGAAAAGCGGGTGTGCGACCTGTCGGAGATGACAAACCTCTCGCTGCGCCACCGCGAGCAGCTGTCGCAGCGCTACGACGTGGGGCGCTCCGAGCCCATGCAGTCGCAACGGTCGGTCGACGGCACGGTCAAATACCTGTTCCGTGTGGGCGACAACGACTTTGTCGAGACCGTCTACATACCCGACCGCGACCGGGCCACCCTGTGCGTGTCGTCGCAAGTTGGGTGCAAGATAAACTGCAGCTTCTGCATGACCGGCAAGCAGGGGTTCAAGCGCAGCCTTACGGCCACCGAGATTATCAACCAGATACTCTCGGTCGAGCATAGCGACAAGCTCACCAATCTGGTGTTTATGGGCATGGGCGAACCCTTCGACAACCTCGACGAGGTGATGAAGGCCCTCACGATTCTTACCTCCGAGTGGGGTTTTGCCTGGAGTCCCAAGCGCATCACCGTCTCGACCATCGGTCACCTGACCGGCATACGTCGTTTCCTCGACGAGAGCCACTGCCACCTGGCCGTGAGTCTGCACTCGCCTTATCCCGATGAGCGTCTGCAGATTATGCCCGTAGAGAAGGCCTTCCACATGAACGACATTCTGGCCCTGCTGCGTCGGTACGATTTCTCGCACCAGCGGCGTCTCTCGTTCGAGTATATCCTCTTCAACGGATTCAACGACGACCTGGTGCATGCCGATGCGCTGGCCCGTCTGCTCAAGGGGCTCGACTGCCGGGTGAACCTCATCCGCTTCCACGCCATCCCGGGGGTGAACCTCAAGAGCTCCGATGCCCGGTCGATGGAGGCCTTCCGCGACCGCCTCAACCAGCACGGCGTGACAGCCACCATACGGGCTTCGCGCGGAGAGGACATATTTGCCGCCTGCGGCATGCTCTCGACAGCCGAGAAAGAGCGCAAATAGGGGCCGAGGTGTAAAAGTAGTCCCCGGCAGCGATGTATATCGGGGATTTTTCTTATCTTAGTGGGCCGAAATTTTTTTCTGCGGTCCAGTAAGAAAGTCAAAAAAAAGCATATATGGAACATAAGATAAAAGTGGGTATTACCCAGGGAGATATTAACGGGGTAGGGTATGAGGTGATTCTCAAGACCCTCTCCGACCCGCACATCCTCGAGATATGTACACCGGTGGTTTACGGTTCGGCCAAGGTGGCCGCCTATCACCGCAAGGCCCTCGACATACCGGCCGTCAACTTCAACATCGTGGCCGATGCCTCGATGGCCGATGACAACAAGATAAACCTCATTACCTGCGTCGACGACGAGGTGAAGGTAGAGATAGGCAAGGCTACGGCCGTAGGCGGCGAGGCTGCCTATGCTGCCCTCGAACGGGCTGCCGCCGATATGGAGGCCGGCACGATAGATGTGCTGGTGACGGCACCTATCAACAAGCACGCCATCCACTCCGACAAGTTCGACTTCCCCGGTCACACCGAGTACCTGGAGAAGCGGCTGGGGCGTGGCAGAAAGTCGCTCATGATTCTGCTCAACGAGGTGATGCGGGTGGCTCTGGTCACTACGCATCTGCCTATTTCGCAGGTGCCCGGGGCCATTACCAAAGAGGCCATCCTCGAGAAACTGCGCATATTCGAACAGTCGCTCAAGCAGGATTTCTGCGTGGTGAAGCCCCGTATTGCCGTGCTTTCGCTCAACCCCCACGCCGGCGACGACGGTCTGCTGGGCAGCGAGGAGAACGACATCATCAAGCCGGCCATTCAGGAGGCTATCGGCAAGGGCATGCTCTGCTTCGGTCCCTATCCGGCCGATGGATTCTTCGGGACGGGCCACTTCAAGCAGTTCGACGGTGTACTGGCCATGTACCACGACCAGGGTCTGGCCCCCTTCAAGGCGTTGGCCATGGAGGACGGTGTGAACTTTACGGCGGGGCTGCCTGTCGTGCGCACTTCGCCCGACCACGGCACGGCCTACGATATTGCCGGGCAGAACAAGGCCGACGAGCAGTCGTTCCGCCACGCCCTCTATCTGGCGCTCGATGTCTATCACAACCGCCAGTTCCACAAGGAGATTTCGGCCGCTCCGCTGCGCAAGCAATACTTCGACAAGAGCGGCGACAAAGAGGTGCTCGACCTGACGGCCGACACCGACAAGGATGAATAATTCAAAAAGAAAAACAACAGATATAATGGGAAAAGTTCTTATTATCGGCGCCGGTGGCGTTGGAACGGTGGTAGCGCACAAGGTGGCGCAGAACCCCGATGTATTTACCGAGATTGTGTTGGCCAGCCGCACGCAGTCTAAATGCGATGCGATTGCCCAGGCCATAGGCGACAAACGCATTGTGACCGACCGGGTAGATGCCGACAAGGTAGACGAGCTGGTGGCTCTGTTCAAGAAGCACAAGCCCGATATTGTCATCAACGTGGCTCTGCCTTATCAGGACCTCACCATCATGGATGCCTGTCTGCACTGTGGGGTCAACTACCTCGACACGGCCAACTACGAGCCGCTCGACGAGGCCAAGTATGAATACAAGTGGCAATGGGCCTACCGCGAGCGTTTCGAGCAGGCCGGCCTCACTGCCATCCTGGGTTGCGGTTTCGACCCGGGTGTGAGCGGCGTCTATACGGCTTATGCCGCCAAGCACTACTTCAAGGAGATGCACTATCTCGACATCGTCGACTGCAACGCCGGTAACCACGGCAAGGCTTTCGCCACCAACTTCAACCCCGAAATCAACATCCGCGAGGTGACTCAAAAGGGTAAGTATTACGAGAACGGCCAGTGGATTGAGACCGAGCCGCACGAAATTCACCGTCCGCTCACCTATCCCAACATCGGTCCCAAGGAGTCGTACCTCATCTATCACGAAGAGCTGGAGTCGCTGGTGAAAAACTATCCCACCCTCAAGCGGGCCCGCTTCTGGATGACCTTCGGGCAGGAGTACCTCACGCACCTGCGGGTTATCCAGGACATCGGCATGGCCAGCATCGAGCCCATCATGTACAACGGTATGGAGATTGTGCCCATCCAGTTCCTCAAGGCCGTGTTGCCCAACCCGGGCGACCTGGGCAAGAACTACACGGGCGAGACCTCGATCGGTTGCCGCATCCGCGGTATCGACAAGGAGGGCAAGGAGTTGACCTACTACGTCTACAACAACTGCAGCCACCACGCCGCCTATCTCGAGACCGGTGCCCAGGGCGTAAGCTACACCACGGGTGTGCCGGCCATGATCGGTGCCATGATGTTCCTCACCGGCAAGTGGAACATGCCGGGCGTTCACAACGTCGAGGAGTTCGACCCCGATCCCTTCATGGAGCAGCTCAACAAGCAGGGATTGCCCTGGCACGAGGTGTTCAACGGCGACATCGAATTGTAAACCGTATAGTTGATTGATATTCAGTATCGAGGCCGCTCCGGTATCCGGGGCGGCCTCGACTGCTTTTGTGCGGTTGTCGAACAGAGATATTTGCCGAATATATCCGGTTGATTTTGTTCTATTTGCTCGGAATGTTCCGTTTGGACTATTGGGGCGTGTAGGCTATTGGGCACTTTGCCGCCTGTTATTCTTTTGTTGATAAAGAATTGTGTTTTAATGATTCAAAACTATACGTTCGGTTATTTTTCATTTCTATCCGGTTCAGGGGTGTTCAGTAAATATTCTTAAAAAAATAAAAAAGAAAGAGGTCGTAGGATATTTATATGGGAATATGTGTATATTTGAACTAACAATTTTGTTAGACGATTTTGTTAAACCGTTTTGTTTGTATGGGAATGAAAACAAAAGATACTGAGGGTGAGATACTGCGGGCCGCGGAGCAGGAGTTCATGCTCAAGGGATTCGACGGAGCCAAGACGGCGTCGATAGCCCGGGCAGCCGGGGTGACGCATGCCATGCTCCACTACTATTTCAGGACCAAGGAGCAGCTTTTCGACCGCATTCTCACCGACAAGCTGAGCCTGATGGGGCGGTCGGTACTTGCCTCTTTTGGCACGCCCGACCTCCCGGTGCTAGAGCGGTTGAAGAGGGGGATAGGCAGTCATTTCGATTTTCTCATGGAGAACCCCGATTTGCCCCGGTTCATCGTGAACGAGGTCTTCTCGCGCCCCGAGCGGTATGAAGTGATGCGCGAGAATATCTCGCGCATAGCCGACGGGCTCATGCAGCAACTGCAGCGGGAGATGGACGTGCTGGTCGGGCGGGGCGAGGTCGTGGCCATCGATGTGCGCCATCTGTTGCTCGACATTGTTTGTCTCAACGTCTTCCCCTTTGTCGCCTATCCTTTGATCGAACCCGTATTCGGCCCTGTCGCCGCCGACCGAAGCCAGTTTTTCGAGATGCGCAAGGCCGAGAATATAGAAGTAATTATGCGTCGAATAAAAAAATAGAGCCATGAAGAAACGTGTCGTTGTTTTATGCCTGGGGCTGTGGTGCGGCCTCGTGGGGGCCCAGGCCCAACTTACGCTCGACGATTGCCGGCAGATGGCTCGGGAGCACTATCCCGAGATACGGCAATACGATTTGATACGTCAGACCGAGTCGTACAACCTCTCCAATGCCGCCCGGGCCTGGATTCCGCAGGTGGCTCTCTCGGCCCAGGCTACCTGGCAGACCGATGTGCCCACCTTCCCCGATGTGCTTACTGGCATGCTGGCCCGGCAGGGGCTGGAGATTCCCGGCTTGCAGAAAGACCAGTACAAGGTGGGGCTGGAGCTGAACCAGACTATCTGGGACGGCGGCAAGTCGGCCGCCGACCGCAGTATGGCGCGGGCCGAAGCGGCCGAACAGCGCTCGACGGCCGATGTCGAGATGTATACGCTCGAGGGTCGTATCGACGAACTCTATTTCGGTATCCTGCTGCTCGACGAGCGCATTGCCCAGACCCGCCTCACGCAGGATTTGCTGCGCAGCAACCTGGCCAAGGTCGAGGCGTTGCAGCGCAACGGCGTGGCCATGCAGAGCGATGCCGATGTGCTCGAGGCCGAGCTGCTCACGGTGGGGCAGCAGTTGGGGCAGTTCGAGGCGTCGCGCGAGAGCTACCGCAGCATGCTGGGGCTCTTTATCGGCGAGGCGTTGGGCGACCGCACGTTGTTGCGGCCTGCCGTCGTGGAGCCGCCGATGGGGGGTAACGAGCGGCCCGAACTCTCGCTGTTTGCCGCCCGGATAGACCGGCTTGCGGCTCAGGAGCGGCTGGTGAAGTCGGCTTCGATGCCCCGATTGGGACTCTTTGCCCAAGGCTATTACGGCTACCCCGGGCTCGACTTCATGCAGGGCATGATGAACGACAATTGGAGCTGGAACGCCCTGCTGGGGGTGAAGCTCTCGTGGAACTTCGGGGCCTACTATACCCAGAAGAACAACCTCGACAAGTTGCGCAATTCACGTCTGCAGGTCGAGGTGCAACGCGACATATTCCTCTTTAATACCCAGTTGCAGAGTACGCAGGAGAATGGCAACGTGGCCCGCCTGCGCCGGGCTCTGGCCGACGACGACCGCATCGTGGCCCTGCGGCGGTCGGTGCGCGAGGCGGCCGAGTCGAAACTGCGCAACGGGGTAATCGATACCCACGACCTGCTGCTGAAGATTACCGACGAGGCCAACGCCTCGATGGCCCGCAGCATGCGCGAAATCGAACTGCTGAAGACGCTTTATGAACTGAAACATACGATAAACCGATAAATCCTGAACAAGATGAAACAGATTGCAGTTTACAGCGCGTTGGCGCTGCTCCTTGTCTCGTGTGGCAACCGCAACGATTTCGATGCGACGGGAACTTTCGAGGCTACCGAGGTGGTGGTCTCGGCCGAAGCGACGGGTCGTATTCTCTATTTCGACGTCGAGGAGGGCGACACCCTCACGGCCGGTCGTCAGGTGGGGGCGATAGATACCGTGCAGTTGTATTTGCAGAAGCTGCAACTCGAGCAGCAGCGGGCCTCGATTCACAGCAACCGGCCCGACATCGCCAAGCAGGCTGCGGCCCTGCGCAGCCAGATAGCCCAGCAGGAGCGGGAGCGCAGCCGGGTCGAAAACCTGTTGAAAGACGGGGCGGCTACGACGAAGCAGCTCGACGACATCACCGCTTCGATACGGGTGTTGAACGGACAGCTGGAGGCTCTGCTCTCCAGTCTCAGGAACAATACCTCGTCGCTCGATGCCAATGCCTCGGCCATCGATCTGCAGATAGCTCAGGTCGAGGACCGTCTGGCCAAGTGCCGCATCGCTTCGCCCATCGACGGGGCGGTGCTGGTGAAGTATGGCGAGGCGGGCGAACTGGCCGCCGCCGGGCGTCCGCTCATGAAGGTGGCCGACATGAGCCACCTCTATCTGCGGGCCTACTTCACTTCGGACCAACTGGCCCGTCTGAAGGTGGGGCAGGAGGTGACGGTGGTGGCCGACTTCGGCGACGACCAGCAGCGCGAATATCCCGGGCGCATCACCTGGATAGCCTCGGAGAGCGAGTTTACCCCCAAGACCATTCAGACGCGCGACACCCGGGCCAATCTGGTCTATGCCGTGAAGATTGCGGTCGAGAACGACGGCTGGTTGAAAATCGGGCTTTATGGCGAGGTGCGTCTCCCCGAATAATCCATTATCTTAATCTCATATCCTTAATCTCACAGCGATGACTACACCCAATGCCATAGAGATAGCGGGGCTCACCAAGCGGTATGGTACCCTGACGGCCGTCGACCACATCACCTTCGAGGTGTGGCGGGGCGAGCTGTTCGGTCTCATCGGGCCCGACGGTGCCGGCAAGACTACGCTCTTCCGCCTGCTCACCACGCTGCTCGACCCCGACGAGGGGCGTGCGACGGTCGACGGGCTCGACATCGTGACCCAATATCGCGAGATACGCAAGCGGGTGGGGTATATGCCGGGGCGCTTTTCGCTCTATCCCGACCTGTCGGTGGCCGAGAATCTCGAGTTTTTCGCCGCCCTGTTCGGCGTGAAAGTGGAAGCGAATTACGACCTGATAGCCCCCATCTACCGGCAAATCGAGCCCTTCCGCAAACGACGGGCCGGGAAGCTGTCGGGAGGTATGAAACAGAAGCTGGCCCTCTGCTGTGCCCTCATACACCGCCCCTCGGTACTCTTTCTCGACGAGCCTACCACGGGGGTCGACGCCGTGTCGCGCGGGGAGTTCTGGGACATGCTTTTCGACCTGAAGCGGCAGGGTATCTCGATACTGGTCTCTACCCCCTACATGGACGAGGCGTGCCGTTGCGACCGCATTGCCCTGTGCGACAACGGGCATCTGTTGGGTATCGACACCCCGGCCGGTATCGTGGCACAGTTTGACGAGCCGCTCTATGCCCTCTCGGGCAGCGACATGTACGGGCTGCTGCTCGAGGCGCGCCGGGCCGACGGGGTGAAGGAGTGCTATCCCTTCGGGGCGAGCCATCATCTGGTGGTGGCCGAGGGGTTCGATGCCGAGGCCTTCGAGCGGCAGTTGCGGCAGCGAGGGTTCAAGGCGGTGACAGTAGAGCCGGTGCAGGCCGGGATTGAAGATGTATTTATGAAACTGATGCAACGATGAACGACGTAATCATATCGGTACAGGATTTGTGCAAGTGCTTCGGCGACTTTACGGCCGTCGACCACATCACCTTCGAGGTGCGGAGGGGCGAGATTTTCGGTTTCCTGGGAGCCAACGGTGCCGGCAAGACGACCGCCATGCGCATGTTGTGCGGGTTGAGTTACCCTACCTCGGGCAGCGGCCGGGTGGCGGGCTTCGACGTGATGACGCAGGGCGAGCAGATCAAGCGGCACATCGGCTATATGAGCCAGCGCTTTTCGCTCTACGACGACCTCACGGTGCGCGAGAACATACGCCTCTATGCCGGCATCTACGGCTTGGGACGTTACGAGACGTTGCGCCGCACGGTATCGGTGCTCAACCGGCTGCACTTCAGGAGCGAGGCCGATACACTGGTGGGTTCGCTGCCGCTGGGGTGGAAGCAGAAGCTGGCCTTCTCGGTGGCTACGCTGCACCGGCCCGAGGTGGTTTTTCTCGACGAGCCCACGGGTGGGGTCGACCCGGTGACCCGGCGTCAGTTCTGGGAGATGATTTACGAGGCGGCGGCCGGCGGTACGACGGTATTTGTCACCACGCACTATATGGATGAGGCCGAGTATTGCTCGCGGGTGTCGATTATGGTCGACGGCAAGATAGAAGCCCTGGGTGCACCGGCCGAGTTGAAGAGAGAGTTTGGGGCCGAGTCGATGGACGAAGTGTTCAGGATTCTGGCCCGAGGAGCAAAACGGAGTGAGTAGTATGAGCGGATTTTTACATTTTGTCAAGAAAGAGACCCTGCATATTCTGCGCGACCGGCGCACGATGCTCATCGTGCTGCTCATGCCGGTGGTGCAGGTGCTTCTCTTCGGGTTTGCCATCTCGACCGAGGTGAACAACATCCCCTTCTTTGCCGTGGCACCCCACCGTACCGAGGCGGTGCGGCAGCAGATCGAGCGCATGAATGCCAACCCCTACTTTTCGTTCAAGGGGTATATCGACCAGAAGCGCATCGACCGGGTGCTGCGCAGCGGGCAGGCGGCTGCCGTGGTGGTCTTTGCCGATGACTATGACCGTCTGGTCGAAGGGGCTGCCGTCGGAGCCATCGACGAGGCGGCGGTGCAGTTTGTCGTCGATGCCTCGAATCCCAACAATGCCGGTACCGACCTCATTTACCTGCAACAGGCTTTCCTGGGCGACGGTTCGGTGGCGGCCGGTTCGGCCCCGGCGGTGCGTATCCTCTACAACCCGCAGATGAAGAGCTCGTACAATTTCGTGCCCGGTATCATGGGGCTTATCTTTATCCTCATTTGTGCCATGATGACTTCGGTCTCGATTGTGCGCGAGAAGGAGAGCGGCACGATGGAGGTGCTCCTGGTGTCGCCGGTGCGGCCTATCTGGATTATCTCGGCCAAGATGATTCCCTACTTTTTGCTGTCGTGTCTGGCGCTGGCGACCATTCTGCTGCTGGCACACTACGTGCTGGGGGTACCCATGTCGGGTTCGATGGTGGGGCTGGTGGGGCTTTCGCTGCTCTATCTGGTGCTCTCGCTGGCGTTGGGACTCTTTATCTCGACCGTCTCGCACACGCAGGTGGTGGCAATACTCATCTCGGGCATGCTGCTCATGCTGCCGGTCATCATGCTCTCGGGCATGCTCTTCCCGGTCGAGAATATGCCCGGTATCCTGCGGGCTCTCTCGTGTGTGATTCCGGCCCGGTGGTATATCGAGGCGGTGCGCAAGCTGATGATTGGCGGGCAGCCGTTTGTGGCCGTGTGGCAGGAGAGTGCCATCCTGCTGGCCATGACGGTGGTGCTGGTGGTTGTGGCCTTGAAGAAGTTTAACGATAAACTCGAATCGTGATGAGAAGGACCTTGCTCGTTTTGCTGGAAAAGGAGTTCCGTCAGTTCATGCGGAATGCCTTCATGCCCAAGATGGTGATTGTGTTCCCCCTGCTGGTGATGCTGGTCATCCCGTGGGTGGCGACGATGGATGTGCGCCATGTGGGGGTGTCGATTGTCGATAACGACCACTCCGAGGCCTCCCGCCGGATTGTCGAGAAGATACGGTCGTCGGACTACTTCAGCCTCAAAAGTGTGACCGAGAGCTACGAGGCGGCCTATGCTTCGCTCGAGGAGGGCGATGCCGATGTGATACTCTCCATTCCCGAGCACTTCGAGCGCTCTCTGGCCGGGAGTTCGCCCCGGCGCATCGGCATCGATGTGAACGGTACCAATGCGCTGAAGGGGGCTCTGGGCTCGCAATACATGGTGCAGATTGTGCGGCAGGCCCTGGCCGAGTTGCAGCAGGAGCAGATGCCCGTGGTGGCGACCGACCTCTTTGTCGTGCAGAATCGCTACAACCCCACACTCGACTATCAGCACTTCATGGTGCCGGCGCTGATGATTATCCTGCTGGTGCTTATCTGCGGCTTCCTGCCCGGCATCAATCTGGTGAGCGAAAAGGAGTTCGGCACCATCGAGCAGATAAATGTCACCCCGGTGAGCCGCTTCCTCTTCACGTTGGCCAAACTCATCCCCTACTGGATAATCGGTTTCGTGGTGCTCACCCTCGCCATGCTGCTGGCCTGGTGGGTCTATGGTCTCGTTCCGGCCGGTTCTGTCGGTTCGGTCTATCTGGCCGCCTTCTTTTTCATCCTCACCATGTCGGGGTTGGGCATCATCATAGCCAACCGCTCGTCGACCATGCAGCAGACCATGTTTGTGATGTTTTTTTTCATCATGATTTTTGTGCTGATGAGCGGACTGCTCACCCCCATCGAGTCGATGCCCGCCTGGGCGCGGGCCATCACCTACCTGTTGCCGCCCCGCTACTTTGTAGAGGTGATGCGGGCCGTCTATCTCAAGGGGGCTTCGATTGTGGAGCTGTGGCCGCAGTACCTCGCCCTGGTGGGCTATGCCGGGCTCTTCAACGCCGTGGCGGCCCTCACCTACAAGAAGCAGTCGTGAGGGGAGGTGGGGAGACCGGTTGTTCCAGCGGTATCTCTTTTCTTAGATAATAAACGTATATTAACGCACCTGTGTATCTCTTATGCGCAAGTGCGTTGCTATCTTTGTCATATCCGAAGCGGGAACGGATATTTCGGTATCGGTTTTTGACGGAGGGGAAAAATAGTTATCTTTGTGTAACGAATTAAATAGAAAAGATTATGGCACTGAAACCAGGAGATAAAGCCCCCGAAGTATTGGGCGTGGACCAATCGGGCAAAGAGATACGTTTGAGCGACTTCGCCGGTCGCAAGTTGGTACTGTATTTTTATCCCAAGGACAACACCCCCGGCTGTACGGCCGAGGCGTGCAACCTGCGCGACAACTATGCCGACCTTCAGTCGGCCGGTTATGCCGTGGTGGGCGTGAGCAAGGACAGCGAGGCTTCGCATGTGAAGTTTATCGAGAAACAGTCGTTGCCCTTTCCGCTGATTGCCGACACGGAGTTGAAGCTGAACGAGGCCTTCGGGGTGTGGCGCGAGAAGAAGATGGCCGGCCGTACCTACATGGGGACCGTGCGCACCACCTTTATCATCGACGAGAATGGCGTGATAGCCGATGTTATCGAGAAGGTAGACACGAAGAATCACGCCGCCCAGATTTTGAAAAAGTAAATAAAAAATAGGAAGATTATGGAAGAACAACAACAAGCTCAAGCTGCTGCCGGTGCCAAGAAGCGGGTGCCGGTGCCTTCGGAGAAACTGAAGGCTCTGCAAGCGGCCATGGATAAAATCGAGAAGAGTTACGGTCGCGGCGCCATCATGAAACTGGGCGACGACTCGGTCGAAGAGGTGGCCGTGATTCCCACCGGCTCTATTGCGCTGAATGCGGCGCTGGGTGTGGGCGGTTATCCGCGCGGACGTGTCATCGAGATTTACGGTCCCGAGTCGTCGGGTAAAACCACGCTGGCCATCCACGCCATTGCCGAGGCCCAGAAGGCGGGTGGTATCGCCGCCATTATCGATGCCGAGCACGCTTTCGACCGCTTCTATGCCGAGAAGCTGGGTGTGGATGTGGAGAACCTGTGGATTTCGCAGCCCGATAGCGGTGAGCAGGCTCTCGAGATTGCCGACCAGCTGATACGTTCGTCGGCGGTCGATATTGTGGTTATCGACTCGGTAGCAGCTCTGACACCGAAGGCCGAACTCGAGGGCGATATGGGCGACTCGAAGATGGGTCTGCAGGCCCGCCTGATGTCGCAGGCCCTGCGTAAGCTCACGGCCACCATCAGCAAAACCAACACGACCTGTATCTTCATCAACCAGTTGCGCGACAAGATCGGGGTGATGTTTGGCAACCCCGAGACGACGACGGGTGGTAACGCCCTGAAGTTCTACGCCTCGGTGCGCCTCGATATTCGCCGCATCAGCCAGCTGAAGGATGGCGACGAGGTAATCGGTAACCAGACTCGTGTGAAGGTGGTGAAGAACAAGGTGGCACCTCCCTTCCGCAAAGCCGAGTTCGACATCATGTTTGGCGAGGGTATCTCGCGCTCGGGCGAAATTATCGACCTGGGTGTCGACAAGGGTATCATCAAGAAGAGCGGTTCGTGGTTCAGCTACGGAGATACCAAACTGGGTCAGGGCCGCGATGCCGCCAAGAAGTGTGTAGAAGACAATCCCGAACTGGCCGACGAGCTCGAAGCCGCCATCATGGAGGCATTGAAGCCGGCCAAGTAGGCAGGGACGAATTGGAACGAATAGAAGCGAGGAGCGAGTCGGGGGGATGTCACCCGGGCTCGCTCCTCGTTTAGTATAGGGGGTGGATGGTCAATAGCATTGCATCTCGAACTGAATCTGGCCGAAGTCGCCGCGTTCCAGATCGTGCCGTCTGATGTAGAAGTAGAGGCTGCCGCAGTCGCCGAAGGAGATGTCGACCTCGGGCTCTTCGATACAGTTGAGTTGCAGCAGCAGTACCCATTCGCGAGCCGACTCGGTAGTATAGCTCTCGGGCTTGTCGCCCCGGGTTCTCGACTCGCACACCTCGGCGATGCCGTTCTGGATGAGTTGGGCATAGCCCAGCATCTGGCCTGCCGATTCGGGGTGGGTGTAACCCCAGCTCTCAAGCCGCTTCTCGATGAGGTCCCAATCGGTGTAGGCATAGGTGTTTTGGTCGTATCCCATGAGGCTGTAATAGTCGTCCCAGCCGGGAGCCGAAGGTTGATTGCCGAACCGGAGCCCCATCTCGTAGAGGCGTTGAGCCTCGGCCAGTTGGTCGGGATATTCGGTCGGGGTGAGCTCGGCCGCCGGGGTGGGGGTGTAGAGCAGTTTGGCCCCTTTGCTGTTGAGCCACGGCTGGTTGATGAGGTCGTAGAAGAGGTAGAACATGCCCTCGTGCGGCAGCCGGTTGTCGGTGTCGTAGGGAGCCAGCTCTTCGCAGTTGATTTGCAGGAGGAAGGGCAAAGCTGTCTCGTTGCCGTATTCATCGGTGTAGTGAGGCCATTTCCATTTCGGCGGCAGGGCGGGACGGCCTCCGAATTTGGATTGCCAGGGCGATACCTGACTTGTTTTATCGAAATCGAAGAAGATGCCGTTGCAGGCCAGAGACTCGAGTTGCTCCCTCAGGGAGTGTTCTTTTTCGGCTTCCGATTGAGGGGAGTCGTTGCGGTTACGCTTGAAGAGGCGTTGCCAGAAGTTTTTGGTGTCGTCCATGGTGAAGATACGGGTTATACGATAAGACACAAATGCCCGAACTTACACATAGTAGGTTCGGGCATCGATATGAAAGTGTGTTATAAATCTCTGGATTATTTCGCCGGAGTTTCCTGAGCCGGAGTTTCCTGAGCCGGAGTTTCCTGAGCCGGAGCCTGTTGAGCGGGAGCAGCGGTGTTGTCGCCGGCAGCCGGAGTCTCGAAACCGGGGAGAGCAGCAGGGGCTTCGGTGTTTACGATGTCTTTGATTTCCGAACCGGAAGTGGTTTGGCTATTGTGCGAAACAAATACAGTGGCAATGCTTAAAACCATGATTACCACGGCGAGAGTCCAAGTGGCTTTCTCTACGAAGTCGGTTGTTTTGCGAACACCCATAATCTGGTTTGATGATGCGAAATTAGAGGCAAGACCCCCTCCTTTTGATTTCTGTACCAATACAATGCCTATCATCAGCACCGATGCCAAGATGATAAAGACGGTTAATACTACTGACATTTTCTGTTATTCTGTTTTTATGTTAATAATCAATTTTTCCAAAAATCTTATTTGGTCTGCAAAGTAAATATTTTTTTCTGGATATTTCAAACTTAATTTTTTAATTATTTGCAATGCTTTTTCATATCGCCGCTGTTTGATGTAGATTTTGGCCAGGCTTTCGGTGAAGAAGGTGTCGTCGGCAGCCGGTTCAGAGGGGACGGTTTGCGGGGTATTCTCGCGTTCGGCCGGGCTCTTGCGGGCAGGCGCCGGGGCGGGAGCCGGTTCGCTCTTGTGCTCCGGGGAAGGCTTGGGTACCTCGACGGTGGGTTGTATCGGTTGAGCCGATTGTACGGCGGGTTGCGGGTCGTCTTGCTGCAACAGCCTCATGTAGTCGGTCTGGGCGATGATGTTGCCCGAGATGAGGCGGTCGAGGCTCTCTTCGGTAGGTAGTTTTCCCCCTTTCTGGTAGGTGCCCAGGAAGAGGTCGATGGCCTGCATGGTGGTATCGGTGCGCGGGGCCTGGGGATAGAGGTCGGCAAACGACTCGTCCTCGATGCCGAGCACACTCTCGAGGTGCTCGCCCGGGCTGGCGTGGAGCAGCGCCTGTTGTATGCGCCGTTCGTCGGGCATGGCGCCGGGGGTGTATTTGAGGTAGAGCAGTTGCGGAATGGCAAAGTAGGGGTAGTCGGCGGCCATTTGGTCGGCGTCGGCCCGGGCGATGGGTTGGTCGCACACGCCATTCAGCAGGTTGCGTATTTGTTCGCGGGTGATCATGGCATTACCAGTTGGCTACGGTGGCGTTGAAAATCTGGTCCACCAGTTCGTCGGTGATTTGTTTTATCAGTTCGTCCTGGACATCGGTCAGCATCTGGGTACTCGAGAAATCCTTGTAGCCCGAGAAGGTCTGGTTGTCGATGTTGAATTGCGGATCTTTGGTGTTGGTGAAGCGCACCCGCACGGCAATGGTGAGCCGCGTTTGCGAGGCGTAGGCGTTTTCGGTTACGGCCTGCGGGGTGAGGTCGTAGTTGGTGATTTCGCCCTCGAGCTGCAGGTCGCCGCCGCTGCTGACAATCTGCAGCCGGGTCTGGCGCGTGTAGGCGTTCTTCAGCGAGTTGGTGAAGAGCTCCTCGAGAGGCGGATAGACCAGCGCCGCCTTGATGGGGAAGTTGGCGATCGAGATGGTCTTGGTGGTGTCGTAGTTGATCGAGGCCCCGTTGAACTTGTAGGAGATGCTGCAAGAGGTGAGGGCTACGAGCAGTATGGCGATGAATCGTTTCATAGGCATGTATATACTATTCCAGATTGTATTCCTTGATTTTGCGGTAGAGGGTCCGTTCCGAGATTTTCAGCTCCTCGGCCGTCTTTTTCCGTTTTCCGTGGTTGCGCATGAGCGCCTTGCGGATAGTCTCGCGCTCGGTATCCTCGAGGGTGGTGGGCTGTTCCTCCACATACTCGGCTTCGTTGGGGATAACCTCGCCCTCGGTCTCGTCGATGGTTTTGCCCTTGGAGGCCGGGACGTGTACCGGTACGGCCGTGGTAATGGGAGCGAGAGCCATGGAGCGGGCCACGGTCACCGATTGGGGCGAGGGGGTGAAGTGCGCCTGTCCCTGAGCGGCCTTGGTGAGCTCTTCGACCTTGGCGTGCAGGTCGGCCAGCTCCTTCTGCATCTCGAACAGCGTCTTGTAGAGCATCTTGCGCTCCTTCTCGAAGAAGGTGTGGTCTTGCTCGCCGGGAGTGGCTGTCTGGCGGGCGGGCAGTTTCTCGATGTTGTATTGCGGCAGATAGCCCTGCAGGGTGGCGCCGTCGACTTCGCGGTTGGTCTCGAAGATGGAGATCTGCTCGGTGATGTTCTTCAGCTGGCGCACGTTGCCCGGCCAGCGGTAGTTGAGCAGCACGTTGCGGGCGTCGTCGGTGAGCTGGATGACCGGCATGCGGTACCGCTCGGCGAAGTCGGTCGAGAATTTGCGGAAGAGCAGCAGGATGTCGTCGGCCCGTTCGCGCAAGGGGGGAATCTCGATGTGTATGGTGCTGAGCCGGTAGTAGAGGTCTTCGCGGAATTTCCCCTCGGATACGGCCTTGACCATGTCGAGGTTGGTGGCAGCCACGATGCGCACGTTGGTCTTCAGTACGGTCGACGAACCCACCTTGAGAAACTCGCCGCTCTCGAGTACACGCAGCAGGCGGGCCTGTGTGGTGAGGGGCAGTTCGCCCACCTCGTCGAGGAAGATGGTGCCGCCGTCGGCCTCCTCGAAATATCCCTTGCGGGCCGAGAGGGCACCGGTGAAGGCTCCCTTTTCGTGACCGAAGAGCTCGGAGTCGATGGTACCTTCGGGTATGGCACCGCAGTTGACGGCTATGTATTTGCCGTGTTTGCGGGAACTGTTGGCATGGATTATCTGCGGGAAGAACTCTTTGCCGGCACCGCTCTCGCCGGTGATGAGCACGGCCAGGTCGATGGGTGCAATTTGCAGCGCCCGGGTGATGGCCCGTATCAGACCGGGGGCATTACCGATGATACCGAACCGCTGTTTGGTTTGCTGTACGTCTGTGGGAATCATAACTGCTGAATCTTTTAGGGTCGAGATAGCGCGGAGACGACACGTTCTCCCGCTCCTGTTTCACGGAGTGGGTTGGCGTCTCGTTGCCCGCTATCCCCTACAAAGATAGTGAAAGGAGAGCGGAGAATAAAATATCGAAACTTGTTTTCAGATATTTTTTATCCCGAACCGCATCCTATCTTCTGAAAAGATAGTAAAAAGGAGAGCGGAGAATAAAATATCGCAGTTTGTTTTCAGATATTTTTTATCCCGAACCGCATCCTGTTTTCCCATCGATACTGAAAAAGCGGGTGTAGGTGGTGTGTTTTAGCGCTGGCTTTTCAGTTTTCTCAGCTTGTCGGTCTCGTGCCGCAGGAATGCTCCCAGCTCTTCGGTGGTACGGTATTGGGCCAAGGTCTCGGGCTGAATGATGTTGCCGATAGAGATGTGTATGGTCTGGTGTTCCTTCTTGAATACCTCGGCCGGTAGCCGCAAGGCTCTCAATTGCCAGCTTATCAATCCCAGTAGGTTGTAGAACAGGGAGTTGTGTCCGTGAAAAAAGACGGGAATCACCGGCTTCTTGATTTGCTGGATGAGACGTATGATGTTGGGTTGCCACTCCCGGTCTTCAATCTTGAGGCTCCACTTGAGGCGCGACACGGCACCGGCGGGGAAGAATCCGAGAGGATGGCCGTTTTTGGCTTGCAAGAGAGCTTCGCGTATGCCGTTGAGCGAGACGTAACGTCGCTCGGGGTTGGAGTAGGGGTCTACGGCAATGAAGTTGTCGGACATGGCCTTGATGTAGTTGAGTATCCAGTTGACCATCACCTTATAGTCGGGGCGGCGTGCCGCAATCAGTTTGATGATGATGACTCCGTCGAGAGCACCGAACGGGTGGTTCGATATGGTGACGAACGAGCCTTCGGGCAGGTGGTCGAGCACCTCTTCGTTGTCGACCTTGCAGGTGATGTCCAAATCGTCGATGATGGCGTTGACAAAATCGGCTCCTCTCAAATCGCAGTGGCGTCCGTAGAGGGCATTGATATCATCGAGTTTACAGATTTTGGCTAATCGTTGGAGTATTTTGCCCCCTCTCTCGTTGTTCAACTGGGGGACGATTTCCTGTAAATCGGAGATATCTAATATGCTTCTTTTCATTTTTGAGTTTATGTCGGTTAAATCTTGGTCTCAATCGCGTGGACAAAAATATATATAATAACGATTGAAATACACAAAAGTATGCAAAATTTTTCGTCTCAGCCCCTTTTAGGTCGAGAGCATATAGCTTATGCTCATGTAGATGAGCATGCCTATGATGTCGTTGGTAATGGTGATAAAGGGGCCTGTGGCAATGGCCGGGTCTATCTTGAACCGCTCGAGGGTGAGGGGCACGAGAGTACCGAATATCGAGGCGAATATCACGACGGCAAATAGCGAGAGCGACACCGATACGGTGGTGGCCATGTTGTCGAGGAAAAACCAGTTGTAGACGAAAACCAGCAGCGAAATCATGCAGGCGTTGATGAGGGCTACGCCCAGCTCCTTGAACAGTTGTTTGCCGGCCGTCTTCATGTCGAGCTTGCCG
Organism: Barnesiella sp. An22; assembly: GCF_963931395.1. NCBI lineage: Bacteria > Pseudomonadati > Bacteroidota > Bacteroidia > Bacteroidales > Barnesiellaceae > Barnesiella > Barnesiella sp. An22. The sequence continues at coordinate 1,178,318 of NZ_OZ007014.1, forward strand.
TTGGCCAGGCCCTGCACGACGATGGCCGATGACTGGATGCCCACGTTTCCGCCCGTACCACCGATGAGGGGGATGAAGAGGGCGGTGGCTGGATTGCGGGCGATGTTGGCCTCGAAGTTGCCCAGAATCACCGAGTTGGCCAGACCGCCGAACATGCCGATGAGCAGCCACGGCAGGCGGGCCGCCGTCTGGGTGAAGACGGTATCGTTCGACTCGACGTCTTGCGAAAGACCCGATGCCAACTGGTATTCACGCTCCGACTGTTCGCGCACCTCGTCCATCACGTCGTCGACGGTAATCTGCCCCACCAGCCGCCCGATGCTGTCGATTACGGGAACGGCCACCAGGTCGTACTTTTCGAAGGTGACGGCCACCTCTTCGATGGGGGTGTCGGTCTTGACCGATACGGGGTCTTTGCGCATGACGTGCTTGATCTTGGAGGCCGACGGGTTGGTAATCATCTTCTTGAGGGGAAAGACGCCTTTGAGCCGGTCGTCGTCGTCGACCACGTAGACGTAGTAGAGTTCGCCCAGCTCCTCGGCCTGGATGCGCATCTGTTTCACGCACTCGGGCATGCTCCAGTTTTCGTTCACGACCACCATCTCGGTACCCATGAGACCGCCGGCGGTATCCTCGTCGTACTTCAACAGGTCTACGATGTCGCCGGCCTGCTCCACGTCGTCGATGTGCGAGAGAATCTCTTCCTGGGCATCCTCGTCCATCTCGCGGATGAGGTCTACGGCGTCGTCGGAGTCCATGTAGTCGATGAACTGCTTGGCAATCACCTCACTGGGCAGTTGCTTGAGCATCTTCTTGCGGTCGTCCTCGTCGAGTTCGAGCAGTACGTCGGCCGCCTTTTCGCCGTCGAGCAGCATGTATATGTACTCGGCCTCGTCGAGGTTGAGCTGCTGGTACAGCTCGGCGATGTCGGCGGGGTGCAGCTCCTTGAGCAGTTCGCGAGCCTTGTCTTTCTCGTCGTTCTTGATGATTTGCTGGACGTTCTGTATATATTCGGGCGTAAACTTTTCCATGTCTCAGCCTCCTTGGGTTTGAATCCGGAACAGGGTGGAAGGCCGACGGTATTCCGGCAGGTTGTTTATGGGATGATATAACTCTCTAACAGGTTGGTGAGGGCGATGAACCGCTCGACCGACAGCCGCTCGGGGCGTTCGTCGAAGATGGGGTCGGACAGGACTTCGCACTCTTTCCCGACCAGGCTTCTCAGTGAGTTGCGCATGGTCTTTCGCCGTTGGTTGAAGGCGGTTTTGACAATCTGTTTGAAGAGCCGTTCGTTACACCCCAGTTGCTCGACCTGGTTGCGGGTCATCCTGATGACCGCCGACTTGACTTTGGGCGGGGGATTGAACACGTGCTCGGGAACGGTGAAGAGATATTCTATATCGTACCAGGCCTGCAGCAACACGCTCAGTATCCCGTAGGTCTTGCTGCCGGGAGGGGCGGCCATGCGTTCGGCCACCTCTTTCTGAATCATGCCGCTGCAACAGGGTATGCGGTCTTTATAGTCGAGAATCTTGAAAAATATCTGGCTCGATATGTTGTAGGGATAGTTGCCGATGACGCAGAAGGGGCCTTCGTAGAGTTGGGCCAGGTCGAGCTTGAGAAAGTCTTTGGCGACAATACGGTCGCGCAGCTCGGGAAAGTGCTCCTGCAGGTATTCGACCGACTCGGGGTCGAGCTCGACCACCGTGAGGTCGTGGCCTTTATCCAGCAGAAACCGGGTGAGGACTCCCATGCCGGGCCCCACCTCGAGCACGGGCATGCCTTTGTAGCTGGCCAGGGTGTCGGCAATCGCCTCGGCTATGCTCAAGTCGGTGAGAAAATGCTGTCCCAGCGATTTCTTGGGTTTGACCATGTAGCTCATGAAGGTTCCGGTTTCAGTTGTGAGTCAATAAAATATTTACAGCGGAGATTTTTCAGGCCTCCGTTCGCTACAAAGTTGGAGATAAACCTTTATCTTTGCAGCATACAAAGGTATAACAAATTTTTAAAACGGGAAAATTGAAAAGGATAATCCGCGATATTGTAAAATATCTGCTTCCTCTGCTCTGCGGCGTATGGTTGTTTTGGTATGTCTACCAGCAACTCGATGTAGAGACCATACTCCAGATTCTTAAAACCGATGTAAACTATACTTGGGTTGTCCTCTCGATGGGGGTGGCCGTTTTCAGTCATATAGCCCGGGCCTTGCGCTGGCGTTTGCAGTTGCGCGCGCTGCATATAGAGCCGTCGATGCGTGTCCTCATCAATGCCATCTTCGGCATGTATGCCATGAACCTGCTCTTCCCCCGCCTGGGCGAGGTGTGGCGCTGCGGCTATGTGGCCCAGCGCGAGAAGGCGTCGTTCAGCAAGGTGCTGGGGTCGATGGTGTCGGACCGCCTCTCCGATACGGTGATGGTGGCGTTGCTCACGCTGCTGGTCTTTTTCATGCAGATGAAGCCGTTTATCCGGTTTCTCGACGAGAACCCTTCGATCGAGGCGGGGGTGACAAGCGTGCTCACATCGGTGTGGCTCTATGTGGGTATTGCCGTCTGCATCGGGGTGGTGATCTGGTTTTTCCGCACCAACAGCCAGAGCCGGCTGGTGCAGCGCATCAAGGGGCTGATGGCCAACGTGTGGGCCGGTTTTGCTTCGATTGTGACCATGCACGGTAAATTTCAATTCATATTCTATACCTTCTTTATTTGGTTCTGCTATTTTATGCAGTTATATTTGTGCATATTTGCCTTCCCCAGCACGTCGCATCTGACGGTGGCTGCCGTGTTGCTGCTCTATGTGTTGGGCAGTCTGGGCATGGGACTTCCCGTGCAGGGGGGTATAGGACCGTGGCACCTGGCGGTTATCGCGGGTCTGTCGTACTACGGTATCACGGGCAACGAGGCCGGCGCCTTTGCCTTTGTGGCACACGGGTCGCAAATGGTGCTGGTTGTGCTGATAGGAATATATGCCTTCATTTCGATGGCATGCGATAAGAAGAAACCCAAGGGCGAACGGGTTGTGGACGATATTGTGACGGAGATTCCCGAGTCGGATCGCCTTTGACAATTTACGGATCTATAAAATTATAACTATGGACAGCAAAATCACATCTCTTCAGCCGCAGGCTGTGTGGAAACATTTTCAGGCGATTTGTCAGATTCCCCGTCCGTCGGGACACCTCGACAAGATTACCGAGTATATCATGGGTGTAGGTCGTTCGCTGGGTTTGGAGACGATTCACGACAAGGCTGGAAATGTCATCATTCGCAAGCCGGCTACGCCCGGCATGGAGAACCGCAAGCCGGTCATTCTGCAAGGTCACATGGATATGGTGCCTCAGGCCAACAAGTCGGTGAAGCACAACTTCGAGACCGATCCTATTCTCCCCCGTGTCGACGGCGACTGGGTGACGGCTACCGAGACGACGCTGGGCGCCGACAACGGTATCGGCATCTCGTCGATTCTGGCTATTCTCGAGTCGAAAGATCTCAAGCATGGCCCCCTCGAAGCGCTCTTTACCTACGACGAGGAGACCGGCATGTATGGCGCTATCGGGCTGGAACCGGGCGAGCTGCATGGCGAAATTTTGCTGAATACCGACTCGGAGCAGGATGGCGAGCTCTACATGAGCTGTGCCGGCGGTGTGGATGTGAATATCGAGTTCCGCTACAAGGAGGAACCCTATACGCCGGCTCCCAACGAGATAGCCGTGAAGCTGACTCTGGGCGGACTGCACGGCGGCCACTCGGGTGTGGATATTCACCTGGGCCGCATGAATGCCAACAAGGAGATGTTCCGCTTCCTGAAAGAGGCGGTGTCGGAGTATGAGGCCCGCTTGGCCAGTTACAGCGGCGGTACGCTGCGCAATGCCATCCCGCGCGAAGCCGAGGCCGTGGTGACGATTCTGGCCGAGGACAAGGAGGATTTCATGGATGCCGTGAATGACTTTGCCGCTACGCTCAAGCGGGAGTATGGCTTCATCGAAGAGAACCTCTACTTTACGGCCGAGCAGACCGAACTGCCGCATTCGCTCCTGCCCGAGGAGATACAGGACGACCTCATCAACGCCATCGTGGCCTGCCACAACGGTGTGTATCGCATGATACCCGATGCCCCCGACGTGGTGGAGACCTCGTCGAACCTCTCGATTGTGCGTACCTCCGAAGGGTATATCGAGGTGAAGATTCTCGTGCGCAGCTCGAGCGAGAGCATGAAACGGGCTTTGGCTTCGGAGTTGGAGAGCACCTTCTCGCTGGCCGGTGCCCGGGTCGATTTCGATGGTGCCTATCCCGGTTGGGAACCCAACTTCAAATCGCAGATTCTGAACCTGATGAAACGGCTCTACCCGCAGGTAACCGGGCGTGAGGCTCAAGTGAAGATGATGCACGCCGGTCTCGAGTGCGGTATTATCGGTGCCAACTATCCGGGCCTCGACATGATTTCGTTCGGCCCCACCATCAAGCACCCGCATTCGCCCAACGAGAAGGTAGAAATCTCTACGGTCGAGACCTTCTGGAAGCTGTTGGTGGCTGCCTTGGAGAATATCCCGGTGAAGGAGTGAAACGATAATAAATGCTAAAAGCAGTCGATGCGGTTGCTCGCATCGACCGCTTTTTTGTTTTGAAATATATTCTTTGGTGTCAAGTGCAATCGGGGCCCGGGGCAAACGGGGCGAGGCGTGGAACCTACCGAGATAGCCTGTGGGGAGAGATTGCGAAAAACAGAATGAAATGAACGGTGAAATAAACGAGACTCAAACAGGCCGCAGCCGGGGCGAAGCCCTGCGCCGGTCGTTCCGCCGCTTCCTGTGGATTGCGGGAGTGGTGTTGGTAGTGGCCCTGGGCGCCTTTGTGTATGTGCGTTACTATTTTGTATTCGGCTCGGGTGTGAAGGCGGGTACTCTCAACTATGTAGTGAAGAAGGGCTATGTGTTCAAGACCTACGAGGGGACTCTCATCATGGAGGGATTCCGCACGGCAGGGCAAGGGTCGCTGCAGTCCAACCAGTTTGTCTTTTCGGTCGATGATGCCAATTTGGCAGATTCGCTCATGCGCATGAGCGGACGTCATGTCGAACTGAAATACAACGAGTATCTGGGAGCATTGCCCTGGAGGGGATACAGCAACTTTATCGTTGAAGAGATTCTGTCGGTGAAATAGCGCGGCTGCTACAAGCCGCCACGAGACAGGGGAGAGACTGGCTGCAGACCTCTTGACGAGAGGCCGCGCGACGGGTCTCTCTTCTTTTTTTTATTCCTTTATATCTTCGAAGTCGATATACTCGCCCTCCGAACTGTCAATCTTCTTTTTCCCTTTCTTGGTACTGGTATACCAGGTCGTGGAGCGTTCGCCCTGTGAGCGGCTGCTCTGTTCCTGCCGGCCGAAGGGGTTGCTCGTGGAGCTTTCTCTCCGCCCGAAGAAGAGGCGGGCAATGAAACGGACCACCAGTTGGATGAGGGCCAAAAGGGGAACAAAGAAGATGATAAAGAGTATAATCAGAAGCAAAAATGCCAAGTGCATAATCGATACATATTAGGTTTATATCCCAGTAGGAACAAAAATCGTTCCGTTTTTGTTTTTATCGCTTGCGGGCTGTCAACAGCGACAAGACGATATACAAGCCTATGGTGGCGGCAAGACCGGCCAAACCCAAGGAAATGAGACAGATTGCCGCAACGGCGATGATGAGGTAGCGCAGGTAGTTCTCTTCCCACTTCAGGTTTTTGAACTTGAGCGAGAACATGGGAATCTCCGATACCAGCAACAGCGAGAAGATGATGACCAGCGTCACGATGGCGTAGCCGCATACGGGGCTCTCCATGCGCAGCACGGCCTGGCAGATACCTATCCAGAAGAGGGCGTTGGCCGGTACGGGCAGCCCGATGAACGAGGTAGTCTGGCGGGTATCGATGTTGAACTTGGCCAACCGCAGTGCCGAAAATACCGGGATGAGCAGCGCGCTCAATGCCCACCACGACTGGTATTCGGCCATGCCGTGGAATGTGCTGTTGTAGGCCATCAAGTGCATCACCATCAGACCTGGAGCCAGCCCGAAACTGATGAGGTCGGCCAGCGAATCGAGCTCTTTACCCAACGGAGAGTAGGCGTGCAGCAACCGGGCGGCCATGCCGTCGAGAAAATCGAAGAGGGCCGACAACCCTATGCACAAGGCAACCCAATCGTATTGGCCCTGAAATGCAAAAATGCAGGCGAAGCATCCCGAGAGCAGATTCAGGCAGGTGATTGAGTTGGGTATATTTTTGACAATTGCGTTCATGATTGCTTATTTTAGGCGGGCTATTTCGGTTAAATCGCCTGTAGTCTTGTCGTTCAGTTTCACCTTGATGTCGCTGTCGAGCGGCAGGTAGAGGTCGACACGCGAGCCGAACTTGATGAAGCCCATGTGCTCGTCTATCTGGCACGAGTCGCCCACCTCGGCATAAGAGACGATGCGGCGAGCTACGGCTCCGGCAATCTGGCGAACCAGCACCTCTTGTCCGTTTTCGGCCTTGATGACGATGGTCGAGCGTTCGTTCTCGGTGCTTGATTTGGGCAGATAGGCCGCCATGAACCGGCCCTGTTGATGACTCACGTGGAGCACTTCGCCGGCTACGGGGAACCAGTTGGCGTGCACATTGAGTATATTCATGAAGATGGATACCTGCATGCGCTTGTCGTGGAAATACTCGTCCTCGAGTACCTCTTCGAGCACGACTACCACACCGTCGGCCGGAGCCACCACCACATTTTTACGGTCGCCTTTGAACCGACGCTTCGGAGAGCGGAAGAAGTTAACAACCAGCAGGAAAAACACAATCGAGACTACATGCACAAAGATTGCTATCCAGGCGATTTTTACCCACATGTAGATAGGTATGTTCAAAATAAGCAGGACTACAAACAGTAAGAGTAATATGTTTTTACCTTCTCGGTGTATTTTCATTTTCATTTTTTACTCGATTTAGATGCAGCGGGCAAAGGTAATAGTTATTTGTGGAAAGACCAAGATAATGACTGTTTTTTGCTTCTTCGGGAATTGAAGGGACCGTATGTCCCTTAACGGCAAAGTGTATCGGTAAGGGTTTTTGAGATTGGGAATACCGGGCCGGTTGTTCGTGTGCTGTTGTTGTCGGGTTTTATGACAGGTTCAGAGTCGCCGATTCCATGTCGTTCATAGACAATCCTTTCCGGGAAATCGTGTAATTCTTAAATTTGCCCGTGGCACGAAGGAAGGTTGCTGCCTTGTTGTTCAGTGCTCCGGGATCGAAATTGTCGGATTTACGTTTTACTTCGATGAAAACCGCGTTGTCGTTCAGTTCGTTTTCGGCAACGATGTCTATCTCGTTTTCTCCCTTGCGGTCCCACCAACTGCCTACGCGGGTATACTCCTTGCTCTCAATGAGCATTTGCTTGAAGTAGCGCTCGAGCATCAGCCCCGAGAAAGTTTCGTAATCCCGGTTGATGATTGTCTTTACGGCGTCGTAATTCTCTATTTCAAGCATATAGTTATACTTGTATATGAAGCGGAACCAGAAAGTAAAGAAGTTATCCTTAATCGTATAGCGAACATTCTTTGTCGAATTTTTCTCAAAAATGGGTTGTCTCTTGGCAATCATCTCATACTCTTTTTCCAACTTGGTGAGATAGCCTCCTATCTCTTTACCGATGACATTCTCGATTTCCGAACGCGAAGTCTTGCCGCGCGCAATGGCAGAGAGGATGGAGAAATAATTGCCATAGTCTTTGCCAAATTCCTCGATGAGGATTGCCTTGCCTTCTCCCAGAAATATGGAGTCGGCCTTGATCATTTGGTTTAGCATTTTTGTTTTGGTTGTAGCTCCTGCATCGATCAGTAACTGAACGTATTTAGCTACACCGCCGGTAAAAGAATAGAGGGCCAATAAGTCTTCTGGCGTATATTGGGGATTATACTCGGCCATGATTTCCTTCAAGACTTTGGTCGTAAAGGGTTTTATCGACATGAATCGTGTTTGGCGATTGTACAGGGGTTCTTTCTTGTCTTTGAATATCTTGGTCATCATCGAGAAGATGGAACCGCATACAATGAGATTGATGCGCGCCCTTGTGTGGTATAAATCCCAAATACGTTGCATGTCGCTGTATATCGACTTGTTGACTCTGAAGAACTCTTGGAACTCGTCGATAAACAGTGTGATGGGGCGTGTGACGGACAGTTTCATCAGATATTCGAAAATTTCGGAAAAATGCTCCACCTTTCCCAGGGTCGGGAGGCCCAACTTGTTTTCTATTTCGAGGAGGTAATCGCCGCATAAATCGCTCTCGGCCTTTCGGGCGACAAAAAAATAGAGTATGGTTTCCGCTTCGTATGCCTTCCATACGAGTGCTGTCTTGCCGATGCGACGGCGCCCCGTTACCACGGTAAACTGAGCATTGCTTTCCGACAATGTCCGTATCTCTTTCAGTGATTGAATTTCTTCTGTCCTGTCAAAAAATCTCATGGCCTGAATGGTTAGTTCCGAAACGGCTGTTTCCGAAACGGCTGTTTCTCTATTGCAAATGTAAAGTCCTTTTTCTTAACTGGCAAATTTTGCGGATAAAACTTTTTCTCCTTGTGTTTTTGTATGATTTGATCATTTGCAGCTCACCCGGGGAGGGGCTGCCGATTGCTGTTGCTGCGACGGTTTGGTGAAGAATCCAAATCAAAACGCAACGTTTTTCGAGTAAGGAAGGAACAAGAACTATGAAAAACACTGCGGGGGAAGCCATAGCGGCGGGGGCGCAAAGCCCCTGAGAGCGTCCAACAGCAATACAAAAAAGGGAGACCGAAATCTCCCTACGATTAATTAATTTTGTATTGCCATGTCAAATCAACTAATCGAAGCCCAAAGATATGAAATATATCTTGGTCTGAAAAGGAAATGGAGCCGTTCTCGCATAGCAGAGGAAATAGGAGTATCAAAATCGACAGTCAGTCGGGAAATCAGGCGCAACTCAAAGCCGGAAGGAGAGTATATATGGAAATATGCTCAGAGGCAGTGTGATAGCCGCAAGCACGGATTTAAGGGCCATCACAGGAAACCGGAAGATCTATGGTGGCGAATTGAGCGCATGATCGAAGAGGAGGAATGGTCTCCGGCCCAGATAGCGGGAGTACTCAGGAAAGAAGGTATCCACATCGCCAAGCAGACCATCTACAACCATGTCCATGCCGATACGACCGGGAAACTGGCTCTGCATATGCCTCATGGGCTCAAATACAAAAAGCGAGGCAAAATCCTGTGTCCGACAAAAGCGACCAATATACCCAACCGCACAAGCATACACGAGCGCCCCAAGGAGGCAGACGGAACCCGATTCGGCGATTGGGAAATGGACACCATCATCGACTCCTGCGGTCATGCCATCGTCACCCTAACCGAACGTTCGACCAATTTCATACTCATGGAAAAGTTGCCTCAGGGACGGAAAGCCCTACCGACGGCCCGGGCGGTCATCCGACTGCTGTTCCCATATAGGCAAACGATACATACGATTACCACCGACAACGGTTGTGAATTTGCAGCACATCAGGAGATAACCAAACAACTCAGCCTCAAAGGTAGGCCGCCAGTTAAGGTTTATTTTACGGATGCTTATTCAGCCTGGCAGAAAGGAGCCATTGAGAATGCAAACAAGCTTATTCGGAAATATATCCCAAAAAAGGCCAACTTTCAGGATTTCTCCGACTGGAAAATCAAAGAGATACAAAAGAAATTGAATCGAAGACCTCGGGAAAAACTTAATTTTGATTCGCCCAAATACAGATTCTTCATAAACGTTTTGTAGTTTTGCATTTGCTGTTGGACTCTACCCTGCGACGGTTTGGATTCGCTGTGTTCATTTTCTTGGCCATAAGTTTGTATATGTCGATATTTTTTGCTTATATTGCGTAAAGAGAGAGTAACCTGTTTTTGGCAAGCGAAAAACACTATCCGTATGGAGACTGATAAGGGGATTTATGGGGACATCTATGTTTACCGGGAAGAGTTGGATTTCATGATGCGGGTTATCCTCGACTCGCCACAGATGGAGACAGGGGGTAACCTGTTCGGCTACTGGACTGCCGAGGGCGATGCCGTGGTGGTGTATGTGCTGGGGCCGGGGCCGAAATCGGTGCGCCGGTTTACCAGTTTCGTCCAGGATGCCGATTATCTGCAACGCCATGTCGACCTGCTGTCGCGGGAGCATCGGTTGTCGCACATCGGGGTGTGGCATTCGCATCACGGGCTGGGTCTTTCGCATCCGAGCGGAGGCGACGTGCAGTCGATACACGAGGGTATGTATGCCGACGGTCTGTCGCGTTGCGTGCTGGCCATCGGGGTATGTGTGCGGCAGAGGGCCTCGGCCAACGCTTTCTCGTTTGTGAATCTGCACCATCGGGTGACGATGGAGCAGCGCCCGTGGCTGGTCGTGCCGGGCGAGGGGCCGGTACGGGCCCGTTACGATGCAGCCCACGGCGACAGTCTGATTTTCCCGTTTACCTCCGTAGCCGTATATGGCGAGATGAATGCCCGGGGCGCGCAGCAGGCTCCTGCCGCGGAGCAGGTGACTTTCGAGCGCGGCTTTTGGCTGAACGACCGGGCGAACCGCCTGCAACTGAAGCAGATTGTGGCTTACATACAGGGGCGCTATGCCGATGCGAAACTGCTGAAGGTCGACGACGAGACCATCGAGGTGCGATTCGAAGTGCCCGGCCGGGCCTCGTGGCGGCTGGTATTCGGTCCGGATTTCCCGGTGAGGGCCCCTTATGTGGTGCGCTATCAGGCGGGGGAGACTTCGTCGTGGAATCTGGGAGCTTTGGGGCGGCCCGGGGCCCCTCTCTGGAGTCCGCTGTCCGATGGGATAGCCCCGTCAGTGATTAACCGTTTAAAAGATTTATCGATATGACAAATGAAAGGTACCAAATCGAGTTGGGCGTGTTGCAAAACTCGACCATCAAACCCAAACAATACCGGTTTATGGATATGAATACATCGCATCCCTATCTGGCGGTAGCCATCCAGACTAACTCCCTGCGGTGTTACGTGGTGAAGATCGACCTCTCGGACAACTACCCCTACAATATCCCGAAGGTGTTCATCACCAGTCCTAAACCCCTGCTGACCCGCTCGGGTGGCAGTATGCTCTCGCCCAGCCACAGCATGCACACGCTGGCCGGCGAGAATGGTTGTGTGCGGGTATGCCACTACGGCCATGCCGACTGGGCGCCCAACCGCATCACCCTCTACCAGATTATCATCAAGGTGCGCATCTGGCTCGAGATGTACGAGTGCCACCTGAAAACGGGGCGTACCCTCGACGAATTTCTGAAGGGGGCGGCCTATTGAACCTGTTGAAAATGAATTGTAAAACCGATAAAAAAGAGTAATTATGGGACTGTTCGACAAAAAGAAAACCGACGATTGTGTAGATTTGGGCGAAGCTCTGGCGCAGACCAACAGCGGACGCCGCGAAGTGGAACTGGTAATCGGCGACGACGGCGAACTGGAGGCGATGACTCCGGCCGAGGCCGAACGCAGCGGAAAGGAGAAGGTGGGCACGACCATCGGCACGAAACCCTACTATGCCAACTGACCGGGTATGGAACCGATTGTTTATCTCTATCAGAATCATCTGCAGGAGTTCTGGAACAGCGGGCAGGCGCAGTGTTTCGGGGCTGCCTTCGAGTGGAAGGGCGAGCAGGTGTACCACGTCTACCTCAAGTACCCGCAGGTGGCCCCTACGGGTTACTCGATGCCCTGCCTCTTCAGAGTGGTAGACCAGGCGGGGTATGAGCGGGCCGACGACGAGGCGGCTGCCGTCTATCGCGATTTGCCGGCCGAAGCCCGGCGGGTGCCGGTGGTGATTGTGTGCATCCGGGTCGAGGCCGACAACCGGGTGAAGTCGCGTGCCTTTATCGTCGATGGCGAGCAACAGGTCGAGGCTGCCGTGAAGTATGTGCCCCGCCGCAGCGAGCTCTATACCCGCAGCAAAGGGTTGCTCGAGGTGGGGGCTCTGGAGGAGAAGAAGGTGCTGATTGTGGGGCTCGGGAGCGGTGGTGCTCCTATTGCCGTCGAGCTGGCCAAGGCCGGGGTGGGGCATTTCATCCTCATCGACTTCGACCGCATAGAACTGCACAACATTTCGCGCCACATTTGCGGCGTGAACGAGTTGGGGCGTCTCAAGGTCAACGCCGTGAAAGATGCCATCCTGCTGAAGAACCCCTATGCGCAGGTCGAGACCCTGGCCATCGACATCAACCGGCACCTCGACGAGCTCGAGCGATGTATTGCCGAGAGCGACCTCACCATCGTGGCTACCGACGAGTATGCCAGCCGCTACAACATCAACGCCCGGCTGGTGAAGCTGGGCAAGGTGGGGCTGTTCGGCCGGGCCGTTACCCGGGCCGAAGGGGGCGATATTCTGCGGGTGCGGCCGGGCGGACCCTGTTACGCCTGCCTCACGGGAAATCCCATCTATCACCAGAACGACGAGATTACCGATGTGCGCCGGGCCCGCGAGCTGGGCATCATCCCGGCCTACGTGTCCGACGAAGATGCCAATGCCATGGTGCAGGTGGGGCTGTCGACCGACATCGCTCCCATCAACAACATGATGGTGAAGCTGGCCCTCAACGAACTGTCGAGGGGTATCGAGTGCGGCATCTCGTCGCTGCTCGAGGAGCTCACCTACGACTACTACATCTGGGCCAACCGGCGCGACTACCAGTTTGCCAACTGGGCCCCGTTCAACAACAACCCCAAGCGTCACCTCACCATCCTGCGCTGGTATGGCGTGAAGTTGAAAAAGGATGCTGAGTGTATGGAGTGCAGACAATAGGAATCCATGGGCAAGCATCGCATCATAACCCTGCGCAACGGCACCCGGGTAGACATGTCGACCGGCGAAATCATTTCGCAAGGCCGCCCCGATTACATACACCGTCCCCAACGCACCTTCTGGGAGCGGGTGGGCGACGGGGTGCGCCGGGTATTCAGTTTCCTCTGGTCGGTCGTTGCCTTCATTCTGGCAGCTATTGTCTTCGTCTGGCGGGCCATGGGGTATATCATCATGTTCGGGGGGCTTCTGGGAGTGGTCGTGACATTCATCTCGGCATGGATAAGCGACGGTTTCCTGTCGGCGCTGGTGGTGGGATTCATTGCATTTATCGTGTGGTCGATTGCCGTGGGGATAGCCAGCAAGCTGGGTATGATCGACGGTTAGTCTTGCCGTGCAGAGCAGACGGGTCGGCCGGTGCGGACCGGCCGTTTGCGTATAAAAGAGCGGGTTATGTTTGTCTTTGCGGTGGCTTTGCACTATCTTTGCACGACAAAATTGCAAAAATAGAAAACGTATGCGCCAACCTTCTCACAAACGGCCAGTCCGTCGGTTTTCCGACAAGGATGTCAAGCACTACACCGTCGAGCACGACGACACGTTGCTCAACTACCTGTATACGCTCTTCGGCGACAAGAGCCGCACTACGGTCAAGTCGTATCTGGTCCATCGCCAGGTCGCGGTGAACGATATGCCGGTGACCCAGTTCGACACGCTACTGCATGCCGGCGACGAGTTGAAAATCAACTTCAAGGCCGGGTTTAGCGTGTTCAAGCACAACCGCCTGCGGCTGGTCTATGAAGATGAGTATATCCTGGTCATCGACAAGGGCTACGGCTTGCTGTCGATGTCGACCGAGCGCATCAAGACCGGCACGGCATACAGCATCTTGAGCGACTATGTGAAGTCGCAGAACCCCGAAAACAGACTCTTCATCGTACACCGGCTCGACCGCGACACCTCGGGGCTGATGATGTTTGCCAAGAGCAAAGGCATACAGGAGCAGATGCAGCACAACTGGCACAACATGGTGCTCGAGCGCAAGTATGTGGCTGTGGTCGAGGGTCAGATGGAACAGCCCGAGGGGATGGTGCGGTCGTATCTGGCCGAGAATTCGGCCTATCAGGTCTACTCGACCGACAATCCCGAGGAGGGGCAGTTGGCCATTACCCGCTACAAGGTGTTGAGCAGCAACAAGCATTTCTCGCTGGTAGAGCTCAACTTGGCTACCGGACGCAAGAATCAGATACGTGTGCACATGCACGACCTGGGTCACAGCATTGCCGGCGACCGCAAGTATGGCGCTCACGGCAGCCCGTTGGGTCGGGTGGCTCTGCATGCCTACAAGTTGCGCTTTGCCCACCCGGTTACCCGCAAGGAGATGAATTTCGAGACTCCCATACCGCCCCGTTTCCTCTCGATTACGGCAGGCTCGGGCGTGCAGGATACCGAAAAGAAATAGCGTCGGCGCGGGTTGAAAAATCGGTAGAGCGGTTGGCTTTTAAACAGTTTCTTATTAACTTTGGCAAAATTTTTCGGGGAGCCCGTTCAAAGGGCTCTTTCGGAATGCGATAGGATAGAAGATAAAATTGGTTCATTATGAATATTTCGTATAACTGGCTGAAAGATTATGTAAATTTCGACCTCACTCCCGAGGAACTTTCGGCTGCTCTTACCTCCATCGGCCTCGAAACCGGCGGCATCGAGGAGGTACAGACGATAAAAGGAGGCCTCAACGGCCTGGTTATCGGCAAAGTGCTCACCTGTGTAGATCACCCCAATTCGGACCACCTGCATATTACGACCGTCGACCTGGGCGAAGCCGAGCCGGCTCAAATCGTGTGCGGCGCCGCCAATGTCGCTGCCGGGCAATATGTGGTAGTGGCCACGCTGGGCACCGTGTTGTATAGCGGCGACGAGAGCTTTACCATCAAGAAATCGAAAATCCGCGGCGTGGAGTCGTTCGGCATGATTTGTGCCGAAGACGAAATCGGTATCGGCACTTCGCACGATGGCATCATCGTGCTGCCCGAGCCGGTGAAACCCGGTACGCCCGCCAAAGAGTATTACAATATCAAGAGCGACTACATTCTCGAAGTCGACATTACCCCCAACCGCATCGATGCTGCATCGCACTACGGCGTGGCTCGTGACCTGGCAGCCTATCTGACCCGGCACGGACACGATGGCGGCCTGCATCGTCCGTCGGTAGAGGGCTTTGCCATCGACCGCAAGGATGGCGGCATCGCTGTCGAGGTGGAGAATCACGAGGCCTGTATCCGATACAGCGGCGTGACGGTGCGCAACGTGAAGGTGGCGGAGAGCCCCGACTGGTTGAAGCAACGTCTGTCGGCTATCGGGTTGCGACCCATCAACAATGTGGTCGATATTACCAACTACCTGCTGCACGGCACGGGGCAACCGCTCCACTGCTTCGACCTGAACCGCATCGCCGGCGGCAAGGTGATTGTGAAACCGGCCAAGGAGGGCGACAAGTTCGTTACGCTCGATGAGGTGGAACGCACGTTGACAGACCGTGACCTGATGATATGCAACACCGAGGAGCCTATGTGTATTGCCGGCGTATTCGGTGGTTTGAAGTCGGGCGTGACCGACGAGACGACCGATGTATTCCTCGAATCGGCCTGCTTCAACCCCACGTGGGTGCGCAAGACGGCCCGTCGTCAAGGATTGAATACCGACTCGTCGTTCCGCTTCGAGCGGGGCGTCGATCCCAACGATACCCTTTATGCCCTCAAACGGGCTGCCATGCTGGTGAAAGAGTTGGCCGGCGGCGAAATCTGCGGCGACATCGTCGACATCTATCCGTCGCCCGTAGCGCCTTTCCCCGTGACATTGACTTATGAAAAGATAGATACCCTTATCGGCAAGCACATCCCTGCCGAAACGGTGAAGAGCATCCTGCACAGCCTCGAAATCGAGATTGTGAGCGAGAATGAGCGCGAGCTCTCCCTGCGGGTGCCCACCTATCGGGTGGATGTACAGCGCGATGTCGACGTAATCGAAGACCTGCTGCGTATCTACGGATACAACCAGGTGGAGATTTCGGACCGCGTACACTCGAGCCTCTCCTACAAGACTCCGGTCGATGAGGCCCACCAGTTGCTGAATCTGGTTTCGGAGCAGTTGACCGGCTGCGGGTTCAACGAGATTATGAACAACTCGCTCACCTGTGGTGCCTACTACGACGACCTGCAATGCTGGCCCCGTGCTCACTGCGTGACGCTGCTCAACCCGCTGAGCAACGACCTGAACGTGATGCGTCAAACCCTGCTGTTCGGCGGCTTGGAGAGCATTTCGCACAACATCAACCGTCGTCGGGCCAATCTGCGGTTCTACGAGAACGGCAACTGCTACTACTTCAACCCCGAGGCACACAACGGCGAGAAGATTCTCTCGGGTTACAGCGAGGAGAAGCATTTTGCCTTGTGGCTCACCGGAAACCGGGTGGAAGGCAGTTGGGCTCACCCCGATGAGAAGTCGACCGTGTATGAGATGAAGGCTTACGTCGAGAATATCTTTGCCCGCCTGGGCATTGCCGGCGACATCGTGGCCGTGCAGACGAGCGACGAGGTCTACTCGGCAGCCCTCACCTACAGCAACCGCGGCGGCAAACTGCTCGGCAAGATGGGTCTCGTATCGCACAAGATACTGAAGCGGTTCGACATCGATGCCGATGTGGCCTTTGCCGAACTGAACTGGGATGCCCTGATGAAGATGGCCGCCAAACACGCCGTACTCTTCAGCGACCTGCCCAAGTTCCAGGCCGTGAAGCGCGACCTGGCTCTGCTGGTAGACAACACGGTGGCCTTTGCCGACATCGAGAAGGTGGCTCGCGAGAGTGAGCGCAAACTGCTCAAGGAGGTTTACCTCTTCGACGTGTACGAGGGTAAGAATCTGCCCGAGGGCAAGAAGTCGTATGCCGTTACCTTCATGTTGCAAGACGAGAACAAGACCCTCAACGACAAGCAGATTGACGCTGTCATGCACAAGATAGTCTCCAATCTGCAACAGAAGCTGGAGGCACAGTTGAGATGATTCAATACTAACAAAAAATAAAAGTAAAAGATAAAATTATCCTATGGGAAGAGCTTTTGAATATCGTAAAGCCAGAAAATTGAAGCGTTGGGGCAATATGGCCCGTACGTTCACGAAGATTGGTAAGGAAATCTCTATTGCCGTAAAAGCCGGCGGTCCCGATCCCGATGCCAACCCCCGTCTGCGCGTGCTGATGCAGAATGCCAAAGCCGCCAACATGCCCAAAGAGAATGTAGAACGGGCTATCAAGAAAGCATCGTCGAAAGATGCCGGTGATTATAAAGAGGTCGTTTACGAAGGATACGGTCCTTTCGGTATCGCTATCGTGGTAGAGACTGCTACCGACAATACTACCCGTACCGTAGCCAACGTGCGCAGCTACTTCAACAAGGCCGGCGGTTCGCTGGGCACGACGGGTAGCCTTTCGTTCCTCTTTGACCACAAGTGTGTGTTCCACATCAAACCCAAAGAGGGTGTGTCGCTCGAAGACCTCGAACTCGAAATGATCGACTACGGCGTAGACGAGCTGGAGGCCGACGACGAGGAAATCGTACTCTACGGCGAGTTCTCGGAGAACAATAACATCCAGCACCACCTCGAGGAGGCCGGCTATGAGATTATCAGCGCCGAATTTGAGCGTATTCCCAACGACGTGAAGGAGGTGACTCCCGAACAACGTGCCTCGATCGAGAAGCTTATCGAGCGTTTCGAAGAGGATGAGGATGTGCAGAACGTATTCCACAACATGAAGGAAGAGGACGACGAGGAAGAGTAAAATCTGTACAAGAGTCGTAAACCGATAAACAAAAAGGGAGAGCCCGCACGATGGTGTCGAGTTCTCCCTTTTGTCTTATCCGGGATGAGGCAGCCGGGGCTGGAGGTGGTTACTCCTCGGGGCTGTCGTCGTATTCGTCGATTTCGCAGTCGTCGTCCTGTCCCTTCAACTCACACATCTCGCGGTATTCGTTCCACTCGGGATCTTTCTCGGTATAGATGGTGATAGGCAGGGTCTCGAAGGGGGCGAGAGCTTCGTTGAGGGTGCGGCCGAAAGCGGGGATGTTGCGGGTGTAGAACACCCAGGTACGCTCGCCGTCGCCCGTATAGATGCCGGTGAAGATAGCCAGTTTGTCCTTCTCCATGGCCCGTTTCAGAGCGGTTTGTGCCTCCTCCATGAGTTCGCTGGTCTTTTCGGTGGGCATGCCTTTGCTGTCGGGCTCGTATTTCCAGGTGATTTCGACCCGCTCCTTGAACTTGCCCGATTGAATGAACGGCTCGATTTCGGTACGGCCCGAAACGATAATCATGTGGTCGTTGTTTTCGGCTTCGGTAAGGGCCGAGAACCATACATCTCCTAATTTCATACGCTGGAATTTTTGTCGGTTATGGTTACAAATGTAATTATAAAAGTGAGAATGGAGAAATTTATTGTCGGTTTGTGGGGGAGAAGTGCGAGAATATTTGCGGGGGAATGATTTTTTTCGTTTGTCTCTGTTCGTGTCATTTAATATCTTTGTCAAATAATTGTGTATCGTTGTATCGTGTAGTCCCATGAACCGTCTCTTGCGTTGTTTATGTCTTACTCTTTTGCTCTTTATAACGATGTCGTGCGATACCGTTTGGGAAGAGAAGGCGACAGGTAAGTTGGAAGTTCCCGATAAGGCTCTGTTTATCGGGAATTCTTTGCTGTTGGGTAATGGTACTTTTGGCATGAATGCGACTTGTGAGGATTGCGATTATCACGCTATCCTGCAGAAGCGGTTTCTGGAAAAGAATCCGGCGTATACCGACATACGGTTGTCGGGGACGGGGTTCGAGGCTTGCGAGAATGAGAAGCAGCAGAGGGCCTGGTTGGAAAACATGTTGCAGCCCCGGTTGAGCGACGATTTGGATCTGGTAGTCGTGCAGATTGGCGAGAATGTAAACACACAGAGCAAGCGAGCTGCTTTTGTGCAAGGGGCCAGAGCGCTTGTCAGGACCATAAGAAGCGGAGCACCTCGGGCCCGTATCGTGTGGATGTATGGCTGGTACGCTTCGAATCAGGTTACGACGGCGATAAAGGATGCCTGTCGGCCTCACGATGTGGCGCTTATTACGATAAACGATATTCGCTCTGCTGCCAACAGCAGCTCGATAGGGACTGTCGTGACCCGTACGGAGCCGACGTCTCAGACTTTGAAATATACCCGTTATGCTGTGCTGCCGGACAATCGTCTGCAAATCGATTTCACGATTGGCGGGCGAGCGTACCAGGCAACCGTGCAGGTGACGGGATATAGCGATAATGTCGAAGCAAAGACCCTGACCTGGCAGGGATACGAAACGATTACTACCGATGAGGGTGTGGCTTCTCACCCCGGTGACAGGGGCTTTGAGCAGATTGCCCGGCGGTTTTTCGAGGTGCTGCGGATAGATTGAGAATAATTGATAGATAATAATTATTGGATATAACGATGATGGCTGTATTGATTGGTATATTGGCGACGCTGGTTGTAGCTGCCGTGGTGTTTTGGTTTCTGTACAACTCGCGACGCAAGGGTTGGCAGGAGTCTTTGGAGGGGCGAGCCCGCGAAGCGGAGGAGTTGAGGGTGCGCAACGGTGTGCTCGAGGCGCAGGTGAACAGTTGTACGGCTCGGTTGGCCGAGATGCAGACGCAGCTCGACGTGGCCAGCCGGGAGCGGGAGCAGCTGAATCGCGAGAAGGGCGACTTGCAGGCACGCAACCAGGTGCTCGTCGAGAATATGGAGGTGCAGAAGCAGGAGGTACAGCGGGTGCGCCAGGAGATGAGCAACGAGTTCAAGGTGCTGGCCAACGAGATATTGCAGGAGAAATCGAAGAGCTTCTCGGAGTTGAACCGGGAGCGGTTGGCCGAGGTGCTCAACCCGCTGAAGGAGCGGCTCGAGGGTTTCAAGAAGACGGTCGAGGAGACCTACAGCAGCGAGGCTCGCGAGCGGTTTTCTTTGAAGGAGCAGATCAAGGAGCTGGTGCAGCGTAGCGAGACCATAGGTGTAGAGGCCAAGCAACTGACCCAGGCGTTGCGGGGCGACTCGAAGATTCAGGGCGACTGGGGCGAGATGATATTGGAGAGTATTCTCGAAAAGTCGGGGTTGGAGAAGGACCGCGAGTATTTCATTCAGGAGACGTTGCGCGACGACGAGGGTCACACGATACAGAGTGCCGAGGGCCGCAAGATGCGCCCCGACGTAATTATCCGTTACCCCGGCGGCGACAACCGCCAGATGGTCATCGACTCGAAGGTGTCGCTCACGGCCTATGTCAATTATGTGAATGCCGAGACGCCCGAAGAGGCTGCCGCCGCGCTGAAGCAGCATCTGGCTTCGGTCAAGAAACATATCGACGAACTGTCGAACAAGAGTTATCAGGACTACGTGGGCAAGGGCGATCATGTGATGATGTTCGTGCCCAACGAGGCAGCCTACCTGGCTGCCATGCAGGCCGACCATTCGTTGTGGCAGTATGCCTATGACCGGCGGGTATTGCTGTTGAGCCCGACCAACCTGATTGCGGCTTTGAAGCTGGTGGCCGACTTGTGGCAGCGCGACAAGCAGACGCGTCACGCCATCGATATAGCCGAGGAGGCGGGCAAACTGTACGACAAGTTTGTGGGCTTCATCGACGACATGGAGAAGATTGGCAAGGCGTTGGGAACGGCCAACACCACCTATGGCGAGGCGATGAAGAAGTTGAAGAACGGTACGGGCAACCTGATAGGCCGTGTGGAGAAACTCAAGGGCATGGGCGTGAAGGCCAAGAAGAACCTGCCGGCCACGACCGGCGACGATGAGTCGGCCGATTAGCGGTGGCTTGCGACCACCCCCTGTTTGAGGGGGATAATAATCATTTGTGATTCGATTGGAATCGTGGCGGGGTGGTAACCGGGAGTGACGGTTATCGGTGGGCCGCTGCGCGTTTCTCTTTCAGGTAGAGCTGGTAGCTGTTGATGCTGTTTTGCCAGATGATGTACGAGGCTGGACCTATCGAGGTGATGGGCGAGAGGTAAGTCAGAGCCATCCAGATGGCCAGCACCGTATTCTTCTGACCCAGACCCTGGGCTCCCGATATTTTGTCGCCATATTTCCCGCCGATTTTACGACCCAGATAGAACTGCCCTACACAGGCCACGAGCGAAAGCAGCGCGATGGCAATTTCGAAAGGTACCGATTCCCAACCTTGTTCGATGATAAAGGTGACCGCTTTGCCCACTACGAGGAAAAGCGATACGGCCCACATGTAGAACGAGAGGGCCTGCCGGTTCTTTAACTCGTTGTGTATGCGGGGGAAGAATCGTTGCAGTACGAGGGCGATGACCAGAGGCAAGATGAGCAGCGGCAGTACCTTGCTGCAGATGATGAGGAAGGAGTCGACAAACGAGATGTCGGCATGTACACCCATGAAGGCAAAGATGAGAGGCGAGAGCAATGCCACGGCCAGGTTGCTGACCAGACTGTAGGAGACCAGCGTGGATACGCTGCCGCCCAGCATGCCGGTGATGACGGGGGCCGCCGTCGCCGTAGGGCAGAAGAGGCAGATGAAGGTACCTTCGGCAATGATGGGGTCCCAGAAGTAGAGAGCTCCGAAGACTATAAGCCCGCCGATAATCTGTATGGAGAGTAGCCCCCAGTGCAGGGGTTTGATGCTCAGCTCTTTGATGGAGATTTTGCAATAGGTGACCAGCAGCATGGCAAAGATGAGGCAGGGTGCCAGCAGGGTGGCCCAGTAGGCAATGGCCCGGGGGAACAGATAGCCGGCTACACTCCCGGCAATCATGGCCGTGGGCAGCATATAAGTCTTGGCTTTGGGTGACATGGACAATACCTCTTTTGGGAAATTTTTGCAAAGTAATGCCAAACCGGCGATAAACGCAATGTTTTTGTTTGAAAAGAGTTTAAAGCCAGATTGATAAAAAGGGGGCATGGGGTAGGTATTCTTGTGAATATGGTGTAAATTTACCCCAACGGTACATTAGACCCAATCTAAAATATAGTGTAGTTATGCGAAAAATCATGTGGTGGGCCCTCGTGTGGGGCTCGATGGGGCTGGCGCAGTCGGCCGAGTATGCCTATGTGCCCCTGGTACGCGACGGTGCCGAGTGGGGCTATTCTCAAGAACTCTTTGGCAAGAGCTATTACCGCAATCTCATTCAGGGCGACACCGTGGTGAACGGCGAGTCGTACAAGCGGTTTTATACCTTCCAGGGCTGTGAACCTACGGCCGACGAGAACCTGGCCTTTGTGCGCGAGGCCGACAAGAAGGTTTACATCACTTTTAACCAGGAGCTGATGCCGGTCGAGAATCTGTATAGCCACGAGTTTCTGATTTACGACTTCGGGGTCAAGGTGGGCGAGGCGGTGGCTCACTTCGACTGGATGACCCAAACCCAGGTAAACTCTACCATCAGCCGGATTGATACCATCGAGGTGGGCAATACCTTGCGGCAACGCTTTTGGGCCGATGGCTCGGTGCTGTGGATCGAGGGGCTGGGTGTGGAAGAGGGCGACTGGTTGCGACCGGGTTGCTCGGGCGAAACGAGTGGTTTCGACACGCACGACCGGCTGGTCTATGCCCAGGCTCCCGACGGTACGGTAGAGTATGCCACGGCCGATGCTGCCAACGACCCCTGTTACAGCGGAGTGGACGAAATCGATAACGATAGTTGGCGCATGGCCCGCCAGGGCGACCGGCTCGAGATTACCTGTGCCGAGGGCGAGTTCGAGGTGGTCGAGTTGCTCGACCTTTCGGGACGTGTGCTCTGGTGCGACTATCTCTCGGGCGAGACGCAGGTGTCGATACCGGTGAGCGACTATCCCTCGGGCATCTATATCGTGGCCCTTTCGTCGCACGACCGACGGGTAGCTTGTCGCGTGGCATTGTGACAGCAGACCCGGTATGACGGTAAAAGCACGAAGAGCCGCAGCGTCGCTGCGGCTCTTCGTGTATTCATACTACATACTATATATATATTATATAGGAGAGTCGGGAGAAATTATTCTACCTCTTTGGCCAGGTAGATGAGGGTGGGGAAGTGGTCGCTGTAACCGTTCAGGTAGGCACCGGCGGCGTGGGTGCGCAGAGGATACCCTTTGTATTTGCCCTCTTTCTGTTTGAGGAAGTCGCGGTTGAAGACCTCGGAGCGGATATACTTCAGGGTCGAGCGGTCTTTCCCTACCAGATTGGACGAGATGATAATCTGGTCAAAGAGGTTCCAGGCACCGTTGTAGGCCAGTGTGCCGATACCGCGGTCGTACATCTCCCACATGGTGTTGAAGAATCCGCCGGGTTTCACCTCCTGTTGTTTCTTCTTGGCGCCCAGTACCACCTTGCAGCTGTTGTTGGTGGGGTCGTCGTTGAGGTCGCCCATGATGATGACCTTCGAATCGGGGTCGGCAGCCAGCAGCGAGTCGGCCAGATGTTTGGTGAGAGCGGCAGCGGCCTCGCGTTTGGGGCTCGACTGTTTTTCACCGCCCAGGCGCGAGGGCCAGTGGTTTACGATGAAGTGCACGCGCTCACCGGCCAAGCGGCCCGATACCACCAGCTGGTCGCGGGTGAGGAGGTTGGGGAACTCTTGGGAGTGGAGTCGAGCACTGCTGCTCGACTCGACCGTAAACTGGTCTTTGTCATAGATGAGGCCCACGTCGATACCCCGGGCATCGGGCGAATCGTAGTGCACGATACCATAGTTGCGTTGAGCCAGCTTGCCGGTGTGGATGAGGTCTTCGAGTACCTGTTGATTCTCCACTTCGGAAACACCGATTACGGCCGGGCCGTTTTTCAGCTTGAAGGGGCTGGTGTTGTCGGTGGCAAAGTTGCTGATGGCAAAAGCGAGGTTGTTCAGTTTGTTGCGGTATTTCAATCCGCCCCAGCGGTAAGAGCCCGAAGGGGTAAACTCCTCGTCGTTTGTGGCGGGGTCGTTGATGGTGTCGAACAGGTTTTCGAGGTTGTAGAAGGCTACGGCGTATATGGCAAAGTGTTTCTTTGGCGTTTGAGCTTGTGAAACAGTCGAGCCCAATAACAATACGGCAAGTAGCAACAGTCCTATTTTTTTCATAGCGTGTGTGAAATTTTTTGTTTTTGAAATTTTCAATTTTGGATTAAATGGGCTGCAAGATAGTTCAATTTGGGAAATATGCGAAATTTTTGGGGATAAATCTCTGCTACAAATGAGAAGAAACCAGGATACCGGGAGGCGGAAATCTGTTGTGCGTAATTTTTAAATATTTGAAATATAAATTGTTATAGGCCCACTAAAGGTGCCGGGGCGAAACGTAACAAACTGTGAGCCGAAGAGAATGCATAAGATTCCGTTTTGTGCATAGAGTTGCAGGTTTCTGGCAGAGTGATAGATTAAGGGTTTGAAATTTAATCGATTTGGCCTTCGAACTTTCCATTTGTACACAAAACGAGGGGGCTAAGGGATTACAATTTAACACGATTGTAATAAAATATTCCTTTCGTAGATGTTTGTATAATGAAAAATAATCTTTTAATTTGCAAATTCCTTTCCTCTCCCATTTTTGAGGTGGAAAGGGACGATAAATGAAGGGTGTAAACACAGATAACACAGTATATAATTAAACCTTTTGATGTAATGAATCGTAAACAATGGTTATTGATGGCATTGCTTCTTCTGGTACCTGCCCTGGTGCAGGCCGCGACGGTGAGAGGCGTTGTCGTTGACTATGAAACAAACAAACCTATTGCGAATGTGAAAGTGACGATACGGAAATCGTCGGCAATTACAGATCTGGATGGTAAATATGAGTTGAAGCGAGTGCGTGAAGGAGCCGTTTCGGTTGTCTTTACAGCTGCGGACTACAAGGTTCATTCGGTCGATTATGTAGTGGAGCAGGGAGACAATACCCTGAACATGACGCTCGACGAGAAGCGAGCCGACGAGTCGCTCAACCAACAGGCCCTCGAGGACAATATCTTTGAACTCGACGAGTCGATGTTCGACGAAGAGGGCAGCGCTGCTTCCCAATCGGCTTCGTATCTGTCGGGTGCAGCCGACGATGTCTATCTGCAGGCTGCCAGCTACTCCTACAGCCCCATGCGCTTCAATGTGCGCGGTTACGAGCAACGGGAGTCGTCGACCTATATCAACGGGGTTAATTTCAACGACCTGGAGCGTGGTCGTTTCAACTACTCGAGTCTGGGTGGCTTGAACAACGCCATGCGTAACAAGGATGCTGTGAACGGTCTCGAGATGCCGGGCTATGCCTTCGGTTCGCTGGGTGGAACGACCAACATCAACACCCGCGCCACCAGCTATGCCGCCGGTACCAACGTGAACGCCGCCTATACCAACCGTGCTTACAAACTGCGCGGACAGGCCATCCACTCGACCGGTATCATGGATAACGGCTGGGCCTTCACCGGGTCGGTCGTTTACCGCTGGGCCGACGAGGGTCGCACCGAGGGTACGTTCTACAACTCGTTCGGTTACTTCCTTGCTGCCGAAAAGGTGCTCGACAATCATCGGTTTGCCTTTACAACCTTCGGTGCTCCTACCAAACGGGCTCAATCGGCTGCCGTATCGCAAGAGGTCTATGACTACCGCGGTATCTATTACAACCCCTACTGGGGCTATCAGAACGGCGAGAAACGCAACTCGCGTATCGTACACAGCTACGACCCCACCGCTATCTTCAACTGGGATTGGAAAATCGACGACCGCAGCAACCTGGCTGCCGGCTTGGGTTTCCACTACAGTATGTACAGCAACTCGGCCATTTCGTTCTACAATGCGCCCGACCCCCGTCCCGACTACTACCGCAACCTGCCCAGCTGGCAATACTATCAGTTGGGTGTAAACGGTCCCGACGATGTATATAACGCCTACTACGGCGAGGTAAACAAAGATCTGGCCAACCAACTGGCCGACCTGTGGCGTGCCGGTGATCCCGACATTACGCAAATCAACTGGGATGCCATGTACAGCGCCAACTACACCAACAACGTGGTGAACCCCAACGGTAGCGCCAAGTACATTTTGGAACGTCGTCACAACGACTTGATGGAGATTCCCTTGAATTTCCTCTATACCAACCAGCTGAACAGCAAGCTGAAACTTACTGCCGGTGTCGAGGCCAAGTATGCCAAGGGCATGCACTACAAGACCATCGACGACATGCTGGGCGGTAACCAGTGGATTGACATCGACCAGTTTGCCGAGCGCGACTTTACCGACAACCTCACCATCATACAAAACGATGTGGACAACCCCAACAAGGCTGTGCGCAAGGGCGACGTATTCGGTTACAACTACAACATGCACGTCATCAAGGCTTCGGTATTTGCCCAGAACGACTGGAAGTTACCGCTCTTCGACATCTACTATGCCGCTCGGTTGTCCTACACCTCGTTCCAACGCGAAGGTTTGATGCGTAACGGTCGTGCCGAGGTTATCGGTGCCCAGTCGAAAGGTTTCGGCAAACAGCTCTATTTTGTAGATCCCAGTATCAAGGCTGGTATCGTGTATAAGATCGACGGTCACAACCGCTTGTCGTTCAACGCTCTGGCCGAGTCGCGTGCCCCGCTGGCCGGCTATGCCTATGTGGCTCCCCGTGTGAAGGATACGCAGATACGGGGTCTGAAATCGGAGAAGGTATTCTCGGGCGACCTCACCTATCAACTGAATACGTCGGTGGTAAAAGGTCGTGTAACGGCATTCTTCACCGAGTTCCGCGACGGAGTGGAGAGCTCGGGTTACTACCACGACGAGTTCCGTACCTATGTGAACCACACCCTCTCGGGCGTGAACAAACGTCACATGGGTGTCGAGGCCGGTGTGAGCGTGAAACTCAACAACAGCTTCACCGTGTCGGCTGCCGGTACCTATGCCAGCTACAAATACACCAACAACTGCTGGGGTACGATGAGCGCCGAGAACGGCATGAACCTCTTCACCGAGCAGTTGCCCGTGATTGTCGACGGCCGTGCTCCCTCGACCGACTACACCGAGCGGGTATACACCGAGGGTCTGCATGTAAGCAACGGTCCGCAACTGGCCGCCAGCATCACCATCGACTACTTCCACCCCAAAATGTGGTTTGCCGATGTGACTCTCTCGTACTTCGACAACAACTATCTCGACTTCTCTCCCTCGCGTTTCACCCACATGAACATGTATGGTGGCAAATACCCCAATGAGGTAGGTCTGGAACAATACTACAACGGCTACCGCATCATCGGTATCGACAAGAACGGTCAGACTTCGATGGTATGGGGCTTCGACCAGAACACGGGCAAACCGGTACTGTTGCAAAACGTATCGGGAGGCGACGGTTCGGACATCGTGAAGCTCTACAACCAGAAAGAGATGATCGGCTCGCAAGAGAAACTCAAAGGCGGGTTCATGCTCGACGCTTCGGTGGGTAAACTCATCTACCTCAACAACCGCAAGCAACAGCTCAACATCAACTTGAGCCTGAACAATATCCTCAACAACACCAGCATGATAACCGGTGGTTACCAACAAGGTCGTGTAAGCCGCGACAACAAGAGCGTGACCAAGGATATTCAGTCGGTCGACAAGTTCCCCAACAAATACTATTACGCCTGGGGCTTCAACATGTTCCTCAACGTAGGTTTCAAATTTTAATCAACCCATACAAGAGATATAGATATGAAACAACTGAAATATATCGGAGCCGTACTGCTCGTCCTGACGATGTTTACGGCGTGTGAAAAAGAGTTCGATGCCATACCCGAGGAGATTGCCACCGTGCCCGAGGGCAGCGCCGAGGCTTGGGCTCAGACGGTGACCATCAAAGACCTTATCGAGAACTTCGATACGAAAGAGGGGCTGTTTACAATCGACACCATCGATTCGCCCAACGACATCGTGGTGCGCGGCCGCATCATCACCGACGACCGTGCCGGCAACGTGTATAAATACTTTGTGATTCAGAGCCTCGAGGACGACCACACCTGTCTGAAGGTGTCGGTCGATGCCGGCAGTCTGTCGGGCATGCTCCCCATCGGTCAGGTGGTAGCCATCCGCTGCAATGGTCTGGTATTGGGCCGCTATGCCGGTGCTCCCCAACTGGGTGTGCGCGGATACCGCAACGACAACAAGATACGCGAAGAGCCGGGTCGTATTCCCTACACGCTGGCTATGAAACATATCCAGAAAATCGGCAACCCCGACCCCTCGAAAATCGTAATCGAGGAGATGACCCTGAAACAGATTACCGAACTGGATAAGTATGGCTACTTCAAGATTGTAAAAATCAAGAATGCCTACTTTACCGGCTACGATTCGGACGGCAAGAAACTGAACGATGTGGTATATCCCTTCCCGACCGACGGACAGGGTGTGACGACGGCTTTGGCCAAATATGGTCAGAACCCCACCTTTGCACCGGCTACCTACGACAGCAGCAAGAAGTACAACATCGGTTTCCCCCGCTCGCGCGAGATTGCCGACGATAGCGGCAACACCACGAGCGTAAGCATCTCGACCAGCGAGTATGCCCGCTTTGCCGACCGTCGACTCCCGGTATTCGGCTCGGACAACCGTGGCGACATCACGGCTATTGTAGGTTGGTTCCAAGACAATGCAGCCTATGCCGGTTCGTGGCAGTTGACTATCCGCTCGCTCGACAATCCCTTTGCCGACCTCGAGGGTTTTGAATTTCCCGAATAATCAATATGATACTATGATACAATAACCTCAAATAATTTAAATATGAAAAAAATGAGAAAATTTGCATGGATTTTTATGGCAGCCATGACGGTTGCCGGATTTTCGGCTTGTTCGAATACCGAAGATGATCCTCTGCCCGGTTTGGGTGGTGGCGATGGTGATGGTTCTGGATCGAGTGTAATGATTACCGATACCATCTATCAGTTCAACAACATCGAGGCTCAATACACGCCCATCAACGAGCTCTGCCCGGGATGGACGCACGAGATTGTTTCGCCGGTTGACGACGACCGTACCTGGCAAAGCAAGACCTTTACCAACAACTCGACGGGCGTAACCGAGAAATACATCCAGGCTACGGCTCACGACAGTAAAGATGCGAATGCCGGCAAGACCTATGATTTGTGGATGATTACTCCGGCCTTGAATGTGAAGGATGCCGCCAACAAAGTATTCTCGTTCTACAGCGAGGGCGCTTATTGGAAAGAGACTTCGTCGCTCGAGGTATATGTACTGAACGAACCCACCTCGAACGCTTCGAGCAAAGAGTTGTTGAGTAATGTACGTATTGCCACTTCGACCGATGGCGATTACACTTGGGTAGCTTCGGGTGACATCAGCCTCGCAGGCAAGGGTGACGTTGTATACATCGGTTTCCGTTATCAGGCACAAGGTGGTAAGAGCAACTCGACTACCTACTGCATCGACGACTTCGCCTTTGGTCGCACACAGGTTGAGCACTACATGGGCGAAGGTGGTGGCGATACCCCCGAGCCTACTCCCGATCCTACTCCCGATGTAGACTGGTCGAACGCTATCAGTGTAGCCGATGCTTTGGGTTACAACAACGCCGATAAGACCGTTATCTCGGTAAAAGGTTACATTGTAGGTTGCTTGAAATATGGTGCCAAATCGTCTATCTCTAGCCCTGAAGCTGCTGCCAGCGAAGTAGAAATGGGTGTCGATACCTATACCGGTTCTACTACTGTAATTATTGCAGACAATGCCAATGAGACCGATTTGAGCAAATGTCTCTGGGTGAAACTGAACGATCAGGTATCTGAGTTCCCGGGTGCTGCCGGTCTGCGTGATGCCGTTTCGTTGAAAGATAATCCTGGAAACGCAGGTAAGATTCTGTATGCCAAAGGTAAAAAAATGGCCATGTTTACGGGCCTTCCCGGTGTTCGTGATATCGAAGGTTGGAAACTGGGCGAATAATCGATTGCTTATAAAACCTATTGAAGGGAGAGCTGCCGCAAGGTGGCCCTCCCTTCGTTTGTTATGCGGGTGCGGAGAGTGTTGTTTTATCTGAAAATGGAGAATAATTTTGGCCCGGGATACAACAGTTTTGCCAAAAAATTAGCAACTTTGAGGTAGGATTCTTTAGAAAAGAGATTACAAGGATATATCATGAATAAGATTGTAGCGAAAGAACACTTTTCGGAAAAAGTGGTAAAACTGGTGGTAGAGGCTCCCCTCATTGCTCGGGCCCGCAAGGCCGGTCACTTTGTGATTGTGCGGGTAGGCGAGAAGGGCGAACGCATACCGCTCACCATTGCCTCGGCCGATGTCGAGGCCGGCACCATCACGTTGGTGGTACAAGCTGTGGGTAAGTCGTCGGCCAAGCTGTGTGCCCTCAATCCCGGCGACTATATTACCGATGTAGTAGGCCCGTTGGGCAAGGCGACGCATATCGAGCGTTTCGGCACTGTGGTGTGCTGCGGCGGCGGTGTGGGCTGTGCCCCGCTGTTGCCTATCGTCGAGGCCATGAAGGCGGCCGGCAACCGGGTGATTACCGTGCTGGCAGCCCGTACCAAAGAGTTGATTATTCTCGAGGAGCAGATGCGCAAATACTCCGACGAGGTGATTATCATGACCGATGATGGTTCGTATGGTCAGAAGGGTCTGGTGACCCAGGGTGTCGAGGAGATAATCAAGCGCGAGAAGGTGGACCTGTGTGTGACCATCGGGCCGGCCGTGATGATGAAGTTTGTCTCGCTGCTTACCCAGAAATACAATATTCCTACGGTGGCCTCGCTCAATACCATCATGGTCGACGGTACCGGCATGTGCGGTGCCTGCCGTATCACGGTGGGGGGAAAGACCCGTTTCGTCTGCATCGACGGGCCGGAGTTCGATGCCCATCAGGTCAATTTCGACGAGCTGCTCATGCGGTTGTCGTCGTATAAAGATGTGGAATAAAAGAGAGGAGGGATGTTAAGCGTATGAATAAAGAAGAGTTAGCGGCACAACGTGCCGAACAGTGGAGGGAGAACCTCCGCAAAAGCAAGAAAGCCAAGGAGCGTACCGATATTCCGCGGGTGAAAATGACCGAGCTCGACCCGGCCTACCGTGTAACCAACCGCGAAGAGGTGAACCGGGGCCTCACGCCCGAACAGGCCGTGCTGGAGGCTACCCGTTGTCTCGACTGTGTGGAGCCCCTCTGCATGACGGGGTGCCCGGTGGGTATCAATATCCCGAAGTTTATCAAGAATATAGAGCGGGGCGACTTCCTGTCGGCGGCCCGCACGCTGAAAGAGACGAGTGCCCTGCCGGCCGTGTGCGGCCGTGTGTGCCCCCAGGAGCGTCAGTGCGAATCGAAGTGCTTCTATCTGCAGAAGTTGAAGAAGGAGCCGATAGCCATCGGTTATCTGGAGCGCTTTGCGGCCGATTATGAGCAGGCCTCGGGCGAGGTGGCTCTGCCCGAGATGCAGCCCGACAACGGTATCAAGATTGCCGTGGTAGGTTCGGGTCCCTGCGGATTGTCGTTTGCCGGCGATATGGCCAAGCGAGGCTATCGGGTGACGGTATTCGAGGCGTTGCACGAGATTGGCGGGGTGTTGAAATACGGTATCCCCGAGTTTCGGTTGCCCAACCGCATCGTCGATGTCGAGATTGAGAGTCTGCGCCGCATGGGGGTAGAGTTTGTGACCGACTGCATCGTGGGCAAAACCCTCTCGTATGACGACCTGCACGAGATGGGATTCAAGGGCATCCTGGTGGCCAGCGGGGCCGGATTGCCCCGGTTTATGAATATCCCCGGCGAGAATCTCAACGGGGTGATGTCGAGCAACGAATACCTCACGCGGGTGAATCTGATGGATGCTGCCAACCCCGAGAGCGATACGCCGGTATACAAGGGGCATCGGGTAGCTGTGATAGGCGGTGGCAACACGGCCATGGACTCGGTGCGTACGGCCCGCCGCCTGGGCGCCGACCGGGCGATGATTGTCTATCGCCGCTCCGAAGCCGAGATGCCGGCCCGTCAGGAAGAGGTGCACCATGCCAAGCAGGAGGGGGTAGAGTTCCTCACGCTGCACAACCCCATCGAGTATATAGGCGACGAGCGGGGACGCGTGCGCCAGATGAAGCTCCAGAAGATGGAGCTGGGCGAACCCGATGCGTCGGGGCGCCGTTCGCCGGTACCTGTTCCCGGTGCTATCGAGACGATTGATGTCGACGAGGTGATTGTAAGTGTAGGCGTATCGCCCAACCCGTTGGTGCCCAATGCTATCGATGGCCTCGAGGTGACGCCCAAGGGTACGATAGTGGTCAATGCCGACACGTTGCAATCGTCGATTCCCGATATATATGCCGGAGGCGATATTGTGCGGGGCGGGGCTACCGTGATTCTGGCCATGGGCGATGGCCGCAGGGCTGCCGCTGCCATGCATGAGGCTTTGCAGAAACAACAAGGGGCATAAGCCCAACTGTATACAAAAAGAAACGGGGAAACGCCATCAACGACGTTTCCCCGTTTCTTTTATGGTTTAGTGTGCGATTAGCCTTAGTTGGCCTCCCAGCCCAGTGCGCTGGCGCCCAATACGGCAGCATCGCTCTCTTTCAGTTCGGAGAGTACAATCTTCACTTTGCCCTTGTAGATGGGGAGCAAGTTGCGCTCCATGGCTTCGCGGATAGGACGCATGATGAGTTCGCCCGATTTGGCCAGACCACCGAAGAGCACAATCATGCGGGGACTCGAGAAGGCTACGAAATCGGCAAAAGCCTCGCCCAGAATCTTACCCGTGTACTCGAAAATCTCTTGCGAGAGTTTGTCGCCCGATACGGCAGCGTCGTAAACATCTTTCGAGGTGATGTCCTGGATGGGCAGTTGTCTCAGCGACGACTCGTCGTTGCGGATTTCGAGGAATTCGCGAGCCGTGCGGGCTACACCCGTAGCCGAAGCGTAAGCCTCGAGACAGCCGGTGCGACCGCAACCGCAGAGACGGCCGTTGCCACGACGTACGATTACGTGGCCCAGCTCTCCGGCAAATCCGTCGTGGCCGTATACCATCTGACCGTTGATAACGATGCCGCTACCAACGCCGGTTCCGAGGGTAATCATGATGAAGTCTTTCACACCGCGGGCAGCGCCGTAGGTCATCTCGCCGATAGCGGCGGCGTTGGCGTCGTTGGTAATGGTTACGGGGATATTGAATCGCTCGCGCATCATTTGAGCCAGAGGAATTACACCTTTCCAGGGCAGGTTGGGTGCAAACTCGATATTCCCGGTGAAGTAGTTGCCGTTGGGGGCTCCTATACCGATACCGGCAATCTGGTCGGTTACGTTTTCTTGAGCCAAAAGGCGCGACAACTCTTCGTACAAAGCATTTACATAGTCGTTAATCTCGGTATATTTCTGAGTTTTGATAGACCCGGTGGCCAAGATAGAGCCGCGGGCATCGACAATCCCGAATACTGTATTGGTACCGCCTATATCGATACCTACAACATATGGTTTACTCATGGTTGTGTGTATATAAAAGTTATTATTTGGTTGATTTCACGACACAAATATAAGCATAAATTTCTGATACGGTTGGTTTTTTTGTTTGAAAAGTGGTTTAGAAAAAAAATGTATTTTTTTAAGAGCTGTGGGGTAGGGCAATATGAAAGTCGCAACCCTTTGCCGATGGGAAATTGACGGCATTGCCTGGCCGAATTGCTATCTGGGCTTAACAAAATTGAGTGGTTTTGTTTTGCGTTTGCAAAAAGAGTCTTATCTTTGCAGCCGCAAAACGGCACACATTCGTGCAAACTGTGCAGGATTGTGCCTAAACGAAAAATATATGAGTTATAATTTATTGAAAGGAAAAAGAGGCGTAATCTTCGGCGCATTGAACGAGATGTCTATTGCGTGGAAAGTCGCCGAGAAAGCGGTAGAGGAGGGGGCTGTGATTACGCTCTCGAACACACCCATGGCTGTGCGCATGGGCGAGATAACCGCTTTGGGGGAAAAACTGAACGCCGAAATTATTCCGGCCGATGCCACCAACGTAGAGGATCTGGAGAAGGTCTTCGCCCGCTCGATGGAGGTGCTGGGAGGTAAAATCGATTTTGTATTGCACTCGATAGGCATGTCGCCCAACGTGCGAAAGAAACGTCCGTACGACGATCTGGACTACGACATGCTGTCGAAGACGTTGGATATTTCGGCCATCTCGTTTCACAAGATGATACAGGTGGCCAAGAAGATGGATGCCATCAACGAGTACGGCTCGATTGTGGCCCTGTCGTATGTGGCTGCTCAGCGTACGCTCTTCGGCTATAACGATATGGCCGATGCCAAGGCGCTGCTGGAGTCGATTGCCCGTAGCTTCGGCTACATCTACGGTCGGGAGAAGCACGTGCGCATCAACACCATCTCGCAGTCGCCTACGATGACGACAGCCGGTAGCGGTGTCAAGGGCATGGAGTCGCTGATGGACTTTGCCAACCGCATGTCGCCCCTGGGCAACGCCGATGCCGACGAGTGTGCCGACTACTGTATCGTGATGTTCTCGGACCTCACCCGCAAGGTGACCATGCAGAACCTCTATCACGACGGTGGTTTCTCGAGCATGGGCATGAGCCTGCGTGCCATGACCCAGTACAACAAGAGCTTCGACGAGTATCGCAACGAAAAGGGCGAAATCTGCTATGGATAAAGTATGGTAAATTTGGTTTAGATAAGGAGAGAGGCCATGTCGGGGAATACCAACATGGCCTCTCTTACTTATATTAGGTATGGGTATTAGGGCTTCAGCAGATTTATGGGAGCTACATAAACGCCGTCTTCCCGTTGATATGCACCTCCGACCGAAGTCAGAACCAACAGAAAATCAGGTGCTTTCTCGTCGCTTTTTCCTATGATTTTGTTGCGTAGCGTTTTCAGCGATTTTGCCCCGGCATCGATAAGGGTATCGCCTCCGAGTTTTATTTCGATGGCCCCCCATCGTCCATCTTCGAGATGAATCACGGCATCGCATTCCAGTCCGGCATTGTCTCGGTAATGGGTTACTTGTCCTCCTAAAGCATTGGCATATATCGACAAATCCCGAACTGCGAAATCTTCGAAAAACAGTCCGAAGCTTTCCAAGTCTCGTTTCAAATCCTCGGGCCCTATCCCCAATGCTCTGCATGCAATAGAGGTGTCGATGAAATGGCGCGTTGGAGTGCTGCGGATAGAGGTCTTTGAGCGAATATTGGGGTTCCAGGCGGGAATATCCTCGATGATGTAGAGGTCTTTCAATGCTTCCATGTAATCGTCGAAAGTCTTGCTATCCATGGTGCGTTCGTTGCTTTGGCGCACATCGGCAATGATGGTAGAGATAGCGGCCTCGGTGGAGATGTGCCGTGCATAACTTCGCAGAATCATTTTCAGAACTTCAGGTTTCTTGTTCCGAAACCGTTCGTTTTCGCAGTCTTCGAAAACAAAGAGTCCATTGTAATAGTTCTTGGTAATCTCTATGGCTATCTCTTTGTCAGCCAAAACCGAGATGGGCCAACCGCCGCGGCAAATCAAAAATGCGACATCGTCGAGCGTGAAATCGGTATTGAGGTCCCAGGGGAAATTCCTGCCTTTTTCAAACAAATCCGACAGCGAGACCGTTCCCTTTGATTCTTGAGATTCCCATAGGCTCATCGGTCTCATTTTCACCGGAGTTATTCGACCGGCTCCGCTATGGTGTACTTCGGTTTTATCGGCAGGTGTAGAGCTGCCGGTTAAAATATATTTCCCGAATTGATAGTCGTAGTCCAGGTCATCTTTAATCTGGTTCCATATATCTGGAGCCTTTTGCCACTCGTCAATCAATCGGGGTGTCTCTCCTTTTAAGACGGCTTTGGGATTCATCCGGGCCATGGCGATGGCTTGCCTGGTATTTAGTTTTACAAAACTCTTTTGATACCGCATGCAAGTTGTTGTCTTACCGCAGAACTTGGGACCTGCTACAACTACGGCCCCCGATGTCCTTAACTTTAATTCTATCTCCTTTTCGATGAGTCTTTGGTAGTACATGAGAAATAAGTTTTGGGGACTAATTTACAAAATCCCCGTAATTTTCAATAGTATATTCCCATAATTTTCAATATTCGTGAGCGCTTTCACGAGCAATGTATTCTCTATGAGCAATAATAGAGGCTATTTATGGACAGAGATTCATACGTAGATATGAGCAAGGGGATATGTCGAGATTGCTATCTGCAACATATCCCCTTGCTGTATCGTTGAGGGTAGTGATTAGAAATCGAACTTGTAGCCCAGCGAAATCATAAATACGCTGTTCTTGGCCTTGTCATCGTCGTAAATCTTGGTGAGGCCCCAGTTGTAGCGGGCGTCGATGGTCATGCCGAAATCGAACTCGTAGCCCAGGCCCACGGCGATGGCGAAGTCGAAGGTGTTGGCCTTCTCGTCGTAGCCGTATTGCTTGAGGTCGTTGCTCGAAATCTCTTTCCCTCCCAGTTTTAGCTTATATTCATCGTCGACACAGAATCCGAATTGAGGGCCTACCTGCACGTTCAATCCCCGCCAGGGATAGATCTTCAGCAGTACCGGGATGTCGATATAGTGCGAGGTGTAGTTCGACTCGATTGTCTGGTTGAGGACGGTGACATCGTCGAAGGCACTGCCCTGCATCGAGTAGAGGAACTCGGGTTGGATGGCAAACAGGCTGTTGATGCGGTAGTTGGCAAAGATGCCTACATTCACGCCGGCCCGGTATTGGGAACCGTCGCCCGTTATTGAGCTTACGTTAAGGCCTACTTTGGGACCCATGGAGAGTTGTGCAAAAGCTCCGCCTACGCACACTACGGCAGCAATTGCCGCCAGCAAAATTTTTTTCATAGCTTTTTAATTTGTTATACCCGGTTCTCCAGAGGGTATTTTGTTTGATTTCCCGCTGCGGGGAGAACAACGACCGCACTCCCCGGGGAGGGGAGCTCTGCCGCCCGCATCGACACGATAACAAATATAGAGATTAAAAAAACGATTCCTGCAACATTTTGTCATATTTTTTCAGCCCTTTTTGGATATACCGTGCGAAATCTCGGAAGTATGTCTTATAAACAGGTGGAACAGTGCCTTTTGTATCACGATGCCATAAACGGGGGGCACGTCGTGCTTTTCTTTGCAGCGAACTAAAAACAAGACCGAATATGGCAAATCATGCGTACAAAGCCCCGCCTGCGGGGAAAAACGGCCGGCGCAAACCGAGCGGCGAGATAGAACGGGCCGACTACCCGGTGCTGTTGCAGGCGCAGAAGGCCTGGGAGGAGATCGATCACTTCAGGCTCAAACGAAAACGAAACCGGGACTATACCTATGGCCGGCAGTGGAACGACCGGATAAAACTGCCCGACGGGCGGGTGATGACCGAGGAGGAGTATATCCGCCAGCAGGGTAAGGTGCCGTTGAAGAATAACCTCATTCGCCAGATGGTCAAGTCGGTGCTGGGGCAGTTCCGCAACAACCAGACTCAGCCGGTGTGTGTGGCGCGCGACCGGGAGGAACAGAGTCTGGGCGAGCTGATGAGTGCTGCCGTGCAGTATGCCTACCAGCATAACCGCTTGCAGGAGCTCGACAGCCGCACTCTCGAGGAGTTCCTTATCTCGGGTATCTGTTTTCAGAAAATCGGTTACGGATACCGTCGGGGAAAGACCGATGTGTGGATTGACGAGATTAACCCCAACCGCATCTTCTTCAACGCGATGGAGGATAGCCGGCACTGGGATTGCACGCTCATAGGCGAGCTGCACGACATGACCATTGCCGAGGTCATATCGCGCTTTGCTTTCGGGTCGCGCGAGCGGGCGGTACAGCTGCGCAACATCTACTCCGAGGCCGATACCGAGACGGCACGTCACAACTTCGAGAACCTGACGACGCGGAGTGTCGACCGGCTCGACTTCTACATGCCTTCGGTGCCCGAGATGTGCCGGGTAATCGAGGTGTGGAAGCTCGAGAGCCGCGAGGCGCTGAACTGTCACGATTTTGCTTCGGGCGAATATTACAGCTTGCCGGCTACCGAGGCAAAGGTGGTCGAGCAGGAGAACGAGGCCCGCAAGCGGGCGGCGCGCGAGGCCGGTATCGCCGAAGAGTCGGTACCTCTGATTGAGACCGAGTGGGGGGTGGAGCAGACGTGGCGTTACCGGTTTTTCTCGCCGTTGGGCGACCTGCTCGACGAGGGCGAGACGCCCTACTGGCATGGCGAGCACCCCTATGTGTTCAAGCTCTACCCGCTGGTCGACGGCGAGGTGCATGCCTTTGTCGAGGATGTCATCGACCAGCAGCGGTACATCAACCGCCTCATTACGATGATCGACTTCATCATGGGCTCGAGTGCCAAGGGTGTGTTGCTTTTCCCCGAAGACCAGATACCCGACGGCATGACCATCGAGGATATTGCCGACGAGTGGACCAAGTACAACGGCATCATTCTGTTCCGCCCCAGGCCCGGGTCGCCCATGCCGCAGCAGATTGCGGTCAACGCCACGCAGGTGGGAGCCTATGAGATGCTGTCGTTGCAGATGCGGCTGTTCGAGGATATTTCGGGGGTGCACGGGGCCATGCAGGGAAAGGCTCCGAACTCGGGCACACCGGCCTCGCTCTACTCGCAGCAGGTGCAATACTCGTCGACCAACCTGCTCGACCTCTTCGAGTCGTTCAAGACCTTCCGCGAAGATCGCGACATCAAGATCATGAAGACCATCCAGCAGTTCTACACCGATGCCCGTTACCAGACCATCGCGGGGAGCAGTGCCGGGAAAGATGCCTCGACCTATACACCTGCCGAGGTGCGTAACACCGAGTTTGACCTCTCGATTGCCGAGACCCTCTCGACTCCGGCCTTGCGTTTGGCCTCGAACGAGTTTCTCATGGAGCTGTTCCGGGGTGGGAAAATTTCGCTCGAGATGTTGCTCGAGAACGGCTCCTTCCCCTTTGCCGACAAGCTGTTGCAGTCGATTCGGCAAAGTCAGCTCGAGCAGGCACAGGCGGCCAGTCAGGCACAGGCGGCTGCTCTGGCCGCACAGGCCGGGGGGCAGGGAATCCCGGCAGCCAACCCGCCGCAGGGTTGAGCCGTCGCCTCCCTGTACAGAATGATAAAGGCAGCCTTCCGCGATGTTTCCCGGGGGCTGCCTTTGCATTGCTTGTTATCCTAAATATGAGTATTATTGTTTCGACACGTACGATTTCATGTGGGCAATATCGTCGAGGAAGTCCTGTAACTCCTGTTCGTGGTCTTCCTCTTCGGCCAGGATGTGCTTGGCCATATCGCAGGTGGTAAAATCTTTTCCGTCGGTGAGCGAGGCAATGGACTGGTAGCGCAGGATGGCGCACCGCTCGCCGGTTACGTTCTGTTTCAGCAGTTTCACGACATCAGTATCGGTCGGAGCCGTGTAGGGGCACTTGGCCAACTCGAACCACTGTTTGGGGTCGAGAACCGGCATTCCTTCGAGTTCGACAATACGGTCGGCCAGGAGGCGGGCATGTTCAAACTCTTCCAGGGCATGCGCCTGAAATTCGCGTTGCACGTCGCCCCGCATCGTGCCCTTCACGACCAGAGCTCCTACCCAATATTGATAAAAGGCCAACCACTCTTCCGACAAGGCGGCATTCAACTCGGCGAGGACCTCTACCACGTCGATTTTTCCACTCAAGATAGCAACACTTTCTTTTGCCATAGGACTTCTGTTTTTTTAGATTAGAAACTGTACCTATAACAACCCGTGTCGCCGGTTGGTTCGCCCCCGTGAGACGTTGGGGGTAAAAGGAAGCTGCCCTCCTGCAGAAAAGCGAAGCCTGCTTGGCTGACAAAGCGCCCGCTTTTTCCGAGGAGGGTCAACTGTTTTTCTTGTTGTCGTTGGGTATTATTGATTATCAAAGGAGCCCCATTACTCACTCCTTGTCCCACGTCATGTCGAGGCGGGTACCGCACTGGTCGCAGAAGTGCTGGTGGCGGTAGACCGTGTTGCCGCATTGCGGGCAGCGGTACTCCAGCTTCGACTCCTGTATGCGGCGCTTGAGTACCTGATAGAGCTCGGTATCTTCCCGTTTGATGAGGTCGTAGCCCAGCTTTTTCAGCAGCTTGATGGTCTGCATGGCCATCTCGCGGTCGTACCGTTTTTCCGATTCGGGCAGTTGCCCGTAGGACACCATGTCGGGGGTCTGCTTCAGCGAGTCGTTGCGCTGCGGACCGTAGGTCCAGCCTTCGGCCTTTCGGTTCTCGGCCCAGATTTCGTGGGCGTTCTCGGCGATGGCTTCGCGCAGGTCGTTCAAATCGTCGTCCAGCACTACATCGGTAAGGTCGATGGGGTGGGGTGTATATTGGTTCATGCTGTTGTCGTTGGTTGCGGTTACCAAATAGTATTTGGAGTCGGCCCAGGCGTTCATAAACTGTTCGGTCGGGTAGCTGTCGCTTGGCCGGGAGCTGTTGGGGTCGTGGAGTGTGATGGTGTGCTGCGCCGTATCGCAGGCCAGTATTACCACCGTGTGGTCGGGTATCTGCCCGACGAAGAGGTCTTCGGCCAGTTCGTCGCTCGGGTGGCCCAGCAGTTCGCCTCCGTCGACGGCGGCAATCACGTCGCACCCGGCGTCGAGGGCGGCGACGATGTCCGACAGGCTGCACTGGTAGCGGCGAGTCACCGACAGGCCGTATCGCTCGAGATGCCGCCCGATGTGGTGCAGCGGGGTGCCGTCGGGTTTCTGCCACTTGTTGCGCACGGCGTCGGCCAACAACTCTTTTTCGTCGAAGGCAATTGGGTGGCGGTTGAGGATATAGGTTTCGCACTCGAGGCAGCAATAGTTCTCGTCGCCACACGAAGCGGCCAGAGCCGTCATGGGCAGGAGGTCGATTTCGTCGGCTTCGAAGCTCTCGGGCTCGTCAACGGCTTGTGCTATTTTCACGACCTCGCGCAACCGGGAATCCTCGGCCAGAGCCTTGAGCACACGTTCATTCTCGGCTGCCGTAGCTCTCCCGTCCAGATAGGCCGCCAGCAGTTCGGACGATATGTAGTTGTTATCGGTCGCTTCTTTTTTCATACTTTTCTGCTTCGTTAATGGCTATTTTAGTCAGCGCCTCAATAGCCCGTTTCTTGATGTTATATAGATTATCTACCGTCACTTGCAGGGCGAGGGCCACCTCGCGGGGTTCGGCATCGTGCAGTACCAGCTCTCTGATGACGTAGACCTGACGTTTGTTGGTCATCCGGGCCAGCAGATATTCCAGGTCCAGTCGCGACGTCAGCCTCTTTTCCTCGTCGACGGTTTCGTCGACCGGGGTCTTATCTAACAGAGGCTCTTGAGGTTCCATATCTATCAGGCAGTCGCGTTTGTGGATAAAGTAGCGTATGGCCACGGTTTTCAACCACTGGTAGATGGAGCTCCGGCCCTGGAACTGTTTGAGGCGGCAGGCCTCGTTTTCCATGAGGTAGAGGTAAAACTCGTTGACAAATTCATCGTAATCGACCGGATAGGAGAATACCAGGCTTATGACCTTCTTGAAAAGCGGTCGGCAGTTCTGAAAAAAGAATTGCTGCGTGATGCGTTCGTCCCGGTCAATCAGTGATTGTATCAGTTGGTTATCTGTCATTTCTGTTCGCTTTGAACTGTCTGTGTTTCATAGCCCGGTCTATAGTCCCACGGTATGAAATATGATCCCTTTCTTGTTTTGTCCTTGTATGTCGAGGTGTGTTTCGACATTTGCAAAAATAGCGATTTTTATTTCAACGCCCTATATTTTGCAGCTAAAAGATAGCCCGAATGTGGCGGCTCGAGGTTGAAATGGAAACAGAGCGAGGGCTGTGCCGAGGCCGATAGCCCCCTGTACAGCCCTGCTCAAGAAAGAGAAGAAGGCGGGAAACCGTTTATCGTCGTTCCCGTTGGTGTGTCAAAATCTATTCGACTATGTAGCCGTGAGTATCGAGCAGATACCAATCCCGGCTGTCGGCATCCTGTACCTCGAAGAGGGTAGGCGACAGCTGGGGCCGTTTGGAATAAGAGAGGGCTCTTGTGCCGCGAATCTATCAGTGGAGGATGAGAATATTTCGTATTCATCGGTAAAC
This sequence comes from Barnesiella sp. An22, assembly GCF_963931395.1. Lineage (NCBI taxonomy): Bacteria > Pseudomonadati > Bacteroidota > Bacteroidia > Bacteroidales > Barnesiellaceae > Barnesiella > Barnesiella sp. An22. Next base: position 1,220,195 of record NZ_OZ007014.1, read on the forward strand.
AGAAGAGGCCGTACCGGAATTTCCGGTACGGCCTCTCGGGGTTATGGTTATGAACGATTGCTTTTACAGCAGACTCCAGGCCACGGTCAAACCGGCCATGACGATGGCTACCATGCTCATCAGCTTGATGAGGATGTTCAGGCTCGGGCCCGACGTATCCTTGAAGGGGTCGCCCACGGTATCGCCCACGACGGTAGCCTTGTGCACGTCGCTGTGCTTGCCGCCGAAGTTACCTTCCTCGACATATTTCTTAGCATTGTCCCAGGCACCGCCGGCGTTGGCCATGAAGATGGCCAGCACGAAGCCGGCACTGAGGCCGCCGATGAGCAGGCCTACCACGCCCGATACACCGAATATCAATCCCGTCACGATGGGAGCCACGATGGCCAGCAGCGAGGGTACGACCATTTCGCGTTGAGCTCCCTGGGTCGAGATGGCCACGCAGCGTTCGTAGTCGGGTTCGGCCTCGCCGGTGAGGATGCCCTTGATTTCGCGGAACTGGCGGCGCACCTCCTCGACCATGTGTGCGGCGGCACGACCTACGGCGTTCATGGTCAATCCGCAGAAGAGGAAGGCCATCATCGAACCGATGAACATGCCCGAGAGCACTTTGGGGTTCATCAGGGTAATGTCGTAGTAGCGCATGAAGTCGGTAAACGAGGCTTCGCTGATCATCACCGTAGTGCCGTCGGCAAACTCGAGGACGGTCTCGCCGATGCGGGTCAGACCGATGCGAATCTCCTCCATGTACGAGGCCAGCAGAGCCAGACCCGTGAGGGCGGCCGAGCCAATGGCAAAGCCTTTGCCGGTAGCGGCGGTGGTGTTGCCCAGCGAGTCGAGGGCGTCGGTTCTCTTGCGTACCTCTTCGCCCAAGCCGCTCATCTCGGCGTTACCGCCGGCGTTGTCGGCAATGGGACCGTAGGCGTCGGTAGCCAGGGTGATACCCAGCGTCGAGAGCATGCCCACGGCTGCGATACCGATACCGTAGAGGCCCAGGGTCACGTTGCTCAGGTCGAAGCCCGAGGCAAAGAGGTAGGAGAGGATGATACCGGCTACCACGGCAATGACGGGGACAGCCGTTGAAATCATGCCCAGACCGATACCCGAGATGATGACGGTGGCGGGGCCGGTCTTACCGCTCTCGGAGAGGCGTTGGGTGGGGCGGTACGATTGCGAGGTGTAATATTCGGTGCTGCGTCCGATGATGATGCCCACCAGCAGACCCACCACTACCGAGCCGCCTATCAGGGCCCAGTTTTGCAGTTGCAGAGCCCACAGAATACCGAAGGTGGCAAATACGATGAGTATGGAGCTGAGGTTGGTACCGAACGAAAGCGACTTCAGCAGGTCTTTCATCTTGGCATCTTCGTGGGTACGTACCGAGAAGATACCGATGATGGAGAGCAGAATGCCTACGGCGGCGATGAGCATGGGGGCGATGACCGCCTTCATCTGCATTTCGGTTTCACCCGCACCGATAAAGGCTGCGGCACCCAGCGCCGAGGTGGCCAGGATAGAGCCGCAATACGACTCGTAGAGGTCGGCGCCCATACCGGCCACGTCGCCCACGTTGTCGCCCACGTTGTCGGCAATGGTAGCCGGGTTGCGGGGGTCGTCTTCGGGGATACCGGCTTCGACCTTGCCCACGAGGTCGGCACCCACGTCGGCGGCTTTGGTGTAGATACCGCCGCCTACACGGGCAAAGAGGGCCTGGGTAGAGGCTCCCATACCGAAGGTAAGCATGGTGGTGGTGACGACACAGAGTTTATGCGCCGGGTTCAAGGCTTCGTCGGGAATCACGGCATTGAGCAGCAGATACCAGAACGAGATGTCGAGCAGTCCCAGACCCACTACCACGAGGCCCATGACGGCGCCGCTGCGGAAGGCGATGCGCAAGCCGCTGTTGAGCGAGGTGCGGGCGGCATTGGCCGTACGGGCCGACGCGTAAGTGGCTGTCTTCATGCCCAGATAGCCCGACAGGCCCGAGAAGAAACCGCCGGTGAGGAAGGCTACCGGAACCCATTTGTTCTGAACCCCGAATCCGAAGGCCATGATCGAGAACAAAACGACCAGAACCAGGAAAACAAGCCCGACGACCTTGTATTGCTGACGCAAGTAAGACATGGCTCCCTTACGCACGTGGAGCGCAATCTTCTGCATCTGAGGGGTTCCCTCGTCGGTTTTCATCAGCTGCTTATAAAAATACCAAGCAAAGAGTAGAGCCAGTACCGAAGAGATGGGTACAAGCCAGAATAACGCATTTGTCATAGCAAAATATTGAAATTAAGTTAACATTTTATAGAGGTTAAAGGTACGGCTGTTTGTATAAACAGCCAAATCTTTTTCTCTAATTTTTGTTTTTTTAGAGGCTCGACATCCCGGCTCAAAACAATGGGTCCATGCGCTTCTGAGACAAATATTTTTCGGGATATTTCTTGGAATTGTCAATTAAAAAAAATATATTTGTTGATGTTTCCTTTTTATTCTTACCGACTTATGAAAAGCAGTTCGAAGTTTAACTCGTTGGGAGGGTTCCCCGATTTGGAGTCGTTCAAGGACGAATCGGGGAAATATGGCTACCGGGAGAAGCACTCCGGTAAGGTATTTATTGCTCCTCAATTCGACGCCGCCCACTCGTTTCACGAGGGGGTTGCCGTGGCGATGATCGACCACAAGTATGGGTTCATCGACCGGCACGGGCTGGCAGTAGTCAAGTTCGACTACGATTGGGCTCACTCTTTTCATAACGGTCTGGCCCTGGTAGAGCGAAACGGCCGATACGGGTACATCAACCAGGAGGGTAAGGAGATAGTCCCTATCGTATATGAGCATATTGCCGATTTTCACGAAGGCCTCGCCCCGGTGAAGCTGCACGACAAATGGGGCTTTATCGACCCCTCGGGCAAGGTGGTGATTCCGCCGCGCTTCGACGACTCGTGGTGTTTCAACGAATCGCTGGCTGCCGTGCGGATGGACGAGAAGTGGGGCTTCATCGACAAGACGGGCCACCTGCTCATACCGCTGCAATACGATTTTGCCTGGAACTTCAAGGAGGATGTCGCCGCCGTGAAACAAAACGGGAAATGGGGCTACATCGACAAGGCCGGGCAGGAGTTTCTGCCCTTCCTCTACGACGAGGCCGACTCCTTCTCCAAAGGGCTCGCCGAGGTGAAACTCGATACGCTGTGGGGTGTCATCGACAAGACGGGTACCTGGCAGAGAAACGAAGAGTGCATCTGAAAACACGCAACGAACCATATCACTATTTATACGGATAAAAGAGCTAGTCTCGCCTCCTGTGAGGTGAGGCTGGCTCTTTTTTTGACTCTGCTGTTGCCCGGCTTAGGCTGGGGCGGGCGAGTCGTCCGTACGGCGATAAACGGTTGAAAAAAGAGGGGCGACTCAACGAATTGTGCCGCCCCCGCTTTTATATAGGTTGAACTATATGTGGATTGTTACCGAACCACCTTGATGGCATGGTTACCCACTTTTACAATGTAGAGTCCCGCACCGGGCAGGTCGTAGACGCCCTCCGATTCACCTGCGGGAACCGACAGAAGCAGGGCTCCCTTGACGTCGTAGAGGTTGACCGGCTCGTTGTCGGGGTTGACAACGTGCAGCTTGCCTTCGCTCACGTAGGCCTTGACACCGTCGAACTTCTCGCTGGTTACCGACGAGGGGAGGAGGTCGATGAATTGCAGGTCGGAGTATCCGCTCTGGTATACAAAGGTACCGTCGCCCAGGTAGGCCGAAGATACGTTATAGGCATAACGCTCGCCGGGGAAGTTGTCGAGGTTGGTGAAGTCCATGTGGGTCTCTTCGGTGAAGAGCGATTGCAAGGGGAGCATCACCTTCTGGTCCTTGTTCATGCTCATCTCTACCTTCAGGTTGTCGAGCATGATGATACCGTTGTCTTCGGTGAAGATGATGAGGTAGCTGTCGGGTTGTCCGCCCGTGAGCGTAATGGTCTCGTGCTTCAAGGTGCCTTTGGGAACCAGGAAGGTTTGCGGCGTACCCTCGATGTTGATGCTATTGTCTTCGCCTACCGTGGCAAAGGCAACGATGGCAAATACATCGGTAGTCGACGAGGCGTGGATGCTCAACCAGTCGACGTCGATCGTTACGGTACCGTCGCCCAGCGAGAAGTCGAGTTTCGGCGAAATCATGTAGCCCATGTCGAAGAAGTCGGAATACATGTTGTCGATACCCAGGGCACCGTCGGCAAAGGCGGTTACACTGATGTACCAGTCGGCCATGCCGGCAAATTCGTCAAAGTAGTAGGGGCTGAACGATTCGAAGGGATCGGTGATGGTCATGTCGCCCCAAGGTTGATAGCTGGGCGGGCAAACGGCATCGGCAAAGTCGGTGTCGATAATCGACAGCTTTTCGTCGGCCAGAGCCGTATGCTCCTTATACAGGAAGGGGGTGTAGCCTTGCGAATAGGGAACCTCTTCCCAGTTGGCGGTGAAGCTGTTCGAAGTGATGTTGGTAGGCTCGAGCGGCAGGGGAGCGGTGAGTTGCGGAACGGCCGGCATGGCATATCCCGACTCTGCCGATACGCCGGCACCCTTCGATTGTACAATGTAGTAGTAGGTGAGCGAGGGGTCGCAGCCGGTTACCGTCATGCAGGTGTCGGTCGTCTCTTCCTGGCGCAGCAGATAATTCGGCTCCATCGTGTAGTTGTCGACCACCAGATTATAGACGCTTACCAGGTAGGAGGTAGCACCCTCGACCGGACGCCAGCGGGCCTTGAACGAGTCGCCGGTATACTCGACACACGACATGAGGTCGGGCGAAACGAGCTCGGACAAGATGGCATACTCTTCGGAGTAGGGCGAAAGCTGGGCGGCGTTCTTGCCGCGAACGGTGAAGAAGTAGGTGGTCTCAACCTCCAGACCCGTAACCTGAAGGCTCGTGGTCGTAGTCTCTTCATCTTTCAGTTTGTAGACTTTTTGGTTGTTCTCATCCTTGTAATAGAGGTCTACGAGATACGAGGTGGCGCCATCCAGAAGTCTTGTCACAAAAATAAGAAAAGAGTTTATTCCTAAATTAAACCTATAGTAAAAAATGGAACCGTTATGACTTTTTTGCTATCGTAATGACAGACCGGGATGCAGCCGGTATGCCGCGCATTTTTCAATCGTGCCACGATTATCGCCGCAGGGCGACAGATATTTGCGGCAGATATTACCAACCCATAAACAAACAAGCAGGAGATGATTTACAATGTACTTTCTACCGCCATTCCTCTGTTGGGCAGTCTCTTTGCCACGCAAAAGGGGAAACAGCAGGCCAACCAGGCCCTGCAGGCACAGCAACAGCAGTATGAGCAGGAGTTGTCGCAACTGGACAACCTCTTCAACCGCACCTATTACAGCAACATGCTCGACCGGTCGGACGTGAGGGGGCTGCTCAGCGATATGCGCGAGCAGATGGCTACCTCGACCCAGGCTCTGAAAAACAAGGCCAGTGTCACCGGGGCTACTCCCGAGTCGATTACGGCTGCCCAGAAGGCTCAAAACCAGGCCTACGGCAAGGCGGTGAGCCAGGTGGCCAGCTATGCGACCGGCTGGAAGGAGAATGCACTCAAGAATTACCTCTCGGCCCGTACGGCTCTGGAGGAGTATTACCGACCGGTGAAGTCGAACTACATGGGCAATATCCTCGGCAGTTCCTTCTCGTCGACTTTCAACACGCTGAAGAATTTGTTTAACTAAAAATCCATTTTACAATGAGCAATCGCATAACTGCCAACGGGGAGTCGGCTCCCCAATCGCCCCAGCTCGCCGACTATATGGGCGGGGGGAAGTGTTTCCTGGAGTCGTGCCGGGCTTACCTCGACGACCTGCACCGCGAGGACGACCCCGACGACCGTCGCGGGGAGGCCCGCCGCGAGCTTGCGGCCCTGCGCGAAGTGCTGGAGCTGCTGCGGCAACCCGACCGCGACATCGACTCGGGTATCGCCGCCATCTGGCTTCCCCGCTCGTTCGACGAGAAAGAGCGTCGATACCGCAACTTCCGGCTGTGGTCGGACTTCGCGTCGGGGCAATACCGGCCCGAGTCGCGCTGTCCCGCCCTGAGCGAGAAGGCGCTGCTGAAGGCGTTGCAGGCGGGGCACAACGATTTCGAGTGCAAACACCACCTTTTCAACCTGCTGGTATCGGCCGGCTTCCCCCGCAAACTGGCCTGCCTGCTGGCCAAGTATCTGGGCCATCGAGTTACAAACTAATTTTATCTGTCGAAGAGTATGAACAAGTTACAAAGCATGCCCTCTGTCGAGGGCAACGGAATATATGGCTGGGACCTTATCAATCCCTATCTGCAAGAGTTGTATCGGAATCAGGAGGAGGGGGCCGACGGCGACTTGCCGGCCTATACGGTTCCGCTGCCGGGCGAGAACCTCCCGGCGGGCGCGGGTGCCGTGCCGTCGCACCAGGTGACCGTTCCGCTTCAGCCCGATTTTCCCGTCAATCCCGACCCCAAGGTTGAGGAGCCGCGCAAGCTGCAGTCGCTCACCGAAGGGTTGAACCTGGCGGGGAAACGCATCTGGAACGACCTGAAATATTCCAAAGGGTATATTCAGGACCTTTTCTCCGACGACAAGAGCGACGCGGCCAAAAGCGCGCTGGAGCACCTGCCCGAGTATGCGGGCAGCACGCCGGAGCAGTTGCAGCAGAAGGCCGATTCGCTGGGCCGTGAGCCCGAGCAGAAACCCGTCGACCGCCCCCGCATCGAGCTGGAGGGGCTCGAGGAGTATCGCCGTTTGCAGGGCGAGGGACTGCCGCAGGGCGAGATTGCCCGCCAACTCTCCGAGACGGCCCGGTGGGGCAACGAAGGGCGGCGCATCATGGAGGAGGCTCGCGCCACCGAAAACGCCTTCCCCGAGACCGAGGGGGCGGCCGTGGCCGGCGAAATCCTCTCCGATGTGGCCCGCATGGGTATCCCCGTGGCGTTGGGGGCTATCTCGGCGCCGATGGGTGTGGCCGCCGGGGTGGCCAGCGTGGGGGCGTCGGTAGCCGAGAGCCATGCCCAGGCGCAAATGGAGCTCGACAACTACGAGGAGGAGACGGGCGAACCGCTCTCGGCCGGACAGCGGGCGGCCTATACCGCCATCAGCATGGGGGCCGATTTCCTCTTCGATGCCCTGCTCCAGAGCCGCTACCTCGGCAACCTCTCGAGGGGCGTCAAGCGGCGGGCTTCGCAATATTTCAAGGATGAGCTGCTCAAGAACAAGGAGGCGCGGCGCGAGGCGACCAAGTTGATGAACAGTCTGCACTATACCGATTTTGCCCGCACTACGCTCGGGGTAGTCAAGGATGCGGGGGTCGGTGCCGTTTCCGAGGGGGCCAACTCGGCCATCCACGACGTGGGGCGCATGGTCTATGTCAATCCCGAAGATTATCCCACCCTCAGCTCCATTTTGCAGAATGCCGCCGTCGGTATGGCCGCGGGGGCTACGGTCGGGAGCGTGGCCGGAGGCTTGGGCCGGGTGGTCAACCGCCGACGCAATGCCGCCCTGCGCGACCGGCAGGAGATTATCGGCACCCTCGAGTACGACGGTTTTACCACCGATGTCGTCGACTACGACCCCGAGACCCGCACTGCTACCGTGATGCACCCGCAGTACGAAAAGCCGGTGAAGGTCCCCGATGTCGACATCGACATGATGCGCCCCATCTCCACGGGTGAATTGAAACAGCGTGCCCGGGAGGCCCGGGCGCTGCACGAACCCGACCCGCTGGAGACGGTGTTGCGCGACCCCGCCAAAGATCAGGCTTGGCGCGAGATGTCTACCCGCGGGAAATACCACCTTACCAAAGATTTGGCCGATCGCATGGGGCTCGACAATGTCTATATCTATGAACATCAGTCGGATTTGCCGGATTCGTTTTCAAACAAAAAAGAAAGGAAAATTGCCGGTTTTTATCGATATAGTAATGGAATTATAGGTATTGTCCTCGATAATATCCCTTCGTATGAAATTTTACAGCATGTTCTGTTACATGAGGCGGTAGGGCATCGGGGACTTGAAGCTCTCTTTGGCAATTCTTACTTTAAGGATGAATTTTTGATGAAGGTTTATCGCTCCATGCCCAATGTGTGGAAATTGCGGGGAAGTTCGTGGGAGGCCCGTAAAACGGATGCCGAAGAGTATTTAGCCGATATGGCATCCATCAATACATATAAATCGACTTGGCAGGAGATTTGTACCGAACTGCGCGGTATGCTTCGGCTTTTCTGGCCGGGCATGAATTTCTCGGACGGGGAGTTACGGCATATTATTATGTTGTCCCGTAGAGTTTTACGAGATGATGAATCTATTTCGGCCTGGAATCGGGAGGTGCGGCGACAATTGGGTGAGGTGGAGTATAACAATCGATTAGGTACCCCCCTGACCGAGATGGAGCGGGAGCCCTACCGCCTGCTGTGGGAGGAGGACCCCCAGTGGCAGCGCTACAAACGCTTTTACGACGAGGTCTATGGTGAGCCGCAAAAGCGATCCAACACAAACCCACCCAAGCCATCGGCGGGGAACTGAACAGCGAGGGCTGTGCCGGTATCGGCACGGCCCTCGGTTTGTATATCGGTCAAGTTGCGGCCAAATATCCAACAGACAGCGCTCTATCGGCGGGCTATCTCGGCCTCGATGCGGGCCAGCTTCTCCTCCATCGGGAGGAAGGCATCGAGCCAGAAGATGTGGAATCCCCGCCGCTCCATGCCGCGAAACCAGGTCATCTGCCGCTTGGCAAACTGGTGTATGGCTATCTCGAGGAGCGAGACCATCTGGTCGTAGGTAGTGCGGCCGATAAGGTACTCGGTGATGTATTTATACTCCAGCCCGTAGTAGATGAGGGCCTCGGGGTCGATGCCCCGGTCGAGCAGCCCCTGTACCTCGGCCACCATGCCGGCCTCGAGGCGGTCGTGCAGCCGTTGGGTGATGCGGGCCCGTCGGCTCTCCCGGTCGATATTCACCCCCACGATGAGGGCATGCTCCACCGGGTGGGGAACCAGTTGTGAAGGCTCCTGACGCGAATAGTACTCGGCTATCTCGATGGCCCGTATCGCCCGCTTGCAGGTGTCGGTGTCGGTCTGGTTGTGCAGCGTCTTGTACGTCTTGAGTATCGCCTCGAGTTCGGGCAGCGACTTGTCGGCGAGCGACCGGCGCAGCTCGGGGTTCTCGGGCACCGGGGGGAGGGAGTAGCCTTTGAGCACCGCCTCTATGTAGAGGCCGGTCCCCCCGCAGAGGATGGGTGTTTTGCCCCGAGCCACAATCTCGTCGTAGGCCCGGTGGTAGTCGCGGATGTACTCAAAGAGGTTGTACTTGTAGCCCGGGGGGCAGATGTCTATCAGGTGGTAGGGAATGATCTTGCCCCCCACGGTATACTCCGCCAGGTCTTTGCCCGTGCCGATATCCATCGAGCGGTATATCTGGCGCGAGTCGGCACTGATGATTTCGGTATCGAGGCGGGCCGCCAGGGCGACGGCCAGCGAGGTTTTGCCCGAAGCGGTGGGGCCCAGTATGGTTATCAAGTCAAGCATCGCAGCAGGTTGAAGAGTGATGTTTTCGTAAAAGTTTTTGGAACCAGAGATCGATGCGGCCCAGCAGCCGGTCTTCGTTGTGCCGGCTCACGTAGAGCCAGATAGGGTCGTCGAACTCGATATTCATTTCTTGCAGGTGACGCAGGGTGAAGGCCGGTTTGTAGCCCCGGATGGGGTATCGTCGCTCGCCGCTCATGCGGTAGGTGCGGGCGGCATTGACTACCGTGCAGAGGCGGGCGTAGCACTCCCGGAAGAGGGGGTGAAGCCGGTGCTCCCGGTTGAGCCGGGCAATCTCTTCGACCGTATACCAACGGCCGGGGTAGCGGTCCATTTTGGGTATATCTTTGTCGGAGAGAAATAAGATATAATGATCAATATGGCGTAGCCTGTTTTCAGAAATGACAGAGTTTAAATGTTTCACATTAAGGTACTCAATGTTTAATTCTTTCTTTATAACTTGACTGGTTTGTTGCGCTATTTCTTTTTGAGATAAATAATGCTTAGAATAATAATACTGTATAGGAATATCTAATCCAGAACCACTGTTCCATATTTCTTTATTGCTCTGGTGCTCTATTAAAAATATTTTTTCTTGACCAATTACTATTATTCGTATAATTCCTAAAAAATCGTCCATGCCCTCTTCTCCATTCATCGCCAACTTCAACCCTTTCCCCGACGGATGAATCGTCATCTCCAAGAGCCAGCGGCGAATGGTCTCGAAGAGGATAAGGGCCACGCACAGGGCAGCCGGAAAGAAGAGGTAGAAATAGCGGCCCAGCCGGCTCTGGGTATCGATGCCCCAGAGGAAGAGCGCCCACGCGACCGCCGCCACGATAAGGGCTCCGAAGAGGAGGATGCGAATGATGTTGTAGGCCTCGAGCCGGGTATAGTCGCCCAGCAGATTGCGCTCCCAGATGCCGCCCCGTTTGATGACGCACTGCTGGCAGAAAGGGGGCTGTATGTTGCGCTGCTCGAACAGGTAGGTGAGCAACGCCATGAAGGGAGCCTGGAAGAGGACCATCGGGACAAACGGGAGGTGAAGCAGCGCCAGGCCGAGCCACAGCACGCCGCTCACGGCCAGCGCCCAGCCGACTACCCAGCCAATCGTGCCGCACCCCTTGTAGAGTTTGCTGAGAAAAATCGAGACCACAATCCAGACCACCCCCACGGCCATCGAGGCGACTATCGTCGTCCGCGCTTCGAGCAGAGGCGTGAGCACCCACAGCACGACAGCCGGCAGGAGCTGCAGCGAGTAGATGTTGGTCCAGCTTATTTCACGATTCTTCATCACGGGGTAGGCGGGTGTTTATCGGTTCAGCTTGTCGTTGAAGAAGTTGCACACCCGCGTGAACAGGTGCAGTCGGGTGTTGCAGCCGCGGATATGATGGTCTTTGTTGGTGTAGATCTGCGAATCGAACTGGATACCGGCCTCGACCAGGGCGGCCGAATATTGCAACGTGTTGAGATAGTGTACGTTGTCGTCGGCTGTGCCCGAGACGATGAGCAGATTGCCCTTGAGGTTGGCGGCGTGGGTGATGGGGGCCGATTGGCGGTAGCCGTCGCCGTTCTCCTGCGGGGTGCGCATGAAACGCTCGGCGTAGATGGTGTCGTAGTAACGCCAGTCGGTCACGGGAGCGATGGCCACTCCGGCGCGGTAGATGCCCCCGCCGGTCGACATGGCCATGAGGGTTTCGTATCCGCCGTAGCTCCAGCCGTAGATGCCGATGCGGTTACCGTCGACATAGGGCAGGGAGCTCATGTAGCGCGCCCCGGCCACCTGGTCTTCGGTCTCGTATTTGCCCAGGTGCATGTAGACGGCCGTCTCGTAGGCCCGGCTGCGGCCGCCGGTACCCCGACCGTCGACACAGGCCACGATGAATCCCTGGCTGGCCAGGTAATACTCCCAATCGACTTTCCAGTCGTCAAGTACCGATTGCGAACCGGGTCCGCTGTATTGCGACATCACCACCGGGTAACGCTTCGAGGGGTCGAAGTTGAGCGGCTTGAGCATGTAGCCGTTCATCGGTTCGCCCGCCGCATTGGGGCAGGTGAAAAACTCCTTCACCGGCAGTTGGCTCTGGGCCGCAAAGGTCTTGAGAGCCGCATTGTCCTCGAGGGTGCGCAGCGTCTTGCCGCGGGCATCGCACACCGTCACCACCAGCGGCTCGCTACTGCTGCTGTACCGGTTGATGAAATAGGTGCACGAGGGGTTGAACACGGCGGTGTTGGTGCCCTTCAGGGTCGAGAGCTTGGTCTCCACCCCCTTGGCATTTATCTTGTAGATGGCCTTGTAGAGCGGGCCCTCCTGATTCGACTCGTAGAAATAGGAGCCGCTGTTGGCGTCGTAGCCGAGGAAGCTCGACACGTTCCACTCGCCGCGGGTAATCTGGCGGGCCAGCGTGCCGTTGTAGTTGTAGCGGTAGAGGTGCTGGTAGCCGCTGCGGCAACTGGCCAGGATGAAGAAGTCGGGGTAGAAGGCGAGGTTGTCGAGGATGGGCTCGTCGATCCAGGCCTTGTCGGTCTCGCGCAACAGCAGTTTCGACACGCCCGATTTGGGATTGACGGCGTAGATGTCCATCTCGTTCTGGGTGCGGTTGAGGGTGACCACCGCCAGCCGGTCGGGGTCGGGGGTGAACTGGATGCGGGGGATGTAGCTGTCGGCCGAAATCGGCAGCTTCATCTCCTTCAGGGCACGCGTGTCGACGGTGTAGGAGTAGACCGATACCCGCGAGTTGGTCTCGCCCGCTACCGGGTATTTGTAGGTGAAGCTGCCCGGGTAGAAGCGGTATTCGGGGTAGGCGGGGCAGTAGCCCTCGTAGAGTTGGAAGGCATACATGGGCACCTGGCTCTCGTCGAACTTGACGAAGGCCAGCGTCTCGTCGTTGGGCGACCATTGCAGGGTCGAAGTCATGGCAAACTCCTCCTCATAGACCCAGTCGGGCACACCGTTGATAATCTGGTTGCGCTGGCCGTCGCGGGTCACGGCCACCTCGGTGCCGTAGTCGAGTTTCTTGATATAGATGTTGTTGTCGCGCACGAAGGCCACCATGCGGCCGTTGGGCGAGTAGACGGCCACCTGTTGCTTGCCCCCCTCGGAGAGCGGCTTGAGCAGGTTGCGGCGTATCTCGAAGGTGTAGTAGGTAGCCTTGAACGAGCGGCGGTAGATGGGTTCGGAGTCGGCATAGATGAGCAGGTGCTTCTCGTCGGGGCTGAGCGAAAAGCCGTCGAAGCTCTTCAGGTTGCACTCGCGGGCCGTCTTCACGTCGAAAAGGGTGTCGACCTCGTGGCCGGTGCGGTACTCGCACTTGACAATGCGGGTGTTGCCGTTGGTGGCGGCGTAGTAGTGCACCCCGTCGGTCGAGGGGTAGGTCTCGGCCACATCGTGCGGACGGAATTTTTCGGACGTAATATCTTCCAGTGTAAAGGCCTGGGCCCGGAACGAAATCAGTGCGATGGCGCACATGAGGGTAAATGCTATTCTTTTCATTTCGAGAGTGATGATAGATTCGTAACTCCATGGAACGCCCGCAGCTCCTCCGGCAGAACTCCTGCCCGGGTGCCCGGCGGCCGCTCCGTTTATCTATACAAAAGTAGAAAAAATACCACAAAGACAACTATTTCTATATCGATAAACGTACAATCCGGCCAAATTATTTCGGCCACAGGCCGGTCGGCGGGGGTGCATCCCGTGCGATTTGGCGGGGCGATATTTCCCCGATTCCCGATAAATTGCTAAGTTTGCAATCCGATACGGGCGAGGGCCGCCGTGGCCGGCAAGCGGCAGGGGCCGATGCCGGGAGCATCCCGGTCGAGGTCCGGGTTATTGAATATGAATAATTTGAAAAAGAGAGGATTATGATCGAATATATTACCGGCGAGGTGGTAGAGGTGACTCCTGCCACGGCCGTAATCGAGTGCATGGGCATAGGCTATCTGCTCAATATTTCGTTGAACACCTATTCGGGTCTGGCCAAGGGGAAAACGGCGCGGCTCTATGTGTATGAGGCTATCCGCGAAGATGCCTACCAGCTCTACGGTTTCGGCGACCGTCACGAGCGGGAGCTGTTTGTGTCGCTCATCTCGGTTTCGGGGGTGGGGCCCAACACGGCGCGCATGATTCTGTCGTCGCTCAATCCGGCCGAACTGGAGCAGGCCATCGTCTCGGAGAATCTGAATTTGCTGAAATCGGTGAAGGGAATCGGGGCGAAAACGGCACAACGTGTAATTGTTGACTTGAAGGATAAAATAAAACCTACCGACAATCCGTTAGTAATAAGTACGCCCGCAGCCTCCGAGGTTTACGAGGAAGCCGTGGCGGCGTTGGTGATGCTTGGCTTTTCGCAGCCTCAATCGCAAAAGGCGGTGCAGAAACTGTTGCGCGAGACCCCTTCGATGAAGGTCGAGGCGGTCATCAAACAGGCTCTGAAAATGCTCTGATACCGACGCAGTGCCTTTTCTCTTTGAAAGGCGAGCGGGGATTATGTGCAGGAGTATCGAATGAGAAGACGGATAAGGATTGGAACGATAGTGGCTTTGGCTTTGAGCGGATTAGGTGTCTATTCCGCTTTTGCTGCCTTGCAGGTGGCCGAGCCGCAGAATACCGCGCGCAACGCCCAGGCGGCGCAGGCGGGGAGTGCCGATCGTCCGGCTTCCGACTCGATAGAGATGCGTTTCCCCGTGGCCAAAACGGTGCCCGAGTCGTACGACGAGATTGACAAGAAGGCCCCCGTAGACCTGGAGAACCCGTCGAACCTGAAGACCGAGGTGGAGTATGACCCCGAGACCAACTGCTATGTGATTCACACGCGAGTGGCCGGTGTCGATGTCACTACCCCCTTCATGCTCTCGGCCGACGAGTACAACGAATACACGCTGCGCAAGTCGATGCAGCAGTATTACCGCGAGCGCAATGCCCAGAACTTTGCCGAGAACAGCAAGTCGGAGTTCAACTTCCTCGACATGAACTTTTCGCTCGGGCCCCTCGAGAAGGTCTTCGGCCCCGGCGGCGTGCAGTTGACCACCCAGGGCTCTATCGAGCTGAATATGGGCTTGAAGTACAACAAGCTCGACAACCCGGCCCTGCCGATGAGTTCGCGTAAAAAGACCTACTTCGATTTCGACGAAAAGATACAGGCATCGGTCACCGCCAAGGTGGGCGACAAGATGTCGTTCAACATGAACTACAACACCGATGCGACCTTCGACTTCGACTCCAAGAACCTCAAGTTGCAATACGAGGGCAAGGAGGACGAAATCATCAAGAACATCGAGGCCGGTAACGTGAGCATGACTACCGGGTCGTCGCTCATACGAGGCAGCACGGCCCTCTTCGGTATCAAGACTACCATGCAGTTCGGCAAGCTCACCGCCACGGCCCTGATCTCGCAGCAGCAGTCCGAGTCGAAGACGGTCAACGCCAGCGGCGGTGCCCAGACGACCCCCTTCGAGATTCAGGCCGATGCCTACGACGAGAACCGCCACTTCTTCCTGGCCCACTTCTTCCGCGACAACTACGACAAGTTTGCCTCGAAGCTGCCCTACGTATCGTCGGGGGTGAGCATCAACCGCATCGAGGTGTGGATTACCAACAAGCAGGGCAGCTACGAAGAGTCGCGCAACATCGTGGGATTCATGGATTTGGCCGAGAACAGCCGCATAGGCAACTCGCACTGGATTTCGACGACGGCCCAGCCCAACCCGATGAACAACTCCAACTCGCTCTACTCCGAAATCAAGAACGGTTACCCCGATGCCCGCAACATCAACCTGGTGACCCAGGCGCTGGAGCCCCTCTCGGCCTACGGAATCGAGGGCGGTCAGGACTATGTGAAGATCGAGAGTGCCCGCAAGCTCTCCTCGTCGGAGTATACGTTGAATGCGCAGTTGGGTTACATCTCGCTCAAGAGCAAGCTCAATGCCGACGAGATGCTGGCCGTGGCCTACGAGTATACCTACAACGGGCAGGTCTACCAGGTGGGCGAGTTTTCGGGCGATGTGACCGATACCGACCAGTGCCTCTACCTGAAGATGCTGAAGAGTTCGACCGTATCGACCGCGCTGCCCATCTGGGACCTGATGATGAAAAACGTCTATTCGTTAGGCGCCTATCAGGTGCAGAAAGACAAGTTCCGCCTCTATATCAAGTATATGAGCGACTCCACCGGCGTGGCCGTCAACAACATACCCGAGGGCAACATTGCCAACAAGACCCTCTTGCAGGTGATGAACCTCGACCGCCTGGATGCCAACGAAACCGAGTATTCCGACGGTATCTTCGACTACATCGAGGGCTATACCGTACAGTCGTCGAACGGCCGCATCATCTTTCCGGTCATCGAGCCCTTCGGCAGCCACCTGGCCGAACAGATAGGCAACGCGGCCATTGCCGAGAAGTATGTCTATCAGGAGTTGTACGACTCGACTCTCACCGTGGCCCAGCAGGTCTCCGAGAAGAACAAGTTCATTATGACCGGTGAATACAAGGCCTCGTCGGGTGCCGAGATAAGCCTCAACGCCATGAACGTGCCGCGGGGGTCGGTGGTGGTGACCGCCGGCGGTATGACGCTGGTCGAGAACTCCGACTACATTGTCGACTATGCCATGGGTGTCGTTACCATCTTGAACCAGAGCATCATCGAGTCGGGTACCCCCATCAGCGTATCGCTCGAGAACCAGTCGATGTTCAACATGCAGCGCAAGACCATGTTGGGTCTCGACCTCAACTACGCCTTTTCCAAAGACTTCAACATAGGGGCCACCATCATGCACCTGAGCGAAAAGCCCCTGACCGAGAAGGTGAGTATGGGCGACGAGGTGCTCAACAACACGCTGTGGGGTGTGAACCTGTCGTACAACACCAGTTTCCAGTGGCTCACCAACTGGATGAACAAGATTCCCACCGTCAACGCTACGGCGCCGTCGACTCTGGCCCTCACCGCCGAGTTTGCCCAGCTCATTCCCCACCAGTCCAAGACCGGCAGCTCGCAAGGCTCCTCCTATATCGACGACTTCGAGTCGACCCAGACGGGCCTCGACCTCAAGTCGCCCTACTCGTGGACGCTGGCTTCGACTCCCTACGATGCCGCCTCCGACGCGCTTTTCCCCGAAGCCCGCTACTCCAACGACGTGCGCTACGGGCAGAACCGCGCCTTGCTGTCGTGGTACTACATCGACCGCATGTTCACGCAGAAGACCTCGAGCCTCATACCCGCTCACTTGAAGAACGACCTGGACCAGCTCTCCAACCCCTACGTGCGCGAGGTGAGCGTGCGCGAGATTTTCCCCAACAAGGAGATCAACTACGGCGAATCCACGACGCAGCAGACACTCAACCTCTCGTACTATCCGCAGGAGCGGGGCCCCTACAACCTCGATGCCGACAACATCGACGAGCAGGGCCGGTTGCTCAATCCCGAAAAACGGTGGGGCGGTATCATGCGCAAAATGGACTATACCGACTTCGAATCGTCCAACATCGAGTATATCCAGTTCTGGCTCATGGACCCCTTCCTCGACGAGAACCAGACCAACCACAAGGGCGGAGAACTCTACTTCAACCTGGGTGAGGTGTCGGAAGATATTCTGAAAGACGGAATGAAGTCGTTCGAAAACGGTCTGCCCATCGATGGCGACACCACCCAAATAGCCACTACGGCCTGGGGTAAGGTCTCCAAGCGGCAGTCGCTTACCTACGCCTTCGACAACACGAGCGGAACCCGCACCCTGCAGGATGTGGGTCTCGACGGTCTGACCAACGACGAGGAGTACGGCTTTTCGTCGTATAAGGATTATCTGGCCAAGCTCGAGGCCAAATTGTCGCCTGCCGTGGTTGAGGAGATGCGGCAAGACCAGTTCTCGCCCTTCAACGACCCCGCCGGCGATAACTATCACTTCTACCGCGGCCACGACTACGACGATGCCCAGACCTCGATTCTGGACCGTTACAAGCACTACAACGGTACCGAGGGCAACTCGCTCTCGACCGAGGATGTGGCCGACTCCTATTACCAGTCGTCCAAGAGTGTGCCCGACGTCGAGGACATCAACCAGGACAACACCCTCAACGAGTACGAACGCTACTACCAATACCGCATCTCGCTCTGTCCCGACAGCCTCGTGGTGGGCAAGAACTACATCACCGACAAGCGCGAGACCACCGTACCCCTCCGCAACGGGCAGGAGGGCAAGGCCGTGTGGTACCAGTTCAAGGTGCCCCTCTCTCAACCGCAGAAGAAGGTGGGCTCTATTCAGGATTTCAAGACCATCCGCTTCATCCGTATGTTTATGACCGGCTTCGAGGTCGAGACCCACTTGCGCTTTGCCACCCTCGAGCTGGTGCGGGGCGAATGGCGCACCTACGATTACGCCGTAGACAAGGCCACCAACTCGCCGGCCCAGGGCAACCTGGACGTCTCGGTAGTCAATATCGAGGAGAATGCCGGTCAAGAGCCCGTCAACTATGTGTTGCCGCCGGGGGTAACCCGTATCATCGACCCGGGACAGTCGCAGATAACCCAGCTCAACGAGCAGGCCATGTCGTTGAAGGTGACCGACCTGCCTACCGGCGAGGGTCGTGCCGTCTACAAAAACAGCGGCATGGACATGCGTACCTACAAGCGGTTGCAGATGTTTGTCCACGCCGAGAAACTCATCGACGACAACACCAACCTGCGCGATGGCGACGTGTCGGTATTCCTGCGGTTGGGTTCCGACAACAAATCGAACTATTACGAATACGAGATACCGCTCTCGCTCACCGAGCCCGGTACATACAGCACCTACAATACGCAGGACCAGGAGGCTGTTTGGCCCTCGTCCAACATGTTCGACTTTCCGCTTTCGGTCTTCACCGACCTGAAGCTGGAGCGGAATGCCAAGAAACGGCAAGAGAGTTCGGGCGTAACCTTCCAAACCCGCTATTCGATCTACGACCCCGACAAGGCGCAAAACAAGGTGACCATCGTGGGCAACCCCTCGTTGAGCGACGTGCGCACCATGATGATTGGTGTGCGTAACAACTCCAACTCCACCAAGTCGATTACCATCTGGGTGAACGAAATGCGCCTGACCGATTTCGACCAGTCGGGCGGCTGGGCGGCCAAGGCCAACATGAACCTGGGACTGTCCGATATTGCCACGCTCAATATTGCCGGCCATGTCGAGACGGCCGGTTTCGGCGGCATAGACCAGAGCCTCACCGAGCGGCGCCTCGACGACTACTACCAGTACAACATCGCCACGATGGTCGAGTTGGGCCGTTTCCTGCCCGACAAGGTCAAGCTCAGAGCCCCCCTGTTCTACTCGCTCACCGAGCAGCGCACTTCGCCCAAGTACAACCCGCTCGACCAGGATATTCTCCTCAAGGATGCCTTGCGGAATGCCGGCAGCCAGCACGAGCGCGACTCCATAAACGACGCCTCTATCGAGCGGTCGACGGTCGAGAGCCTCAGCCTCTCGGGCGTGATGTTCGACATCCGCAGCAAGAACCCCATGCCCTACGACCCGGGTAACTTCTCGATCAGCTACTCCTATAACCGGCAGTCCAACCAGGACCCCACGACCGAGTTCGAGAATACCTACGACTACCGGGGCAGCTTCACCTACTCCTACACGCCGTTTGTGAAACCGTGGGTTCCCTTCAAGGGGTTGAAGAGCAAGTCGAAGCACCTCAAGTTCCTGAAAGAGTGGGAACTCTACTACCTGCCCAGCAACATCGCGTTCAATACCAACATGTCGCGCTACTACTACGAGCAGCAGATTCGCGACGTGAACGGTTCGGGCGGTATGGCCCTACCCATCAGCGTGAGCAAGAACTTCCTGTGGGACCGCCAGTTCTCGCTGTCGTGGAATCTCACCAAGTCGCTCAACTTCTCGCTGCAGACCATGACCAACGCTCATATCGAGGAGCCTGTGGGGGCCGTCAACAAAGAGCTTTTCCCCGACGAGTATAGGGCCTGGAAAGATACCGTGATGACCAGCATCAAGAACCTGGGTACGCCCTGGAACTACAACCAGACTTTCAACGCCTCGTATACCGCGCCGTTCAGCAAGATACCGGTCATCGACTACATGTCGTTCACGGCCAAGTACAACGCCACCTATACCTGGGACCGCGGAGCTCAGGTATCGAGCGACATCGATCTGGGCAACACCATCAGCAACCAGGGACAGCTCAGCCTCGATGGCCGCTTCAACTTCGAGCAGCTCTACAACAAGTCGAAATATCTGCAGAAGATCAACCGCCGTTTCTCGTCGAGCAATCGGGGACAGTCGATTAAAAAGAAGGAGCGCAAGTTCGAGCGCACCATTCTGCTGCGCGAAGACACCACGGTGACCTTGCGGCACAACCTCAACAACAAGAAGGTGAAGGTGGTGGCCCGCGACGATGCCGGCAAGCGGGTGGCCCTGCGCACCAAGGTCATCGACGCCAACAGCGTGATGATTCTCGACAAGGGTACCCAGCGGCTGAATGTGGTGATTACCCCCGGCAAGGAGAAACCCAACTTCTGGAAGGAGGCGGCCGAGTATTCGTTGCGGGGGCTGATGATGGTGCGCAACGCCAGCGTGCGCTACCGCAAGACCAACACCACCTCGCTGCCCCTCTTCTCGCCCAACATCGGCGACATATTCGGGCAGTCGAACTCCTACGGTCCCATGTCGCCCGGTCTTGACTTTGCCTTCGGCTTTACCGACGAGAGCTATGTCTACCGGGCCAAGGAGCGCGGCTGGCTGCTGTGCGACTCTACCCAGATAAGCCCCGCCGTAATCGGTCGTACCGAAGAGTTCAACATCGAGATTGCCCTCGAGCCGATACGGGGGTTGAAAATCAACCTCACGGGCAACCGCACCGACACGCGCAGCTCGCAGATGCAGTTCATGTATGCCGACATGCCTACCACCCGGGGCGGAAGCTATACCAAGACCCACATCGCCCTGAAGACCGCCTTCCGCAGCAGCTCGTCGAAAGACGGCTATGCGTCGCAAGCCTTCAACGACTTCCTGCGCAACCGCGAGATTATCGCTTCGCGTCTCGAGGCCCGCTATGCCCAGGGCAACTATCCCAACCGGGGATTTATCGCTTCGACCGGCCTGGCCGGGCAGCCTTACGACGTGGCCAACGGCGGGGTGAACCGCAGTTCGGCCGACGTGATGATACCCGCCTTCCTGGCCGCCTATTCGGGTATGGATGCCAACAAGGTAGGGCTCTCGCCCTTCCCCGACATTACGGCCATTCTGCCCAACTGGCGCATCACCTACGACGGCCTCATGCAGGTGCCTCTGATTAAGAAGTATTTCAAGGCCTTCACCCTGTCGCATACCTACCAGTGTACCTATTCGGTGGGCTCCTACTCGTCGTACCTCAACTGGGTGGAGTCGGACGGCGATTTCGGTTTCATCCGCGACGAACTCTCGGGCAACCCCATACCCTCGTCGCCCTTCGACATCTCGTCGGTGATGATTACCGAGCGTTTCGCCCCCCTTATCGGTCTCTCGGTCACGCTGAAGAACAACATTACCGGCAATATCAAGTTCAACGACTCCCGTACCCTCACCCTCAACTCGGCCGCCGGCCAGATTGTAGAGGCCACAACTACCGATTTCACTATCGGGGCCGGGTACAAGATTGCCAACTTCAACACCATCCTGAAGCTGCGGGGCTCGCAAACGGGTGTCAGCAACGACCTCACCATCAACGCCGATTTCTCGTTCCGCAAGAATCAGTCGCTCATCCGCCGCATCGAGCAGAACTTTACCCAGGCCACCAGCGGCACCCGCACCACCATGATCGAGCTCACGGCCAATTACGTGCTGAGCAAGCGCATCACGGTGGGAGCCTACTTCGACCACCAGATCAACACCCCGCTGGTATCCTCGTCGTCCTACCCGATAACCAACAGCAACTACGGTATCTCGGTGCGCCTCTCGCTGGTGAAATAGTCTGCATCAGGAGCCGGACGGAGGCGAGTATCTTCACGTCGGTCTTCTGTCAGTACAGTCGGGAGTTGAGGTCGAGAGGAATAGCGAGCGTGTCGGCCGCCCACAGATGGAAGTCGGGCATCACGTCGCCCGAAAAGAAAATCCGATAATATTTGTAGGCCGGGCCCGTAATGCGCAGGGTCAGTTTTCCCGGTATTTTGCCGCTGTTCGACAGCTGCCCCACGGTGACAAACTTGTTTTCGGCATCGTTGCCTCCCCATAACGAGAGAATCGTTTTCTTCCCGGACGACGAGACCCGCAGCGAAAGTTCCCTCCACCGTTGATAGCTCTCGCTCTGGAGCGTGATGGGACGGGTGAGCAGTACAATCTGTGCCGTATTGTTCCGTATCTCTTTTTGCAGATCAAAGATATTCCCTTGTTCATCCTGACCCAACAGATGTGTGGCATCGTAAAGATACGAGGTGTAGACTTGTGTCGTGCGGTATATATACATCGAGGGCAGATGCAGAACCACCGTATATCCGAGTCGAGGTTGGCAGAATAGCAACTCTTTTTCGATGGGGTTATAGGCGATGATACACCCTTGAATGAAGTCGGAGAGCGGTGTCGTGTCGCAGGTTGCCTGTAATATATTGCTCGAGAGCTGATAGTCTTGAAGCTTCGAATTGTCTTCGTAGGGCAGTTCGTCGAATGCCAGAAGCTGCTGCGTGGTTGCACCCTGTAAAATCGATAGCCCTTTTGGAGTGGCAAACAGGATAGCCTCTTCGAGGGGAATGATGGGATATTCCCTCGAAATAGGTTCACGGCTCAACTGATGCTGGTTGCTGTAGCACACCTCGCCCGAGCCGCTTTGCAGGGCCCAGATGCCCTCTTCGGTAAAAAGGTAGAGCGGGAACTCGCCGAACTGTCCCTCCGACAGGGCGGTGGTAATGCTCGCGATGCCGGTGATGGCTCCGTTCGATACCGAGTAGGTTTGTTCGGCCGGAAAGACAAACGGGTTTTCATACTTCGATACCCGCAGAATATTGTCCTGCGTATAGACGTCGTTGCTGGGCGAGGGGATGGTCAGGGCACTCGAGCCCGCTGCCGAATCGACCTCCAGAGGTGCTGCCACAAACGAATCGTCGAGGTAGTCGGCCCGGTTTTCATACTCCGAGGGGGTGAGCTCGATGCGCTTGCGGTACAGTCCCGACGCGCTTTTCACGACAATCTCCATCAGGTAGGCATTGCTGTCGGGGTAGGAGATGAAGGGCGAGAGCTGGTTGTAGAAGTAGTCGGTCGTCCCGCTCCACACCACCATGCTTTCGCCTCGCTCGGTTTTGAGGTAGGTGCAGATATAGGCCTCGGCCGGTTCGGCATTGGTTCGCCCCGTAGTCTGCATGATCAGCGGGAACCCCGGGAACATCTTGCGGCTCAGGTTGGCCTGGTGCAGCCGCTTGTTGAGCACGTAGCTCACTTGCGCTCCGGTTGAGAGCAGGGTCGTATTGTCGGGCGATAGCACCTCTTCGTGTACCAGCATGTCGGGGCGTATGTCGCTGTAAAAGTCGTACCATTCGCCCACCTTCAGGTTGCTCCAGTCTTCGATCGAAGTTATTTTGTAGAAGAGCGAACTTTGCATGTATTGTTTCTTGATTTCGTTCCGGTCCAGAAACGAGATGTCGCCCGTGACGTAAAAGACGGTGTTGCCGTTCTCTTGGGTACGCTCGATTTTGAAGTCCATGCCTTGCAGCGTTTCGCCCGTCTCGAAAATCGTGGCTTCGGGGGTTACGAAGAAGTCGATACTCTTCACGATGTCCTTCCAGTTTTCGAGGTTCAGACTGTGAATGAAATATTTGACGATGAAGTTTTCGGCAATAATCTGTCCCTCGTAGGTTCCCGTACAGATGTTGTTCGAGTTTTTGATGCGGATTCTCAGTTGCGAAGGCTGTATGGGGTTGGCCTGCGAGAGCATGACGGGAGTCGACGAGAATATGCGACTGCCGTCGTAGAGGGTGAGTGCATATCGAATGAGTATGGGCTGAATGAAATAACGCCGTTTCCAGGCCTGCTCCTGCAGTTGGAAAAAGGCATCGTAGTAGGCCCCGTTGTAGAAGTTGGTCTCCTCGGTCTTAAGGTAGGTCGGGTTGTTGTAGGTCTCGGAGAAGGTGTGCTCGGGCACGATATAAGCGTCGGTATAGCGGGTATAGGCCGAGAACGAAATCTCGGGAAAGTCGGGTTGCTCGCCCAAAAATATATATTCGCCCTCTTTGTAGAGCAGGTAGTAGGTATGCTCGGCACAGATGACGATGAGGGTGTTGCCAATCGACTGAACCGACAGAGCGGTACTCCCGTTGAGGGTAAACAGCTCTTTTTCGACAGGCGTTATCTTTTCGCTATCCCGGTCGATATTCACCTCGTAGTAGAGGGCATAGTCGTTGGCCGTGATGTGATGCTCTCCGTCGTAGCAGGTATGCACATAGAGCAGTCGGCGGTCTTTCTCCTGGGTATTGTACAGATACTTGGGGGTGCCCACGGGAATCAGGTGGCCCGATTGTTTGCGCAGATTGACCACCGACGAGCAGTCGCCCGGCTGGGCAGTCGCAGGCGAAGCATGGCGATTCATGCCGTTGAAGATAATTCTCGATTTCATAGGACAGAAAAATTTCCGGTAAAAGTAATGCCGGCTCTCTCTCGACTTGTGGCATGATGATACTCTTTGAAAGAAGGAGGCCCTTCCCGACTATTGATAAATACCTGATAATAAAACAGGAGGGGCCTCCTTGCCCCCTTGGTGCGGGGTAGAAGGCGCATTGCCCAAGCATAACCAATCACTGTTTTGCGCCTGAGTTTGTACCTGAGTATAACATGCGAGCGGGGCAAATGGTTGAGTCGGGGGTGAGCCGTACATGCAAAAAATAGGGGGGCGGGGGCGATATTCTTGCCTTTGCGACGTTCAACATACGGGATAAATGCGTATCTTCGCTCAGAAAGGAGATAGGCTTTATGGACAAACTCAATTTTGCTGCAATAGATATTGGCTCCAATGCCGTGCGACTGCTTATCAAGGGTATCAATCCGGATGAGAACGTAACCGATTTATCCAAGGTCTTCATCGTGCGTGTGCCGTTGCGGTTGGGGCAAGATACCTTTACCAAAGGGCGTATCTCTACCGAGAAGACCGAGAAGCTGCTGCGACTCATGCACGCCTTCTCGCAGTTGATGCAGGTCTATAACGTAGTCTCCTACCGGGCTTGTGCCACCTCGGCCATGCGCGACTCGTCGAACGGGGCCGAAATCGTGCGCTATATCTCCGAAAAGAGCGGCATTCACATCGAGGTTATCGACGGTCTCGAAGAGGCTCGTATCGTCTACGACAGCCACATTGTCGACCAGTTTGAGCAGGAGGGCAATTTTGTCTATGTCGATGTAGGTGGCGGCAGTACCGAGGTGAGCATCATCAGCAACCGCTCGTTGTTGCAGTCCCAGTCGTACAACATCGGTACGGTGCGTATCCTCAACAAGAAGTTGAGTCGCAGCGAACTCTTCCGCATGTACCGCGACTTGAGGCGGGTGAAAGAGTCATATCCCCGAATCTCCATCATCGGCTCGGGCGGGAACATCAACAAGCTGCACCATCTGGCCAAAATACCGGCTCGCGAGCCCCTCACCGTAGAGCGCCTGCTCGAGTTGAGAAACGAGCTCAACAGCTATCCCATTGTCGAGCGCATCGAGCGTTTCGGCCTCAAGCCCGACCGTGCCGACGTCATTGTGCCTGCAGCCGACATCTATCTGCAGATAGCCACACACATCGGCGCGCAGGAGATATGGGTGCCTACCATCGGTATCGTCGACGGTATCATCTATTCGCTCTGCTCCGATTATCTGGAGATGCACAAAAAGTAAGGGCTTCTATTTTTTCTTCTTCTCCCACTTGGGACGTTGGTCTTTCTTCAGGATAAAGTCGCGTATGAAGAGAGCCGTCTCTTCGCTGCCCAGTATCGACGAGTCTATCGACAGGTCGTACGACGACGATACCCCCCAACCCTTGTCGGTATAGAAGTTGTAGTAGGCGGCGCGCAGTTTGTTTTTCTTTTCGGCCAGTTCGATGGCCTCCTTGCGTGTCATTCCTTGCGAGCGGCTCAGTATGCGGGCAATGCGATCCTCGAGCGGCGCGTGTATGAACACGTTGTAGCATCGTGGATATTGGCGCAGGATATAGTCGGCACATCGTCCTACGATTACGCACGATTGGGTCTCGGCCAGTTTGCGGATTACGTCGGACTGGAATTTGAAGATGTATTCATTCGACAAACCTCCGTCGCCCCACAAGCCTCCGGCCCCCGTGAGCCAGTTGATCGAGAACGAATTGAGCAGGGCGCTCGGGGCGCGTTCGTCGGCCTTCTCGAAATATTCGGTGCTGAGTCCGCTCGACTTCGAGGCTTCGTTTATCAATTCCTTGTCGTAGTAGGCGATACCGAACAGTTCGGAGAGCCGCTTGCCGATTTCACGGCCGCCGCTGCCGAATTGCCGGCCTATGGTGATGATGAGGTTGTTGTTCATAATGTCGTGTATAGATTCGATTATCCAACAAACTTACATTAAAAAAATAGGAAATCCTATATCCCGATATATTTTTTTTGCGTGCTTGGCTGCTTTTCGATGTGTCGTTCAGGGCTTCATCGGCAAAAGGTCCGGTTCAACGACGTCCGACCTTTTCGGCGTGATAGTCAGCCAGATGGTCGCAATGACCCCGAACCAGTTTCCCTTTTTGGGTGTGGGGGTATCGCCGGGCCACGGTGCGGAAGTTGCACAGGGTGTAGTGTATGTCGGCTCCCGTTTCGTCGTCGGTAATCAGGTCGGTAGCCTGCCGTACGAGGGCTTCGGCTCGGGCCAGGGCCGCGCGGGTATATCGGTCGTTTTCCCAGTCGCGCTTCTCGCACACCTGCCCCCAGTAGCAGCTGCCCCGGTAGTATTGGGTCAGGCTCCAGCAACGGTCGAACGAGTTGCGCAGCCCGATGGCATAGCGCACCATCAGCCGGGCCTTGCGGTTGGGTTCCCGGGTCGCCTTCATGCTCTGCTCCAGCGAGAGCATCTCCCGGGCAAAGGCAAATTTGAAGTCGGTCGGATTCTCGGTCGGGGTAGCCCGTATGGCGAAGGGGTCGTATTTCGATTCGACGTTGAGGTGGTGCTTGTAGGCCTCGCTCACGGCACCCAGATAGCCGATGGCCTCGCCGTATCGCATGGCGCGCAGGCATTGCGTGCCCGCTATGTCGTTGAGGTAGTCGTTGCCCGTGTAGCCCCGGGCGTTGAGGAATCGGTCGAATGCCGTTTGCGGCCGTTGTACCTGCCGCACGTAGGCGATGGCGGCGTCGGTCCCGAGGCTGTCGATCATCTCGAAAAAGTGGTTGCTGTAATCGTATGAGTTGAACTCGCCCGAGTATCGGTATTTGTCCAGCGGCAGAACCTGCTGCACAAACTGGCAATCTCCGTTCTCGTCGGTTATGACAAGTGTCACCTCCTGCTTGCCGACGAGCCCCAGCAGCCGGTTGTCGGCCATGTTGGCCAGTTGCAGAGCCCGGGTCGTTTTGCCGGCCTTGAGCATGCGGGGACACACCTCCGACAGCACGATGCGGCGCATCATGTCGTTCCAGTAGTAAAAGCTGGCGCATCGTATCAGCTTGTACCCGTGGGTGGTCTCGTCGCGCACCGGCTCGGTCAGGCGGTTTGCGATTTGTTTGTCGAGCCACTCGAGCTGCTTGAACAGCCGCCTCTCGTAAGCCTGGTTGCAGGGTTGTGTGCGGGCATCGAGGTAGATGCGGAATACCGCAATCGACTCGTCGATAAACGGGTTCGACCGGGCCCGCTCGGCCAGCCGCAGCAGTCGATAGGCCTGGCTGGTCTCTCCGTCGAGGCCCGACAGGAAGGCGGCCGTGTAGTACCACATGGCCGGTATCTCCGTCTCTTTGTTGCGGGCCATCTTCATACACAGGTCATGCAGCTTCGCCTTTTCGGCCCGGATCGCTGCCGTATCGCAGGGATAGAAGGTGTCGGGCACCTCGAGACTGCGTATGTAGCTCTGCAACGTCTGAGTTATGTAAGGGCTGTTCGGTGCATATTGGCACACGAGCGAGAGGGCGTCGACGGTCGACACGTTCTTGCTGCCTTGCCCCGTGTAGAAGAGAATGGAGCCCACGTCACCGGTCCGGGCAAAGTAGGGGAGAGCCTTCTCGGCTTGTCCCGTGCGTACCTCGGCCCCCGCTATGTAGGGCTCGATCAGGCGGCGCATCAGGTTGTCGGCCGGCAGTCGCGACACCTCCGACTCCCACAGGTCGATGCAGCTCTCGTATCGCCCCAGCGTGAAGAGTGCCCGTACTGCTTGCAACAGATAGCGGTCGCGCAGTCTGGGTTCCCGGTTCGACAGGGCATGTTCGGCCACCTCTTCGAGCGTCATACGTGCCCCGATTTTCATCGAAGGGTAGTACCAGCGCGAGTTGCGCTTCAGGCGGATGTACTCGTTGGTCTTGGCCAGCAGCAGGAAGTCGAGCAGGGCCGTATCGCGTTGGGCAATCCACGCGACGAAAGGGTTGTCGTGTTTTCCCATTCGGTGAGTCTCTACCCGTTCGAGCTCCTCGAGCGGCATCTTGTATACGGCTTGGTAAATATCGGCCGTAGGAATATCGGGCGAGGTTAGCCGCTGCCACTCCCGGCAATTCTCCTCGTCCTCCCGGAGGGGCGATGGGTCGGCAGAATCGGACTCATACACTCTATACATATAATACTCTTCCGGGGCATACCAGGGCTCCCAGCAGGCAGCAACTTCGTGGCTGGTAAACAGAGCGGCCAGACTAACGGCCAAGAATCTGATCGATCTCTTCATGGGTGTAGTGTTTGAGTTGTGCATAATCCAGGTGATACAGCAGGTTGCCGCTTGCCGGTTGGCCCAAATAGCTTTCGACCAGCTTCTTGACGGCTACTATTTCGGCTGCGGCAGGCCGCTCTCGCCGCACCGACTCGCCGGGCTGCGACACCGTGTCGGCCTCGGTCACAATCGATACGAATTTTTCTCCCTCGAATTTGACACCCCAGCCGAATACGGGGTAGGCATAGTCCAGGGGAATCGGGTACCGTTTCCGGGTCATATAGGGTTTTACATCGGCGATGTCCAGTATCGAGTTACGGGTGTCGTGCCCCTTCAATGTCCCCGTGTTGTACAGCATCAGTACACCCCGGTCGGCCGGGGGTGCCGGTTCGCGCAACTGATGCAGCCGCACGGTTATGCTCAGCTCTATCTCCTTTTTCTGCAACGAGTCTCTGACCGTCTGGCACAACACGGCGTAGCTCTCGCGGGTCGATGCCGTCCAGTCGCAATCGAGTTGTATCTCGTTTATCTTTCCGCACTCGTTATACGAACTCATGGCCAGCAGCCGGTCGACGATGAGGGGGGCGAACTTCCGCTCTTTCCCCGCCATGACCCGCAGGGCGTCGAGGGTGATATAGGCGACCGGTACAATCTCTATCTCGTCGGGTACCCGTGCTTCGAACCGAGTCGTGGCGATGGGCACGACTTCGGAGCCGCCGGTCTCGTAGTCGGGCTCTACGGCCACATCGAACATGTGCAGGTAGATGCGGTCGATGTCGTGTTCTGCCAGGAAGGCTCGTTCGGCCGAGTCGGGGGCAAAGGTCGTTTTCCAGTAATAGACCGAGTTGTGTTTCGCAAACTCCGCGGTTGTCTTGTTCTGGCGTGTGCATCCCGCGATAAGCACACTTGTCGCGATTAGTACCAGGCCGATGGGGTGTAGCAGTTTCATAGTTTGTTTTTGTTTTTGAGGAGTCTGTTGCAAAGATGGTGAAATGGTTGCATGGACAGCACTGTTTTTGGTCCGACTGTACGAAATGGCTATCGGGCTGTATGAAATGCTTCTGTGCGACCTATTTCGTAAAGAAGGCTCCTTGGGTTGGGAATCCGCTTCGAAAAGTGAGGCTTTTTGGCCTCCTCGCACAAACTGTTTTATGAAATATTTTGTGGCGACAAAAGTTTTTATTTAATTTGTGTCATTCAAAAGAAGGCAAACTATGAATAACGATTTGAAAAAGATATTAAGCAGCGATACCGATGGCCTGCTCACCTATGAGTATATTGCCAACCACATGGGTACCTGCGACGACGATATGCCTGCTTTGGCCGACAATATCATCCGGGTCGACCTCACCGGCCAGATTACCGTGAGTGCTGCGCTCTATCTGCATGCCACCGGCCCCGACAAATACAGGGAGATTATCGATAAGCTCATTGCCGCTTCGCTCCAAAAGGATCGTGAACACAAATACATTGTCGATTTGCTGTCGGGTATTTGGGGCGAGGATTATAAGACGCATGTCGATGAGTTGAATCGGCAGAGCGACAATTTCCGCCGTATTTACAAGCGGGTCTATGCCAACGATGTGATGTAATTGTATTATATAATAAGGTACAACTCGGCATCTACCCGGTTATCCGTATAAACGATACGCCGCTTTTCTGCTCGCAGCAGGGCAGGAGGCGGCGTTCTTGTTTCTGATGCTCCTCTCTCCTGTTCTTCCCTTGTAAGGCATCTCCGTTTTCTTCCCGGCCATTTATCCTGTCCCCCTTCTGGCTTTTCTTGGAGATTTTTATGTTTGTTGTTTTTGCTCGATAAAATCAATCTTTTTGTAGCGATTTTTACTCTTGAAGTATTTTTTTGTTAGTAGCCGCTTTTGGTGGAATAAATTTTTATATGGTTGATTCTTAATTGTTTATATAGCTAAATAGACTTGAAATAATTTCTATACTTACGCAGGATTTGACTGTAAAGCTCAATTGGAATAGTTATAATTTTATAAAAATAACATTTGTTTTATCTTGTATAAATATTCTAAGTTTAAAAAATGCGGCTTTATATGGTGATATTTTTATAGAAAATATAGGTTTATTCCGAATAATTTTTTATATTTGCAAGAGATGAATAAATAGTTGTAATATTTTGTTGGTTTTTGCATGTAATGTAATTTCATAATAAACCTAATAATATATTTACGATGGCAAAGAGAATTACGCTTATTTGTGCTTTCTTCCTGTTTATAGTGGGATTGCGAGCAGAGGTTTTGCTGAACGAGAATTTTGAATCTTGGACGGCAACCAATTTCCCAGCGAATGGCTGGACGGTAGTAAACGATACCCAGGAGGG
This sequence comes from Barnesiella sp. An22, assembly GCF_963931395.1. Taxonomy (NCBI): domain Bacteria; kingdom Pseudomonadati; phylum Bacteroidota; class Bacteroidia; order Bacteroidales; family Barnesiellaceae; genus Barnesiella; species Barnesiella sp. An22. The sequence goes on from NZ_OZ007014.1 coordinate 1,250,857, forward strand.
AGCCATTTACCATTGGACTCTCGAGACGGGGCGGTCGGCGCTTTCTGGCTCGATAAGTCTGTTTTGTGACGGCGGATCGTGGGATCCTGTTGAACCGGTAAAGGAGGAGTGGATTATCTCTCCGGCAATTACGTTGAGCAATACCAATTACAATTTGTCGTTCCTGTGGGAAGGGGCGTCGGCTGCCGCTTTCAAAAACGAATACGACTTGCAGGTGCGCGTGAGCGACAACGACGGGGAGTCGTGGACGACCATCTTCTCGTTTCTCAATCAGGAACAGGTCGAGAACAGTGGTGTAGTCTATCCCTGGACTGCCTGGACGGTAAACTCGTCGTTGCTCAGCCTGAAGGCTTATGCCGGCAAGACAATAAAGATAGCCTTTGTCCATTGCCTGCTGGTGAGCGGTTCGGGTAAAGGTAATTGTGCCTGGGTCGACGATGTGGTAGTCGAATCGGGTGCTGCTATCGAGGCTCCCATAGCCGAAGTAACTCCCACCTCGTATGTATTCCCGGGTACCTACATCGGGGTAGGCAAGTGGTCCGACAAGTTTGCCCTCAGCAACAAGGGTGTAGGTTTACTTACCGTAACCGGCATTTCGGGACTCGACGGTACCGATTTCTCTACCGATTTGGTCCCGGCCGATGTTTCGATAAAACCGGGTGCCGAATATGAATTTTATGTACGCTATACTCCCTCTTCGGCCTTGAGCGCCAAGTCGGCCACGATGACGATTCACACCAATGGCGGCGATGTCTCCATCGCTTTGGAGGGAACCAAAATCATTCTTCCCGACAACTACAATCTCGAAAGTTTCGAGGGCGGCACCTTCCCGCCGTTGGGCTGGACGGCTGACGAGGGCTGGTCTCAGGGACGAGCCTATGCTACCTCGGGCGATTATTCCGCTTCGTGTAGCTTTGCCGAGAACAACCCCACGCTGGTAACCCCTCGTCTCGACTGTTCCGAGGGTTCGTATGAGTTGCAGTTCAATTATGCCAACGTGTGGGAACCCACGGCCGACGATGCCGCCACCTCCGAGAGCGGATTCGAGGTTTACTTCTCCAAAGACGGTAAGAATACCTGGACCCAGATTGCCTCTTGCGACTCCATCAACCGTTGGGAGCACCTGGCTATCGACCTGGGTACTCCGGCTTCGGACAACTGCTATGTGATGTTCAAATATGTGCTCGACGTCGATTTGTCGACCGGCGGTTGGGACGACCTGCCCGAGTACTCTACGACTTTCCTCGACGATGTAATCTTGCCGCCCTATTACGGAAGCTCTTCGATACCCGGGGCTGCTACGACTCCCTCGCCCGAGAATGGGGCTGTCGATGTCTTCAACGAAGAACTCGTGCTCACCTGGGGTGGTGTACAGTTTGCACAGACCTATAAGGTGTATGTAGGAAAATCGGCCTCCGACTTCTCGGTAGTCAATGGTGCCGAGGTGACCGAGTGTTCCTATGCCCTCCCCGTACTCGACTATGCTACTACCTATTACTGGAAAGTCGTTGCCTGCAACGAAGCAGGTGAAACGCCTTCGCCCGAGGTATGGAGTTTCACCACGCTGGCCGACCAGACCGTGAGCACCTTCCCCTGGTCCGAAGGTTTCGACGGCGAGACATTCCCGCCGCTGGGCTGGCGCAACATCGGCGAGGGGTATACCGAATGGGATTTGACCAACTACACCACGTACGACGGCAAGGGCTCGGCCTACATTTCGGCCGGCGGTTCCCATCAGCAGGGCATTCTGCAGACGCCTGCCTTTGCATTGCCTGCCGATAAGGACATGCAGATCAGTTTCTATTGGGGCAATGCCGTACCGGCCGGATTGAGCAAATCGGTACAAGGCACGACCATCATCAATAAGGATACGCTCTATTTCGAAATCAAAGTTGATAACGCTTGGCACCAGTTGGCATTCATCTCGGCAGCTCAGGATGAGGGGCAAAGCTGGGAACGGCAGCGCATCGTCCTCTCCGACTATCGGGGCAAGACGGTGAACTTCCGCTGGCGTTACAGCACGGTCGACTATATGGGTTCGGGTGCTTCGCTCGACAAGATTCTGCTCGAAGAGGCGCCCACAGCCGGCAAAGCCGTCATCAATACCACCTCGTGGGAAGCTGGCGATGTCAACTACAACAAAGCCGTTACCTCTGCGATGTTGAACCTCTTGAACGACGGTGAAGAGGCGATGACAATAACCGGGGTATCGTTCCGCAGTTCCAACTTCTCTACCTCGTTGCACAAAGACCTGGTACTGGACAGCCGCGAGAGTGTCGACTTCAACATCACCTTTGCAGCCGGAACCACCTCGGCCCTGGTCGAAGACGAGATGACCATCACCTTCGACAACGCTCCTTCCATTTCGCTCCCCGTATCGGGTAATGCTCTGAGCAGGTACACCCGCTACTTCAGTTTCGAAGACGACGAGTTCGGTTCCATTGCTCCCAAGGGCTTTACCACGGTCGATGCCGACCATGCAGCCACGGTTTCGCCGGTAATGATCAACTACCCCAATATCGGCACCCCCTATGCCTACATCGTCATCAACCAGTTGCCGGCTCCCAATGGTGCCGACTGGCGCAACATCTATCCTCGTTCGGGCAACCAGTTGCTGGCTACCATGGCTACCAGCGATGCCACCGAGGCCGTCGACTGGATTATCAGCGACCAGATGACCGCTCGCGACGATGCACACTTCCGCTTCTATGCCAAGTCGTACGACGGCGACAACACCTATCACCCCTTTGCCGCTCTCACCGTACTGGTAAGTACCACCGACAATGCCGTGTCGAGCTTCTCGCCCGTTTCGGGATTCGAATCGGTACAGGTACCCCACAAGAACAACAGCGACAGCCAGACGTCGTGGACCGAGTTTGATGTCGACCTGAGTCAATATGCCGGACAACCCATCTACGTGGCCATCCGCAACAATACGCCGGGTCAGGGCTTTGTCACCTTCTTCGACGACTTCTATTTCGAGAATTTCGAATACGTAGCCAGCGACAACAATGCGCCCTACTTTACTACGGTGCCCGAGACTACCGCTACCGTGGGCAAACGCTGGACCTACAACTATGCCGTAGCCGATCCCGATGGCGATGCCTTGACCGTGACGCTGCAAGGCAAACCCTTCTGGATTACCCATACCCCGGGTACCAACGGCGGTACATTGTCGGGTATCCCCGGACAGGCCGAAGAGATTATTATGAAACTTTCGGTGACCGACGGCTCCAAAACTACGGTACAGGAGATTGTACTCAATATTACCGACGGTTCGGGTATCGACGAGGTGAACGGCGATTGCCTCGAGGTTTATCCCAACCCGGTGGCATCTACGCTCTATTTCAAGGAAACGTGCGACCGTGTAGTCGTTACCGATATTACGGGCAAACAGGTATTGTCCGCTCAGCAGGTCGAGAGTCTCGACATGTCGGCGCTGGCTCCTGGAGTATATCTGGTGACGGTACAAACTGCCGGTGAGCATCGAACCACCCAAATCGTTAAAAAGTAATCGAAACTATGTTTACTATGAAAAAACTTTTTCTTTCCCTCGCGCTGCTGATTGGCAGCGCAGGGGCTTTTGCCGCCGAAAATCTTGTGTTGAACGAGAATTTCGAGAGTCAGAATTTCCCGCCGCAAGGGTGGACTGTCACAGGTACCGAACTGCCGGATAACCTCGAGGCGATGGCCTTTGCACATTGGGATTTGAATTGGAACGAAATCACGGGGTCGCCCATCGCCGGGTCGGGTTGTGCCGAGGTAGTAAGCAATTATTCCGAAGGTGCAGCCGGTATCTCGAAGGAGGAGTGGCTCATTACTCCGGTTGTAAATATAGCTCAAGATGCTACACTGTCGTTTGTCTTCTGGTGCAATGCCTCGGCTTTTCTCCCGTCTGAAAAAACATACGGTCGTTTCGTTATCAAGGTATCGACCGACAACGGGGCCTCCTGGAACGACCTTTGGGATGTGGCTTCACAGGAAGATATAGAAAACTCGGGTCTGCCCTGGCCGTGGGATAGAACGGCTACCGGCAGTGTGACTAACTGGCAGAAACTGACTCCCAACATAAGTCTGAAGGCTTATGAGGGTAAAAACGTGTCGATTGCCTTCTATTTTCAGTCGGTGTTGTACAAGAACTACACCGCTGCCACGCTGGCTGTCGACGATGTGAAGGTGGGGAATCAGAAGATTGAGCAGCTTCCCGAGGTCGAAGGCTCTACGTCGTATGCCTTCTCCAACTCCTACATCGGTTATCTGGCTCAGTCCGAGCCCATGACGATTCGCAACATCGGGTACGGTGTCTTGACCATCACCGGTATCGAAGGCCTCGAGGGTACCGACTTCTCTACCACGCTCGATCCCGCCACGGTGTCGCTGAAGCGGGGCGAAGAGGTTGAGTATCGCATCAACTACAACCCCACGGTCGAAGGGGCCCGCAGCACGGTAATGAAGATTCACACCAATGGCGGAACCCTTTCGGTCAACCTCTCGGGAACCAAAGTGATGCTCGAAGAGGGGTATACGCTCGAGAGTTTCGAGGGCGACATCTTCCCGCCGGCCGGTTGGTCGCGCAACGAAGGCTGGCGCACGATCGAGGGCATAGCTACCTCGGGTGTGAAGTCGGTAACCGTGGACGGCATGACTACCTGCGACATCGTTTCGCCCCGTCTCGACCTCTCGGCCGGGAACGGTAAGGTGAAATTCGACTACATCGAAACCACCGGCGAGGAGTATATCGACGACTCGTTCCTTCCCACCACCTACTTCATTTGCTATTACAAGAAGGGTTCCGACACCGATTGGACCGAGTTGTGGTGTTCGCTCGACGACAGCCGCTACAACGAGTGGGTACAAAAAGAGATTGAAATCAAAGACCGGGACGGCAACTTCGTAGTGAGCGACGATGTCTATCTGCGCTGGACCTACGAGTTCGAAATCGGCGACGGCGGCCTCGACAACATGGTGGTGACCGACATCTATTTCGACAATGTGGTATTGCCCAAACTCTATGGCGTGGGCGACCTTCCCCTGGCTATCACTACGCCCACTCCTGCCAACGGAGCTACCGATGTCGACTACGCACGGCTCACCCTTTCGTGGGAGCCCTCCCTTTTTGCCGAGGGGTATGAACTCTCGGTAGGAACCGATGAAAACAATCCCACTTCGCTGCTCGATGGCATTCTGCTCGATGGAAACGCTTCGGTATCCTATACGATTCCCATGCTCACACCTGCCACGACCTATTATTGGAAAGTTGTACCTTACAATGCCGTAGGTAAGTGCAACGAGGTTGCCACCTGGTCGTTTACCACCATGGCCGACCAGTCGATTCGCGACTTCCCCTACACCCAAGGATTCGAGACGGGTGCCGTGCCGCCCATGGGTTGGGCCGCCAATCATCAGGGCGATGGCATACAGCAGTGGAAATCGAACAATATCGGCCCATATGCCGGAGAATATTCGGCCTCGGTATGGCACAACTATGCCGGCGAGGAGTCTACGCTCACCACGCCGGTCATTGTCCTCCCTGCAACGGGCGACATGGTGGCCTCTTTTGCCTGGGGTGGAGCTTTGTGCAACCGGTTGGAGACAGGATATGAAAATGAAGCCGTTACCGAATTGCCGCTCGACGAGGTCGACGATACCGAGGGTACCCTCTATTTCGAGATTCGGGCCGTCGATGCCGACAACTGGACTACGTTGGCCTATACCCAGGACCGCACCCGGTGGCGTCACAAATATGTATCGCTGGCTCCCTATGCCGGCAAGAGTGTGAATCTGCGCTGGCGTTTTGTCGCCACCGAGAATGCCGGTTCGTCTGCGGGCGGTTCACTCGACGAAATCTATGTGGGCGACCTGGCCGGTATGCCCACCCTGGCCGTCGACGAACTGTCGCAACCCCGTCTGGCCATCTATCCCAACCCCACGACCGATTACCTCTATTGGAGCGGTGGTGTGGCTCACGTGCGGGTCTACGACCTGACCGGCAACTGTGTGCGCGAGGCGGCCGATGTCGAGTCGCTCTCGATGCACGACCTGGCTGCTGGCATATATCTCGTAACTCTCACTCAGGGCGACACCGTCGTTACGACACGGGTGATGAAGCGCTAAAGTCTACCCCCGCAGGGTGGGGGAGAATATACCCGGAGGGCTCCTGGTCGATGGAGCCCTCTTTGTTCCTTTTGCGAACAGCACACGACAACGATACGTAAATACCAAATTTTTATAGAAAAGCAATGAAGAAAAAAATTTTAGCTCTGGTAATGACCCTCGCCGGCTGGGGCCTGGCGGCGATGGCTCAGCAGACTGTTTCGCTCACCTTGCAGGTCACCTCCGTTACGGGCGAAGACATGAGCGGAACCCCCTTTTATCTGGAGCGAACCGAGTCGGGTTTGGTCTATAACCGGGTATTGGGAGCTAACGGAGTCTATACCGAGAAAAGTATATATCCGGGCATTCACCGGCTGGTTATTGAGAAAGAGGGATTGAAGACCTACGACAATGCCGAGCTCGACATACAGAGCGATACGGTGCTCAAGATTGTGATGGAAGAGCCGGTGCGAACCCCCTACAACCTGCAGGCGGTACTGGCGCACGACCCCAAGACGGGCACCAACGATGCCTCGCTGGTGTGGAACGAAGAGACCGACTACTTCTTCGACGATTTTGAAGACTACCCCTCGTTTACTCTCGACCTTACGCCGTGGACCGGTATCGACAAGGACCAGGAGTCGGCCGCTGTACTCATGCAGGGCGGTTATCCCAACAGTGGGCTGAAGCAGTATGCCACGATTGTGGCTCCCGACGAAGCCTATGTCTCGGTAACCTCCGACGGCAGCGATGTCTATCCCGTCTCGTGGTGGTTCTACGCACCGCAACTGCGGTCGTACAGCGGCAAGAAGTACATGGGTTTTATCCGCACGGCCAGCGGTACCACCAATAACGACTGGGCCATCACGCCCCAGATACATGTGGGAGTGAACAACGTCGTGCGTTTCAAGGCCAAGGCTGCCGATGCACCTGTCGAGCGTTTCAAGGTGTGGATTTCGACGACCGGAACCGCCGAGAGCGATTTCATCCCGTTGACGCAAGGCAACTACGAGTCGGTAGAGTGGAGCGCATGGAGTACAATCGAGTATGACCTCTCGAAATACGAAGGTCGAGATGTCTATATAGCCATTCAGTATATTACCCAGGCGGGGTGGATGCTGATGGTCGACGACTTTTTCGTAGGGTCGGCCAAGCTGAACCCCTCGCAGGTAAAGGCGCGGTTGCCGCGGGCAATTCGTCATCGCAATATAGCGGCTGGCGACGACCCGCAAAGTTACACCGTCTATCTCGACAATCGCGAGGTAGGTTCGGTGCAGACCAATTCCTTCTTCTTCGACAATCTGGAGGCCGGCGTTCACACCTTGGGTGTGAAGTCGGTCTACCGGGTTTCCGAGTCGTCGGTGGCTACTACCCAAATCGAAGTTCCGGCAGCCTCGGCCTATGCCGATGTCAAGGTACAGGTGACCGTCAACGGAGGGTCGGCCGATGGAATTGCCGTGAGCTATCTTTCGGGCAGCTACCAGGTGACCGACACCATACGGTCGGGCCTATCGCACTTTGCCTCGCTGCAGAAGGGCGAGTATGTAATCGGCATCAACGACGACCGCTACATGCCGCTCGATACCTTTGTCAATATCGATCGGGACATGACCATCGACCTCTCGCTGGTCGAGAAGATTACCGAACCCTACAACCTTTCGGTCGATTTTACCTACCGTGAAGACAGCCATACGACCGACGCCCTCTTCCGTTGGAATCAGGATTTGGGCTGGAGCGATAGCTTCGAAGAGTACGACGACTTTGCCACCCGTTTCGGCGACTGGGTTACCTACGACCAGGACCGCCTGCAGCACTATCTGCTCTCGGTCAACGGGCAGAATGTCACCTTCCCGGGATTCGATGCCGGCGAGTCGCCTGTCTTTATCTTCAATCCCGAAGCCACGACACCTCCGTGCGATGTCGACGGCTACCTCAACACGATGTGGGGCAAGAAGTATGTGATGTTCTTCGGAGCCCAGCAGGCCGCCTCCGACGACTGGCTTATCGCTCCCAAGCAGAAGATCAACGAAGGGTATGTGCTGCGCTTCTATGCACACGTCTACGGCAATCCGGGCGAGATTACCGGCATACCCGAGTCGATTCGGGTACTGGCCTCCGAGTCGTCGACCGACCCCTCGTCGTTTGTCGAGCTGTATAAGTGTACATTCGAGGAGGGTGGCTGGTACGAGGTGACGGTCGACCTGCCCGACTTTGTCAATCGTGAAGTCTACCTGGCCGTCAATTACGTCTCTTACGACGGTTGGATGCTCAAGGTCGACAACTTCTACGTAGGTCCTGCGGTCGACGCTCCTGCCCCCGAAGTGGGCGAGGCTACCTACAACGTCTATCTCAACGGCGAGACGAAGGCCACGGCAATAACCGACAACTTCTACACCTTCGAGTCGCTCCCCGACGGCACCTACACGGCCGGTGTCAAGGCGGTCTACGAGTCGGGCGAGTCGCAAACGGTCGAGTATCTCTTCACCACCCAGTACAGTGGGGTAGAGTCTGCTGCTCTCCCTGCCGCGAAGGTTTACGGCCGCGACCGGGCCATCTGGGTCGAGCCGATGTCGGGCGAGAAGGTGTCGGCTACGGTCTATAATGCGGCAGGCCAGATGGTCGCCTCGATTCCCGAAATCGAGCAAAACATCTGTATCCCGGTCGATGCCGGACTCTATCTGGTATATTTTACCACCGATAAAGGTCCCGCTACGATAAAAGTGCTGATAAGATAACTCGCTGAAAATAAGTAAATTAAAGGCGCCTCGGTACAACTGAATCCGGGGCGCCTTTTTTGATAAATATAAATTTCTATTTTCCTATGTTAAGAAATCATTTAATTTTGTACCTTTGTAAATGAAGTACGGGTAATAGAAGTCGCTCGGCCCGGTCCATACGGCCGATGTTTTTTTATTTGCATACTTTCATGATTCGCACCGACGCGGCTAAACAGGAGTTATATGAATAAGAGTATTTGTTTTATTTTTTTATCGCTAATAATATTCAACATGAGTTGTGCCTCAAACGGCCATAAGGAGACAGTTGTCCTTATGGAGACTACAATGGGAGACATTAAGGTGAAACTGTACGACGATACCCCCGCGCATCGCGACAACTTCGTGAAGCTGGTCAAGGAGGGATATTACGACGGAACACTGTTTCATCGTGTAATCAACGAGTTTATGATACAGGGAGGCGACGGTACCTCCCGAAATGCCCCCGCCGGCAAGATGCTGGGCATGGGCGACCCGGGTTATACCCTCCCGGCCGAGTTTGTCTACCCCAAGTATTTCCACAAACGCGGGGCATTGGCTGCGGCCCGACAGGGCGACCAGGTGAATCCCGAAAAGGCATCGTCGGGCTCGCAGTTCTATATCGTTACCGGCAAAGTGTACAACCCGCAGCAACTCGACCAGATGGAGCGTCAGATGCAGATGCAACAGCAACAGTCGGTATTCCAGGCTTTGGCCGCCAACCATCGTGAGGAGATTATCAAAATGCGCAAGGCTCGCGACATGCAGGGGTTGCAGGCTTTGCAAGATACGCTTGTAGCCCAGATGCAGGAGCAGATCAAGCGTGAGGGCAAGCGCACCTTTACTCAGGCACAGCGCGAGGCCTATACCACGGTGGGCGGTACGCCCCATCTCGATGGTGAGTATACCGTATTCGGCGAGGTAATCGAGGGAATGGACGTGGTCAACAAGATACAGCAGGTCGAGACCGGTGCCGCCGATCGCCCTGTGGCCGATGTCAAAATCATAAAAATGAAAATCGAGGAGTAAGAGAGTGATACCGTTTCGTCGTCACATATTGTCCAATGGTTTGCGCATCATACACCACTACGACGCCTCTACGCGCATGACGGCGTTGAATCTGCTGTACGATGTAGGGTCGAAAGACGAGTCACCCTCGCGCACCGGATTTGCCCATCTGTTCGAGCACCTCATGTTCGGTGGGTCGGTGCATATCCCCGATTTCGATACTCCGCTGCAAAAGGCCGGGGGTGAGAACAATGCCTGGACCAGCAACGATGTGACCAATTACTACACGGTTGCTCCCACACACAATATAGAGACCGCCTTCTGGCTGGAGTCCGACCGCATGCTCAGCCTCGCCTTTTCGCCCGAGTCGCTGGCCGTGCAGAAACAGGTGGTCATCGAGGAGTTCAAGCAGCGGAATCTGAATCAACCCTATGGCGACTCGTACCTGCTGCTCAGACCCATGGCCTATCGGGTGCACCCCTATCGGTGGCCTGTCATCGGCCGTGAGGTCTCGCACATAGCCGAGGCTACGCTCGACGAGGTGAAGCAGTTCTTCTTTGCCCACTATGCCCCCAACAATGCCATCCTGTGCATCTCGGGCAGTCTGCCTTTCGAGCGTGCTGTCGAGTTGTGCGAAAAGTGGTTTGCCCCCATACCCAGCCGACAGATTGCTCCGCGCCATCTGCCGCAGGAGCCGGTGCAGACCCAGCCCCGTCGTCAGACGGTCGAGCGCGATGTGCCGCTCGATGCCATCTTCAAGGCCTATCACATGGTGGCCCGTCGGCACCCCGATTATCAGGCTTGCGATGCCCTTTCCGATGTGCTCTCCTCGGGCCGTTCGTCGCGGCTCTACCGTCGGTTGGTCATGGACGAAAAACTCTTCACCGAGCTCGACGCCTCGGTAACCGGCGACATCGAGCCGGGGCTCTTCCTGGTGAAGGGCAAACTCTCGCCGGGCGTCTCGCTCGAGCAGGGCGAGGCAGCCATCGACGTCGAGTTGCGCCGCATTTGCGACACGCCTGTCGACCAGCGTGAGCTCGACAAGGTGGTCAATCGTTTCGAGTCGAACGACCTGTTTTCCAATTTGCACTATTTGAACAAGGCTACCAACCTGGCCTATTACGAATTGTTGGGCGGAGCCGAAAATATCGATTGTGAAGTCGACCGTTACAAGCGTCTTACTCCACACGATTTACAGCGAGTTGCAAGAGATTTGTTTGTGCCGGAAAACAGTTCGACTTTGTGGTATAAGTCGATACCCTCCGGTGCACCTTTGATAAATGATATAGAGTAGTTATTATGCGATTCAAATTAGTCTTGGCGGTTAAGTCCGAAAGTTTTGGCAACATTTTGCCGGTAAGCTATCAGTACGAGTTGTCGGCAGCCGTGTATCGGCGCATTCGTGAAAATTTCGATGCCTACTTGCACTGGCTTTCCAGCAACGGGTTTGCCCCGGTCGACGATTGTCGCAACCGGCTCTTTTCGTTTTCCAACCTCTACATTCCGCGCATCCGGGTCGAGAACGATAGGCTGCACATTCTGGTCAAGAAGGTACAGATGTGGATTTCGTTTCTGCCCGTACGGGGGACACGCGAGTTTGTCGAGACGCTTTTTGCAGATACCACCTTTGTGCTGGGCGATCGCCGCAGCCGGGTAGAGCTCGCGGTCGAGGAGATTATCGACTGTCCTGCGCCCGAGTTCGGCCCCGTGTCGGAGTATCTGGCCCTCTCGCCCATTGTCTTCATGGTGGCTCGTTCCAACCGCAGCATGGAGTACATCGGGCCCGACCATCCCTCGTATGCCGACTGTTTCTACCATTCGATTCTGTCCAAGTACGAAAGAATATTCGGTCACCCCTTCGAGGGGAATACCGATTTTTCGTGGACTCTTCTATCCGAGCCCAAGCGTAAAGGCATCTTTATGATGCGATTTACCCCCGACGAGTCGAAGGTCATCGGCTACATGTACAAATTCAGGGTGTCGATGGACCCTCTGTTGCATCAAATCATGTACGAGACCGGCATCGGCGAGAAGGTGAACCTGGGTTTCGGCTGCATCGAAATACTCCGTCGTGAGGCCCTTCCTGCCGGGAAAGAGGCGCCACTTCCCGAAAAAGAGGATTGATTCGTGAAAATTATATGACTTTTTTGTATGAAATGACAAAAAAATTTTTTTAATTTGTATAGAGAATAAAGATTTTATCTTTCATAAAACTGAATATACTATGACAACAGAGCTTGAAAAACCTGATATGAATGCAGAAGAACTCCATGCAGGTCAAACTATGACTCCCGCCGAGGAGGAACAAAATTCGGCACAGCCGGCTCCGAAACTTTCGAGAGAAGAGATTATCGACGAGTTGCGAAAGTTGATTGAGGGCCCGGTTGAAGAGGTGAAGGAAGAGGTCGATGAATTGAAACAAGCCTATTATAAACAGAAAAAAATCGAAATAGAAGAGGCTCGCAATGCTTTCGTCGCTGCCGGTAACCCCGAGTCGGAGTTCGTCCCCACACCCGACGAGCAGGAAGAGACGCTCAAATCGCTGTTGGCTGTATTCCGCGAGAAAAAGGCCGCATATACCGCCTCGCTCGAGAAACAACGCGAGGAGAATCTGGCCCGCAAGCAGCAGATTTTGGAAGAGATGAAATCTATTACCGCCGATTCGGACAACATAAACAAGCAATATACCCGCTTCCAGGAGTTGCAGCAGGCTTTCAAAGAACCTTGCGACCTCCCCTCGGCTGCGGTATCGGGCCTGTGGAAGAGTTTCCAGGCTTGCGTCGAGAACTTCTACGACCTGTTGAAGATTAACAAGGAGCTGCGCGACTACGACTTCAAGAAGAACCTCGAGCAGAAAACCGCTCTGTGCGAGGCCGCCGAAGCCTTGCTCACCAACGACGACGTGGTGGCCGCCTTCAAGCAGTTGCAACTGCTTCACGACGAGTGGCGGGGCATCGGCCCCGTGGCCAAGGAGCTGCGCGAGGAGCTGTGGAATCGCTTCAAGGATGCTTCGACCGAGGTGAACAAGCGCTACCAGAGCTTCTTCGAAGCCCGCAAGGAGGTGGAGCGCAAGAACGAAGAGGCCAAGACGGCCCTCTGCGAAGAGATCGAGGCCATCGACATGAATGCCCTTAACTCGTTTGCCCAGTGGGACGAGGCCACCAAGCACGTGCTCGACCTGCAAAGCCGTTGGAAAACCCTGGGCTTCGCTTCGCGCAAGATGAACAACCTGCTGTTCGAGCGTTTCCGCAAGACCTGCGACGAGTTCTTTGCCCGCAAGGCTGAGTATTTCAAGACGGTAAAAGAGAAGATGGCCGCCAACCTCGAGAAGAAGAAAGCCTTGTGCGAAAAGGCCGAGGCTCTCAAGGACAGCACCGACTGGAAGGCGACGACCGACGTATTCGTAGCTCTGCAGAAAGAGTGGAAGACCATTGGCCCCGTAGCCAAGAAACACTCCGACGCCATTTGGAAACGCTTCGTAACCGCTTGCGACTACTTCTTTGCTCAGAAGAACAGCCAGCTGGCTTCTACTCGTCAAACCGAGCAGGAGAATCTCGAGAAGAAGCGCGACATCATTGCCCGCCTCAAGGCCATCGACGAGTCGGTCGACCCGGCCGAAGCCGAAAAGACCGTACGCGAACTGATGGCCCAGTGGAGCACCATCGGCTATGTACCCTTCAAGGAGAAAGACAAAATCTATAAAGAGTATCAGGCTCAACTCGACATCCTCTTTGCCCGCCTCAACATGACCGAGACTCGCAACCGCCTGAGCAACTTCTCGGCCTCGGTTCAGCAAATGGCCGACGGCAACCACGACAAGCTCTATCGCGAGCGCGAAAAACTGTTGCGCATGTACGACCAGAAGAAAGCCGAGCTGCAAACCTACGAAAACAACATCGGCTTCTTGAACATCTCGTCGAAGAAGTCGAGCGGCCTCTTGAAGGAGATGGAGCGGAAGATGCAGAAAATCCGCGAAGAGATGCAGCTTATCGAGCAGAAGGTGCAACTTATAGATAAGAATTTGTAGTAAATAAGATGCCAACGCAGGGCGACCCTTCCAAACCGGGTTGCCCTGTTATTTCCCCCGCGGTACCCAAACCGGGTGGGGAGCGCAGGTTTGTCGAATAAAAATAGATCGGAACAAGAGAGAGAAACAATGGCACGAGGTCGGTATGGACATATGATAAAGTCGCTGATTATCATCGGAGATTTCTTTTGTTTGAACATCGCCTATGCCGCCGTGTGCCTGTGGGGTGGGGGCTTCGAAGGGGGCTTTGCCGAGAAGATTATCTGGCTCCTGCTCAATCTTTCGTATTTCCCTGTTTTCCTCTTCTTCGGCAAGGTGCACGAGTTGCGTATCCTCCATGTAGACAGAGTATTGATTAAAGTGTCGCAGTCGGTGTTGAGCCATCTGGCGGCATTTTTGTTGTTGATATTCTTCCTGCAAATCGACGACATCAGCTCGCTGGTGCTGCTGAAGTTCTACCTGCTCCTCTCGGTATTGCTGGCCGTCTGGTGGGTAGGTTCGCGCAAGCTGCTCAAATACTTCCGCCGCAAGGGCTACAACTTCAAGCGGGTAGTTATTGTAGGGGCCGGTGCCATGGGTACGAAGCTGCTCGACGAGCTGCGTTCCGATGCCGGTTACGGCTACAAGTTCATGGGATTCTTCGACGACAACCTTGCCTTGAAGAAGTCGTTGCCCAACTTCCAGGGCGACTGCTCGGCCGTCGAGGCCTTTGCAACGGCCAACAACGTCGACGAAATCTACTGCGCCCTGCCCATGCGGCAGGAGGAGAAGATTACCCGCCTGCTCAAGTTTGCCGAGTCGCACAACATCTCGTTCTTCATGGTGCCCGACGTAGGGCGCTACATCCACCGGCAGCTCGAGTTCCAGCTGGTCGGCAACGTGCCGGTGCTCTCGCTCCATCCCGAGCCGTTGCAAAACATCTACTCCCGCATGCTGAAGCGGGCCTTCGACCTGGCCTTCTCTTCAGTCGTGCTGGTATGTTCGCCTGTGATTTTCATCCCCATTGCCATAGCCGTCAAGCTCTCGTCGCCGGGCCCCGTATTCTTCAAGCAGAAGCGCACCGGTTTCCGGGGGAAAGAGTTCAACTGCTACAAGTTCCGCACCATGCGGGTCAATGCCGCCAGCGACGAGTTGCAGGCTACGCGTCACGACCCCCGCAAGACGCGGGTGGGCGAGTTCCTGCGCAAGACGAGCCTCGACGAGCTGCCCCAGTTTATCAACGTATTCCTGGGCGATATGTCGGTTGTCGGGCCACGTCCCCACATGGTCAAGCACACCCACGACTACTCCAAGATTATCGACAAGTACATGCTGCGACACCTCATCAAGCCGGGCATCACCGGCTGGGCGCAGGTGAACGGCTACCGGGGCGAGACTCGCGAACTGTGGCAGATGGAGCGTCGGGTCGAGTACGACGTGTGGTATATCGAGCATTGGAATTTCTGGCTCGACATCAAGATTATTTTCCTCACCGTAGTCAATGCCTTCAAGGGCGAGAAGAACGCCTTCTGATAACTCCTCCGAAAAAAACAGCCGGAAACCTATCCTTCGAGACCAATGTCGTGTGTATCTTTGCACCCCGAAAAAGGGATAGCAAATGAGTACAAAAGTCAAAGGCACGATACTCGGTATCGTTTCGGCAGTAAGCTACGGCACCAATCCGCTGGGAGCCCTCTACCTCTACCGCGAGGGTTTGAATTCCAGTTCGGTACTTTTCTATCGGTTTCTGTTTGCGGTGATTATTCTCGCCGGCATCATGTGGGTGCAGCATCAGTCGTTCAAGCTGTCGCGCAAGGAGCTGAAGACCCTCGCTACGCTGGGCATCCTCTTTGCCGTATCGTCGCTCACCTTCTACACCAGTTTCCACTACCTCGATGCCGGCATTGCCGCCACCATTCTCTTCGTCTATCCCATCATGGTGGCTGTAATCATGGCCCTCTTTTTCAAGGAGCATCTTTCGGGAGTCACCATCTTCTCCATACTGTTGGCCCTCTCGGGTATCGCGTTGCTCTATCGGGGCGGCAGCAATGTGGGGCTCAGCACCACGGGGGTGGTGCTGGTGTTGGTTTCGGCCCTCACCTATGCCCTCTATATGGTGGTGGTCAACCGCTCATCCATCGTCATGTCGTCGATCAAACTCACCTTCTATGTCCTGCTCGTCTGCATGGCGGCCATCGCCTTGCAAGCCTCGCTCGGCAGTCACACGCCGCTGCAGCCGCTCACCACGCCGCGCATGTGGTTCTTCTCCATCATGCTGGCTTTGGTGCCCACGGTCATTTCGCTGGTCACCATGACGCAGGCCGTCCACGCCATAGGCTCTACACCCACGGCCATCATGGGCGCACTCGAACCCCTCACGGCCGTAGTCGTGGGGGTAACTGTCTTCGGCGAAGCCTTTACGCTGCGGTTGGGTATAGGTATCTTTATGATTCTGGTAGCCGTGTTGCTCATCATCGCCTCCAAGGCGATACCGGTGCACAAGGTGGCCACCGTCATCGGGCATGCCCTGCGGTCCGTCCCTCTGCACAGGCGTTGAATCCCGGAGAGATTTCTATTCGCATCTGAACGTGTCGTCGAGGTGGAATCCCCGCAACAGGTCGGCGGCAGCCATACGCTTCTTGCCGGCAAGTTGCAGCTCCTCGATGCGCACATAACCGTCGGCGCAGGCCACGTCGATGCGGCTCTTGCCGTCGGTGTGTATGCTGCCCGGCTCGAAGTGGTGAGCGGCCGGTACGGGGGTGGTTCGGAATATCTTCACGCTCAACCGGTTGCCGTCGGCCGATACCCACTCGCACCAGGCGGCCGGGTAGGGCGACAGACCCCGCACCAGGTTGTGAATCTGCACGCAGGGCTTCGACCAGTCGATGCGGCAGGTCTCCTTGAAAATCTTGGGGGCGGGACGCAGTGGCTCGTCGGTCTGGATCGACTCCTGCTCAATGGGTTTCACCGTCCCGGCCAGGATGGCGTCGACCGTTTCGACCACCATGTCGGCACCCAGCACCATCAGTTTGTCGTGTATGGTACCCACGTTATCCTCGGGCAGGATAGGGATGCGTCTCTGTTGTATGATTTCGCCCGTATCGATTTCGTGTTTCAGGAAGAAGGTGGTGATGCCCGTCTCGGTGTCGCCGTTGATGATGGCCCAGTTCAACGGGGCGGCACCCCGATATTGCGGCAGCAGCGAGGCGTGCAGGTTGAAGGTGCCCATCGGCGGCATGTTCCACACCACCTCGGGCAGCATGCGGAAAGCCACGACAATCTGCAAGTCGGCATGCAGGCTGCGCAGCTGCTCGACAAAGGCCTCGTCCTTCAGCCGTTCGGGCTGCAGCACCGGTAACCCTTGGGAGAGGGCATACTCCTTGACCGGCGAAAACTGAATCTTGTGTCCGCGCCCGGCCGGTTTGTCGGGCATGGTGATGACGGCTACCACGTTGTAACCCCCTTCGACGAGGCGGCGCAGGCTCTCCACGGCAAAATCGGGAGTGCCCATATAGACGATGCGTAAATCTTTCTTTTCCATATTCGTTTAGTCTTGTGAGAAGTGTACCAGCACACGGCGGTACGAGTTGAAAATCTTCGATTTCGACACGAATCCTACATACTTCCCGTTCTCGACGACCGGCAGGTTCCAGGCGTTGGTCTGGTCGAAGGTCTTCATCACGCTGTCCATGCTGCTGCCCACCTCGATTTTGGCCGGTGGCATGGTCATGAACTTGCGCACATAGAAGCGCTTGTAGAGTTCGGGGCGGAACATGATGTTGCGGATGTCGTCGAGTATGACGATACCCAGCAGCGTGCCATCCTGGTCGGTAACCGGGAATATGTTGCGGTGCGATTGCGAAATCACTTTGACCATGTCGCCGAGAGTCATCTCGGGGTGAACCTCTATGAAGTCGGTTTCGATTACGCTGTCCATCTTCAGCAGGGTGAGCACCGCCTTGTCCTTGTGGTGGGTGAGCAGCTCGCCCTTCTTGGCCAGACGCATGGTGTAGATGCTGTGAGGTTCGAATATGCGGATGGTGGCATAGGCCACGGTCGAGGTAATCATCAGCGGCAGGAACAGGTCGTAGCCACCGGTCAGCTCGGTAGTAAGGAAGATGGCCATGAGAGGCGCGTGCATGACGGCCGACATGACCCCGGCCATACCCATCAGGGCAAAGTTCTTGTCCGACAGCTCCATGGGCAGAATGCCCGTGTGGTTGAGCACATAGGCAAAGAAGAAGCCCGCGAAGCAGCCCACGTACAGGCTGGGGGCGAATGTACCACCCACACCGCCTCCGCCGTTGGTGGCACTGGTGGCCAGTACCTTCACCAGAATGATGAGGGCGAGGAAGAGCATCATCACCCACATGTTGTCGTTTTCGGTATAGAAGAAGCTACCCTCGGCCAGTTGCTTCAGGTTGTCGTTCAGCAGGCTGGTGATGGCTCCGTAGCCCTCGCCGTAGAGCGGTGGCAGCAGGAAGATGGAGAGACTGAGGATGGCCGACCCGAAGAAAAACTTTTTCCACGGCGTGCCTATCTTGCGGAAGATGTCCTCCATGCGGGTCATCACGCGGGTAAAGTAGAGCGAGACGAATCCGCAGAAGACGCCCAGCAGAATCACGTAGGGGATACGGGCCGCCTCGAAAGTCTCGGTCTGCACGAAACTGAACTCGGCACTGTAGCCCGTGAAGATGTACGACACCGTCACCGCCGTAATCGACGAGATGAGCAGCGGCAGCACCGAGGTGGTGGTCATGTCGATCATCAGCACCTCGAGGGTAAACAGGATACCGGCAATAGGGGCCTTGAATATGCCGGCAATGGCAGCAGCCGAGCCGCAGCCTACCAGCAGCATGAGCAGCCGCTGGTCCAGGCGGAAGAGGCGCCCGATGTTCGACCCGATGGCCGCGCCGGTGTATACGATAGGGGCCTCGGCTCCTACCGAACCGCCGAACCCGATGGTAATCGAACTGGCAATCACCGAGGTGTACATGTTGTGCGGTTTCAGCCGGCTTTTCTTCTGCGAGATGGCATAGAGGATGCGGGTGACACCGTGGCTGATGTCGTCCTTGACGATGTAGCGCACATAGAGCCCCGCCAGCAGGATACCGACAATCGGGTAGATGAGGTAGAGGTAGTTGGCGCTGTCGGCGTTGAAGTGCGAGGTGAGCAGGTTCTGGATAAAGTGGATGAGAAATTTCAGAATCAGTGCGGCGGCGGCCGTGCAGATACCGATTACGAAACTCAGAAACAACACGAAGTTGTGTTCGTTGATGTGCTTCTCGCGCCACAACAGCAGGCGCAACATCAGGTCGTGCCGTTTCCCCTCCTTCGGGGTGTCGTCTACTTCAATATCTTCTTCGTCTATCATATAAGTTTCCTTTTACATGTTACATGCCTTTGCCGGTGACCACTGTCCGTATGGTGTAGATAATGATTTTGAGGTCGACCAGCAGCGACATATTTTCCAAATAAAGAATATCATACTTCAGCCGGGCAATCATCTCGTCGATGTTGCGGGCGTAGCCATACTTCACCATGCCCCACGAGGTGATGCCCGGGCGTATCTGGTGCAGCAGCACGTAGTAGGGTACCCGCTCGACAATCTGGCGGATGAAGTATTCGCGTTCTGGGCGCGGCCCCACGAGCGACATGTCGCCCTTCAGCACGTTCCAGAACTGGGGCAGCTCGTCCAACCGGTATTTGCGCAGCACCCGGCCGATGCGGGTGATGCGTTGGTCGTTCTCCTCCGAGAGCAGGGGAGTACCCGACTCGGCATTGGCCTTCATCGTGCGGAATTTATAAATCTTGAAAGGCCGGTGCCGATACCCGATGCGCTCTTGCTGGTAGAAAACCGGCCCGCTCGAATCGCGTTTGATGAGGATGGCCAGCACCACAAACAGCGGCGAGAGCAGCACCAGAGCCACGGCCGAAACCAGGATGTCGAACATCCGCTTCATGTTCTTCCCGCCTTCCGAGATGGCGCAGTTGCTCATGTCGATGAGGGGAGCCCCGTAGATATTGGTCAGCCTTACCCGCGACGAGATGATGTTGAACTCGTCGGTGCCCAGCTTGATGGGCAGGTTCAGGGGGTAGAGCGTGTTGATGAGCCGGTGCAGCTCCACCAGATTGTCCTCTTCGGGGGCCACGATCAGCTCCTGTATCTTCATCTCCCGGCACAGGCGGGGCAACTCTTCCATGGGGTAGGTGCGGTCGGCAATCTCGGGGTCGGCCGTTTCGTCGTTCACCCGGATGAATCCCACGATGCGGTAGCCCAGCGAGTGGCGCGGCTCTTCGAGTTCGCGCATCTGCTTCACCGCCTTGCTGCCGCACCCGATGATAAAGGTGTTGAACTGCCACTTGCCCCGGTGAATGAGGGCGGTAGCGTTACCCGTAATCGTGGCTCTGACGGCATAGACGCAGACAAACTGCAGTCCGTACAGCAGCAACAGCAGTTCGTAGTTGTCGATGCGGAGGCGCAGCACGTCGTTGATGAGGGCGATGAAAAAGATAAGCAGCGTATTCACCAGCACCGACCCCAGGGTCTGCACCAGCTCCTGAATGCGCGACTTGAAAAACGGCTGGTTGTAGTAGCCCGACAGGTAGTAGACCCCCATCATCAGCAGCGGGAAGATAATCTGCCCCTCGATCACGCGCGACGAGAGCAGATACGCCTTCAGCGACCCGCCGGCCTGGATGCCGGGGAAGTGAAATCGCACGATGTTGAACAGAAACCAGGCCACATTCGAGGCCAGGTAGTCGCCCAACACATAGCGTCTTGTCTGTCGTCTGCCGTTAATCACTCGCGTATAATCTTGATGGAACCGTCCGATTCGAGTTTGATAATGCTCGAGGGCACCGCCTCTTTCGTCTCGTCGCGGCGGGCCTCCACGATGTAGTCGACGGCCGCTTTAATCTCGTCCGATACCTCGGCGAAGTTGTGGGGCGAAGGCTGCCCGCTGATGTTGGCCGACGTCGACACAATCGCCTTTCTGAAGCGGCGGCACAACTCCTTCGAGAAAGCCTCGTGCGTGATGCGTATGGCAATACTCCCGTCCTCGGCCAGCAGGTTGGGGGCCAGGTTGCGGGCTCCCGGATAGATGATTGTGAGCGGTTTCACCGCCACGTCGAGCAGTTGCCACGCCGTCTCGGGCACTTCGCTCACATAATATTCCACCTTCGGCTCGCTGTCGGTAAGCACGATGAGGGCCTTGCTGTCGGCCCGCTGCTTGATTTCATACACCCGTTTCACCGCTTCGGCATTGGTCGCATCGCAACCGATGCCCCAAATCGTGTCGGTCGGGTACAAAATCACGCCGCCGCGCTCCATCACTTCGCAAGCCTGCTTGATATCTTCGCTGATTCCCATGTCTTAATCCTCTTTTTTTAGTGTTACGACAAAAAACTGTACGTTTGGTTGTGCCGGTTTCGAACACGCGAACAACTCTTTGCGGCCCGGTACACTCCGTTGAAAGAGCCTGTAAATACAGACAAAGTCGAAAGTAGAAGCACAAACCTATTTGCCTTTTCTATCGAGGCTTCTCCTGTTTTCGTGTAACAAAGATAACGATTCGTGCATCGATAACAAAATATTTTTGAAACAGGAGGCATAATTATGCCATGGTTGGCTTTCTCCTGTTGGCTCGCTCCCCGAAAAGTCGTATCTTCGCGGGAAAAACAGAGCGAAATAAAATGGCTGCAACAAAAGCGAATCTTCCGGTCGAGGTCCGGCCCTACCGTTTGGGCCTCGCGTTGAGTGGCGGTGGCGCCAAGGGGTTTGCCCATGTGGGCGTGTTGAAGGCGTTGGAAGAGTTGGGTATCCGTCCCGACATCATTTCGGGTACCAGTGCCGGAGCCGTCATTGCCGTGCTCTATGCCGACGGCTATTCGCCCGACGAAATTCTCGACCTCTTCTCGGGCCTTTCGTTCAACGACCTGGCCGAGATTACACTGCCCCGGGCCGGCTTCTTCAAGATAGTCCGGTTTAAACACTTTCTGCAGAAGTCGCTGCGCACCGAGTGCATCGAAGACCTTTCCATCCCGGTAGTGGTCACGGCCACCGACCTCGACCACGGCACCTGCGTGGTGTGGCGTTCGGGCTCGATTGCCGAGCGGGTCACCGCTTCGTGCAGTATCCCCATCATATTTCCGCCGGTACTCATCGACGGCACCCACTACGTCGACGGCGGTGTGCTGCGCAACCTGCCCGTCTTCCCCATACGCAACGAGTGCGACACGGTAATCGGCATCAACGTGAGCCCGCTGGTCAACAAGAGCTACAAGCAGTCGATTGTCGACATTGCCACCCGCTCCTACAGCTTCATGTCCAAGAGCAATGTGGTCGAGGATATGAAGATGTGCGACCTCTTCATCGCCATGAAGGAGGCGGCGCGCTATGCCGTGTTCGACATCCACGCCCTGCGCGATATTGCCAACGTGGGGTATCAGCAGACCCTCAAGCTCTTTACCGGCAAGCGGGCCTCGCGTATCAACGAACTGAATAAATAAAAAAGATTATCATACGAATATGACCGACGAGAAGATAATTATCTACCAGGTGCTTCCCCGCCTCTTTTCGAACCGCTGTGCCTCGTGTGTGCCCAACGGTACCTATGAACAGAACGGCTCGGGCAAGCTCAACGACTTTACCCCCAAGGTGTTGAACGAAATCAAGAAGCTGGGGGCCAACTACATTTGGTATACCGGTGTCATCGAACATGCCACCAAGACCGACTACTCCCGCTACGGCATCCGCCCCGACAATAAATATGTGGTCAAGGGCGAAGCCGGTTCGCCCTACGCCATCAAGGACTATTACGACATAGACCCCGACCTGGCCGAGAATCCGCTCGAGCGCATGCACGAGTTCGAGGCCCTCGTGGCCCGCACCCATGAGGCCGGCCTGAAGGTGGTGCTCGACTTCGTGCCCAACCACGTGGCCCGTCAGTACCACTCCGATGCCGCCCCGCAGGGTGTCGAGGATCTGGGTGCGCACGACAACAAGGAGATGCACTTCTCGCCCTCGAACAACTTCTACTACATACCCCGGCAGGCCTTTACCCCGCAATTCTACATCGGCGAGGGCGACGACCGCTATTTCGAATACCCCGCCAAGGCTACCGGCAACGACTGTTTCGGAGCCTTCCCCAACGAGAACGACTGGTACGAGACCGTGAAACTCAACTACGGAGTCGACTACATGGGCGGCCATCGCCTCTGCTTCGACCCCATCCCCGACACCTGGCACAAGATGCTCGACATCCTCCTCTTCTGGTGCGGCAAGGGCATCGACGCCTTCCGTTGCGACATGGCCCACATGGTGCCCGTCGAGTTCTGGGGCTGGGCCATCTCGCGCGTCAAGGAGAGCTACCCCCAGGTGCTCTTTATCGCCGAGATTTACGACCAGGGGCTCTACCGGCTCTACCTCGAGAAGGGCAAGTTCGACTACCTCTACGACAAGGTGGGCCTCTACGACAAGCTGCGGGGCGTGCTCTGCCACCAGGTATCGGCCGCACAGCTCACCTACTGCTGGCAGGCTGTCGACGGGATAGGGGGGCACATGCTCAACTTCCTCGAGAATCACGACGAGCAGCGTTTCGCCTCGCCCTTCTTTGCCGGCGATGCCGACAAGGCCATCCCCGCGCTGGCGGTGGCTACCCTGATGAGCACCGGCCCCATGATGATTTACTTCGGGCAAGAGCTGGGCGAACGTGGCGACGATGCCGAGGGATTCAGCGGACACGACGGCCGCACCACCATCTTCGACTACTGGAGTGTACCCACCGTGCGGCAATGGTACGACGGCGGTCGCTGCTCGATAGCCAAACTCACTCCGCAGCAGAAGCGGCTGCGCAACCTCTACAAGACGATTCTCAATATTGGCCGCCACGAAAAGGCCGTGAGCCAGGGCTCGTTCTTCGACCTGATGTATGTCAATGGCGAGAACCCCCGCTTCAATCCGCACCGTCACTACACCTTCTTGCGCAAGTACGGCCGCGAGCTGTTGCTGGTGGCGGTCAACTTCGACTCCCGCCCGGCCCAGGTGGCCATCAACCTGCCCGGGCACGCCTTCGATACGATGAAAATCGTAGCCGGACAGTACGAAGCCACCGAGCTGATAAGCGGCGAAAAAGAGACCAAAACCATCAGTCCCGACACCCCCTTCGACTGCGCGCTGCCCGCTTATGGTGCCGTGGTGTGGAAGATGGAATTAAAAAATTTTTCCCAACGAAATATAGAAAAAATGAAAAAGGACAAGAAAATTTCGAAATAGAAATTGTACCTTTGTCTCAAAATAATAATCTCTGTTTTTACATTCAAAAAATCATGAGTCAAACACCTCCCTTCAAGGTATTTTCGGGAACCAATTCAAGGTATCTCGCTGAGAAAATCTGTAATAGTCTGGGTTGCGAATTAGGCCAAATGAACATTCAGCATTTTGCCGATGGTGAGTTTGCCGTCTCTTTCGAGGAGTCGATTCGGGGCTGCCAGGTATATCTGGTGCAGTCGACCTTCCCCAATTCCGACAACCTGATGGAATTGTTGTTAATGATTGATGCCGCCAAACGCGCTTCGGCCAAATCTATCGTAGCTGTCGTTCCCTACTTCGGTTGGGCTCGTCAGGACCGCAAGGACAAACCCCGTGTTTCCATCGCCGCCAAACTCCTGGCCGACATCTTGAGCGTGGCCGGTATCAACCGCCTCATCACGATGGACCTGCACGCCGATCAGATTCAAGGTTTCTTCGATGTTCCCGTTGACCACCTCTATGCTTCGTCGGTATTCATTCCCTATATCCAGTCGCTGAACCTCAAGGATATGGTGGTAGCTACCCCCGACGTAGGAGGTTCCAAGCGTGCCAGCACCTATGCCAAATACCTGGGTGTGCCTCTGGTACTTTGCCACAAGCAACGCGCCAAAGCCAACGTAGTGGAGAGCATGACCGTGATTGGCGATGTAGAGGGCAAGAATGTAATCCTCGTCGACGATATGGTCGACACCGCCGGCACCATCACCAAGGCTGCCGATCTGATGATAAGCAAGGGTGCCCTTTCGGTTCGTGCCATCGCTTCGCACGCCGTGATGAGCGATCCCGCCACCGAGCGTGTACAGAACTCGTCGATGACCGAGTTGATTTTCACCGACAGTATCCCCTACACCAAGCAGTGCGACAAGGTACACATCATCAGCATCGCCGACCTCTTTGCCGACACCATTCGCCGCGTGTACGAAAACAAATCCATCAGTTCGCAATACCTGCTGTAATACAGCACACCGTTATAACAGACGAAGGCCGATGCCATTCAGGCACCGGCCTTCGTCGTTTTGTATCCCAGCCCTCCGAACCGTCGTGTGGCCGCCGGGAGAGCAGGGGAGGGGGAGGAAGTTCCTCTTTGGCTTGGGATGTTCCTGGGCTGGCGTGCCTGCCTGCGGGAGAATCATCGCTTTACCCATAGGGCCCTTTACTCACCGGGCTCTTTCTGCCTTGCACCCGTCGTCCCTATTCAGGTCGGGCATAAAAAAAGCGAGGCGCATCGCGTTTTGCGATACGCCTCGCTGGGTATAGAGGATTAGAGATTTACTCGTTTATTTGACCTCTTCGAAGTCAACGTCGGTCACATCCTTGCCGTTGTTGTCGCCCTGTTGAGCGTTGGCACCCGGTTGAGCCTGTTGAGCACCGGCCTGTTGTTGAGCCTGAGCGTTGTACAGGTCTTGAGCAGCGGCTTGCAGTACACTCTCGAGTTCGCTCGAAGCCGAGTCGATACCGGCGATGTCCTGAGCCTTGTGAGCCTCTTTCAGTTTGTTCAGAGCCGATTCGATGGCGCTTCTCTTGTCGGCCGGGATCTTGTCGCCCATCTCTTTGAGCTGTTTCTCGGTCTGGAAGATGAGGGCATCGGCGTGGTTCAGTTTGTCGATACGCTCTTTTTCCTTGGCATCGTTTTCGGCGTTGGCGGCAGCCTCGTCCTTCATCCGTTTGATTTCGGCGTCGGTCAAGCCGCTCGAAGCCTCGATACGAATGCTTTGCTCTTTGCCCGTACCTTTATCTTTGGCCGATACATTCAAGATACCGTTGGCATCGATATCGAATGTAACCTCGATTTGAGGCACACCACGCATGGCAGCGGGGATTCCGTCGAGGTGGAACTTACCGATGGTCTTGTTGTCTTTGGCCATAGGACGTTCACCTTGCAGTACGTGGATTTCTACCGAAGGCTGGTTATCGACAGCGGTCGAGAAGATTTCCGACTTGCGGGTAGGAATCGTCGTGTTGGCGTCGATCAGTTTGGTCATCACGCCGCCCAGCGTTTCGATACCCAGCGACAGAGGCGTTACATCGAGCAGCAATACATCTTTTACATCGCCGGTCAATACGGCACCCTGTATGGCGGCACCTATGGCCACTACCTCATCGGGGTTAACACCCTTCGAAGGAGTCTTACCGAAGAATTTCTCTACGATAGCCTGGATGGCAGGAATACGGGTCGAACCACCTACGAGGATTACCTCGTCGATATCCGATGCACTCAAGCCGGCATCTTGCAGAGCCTTGCGGCAGGGCTCGATGGTAGCCTGGATCAAGCGGTCGCACAACTGCTCGAATTTAGCACGGGTCAACGTCTTAACCAAGTGTTTGGGCACACCGTTTACAGGCATGATGTAAGGCAAGTTGATCTCGGTCGAAGTCGAGCTCGACAACTCGATTTTAGCCTTTTCGGCAGCCTCTTTCAACCGTTGCAGAGCCATAGGATCTTCACGCAGGTCTACGCCTTCGTCGTTCTTGAACTCGTCGGCCAGCCAGTCGATGATTACGTGGTCGAAGTCATCACCACCCAGGTGAGTATCACCGTTGGTCGATTTTACTTCGAATACACCGTCGCCCAACTCCAGGATAGAGATATCGAACGTACCACCACCCAAGTCGAATACGGCGATCTTCATATCTTTGTTGGCCTTGTCAAGACCGTAGGCCAAAGCGGCAGCCGTAGGCTCGTTGACGATACGGCGTACGTTCAAACCGGCAATCTCACCGGCCTCTTTCGTAGCCTGACGTTGCGAGTCGTTGAAGTAGGCAGGTACCGTGATGACGGCATCGGTTACCTCTTGACCCAGATAGTCTTCGGCCGTTTTTTTCATCTTTTGCAGAATCATGGCCGAAATCTCTTGCGGAGAGTAGAGACGACCGTCGATGTCGACACGCGGCATGTTGTTGTCGCTGCGAACCACCTTGTAAGGTACACGAGCAATTTCGTTGGTTACCTGGTCGTACGATTCGCCCATGAAACGTTTGATCGAGAATACCGTTCTCGTCGGGTTGGTGATGGCCTGACGTTTGGCGGGCTCGCCCACTTTACGTTCGCCACCGTCTACAAATGCCACAATCGAAGGAGTCGTGCGACGACCTTCACTGTTGGCGATTACTACCGGCTCGGTGCCTTCCATTACGGCTACACACGAGTTGGTTGTTCCTAAGTCAATACCAATAATCTTTCCCATAGTTATATTCTTTTTTATTTGTTATTCAATAGAGTTAATTATCCGCCGCCCTTGCGAGCGACACTCCATAATATTCAAATGCCATGCCAAAAAGCGAGGCTCTCGAAAATGTTGCTTTTGTCAGTCTTTTCCAAAAGCTCTTCGGCCGCCCGTGTCAGTAATGCTGTCGATTTGTCATATCGGCCGGAGGCGGCTGTGGGGCTCTGTGTAGAAAACATCTGCGGGGCTAAAAGGTTGATGGCCCGGGAGCTTATTTTCGCCGATTTATTTCGTTATTAAACCGAAATGACGTAAATTTGCCCATCTTATAATAGGTGTGAAAACAGTAGCCTGAAAGTATAAGTTAACTAAATACTAATTATTATGAACATTTCTCACATTGAACACTTAGGAATCGCTGTGAAGAGTCTCGAAGAAGCTATTCCTTATTATGAAAACATTTTAGGTCTTAAATGTTATTCCATCGAAGAGGTGGCCGACCAGAAGGTAAAGACAGCCTTCTTCAAGGTAGGACAGACAAAAATAGAGCTGCTGGAGCCCACAAGCGAAGACAGCACAATAGCCAAGTTCATAGAGAAACGCGGCGAGGGTATCCATCACCTGGCTTTCGCTATTGAAGATGGTGTAGCCAATGCGTTGGCCGAGGTCGAAGCCAAGGGCGTGCGCCTCATCGACAAGGCTCCCCGCAAAGGAGCCGAGGGGCTGAACATCGCTTTCCTGCACCCCAAATCGACCTGCAGCGTATTAACCGAACTTTGTGAAGACCCTAATAAATAAGAAATATGAGCAATCAACTTGAAAAAGTACAGGAGCTGATTGAGCTGCGCGCTCAGGCTCGCCTGGGTGGTGGACAAAAAGCCATCGATAAACAACACGAGAAAGGTAAATATACGGCTCGTGAGCGTATTGCGCAACTCCTCGACGAAGGCAGCTTCGAAGAGTTGGATATGTTTGTGCGACACAGATGTACCAACTTCGGTCAAGAGAAGAAATCGTTTTTGGGCGACGGCGTCGTAACCGGTTACGGTACGATCGAAGGCCGCCTTGTTTATGTTTTTGCTCAGGACTTTACCGTGTTCGGCGGTTCTTTGTCCGAGACGATGGCCTTGAAAATCTGCAAGGTCATGGATATGGCCATGAAGATGGGTGCGCCCTGTATCGGCCTCAACGACTCGGGTGGTGCCCGTATCCAGGAGGGTATCAACGCCCTGGCCGGTTATGCCGAGATTTTCCAGCGTAACATCATGGCTTCGGGTGTGATTCCCCAGATTTCGGCTATCCTCGGTCCCTGCGCCGGTGGTGCCGTATATTCGCCTGCCTTGACCGACTTCACGATCATGGCCAAAGGTATCTCCTACATGTTCCTCACCGGCCCGAAGGTAGTGAAAACCGTAACGGGCGAGGATGTAACACAAGAGGCCCTCGGTGGTGCCGAAGTTCACTCTGTTAAATCGGGTGTAGCTCACTTTGCTGCCGAAAACGGCGAAGAGGCACTGGCTATTATTCGCAAGCTCATCAGCTATATCCCTCAAAACAACCTCGAAGAGGCTCCCCTCGTTCCCTGCAACGACCCCATCGACCGTCTCGAAGACTCGCTCAACGAGATTATCCCCGATAGCCCCAACCGTCCTTATGACATGTATGAGGTAATTGGTGCCATCATCGACAATGGCGAGTTCCTCGAAATCCAACGCGATTACGCCAAGAACATCATCATCGGTTTCGCCCGCTTCAACGGACAGTCGGTAGGTATCGTAGCCAACCAGCCCAAATACCTGGCCGGTGTGCTCGACAGCAACGCTTCGCGCAAGGCCGCTCGTTTCGTTCGCTTCTGCGACGCCTTCAACATTCCTATCGTCAGCCTCGTCGACGTGCCGGGATTCTTGCCGGGTACGGGACAAGAATACAACGGTGTGATTCTGCACGGTGCCAAACTGCTTTACGCCTACGGCGAAGCTACGGTGCCCAAAGTCACCATCACACTGCGCAAGTCCTATGGCGGTTCGCACATCGTGATGAGTTGTAAACAACTGCGTGGCGACATGAACTACGCTTGGCCTACTGCCGAAATCGCCGTAATGGGTGGTGCCGGTGCCGTAGAGGTGCTCTATGCCAAAGAAGCCAAAGAGGCCGAAGACCCCGCCAAGTTCATGGCCGAGAAAGAAGCCGAGTATACCAAACTGTTTGCCAATCCTTACAATGCAGCCAAGTATGGTTACATCGACGACGTAATCGAGCCTCGCAACACGCGTTTCCGCATCATTCGTGCCTTGCAACAGTTGCAGACCAAGAAATTAACCAATCCGGCTAAAAAGCACGGTAATATTCCTTTGTAATACCTTTAAAGTATAACGACAATGAATAAAAAAATTTTAGGGATATTCCTGTTCGCTGCCTTCATGGTATCGTCGGTATGGGCACAGGGAAGGAAAGGCTTGCGTATCAACGAGGTGCTGGTGACCAACGAAAACAACTATCAGGACGACTACGGCTGTCAGTCGGCCTGGATAGAGATTTTCAATACCACCTTTGGCACCGTCGATGTGCGCAGCTGCTACTTGACCAACGACAAGAACAATCCCAAGAAATATCCTATTCCCAAGGGCGATGTTCTCACCGAGATGCCGCCTCGGCAACATGTGCTTTTCTGGGCCGACGGCAAGCCTAACAGGGGAACATTCCACGTGAATTTTACGCTCGACCCCGACAAAGACAACTGGATTGGTCTCTACGATTCCAACGGTCGTGACCTCATCGACTCGGTGACGGTTCCGGCAGGGATTCCCACCGACCACTCCTATGCCCGCTACGAAGACGGTGTGGGCCATTGGGTAATCAAGGGCGGAAACGAGCAGTCGGGCTATGTAACGCCGAGTACCAACAACATTACGCTCGACAAGAATGTGAAAATCGATATGTTTACCGAGCACGACCCCTTCGGGGTGGGTATGGCAATCATGGCCATGGCTATCGTATTTGCCGGTTTGTTGCTGCTCTACCTGTTGTTCCGTCTTATCGGGCAAATCTCGGTTCTCATCAAGAAGCGCAATGCTATGCGAGTACATGGTATTTCCGATAAAGAAGAGGCCAAGGAGAAAGGCTTCGGCCGCGAGGCGGGCGAGGTATATGCCGCTATCGCCATGGCTCTGTACCAGCATCTCGAAGCCCACGACGTAGAAGACACAATCCTCACCATCAACAAGGTGAAGAAAGCCTACTCGCCTTGGAACTCCAAGATTTATTCGCTGCGTGAAATTCCCTCTAAAAAGTAATCCCCCAAAAAACGATTAAACAAACTTATGAAAGAGTATAAGTATAAAATCAACGGAAACCTCTATAAGGTTTCTGTTGGCGAAATTGAGAAAAACATTGCCCATGTCGAGGTGAACGGTACCACTTACAAAGTACAGATGGAAGAGGCTGCTCCTGTAAAGGTTTCTACGCCCAAGCCCTCGTCGGCTCCGCGTACTGCTACGGGTGAGCCCGTTATCGCCAAACCCACTGTCAACTCGGGTGCCGACGCCGTGAAATCGCCGTTGCCCGGTGTTGTGAACGATATTTTGGTGAAAGTTGGCGATACGGTGAGCGCAGGCCAGGCCGTGCTTATCCTGGAAGCCATGAAGATGGAAAACAACATCAACGCCATCAAAAGCGGTAAAGTGACGGCCATCAAAGTAAATAAAGGTGATTCGGTACTCGAAGGAACCGAACTGATCATAATTGAGTAAGACTATGGGATTTATAGATTTCTTAGGAGATAACTTAGTCCAGTTCTGGGAGTATACCGGCTTTGCCAACTGTACCCTCCCGCACCTGGCTATGATTGTGGTGGGCTTGTTCTTTATCTATTTGGCGATAAAGAAAAATTTCGAGCCCATGTTGCTGGTACCCATCGGTTTCGGTATTCTTATCGGGAATATTCCTTTTAAAATCGATGCCGGTCTCGAGGTTGGTATTTATGAAGAGGGTTCGGTGCTCAATATCCTCTATCAGGGAGTGAGTGCCGGTTGGTATCCCCCGTTGGTATTTTTGGGCATTGGTGCCATGACCGACTTTTCGTCGCTTATCGCCAACCCCAAACTGATGCTGGTGGGTGCTGCTGCCCAGTTCGGTATCTTCGGGGCCTATATGGTCGCCTTGGCTCTCGGGTTTACCCCCGACCAAGCCGGTGCCATTGCCATCATCGGTGGTGCCGACGGTCCTACGGCCATCTTCCTTTCGTCGAAATTGGCTCCTAACCTCATGGGTGCCATAGCCGTTTCGGCTTACTCGTATATGGCACTTGTCCCGGTAATCCAGCCGCCTATCATGCGTTTGATGACCACGAAAAAGGAGCGTGTAATTCGTATGAAACCGGCGCGTGCCGTTTCGCAAAACGAGAAAATCATGTTCCCCATCGTCGGGTTGCTGCTCACCTGCTTCCTGGTTCCGTCGGGCTTGCCCCTGTTGGGTATGCTTTTCTTCGGCAACCTGTTGCGTGAGAGCGGTGTTACCTCGCGTTTGGCCAAGACCGCAAGCGGCCCCTTGTGCGACACGATTACCATTCTGTTGGGTGTAACGGTAGGAGCCTCTACTCAGGCTTCCGAGTTCCTCACCCCCAGCACGCTCGGTATCTTCGCTCTTGGTTTCATGGCTTTCGTCATTGCTTCGGCTTCGGGTGTATTGTTTGTGAAAATTTTCAATCTCGTGTTGCCCAAGAGCAAGAAAATCAACCCGCTTATCGGTAACGCCGGTGTTTCGGCTGTACCGATGTCGGCTCGTATCTCCAACAACCTTGGTCTCGAATATGACTCGACCAACTACTTGTTGATGCATGCCATGGGTCCCAACGTGGCCGGTGTAATCGGTTCGGCTGTTGCCGCCGGTGTGCTGCTCGGCTTCCTCTCATAATCTCTCTGCAGAGTTATGATACTTCGGGTGGTGCGCTTCCTCGCTGGAGGCGCACCGCCCTTGTTTTTTCTCACCGTTTCCTTGTGCAGGGTAATGGGCATATTTGCGGTATGTATGCGCCGGGAGTTATAGTATGATTAACCTCTTCGACAGGGAGGCGAAAGCGGTATGCTTGTAGTTTCGTTCGGAGTTGATAATCAAAATGTTTACACTTTATTCCGGTATTCGGTAGGCGACATGCCAGTCTGGTGTTTGAAGTATTTCCCGAAAAACGATTGGGTCGAGAAGTTCAGTTGGTAGGCAATCTCCTGGATACTCATATCGGAGTATTTCAGCAGGTTTTTCGCTTCGAGTATCACATAGTTGTCTATCCACTGTGCCGCCGATTTGCCCGACAGTTTCTTGACCAGCGTCGAGAAATATTTGGGCGTGATGCACAACTGTTCGGCATAGAAGGTAACGCTTCGTTCCTGCATGTGGTATTGCGAGAGCAGAGCGATGAATCGCCCGAAGATAATCTCTTGACGGTTTTTTTTATTTTCGTTTTTGGAGACAGGGGTGTAGTTCAGAATCAGGTCGTACAGTTGCCAGATGAGCGCGGCTCCCAGGTTTTGGAGTGTTTCCATCTTTTTACTCCCTTCTGTCGATTGGCTGATGAGCTTGATCAACGATATGAACTTGCAGAAGATTTCGATTTCGTCTTTGGAGAGTCGTAGGCAAGGCTCGTTTCGTAATTGAGAGTATACGGGAATGATGTCGCTGAAATTGATTTGAACTTTCTCAAAAAACGAACGGGTCACTGAAATCCCGTAAAAGGAACACTGCAGCTCGCTATTCAGCTGTACGATGTTTTCGGGTAGATTCAATATCATGGTGCCCGGCTGGATGTGATATTCGTTCAAATTGATGTTGATTGTCATCTCACCCGACAGGCATACCAGTGCTACCAGCGAGTCTATACGGCACGGGTATTTGAAGAAGTCGATGTCGGGGCGGTCGTTCTCGATAATGATGAGGCTGTCTTCCAGTCCGGTGGAATGTTTGATTTCGACTAACTTTTTCAGTTGTTTGTGGGTGAAACTTTCGATACATGTTTTGTCCATAAAATGCGATGTTTTGGACAAATATAATGTGATATGTGTGAATTTTAGCTGTAAATTTTTCTTAAATCCGATTTTTGGAACACTAACAGTAGAAAAAGGAACTTTACAGCTGTGTTGCTTTCCTACATCTTTGCATCGAATTTTAACAACGGAAAGTATGAAAAAGAATGGTAAAGCATTTGCTTATTTGTTTTTGACCGTAGCTTCGGTTCTGAGTGTAGGATGCAGTTCCTCGGGAAAGGAGGAAAAGACGGAGCGCGAAGTTCCGGTGAAGACTTGGACGGTCGCTTTTTGTGAGAATCTGGGTGTACATGAATATATGGGAACTGTCGAGGGAGAGTCTTCTTCCTCACTGAGTTTTCAGGTACCGGGGTATGTCGAGCGCATCTATGTGCGCGAAGGTCAGCGGGTAGCTCAGGGCGAACTGTTGGCCCGGCTCGACAAGACCACGTTGCAAAGCACCTATGATGCCGCTTGTTCTTCGTTGCGGCAGGCCGAGGATGCTTATGCCCGTATGGAACAGTTGCACGAGAAGGGGAGCCTGCCCGAAATCAAGTGGGTCGAGGTACAGAGCTCATTGCAGCAGGCCCGCAGCATGGAGCAGATTGCCCGCAAGAATCTCAACGATGTCGAGTTGCGTGCTCCCTATGCCGGGGTAGTAGCTCAGAAGAGCATCGATACGGGATCGTCGGTGGTGCCCGGGGTACCGGTTTTCCAGTTGATGAAGATTATGCGCGTGAATGTAAATATGGCTGTCCCTGAGGATGAGATAGCCTCGATAGGTCTGGGCGATGAGGTATCGGTCTCCGTAGCGGCTCTCGGCAACAAGAGCTACACCGGAAAGATTATCGAGAAAGGCATTGCCGCCGACCCGCTGGTACACACCTACAAGGCATTGGTGCAGATCGATAACCGTTCGGGCGAATTGCTCCCGGGCATGGTTTGCGTAGCGCGGTTGGGCGGTACGCGCGACTCGTCAATTGTTGTTCCCAACCGAATCGTGCAAATCGATAGCGACGGCACTCCCTTCGTATGGGTCGACAGCGACGGCAGAGCCACCAAACGGCCGGTATCGGTCGGTGCCCTGTCGGGCGACGGTGTCGTAGTCGAGTCGGGCCTGTCGGTGGGCGATAAGGTAATTGTCGAGGGTACTTCGAAAGTAAGTGAAAACATGAAAGTAACAGAGCAATGAAAACAAAAGGTGGTATTATAGAAGCTGCCATGAAATACAGGCAGATCGTTATTCTCATCGTGGCGTTGATGTTTGTACTGGGAATTTACTCTTTGGTGAAGATGCCCAAGCAAGAGTTCCCTGCCTTTACCATACGCCAGGGGGTTGTGGTGGCCGTCTATCCGGGGGCTACATCGACCGAGGTCGAAGAGCAGGTGACCAAGCCGCTCGAAAACTTTATCTTTGAATTCAAAGAGGTGAAAAAGGCCAAGACTCATTCGCTCAGCCGCGACGGCATGTCGATTGTCTTTGTCGAGTTGAACGACGACGTAAACAACCGCGACGAGTTCTGGACCAAGTTCAAGCATCGTATAGCTGCCTTTAAGTCGCAGTTGCCCTCGGGGGTGCTGGCTCTCGTGACCAACGACGACTTTGGTGACACGTCGGCTATGCTGGTTACCATCGAGTCGAAAGACAAGACCTATCGCGAACTCGAGGAGTACCTCGACGATCTCAAGGATCGATTGCGCCGCATCGATGCCGTGAGCAACCTGCGCACCTATGGCTTGCAGAAAGAGCAGATCAGTGTCTACCTCGACCCGGCCAAAATCTCGCGCTATGCAATCGACAACACTACGCTGGCTACCCAACTGCTCTCCCAGGGTTTCACGACGGTGAGCGGAGCGGTCGATAACAGCCGGTTTGTAGCTCCCATTCACCTGGCCGATACCTACGACTGTATAAACGATGTAGCCAACCAGATTGTTTTTAGCGATCCGCAAGGGCACGCCATCCGGCTCAAAGATGTTGCCCGGGTGGTGCGTGAATATCCCGATCCTACCTCTTATATTACCAACAACGGCACCAAGTGTCTGGTGCTCTCCATGGAGATGCGCGAAGGCAATAATATCGTAGAGATGGGACAAGAGGTCAACAAGGTTCTCTCGGACTATGAGAAAGAGCTACCCGACGATGTGTCGATATTCCGCATTACCGACCAGTCGCAGGTCGTAGGCGATTCGGTTGTAACCTTCCTGCGCGAACTGCTCATTGCCATCATTGCCGTGATTGTAGTCGTCATGTTGCTCATGCCCTTGCGGGTAGCTTCGGTAGCCGCTTCGACGATACCCATCACCATATTCCTGTCGCTGCTGGTCTTCTATGCCTGCGGCATGGAGTTGAACACGGTTACATTGGCGGCTCTGATTGTCACGCTGGGTATGATTGTCGACAACTCGATTGTCATCATCGACTGCTATATGGAGAAGCTCGACAACGGCGTGCCCCGCTGGACGGCAGCCGTCGAGAGCGCCAAGGAGTTTTTCCGCTCCATTTTCTCGGCCACGTTGGCAATCAGTATCACCTTCTTTCCCTTCCTCATTACCTCGACGGGTATGATTAACGACTTCGTGAAGTCCTTCCCTTGGGCTATCACCATTATCCTGGCCTTGTCGCTGCTGGTAGCTGTATTGTTGGTTCCCTACATGCAGTACTACTTTATTCGGACCGGATTCAAAGGTGCGCCCAAACCTGAAAAGAAACAACGCCGTTCGTTCCTGACCGTATTGCAATCGTCTTACGACAAGCTCATTACCAAGTGTTTCGCTCATCCCGTACGCACAATGGGCGTAGGTCTCCTCGCGGTGGTAGCCGGTGTCGTGCTGTTCCTGGCGCTGCCCATGCGGCTGATGCCTATTGCCGAGCGCAACCAGTTTGCCGTCGAGATTTACATGCCTTTCGGTACGGCGCTCGAAAAGACCTCTGCCGTGGCCGATAGTCTCGAATCGATTCTCCGTAAGGATCCCCGGGTGGTATCGGTGGCCTCGTTCAAGGGAGAAGGGTCGCCCCGCTTCCACACCACCTATGCTCCGCAGATGGCCGGTTCGCACTATGCTCAGTTTATCGTCAATACGACGGGCAACGAGGCTACCGAGCAGATGATCGACGAGTATAAGGATAAATACCTCAACTACTTCCCCGAAGCGCGTGTACGCTTCAAACAGCTCGAATACTCCGATGCGGTCTATCCCGTCGAGATACGGGTCAAGGGTAACGACCGCGACAGCCTTCGTGTGGCTGCCGACCGGGTGAAGAAGGTCATGGATGGCTTCGACGAGCTTTCGTTGGTTCATAGCGACTGGGAGGGACAGCTTCCCGGGGTCACCTTGCAACTCGACGACGATGAGATGGGGCGGCTGGGCATGAGCAAAGCCATGCTTTCGGCCAATCTGGCCATGCACCTGGGCAACGGTCTGCCCGTGACTACGGTTTGGGATAAGGATTATCCCATAGATGT
The DNA here is from genome assembly GCF_963931395.1 of Barnesiella sp. An22. Classification (NCBI taxonomy): domain Bacteria; kingdom Pseudomonadati; phylum Bacteroidota; class Bacteroidia; order Bacteroidales; family Barnesiellaceae; genus Barnesiella; species Barnesiella sp. An22. The sequence continues at coordinate 1,287,674 of NZ_OZ007014.1, forward strand.
CGTACTTAAGGACGACGGCCGTAGCGAGCTCTCCTACGATGAGGTGGGCGATACCTATGTCTCGGCTTGGGGCGGAGCTGCCTCGGTTCCGGTGCGCCAGATTGCTCGGGTCGAACCCGACTGGCACGATGCCCAGATAGCCCGTCGCAACGGTATTCCTACCATTACGCTCCAGTCCGATGTGAAGAATGGGGTCAACGCTTCGGCCATGACCAGCAAGATCGTGAAGGCCGTCGAGCAAATCGATATGCCCGAAGGCATCGAATGGGAGGTGGGCGGAGCCCGTGAGAGCGACAGCGATACCTTGAATATGATTGTGAGCGGGCTGGTCATTGCGGTCGTCATCATCTTCTTCATCCTGTTGTTCCACTTCCGTCGCATCAATATGGCCCTGCTCATTCTCGGGTCACTCGCGCTCTGTCTGTTGGGAGCCGGTGTAGGTATCTGGGTGATGGGGCTCGATGTGAGTGTGACGGCAGTCTTGGGTATCGTCAGCCTCATGGGTATCCTTGTACGTAACGGCATTATCATGCTCGACTATGCCGACGAGTTGCGTATGAAAGAGGGATTGAGCGTGCGTGAGGCCGCCTTGCACTCGGCCAAACGTCGTATGCGCCCCATATTCCTCACCTCGGCCGCCGCTTCGATGGGTGTGATTCCTATGATTTTGGGAGGCAGTCCGTTGTGGTCTCCCATGGGTTCGGTCGTATTTTTCGGAACCATCATCTCGATGATATTGACCCTCACCATATTGCCGGTAGCCTATTGGTTGATATTCAGCCGGGCCGATCGTAAAACAGAAAATCGTTGAAAGGAGAAAAAAAGATGACAAACAAGCAAATCATATACGCCGTTGCGTTGGGCCTGTTGGGATGTTCGCTCCCGCTCAACGCTCAGAAACTCTATACGCTCGACGAATGCCAGGCTCTGGCCGTCGAAAACAGCGCCAAGGTAAAGAACAGCCGTTTCGATGTCGAGGCGGCCGAGCAAACCTCGAAAGAGGCCTTCACCAATTATTTCCCAAACATTTCGGCTACGGGTGCCATCTTCAAGGCCAGCGAAAGTATGGCTCAGATGGATATGGCATTGCCCGTACCCGGAGTGCCGCCTATCTCGATGGAGATGCTCAAGTCGGGCAAGATGGCGGGTGTCACTCTTCTTCAGCCGGTATTCATGGGTGGCCGCATAGTCAATGGCAACAAACTGGCTCATATCGGAGAGCAGGTGAGCCAGTACCAGCTGGCCCTTACCGAAGACCAGGTAGAGGCTTCGGTCTCGCAATACTTTTGGCAGATTGTTGCTCTCAAAGAGAAGTTGCGCACGCTGGCTACACTCGAGACTCAGCTCGATACCCTGCATCGCGATGTGGTGGCTTCGGTCGATGCCGGTGTCACCACCCGCAACGATTTGCTGCGGGTAGAGCTCCAGCAACAGAACATTGCCGCCAACCGGCTGAAGGTCGAGAACGGCCTCTCGGTAACCCGCATGTTGCTGTGTCAGTTGATCGGGGTCGATAAGAGCGATTTCGATATAGCCTTCGACAACTTCCCGCCCGTGGTCTCGCCGCTCGATTACTACATCGATCCCGAGACCGGGCTCGACAACCGGGCCGAGAGCAAGCTCCTCGACAAGTCGGTCGAGGCTGCCAAACTGCAACTGCGCATGAAGCGGGGCGAAAACCTCCCTTCGGTAAGTGTGGGAGCCGGCTATCTCTATCACGATTTGCTCGAGAAGGATACCGATTTCGGAGTCGTCTTTGCCAGCGTATCGGTGCCTATCACCTCGTGGTGGGGTGGCTCGCATGCCATTAAACGGGAAAAGATCAAAAAGATGCAAACCGAGAATACCCGGCAAGACTCGCGCGAAATGATGCTGGTCGAGATCGAGGCCAAGTGGAACGACTTGCAAGAGGCTTATCAGCAGGTGCTGCTCGCTCAGAAATCCATCGAGTCGGCTACCGAGAACCTGCGACTCAACAACGACTATTACAAGGCCGGTACGGTTGCGCTCTCCGATCTGCTCGATGCCCAGTCGCTCATGCAGCAAAGTCACGACCAGTATGCCGAGGCTTGCACCTCCTATCAGCAGAAACAGGTTGCCTATATGCAGGCTACGGGTCGGTAGGCCCTTGACGATAGGAAGTCATTAAAAAAGACAATCCGGCCGATTGCACCAAGCAAGCGACCGGATTTCTGTTTTTATGTATGTAAGAAGAAGTTTTCGAACGGTTACAGTACCACCTTGGTGTGGTAGCGGTTGGTACCCTGCGAAATCGTTACCAGGTATACGCCCCGGCTCAACGAGGGCAGGGGAGTTGCTGCCGATACCTCTCCGTCGAGCGTGCAGACGCGGGCGCCCGAGGTGTTGTAGAGGTCGATTTGCAGCGGGGTATCGTCGGTCGAGTTGACTACGAGTTTACCCTCCTGTGCGTAGCACCGGATAGGTTGGTCGGTCGGGAGCGACGATACGGCACTCGACGGTTGACGACGTTTGCCGAAAATCCACGGCAGGAAATCCTCCCGGGCAAAGACCCCGCTCCAGATGAAGTGGTCGCCGCCGGGTATCTCGACATACTCGACCGTAGCCCCGGCCTCGAGCAGAGCCTCATAAGCCGAGCGCGAGTTGTTCACCGGCACCACACCGTCGGCATCGCCGTGGAAGAGCCGCCAGTAGACACGCTTGGTGCGGCTGTCGATGCGGTCTACCTGGATGCCGCCACAGATAGGTACGGCTGCGGCAAACGTCTCGGGAAACCGGCAGGCCAGGTCGAAGGTACCCATGCCGCCCATCGAGATACCGACGATATAAACCCGGTCGGGGTCTACCGGCTCGTTTTGCAGGTAGTAGTCGATGAGCTCTTTCACCGCCTGGTTGGGGGTAGAGATGGGGTAGTCGGTCGGGAAGGTGGTGGCGTCGAACGAGGCGGGTTGGCTCTCAAACGGCCAGAAGTTCTCCGACGGACATTGCGGGAAGAGTACGAAAGCCGGATAGTCGGCCCGGTTCTGCGAGGTGAGGAACTGATCGGCACCATATCGCAACTGGCTCTCGTTGTCGTTGCCTCTCTCGCCCGACCCGTGGAGGAAGATGACCAGCGGGTAGCGCGTGTCGGCCTCGATGGTGGCCGGCTGCAGGGCACGGTAGTTGAGCGACAGCCCCGACGAGGCCTGGAACGTCTCGCGCGAGAAGAGCGTGTAGTCGGGCTCTTCATAGTCGGCTATCTTGGTACACGTCATTTTCATCGATGCCGTGTTCACGTCGATGCGGTATACTCCCGTCTCGGGCACCTGAAACGAGTTGTCGGGTTTGCCGTCGGTCTCCAGTTTTACATACAAGTCATACTCCTGGCCCGAGGCAATCACCTGGTGTCCGCTCTGGTCGAGCCGGCAGGTGAGCGATGTGGCCCACGACCGGGCTACGAGAAATTTGAATCGTTCCTGTTTGCCGCTGTTCTTTTTCAGCGGGCCGCTCCAGGTGTACGAGTCGGCGCTCTCTTTCGTCATGGCAAGGGCTGCGTTGGGGTCCCACCCCGACGAACAGGCATCGCCTACCACATACAGGTTGTCATAGGCAAAAGCCGTTGTACACCATACGAAAATCAGGCAAAGTGCAAAGTAAAGTTTTTTCATGGTCATTGATATTTTATGTATGGGTTAAAGGATATGTTCACTTCTGTATATTTTGCCTTTCTATTATGAGACAATAAAATCCCTCTATACCCTTACAGCCACCCCTGTTTTTTTATACGGTGCGTGCCGAAATAAAGCGAGGAGCCGTGTCTCAACAAGTTGTTCACTTCGACACAGCTCCAGGTTAAATTTAATGTATGTAAGAAGAAGTAGCTTTCGTAAAATCTCCGGCCCATTCCACAAAAAGGGGCGAAAGGGCTACCGCAATACCCTGGGGCCGGAGTTGTAACTCCCCGAACAAACCTGCCGGCCTGGTTGCCGGCAGGCTGTTCGGAGAGCTGATTGCATGGGAAACGTGATGAGTTCTATTTCTTAAGCGGATAAATTATTTTACCGTAAACGAGCCTTTCAATCCCTCGGCACTGTTCGGTCCGATCCAGATGTCGAACTGACCGGCCTCGACCTTCTTCTTCAGGTCGCGGCCATAGAAGGCCAGAGCCGAAAGCGGCAGTTTGAAGGTGACCGTCTGGCTGTCACCGGCCTTGATGAAGAGGCGTTGGAATCCTTTCAACTCTTTGACCGGACGGTCGATCGAGCCCACCAGGTCGCGCACGTAGAGTTGGGCAACCTCGGTACCGTCGACGGCACTGGTGTTCTTGACGGTAGCCGTTACGGTGAGGGTATCGGTGGCGCTCACCTCGTTGCTCGAGAGGTTGAGGTCGGCATATTCGAAGGTGCTGTACGAGAGTCCGTAGCCGAAGACAAACAGCGGGTCTTTACCCGAGTCGAGGTAGAACGACGTGTTGCCGAGTGACGTCTGCGGAGCCTCCAACGGAATATCCTCGAGGGGCGTAATTTCGTTTTGGGCGGGTCGGCCGGTGTTGTTGTGGTTGTAGTACATCGGTATCTGTCCCACTTCGCGCACGAAGGTTACCGGCAGCTTACCGCTGGGGTTCTCGCGGCCGTAGAGCAGGTCCATGATGGCCAGACCGCCCATGGTGCCCGGGTGGAAGTTGTAGAGCACGGCATCGGCATAGGGCAGGTCGCGCTCGATGGTGAGCGGACGGCCGGCAATAACCACCATCACTACCGGTTTGCCGGTGCTCTTCACGGCTTTCAGCAACTCCGACTGGGCACCTATCAGGTTGATGTTCGACAACGAGTGGGCCTCGCCCGAGAGGATGGCCTCTTCGCCCACGAAGACCACGGCCACGTCGGCCCGGCGTACGGCACTCTTCACCCGTTCGAAGTCGCTCGTATCGGTATCTCTCGAGTAGTCCAGCCCGGGCTCATAGATGTATTTCACCTGGTTGTACTCATCGGTTTGCAGGGCTCTGAGCGGGGTGACGGTGCGATTCTTGTCACCGTCGAACGACCAGGTGCCCAGTTGGTCGTGGGGAGCATCGGCCATGGGGCCTACGATGGCCAGGGTCTGACCCTCCTTGAGCGGCAGTACGCCGTCGTTCTTCAGCAGAATGGCCGACTCGACAGCGGCGCGGCGGGCCGTTTGCAGGTGCTCGTCGCAGTAGATGGTGCTCGTCTTGCCCGGTTTGGCATAAGGATTCTCAAACAGTCCCAGGCGGTATTTGATGCGCAGAATGTTGCGCACGGCGTTGTCGATTACCTCCATCGGTACCTTGTTCTCGGCTACCAGTTGAGGCAGGTGTTCGATATAGGTCTGGCTTACCATCTCCATGTCTACGCCGGCATTGGCCGAGATACGGGCCACATCCTTGCGGTCGGCGGCAAACCCGTGCGACATCATCTCGCTCATCGAGCACCAGTCCGATACCACAAAGCCGTCGAACTTCCACTCGTCGCGCAGCACGGTGCGCAGCAGGAAGTCGTTGCCCGAGGCGGGTATTCCGTCGTTGTCGTTGAACGAGGTCATCAGCGTGGCGGCTCCGGCCTCGATCGCTTTTTGGAACGGTTCCAGGTAGACGTTGCGCAACAGCGTTTCGGGAATATAGGTCGAGTTGTAGTCGCGTCCGCCCTCGGCAGCACCGTAGCCCACGAAGTGTTTCACGCAGGCGGCAATGGCGTCGCTGTCCGACAGATGCTCGCCCTGGAAACCGCGCACCATGGCGGCACCCAGTTCGCCCGACAGATAGGGGTCTTCGCCCAGGCTCTCGGCTATGCGGCCCCAACGGGCATCGCGCGAGATGTCGAGCATGGGGGCAAAGGTCCAGGTGATGCCCTCTTCACGCGCTTCGGTAGCTGCCATGTGGGTACCGGCCTCGACCACTTGCGGGTCGAACGAGGCAGCCAGTCCCAGCGGAATGGGCAATACGGTCTTGTAGCCGTGAATGATGTCGCGCCCGATGATGAGGGGGATACCCAGCCGCGACTCCTCGACGGCCGTCTTCTGTATCTCGTCAATCAGTTTCGGGTCTATGTTGAGCATCGAACCTATCTCGCCGGCCCGAATCTTGGCTTTGATCGAATCCAGAGGCTGGTCGAAACAGAGCTGGTTCATCTGACCTATTTTCTCTTCGAGCGTCATTTTTCCCAACAGGTCTTCGATGAAACGCTCCTCTTCGGTGTTGCCGGTCGACTTGCATCCTGTGGCAAGCAGGGCGGCAACACAGATGACAAACAATCCTTTTTTCATTGTGTATGTGTGGAATTAAGTGGTTATAAAATAATCTTGCAGGTGTAGTGTTGTGTCTCGTTTTGCAGGTCGAGCAGATAGACCCCCGCAGCGGTGTTGTGTAGGGCAATGGGCTCGTCGTTGGCTACCTGTCCGGCAAAGACCACTTGACCGCACAGCGTGTAGCAGGTGGCCCGGCAGTTGCCGTCGATGCCTGTGACGATAATCTCCCGGTCGGCCCGGCGGGTACGGACGGTTATCACGTTGGTAGCGGCTTCGGTCAGCCCCGTGGTGGGGTCGGTGGTGACGAGCAGTTGCGGCTTGTGGGAGTCTTCGGCCTCCGACGAATAGAAGTAGAGCAGCCCCGTGGCGTCGGTTTCGCCGATGCACAGCTTGAAGGTGAGCAGGCTGGCCCCGGCTTCGATTTGTGCCTTGGCCCAGTCGGTGACATCCCACTCGATATAGCTGTTCAGCTCGTCGGCCCGTACCAGAGTTTCACCGATACGGGTGAACTGGTCGGGTTTGGTGTTCCAGGTCATTGTCGTGTACGACTCGGTATTGCCCCAAATCTCTACCGGGTGGGTCTCCTTGCGGGGCCAGCTGGGGTAGATGCAGTCGTAGTAGTAGGCCCGCACCACCATGCGCTCGGCCTGCGGGTCGATGCCGGTGGTGGCAAACGACAGGTAGGCTTCGCGGGTGTGGGTATCGGTATTTCCTTTTACCTCCAGATGGTCGGCGTCGGTGTAGGCTGTGGTCTGGTTGGCCTGGTGCACGTAGGTGTCGAAGGTGGGCGATACGCTTTGTCGCCCGGTGTAGATGTGGGCTTCGCCCGTCACGGTACCGCTCTCGGTATAGCGGTTGCTTACCGCTACCGGCCGCACGGTGGTTTCGTCGGCCGTGGGGGTAACCTCGACGATGAGCGGGTTGGTGGTGATGCTGTCGAGCCGGTGTTCCTCACCGTCTACGGTGTAGGTGAGTCGCCAGGGCGGTACACCCGTAAAGCGGCACACGAAATAGCCCTGTTCGCCGGGAACAATCACCTTGCTCTTCTCGCCGAGTTCGACCGAGGCCGGCACGGGGGTGAAGAGTTCGGTCAACTTCTCCATGCAGATCGAGGCCATCTTCTGTTGGATATACTGCTCTTTGCCCCGCATTGGGTGCCACCCGAAGGTGATGTCGTAGATTTTTTCGGTATCGGCGGCATATTTGATACTGGGCTGACGGCCGTCGGCATCGACCACCTTGCGGGTGAAACCGATGTTTTCGTCCCACTCGATGAGGGGCAGCTGCCAGCGTTCGGCCAGGGTGCGGATGCTCTGGTTGTAGGTGATGCGCGAGTCGTGCCAGTGGGTACAGAGGATGATTGTGGCCGGTTTGCCGTTTTCGGTCTGGTAGTAGCGCGATTCGGGATTGAACTTGAGGTTGTAGCAATCGGCCTTGTAGCGCTTGATTACATAGTCGTAGGCCGTGTTGTACTGTTGAATCTCGTCGTAGGTATACTCTTCGTAGTTCTCCTTGATGCCGTTGGTGCTGGCCACGTCCTGGTTGTGTACGTGCATGATGATGAAGGCATCGATGCGGTCGAGCTCCTCGGTCGTGTAGAAGCGGTCGAGAAACATGTCCGATGCCGTGTGCTTGATGGCGTCGCCGCCCACCGCCTTGTTCAGCGGTTCGGCGTTGAAGGCGTCGCACACCAGTTCGAACCAGCCGTTCTCGGGTACGGCAAACGAGGCGCCGGCCAGCAGGAAGTGGTGGTCGTAGTTCTGGGCCTGTGTCGCGAGAGCGGCGAGCGACAGGAGCCCCGACAGGATAATCTTTTGTAGTTTCATGGTTTCTGCTTATGGGTTAATCTTTTACTTCGATGGTTGTCGTCGAGTGTATCTGACGCGACGACGAGGCCACATGCAACAGATATTTGTCGTTCTCGAGTTTCCAGTCGGCGATGCCCTCGTCGTAGAAGGCAAATGAGCTGACCGGGATTTCGAGTTCGACCACCCGCTCTTCGCCCGGTTGGAGGAATACCTTCTCGAAGGCTTTCAGCTCCTTGACGGGGCGCAGCACGCTGGGCTTCTTCTGGCTCATGTATACTTGTACGGTCTCGGCTCCGGCCTGTTGGCCGCTGTTTTTCAGGGTGAACGAGAGTTTCACCTTCTCGTCGGGGCGGTAGCTCTTCTTGTTGGTGCGGGCTTTCCCGTAGTTGAAGGTGGTGTAGGAGAGACCGTAGCCGAAGGGGAAGAGCGATTTGATTTTCTTCGTGTCGTACCAGCGGTATCCCACCAGAATATCGTCCTTGTAGTATTGCGTGTCGTTTACGCCCGGATACGACTCCTCGCCGAAGTAGTGGGCGCTGTTGTCTTCCAGTTTCACGGGAATCGAGAAGGGCAGTTTGCCCGAGGGGCACACCTCGCCGCTGATGACATTGGCCGTAGCCGGGCCGCCTTGCGAACCCAGATACCACGACTGGATGAGGCCATCGACCTTCGAGAGCCACGGCATGCTCACGGCGTTGCCGCTGATGATGATAATGCCCGTGTTGGGGTTGGCCTCGATGAGCTTCTCGATGAGCTCGTTTTGCCCGAAGGGCAGGTCCATGCTCAGGCGGTCGTCGCCTTCACAGTCCTGGTGAAAGTTCTTGTTGAGGCCGCCGAAGAAGAGCACCACGTCGGCTTCGCGGGCCACCTTCACAGCCTCCTCGACCAGCGAGTCGGCATCGAGGCCCGAGGGCAGTTCGTTGCTGTAGTTGGGTTCGCCCGAAGCATAGCCCAGGGTGAAGACGATGTGTTCCCGACCGTATTTCTCGATCATCCCCTCGAGGGGCGAAATCTCCTTTTGCGGTTTCAGCTCCGACGAGCCGCCGCCCAGACACAACTGCTTGACGGCATTCTCGCCGATGACGGCAATCTTCTGGTAACGCCCCTTCTCGATGGGGAAGAAGTGGTTGTCGTTCTTCAGCAGCACGATACCCTCCTCGGCCACCTGGCGGGCAATCGCGGCATGCTCGGGGGTGAGCTTGCAGCCGTAGGGGCGGTTGCGGTTCATGTTGGTGCGGAAGCACAGGCGCAACACCCGGCGCACCTTCTCGTCGAGGAGCGACTCGGGCAGCTCGCCGCTCTCGATTTTCTTCAGGAACGGCTGGGCCAGGTAGTAGTTGTCGTAGGCCGAGCTGATGCCCCAGGTCAGACCGTTGGTCCAGGTACCCATCTCCAGGTCGAGTCCGTTGCGGGCCGCCTCGTCGGTGTCGTGGGCCGAGCCCCAGTCGGTCAGCATCACGCCGTCGAAGCCCCAGTCGCGTTTCAATATCTGGTTGACCAGCCGCTCGTGGTGGCTGCAGTATTGGCCCCGGTATTTGTTGTACGAACCCATGATGGCCCACACGCCGCCCTCCTGCACACCGGCTTTGAAGGCCGGCAGATAGATCTCGTAGAGGGCGCGGTCGCTCACTTCGACATTCACTTTGTCGCGGTTCTTCTCCTGATTGTTCAGGGCAAAGTGTTTCAGACAGGCGGCTACGCCGTTTTGCTGCATGCCCTTGACGTAGGGCACGACCATACGCGACGACAGATAGGGGTCTTCGCCCATGTATTCGAAGTTACGCCCGCTCAGCGGGGTGCGGTAGATGTTGACGCCGGGTCCCAGGATAATATCCTTTTTCCGGTAGCGGGCCTCCTGGCCTATGGCGTTTCCATACCGGAATGCCAGTTTGGGATTGAAGGTAGCAGCCAGGCAGGTGAGGGCGGGGTAGGCCGTGCAGGAGTCGTTGGTCCAGTCGGCATGGTCCCAGTTGTCCCACACAAATTCCATGCGCACGCCGTGAGGTCCGTCGCTGAGCCACAGTTCGGGGATACCCAGCCGCGGGCAGCCGGGGGCACTGAACTTGGATTGGGCATGAATCATGTCGATTTTTTCCTTTAAGGTCATGCGCGACAAAGCATCTTCGATGCGAACCTCGATGGGTTGATTGTCGTCGAGATAGGCCGGTACAGGCTCTTGTGCCACTACCCGTGCTGCCAGAGCCAGTACGAGGGCCGAGAGGGTGCCGATTCTTAGAAGTATCTGTTTCATAATAGTCTTGGTCAAAAAAAATAGGTTAGGTCTATAAGCCGACATTCAAGTCGGATGCCTTCGGCTTCCACGGGTCGGTCGGGGGAGCCGGAGGCAGAGAGGAGTCTCTGTTACTTGAAATATTGGCCCTCCTCCCGCAGGCGCTTGCGAAGGAAATCGACATCGACCTGATGCACATCGGGGCGCGATTGCTTGGCGGCCAGAGCCGCTGCCATACCGGCAGCTTCGCCGGTGACCAGAGCGGGCGGCATCACACGCAGGCTGCCCAGAGCCTCTTCGTCGGCCGAGATGCAACGCCCGGCCGTGAGCAGGTTTTTCTTGCCTTTGGGGGTGAGGATACGGTAGGGGATACCATGCGACTCGCCGCGACCGTAGTGCTTGGCCTCGTAGCCGGGGATGTGTATATCAACAAAGTAGCAGTTGCGGCCAATCTCGTCGTCGAAACTGCGGCGTTCGAGCCAGTCGTGGATGGTGAAGATGTAGTCGCCCTCGATGCGTCGGCTTTCGCGGATACCCAGCAGCGAGGCGGTCTTCACGATGAAGCCGTTGCCATACACCTGCGGCTGGTAGTCCTTGAGCATGCGCAGGTATTCGGCGGCTACTTTGCGCCCCTTGATCATGGCCTCCGATACCTGCCAGGGGTCGGTCGAGTTGGTCATGTCGATGTGTCCGGCATTGAACTGCACGACGCCCGGACCGATGAGGTTGTTGCAGCTATGCTGATCGATTAGCGGGTATTTGCCCGATTTCAGTGCATCGTGAATGGGGCTGTCCTTGTTTTCCCAGTAGAGGTTGGGATTGGTGTTGTATCCGTAGGAGTCGACATTGGCAATCGAGAAGCAGAGGGTAGAGCGCTGCACCTTGTCGTCGGGGTTGCCCATGAAGTAGTTGGCCCCGGCCCATACGGCCAGGTCGCCGTCGCCGGTACAGTCGACAAAGACTTTCGCCTTGAAGGCGGTGAGTCCGTTTTTGTTGGCGACGATGATGGCCTGGATGGTGTCGTCCGAAGCCATCTCTACGTCGGCCAGGCGCGAGAAGAAGAGCACCTTGGCCCCCGACTCGCACACCATGTCGTCGTAGACGGTCATCAACTGTTCGGGGTTGATCGACACCCAGTCCAGCTTGTCGGCCGGTTCGTGCGGCACCCCTTTCTTGGCGGCGCGGAATACCTTCTCGGCCAACCCCCGGTAGATGATTTTCTCGCCGTCGGAGAAGGGACACCAGGCCGGAATCATGCCCGTGGTGCCCATGCCGCCCAGTTGGCCGGTGGCTTCGATGAGCAATGTCTTGGCACCTTCGCGGGCGGCCGATATGGCGGCTGTACACCCCGAGGGGCCACCGCCTACGACGATGACGTCCCAATCACTGTCTATCTGTATCTTTCTCCTCTTCATCGCGAGGGTCGATGGTTTCTCCCCGGCTTGCAAAATCGAGGGAACGGCCGAGGCTGCCAGCAGCATGCCGCTTTTCTGGATAAAATCTCTTCGGGATATTTTCGTGGGTTTCATATTGTTTCCTGTGGTTATGTTGTATAATGGTTTAGTCTTTGATATCGCTGCAAGTAAGTATGTTGGGGTAGGCGGCAAAGCGGGTGAAGTCGTCGCTGGCCGGATGCCCCGGTACCGGAATGAAGTAGTGTCGCTCTTTGTTCCAGGCATTCTCGCCAAACAGTACGAACGAGAGCTTGTATTGCGAGATGACGGGATAGAGGTATTGTGAGAAGAAGTTCGAGATTTTGATACCCTCCATGCCGGTACAAGTAATGGCCGGTATCTTTCGGTTCTTCCTGGCAAATTGGGTAATGACAGCCAAGTTGCGGTTCAGCTCTTGTATGAATTTTTGCCCGTCGTACTCTTCGGTTTGCAGTAATAGGGAGCTGACTCCTATTATGTCGACAAACTTGTTGCCGGGGTAGTAGGCCGGCAGGCAGGCGGTAGACCGGTTGTTGTAGACCGAGTAGGCGTAGAGCAGGTTGTGCACCTGTTTCTGGTCGCGCAGGTAGTTGACGGTGAGGGCCCAGAGCTGTTTATAGTCGTCGGCCTCACACAGTTGGGAGTTCCACCACAACGGTTGGTCATCGTTGTGGGCATGGAACGGTTGGAATATGACCGGAATCGGTTCGCCTGCTTCGTCTTTCAAGGAGGCAAAGAAGTCGGCCACCTTGTCCAGCGAAGCAAGGAACTCATTCCGAACAGAGTCATTCTCTACGATCAGTTTCACGGCATCGTGCCGGCTGCAATCGCTCGCGTCGCCTCCCGTCACGGGGTTGCTGGCCCGCCAGGTAAAGAGCGATATGCCTCCCTGGCGATTCACCTCGCGCACATAGTCGATGAGCGTGGCGAAAGCAATGGAATCGCCATTCAACCGACTGCCATGCTCGATGTTCCCGATGTCCCAGCCAAACACGGCCGGGTAGTCGCCGCACACCGACTTTACATCGGAGCGGCCCCTCTCCTGGAACCATTTGTAACCATAGGCCAAATCGTCTTGATGGCCGAGCATGATACCCTTGTCCAACTCGTGTTGCAACTTCAGGTACAGTTTTACTGTCCCGGCCGAGGCCTTCCCGTCGCTTATGGCCGGGGAGTTTTTCCCCTTTTGGTTGGTAGAGCCACAAGCGACGAGCAGGGCCGCGTTCAGGATCAGAATCAGTTGAATGATGCGATTTCTCATTTCTTACAAATTCGATATGACCACACGATGTCGCAGATCGTTTTCGAGGATTAGTTCAAATAGTTGTCGCTGCCTTCCCAGCCGGCGTTTTGGGTAAGTACGCCGCCCGACAGGTCGATTTGCGTTTGCGGAATCGGCAAGAAACCACCGGTTTCGGCACGGAACTCGATATTCTTGGTAGCGGCATTGGCTTGACCACGGCGGTTGTAGGTGACGATGCCGGTCTGGTTGGCCGTAATCTGGTCTTCGTCGTGCCAGCGCAGCAGGTCGTAATAGCGGATACCTTCAAAGGCCAGTTCGAAGCGGCGTTCGGCCTTGATGTTTTCGAGCGTGGCCGGAACCGAACCCAGGCCCACACGGCTTCTCACGCGGTCGAGATACTGTTGTGCGTTGGGAGCACCCAGCTCGGCGGCCATGAGCAGCACGTCGGAGAAGCGGATGATAATCAGGTCTTGAATATTGTCGCGCTGGTAGTCGGTACCCTCCATGCCATAGAGCTCGTGGCTGAAGTTGTGGACGTCGGTTTTCGTTTCGTCGGTCCACACGTTGATAGGCATGTATTTCTTCTGGAAGTAGCAGGTATTGTCTTCCTGGTTGCCGCCGCCGAAGTCGAAGTCGGCCACCTCGTCGGTGTTTCTGACATCGAGCACCGAGGCATCGCGACGCAAGTCGTTGGGATCCCAGTCGTCATAGATTTTGGGGTTGACCGTACCCATGCCCCAGCCTTGACCGAAGGGGAAGGTCTTGGTGTAGTTCTGTTCGCGGAAACCCGAGTAGAGGCAAATCTGGTTGCTCTTCTGTTGAGGCGAGTTCCAGTCGTTGGCCAACGACGAATACTTGATCGAGAATACCGTCTCGGCCGTACCGTCACCGGCCCAGCTGAGGTTGTTGTCGGCCGTATACTTGTAATCCTTTACATAGGAGTAGGCCCACAGGTTGCGGAAGTCGGGCAGCAGGTCGTGGCCGCTGTTCTCCACACAGTCGACAATCCAGGTGACTACCTGGTCTTTCGTTATCTGAGAGCCGTCGGCCAGAGGCAGAGTTGCGGTCTGGTAGTAGCCGGTATAGAAGAGGAAGACACGGGCCATCAAGGCTTCGGCAGCCCATTTGGTTACCCGGCCCAGGTCTTTGGCCCGGTCGATGTCCTGGAATTTCACGCTGGGCAACAGCTCGATGGCCGTCTTCAGGTCGGTAGCGATTTGTCCGTAGAGTTCGGTAGTCGATGCCTTGGGAATGTTTACCGGCTCGGGATTGAGTACCAGAGGTACCTGTCCGAACATACGGGCCAGGTCGAAGTAGAAGTAGGCACGCAGGAAGTGGGTCTCGCCCAGAATCTTGTTTTTCGACTCCTCGCTGTTCCATACCACCTGGTCGAGGTTGGAGAGCAGGTAGTTGCTGCGGTATACCCCGAAGTACATGGCACGCCACGGGTTGTTGAACATGTCTTCGCTGCTCTTCTTGAACTGGTCGATAGCCTTGCAGCTCTTATCGTCGGGACCACCGCCGCCCAGACGGTCGTCGGACATCAGTTCCGAAACGAAGAAGAGGCTGCCCAGCGGCTCGGGGCGTCCCAGAATAGAGTATACGCCCGTGAGCAGTTGCGACACATCGGCTTCGGTGCGCGGGAAGTTGCTCGAGTCTTTCTTGATCTTGTTGCTCGAATCGAGAAAATCCTCACAACTGGTGAGCAAGAGGATACCGATCATAAAATACAATATCTTTTTCATATCGTGATTTCTTTTTTGCGGTTAAACGGTTTTTGGTATGATGAGTTAGAATTTGAGGTTAACACCGAACATGTAGGTGCGAGAGCCGGGATAGTAACCCAGGTCGATGCCCGAGGTCCAGTTGTCGCCACCTCCGTAGCCTACTTCGGGATCCATACCCGAGTAGTTGGTAAAGGTGAAGAGGTTTTGTACACTGGCATACAAGCGCAGTTGCGAGATGAATTTCGATTTGATCAGGCGGCTGAAGTCGTAGCCCAGCGTCACGTTGCTGATGCGGAAGTAGTCGCCGTCTTCGATATAGAGGTCCGATACGTAGCCGTAGTTGATGGAGCTGCCGTTGATCGAGGGCAGACGGTTCGAGGTACCCTCGCCGTGCCAGCGGCCCAGAATCTCGGTAGTGTAGTTGTCGAATGTCGTGTTGGTGTTGTTACGGTACGACTTGGCAATCTGGTTGCCGGCTACACCATAACCCGTGAGCGAGAAGTCGAAACCTTTGTAACCCAGGTTTATCGAGATACCGTACGTTACATCGGGGTGGGGGTCGCCGATAAAGGTCTTATCGCCGTCGTCGATGGAGCCGTTGTTGTTCAGGTCCATGAAGATGACATCGCCGGGTTTGGCATCGGGCAGGATTTTCTTGGTAGCACCGGTCTCGGGGTCGGTCCAGGTATACGAGTCGATTTGTTCCTGGTTCTGGAAGATACCGTTCGTCTTGTAGCCGTGGAAGAAACCTACGGGTTGTCCCACTTCGGCACGGGCCAGATAGGTGGTGTTGTGGGTAAGGATGTTGGAGGTACCGTTGATGAAGCCTTCGCCGTTATCGATGCTGAGCACCTCGTTGTGGTTGTACGACATGTTGCCTTTGATGCTGTAGGTAAAGTCGCCCACCTGGTCGGTCCAGTCGAGAGCAATTTCGACACCGGTGTTTCTGATGTCACCGCCGTTGATGTAGGGGGCGTCGGTACCCCAGATACCCAGGCCTTGCGGTTTCACGAGCCAGCCGAGGGTCAGTTTTTCGTACCAGTCGAACGAGAATCCCAGACGGCCTTTCAGGAAACGGGTATCCAAACCGATATCGGTCTGACGCGAAGTCTCCCAGGTGAGGTCGGGGTTGGCAATCTTGTCGGCATAGGCACCGATGGTGTAGGCCGACTTGTCTTCGCCGAAGTAGTAGATGGCGGCGTTGGTGGCGTTGCCGATGGCGATGGTCTCGAGGTAGGCGAGGCGGCCGATGTTGCAGTTACCGTTCTCACCCCAGCTGGCGCGGAGTTTCAACTGGTCCATGAAGTTCACGTTTTCTTTGAAGAAATTCTCCTCGTGGATGTTCCAACCGGCCGATACCGAGGGGAAGTAACCCCAGCGGTGACCGCGGGCAAAGTTGGACGAACCATCGGCACGCATCGTTACGCTGGCCATGTATTTACCTTTGTAGTCGTAGTTGACACGACCGAAGAACGAGACGATACCGCCGTCGTCCCAGGGCGAACCGGTAGCGGTGGTTGTTCCGCTGGTCACGGTCTTGACGTTGCTCAGGTAGGCATATTCAAACGAGTCGAACTCCGAACCCTTGTTCGAGCCGGCCAGGTTTTCACCGAATCCCCAGCGTTCGAGCGAGTTACCTACCAATACGTTGAATTTGTGGAAGTCGTTCAGCGTGAAGTCGTAGGAAACCGTGTTGTCCCAGCTCCATTGCAAGCCGTTCCACGAGCTTTGAGTCACCTTGTCCTGGTCCGAGAAGTTGACCGAGTTCAACCGATAGACCGGCGTATATTCGCGGCTGGTACCGCCGTTGTAGGAATAGCCGAAGGTCGAGCGCCATTTCAGGTTCTTGATGGGTTCGAAGATGAGGTAGAGGCTACCGCGCACCGAGTAGTTTTTGCTGGTTACGCGCGAGCGCAGGTAATCCATTTGAGCGATGGGGTTTACCGACTGGTAGTCGAGCCCTTCGAGCGGATCGTGGTAGTCGCCGTTCTCGTCGTATACGGGGAGCAGCGGGTTACCGGCCAGGGCGCTGCGCACGTCGTTCCAGTAGATGTTGCCGGTACCCATACCCAGGCCCGAGCTGCTCACGTGGCCGGCCGTAAGGGTCTCGCCAAAGGTAAGTATGTTGCGGTCGCCGCTGCGGATGACGTGGTGCTCCGAGTTTAAACGCAGGGTGTAACGCTCGTAGAGCGATTTCACTTCGGGATTCTCCAGACCGATAACCGGCTCTTGCGACGTGTAGGAGAAACCGAACGAGAAGTTGGAGATGTCGTTACCGCTGGTCACGTTCACGGCGTGTCCCATTTGCGGGGCATTCTCGAGTGTCATCTCTTTCAGCCAGTTGGTGCCGGTGAAGGTACCGTTGTCTACCCCTTCGAGAATATAACCGGGAATACGGTCGGCAAAGTATTGGCGGTCGTAACCGGCCTCGTTGAGGATTTCGAGATACTGTTTGGCATTCAGGGGTGTAGCCGTCTTGGCCAGGTTCTGGAAGCCGATGTAGCCGTCGTACTCGATGGTGGCTTTTCCCTTTTTACCCTGCTTGGTAGTTACCAGAATAACGCCGTTGGCGGCACGGGCACCGTAGATGGCGGCCGAGGCAGCATCTTTCAGCACGTCGACCGATTCGATGTCCGAGGGGCTCAGCATCGAAATATCGCCGTTGGGCACACCATCTATAATATAGAGAGGATCCGAGGTGCCGATGGTACCGAGACCACGGATGGTTACTTTGAAACCGTCGCCCGGTTTACCGCTCTGCTTGATGATGTTGACACCCGGTGTTTGGCTCTGCAAGGCGCCCAGCGTATTCACCGTGTTCAGTTTGGCAATGTCGTCGCCTTTCACTTGTACGGTGGCGCCCGTTATCAGTTTCTTCTGTTGCACGCCGTAACCGATGGCCACAAATTCGTCGAGCATGTTCATGGCCGGGGTCATTTCGATAGTCAGGTAGGTTTTGCCTTTTACGTGTACCGTAGTCGTTTCATAACCCAGATACGAAACAACCAGAGCCGCATTGGGCGAAGCGGATAGCTCGAAACGGCCGTCCTTGTCGGTAATGGTTCCGTTGGTGGTGCCTTTTTCGGCAATGCTGGCTCCGATCAGCGGTTCGCCGGCCGAAACGACAATACCCGAAATTTTTGTCGACTGGGCAAATACGGAACCGCCGCACGCCATAAAAAGCAGCAAGAATACGAGGATATCCTTGATCCTCCCTCTTGTTTGTTTTTTGGTAAAGTTTTCTTTTTCCATGATTAGATTGTTGTGTGTTATTCTATGTTTTTTGCCTTGTGTCAAGTACGGAAATTTTGTATGTCAAAATTACTTCGTAGTTCTTTCGAGGGCTTGCATATATAAGTATTAGTATTTTCGTATGGTGAGGCTATGTTGTAAAAATGTAGCAAAGAGTTAAAGATATGTAGCCAGTTTTACCGGGCCGATATAATTCAAGAAAAAGCACTACATTTGTAGAGTAAAAGCAAAAGCCCTAATTCAAGAAGATTTCGTTTCACTGGACGATGATGCACACGAAAACACTACACATATTACTTAATTTGCTCTGGCTCTCTGTTTTTCCACTCTTGGCGAATACCGATAAGTTTTATGGTTTGCAGGAGGGACTCTCCAACAGTCATGTAAACAGTATCTATCAGGATAGGGCCGGTCTTATTTGGATTTGTACCGACAACGGGTTGAACAGTTTCGACGGGTTGAAGTTCAAGACCTACTACCACATACTCGACGATGAGACCTCGCTCGACAACAATTCGGTGCTGACGGTCTACGACGATACCAAAGGCAATCTGTGGGTGGGAACCACCGGCGGCCTGCAACTGCTCGACCGGACGACCGACCGCTTCACGACCATCCGTTTTTCCTACCCCTACATTACCGATTTCAGCTACATCAGCTGCATCATCGAGGACAGCCGGGGCAACATCTGGCTCTCGACCAGCCGGGCCGGTGCCATCTGTCTCAAGGGCGACGACCATCGTCCCGTCTACTACCTGCCTACCAACAGCAACATCTGCTCCGATAAAATCAATACGATATACGAAGACCGTTTCGGCAATATCTGGATCGGTTCGCAAGACAACGGTATCAGTGTGCTGAACATGGAAAACCACACCATTGTCAATTATGCACACGACCCCGACGACGAGAATTCGTTGTCGAGCAACAAGGTATTCTCGTTTGTCGAGCTCCCCGACGGCAACATGCTCATCGGTATGATCGACGGCGGTATCGACCTGTTCGACTACAACTCCAAGAAGTTTATCCGCAACTACATCCCCTCGGTCGAGGGGGCTTTCACCTTGAAGAAGGGGCTCCATAACAATATCTGGATTGGTACCGACGGGAACGGGCTTAAGAATTTCGATTACAAGACCGGGGCAATCAGCACCTACGACTCCGATTTGAACAGCGTAGACATGCACCACGCCAAGGTGCACGGTATCCTCGAAGACCGGTTGGGCAACCTGTGGCTCGTGCTCTACCAGAAGGGTATCATGATGATTCCCCAACAGGAGCGCATCTTCCACAACTGGGGCCTGAACTTCTTTCACCCCGAGTTGAATATCGGTACCGAGTGTGTGCTGAGCATTCTCGAGGACAGCGCCCGCCGCGTGTGGATAGGTACCGACGGCGACGGCATCTACCGCCTGAATGCCAACCGCAAGGTCGACCGCCATTACACCACCGCCCAATTGCCGGCCAGTGTGGTACTGGCCATTTTCGAGGACAGCAAGAAACGCATCTGGCTGGGTACCTATCTGCACGGGCTCTATCTCTACGACGAGGGCTCCGACAGCTTCCGCAGCGTGAAACTGCACGCCGGCGGCAAGGCGGTGAAGGATATTTACACCATCGAAGAGAATGCCGACGGCACTCTGTGGATTGGTACCAACGAAAACGGCCTTTGCCTCTACAACCACGACACCGGTAAGATTACGAGCTACACCTACGATATGATGTACAGCGGCAACCAGATACCCAGTAACTCGGTGCATACCATACTCTTCGGGCGCGACAAGCAGGTATGGATAGGTACCAGTAGTGCCGGCATCAGTTGCTTCGACCAGAAGACCGGGCAGTTTCACGACTACAATGTCGAGAACGGCAAACTCAAAAACAACAACATCTACGCCGTAGCTCAGGACAAGGCCGGCAATATCTGGGTGGGGACCAAAGGCGGGCTGCACTACATCGACCTGAAGCGCGACACCATGCTGCTCTATACCGAGGCCGACGGGCTGGCCAACGCCTCTATTGCCGGCATCGAAATCGACGGGAACGGCAATCTGTGGATCAGCACCTCGCTGGGCCTCTCGTTCTACGATGTGAAGCAAAAGCGATTCTCCAACTACTACACCTCCGACGGCTTGCAGAACAACGAGTTCAGACGCGGAGCCCATTTCGGCTCCAAGACGGGCGAGCTCTTTTTTGGCGGCATCGACGGGCTCACGGCCTTCTATCCCTTTGTGCCGCATGCCGGGCACGAGCTCACCAACCTCATGTTTACCGACCTCTATTTCTATAACGAAAAAATCGAGGTGGGCGATACCGACGATGCCGTGCTGAAGCACAACATCAACGCGACCGACCGTATCAAGATCGGACACGATATTCGCAGCTTCTCCATCGAGTTTGCCGCACTCGAATACAATTCGCCCGAAAAGGTGATTTACCAGGTGAAGATGAAGAACTTCGATACCGAGTGGCGCACCCTGCCCGCAGGCAGTCGGCTGGCTACCTACACCAATCTGAACCATGGTTCCTACACCTTTATGGTGCGGGCCTTCCTGCCCGGGACGAAACCGGTCGAACGCAGTTTGCCCATTGTCATCACACCACCCTTCTGGCTCACGTGGTGGGCCAAGACCTTCTACATCCTCTGTGTGCTGGCCGCACTCTTCCTCTTCTTCTACATGATGGAGCGCCGGGTACGTCGCAAGAAAGAGACCATTCAGAAGGAGAACGACAACCTCATCATGCAATCGAAACTCCAGTTCCTCACCGACATATCGCACGAAATCAGAACCCCGTTGACCCTGATACTCTCGCCCATAGAGACCCTGATCAAGGATACGCCCGAGGGGTCGCTGCGCAATGTCTATAAGCTCATCAACCAGAACGGGCAACGCATCCTGCGCCTTATCAACCAGGTGATGGAGATGCGAAAACTCGACCGTGGTCAGGTGAGGCTGCTGGCTGCGCCTACCGATGTGGAGCACTTCTTCCGCGAGGTATCCTCGTCGTTCGACAACATTGCCGAGGAGAAGAAAATTCGCTTCTCGTTGCAGGTCGAGCCGGGGTTGCCCAAGGTGTGGATTGATCAGGAGAAGCTCGACAAAGTGGTATTCAACGTGCTCTCCAACGCTTTCAAATATACCCCCGAGGGCGGCCGCATCGACATCACGATAGGGCGCGACGGCGACCAGTTGAGAATCTGTATCGCCGACTCGGGCGAGGGTATTCCGCCCGAACAGCGCGAGCTGATATTCAATCGCTTCTACCAGGTGCCCACGAGTGCCAACCGCAACAAGGTGGGCACGGGTATCGGGTTGCACCTCTCGCGCAGCCTCATGGAGATACACCACGGCCGCATCTATGTCGACGATTCTCCCTTTGGCGGGGCTGCGTTTGTCATCACGTTGCCCCTCGACAACAGCTATTTGAAGAAAGAGGAGATGCAGGCCGAGGGCTCCGAAAACAGCCTGGCCACACTGGTGCAGCCCGCGTTGCAAGACTTCGTCGAAGATACGCCCGAGGAACAGTCGCAGGGCTCGACGAGCACATCCCGGTACAAACTGCTGGTGGTCGAAGACGACAAGGACATACGCAAGTATCTGAAAGAGGTGCTTGGCGACTATCGGGTCATCGAGGCCGAAGACGGTGTGCAGGGGTTGGAACTCGTCATCAGCGAGATGCCCGATTGTGTGATTACCGATGTAATGATGCCCGAGATGGATGGCATCGAGCTGTGCAAGAAAATCAAAACCAACGACAAAACCTGCCATATCCCCGTCATCATGCTCACGGCAAAGACTGCTATCGAGCAGCGCATCGAGGGGCTCGAAGTGGGGGCCGACTCGTACATACCCAAGCCCTTCAACGTAGAGCACCTGCGTACCCGGGTGCGCAAGCTCATCGAGTTGCGTCGCACCATTCGCGAAAAATACGAGGGGAAACACGAGTTGCGCAAGGAAGACATCAAGATAAAGTCGGGCGACGAGAAACTGCTCGAGAAGCTGGAACAGATTGTCAAGGAGCAGATTTCCGACCCCAACCTCTCGGTCGAGACCATCAGCCGCCAAATCGGGGTGAGCCGTTCGCAACTCCAGCGCAAGCTCAAGCAACTGACCAACCAGAACCCGAGCGACTACCTCAAGACCACCCGTCTGCGCTATGCCGCCATGTTGCTGGTGACGAAAAACCTCTCCATCTCCGAGGTCACCTACGAGGCCGGCTTCTCGTCGCTTTCGCACTTCTCCAACAGTTTCCGCGACTTCTACGGCATGTCGCCCAGCCGCTATGTCGAGCTGAACCATGCCGGAGCCGCCCGGTCTGAGGAGGAGACCGACTCCGAAGCCACCGACGAGCCCAAACCGTCGGCCGACTGATTGCAGAATCTTTGCAGAACCTCCCGGGGCTGTGTCCCCGAAAGTGCGTGTAGACGGCACTTCTGCTACATAAACTGAAATCTGCGCTACATATATGAAAGAGCCGAGCCCCGCCCCGTGCCTATCTTTGCACTGTTAACGCAAATAGAATTTGAAATCATGAAAAGAGTGCAATGGATTTGGGTCGGGTTGCCGCTGTGGCTGTTGGCGGCATGCAGCCCGACAAGCAAACTGGTATTTGAAGACCATTTCGACGGTGAGGGGTTGCCCGATTCTACCCGATGGAATTACGAAGAGGGGTATGTGCGCAACGGCGAGTTGCAGTATTATACGGTAGCGCGGCCCGAAAACTGTTATCAGAAAGATGGCTGTCTGCACATAGTCTGCCGCAACGACAGTGCCCGCATCGAGCAGGGATTGTTCGGCAAGGCCTGGGCGACACCAGTCGATACGACCCGCTGCGACAGTGTGGCCCCCGTTACTTCGGCCAGCATTACCACCCGCGGATTGGGTGAGTGGAAATACGGTCGGGTAGAGGTACGGGCCAAATTGCCCGATTGCCGGGGCTCCTGGCCCGCCATCTGGATGATGCCGGCTCGAGACACCTATGGCAAATGGCCCCGGAGCGGCGAAATAGACATTATGGAAAACGTGGGCTACGACCTGCCCAAGGTGCACTATGCCATACACACCGAGAAGTACAACCACACCAAGAACAACCAGAAACGCTTTACGGTCGACTGCCCCACGGTAGCCACCGATTTTCACGTGTATGGCTTCGAATGGCGGGCCGACAAACTCACCTGGTATCTCGACGGGGTCGAGACCTACTCGGTGGTCAAGGACGAAGAGGGCTGGGAAGCCTGGCCGTTTGACCAACCTTTCTGCCTGATACTCAATTTCGCTTTCGGCGGAGGCTGGGGCGGTAGCCAGGGGGTGAACCTCGAGGGGCTGCCTCAGGAGTATGTAATCGACTACGTGAAGGTTTATCAATAGGTTTTCAATCATCATACATCGCGAGCCATCCTCTTACTGCCTCCCGGCAGGTTGTGCCTCCCGAAGTGAGGCACCTGAATCAATCGGAATTTCTGTTTCGGCCGGGAGGTAGGAGGGGTTGTGTTTGCCCCCTTGCAAGATTGCAGTTCGGGGGGCCTACCTGCGAAATAGCGCCTTCGGCAGAGGTTATGATGCGAGCAGAACGCTCCCGGTTTTCCTTTCGGAAAAATGCAAGAAAATAGTCACAAAAAGGCTTCTCCGGGGCCGCTCGGGCCGCTCTGCAACATATTTCAAAGTTTTTGCTACAATTTTTCAATAGCGAATGCAAAACTTCAAACAATCACATACTCGCAGTAAAGCCTTTCGTCCCGATTCAATCTACATTTGTGATGTCACAAGACAAGGACAGGATACAGACAATTATTTGTAAAACGTAAAATAAAAAATAGAAAGAGATTTATGAGAAAGAGATTCATTTCCATTTTGACGGCATTCTTTGGAATCTTAGGAGCCGCAGCCCAGGTTCCGGGTTCGTTTCAATATCAGGCCGTGATGCGCAACGACGACGGCAGCATCGCTTCCAACAAGCCCCTCGAGTTGAAGGTGCGCATTCATCAAGGCTCGGCCGACGGTACGGTAGTGTACGAAGAGGAGCATACCACCTCGACCAATGCCTCGGGTATCATCATCCTCAAGGTAGGAGAGGGCACCAACACGTCGCGTGTCAACGTACTCTACGATATTGACTGGAGTGCCGACGCCTACTTCTTCGAGACACAAGTCAACCGGGGTACCGGCTATGTGAGCCTGGGTACTCAGCAACTGCTCAGTGTGCCCTATGCCAAGTGTGCCGAAGTGGCCGACAACGTACACATAAAATCGCCCGATGGTAAAATGTGGCGAATCAAGGTGGCCAACGACGGTACAATCTCGACCGAAGCCGTAAACCAATAAAACAGATGAGACGATGATGAAGAAAGCTATACTATTATTATCGGTAGCGTCGGTATTGAGCGGGCAGGCCGTGGCTCAATCGGTTTTGTCGACATCAGGCTGCACGACCGAGACCCTCACCTGGACGTTGGGCGAGGTCTTCACCGAGTCGGTGTTGCGCTCCAATGTCGTTCGTTTCTCGCAAGGGTTCAATCAACCGATCGAGTTCTCGACCTCGGGTATCTTGAGCATAAAGGGCGATAACCTCACCTTTACCGCAGGCCCCAATCCCGTAGCCGATGTGCTGTATCTCACGGTTTCGGGCTCGGGGGTTACCACCTGGCAGCTCTACGATTTGCAGGGCCGCATGCTCGACTCGGGCCGTATGCTCGATGGACAGCAGGCCGTAATCGGGTTCGCCGACCGGAAAGCCGGAGAGTATCTGTTGAAAATGGAAAATGAGACAGGACGCCGTTCTGTCAAGATTATTAAAAAATAGGTGTGACGATGAAAAGATTTATTTTAGCCATATGGGCCGTATGTTTGCTTTCGGCAATTGACGTATGTGCCCAAACCATAAAGGGGATACCCTATCAGACCATAGTGCGCGACGAGCAAGGTAACCCCATGCCCAACCAGGAGGTGACGGTGCGTTTCTATATTCAGCGTACCTTGTCGACACGGTCCGATGCCGAACCTCAGTTGTTGTATAGCGAGACTCATTCGACCGTGAGCGATGCCAATGGACAGGTAAGTCTGCAAGTAGGTACGGGTACTCCGCTCGAAGGCTCGTTCGAGGCCGTCGACTGGTGGGGAAAGGTTTCGATTGAAACCGAACTGGAATTGCCCGGCACGGGAGAACGGGTATTTACCACTACGCAAGAGTTGGGTACGGTGCCCTATGCCCTGTCGGCCGAGAAGGCTTTGCTGCTCAAGTCGGACGACGGTACGCAATGGAGTCTCGAGTGTGACAACGAGGGTAACCTGAAGTCGGTGAAAATTCCCCAACGCTATACCAAGCTGGTATTCTCCGACGAGTTCGAGGGTACCGGTCTGCCCGACGACAGCAAGTGGGGCTATGAAGAGGGTTACACTCGCAACGGCGAGGAACAGTATTATACGGTAGCCCGCGAGGAGAACTGCTACATGGCTGACGGCTATCTGCACATCGTCTGCCGCAACGACAGCGCCCTCATCGAGAATGCGCTCTACGAGAAACCCTGGAGCGCTGGCGGTTCGCACGGCTATCGGGCCGATACGATTATTCCCATCACTTCGGCCAGTGTCGTGACCAAAGGCAAGTTTGCCTTCACCTACGGTCGGGTAGAGGTACGTGCCAAACTGCCCGTGTGTCTGGGTTCCTGGCCTGCCATCTGGATGTTCCCGCAAGACCGTAGCGACTGGCCTGCCTGTGGCGAAATCGATATTATCGAGCATGTAGGCTACGATCCCGGAAACATCTATTTCACGGTTCACTCGACCGAACTCAATGGCAACAACCAACCCAACCGTTACGCCTCGAGCGCACCTATCGAGAATCCCGAAGATTGGCACGTCTATGCCTTCGAATGGCATCCCGACCGGCTCATGTGGTATATCGACGACGAGCTCCAGTTCACCGTAGTACGGTCGCGGGTTTACTCCGACAGCAACTGGCCTTTCAACAAGGATTTCTATCTGTTGCTCAACTTCGCCTTCGGTGGTGGCTGGGGAGGCCGCGAGGGTATCGACATAGAGGCATTGCCGCGTGAGTATGTGATAGACTATGTACGAGTATACCAGTAACATAAAGATAAAACGGATAAAACCAATAAGACTAAAATCATGAAAAAAACAACTACACTTGTCTGTACCGTCCTGATGGCGGCTATGTGTAGCTTCCCCGGGAGAGCCGACAAGGTCTACTATGTCGATCCCGATGGAAACGCACCCGACGGTATGACGGTCGATGCCGTCTATACCAAAGTGGCTTCGGCCATCAACAACGTAACGGCCGACGAGCCGGTGACCATCTACCTGAAACCGGGTCACGAGTTTAAAGAGAGTAACATGACCACCGGCACGAACCGGGTCGATTTGACAATCATCGGCGACAGCTCCACCATCAATGCCGGTACCGCTCAGCGTATCTTGCGCACCGAGGCTGCCCGTCTGGTCTTGAAGGGCATCACCTTCACCGGAGTCAAAGACTACACCAGCATGGGCGGTGTGCTCTACTTTGCCGGCAATGCCGGCAGTGCCTCCGAACTGGTAGTCGACAGCTGTGCCTTTGAAAACTGTTCGCTGACATCGGGAGCCGACGGCGGTGCCGCCATCGCTACCGGTACGAATGCCATGAGCGTGACCATTACCAACTGCGTGTTCAAGAACAACGAGACCGAAGGATACAGAGACTCCATGAGTGGTACCTCTATCCATTTCCAGGGTAAAGATGGGGTTTTCACTCTCGAAAACTCTATCTTCCAGAGCAACGTGATTAACTCCAATTCGGGAGCCAACGCCGTGGGTATCGTCAACAACTCGAACGTGCAGGCCCGCCTGGTCAACAACACTTTCTACAACAACACTACGCTGGGTGTTCCCGTAGGCTCTGTTCCCAATATCCTGTTCAATGGATCTTCCAATACGGCCGAGGTGGTGAACAACACCTTCTACTTCGATTTGAGAGACGATGCCGAGGGTGAGGAGGGCGACCAGACCCTGATGAAGAAGGTCTACAAAAGAACCTCTGCCGTCAACGTGGGCGAGACCGGCAACAATACCCTCTACTTCGTCAACAACGCCGTGGTCGGTTTGCGCAGTGCCGTCATTTCGCCGGCTGCTACGGGACGTACCATCGTGTGCCGCAACAACTACGCCGCCGTGCTCGAGCCTCACGCCTATGTAACCGAACTGGCCAACGAGGTCGGTGGCAACGTGCTGCTCACGGCGCGCGAGTCGAATGTAGGCGACCCCTTCATTGCCGACATCGACAGTCTCACTACGTTGATAGGCGAGGTGGGATTGGCCGATACGCTTTCGACCGATAACTTCGTACCCTATCTGGCTACGACCGAAGAGAGTCCGCTCATCGATGCCGGTACGGCCGAGTATCTGGTGGGCGATGCAAATATCGTTCCCGGGGTCGATGTGCTGGGCAGTGCCCGCGACGACGAGGGCGTCGACATCGGTGCCTATGAATATGTGACCGAAGATGTGCCTACAGCCATTGCCACGGTCGATGCCGCCCCCGACTTCAGAGTCTATGCACGGTCGGGCGAACTGGTAGTCGAGAATCATACCGATGCCGCATTCGAGGTAAATCTCTTCCAAATCGACGGCCGTCGGGTAGCCACCCTGTCGGTACCGCAATCGGCTGTGGTTGCCCGGGCATCTCTCGCCCACGGTGTTCTGCTGGTAGTAGCCACCGACGGTACAACACAAATCACGAAAAAAGTAATCTTATAAACTTAATATCAATATTTTATGAAAAAGAATTTCTTATTAGTAGCTCTGTTGGCAGGTTCTCTCGGAGCAAACTCCTTTGCTGCCACAGAAATTTATGTGAAAGCCAGTACGGGTAGCGACAGCTACAACGGTGCTTCGTGGGAAACTGCTTTCAAAACCGTAAGCAAAGCGATAGGTAGTGTACAGGAAAACGAGGAGACCATCATCTATCTCGAGCCGGACATGCTCTTCGATACGGGTGGTCAGCTCGACTTGGGTGAAAACAAAAACGTGACGATTGTCGGTAGCAACACTACCCTGCGTGCGGCCGAAAAACCGGGTAAGGAAGGCGGCGAGGGTGCTCGTATCCTGCGGGCTGCCACAGGTTGCAACCTGACTGTAAAAGGTATCGTCTTCCTCAACGGTCGCCAGATCGAGTATAACCCCGGTGGTGGCCTTTTCTTCGCCGGTAACACGCTGGTAGTCGACAGCTGTACCTTCATCGACAACGAGTCGGGCTCGGGGGGCTCGGGTATTGCTTCTCGTGGTGTGAGTGTAACGGTTCGCAACTCCTATTTCGACGGCAACTACGTGAACAGCGGTTACGGTACGGGTGCTGCCATCGTACAAGCCGGTGTGAACAATGGTGAGGCCGGTACGCTGCTGGTAGAGAACTGTACCTTCTACCGCAACGACCTGAACGGTGTGGGTACGGCTATCTCGACGAAAGATGCCGGTGCCGGATACTCCAACATGAAAGAGGTGAAGATTGTCAACTGTACCTTCCTCGAGAACACCTCCGACCTGGCCAACCAGGCTGCCATCGATGTATCGGACAACAGCGAAATCCCCGTCAAAATTATAAACAACACCTTCTACGGTAACGACGGTGCTCTGCGTGTAGGCGACATCTACGGCGAAAAGGGCGGCGAAGTTATCTTCATCAACAACCTCGTATTTGCCAACGCTTCGGGTATCTTTGGTGCCGAGGGTTATTCGGTTGCCGACCTCCGTTCGCCCATCATCGGCTACAACAATATCATTGTAGGTGCCGAGCGTGGTGTCAACGAATTCATCGACGACGAGTGCTTCAACGACAAGAAAGACCTGTACAACAACCGCGTGGAGACGCTGGCCTCGTATCCGCTCTCGATGGTTTCTCTGGCCACCGAACTCTCGACCGACAACTATGTACCTTACCTGGCTTTGACGGCCGAGAACAGCGACGCCGTAAATGCCGGTTACGCTACGGGTACCTATGCCGAACTCATCCCCGCGACCGATATTCGTGGCAAGTATGCTGCCGGTACAAGAGATATCGGTGCCTATGAATACGGAGGTCTCGATGATGATGAATCGGCCATTTCGTCGGTTGTTGCCGATGCTTCCGATTTCGTAATCGCTCGCAATGGCGACCAGGTTACGGTTGTCAACACCGCCGACCGTCGCTTCACCCTCACCGTAGTCGACATGCTGGGCCGCACGCTCTATACTGCCGAGGCTGCCGGTCAACTCACGGTCGACAAACAGGAGCTGGGTGCTCGTTGCGTCATCTTCGTACTCACCGACGGAGTAAGCAAGAAAGCTGAAAAAGTAATGTTGTAATCTAATGTGTTTCTCCGGTAGGAGATAGGATTGGTTATAGTGTAGCCCTGCCTGAATATTCAGGTGGGGCTGCTTTTTGTGTTTAGGGGTGATGGTTGAAGCGGGAGTTACCTTTGACGATTCACTCCTTGTCGTTGTCGAAATCAATCAGCGGGTTATCATTCCATCGGTCAAAATCCGATTGAAACAATTTATCCTGGATGAGGCGATATTTTTCAAATTCGGTTTCGGCATATAATTTGGCTTGCTCGGTCGATACGGTTCCGGCATCGGCCAATATGGGCCTGTCGTCACTATCCAGAAATTTATCTATTCGTATGGCCCAGTCTTCCATTGTCATGGGAATGCGACGCTTGGCTCTGTCTTCAGCCAAATCGAGAAACGCGTTAACAATTCTTCCCATCGACTCCAGTTCGTCTCCTTTCAAATAGTTTTTAGCGACCGCCACATCGGTTTTTACGATTTTTCCATTAGGCGCGTTTTCCCAAGAGGTAAGGCCCATGTGTTCTTTTTCGGCATTGGCTCGTTCTACAATCAACTCTGCAGCCGTGTGCCCGTGAACCGCATAGTGTATCTTGTTTTGTACTTTTTGGAAAAACAAACGGGTAGTGGGAGCGTTGCGGTTATAGTCGATACTTGTTGCGTAAATATCGGTCAGCTTTTGATAGAAGCGGCGCTCGCTCAATCGAATTTCACGAATCTCGGCAAGCAGATGCTCAAAATAGTCTTCATTGAGAAATGAGCCATTCTCCATACGTTTTTTGTCAATGACATAACCTCGTATGGCAAATTGACGCAGAATATATGTGCACCACTGACGGAATTGCGTTGCCCGTATCGAATTGACTCGGTAACCGACCGAGATAACGGCATCCAAATTATAATACTTTGTAGCGTACTCTTTTCCGTCGGCGGCAGTTCGTCGGAATTTCCGACAAACTGAATCTTCTTGTAACTCACCACTTTGAAAGATATTCTGCAAATGCTCGGTTATTGTAGAGCGACCTTTGTCGAACAGTAGAGCAATGGCGTCTTGGGTCAGCCAAAGGGTCTCGTCTCTATACATCACTTCTATACCGTCTTCTTGGTTTTCTATTTGAAATATGAGAAATTCGGCCGTGCTGTTACGTATCTGGAGTTTTTTGCTCATGACATGTCTTTTTCAAAAGAGTATTTCAGTTGATGTTTGAATATGGGTTGAGTCATATGACGCTCTCTTGCAAATATATTGTTTTTATCCGATATGTTTGTTTGTGAGAGGTGTGTTTCTCAGAATTTGGCAGAAAGAACGGGCAAAGGAGGTTCCTTCTTTGGGAATAGAAATACTGCGGCATGGCAAAAAAATCTCAAACAAGTTAGGCTCTTTTGTATTTACCTTTCACTATCTTTTCATAAAATAGGATTCGGTTCGGCATAAAAAATCAAGCGAGCTTATTTTTTCTGCTCTCACCTTTCACTATCTTTGCAAGGATGTAAGGGGTCGAGCCTCGGGATCTCGCATCAGATTCGATACGGTCGGGTAGAGGCTACCGTTTTACACGATGTAGAAAAAGAAAGGATAATATGCGTTTACGTGGTATATGGCTGGGGGTAGTTCTGGCTCTCGTTGTCCCCGTGTGCCGTGGCGAAATGATTGCGCCGTTGAAAATACCTTTGTTGATGAGTGCCAATTTCGGGGAGTTGCGCCCCAACCATTTCCATTCGGGTATCGACTTGAAAACCCAGGGTCGCACCGGCCTGCCGGTCTATGCGATGGATGGCGGCTATGTGTCGCGGGTCGTGGTTTCGCCGTGGGGCTTCGGCCGTGCGGTCTATATCAATCACCCGTCGGGGTTGACCACCGTCTACGGTCACCTGAAGAGTTTCGCCCCTTTTATCGACGAGATTGTGCGTCGTCTGCAATATGAGCAAGAGGGCTTCTCGATCGACTGCGAATTTGCCGAGGGCGAAATCCCGGTAGGGCAGGGCGATATGATCGGATACAGCGGTAACGCCGGTTCGTCGGGCGGGCCTCACCTGCACCTCGACATCCGTGACACGGCTACCCAGGACCCCATGGACCCGCAGGAGTGGCTTTCGCAATACATTACCGACGACGTGGCTCCCGAGGCGCGTCGGGTGGTGGTCTATACGCATGCCGGGGTGATGGAAAATTCGTCCCGCCGGCTCGAGCGCAAGGCTACCAAGAGCGGTGCCGGGGCCTACTCGATAGGCGAACCCATTCCGGCCTGGGGCGATGTCTCGTTCGGTATCGAGGCTTACGACCGCATGACCGGCACGGCCAACAAATACGGCGTGCATCAGGTCGACCTCTATGTCGACGACAGCCTCTTCTTCTCGACCTATATCTACCGCTACTCGTTCGACGAGACCCGCTACATCAACAGCTTCACCGAGGACGGGAAAATCATGCGCACCTATGTGGCACCCGGCAACCGCCTGCGTTCCATCTACAAGCAGGTCGACAATCACGGCATTCTCCACGTCGATGAGGAGCGCGTCTATCCCTGCCGCTATGTGCTCACCGACTACGACGGCAACCAATCGGTGCTGAACTTCTCGCTGGTCGGGCGGCTGCAAGAGCCGGTCGAGCCCCAGAAATCGGGCATCTATTTCTCGTATGCCGTCGACAATTTGTATAAGAAAGACGATTTTGGTATCTTCGTCCCCGCCGGGGCATTGTACGAAAACATCGACTTTACGCGGCGCAAGCTCGAGTCGAACCGCTACTACTCCGATACTCACATCATCGGCCCGGACGACATTTCGCTGCACCGTCCGGCCGAGATTTCGATACGCCTCACCCGCGACCCGCTGGCCGACAAGCGGCAATACTACCTGGTGCGCATCAAGGGCAGCCGGGTCTACCCGGTAGCGGGCGAGTATGCCGACGGCTGGTACAAGGCCAAAATCCGCAACTTCGGCTCCTATGCCGTAGCGGTCGACTCGGTGGCACCCACCATCCAGCCCGTGACGCCCGAGCGTTGGGGCTCGCGGGGCACCGTGGTGCTCAAGGTGGCCGACAATGCCAGCGGCCTCAAGAGCTATCGCGGCGAAATCGACGGCAAGTTTGTCCTCTTCGAACTCGATGGCAAGACCGGCCGCATCTCGTATCGCCTCGAGAGCAACCGGGTGAAGAAGGGTAGCAAGCACACCCTGCGGGTACGGGCTACCGACATGTGTGGCAACGAGCGGGAATACACCGGCTCATTTGTTTGGTAAATAACAATAACCGATTAGATATGAAAAAATTAGCGATTTTATCTCTTTTGACCGTGGCCGCCTGGCCGCAGGCGTGGGCCTGTACGAGTTTGATAGCCGGTAAGCAGGCTACGGCCGACGGGAGTGTGTTGGTAACCTATTCGGCCGATTCCCATACCCTGTATGGGGCGCTCACCTCGTCGCCGGCTGCCGACTGGCCCAAGGGCTCCATGCGCAAGATTGTCGAGTGGGACACCAACAAACCGCTGGGCGAAATCGAGCAGGTAGAGCACACCTATGCCGTGGTGGGCAACATGAACGAGCATCAGCTCACCATTGTCGAATCGACCTGGGGCGGACGTCCCGAGCTGGTCGATACCACCGGCATCATCGACTACGGTTCGCTCATCCAACTCGGTCTCGAGCGGGCCAAGACCGCCCGCGAGGCCATCAAGGTGATGACCGGCCTTGTCAAGAAATACGGCTACTGCAGCAGCGGCGAGTCCTTCACCATTGCCGACCCCAACGAGGTGTGGGTGATGGACCTCATCGGCAAGGGCCCCGACCGTCGCGGTGCCGTGTGGGTGGCTATCCGCATCCCCGACGACTGCATTGCCGGCCACGCCAACTATCCCCGCATTCACAAGATTCCCCTCGACGACAAGGAGAACTGCCTCTACTCGCCCGATGTCATCTCCTTTGCCCGCGAGATGGGCTACTTCGACGGCCTGAACAAGGATTTCAGCTTTGCCCAGACCTATTACCCCGCCGACTTCGGCGCCCTGCGGGCCTGCGATGCCCGCGTGTGGGCCTTCTTCCGCAAGTACGACTCGACCATGGACCAGTACCTCCCCTACATCAACGGCGAGGTCTACAACCCCTTCCCCCTCTACATCAAGCCCTCGCGCAAACTCACCGTGCAGGATATGAAGGATGCCATGCGCGACCACTTCGAGGGTACCCCCTTCGACATGACGCAGGATGTGGGTGCCGGTCCCTTCAAGGTGCCGTACCGTTTCCGCCCCATGTCGTTCCAGGTCGAGGGTAAATCCTACTGCATGGAGCGGGCCATCGCCACGCAGCAGACCGGCTTCACCCTCGTGGGCCAGATGCGCAACTGGCTGCCCGACGCCGTGGGCGGTGTGCTCTGGTTCGGTGTCGACGATGCCAACACCTGCATCTATGTGCCCATGTACTGCAGCATCACCCGCGTGCCCGAGTGCTTCAGCCCCAGCAACGGCTCGATGTACGACTTCTCCTGGACCTCGGCCTTCTGGGTTCACAACTGGGTAGCCAACATGGCCTATGCCCGCTACGAGCCCATGATCGGCGACATCCGCAAGGTGCAGACCGCCATAGAGGGCTCGCTCAACGCCCGCCAGGCTGCCATCGACAAGGCTGCTGCCGACCTCTACGCCACTTCGCCCGCCGAGGCCGTGGCCTTCCTCACCCAGTACAGCTGCGAGGCTGCCGAGGCTTCGACCGCCCGCTGGAAGCAACTGGGCGAATACCTCATGGTCAAATTTGTCGACGGTAACGTGAAGCGCGAAGAGAACGGACACTTCAAGGACAACGGCTACGGCCTGCCCGATTCGCCCCTCTTCCCCGGCTACTCCCAGGAGTATTACGAAGAGATCGTGCGCCAGACCGGCGACCGTTTCCTCGAGAAGGCTCCGCAGTTCTAAACCCGGTTCTTGCCTCGAACGGTGAAAACGATACGAAACTTTTTCTTAATTTTTGCACCAGTCTCGAGGAAATAACTAAATTTGTCACAGCGAAATAAACAACTGTAAATCGACGAAACAATTAACTATTGAATTCTGAATATATGGGAAACGAAGAATTATTGAAACAAGTAGAGGCCAAAGCTCAGGTATGGCTGGGCGAAGGCTACGACGAAGAGACGAAAGCCGCTGTACGGGCCATGCTCGACAACGAAGATAAGACCGACCTCATCGAGGCCTTCTACAAGGATCTCGAGTTCGGTACGGGCGGTCTGCGCGGTATCATGGGTGCAGGCACCAACCGCATGAACA
This sequence comes from Barnesiella sp. An22, assembly GCF_963931395.1. Taxonomy (NCBI): domain Bacteria; kingdom Pseudomonadati; phylum Bacteroidota; class Bacteroidia; order Bacteroidales; family Barnesiellaceae; genus Barnesiella; species Barnesiella sp. An22. Next base: position 1,322,156 of record NZ_OZ007014.1, read on the forward strand.
TCTACACCGTGGGGGCCGCTACCCAGGGACTCTCCAACTACCTGAAGAAGGCCTTTGCCGACCTGCCCCAGATCAAGGTGGCCATCGGTCACGACTGCCGCAACAACAGCCGCCGCTTTGCCGAGGTGGCTGCCGACGTATTCTCGGCCAACGGCATCAAGGTATACCTCTTCGACGCCCTGCGTCCCACCCCCGAGGTATCGTTCGCTATCCGCGAGCTGGGCTGCCAGAGTGGTGTCATCCTCACCGCTTCGCACAACCCCAAGGAGTACAACGGCTATAAGGCCTACTGGAGCGACGGCGCCCAGATGATTGCCCCCCACGACAAGAACACCATCGACGAGGTGAACAAGATTACCTCGGTCAAGGATGTGAAATTCCAGGGCAACCCCGCTCTCATCGAGATTATCGGCGAGGAGATCGACCGCCGTTACCTCGACCGCATCAAGACCCTCTCGCTCAGCCCCGAGGCCATTGCCCGTCACCACGACATGAAAATCGTCTACACGCCTATCCACGGCACCGGCGTGCGCCTCGTGCCCGCCTCGCTGAAGAACTTCGGCTTCACCAACATCATCCACGTGCCCGAGCAGGATGTGGTCAGCGGCGATTTCCCCACCGTCGTGTCGCCCAACCCCGAAGAGCCCGCCGCCCTCGACATGGCCATCAAGAAAGCCATTGAGACCGATGCCGAGCTCGTCGTAGCCTCCGACCCCGATGCCGACCGCATCGGCATGGCCGTCCGCAACGACAAGGGCGAGTTTGTCCTCATCAACGGCAACCAGATTGTGATGATATTCCTCAACTACCTCATGACCCGCAACAAGGAACTGGGGCTGCTCAAGGGCAACGAGTACATCGTCAAGACCATCGTCACCACCGAAACCATCAAGACCATTGCCGAGCGCAACGGCTTCAAGATGTACGACTGCTACACCGGCTTCAAGTGGATTGCCTCGGTTATCCGCGAGAACGAGGGCAAGGCCCGCTACATCGGTGGCGGTGAGGAGAGCTACGGATTCCTCCCCGAGGATTTCGTGCGCGACAAAGACTCCGTATCGTCCATCTCGCTCATGGCCGAAATTGCCGCCTGGGCCAAGGACAAGGGCATGACCATGTACCAGATGTTGCAGGACATCTACATCAAATACGGCTTCTCCAAAGAGAAAGGCATCTCGGTCGTTCGCAAGGGCAAATCGGGTGCCGAGGAGATTGTGGCCATGATGAAGAGCTTCCGCGCCAACCCCTTGAAAGAGCTCGCCGGTTCGCCGGTCGTATGCGTCAAGGACTACGACTCGCTCGAAGCCCTCAACCCCGTCACCGGCGAAAAGTCGAAACTCGACATGCCCGTCACCTCCAACGTGCTGCAATACTTCACCGCCGACGGCTCCAAAGTCTCCATCCGTCCCTCGGGTACCGAGCCCAAGATCAAGTTCTACATCGAGGTGCGCGGCATCAAGATGGACAGCTATGCCGACTACGACGCCGCCAACGCTGCCGCCGATGCCAAGATCGAGGCCATCAAGAAAGAGCTGGGCATCTAATTCCTTTCGACCCGTCGGGCGCCGCGCCTTGCGCGGCAGCCCCTTCGAGATAGAGCGGCCCCGGGAGTCTCGTGCTCCCGGGGTCGTTTGCGTGTTTGCGGGGGCAGGGGGTCTGGTGCCGTTAGCCTGTTTGCGTGTGTGCTCCCGGGGCCGTTTGCGTGTTTGCGGGGGTAGGGTCCTTACCCCTCGGGAATCGGGCGGAAGTTCCCCTCCCGTATCACCTCCAGCAGGTAGTCGGCAAAGGCCGTTGCCGCCCGCTTGCGGTAGCACCCCTGCGGCCAGAAGAGGTAGCCCGGCGAGGTGAGCGGCTCGGCACACAAGATAGGTACCCGCACCAGGTCGGGCTCGTCGGCCACCGCCGCCTGCGTCAGTATGGTACCCCACTCGCCGCCCCTGAGCAGGTGCAGAATGGTGTGTACGTCGTTCATCTCTATGCCCACGGTCAGCGACAGCCGGTATTTGCGGCACAGCTCCTCGATTTTCGTGCGGGTGGCAAAGCCCCGTTCGGGCAGGATGAGGGGCGTGGCCGAGAGCCGTTTCAGCGTTATCGACGACAGCGAGGCCAGCCGGTGCGAGTGGTGCACCACAAAGTAGAGCTCCGACAGAAAGAGAGGCATCGTTTCAAAATCGTTGTACACCTCGCGCGGCTTGAACGACAGCACAAAGTCGAGCGCGTGGCGCTCCAACTGTTGCAGCAGCTCCTCCGAGGTCCCCTGCGTCACCCGCAGCCCGATGTGCGGATAGTCACGCGTAAACCGTTCCAGCGCCGGCAGCATCAGCGAAATCATGCTGTGCGTCACCCCCACGTGCAACTCTCCCGTGCGGATGCCCTTCAGGTCGCGTATCATCTGTTTCCCGTCCTCGGCATCCTGTATCGCCTTGCTGGCATAGGGCAGCAGGGCCAGACCCGCCTCGGTGGGTAGCACCCGCTTGCCCACGCGGTCGAAGAGCAGGATACCCAGCTCCTCCTCCAGTTGTCCTATCTGTTGCGACAGCGTGCTCTGCGAGATATGCAGCATCCGCGCCGCCTCCGAAAAGTTGCGCAGTTCGCAAGCCGCCTTAAAGTAGTTCAGTTGACGCAGTTCCATCTCCTTAATCGGTTTTATCGATAGATGTTATTGAAAAAATCTGTTTTGCAAATATAGACAAATATCCGGCAATGCCTTAGATTTGTTCCAAATTTGTAGAGCACCTCGCTCGGTAGAGACCTGTCGACTGCTCCTCCCGGTCGGGCAATCCGGTCAGCTGCGGCAGCCCCTGCGGCCGTCGTCGCCACCACTTCCGCCCGCCGTCACCCTGGATATACCAAACCATAAGAACCATACAGATATGAAAAAAACAGTTTCCATGGCCTGCTTGGCCATACTCCTCCTCACCTCGGCCTGCACGCAAAAGAAGGCGGTGTCGCAGGCACCCGTAGTCGTTCAAGAAGGCGTCCGCTTCTGCGAAAGCACCTATCCCTACGACGGCGGCCTGCTCATCGCCAACTTCGGCACCGAGCAGCTCAACCCCCTCAATACCGAGGGCAAGGGCTACATCCTCCACTACAAGGATGGTGAGACCTCGACCTTCATCCCCGCCGACGGCAACCTCTCGGCCCCCAAGGGCATGTATGTAGGCAAGGGCCATCTCTTCGTGTGCGATGTAAACAAAGTCGTGGTCTATGACCTGGCCCGGCGCGAGGCCCAGCCCCGCATCCTCTCGTTGCCCGAGGGATGCCTCTTTGTCAACGACCTGGCCGCCGTAGGCGATACCCTCTACGCCTCGGTAACCAATGCCGACCAGATTTTCAAGATCGACATCAGCGACATGGCCAATATCGGTGCCCCCGTCGAGTGGCTCACCGTGCCCGGTCCCAACGGACTGCTCTCCGACGGAGAGTCGCTCTACATCGCCTCCTATCCCGCCGACGGCAATACCCGCCCCGAGCACACCATCTATCGCGTGGCCGATGTTGCCGCTCCCGCCCTGGAGAAGGTCATCGATGCCCCGGGACAATACGACGGCATCGCCTTCTCGGCCGACAGCACCGCCCTCTACATCACCAACTGGGCTCCGGCCGGGTTGAGCCGCATCGACCTGAATACCGGAACGGTTACCCCGGTATCGGTCGAGTTGGAACAACCGCTGGTCGGCCCTGCCGACATCTCCGTGGCCGACGGTCACATCTATATCCCCGACCTGCCCAACAGCCGGGTGGTGGTAGTGGCCGAGTGAAACGGCTCCCTCCGGCCTCCCGGGCGACAGGCCGGCTCAAAAACAAGAGGCCGACCTCAAAAAATCTCTTTTGGGTCGGCCCCTTGTGTGGAGTGGAGTATCGTTCTTTCCGCCTCCCCCCGGACTTAGAACTCGGAGGTGAAGTGGAACTTGATTTTGGGGAAATCGGTCTGGGCCATTTGCAGCACATAGCTCGAGTCGGCCATGAAGACGTCGCGCCCGTCGCGGTCGACACTCATGAACTGGTGCTTGCGTTTCTTGAAGGCCTCGAGGGCCTCGGGGTCGTCGCTTTCGATCCAGCAGGCCTTGTAGAGGCTGATGGGCTCCCAGCGGCACTGGGCGCCATACTCGTGGAGCAGTCGGTACTGAATGACCTCGAACTGCAGCTGCCCCACGGTGCCGATGATCTTGCGGCCGTTGAACTGGCTGATGAAGAGCTGGGCCACGCCCTCGTCCATGAGCTGGTCGATGCCCTTGTTGAGCTGTTTCGACTTCATGGGGTCGTCGTTTTCGATATACTTGAACATCTCGGGCGAGAAGCTGGGGAGCCCCTTGAAGTGGAGCTCTTCGCCGCAGGTGAGGGTGTCGCCGATCTTGAAGTTGCCGGTATCGGGCAGACCCACGATGTCGCCGGGGTAGGCTTCGTCGACGACCGATTTCTTCTGGGCCATGAAGGCGGTGGGGCTCGAGAATCGCATCATCTTGTTGTTGCGCACGTGCTTGTAGTTGGCGTTGCGCTCGAACTTGCCCGAGCATACCTTGACGAAGGCGATGCAGCTGCGGTGGTTGGGGTCCATGTTGGCGTGAATCTTGAAGACGAAACCGGTGAAGTTCTCCTCCTCGGGACGCACCAGCCGCTCCACGGCCTGGACGGGGCGGGGCGAGGGGGCAATCTTCACGAAGCAGTCGAGCAACTCCTTGACACCGAACATGTTGAGGGCCGAGCCGAAGAAGACGGGCGCCGTGCGGGCGGCCAGGTAGTCGTCGACGTTGAACTCGGGGTATACCCCCTCGATGAGCTCGAGGTCGGCCCGCAGCTTCTCGGCATCCTGCTCGCCGATGTAGGCTTCGAGTTCGGGGCTGTTCACGTCGTCGAGCTCGATGCGCTCGGTCACCACCTGCTTGTTGGGGGTGAAGAGGTTGAGGTTCTGCTCGTAGATGTTGTAGACGCCCTTGAACTTTTGGCCGATGTTGATGGGCCAGCTGAGCGGGCGGACGTTGATTTTGAGCTCCGACTCCAGCTCGTCGAGGATGTCGAAGGGGTCGCGCCCCTCGCGGTCGAGCTTGTTGACAAAGACGATAACGGGCGTGTTGCGCATGCGGCACACCTCCATGAGCTTGCGGGTCTGGGTCTCCACGCCCTTGGCCACGTCGACGACGATGATGACGCTGTCGACCGCCGTGAGGGTGCGGTAGGTGTCCTCGGCAAAATCCTGGTGGCCGGGGGTGTCGAGAATGTTTATCTTGTAGTCGCCGTAGTTGAAGCCCATGACCGAGGTGGCTACCGAGATGCCACGCTGTTTCTCGATCTCCATCCAGTCGGATGTAGCGGTCTTTTTGATTTTGTTCGACTTGACCGCCCCGGCAATGTGGATGGCACCGCCGAAAAGCAGCAGCTTTTCGGTGAGGGTGGTTTTACCGGCATCGGGGTGGCTGATGATGGCGAATGTTCTGCGTTTACTGATTTCCTCTGTAAGTGTACTCACGATGTTAACGGGTTTCTTGTAAAATTTCTATGCAATGCGACAGGCTCTCGTACCAGTGGGGAATGGTGATGCCGTAGGTCTGTTTGATTTTGCTCTTGTCGAGCACGCTGTAGAAGGGGCGGTGTGCCCGGCTGGGATACTCGTCGCTGCGGATGGGTTTCACCCGGCAGGTGATGCCGGCCAGACGGTGGATGGCGACGGTGAAGTCGTACCAGCTGCAGGCCCCTTCGTCGGAGAAGTGGTAGATGCCCGGCACGAAGGTCTCGGCCGTGAGCACGGCGAGGATGGCGCGGGCCAGGTCGGCGGCACAGGTGGGGGTGCCTATCTGGTCGGCTACGACCGAGAGCTCGTCGCGCTCGGTGCCCAGCCGCATCATGGTCTTCACGAAGTTGTTGCCGTAGGGCGAGTAGAGCCAGGCGGTGCGGATGATGGCGCTCTGGGGGCAGAGGCGCATCAGGGCCTGTTCGCCCTCGAGTTTGGTGGAGCCGTAGACCGATTGGGGGTCGGGCGTCATATCCTCGGTGTAGGGGCGGTATCCCCGTCCGTTGAATACGTAGTCGGTCGAGACGTGTATCATGCGGGCCCCGCAGGCTGCGGCGGCACGGGCCAGGTTCTCGACGGCCGTGGCGTTGATTTTGCGGCACAGCTCCACGTTGTCTTCGGCCTTGTCGACCTGGGTATAGGCGGCACAGTTCACGATGTAGTCCACGCGGTTGTCGGCGACAGCCCGGTTCACGGCTTCGGCATCGCAGATGTCGAGTTCGGCTACGTCGGTGAAGATGGCTTCGAAGCGGTCATCACCATTCAGTACGTTGCGCATCTCGTGGCCCAGTTGGCCGTTTGCGCCGGTAATAAGAACTCTTTTTGTCATGGTTCGTATCTGTTTTTTAATCGTTTTCGAGTTTCAGTTCGCCCGCCTTGTCCTGCTTGTATTTTTCGGCCAGGAGCGAGAGGAACGACGATATTTGCTGGATGGCCTTCAAGGTGTCGGGCTTGATCTCCTTCTTCTGCAGCCGCAGCAGCAACACGCCGTAGAGGGCGTTGAAGCAGGTCTCCAGCTCGCCGGCCTTCTCGTCGCCCGACTTGGCCCGCAGCTCGACGATGTAGGGGAGGGTCTTGAAGAAGGCCGCGCCGTAGAAGGGCTCGCGGGGCGACTTGAGCAGCCGCAGGTGCAGGTCGGTGAGGTCGATGAGCACGTTTTTGTTCAGTTGCAGGTGGCCCTTCTGTTCCACCCCCTCGGCGTGCATCATGTCGATGAGCGACTCGTACCACTCGCGCATCGCCTTCTTCTGTTCGGGCGAGATGTCGTAGGGGTCGATAATCTGTTGCTGTATGCGGTCTATGTCCAGCCCGTAAGCCCGTATGAGGTCTTCGATCTGCCACATGTACAACAGATATTCGGCGATATTCTCTTTTTTCTTTTGGCTGGCGATAATCATGTTGTTGCCTTTCTTTGCAAGTTGACCCTTCGGGGGGGTGAGCGGCAGCCCCGCGGCAATGGCCGGAGAGTCGTCCCCGAAATTGGCTGCAAAGTTAATACAAATCGTTTGCTGTCGCAATGTTACCGGGTAAAAATAAACGATAGTCCGCTCGCCGGCGCGTGCACGCGAGCGCGAGGGTGGGGTATGCGAAAAAAAAGAAAACCGCCGTTGAACAAAAATGTACAGCGGCGGTTTTTGATTATTGACGAATAAGTTTTGTCAAATGTTCCGGATTCGGGTCTTTGGCGATGATAACACCCTCGGGCGAAATCAGATAACTGGCGAATCCTTTGCTCAGACGGTAATTGTCGAATATATCCGACCGTGAGCCGTCTTTGTCATAGAATTGGGTAGCTGCGTTCAAGCCGTCTCGTTTGATGGTCTCTTCGAAGACCTTGCGGTTGGTATCGAACGATACCGACACGAGGCTGATGTTTTCGAGTCCGCTCTTGTCGATTTCCCGGGCGTAGCGTATGTTCTCCATACGCGAGGGGGCGTCGTAGCCTGCCCAGAAGTTCAACAGTACGTACCGGCCTTTCAACGATTGGAGCGAGACGCTGTCATCGGCGTTTTGCAGGCTCAGCTGCGGGGCTCGCTCCCCCTCTTTCAGACCCGTTTTGTTCGGGTTGAAGGCCGAAGAAAACAACAAAATCAACGCCAGCATACCAATAACTGACTTGGTTTTCTTCATACTGAAGTGTTATGGTTCATACTAAATCTGACGTTGGGGGCATCACACCGAAACGGCAGACCCCGCTGATTTTCAGCGGTTAGTTCCTCTTGCTCGGGACGCTTCCTTTGCTGACGGGAACCCATAAATTCGACGGCAAAGTTGAAGGTTTTTAGGGAATTAACCAAATATTCTCGGGTATTTAACATAGTATAATTCGTAGTGTATTGATATACAGTGTTGTATGGGCTGTTAACAACACTCGCTCGTGCTTGAAAAATCTCTTTTTTGAACTTCGTTTTTCTTCAGGGAACATCTGGCTGCACCGATTGGTCGGTCGAGGGGGATGGGAGGGAGCTGTTCCGTTTTTCTTCAGGGGTGGTAAAGATGGGTTGTAGCCGCGAAGTCTGGGAGAAAACTCTTTGTTTCTGCCGCCGATTGCATTATCTTTGTGGCTTGGATCGATAGTCGGCAGTGCGGTCCCGAGTAGCCCGTTGGTCGGGCTTCGGTTTTTGCGGAGGGGATTGCTCTGCTTAATCTAAACAGATGTAGTAAAAAAGATGATGAAACCAAAGGCAGAAATTATTCTTATCAACATATCGGGCGATGACAAGCCGGGTGTAACCACGGCATTGACCGAAGTATTGGCGCGTTACGACGCATTCATCCTGGACATCGGCCAAGCCGATATTCACCACACCCTCTCGCTGGGTATCCTCTTCAAGACCGACGAGACCAAGTCGGGCGACATTCTCAAAGACCTCTTGTTCAAGGCTTATGAGCTCGACGTGAATATCCGCTTCTCGCCCATCAGCGAGGAGGAGTACAACAGCTGGGTAGGGCTGCAGGGCAAGAACCGCTACATTATTACCATCCTGGGGCGTTGCATCACGGCCCGCCAGATAGGCGAGGTGACCCGCATCGTGGCCGAGCAGGGGTTGAACATCGACGCCATCCAGCGGCTTACGGGGCGTATCCCCCTCGACGAGAATGTGCGGCCGCCCAAGTCGTGCATCGAGCTGTCGGTGCGCGGTACGCCTAAAGACAAGGTGGCCATGCAGTCGTCGTTCATGCAGCTCTCGTCGCAGTTGGGTATCGACATCTCGCTGCAGGAGGACAGTATCTACCGCCGCTGCCGCCGCTTGATATGCTTCGATATGGATTCGACCCTGATCGAGACCGAGGTAATCGACGAGCTGGCCATGCGCGCCGGGGTAGGGGACGAGGTGAAGGCGATTACCGAGTCGGCCATGCGGGGCGAGATAGACTTCTGCGAGAGCTTTACCCGCCGGGTGAGCCTGCTCAAGGGTCTGGACGAGTCGGTGATGAAAGAGATCGCCGAGTCGCTGCCGGTGACCGAGGGGGTAGACCGCCTGATGCAGGTGCTGAAACGGGCCGGATTCAAGATTGCCATCCTCTCGGGTGGATTCACCTACTTCGGCAACTACCTGAAACAACGCTATGGCATCGACTATGTCTATGCCAACGAGCTGGAGATTGTCGACGGGAAACTGACCGGCCGCTACGTGGGCGATATTGTCGACGGCCGCCGCAAGGCCGAGCTGCTGAAACTCATCGCTCAGGTCGAGCATGTAGATATTGCCCAGACCATAGCCGTGGGCGACGGTGCCAACGACCTGCCCATGCTTAGCACCGCCGGACTGGGCATTGCCTATCATGCCAAACCCAAGGTGAAAGAGAATGCCAGCCAGTCGATTTCGACCATCGGGCTCGACGGTGTGCTCTACTTTATCGGATTTAAGGATTCGTTTATCTCCGAAACGAAATAACGTATAATATTGTCGCATCTCGAAATTGTTGCGATTGGCTATGAAACGAATTTGGTTGCTACTGTTAGTCTCGTTGTATGTCTGGGTGCATGTGCCGGCCCAGACGGTTGGTTTGGTGTTGAGTGGTGGCGGAGCCAAGGGTATAGCGCATATCGGTATCATCAAGGCGCTCGAAGAGAACAATGTGCCTATCGACTATGTAGCCGGTACGTCGATGGGGGCTATCGTGGGTGCCTGGTATGCCATGGGCTACACGCCCGACGATATGCTGAACCTGATTCTCTCCGACGACTTCAACCTGTGGTCGCGGGGTATCTTCGACGAGCGCTATGTCTACTACTTCAAGAAACCCGACCCGACGCCCGAAATCGTTACGTTCAACGTCGCTTTGCAAGACTCCACCAAGTTCGAGCCGCATTTCCTGCCCAACAGCCTCATCAATCCGTTCCCCATGAACTACGCCTTTATGAGCCTGTTTGCCCCCTATTCGGCCCAGTGCGACGGGAATTTCGACAACCTTTTCGTACCTTTCCGGGCTGTGGCTTCCGACGTCTATCACAAGCGCGAGCTGGTGCTGCGCGATGGCGATTTGGGCGATGCCGTGCGGGCTTCGATGAGTTTTCCCTTCGTTTTCAAGCCCATCGAGATTGACAGTGTGCTGGTTTACGACGGGGGTATCTACAACAATTTCCCGGTCGATGTGATGAAGTCGGACTTCAACCCCGATATTATTATCGGCAGCATCGTAGCCTCTAAAATAGATAAACCCAAGGAAGACGACCTCATCAACCAAATCGAGAATATGGTTATGCAGAAGAGCGACTATACACTCGATCCCGAGGACGGTATTCTGATGCGGTTCAATCTGAGTGATGTGGGACTGCTCGATTTTCCCAAAGCCCGGCAGATTGCCAAAATCGGGTATGACTATGCCATGGAGCTGATGGACTCGATCAAGAGTCGTATTCCCCGAGAGTTGTCGCAGGAGACCCGGCAGTTGCAGCGCATGGTATTCAAGAGCAAGACTCCCGACCTGGTGTTCGACAGCGTCTCGGTCGAGGGGGGAAATCACCAGCAGAAGGAGTATATCAGGCGGCAATTCGAGACCGGCAATCGTTTTACCGACGAGGATGCCAAAGCGGCTTACTACAAGACTATCTCCGACGGGAAAATATCCGACCTCATACCCCACGCTCGCTACGACAAGGCGAGCGGCCTCTTCAATCTCGACCTCAAGGCCAAGGTGCACGACCAGTTGTCGGTGGGGATGGGAGGCTTTATCTCGTCGACCAGTTCGAACCAGATTTGCATCGGGGCACACTACCGCACCGTGAGCCTCAACTCGCTCGATGTCGACCTCACGGGGCAGATAGGTCAGTCGTATACGTCGGGGATACTCTCGGCCCGGTTCGACCTGAAGACCGCCATTCCCATGTACCTCAAGATGCAGGCCGTCGCGTCGAAACAGAAGTTCTACCAGAACGAGACCCTTTTCTACTCCGACCGCATGCCCTCGTTTGTCACGCAGTCCGAGCAGTACGTGAAGCTGCGTTTGGGGTTGCCCTTCCTCACCAGTTCCAAGGCCGTCGTGTCGGTAGGCTATGGCTCGATGACCGACAAGTATTACCAGTCCAATACCGTAGACTTCTCGACCAACGAGCAGGACCGCAGCCGCTACGACCTGTTTGTGGCCTCGATGAAGTTCGACCGCAACAACCTCGACAGCTACATGTATCCCACGGCCGGCACCGACTGTTCGGTGCTGGGGCTGCTTGCCTATGGCAAAGAGCGGTTCCGCCCCTACGACACCACTTTGCAGTCTAACTCGACACAAACCCTCTCGTGGCTGCAGCTCGAGGGCAACATACACACCTATCTCCCGATAAGCAATAAATTCGTGCTGGGCCTTCGCGGTAAGGCTGTCGTCTCGAGCAAGGGGCTCCTGAGCAACTATACCTCGACCATAGCCCAAGCTCCGGCCTTTACCCCTACGCCGCACAGCCAGACCATCTTCAACCCGGCCTTCCGCTCCACGCAATATCTGGCCGCAGGTGTCATTCCCATCTGGAAGATTATGAACAACCTGCAATTCCGCAACGAGTTCTACCTTTTTGCTCCTTTCCGACAGATATACGAAGGGGCCAATTACGAGCCCTATTACGGGCGGGCTTTCTCCAAATATCACTTTATGGGCGAGAGCTCGGTGGTGCTGAATCTCTCGTTTGCCTCGATAGCTCTCTATGCCAACTACTACGATTATCCTGCTCGCAACTGGAATTTCGGTATCAATATAGGTTTGTTGGTATTCAGTCCCAAGTTCCTCGAGTAAAAAAAATGGAGTTCTATGCGCCTGAAAATAGGACCGATAGCAGTTTCTGCAAAAAAAAGCGATAAAAAAACTCGAAAAAAAGATACACGCGAATAAAATTATACTTATCTTTGCATCCGCAAACGGCTCCATAGCTTAACTGAATAGAGCATCTGACTACGGATCAGAAGGTTACAGGTTTGAATCCTGTTGGAGTCACTCAGAGCAAAGCCGTCCGAGCGAGGGCGGTCGATATGAAAAAACAAAATTAAGGATTGGCTCCATAGCTTAACTGAATAGAGCATCTGACTACGGATCAGAAGGTTACAGGTTTGAATCCTGTTGGAGTCACTCAAGAGATAGTCGCTCTCACGGGTGACTATCTCTTTTTTTATACCTGTCGTTTCCCGCTCTCCTCTGTTTGCAAAATCACACTTCCCGATTATTTCGGGCTTCATATCTGCCTCTACTGGCTTTCCCGCCCGTTTCTGGTCTTGACGCAAGCGGCGAGATAGACTTCTCGTCGGCGAGTTCTTATGTATATCCGGGTCACCCGGTATCGGTCGGCTTCATTTTTTACAGAAGCTGTCGAGCTGGGGGCGTGATGAGGCTTATAGTTTCAAATGAATTATTATAATAGTATATAAACTATTTTATTAGTTTGCTTTCATAAGTCGGCTTGATGTCGACTGACCCGTAAAGAGCAAGGGCTGCATCCGATGTTTCGGGTGCAGCCCTTGGGAATAGACTCTTTTTTTAGTTTCCTTAGAATACGATAACCTTAACACCGTTCACCAGATAGATACCGGCCGGCAGGGCAATAGGTGTGCTGCCGGCAGCCACAGTGGTGCGGAGTACCTGGGCTCCGGTGAGGGCATAGACCGCAATCTCGGTCTCCTGGTCGGTGAGAAGCGTGATTTCGCCTCGACCGCTGATTACCTTCAGACCCGAGAGGGTAGTCTCGTCGACCGAGCCGGGAGTCTGGTTCGACAGAATCAAGTCGGTGAGCGACCATTGCGAAGCCTCTTCGCCACAGGTATATTTGAAGGCGACACGAACGGGAGCCGTCAAGCCCGAGAGCGTGATGGTACCCGAGGCTACGGTTTCGCCCGAACCTTCGGCCGGCCAGTTGGCCTGGTCGGTGATTTCGGTCCAGGTTGCCTCGGCGGGGCTATCCATGGCGTTGGGGTCGAAGTTTGTCGAGTAGAGCAGGAACAGGCCGGTGCCTTCGCTGCCGGTATACTTCGTGTAGGCCGAGAAAGCCAGGTATACCGTCTCGTTCGATACAGTGGGCGATACCAGCCAGGTTTCGCTGGACCCCTTGTTGTAGCCGTTGATTTGGGCACCGTAGTTCTCGTGCGACTCCCAGGGCAGGGTGCCGGTTACGCAGTAGTTGAGCCAGTCGCCCAGACCGTTTTTGAAACTGGTCACATAGGGCAGTTCGGCCGACGGGTTGACTACGGTCAGTTTGTAGCTGACGGCGGCACCTTCGTAGGTGTCGTTGGCGGCCACTTCGGCTTTGATTTCGGTCTCACCCACACCTTTGAGGGTCACGGTGCCGCTGTTGTCGATGGTGGCGACAGCCGTGTTGGAGCTGCTGTATGCGATGGGGCTTGCCGATTTTGAAGAGGCTGTGCTGCTGAAGGTATACCCCTCGGCAAAAGTTTTGTAGCGGTCTTTCCCGTTGTCAAAGGCCAATTCGGGCGAGATGCCGTTGTCGGCCTTCTTGAACAAGGTGAGGGTGAAGTAGTCCGAGTTGTTTTCGTTCGAGCTGGCATAGACACCGAAGGTACCCGACGATTCGCGCAACATGATGTAGCGGGTGTTGGTGTTTACGTTTTTCACGATGATACCTTTCGTGCCATCTGCGGCCGTCCACTGTTCCAGTGTGGCATCCTGAGCGTGGCTGGTGTTGAAGGTAAACTCGGTACCGTCGCCCTTGTAGGCCACGATGCGGTCGCCGTTGGTGATGGTGAGGGTACCGTTATCGGCTACGATGTCGAAGACGATGCTGGCATCGGGGTCGGTAATCGATGTTTTGGTACCGTCGGCATAAGTGAGAGCTACGGCTGTGAAGCGTTTGTTGAAGTCGTTGCTCATGGCTTGGTCGTTGGCCATGAATACGTATGACCCCGTAGTGATTTCACTGGCCGAAGCAATCTTGTTGAAGGTGCCCACCCCCGAATAGGCGGCTTGCAGACTGAATGAGCCGGTAGAGAGAGCGGCCAACAGGAGAAGAGTAGAAATTTTTTTCATAAGCAGTTATTTTATTTAAGGTGAATATGCAGGACTGACACTGATACAATCGAGAAGTGAAGGATTAGGGTTCAATGAAAGATTGTGTTTTTCATCATTCGATTCCTTCTGGTTTTTCTGTCTTTTACAAGGATAGCGAGAGTTGAGTGCAGAGGCCAACCGGAACAGGGGTCTGGGTTGGGCAATGTCAAACCGCCTCCTATCTTTTACAAAGATACGAAAAAAAGGAAACAAATGCACCTTTCGAGGGCATTTATTTCCTGTGACAAAACAATTTCTTGGATGGGTTTGGCCCGATTAAAGTCCCTTTTCGAGGGTGATGAGGGGGGTATCGGGGTGTTGGTAGAGCACGGCGTGGGTGTCGTCTATCGGGTAGAAGCCGGTCACCAGCTCGAGAGCCGCGAGCAACTGGGTCTCGGTTTCCATCTCGGGGCAGCTCTTGCGGGTAGAGGCCACCTGCGTGAAGGCAATGCCACAGGGAGTCCCGTCCAGTGCGATGTGCCCGAATATGCGGTTGCAGCCGGCAAAGCCCGAGAGTTTGGCCTCGGGTATGTCGATAACCAGTTTGGGCTGCTTTTCGGCGATGGCGGTTCCCTCGATGGCTGTCACTCGCCAGGCCCCGTTCAGCAGGTCGACCTGTCGCTTTTCGAGTGTCATTACGGTGCGGCCCCGACGATCGCACAGTCTGATGCGCAACTCGTCGCCGTGAGCCCGCTTGTAGGAGCGGGTATTGTTCAGGGCGCGGAGTACGGCGCGGTCGGTCACTTCGGGTCCGCAATCCTTTTGGGTCGAGATGAGCGACCCGAACTCCAGCTCGTTCTCGTCGCCGAGGGCGAAAGTGCCGTTCACTACGTTGCAGCCGTCGTTGCCATAGATGCGGCCGGTGGCCAGGTCGAAGGTGATTTCGGCCGGTGTTTCGCCTACCACGTCGTGGCGTTCGGCCGTGGCGATAATCCACGTCCCGCCGAACTCTTCGCGGGGGATGGTCGGTATCTTGCGGGGCTCTTGCGTTTCGGTCTCCTCCTTTTCGACGACAGCGCTCTTCTGGGTCGTTTTGCAGGCTGTAAACGACAGCAGCACCAGCACGCCCAGCGGGGTAAGCAACTTGTATCTCATGGTTCCGTATTTTATCTGTTTACAAAAAAAAGTATCGGTGTGTGACCGGGCGGTTACTCCTCGTTCCGTTTCGGGAATCGGGTAGGACGTATCAGCAGCCGCAGCGTGGCGTTATAGGTGAAGTAGTACCAGCACCAGTTGAGCAGCGTGATAATCTTGTTTTTCATACCCAGTATGGATACGAGGTGTACTCCCATCCAGGTGAACCAGGCGGGACGGCCGTAGAGCTTCAGGTGAGGCAGGTCGGCTACCGCCTTGTTGCGGCCGATGGTGGCCATGTTGCCCTTGTCCTTGTAGTGGAAGGGGGTGTCGAAGCTCCCCTTGTTCAGATTCTGGGCCAGCAGTTCGCTCTGTTGGATGGCCACCTGGGCCACCTGCGGGTGGCCTTTGGGGTAATTCTTCTCGGTAAGCAGGGCAATATCGCCGATGGCAAAGATGCGGTCGCACCCTTTCACCCGGTTGTATTCGTCGGTGATGATGCGTTTTCCTCTGGCGATAGATTCGGCCGGGATACCCTCCAGCGGTTGGCCGGTGATACCGGCGGTCCAGATGAGGGTATGGCTTTTGATTTGCTCTCCGTTGTCGAGGCTTGCCACATAGTTCTCGAACGATTTCATGGTATGGCCCGTCATCACCTCGACCTCGAGCTCTTCGAGGTATTGGCGCGACTTGGTAGAGGCTTCGGTACTCATATTCTGCAAGAGGCGGTCTGAACCTTCGACGATAACGACGCGCATATCGCTAGGGCTGATCTCGGGGTATTCCCGAGCCAGAATGTACTTCTTCATTTCACCCAAAGCACCCGCAATCTCTACTCCGGTAGGACCTCCGCCCACGACGGTAAAGCAGAGCAGCGTGCGGCGCGATTCGGCATCGGCGCAGGTACAGGCCCGCTCCAAGCAGAACAATATCTCGTTTCTCAGTCTGATAGCTTCGGCAGTTGATTTAAGGGTATAGACCCGTTCCCGCAATTCGGGCATGTTGAAAAAGTTGTTGGTCGTACCCGTGGCCAGCACCAGATAGTCGTACGGGATGGTCCCGGTGTTGGTGATGAGTTCTCGTTTTTCGGTATCGACCGAGAGGGCTTCGCCCATGTGGAACCGCACGTGACGCAGTTTGCGCAACTCTTTTCGGAAGGGGAAGCAGATGGCCGCCGGCTCGAGACCCGATGAGGCTATCTGGTAAAACAGAGGCGGGAAAGCATGAAAGTTTTTCCGGTCTACCAGTGTCACCCGGTATTGTCGGTGGTCGATTTTTTTCGACAGCAGGAAGCCTGCAAACCCGCCACCCACGATGACGAGGTGCTTCAACTCATTTTCGTTATGTTTGTCTGTTGTCATGTCTGTGTAAATTTTTGGGGGTGTAAAGATAATAAAAAAGTTTGGTCTGTTCCCTATAAGACAGCCGGCTGTAAAAAATGTTCATGGCGGTGGCGAGAAAAGAAAAAACTTATAAAATTTTCACGCCCTTGCGATGATTTCTCATTATTTGCGTACATTTGTCTGATAATCATGTTACGCGTTTAATGAAACTTACAATCAAGTCCTACACCATACTATTGTTGTTCTCGCTCTCTTCTCTCTGGTCTGTGGCTCAGATCAACACCGACCGGGTGATGAATATCGGGCGCAACGCTCTCTACTTCGAGGATTACATCTTGTCGATGCAATATTTCAATCAGGTAATCAAGGTGAAACCCTATATGGCCGAGCCCTATTTCTACCGGGGTATCGCCAAGCTCAGCCTCGACGACTACAAGGGTGCCGAGGAGGATTGCACGCTCTGTATCGAGCGCAACCCCTTTATCGTGAACGCTTACCAGGTGAGAGGTATCGCCCGGCAGAATCTGGGTAATTATCAAGGGGCCATCGATGACTATACCGAGGGGCTTCGCTATGCTCCCGAAGATCGTACTTTCCTGAACAACAAGGCGATTGCTGAGGTGCAACTGAAAAAATACGACGAGGCCGAAAAGAGTTTCGATAAGCTCATCGCCCTGCATCCCAA
The DNA here is from genome assembly GCF_963931395.1 of Barnesiella sp. An22. Classification (NCBI taxonomy): domain Bacteria; kingdom Pseudomonadati; phylum Bacteroidota; class Bacteroidia; order Bacteroidales; family Barnesiellaceae; genus Barnesiella; species Barnesiella sp. An22. The sequence goes on from NZ_OZ007014.1 coordinate 1,339,251, forward strand.
CTACTACAACGGCTACATGAGCCGGGCACAGTTCTACCTCGAGAAGGGCGACACCATCAAGGCCATGGCCGACATCGACAAGGCTATCTCGATAGACAAGTACATGTCGGGGGCATACGCCCAGCGGGCCATCATCAAGGTGTTGCACGATGCCGACTACGACTCGGCGCTGGCCGATATGAACGAGGCCCTGCGGCTCGACCCCAAGGAGGTTTCGTACTACTTCAACCGGGCCCGCATCAAGTATCACCAGGACGATCTGCAAGGTGCCATGGCCGACTATGACCACATACTCCAGCTCGATCCCGGCAACACGATGACCCACTACAACCGCGGTCTCTTGCGCATGCAGGTGGGTGAGCGTAACAAGGCCATATCGGACTTTACAGAGGTAATCAAGGCCGAGCCCGACAACTACTTTGCCATCTACAACCGGGCCCTGCTCTACGATATGATAGGCAGTTACAGCAAAGCTATTGCCGACTTCGACGTGGTGCTGAAGCAGTACCCCGACTTTGCCGCCGGTTTCTTTGCCCGCTCCGAGGCCAAGCGTAAAATGGGCGATATGAAGGGGGGCGAGAAAGATTTCATGCTGGCCCTCGACCTGCAGAAGAAGACCAAGTACGAACCCATCGACGAGGCTACGGCTGCCGCCGGTACCACGAGCAAATCGGGACAGGCTGCCGACGAGCGTTCCGAGTCGGACAAGAACATCAACAAGTTCAACCAGATACTCGTGGCCGACGCCCAAACCGAGTACAAACCCGAGTATGAGAACAAGATACGTGGCCGGGTGCAAGACCAGAACGTGCAGGTGTCGATACAACCCATGTATGTGCTCACCTACTACGAGCGCCCCGATGCCGTGCGCCAGAACATCTACTATGTCAAGGAGCTGGAAGAGCTCAACGATACCCATGTTTTCGCCAAGAAACTGCTGCTTACCAACTCCGAGGCCGCTTTGCTCTCCGACCAGATCAACTACCATTTCTCTTCGATCAACGACTTCTCGCGTCTGATCGAGATCAACCCCTCCAACCCGTTGGCCTACTTCGGCCGGGCGGTCGACTTCATGCTCGTGCAAGACTTTGCCAGTGCGCTCGACGACCTCAACCGGGCCATTATGACCAGCCGCAACTTCACCATGGCCTACTTCCTGCGGGCTGTCGTGCGGGCCAAGCAGATTGAGTATGAAATCTCTTCGGCATCGGCTCAGAATCTCGACTTCCAGGCCCAGCGCAAGAAAGAGGGCAACGACTTTACCCCGATGGGCTTTGCGGCACTGGGGAACGAAAACCTGAAGATGGAGTACGAAATGGTTTTGCGCGACTACGAAAAAGTGATTGAAGATTCGCCCCGATTCATCTATGCCTACTACAATCGCGGCAACCTGCGCTGCTCGCAACAAGACTATCGGGGAGCTATTGCCGACTACACCCAGGCCATAGAGTTGCGTCCCGACTTTGGCGACGCCTACTACAATCGCGGTCTCGTCTACTTGAGGCAGGGCAACACCGCTGCCGGTACTGCCGATTTGAGTAAAGCCGGCGAATTGGGCGTGGTGGCAGCCTACAATCTGTTGAAACGGTTGAGTGACTAAAAGATTTTTATAAATATCCGTTTCCGTAATGAAATAATTATTACTTTTGTGCCTTGGTATAAAGGTACACACCGGATGCCACCATATATGGAATAAAATTTGCGTATCAATATAGAGACGTTTTTCAAGAATTGTTGAAAAGATAAAGGAAAGAAAAGATGATTAAGATTACATTTCCCGATAATTCGGTAAAGGAATTTGAGTCTGGCATTACCCCTTTACAGATTGCCGAGAGCATCAGCCCCCGGTTGGCACAGGAAGTTCTTGCCGCAACTGTCAATGGTCAGGAGTGGGACCTTACCCGTCCCATTACTGCCGATGCGGCCATCAAACTCTTCAAATGGGACGATCCCGAAGGCAAGCATGCCTTTTGGCACTCGTCGGCTCACTTGCTGGCCGAGGCCCTGCAAGAGCTCTATCCCGGTATCAAATTCGGTATCGGTCCGGCTGTTGAAAATGGTTTCTACTACGATGTAGATCCGGGCGAAGCTACCATTACCGCTGCCGATTTCCCCACCATCGAGGCCAAGATGCTCGAGCTGGCCGGTCACAAAGACCCCATCGTACGGAAAGAAATTTCCAAAGCCGATGCCCTCGACATGTTTGGCAAACGCGGCGAAGAGTATAAGGTCGAACTCATCAGCGAACTTGAAGACGGAACTATCACCACCTATACGCAAGGCGCATTTACCGACTTGTGCCGTGGCCCGCACTTGCCCAATACCGGGCTCATCAAGGCCGTGAAGATTACTTCGCTGGCCGGTGCCTACTGGCGCGGCGACGAAACGCGCAAACAGCTGGTGCGCGTCTACGGTATCTCCTTCCCCAAGAAGAAGATGCTCGACGAATACCTCGTATTGCTCGAAGAGGCCAAGAAACGCGACCACCGCAAGATTGGCAAGGAGATGGAGCTCTTTGCCTTCTCGCCCAACGTAGGTCCCGGTCTGCCTTTGTGGTTGCCCCGCGGTACCCAGTTGCGCGATCGCCTCGAGGCCATGCTGCGCAAGGTGCAGAAACGCTTCGGCTACCTGCAGGTAATCACGCCGCACATCGGTAACAAGATGCTCTATGTAACATCGGGCCACTATGCCAAATACGGCAAAGACTCGTTCCAGCCCATCCACACTCCCGAGGAGGGCGAAGAGTATCTGCTCAAACCCATGAACTGCCCGCACCACTGCGAGATATATAAAGTATCGCCCCGTTCGTACAAAGACCTGCCGCTGCGTTTCGCCGAGTTCGGTACGGTATACCGTTACGAGCAGAGCGGCGAGCTGCACGGCTTGACCCGTGTACGTTGCTTTACGCAAGACGATGCCCACATCTTCTGCCGTCCCGACCAGTTGAAAGAGGAGTTCCTGAAGGTGATGGATATTATCTTCATTATCTTCAAGGCTTTGAAGTTCGACAACTTCGAAGCTCAGATTTCGCTGCGCGACCCCGTTCACCGCGAGAAATATATCGGTAGCGACGAGAACTGGGAGAAGGCCGAACGTGCCATCGTAGAGGCTTGCGAGGAAAAAGGGTTGAAAGCCCGTGTAGAGTATGGCGAAGCCGCCTTCTACGGACCGAAGCTCGACTTCATGGTCAAGGATGCTCTGGGCCGTCGTTGGCAGCTGGGTACGATTCAGGTCGACTACAACCTGCCCGAGCGTTTCGAACTCGAATACACCGGCAGCGACAACCAGAAACACCGCCCCGTCATGATTCACCGTGCCCCCTTCGGTTCGATGGAGCGTTTCGTGGCCGTGCTCATCGAGCACACCGGCGGTAAATTCCCCTTGTGGCTCACCCCCGACCAGGTAGCTATCCTGCCCATCAGTGCCAAGTACAACGACTATGCACAACAGGTAGCCAGCCAGTTGGCCGAGCAAGATATTCGTGCCATCGTCGACGATCGTAACGAAAAGATTGGCCGTAAGATTCGCGACAACGAGATGAAACGGATTCCCTATTTGCTCATTGTTGGTGAAAAAGAGGCCGAAAATGGTGAAGTTTCTGTAAGAAAACAGGGCGAAGGTGATAAAGGTTCGATGAAAATTGCTACCTTTGCCGCAAATTTAAATGCAGAAGTAGAAGAATTACTCAAAGAATGGTAATCTGAATGGAGAAAAAACCACAACCACAACCGCAGTCCGGTAGGCCTAACAGACCTATGCCTGCAAAAAAGAATGACATTAAAGATCAATATCGTGTCAACGAACGCATCCGTGCCAAAGAGGTGCGTCTGGTCGGCGATAATGTAGAGCAGGGTGTTTACACCATACAGGAAGCTATGCACATGGCCGACGAGCAAGGTCTCGATTTGATCGAGATTTCTCCCAATGCAGTGCCGCCTGTATGCAAGATTCTGGATTATCAGAAATTCCTCTATCAGCAGAAGAAACGGCAGAAGGAGCAGAAGGCCAAATCGACCAAGATTGTGGTGAAGGAGATTCGTTTCGGACCGCAAACCGACGATCACGACTACAACTTCAAGTTGAAGCATGCCATCGGCTTCCTCAACGAAGGTGCCAAGGTGAAAGCCTACGTATTCTTCAAAGGCCGCTCGATTCTTTTCAAGGAGCAGGGCGAGGTGCTGTTGCTGCGTTTTGCCAACGACCTGGAAGACTATGGCAAGGTAGAGATGATGCCGGTTCTCGAGGGGAAGCGCATGATTATCATGATAAGCCCCAAGAAAAAGTAAGAAGAGATAGGACAGACTATTCATTCAATTATAAAATTAAAATTTAGTAAAATGCCAAAGATTAAAACTAATTCCGGTGCCAAAAAGAGGTTCGCCCTTACCGGAACAGGAAAAATCAAGAGAAAACATGCTTACAAAAGCCACATTCTGACGAAGAAGACGAAAAAGCAAAAAAGAAACCTCACTCACATGACTACGCTGAAGACGGTCGATGTGAACAATGTAAAAGCATTGCTGGGCTTGAAATAATGCTCGACGGGTTTCCGAAAAATTTTCTCACACAAAAGAGTAGTTTCAAAATTTATTAACCGAATGTTTTTAGCTTGAAGTTTACCTTGAACGGTAGCGCTAACATTCAAAACAAAAAAAACTATGCCAAGATCAGTAAATCACGTTGCTTCAAGAGCAAAAAGAAAAAAGATTCTTAAACTTACCCGCGGTTACTATGGTTCGCGCAAAAACGTCTGGACCGTTGCCAAAAATACTTGGGAAAAAGGTTTGACCTATGCTTACCGTGACCGCAAAAACAATAAGCGTAATTTCCGTGCATTGTGGATTCAACGTATCAATGCAGCCGCTCGCCTCGAAGGCATGTCCTACTCGAAACTGATGGGCGCCCTTCACAAAGCCGGCATCGAAATCAACCGCAAGGTTCTCGCCGACCTGGCCATGAACAACCCCGAGGCTTTCAAGGCTATCGTCGAGAAAGTAAAATAAGAGAGACGCATAATCTTCTTTTATTATAGCTGTTTAGGGATTCCCGCACAGGGGATCCCTAAATTTTTTTATCGAAATATTTTGTATATTCAAAGGAATTGTATAGCTTTGTATCAAAGAGAAAGAGAAAGCCCGGTCGTATCAGAGTAGATTGGGAAACTCATCAAAAATTATGAAATGCCGAGACACGCTTTCCGTTCCAATGGCGGGCCACAACCTTTTGAGGTTTGCTTTGCACGGTGGATTACAAAGGGGCGGAGGCCCTCAAATCCTGTCTTTCGGAGTTTCATCGCATCCTTTGATACGACCCCTTACATAGCCCGGTTTCCTGCACGGAGTCGGGCTTTTTTATAGGGGACTATTATTCGTTGAATATCATAATTATAAAGGGAAATGAAACGTATGTTTGCAAGCCTCGTACTCGCTCTCCTCTTGAGTACGGCAACGGCTTGGGCCGAGTCGCTGGCTACTCTCCAGCAACAGGCCGAAAGCGGAAACAGTGATGCACAGTACGATTTGGCCATGTGCTACTGGAAGGGGGAAAAGGGGGCCCCGAAAGATGACGGCAAGGCTTTTTATTGGGCCAAGAAAGCGGCCGAGCAAGGCAATGCCTATGCCTAGTCGTGGGTAGGCTATTTCTATGAAAATGGTTACGGCACCGCACGGGATTTCGGTGAAGCGGCGTACTGGTATCGCCGCAGCGCCGACCAGGGCAACCGCTTCTCGCAGAACAATCTGGGCGAGTGCTACTACTACGGACGGGGTGTCGAGCGGAACTACGAAAAGGCGGCCTCGTGGTACAAGAAGGCGGCCGACCAGGAGTTCCCTTCGGCCTGCTACAACCTGGGCTGGTGTTACGAAAATGGGGAGGGGGTTGCCTCCAACCGGTCGCTGGCCATCAGTTACTATCGCAAGGCGGCTGCGAGCGGCAATGAGGATGCCCGCCAGCGGCTGTCCAAGCTGGGCCTGTCGGCCGACGGCAGTTCCACAACGTCGGCCTCGACGGCATCCACTTCTTCGTCATCGTCGGGCTCGCATGTCGACCCCTCGACGTTGGCCAATGCCCAGTCGGGAATCGATGTGTCGCAGTATGTGCTGGGGCAGCAGTATTTCGACGACGGGAACTACGAGCAAGCCGTGTACTGGTGGCGTCAAGCCGCAAAACAGGGATATGGCAAAGCCTCGTTGCAATTGGGCGAGTGCTACTACAACAGTTTGGGTGTGGACCGCAACTATAAGACAGCTGCCTACTGGTATACCGAGGCTGCCGAGCAGGGCGAGAACGATGCCTGTTTCAAACTGGGCGTCTGTTATGAAGAGGGTATTGGTGTAATCCGGGATTACCAGATAGCCTTCAAGTATTACGAGAAGGGCAATTTCATGCTGGCGGCAGCCCACTGTTGCCGCAAGTGGCTGCAGCAGCAGAACCGTACGGATCTCAACTACCTCACGCTTTCGATTGCCGAGCTGCTGTTGATGTCGAGCAAGGGCGATGCTTTGGCACAATGCTATATGGGCCTTTCGGCATATATCGATAGCGACCTCTCCAAAGCCAAGGCCTGGTTCCAGAAGTGTGTGGACAATGCCAACGCCACCTCTTTGAGTCGGACGATAGCCCGCAAGTATATCGCTTCGATCGAAGAGGGCGAGGAGGAGACCGATGCGCTGATGGAGTTCTTCGGCTTTTAGCGCGGAGTGGGTGGGGGAGAGAGCACCCTCTCCCTCGGACTAAATATCAATCGCCATTTGAGTGCAAGTTTTAGGAATAAATTGTAACTTTGCAGGGATAAAAACCGCACATGCCGGCCGAGGTGTAAGGTTCTCGTGTTCGAGGCTTTGGATACTGGTGCCGGGGTGAGTTAAAAAAAAAGATTAGTTATGGCCGATACGGTAGCGCAATTTGAGCATGTAATATCTATTTGTCGGGATCTGTTCGTCAAAAAGCTGAAAGACTATGGCGCTTCGTGGCGCATCCTGCGTCCGCAGTCGCTCACCGACCAGATTTTTATCAAGGCAAAACGCATCAGAAGCATCGAGACGAAGGGCGAAAGCAAAATCGATGAAGGCATTCGCTCCGAGTTTATCGGCATTGTCAACTACGGTATCATCGGGCTCATCCAGCTGCATCTCGGCTATGCCGATACCGAGGACATCAGCAACGACGAGGCCCTGGCCCTCTACGACAAGTACATGACCGAGACCAAAACCCTCATGTATGCCAAGAACCACGACTACGATGAGGCGTGGCGCAGCATGCGCATCAGCTCCTATACCGACCTGATTCTTACCAAGGTGTGCCGTACCAAGCAAATCGAAGACAACGAAGGCAAGACTCTCGTCTCGGAGGGTATCGATGCCAACTACATGGACATGATTAACTACTCGCTGTTTGGCCTTATAAAGATAGAGTATGGAGAGCAAGACGATTAACGAGAAACGCAAAGCCCTTCTGATACAGTGGCTTGTTTTTCTCTCCCGTCTGATTGTCGGGGGGACGTTCGTCTTTTCGGGCTTTGTAAAAGCCGTCGACCCATACGGTACCGCCTATAAGTTTGAAGACTATTTCACTGCATTTCACCTCGAGTTTCTCTCGTCGTTCACTCTGCTCTTCTCGGTAGCCCTCTCGGTGGTCGAGTTTTTGCTGGGTGTTCATTTGCTGTTCGGGTCGTACCGCAAGTCCACGCCGCGGCTGGTCTTCCTTTTCCTCTGCGTGATGACTCCCCTCACGCTCTATCTGGCCATTGCCAACCCCATATCCGATTGCGGCTGCTTTGGTGATGCCGTCCATTTGAGCAACTGGGCCACCTTCTTCAAGAATCTGGTGCTGCTGGGGATAACTGTCTTTCTGGTATACGACAATACCCGGTTGCGGGCTCTGTACAACCGGGAAGTACAGTGGCTCACGGGCCTCTACTCGCTGGTCTTTGTCCTCTTCTTTGCCTATGTCGGCATCAATTACCAGCCCTATCTCGATTTCCGTCCCTACAAGATTGGGGTCAACATACCCGAAGCCCTTGCCGCCAGCGAGCCTCAGCACGAGTTTATCTTCATCTATGAAAAGGATGGGCAGCAACAAGAGTTTTCCCTCGACAGTCTCCCCAGCGAAGAGGAGGGGTGGACCTTTGTCGACCGGCGCGAAACGGTGATTGAGAGCACCCGGCCGCAGGCGTCTGCCATCGACGAGTTTACCGTCTATCGGGGCGAAGACGATATTTCCGACGAAATTCTGAGCGACGAAAACTACCGCATCCTGTTGCTTTCGCCCGACCTCGAACGGGCCGACGACAGCGAGGTAGACCGCATAAACGAGCTCTACGACTACTGTGTGGAGCGGGGTTACGCCTTTGCCTGCGTCACCGCCTCGAGTCCGCGGGGCATAGTGACCTGGCTCGAGAATACCGGGGCCGAGTATCCCTTCTATTTCATGGACAAGACCACCATACGCACCATAGCGCGGGGCAACCCCTGCGTGCTGTTGCTCAAGGGGGGTACCATCTTGCGCAAGACCGCACCCTCGCAACTGCCCGATGAGACCCTGCTCACCCAGCCGCTCGACCAGCTCGACTACGGCCGGCCCGAGGTGTACAGGCCCCGCCATCGTCTGGGGTTCATCGCGATGCTCTACGTCATACCCATGCTCTTCTTGCTGTTGACCGAGAGAACCGTGGCCATGATTATCGGGCGGGTGAAGCTGTGGCGGCTCAATCGCATACGCCGCCGGCGCAAGGCCGAGCACGAAGCCCTGAAGGCCGCAGAAGCTAAAGCGGCAGGGGCATCGCCCCAACCCGAAGAGGCAGCCCCAGCGGCTGAATCTGATTCGCCCGGGAGCGAACCGAAAAACGAGAATGAGAAACAAAACGAAATACGATAATTTTTTTAACCTCTAAAAAAGATTTGTTATGAGAAAAAACATTGTTGCAGGAAACTGGAAAATGAACACGACCGTACAAGAGGGCGTGGCTTTGGCTAAAGAAATCGACGCCGCTCTGGCCGGTGTAACCACCAAATGCGATGTAATCATCGCCACTCCGTTCACTCACCTGGTATCGGTTGTAAATGCTATCGACACCAAACGTATCGGTGTAGGTGCCGAGAACTGTGCCGACAAGACCGAAGGCGCATTCACGGGCGAAGTTTCGGCCAAAATGGTCGCTTCGACGGGTGCACAATACGTAATCCTCGGCCACTCCGAGCGTCGTGCCTACTATCACGAAACTCCCGAAATCCTGAAAGAGAAAGTCCTTCTGGCTCTGGCCAACGGTCTGACTCCCATCTTCTGCATCGGCGAAGTTCTGGAAGAGCGCGAAGCCGGCAAACACTTCGATGTCGTAAAAGCACAGGTAGAAGAGTCGCTCTTCAACCTCTCGGCCGAAGACTTCGGTAAAATCATCCTGGCTTACGAACCGGTTTGGGCCATCGGTACCGGCAAGACTGCTACGGCCGACCAAGCCGAAGAGATTCACGCCTTCATCCGCAAGACCATTGCCGAGAAGTATGGCAACGAAGTAGCCGAGAACACCTCGATTCTCTATGGTGGTAGCTGCAAACCCAGCAACGCTGCCGAGCTCTTCGCCAAACCCGACGTAGACGGTGGTCTGATTGGTGGTGCTGCCCTGAAAGCCGACTCGTTCATGGGCATTATTACCGCATTCTGATAAAATAGATTTTTACAGAGGCTGCAAAAGTGGGAATAAATTCTTATTTTTGCAGCCTCATTGTTTTTGAAAAGTTGTAGGTTATGCGCAAATCACATGTAATACTGGCCCTGCTCGTGATAGGAGCGGCAGGCGCGACGGCACAAGCCCAGGTCGCAGTCTCCGACACCTCGATAGTACAGTACCTCGAGCGTCCCGAGACCGGTGGCAAAGTGAAAGTGGTGCAACCGGCCGAGCTGGCCAAGCGGGTAAGCCGGGCCGAAGGCGTGGTCAAGTACGACGGCAACAAGGGCTATGCCCAGTCGTCGGGATTCCGCATTCAGGTCTTTTCCGACAACGACTACCGCACCGCCAAGAACAATGCCCTCTACAAGGAGGGGCTCATCCGGCAGGCCTTCCCCGAGCTGGACACCTATGTCACCTTCACTTCGCCCTTCTGGCGGCTGAGAGTAGGCGATTTCCGTTCCTACGAAGAGGCCGGCAACGCCCTGCGGGAGTTGAGGCGGGAGTTCCCCCAGATGGCTCGCGAGATGCGAATTGTGCGCGATAAGATACAAATACAGATACATCAAGGATTTACCGAATAATTTGTTGATTCATGGATGAACAGGTTATGAGCCCGGAAGAGCAACAACGGGTTTGCAAGGAATTGGCCGAACACTATCGGGCTATCATCTCTCTATTGGGCGACGACCCCGATCGCGAAGGGTTGCGCAAGACCCCCGAGCGGGCCGCCAAAGCCATGATGAAATTGACCAGAGGCTATCGTCAGTCGGCACGCGACGTCATATCGTCGGCCATATTCGAGCACACCGGTTCGCGCATCGTCATTGTACGCGACATCGAGTTCTACTCCTTCTGCGAGCACCATCTGCTCCCCTTCTTCGGGAAGGTGCACGTAGGCTATATCCCCACCAAGGGCATCGTAGGGCTCAGCAAGGTAGCCCGCCTGGTCGAGGTATATGCCCGCCGCTTTCAGGTGCAGGAGCGTCTCACGGCGCAAATCTGCCACAGCTTGGCCGATACCCTCGAGGCCGAAGGGGTCATCGTCATGGTCGAAGCCCGTCACCTCTGCATGCAGATGCGGGGCGTCGAGAAGCAGGGAGCCGTCACCGTTACCTACGATTGTACCGGTAAATTTGAGCAACCCGAGTGGCGCCGCGAATTTTATTCGCTCATCGGTAAAAATTCTTGCGAGCAATAACCAATTATTTATCAAACAGTAATCCGTTTTGATGAAAAAAATGTTTGAGAAAATTTCGCAAAGCTCTTGCATAAGTCAAAAAGAGGGTTTATCTTTGCACTCGCAATCGCGAAAATAGCTCAGTTGGTAGAGCACAACCTTGCCAAGGTTGGGGTCGCGGGTTCGAGTCCCGTTTTTCGCTCGACCATCGGAAAGCGTTCCGAAAAAGGCTTTGAAATGATGAAATGCGAAAATAGCTCAGTTGGTAGAGCACAACCTTGCCAAGGTTGGGGTCGCGGGTTCGAGTCCCGTTTTTCGCTCCATCGGTATCTCTATCGATGAACAATAAATGCCCAGGTGGCGGAATTGGTAGACGCGCACGTTTCAGGTGCGTGTGTCGAGAGGCATGCAGGTTCGAGTCCTGTTCTGGGCACCAAGATGAGAGACGAGATACCGTATGTCCGGGTGGTGGAATTGGTAGACACGCTACTTTGAGGGGGTAGTGGGCGTTGGCTCGTGTGAGTTCGAATCTCATCTCGGACACTCGAAAAGGTCGGTAATCTTGCGGTTACCGACCTTTTTGTTTTTGTGCCCTTCTGGCCCCGTATCCCCTGCGAGGGGCCTCGCCTGTCATACCACGCTACGACGCGGTATCCAGAAATACCCAGCCCGTCATTTCGCATTCGATGCGGAGGTTTGGGGCATACCGCACTTGATGCGGTATCCAGAAATTTTCTCAAGCCTATTCGGTGGTCAATCTGTTGGAGGTTATTGTGCGGGGTGGGGTAAATCCGGTAAGTCTATTTGTGGCAAGGAGAGGAAGGTCTATATCTTTTCCCGATTTCTGTAAAGGAGAAAAATGAATGGCTGAATAGCAAAAGCGGTGCTATTTATTTTGTATTTTCTTAATTTAATCTATATTTGTAGATAATTTGAATTTACAGGGACTGTATTTCAGGGGACGACAGACACATTCATTTATCATAAAACCCGACTGAAGAATCCAAATCAAAACGCAACGTTTTTCGAGTAAGGAAGGAACAAGAACTATGAAAAACACTGCGGGGGAAGCCATAGCGGCGGGGGCGCAAAGCCCCTGAGAGCGTCCAACAGCAATACAAAAAAGGGAGACCGAAATCTCCCTACGATTAATTAATTTTGTATTGCCATGTCAAATCAACTAATCGAAGCCCAAAGATATGAAATATATCTTGGTCTGAAAAGGAAATGGAGCCGTTCTCGCATAGCAGAGGAAATAGGAGTATCAAAATCGACAGTCAGTCGGGAAATCAGGCGCAACTCAAAGCCGGAAGGAGAGTATATATGGAAATATGCTCAGAGGCAGTGTGATAGCCGCAAGCACGGATTTAAGGGCCATCACAGGAAACCGGAAGATCTATGGTGGCGAATTGAGCGCATGATCGAAGAGGAGGAATGGTCTCCGGCCCAGATAGCGGGAGTACTCAGGAAAGAAGGTATCCACATCGCCAAGCAGACCATCTACAACCATGTCCATGCCGATACGACCGGGAAACTGGCTCTGCATATGCCTCATGGGCTCAAATACAAAAAGCGAGGCAAAATCCTGTGTCCGACAAAAGCGACCAATATACCCAACCGCACAAGCATACACGAGCGCCCCAAGGAGGCAGACGGAACCCGATTCGGCGATTGGGAAATGGACACCATCATCGACTCCTGCGGTCATGCCATCGTCACCCTAACCGAACGTTCGACCAATTTCATACTCATGGAAAAGTTGCCTCAGGGACGGAAAGCCCTACCGACGGCCCGGGCGGTCATCCGACTGCTGTTCCCATATAGGCAAACGATACATACGATTACCACCGACAACGGTTGTGAATTTGCAGCACATCAGGAGATAACCAAACAACTCAGCCTCAAAGGTAGGCCGCCAGTTAAGGTTTATTTTACGGATGCTTATTCAGCCTGGCAGAAAGGAGCCATTGAGAATGCAAACAAGCTTATTCGGAAATATATCCCAAAAAAGGCCAACTTTCAGGATTTCTCCGACTGGAAAATCAAAGAGATACAAAAGAAATTGAATCGAAGACCTCGGGAAAAACTTAATTTTGATTCGCCCAAATACAGATTCTTCATAAACGTTTTGTAGTTTTGCATTTGCTGTTGGACTCTACCGACGACCATGTGGAAGTGGATATTCAAACCGATAGTTTGGATTTTTTCGAAATTCCTGAAGCTGCCGCTGTGGGGGCAGATGGCTATTCTTGTGGCCGTTTCGGTGACTGCGCTTGTGCTGATGACTGTCAGTTTCGGGCATAAGGCCGATTACCGGACTGTCGCTGTGTCCGAGGGGCCGATGTTTGTGGGGCGGGGAGGTGATCTCTCCGATACCTTGCATATTTCGCCGGGCGATTCGCTGCGACTGTTGGCCCGTCAGGGCGAGATGGTCTGGGCCGAGACACCCGACGGCCGTTTCCGGGGCGTGATTCCGGCCGGGGTGGCGGTGGCTCCCGAGGGGTTGCCGGAGCGCTCGCTCAAGCAGGACCGTAAGATTTCGTTCCGCAAATACCTCCGAATGGTCGACGACCCGGACTTTTCGATGGAGCGGCTGTACGATCGGGTGACGGTCAACAGCGTGAAGACGACGCCCGACTCGATTGTGGTGGTGCCCAATCTGGTGCTGCTCGACGACTGGTGGAACATGTTTCGGGTCTCATTTACCTTTAACCCCGACGGCTCGTTTGCCGGGTCGCATTATTGGCCAACCTCTTTCCGACATTGGCTTTCGGCGATTACCTCGCACGAACCGATGATGGGGGGCGATGGCTTGCGGGCTCATATCACCGACCTCTTTTCGTGGGTCATTTCGCACCCCGAATTTCCGGCCGTGATGTCGACCTGGCTGCTGTCGGGGATATTCCTGAATCTGGTTCCCTTCCTGCCGCTTTGTCTGCTCATGGGGCTGCTGGCGTTGCGTCGCCCGCTCTACTATGTGCCCAACTGGGCGGTCAATCTGCTGATAGCGGCCTGCATTCTTTTCGGTTTCTGGCTGTGGCCCAAGCTGATGCTGTTGCGGGGCTATCCCTTTATCTCGGCCTATCCGCTGGTATGGGTCATTACCATTCTGGTCGTGGGGCTCTTCTGGGGGCTCTACCGAGGGTTGAGGTGCCCTCGCTGCAAGCGGCTCGAAGATCACGAACTGGTGAGTACCGAGGTACTCAGCCAACGGTATAGGGACCGGAAGGGCGAGACGGTGAAGCGCCGCACGCATACCGGCACGACGACCGCCTACACCGAGCGTACACGCAACGGGCAGGTGGAGGGGCGTGAAAAGGAGTGGGAAGAGAAGCACTTCGACGAGGAGGTCGAGACTTGGGTCGACCGGGTGCGCATCGACAAGGTGAGGGAGCTGTACCGATGTCGCCATTGTGGTCACGAACGGGTGAAGATACGACGCAAGGAGTCGTGGGTGAGCCGCCGCGATACCGGTAGCGAGAATCGCAAGACCTCCGATTTCAAACGATTTTGAAGGAACTTCCCGGGTGTACGGCCTCAGGCTGTTGCGTTCGGGAGTGTCAGCCCGCTGTCCCGTTCCCTGTTGCAGGGGGCGGGACATTTTTTGTGTCTCGGGCGCTGTCGGTCGGGGTGGCCGGGAGGGCATCGGGTGCGGAGGTGTGAGGATAGATGGCCTGCCCCTGCCAGCGGCCGGAACTGCGGTAGCCCAGGTCGTTGACCTGAAGCAGAAGTCGGGCGGGGGCTTGAATGTCGAGCGAGCGCAAGGTTTTGGTAAACTGCTCGCGGCGAGCCAGTACGTCGACCGTTTCGAGGGCTTCGCGGAAGGGAGCCGACTCGAACGAGAAGGCCATCACTCCCGGGGCCGAAAGGGTGTGCAGGAAAGTACCGTTGCGCAAAGGATAGTGGCGCACGGATATTTCGTCATGCGTTTGGCATACAGGTCGATAGTCGTTTGAGAGCAGACGGGGCAGCCGCCGGGCAAGACTCTTCTGCTCTTGTGGGGAGGTGCGGTACCACAGGGTCACATTGCCGTCGCGGGTGAACGAAAGTACGATGGTATCGACTTCGGGCAGGGCCGATGCCGTGCGAATCTCTTGCCACAGGCGCACCAGCGTGCGGGCGCGTTGCCAATAGGGCAGGGCGGCGGTCGAGTCGGGCGGCAGGGCCGGGGTGGTCTCGAGAATGGCCCGGCTCTCTCCGGCCGGGATGTAGTCGTAGGGCGAGGCTGTTTGGCAGGCTTGGGCGAGCCGGTAGTTTTGCCGCGCGATGTAGCCACCCGCGAACAAGATGCACAGGACGATGCACAGTATGCTGATATGTCTGGGATTCACCCTATTGGCCTGCATGATTGACAAATATAACGATAATATTCGAAAAATGAACGGTCGAGGGGGGAAAAGCATTTCGGGCAGGGCGGGTATAACGGTGTTGATAACTTATTCATTTATTCTTGCGAATTAGTCGGTCGAGCCAAAAATTTTCATTACATTTGTTCGTTAAAGAGATGGGGAACCGTTCGGCCTGACGGCGGTTCGCCTGCTCGGGCCTGCAGGGCGCTGTCCTTTTGCAGGGAAAACAG
This sequence comes from Barnesiella sp. An22, assembly GCF_963931395.1. NCBI lineage: Bacteria > Pseudomonadati > Bacteroidota > Bacteroidia > Bacteroidales > Barnesiellaceae > Barnesiella > Barnesiella sp. An22. The sequence continues at coordinate 1,354,671 of NZ_OZ007014.1, forward strand.
GCTAAGAAACAAATAAACAAAAAGATATATCTATGAAATTTATCGTATCCAGCACCTTGTTGCTATCACATTTGCAGACTATCAGCCGGGTAATTAACTCGAAAAACTCGATGGCTATCCTCGACAACTTCCTGTTCCGCCTCGAGGGCACGCGCCTCTCGATGACCGCATCGGACCAGGAGACCACCATGACTACGGCTATCGACGTGATGGAGGCCGAGGGCGAAGGCGTCTTTGCCGTGAATGCCAAAATCTTGCTCGAACCCCTCAAAGAGTTGCCCGACCAACCGCTGACTTTCGAAATCGACGACAATAATCTGGAAATTTTCCTCTATTTCCAGAATGGCCGTTACAACTTTATCGGCGTGAATGGCGACGAATATCCCACCAAGATGCCGATGGATACCTCGGCCGTAACCCTCTCGCTCGATGCGCAACAGCTGCTCGGCGGCATAGGCTGCACGCTGTTTGCCACGGCCGAAGACGAGTTGCGTCCCATTATGAACGGTATCTATCTCGACATCTTCGAAGACAGTATTTCGTTCGTGGCTTCCGATACTCACAAGCTGGTACGCTTCAAAAATCAGGCCGTGGCTCCCGGGGTGCGTGCCTCGTTTATCCTGCCCAAGAAACCGGCCAATCTGTTGAAGTCGATTCTGCCTAAGGAGAACGGCAACGTAGAGCTCTCGTTCGATTCGAAGAATGCCTGCTTCAAGCTCTCCGATTTCGTACTCAACTGCCGCCTTATCGAGGGGCACTATCCCAACTACAACTCGGTAATCCCTACCAACAATACCAACCGACTCATCATCGACCGCTCCCTGTTTGTGAATGTGCTGCGTCGTGTGTCGGTATTTGCCGATGCCGCTTTGGGTCTGGCCAAGCTGCAGCTGAAGAACGGCGAGCTGCTCGTGTCGACCGAAAACAAAGACTACTCCATCTCGGCCGAGGAGAAGGTGGCCTGCAACTACACGGGCGACGACCTCACCATCGGCTTCAAGGCGTCGTTCCTCATCGAGATACTCAACAATATCCCCTCTACCGAGGTGCTGGTCGAGCTCTCCGATCCCACCCGTGCCGGTATCATCGTACCGCTGGAGAACAAGGAGAACGAAGACCTGCTCATGCTGTTGATGCCCATGATGCTCAGCGATTTTTAATCAACCCAAGCTATTGAACAGTAAATCATGCAACTGAACTTAAAGAACCCGCTCGTCTTCTTCGACCTGGAGACGACGGGTACCAATATTACCACCGACCGCATTATTGAACTGGCCTATGTCAAGGTGTTCCCTAATGGCGAGGTGGAAGAGAAAGACATATTTGTCAACCCCGGCATGCCCATTCCGCCCGCTTCGACGGCGGTGCATCACATCACCGACGAGATGGTGGCCGACAAGCCTCTTTTCAAGGAGGTAGCCCGCAACATCGCCAAGGTGTTCGAGGGGGCCGATATTGCCGGGTTCAATTCCAACCGCTTCGATGTGCCTTTCCTTATCGAAGAGCTGCTGCGGGCCGGCGTCAATCTCGACATCTCGAAACGCAAGTTCGTCGACGTGCAGACCATCTACCACATCATGGAACCCCGCACCCTCAAGGCCGCCTACAAGTTCTATTGTGGCGCGCCGCTGGTCGATGCCCATTCGGCTCTGGCCGATACCCGGGCCACCTACGAGGTCTTCAAGGCGCAGCTCGACCGCTATACCGAGGCGGTGAAAGACGAGTATGAGGGAAAATACCTCACCAACGACATCGACTCGTGGGTATCGTTCTCGACCCAAAACCGCAACGTCGATTTCTCGGGCCGCATCATTCTCAACGAGCACGATGTGCCGGTATTCAATTTCGGCAAGTACAAGGGGCGTTCGGTCGAGGAGGTGTTCCAGCTCGAGCCCAGCTATTACAGTTGGATGATGCAGGGCGATTTCCCCCTGAATACCAAGAATGTGATTACCGAGATATACACCCGCGCACGCCGTCGCTTCTGACGGTGCCCGGGTCTCTCTCCAAAGATTCGAAACTATGTTGAAAGGCAAACATATCATACTGGGTATTACGGGCAGCATCGCTGCCTACAAAGCCGCCTATCTGCTGCGGTTGTTCATCAAGCAGGGCGCCGAGGTGCAGGTGGTGATGACCCCTGCGGGCAAAGAGTTTATTACGCCCGTCACCCTCTCGTCGTTGAGCGGGAAGCCTGTGGTGAGCGAATTTTTTACCGCCAATACCGGCGAGTGGCACAGCCACGTAGACCTGGGCCTGTGGGCCGATGCCATGATTGTAGCCCCCGCTACGGCCTCGACCATCGGCAAGATGGCCCACGGCATAGCCGACAACATGCTCGTGACCACCTACCTGTCGTGCAAGGCGCCGGTGTTTGTGGCCCCGGCCATGGACCTCGATATGTATGCCCATCCGTCGACCCGGCACAATCTCGAGCTGTTGCGCTCCTATGGCAACCACATCATCGAGCCGGCAACCGGCGAGCTGGCCAGCCACCTCACCGGCAAGGGCCGCATGGAAGAGCCCGAGCAGATTGTGGCCGTGCTCGACCGGTTCTTTGACCGCCCGCAGCCGCTGGCCGGAAAGCGGGTACTTGTGACGGCCGGGCCCACCTACGAAAAGATAGACCCGGTGCGATTCATCGGCAACTACTCGTCGGGCAAGATGGGTTTTGCCCTGGCCGAGGCCTGTGCCGAAGCCGGAGCCGAAGTGACTCTCGTGGCCGGGCCGGTGAGCCTGACGATCTCGCATGCGTCGATACATCGGGTCGATGTGGAGTCGGCTGCCGAGATGTACCGGGCCGCCGTCGATGCCTACGACCGGGCCGATGCCGCCATCATGTGTGCCGCTGTGGCCGACTACGCTCCCGAAACGGTGAGCGACGTGAAGCTGAAACGGAGCGGCGACGAGCGTGTGTTGCGCCTCAAACCCAACCCCGACATCGCTGCCGAGTTGGGTCGCCGCAAGCGCCCCGGGCAGTGCCTGGTAGGTTTTGCCCTCGAGACCAACGACGAGGAGAGCAACGCCCGCCTGAAGATGGAAAAGAAAAATCTCGACTTCATCGTGCTCAATTCGCTGCGCGACGCAGGCGCCGGATTTCGTTGCGACACCAACAAGGTGACCGTCATCGGGCGCGAGGGCGAGCCGGTCGAGATTCCCTGCAAGCTCAAGACCGAGGTGGCCGCCGATATTGTGGACATCCTGGCCCGCTATCTGACCGACAGCCATTGACGGGCTGCGGGTCGGAAACCATTTGCGTAACCCTGTTTCAAACGATGAGAATATGAAAAGAAATCTCTTGTATGTGCTGCTCCTCCTTTGTCCCTTCCTGTCGGTAGCCCAGGAACTGAACTGCCGTGTCGAGGTGAACAGCGACCAGATACAGGGCACGAACAAGGAGGTGTTTACCACCCTCAAGGAGGCCATTACCGAGTACATCAATGACCGTAAATGGTCTACGGCACAAATTTCGCCCGTCGAACGGATAGACTGCTCGATGCTCTTTACCGTCAAGGAGTATGCCGACAACCGCTTTGTGTGCGAGTTGCAGGTGCAGTCGCGCCGTCCGGTCTACAACAGCTCCTACACCACGACGCTGATCAACTTCAAGGATACGCAGGTCGAGTTCAATTATCAGGAGTACGAGCCGCTGGTCTTCTCCGAAACCAGTATCGAGAGCAACCTCACGGCCGTCATCAACTTCTATGTCTATATGATTCTCGGGGTCGACTTCGACAGCTTCTCGCCCATGGGCGGGACCCCCTTCTACGAATTGGCTCGCCAGGTGGTCAACCTGGGGCAATCGTCAATGGAGACCGGTTGGAAAGCCTTTGAGGACAACCGCAACCGACACGCGCTGCTGTCGGCCTTTGTCGAGCAGAGCACGGCCGGGTTCCGCCAGTTGTGGTACGACTATCACCGTGGCGGCCTCGACGAGATGGCTCTGAGTGTAGACAAGGGACGGGCCAAGATTACCGAGTCGCTGCAACAGTTGCAGAAGGTCTACGAGGCTTCGCCCATGTCGGTGGTGATTACCCTCTTCCGCGATGCCAAACTCGACGAACTGGTGAATGTCTATTCCAAAGCTCCCACTTCGGAGAAGGAGACCGTCTACGATATACTCACCGGTATGTATCCCACCGATAGAACCATTCTCGACAAGATTAAACAGACCGAATAAAGAGAGAAACGCAATTATGATAAAGAAACTGAGTGTCTCCAACTATACGCTCATCGACGAGCTCCACATCGACTTCTCGGCCGGTTTCTCGGTCATTACGGGTGAGACGGGAGCTGGCAAGTCGATTATTCTGGGGGCTCTGTCGCTGATACTCGGCCAGCGGGCCGACCTTAAGTCGTTGCGTCGTAGCGGCGAGAAGGCTGTGATCGAGGGGGTGTTCGACATCGCATCGTATCACCTGCGCGATTTCTTCGACGAGAACGAGCTCGACTACGACGAGGGCGAGTGCATCTTGCGCCGCGAGATTCTGCCCTCGGGCAAATCGCGAGCCTTCATCAACGATACGCCCGTGTCGTTGGCTCAACTGAAAACCTTGGGCGAACAGCTCATCGACATACATTCGCAGCACCAGAACATGCTGCTGGCCGACTCGCGGTTTCAACTGCGGGTGGTCGATACCATGGCCGGCGATGCCGCTCTGCTGGCCGACTACCGCGAGCACTACCGCCGGTGGCGCGAGCGGTTGCAGGCCTATACCCGCCTGCAGGAGGAGAATCGCTCGGGTCGCGAAGAGGAGGACTACCTGCGCTATCAGTTGGCCCAGCTCGATGAGGCCCATCTGCAGGAGGGTGAGCAGGAGGAGCTCGAGGCCGAGTTGCAGACGCTGCAGCATGCCGAGGAGATCAAGAACGAACTGGCCGTGCTGCAGGAGTTTCTGCACGCCGAGGAGACCGGCGTCGTGTCGCTGCTCAATGCCACCCTCTCGCGCATGCGGGCCCTCTCGCGCCTCTATCCCGAGGTGGACGAGTGGGCGGGGCGCCTCGAGTCGGACTACATCGACCTCAAGGATATTGCCTCGACTGTAGACCGTTCGCAAGAGAACCTCAACATGGACCCCGAGCGGCTGGCCTGGGTCGAGAACCGGCTCGACACCTACTATTCGCTGCAACAGAAGCATCGCCTCGCCAGTGCCGCCGAGCTGCTGGCCCTGCGCGACTCGTTTGCCGAGCGGCTCACCCGCATCGAAAACTACGACGAAGAGCTGGCTGCCCTCAAGCACGAGGTCGACGAGGCCGAGAGCCAGGTGCGCAACCTGGCCGAGCAGCTCACCCGGGTGCGCCGGCAGTCGGCCGCCAACATCTCGAGCACTCTCACCGAGCGGGTCAAACCGTTGGGTATGCCTCACCTGCAATTCGAGATAGAGGTCTCGCCCCGACCGCAGTTCGACGAGACGGGAGGCGACGCCATCCGGTTCCTCTTCTCGGCCAACAAGAACCAGCCCCTGCAACCCGTGTCGGAGGTTGCCTCGGGCGGTGAAATTTCGCGACTGATGCTCTCGCTCAAGGCGTTGGTTGCACACGCCATGGCCCTGCCTACCATCGTGTTCGACGAGGTAGATACCGGGGTCTCGGGCGAGATTGCCGACAAGATGGCCCGCATCATGCGCGAGATGTCCCGCTGCATGCAGGTCATCAGCATCACCCACCTGCCCCAGGTGGCTGCGTGGGGACAGACGCACTACCGCGTCTACAAGAGCGACACCGCCACCGCTACGGCCACCCATCTGGTGCGCCTTACCGATAGCGAGCGGGTCGAGGAGATTGCCCGCATGCTGAGCGGCTCGTCGCTCACGGCTGCGGCCCTCGACAACGCCCGCGAATTGTTGAACCGTAACGAACAGAACAATGGAAAAGAATGAAATGATATTTGGCATTCGGGCCGTTATCGAGGCCATCGAAGCCGGTAAGGAGATAGACAAGATTCTGATACGCAAAGATCTGCAGGGCGACCTGGCCAAGGAGCTTTTCGACCTGATCAAGGGGCGTGGCTTCCTGGTACAGCGGGTGCCGGTCGAGCGGCTCAACCGCATCACCCGCAAGAACCATCAGGGGGTGGTCGCCTTCATCTCGTCGATTGCCTACCAGCGGCTGGGCGACATTGTGCCCACCCTCTTCGAGGAGGGTAAGGTGCCCTTCATCGTGCTGCTCGACGGGGTGACCGATGTGCGCAACTTCGGTGCCATAGCCCGCACCTGCGAGTGTACCGGTGTCGACGCCATCGTGGTGCCCGAGCGGGGCAGCGTCAGTGTCAACGCCGATGCCGTGAAGACCTCGGCCGGTGCCCTGCTGCACATTCCCGTATGCCGCGAGCGGTCGATACACAGTGCCATCCGTTACCTCAAGGATAGCGGCATACAGGTCGTAGCCGCGTCGGAGAAGGCCGCCCTCAACTACACCCGGGCCGACTACACGCTGCCCGTGGCACTGGTCATGGGGGCCGAGGATACCGGTGTCGACCCCGACAACCTGCGCCTGTGCGACGAGATGGTAGCCATTCCCCAGGTGGGAAATATCGGGTCGCTCAACGTCTCGGTAGCAGCCGGGGTGATGATGTACGAAGTGGTGCGGCAGCGGATGTCCGAGGTTTAGGACCGATGCTCCCGGAATAAAAGACAGTATAGTAGATACCAGTAATTTTATACAAGATGCAACCGATTCGAGAAGAGATACGAGACTTGTTTTTGAAAAACTATCAGGTAGAGGAGAAGGATTTCGAACTGCTCTTTTCGAAATTCCGTCGGGTAGAGTATGCCAAGGGCGAAATCATTATCGGAGCCGACAGGTTGTCCGACGAGATTTTTCTGGTCGAGAGCGGTCTTACACGCGGTTACTTCTGGGATACCAAAGGCAACGAGGTCACCGAGTGTTTCGGGGTGAGCGGCGACCTGTTTGCCTCGATGTTCTGCTACTTCAAGGGCGAGCCGGCTTTTCTGCAATACGAGGCGGTGACCCAAATGGTGCTCTATTCTATCCGTAAAGACGATTTGGAGGAGCTCTGCCGGCAGAATCTGGCTATCTCGAACCTCTTCCGTACCATCTGCATCGAAGAACTTTATTGCCTGGAACGCAAATGCAAGATCTTCGGGAAAGACGACGCCCTCAGCCGGTACATCAGCCTGATAAAGGTGCGCCCGCAAATTGTCAAGGAGGTGCCTCTCAAGCATATAGCCTCTTATCTGGGCATCACCCAGCAATCGTTGAGCCGGTTGCACGCTTCGATTAAGAACCAGTAAACAATACACTTACACGAGTCTCGAGCCTCTATATTGCCCCCGACCGAGGGGGGATATGGCTGTCGGGGACAAATAGTATTTCCTGTTATTTTATATGGTGTGATAAATATCTTTTTATCATATGTTAATTGTTTTGTCGATAATTTTCTTTTATTTTATAAGAAATTATCGACATTTTATTAAAATATATAGGATTGAACTAAATTTTTGTGATTATGAGAAAGTTTTACATGTTTGCTGTGTTTTCCTTGATGGCAGGGCTGGCATTTGCCGCCGATGCTGATTCGGGGAAAAGGCTCGACCATGTATTTGTGTATGCGGGCAGCGAGGTGAGTTCGAAGATTATTTACATCTACAACAGCGACGGCTCTTTGCAGTCTATGGAGACCATGATGCTCAACAACGACGGTGTGCTGACCAACAACTCGCGCGAGGTGTATGGCTATGATGCCGAGGACCGCATGAACGACTATGAGAGCTATGTGTGGCACGCCTCGTCGATGTCGTGGCTGGGCAGTCCCAAAGAGGATGCCAAGAAGCACATGACCTTCGACGACCAGAACCGTATTGCCGAGGTCGACTATTACAAATGGGACAGTTCCATCGAGAAGTGGGGCGAGCACGTATACCTGCACGGGGTCTATACCTACGACGGCAACGTCGCTATCGAGGACCGGGAACGGTGGCTCAACGACAAGTTCTCTACCGCCGACCGCCGTCGCTACGAATACGACGACGCAGGCCGCCTCGTCACCTATGTGCGGTACAGCAACGGGGCCTTCAGTTTCGAGGTGGGCGACTATGTCTATACCCCTACCGACAGTGTGGTGTACAGCTACGACGACCACGGCAACATTACCGAGCAGTCCTCCTTCATGTACATCGATTCGTGGGTAGACGGCGAACGCCTGAAGTATGAATATACTTACGACGAGTATGGCAATATCGCCACCAAGACTTCGTATCGTTGGGACGACTGGACCGACGACTGGATGTCGGGGTCGACGCTCACCTACGAGAACCACTACCTGGCCGACACCGATACCTACGACCTGCCCTATACACGCGACTATGCACAGTCGGGGGCCATGCGGTCGACGGCAATGCCGACGGGTCGACCTGGCGTATCGAAAACGGGGCTTTGGTCTGCTCCTCGAGCACGGCCTCCGAAGCTCCCGATATTCTCTATCTGCCGCCGTTGAACATGGCTTCGGATACCGAGGTAAAGATTGTCTTCAACGCCCGCCTGGCCAACGACTGCGATTCGGCACAGATACAGATGATTCTGTGCAGCAACGACGAGGAGCTCACCCCGCTGGGTGCTGTCGGCAACATTCACACCATCGAGCCGGGCGAAGGCAGTGAAATCGAGGGATATATCATTGCCCCCCAAAACGGAGCCTTCCGCATAGGTATCTGCTTCAACAACAGCCTCGTGGGCTCGCAGGTGGCCATCGACACGCTCACGGTCTACAACTACCGGCCTTCCAATACCCCCATGGAGCCTTACGGCTTGAGTGCTATTGCCGCCAACGACCAGTCGCTGCAGGTACAAATCGACTTCTACGCTCCGGTCTATACCATCGGAGGCGATGTACTGGGTAGTGTCGACAAGATGGAGGTCTACCGTAACGGTTCGGCCGAACCGGTCTACACCTCCGAAGAGGTGGGTGCCTCGCTGGTAACCCGCTGGGTCGATACCCATGCGGTGAAGGGTGAGAATACCTACGAGATATATGCCTATGCCAACGGGCAGAAGAGCGACCCGGCTACCATCCTGGTAGTGGCCGGTTACGCCCGTCCGGCCGAGGTGCGTAACCTCTCGATTGTCGAGCAGGCCGACTACTCGTGTGTCATCTCCTGGGACAAACCCGAGGGTATCGATGGCGGCGAGATGTACGACTGCCCCATCTACTACACCGTTATCCGCAACAACGAAACCATTGTGGCCAATGCCGTCACCGGGACTTCGGTAGTCGACAATACCATACCGTGTGAGTACGGACAAACACCGGTATTCTATACGATTCTGTCGAGCAACCTCTCGGGCGAAGGTCGCCGCACCTACTCCGAACTCTACTTTATCGGAGCTCCCTATTCGGCACCCTATGCCGAATCGTTTGCCGGCGGTGCCATGAACACCATGTGGCTCTCCGATAAACTCGAAGGACTCGACAGCGGTTGGGGTATAGGCGAGCAGGCCTATTCGCCCGACGCCCAGCCGCAGGATGGCGATGGCGGTCTCGCTTCGTTCATGGCTACCAACGTGAACGTGGGTACCAAGACCCGCCTGACCAGTGCCAAGATCAACATCGGCAACCTGTCCGAGCCGGCTCTGGGATTCTATATCTATCAGACCACGGGCGAGAAGAGCAACGACAACCTCACCGTAGAGGTTTCGCGCAACAACGGTGAATTTGTGGCCGTAGCCGAGCCTGTCTGCGTATCGGGTAACGAAGCCGAAGGTTGGGCGAAGACAATCATTCCGCTCGATGCCTACCAGGGCGAGACGGCTTTGCGCCTCTCGTTCGTGGGCGAGGCTGTCGACGGAACGACCAATATCAATATCGACAATATCCAGGTACAGGAGCGCTCGGTGGTAGGTATTGCCGACAACAGAGTAGACAAGTATCGGGTATATGCCACAACCGAGGGTCAGATTGTCGTGAAGGCACAACCCGGTAGCGAATGCTCGATTGATGTCTATGGTATCGGTGGACAGAAAGTATATGCTACACAAGGGGACGAGGCTATTGTCGGCGCAGCCCCCGGCATCTATGTAGTCGATGTGGAGGGTGCACGTTACAAAGTGGTTGTGAAGTAACCGCGACAACGACGGGGAGGCAACCGCCTCTCCCGCCGGTTATGATGAAAGCCTGAAAAAAAAAGACGGGAGATTCGGTTTTTGACAACCGGGTCTCCCGTCTTCCTCTCTATAAACCTAAAACAATATTGCAAGATTACAGGTGGTGCTTGTGATGTTTTACCGCTTTGAGCCGATGCTTGTCGGGTTTGGCCGGGGCCTTCATCTGGTCGTCGAGCAATACGACCGTCGTATCGGTCTCGACCCACAGGTTTACCGTCTGGTTCGAACCGCTGTCGGGAACCAGTTTATACACCTTGGCCGCTTTGTTCTGCGGGGTGCCTCGCTGGAACAGCTTCTTACCCTTGCTCTTCATCTGCTGGCCGGCTTTGCCGTCGGCCGTCACATAGGTTTGGGTCATCTGGTACACCCCGTTTACCGTGTCGATTTGCTGGGTGATAATCACCATGTAGTCGATGCTGTCGCCTTGGCCCGACTCCGACGGTACCACGCCTTCGTAGGCAAAGATGTCCACCATACCGGTCGAGTCGGTACCCATCATCTCTACGGCTTCGCCTTCGTCGATCATTTGATTTTTGTTATTGTTCGATTGGCAGGCTATGAGTGCCGCCGCAGCAAGAACTGTAAAAACAATTTTTTTCATATCGTTGTATAATTGGTTTTCTCCTATAACATGCGTGGCGGCGAAAAGTTTACCGATTGGGAAAAAATTGTTGCAGAATGCGTTGTATCGATTCGACATGCCAGCGGGCTATCCGGTCGCGCCCCTCGGGCGAGAGCAGTATCCGGCAGTCGTGCTCGTTGTCCATGAATAGGCTTTCGGTGAGCAGGGCGGGGCAGAGGCTCTCGCGCAAGATGGCGAAGTTGGCCTCCTTGCACCCTCTGAAACGCAGGTCGGGGAAGACGAGGGGCCACACCTCGCCGAAGAGGCGGGCATACTGCCGGCTCTTGTCGGCACCCGGGTAGCTGTATACCTCGCCGCCGCTCCCGCCGCCGGCGTTGGCGTGGACCGAGACCAGCAGGCAGTCGCCCTGGCGGGCCCACTGGTTGGCACGTCGGCACCGCTCGGACAGGGCGATGTCGGTATCTTCGGGAACCAGGCGACGGCAGGCGATGCCCGCCTGGTCGAGCTGTTGAGCCATGCGCGAAACGATGTCGCGGTTGAACTCCCATTCGAGCAGTTGGCGCCCGTCGGGCCACACGGGCGATCGTTTGCCCGGCGTGTCGCAGCCGTGGCCGTTGTCGAGTAGTATCGTTATCATCTTTTCCGTTCTTTTTACGGCGTAAAATTAGGTCGGTTGTCAGCTCCGTTTGTGGCATGACGATACAGACTCCCAACAATTAGGTAGGGATGTGCGTTGGTTTCATCTAAAAAGGGGATTGTGCAGGTGGTACGAATGCTGTTTCTTTGTAGTGTCGAAACCGGCAACGATTTTGTGACTGTGAGAATATGACTATCTTTGTGTATTCATGAACGAAAAAAGAGAATAGAATGTATAAACTGGGTGCCTATAATCGAGACAATCGCATGAGCGATTTGGTGTGCGACAACTATCCCGTGCTGCTGGTGATGAGCCGCTTCGGCATCGCCCTGGGTTTCGGCGACAAAAGCATAGGGCAGGTGTGCGACGAGAACGGCGTGCATACCGATACCTTCCTGGCTGTGGTCAATCTGTTGCTCGACGAGGGCGACCCCGAGGAGTACAAGAGCGACATATCGGTGGGGGCCCTGCTGGGCTATCTGCACAACTCGCACGACTATTTCCTCAACTTCAGGCTGCCGGCCATCCGGCGCAATCTGCTGGGGGCCATCGACTGCGGGGCCAAGGACATAGCCATTGCCATACTCCGCTTTTTCGACGAGTATGTGGCCGAGGTGCAGAAGCACATGCGCTACGAAGAGCGCACGGTCTTTCCCTACGTGACGGCCCTGCTCAACGGCGTGCATCCCGGCGAGTACAGCATTGCCGTCTTTCGCAAGCGGCACGACCAGGTCGAGGCCAAGCTCACCGAGCTGAAAAATATACTCATCAAGTATTACCCGGCCACGAGCAGCAACGAGTTGAACAGTGTCTTGTTCGACATCTTTACCTGCGAGCAGGACCTGGCCTCGCACAACTATATAGAAGATTACCTGTTTGTCCCGGCCATTCAGGAGCTGGAAAACCAAATAGACGAAACGAGATGAAGCCTGTCGTAAAAGTGATTGTAGCCGAGCCCTCGTTGATTATCCGCAAGGGGTTGCTCTCGGTGCTGAAGAAGTTGACCACCATCAATATCGAGACGACCGAGGTGGCCGACGTGCAGCAGCTCACCGCCTCGCTGGCGTGGCGCAAGCCCGATGTGTTCATCGTCAATCCCGGGCTGGCGGGAGTGGTCTCGGTAGCGCAGATCAAGAAGGGTGCCGACGGACCGGCCCCGAAGTGTATCGCCCTGCAAAACTCGTTGGTCGATGCCTCGGTCCTGAAACTGTACGACGAGGTCATCTCGATTTACGACACGGCCGAGCAGATACGCGAGAAGTTCGACCGCCTGGTACACGCCGCTCCCGAGGAGACGGTGCGCCAGGAGCCCCTCACCGAGCGTGAGAAAGAGATTATCATCGGCGTGGTCAAGGGCATGACTAACAAGCAGATTGCCGAGCAGCTGTGCCTGTCGGCCCATACGGTCATCACCCATCGGCGCAACATTGCCGGCAAGTTGCAGATACACAGTCCGGCCGGGCTCACCATCTACGCCATAGTCAACAAGTTTGTCGATATCAACGACATAAAGGATTCCATTTATAACCGTGAGGAGTGATTACTTCGTTATATAAGTTATTTGATGTTGTTTTTGGGAAAATCCGCCTGCTCGTTCAGGCGGATTTTTTCATGCCCGGCAGAGTCGGAAGCCTCGTGAAAAAAGGTTATATCCGGCTCGAGTCTGCGCGCTTTGATGTATCTTTGCCGTATGGAAAAGGAAAGAGAAATTAAAGCCCTGTTTTTCGATATAGACGGCACGCTCGTCAGTTTCAATACCCACCGTATTCCCCGCTCGACCATCGAGGCCATCGAGGCGGCCAAGCAGAAGGGAATCAAGATTTTTATCGCCACGGGTCGCCCCTTGGTCTACATCAACAACCTGGCCGACATAGCCCATCTCGTCGATGGCTATGTGACCACCAACGGTGCCTGCATCGTCATCGACGGGCAGGTGGTGGCCTGCCATGCGATACCCGAAGCCGATGTGCGCACGATGATGCGCTTCTCCGACGAGCGTCATTTCCCCTGCATTCTAGTGGGCGAGACCGATGCCTTGCTCTACAACGCTACGCACGAGGTCGAGGAGTTTTTCCACCGTCTGCTCGACCTGCAACAGATTTCGAGCCCCGTATCGCTCGACGCCCTGTTGCAGCAGCGCATCACCCAGATGACCCCTATCATTACGGCCGATGTCGAGGCCGAGATTATGCCGCTGCTCCCCTCGTGCGAGTCGAGCCGGTGGTATCCCGCCTTTGCCGATGTGACCGCTCGCGGGGTCGATAAGGGCGAGGGGGTGAGGACCGTAGCCCGTCACTTCGGTTTCCCCGTCGAGGCCACCATGGCTTTCGGCGACGGGGGCAACGATACCCGCATGTTGCAGGTAGCCGGCATCGGGGTGGCCATGGGCAACGCCAACGAACCGCTGAAGGCTGTGGCCGACTATGTGACGACCTCGGTCGACGACGACGGGGTGAAGCGTGCTCTCGAGCATTGGCACGTGCTGTAACCGGCGCAGGCCGCTGTCTGGCATGTCTGTGAGGATACCGGGAAAAATAGAGATAGATTAGAGGCGAGGGCGGGGTCAGCTTTCGCCTTTTTTCCGTTTGAGAAATTCGGTAGGAATCTCGCCGAAATACTCCTTGTAACATTTCGTGAAGTACGAGGGCGAACTGAAGCCCACCTCGTAGGTAATCTCGGCCACCGTCTTCTCGGTCGAGGCCAGCAGCGAGGCCGCCCGTTTGAGGCGTGCGATGCGCATCAGTTCGTTGGGCGAGTAGCCATACAGCGCCTTGGTCTTGCGGTAGAGCTGCACGCGGCTCAGCCCAATCTGTTCGCCCAGCTCCTCGACGCTGAAGTTGGCATTCGACAGATTCTCGTCGATGATGCGGCGCAGCTTTTCGGCAAAGCCCTTGTCTACGTCGCTTACCGGAGTCTTTGCCGGGGAGAGAGGCGTATTGCCGTTCTCGGTAAAGATGTTTTGCAGGCGGTGCCGGTTCTCGATGAGGTTGTGCAGACGCACGGTGAGCAGCCGGGCACTGAAGGGCTTGGCAATGTACGAGTCGGCTCCGCACTCATAACCCTTGATTTTCTGCTCGTCCATGGCATAGGCGGTGAGCATCATCACGGGGATGTGCGAGGTTTGCAGCTCCGACTTCAGCCGGCGGCAACACTCCAGCCCATCCATCACGGGCATCATCACGTCGCAGATGATGGCGTCGGGCACGTACTTCATGGCCAGGCGTATGCCCTCCTGGCCGTTGGCCGCCTCGATAACCTGATATTGGTCTTGCAGTATGGTCCGCACATAGTCGCGTATGTCCTGATTGTCGTCGATAACGAGCACACTCGGTTTGTCGTCGGGCGTCGTCTCGCGCGGCTGGGCCTGCAACGTCTCCTGGTCGGCAGCCAGTACGGCCCCCTCTTTCAGGTTGGTAAGCACGGCACTGCGGGTAGTGTCGGGGTCGAGAGCTCCCGACTGCCGGGCCGGCATCTCTATGGTGAAGCAGGTACCTTGCCCCTCGGTCGTCTCCACGCGTATGGTGCCGTGGTGCATTTCGACAAAGGCCTTGACCAGAGCCAGCCCGATACCCGAGCCGGCATGGTGGACGTCTATCTGGTAGAAGCTGTCGAAGATGTGCTGCACATGCTCGGCCGGCATGCCCACGCCGGTATCGGCGACTTGCAGCCGCAGGTAGGGCTCGCCCTCGTGGTCGTATCGGGCGAGGGTGATGCGAATCGAGCCATTGTCGGGTGTGAACTTGAAGGCGTTGGAGAGCAGGTTGTAGACGATGCGCTCCAGTTTCTCGGCATCGGCCGTGACGGTAAAGTCGGTATCTTCTTCGGCTTGGATGTCGAAGTGGATGTGCTTGCGGTAGGAGAGGGTGCGGAAGGCGTCGCTCCACTCGGCAAGCGAGTTGCGCAGGTCGAACTGGCTCAGGCGCAATTGCAGTTTGCCATCCTCGAATTTACGGAAGTCGAGCACCTGGTTGACGAGCCGCAACAGCACCGTCACGTTTTTGTGGATGATGTTGAGCAGAAAGCGCTCGTGCTTGTCGAGGTGCTGGCTCTGGCCGAGCTGGTCTACCGGGTCGGCAATGAGTGTGAGCGGTGTGCGGAAGTCGTGCGACACGTTGGTGAAGAAAGCCAGTTTGGCATGGGTGGCATCTTCGAGCTGGCGCGAGAGGGTGATGAGCTGGTCGCGCTGTTCCTCGAGTTGCCGTTTCTGGTCCGACAGTTCGGTATTGAGCCGGTTTTTGGTCCAGAAGGCCCGCACGACAATCACGAGCAGGATACCCACCAGCACCAGAATCACGATACAGGCATAGAGGAACATGCGTTGGGCCGAGTAGCGCATCAGGAAGGCGTCGAGCTGACTGTTGAGCCGCTCGATTTTCTCGTCGAGGGTGCTGATGTGTGCATTCTGCATCTGCATGATGCGGGCATTCTGATGGTTGACCAGTGCCGTCGAGAGTAGCGTTTCGCGCGGGAAGTCGCGCCCTTCGAGTATATCCATGGCTACCTGCACCACCCGGTCGCCCCCCGTGGGGTAGATAAAGGTGGCATCGAGTATGCTGTCGGCAACCAGTCCCACGCCCATCTCTTTACCCGACAGGGCATCGACTCCCACAAAGAGCATGTGGCCGGCACGGCCCTCGCGCACGGCTGCCTCGTGAGCTCCGGCGGCCATGCGGTCGTTGTGGGCAAAGACGAGATCGATGTGGGGTTGCCGGGCCAGAATGGAGTCGAAAGCCTCTTCGGCCGACTGCTGGAACCAACCGGCATCGGCTGTGGCTACGATGTGGATACCGGGATGATGCGAGAGGGCATCGACCAATCCCTGGTGGCGGTCACGGGCCGGGGTAGAGCCCTTCAATCCTGTGAGTTCTACCATGTTGCCCTGCCCGTGCAAGCGGCTGGCAATGTAGGTACCTATCTGGTAGCCCATGTCGTAGTTGTCGGCTCCGATATAGGCGGTATAGTGGTCCGAGTCGGTTTTGCGGTCGACCAGTACGACGGGTATTCCCTGGCTGTAAGCCTTCTCCACGATGGGGGCAATGGCTTCGGCCTCGTTGGGAGCCACCACGATGAGGTCGGCCCCCTCGTCGATAAAGTATTCGATGTCGGCAATTTGGCGTTGGTTATCGTCGTTGGCCGACCGAATCTCCACATCCAATCCGGGATAGAAGAGCGCTTCGCGGCGGATTTCCTTGTTCATCTGGGTGCGCCACTCGTCGTCGCTGCATTGCGATACCCCTATGAGAAAACGGTTTTTCTCCTGGGTACAGGCGGTAAGCAACAGCACGAGAGTGCACGAGGCGAGGAGCAAAAGAAAAGGTAGGCGTCTCATAGCTTCTCATTTTGAGGATTAAGATAGGCAAAGATAAAAAATTTAATGAGAAGAGCACGCCTGCCAAGTGAAAGAATTGCGGTACAGCCCCTTTGTCGAGCTGCCTTCGGGGTTGCCCCGGCCGGGTTTCAGCTGTTGCGCGAGTGGCGTAGGGTAGCCTGTTAAATACTGGATATGAGAAAAAAACGGTTATACGACGAGGACGACCGCCCCGGTTCGTATCGGGAGGATCTCCCTCGTCAAAATAAAAGGAAAAAGTAGTATTAAGCCAACCGACTGGTGAGGCTCTCGGGCAGCACGGGCATGGCTCCTTGCTGCGTGCACACGTAGGCCGAGGTGTCGACGGCCAGCTGGTGGGCCTCACGTACCGAACGGCCGCGGATGATGGCGGCGGTAAAGGCGGCGGTGAACGAGTCGCCCGCACCTACGGTGTCGGCCACCTGTACGGTGGGAGTCTCTACAAACGACACATGACCCGGGGTAAAGACATAGCTGCCGTTTACGCCGCAGGTGAGGATGAGCATCTTCAGGTTATACTTGGCCAGCAGAATCCAGCACTTGTCTTGCAGGTCGATGCCGGGGTAGCCAAACAGACGGCTTACCGTTACCAGCTCCTCGTCGTTTATCTTCAGCACGTTGCAGCGGCTGAACGAGTCGCACAGAATCTCTTTGGTATAGAAGCTCTGGCGCAGGTTGATGTCGAAGATTTTCAACGTCTCAGGTGTATCGGGCATGGTGGCGAGGAATCGGGCTATGGTCTCGCGCGAAACGATGCTGCGCTGTGCCAGCGACCCGAAGCAGATGGCCTGTGTCTGGCGAGCCAGTTGGTCCAGTTCTTCGGTATAGGGTATGTTGTCCCAGGCTACTCCCTCTTTGATGTCGTAGCAAGGCACACCCTCGTTGTCGAGTGTAACCTGTACGGTGCCGGTGGGGTAGGGTACCGTTTCGATAATCCCTTGCAGCCGTTTCTCGCGGAAGTTGTCGAGTATTTCGGTGCCCAGCTTGTCTTGGCCTACGGCACTTACTACCCGGCTGTTCAAGCCGAATTGCGATACGTGATAGGCAAAGTTTGCAGGAGCTCCACCCAGTTTCTTTCCTTCGGGCAGCACGTCCCACAGTGCTTCGCCCATTCCTACGATGATATGGTCGTTATTGTTCATGGCGTTATAATTAGTGTTTGAATTTAATAAGTCGATAAGTTATTTTTTCAGTTTGATGGTGTATACAATCAGGTAGAGAACCCCTACGGTCATCACGGCTATGGCACCGGCCTGACCCACGGCGTCGCTGGCCACACCCATCAGCAGCGGGAATATGGTGCCGCCGAAGAGGCCCATGATCATCAGTCCCGAAGCCTCGTTCTTTTTGTCGGGAACGGCGGTAAGAGCCTGGGCAAAGATGATGGAGAAGACGTTGGAGTTGCCGAAGCCGATGAGGGCGATGCAGGCGTAGATGACGGGGAGCGACTCGGTAGAGAGCAGCCCGATCATGGCTACCAGCATGCAGGCCACACTGATGGCCAGGAATTTACGGCCCGAAAGGTGACGCAGGATAAAGGTTCCCAGCAGACACCCGGCCGTACGGAAGATAAAGTAGAGGCTGGTGGCAAAGCCGGCCTCCTCGAGGGTGATGCCCACCCGCTCGATCAGCAGCTTGGGAGCCGTGGTGTTGGTACCTACGTCGATGCCTACGTGGCACATGATACCCAGAAAACAGAGCAGGATGAAGGGCTTGCCCAGCAGGCGCAGGCATTCGCGGAATCCCGAAGCCTTGTCGGGTTTCTCTTCATCGATGGGGGTCGACGAGAGCCACAGGATGGCGATGATGGCAATGACCATGTAGATGGGGAAGAGCACGCGCCACCCCAACCCGAAGGTAGGCATGGCCTGCGTGGCACCCCACATGGCGATATAGGGGGCCAGGAACGAGGCGATGGCCTTGACAAACTGCCCGAAGGTGAGCGAACTGGCCAGACGGTCGCCCGAGATGATGTTGCTCAGCAGCGGGTTGAGCGAGGTCTGCATCAAGGCATTGCCGATGCCCAGCAGCGAGAAGGAGCAGAGCATGAGCCCGTAGCCGTCGCCAAAGAGGGGCAACAGCAGCGAGACGGCGGTCACCACGAGGCTCAGCAACACGGTGCGTTTCCGCCCGATGCGGTTCATCAATACGCCCGTGGGTACCGAGAAGATGAGGAACCAGAAGAAGACGAGCGACGGGAAGATATTGGCCTGCGAATCGGTGAGGCCCAGGTCGGCCTTCACATAGTTCGAGGCGATACCTACCAGGTCGACGAAACCCATGGCAAAGAAGCAGAGCATGACGGGGATAAGTCGGCCGTATTTTATTTGTTGTTTAGCTGTCATAATCGTTATATAGAGTAATTGTTGTTTCGTTTTCTGAAGAGAGGGAGAGAGAAGGGCCGCCACACAGAGCGGTCACCTCTCTCGTCCCCTCTTGCTTCTATCAATCTATCGCGGTAATTTCTATTACATGGCTTCGCATGGGGGTGAAACCCAGCACGTCGAGGCCTACCTTCATCAGATAGTCGCCCGAGAGCTCTTTGCCGTTGGCCGGCAGGGTAGACTCTACACCGGGCATGAGGTTTATCTCTTCGACCTTGTAGCGCTTGTGCGGGTCGAGGCCCTGCAGCTTCACGGTGAGCAGCTTCTCCTGGTAGCGCGGGTAGAGGTCATAGGCAAAGAGCACCGCCTTGCGGCTGTCGGCCCCGACATAGTTCACGGCCATGTGGTTGCTCTCGTAGGGCGAAACCAGGCGATACTGACTGCCGTCGAGAATAACCGGTTGCAACCGTTTCCAGTTGGCCACAGCCTCCTGGCAGTAGAGCAGTTCGTCGGCACTCAACTCCTTCAACCCCAGGTCGAAACCCAACTTGCACATCGACGCCACATCGGTGCGGAACTTGATCGACGCCTCTTTGTTCCAGCTCGTCACGTGGGCACACATGGCCTTGGCCGGGAAGAAGTGCGAGAAGCCCCACTGTATATAAACACGTTCCACGGGGTCGGTGTTGTCGCTGCACCAAAATTCGGTAAAGTATTTCAACGCCTCGTAGTCGCAGCGGGCACCGCCGCCCGAGCAGAGCATCATGGCCACCTGCGGGTAGTTGTCGTGCACCCGTTGCATCACCCGGTATATGCCCCGCACATGGTCGATGTAGAGTTGTCCCTGGTCGGCCTTGAGGTAGGGCGAGTAGATGTTGGTGATGGGGCTGTTGCAGTCCCACTTGAAGTAGGCGATGTCGGGGTTCTCCTTCAGCAGCTTGTCTATGATGCCGTATACATACTCCTGCACGGCGGGGTTGCTCAGGTCGAGCACCAGCTGGTTGCGGTAGTAGTAGGTGTCGCGGTTGGGGTAGTGGATGGCCCACTCGGGGTGACGCTCGAAGAGCTCGCTCTTGGGGTTCACCATCTCGGGCTCGATCCACAGGCCGAATTTCACACCCGCCTCGCGGGCTGCCTTTGTGAGGGCGGGGATACCGCCGGGCAGTTTGTCGTGAGTCACCTCCCAGTCGCCCAGTCCGGCGCGGTCGTTCTCGCGGGGATATTTGTTGCCGAACCACCCGTCGTCGAGCAGGAACATGTCCACGCCCAGCTCTTTGGCCTCGCGCATCAGTTCGGCCAGCATCTCCTGGTCGAAGTCGAAGGCCGTGTTTTCCCAGTTGTTGAGCAGTGTGAGGCGCGGCCCCTTGCCCTCTTTCAACTGGTAGTTGCGGGCCCAGGCCTGCAGGTCGCGGCTGCCTTGCCCCATGCCCTCGGTGCTGAGGGTGAAGATGAACTCGGGCGTCGTGAAGGTCTCGTTGCGCTTGAGCTTATAGGCCGAGGCGTAAGGGTTGATGCCGGGAATCACGCGCAGGTTGCCCACGTTGTCCACCTCGAAGGTGAAGCGGAAGTTTCCCGTCCAGGCCAGCGTACCCATGAGCACCTCGCCTTGACGCTCCTGTGCAGGCTGGTCGAGCCCGACGACAAAGAAGGGGTGGGTGTGCATGGCGGCCCGGCTGCCCAGCTTGGTGTCGAGCACCTTCTTGCCGAATTGCAGGGGCTGGCAGCTCATCTGCGCCTCTTTGGCCCAATCGCCGCTGAACTCGGTTAGGTAGTAGGCCGGTCGGCTGAAGTAGAGCATGGTCGAGGCATAGGTCGAGAGCACGATGGGATTCTTCTCCCCATGACGTATGTCGCTCCAGGTCTTGATGACATTCTCGCGGGGGTAAGCCACATAGTGCAGGGTCACTTCTACGGGATACTTGTCGTCGCGCAGCACGATGTCGGTCTGCACGCCCCCCTCGACCGCATGGGTCGAGGAAGAGACGTAGTAGAGCCACGTCGAGGGATTGCCGTCGTTGTGGGTGATGGCCAGGGCCGGTTCGAAGAAATCTTCGTTACCCGAGCCGCTGCATACCTCCCATCCGCGGCGGCATACACTGCCGTCCGATGCTGCGTGCACGCTCCACCCCAGCTCCTTCAGGTCGGCCTCGTTGAGCAGCTTTTCGCCGAAGTAGCTCTGGTAGAGGCGCCCGTTCTCGGCTACTTGCAGCACGAGGTCGGTGCGGTCGGTCGAGATGCGTATCTGTTTCATATCACTGGCATTCAGTGTCGTTATGGCAAGTAGCGAAACTGCTGCTAAAACCAGATTGTGTTTCATGGAATACGAGTGATAGGAATTACAGACTCAGTTGGTATATATTCAAATTTTTGATTTGGGCTTCACCATCCTTGGAATAGAAACGCAGTGCACTGTAAGGAGCCGTGGGGAACACGAGGTTGGTCATGGCAATGCGGCCACCGTCTACGAAAATCTCGATCGAGCATTTGTCTACGAATACATCGAGGTGGTAAGTCTTGCCGTTGCACAGCGAGAGGGGTGCCCAGGTACCCAGCGCAAAGTCGTTCACGTAGTTTACCGACAGTTTCTTGCGGTGGTCGTCGGTCTCCTTGGCGTGTACGGTCACTTCGCCGTAGCGGCTCAGGTCGGTGATACCGCTTTGTGTACGGTCCATGACGATGCGGCCGCCCTTCAGGTCGAGGTAGATGTCTACCTTTTCGCCCTTGTCGTTGAGGAGAGCGAAGCCTACGGTGTCGGCGTTATTCGGCGTGATGTCCATCTCCAGTTCGCAGGCACCTTCGGGTCCGGTCTTCATCGGGTTTACGGTATACTCGTCCTTCAGGTCGATGTCGGCGATGGTCGTGGTACCTTTGCGCAAGCCTTGGGTCTCTTTCACGGCATTGGCAGCCATGTAGATTTCGCCGTCCTTGGTATAGAGCGAGAGCTCACGGGGCAGGGCGTTGGCGCTGCGGTACTGGAGGTTGGGGGTAGCGTTGGCATATTGCCAGTTGCTCATCCAGGGCACGGCAATGGTGCGGTCGCCCGTGTTGGAGAAACATACGGTAGCATAGTGGTCTTTACCGAAGTCGAGCCATTTGGTCACGCTCTTGTCGTTGTCGCATTTGAACTCTTTGCCGTCAAACTCGCCTACGAAATATTCGGTAGCGCTACCGCCGAAGGGGCAACCCGGGTTGATGTTGACAATCATCACCCATTTCATGTGGTTCTTGTCGCCGTCGACAGGCAGTTGGATGAAGTCGGGGCATTCGAACTGGTTGGGCTGTACGCCGTAGCCTTCGCCAAACTGGCTCAGGTATTCCCAGTGTTTCAGGTCGGTCGAGTTGTAGAAGCGCATGTTCTTGTCGGCCGATACAATCATGTACCATTTCTGAGCCGGTTCGTACCAGAATACTTTCGGGTCGCGGAAGTCTTTCAGTCCGTCGAACGGCGTGAGGATGGGGTTACCCTCGTATTTGGTGTAGGTGCGGCCGTTGTCGGTGCTGTAAGCCATGCACTGAATCTGACCGTACTTGTCGCTGGCCGAGGTATAGAAGGCAATCAGGGCATCTTTGCCATAGCCGGCGCTGTTGAAGTGGTCGACTACCGAGCTGCCCGAGAAGATGTGACCCAGCGTATCGCGGGCGATAGCCGGTGCCAGGTGTTCCCAGTGGATGAGGTCTTTGCTCACCGAGTGGCCCCAGTGCATGTTGCCCCATTTGGAACCATAGGGGTTGTATTGGAAATAGAGATGATACTCACCGTCTTTGTATACCAGACCGTTGGCATCGTTCATCCAGCCATAGAGCGGGGTGTGGTGATAGACGGGGCGGTAGTAGTCGGTGTTGGTCGTGTCGAACGTGTCGGCCAGACGCAGGCTGTCCCAGCACATGGCGTTGGCGGCAACCTGTCCTATAGTTACGGTAGCCTCTTTGGTTCCCTCGGGCAAGGCGAAAGGCACATAGTAGTCTACGCTGTCTACGGCCAGACGGATGTCCATGGTTACATCGGCAGGACTGCCGGTGTCGAGTTTCACTTTACCTTCGGGACGAGACTCCTGGATGGGGAGAATCAGGTATTTCGAGGGATTGGTGATGTGAACGATGGTGAGCGTATCGCCCTGGTGTTCGAGACTGATACTGCCTTTTTGCGGTTGGCAAGCTGCGAGAGCGGCCACTGCGGCTGCTGTTGCCAGCACTTTTGTCGAATGTCTGAAATCTATTTTCATGGTCGTTTTTATTTATTGAATGTTTGAAAAATCGTACTTGTAAATAATAACCTAAAACAATTTTTTTACCTCTCCCTATTTTTTCAGAGCCCGAGCAGAGTGGGCTCGCCTTGTTCCGGGTTGGGGTCTCGGCGAGGCTTGTAACCTGAGCCTCGCCGAAACGCCTCTTTGTCTCTACTGTTGTCCTTGGATTGAATCTTTCTGTCCCGGAAAATAAACACCTATGATTTTATCATGTATAGAAGAATCTGTATCAGAATTTGAGACTGGCGGTAAACTCTACGGTGAACGGCCGTATGTAGCTGCCGGCCATGACGTGTCCGGCATATTGCCCGGCATCCTCTTTCTCGATGAGCTCGGCACCGGCGATACTACCCTTGGCTCCCGTTTGGTTGAGGAAGTTGACTACGGTGCAACCCAGAGCCAGCTTCTTGTTTACCTGCCAGTTTACTCCGCCGAAGGTCTCCCAGCGGCCGTTGAAGTAGTAGGCGTCGTTGATGTTGGCGTAGGTCTTGCTGAAGTAGCGGAAGCTGGTCCAGATCTTCAGGTAGTCGGTAATCATGTAGCTGGGGTCGATCTCGATGATGATTTGCGGAATCTCGGCTACGATGTTGCCCGTGGCGTTGATTTTACCCACGTAACCGTCGGAGAAGGTGACCGAAGTCTCGTACTTCTTGTAAGTAGGTTGCTGGTAGGTAAAGAGGAAGTGCAGGTCGAAGCCCTTGAACGGTGTGGTTACCACGTCGGTGGTCCAGCCCAGCGTCTGTATGTCGAAGTTGAGCGGTGCGGCCATAATCTCGGTTTGTCCGGCCGGGGTCTTGTGCTGCAGGTTCAGTGTCGAGTTGTTGTTGGTCTTCGAGATGTAGGAGAAGAGCGAAGTCAGGCTCAACCAGCTGTTGTTGTAGTAGATACCGGCGCGGCCCAGCGGTACCGAAATCTCACCCACGTTGGGGAGCGTGGCCGGAGCGAAGTTCTCGATTTTGGGGTGCTGGGTGATGTAGGTGAAGTCGCCCGTGAATCCGAACTGCTTGTTCAGTTTGTAGGTGACAGCGGCGGTGAGGGCATAGTTGAACCAGTCGTGGTCGATGTTGGTGGGGGCAATCAGCGTCACACCGTCGGGGGCCGTAGCACCCAGGTAGTAGTTGGCAAAACGTCCCACATAATTGCCGGAGGCATCCTTTACGGCAGCGTTCTCACCGCGCAGAGCCTGGTATTCGAGACGGGCACCGTAGTAGAGGTTCAACCGGTCGGTGATGTTCCAGTCGTGCGTGAAGTAGAGGGCTACCTTGTTTTCGAATCCCTTGTAATACTCCGAAGCGTTTTTGTTGAAGTCGTAGTAGTATCCGTTACCGGCATAGGCGCGGTCGGTGTATGAGGCAAAGTCGGAGTTGAAGAGGCGCACGGGATAGCTGCCGTCCATGGGTACCGACTGGTCATACATGGTGGTCGACGAGGTATAGTCGATGTGGTAGTACCACTCGTTCACACCCAGCCTCCACGTGCTGTTGGCCGTTTGGCGAGAGAGTTCGCTGGTAAACATCAGCGAGTTGATGAAACCGCGGTTGAGGCACGACATACGGCTCTGCACATAGTCGCCGGTGTAGGGTTGCAGGCTGCCGTCGGCCGCTTCGTACTGGTAGTTGATGCCGGCTTCGTTCTGGTCGAGCGACATGGGCGTCTGGTACACGCACGAACCGGTCGAGTGGTCGTACTTGACGATGGCTTTCCAGTTGAGTCCGTTGTCCCACGTGTAGTTGTTCATCAGCGTAACCATGCTTCCCAGGTTTTGGGTGGCGTCGTAGAGGTTGGTCTTCTTAACCTCGCCGGTGCGCATGTCGCGATATACCATCTCGTTGTCGACAGGCAGGTAGGAGGTGGTACCCAGGGCAAAGTCGCCGAACTCGCGCACGCTACCGTCGCCTACATAGATGAAGGGGGCCGATTGCGTGGCATAGTTGTAAACCGGGTGGCTGTTGCTGTAGTGGTAGATGGCGGTCAGTTCGCCCCGGTTGTCATTGTACTTCTTGGTGAGGGCTACCTTGTAGATTTGGGTACGGTCCTGGAAAGGAGTCGATTTGATTTTGAAGGTTCCCGGGTCGAAATCCTGGTAGATGCTGCCGCTGTAGTACCAGTCTTTGCCAATGCCGCCGTTGACGTTGAGCGAGAACTCCTGCATGCCGAAGTGGTTGCTCTTGTAGTTGAGCGTGCCGTGGAATCCCTTTTCGCCCAGTTGCGTGAAGGAGTTGACGGCATAACCGATGTTACCGGTCGTGATGGCCGTCTCCGAGATTTTGAGAAGTCCCACATGGCTGAGGCTGGCGTCGGCACGCCACAGCGAGTTGACGGAGTGGGGGTTGGTGGCGTAGGTCACGAGCATGCCGTTTTCGAGCACGTTGACATCGGCCGAGGGTAAACCTATTTGTATTTCGCGGGGCCCGTTGGCGCTGGCTGCGTTGAGCATCACATTGCGGTTGCCCTCCTCTTTAGAGGTAGAAGCATTTTCGCTCTGGTTGGCATCTCCTTTTTCTTGTTCTTGTGCCATTGCGCTTCCACAAGTCAGGGTCACGAGCAACAGGGCTGTGCCTGCTTTTAGTAGAATTTGATTTACAATACCTTTTTTCATGGTAGCATAAAAATAAAATTTGTGTTAAGTTCTTGTTTTTGGCTTAGCGAGAGCAAAAATAGAAAATGGTTCACGCCGGTACATAGAACAAATGTTGCGAAAGCTCCTAAAAATGTTGCACGAAACCTCGTTGATAGTGAATGTAACATTTTTAATAGTCTTGGAGCGGGCCATTTAAAGCGGCAGCACCCGGTCTCACGGGGTGTGAGCGGGTGCTGCGGTATGCGTTGGATGTATGGATGGGTCGGGAGGTCAGGGAGCCACGACGCCCAGCTCGGCTACCGAGGTCTGGGCTCGGCCGTCGATCTCTTCGAGGGGCTCGAGTTTCAGGTATCGGGTTTGGGGGATATTCTCCAGCGCGACCACCTGGGGGATGGGGTTGTTCTTGATGTTGCTGAACTCGCCGTTTGCGACAATGCGCTCCCACGTCTGGCCGTCATTGCTGCGGTAGAGGTGGTAGCGGAACATGGTTCCCTCGGTGTTGCCTTCGGCTACGGGGGTGTAGCAGAATCCTGTTATTGCCTTGGGTTCGCCCAGGTCGACGACGATGGGCACGAGGCCCTCGCCACGGGCGGCGGTAGTGCTGTTGCCGTCGATGGCCTGGGGGGCGGGCTGGTTGCCCAACCGGCAGCTCTTGGGGGCGATGAGGTTCAACCCCTCGGTGTCGGTGGCTTCGATGATGGGTTGCGCGTAGTAGAGACCCACGCGGGCGATTGAGAAGTCGGCCCTCGAGCGGTCGATGGTCACCCGCAGTTTGTCGGCCACGAGGTTGTCGAACCGCACGAGTCGTTTGTAGCCCACGGTGGTACCCTGGGCAATCGGGAGCCAGGTGCCGTCGATCGAGGCCTCTACGGTGAAGGCTTCGATGCGTTGCCCCTGCTCGATGTCCTCTTGCAGCATCAGGGTATTGACGGGGACGTTGTCCTGTATCTCGATTTCGAACGAGTCGCCCTCCCGGCCGGTAAACGTGCGGTTGCCGGCGAGGCTGTAGTCGGTAGCGAAGGTGCGTTGGATGTACTGCCCCAGTTCATGCAGCCGTCGGGCATCGTTCTCGTGGATGAGTCCCCGGGTGTCGGGCGGGATGTTGAGCAACAGCACCGAGTTGTAGCCCACCGACTCGAAATAGATGTCGACGAGGCGGGCGAGCGATTTCACCTGATTGTCCTCGGCCGGGTGATAGAACCACCCCGGACGGATGGAGACGTCGACCTCCGACGGGTACCAGAATAGCTCGTTGGCCCGGGCCAGCAGCTCGCGGCTGCCCAGGTCTTCGCTCTTATTGGCCAGTCCCAGAGCCTGGTTCACGCTGTCGGCCCGCTGGTAGATGCCCGGCACGAGAGCCGTGGCGCTCCACTCGGTCTCCCGGCCGAATCCCTTCTCGTTGCCTACCCACCGCACGTCGTCGCCCATGATGGCCATCACGGCGTTGGGTTGCAACCGTTGTATGGTCTTGTAGAAGGCATCCCAGTCGTAGACCTGTTTCTTGCCGTTGGGGCCTTCGCCGCAAGCACCGTCGAACCACACTTCGTGAATCTCGCCGTAGTGGGTGAGCAGCTCGGTGAGCTGTTGGATGAACAGCTGGTTGTAGCGGGGCGAGTCGCCGTAGCACTCGGCATTGCGGTCCCAGGGCGAGAGGTATACACCGAACTTCAGACCGTATTTGTCGCAAGCCTCCTTCAGCTCTTTCACCACATCGCCTTTACCCTCTTTCCAGGGCGACGAGGCTACCGAGTGGCGCGTGGTTGCCGTGGGCCACAGGCAGAATCCGTCGTGATGCTTGGCCGTGAGGATGACCATCTTGAAGCCCGCCTCCTTGAGCGTGCGGGCCCATTGCTCGGCGTCGAGCTGGGTGGGGTTGAAGAGGCGGGGGTCTTCCTGGCCGTCGCCCCACTCCTTGTTGGTGAAGGTATTGATGCCGAAGTGCAGGAAGGCGGTCAGCTCCAGTTGCTGCCATTGCAGCTGCTGGGGCGACGGGGTCAGGCGCGAGGCCATGTCGACTTTCTGTTCGAGGGTGGCTCCTTCGGGAAATACGAGATGCTTTTCGTAATACTGGGTTTTGCTCGACTGGCAGCCCATGAGCAGCAGCCCCAGCAAAGCAGCGGTGATGCAGGTGTGTTTCATTGCGGGTAATTTGTTGTTTATGGTCACAAAGATAATGTTTTTGTCCAAAGAAAACAGAGCGAGGGGAGACTTCGTCGGATAAAATCGAGTAGGGGGGACGAAGAGGCACCGGCGGTCGTTGGTGAACCCGGGCAGGGAACCGTCACAGATTGGTCCGGCTGCCCCCCGAGTTGCGGGCAATGAGTAGGTCGTAGATGTGGTTGGCAAACTGCCGGCCCACGGGCAGCAGTGTCTCTTGCCCGGCGAGCTTGATTTTCTTTTTGGAAAACATCTCCACGCGGTCTATCGGTACGATGTAGGAGCGGTGTATGCGCAGGAAACTCTCCTCGGGCAGAATCTCCTGGAGGGCCTTCATGTTGGTGCGCGACAGGATGTAGCCGCCGCTCTCGCGGAAAATCTTGGTGTAGTTTTCCATCGCTTCGATATAGAGAATATCGTTGGTGGGGATGGTCACGTTGTTGTATTCCTGCTTGACCACGATGCTGTCGGGGGTGCGGTCGCGCTCGGTCTCGATGCGGCGGATGGCCTTCTCGACCGCCTTCTCGAACCGCTCGTAGGCAAAGGGCTTGTGCAGGAAGTCGACGGCGTCGAGCTCGAAGCCGTTGAGGGCATACTGGGCGTGAGCCGTGGTGAAGATGAAACAGCACTCCTCGGGCAGGTCGCGGGCTATGTCGAGGCCGCTG
Source organism: Barnesiella sp. An22 (assembly GCF_963931395.1). Classification (NCBI taxonomy): domain Bacteria; kingdom Pseudomonadati; phylum Bacteroidota; class Bacteroidia; order Bacteroidales; family Barnesiellaceae; genus Barnesiella; species Barnesiella sp. An22. The sequence goes on from NZ_OZ007014.1 coordinate 1,383,331, forward strand.
ATGCTGTTCATCTCGATGTCGAGAAACACCAGGTCGGGCTTGCAGCGGCGTATCTCCTCGAGCCCCACGAGGGGTTCGCTGAAGGTGGTCAGCTCCAGCCCGCCGAATCGTTCGCAGAACTGGGTGATGACGAGCAATGCCAGAGGCTCGTCGTCGATGGCTATGCAGGTGGCTTTTTTCATTGTAGTTGAATAGTCAGTCGGGTTTTAAACTGGTTGCCTTCCCGGCCGGTCGTGAGCGAGAAGCGGCCGGGGTAGAGCAGCTCCAGCCGTTTGCGGCAGTTCTCGATGCCGATGGCCGGGGTCGGCTCCTTCTTCTCCTTCATAATGGTGTTTTCGGTCTCGAAGTGCAACACCCCCTCCTTCACGGCAATCTGGATATAGATGGTGCAGTCGACATCGGACGAGGTGCCGTACTTGAAGGCATTCTCGACAAAGGTGATGAGAATCATGGGCGGTATCTGGGCCTGCTCGTCGTCGGTCTCGGTGTGGAAGTCGATGTGGGTATGGCGGTTGAGGCGCAGCGACTGCAGGTCGACATACTGCCTGATGTATTCGATTTCGTTGCAGATGGGTATGGTGTCGAGTGTAGTCTGGGTGTACATGTACTTGAGGATGTCGGAGAACTGGATAAAGGCCGACTCCGTCTTGTCCGATTTGGTGAGCACCAGCCCGTAGAGGGCATTGAGCGTGTTGAAGAGGAAGTGCGGGTTGATCTGTGCCTTGTAGAGCGCCAGCTCGGCCTTGTTCTTCTCGGCTTCGATTTCCTGCTTCGAGAGTATCTGCTTGAAGAGCTCGAACATCAGCTCGATGGCCAGGCTGAACCCCGTGACGACGAAAAAGAAAAACCACACGCTCAAGCTCCGGATGTGCTGGCGTATGCCCCAGTCGCGAGGCGACTCGATGAAGTCGTCTTTCGGGATAGGTATCTGGCTGATGGCCCAGGTGATAAAGATGAGGACCACCATGAGCAGCACGACGAGCCTGAACTGCCGCTGCATGATGAGCCCCGGTATATTCACCTTGCGGTAGGTGAAATAGAGCAGATAGACGTAGACAATGAGCAGGAGCATGAAGTAGGTGTGGTGAATAATCCACTTCTCTACCGGTACCAGCATGATGAGGAGCGGCAAGATTATGAAGCTGAAAATCAAGTCGATATAGATGCTGATGCGTGTGTAGTTGGTCATGGCTCTGGTATTTGCGTGGTGCGAAGGCGGCCCCTCGCGTTATCACAAAGGTAGTTTATTTTTAAGAATCTGCCGTGCCGTTAGGCATCACTTTTTTGCCGTTTATCAATAAATGTTCCGATATTGTGAGATAGTTTATAAATTTGAGAATTGGTTTAAGATAGGTATTTTCTATTCCATACGCATTATTTAGTATTTATCACATAAAACAGCAACAATGAAAAAGATTATCATTCTGGCTATGGCAGTCTTGCCTTTGCTTGTGGCTTGCAAGGAGCAGAAATCGAGCGAGGGTGCAAAGTACAAGCTACTGACCGTAGAGCCTAAGAATCAGACATTGACATCGGACTACACGGCAACCCTCCGCGGCCGTCAGTTCGTAGAGGTACGGCCGCAGGTGAGCGGCATCATTACCGAGATTCGCATCGACGAGGGCGATGTCGTGCGCAAGGGGCAGACCCTCTTTATCATCGACCAGGTGCCCTACAAGGCAGCCCTCGAGACAGCGGTAGCCAACGTGCGCAGCGCCGAAGCCCAACTGGCTACGGCCCAGCTCTCGGCCGAGAGCAAGGAGGCTCTTTACAAGGAGCGGGTAGTCTCGGAGTTCGATTTGCAAACAGCCCAAAACACGTTGGCCGAAGCCAAGGCCTCTTTGGCTCAAGCCAAGGCCCAGGAGGTGAATGCCCGCAACAACCTCTCCTATACCGAGGTGAAGAGCCCCGTCGACGGCGTGGCCAGCATGATTCCCTACCGGGTGGGGGCGTTGGTCAGCAGCTCCATTACCGAGCCGCTGGTTACCGTCTCGGACGATGCCGAGGTCTATGCCTACTTCTCCATGACCGAGAACCAGATACTCGACCTCATTCAACAATATGGTTCGCTGCAGAAGGCTAAGGAGCTGATGCCCGAGGTGAAGCTGCTCTTGAGCAACGGCAGCACCTATGACCTGCCGGGAAAGGTCGACGCCATCAGCGGTACGGTCGACGAGGGTACGGGTGCCGTAAGCATGCGGGCCGCCTTTGCCAACCCCGACGGGCTGTTGCGCAACGGCGGCAGCGGTTCGGTAGAGATTCCTACCGTCTACAAGAACAGCCTCGTGATACCCAAGACAGCTACCTACGAGTTGCAGAACCGTGTGTTTGTGTGGAAGGTGGTCGACGGCAAAACCCAGTCGGCCCCCATCACCGTCTATAAATACGACGACGGGCAGAACTACATCGTGCTCTCGGGGCTGACGGCCGGCGACGTAATCGTGGCCGAGGGTGCCGGTCTGTTGCACGAGGGTATCGCCATCGATATAGAACAGTCTACAACCCAGCCAAACGATAGTGCCTTATGAAGATAAGAACCTTTATCGACCGTCCCATCTTTGCCGGGGTTATCTCGGTATTGATTCTTATCCTGGGAATTATCGGTTTGACTCAATTGCCTATCGAGCAGTTTCCCGAGATTGCTCCGCCTACGGTGAGCGTATCGGCCTCCTATACCGGAGCCAATGCCGAGACGGTGCAGAAGAGTGTGGTGGTGCCTCTCGAGGAGGCCCTCAACGGTGTGGAGAACATGACCTACATGACCTCTACCTCGTCGAACAACGGCTCGGCCCGTATCACGGTCTACTTCCGTCAAGGTACCGACCCCGATATGGCTACCGTGAACGTGCAGAACCGGCTGGCTTCGGCACAGGGTTTGCTGCCGGCCGAGGTAACCCGCAGCGGTGTGAACGTGCGCAAGCGCCAGACGAGTAACATCAAGCAGCTGGCCGTCTACAGTCCCGACGATTCGTTCGACCAGGCTTTCCTGGCCAACTATATGAAAATCAACATCGAGCCTCGCCTGTCGCGTATTGCCGGCGTGGGCGAGGTGAATGTGTTCGGTTACGAGTATGCCATGCGCATCTGGCTCGACCCGAGCAAGATGAAGAAGTACGGACTCGTTCCCTCCGACATTACCGGCGTGCTCGACGAGCAGAACATCGAGGCCGCTACCGGTACGTTGGGAGCCGAGGCCGAGAACACTTTCCAGTATGTGCTCAAATACCGGGGCCGTTACGAAAACGAGGTCGACTATGAGAACATGGTCATCAAGTCGCTTCCCGGTGGCGAGGTATTGCGCCTGAAAGATGTGGCCACCATCGAGCTGGGTACCCGTTCCTACGACTACATCGGCGAGGTGAACGGTCACCCGGGCTGTATCATCATGATTTCGCAAACCTCGGGCTCGAACGCCAACGAGATTATCGAGGAGATAGACCGCTCGTTGGCCGAGATTTCCAAGACCCTGCCCAAGGGTATCAAGATTGTCGACCTGATGAGTACCAAGGACTTCCTCGACGCCTCGATCAAGAGCGTGGTCAAGACCCTCATCGAGGCCATTCTGCTGGTGGTACTGGTGGTCTATATCTTCCTGCAGAGCTTCCGATCCACCTTTATACCGACCGTCTCCATTATCGTGTCGCTGGTGGGAACCTTTGCCTTCCTCTATCTGGTGGGCTTCAGCCTCAACATGCTTACGCTGTTTGCTCTCGTGCTGGTTATCGGTACGGTGGTCGACGATGCGATAGTGGTGGTCGAGGCGGTTCAGGCGAAGTTCGACGAGGGGTACAAGTCGGCCTACCTGGCTACCATCGATGCCATGGACGGCATCACCTCGGCTCTGGTTACGACTACCTTTGTATTCATGGCGGTGTTTATCCCCGTGAGCTTTATCGGCGGTACCACGGGTACCTTCTATACGCAGTTCGGTCTCACGATGGCGGCGGCCGTGGCCATCTCGCTGCTCAACGCCCTGACCTTGAGTCCGGCCCTGTGTGCCCTCATTATGACACCCCACCAGACCGGGGCCGACGGCAAGAAGCTCAGCTTCTCGTCGCGCTTTCACATGGCCTTCGATACGGCTTTCCACCGGCTGGTGATGAAGTATAAAGGGGGCGTATTCTTTATGATCAAGCGCAAATGGCTGGCCGGCGTGCTGCTGGTGATTGCCTGCGTGGGATTCTTCGTGCTGCTCAAGACCACCAAGACCGGTCTGGTGCCCAACGAAGATATGGGTACCGTCTTTGTCGACGTGCGTACCTCGCCGGGTAACAGCATATACGAGACCCGCAAGGTCATCGAGCAGGTCGATAGCTGTCTGCGCACGATTCCGCAAATCGAGGTGCTCTCGAGCATTACCGGTAACTCGATGCTGAGCGGGCAGGGTGCCTGCAACGGTATGTTCACCATCCGGTTGAAGGACTGGAGCGAACGTCCCAAGAAAGAGGATGCCGTCGATGCCATCATCGAGGAGATACAGCGCCGCACGGCCTTCATCTCGAGTGCCGACATCATGGCCTTCACCCGACCCATGATTCCGGGTTATGGCGTGAGCAGCGGTTTTGAGGTCTATGTGCAGGACCAGAAGGGCGGCACGATTGAGGACCTGCTGAAGTACACCCGCAACTTCCTTACCGAGCTCAACAAGCGGCCCGAAATCGGACGGGCCACCACCTCGTTCGATACCAAGTTCCCGCAATACCTCGTCGAGGTCGATGCCGCGCTGTGCAAGCGCAACGGCGTGTCGCCCACCGACGTGCTCAGCACCCTCTCGGGCTACATCGGCGGTAACTATGCGTCGAACATGAACCGATTCTCCAAGCTCTACCGCGTGATGGTGCAGGCTCCGCCCCAATACCGGCTCGACACCGAGGCGCTCAACAACATCTTCGTACGCAACGATGCGGGCGAGATGAGCCCCATCGCCCAATACCTGAAACTCACCCGCATCTACGGCTCCGAGGTGTTGACCCGTTTCAACCTCTTCTCGGCCATTCAGGTGAACGGTGCACCGGCCACGGGCTACAGCTCGGGCCAGGCCATCCAGGCGGTGAAGGAGGTAGCTGCCCAGACGTTGCCTACGGGCTATGGCTTCGAGTTCGGCGGCATGTCGCGCGAGGAGTCCAGCACGGGCAATACCACGACGCTGGTCTTTGTCATCTGCGTGGTCTTTATCTACCTCATTCTGTGTGCCCTCTACGAGAGCCTCTTCATCCCGCTGGCGGTGATTCTTTCGGTACCCTTCGGTTTGGCCGGCAGTTTCCTCTTTGCCAAGATGTTCGGGCTCGAAAACAACATCTATCTGCAGACGGGTCTGATCATGCTCATCGGTTTGTTGTCGAAGACGGCCATCCTCTTGACCGAGTATGCCTCGGAGCGTCGCCGTCACGGCATGACCATCTCGCAGGCAGCCATCTCGGCGGCTCAGGTGCGGTTGCGTCCTATCCTGATGACCTCGCTCACCATGATATTCGGTATGTTGCCCATGATGTTCGTTTCGGGCGTAGGGGCCAACGGCAACATCTCGATTGGCGTGGGTACCGTGGGCGGTATGCTCATCGGTACGATAGCCCTGCTTTTTATCGTGCCGGTGCTCTTCATCGTGTTCCAAACCCTGCAGGAGAAGCTCATGCCCGAGCGTAAGTTGCCCAAGATAGAAGAAAAGAAATGATACGACTTCCTGAATCACCATTCGATATGAAAAAGATATTTATAGGTTTGTTTCTGTTGACCGGCCTGGCCGGTTGTCAATATCGGACGTACGAACGTCCCGCGATTGCCGAGACCGACAGCCTCTACCTGCGCTCGACCGCCTCGGCCGATTCCGCCTCGATTGCCGACCTCTCGTGGAGGGAGCTCTTTACCGACCCTCTGTTGCAGAATCTCATCGACAGCGGCATCGCCAATAATACCGACCTGAACATCGCCCGCCTCAAGGTGGAAGAGGCGCAGGCGTTGCTCACCGCTTCGAAGTTGGCCTACCTGCCATCGGTATCGCTTACCCCGCAGGGGACCCTCCGCAGCGTCGAGGGCGGTAGCACTACCAAAAGCTACGACCTGGCCGCCTCGGCCGATTGGGAGATCGACCTCTTCGGCCGCATCACCAACGCCAAGCGCGAAGCCAGAGCGGTGCTCGAGCAGAGCGAGGCCTACCGGCAGGCCGTGCAGACCCAGTTGGTGGCTACCATTGCCAACAGCTATTACTCCCTGTTGATGCTCGACAAGCAATACGAGATAAGCCGCTCGACGGCCGAACTGTGGGCCGAGAACCTGCGGGTGATGCGTGCCTTGAAAGAGGCCGGACAGACGACCGAGATGGCCGTGGCCCAAATCGAGGCCAGCAAGCTGGCGGTCGATGCCTCGCTGCTGATGATGCAACAGCAGATTACCGAGATGGAAAACTCCATCTCGTCGCTGCTGGGCGATGTGCCCCGGCAGATCGAGCGCTCTACGCTCGATGCCCAGTCGTTCCCCGACACCCTGTCGGTGGGTGTGCCCCTGCAACTGCTGCAGCGGCGCCCCGATGTGCGTCAGAGCGAGGCTGCCTTGGCTGCCGCCTTCTATGTGACCAACCAGGCCTATGCCGCCTTCTACCCCTCGATTACCCTCAGCGGGTCGGCCGGCTGGACCAATGCGGCCGGTGCCGTCATCACCAACCCTGGGCAATGGCTCTTCACGGCTGTGGGTTCGCTGGTGCAGCCGCTCTTCAACCGGGGGCAGAATGTGGCCAACCTGAAAGTGGCCAAGGCACAGCAGCAGGAGGCGTTGCTCTCCTTCCGCCAGTCGTTGCTCGATGCCGGTACCGAAGTGAACAATGCCCTGTTGCAATGGCAGACGGCCCGGCAACGGCTCGTGATAGATCAGCAGCAGATAGCGTCGCTCCAGTCGGCCGTGCACAGTTCCGAGCTCTTGATGCTGCACAGTTCGCAGAACTACCTCGAGGTGCTCACCGCCCGGCAGACACTGCTCGAGGCCGAGCTCTCGGCCGTCTCCGACCGCTTCGACGAAATACAGGGGGTCATCAATCTCTATCATGCCCTGGGCGGCGGATATTGATACATCGAATCCTGCAATAAAAAAAAGCGAGGGCGTCCGGCTTCACAGTCGGGCGCCCTCTATGTGTAGGGTTACTTATGATGAAGAGTGGTTTTTCCGGTTTATTCGCCAGTGGTCTCGAGCTGTTTCGATTGACGGTGAACGACCCTCCAGATTTGGGTTAGCCGCCACATGCGTCGGGGGCGGATGAGCCACCGATAGTCCGAAGCCAGAATAGCCAGTAGAATGACGATGGCAACGATGACGGCATAGCCGTAGACCTCCTTCAGGCTCACCAGGAGTATCTGCCGTTGAAACTCGCTGTACAGCGTCATGAACGAGTGGGCCATGGGGTGCATGGCATCGATTTCGCCGCCCAGGGTGGCCGTGTTTTCCAGACTTGCGTATTTGAGCAGTCGAGCAAGAATGGCCGAGTTGAGCGGAGCCCCGAAGCTGGTGCGGATAAAGCCGATGACACACATGGCCTCGAAGTAGTGCACGAAGGTCACGCTTCCGGTCAGTGCATAGGTGAGCGAGGTGTATACCAGGCTCACTCCGGCCCCTTTGAATACCAGCGGCAGGTAGAGCATGTACTTCTCGGTCGAGGCGTCGATGAGGAAATAGAGCATCACCTGATAGAGCAGAAACGAGAAGAAGCCGGCAAGCACGATACTCTTTACCCGCCATTTCCAGCGGGTCAATGCCAGGTAGAAGATGCCGGTACCCACTGCGATTCCCGTGAGTACACCCCAGTTCAGGTCGGCATTGTGGCGGGCGTCGAACCCCAGTATCGAGTTGGTGAAGACATTCTGGGTCGAGGTGGCTGTGGCCGACATCAGGGTCATGCACCCGAACAGAATAAAGATGAACAGCATGTTGCGTTGCGAAAAGGCTCCCAGACTGATGTAGGGGTGGCGTATGGTGGCGGCCCGCTGGATGCACAGTATCAGCAGCACCACGGCAAAAAGCAGGGCTACCCGTATGGGTTCGCCGTCGAGCCAGTCGTAGTGGTCGCCGTATACGCAGATGAAGACGATGCAGAGCAGCCACAGGCTCCACAGGATGCCGCCCAGATAGTCGATGCCCTTGAACGGGATATAGGGGCTCTGCCGGTAGTTGCGCCGCATGCCGAAGTAGACCAGGGCAAAGACCACGATGAAGGCGCCTATCGTGATGCGGTGCATGGCCTGCCAGTCGAAGGCGTAGAGGCTGTACCCCGTGACGATGTTGGCCAGTTGTACGCTCCCCAGCACAAAGGTGAAGAGGAAGGGGAAGAAGACGGCAAAGTCGCGTTTGGGGGTAATCTTGAGCTGTACGTTGCTCCAGCAGACAAAGGTGCCTACAATCTTGAAGAAGCCGCTGACAAACGAGAGCAGCACCACCAGCGGCAGAAAGTCGCAGACCATGCACAGGTAGTCGCTCACGATGAAGACCCCGGCCGAGAAGAGCAGCAGGCTGCGCGGCTGGAAGCGGAACAGAATGCGGAACAGCAGCGGAAAGGCCATGGTCAGTCCCGTCATCGAGGCGTAGCCGGCCATCATGATGTCTTCGGTAATCCACGACAGGCTGCCCGACATCTCCGAGACGGCCGACATGTATACGCCTCCCGAAAACATGTAGACGATGATGATGAAGAGGATGAGTGGAAAGCGCAGCGGCAGGGGGATGAACTCCTTCCACACCTGGATGCGGCGGGCCGAGGCTACCTCTTCGGGCGATGGTATGGGTGCAGGCATGGCGTCAATAGTTTACTTCGCACTCCACGTTCATGCCGGAGCGCAAACGGTCCATATCTTCGCGGCGGTTCTCTCCGGTAAAGACAATCTTGATGGGGATACGCTGCTCTACCTTTACGAAGTTGCCGGCCGAGTTGTCTTGGGGGATAATCGAATATTGGGCACCCGTGGCACTCGACAGGGTGGCTACCCGTCCCTGGTAGGTGATGCCGGGCACGGCGTCGACTTCGATGTCGACCGGCATGCCCTCGTCGATGTGGCGGGTCTGGGTATCCTTGTAGTTGGCGATGACCCACACGCTGTCGTGGTCGACGACCTACAGCAGGGTCTGCCCGGGCTGTATCAGTTGCCCCTCCTGGATTGCCCGTTTCGAGGTTACGCCGTTACAGGGGGCCACGATTACCGTGTACGACAGGTTCAGCTCGGCCAGATGCTGGGCCGCCTGGGCCACCTCGATGTTGGTCTGGTTCTGTTCCAGCCGCTGGGTTTGCTCGTCTTTTACCAGCGAGGTGCTCCGCTTCTGGCGCACCAGCATGTCGTATTTGGCCCGGGTCGCCTCGTAGTCGGCCTTGGCGTTGTCGTACTGCTGCCGGGTCACCGCCTTCTGGGCATAGAGCTGCTCGTAGCGGTGAAAGTCGGTCTTGGCCTGGTTCAGCCGGATGCGCAGCTCTTCGATGTTGGCATCCGATACGGTGAGGTTGTTGGCCGTGGTCGAGATGACGGTCTCCATGGCACTGTTCTCCATGAGGGCCTTTTGATAGTTGGCTTTGGCCTGCACCACCTTGAGCCTGTATTCCGAACTCTCGATGACGACGAGCGTGTCGCCCTTGTGCACGAATTGGAAATCGTCGAAGCATACTTTCTGGATATATCCCTGCACTCTCGAATTGATGGGGATGATGTTGCGCCGTATCTGGGCATTGTCGGTGTATTCGACCCGTCCGAGATGGATAAACCGGGAGCAGACCCAGCCCAGCCCGACGAGAATGATGGCAATCACGACGATGTTGCGACCTATTTTTTTAGTTCTCTTGTTCATACTCTTTTTATTTGTTTATGGGGTGTATGGCACCTGCGGCATACAGGAGCCGGTAATAGTTGTAGATGATGTTGATTTGGGCGTTTACATATTGCACCTCGGCCGAGAGCCTCAGGTTGTCGGCATCCACCAGGTCGGTGACCAGTACCAGGTCGTTGGCATAGCGGTTGGCGATGACCTCGTAGTTCTGGGTGGCGAGTTGCCGGCTTTTCTCCTGCGTCTTCAGCAGTTCGAACGAGTCGAGATAGCGGGTGTAGGCTTCGCGTACACCCAGGGTCACCTGTTCTTCGGCCGAGGAGAGCTGGTATCGGGCCTGCCCGATCGATACGCGTAACCGCGATACCTCTTTGGGTGTCTTGTAGAGGTTGCCCAGGCTGAACTTCAACCCCACGCCTACATACCAGACGTTGATGTTGTTGTCGAGTACCGGAATTTCGTAGGTGATGGGGCCGTTGAGGTTGTCGCCGGCGATGAGGCTGATTTGGGGCATGTATCCCGCTTGGGCAACTTTCCGTTTACGGGTGAGCCAGTCGATGGTCAATCGGTTCTTGTTCAGCAGGGGAGCGCACTGGAATGCCTGCTCCTGGAAGTCGTTTTCGTCTGTCTGGGGCATGGAGCCGTGCAGCAGCGTGGTATCGGGGTAGATTTCGGTCTGGCTCGGCAAGTCGAGCATGGTCACGAGCTTGTCGTTGTAAATCTCGATCGAGCTCACCAGCTCGGTGCGTTTGTACTGGAGATTCTGGTACTGCACCTCGTAGCGGGTGATGTCGTTGTCGAGCGCCACCCCGGCCGCCTCGCGTGCCCGCATGTCGCGAATCACCTGCAACGTCTGTTCGATGTTGCGGTCGTACACGGTGAGCAGGTTGTGGTATTTGTACAGGTCGAGGTAGTAGCCGGTGAGCAGGAAATAGACCTCCTGCCGGTGGGCGGCGAGGTCCCACTCGGCAATCTTCTGTTGGGCCTCGAGAGCCTTGACCTGGTGATGAATGGACCCGCCGGCAAAGATTACCTGCGAGGCTTCGATCGAGAAACTGTTGCCGAAATGGGGCGAGGCGAAGGTCTGCCCGTTGGAAAAGTCGCGATCCGATACCCACGCATTGCCGTTGTAGGTGGCCGAAGCCGAAAAGTCTACCGTGGGCAGGTAAGCATTCTTGGCCACCGATATATCCTTCTCGGCCCCGGTCACGGCCGATTCGAATATCTTGATGCTCTTGCTTTGCGTGTCGGCCAGGGCGAAGAGTTCGTCCAGGCTCATGACGCGTCCCGTAGTCTGTCCGGGTAGGGCAAAAGGGGCAGAGAGCAGGAAACTTGTGAAAATGAAAGTGATGTATTTCATATACAATAATTTGTAATATAAATAATCTACAATAGCAACTATTTGATTAAAACAGTATCCATTTAAAAATTCTGCTCCTCCTGCCTTGCTTGAGGGGGTAGGAGCATGTTTGAATTGTCCGATGTCCGGGGACGGGTCGAACGGTCTGTTTCGCTCGGATAGGCTTGACACTCTTCGGTATACCGTCGGCCGTATTATATAGCCTGTCCCGGTAGGGAAGGGGTACACCTCAAGATGGAGCGGGGGTTCCCGGGAGGTGGGAGAACCTTTGCCGCATCACAGGCGGTTGGCCCGTTGGGTTATCAGGTCGACCACGCGGAAAAAGGTCGCCACCTCGTCGGCCGGAATACCCTCGAGCAGGTCGTTCGACAGCCGTTTCTCGATAGCCTGATATTGCGTCACCACCTCGGCCCCCTTGTCGGTAATGCTCAGCAGATTTTCGCGACGATCCTCGGGGTTGACCGTTCGTTTGGCCAGCCCTTTCTCCTCCAGCGAGTCGATCATGCGCATCACTACCGATTTGTTTTTACCCGTAGCGATGGCGATATTCTGCAAAATCTGGTCGGTCTGTGCCTCGATCATGTTCAGCAGGATAAACTCCTCGACCGTCAGTTTCACTTCAGCCTCGGCGGCATACCGCTGTTTCATAAGCCTGTGCAGCTTGTTCCGCAGCTTCCCTACGGTTGTTCCCAGCAATTCATTCGTCATGGCATCTCTGTTTTTTTCAGCGCAAAGGTAATACTATATTTTTAATTAGTTGCTATTAGCTACTAATTTTAAACTAAAATAGTTATTGCTCTTGTACGCAACGAATGGAAGGGCGGAACGACAGTCGAACCGTCGGGGCTACCTCTCTTTTCTGAAAAAGGAGTATAATACTGAAACAGACCTCTTTCTATTTGTATTTCAGCTCGATTTCCGTATATTTGTAGAATACGGAGGGTGGCAGAGAGTTCAAGCCCGTTTAACCTTCTGTCATCGCTTGGTCCCATCAGTAAAGACAATAGGAGACGACGATATGTTTCTGTTCGAATTCTTTGGTTATATGGTTATGTTTGCGGTGGTCTTGGCTATTGCAGGCTGTTCGATTGTCGCTTTTGTCGTGTTCGGGCTCTCCGCCGTAGCGTTTCTTGTTGGGGGGATAGCCGGTATCATTAGCCGAATTTATCGTTTTTTCAAAAAGATATTTGCGCCAGAAAAGAAGAAGTCGCGCCGCACCTCCAGCCCCGACAATGCTACCATGCCTGCCCTGTAATGGAAGAAGCAGATATATTGCTCGCTCCTTTGAAACTTGTCTTTTCGATTTCGTCGGTCGGATGTAGGGGGATTTTGTGAATCCTCCACCGTTTTTCTACGGCTCCGCAAGAACATCCAATTGATTTGTTTCCATACGAAAAAGGTCGGGATTCATGTTGATTTGGAAAACAAGTCTCCACCATTTTTCTACTGCCTCGCTTTTACGCTGATCTACGATAACCGTCTGTGGCTGATTTGTTTCTAACAGAGATATAAATTTATCAGTTTTTACCCCTCAGGTTTTTACGTTGATCCAATCCATTTTGTCCCGTTTCTGTCCCGGGAGGATAAAAAGAAAAAACTCAGAAATCTGAATGTCAGACTTCTGAGTTTCATTTCTTGCTTTGTAGCGAATCTTTTTTTATTCATCTTTTCACTCAAATAGCCACTGTGGGGCTGTTGATAGAGCCCTTTTGTCAGATTTTTGGCTCGTTCTCGGCTCGATCTAAGTTTCTTTCGGCCATCAGAATTTTAATAGTTCTTTCCTTTTCAGCCAAGAGCTCTTTTAACATCTCTACTTCCCCCTGGGTGATGTGTACGTTTGCGTTTCCGAAGAATGTTGTCGCGCTTATGTCACTCACATGGTTTCCGGGAACATCATCGAAAAAATAGGAGGCAGAGATACCTATCGCCTTGCAGATCTTATCCAGGAGCTCGCAATCGATTGAGTTTTTCCGCACAATGGACGATAGATAGGTCGGGGTGATTCCTACCTCTTTGGCAATATCTTTCCGAACGATTCTACGCTCGGTCATAATTCGATTCAATTCAGGTCCTATATTTTTCATAATACAACAGATTGTTAATTATATATAAATAGTTAGTTTTATAATCAAACAAATAGTGTATTAAATCAATCTATTTGTATATTTTGGTTTATAAATATAACAACAATTTTATAAATGTAGAAATTTATGGGAAAACAAACAAAAGATTCTATCGCTTTATCCGAGTTCCTTTCCACCTTTTCGTCGAATGAATGTACGGTCGCCATCGACAAAATAGTTACAGGCTGTTTAGTCTCTCGCCGTACGGTGTACAACTGGAAATACGGCCTCTGCCGAATACCTGAATTACACAAGAACAAAATTGAAGAAATTTTTGGGCAACAGATATTCTCGAGGCCTCTAATCTGTGAAAAATGACATGGACGAACTATTTACTGTCTCCATTGAATTTTTCATCTTTAACGATGAACTATGGTATAGAAGTGGGGGCAAATCACCGTGCCGATTAAAGGTACAAGACTACGACATTGTGACCTTAATTGCGAATCTGATTGAAAAGTTCTATCCAAAAGCATATATCGCTTTGGCCTCTGAATATGCCAAGAGCAAGGCTAATCTTCCACTTTTCCGATATCGGATTGTCTCGAGATTCTGTCGCTGCAACTTTGGCAACATAGACAATATCATAGACATCGAAGCCTCTACCTTCCATTTTGAGCACGTTCTTTGTCCTCTCCGGGGAGAATGCAAATTTGAAAATATTGTATGTCACCCTGAATTTGAGAGCCATATCTCGAAAGCCGAGAAGAGAATCCTGGAAAGATGGTATCGTGGAGAGTCGAAAGAAGAAATTGCCGATGCTCTGTTTTTGTCTATACACACGATAAACAACCATATCCGAAATGCCTTCCAGCGGCTGAACATTCACAATAAAGCCGAATTCGTAAGGTTCGCAGACTCAAATAATCTATTCAAATGAAAAAATACAACAAATTCGATATTGATAGGGTGAAATCGGCGGCAGATATTCGCGACTTTATACCAGGACTCTCTGGGCGCGGAGCAACTCAATATTGCGAGTGCCCCGAGTGCCATAAGTCGGGACGGAACAAGGGGCTTTGTGTCACGCATAAAACCAATATGGATATTGCGAAATGCTTCTCTTGCGGGTTCACCATAAATGGAGCTATCGATGCCGTTCAATATTATGATAAGGTTGAGTTCATAGAAGCCCTTCAAATTGTAGCATCGCGCTATAATATTCTTCTCGAAACAGAATCGGAGAAGCGGCAGAGGGCTATCGACCGAAGCCGAGAGAAAGTAAAGCAGTCGTTTTGTCTCTCTCAACTGGAAGCCAGTGGCCTTACGGTGAAAGATGTCACGGCAAAAGTTCGCCTCGACGATAAAAGTGGGGAAATCTATCTGCCGGCATTCCAGCGAGGCGGTATGGATAAGTATTTCAACATCAACAAGAACGATGATGAAATGCTCATTTACTACTACGACCTTTGGGGGAACCCTGTTCAATATGCCACGCGAGGCGCCGCCGGCAGTCTCAAACCATACGTCAGGATCCGATGGTCGAATCCATCGTTACATCTTGATAAAGATGGCCGGGAGATCAAATACCAGACACCCAAGGGGGCCCCGACAAAGTTCTATATTCCTCAATATATCAGGGAGCGATTCCTTTCCGAAACTCACATCGAGACTCTCATCGTTCAGGAGGGGGAGAAGAAGGCAGAGAAAGCTTGTAAGCACGGCATTGCTTCTATCGGTATTCAAGGAATTTACAATATCGGGAATGCCGAGACTGGGTTAATCCAGGATCTTCAGTACCTGGTTCAAAAATGCACGATAAAGAATGTTATTCTGTTGATGGATAGCGACTGGGACTACCTCCACCGCGAGATTCAGATAGGGGACCACGTCGATCAGCGGCCGAATCAGTTCGCCAAGGCCGTTATCAAATTCAAGCAGTACGTTCAGACAATGCACAATATCGGTGTGTCGGTTGACATCTTCTTCGGCCACATCAACGACACACCCTCGCACGACAAAGGTATCGACGATTTACTTTGCAACACCCTCAAAGGGAGAGAGGAGGTGCTGCGAAAGGAGATAGACACCGTTATGCACACCCATGACGGAAAAGGGCAATTCCTTGACATATACAAAATCACATCGAAGACCGATTTTCAAATCAAGGATTTTTGGCTGTTGAACGATAGAGATGGATTCTTCGAGCGTCACAAGGAGGAGCTCTTGCAAATTCCTAATTTTCGTTTTGCCAAGATAAACTACCGAATTGAGGACGGCAAACTTGTCCAGGCGTCGCGCTATTCGAGTGAGAGAGACTTCTGGGTCATCGGGGCGAATGATAAGGGGAAGAAAACTGTCGACTTCGACTATATCGAGGCCCTGCAATTCATTTCAGCCAATGGCTTCTATCGCATTCACACTTCCGACTTGGAGGTCGATCAATATAAGTTCGTTCGCATTGACGACGGCGTCGTCCATCTTTCTGGGCCAACCGAAATTCGCGATTTCGTGTACTATTACGCGCTACAAACTTGTAAGGATCGCGATGTAATTACGATGCTGGCCTCCCGCCTCGGTTCTCTCCTGGGGCCGGACAAGCTCGAGCGCATCACGAAAATAGACGACAATTTCGACAATTTCGAGCCGCACATCCAACGTATGTACTACCGAAACGGCCAAATTCAGATAACATCGCGCGGGATTGAGTTCGGTGACTTGCTGGGGCAGGTGTGGAGCGACAAAGTCATACGCCGAAAGTTCAAGCGGGTTCCCGTTATTGATAAAATCGAATATGACCCGGCCGCCGGCTTTTCTGTTTTTCCGACAGAAGAGGGGAAAGCCTGTGAATTTTTCCAGTTCATCTGCAATACTTCCAATTTTTGGAACATACCAGGGCACACACCTACTGACCAGGAGGAGCGGGAATTTCAGCAGCATGTCGTCAACAAGATTACATCTATCGGGTTTCTCATGTGCGACTACAAATATCAAACCGAGTTGAAGGCGGTTATCGCGATGGACGGCCAGATGGGAGAGGTTGCCCAGTCAAATGGACGAACCGGTAAGTCGCTAGTTGGGGCAGCACTCGCAAAAATACTCGATCAGACAGCTATTGACGGGCGAAATACCAAAAACGACGACTATATCTACTCGAATGTAACGCCGAGAACTCGCAACATCTTCATCGATGACGTCAAGGTAAATTTCGATTTCGAGCGCTTTTTCTTCGCTGTAACCGGCGACCTGGCTGTCAATCCGAAGACCAAGGCGCGGTTCATCATTCCCAATGAGAAGTCACCCAAATTCTACATCACTACCAACCACGCCATCAATGCCAACAACCGCTCAGCGCTCGAGCGCATCACCTATATGGCATTCTCAGACTGGTACAACGACAACCATCGGCCTATCGATGATTTTGGACACCAGTTCTTTGCCGATTGGGACGAGGATCAGTGGAACCTTTTCGATAATTTCATGGCCGAGTGTTGTATGTTCTACTTCAAATCTATGGCCGAAAGTTGGTACCGAACCGGTCAGGGTGCGGTGCCGCCGCCGATGCGAGACATCAAGATGAGAACTCTCAAGCAGCAAATGGGCGAGGCTTTTGTTCAGTGGGCAGAGACCTATTTCGACGAATCGGCAAACAATCTGAATGAACGCATACCGAGAAAGACCATGTACGATGCCTATCACAGCTCTTTCCCCGATAGCAAATTCGGGGTTACACCCTCCAATTTCCGGACGAAGGTTGTGCTCTACTGTGATTTCAAAGGGTACCACTTCAATGTATCGAGACCGAACAAGTCCGGCATATCGTTCCGAAACTGGATTGACGAGCACCCCGGAGAGACATTCGTGGGAGAAGCGGACAAATCGGGTGGCGTAGAATATTTCGGAGTATTCAGTCTTGATTTTGCAAAGAAACAACCATTTTAAATTTAGAATATGAGTGTGAATTTTAATCCCTATGAAAACTACCGGATTCGGGTTTTTGAAAACTCAGGCGAACTTCGGAATTACAAGAAAGATGTTGTTGTTGACAATCGTCGAGAACGTGTCGTACTTCTTATCGGGCAGGTCGCGCCCGATAAGTTCGCAATCGGATACGATATCTTCTTTGCTGATGGGCGGCGAGCTTCTCGTCTTCCATCGTTGGAATATGGCTATTTTATGAAGGAACGAGAGGCGAAACTCTATTTCCTGGGATATATTAAGCAGAATCATGCAAGGTTCTTGCCTTCGACTGTTGAAGCGGTTGAAGAGCTGATTCGTTCAACTATTCAACCAGCACTTTTTTGAGGAGAGGGTCTGGAGAAGATATTCAGGAGGGCCAGTGCATTATTGTACTGGCCCTTATTGGTCTCTTAATGCCAGGCTTTATCCCCCGCACCCCCTTGTCGGGAAAATGTATGGAAAGTGCAACCGTACAAAAAACACGAAAAACGCTGAAAATCAGATATACATAAGTATGTGTATATATATTCTTTTCTTTTTAATTATTTTGAATCTTAATAGTAGTAGAAAAATTGTACTTTCGTACGGTGGTAAATTTACCTTTTGATAATCAGGGTATTGATTCCGTACTTTTCTCAATCTCTTCCAGTGCAAAACAGTGCGCACTGTGCAGAAGTACGACAAAAATTTTGGTGCGGAAAAAGTACGGTCGTACGCATCTATTTCTCAGGTATTTACTTGTTCCGCGTACTCCTGCACTATTTTTTTGTGTTTTTTCATAGAATACACATATAGAAATATTTTAATCCTTTTTGTTCATTTTGTTGTTTGTATATTCACAATTCGTTTTATTATTTATATATTTGTGTATTAAATTCTTACGCCATGTCTCAATACTATGTTTATATCCATTTGGAGAAATATCTTGCCGAATGGTTGCTTCATCAGTTTGGCCAAAATGGCCAGATACGCTTTCCGAGGGGGAGTGCCGAAAACGATATTTTGGAATATTCTCTGACGACGCAGCCGGCCGATATCCCGGTTCCGTTGAAATCTCCCGATTCTTTGGCGATTGAGATTCCCTATTTCAAAACGAAGGATCCTCGATATTACAATTTTCTACCACCCCGAGCGAAGAAGACCCTTGAGCGGACGATTTATATTCGATTCCGAATTGAGCTTTGGAATGAGCTGCACACTTTCGACAGTCTGTCCCACAATCTTTCTGACCTCATTTGGACCTTTATGGAGAAACACGAAATCTCCGACGATCCGAAGAGCTGGGAAACTATTCGACAGATGTATTTTCGTATGAGAAAGACGTATCAAAAAAAACAGCAAAGAAACGCTACGACCTCAAAGGAAGAATTTAACAGAAAAGCACAAATCGCACAATAACAAATATTTAGCAATGAAACAAATTTTACCGGGCATTTGCCGTTTACAGGTTGTCAGTTGTAGTATGCTCCCGCCGAATGTCTCTTTGAAAAGCAAAGCGAATTTGCCTGTTTCTGTGTTAGCGGACACAACAGAAATATCTTTTGTCGGCTCCCCTAAATGTGAGTATAACATAGAGAACGATAACAATTCAACAAGTGAGAAAACGACGTTGGAATTCCTTACAGATGAGTATTTCCCGTTTGATGAACAAAATGTTGCCTTTATCATATCATGTGCATCGGGTAAATCTTATTTGATTGGGGCCCGAGAGTCTCCTTTCCCAGTTGTCAATGTAAAAGAGATTATCGGTCCGCCTTCGGGAGACTCGGCCGGTTTTCAGATTGAAATCTCTTGGGTTTCTATAAAATCGCTCATTCCGTTGAATTTATAGTCTTTTATTGCTTGTTGTCCAGATGTTACCTTTGGCTAAAAAGGTAATTCTATGGCAAAAAAATTTGACCTTAAGCTCAAAGGATATGTTGGCGGATACGACTTCGACTCTAATTATGTAGAGTATATCCTTGAGAAAAGCGAATCGAAAGAGGTAAATGTGCTCATCGACTCGCTGGGAGGAAGTGTCGCTTCTGCTCTTTCTATCTGTGAGGCATTTCGCCGGCACGGGAATGTTTCTGTTCACTATGTTGGCATGAATGCCAGTGCTGCGACGGTAGCATCGTTGGGTGCTAAACATGTTAGCATTGCAACCTCGGGAATGTATCTCGTTCACAAATGCAGCACGGTGATATCCAAGTGGGCCAGCATGAACGCCGACCAGCTTCGCCAGTTAATCGAGGAGTATGACAAACAGAAGAAGGACCTCGAGAAAATCGATCTCAACATCGCGACGATGTATGCGAACAAATGCAAGAAGGATAAACAAGCACTTCTCGACTTGATGAAGGTCGGAGGGTGGCTTACGGCGCAAGAGGCTCTCGATTGGGGATTCGTTGATGAGATCTGTGATCTACCTGGCGATGTCACACCCAAAGTCACCGCCCAGGTGATAGAGGATCTTTCCGAAGCCGGTATTCCTTTACCTTTCTCGGTACAGGAGCGAAACGACTCACTCATGGAGAAAATCTTCTCGATGCTCTCCTCATTCTTCCGTGGAACCACTCAATATCAACAACAAACCGCAACGATGAACAAAAATTACCAATCTATTCTCGGGTGCCTCGGGATTGAGGCAATCGAGGAGACCGGCGGAAAATTTACCCTTTCCGTCGAGCAAATGGAAAAACTGGATTCCAGCTTCCAGGAGATGAACTCCCGGCTCAATGAACTTAAAGAGACCATCGCCCGCAAGGATACCGAGCTCGATAACCTTCGCCAGAAACCTGCTGACGACACGAAGCATGTTGTCGATGATCTATCGGCCGAGGGGGAGCAATCTCCATTCGACTCGTATGTCGATACCGTTAACAGAGCACAAGAATTGTTTAACCAAATCCCTGTTTAAGATGGCACATACTATCTCTTTCTCTGACGAGGAATACAAAAAAGCCGCCGAGAAGTGGCGGAAAGAGCTCCTTCTCATACCCATGATGGCCGCCAAAGATTCTCTCCGCTTTATGACCGGCATTCCCGGCGTGCGTGGGAAACTCCATGTTGGCACCGCTGCATCAAACGCCCAGTTTGGCCCCTACAAAGCCTCAAAAAGTTCTTCGACGACTACCGATGTGAAATACCGTGAGCTCGAAACTTTTTTCGGAAATGCTTGCGAGGACTTCGAGCCCAACTCGGTCATCACCACCCTGCTCGGCGAGGGCGCCTCGTTCCTGGGCGATGGGCAGAAGGTAGCCCCTTCAGCCAAACTCGTGCTCGCCACCGTGGCCAAGAGCCTGGGCGAAGCTCTGCACAACGCATTATTCACAGCAAGGCGTAACGAGGAGGGCGATACTACCGCCGACCTCTTCAACGGTTTTACCACAATAGCAGATGCGGAAGTGACCGCTGGAAACATCTCCGCGGCCAAGGGAAACTTGCTGAAGATTACGACCGGGTTCAGCGAGGCCGATGCGCTCGATGTGGCCAAGACTATCGAGCGGAAAGCTCACCCGGCTCTCCGGGCTGCCAAGAAGTTCCTCTACTGCTCGCCCGAATTTGCCGATGCTTACAACGATGCCTATATGCTCTCTCATGGCGGTATCGTGTACAACAAGCAATTCGAGCAAGCCTATGTCGAGGGCTCGAGCAACCGCACCACGTTGGCCCCGCTTCCATGCCTTGCCGGATCCAACAAATTCTTCCTGGCTCCCCAATCTAACATGCTGTACGGTTACGACAACATGAGTGATGTCGAGAATATCCAGGTAGACCGATTCAAGCCCTGGTTCCTTACCCTGTCGGCTGCCATGTTCTTCGGGGTTCAATTCTACTCGATTGACCCGCGCATGCTGCTCATGGTCGACGTGTCCACGGAGGAATAATCTATAACTGATAAAATCACTTATTATGCCAGAATGTCTTAATATCCAGAAATCGCTCGGGTGGTGCCAAGGCACCCCCGTGCTTCCCGGTGTACGCCGCCGGTTGTACTACATTTCAAAGTCTGAAATAGTAGAATGGCCTACTTTGGCTCGCGACGAGAATGGGAGAGCCACTTCGGCAGAACTGACCGGAAATTTTGAACTCAACGCAGACTCGAAATGGAAGTACATCGACCATCTTCCCGAGAAGGCACAGCTCACGAGCGAGGCACAGGGCGAAGTGCCCAGCCAGACGCAGCTCAACAAGTTGACGATTGTGCACCCGGGTGTAGGAGCCGAGGCTTCGGCAGCTGCGTCCTACATCAACAATAACGACAACGTCTATCTCGTGCAGGACATGTCCGACCGCTGGAGAGTGGTTGGCTGTGAACGCTGGCAGACGAAGTCTACCGTCGCTCAAGACCTCGGTCAGGGGCCTACCGGAACAGCCTCTACTACCATTTCGGTCGAGGCTACCGATGAGACTCCGGCTCCCTTCTACAAAGGTAAAATTGAAACAGAAGATGGTGATTTCATGGCCGATGGATCGGAAGTTCCTGGTGAGTAATTAAAAAGTGGTCGAGAGTATGGAAGGATTAGGACGGACTCCTGAACGATGTGCCGGAGAATAACTTCGATACTCTCGATTTTTTTTTCTGACGGAATAATTTGATATAGAAATATTTGAATTATGGACCAAAAACTAACTGAATCCTTACAAGAATGGCTCGCTACTCCCCATGAGCAACGAGACTATGAAAAGGGAAACCTCTATCTTCTCCGCTTGTGTGGTAACAAAATTCAGTATCGCAATCTCTCTGTAAATCCGGCCAAACATGCCGAATACATTATTCGCCAGATCCAGAAATACTTCAACTTCAGGGTGCAGGCCTTCACCCATGAGCAGGTGAAACAGATGGAGGCAAAGGTAGAGAAGATTGTCGAGAAACACCTTTCGCTCAAGGATTCGAACCAGGTGGCCGAGTTCAAGAAGGGGAAACGAGCCGACCACGATTCGCTCCCCGAGGATATTCAATCGCTATATGTCGAGAATCTGGGCATCACACAGCGTATGCGCGATGTGCATACAAGGCTCCGGCTGCTCTCGACCGAGGAGTCACCGTGCCCCGATAGCGAGCGATATCCCTTCCTGCAGGAGTTGATTGCGCTCGACAAGAAACTGCACGACAACTGGGAGCGATACGACCACTATTCGCCTGAGGCTACCGCTAAAACCGTGGTACAGCAACCCTCCGATTCGGGCGCTCCGTCCGATGCTGCCAGCAACGAAGATGTCCAGGATCGAAAGCGCAATCTTATGCTGACCAACCTGGCGAAGGGGCGCTACAAAAAGAACCCAAGTCCAGAATTAAAGACCAAAATTCTCGAGTACTATGAGCTCATCAAGGAGCCTCCGGCCAAGTTGACCACCGAATTGAAACAATTGGGCGTCCTCGAATAGGGGGAGCCAGCTATAAGCTCCGTACACCGGCGGCGACCGTTGACATGGTAGGGCCTCCGGTGTACGGGCATAAAAAAAATAAACTGATGAATGAGGGAAACCCATGCCCATGCCCAACACTTTAGAAATATGCCAGCGCGACCTCTTTACTGCCGAGGCCGAGCTCAAGGAGAAGTACGACGATATTACTGTGAATCGTCTGCTTCGACTGCGCGATATGTACGCATGGGTAGTGGCCAATCCCGACGCCAAAGACCGGCAGTTCGTCGATACCCTTATGGAGCGCTACAAGGTTTCACAGGCGTCGGCATACTCCGACCTTGGCATCATCAAGGCGATGATTCCCCGCATAACTGAGGCATCGCGTGATTACCACAGGTGGCGTGCTAACGAGATGCTGCTCGAAACCTACCAAATGGCCAAGAGTCTCAAGGACACCAAAACTATGGAGAGGGCGGCTTCCAGTTACGCCAAGTACAACAAGGTAGACATCGAAGACGAGCGGGCTATGCCTTATGACCAGATTGTGGTGCAGCCATTCACCGCCACCGACGACCCATCGGTACTCGGTATCAAGCCTATCCCCAATATCAATGAGAAAATCAAGGAGATGCTCGACAAGTATCGGAAAGAGACTATCGACATCGAAGATATAGAGTTCGAGGAAGCTGACCTCGAGGAAGAAGAACTGTTTGGCGATGGAAACGGGAAATAAGGTCTATTTCAATACCCCGCAGCGGCTCACCCAGCTCATCGGAGCCAATACTACGGTAATTGTTGCCGGGCGTCGTACAGGCAAGACCGATAGCATTGCCTCACCGTTTGTGTTGCGCAACATGCAGCGCATGCCAGGCTCTACTGGCGGCATCGTGGTACCTACGTTCAAACACGGCCTCACGAACACTCTCCCGGGGCTATTCGCTGCCTGGAAGCGCTGGGGCTTCATCAACGGCGTGCACTACGTCGTGGGCCGTCGACCGCCGAAGACTTTCGCCAAGCCTATCACCGAACCGGCCGATTATGAGCACGTCATCTCCTTCTACAACGGCTCGGTAGCCATCATCATATCGCAGGACAGGCCAGGTTCGTCCAACTCGCTCACCCTCTCCTGGGTACTCGTCGATGAAGCCAAGTTCATCGACTACAAAAAGCTCAAGGAAGAGACACTCCCAGCCAATGGCGGAATCAAATCCTATTTCGGGGCTCACTCCTGTAACCACTCACTGATGATTTTGAGCGACATGCCACAGACTCAAAAAGGGTCGTGGTTCCTGCATTACAAGGAGAAGATGGACGTCGAATTGATAGATACCATCAAGGCGACCGTCTTCGAGATATGGAAGATCAAGAACCGCATTCGTGAGCTTAAGAAGGCCGGAAAGCCGGTGCCCAAGTATTTACAAGGCTATATCCGACGTCTCGACACTAATCTCAACAAAATGCGCTCGGTGGCTGTCTATTACCGAGAGTATTCCTCCATCGAAAACCTGCAACTGCTGGGCGAGAACTACATCAAGCAGATGAAGCGCGACCTCACGCCCAAGACCTTTCAGACATCTATTCTCTGCCAGCGTATCGGCATCGCTAAGGACGGGTTCTATTCATCGATGAAGGAGGCCCACAAATACAACGACAGCGATTTCGAATATCTCGACTCGCTGGGCTACGATTTCGACCCCACGCTGCTCGATAGCCGGGCCGACAAAGACGTGAACCCGCTGGAGCCTATCTGTATAGGCATGGACTACAACGCCAACATCAACTGGATAGTGGCCGGGCAGCCTTCGGGGCGTCGATTGAACGTCCTAAAGTCATTTTTTGTTAAATATGAGCGTAAGATTCCCGCACTTATCGAAGACTTTTGCTATTATTACAAAAATCACGAAAACAAGACCGTGGTCTACTACTACGACAGCACTGCTCTCGGATCCAATTACGCCATCAATGAGCAGGATTTTCACTGGGTGGTGTGCCACGAGTTCCAGCGACATGGTTGGGAGGTCATCGATTTTTACCTGGGTAATCCCATGCGACACGATGAGAAATACCTGCTCATAAATCAAGGGTTCGCAGGCAAGCAGCGGTTAATGCCTTTCTTCAACCGCCAGAATAACGATGACCTCATTCTTGCGATACAATCTGCCGGCGTATCGCGCGGGCGGAACGGGTTCCGGAAAGATAAGGGTGGGGAAAAGCTCGAAGAGTCTGAGGAATCCCTGCTCGAGCACCGCACCGACGGTACCGATGCTTTCGATACCTTGTACATTGGGTGCGAAAAGTTTCCGCAGAATGCCTTGTATCGCTATTCTACGAACGGAATAACATAAATTCGATTCATAAATTCAATGACTTGCGAAGTCCTGGCTCGTGAGAGTCGGGGCTTTTTTATGGGAAATATTTGGTAGTGTCGAAAAGAACCCCCATATTTGTAGTGCCAAATCACAAGAGCGTATGCTCTCCGGTAGGGTCTCGGTTAACGGCTCAATACGAAATTGGGCCATTTTTGTGTCCATCATCGCCATAGCAGTATGGCATGTTATACGAAATGACGGCTGTCTATCCCGGTTGAATTTTTCCCTACGGAAGAGCTCTTGTGTTTTGGCGAACAACGGGACATGGCAGCCGTTTTTCTGCCTATAAACGCCAAATCACAAGAGCTTATGGACACAAACAAATCCATCGCGATTCGGGGAACAGTCTCCCCGTCGCGCGTCGAACGCAGAACCTACGCGTTCGAAAATTATCTAATCCGGTTTTTTGAGCGGGAGCTCGAGGTCAAACTCACCCGCCGTGAAATGTGGCGAAGCGTCCGTTTCGTCGCTTCGTTGTTTATCTTGTTGTTCGCCCTGGCCACAGGCGAGCCTTTGCTGGCCTTGCCGGCGCTCGCACTGACAGCCTACGCCTATCTGGGAGTGGCCGGTATTACGGCCCGGTTCTCGGCAGAGAAAGGAGGTGAGCGATGAAAGTTCACACGATAAAGTTCACCAACGACGACCTGATTGTTCGGATTACCCGTTACCCGGCCGAAGAGCCGGCGAAAGAACCGTCGGTAGAGATAGAGGTAGAATCTTCTGCTCTCCCTCGCTCGCTCGTTTGGTTAGACCGAGAGTCCCAGGTGCCCGTATTCAAGGAGATGATCGAGGAATATATCGAAATGTTTCACCTAACGAAGGAAGGAGAGAATCATGAATAAGCAAGAGAAGGAGGTTTCGTTGCAGAACCTCGTAGAACAGTATTTACAGGAGTGGGTGCCGGCCGCCGCTCTCACCGACGAGGGGGCCGTCGTTCGTACCACCGACGATATTTTGCGCGACCTGGACGATATGGCCGATTTAGTGCCCAACGATGTCGCGATGACCATGCTCTCGTTCGGTTTTCGCTCGGCCTATTATCCTGATGGGCGACATGGTTGGTTGATGAAGCCCGTAAAATAGCCAATAACCTACATACAATTTACGGAGTCCCGGCTCGTGAGAGTCGGGGCTTTTTTGTCTTTTTGAGTACTGCCGCATACTCCTATTTTTGGACACAAATAGAAGGCGTATGATAGTAAGACTCAATACTTGGTTTAGTGATATTATTTTCACCTCGGCATTCCCGGATCTTGAACTGGTTTCTGACCAGGGCTGGGAGCGCATCGAACTTTGGGCAGGTGAACAATCGATATTCTCTGTCTACCTTTGTGCAAACGAAAATGGTCTTATTTATTTGTCCGATTTAGGGCAAGTAATGGAGCAATACCTTATTGAGAATCAGCTTTCATTTGCATCTTTTTCTCTTCGAGAGAGTCCAGAACGCCCAGAGAACCCTTTTCGTCGTGATTTTGTGGCGATCTTTTCCAACTATTTTATGGACGATTATGCCCAGCCGTTTATCGAGGGAAATTTTCTGACTACGTTGTCCGCGAAACAAATATCTTCGTCGGCATACGATCTGGTCTCTTTCATTTCAAAGAAAGGTGAGGATATCACTATTCGCCATCATGTTGTATTCTATGTCGATGGGATTCTCGCAACGATGGACTGGGCAAATGAGGAGATAGAGGAAAAGGATATTGCACTGCATAATATCCATGTATCTGCCCAGGCTTATGTACATAAAATTCAAGAATCATATCCGGGCAAAGAGATAAAGCTCCTCTCCTTCTCGGTGTCGGTCGGGCCTCGGAATATTACCTATTACGTCACTGATCGGAAGAATCTCACCCAGATGATTTTTCTCAACGCTTTCAATGTGTTCGAGCTTTTCGAAATTCAGGGGATTACCACCGCAAAGACAACTGTCGAGAGAGATTCGGCTGTAATCAACCGCCGGGAGACATTCTACGACCGGACAATCGAAAAAAAATATGAGGTCCAAACTTCAGCTCTTTCTTCCCCGGTGAAGGACTGGGTGGAGCAATTCCTTTTCTCGCCTCTCGTGAAGATGTTCGACTCCGACGCCGATTCTATCAATGAGATGACAGAGGTCCTTATCACTGAATCTACTTGCGAAATCAGTAACTCGAACACAGAGCTAAACAAAGTGAAATTTACCTGGAAATATGCCGATGTCTATCCCAGGATAAATTCAACCAAGAGGAAAACAGAAGGCTCTTTTTCGCAGCAGTTTGAATTCCAGTTTAAATAGTGTTGTCTATGGCACGTTCTATTCACATCAATACCATGCGGGAAATGCTCAAGGCTGGTGATCCCGTCGATATAACTCTTTGGACAAAATCCGGCCAGATCCAGCACTGGCACAACTGCATTTCTCTGCGCTATGACTTCTACAAGGGAATACGCCGCGTGAAGCTGCTCGATAGCCGGGAGATTCGCACCGTGCGCGATGTTTGCATATTCGAAATTAACAACTTAACCGTTTTCTTATGAACGACTACGACCCCATAAATTACACCAGCATCGACGATATACCAGGCCTTCAGGCGAAGGCCCTATTCTCGTCGGAATTGAGCAAGACCGAATTTCGAGAGTCGGGAGAAATATCTCCCGTGCCCATTGACGACAACCACATGTATATGCCCTGGGGTGCCGACGACCAGATGCCATACTATATTCTCGAGATGATAGAACGAGACGAGACACTCTCTACCTGCCAGATGTTCAATGCTGAAATCTGCTACGGGTCGGGGCTGCTCTACAACGCCGATGTTTGCACCGACGACGTAAAGGAGGAGATAGACAACTTCTTCGTGGGCAATAACATACCGGCGAGCTTCTTGGGCGTATGCCAGGATTTGAAATACTTTGCATTCTGCGTCAACGTGATAATTCTCAACGGTGACGGTTCGAAGATTTTGAGGCTGATTCGCAAAGAAGCCTGCTACTGCCGTTTGGGCGTGGCTGATGCCAATGGCCGAATCGATAAACTCTATTACGCGAATTGGAGAAACAGCAAACCTATGGCGAAACAGGTAGAGGACATCGAGCTGCTCGACCTGAATGCTCCTCTCTACGACCTGATGGTGCGAATGGGCCGAATGCCCGGCGACGACGGACAGACCCGTATGCGCACCACCACCCGCAAATTTGCCGTGCTCACCAAGGTGCCTACTCCCGATAATACCTATTATCCGATACCCTATTATGCCTCACTTTTCCGGGGACGGTGGTACAACATCAAGCGGCTTATTGGTCTGGCCAAGGAGGCCAAACTCAAAAACTCAGCCCCCATCAAATACCACATCGAAATTTCCGACAAATACTGGGAGGGAGTATTCCGGGCTGAAGGCATCACAGACCGAGCCAAACGGCAGGCGAGGGTAGTCGAGGAGAAAAAGAAGATACTCGACTTCCTCACCGGTGTCGAAAACAGCGGCAAGGCCTGGTTCTCGCAGTTCTACACCAATCCAAATGGCGACGTGGTGCACGACGTGGTCATCAACAAGATAGAGACTGACAAGGAGGGAGGCGATTGGGCCTCTGATATCATCGAGGCCGTGAACATGATATGTTTCACTATGCGGGTGCATTCCAACCTGGTCGGTTCTGTGCCCGGAAAAGCTCAGACCAACAACAGCGGGAGCGACAAGCGCGAGCTCTACACAATCGCCCAGGCATTGCAGAAGCCCTATCACGATTTGCTCTTTACGGTGCACAAGCTGGTCATTCGCTTTAACGGGTGGAAGGGGGCATTCCCCGACTGCCCCTTCATCATGCTCACGACACTCGACGAAAAAACCGATGCAAAAACTGTAACCACTAATACGCCTCCCTATGATAATCCTGAATGATGAAGACTTGCGGCGTTTCATTCCGAACGTCCTGATCACGGTAGATGGCGAAGATACTCTCTACGAGAAGATAGAGCCAAACATGGTGATAGCAGAGGCTTCGCTCTGCAACATATTCCTCGGCCCCGATAGAATGGCCCAGCCCATGCAGATGACCGACACCCTGCGGAATGCCGCGTCGGTCTATGTGGCCAACGAGGCATTTCGTATGGCTGTGCCATCGCTCGACCTCGTGCTCACGCCTAACGGCTTCGGCATCGTGAACAACCAGAATGTCGTACCGGCCTCGAAAGAGCGTATCGAGCGGCTGCTCTTCTCGCTGGCACGTATGCGCGACAAGGCAGCCTCGACCATGGTGATAGAGCTGGCCTCAATAGAGGGTTATGCCGATACCCCACAAGGGAAGGAGTTCGCCTCGTCTCTGTTCCTACCCCTGGAGACCCACCTGGCTGGGCTCGCCGACCCCGAAAAGCAGTTCTGGAATGAATATCTGCGAATCCGTAACCTGGCCGCACCTATCGAGAATGAGGTAGCCGACGAGTTCGTCTCGCCCGAGCTGATGGAGCGGCTGCGATTGGCTCCCTTCGAGAAAGGCTCTGAATATGCCCTGCTTGGGGGGCGGGTACGTCGCATCATCGCCCGGGCGATAGAGAGCGGGAAGCTCGACAATCGGGCACTCACCGATGTGGTGAATTTCATACGAAGCAATCCCGACAAATATCCCGAGTGGCACAGCTCGAAGACGGCCGAGCTATTCGATCCGCCAGTGTTCTACAACGAGAAGGAAAGCTCAGGATTCTGGTTTTGACATTTTTTTTAATTATATATAGCTATGAATATTGTTGCGATTTATTTACCACACAACTGGGCAGAGCTAACCGACCGCCAGCTTTACTACCTCTACAACCTGTACAGCGACAATCTGTCGATTGTGCAGATTCGAACCTATTGTTTCTTTGCTTGGGCGAAAATGCAGGTGCTGAGCCAATGCGGTGAGCATGAATACATGGTGAAGCACCGGGGCGAGACCTTCAAAATGAGCAGCGAAATGATTGCCGATGCCGTGCACGCGCTCGATTGGATCGATGGTTATCCACGATACCCGGTGCGAATCTCGCACATAGGCAGGCATAAGGCGCTGCCTCGCGATTTCGAGGGGGTTCCCTTGCGGAAATACATCTATTGCGATAACCTATACCAGGGCTACCTGGCGACGCAGAAACAGGAGTTGCTCAATGAGATGGCCGAGATTCTATATAGTGCTAAAAATATCAAGACCAACACCGCCGAGAAGCTCTCGATATTCTATTGGTTTGCCTCACTCAAGGAGATGCTGGCGCAACAGTTTCCCTACTTCTTTCAACCGGCCGACGAGGTCTCAACTGACGACCTGCTCTCACAGGGTGCCCCGCTTGGGAAGCGGTTGCAGGACGCCATGAATGCCACCATTCGAGCCTTGACCAAGGGAGATATAACCAAGGAGAAGGAGGTTCTCGATATGGATACCTGGAGGGCGCTTGCAGAGCTCGACGCCCAGGCAAGAGAATACGAAGAAATGCAACGGAAATATGGAAAGTAAGTCATTCAACTGGGACGCTGCCGACTTTTTCCGGCGGTTGACCGAGAGCAACAAACTCGCGCGGAAGCACGGTTTTCGCTTTTGCCTGGTCAGTAGCCTCGAAGGCTTCGAGGAAGCTCTCGCCAATATGCAAAACACCACCGCCTTCGTGTGCGTGAGTGATATCTCCTCAGGCTCTACCGATTTGACCAATAGCCCGCATACCGTTCGGACAAAAACGGTATTCTTCGCCGTGCGGCATAAAATCGACGATATGAAGGCCCGCATGGAGGCCTTCGACTTGCAACGGGAAATTTTTCGGCAGTTCATGTCGAAGCTGATTCTCGAGAGTACGCGCCTCGCCGAGAACCGTATCTTCATCGACCAGAAAATCCGATTCAGCGAGATAGACAAATATTTCTTTTCTGGCTGTGCCTGCTCCTTTTTCAACATATCCGTGAGTACATACACCGATTTAAGAGTCAACGACGATGAATGGGAATAACATAACTGAAGAAAAAGCTCTTGAAGAACGGGCCAAATTTGTCGGCGGGTTTAACGGGACGATGATCGATATCTGGAAAGAGAAGATTGTCGATATGGGGGTTATAGATACCGGGGCCCTTCTCGATTCGGTGACATCTCTTCCTGTGCGGGCCGACGGCCGTTTCATAGAGGTAACTCTTATCCAGCAATTCCTGGAGTATGGTTTATGGCAGGACTATGGAACCGGAAAGGAAGTCTGGCGGGGAAATCCCGGGAATATATATCCTGGGCAAGAGGGACGGAAGAAAGTAAGAGAGCGTCGCCGATGGTTCTCCTGGAAATATTATGCTTCGGTATTTAAGATGCGTGAATTTATTGCCGATAACATAGGCCGTGAGTTTATCGGTGTCATGTCCGATATTTTCGACGAAAAGCGTATGAAAGAGTCCACCGAATTTTATAAGAATCACCCTTTGTGATTGTGCCTCAAAAAACAGCTCGGAAATTTGCAGGATATAAATGTATATCTTAGATTTATCTCACTTATCGAACATAGGTGAGATAAATTTGTTATAGTATGGAAGTGAAAAAATTATGGTTTGAGAATGATAGGATTTATATCCTCACGGCTGAAGGTAAAACCTTATGGCAGTCGTTGCGGTGGTATCCTCGGCTCCTTCATGCGAGCGACTCACAGCGGGAGAAATACAGTATCGACGCGATGGGAATACGCTGGGAAGAGTTGGACGAGGACGTCTCTCTCGAGAGTTTTGAGTACGATACCCCCGAGCCGTGAGGTGTTGCACGTCTGTAAAGGCATGTAAATTATTCTTTGCACCGAACATCTGATAAACCCTAAAAAATTCACTTTTTTGTTAAGTTTGTTTGGAAAACGCGATATCTTACTATATATTTGCACTCCCAATCGTTGTATAATTATATGGGAAAACTTGAACTGGTAATAGAGTCTGAGAATATTAGTATTTATTCTCCAAAATTTGATGGGGAGACTATGACCGAGTTCGAGAAATTCATGTATAACAATAAAGATCTATCTTATCCTCAACTGAAACAAGATTTCGATGCTATCATTAGTACTATTAAGAAAATGGCTGATGATTGTGGTGCGAGAGACAACCTATTTAGGTTGGAAGGAGGAAAAATTAAAGCCATACCACTCTGTATTTGCCGTAGAAGTCGGTCTATTGGGACGTTGCGATTATATTGTATTCGGATATCGGATAAGATACTTGTTATAGGGAATGGAGGCATAAAGAAAACTAAGACTTTTCAAGAAGATCCGGCTCTACTCGGTATAGTAAACCAACTCAGGCAGATTGAACGTCAGATTTTTGTTGAATCCAAAAAAGCCCATGTTGGATACTATGACTTCGCTAAAATGAAACCGATAATTGAAACTATCACCATTTAAGTATAATTATGAAGAAGAACCCACTATTTGAACAATGTGTTGCAAATGTTGCTCCTGAGGTGATGGCGGAGGTAAATCTCAACATTGACATTGCAAACAGAATTTATGACCTTATTAAGGCCAAGAACATGACTCAGCACGAGTTTGCTTCTCGCATGGGTAAACGTGATTCAGAAATCTCAAGATGGCTAACAGGAACTCATGGTTTTACAACTGCGACTCTTGCTAAGATTTCAGCAGTTCTCGGGGAGCCTATCGTTGAGGTTCGCCGAGAATCGAAAACTAAGTATATCTTTATGTCAATGCCTTCTTGTAACAGTTTGATGGAGGTTTCTGACAATAGCTATACTAATAGCAAAATTAACTCATGTGTTATTTCATACGAAAACTAATTCATTATGGCAGAGAGTAATGTAAATATTCAAATGAGACTTACTTCTGTAAATGAAGTGAGTTTTATGATGTCACTGGGCAAGATTACTGAAGAGGTGCTTCCCGAAAATATAAAACTTGGTTTCTCTAGCCAGATTCAACCCGAAGTGGAGAATAATAAGATTGCTCTAATATTCGGTGTCAAGTACGAATTGAAGGAAGATGAACTTCTTGAGTGTGTATATCGCTTTGAATTTGAAGTGAGTAACCTAGCTCAATTCGTTACTATAGAAGATAATGATAGCATCACGATTACATATATCATGCCTTATCTTATTAATGTGGCAATTGGTACCATGCGAGGTATCTTAGTTGTTAAAACGGCTGGGACGAATCTTTCGAAGTACCCGCTCCCTATAATTGATTCGATGCAATTGGCACGAACTCTGTCAAATTCTTAAGATTGTTAGATAATACAAGATTTACTCCTAAAAAGCATCGGACAAAATCCGATGCTTTTTTTGTGCTTTCTATTGCTTTTCTCGAAAAGAACCCCCATATTTGTATTGTCCTACATTTTGAGAAAGGCGAGATGGCTCGCCAATTAGTTTTGTTGCGGGCATTTTTTATGCCCATAGCTTAGCTATATAAGCATAGGTTCCGACCCCCGTGTGGAGCGTTAATGCGCCCACTGCCTTTCTCAAGGTGTAGGACAACGGGAAAGCGGAACCTTTTTTGTTCCCTTCCCGTCTTTCAAAATATATTGTTTCATTTTAATGTCCTACAAAAATGAAGAATCCAGTTGCAATGCCTGTATCGCAGGCAAGGGAAGGGCGAAAAACATCGGCCCTCGAAAATTACCTAATCCGATTTTTTGAGCGGGAGCTCGAGGTCAAACTCTCCCGCCGTGAAATGTGGCGAAGCGTCCGTTTCGTCGCTTCGTTGTTTATCTTGTTGCTCACCCTGGCCACCGGCGAGCCATTGCTGGCCTTGCCGGCGCTCGCACTGGCAGCCTACGCCTATCGGGGAGTGGCCGGTATTACGGCCCGGTTCTCGGAGAAAGGAGGTGAGCGATGAAAGTTCACACGATAAAGTTCACCAACGACGACCTGATTGTTCGGATTACCCGCTACCCGGCCGAAGAGCCGGCGAAAGAACCGTCGGTAGAGATAGAGGTAGAATCTTCTGCTCTCCCTCGCTCGCTCGTTTGGTTAGACCGAGAGTCCCAGATGCCCGTATTTAAGGAGATGATCGAGGAATATATCGAAATGTTTCACTTAACGAAGGAAGGAGAGAATCATGAATAAGCAAGAGAAGGAGGTTTCGTTGCAGAACCTCGTAGAACAGTATTTACAGGAGTGGGTGCCGGCCGCCGCTCTCACCGACGAGGGGGCCGTCGTTCGTACCACCGACGATATTTTGCGCGACCTGGACGATATGGCCGATTTAGTGGCCAACGATGTTGCGATGACCATGCTCTCGCTCGGTTTTCGCTCGGCCTATTATCCTGATGGGCGACATGGTTGGTTGATGAAGCCCGTAAAATAGCCAATAACCTACATACAACTCGTGAAGTCCCGGCTTGTGAAAGTCGGGGCTTTTTTGTCTTTTTACGATTCGTCGTTCGTCCATATTTTTGAGGAAAAACAGAAATACTATGGCTCAAATCGACGAAATCAAAGCGAAAATCAAAGCACTCCGTGCAGAAACCGAAGCGAACAGCATCACTCCCGACAGTCTCGGGCTTATTCTTGACGATATGGCTTCCTTGATTGGCAGCCAAAATTCAGGCCCTATCGGAGTGGCATCACCATACATCGACATCACGCTGAAAATAGAAGATGGGAATCTTGTCCTGTATCCGGTAGAGTACCTCCCGGCTGGGGTGGACGCCTCGACGTTTGAAATTCGCCTGATGCGCCATGTCTCTACGAGGGATAGGAATGTTGACAAAAAAGGATACCGAAGAGTGGCGGGCTGGCGAATCCCGCAGAATGTGAATAACCCAAAATCACGATTCCAATTTTACCGATGGCCCTATATGCCTGGAGCCGCAACCCTGATTTCAAACTCGCCTGATGAAATAGGAAAACAAGTCGTGGAAGACAATTTCCCGAATATCATTGTTCACTATGGTCGATATAAGCAAGAGTTCATCTTTACAGAGACCCCGTATGATGACTCTCGAGAACAGATTGTCGTTCGCCAGTTTGGCCTGGCTGTATTCGACGGGAGAACTCGGATTTCAAATATCGCCAGATTTTCACTTCGAGTTGTCAGCAATGATACAGCCGATGGCGTTGGTTTTTCATTCACTTTTGAAAAAGGGAAAAGGCTGAAGGAGAATATATGAAAAAAGGCCCAAAGACTTTTCCGTCGGGCCTACACAAGGACTTTTCACTTACGACTGCCCAAAGATATATCCATCGGGCTATGACAAAGATACTTATTATATATGAAATATGACAG
Source organism: Barnesiella sp. An22 (assembly GCF_963931395.1). Taxonomy (NCBI): domain Bacteria; kingdom Pseudomonadati; phylum Bacteroidota; class Bacteroidia; order Bacteroidales; family Barnesiellaceae; genus Barnesiella; species Barnesiella sp. An22. The sequence goes on from NZ_OZ007014.1 coordinate 1,418,419, forward strand.
AAATGGAGGAAAAATATTCATGGGAAGGGATAAAATTTGAGCTCACCTTCAGCGACCTGGAGGGGCACCCAATATCCCCCGAGAGCGTTAACTTTCTATTCATCTATCGAGACGAAGCCGGGAAGTCGTGCATCATCTCGCAGCATGGAGATGAGCGCGAAAATTGCATCTTCCGTGATGGCAAGCTGTTCGGCATCTTCGAACCGAATACATTCCGACGGGGGATTCTCATCGTAGAGCGACGTTTCCTCCAGGAGGATTCTGATTTCGAAAAAGGATATTGCCCGTACGGGAAGAAAGAAGCTACAAATATCAAAATTGTATAATGTATGGAACCATACAACTGTACAGTAGCTCATGAGCGAGTAATCGTACCGGAGGCTACTGCCGTGAAAGAATCTGTCGTAGTACCAGAAGTCCCCAGAATAAATAATTCCGTAGTCGTTCCAGCTATTACCTCATATAGATCGAGACCGCCGTATCGTGTGGATCCAGAATGGCCTGATTTGGAATTAACCCCTCGGTCCCATGTATGGTTGATTGCATATACGACAGGGGAAGACCCTGATTATGACCTAACATTCTGGATATATGACCAAGTAATCGAAGTGGATTGGGGAGACGGTACCACGGAAATATTGAATGGCAGGGAGGAACCTGGATATCATATCTGCAGGCATAAATTCAAAGAAGGAACGGGGACTTTTGACTCTCACGGCGAAAGGTTCTGGCACGTGGACTTGTATGTCAAAGAGGACCATGCCGTTTATAATGCCATAGAACTTTCTCCTGTCTATAATAATGTGAAATCCAATTCGAAAGTGAAGGCGGTTTCGATAAACAAAAACGGTTTATACTCTTATCTGATATTGAATTGGGCACAGAATACGGCCGTCAATTGGATAGAATATGTCAGAGTGATCGGAAAACATATTCTTAAAGCGGATACGCTCAGATCGGTATATCTCCATGAGATAAGATATGATTCGGAGGATATAGCGTTCGACGAATTGCCCGGGAATACAGTCTCTAAATTGTTGGGGCAATACCCTTTCGATGTTTTCAATTATAAAAATATAAAGGCATACAGGGGTGCTGTATTTTCATTTATATATGCCCCCAATCTGTTGAATTATAGATATGATTTGTCAAGATTTAATTTTTTGGAGATTTCCAATCTCTTCGAGCAGAATATAGTGGTAACCGAAGTTATATTACCGACCGATTCGGAACGAGTTTGGACAAGTATGATGTATACGTTCTCGGGGTGTAACGCTTTAAGAAAGATCGTATTCCCGGAGAATCGGGAATTGTTTGATTATGTAAATGATTTGGTAAGCGCTTTTTCCGGGTGCATAAATTTGCAGGAAGCGATAAATTTCCCCACTACCATTGGAAGGAAAGCGACCAAATTAAATGCGAACGGATTTAACAACTGTCCGAAACTGTCCATTTCATTTGGGACGTCTGAAACTAAATTGAATGTATTTAGTTCGTCTGTTTCGGCCATATACGGATTGCAATTTAGTAAAGATTCCCCGTTTGGCTCCCAATCTGGAGGAGCTCATATAAATATCAACGGATCTAAATTCGAATATGGAGCTATAATGGAAGTATTCGAGCAACTGCCGGATTTCAGCGGTCAGTCACAGAGAATTATAAATATTACCAATAATCCTGGTACTCATGAACTTACGGAGGAAGATATAAAAGTAGCTACGGATAAAAATTGGCAAGTAATAGGAGCTTGAAAAATGATACGGGAAAAAGCGAGAGAAGGATATTTGTTGGTATATAAAACAGATGAGTATATCACGGTTACTCCGGCTGTTTCAGCCCCTGACGGGACCGATTTGTCTTGCTGGGAGGAACTCCCAGAGAAAGAGGCAAGAGAATTAGAACTGGAGTTTAACGAAAACCGCAAAATATAGGCATGTAAAGGTTCTGCAGGAGCCAAAGAGGACGGGGATAAAAAATGCCCCGGCCTGTTAATAGTCATCTCACCTACATATTAACACATACACGCCACAAGTGCGTAGCCGGGGGCAAATACCCAGACTACACTTGTGGCTGTTTTTGTATGTGTATGTAAGTGAGATATTGCAAATGTACTATTTTTTTGTTGAAATGAAAGTTATCGAACTGTTGAAATTGAATCGGGAATTGCTGACAATCTGCCAAGCCGCTGGTGTACGCCTCGACGACGTGTGCTACATCGAGCTGTACAACGATTATGCCCGGCTGCTGGCCAATGGTGAGAAAACCTCCTATATCGTAGCTGTGCTGGCCGAAAAATACAATGTGTGCGAACGCAAGGTCTTGACCATTCTCGCCGACCATTCGTTTGTTTATTTCACATCAAACAAGTCCTCTATACTCGAATTGTGTGAATGGATAGGCACAAACAAGAGCGTCGGGAACCCTTTTGACGGTTGTACGAAAGCCGAGTTCAATGCCCACATGAACTACAATGCCACCTACACTGACATGATGTTGTACAAGCAGCACGTTGCTGCCTAATGAAGTCCCCATATAATGGGGTTGCATTATCATATTAAAAAGTGTAGGCGAAGACGATGGGCAGATCAATATAATTTGCGGGGTCCTGGCTCGTGAGAGCTGGGGCTTTTTGTCTTTTTACGATTCGTCGTTCGTCCATATTTTTGAGAAAAAAAATTTAGTATAGTTCAAATCGGCGAAATCAAAGAGAAAGCAAATCAAACACACGGAAATATATGGAATATTTGGCTGCCATCATCACGGCAATAGGCACCATCATCACGACGGTGTTAAGCATCTATATGAAGTCGACTCAGAAGTCGCGGGACAAGGTTACCGATCTGAAAATCGAAGCCTTCAAGAATGAGCAGGAGGTGATATACAAACGCAGGAACGATAGCTCCTCTATCGTGTTCGGCGAGTTGTGGAATATCCTCTACCTACTGAAGGCCGACCGGGTCTATATTGTGCAGCCTCACCCCTTGGGGAATGAGTGTATGCTATCGGTTTACTATGAGGTGAAGCGCAAGGGCGTGGAAGGAATGCGCGACAAGATCCACAGCCTGAAGATGGCAGAGGTGGCAAGGTTTAGCGCCGATATGAGCAAGAATCTCTTTATGTACATCTCTAACATCGACGAGCAGGTCGACGATAGATATGCGAAGGCTTTACTGTCGTCTTGTGGGTGCCATGCCGCTATCATCAAGCGGCTCAACGACAATAAGTACGACTGGGTGGGGAGTATCTTTGTCGAGTTTACGAGCGATAATATCCCACTCGAGAGCGAGGCTCGCCCCATTCTGCACGATGCCGCCATGAATATTCAATACCTTTTACCCGAATACAAATAATGCCGCTATGAAAATAATCCTCGACAACGGCCACGGCCGTGAAACAGCTGGGAAATGTTCGCCTGATGGGCGTCTCCTGGAGTATGCTTACACCCGAGAAATTGTGCGCCGCATTGCGGCCGAGTTGGAGTCCAGGGGGCTCGATGTCTCTCGGCTCGTCCCTGAACAGGAGGATATCCCTCTCAAAGAACGAGTATCGAGAGCAAACAAGCTATACCAGGAAGCCGGGAAACAGGCGATCCTTATATCGGTTCACGTCAATGCCGCCGGGCAGGGTGGGGAATGGCTCTCGGCCAAAGGCTGGGAGGCTTGGACGAGTGTCGGGAACACGAAAGCCGACGACCTGGCCTCTTGCCTGTACGAGGCGGCCGGCGCCGCCGGCTTCAAGCTCCGGAAAGATGAGACAGACGGAGATCCCGACAAAGAGGGCCATCTCTACATCTTGAAGCACACCCTTTGCCCGGCCGTGCTCACCGAGAACCTGTTCCAGGACAATCGTGAAGAGGTCGATTTCCTGTTGAGCGACACCGGCAAAAAGGCGATTGTCGATTTACATGTCGCCGGGATTGTTCACTATCTCGATAGCCTCACATGAAAGCTCTCCCTTGGATATTCGTCGGGGTTCTCCTCATTGTGGCGCTATGGGGCTGGCTTCGCCCCATCGGACCCACTCTCGAACTGGATCGAGAGAGAGATACCGCCACTTTCTTCGATACGGTTCCTTATTATCTTCCTGTCCCTCGGGATAGCCAGGTGGTGAGATATGTCGTAGTGCGGCTTCCGTCCGCTTCCATCGATGGGCATCGCGCCGGTGGCCCCTCTCTGAAAGCCGACACCGCACGCATGTCGTTGGCTGGCAGTGATAGCCTCTACCAGGGCATCGGCCAACATGCCGCCGACAGTTCGTCCTTCTCGCCGGAAGCCGGTGACACGCTTCTCTTCCGTTTCGCTGGTCAGGCAGCCGGCTCCGAAATCTCACGGGCTGAAGCCGTCGGCGAAAAGCGTTTCGTTTCCGCGCGTTCGACACCAGCCGTTTATCTGCCCGATAGTATAGAGGTGGCTATCCCCATCACGCAGAAGGTGTATGGCGATAGCACATTTACCGCCTATGTCTCAGGTTTTCGGCCGAGCCTTGACAGCATTTTCTTATATCCGAGGACTCAGGTTGTCACCGTGCGCGAAAAACCTCGGAGATGGAGCCTTGGGGTCGGTGCCGGTTATGGCCTTACCCCTCGTGGCTTTCAGCCCTTTGTCGGGGTCTCGGTTAGCTATACCCTTTGGAATTTCTGATAGTTGTTTTTTAGTTTGTGTAAAGGGGTATCCCTCCGAAGCCGTCTGCTTGTGAAAGTGGGCGGCTTTGTGTATAAGTAAGAGGAGAGGTACCGCCCATCGAGAAGGTCGCACCTTCTTCTCTACCGTTCGGCGGCGCCCTCCCCAGCACCTCGCTGGCACCGTACCCCGGCAGGGAGCCTTTGGGCATATTCCGAACCAGCGACTGGGGGAAGGCTCTCTCGTTCCGCAGGGCAGTAGGGGGAAGGTTTGACTGAAAAAAAGGGAAAAATTCCCTTTTTGAATCCCTAAGAAACTGTTTTATAGTGAAATAGAGTTTTGAAGGCTGGAAAATTGTTCGAGAAGGATAAAAAATAATAGGATAAAGTGCCGGTTTATGCCTGAATATTAGTTATTTATATTAAGGTCGCTCTTTGATACTTTATGTGTGATTTTGTGTAAAGGTTCTGAATTTTGTTACTGTATATTTTACAAATTAAGGAACATTACTTATTATATTATCAATATAATGATATAACTAAAAATAAAAATATCTATATTTGCAACAAACACATGACAATTATTATAGCTTAAATAGTATGATTTGCTCTGTCCAACAAAGATATAAGGGCAATATAAATTTTATTATAATGCCATAGTTTGTGACCCTTTTCATCGTATTATTGTTCTCGTATAATAAAAGTACAAAAAGGAATTATGATAGGGATAGTAGAAAAAACACAAAAAAAAATAAAGGCTTTTGACTATATGCTCCAACTTTTTGAGGAGTGGAGAGATGATCATAAAACGATAAAGGGCAAACCGTTGTCTAAACTCACCGCCTTGAAATTGTTATTTTTGACGGCAGCTCCTAAGAAAGATAAGGGTGATGATCTTTTGGATATATTTGATAACTTTTATGCCATGCCCTATGGCCCGGTGGAGAGTGATGTATATAATGTAATTCAAGCAAATACATTGCCTTCATATGTTGCTGAGTATAAAATTATTAAAAGGCGGGAAGGTGGAGAGGATAACTCCTCAGAATATGCGGGTTCTGAATTTGAAAATATACGAAATGCCGTTAATGCTCTTCGCGCAGAGAATGAAAAACTTATCGAATTAAACGCCTTCGACCTGGTAGCGATTACTCATAGATGGGATAGTTGGAATCGGGCAATGGATTTCGCAGAATTTATGGGACAATTGAGTGCTAAGATGCCAAAGGATTCAATTCGCAAGGATTCCAATAAACGGTTTAGTCTTACTGATTAAATTGGAGGGGAATAATGGAATTGAAGAAATGCTATGAAAAATATGTGGCTGAGTTTGGTAATGAGAAGTGGAGCCATATAGATTATAGTGATAGTGAAGCATGTCAAGATTTTTATAATAGAATCCAAGATTTCATAGAATTTAGTTTTATACATCTTACTCGATCAATTCTTTCCGGGGAGTATATAAGAGAGGAAGAATTTGGTACAGTATTAGATAAGTTTAAACAGGAATTAGCGGATATCCCTAATCCTCCAGTAGGACCAATTACAACACTTAAAGACCGTATTCAGCTAGAAGTCTTTTATTTAGGAGCTTCGTTGTTCAATGCGTTAGCGTCTTATGAATCATTCTTTTTTCTTGTTAGGAGCAAATATAAAAAGGCGGACTATGAAAATAGCAATGTTTGGCTGAAAAGGTTATTCCGGAAGACAGATAGGCAATCGTTACTTGAGACATTTTACAATATTGCAATTCCTATATGCCAACAAGAGTATTATTTGTTTATTGATGAAGGTCAAGCTTATAAAATTTTGGAGTTAAGAAGTTCCATTGAGATGATGGTTCAAAATACCTCTGTTGGAGTAAAAGAAATATATACATTATTACTGCAAAAGACGGCATATATACTCCGTAGAGTGAGAAAAGAGCCTCTTAGATATGTTACTTCAAATTTCAAGGAAGAAAAAATTCCGACTAATGATCTTGATATAGGCGATTATTCTTTATTTGAGAAGAGACCTGTTCCAGATAAAGATAATATTAGAATAGCTCCATTTGTTTCCAAAATGGAGATGTATAGGACTTCTCTAAAGAGAGAAAATCAAATTAAGTTGATGGACAATCTTATTGCTGAGTTTAAAAGAGTATATGGTGCATATAAGAGTGATCCTAAGCATGGAAAAAGTGAGCTGGAGAAAATTAGTGATGAGTTCTCCTGGGATTCTGTATATAATTATCTTTATAATTGTCGATTTTCTTTTCTTACTCGGGTAAAAAAAGATATTAAGCTGAAGGAAATAAAAGAGGAATTAAGAGTTATTGAAGATATACAGGCAGAGACTTCTATACGAAATTTTCACCCTTACGAGAAAGCTATTCAATCCATTATTGATTGTATCCAGAGACATATTGATATGGAAGATATCAATGATCATTTAATGGAGGATAAATTCTCGGAGTTAGAACGATTGATTTCCTTATATAAAGAATGTATAAAATGGTGTAAATCACATGCTTTTGTTGCATATCAACTGCCGTTTGAAGAGTCTTGTGTATATTCGGAAAAATATGAATTGAATTTGTTTGTGCCATCGCCATTTGTTAATAACGATAATTATGATGCGTTGGCTAAGCGTGCAGATTCTTATGAACAGCAGTACAAATCGCAGAAAATGATATATGCGGTTACTAAGGAGAAGGTGGAAATCGATAAGATTAAATCATCTATTAAAAATACCGATAAAAAAGCATTTGATTTGATCGCTATATTTACTACTGCAATAACTTTTTTGTTTGGAATAGTAAATATATTTATTGCGAATGATGAAATAAATCTTCCATTACTCATTTGTAACACAATGGGATTGGGCGTGCTGTTGATTTTGTTTATGTGTTTGTATCTTCTTGTATCTCCGGTCTTAATACAACAATTACCATGGAAACAGTATATAATGACTAGACGGTTCTATTTTGGAATTGTTGCTATTGTAATATACGGGGTATTAACCGGTTTCCTTTATACAAAATTTGACGAGATGGGTCGTAAAGCGGAGGAAGAAAAAGCAAGGATAGAGGCCGTAGAAAATGAAGAGTCGGGAATTAAGGAAGAGTCTGCTACAAATGAAGAAGCCGCAGTAAAGGCGGAAGAGAAGGTTAAGGAACCGTTCTATAAAGGGAAAGACTCTGAGAAGAGTGCGCCCATTCAACAAGAATTAGAAGCAACTCAGTATAAAGAGAAAAAATAATATAGATTCCGACTTGATATCGGATATCATTACGAATATCGGCTGTCTTTCCTGTTCATTTTTTTGCGCTCGGCGCATCAAGATGGTTTGTTTGGCGACACAGGAAATGGCGGCCGGTTCGGTAGTATAGAGTACGGCCCCGACCCCCGTGTGGAGCGTTAATGCGCCCACTGCCTGTTTCAGGTGGAAGTCAACGGGAAAGCGGGGCCGTTTTATTTTTTCCTTATTCCTTGTTCGTTTCAAAAAAATATCTCATCTTTGTAGTGTCTAGCATTTGATACAGGCGACGAGGTTCGCCAACTTTGCCGTTGGCATTTTTTATGCCCATGGCTGTACATATAGTTCCGTCCCGTGTGGAGCGTTAATGCGCCCACAGCCTGTATCAGGTGCTAGACAACGGGGAGCGGAACTTTTTTTGTTCCCTTCCCGTCATCATTCAACATATTGTTTCATTTAATTGTCTAGCAAAATGAAAAGAACAGTCGCATTGCCTGTGTCGCAGGCAAGGGAAGGGCGAAAAACATCGGCCCTCGAAAATTACCTAATCCGATTTTTTGAGCGGGAGCTCGAGGTCAAACTCACCCGCCGTGAAATGTGGCGAAGCGTCCGTTTCGTCGCTTCGTTGTTTATCTTGTTGCTCACCCTGGCCACCGGCGAGCCTTTGCTGGCTTGCCGGCGTTCGCACTAGCAGCCTACGCCTATCGGGGTGTGGCCGGTATTACGGCCCGGTTCTCGGAGAAAGGAGGTGAGCGATGAAAACCCATACGATTGAGTTTACTCACGACGACCTGATTGTTCGGATTACCCGCTACCCGGCCGAAGAGCCGGCGAAAGAACCGTCGGTAGAGATAGAGGTAGAATCTTCTGCTATCCCTCGCTCGCTCGTTTGGTTAGACCGGGAGTCCCAGGTGCCCGTATTCAAGGAGATGATCGAGGAATATATCGAAATGTTTCACCTAACGAAGGAAGGAGAGAATCATGAATAAGCAAGAGAAGGAGGTTTCGTTGCAGAACCTCGTAGAACAGTATTTACAGGAGTGGGTGCCGGCCGCCGCTCTCACCGACGAGGGGGCCGTCGTTCGTACCACCGACGATATTTTGCGCGACCTGGACGATATGGCCGATTTAGTGCCCAACGATGTTGCGATGACCATGCTCTCGCTCGGTTTCCGCTCGGCCTATTATCCTGATGGGCGACATGGTTGGGTGATGAAGCCTCAAAAATTTGTGTGATGGGCTTGCGAATGCCGAAAATTTTCACTATCTTCGAAGAAAAGGAGGAAATATGTCTATATTGATTGCCTTTGGATTTGTGCTCTTGTTCGTGATAATTATGGCTCTTGGAGCACTCACGGCGGTTAGCGTTATATTCTGGTACATATATTGGATTGTGGTGGCAGCTTTCGTGATAACGGCGATAGTTGCTCTTTGCACCCGTTTCATTCGTTTTATCAAAAGGAAACATCGTCACTCGTAAGTCGATTATCGGAATAGACTTTTTGTCGGAGCCTCGGGGAATCTTCCCCCGAGGCTCTTTTTGTGTCTTTTATTGGGTCGCCTGGAGTGCCCATATTCGTGAAAAATATGAACGAATATGAGCAATTATGAAACATCTGCCTCTATCGTTTTGGAGGTAAATGGCAAGAATGCAGAGGAGCGGTTGAAGGCTCTCCGGCAACGGGCCGAGGACCTCGAGAATGCACTGGCCAAGGCCCGCAACAGCGGCGACAAAATAGAGATGAACAAGCTACAGAAGGAGTTGAAGAAGGCAAACGCCGAAATTAGAGAGATGACCTCGTCGGTACAGCAGGCCGAGAGTGTCATGCGTCGACTTGACAGGGCCACCCCCAAGGAGTTGTCGAAAACCCTCTCCACTTTGCGTCGGCAGCTCAACAATATCGAGCGAGGGTCAGCCGCCTGGAATGCCCAGGTCGAAAAAATAAAACTGGTACAGCGGGAACTGAACTCGGTGAAAAGCTCCATGAGAGAGCAGGAGTCGCTGTGGACTCGGTTCTCGCAAAAGATGTTCGACTGGGGTAATGCCATTACCATGTCGATGGCAGCCATCTCCGGGTTGACTATGTCGGGAAGAAAAGCGGTCCAGAGCTATGCCGATATGGAGGGCGAGATGGCAAGCGTTCGTAAATTTACGGGCATGACCATGGACGAGGTAGAGAAACTGAACGAATCGTTCAAAACGATGGATACCCGCTCTTCTCGCGAACAGCTCAACAAACTGGCTCAAGAAGCCGGTAAATTGGGTATCACATCGCAGGACGCCGTTCTCGAATATGTGCGGGCAGCCGATGTGATTAACGTAGCTCTCGATGAGTTGGGAGAGGGGGCAACCCGGGATATCGGTAAGCTATCGTCGATTTATGGCGATGCGGACCGAATGGGTATGGGTAAAGCCATGCTGGCCGTGGGTGCTGCCATCAATGAAGTCTCGCAAAATTCTACCGCATCGGCCTCCTGTCTGGTCGATTTCGAGAACCGCATGGCCGGTGTAGGCAAGCAGGCCGATATGACAGTCTCCCAAATCATGGGGTATGCTTCGGTACTCGACCAGAATGCCCAGCAGGTTGAGATGTCGGCAACGGCATTACAGGGCGTAATTATGAAAATGTACAAGGAGCCGGAGAAGTTGGCCCGAATCGCTGGTATCAATATCCAGCAGTTCGCTCAGATGGTGAAAAACGATGCGAACGAGGCCCTGCTCTATTTTCTCGACACCCTGGGCCGGGCCGGTGGTATGCAGGCTTTGGCTCCCATGTTCGACGAAATGAAACTCGATGGAGCCCGTGCTGCCAGTGTGTTGTCGGTATTGGCTGGTAATATCGAATCGGTTCGGAGAGAGCAAAAACTGGCTCAGGAAGCCTTTGACGAAGGCACTTCGGCCATTACAGAGTTCAACGTCCAAAACAATACGGTGCAGGCGCAACTCGACAAAGCGAAGAAATCGTTCAATGAGATTTCGGTTACTCTTGGTAAGGACCTTCTCCCCGTCATGCGCTATGCGATTACCAGTTCTTCAGCTGCGTTGAGAGCCTTGAAAATGACGGTCGATTTTATGAAAGAGCATCGGACCTTGATAATTTCGCTGGCTGCCGGTTATGCCGGGTACACGGTGGCAGTCAAGGCCGGAACAGTAGCTCAAAAGCTGTGGAATGCCACCCAGAAAGTGGGAAATTCGATTGCGGCAACAGGGAAGAGTATCGTTTTATTGCTCAGATATTCATATTTTAGATTGGAGGGCCAAGTACGCAAAGCCGACGTCGTGATGAAAGCCTTCAACAGAACCACCAAGATGTCGCCTGTGGGGCTGTTGGTGGGTGTTTTGGCTGCCGGAGCAGGGGCTCTTTTGTCGTATCGGGAGCGCATGAAATCGGCCCGGGAAGAAGCCGCTGAAGCTGCCAAGGCAGAGCGAGAGTTTGAGCGCAGTATCTCCGATGTGTCGGAGGCCGCCGCTTCGGCATCGAAGGCGGAGCTGGCCCAGCTGAAAGCCCTCTACCAGGCAGCAGTCAATGAGGCTAATTCCAAGGACGAGAGAATCAAGGCCGCGAAGCGATTGCAGGCTATGTACCCCGACTATTTTGCCAAGATGTCAACCGAGCAGATTATGCTGGGGGAGGCAAAATCCAAATACGACGAACTAACCCAATCGATTCTCAAGAATGCCAAGGCGAAGGCGGCCGCCGACTTGATTAAAGAAAATTCGGAGGAGATAGTCAAGATTGAACAGTCTATGCCGGAGCTGGAGAAAAATGTTGCCGATACAGATGCCGCATACAAGCAGGCCGAACACCGAAGAAGCGAATACATCGACAAGAATACGATTCGCCCTTCGGAGATGGTCGGAGGTTCCGCCCAGGATCAGTCGGCCCTTTTGTCGAATCTTGTGACCATAGGAGTAGCTCCCAGTTCAGACAACGAGAAGGCCGCCGCCGATGCCGCCTGGAAAGCATACGCCGAGGCGAACAATCGGCTTGTTAAGCTCCAGGCTGCCAACAAAAGGCTGGCCGAAGAGTATGGAATTTCTTCTACCGCTGTATTTGCCAGTCAAGGGACAGATGGGGCTATTATCGGAACACCTGGTGGCTCAGCCGTAGGCACGGGCAGTGCAAAGAACAAGTTCCAGGCAGAGGACGACTGGCTGGCGCTCGAGCAGTCGAAAACTCTCGCCAGCTATGCCACGGGTCTCATCGATTACAACCAGTACAATGAGAAGAAGGCCGAACTCGACAAACAGTATCTGCTGAAAAAGTTGCAGAACACCGAAGCCACCGAGCAGGAGATTGCCGAAATCACCGGTGAATTGAACAAACTCACCGAGAAGGAGGTGACCCAGCGCAACAAGGCGCAGTTCGATGCGGCCAAGGAGGAGATAGAAGCCGAACGCCGCGAGCGCGAGGTGGCACTCACCGATAGCTACATGCGGGGGCAGGTTTCGGAGAAAACCTACCAGCAGATGAAATTCGAGTCGGAGATTGCCTATCTCAATCGGCTCAAAGAACTGTATGCCGAGGGGAGTCAGGAGCGCGCCGACATCGAGACCCAAATCACCGAGAAGTTGCAGGCCGATAAACTGGCGAAATTCAAAGAGACGCAGAACCGACAGAAGGCACTCTACGAGGAGTATTTCCAAGGGATATCGCTTATGTCGGCCGAAAAGCGCGAACAGCAGTACCGCCTGCAAATCGATGCTTTGGATACCTTGACGAAGAAGATGCTCGAGACGGCCGGCTCCGATGCCGCCAAGAAGCAGAAAATCATCGAGGCATCGGTCATCGCCGAAAAGGCCCTGAAAAAGCAGTATCTCGAAGAAACTACGGAGGAGAGTTTCAATGCCATGGAGAAGGCTAACGCCGAACTGGCCGAATGGTTGCAAAGCGATGGCGGAAGGGCTGTGACCGACTCTTTCGGTATGATCATGTCTGGAATGTCGGCCATCTTCTCGCAAATCTCCTCAATCGTTCAGTCGAATTTGGAGATGGAGACTGCAGCCATCGAGAACCGCTACGACAAGGAGATTTCGCTGGCAGAAGGAAATACCTACAAGGTCAAGAAGCTCGAGCAGGACAAAGAGAAAGAGATTGCCAAGGCCAAGAACGAGGCCAACCGCAAGATGTTTGCCATGCAGGTAATCCAGGCCATCGCACAAACGGCACAGAACGCCATCGCAGCCTATGGTTCGGCGGCCGCGATACCGCTTGTCGGGTATATCATGGCCCCTATTGCCGCCGGTTTGGCCGTAGCCGCCGGGGCTGTGCAGATAGCCGCAATCAAGAAGCAGCAGCAAGCCTCCGAGGCGCAAGGATATGCTGTCGGCGGTTTTACTCGCCCCGGTCCGGTGAACGAGCCGGCCGGTATCGTCCATGCCGGCGAGTGGGTCGCCAGCCAGAAACTGGTGACGTCGCCGGTAACCCGGCCCATCATCGATGCCCTCGAGTATGCACAGCGTACCAATACAATCGGCACGGTTCGTAGCTTCAGAACCACACCAATTGCAACTAACACCTCGGTGGGATTTTCTGATGGGAGCGTCCCCTACCACCAACTTGTCGCACTGATTGACTCATACAACGAGACCATCAAGCAACTGAACGACCGTCTCGACCAGCCGTTTGTCACGGTTAACACGGTTACCGGCGACCGAGGAATCAAGAAAGCTCAGGACGAATACGATCGTCTCATAAGGAACAAAACCCCTAAATCACGCCGAAAATGAAAATATTTGTAGATGGTAAAGAGGCTGTCTTGAAGAAAGGCACCTCCTTTGAATTTATCTCTGAGAATCGGTTATTCTCAGGTGCTGATGAGTACACGTTGTCTATTACATTCCCAATAATCGACTGCCCTCAGAACCGGGCGATATTCGGGCATTTGTATCGGAAAGATGTCGATATTGAAAAAGTGAACTTTTCCTGTGAACTGCGGGATACCAATTTCTATAAAATGGGGGTTCTCGCTATTGTCGAGGTGTCGCAGTCTGAAATCAAGGGACAATTCCTTGAAGGCATGAGCGCCCAAAACTTCATCGGCGATTTCGACGAAATATACATCAATGAACTCGACTTGGGCGAATTTGAGTATGTGATTATGAGTAATACACCTCCAGAATGGCTTTGGCGAAGCATCGACCGCATGACAAAGTATATAGCTTTGCCCTGGGTCAACAACTATTCGGGGAATATACAGAATGAGGTCGTATATGAAAATGGCTCCTATAAATGGCACCCGGACACCAAGGGGGTGTCGTTCCAGCCGTATTTACTGTTTATCGCAAAACAAATTTGCGAGACCCTGGGGTATAGCTATGATTTCGGGGAATGGGAAAGATCGAAATATCGTCATCTCATTGTTTGCAATTCGCTTCCGTATGCCTGGGATATGCCCCAAATAGCCAAAGCCCTTCCTCACTGGACCGTAACCGAGTTCTTTGAACATTTGGAGAACTTCCTGTCTGCATTTATCGACATTGACCATAGGGGTAAGACTGTGACACTCCATTTCATCTCTAAAGATGCGGATTTTAATGCCTGGATAACCCTTAACGATGTTTCCGATGATTTTACAGTAGAGGTTAGCTCCGAGGGTGAATCTTCATACAGATGTGAATCAACCTTGAGATATTCCGATTGTGACCATGAAATGTGGAAATTCTACTCGTGCCCCTGGTTGATTGAAGGACATGATGAGATGATTGTACGTTATAACACAATGGACGAGTTAATTGCGGACAATCAGAATCTGAAGCAGAGTGTAGTCGCCAGTTACCTCCCAGACTCAAAATTGAACAAAATTTTATACGCAGCGAATCTGGGTACCTATTTCGTTTTTAGAGCTTTGCGGATTATTCCTGGAGGCTATCACGACCCAGTTTCTGGGACTGATTACGATTTGGCAATCAATATCCTACAGCCGGTGAATCAGTTCGGTGAGCGTTCTGGGAAAAATGAGGAGGGAAACAGTATCGAGATAGGGATTGTGCCCGCCTGGATAGATGACACCGAGACGAGCAAAGGACAGTGCATATTCCTGGATCTCAACTTTGACGATGGAGACTCAGAGGCAGGGAACAATTCTGTATATCGCCCAATAGAGATGCTCGAAGCGGGTGAGGACGAAAAGAGCGCGGGCTATTTTTCCCAACTTTTTGTCGCATTCTGGGACGGCACGAACTATTTTAACGGGCTGCTCCCCAGGCCAATCATCGACAAAATATCTACAAATGAGGACTGGACTTATGTTGAGACAGACTATAGTATACGACTAAATAGAGCAGCTGGCGACATTACCTATTTCGACACTCCAATCGACAGCTGTAAAAAATACAATTTCCAGTTTTTGGCGAACAAGATTCCGCCTGTTAGGGGGTTGTTTTTCATTCAAGGAAAGTCATACATCTGTGAAAAAATCACGGCCACATTCACAGAATACGGCATGTCACAGCTCTTGAAGGGAACGTTCTATCGAACCGACTAAAGAGCCCCATCGAGGTCTACGATGTGCTTGTCGGCCTTCTTCCTCCGCTGGGTGTAGATGTCGGTAACGGCCAGCGAGCTGTGTCTGGCTTGGTCTCTCACCGAGATGTTGCTGAGATTCTTCTCCAGCATCTCGGTGATTCCTGTATCCTTAAGCGAATAGAAGGTGTAGTCGTCGTCGAGCTTCAACTCCTTTTTCAGGCGCGACCACCTGATGGTAATGAGCCGACGGTCTATTTGCACACTGCCAGGGAGGAGTTCATTCGAGAAAAGGTAGAAGTGCGGCGGGTTGTTGAACACACCCAAGTCGAGCATGAGCAATATCACCTTTTTGGGTAGGGTTACCGTTTGGGTTCTCCTGTTTTTGCTGTCCTCAGCGGGTATGGTGAGAGTACAATCCTTCAGATTGAAGTATTGCAGCTTCAACCTTGTCTGCTCGATAGGGCGCACACAACAATAGTAGAGCAGGTAGCATGCCAGCAGGAAGTGTTTGTCGTGGCGAAGCAGGTGCTCGCCTATCTGCCGGACGATAGCCGGTGGAATGACCTTCCTCCGCTTCTCAATGAGGTTGCGCTTGTATGGCTTAACCCCTTTCGCCGGGTTTTCGTTCATCAACCCCTTCTCTACGCAGAATGTGCAAAATGCCTTAATGAAAACCAGGCAGTTGTTACGGTATAGCGGAGAATTACCGAGTGTGAGGTGAATGTAGTCGAGGAAGTCGTTGCAGAATAGTCTGTCGAGTTGATAGAGGTATGTGATGGGCACATCTCGGCTTTCGTTATAGCCGACCAGTTTTCGGATCATCGATTCGTGGCTGATATAAGTCTCTTTCCGGAAGATGCCATCTTTGTACATCTGGTTGTTGTTCTCCACATATCGTTTGACTGCATCTTCAAACAAAAAGTTTGTTTTAGTAACTATATCCACCCAGGGGTTCCACCCGCGTATAAGTTGTTGATAGAGGCGGACAATGAGCCCGGCGGCATATTCTCTGCGCTGTTTTGTGGTGGCCAACCTACCCACCTTTATGCGTTTCCGACGCATGGTTTTTCGGACGGGGTCGAAGGCATAAAATTCGACATACCACACCGGTTTATTTTCGCGAAGCCTTGGGTAGGTGAAACTGATAATCTTGTCTATTGGGGAGTTTTGCGGGAGATTATGGATCAACGTAAAAACCTGAGGAGTAAACCGTATAAAATCGTATCTTTGCGAACAATGAATCAGCAACAGATATGGAAAGCAACGGCTATCGTCTCCTTCTTCCCGAAGGGACATTGGATTATTTTATCATCTCGGATGTAAAGGAAAGCAGTACGGAAATAGTAATATATCTGGAAGAGAAAAACGAAGTCCCTGAAGAACATTCAAAAATGAAAGTGGAAAGCAAGGGATTTTATGATCCTGTAGTGGTTCAGGACTTTCCGGTTCGTGGCAAGAAACTTTTCCTGAATATCCGCCGGCGCAGATGGATTGTGAAGGAAGATGGCCGTTATGTAAGCCGCAACTGGAAGCTGGTTGCAGAAGGGAGCCGTATGACGCAAGAATTTGCGTCTTTTTTAAAAGAACTATATTGATACACTTCCGGTAAGCTGCAAGCTTTTGGGATTCCTCTTCGGCGTGGACGGAGATCTTCTGGAGCGTCAGTACCGCAACCACTTGAGCGGTTACAAGAGCTGGGACCAGCTCCCCCATGCCGAAAAATGGATTCTTTTCGAGAAGAATATCGGTCCGTATGTGGGAATTGATGAGGTCAACCTTTCACAGGGAGAACTCTACACAATCCTGATAAACAAGGAGAGAAGAGGAGGATTGGGAAGTATCATTGCCATCATAAAGGGTACCGATGTAAGGATCGTCACATCCGTCCTGCTGAAGCTCTCCAGACGCAGGCGGTTTCAGGTCAGGGAGATAACCCTCGATATGGCTCCGAACATGGAGCAGACGGCACGAATCTGCTTCCCTGCCGCACGCCGTGTCACAGACCGCTTCCATGTCCAGAAACTGGCTTATGAAGAGGTTCAGGAAATGAGAGTGAAGGCACGCTGGGAAGCCTTGGATGAGGAATCCATACAGATGGCACATGCCAAAGCTTGCGGGAAAATCTATCATGCTCCGGTATTCGAGAACGGGGATTCGAGAAAGCAGCTGCTGGCAAGAAGCATCTATCTTCTCTATAAGAAGGAATCTTTATGGACCGAATCACAGCGTGTACGAGCCAAAATCCTCTTCAGAGAATATCCCGAGATAAAGAAGGCCTACTATCTTTCCATGAGACTCGGGCTGATATATCACCAGTGTAAGCATAAGGATACCGCATTGACAAGACTTGCCAGATGGTATGACGAGGTGGACAAATCGGGCTTCCTGGCTTTTGGCAGAGTGGCAAGATCCATACAGACACATTATCTGGAAATCATTAACTTCTTTGAGAGGCGTTCCACAAACGCGGCTTCTGAATCCTTCAATGCCAAAATAAAGAGCTTCCGTTCGCAGTTCAGAGGAGTAAAGGATAAGGCGTTCTTCTTGTTCAGACTAGCTAAAATTTATGCTTAATCTTATGAATCCCTCAGGTTTTTACGTTGATCCGAGATTATCGTTGTTAAAATCAATCCGCGCGGGAAGGATATTTTTAAGCATTTTTTTATTTAACGAATCGCAGGTGACTCGCTAAACAAGGGGCGTATTTGACGCGGTTCTGTCTCGTATTTGTCCCGTTTTGGGATAGAAAAAAACTCAAAAGTCTAATTGATAGGCTTTTGAGTTTTCGTTTCTTGTTGTAGCGATTCCGGGAATCGAACCCGAGTCTCAACCGTGAGAGGGTTGCGTGCTAGGCCACTACACTAAACCGCCGGCTTGCTTTCTTTCGGAAAGGCGATGCAAATATAGGCGGTATTTTTGAACTGACCAAATTTTTGGACGAAAAAAATCAATTATTTTTTCGAATATTTTTCCCGGAGTTTTTTTGCATGGTTAAATAATCTTGTCTAACTCATTGATATTCTTCTTGATTTCATCTTCGGAGAGGCTGTAGTTCCTGAGGTCGCCGGCCAGGTATTGGTCATAGGCGGCCATGTCGATGAGTCCGTGCCCCGAGAGGTTGAAGAGGATGCACCGTTTTTTACCCTCGGCTTTGGCCTGGAGCGCTTCCTTGATGGTTGCGGCGATGGCATGGGCCGACTCGGGGGCCGGAATGATGCCTTCGCTCTGGGCAAAGAGGGTTGCCGCCTTGAAGGTGTCGAGCTGGTCGATGTCGACGGCTTCGAGGTATCCGTCTTTCTTGAGCTGACTGACGATGGTCCCGGCCCCGTGGTAGCGCAGTCCGCCGGCGTGGATATGGGCCGGTGCGAAGTTGTGCCCCAGGGTGTACATGGGGAGCAGTGGGGTGTAGCCGGCCTCGTCGCCGAAGTCGTATTGGAATACGCCTTTGGTCAGCTTGGGACACGAGGCGGGTTCGGCAGCCACGAGGCGGATCTCCTTGCCTTCGCGCAGCTTGTGGCGCAGAAAGGGGTAGGCGATGCCCGAGAAGTTGGACCCTCCGCCAAAACAGGCGACGATGACGTCGGGGTATTCGCCGGCCATCTCCATCTGTTTTTCGGCTTCGAGGCCGATGACGGTCTGGTGCAGCGACACGTGGTTGAGCACACTGCCCAGGGTGTATTTGCAGTTGGGGGTGCTCAGGGCAAGCTCTATCGCCTCGGATATGGCCGTGCCCAGGCTTCCCTGGTAGTTGGGGTGCTCGGTGAGAATCTTGCGTCCGGCTTTGGTCGACATGCTGGGCGATGCGATTACCTGGGCACCGAAGGTCTGCATGATGGAGCGGCGGTAGGGCTTCTGATGGTAGCTCACCTTGACCATATAGACGGCCAGCTCGAGACCGAAGGCTTTGGCGGCGAGCGAGAGGGCGGCCCCCCATTGCCCGGCACCGGTTTCGGTGGTGATGTTGGTCACACCTTGTTGTTTGCAGTAGTAGGCCTGGGGAATGGCCGAGTTGAGTTTATGCGAGCCTACGGGACTTACACTCTCGTTCTTGAAATAGATATGAGCCGGCGTGTCGAGTGCCTTCTCGAGACCCAGAGCTCGCACCAGCGGGGTGGGGCGCCATATCTTGTACATGTCGCGCACGGGCTCGGGTATCTCTATCCAAGCATCGGTGGCGTTCAGCTCTTGTTTACACAACTCTTCGGCAAAGATGGGGTAGAGGTCTTCGACGGCGAGCGGTTGTTTGGTGGCCGGGTTCAGCGGGCTCATGGGCTTGTGTGGCATGTCGGCGACAATGTTGTACCAAGCCTGCGGAATCTCTTTCTCAGAGAGAATAAATTTTTTAGTGGCCATAGGCATGTGATGTTTGTAATTAAAAATGTAAATAAAGATGCAATTATTGCATCTGAATGATAGCAAATATAGGGAAAATTTATCATCTGTATGCAAAATAGATAAAAATATATCTATTTGTATTTCGATTTAATTCTTTTTAAAGCAAAAAGAGACGCTGCTCACGCAGCATCTCTTCTTTAGAATTCATCACATTATGCTTATTTTAAAGTGCTAGATAGAGTTACGCTCACGCGCGACTATGCGAATTATTCGTTGTATCTCGACTCGACAACCGACCAGTCTACGATTTCCCACAAGCGGTGCAGGTGTTCGGCTCGTCTGTTGCGGTAGTCGATATAGTAGGCATGTTCCCACACGTCGAATGTCAGCAACGGTGTGTGCCCCTTGGTCAGCGGGGAACCTGCATTGTTCTCTTTGCTGATTATCAGTTTCCCTTGCGGGTCTTTCGATAACCATACCCAGCCCGACCCGAAAAGGGTCACGCCGGCCTGTTCAAACTCTTTCTGGAAATTTTCCAGGCTTCCCCACTGTTGTTCTATGGCTTCGGCCAACTTCCCTTGCGGTGCTCTTCGACCGTTGGGCGAGAAGGAGAAGAAATAGAATATGTGGTTCCACGCTTGTGAGGCGTTGTTGAACAGGGCGCCTTCGGCTTCTCGAATAATCTGCTCGAGCGGCATGTCGGAATAGGGCGTGCCTTCGATCATTTTATTCACGTTGTCGATATAGGTTTGTTCGTGCTTGCCGTAGTGGTATTCGATGGTTTCCTGGCTGATAACCGGGGCCAAATCGCTGGGACCATAGGGCAGTGGCGGTAGTTGAAACATCATAATCATTGTTTATTTTGTTTTCCTATATAACAACTTTGTCGTCAAAAAGGTTTCAAATATACGAATATTTTTTCTTTCCAATTGCTTTTGTGACCGATAATCTTCTTTTGACGACGAAATATCGGCTTTTGGGGCCCGAAATTACTTCTCGGGCTTGGCCGTTGGCTTGGCTATGGCTTCGCGCATGGCAGTGTCGGCTTCGACATTTTTCATGCGGTAGTAGTCCATAATGCCCAGGTTTCCCGAGCGGAAGGCTTCGGCCATGGCCTTGGGCACTTCGGCTTCGGCTTCGATTACTTTGGCGCGGGCCTCTTGAGCCTTGGCCTTCATCTCCTGTTCGAGGGCGATGGCCATGGCGCGGCGTTCCTCGGCCTTGGCTTGTGCGATGTTCTTGTCGGCCTGGGCCTGGTCCATTTGCAGGGTAGCCCCGATGTTTTTGCCTATGTCGATGTCGGCAATATCGATCGAGAGAATCTCAAAGGCCGTACCCGAGTCGAGTCCCTTTTTCAATACCAGTTTCGAGATGGAGTCGGGGTTCTCGAGCACCTGCTTGTGCGACTCGGACGAACCGATGGACGAGACGATGCCTTCGCCTACGCGGGCCAGTACGGTGTCTTCGCCGGCACCGCCCACCAGTTGCCTGATGTTGGCGCGTACCGTCACGCGGGCCTTGGCTATCAACTGTATACCGTCCTTGGCTACGGCGGTAACCGGCGGGGTGTCGATTACCTTGGGGTTTACCGACATTTGTACCGCCTCGAATACGTCGCGGCCGGCCAGGTCGATGGCTGTTGCCATCTGGAATCCCAGGTCGATATTGGCTTTCGAGGCCGATACGAGGGCGTGAACCACGCGCTCTACGTGACCGCCGGCCAGATAGTGGGCTTCGAGTTCGTCGCGGGTGATGTTTTTGAGGCCGGCTTTGTGGGCCTCGATCATGCCCCGCACGATGATTTGAGGCGGAACCTTACGGATACGCATCAGGAAGAGTTGTATGAGTGAGATTCTCACCCCCGACACTTGCGCCGAAATCCATAGCAGGAAGGGCACGAAATAGAAGAATATGGCGAGTATTACGATAATACCGAACGCCAGTAATAGTCCGATTGCTACCATTATCTTGATTGTTTGTTGGTTATTTTTTTTCTTTAGTTGAAATAGGGGTTATTCGGCTTTGCTTACAATCACTACGTTGGAGTCGATGCGGGTGATGCGCACCGGGGTCTCCTCGTCGATCAGCTCGTTTTCGGCCTGGGCCTCGAGGGTGTGCGAGCCTACCTTGATCGTGCCCATGGGGTTCAACCGGCTCAGGGTGATACCCTCGTCGCCCACCTGGATGTCGGGCGATACTTGCGAGGGGACGACCGAGTCGATTTCGGTGTGCAGGGCTACCTTGTCGAAACTGCGTGACCGCATGAATCCGATAAGGGTCGCAATGGTGGCTATGGCCGCAATGAGCAGGGTGATGACGGCCCCGTTCGACCCGTATATCGTGTAGGCATAGTAGATGCCGCCTCCGTAGAAGACGAGCGAGCAGATGCCGGCGATGGTGATGCCGGGGAGGAAAAATATCTCCAGCACAGCCAGTGTGAGGGCTATTGCTATCAGCAGGGCGATGGCCAGAATGTCGAACATAGCTGTAAGTATTTAGTTGATTTCGAGGTTAACGTCGTTTTTGCAGGGCGTCGAGCTCGGCTTTGCGAGCCTGGTTTTCATACTCCCCGGGTTGGGGATAGAGCGAGAGCAACTGCGACTCGAGCGACCCGATTTCGGCCGAGAGCCGTTGGCGGGTAGTCCCTTGCGATTGGGTATATTGGGGCCGCAGTTCGGCCACTTTCGATTCCAGTTGAGCAATGTGTTTGCGTGCCTCGTTGGCCTTGATATAGAGATTGCGTGCCTCGGCACTGGTAAACTGGTCGAGCGAGGTGTAGTGTACTCCGTTGCAGATGGCAAAAACGAAGTCGGGACGCTTCACCACTTGCGCCTCCTGAATGTCGTTCAACTGCTGCAACAGGTCGGTATAGTCGGCACCTTCGGGCCACGAGTCGCGGATGGAGCGGATGAGGGCCAGCGATTTGATGTCGGTCTTGATTTCGTCGAGGTTGTAGGTCTGTTTGCTCGAGTTGGGGATAAACAGATAGATGGTCACCTTGCCCGGTATCTGCTCCCGGTCCGAGACAAACCAGCCGATGTTGAGCATCTCGTCTACGGCCATCATGTAGTCGTTGTAGATCGAGTTGAAGGGCATGCCCACGTTTTCGGGTTTCAGGTAGGTGTTGTTTTCGAGGTTCAGCCGGGTGATGAAGATGTCGTATCCGCCTATCGAGCCCTCGCCGTTCGAGGCGTAGTAGAGGGTCACCCCGTCGTTCAGGAAGAAGGGGTAGGCCTCGTTGCGGGTTGTGTTGACCCCCTCGGGCAGCGGTGTGATGCGGCTCCAGCGGCCGTCGGTGAGTTTGTTCATCGCGCACAGTTCATACCCTTTGCCCTCGACCGGCATCCCGAAGAATACCTTGTCGCCCCGTTGCGGCATGTAGCCGATGGTGCTGTCGGGGATAGCGACGTCCAGTGTCTCGGCTGTACCTATTCGCCCCGATTCGGGGGTCATCTTGAAATGCTCGAAAAACGAGTCGGCATCGACGATGAGGCTATCGATAACCTGCACCTGCTCTACATGGTTGAGCATCAGCTTGGCCTTGCGGGCCCGGGCAATCGCTTCGGTCACCGAGTCGGGTACCTGCTTCTTGTTCTTCTCCAGTGCATCGATATAGTCTTGATAGCTGGCTGCGGCATCGTCGAAACGATATTGGGCCATATATACGTCGCCCAGGAAGTGGGGCGACTCCAGCACTTTGCGTTTGACGCCCACCTTCAGGTACTTTTCGGCTTCGGCATATTTCTTTTCGTGGAAGAGACACACCCCGTACCAGTGATTCAGCGACCCGTCGTTGGGGCGGCGTTTCAGTTGGGCTTTGAATACGGGGGCCGCTTCGGCATACTTCCCGGCCTTGTACAGTTCGCGGGCCTGGTCGAGGGTCAGGGCCTCGGCCGGAGCCATGGTGACAAGGGCGAAAATTGCCGCCAGCGAATATGGAAAGATAGATTTGAATAGCTTCATGTGCAAAAAAATTGTACTTCTGGATAGCCGGCTCGGGCAGCAGACTCGTTGTTGCTTCTTCCCCTTTCGGTTTAGCCCTGGTTGAGCTGCATCCTATATTCGTGAAAGGCGAAAGCAGAACAAGGGAAACGCAAGGTTTCACAATTGGACTCTGCTGAGCCGTATCTTATATTCTACAAATATACAATTATTTTCGGTTCCTGAAGGCCGGCTCGAGAATTTTTTTCAGAAAATATTCCAAATCGTCGGGCGACTCGAACGAATCGCAGGGCAGAATGAAGAATACATATTTCGACAGGTAGAAAATCAGGTCGCTCGACGAGTGCTGTACGTCGGTCACCCGACTCCAGGCGATGGTCTCGGTGCGGTCATCCTCGAACCGGCAGGTGATGCCCCGCTCGTCCAGCTCCACCTGCTTTGTCAGAATCGAGGCCCGGCAATCGGGGTGCAAGGCATAGACAAACCACAAGTAGTAGAGAATCAAGGGGAAAACAAGAAATACCACCATGAGCCCCACGTAGATAAAGAGCGGGTTGTGAACCGACAGCATCACGAGCAACACCACAATCAGCGCCAGCCAGGCCCAGTTGCGGTAGAGCCAGGTGCGCAGCAGTCGCCCGAAGTAGTGCATGGGCGATACCTTGCAGGGTTGGGTAACGATAGTCTTCTCTGCCATAGTCGTGCTGTCTGGTTTACAAAGATGGCGCATTTTTGCCATTCGACCGGGAGATTAACTTTTTTTATCAAATAAGCAGTGGATTGTATCGCCTCTGAATTTGTCTCGTTGAGACCGGGTGGGGCGATTCTCGACCGGCGTTCTGGCCGGATGGTCGGGCATAGCGCCGGGTTCACGATGAGGGATAGAGCAGGGTGTGCCGTGTGAATGCGCTGCGCGATGAGCTTCTTGTCACGATTCGCTTTGTTTCTCATTTTTAATGCGTATCTTTGCCCCCGATTTTTGAAAAAGAAGAAAAAGATATGCAGGGTTTATATTCGATAGGGTTACTTATCATATCCAACATTTTTATGACGCTGGCCTGGTATGGCCACCTGAAGTTGCAAGAGATGAAGGTCATCAGCAACTGGCCGCTCTACGGGGTCATTCTGCTCAGTTGGGGTATTGCCCTGCTGGAGTATTGCTGTCAGGTTCCGGCCAACCGGTTGGGATTCCGCGAGAACGGCGGTCCCTTCAGCCTCATGCAGTTGAAGGTGATACAAGAGGTGATTACGCTCATTATCTTCACCATCTTCTCGGTGGTCTTCTTCAAGGGCGAGTCGCTGCACTGGAACCACATAGCCGCTTTCGGTTGCCTGGTTCTGGCCGTCTACTTCGTATTTATGAAATGATTTTGCTCCCTGCGCACCCGGCCGGGTCGCAGGGATTTTTGTATCCTGTCGGGTAGAGTCCGACAGCGATTACCCCCGACCGTTGCAAGTCGTAGACTTGTGGCTGCCGGGGGTAATGGTATAGGGGTATTGGTGGGGGCGGGCGGTGTGCCGGTCTTTTGCGGCTACCTTCGCATCACCCGCCTGAAATCGCGCACAATCTGCTCGCCCATCTTTACGATGGTACTGTCGACCTTGTGTATCTCGACGGGGGTAACGGCATCCTTGTACTTGGCTTTGCCCATGCCGAACTTCATCTTGTCGAGGTTGCCCGAGATATTCAATCCCAGTTTGAAGGGGATGGGCGACTTGAGTATGGATATGTGGTAGTTGAAGTTCATGTCCAGGTCTTGCGTGCCGCCCACGGCAGCCCGGTAGCGGTCCATCTCGATGACGAAGGGGTAGACGGTCACGTTGCCGTCGGCCACGCTGATGTTGACCGAGATGCTGTCGATGAGGTTGCGCTCCTTGTTCTTGAAGAGGAATTTCTTCGAAATCTCGGCAAAGGTCTCGCCGTCGAGCAGCACGAGGCTGTCGCCCTCGACATGGATGGCCGACCGCAGGGTGGGTATCTTGAGGTTGAGGCAGGAGTCGAGAGCCGACTCGGCCGACACGTTGAACTCGACGGTACCCTGGAACGACCGCAGCATGGGCACGATGGTGTCGAGCGAGGGAATGAAGTCGACCAACTTGCCGATGTTGATGTTGTGCAGCTTGAAGTCGAAACCGGCATAGCCCGACTGGGGCTCGCGGGCCTGGTAGATGAGGGTGGTGTTCATGGTGGCACCCAATCCCTCCATGCCGAGCTCCTTGAGGTGGATGGCCTGGTTGCGCACATCTACGGCGCCGTGTACGTTGGTAAAGACCATTTTGCCGTAGCGCACCCGCTTCAGGTTGGTCTGCAGCTCAAAGTCGATGTTCTTGGGGATGACAAAGAGTTTGAGCGGGGTCGAGGTGGTGTCGGTTTCGGTCTCGATCTGTGTCGTGTCCTGCGGGAACGAGATGGCTCGGATCAGTTGGTTGCAGTTCAGGTTTCTCGAGGTGAGGCTCAGGTTGGCCTTCAGCATCTTGTTGCGGCGCATGGCGGCATAGAGGTTGTGGATAGAGCCCGATGCCGTGAGGTCCGACCGTCCTATGCGCATGGTGGCGTTGTGCAGGGTGATGGTGCGGTTGCCCACCGATACGGCCGTCTTCTGTACCCGTATGGGAAGCGACGACATGGGGGTGCGCACAAACAGACGGTTGAATCCCACCGTGCCCTGCGGTATCCATATCGAGTCTTTTACCTGTTTGGCTTTCAGCCGGATGCCGGCTTTATCCATGCCCAGCCGGTTGTCGCCCAGGCGGCAGAACAGGGTGTCGGCCTCGAGTGTGAGCTGTACCTGGGGTTGGGTAGGTTTGTTCTCGGCCGGTTGCAGATGAACGGTCGCATTCGTTTTGCCGCAGAAGAGGAGCAGCGAGTCACTCATCGAAGCCTTCAGTTTGTTGGCATTTACCTGGCATCGTACCGTGGCGATGCGGGTGGTATCTTGCGGGTTGGTCGTTTTGATGGAGGCCGACAGCTGTTCGACGGTCGAGTTGAGTTGCGGCGAGTGCAGCACGATGTTCTTGATTTGGGCCTGTGCTCCCAGTACGTCGTTGCCGAAGAAGCGGAGCGAGGCGTCGCTCGTGAATTCGAAGTCCTTGTTCTTGTCGCGAAGGGCCAGGCGGGTCATGTTCAGTTTGCCCAATGCCTTGATGCGCCCCAGGTCTTTCTTCTTGATCGACGACAGGCGGCAGCGCAGGCGCAGGTCGGCATCGACGTTCCCCTCGATCGATACCCCCTCTTGCAGGGGGAAGGTCTGAGCCAGGGCCGTCAGGTCGATGGTCGACTGGGTATTGAGCGTGATGTCGGGGTCGCCCAGCAGGTCGGTCACTTTGGCATCGGCCAGGATGTCGGTGTGGGCCCCTTTGAAGTGGAATATCTTCAGGTCGAGGTAGGAGGGTTTCTGCTTCGAGAGATCGACCTGTCCGAAGAAGTCGGCCTTAAACTCGTCGATACCGTAGGGCAAGCGGGCATATTTGGCCGAGGCTTTGTCTATCAATACCTTGAGGGTAATCATGGGCATTCGGTCTTTGCCGTACAGTCCCTTCACGATACCGTTGAGGGTCACGTCGCCTTGTGCCGAGACCTCCTCCTTCTTGACCACGCTCTCGGGAATCATGTGCAAGACCCGCTCCAGCGAGGGGGCATGCAGGCCATACTGCAGGTCTATGTCCAGCGCTTTGGCCACGGTGTCGCGGCGTACCGACCCCTTCAGGTCGAGTTCCACGCCGTTGACATCGAGCAGGGCGTCGTGCAAGGCGATGGTGCGCTGGGCCCGGTTGAACTCTATTTCGGTCTTCAGCCGCGAGGCTATGCGGTGAGCCAGCAGTTCACCATCCTGCCAGAAGAAGATGTTCTTGTTGTCGAAGTCGAGCGCCAGCATCGAGTGGCCCCGCTTCAGGTGGGCGCTCAGTTTGAGGTTGGCATCCCACAGGTTGGCAAAGACCCGGGTCTCGCGGTCGTCGTAGGTGACGGTGGCATGGCGCACGACGATACGCCGTATGTCTATCTCGCTGGCAATCGGTCCGGTCGAGGTGGTATCGGTCTCGGCCACCGTGTCGGAGGCCACAATATCCCAGTTGGCCACGCCATCCTTCCCTTTGTAGGCATAGAGGTTGATGCTGTCGAGGCGCAGCCGGTTGAGGCTGATTTTCTTGGCCCGCAGATAGTCGGCCACATCGACCACGACTATCGCCCGTTTGAAGGTGAGCAGCGAGTCGGTGCGTTGCCACAACGAGTCGCGTATCGATTTCGACACCAGCGAGCCGTCGGTGAGTTTCACCCCGAATCGCGGGAAGGTCGAGAAGAAGGTCAGCTCCACGCTCTTCATGTCGAGTTTGGCGTTCAGGTTCTGGTTGGCGACCTTCAGCACGACGGGAGTCAGCTTTTCGGGCGTGAATACGAAATTGATGGCCACGGCGATGACGGCTGTCACCAGTACCACAATCGACACCAGCGTGATGCCGGTAATCTTGAGTATTTTTTTTGTTCGATGTCTCATATCGGTTTTGTCTTTACTGCCTGTTATACGATAAGAAAAGGAGAGAGCCGGGATAAACAGAACACACGACTTTCTTTTTCTTCGGACTTCGTCGAGCTTCTCTTGTCTTCTACAAAGATAGCAAAAGGTGAATGCGGAGGCAAATGAAACCCAAGGTTTTCAAATCTGACTCTGCCCAAACGACACTTGTCTTATTCAAAGATACACAAAATCTCAAATAGGTTTACCTCTTTTGCTCTCTCCTTTTACTATATTTGTTCCACGAATACAGGAGTCGGCTCGGCATAGCCAAACTCGGGAACGTGGTTCCCGGTTGTCTCTACACTCGCCTTTGCCTGTATTTGTATAAAAATCGAAGAAAGAGAAAGGAGAATATACACCATGTTAGCCTATACCTATGTCGAGCGCGGCAAGTTCGAGCTGCGCGAAAAACCGTTGCCTCAACTTATCGACCCGCGCGATGCCCTTGTGCGGGTAACCCTTGGCAGTATCTGTACCAGCGACCTGCATATCAAGCACGGCAGTGTGCCGCGGGCCGTGCCGGGAATCACCGTGGGGCACGAGATGGTTGGTGTTGTCGAGCAGGTGGGCCCGGCTGTTACTACGGTTGCTCCCGGCGACCGGGTGGTGGTGAATGTCGAGACCTTTTGCGGCGAGTGTTTCTTCTGCCAACATGGCTATGTGAACAACTGCACCGACCCGCAGGGCGGCTGGGCACTGGGCTGTCGCATCGACGGCGGCCAGGCCGAATATGTGCGGGTGCCCTATGCCGATTGCGGCCTCACGTCCATCCCGGCCGGGGTGAGCGACGAGCAGGCCCTCTTCGTGGGCGATATTCTGGCTACCGGTTTCTGGGCCACGCGCATCTCCGAGGTTTCGCCCGACGATACGGTGCTCATTATCGGGGCCGGTCCTACGGGCATCTGTACCCTGTTGTGTACCTTGCTGAAGCATCCGTGCCGGGTAATCGTGTGTGAGAAGTCGCCCGAGCGTCAGCGCTTCGTGCGCGAGCATTACCCGCAGGTGCTGGTGACTGCACCCGACGGGTGTGTCGACTTTGTGCGGGCACACAGCGACCACGGTGGTGCCGATGTGGTGCTCGAGGTTGCCGGTGGCGACGACACCTTCCGCCTGGCGTGGGAGAGTGCGCGCCCCAATGCGATAGTCACTGTCGTGGCCCTCTACGACAAGCCCCAGGTGTTGCCGCTGCCCGACATGTATGGCAAGAATCTGACTTTCAAGACCGGCGGGGTAGATGGTTGCGATTGTGCCGAGATATTGCGCCTGATTGCCGAGGGGCAGATCGATACCACGCCGCTGATTACCCACCGCTTCCCGCTGAACCGCATCGACGAAGCCTACCGCCTGTTCGAGAGCAAAGCCGACGGAGTAATCAAGGTAGCTATCGAGAGTCGCCGGTAGGAGGTAGGGGGTACCGGTTTCGGGGAAAACCTCCATATAGGTATAATATAATAATGTGTAGAGCGTATGGGCATACGCTTTTGGGGGAGTTGTTTCTCTTCTGCAGCGGCGAATGCAAGAGCCGGTTCAAGTGCTTGTAGCGGGGTTGAAAAGATTGTTCGCCGAAGCTCTGTCTGGACCTGAAGGGTTGACTCTGAGTCTATTGTCATGCACAGAGAATCAAAAGCCTCTTGGAAAAATGTGACCGTAGAGCAAAAAACGAAAGCAGAATATTATCTTTTTTTTGAGTTTCGTTGTAAAATTAGTAGACTTAATAGCTTATTTTTGTAATAATGTTATATCTTTGCATGGATTTCTATAAAAATGGCGGCAAGATGCAGTGGTATAATGATGACATCGAGCAGGAGAGACGTAATGAAAAAAGTGCACACCAGTTTCATAGAAAGAGAGTCGCGGCATTAGCGGGTCGTGATGGGCAGGTGTGTGCATCGGTGTATAGTGTAGCAGTAGGTATTCTTGTTTCCTGTTGAAGGTTTGGTTATTTTTCGTGCATTCGTCGAGGGGGAGTTTGGTTGTAAAAGCGAAATTCTTCCAAGGTGTGCAAGGTGCGAGAGACTTAATGAATATAGACATTTATAGAAGAGACAAATAGCATATCGTAGAGTGTGTAGTGTGTAGAGCGTATCCTTATAAATATGAAAAGAGGAGATTCTAAATTTGCAAAATAGTGAATATAATTTCAATATGCATGAAAGTGAATCGCTTTTATGAATATTGAGATATTCAATATTTTTAATTTTTATAACTTGCGAATACAATATAACTTAATAACAGTTGATATGAGAAAACTAATACTTGTAGTGTTTACATTTATTCTCCTTGCGGGGGTAAATGTCGGTAAAGCGCAGACCGCGTTGCCGTATTCGATTAATTTTGGCGATAGCCAGGAAGGCTGGACGGCGGTCGATAACAGTACCTCGCCGGGTACCACCTGGGGATATAATGCCCGGTGGGCCTATATTGG
The DNA here is from genome assembly GCF_963931395.1 of Barnesiella sp. An22. Lineage (NCBI taxonomy): Bacteria > Pseudomonadati > Bacteroidota > Bacteroidia > Bacteroidales > Barnesiellaceae > Barnesiella > Barnesiella sp. An22. Next base: position 1,448,962 of record NZ_OZ007014.1, read on the forward strand.
AGGTACCTATTATGGCAGTGTCATGATGATGATGGATTATGCGTCGGAGTGTAACGACTATTATGTGTCGCCCGGGTTTACGCTCGAAGCTGGTAAGGTATACACGATTGAGAGCAATGCCTGTATGGAATTTAACGGGAACGGCAGCAACCTTTCTATCGGTTATGCGAGCTCGGCCAGCGATATGAGCACGTTCGTAAAATTGAGCGATATTACCCTCGATGGTACTTCGCAGTATCCCGCAGCCCAAAAAACTCCGTTCGAGGCACCTTCGAGCGGAACTTTCTATTTTGCATTTCACAACACGAGCCCGCAGTACAACAGCTCATGTTTCCTTTTTGAGTTCAAATTGTATGAGGGCGATGACTCGGGCGAGACTCCCGAAGAGGTTGTCGTAGAAGTGCCTTACAGCATCGACTTTTTAAATAATTCTGAAAATTGGACATCGGCCGACAATAACGATGACGGTCAGACTTGGACTCCATGGAGCGACTTCGGCGTTATGCTCGGTATGGGATCGCACGATGACGATTTTTTCTCGCCGCAGGTAACTCTCGAGGGTGGTGTAACTTATAAGATTACAACCAATATTGCGATAGACGGTGCTCCCAAGGATTACGATGTCGTTACCCTTACACAAGGTACCGATAAGGCTCAAATGCAGCCCATCAAACAGCTTGACTTTGACCAAATAGGAGAAAACATAGAGGAAATTATCTTTACCCCGACATCGAGTGGCAACTACTATTTCTCGTTCCATAACACATCGACTACGGGTGGAAATACTCTGATGATACAATCGTTTGCCATAGATAAATATGTAGAGGTAATGCCCGAGGAGAACGAAATTTATTCGACCCGGTTTGACGAGAGCGAGCCTCTTAATGGCTGGACTGTCATCGATAGCAACACCGATAATGTGAAATGGGCCATGGAAGAAGGTTATGCCGGTCCTGCATATAATGGCAACATGGCCATAGGCGAAGCCAACGACTGGCTCATCACGCCGGCCTTGAATATGGTTGCCGGCAACGACTACGTGATTCGTTACACCCTCTCGCAAGCCGGTGCATTCGATGCCGACGAGGTTGTTATCAAATGGGGTACTACTCCTACGGCCGCAGGCATGACCAACAGCCTCACGACCGAAAGCATCAATTTGGGCAGCGGGTCGGTAGACAAAGTGATTCGTTTGACTTGCAGCCAGTCGGGCAATGTGTATATAGGTTTCAACCTGACGACGGCCAATCCCAACGGTATCATTTCGTTGGATAAGATTTCGGTATCGCAAACCTCGAAAGCCAAGCCCCAACCGGTAGACGGTTTGAGAGTTTCTTCCAATCATAAAGAGCAAACGGTAACCTTGAACTGGACCAACCCCGCGTTCGATGTCACCGAAGCTCCTATTATCGAAACTCTCGATATCACGATTTATGAAAACGGTGTTAAGGTGGCTACCTTGGAAGACCGCGCTGTCGGTGAAAAAGATACCTACACCTATTCTCCTGCCAAATTTGGCGGTATGGCTCTGTATCGTGTCGTAGCTTCGATTAACGACATAGAATCGTTGCCTGTCGAAGCAAGCATCAACCTCGACGATATCAATGGCGAGGCAATTCTGTTGCAGGATATACCTTTGGATACGGCCGACGATTTTGCAAAATGGGTTATCGAAAATAAGGACGGCGGTGGCACGTGGAACTATTCGGCCTCGGCTATCACCATTCCTACGACCAGCTCGGGCGACCACAACGACTGGGCCATTACCCCGGGTGTACAACTCGAACCGGGCAAGCGTTATGTCGTTAAATTCGATGTAGCTACAAGTGAAGCGTTTGCAGGCAACCTCCAAGTATGGTTGGGCGATGCTCAAAACGCCGATAACATGGATACCGAGCTTCTGTCGCTCAACAACATTTACTACAACGGGTTCGTAAGCACGAGCACGCCGCAGTTCAGTGTAGAGACCGCCGGTACCTATTATATAGGTTTCCAAGCCGGTAATATAGAAAACGGTATGCGTGTGAGAAATGTAAACGTATGCTACATTCAAGAGTATCAAGAGGCACCGGTGATGGAGCTTCCCTATTTCGAGAATTTCGACAAAAATACCGAAATACCCACCGGTTGGAGAGTAGAACGCAGCAGCGATGAGCTTGGTTTCTATGTGCGCAATGTCTCTCAGGCTGCTACGATTTATATGAACGCCTATTCGCGGCCCAATGCCTTGATGGTTAAGGGCAATGCTCCCGAGGCACGGGAAGAGGTGGCCTATACGCCCAAGTTCTCGTTCGAACCGGGTAATGTCTACACGGTTAGCTTCCAGTTCAATATGTTCCAGTTGAGCGGGAAAGCCAATAATTCTATTGCCATTTACAAAGCTACGGATCAAAATCAAGAGAGCATCGTGGGCGAGCCCGTCTTCGAGGTGAATAGTCAGACCGGCATGACCAGCTGGGAAGAAAAGAGCTTCGACCTTACCGTCGATGAGGCTGCCGAGTATTGCTTCGTAATCAAAGTCACGAGCGATGGTGCCAGCGATGTCGATATTAAGATTGACGATTTTGCCGTAGACCAAATCGTTGAGATTGAACCTGTGAAGCCGGCAGCTGTCATGAATGCCCGGGCTATGGTCATCAGCTCCAATCAAAGCATAATCTTCAGCTGGAATCACCCCCTTGTCGATGTCGACGGCGAAACGATACAAAAGGGTTCTGTCATAAAGACTCAAATTTATGACGGCACCGAACTCATTGCCGAGCCTACGGTGGTTATGCCCGACGCAAGTACGGTCGATGCCGAAACGGGTATCCCCATGTCGTTTACCTATACTTATGCCGACTTTGATAAATTCACAGGCCAAAAGATTTATAAATTTGTGCCTTGCATCGATACCGAGGCCGGCCCTGCCACGACTGCCGTGGTTTCGCTCAGCAGCTTCACCTTCGGCTACCTGAAAGAACAAATCCAAATCTTCGACTTTGTCGAGGGCGATAACGGCTGGACCGCTGTCGACAATGACAACGACAGCAAGACTTGGGCTGCCGAGGGTGGCCAGATGGTAACCACCGGCAAAGACGAGTGGCTCATCTCGCCCGAACTTACTTTGAAGCCGGGCAAATCGTACTATGTATTGTGCGAGTTTATGACCGATGTCGACCAATATGCCGATGTTACTTTCACCCGCGGTAACGGTTCGAGTGTGAAAGATCAGACCGAGGTAATTTACAGCTTCGACAATGTCATATTGAGCAACTATGCCTTGATGGAAGTCGGTGGTACTTTCCTCCCCGAGGACGAAAGCAACTATTTCGGTATCCATGTCGAGAGCGAAAACGGTTCGAAGGTTCAGGTGAAGAGCTTCAAGGTATACCGCCTGATGACCAAGGACGAGCCGGTAGAACTCCCCTATGAAGAGGATTTCGAAAACCGCACGGATGTCGACGATACGAATTTCACCAACAAGTGGGGTTGCCGCACCTCGAGCTCTGCTCTCTTCCGGGTAACTACCATGCCCGAAAATACCGTGGCTGCTCACTCGGGCGAATATGCTGTTGTCGCCAACGAGTACACTTTGGGTGCAAGAGACGAGCTTCTGTATACGCCTTATTTCTCGCTCGAAGCGGGTAAGACCTACGAAATCTCCTACTACTTGTATATGCCCGGCAATGGCGAGAACATCACCGGCGCCCAAGTAGAGGTGGCCTATACGCAAGAAGATAGCGGTATCGAGCTGCCGGTAATCCAAACCATTCTCGAGCCGGTAACCGAGTGGACCAAGTTCTCGGTGAAATACACTCCGGATTACACCATGGAGTACTGCCTCTATTTCAGGTTTGCTGCTGTTACGGCAAATGCCGGTATCATTGCTATCGACGATTTCAAAATCGAAGAAGCAGATGGCATGGGCATCGACGAACTTGTTGAAAACAGCAACATGTACTATGCTCAATCGACTGCCATGCTGTATGTTCCCGAAAATGTAGAAAGTGTTTCGGTATTCAACATGCAAGGCCAGTTGGTAATGAATGCCGACAATGCCGACGGCATGATTGCCTTGAACGGTCTCAATCGCGGTGCCTATATCGTGAAAGCTGTAACCGGCGAAGGCAATACTCTCACGCTGAAAGTGATTAAGAAATAAAACCCATCAACAATGGCACTGCTCCTGTCAAGGGGCAGTGCCTTATTTACTAATATAACTATGAAGAAAAACTTATTTAAAGGTTTCCTGTGGTCGGCCGCATTGCTTTTGGGTAGTGTGAATATGGCTGTCGCTCAGGAGTATAATCAGCGAATCGCCATGGAGGGTGTCGAGATGTATGGTATAGTGACCTTCTCGGCAATCAATCAAATCGACGAGATGACTCCGGGTATGTACAAGTTCGGGTATGACCAACAGTTCAAACCCGACGATAACGGAGTCTTGTTCAGTCGGTATATTGCAGGTGGCGGTGTATATCACGAAGGTAAAATCTATTGCAACGTATACAACGACGAGGCCAGCCTGTCTACCCAAAAACCGGTGTGGACCATTCTCGATGCCGAAACCTATGAGGTGCTTTCCGAAAAGGTGTTGCCCGACAACTGCGAGTGCACCACTACCTCGCTGGCCTACGATATAACCAACGACAAAATCTATGGTATTGTTGTCGATTTTACCGATTCTCATTTGGTCGAAATCGATCCCGTGACCGGCGATATGACCCGGGTAGGCGACAACTTTGATCGCAATCTGCGCTTTAAAACTCTGGTCTCGACAAACAACGGTATGCTTTACAGTATCGTAATCGATTCGGGCGTATCGAGCCTCTATAAAATCAGGAAGACCGATGGCCTGGCCGTGAAGGTAAGAGACATTACCGCCAAGAACCTGCTCGGCCCGGATGACTATCTGTTTAATAGCGCAACCGAACAGGCCATGTTCCTCAACCGCTCTACGGGCAAGGCCTATTGGATACTCGAAAGCAACAGCTACAAGCTGGACAGCGAGTATTCGCCCATCTTCGAGGTGAACCTCACGAATGCCGAGGCTACCATGGTCTCTTATTTGAGTCGTTGCTATCAAGTGAGCGGCGCTTGGTTCAAAGAACCCAACAACGGAGCACCGGGCATTATCTCTGATTTTGAATATGTAACCCCCGAAGAGGGGTCGGCAAGCGGCTCTATTCAATTCCGGTTGCCCGAGAACGATTATAGAGGCAACCCCTTCACCGACTCCAACTTGAAGATAAAGGTTGTCGAGGGCGACAAGGTGCTTGTCGACGCTACGGCTCAAGCCGGCACATTATTCAAGAGCGAGGAGCTTGCCTTGCTGAACGACAATCACACCGTATCGATTACCTTGTCGAACGAAAAGGGATCAGGGCCCACTATCCAACGGACATTCTATGCCGGTTATGACCTGCCTGCTGCTCCTACCAACGTAAAACTCTCTTATGAGGACCTCACGACCACGCTTACCTGGGAAGCTCCTACCACAGGCATGAACGGTGCTATTATCGACAAAGACAACATTCGTTACAGAGTAATTAAACAAACCGGTTACTACCAGGGTACCAATAGCGTGGTAGCCGAGAATCTTAAAGAGTGCACCTTTACCGAGACGCACCCCGCCGACATGAATTATTACAGATATTTCGTAGTCTCGACCTATGAGGGCGAAGACGGTGGCTATTCATTCTCCGAAGATCTTGTGCTCGGCTTGCCTCTCAATCCTCCTTATGGCGGACTGTTCTCCGAACCGAACGATATGTTTAGCTACTATACGCTGATCGATTCGAACGGTGACGGCTACTGCTGGAATTTCGATAAGAGCATCGGCGCTGCCATGTATATCTATAACGAAACGCAGGCTGCCGATGACTGGCTGATTGCTCCTCCCATCAATTATAAGAAGGGCGTAAACTATACCTTGCTGTTCAAAGCCTATTCGTCGATGGCCGAATATCCCGAGTCGATGGAGATAACATTCGGCAAAGGCCGCACTCCCGAAGAGCAGACCAAGCAGCTGCTCGATATTCCCGAGGTACCCAGTGTCGGCGAAGATAATCCGGTAACCGAATATAAAGTACCTATCACGGTCGACGAAGATGGCGTTTACTACTATGCGTTCCACGTGACCTCCGAGAAATTCCATGAGTATCTCCGCGTATTCGATATTCGTCTCGATGCACCGTCGGGTATCGAAACCGTGAAGGGCGAAGACAGCAAGCTCGTGATTACAACAGGAAAGAACAGCGTGAGAGTGGACAATCCCGATGGGCGGGCCGTTGCAATTTACAGCGCCGGCGGTATGCTTGTCGACTCGTTTACCGAGACGGTTTATGAGCGTTCGCTTTATCCCGGTATCTATATAGTCAAGAGCAATGACTCGGTTCAAAAGATTATTGTTCGGTAAGTCTTAATTGCAAATCAACATGAAGAAACTATTTATAGCGACGCTGCTCGCTATAATGTCAGTATCGGTATGGGGGCAATCCAAATTGTCCCCATACACGCGACATTATGTCGAGCGTATCCAGAAGGAGAAATTGGCCGAGAGCCGGAAACAGGGCAATGCTCTGCTCCAGAAGAAACTCAATACGCGGGGCCAACTGGTCATCCCGGCCTTCATTCACTTGAACGAAGGGTATACCCCCGACATCCTCACCCCTTGCGGTGTAGAGGTTCGCTCGGTCATCGGTCAGATACTCACGGCCGATATTCCCTTCGAGGCCCTGGACCAGGTAGCCGCTCTCGAGGGAGTGAAATATGTCGAGATGGGAACGCCCGTCAAGCCGAGACTCAACGAGGCCCGCAAGGATGCCCTCGTCGACGACGTACAAACCGGCGTATCGCTTCCCCAGGAATACCGGGGCAGTGGGGTAGTAGTCGGTGTGGTCGACAACGGTTTCGACTATACGCACCCCGATTTCTATACCCGCGACAAGAGCGAGTTGCGCATCAAGCGGGTGTGGGATCAGAACGCCTCGGGCACGGCCCCCGAAGGTTTCGACTACGGTTGTGAATACACCACTGCCGAGGCCATTCTCGCCAAGGGGTACGATACCGACCAGACCACCCACGGCACCCACGTGCTGGGTATCGCTGCCGGTGCCGACAATACCGACAACAAAGGTCTCTACGGTGTAGCTACCGATGCCGACATTGCATTGGTTTCGTACAACAGCAAGGATATGTACACGGGCGACAACACGGCCATCATCGACGGTGTGAAATACATCTTCGACTATGCCCAGTCGGTAGGCAAACCCTGCGTGGTGAACCTGAGCCTGGGTTCCTACTGGGGACCGCGCGACGGCTCCTCTACCTTCGACCGCCTGGCCGACGAGCTGCAAGGCCCGGGCCGCCTGCTGGTAGGTTCCAGCGGCAACAGCGGCGGTACGAAATACCACGTGAGCAAGACCTTCGAAGGCAATGAGCCCGACACGCTGGCCACATTCTTCGACTTCAACTATATCGACGGGCAGTATGGTACCGTCGAGGTGTGGGGCGATGCCGGTATGGATATTACCTTTGTCCCCATTACTTACAATGCCGGGGAAAACAAATTGCAGAAAGTTTACGAACCGGCCCGGTTCAGCGCGACCCAGTGCGACAATAAGGTATATAGTTTCAGCTATCAGGACGACGGCGTGTGGGGCAGTCTGGGCGTCGAGGGTGAAATCAATCCCGTCAACGGGAAAACCCACCTCATTCTCGCTCCCGACTTTTACTCCATCACCGAGGGCTACGACCGCGGCTTCTACATCATCTCGTCCAATCCCGGCACGATACACCTGTGGACCGACGAGTTCACCACTTCGCTCAGCAGCTACGACCGTCCCGGATTCCTCGACGGCAACGACCAGTCGTCCATGGACGAGCTGGGCGGCACCGGCAAACGCATCATCTCGGTAGGGGCTTATGTCTCTCGCGACCACTGCACGCAATACGGCATACCCTCCTATTCGGGCGAGACGTTAGACGCCCTGGCCTCCTTCTCGAGCAAGGGTCCCACGGCCGACGGTCGTGTGAAACCCGACATTGCCGCCCCCGGTACCTACATCATCTCGTCGCTCTCGAGCTACTACACGGGTAGCAAGCTCAAGTACAGCAGCGTTACATGGAACGACAAGAAATATGAGTTCGGCTATATGCAGGGTACCTCGATGGCATCGCCCTTCATCACCGGAGTCATGGCTACCTGGCTGCAAGCCTTCCCCGGCCTGACTCCCGAGATAGCCCGTGAGATTTTGCAGAAAACCTCCCGTCAGGACGATTTTACCGGCACAATCGATGGTGGGTCCAATCTTTGGGGCTATGGTAAAATCGATGCTTATGCAGGTATCAAAGAGTGTATCCGTTACGAGAGCGGCATCGACCCCAATCGCACCTCAAATGCCCACATCGTCATCGCCGACGGCAACCAGGTGCGTGTGCTCATGGGCTATGCCGACAGCCACATCGGTCTGCGTCTTTACAACCTGCAGGGAGCCTGCGTGGCGGCCCAAACCGTGGGCAACGCCTGTGCCGGCGAAGAGCTGACACTCTCCCTCGACGGAGCCGCTGCCGGTGTATACCTGCTGCAACTCTCGGGCGACAACACACAAACAATGGTCAAAAAAATAATTATTCAATAAATAAGAAAAACAGACAATGGTAAAGCATTTTTTACTGGCCACGGCAGTGGCTGCCGCAGCTTCGGTTTGCGCACAAGAAACAACGACAGTCCCCTCGATGAGTGAAATGACAGGCGATTTCATCGTTTTAAATTCACAATCCTATAATGGCGTGAAAAGCCTCGCGTCGATGAAGCCGTTCACCATCGAGCCGGCTGACAACGACTCGATTACACTCAGCGGATTTTATATGAGAAACTGCCTCGATTTCAAAGCCGAGTATAGCGAGACGACCGGCAAGATAAGTATCCCCGCCGGGACCCCTGTGTTCGATTTCTTTGGATCCTATTTGATTTATCTCTATCCCTGGAATACCGAGGACGAAGAGGTAATCATGCGCCCCATCGAATACAAATATATCGGCAACAACGTTTGGGAGTGTAATTCCGATTTGATGCTTGTGGCCATACAAGGAGAAGAAATGCAAATGTCCGTTTTCTCCAGCGGCTCGCGCATTGCTCGTTGCAATGGGACTACCAACAATACCTCATATGTAGGAACAGCCGATGAACAGGACGAGTATATCGAATCACGTCCTTCCTACGTCACCATCTCGGGCAATAACATCGATATTTACAACATTTTGCAGGCCGACCAGTATGGCTATGGCGTGCACCTGAGCGGAACCATCGATCGCACAGCCGGTAAAGTGTGGTTTGGCCATACTCTCACCGGGCAGGCCAATGATGGGAATTACCGTATCCTCACTGGCTGCGAGTATGACGAAGATACCAATATGCCCACCAAAGTAGCCTATTCCGGAACCAATAACTATGGCAAGGTGCGTGCCTCGATCGACCTCGAAAAAGGCGAAATCGCCATCGACCCCATGGCTATTTGGGTAGCCAAATATAGCGAGAGCGGCATCATGGTCGATGAGAATCAGTTCTACGAGTTTGTCAAAACGGTAAACGTGACTTACGACGTCTCCAAGACCGACATCTCGGCTATCGAGGCTCCCTCCATGACTAATGTCGAAAAAGAGGTTTCGCACATCGACTACTATGCCATCGATGGTCGCAAACTTGCCGAGCCGCAAGAAGGTAGCCTGGTCATCAAGGTTACTGTCTATACCGACGGCTCTCGCAAGGCCGACAAGATTGTCTACCTCAATCGCTGATTCGCTGTCGCAACCTCATAGCAAGGGGGTATCCGGCTGGCCGGGTGCCCCCTTGGTCTGTCTTTGAGGGTGGGGTATTGGTGTGCCGGCATTGCCTAAGCGGCGATTACCCGGCTGATGAGGCGCACATAATCAATCAGTGCCTTGGAACTGTCGCGGAATATTGTGGTGAACTGGTCGAAAGGTTTCTGTTGCAGCACCACGGTAGCAATGTCGCCGTTCTCGCTCACATAGCGGATGAGCTTGCGCAGATACTCCTCTTGCAGGCGGGTGAGTTCGGCCCCGTGAATCAGTTCCCGGTACTTTGCCAGAGCCACCTCCTGCTCGACCCCGATAATCGACCGGATGAATGCCGCTACGCTGTGCTGGTACGGTTTGGAGTGGGTTTGTGCGTCAAACTCTTCGCGCGAACCCAGCTCCTCCCAGAATATCTGCTCCAGACGGGCAATGTCGCTGCCGGTGAGCGGCTCCAGATGGTAAATCTTCTGCAAGGCCGTGTCGTCGGCCAGGTGCTCCTTCAGGTACTCCTCGACCCGGCGGCGGTAGGTGCGTATGGGGGTAATCTTCACCTGTGCCTTGTCCTCTGCAAAGGTGTCGCCGATATTGATGGTGAAAGTCTGTCCCGCCTGACCGCCGTCGAGATACTGCACCAGGTCGCGCAGTTCGATGCGGATGCGCTCGAGCGACTCCACACTCTTCGATGCCCAGAAGTGCGGCGACAGCACCTCGTCCAGTGTCGCCATCTTGGCCGTCACCTGGGGAATAGAGCCCTTTTTCTCCTTGAGGTAGCGGGCTATCTCGGTAATGCGCCGTTCGGTCGATGAGGCATTTACCGTCTCGTCGACCAGCGACAGTTGCGATTTCAGCACGAGGGCGTCGAATTTCAACGCCGCCACATCGCTCGTCGCGTTCTGGAACAGGGGGGCTATGTGGTTCTTCAGTGCCATCACGTCGCCCAGCGACAGGCAGGCCATCGCCTCGGGCCGCGCATAGGTCTCGACCTCCCGCATCTGCCGTCTCACATCCAGCCGGCTCCGGTTCAGCCCCGCTATCTGTTCGTGCAAGATTTCGCACAAGCGGTCGTGAAAAGCCTTGGTCTCCTCCAGGGCCTGATAGGTGGCATCCTGCAAGGCAAACTTGATGTCGACCCGCAGCCCGAACAAAATCCCTACGACCGATTGCGCCGGCTTGGGCCGCGCCCCCTCGGGGTTCATCTCGAAGTATTCGAAGTTGCGGTAGAAGTCGAAAATCAGGAACTCCTTCTTGTCCTGGCCCGGCCCGAACAGGTCGGCACACAGGCGGGTGCCCCGGCCTATCATCTGCCAAAACTTGATTTTCGAGTGGATGGGTTTGAAGAAGACCAGGTTTACTACCTCGGGCACATCGATGCCCGTGTCGAGCATGTCGACCGACACGGCTATCTGGGGCAGCTTCTCGCGGTCGGCAAACCGGTCGATGAGGTCCGAGGCATATTTCTCGTAGTTGTCGATTACCCGGCAGAAGTCGGGGCCCAGGTCGGGATAGAGGGCGGCAAAGCGCTCGGCAATGAGCTGGGCGTGCTTGTGGTTGTAGGCAAAGACGATGCTCTTGCCCACCCGCATGCCCTCGTCGAGGCGTATGCCGTCGGTCATCAGCCGGGTGAGCACATGGTCTACGGTATCGACGTTGAATATGTATTTGAATATCTCGGCCGCGCCTATCGTGCGGCTGTACGGTTCGCCCGGTTCCAGGCCGGCCATCATCTTCTCGTACTCGAAAATCGCCTCGAGCTCCCGCCGTTCGTCGGGCGTGAGCTGCTGGGGGGCGATGCCCTCGGTCAGAATCTTCGAGTTGTCGCGGATGACCGTGAAGGGGGTCAGATAGCCGTCGGTCACCGCCTCGTCATATTCGTAGCTGTCGGTGGGCTCGCCCTGTTCCATGCCGAACAGTTCGTAGGTCGAGCGGTCCACCTCGTCGCGCGGGGTAGCGGTGAGGCCCAGCAGCAGGCCGTCGAAGTAGTCGAATATGGCCCCGTATTTGCCGAACACGCTGCGGTGTGCCTCGTCGATGATAATCAGGTCGAATCGTCCCTGGGTGAATGTCTTCGAGTCGCGGTCCAGATGGCCTATCATCGTCTGGTAGGTCGAGAAGAGGATGCGGGCCGAGAGGTCGGCATCGTCGTCGCGCAGCGAGCTCACCGTCATCGACGGCAGCAGTCGCGTATAGTTTTTCTTGGCCTGGTTCACCAGCTCTATGCGGTCGGCCAGGAAGAGCACGTTTTTCACCCAGCCGTTGCGCACCAGCACGTCGACCAGCGATATGCTCACCCGTGTCTTGCCCGTGCCGGTAGCCATCACCAGCAGGGCCCGCCGGTGCTTCTCGTTGTAGTGCTTGCATACCGAGTAAATCATCCGTTTCTGGTAGTTGCGGTCGGTAATCGTGTCCGATATGTTCAGGTCGGTAATGTCGTTGCGGTGGCGCTGGGCAATCAGCCGGCGCAGCTCGTCGATAGAGTGGAACCCCATCACCCGGCGGGGCGGGTAGCCTATGCCGTCGATTACGTGGGTTTCGAAACCGTTGGTATAGTAGATGACGGGCCGTGCACAGGCATGGCGGGCAGCCAGACAGTCGGCATAGAGCTCGGCCTGGTGCCGTCCCTGCTGGGCATCGACACTCGTGCGCTTGGCCTCGACCACGGCCAGCGGGGTGCCGTCGGCATCGAACAGCACGTAGTCGGCATAACCCTCGCCGCTTGCCGAGGGCATGCCCTGCACCTCGATCTCTATTCCCGCCTGGCGGGGCACCACCTGGCCCTCCTGTTCGGCTACCTTCCAGCCGGCCTCGCGCAGCAGCAGGTCTATGTACAGGCGGCGCGTCTCGGCCTCCGACAGGTCGTTCACAACCGGCTGCGCCTGTACCGTGGCCGGTTGGGCCGTCGAGTGCTCCTCTACCGCCTCGGCCGCCGCTTCGGCCGCCTCGGTCGTGAGGGCGTTTATCTGCTCGGGCTGTGGCACGGCGGCCATACCGGCCGGGGGTACCGACTGGGGTATCAGTCCCTTGTCGAAGTCGGGCAGATGCTCTATCAACTGCCAGGCCAGCGCTATGGAGCCCACGATGTAGTAGAGGTTGAGCACCGCAAAAAACGACTCGCGGCGACCCACAAACCCGTCGCCCGCATGGGCGGCATTGTTGCCTATCTTGCGCACGTAGTGTATGCGCCGCATCAGGTCGGGGCTGTCGATAAAGGCGACAAACCGCTCGTCGGTGGTGAGCGTGAGCAGCGAGGTGCGCTCGCCCGTAGGCCACCCCTTCAGGCGGTAGATGGTCTTGACCAGCGTCTCGAGAGCCAGACGGGCATTCTGTGCCGAGATGACGGGCTCTGTCGCCTGGAAGTTTTCGGCCGTGGCACAGTAGCGGTATACGGTACCCAGCCCTGCTATCTCTTTGATGATGTCGAAATTCCTTTTCATCGCTGTTTCATGGTAGTCTTGTTCCGGTTAGTCGAAGTAGTATTGCATGCGCTCGGCCATCAGGGTTTGAGCCTCGGCCAGCTGGGCCTGCAACAGCTCTTTTTGCCGCTCGATGGCCTCGACCCGCTCGGCAAATTGCTGCTGAAGCGGGAGGGGAGGAACGGATATTTTAATATCTGAAAGTTCTTTCGAATTTATATTTGCTTGTCCAACGCTGCCTCGGGCTAATCGTCTAAGATAAGATTTCATTTCGGGTGTATTAAAAGCCTGTGCTATGTATAAAGGTAAAGATTTTTCTTCATTAAGTCTTATACGTATAATATACCCTGCAATTATCATTTCCTCTTCTTCCATAAAACAAGCAGTTTTACCTACCTTTTCTCTGGAATTAGTTCTGTTGAAAAGTATATCTCCTTTATGAACAATATACTTTGCTATTTCATTATCTGGTATATCTATGTATTTTATATCCTGGAAATCAAGGTGTCCATTATCTGTGATATTGCCCATACGTAGATATTTGTATTTTCCTCCGTCTACTGCTGGAGCGCTTGTTCCATAGTTTATGCTGGATGTAAGGGAGCCAAATTTTACAAAATTCCATTTTCTTTCATTGTTAACTACATCGCCAAACATATCGAGGAAGATGGACTGGCCCAACGTATCGAGGTCGGCCAGTTGGGCTTTGTATCCCTCTATCATCTTTTGCACGGCATCCAGTTCGGTCGCAATGGCCCGTTGCTCAGTTAATGGAGGAATAGGAATTTCAATCTTTCTCATTTTGGCTTGAGTAAGTTTTGGAACAATACTTCCTGTGATATACTCCATTAAATCCGAATAGTTTAGATAATAGCAAATATAAGAATCAATAATATTATTCTTAAATTGTAATATGTGGGCATGGTTATTAACCCAAATTTTCCCTTCTACAATGTATGCGGAATTTTCTTTTGCATTCCATTTACCTCCATCTTCTCCAAGTAAAAGATAACGCCCATCAAAAATATAATCATGGACATAATCTTGTAATCCAGTTGCTCCATAGTATGGATATATTCCTTTAATGCGATTCTCTTTTGATACAGGTTTCCTTTGAGAATCATATATATAACAAATCTCCCCAAGAGTTTTCTTTTCCCATTTCGTTTTATCCACCTTCATGGCCTTACGAGTTTAGCAGTTTTTTGAATTCGGCAAAGGCCTGGTCTATGGCCTTCTGCCGCTCTTCCATACGGGCGATAATGGTCTCGGGGGCATCGTAGACGATGGCCTGTCGCTCGACCTCGTGGTAGCGTTTGTAGCTGAGGTCGTATCCATTTTCGCGTATCTCGTCGGCCGGCACCAGAAACGACTGCTCCTTGCGGCTGCGGCCGGCCTCGCGGTCGAGGTGGTGGTAGCGCTCCACAATATCGGGTATGTCGTTCTGTTTGGGTGTGGGGGTGCGCTGGGTGGTGAGCGAAAAACCGTCGGCCCGCATGTCGTAGAACCACACCCGGTCGGTGCCGCCGGTGCCGGTCTTGGTGAAGATGACGATGGCCGTCGATACCCCGCTGTATGGCTGGAACACCCCGCTGGGCATGGCGATGACGGCTTGCAGGCAGTGGTTGTCGACCAGCGCCGAGCGTATGGTCTTGTAGGCCTGGGCATCGCCCGTGAGCACGGTGTCGGGCACAATCGAGGCGCATCGGCCGCCGGTTTGCAGCATGCGCATCATCAGGGCCAGGAAGAGCAGCTCGGTCTTTTTGGTCTTGACGGCAGCCCGCAGCGAGTGGGCTATGTCGTCCTGGTCGAGACTGCCGGCAAAGGGGGGATTGGCCAGGCAGAGGGTGTAGCGGTTGGTATCGTTGTTTTCGTCGGAGAGCGAGTTGCGGTAGTAGAGTTGCGGCTCGTCGACGTCGTGCAGCATCATGTTCATGCAGCCGATGCGCAGCATGGAGGCGTCGGAGTCGGAGCCGTGGAATATCTCGCGGCGGAAGCGCTGTTGCAGGTCGATGTTGAGCAACTGGTCGCGCTGGTGCTCCTCGATATAGCGGGCGGCCTCCATGAGGAACCCGGCCGAGCCCATGGCGGGGTCGCAGATGGTGTCGTCGAGCGTGGGTCGCATGAGCTCTACCATGAGGCGGATGATGTGGCGCGGCGTGCGGAACTGCCCGTTGGTGCCCGAGGCGGCCATCTTGCTGAGCATGTATTCGTAGACGTCGCCCATCATGTCGGCCCCGTCGGAGGCAATCTCCTCGATGCCCTCGACAACCCTCGACAGCAGCCGGGCGTTATTGATTTGAAAAACGGTATCCTCCATGGCCCGGCTGTAGGCCGACCCTATGCCGCCGATGTGCCGCAGGAAGATGAACACGTCGTTGCGCACCCGGTTGAGCATCTTGTCGGGGGCCATCTCTTTGAACACGTGCCAGCGCATCTCGCGGTAGGGCACCTCCTGGTCGGTCGTGGGGTTGTGCCACAGCCCGTCGGGGAAGGTGGGGTTGACCAGTGTGTCGCCGGTGAGGCTGGCGATAAGTTCCTTGCTCTGTTGCCTTTCGTCGAGCATCTTCATAAAGAGCAGATAGGTCATCTGCTCGAAGATGGCCGACGGTTGGGTGAATCCGTTATTCCAGAATGTCTGCCATACGGCATCTACCTTTTGTTTTATTTCGCCGGTAATCATATCGGGGTATTCGCTTGCTTGTAAATTTTTGTAAAGATAGTGAAAGTCGAGAACAAGGAACCAAACTGGTTTGAGTTTTTGCCAAGCCGTATCCTAACACTACAAAGATACAAAAAGAGTTGTGGTGTGGCAAATGAAAACGGATGGTTTTCGCAAGCGGGGGCGGCGGGGAGAGCCGGCGGCTACCAGGTGGCGTAGCGGTCGATGAGCTGCACGACCAGCGGCACGTAGTAGCGCAGCACCTCGTCGGGGGTAGGGGTGTGGGCTCCGGGGAAGTGGAAGGCGTGGGTGTAGTGCTCGAGGAAGAGGGGTTCGTAGTGGGCCAGCGTGTCGCTCGTGCCGAAGAGGCCCCAGATGCGGTCGCGGTTGGCGGAGGAGTCGTAGTCCCACTGGTGCTGTTGCAGCCGGGCAAACTCGTCGATGAGGGGCTGGTCGATGACGAAGTGCTGGCGGCCGTCGGCACGCGGGGCTTTGTATTCGTGGGGCCCGAGGCGCGGGGTGAGGAAGCGGGTCATCTCGAGGTGGGGGTTACCCAGCAGCGCGGGCAGCCCCAGGCGCGAGGCCACCATCTGGGCCAAGAATGCGCCGTTGCTGTTGCCCACAATCGCGGCGGGGTGGAGTTGCAGGCATAGCCGATGGACGAGGTCGAGCGCCTCGCCGGGGTGCAGCGGCAGGTCGGGCGCAACTACCCGGGCTTGCCCCGCGAGACCTTGAGTCAAGGCTTGGGCAGGCGCACAGGCTCCCGCGGCGAAGAAGCCGTGGAGGAAGAGAACGAGAGGCATGGCCGTTTCCATAGGGCAGAGGTGTGTGTGGCGGGGTCAGCAGCCGCTGCCGTCGAGGTTGCAGGCCGAGCCGTCGGCCACGGGGCGGGCGTGCAGGCCGGCCTCTTCGGCCACGAGGGTGACGGTGCCGTCGTCGAGTACGAAACAGGGTATGCCCACCGCTCCTGCGCGCTTGGCGCCGTCGAATGCCGGGTGGGTGTCGCGCAGCCGCAGAAAGGCTTTGAGGTCTCTCACGTGCCGCCCGATGTCGATCACTTCGTAGCGGCTGTTGCCTTTGACCTGCTCCTCGACGTAGGTGCAGTCGGGGCAGGTGCTCATGCCATATATCTTGATCATAACGGTTATTCCGATAGGTTTCGTGGGACAAATGTACAAAAAGTCGGGAGCCGAATGGACGCCTTGCCCGACTTTTTTTCTGTGGCGGCACCTCTTCTTCGTGGGGGAAAAGGGGTAAAAAAAGTTCGGCCCGGGAGTTGCGGGGCATCCCGAGCCGAGGGACCGCCCGTGTACCGTGGGAGGGGGAAAACGATACGCGGGAGGGAAGTAGTTGGGGGCGATAGTAGTTCCTATTTGGGCAGGCCGACTTCGTCCAGCCAATCGGTGAGCATGGCGTGACAGTCTGAGGTCTGCGACGAGCGAATCCAGAGGCTGGGCGACAGGAACCGGCCGTTGGGAATCAGGCGCCGGGCGTCGGCCTCGACTCCGCTGATTCCGCTGCTGGCGCTCGACACAATCAGCCCTATCTGTTTGCCGGCCATCCGGGAACCGTAGTTGAACAGGAAGGTCTGCAGCGGGGCCGCCATGTTGCTCCACCAGAGGGGAGCCCCCACGACAATGGTGTTGTAGCTGCTGAAATCGACCTCGACGGGGTCGATGGCCGGGTAGGAGGCGGCATCGTCGGGGTTCTCGCGGATGGCGGCAATCAGGGCGCTGCCTATGGCATAGTTGTTGGCCGCATAGTCGATGCCCTTTTGGGCCGGTTCAACCCGCACCACGTCGGCATTGACGAGCTTTTGCAGCTCGGTCACAATCGTGTGGGTGTGGTTGGTGTAGCTGTAATAGACAATGAGGGTATGCCCCAGGACGGAGTTGGTGTCGCCGGGGGTGTCGGTCGAGTCGGAGGGGACGACGTCGGGGTCGTCGGAACCAGAGCCGCTGCCCGAGTTCTCGGGTTGTTCGCCGTTCGAGGCCGGTTCGTCGCCCTTGCAGGCCAGAGCGCCCCAGGCCAAAGTCATTGCCAGAAAAAGATAAACGAGTTTCTTCATACGTCGGTACAATTTTAGGTTACATCATCGGGTGGGGCGACCGGTCGTCGGTCTCTCACCCTCGAGGGCAAAGATAGTGCCTGTATGAGAAATCCGGTTTGTTCAGCAGTTCAAATTGTTTTGTTCATCGGCTCAATCGGGGCCTATTTCCTGATTTTGGAGACTTGGTATACCTTCTTGCCCTTGACCTCGTTGTGTTGCTTGCTTATGTCTTTGCACGAGATGGCGTTACCCTCTTCCAGGAGGTCCAGAATTTCGCTGAGCGATTCGTTCTCGAAGGTGGCATGGTAGGGGTAGCTGTTGATTTCGGGGTCCTGGATCATGAATTTTACGTTATACTTCTGTTCCAGTTTGTTGAATACCTCTTTGAGGGTGACATCCCGGAAGATGGTGATGCCGTCGATCCAGGCGTAGTTGTTATAGACATTACCCGGGCGGAGGGAGTAGGAGTTGTCGGCCTTGTTGTAGTTCAGTATTTCGCCGGGGCTCATGGCAATGAGCTTTTGGGTGATGTGGTCGGTTATGTTTACCCGGCCTTTGTCGAGCGAGACATAGAGGCTGCTCTCGTTGGGATAGGCGTTGACGTTGAATCGAGTGCCGGTGGCCGTGACACTGATGTGGTTGGTGTTGACGATGAAGGGGTGCTGCGGGTCGGCATTGACCTCGAAGAAGGCTTCGCCCTGAATGAGCTCGACCTGCCGGACGTTGCTGTCGAACTGAACGGGATATTTGAAGGAGGTCCCTGAGTTGAGCCAGACGGTAGAGCCGTCGGACAGTTCGACCGAAGAGGTAATTCCGTAGGGGACCGAGATGGTCTGCATGGCTGTCGGGCGGCCGGCAGAGGACCGATGTGCGTTCTGGTTGTATAGATAGAGGGTGGCGATGAGCAGGGGAATGAAGAGTATGGCGGCCGCCCGGTACATGAAGTTTGTAAAGGCAGCGATTCGGCTCGAGCGTTGCTCTTTGCCGATTTTTTCGAAGAATCGGCTTTCGGCTTTGCGCGTGTCGATTTGAGCCGGATTGAAAGCCGGATGGGTTGCATCCCAAATGTTCTTTAACCGGCGGAACTCGGTCTTGTTTTCTTCACACTCGTTCAGCCATGCCGTAAAGGCCTTTACATCGGCCGGGTCGGCGTTTCCCGAGAGGATTCTGGTTATTATATCTTCGTTTTTCATTTTACCTTCTGCTTTTAGTTGACACTGAAATACCTAAACCTATCGTGAAAATCGTATGTGCGATTTTGAAAAGTCGTCGTTTGAGATTCATCGATTATGTACCATTTGTTTAAGTATGACGATTGAGTAGGGTTCATCCACAATTATCAAATGAGAATAAATAATAAGAAAGGAAAAAAATCATTTAACAACACTTTGAGATGTTTTATGGATTTGGCGATTCGGACTTCGACGGTCCGTACCGAAACCTGTAACTCCTCGGCTATCTGTTGATATTTCATTTCGTGTATTCTACTCATCTTGAATGTGGTTTTTTCTTCTTCGGGCAGCATCTCTATCGCCTCTTGCAGTTTGGCATTAAGTTCGGAAAACAGGATGTATTCTTCGGTATCGTTGATTTCCAGGGTATTTTGTCTGGTGACAAAATCGGTATGCTCGTTTACTATCTTGTAGTGCTTTATTTCGTCGAAGCAACTGTTCCGGACCGCTCGCAGGAGATAGGATTTGAGCGATTTGATTTGGATACTCTCCCGGTTGTCCCAGATGTAAAGGAATATATTCTGAACGATGTCTTCGCAGACTTCCTGGTTTTGTATGATTGTTCCACCGTATAGAACAAGGTCGTTGTAATACTTTGAAAATAAATAAGAGTATGCGTCGTGTTCCCCTTTTTTGAGCGCGACGATCAACTCGAATTCGTTATCGTATTGTATTATCCTCTTCATATATCGTTTGTGGATACCGCCTTTTTTTGATTGTTGCAAATATAAAGCGGAGAGATTTATTTATCAATATTTATATTTTAATTGTTTGATAAAAATTATATTCTTTTGAATAATAGCTGTTTAAATGTGGTTCCGAAAAAACGCATTGGCTCGGAACAAAAAACGATGTTATTTTTGAAGCCTCGTTGTTGTGGTTGCCGGGCCGTTAATCGTCCTATTTATACATTGCAATGGAAAAACCTTTTATGTCTAATAAAAATATAGTTATGTGTATGAAGAAAATAGTTTGAATTTTGAATCTAATACTTGGAACCAAGTCTGTTTGAGTTTTTGAGGAAAGAGTAAAATGTTTTTAGTGTAAATAGTGTTTAACTCTATGTCTTAATCTATATGAATAAAAAATATTTAATATCATGTTTGCTTAGTGCTTTTTTGACGATACCCCTATTCGGCCAGAATGCAAAGCTGACTCTGAATCTGAAGAATGTGAAGGTAGAGAATGTTTTGCAGCGGATGGAGAGCCAAACCGATTATCGATTTTCCTACAATGAAAATCTGGTCGATATCAATAGAAAGGTATCCATATCGGTCAACAATGAGAACATAAACGAGGTACTGAAAAAGATATTTGAAGGTACGAATGTTCAATACTCGATTACGGGAAACCAGATTGTTTTGAAGGCTGTTCCCAAAACGGAAAATAAAAAGGTAGAGGTAAAAGGTCGGGTGCTGGACGAGAATGGCGAGTCTATGCCGGGCGCGACGGTTGCCGTCGAAGGTTCTTCCATCGGTACATCGACCGATGTCGATGGTAATTTTTCGATTTCGGTGCCGGCAGGTTCTTCTTTGAAGGTTGCTTCGATAGGTTTCAAGACACAATATTTTGCGATAAACAAGCCGACCAACCTGAAGGTCGTGATGCAGGAAGACAGACAGCTGCTCGATGAGGTTGTAGTGGTGGGCTATGGTACCCAGAAGAAGGTAAACCTGACCGGCGCCGTAGCTACCGCATCGAGAGATCTGCTGGAAAACAGACCCATCGGTAACATCGCCCAGGGATTGCAAGGTCTTGTTCCCAACCTGAACATCACGTTTAACAGCGGTCAGCCGAATGAGGAGGCGAAGATTAACATCCGCGGTAATACGTCGTTGAACGGTGGTGAAGCCTTGATACTGGTCGATGGGGTCGAAATCTCCGACCTGTCGTTGATCAATCCTCAAGATGTGGAAAGCATTTCGATATTGAAGGATGCTTCGTCGGCGGCAATATATGGAGCTCGAGCCGCTTTTGGTGTGATGTTGATAACGACCAAGAAGGGGAGTGCCAAGCAGAAAGCCAGAATATCGTATTCGAACAACTTCTCCTGGAGCACGCCGGCTCGGCTGCCCGAGATGCCTCGAGCCGATGTCTGGGCCGAAATGTGGAACAAGGCCTACGACTATGACAACCCCGGTACGTACTATTTCAACGAGAAGTTTATGGATGCCCTTAGAGCCCATATAGCCGACCCGGCCAACAATCCGCCGATATTGGTCGATACCGAGGGTATTCAGAATGCCATCTACACCCCCGACAATCCCGGTTGGGCCTATGTAGGGAATACCGATTGGCTCGATGCCTTCTATAAAAAGGCGGCTTTTATGCAACAGCACAATGTAAGCATCTCGGGCGGGACCGAGAGAAATAGGTATTATGCCTCGGTCGGCTACAAGGACCAGTCGGGTATATTCCGTTTCGGCAACGACAAGTACAAGCGGTTCAATCTGTCGTTCAATTTCGATACCAAGGTCTTCAAGTGGTTAGACCTGGGAGTCTCTACCCGCATGAACTATATCGAAAGCGACGAGCCCTACATGGATAATCAGGGCTCCGACCAGGTGACGTGGTTCTACGAGGTATATCGCATGTTCCCCACCTTGTCTATCTATCTGCCGAACGGCGATTTTGCCGGTCTGTATCTGAATAGCGGTAACTACAATGTGGCCGGGCGCATGGCATTGGCCGGCAGGAATGTCGAGGATACCTGGGACCAGTGGTATACGGGGCGCTTCGACATACACCCGTTGAAGGGACTCTCTATCAAGGGAGACTATTCGTGGAACCGATATTCGATCGGGAATAAGATACATCGCAAAGAGATGACGCAGACTTTCCCCGAAGGTCGGGCTCCCTATTTGGTAGAGACCCCCAACTATGTGACAAACAGCAATTCGAACAATATATACAGTGCGTTCAACGTGTGGGCCGAGTACAAGAAGGTCTTTGACGATGCACACGATTTCAACATTATGGTGGGTTATAACCAGGAGGAGAAGACCTATTCGTCCACGTCGTATACAATGACCAACCTCTATCTGAACGATCTGCCGGTGTCCGATCTGGCCATCAACTACAAGACCAATAGCGAGGTAATCGATATATGGAGAATACAAGGTATGTTTTTCAGACTGAACTACAATTACAAGTCGAGATACTTGCTGGAGTTGAACGGCCGTTACGACGGTTCGTCGAAGTATGCCAAGGATGACCGATGGGCCTTCTTCCCCTCGGCATCGGTGGGATGGAGACTTTCGGAGGAACCCTTCTTCAAGCCGTTGACGAAGGTCGTAGATAACTTGAAATTCAGATTTTCAATCGGTTCGCTGGGCAACCAGGTGACCGACAGCAACCACTCCTACATGTCTATACTGACGGGGGTGTCGATGGACAATTACATGATGAACGGTTCGATAATCAATGCCTTGAATATTCCCTCGCTGCCGAGCCTCGTCTCCTGGGAAAAGGTGGAGTCGAAGAACCTGGGTTTGGATTTTACGCTGTTTAAGAATCGGTTGTCGGGCTCGTTCGACTATTACATACGAGATACGAAAGGAATGGTCAGAGAGATTACATTGCCGGCCGTATTGGGAACGAGTGGCGGCAAAAAGAATCTGGCCGACATGAGAACCACCGGTTGGGAACTGGAGCTTACCTGGCATGATAAAACGGGAGCCGTCCTGAACAGTCCGATCAGTTATCATGTGACTTTGGGATTATCGGACTATCAGGCCGAGATAACCAAATACGACAACCCCAGCGGCTCTCTGGCCGACGGCATGTACTACAAGGGTCAGAAGCTGGGCGAAATCTGGGGCTATGTGACCGATGGGTATATTCTCGACGACTTCGAGGCCGACAAGATGAACTATGTACAAAAATTTATCTCGACGAAGTGGTATCCTGGCGATATCAAGTACAAGGACCTGAACGGCGACGGCGTAATCGATAACGGCAATGTGACCTTGAGCAACCCGGGCGACAAGACAATTATCGGTAACTCTACACCTCGCTATCGCTACAATATTCAAGGTGGTATCGAGTGGCATGGATTCAGTGTCAGAGTCTTGTTCGAAGGAATAGGAAAAAGAGACATGTGGACGGGCAGCGACCAGTTCTGGGGATTCTCCAGAGGAATATACAACTCGAACGTGACTCAGTATCACATAGACAATACCTGGACGTACGAGAATCCTACCGCCTATTATCCGCGGTTGAATGCCAATGGCAATAAACGCAGCAAGCAGGTTCAGACCAAGTATCTGCAAGATGCTTCGTACATCAGGTTGAAAGATTTGACGATTGCCTATAATTTGCCCAAGAAGTGGGTGAGCCGTATAAAAGCCGAGAATATAAATATCTATTTAAGTGGCTTGAACTTGTGGGAGAAGACACATCTGCCTCCCTTCATGACTCCCGATATTGTCGATCAGATAACTGTCGACAAGAGCCTGCAGAGTGAGAATGCTGGAAAAGAGTATGCCTTTATGAGAAGCTATTCGTTTGGCATAAATATTACGTTTTAGAGTATAGTGAGTAGAATCGATAAAGATAAGAATCATACATATGAAAAAGAATTGTTCATTATTGATTTTGATTATAGCAGCAGCGATGAATAGTTGCGACTATTTGGATACTATTCCAGGCGATGCGATTGACAATAATACCTTTTGGAGTACTGCCAATGCTGCCGCTTTGGAGCAGTATTGCAATTTATATTATCCCAAACTGATCAAAGGTCATGGCGATCCGCAGAGTTGGACAATAGGCGATATGATTAACTCGGAATACCAGTCGGACAATCTGCTGGGCTCGGCTCCGAGCATAATCACATTTGGTCAGAACACGGTGTTGACCAGCAATAGCGACTGGAGCTGGTCGGTGGTTCGTGGCTGTAACGAGTTCTTGACCAATTATGAAAAGTCGCCGGCATCGATAAGCGATAAACGAAGATATGCAGGAGAGATGCTCTTTTTCAAGGCATTCGACTATTTCAATAAAGTGAAGCTGTTTGGCGATGTGCCTTGGTACGATGGGGTGCTGACGGCCGAGTCGCCCGAGTTGTATAAAGGACGCGATTCCAGAATACTCGTGATGGATTCCATACTGAGTACCATCAACCGGGCTATCGAGTTTTTGCCGCGAAAGACGGCTGTCTATCGGGTGAGTCGCGACGCAGCGTTGTTGCTTAAGGCCCGAATCTGTCTGTACGAAGGCACCTATCGCCGATACAGAAATATCGACGACGATGTTCGATTCCTGGAAGAGGCCTATGCAGCTGCCGGTGAGTTGATGGAGTATGGCTATTCGTTGTACGATGCCGCCGGCCCCGAGAACAGCTACTTCGAGTTGTTCATACAGGACGATTACAATGCCAACAGCGAAATCATACTCTCGAGAGAGTACGACCCTTCGATAAACATGGGACACCAGGTTACCAACTCGATACCCTATGGCGAGTTGGGCATGAGCCGGGATTGCTTCGAGGAGTATCTGTGTGCCAACACCGGTCTGCCTATTTCTATCTGTGGGTGTCACAACCCCGATATGGGATATATCGCAGAGATGAAAAATCGCGACGGCCGCCTGTTGCAGACCCTCTGTATCCCCGAAGAGGGAAATCCCAATGCCCGGTATTTGTTTAAGGATGGTTTGGGCGGAGCTCCCAATATATTCTCGATATTACCCTCGTCGGAGACTCGCACGTTTTACGGGGCATCGAGCACCGGTTATGCCATGGCAAAATTCTATAAGAAGGAAGAGCATTTGATTGGAAACTTCAAGGGCGGGACCGATGCCCCGGTGATGAGGTATGCCGAGGTATTGCTTATCAGAGCCGAGGCCGGTGCCGAGTTGGGCAAGGATCCCGAACTCGACAAGACAATCAACAAGTTGAGAGCCCGGGTCGGTTTCCCGTTCCCGCTGACCGAGAATCCGGTCGAAGACCCCAATCTGGTTAAGGAGTATCCCGATATTAAAGGGCCCAACAAGAATCTGATTCGGGAGATTAGACGCGAGCGCCGCATCGAACTCTTTGCCGAAGGGTATCGTTGGGACGATGTGTGCCGCTGGAATGTGGGTACCATCGTTTACAACAAAGTGAGACGAGGTGCCAAAATGGACCCGACGCTGTACACGCAGGATGAGATAAATACCATTAGCGATTTGGTAGGTTTCGATCAGGACGGTTTTATCACACCGTATGCCAAGCGGGCTACTTACAGCATGAATTTCACGGAGAAAAACTATTTGTACAATGTTCCGCTCGATGAAATCTCGTTGAATCCTAACTTATTACCTAACAACCCGGGCTGGGAATAAAACAGAACAGATATGAATACCTATTATTTGAAGACAAGCACTATATTTTTTGTATTGAATTTTATCGGCCTGTTTGCTCTTTGCAGTTGTGCCGAGAGCGAGGTAGAGAATCCTCACAAGGGAGCCAAACTGCCTATTATGCAAAATATCGCCGACAATGTTCCCTATATTCAGTCGGTCGACAAGGAGGACTCCTACCAGTTGGTCGATGGTATCAATATCGTAGATGTAACCTTTACGTATTGTCGCAAACCGACCAGAATGCTTATTGCCGAAATAGACCTTACCAAAGATGTGACGATAAGTGTCTCTACCCCGGACAATCTGGACGAGGTGGGCTCGAAGTTGCAGACCGTAGCCGAGCAGGCCATGTGTGCCGAGGCGGCCGGCAAGCATGTCTATCTGGCTACAAACGGCGACTATTTTTCAGAGTCCACGGCTACGGCCGGCACCTGGATTCCGGGTGGTTTGGTCTATAAGGATGGGAAAGCCTTGTGGACTACCCTGGGATATGAAGCCGATCATGCCTTCTATATCTTGAAAGACGGAACGGCCCATATTTCGACCATCGAAGAGTTTAAGGAGAACGAGGCTAATGTGATGAGCGCCTTGTCGGGCTGGCAACGGATGATGATCGATGGAGAACCGGTCAAGAAATTCAGTGTGAATGATAATGCCATGGAGTTTCATCCGAGAACATTTGTGGGTGTATCAAGAGATAATCTGAAGGTTCAACTGTTTGTGCTGGATGGCCGGCAGCCCAACTATTCCAATGGAATGAGGTTGGAAGATTTGATTCTTCTATGTCAAGGAGCCGGTTGTTATCAAGCCTTGAATCTCGATGGAGGAGGCTCGACCACAATGGTCAAGAGAACCGAGATGGGAGGGCAAGTCTCGTTTGAGTTGATGAATACCCCTTCGGATAATCCGGTGAGAGAAGTATTGAATGGGTTAGTTGTAATAAAAAAATAAGGGACTATGAAACTGATTTTTAGATTAAGCGCATTTATTCTTTTAGCAACCATGTTGCTGTCGTGCGATGATGATAACATTGAGCAAAAATTGGATCCGGGCATAGAGATAACCGACGAGTTGGTCGTTGGTCCTACGGCGTCGCGAAATGTAATCATGCTGAAGTCTACCTATCCGTGGTATGCCGAGTCTTCGGTGTCGTGGATAAAGATGGTTCGTTACAGAGGGCAGTATCTGAAACCCGATTCCATTGTCATGGAGGTTCAGGAAAATCCGAATATGGATTTGCGTGAAGGCTGGATTGAAGTGCGGTTGATGGACCAGATGTCGACCAAGGTGCATGTTATCCAAAACGGTCGGGGCAGTTTGATAACCCTCTCGAAAGAGAAAATCATATTCAATAAAAACGGAGGTGAGGCTGTTATTGATGTGGCCACGAAAGTAGAGTGGGAGCCGGTTACCGAGGGCCTGGAGGGTGTCACTGCCACCAAGCTCAGCGAGAGCCAGTTGAAGGTGGCGGTTTCGCCCAATAATACCGGTAATGAAATCACGAGAGAGTTGATTGTTCGCAGTGCCGACGGTACCACCGAGTCGCGATTGACCATCGTTCAGGCCAATGTAGAGAACATTTTGTCGATACCGTTGAATGCCGAGGATAAAGATGTGCTGCTCGAAAAGGCTGGCGAAGAGCTGGTAATTCCCGTTTCGCTCAATGTCAACTATCAATGTACGGCATCTAACGACTGGATTAGCATTCTTGAGGCTCCGACTTTTGAGGGTGATATTGTTCAGGACATCAATATCAAGGTTTCGGTATCTCAGAATGCAGGGATAGAAGAGCGATGGGGTTACGTGTGCGTCAAGAGCTCTGACGAAACGGCTACCGATACTTTGTTTATTTCGCAAAAAGCTCGTAGTCAACGTGTCTATGTGAAAGCTGGAGTCTCGGGTGGCGACGGTACCAGTTGGGAACGAGCCTTTGGAACCGTAGAAGATGGTGTAGCCGCATGTAGTAATTATGGCGACATGGATTTGTGGATTGCCGAAGGTGAATATGTGCTGAAAGACTATCTGACCTTGAAGAGAGGCATCAATGTTTATGGCGGTTTTGCCGGCAATGAAACCAAGTTGAAAGACCGCGATATGAGTAAAAAGTCGGTGTTGAAAGCAGCTCCGGCAAATACGTGGTCGTCGATTTATGCCTATGACCAAACCGACGAGTGCTATGTAGATGGCTTTGTATTTACCGGTTCGGTGAGCTCACAAGGTTTGGGTACTATCGAAGCCTATGACAACTGGGTATTCCGCAACTGCATTATCACCGGTAACAATACTACGCGAGATGCCGGTGGATACTTTAGCAAATGTAAGTTGTACAACTGCTTGATTTATGGGAACAATACCATTAACAACTCGTCGACCGTAAACTCGCAGGGATCGAAGATATACAATACGACCATTGTCAACAATACGAGTGGCGGTAGCAGTAGCGGTTTGAGAGCCGGCGCTGGAACCGAAGTCTATAATACGGTGATATGGAACAACAAGCACACCAATGGCGAGAATAACAATGGGTATCTCGATGCTCAAGGCTCTTGCTTCTTCAAGAACTGTGCGATAGAGGGATCATTCTCCTTCAATAATGCTCCGTCGAGCACCGATGGCTCTATTATCCTCGGTTCGGAAAATATGGCAGCCGACGGCCCCAACTTTGTATCTCCCGAGAATGGCGATTATTCACTCCATGTTACCTCGCCTTTGATTGACAAGGGTGCCGAATGGTCCGACTTTAATCTCTATTTCGACATCCTGGGTCACGATAGAAGTTGGAACGGTCATATAGATATAGGCGCTTATGAATACATAGGTAAATAATGATTATATCCTTCTGAGAGCGAGGGGCTGTATCGGGGCGAAAGCATCGGTACAGCCCCTCGCAATGTTATGGGCGTTTTAGAAATTGTCGAAAGGTAAAATCGGGATGAGAGGGTGTGTATGGGGTTGAAAGCCATACACTATCGTTTCTACTGTGGGTGAGGTGCGATGGTCGTACGGTTCTAAAGGGTTTCGCAGAGGGTTTTGTTTACCACTCTGTCTCGCATCAGTTTCATATCGGTAAAGTTCCGGCTTATATTCTGGACAATCTCCAGATAGTTGTCACTGCCATCTTCCTGCCGGTGATAAAAAGGCTTTATCGAGATACAGTTCTTGTGCTCGAACAGGGTGTTCAAGAGAGTCCTGTCGGAGTTTCCGCACGAATGCCCCATGATGTAGACCTGGTAGGGTGCCGACTCGATAAAGGCCAGCATGTTGCGATAGTTCTGGGTCTCGAGGTATCGTATCGATTTGATATTCCGCAAATGCTCGTTGTTGTTGAGTTTGACGATATTTCGGTAGTTGTCGTCGAGCTCGTCGCCATAGCCGAAGATGATGCTTTGCGGGTCGTTTAGCTGACCGTGAATGTGGTCGATGGGAAACCAATATGCGAGCTTCTTGTCTTGGGGCAGATAGAGGTCGGCCGTGCGGGTGTAGTTGAAGTTCAGCAACATCAGTCGAATGGGCGATAACAGGGTTTCGGGAATGTCCTGGCTGTCGATTGCAGATTCGATACCGAACTCCTCGATTTTGTCGCCCCACTTCCGAGAGAATCGATTCATGGCCTCGATGTTTTCTGCTCTTTTGTCCCAACCGAGCTGTTCGCCAATGGAAATATATGACCCGTCGGCCTCTCCGAAATACCGCGAACGAATGAAGTCGACCAGTTGCGAGCGGGCACCGATGGCAATCTCGTCGATGCGGATAGGGGCCAATATTTTTTCTTTCAACGCTGGCTTTACAATCGACTCGTCGATATTCGACGATTGAACGAGGGTGAGGTATTCGACCAATTTCGACTTCACGATTTCAAACTCTTTGTTGAGCTTTTCCGGGCATTCGAAGTATTCGTGATTCAAAGCCTGGTAATATTCGTTTTCAATATCGACCCAGCCTTTCGATTCGATAGATTGGCAGATACGATTCATGAACGGCGTTTGTTCTATGGAAACCGTTTCCTTCTGCTCTTTCAGTATTTCATAAATTTCTCGTCCCGACTTGTTTTCGAATGATTTATTATTGTATGGTGATAAGAATTGGTACCATCGGTCCCCATACATAGCTTCCTTTAATGTGAAAGAGCACAATGTGTCAGAATATGTATTTATGAGACAGTCCTTTAATTTAGAGATGTATTGCTCCCAATACCAGTCGATGAAATTTTCGTATCGGGTCGCAAGGCCGTGTGCCAGATCAAAGCCATTACCTACGAGGATAATTCTATGGATTGCACTCATTTCACTGGTATTTATATAGGTCGTTTTCTCTGTCTCTACCCCTTATTTGAGTAGAGCGTCATACACTTTTTCGGGGACGGATGGTAGTATCTGGCGCAGCTGGGCGAGTATCCGCTCGCGCGACTCTTGCGGCGTGCGCTCGGGGTGACACGACTCTTTGCCCCAAAGCGTCTCGGGAGTGGTGAGCAGCGACCAGCCCCACCCATATTCGCGCCCGTGACGGTCGCGGGGGTAGACAAAATCTTCGGTGACGATGTAGCCCCCCATCTCGAGGCGGGTGATGTAGGCATCGAACCGGCTGCGCATTTTGGGCCCGTTGAATCCGCATGCCGCGCGTAGTTCGCGGGTGATGAGGCTGCCTTCGCGCCGCAAGGTATCGAGTATCCCCTCTTCGATGGTTCCCTCTGCCGGGTAGGGGAATCGGCTGCGCCGGTAGTTGCAGAAGTCGGGCCACCACGTCCGGCTGACGAATGCCGCCTTACGGTCGAAGAATTTGCCGTAGGCGCAACCGCTCTCCTGCAAGATAGTCCCTTTCCACTGCCAGAGGGGCCACTCCCATCCGCCATCGGGCAGGGGGGCATATTGGCACTCTTCGTCGGTCACCTCCTCGGCCGACCAACCCGCGATACCTATGGGCAGCAAGGGCAAGAAGCCCACTCGATTGATGTAGTCAATCAGTTCGGCACAACTGTGTAACCGCTCGTCCTTCATACGCAAAACCTCCAACTCCCTTATCGTTTCCCGCGCCGTGTTCGGGATTGTGCCACCGGGTGCACAGCCGCAAGCACCATAAACGCTTTGCCGATAAGTAATAACAAAGTTACGATTTTAATCGTATCGAAGGTCATGCTTTGTGAGAAAATGTGTAGTCATTAGCCGCGGGAAGGGATGAAGTAGTTACGCCGTCAGTTGGGCGGGTAGGAGAGGCATGGCGCCATTCTGGGTGCAGACGTAGGCCGAGGTTTGTACGGCGAGGTGGTGTGCCTCGGTTACACTCTTGCCTTTCAGGAGGGAGGCGATGAAGGCGGCAGTGAAGCTGTCGCCGGCCCCTACGGTATCGGCAACCTCGACCTGGGGGGTGGGTTGGAACGACACGTGGCCGGGGGTGAATACGTAACTGCCGTTGATGCCGCAAGTGAGTATGAGCATCTTCAGGTTGTACTTCCCGAGGAGTATCCAACATTTGTCTTGCAGGTCTATGCCGGGGTAGCCGAACATGCGGCTGACCAGAATGAGCTCTTCGTCGTTTATCTTCAGTATGTTGCACCGCTTCATGGAGTTGCACAGAATCTCCTTGTTGTAGAAGCCCTGGCGCAGATTGATGTCGAAGACGATGAGGGTATCGTCGGTTTGCGGCATGGCGTCGAGAAAGCGGTTGATGGTGCTGCGCGATACCACACTGCGTTGGGCCAGGGAGCCGAAGCATACGGCTTTTGTGTTTTCGGCCAAGGCTTCGAGGTGGGCGGTGTAGGGTATGTTGTCCCACGCTACGTTTTCCTTGATTTCGTATTGCGGGATGCCGGCTTGGTCGATATCGACCTGCACGGTGCCGGTGGGATAGGGTACTTGGGCAATGTGGTGGTTGAGCCCTTTGGAGGCGAAGTTTTCTATGATTTCTTTGCCTAACGAGTCGTCGCCTATGGCACTTACTACGCAGCTCGACAGTCCGAACTGGGATACGTGGTAGGCAAAATTGGCCGGGGCTCCGCCTATTTTCTTGCCTTCGGGCAGCATGTCCCACAGGGCTTCGCCCATTCCTACAACTATGTCTTTCATGGGGTTAGATGCGATTGGGGTTAACGGTGATTATATGTTTTTAATTTTCAGCGTATAGTAGAGCAGATAGACGACTCCGACCGTCATCACGGCCACGGCTCCGATTTGGCCGATGGCATCGGCTGCATAACCCATGGCCAGGGGGAAAACCGTACCGCCGAAGAGGCCCATGATCATGAGGCCCGACACTTCGTTTTTCTCTTGTGGTGCATAGACGAGTGCTTGTGAGAATACAATGGAGAATATGTTGGAGTTGCCGAACCCGATGAGGCCGATGCCGATGTATAGCGGTGTGAGGGTGTTGCAGATAAACAGGATGCACATGCCGGCCAGCATCATCAGTACGCTTATGGCAAAAAAGAGTTTCGGCGAGATGGTGCGCAGGATGAATGCGCCGAGGAAACAGCCTATCGTACGGAATATGAAGTAGATGCTGGTGGCGAATCCGGCCTCTTCGAGGGGGAGTCCCAGTCGTTCGATAATGATTTTGGGGGCTGTTGTGTTGGTTCCTACGTCTATTCCCACGTGGCACATGATGCCGATGAAGCAGAGCAGAATGAAGGGGCGGCCGAGCAGTTTCAGGCAATTCCCTATGCTGGATGCCTTGTCGGGCTTGTCTTCGTCGATAGGGGTTGCTGCCAGCAGCGAGATGGCCAGGAAACAGATGACGGCATAGATTACGAACAGAGCTCTCCAGCCCAGGCCGAAGGTGGGGAATATCGTGGTGGCTCCCCAGGCGGCCAGTATGGGGGCCAGGAACGAGGCGATGGCTTTTACAAACTGGCCGAAGGTGAGGGTCGAAGCCAGCTTGTCACTGCTTATCAGGTTGGTTACCAACGGGTTCAGCGAGGTTTGCATGATGGCGTTCCCGATACCGAGCAGTGAGAAGGAGACCAGCATGACTATGTAGCTGTCGCCGAACGGCGGGATGAGCAATGAGGCAGCTGTCACGACGAGGCTGATGAGAACTGTATTTTTCCGACCGATTTTGTTCATCAACATGCCGGTAGGAACCGAGAAGATGAGGAACCAGAAGAATACGAGCGAGGGGAAGAGGTTGGCCTGCGAGTCGGTTAAGCCGAGATCTTTTTGTACATAGTTCGATGCCGTGCCTACGAGGTCGACAAATCCCATGGCAAAGAAGCAGAGCATCACCGGGAGGATCTGCAGCAGGAACGATTTGCGATTGGTGACAAGCGATTGAGTCATAGCCATAATTATTATAGTTTTATTTTTTATGATTAACTCCTTTTGTGGGGCCTATTTTCAATTTTTTTATTTTCTATCGAGATTTATGATAAATCGAGTTATACTTGCTGTTGTTTTGTAATGCAAAGTTAAAGACTAACCTTTGAGGAGGCTATAAAAAATCGTGCATAGTTTATCAAATTTGTTGTTATGCCCGATTTTTAATACCTTATACACGCTTTTTTTTATGAGAATATAGTTTAATTTGCGGATACAAAGCACACATAACGATGTACAGAATCTTATCATACGGTTTTTGGCTGGCAGTATTGATGGCCTTGTTCGGTTGTAACCAGAGCAAAGTATACAGGATAGGTGTTTCGCAGTGCAGCCAGGACGACTGGCGCATGAAGATGAACGACGAGATAAACCGCGAGATTATGTTTCACAAGGAAGCTGTCGTGGAGATTCGGTCGGCCGATGACAGTAGTGAAAAACAGATAAGCGATATAAACTATTTTGTCAAGAACGGGTTCGACATCATCATCGTCTCGCCCAACGAAGCCGAGACTCTTACGCCTATTATAGAAGATGTATACAAGCGGGGGATTCCTGTGGTTATTTTTGACCGGAATATAAACAGCGACTCTTATACGGCCCGCATCGGTGTAGACGACAAGGGGCTTGGGCAGTCGGCGGCCCACTATGCGCAGCACTTGCTCGGGAACCGGGCAAAAGCCATCGAGATATTCGGCTTGAGGGGGTCTACTCCGGCCGAAGACCGGCACGAAGGCTTTGTCAAGGAGTTTGTGGCGTCGGGTGGAACCTTGTTGGCCAGCGTCTCCGGCAACTGGAACAAGGAAGATGCGATACCCGTTGCCGACTCTTTATTGAGGATTTATCCCGATGTAGACCTCATCTATGCCCATAACGACCGTATGGCCATCGGAGCGTCGGAGGTGGCGAGTCGTCTCGGTCTACGCGACCATATCAAGATAATCGGCATCGATGCCGCTCCCAATATAGGCATACAGGCCGTTGCCGATAGTATTATCGACGCAACCTTTTTGTATCCTACCGAGGGGCACCGACTCATTCAAACGGCTCTTGCCATCTTGAAGGACGAACCTTACAAAAAGGAGACTATTTTGCCTGTTTCGTCGGCCGTAGATTTGAGCAATGCCGATATTCTGCTGTTGCAGAACGAGACGTTGAAGGAGGAGACTCATAAGATAGAGTTGTTGAAAGTCCAAATCGATGATTATTGGGCTCAGCACTCCTCGCAGACCTCGCTCTTCTATGCCAGTGTAGCCATTATCGTTCTGTTGTGTGGTGTCGGGTTCCTTCTGCTGCGGGCCTACTGGCAGCGCAGTCGGCACCAGAAAGAGCTCTTGTCGCAGAATAAACTTCTTGAGGAGGAGCGTGATAAGCAAAAGTTGCTGAATGAGCAGCTCGAAAAAGCCACTCAGGCCAAACTGGTGTTCTTCACCAGTGTGTCGCACGATTTGCGTACGCCGCTGACGCTTATTTCGGAACCGGTTGCCCAACTGGCCGCTGCCGAGAACCTCACGCCGCAGCAACATACGCTCATGAAAATAGCCGATAAGAACGTCAGGATACTCCAGCGGCTGATCAACCAGATACTCGACTTCCGTAAATATGAGAACGGGAAACTGGATATTCACTTGTCCGAGGTCGATTTCAATCAATGTATCCGGGACTGGCTGGAGTCGTTCTATGCCATAGCCCGCAAGCGCGATATAAAGTTGTCGTTGGTCGGCCCGTCGGCCGACGAGCGGCTGGCACTGGCTATCGACTTGGAAAAGATAGAGCGGGTGTTTTTCAATCTCCTCTCCAATGCGTTCAAATACACGCCCGACAATGGTTCGATTACTGTCTCGTACGAATGCGATGGTACGGACCTCACGTTCAAGGTCTCCGATACCGGCGAAGGGATAAGCGAGCGAGACCTCGGCAACATATTCGATCGGTTCTATCAGGTCGATCGTGTCCATCCCAAGGGTTCCGGTATAGGATTGTCGCTCGCCAAGGCATTTGTAGAGTTGCATGGGGGGAGCATCACCGTAGACAGTACGTTGAACAAAGGCTCGGTTTTCACGGTGACCTTGCCGGTAAGGCATGTGGCCGAAACTACAATCGATGTCGGTAAGGAAATCGATGAGCAAGATGTCGAGGCCGAATTTGAAGTAATCGATACGCACATTACCTTCGATGAGGACAAGCCCATTATCCTCATTGTCGACGATAACCGGGATATTCAGCTCCTTATCGGTGAGTTGATGGGGGCCGACTACAACATAATTACAGCCTCGAACGGTAAAGAGGGAGTGCGGTTGGCTGTCAAGTATGTGCCCGATCTCGTTATCTGCGATGTGATGATGCCCGTAATGGACGGATTGGAATGTTGCCGGCGCATCAAAAACGAGATTTCGACATCGCATATACCGGTCTTGATGCTGACTGCCTGCTCCATGGACGAGCAGCGGGCTCAGGGATATGACAGCGGAGCCGACGGCTATCTTTCAAAGCCGTTCAACAGTACCGTATTGAAAGCCCGATGTGCCAGTCTCATAGCCAATCGTAAGCGGATAAAGGAGCTGTGGCTCTCGTCGTCTGTCCTGAAAGGCAATCGAAAGGAGGAGGGGAAACCCTTGCCGGCCAAAAGCACACCTGCGGGCGATATCGACAATGAATTTTACAACCGTTTCCTGGATATATTCCAGGAAGAGATGGGCAATGCCAGCTTGAATGTCGATACGATAGCTTCCAGGATGGGGCTTGAACGCTCTCAGTTCTATCGCAAAATCAAGTCGCTCACCAACTACGCTCCGGTTGAGCTGATACGTCGGTTGCGTTTGCAACGGGGCCGCGAGCTCTTGACCACGACCGACAAAACGGTAAGCGAGATTGCCTACGAAATAGGTTTTTCTACCCCGGCCTATTTTACAAAATGCTATCGCGATACCTATGGCGAGACCCCTACCGAGGTTCGAAACAAGCTGACGAAATAATCGAGCACAACAATAGGCATTGCGACTAATCCTGTTGTGGCGCACCTCTATACAACCGTAGAGGTGCGTTTTTTTGTCGTTTGGTCGACTATTAAAATTGGGGCATTTTCTATCAAAAAACGTGCATCGCTTAAATTTTGATAACTTGTACAACATTTTTTATAACGGCAGGGGCTTTTGTAACCTATTTTTGCGATAGAAATTCTTATAAAAATAAATAAATATGAAAAGAACAATTCTCAGTGCAACATTGCTGTTTATTATGGCAATCATGGCGCAGGCACAGAATATCACTGTGCATGGGAAGGTCCTTTCAAAGTCCGGCGGAGAGCCTCTCATTGGAGCCTCCGTGCTTTGTGAGTCGACCCAAACCGGAGCCTCTACCGACATTGACGGGAACTTTACCATCTCCGTCCCTGAAGGTGCAACCTTGAAGTTTTCGTACATTGGATTCAATCCGACCGAGGCCAAAGCCACGCCGGAGATGACCATCCATCTGGGCGAAAATTCCGAAGTGCTCGACGACGTGGTGGTCGTGGGCTATCAAATCGTTCGTAAAGCCGACCTTACCGGGGCGGTCTCGGTCATGGACATGAAGGAGCCGTTGAGCGAGAACTCCGGTAACATCATGAGCTCCATGGCCGGCCGGTTGCCGGGTGTGAACGTAGTGCCCGATGCCGCTCCCGGCGGTACCGGTACGATTCGTGTCCGGGGTATGTCTACGGCCAACTCGAGCAACGACCCCCTCTACATCATCGACGGTGTGCCTACCGACAACATCAACTGCATCAACCCGAGCGACATCGAGTCCATGCAGGTGCTGAAGGATGCTGCATCGGCCTCGATCTACGGTTCGCGTGCCGCCAACGGCGTGGTAGTCATCACCACCAAGCAGGGCAAGGGCGACCGCATGACGGTCAACGTAAACTACTCGACCAACATCCAGACGATTGCCAACCGCTACGAAATGCTCGATGCCAACCAATGGGGCATAGCCTACTGGGCTGCTTCGAAAAACTCGAACATAGCCCCCTCGCATGTGCTCTATGGCAACGGCGAGACTCCGGTGCTGCAACCCTACGTGGCCGGCAATACCAACTATCCTACCACCAATACCGACTGGCAGGACCAGGTATACCGCACGGCCTGGACCAACAACCTCACCGCCTCTATCTCGAACAATACCGACAAGAGTTCGGTGATGCTTTCGCTCAACTACATCAACCAGGACGGTAACATCCGGGAGACCTTCTACGAGCGCTACTCGGCCCGTATCAACTCGCGATACGACTTCAACAAGTATATCTCGGTGGGCGAGAACCTCATGCTGGCCCACTGGAAAAACCGGGGTGTCGATGTTGCCGGCGACCGGGGTGTGCCGTTCACGGCCATGAGCCAGCACCCGGCACTGCCCGTGCGCGGTCTTGACGGTTCGTGGGCCCGTCCTCTGGAGCTGATTGCTTCGGACCTGACCAACCCCGTGCAGCTCATCGAGAATGCCAAGGACAACGACTACTCGTCGTGGCGTATCCTGGGTAATGCCTACCTCGAGTTGAAACCCATCGAGGGCCTCTCGCTCAAGACCAATATCGGTATCGAGCACAGCCAATACTTCAACCACACGCTCGGCCGTACGGTGAACCCCGGCGATGTAAACAGCGTGTCGAGCGTATACGGTCAGGGCGATACCTGGACCTGGACCAATACCGCCAACTACAACAAGACTTTTGCCGACAAGCACCACCTGACCGTGCTGCTCGGAACCGAGGCCATCAGCTATACGTTCCGCGACCTGTCGGCTTCGCGCGAAGGGTATGCCTTTGAAGACCCCGACTACATGCAGATAGGCGCCGGTACGGGTACCCGCAGCAACGGCGGCGGCAAGACGCAATGGTCGGTATTCTCACTCTTCGGTAAAGTCGACTACAACTATGCCGACCGCTATCTGGCATCGTTCACCATCCGTCGCGACGAAAACTCACGCTTTGCCAAAGGCTATCGCGCCGGCATCTTCCCGGCTTTCTCACTGGCCTGGCGACCCACGCAGGAGGAGTTCTTCCCCCAGAACAACGTGCTCAGCGACCTGAAGGTCCGCTACTCCTGGGGACAGAACGGTAATGCCAATATCCCCTCGCTCTACCCGGCTTACTCGACTTACATCTTCAATACGGGCAACGGTGCCTACGACATCAGCGGAACCAACTCGTCTACCACGTCGGGCATCACCCTCTCGAGCACCGGTAATCCCGAGTTGAAGTGGGAGACTACCTATCAGCACAACATCGGTGCCGACTTCCAGTTCTTCAGCGGAGCCCTGGGTCTGAGTGCCGACTACTACATCAAGAAGACCAAAGACATGCTGACGATACCGCCCGCCCTCGACGTGGCTGGCGAGAATGCGGCCATGTGGCTGAACACCGGTTCGATGGAGAACAAAGGTTGGGAAATCGCCCTCAGCTACAACAGTCCCTCGTATGGCGACTTCTCGTGGAACGGTTCAATCAACGTAGCCCAATACAAGAACAAACTGCTCGAGCTCAACTCGCGGCAAAACTTCATCGGCGGTGACCAACGGCTCATCCCGGGTCAGCCCATGGGTGTCTACTACGGCTATGTGTGCGACGGTATCTTCCAGAACGAGGTCGAGGTAGCCAACCACGCTACCCAGACCGGTGCCGCTCCCGGCCGACTCATCTATCGTGACCTCGACGGCAACGGGGTAATCGACGACAACGACCGTTGCATCATCGGCGACCCGAACCCCGACTTGTCGATGGGCTTGAACCTGACCTTCCGCTACAAGGACTTCTCGCTCGACATGTTCTTTGCCGGCGATTTCGGATTCGACATCCAGAACCACATGAAGCGTCAGTTGCTCTCGATGAACTACGGCAACCTCTCGACCAACCGCGGGGTAGAGATCTTGAATGCCTGGACCCCGACCAATACCGATACCGATATTCCGGCCCTGTCGCTGACCGACGACAACAACGAGAGCCGCTTCTCGTCGTACTACGTGGAGAACGGTTCCTACATGAAGATGAAATACCTGAAACTCTCTTACGCACTGCCCAAGAATCTCATCAAGAAGATAGGTGCTTCGAACCTCGAGGTATACGGGCAGGTAGAGAATGTCTTTACCCTCACCTCCTATACGGGTCTCGACCCCGAAATCCTTCCCGGTGAGTATGGTGCACGCATCGACAATGGTGCATATCCCCGTCCCCGCACCTTTACGGTGGGCGTGAATTTCCAGTTCTAACATTCAAAACGACGAACCATGAACATGATACAAAACATAGCAAAAAAAGCAATATGGGTTGCAGCTATCCTTTCAATGGGCATGACCATGAATTCATGCGAGGATATGCTCGACACCAAACCGCAAGGTACGTTTACCGACGAACAGATTGGCGACGAGGAGGCTCTCGACCTGATGACCTCGGCCTATGCGTCGCTGCTCAACCACTATTTCGGCAATAACGAGTCGTTTGCCGGCCCTATCAACAACTGGGTATTCGACGTGCGGTCCGACGACGCCCTCAAGGGGGGCGACGGTGTGACCATGGAGGGTTACATCCACCAGCTCGAGATTGGCAATGTGCAGAGCGACAACGATGTGGTCACCTTCAAATGGCGCAACAACTACTATTCGATCAGCCGGTGCAACACCGCCATCCGCGGCATCCAGGCTTCTACCTCGATTTCCGACCAGGAGAAAAACTCGTATGTGGCCGAGATGAAGACGTTGCGGGCATACTTCTACTTCGATATGCTGCGCATCTTTGAAAAGTTCCCTTACTTCGACGAAACCGTCGTGAACCCCAGCGAATGCCGGGCCGACCAGTATTCGCGCGAGCAGATTGCCGAGTTTATCAAACAGGATTTGCGCGACAGCTACGAGATACTGCCCCCAACGCAGGCCGAGGTGGGCCGCTTCAACCGCTATGTGGCTGCTGCCCTGCTGGCTCGTGTCGACCTCTTCACCTCCGATTGGGCCGAAGCCGAGACCTATGCCGGCTACGTAATCGACAGCCATCAGTACGAGCTCTATCCCAACTTCCTCGACATGTCGAAACCCGAGTACAACAACCAGTACGAGTCGATACTGGCCATCCAGTTCTCGTCGGCCAACTCGCCCGACCAGTATAACTACAACAACTGTCTGAACTGTACCTGGTCCGAAGGCAACCTCTATGGCAACGGCGACGACTTCTATCTGGCTTCGCAAGATCTGGTCAACGCCTTCCGTACCGACGAAAATGGTCTGCCTTATCTCGATGGTGCTCCCGACGACCAGAATGTAGACCGTGCCGATTTCGAAGGCAACATCGACCCCCGTCTCGACTTTACGGTAGGCCGTATCGGGATGCCGTGGCGTTCGCACCAGTATAACGAGAAGTGGTGCCGCAACCTCGAGCTCTACGGACAGTATTCGGGCAAAAAGCCCTATCCGGCACCCGAGTCGCCCTATGTCAAACCCGGTATCGTGCCCTGGGGAGCCTCGTCGCTCAACGGTCTTCTCATCCGCTATGCCGACGTGCTGCTGATGAAGGCCGAGGCCCTGATCGAGCAGAACAAGGATCTCGAGGAGGCTCGCACCCTCATCAACGACGTGCGCCGCAAGGCCGCCCGCTCGGTCGACGCTTCGTACGAACCCATCGACTGCAACCCCATGGTGGCCAGTTACAAGGTGAGCGAATATCCGGCTACGGGCTGGAATCAGGACTATGCCCGCAAGGCTGTGCGCATGGAGCGCCGCCTCGAGTTGGCTATGGAGGGTCTGCGCTGGTTCGACCTCGTGCGCTGGGGTACGGTAGTCGAAACGGTAAACAACTACTACGAAACCGAAGGGAAAATCCGGACCTACTACCAGGGAGCCAATCTCTCGAGCGACGAAATCTATTTCCCGATTCCTGTCAACCAGGTAGACAATGCAGGAGACTTGTATAAATAACACATTAAATCAGAAAGTACGATGAAAAAAATATCTTATGGCATTTTCATACTGCTTGCCACGCTGTGCGGTATGTTTGGTGCATGCTCGGAATTTGAGCCGACCGGTTATACCGAAATTCCGGATTTGCAAAAGGTGAGTAACCTGAGAGCCGACATCGACGGCTATGTGGTCAATCTTTCGTGGAGTCTGCCCGCAGCCGATGGGGTAGAGGGGGTATTGCTGATTACCAACGGCAACTCGTCGAACCCCACACGCCTCGAGGGGAGCGTAACCTCCTATTCGGTGGAGGGGCAGCCTATGGAAGAGGAGTATCTCTACACGGTGAAAGTCCTCTACAACGGAGGCTATGTATCCGAGGGTGTCTCGGTGACGGCTACGATTCCCTATATCGAGCTGGCCAATGTGACCGACCTCGAGGCTTCGGTGAGCGGCCGTACCGTTACACTCAACTGGACCCTGCCCGACGAAGAGGGCATTACGGCCGTTAAGGTCTTCAGAGCCGACGAGGCCGATGCCGCCGTCGTGCTGGAGGCGTCGGCTACCTCGTGCGAGATGAAGGGCCAGCCGATGGACCAGGAGTTGACCTACACCGTGGCCCTGGTATATGACGAGTATTATACGTCGAAGGGTACTTCGGTACAGGTGACGGTTCCCTACATCACCCCCAAGATGGGTTACCTGATGACTGCCGCCACCATCCAGCAGCTCCCCGATGACGACGAGCGGGCTGCGGCCGCCTGGTTCATGGAGCAGGAGAATGCCGAACTCATCCAACCCTCGCAGCTTGCCGACCTGGATGCCGACATCTATCCCGTGCTCTGGATCGAGATAGACCGCGTGGGGTTGCCTCTCGGGTGGGAGAACCTGCCGGCCGAGATAACCTCCGACGAGACCATCGCCGCTCTGCGCCAATACTCGGCCAACGGCGGCAGCCTCTACCTCTCGAACATGGCTACGCAGCTCACCGTACCCCTCGGCTTCGTGCCGTCGACCATGCCTCCCACGACCTACGGTAACGGCGAAGGCGGGACGGGTACCGACGTGTGGACCATCAATCCCTACCTGGGCTGGGACTTCCGCAACGGCAGCGACCAGGGATTCTACGACCGTACCTCGCATCCCGTATACGAGGGCCTCACGATGGAAGACCCCAACAACTACGGCTACAACAGCCTGCCGCTCATCGGTCCCGGTCAACGCGAAGACCACAACTGCTTGTGGGATTGCAACATCTACGGGAAAGGCAACTATCCCGACGTGATTCGCAACTTCGAGGTGACTACCAACGCCCTCGTGCTGGCCACCTGGGGCCATGTGCGCGACCACTGCGTGGCCGGTCTGGTCGAGTTCTATGCCAATGCCGAGCACGGACGTTGCATCGCCAACGGCTTTGCCGCCTATGAGTGGAACCAGAACTCGGGTACCAATCCCTATCAGCACAACATCGAGCAGTTGACTATGAACATTCTCGATTATCTGAAATAAAAC
Organism: Barnesiella sp. An22; assembly: GCF_963931395.1. Classification (NCBI taxonomy): domain Bacteria; kingdom Pseudomonadati; phylum Bacteroidota; class Bacteroidia; order Bacteroidales; family Barnesiellaceae; genus Barnesiella; species Barnesiella sp. An22. The sequence continues at coordinate 1,491,189 of NZ_OZ007014.1, forward strand.
TTATTGAAACACAGATGGCGTAACCCTCTCTGTCGAGGTGCGTCATCTGTGTCGTATCCAGCCAAACCTCAAAAGAATTTGTATCAATGAATCGGATTAAATCATTTTCAGTTATTGCCGCCATGGCGTCGGCGTTGTCGTTAAATGCCGAACTGGTTGCCCATTTTCCTATGAATGTCGATTCCGGGCAGATCGAGGAGCGTATCAGTGGCGACCGCTTTACGGTCGAGGGAAATTTCGCCCCCGAGAATGTCGACGGAGCCGTAGGTGCCGCCTTAAGGTTCGACGGCTATACCTCGCGGGTAGATGCCCGTCTGGACAATATCCTGGCTGCCGATGCCACGCAAATGACCGTCTCGGTATGGGTGGCCCTCCCGTGCTATCCCATTATCCAAATCGATACCGATACGTCGGAGAAGACCCCCATCGTCACCTGTCTCGACCGGGACAGCAAGACGGGCTTCGGTTTCTACCTCGGCTTTAACGGCAAGTACAGTTTCGAGACCTACATCGGCGGTTGGCCGGTAAGTATCGAGGCGAGCACGCCGCTCCCCACGTATAGCTGGAACAACCTGGTGGCCGTAATCGACTGCGACAACCGGTCGATCAAGCTCTACAACAACGGGGTGGAGGTAGGCTCGAGCCGGGCCAACGGTTCTGTCTCGTTTGCCGCCGGTTCGTTTTACATGGGGCAGGGCTCCGAGTCCCGCCTGTCGGGCCCCTTCGAGCTGATGTCGTTCAACGGACTGATTGACGATATTTCGATTTGGAACGAGGCCAAGTCGCTGGACGAGATACAGACCTGGCAACCCGAGCATGAGCCCGACCTCGATATACCGGCCTCGCGCTTTGCCGACGATTTGCTGCGTCCGCGTTTCCACGGTATGCCTGCCGCCGGGTGGACCAACGAATGCCACGGCATGTATTATGCCGACGGCCGCTACCACCTCTTCTTCCAGAAGAATGCCGACGGCCCCTACATGGCCCGCTTGCATTGGGGACATATCTCGAGCGAAAACCTCTATGACTGGCGGGAGGAGAAGATTGCCCTGGCTCCCGGCGACGCCTACGACATCAAGGGGTGCTGGAGCGGCTGTCTCTTTGCCGACGATGAGGTGACGGGCGGAGAGCCCAACATCCTCTATACGGCCGTAGATTATGCCAAGGCCACGATTGCGCAGGCCACGCCTGTCGCCGACAACCTGAACGAGTGGAGCAAGTTGCCCGGCAACCCCATTATCGGTGGTCGCCCCAGCGGACTCTCCGACGATTTCCGCGACCCCTATTTCTTCCGCAACGGCGACAACGCCTACATCATTGTGGGCTCTTCGAAGAATGGGGTAGGCACAACCACTCTGCATCGCTACAACCCGCTCACCGGCATGTGGAGCAACGACGGCGACCTCTTCTTCACGGGCTCGTCGGCTGCCGAAGCCGGTACCTTCTGGGAGATGCCCAACATCACCCCGATGCCCGACGGCCGATGGCTGTTCACCGTCACGCCGCTCAACACATCGCAAGGTGTTCACACCTTGTACTGGACGGGCTCGATTGCCGCCGATGGAAAGTTTGTGCCCGATGCCGATTCTTCGCAACCGCGTCTGGTCGAGCTGAACTCCCGCGACGGCTTCGGTCTCTTGTCGCCCACCATCTATCGGCACAACGACAAGGTGATTTCCCTGGGCATTGTCCCCGACAAGTTGTCGTCGGTCTCCAACTGGAACCTGGGTTGGGCTCACTGCTATTCGTTGCCTCGCGAGTGGTCTATTGCTGAGGACGGCTCGCTGTCGCAGAAACCTTATGAGGGGTTGACCGGGTTACGCACCACGACCACCTTTACCCGCACGGGGTTCGACCTGAACGGTACTCTCGACCTCTCGCCTGTGAGCGGACGCTCGGTCGAGATATGCGGCACATTCGAGGTGGGTGCCTCCGACTTCGGTTTCCACATCTTCAAGAGCGGCAGTGCCGAGGCCGTTGTTTCGTACACTCCGGCAACGGGTGAACTCGTGGCCGACTTCAGCGCCCTGCCTCGGTTGACCAACGACGCCGGCGTATACGACGGTGTCTATCGTTGCATCTTGCCCGAGCGTCCGGCCGTGGGGAGTGAGCTGAAGATAAATATCTTTATCGACCACTCCATCCTCGACATCTTCGTGAACGACAAGTGGGCTACCTCCATCCGTGTCTTCCCCACCGAAGCCGATGCCAACGGCATCGAAGCCTTTGCCTCGGCCACGACCCGGGTAAAGGAGCTGAATGCCTGGATACTCGAGGGGCAATCGGCGAGTTCGGGCATCGAGTCTGTGGTCTCCGACCGTGTGGATTCGGGAAGTGCCCGTGTCGATGTCTTCAATTTGCAAGGCATGAAGGTGCGGGCCAACGTACCTCGGGAGGTTGCTGCCGAGAATCTGCCGAACGGTTTCTACATTATCGGCGGCCAGAAGGTTCTGGTAAGATAAGTTTGGCAGTATAGAAAAAAATGGAGCCGGTGTAGGAGAGAACCGGCAAAACTTCTTCAGAGAAACTCATGAGCGCATACAGCCGCATCTCGGCTATATGCGCTCATGCTTTTTTTGTGGGGGGAGTGTGTTGTCAAGACCGCTGAGGATAAAGACTATAAGCTGCACCATATACAATCTGTTTGAAGTAGGAAGCAAAAAGTTATCTTTCTCCAGAAAAAAATACTAATTTTGCAGCCGATTGGTTCCAAAAGGTCCGCCGGGCCTCGAGGATTAAAAGGGAATCGGGTGAAAATCCCGGACAGTCCCGCTGCTGTGAAGCTCCGCCAACCGCTCGAATTCTATACGCCACTGATTGCAATATCGGGAAGGCCTCGAGTGGGGAGTCAGTCAGAAGACCTGCCGTCAGTTTTTGTTTTTAATCGAGCCCGTGGACAGGACGGTTAAATGTACGACGTAAATGCTATATACTTTTTTCAGGCTTTTCGAGCCATTCATAACCCGTGTCGGGGTACTGTGTAAACCTGTTGGGGCATCTGCCCGGGAACAGGCAGGCACGACGCGTTGCCGTCTTGACAATATGGCAACGGCCGGGCTTGCCGTCTCTTCTCCGGCCCGGGACCTTGTTTTGCAAATTTTCAACAACTTGTTAAATAATAGATTTTTATCCAAAAGTAGAATGATGAAAGTAAGAAAGATGTGGGGCGTGCTGCTGGTAGCGGTAGCTCTGATTATGGGCAGTTGCTCGAAAGAGAGTGAAGAACCGATGCCCGACCCGAAGTTTGAGTGGACAACGGCTGTTGCAACCGATGTGCCGGTGTTTGTGGTTCCCGATACCCAAGTAGAGATTGCCTATGCGGCAGAGCATGTGCAGTCGGTCAAGACCGAATCGCTGCCCGCCGGGTGGAGTGCAACGGTCGACCAGGATGCCCGGAAAATCGAAATCTCGGCCACGGCCGATGCCGAAACAAAAGCTACGCTCACCGTCACGGTAGCGGGCGCAGGCGGGAAGAACCTTTCGCAAAAGGTGGAGCTGTATTGTCTGAATGCCTTTGACGACCCGGCCGGGGTCTTTGTGCTCAACGAGGGGAACATGACTACCGAGAACGGCTCGCTCACCTGGATTTCGCCCGAGGGGTATGTGGTGGCCGATGCCTACAAGACGGTCAACGGTACCGAGCTGGGCAACGTGGCACAGGACATGGCGTTCTGTAACGGCAAGGTCTATATCATCTCGCAGAATGGCAACAAGAACCCCAACGGCACGGTGTTCGAAAACGACGGCATGCTGGTGGTGGCCGATGCCCACACCTTGAAGCGTACGGCCGCCTACACGACCGACGACCTGCAGGGGCTCGACTGGCCCACGCATATCGCCGTGCTCGACGAGCAGCATCTCTATATCCGCGACAACGCCGGTATCTACCGTTTCGACCCCACGGCCAAGTCGCTGACCTTCGTGACCGGTTCGGACGGTGCGCCGAAGAGCCGCTTCGTGACGATGGGAGGCAAGGCCTACACCTTCAAGTCGGGCTATTTGAGCAAGATTCTCGAGCTCTCGACCGAGAGCGATGCCGTGACGTCGATTTCGTTCCCGTACAGCATCCCCTGCATGATCAACCGTGTGCTGGGCATTCAGGGCGCCGACGACGGCCGGATGTGGGTGATGACCTCTACCTCGACGACCGTAGGCTCGGGACAGATTGCCATCGGCAAGTTCAACCTGTCGGACCGCTCGATGATTCAGCGCCGCATAGGCGTTGAACCGGCCGTGGGTTCGTCGGGCGAGGCCTTCGCCGCCTATGGCAACAACCTCTACTATGCCGATGGGGTGACGGTCTACTGTCTGCCTTTCGACGAGAGCGAAGATCTCAAGGCCGACTCGGGTCTCGAGGCCGAGCAATGGATGGTCGACCTCTCTGCTCTGGACAAGAACGCCGGCATCCGTTACAACGGACTGGGCGTGCACCCCAAGTCGGGACGTGTCTACATCAATACCCTCAAGTCGTATGCCCTCTTCGGGCAGAACCAGATCTGGGGATTCGACTTTGCCACCAGCACCGAGGCTCCGGCCGTCAAATACGAAAACTATACCCACTTCCCCGCCGGCTTCTATTTCCCGGCCGGTCGTCAGTAATCTGTAAGAAATATGTTTTGCGCAATGAATAACAGATGGATTGCAGCCCTCGTGCTGACGGGGGCCATGGTTGCGGCGGGCGGTTGCTCGTCCGACCCCGAACTTGTAGGTAACGGTGGTAATACGGGCGGTGGCGGCACTAATCCGCCCACGGCTCTCGGCGGATATGCTTCGCCCGACGGAGTGTTGATTCTCAACCAGGGAGCCCCGCGTCTGGAGAACGGCTCGGTCACCTGGATTTCGCCCGAGGGGCAGGTCGAGCAGAATGTCTACCGTACCGTCAACGGTTCGGCCTGCGGCAATACGTCGCAAGATCTCTACCTCTATGGAAACAAGATTTACATCATGAGCAACAATACCGAGGTGCCCGATTTGGGAAACAGCGAGCCGGGCGACGGGACTATCGTCATTGTCGATGCCGAGACCTTCCGCCGCGAGAAGGTATTCCATTTCAAGGACCTGAAGTTTCATAAACCCGAGGGCTCGCTCGAGGTGGTCGACTCGTTGCCGCTGGTCACGCCGCTCGAGAATCTGGCCGTTATCGACGAGCATAACCTCTTTCTGGCCGACGGACAGGGCATGTTCCGCCTCGATACCGAGACCGGCGAGTTGACTCTCGTGGAGGGTGGATACCACTTCGGCAACCAGGGGAATACAATCGAGACCGTTGTGGGCACACGCGGCATGACCGTCATCGGCGATCACCTCTATTGTTCCGGCGGGGGATTCTGGACCAATACCCAGCTCTTCGAGTTCACGAAAGACAGCAACAAGTTGACCCGTTCGCTCGACCTTTCGGGCGAATTTATCAGCGGTATCTGTCGCACGGGCGACCACGAAATCGTGGTGGCTACCTGCGGCCGCTCGGGCAGCCTGAAAAGTTATCTCACCTTTGTCGACACCGAGACCATGAGCGTCATACTCGAGAAACCCATCAGTGCCGACATCTCGGCCGAGTTTATGAACTCGTCGGGCGTGACGCTGGCTGGCGACTACCTCTACTTTGCCGCCGGTACCTTGACGGTGAGCCGCATCTCGCTCAAGACGTGGAAAATCGAGGAGTATATCCAGGTGAAAAACGATGCTCCGCAAGCCGAGTATCTGACCTGCAACGTTGTAGCCGACCCGAACAAGAATCTGCTCTATGTATCGGTATCGAACGACCTGAACGAGGCCCGGATTTCCGACGGGAATATCCTCGTCTACGATTGCAGCGGCGATGAGCCGAAGCTGGTGATGAATCTCGAAAACAAGGGCAGTTATCCGGTGAACATCTATCCGATGTCGAAGTTCTATTGAGCCATCTGTCCGAGATAAAGAGATAAGGTTTATCTAATTGTAGAGTCTGTAAACAGGCCGTTCTCAGAATTTTTGAGGGCGGCCTGTTTTGGTGTTAATCCTTGCTGCGTTCTGACTTTGCGAATCCCACGTTTTTTTACGCCTATTCTCCAAAAGTCCTTTTTTTTAAAATCGTTAAACTGTGTGGTTATCCCCACCGATTTTCTACTGCTCCTAAAATTTATGCTTAATCTCACGAAGGATCAACGTAAAAACCTGAGGAGTAAACCGTATAAAATCGTATCTTTGCGAACAATGAATCAGCAACAGATATGGAAAGCAACGGCTATCGTCTCCTTCTTCCCGAAGGGACATTGGATTATTTTATCATCTCGGATGTAAAGGAAAGCAGTACGGAAATAGTAATATATCTGGAAGAGAAAAATGAAGTTCCTGAAGAACATTCAAAAATGAAAGTGGAAAGCAAGGGATTTTATGATCCTGTAGTGGTTCAGGACTTTCCGGTTCGTGGCAAGAAACTTTTCCTGAATATCCGCCGGCGCAGATGGATTGTGAAGGAAGATGGCCGTTATGTAAGCCGCAACTGGAAGCTGGTTGCAGAAGGGAGCCGTATGACGCAAGAATTTGCGTCTTTTTTAAAAGAACTATATTGATACACTTCCGGTAAGCTGCAAGCTTTTGGGATTCCTCTTCGGCGTGGACGGAGATCTTCTGGAGCGTCAGTACCGCAACCACTTGAGCGGTTACAAGAGCTGGGACCAGCTCCCCCATGCCGAAAAATGGATTCTTTTCGAGAAGAATATCGGTCCGTATGTGGGAATTGATGAGGTCAACCTTTCACAGGGAGAACTCTACACAATCCTGATAAACAAGGAGAGAAGAGGAGGATTGGGAAGTATCATTGCCATCATAAAGGGTACCGATGTAAGGATCGTCACATCCGTCCTGCTGAAGCTCTCCAGACGCAGGCGGTTTCAGGTCAGGGAGATAACCCTCGATATGGCTCCGAACATGGAGCAGACGGCACGAATCTGCTTCCCTGCCGCACGCCGTGTCACAGACCGCTTCCATGTCCAGAAACTGGCTTATGAAGAGGTTCAGGAAATGAGAGTGAAGGCACGCTGGGAAGCCCTGGATGAGGAATCCATACAGATAGCACATGCCAAAGCTTGCGGGAAAATCTATCATGCTCCGGTATTCGAGAACGGGGATTCGAGAAAGCAGCTGCTGGCAAGAAGCATCTATCTTCTCTATAAGAAGGAATCTTTATGGACCGAATCACAGCGTGTACGAGCCAAAATCCTCTTCAGAGAATATCCCGAGATAAAGAAGGCCTACTATCTTTCCATGAGACTCGGGCTGATATATCACCAGTGCAAGCATAAGGATACCGCATTGACAAGACTTGCCAGATGGTATGACGAGGTGGACAAATCGGGCTTCCTGGCTTTTGGCAGAGTGGCAAGATCCATACAGACACATTATCTGGAAATCATTAACTTCTTTGAGAGGCGTTCCACAAACGCGGCTTCTGAATCCTTCAATGCCAAAATAAAGAGCTTCCGTTCGCAGTTCAGAGGAGTAAAGGATAAGGCGTTCTTCTTGTTCAGACTAGCTAAAATTTATGCTTAATCTTATGAATCCCTCAGGTTTTTACGTTGATCCCTCACGAATCCCTCAGTTTTTTACGTTGCTCCCCTTATCCCTCTACTGCCCCGGTTTTACAAAGGAGTGGGTAAAACAAAAGGAGCGAGGACTTTTTGTTCTCGCTCCTTTTGTGGGGTGCTAGATGGGACTCGAACCCACGACCCTCGGAACCACAATCCGATGCTCTAACCAACTGAGCTACAGGCACCATGTTCTGTTTTCGTAAAGGAGTCATCCTCGCTTTACTGGCGGTGCGGACGGGACTCGAACCCGCGACCCCATGCGTGACAGGCATGTATTCTAACCAGCTGAACTACCGCACCATTTTGGTTTTGCGACGGCAAAGATAGGGCATTTTTTCTTTCTACACAACATATCGGGCAAGAATTTTTTCAAAAAAAATCGAGTGCCGTTTTATCTTTCAAGGAAACAAATAGTTACCTGTTTGTTGGCCTGGCTGTTTTTTTTTGAAAAACTTTTTGCGGGGGTACCTGCGGGGAGGGTAGGGATGGTTGTGATGCTCGTCGAGCCCTTTTAAAAGAGCGGCCCCGGCGTGGAACTGGTCGCGCGCCGGGGCCGGATAGGGTTATCGGGAGCGATACCGGGCTCCTCGGGGGGAGCCGCAGTATCTCCTTTTACACTTTAGCGGAGTACAATCTTGTGGGTCGTTTTACCGGCTGTTGTCGTTACCTGGAGGATATAGACACCCCGGGGCAATTCGGGGGTCTGTATCGTTTCGCCTTCGGCCGCAAATTGGCCTGTCAGTACACCCGCAATCGAATAGAGAGCCGCGTGTTGCAGCCCTTCGGCCTGGATGTGGAGGCGTTGTCCCGTCTGGACGATGGTGACGGGCTGGCTGTGGGTATCGTCGATACCCGAGGCCGACTTGACGAGAACCGACAGGGGGATATACTTGTCGGCTGCACCACGCGAGGCGAGCTTCACATAGGCTTCGTGCACGCCCAGATTGTTGCTGTTGAACGATACGGTGAACGAGCCGCCCGTAGTGGGGAGCGATTGGGTCGAGAGCTTGAATTTGCTCGGGTTGGCTCCGCCGAGCGACAGCTTGATGGGCTCGGTCAGATTCTTGGTGGAGACGGTGATTTTCCCGCTCACCTGGTCTTTGCCCTGAGCCGCTATCATCGACACGTGGGTCGAGTCGCTGGTCATCTCGGGCAGGTCGGTACGGCCCCAGCCAATATCGTCGATGTAGTAGGTCACGGCGTTTTCATTGCCCCAGCGGCCGGTATATTTGAAGGCCATGAAGAAGACGTCGCTGATGTTCTGTCCCTCCAGATTGACATGGAGCTCGTTCCATTCGCCGTTTTGGTCGGGCGATGCGGGTATGCCTACCTCCAGCGGTTGGAAGAATACGGGCGTGTTGGGTATCGTGTCGATGTAGTAGAGCTCGAGTTTGGTGGGGCAGTTCTCAAAGATGTTTTCGCCCATGACGCGGAAGGTAAAGGTCTTCCCGGCCGTCTTGTAGCTCAGCGGCGGGGTTACAATCCACATCTCTACCTGGTCGTCGCTTTGTTCCTGATATACGTAGCCCGAGGCCTTGGCCATCTTTTCGCCGTCGATTTCGTATCCCCACCAGGGGCGGTTCCCTTCGCGGGTCACATTCTGCCAGCCTTCGAGTTGCAGGTTTTCGTTCTTGACGGCACTGTCGAAGGTTTCGAACAGTTGTTCGCGCGGGTTGCTCATGTCCCAGTTGAAGTTCCGTACCAGCGGCTCTTCGACGGGGGTATCGCCAGCGGTAGCCGTACCGTTGAGGTCGACAACGAGCTCTTTGCCCTCGAGAGTGGTAAAGTGAATCTTCGAGTGGAACTTACCGGCCTGTTTGGGGGCGAAGGTAAAGACTACGGTGTTGGGGATGTTCTTGACAAAGAGGGTGCTCGATATGCTGAAGGCTGCCCCTTCGATATGTTCGATCGAGGCGCGCACATAGTCGATGCAGTTCTGGCTGTTGAGGGTAGCCGTTACGGTGCTCTTCTCGTCGACCTTGGCGGTGAAGGCCGGGATGGTGGCCGGTTCGATCGAGATCGAGGGCGGGTTGTTGGGGTCGATGCAGTAGCCCTTCAGCTGGAAGGTCTGCGTGAGCTCGTAGTGGCCGGCGCTCTCGATGGTGACCGTGGCCGTGTGGCGGCCGATAACCGTGGGGTTGTAGGTGAAGACTACGGCTTGCGAGGGCTCGGTGGTCGATTGTACCGAAGCGCTGAAGTGCTTGGCGTCCTTACCCGTGAGGGTGATGGTCACCGGCTTGTCGAGGTTGGCCTGGGTGATGGTGACGGTGGGGTAGTCGACCGACTTGTTGAGTTGGGTCGACAGCTCGGTAAAGGTGGTGGGCGATACCGTTAGGGTAGGTTCGGTGGGGACGGGTGCACTGCCTTCGGTCTTCTGGAAGCTGAAGTCGTCGAACAGCACAGAGGCATTCTTGGCCACCATCACGTTGAAGTAGAAACGGGTAGCCCCTTCGGGGAAGGTCGTTTCGACGGTTTTTTCGGTCCAGGAGTCGGCGGTGAAGAAGTCGGTTTTCAGCTTGTCGCTGTCGTGTTCGAGCTCACCGTCGCGCGGCGATTCCCAATAGCAGTTCAGTTTGACGTCGCTGCCGTTTTGCGAAGTCAGCACCTTGTACTTGATACGCAGGCGGTAGGTGGCTCCCGGCTCGAAGTTGCCGGCAATCTCTTGGCTCAAATAGCTTTCGTCTCGCGTAGCTTTGGTAACTTTCAGGGCCTGTTCACCCTCGACCTTGTCGGTAGATTCTACATCCACGGTGATTCCTGTGGCACTCCATTCGTCGAAGGTGGTTCCAAGGAAGAAGTTGGGAGAGGAGTCTTCGAATCCCGGGTTGGATAACATCTCGTCGGCTGCAAAAGTGCTGGTAGCCAGCAGCCACAGGGGGAGGAGTAATAGTAATTTTTTCATAAAAAAAAGTGAGTTAAAGGTAGGGAAGAACCCGACGTCAAGGCCCCTCCATACGGTTAGAAATTAGAATATGGATGATTTTTATCGGATGGTATGTGTTGGGGTGAAACCGCTGTTTTTTACGGAATACATATCCCCTTGGGTCGAGTAGATTTTTTGCATAAAAAGTGAGTTATACGATTAACTATTCTATATATTTTCTCTTGGGGGGATAAATATAGAATACACTTTTACGAAAAACATAAAAGCATATATTCTTTTTATTGTTTTTTAACAGGTTGGTTTAACCTATTTTTAGCAATGTGAAAAAGATTTTCAGAAGGGGCTTCTGCTGTGACATGCTTTGTTAAGTTTCTGTAAAATAGATTGTTGTTTGTGCCTATGATTTTACGCTTCGGTTTCGGTATCGCAGAGGCGACAGTCCGGCATTGGTCTTAAAGAACTTGCCGAAGGCCGATTGGTCCGAAAAATTCAGTTCATCGGCAATGGCTTGTATGGTGCGGTCGGTGTGTCGCAGCAGGCGGCACGCCTCAGCATAGAGCAGCCCGTTGATAAAGTAGCCGGCCGTCTTGTGGGTGGTCTGGCGAATGATGCGCGAGAGGTAAGAGGGCGATATGGAGAGGCTGCGGGCGTAAAAGTCGATGGTGTGCTCGCGCTTGTAGTGGCGGGTGAGCAGCGTGATGAATTGCTGGAACAGCCGCTCGGGGTGGGAGAGTGGAGTAGCCGCATCGGTCCGATGGGCAATCCGCTCGAGCACTTGCAGCATCACGACGTGCAGCAGGTGTTGCAGCCTGTTACCCTGGTAGGGCCCCGGTGTAACGATGTGGCGGGCGAGCTGCCGCAGGTCGTCGGCCAGATTTTGAGCCAGATGGTCGGGCAGGTGAAGGATGGGCGACTGAGCTTGGAAAAAGAAGAGCGAGTATTGCTGGTAGGCCGGGTCGGTAGTCAGTTGCCGTTCGAAGAGGGTGCGCTCGCACAGCAGATGCAGGGCCACGAAGTCGGGGCTCTGCCGGGTGAGCGATACCAGCAGGCTGGGCCAGAAGAGCAGCATGTCGTCCTTGCCCACGGTGTAGTCGCGATAGTTCAGCGAGAAGGTGGCCGACCCCTGCCGAATCAACACTACCGAAAAGATGTCGGCAAATACCGGCGGTATGGTGTCGATGTTTACCAAATGGCTGTTCATCTCGAAGCAGGCCAGGCTGTTTTCGTATACCTCTTTTACCTGGTGGTATTCTGTAAGTTCGCTCAGTCGTATGATTTTTTCGGTCATGGCTCAGGGTGGTAAGATTGATGCGGCTAAAGATAGGAAATGTTCAGTATTTAACCAATTTCGGCTCTTGATTTAACAATGGCAACCGAGAAAGATTGACGAAATTTGCCTCACAAAAGAGCGAAATGTTTAACCGATAAAAAGGATTACGATATGACCAGGCAATGGATGTATACAGGCGCTTTGGCGCTGATGGCCCTTTGCACGCAGTGCGGTGTGCCGGCCCGTCAGGAGGTTACGCTGCACGATGCCCAGGGGCGAGAGATGAAAGTTCCTCTTCGCAAGGCTTTACCGGTAGATGCACCGCGGGTGCGCTATCCGGGGTTCAATCCCGATACTCTGATTTTGAAGGCCGGCAGTGTGCGCCGCGAAGGTGCCATGCCGCTGCCGTGCGATATTTTGCTCGAGCGCGATGTGCCCATCCGGCTGCGCGACGGCGTGACCATCTATGCCGATGTGTTCCGCCCCGTGGGCGACGAGGCTTGCCCCGCCCTGTTGGCGTGGAGTCCCTATGGCAAGGAGATAGGTGGGCAGATGCTCGACGATGTGCCCATGCGTTCGGGGGTGCCCTTGTCGGCCACCTCGGGGTTGGAGAAGTTCGAAGGTCCCGACCCGGCCTATTGGGTGGCTCATGGCTATGCCATTGTCAACCCCGACAAACGGGGTGCCTACATGTCGGAGGGCAATCTGCTCTACTGGGGGCACGAGGATGCTCTTGACGGGTGCGATGTGATTGACTGGATAGCTTCGCAAAAGTGGAGCAACGGCAAGGTGGGCATGACGGGTAACTCGTGGCTCACCGTATCGCAATGGTTCATTGCAGCCGAGCGTCCCGAGCATCTGGCTGCCATCGCTCCCTGGGAGGGATTCTGCGACCACTACCGCGAGTCGGGTACGCGGGGCGGCATACCGGCTCCCGAGTTTCCCGAGATGATTGCCGAGACCTTTGCCTCGGCCCACGGCATGCTCGAGGACCAGCCCCGCATGATTGTCGAGCGCCCCTTCATGTGCGACTATTGGGAAGACAAGGCGGCCCGGGTCGAGAATATCGAGATTCCGGCCTATGTCGTGGCCAGCTATACCAACTCGGTGCACACACACGGCTCCTTTGCCGGGTTCCGCCGCATGGCTTCGAAAGAGAAGTGGCTGCGGGTGCACAACACCAGCGAGTGGTTCGACTATTACACGCCCGAGAATGTGGAGGATCTGCGCCGCTTCTTCGACCACTACCTGAAGGGTATCGACAACGGTTGGGAGCAGACACCGCGGGTACGCCTGTCGGTGTTGAATCCCGGGGGTACCGACATCGTGGGCCGTGCCGAGGAGGATTTCCCGCTGGCCCGTACCCAGTACCACAAACTCTATCTGTCGGCTGCCGACAGTGCCCTGCTCACCTCGTTGCCTGCCGACCAGGCCGTGAGTGAATATCAGTCGGACAGTGCCCGCCACGAGGTGACCTACCGCTATCGCATGGAGCGGCCTACCGAGATTACCGGCTACATGAAGCTGCACCTGTGGGTATCGGCCCCCGACCACGACGACATGGACCTGGCCGTGCGGGTAGAGAAACTCTCGCGCGACGGCCAGCCGCTCCCCGACCGCACGGGCAACCTCATTGCCGCCACGGGCTTGATGCGGGTGTCGATGCGCCAGTTGGACGAGGCTCGCTCGACCGAGGCCGAACCTTATTACACCTTTACCACCGAACAGAAACTGAAACCGGGCGAGATTGTTCCCGTCGAGATTGAGATATGGCCCATGGGGCTCTACTTCGACGAGGGCGAAATACTGCAACTCACCGTGGGGGCCTATCAGCCGGCCAATGCGGCCATTCCCTTCGGCTCGGCTTCGATTTCGGTTCCGCGCGACTGGTTCACCTATATGCCGGGGCAGCCGGTCGAGATGATGACCGTCGGGGGCAACGCCACCCAGTGTGCCGACCCGGCCGAGGTGGTTGTTTCGCCGGCCACGCACAATGCCGGGCGTCATCGCATTTACACCGGTGGCGAGTACGATAGCTACCTCTATGTACCCGTGATACCGGATAATACCATGAAGTAACCAAGCGTGACGGCGGTGCTTTGCCATCGGGATGGCAGCCTGTTTCGCGGGCTGCATCCGCACCGCCGGCGCTTTTTCGAAAAACTTTTTCATATCATCGAAAAGGGGGAATGTCTCAGTTGCATGGGATGTTTCCCTTTTTTTTGTCGACCGGGGCGAGTTGTAAAAAAAGGATGGCGGAATATGCGGGCCGGGAGTTTTGAATCCCGGTTAATTTGTTTACATTTGTCGATATTAACCGTGAAGATATGGGACAAAATTTCGGATTCGTAAAAGTGGCGGCGGCTGTGCCCGGAGTGGAGGTGGCCGATTGCCCGCATAATGTCAAGGAGATAGAAAAACAGATAGCCGAGGCCGAGGGGCTGGGGGTGCAGATTGTCGTTTTTCCCGAGCTGTCGGTGACGGCCTATACCTGTGCCGACCTCTTCGGCCACACCCTGCTGCTCGAGCAGACACAGCGAGCCCTGGCCGGGTTGCTCGAGGCGACCGCCCGTACCTCGTTGCTGTGTGTGGTGGGCATGCCGGTGGCGTGGGGCAACAGCCTGTACAACTGCGCCGTGGCCTTTCAGCAGGGGCGCATCCTGGGAGTGGTTCCCAAAAGCTATCTGCCCAACTATAAGGAGTTTTACGAGGAGCGTTGGTTCGCTTCGGGCCTGACGGTCACGGGCGAGACTGTGGAGCTGTGTGGCAGCCGGGTACCCTTCGGGGTCGACCTGCTCTTCGAGAGTGCGGGTGCCGTGGTGGGTATCGAGTTGTGCGAAGACCTGTGGGTGCCTATTCCGCCCAGCTCGCATCTGGCCCGGCAGGGGGCCGATATTATTCTCAATCTGTCGGCTACCAACGAACTCATCGGGAAGCACCACTATCTGCTCTCGCTGTTGCAGCAGCAGTCGGCCCGCTGTCTGGCGGGATATGTTTATGCCTCGGCCGGGTTTGGCGAGTCGTCTACCGATCTGGTCTTTGCCGGCAACGGCATCGTGCTGGAGAACGGCTCGATATTGGCGCAGACCGAGCGTTTTGTACAGTCGCCCCGTCTGGCGGTGAGCGAAATCGACGTGGAGCGGCTGCGCACCGAGCGTAGGGTCAAGACCTCGTTTGCCCAGGGCACGGAGTCGATGGAGCGTCCCGTGCGTCGCATCCCCTTCGCATTGGCCGATGTGCCGTTGCGGTTGACCCGACGGGTGTCGCCGCGTCCCTTTGTCCCCTCCGACTCGGCCACGCTGCACGACCGTTGCGAGGAGATTCTTTCCATTCAAGCTGCAGGTCTGGCCAAGCGGCTCATTCACACGCGGGCACAGAGTGCGGTGATAGGTATCTCGGGCGGACTCGATTCGACGTTGGCCTTGCTGGTGGCCGTGAAAGCGCTCGACCGGCTGGGCGAGCCCCGACAGAAAATCATCGGGGTGACCATGCCGGGCTTCGGCACGACGGGCCGCACCTATCGCAATGCCGTAGCGCTGATGCAGGCCCTGGGGATTACGATTCGCGAAATCTCGATTCGCGAGGCGTGCGAGCTGCACTTCCGCGACATCGGGCACGATGCGACGGTGCAGGATGTCACTTACGAAAACTCCCAGGCGCGCGAGCGCACCCAGATATTGATGGATATTGCCAACCAGACGGGAGGTCTCGTGATAGGTACCGGCGACCTGTCGGAGCTGGCTCTCGGTTGGGCCACCTACAACGGCGACCACATGTCGATGTATGGCGTGTCGACCAGCATTCCCAAGACACTGGTCAAGTATCTGGTGCACTGGGTGGCCGAGAACGAATTGACGGGCGAGGCCCGCGATACGCTGCTCGATATTGTGAACACGCCTATCAGTCCCGAGTTGATTCCGGCCGACGAAAACGGCGAAATCAAGCAGAAGACCGAGGACTTGGTGGGTCCCTACGACCTGCACGACTTCTTCCTCTTCAACATGCTGCGCTATGGATTCTCGCCGGCCAAGCTCTACTGTCTGGCCCGGTATGCCTTCGATGGCGAGTTCGACGACGCGACAATCAAGAAGTGGCTGAAGGTCTTTTGCCGTCGCTTCTTCAACCAGCAGTTCAAACGCTCCTGCCTGCCCGACGGGCCCAAGGTGGGGTCGGTGAGCCTGTCGCCGCGGGGCGACTGGCGCATGCCCAGCGACGCGTCGAGCGCGATGTGGCTGCGCGAGTGCGACGAGCTGTAATTCCTGTACAATATATATAATAAGATAACGGGCGAGCCGGGAGAGGAGTAGAGCTATTTCTCTTTCGGCTCGTCGGGTTTGAGGGCCGGTTGTCGTGAGACAACCCGGGTAGAGTCGGCCGGCAGGGTCGGGGTTTCGGGTCGGACGGTACGAGTCGAATCGGCCGGAGCTTCGGGCTGAGTGCTCTGCGGGGTGGTGCGGACAGAGTCGACAGCCGCTTCGGGCCGGGGGCTCCGCTTGAAGAGGTCGCTCCAGAGACTGAAATCGTGACGCAGCATGATGCCCACGCCCTGGGTGGTGAGGGCCGACTTGATGTAGTAGTTCTGGTCGTTGTAGTGGTTGTAGGCCTTGAGCCGTATGGTGCCGCTCTTGTTGAGCAGATATTCCAGGTCGAAGTCGCCGATGAAGGTATTGTTGTTGATTGTATTGTCGCGGTAACCAAAGTTCCCGTTGAAAATCAGCCGGTTGTTGAGTAACTGGCTCGATAGGGCCAGGTCTACCTCCATGTCGGAGAAGTCGCCCTTCTCGCTGCGGAAGTTTGGCGAGATGTTCCAGTTGTCGCTCAACTGTCCCAGGATGTTGCCCAGTTGCGACGAGAGGGTCGACGAGGCCACCGACACCAGCTCGTTGTTCCGGCTTTGCCCCATGTTCATGAAATCGGGGGTGTAGAAGCGGTTCAAGGCCAGCAGGTAGATAATCTGGCGATTCATCATGTCGTTGGTGCTGATGATGCTGCGCACCCGGCGGTCCATATCCTGCGTGAGGGTGGGGAAGGCAATGTCGAAACTGAGGTCGGGACGACGCACATCGCCGGCCACATTCAGGATAGTCTGCACCGGCACGGTGGTTCGGGTCAGCTCCTTGTCGTTGGCAAAGTTCTCGTCGAGGTCGAGCAGGTTGGCCGTGAGTGAATAGATGGCCGATATGTCGAGGTTGGTGGCCATGGGGTCGCCGTGGAAGGATACGCGGCTCCCCTCCTTGATAGAGAAGTCGCGGGTGATGATGTCCTGCAGGCTGAAGTTGTAGCTACCCTTCTCGAGCACGTAAGAGCCATAGAGTTTGATGTCGTCGTCCATCGAGTTGTACTCGAGCAGGATACTGCCCCGGCCGGTAGCCTTGATCATGTCGCCGGTCGATTTGTCCATCACCAGATTCATTTTGGCCTGGTTGGTCGCTTCGATTTGCAGGTTGAGGGCCAGGATGCTGTTCTCTTGTGCCTGGTTGCTCTCCATCATGCGGGCATTGTTGAGGATAGCCGTGCTGTCGACCTGGCTCTCATCGGCCTCGGCCATCGAGCGAGCCGAGTTGGTGAAGGTGATGAAGTCGTATTCGCCGGCCGCTTCGGAGCCCGACAAGACGAAGGTGAAGTTCGACTGGTCGCCGGTAGCCATGTTCACGTCGATGCGGTTGTAGCCCGGTTCGCCCTTGATGAGGGCCGATCCCGTGCCGTAGATGGTACCGTAGTAGGTGGGGCTTTGTCGTTCGGTCATGTCGTAGGACAGGAAGTCGCGGGCATCGGTGATGGCGATGTCGTAGGCGAGGTCTTTGAAATTGTGGTGCGAGAGCCAGCCCGACCCCTTGGCCGTGTGTCGCAGCTTGTCATAGACGGTGACATTGTCGAACCAGATGCGGGTGGGCGAGAAGTGAATGCTGTCGGTGAGTGTGTAGCGGGTGTTGAGGTAGCCGATGCCGAAGTTGAAGTTTTCGACATAGGCGTCGCCCGTCACGTTCAGCGCCTTGAAGTTGCCGTAGAAGTCGATGTGCCCGCTGGCTACACCCGAAACGTCGGTCATCACCGTTTCGACGAAAGGTTGCAGAAAGGCGATGTTGAGCCGGTCGGGGTCGAACGAGAGGGCGAGCGAGTCGCGCGTGGGGAAGATGTAGCCGTCGATATAGGTCTGTTTCTCCTCCGGGTTTTCGACAAACCCTTTCATCAGGATGCCCTGGTTGTCGTTGTCCCACATGCTGAAGAGGTGCAGGTCGCCGAACACGGCTCCGTTGTAGGCAAAATTCCTGACGTCGAACTGCTCGGTGCTGAGCCGGGGCGCCGGTGTGAAGAGGTGCGAGGCTACCAGATTGCCGGTGGCGTTGCCTCCGAACGACACGTGCTTGATGTTGAGCGTGCCGAATATGTAGTCGAGGTCTACGTCGTTGAGCTGTATGTTCAACAGGTCGTTCTCCTGGTCCGAGGCTACCCCGTCGATGAGAATGTATTGGGGGGCATGCGAAATTTCGAAATTGTGCACCTCGACCCGCTTGTCGGCTACGGTGAGGTCGGCCGGTTTCATCTGCCAGATGGTATCGTTGAAGATGAGCGTCGAGGGGTTGATGTGGGTGTGCATCAGCAGCGCCCCCTCGTCGGCGGTGCGCGAGAAGGCGGTCGAGGTGTTCAGTTCGCCGTAGAAGGTCGACTGGGTGTCGTTGTTCCAGTTGAGCACCACGTCGAGGTTGTCGTGGTGGGCCTTGCTGCGCAGGCTCCAGATGGTGCGCACCTGCTTCTTGTTGTAGGTGCTGGTCTCGACGGAGAGATACATGTCGGCGGTATCTTTACGGGCCGAGATGTAGGCATCTTCGATGTGCTGCTTCTTGTACCACAGGTGTGGAATCTGTCCTGTGACAGTAGCCGTATTCCGAGAGCTGTTCAGCTCGCCCTCGAGGGTGGCCCGGTCGGTGAAGGTGACGGGCAGTGCGAATATCTGCGACATGTGCAGGGTGGGCTCGATGGTGAATCGGAACTTGAAGTTGTTGAGCGGAGCCGGCTCTTCGGCTTTCTTCTTTTTCGTGTTTTTGCGACGGGAGTGCGGTTTCGGCTCTTCGGGTTGGGGCATCAGCGAGGGGAGTGTCTGGGCGACGAGTCTCTGCAACGACTCCTTCAGGGTAGAGAAGCGGTATTGCCCCTCGATCCAGCCGTTCAGGTAGTCCGAGGTAATGGCGATGCTCTGTGGTGTGTGGCGGTTGTGTGCCTCGAGGCTGAAGCGGTTGAGGGTGAAGCGGTCGTTGGGTGTAGTGAAGGTGAGGCTGTCGATTGTGACTGCTCCCTCGGCGTTGTCGAGGCTGTTGCCGGTAAATTGGGCGGTGACGTTGAATCCCAGTTTGGACCCTTCGAAGCTGGGCATCAACCGCAATTCGGCTACGTGTATGTCGCGGGCCTGGAGGGTGAGGTCGAACTCCGACTCCTGCTGTTTCAGCACGGCCAGACCTTTGACCTCGACGTGGCCGTTAGTGTCGTCGATGCGGGCAACTCCGTTGTAGCGGTTGTCGCCGAACTCACCGTTGAGGGCGATGTTTTCGTAGGGGTAGCCCTTATATTCGAAGTAGTTGACCGTTCCCACTACTTTGCCGGTGGGGGCCTGGTGGCGAGTCTTTCGGCTGTCGAGCTCAACCTTGAAGACAATCTCGCCATAGGGGTTCCCCTCGGCAAACAGTCCGTTGAGGTTGAACTTCTGCGACTCGACGAGGCCGGCATAGTGCATCGTTCCGGCCTGGCCGTTTTGCTTGGCCGAGAGGTCGGAGTGGATGGTGCCCAGGTCGGTCGTGAGGGTACCGCAGGCCGTCAGGTCACGGCCCCGGTTGGCGATGTCGCCGCTGAAGTGCACGTTACCCAGGCGGGCTATGGTGTGGCGTTGCTGGTCGGTAAGCGAGGGGATTTTCTGGAGAATATCGGCCAGCCCCTCGGCCGAGGCATGTAGCGTGATGGGGTCGCACACGATGCTGCGCTGCCGGGCATCGGCTATCTGCTTGACGGCAATCTGGCTGTGGGCGGTGATGCTGCCGTGGCCAAAGTCGAAATCGAAGGCGTGCACGTAGAAGTCGTTGGGGGTACCCGACAGGTGGAGCGACAGGTCGACCGAGGTCTCTATCTCGTCGAGCAGGGGTGCGAACGGGGCCAGGTCGCCGAGGGCGATGCGGGCCTGGGGTATCTGCAGCGAGAGTCGGGTCTCGTCGAGAATCTTCCGGGTCGACAGCGTGTCGGGCAGGGTGGCCACTATGGGTTTTATCTCGATGTGGCTGCTGGGAAGCTGCACCTTGAAATCGCTCAGCGTAGCTTGCCGGCGGTTACCCTCGAGCTTGAATTGCAGGCGGTTGAGCGAAAAGCCCGACCGCTCGTCGAACGAGAGCCGCTTGATCGAGACATTCACCGAGTCGTCGGTGAGCGACTTGATCGAGAGTTTCGACAAGAGGTTTTTCACCCCGATGTGGTTCGGGTCGAACCGTCCCGGCTCGGCCGGTGGGGCCGACAGCAGGTCGTAGCGTATCTTGCCCCGGCGGATGATGGCGTTGTTTATTTTGAACTTGATTTTCTCCTTGGGCTTGTCCGATTTGCTTTTGAAGGCGTCGATGACAAACTGCAGGTTGGTGACCGTATCGGGGCGGGCCTGCGAGATGCGGGCATCGAGTCCGAACAGCTGGATGTTGGTGAAAATAAGATCTTTGTTGAATACGAGGTCGCCGAGGGCGATGCCTGCCGAGAGCTTGTTGGCATAAACGAGCGTATCGCCCTGCTGGTCGGGCAGGTATACCCCGAAGAGTTCGAGCTTGTTGAAGGGCGAGAACTGTATGCGGTCGATGTCTACCCGGGTGCCCAGCAGGGCCGACAACTCTTCGATACCTATACGACGCGCCCGGTCCTGGATGCCGGGGACCGACAGCAGGATATAGGAGAGCGTGTATATCGCTATGACAGAAATGATAACGATATGGACAAATAGCCGAAATGCCGAATAGAATTTCCTCATATTTAAAACGATACAAAAATAGTGTATCCTTTTGAAAGTTTCGATAGAATCGGCTCTTTTCTTTCGGCGGTGGTTATGAAAAAAAATGTAAAGGCGAACGCTTTTTGGTTATAAATATGTACTTTTGCAAACCTCGAAAGAGGAACGATAACACAGTTAAACGATACGATATGAGTGTAACAATCTTAGGCATAGAGTCGTCGTGCGACGATACCTCGGCTGCGGTCATCCGCGACGAAGTGATGCTGTCGAATGTAATCGCCAGCCAGGCGGTACACGAAGCCTACGGCGGGGTGGTGCCCGAGCTGGCTTCGCGAGCTCATCAGCAAAATATCATCCCCGTGGTTTCCGAGGCCCTGAAGCGGGCCGGGGTTAAACCCGAAGAGTTGAATGCGGTAGCCTTTACGCGCGGGCCCGGTCTGATGGGTTCGTTGCTGGTGGGTACCTCGTTTGCCAAAGGATTCACCACGGCGCTCAACATTCCGCTGGTCGATGTCAATCACCTGCAGGCCCACGTGATGGCTCACTTCATCAAACGCTCGCCCGACGACGATACGCGGCCTCCGTTCCCCTTTCTGTGTCTGCTCGTCTCGGGTGGAAATTCGCAGATTATAAAGGTAGAGGCCTATAACAAGATGTCGGTTATCGGGCAGACTATCGACGATGCGGCCGGCGAAGCCTTCGACAAATGCGCCAAGGTGATGGGGTTGCCCTATCCCGGCGGACCGGTTGTCGATCGCTTGGCCAAGGAGGGAAACCCCAAGGCATTTGCCTTGAACAAGCCGCACATCCCCGGGCTCGACTACAGTTTCAGCGGGTTGAAGACCTCGTTCCTCTATCTGCTGAGAGACCGCGTGAAGGAGGACCCCGATTTCATTGCCAAGAACCAGTGCGACTTGTGCGCCTCGTTGCAGGCGACCATTGTCGACATACTCATGGACAAGCTCTACAAGGCCGTGAAACAGACGGGCATCAAGCATGTGGCCGTGGCCGGCGGCGTGTCGGCCAACTCGGCGGTGCGCGGTGCCTTTGAGGAGTATGCCCGCCGCTATGGATGGACGGTCTATCTGCCTCCCTTCTCCTTCACGACCGACAATGCCGCCATGGTGGCTATTACAGGATATTACAAGTATCTGGACAAAGAGTTTTGCAGCGTCGAAAAGGCACCCTTTGCCCGGGTCGAGTTATAAATGCAAAACAGATGAATGTCGAGATTATTGTCATCGGCGACGAGCTGCTCATCGGGCAGGTCACCGATACCAACTCGGGGTGGATAGCCCGTGAGTTGAACCATATAGGCTGGGAGGTCACCGAAATCACGACCGTGAGGGACCGGGAGCGCGAGATTACCGACGCGCTCGACAGCTCGTTCGGCCGGGTCGACGTGGTGCTGATGACCGGTGGTCTGGGCCCCACGAAAGACGATATTACCAAGCAGACCCTCTGCCGCTACTTCGGAGGCAAGATGATTTTCGACGAGACCGTTTGTGCCCACGTCGAGGAGATTTTCCGCCGCCGTCACCTGCAGATGAACACCTCGACGCACGACCAGGCCTATGTACCCGACGTCTGCACCGTCATCGAGAACCCCGTGGGCACGGCGCCCGTCATGTGGTTCGAGCGGGAGGGCAAGGTGCTGGTTTCGATGCCGGGTGTCCCCATCGAGATGAAGACGGTGATGCAGGCCTCGGTCATCGACCGGCTGCGCCGCCACTTCGGCGACCATTCGGCCATCCTGCACCGCACCTGTCTGGTGAAGGATTTCACCGAGTCGCGCCTCTCCGAGTCGCTCACCGGGTTTGAGGCACAACTGCCCGCCTGCATCAAGCTGGCCTATTTGCCTACACCGGGTGTCATACGCCTGCGGCTGACGGCTCGCGGCGACGACGAGGCGCAGTTGCAACCCCTGATCGACGGGCAGTTCGACAAGTTGAAGGACCTGCTGGGGCCGCACCTCTTTTGCGACAGCGATGCCACGCTGGCCGGAGCGCTGGGGCTGCTGTTGGCCCGCCGGGGCGAAACCCTGGCCACAGCCGAGAGTTGCACGGGCGGCAACATAGCCCACGAGATTACGCGGGTGGCCGGCAGCTCGGTCTATTTCAAGGGCAGTGTGGTGGCCTACGCCAACGAGGTGAAGGAGCATGTGCTGCATGTCTCGCCCCAGACACTCGAACAGTGCGGGGCGGTGAGCCGCGAAACCGTGTTGCAGATGACCGCCGGTGTGCAACGCTTGCTCGCGACCGACTGTGCGGTAGCCACCTCGGGCATAGCCGGCCCCGGTGGAGGTACCCCCGAGAAACCGGTGGGCACCGTGTGGATAGCCGCACGCTATGGCAACCGCGACAAAGTAGACTGTTTCCGCTTCGAGGGAGACCGCGAACAGGTGATTGCACGGGCCACTCAGGCGGCTCTGCTCATGCTGGTGCAGCTGATGACCGAGTAGGTCGGAGAGAAAAAGTTTCCATTTTAATCGGCTAAAAATTTGGAAGCTATTCTTAAAATGCTTTACTTTGCACTCTGTTTGCGAAAGCAGTAAGAAAAAACAAATAAAATTATAGATAGCGATGTCAAAGATTTGTCAAATTACAGGGAAAAAAGCAATGGTTGGCAACAACGTTTCGCACTCGAAAAGAAGAACGAAAAGAAGATTCAGTGTCAACCTCTTTACGAAGAAATTTTATTGGGTAGAACAGGATTGCTGGATTACGCTTACACTGTCGGCTGCCGGTCTTCGTACAATCAATAAAATGGGATTAGACGCAGCTCTCAAACAAGCTGCCGGAAATGGGTATTTAACTGAAGTAAAAATGTTGTATTAAGATATGGCAAAGAAAGCAAAAGGTAATCGCGTTCAAGTAATCCTTGAGTGCACGGAGCACAAGGCTAGTGGTATGCCTGGAACATCGCGTTATATTACCACCAAAAACAGAAAAAATACCACAGAGCGTTTGGAGTTGAAAAAATACAACCCCATCCTGAAGAGAGTTACTGTACACAAAGAAATAAAATAAGGAAGGATTGAACCATGGCAAAGAAAACAGTTGCATCGTTGCAAAAAGGCGAAGGCCGTACTTATTCGAAAGTGATTAAAATGGTGAAATCGCCGAAGACGGGAGCTTACACTTTCCAAGAGGAAATGGTTCCCAACGACTCGGTGAAGGACGTACTGAGTAAGTAAGTCATAATTAGCGCAATATAAAGAAAACTTTCTTATACAAAATGTGTAAGGAAGTTTTTTTTTACCATGATAATTTTATAGCTTTGCATAACGTGCGGCGGGACCCGCACGGATACATTAAATATTCACATATGGGATTTTTTGATTTCTTTTCGAGAGAGAAAAAAGAGACGCTCGACAAAGGTCTCTCCAAAACCAAAGAGGGCGTATTCTCCAAATTGGCCCGTATCGTTGCCGGCAAGTCTCAGGTCGACGATGCCATTCTGGACGACTTGGAAGAGGTGCTCATTACCTCGGACGTGGGCGTAGAGACTACGCTGCGTATCATCGAGCGGATAGAGAAGCGGGTGGCTCGCGACAAATATATCAATACCAACGAGTTGAACCGTATTCTTCGCGAAGAGATCACGGCCCTGCTGACCGAAAACAGCGTGGAAGAGTCGGGCGAGTTTACCGTGCCGGCCGACAAGAAACCCTATGTGATTATGGTCGTAGGCGTGAACGGTGTGGGCAAGACGACCACCATCGGGAAACTGGCCTACCAGTACAAGAAGCGCGGCAACAGTGTCTATCTGGGTGCCGCCGATACCTTCCGGGCCGCTGCCGTAGAGCAGCTGATGATTTGGGGCGAGCGGGTAGGTGTGCCTGTCGTGAAGCAGAAGATGGGGGCCGACCCGGCATCGGTGGCTTTCGATACCCTCAGCTCGGCCAAAGCCAACAACGCCGACGTGGTGATAATCGACACCGCCGGCCGTCTGCACAACAAGCTGAATCTGATGAACGAGCTCACCAAAATCAAGAAGGTGATGGAGAAGATCGTGCCCGGGGCTCCGCACGAGGTGCTGCTGGTGCTCGACGGTTCTACGGGACAGAATGCCTTTGAGCAGGCCAAGCAGTTTACGGCGGCTACCGAGGTGAACGAGCTGGCCATTACCAAACTCGACGGTACGGCCAAGGGCGGCGTGGTCATCGGTATCTCCGACCACTTCAAAATCCCCGTCAAGTACATCGGTCTGGGCGAGGGTATGGAAGACTTGCAGGTATTCCGCCGCAAAGAGTTTGTCGACTCTCTGTTTGGCGATTGATTTTTCAAGAATGTATTTACGGCTGGGGAGTCGGGTACCGACTCTCGTAGCCGTCTTTTTTTTCATGTAGTGTCAAGATGATAAAGAATAGCGTCGATATTATTACGTTGGGCTGTTCCAAGAATCTGGTCGATTCGGAACGGCTGTTGCATCGTTTCTCCGAAGCCGGTTACAAAGTGCGTCACGACCCCGAAAAGGTGTCGAGCGAATATGTGGTGGTCAATACCTGCGGGTTTATCGGTGACGCCAAAGAGGAGTCGATCGAGATGATTCTGCAGATGGTCGAGGCCAAGAAGGCCCGCAAGATACGTCACCTCTACGTGATGGGTTGCCTCTCGCAACGCTATCGCGAGGAGCTCGAGACCGAGATTCCCGAGGTAGACAAGTTCTACGGGAAGTTCGACTGGGGTAATCTGCTTACCGACCTGGGGGCCCGCAACGACGACGATGATAAGGATTTCGGACGCATCCTTACCACACCCCCGCACTATGCCTATGTGAAGATTGCCGAGGGGTGCAACCGCTTCTGTTCCTACTGCGCGATACCGCTCATCACGGGGCGCTTCGTCTCGTATCCCATGGACGAGCTGCTCGACGAGGTGCGCTCGCTGGTAGCCCGCGGCGTGAAGGAGTTCCAGATTATTGCACAGGACCTCTCGTCCTACGGGCTCGACCTCTATGGCGAGCAGAAGTTGGCCGAGCTCATCGACCGCATGGCTCAGATTCCGGGTGTGAAGTGGATACGCCTGCACTACGCCTATCCCTCGCAATTCCCCTACGACATCCTGCCGGTGATGCGTCGCCATGCCAACGTGTGCAACTACCTCGACATCGCCTTGCAGCACATCAGCGACCACATCCTCACCGATATGCGCCGCCACGTGACCAAGCAGGAGACCTACGATTTGTTGAAACGCATACGGGCCGAGGTGCCCGGTATCCATATACGCACCACCCTCATGGTGGGCTATCCCGGCGAGACCGACGAGGATTTCGAGGAGCTGAAGCAGTTTGTGCGCGATGCCCGTTTCGAGCGCATGGGGGCCTTTGCCTACTCCGAGGAGGAGGGCACCTATGCCGCCAAACACTTCCCCGACTCGATTCCCGAGGAGGTGAAGCAGGCCCGGCTCGACGAACTGATGGCTCTGCAAGAGGAGATTGCCCTCGAGAGCAACCGCTCGAAGGTGGGGCAGGAGTTCGACGTGATGGTCGACCGCGAGGAAGACGATTACTACGTGGGACGTACCGAATACGACTCGCCCGAGGTCGATCCCGAGGTGCTCATTGCCAAAACCCGCACTTTGCCCGTCGGCGAATTTTGTCGCGTGAAGATTGTCGATGCCATGCCCTATGAACTCATGGCCGAGCCACTGCCGTCGGATCGATAATCGTCGCGTGCCATGGGTGAGAATACGACAGCCATATCTTGTCTCAGGCAGGCTTTCGAGCGGAGTCTCGAGAGCCGTTTCCCCGCCTATGCCTTCAGGTTGCCGGGCGACAGTGCCTTTTATTGGGGCGCCTGTCCGGCCCATGAGCTGGAGACCTTGGCGGGTTGTACCCTCCCCGGCGAGGGGCGGGAGGGGTTTCTCTTTGCCCCTTTCGACAGCGGGGCATTCCCTTCACTCTTTTTCCCGGTAAAACCCGTGCGGGCCGAGGCTATCGACCTGGAGGCGTTGAACCGTTGTGCCGACTCTTCTGTTAGAGCCGACGAGGGGCCCATGCCGGAGACCGATTGCGATTACCCGGCCTATGAGCAGCAGGCCCTTACCCTCATCGGGGCCATGCGCCGCGGCGAGTTGCGGAAAGCGGTGCTTTCGCGCACCGTGACGTTGCGGCGGCCGATGCTCTCCGATGTCGAACTTTTCCTGCGGTTGGCCGCGAAATATCCGGCCGCCTTTGTCAGTTGGGTACATCTGCCCGGCCGGGGGCGTTGGATAGGAGCCACCCCCGAAACGCTGCTCGACTACGACGGCCGTAGGCTGTCGACCATGGCATTGGCCGGGACCCGCAAGGCCGGGA
Source organism: Barnesiella sp. An22 (assembly GCF_963931395.1). Taxonomy (NCBI): domain Bacteria; kingdom Pseudomonadati; phylum Bacteroidota; class Bacteroidia; order Bacteroidales; family Barnesiellaceae; genus Barnesiella; species Barnesiella sp. An22. The sequence goes on from NZ_OZ007014.1 coordinate 1,518,185, forward strand.
CTCCGGGCGAGTGGGGCGCGAAGGAGCAGGAGGAGCAGCAGATTGTGGCCGATACGATTGTGGCTGCTCTCGAGCGTTGTGGCCTCGACCCGGTGGTGGGGGCCCGTTTTACCAAGGTGGCGGCCCAGGTCGAACATTTGTGTACGCCGGTTACGGTCGAAGGTCGTTTGACCGATAGCCAGCTGAACGATATTTTAGGTGCTTTGCACCCGACACCAGCCGTCGGGGGGTATCCCAAAGAGGCTGCGAAAGTTTGGATTGATCGCGTGGAACCACACCGGCGTCGCTACTATGGCGGCTATCTGGGCCCGGTGCAGGCAGACGGGATGCGCCTGTTTGTCAATCTGCGCTGCATGGAGGTGGACGATGGGTATGTGAGATTGTATGTCGGTGGCGGCCTGACGGCCCAGTCGCAGCCCGCCAGCGAATGGTGCGAGACCGAGGCCAAGGCGCAGACGCTGCTCTCGGTCATAAACGGTTAATCAAACAAGAAACGTATGAAGACAACAGACAAACAGGGGTGTAATGCCCTCGTCGAGATTTTGGTAAAGCAGGGTGTGAAACGGGCGGTTCTCTCGCCCGGGTCGAGAAATGCGCCTGTATTGATGGCATTCTCGCGGTGCGAGGCTATCGAGTCGTATGTGGTGGTCGACGAACGTACCGCCGCCTTCATGGCTCTGGGCATGTCGCAGCGCAGCGGCGAGCCGGTGGCCCTGGTGTGTACCTCGGGAACGGCTCTGCTCAACTACGCTCCGGCCGTGGCCGAGGCCTACTACCAGCACATCCCGCTCGTGGTCATTTCGGGCGACCGGCCCATCGAGTGGATCGACCAGGACGACGGGCAGACCCTGCGTCAATACGGAGCTTTGGCTCCTTTTGTGAAACGGTCGTACGACCTGCGGGCCGAGTGGACCCTGCCGACCGACGGCTGGTATTTCAACCGCAGTGTGAACGATGCCCTGCTCACGGCCCTCTCGGGAGAGAAGGGTCCGGTGCACATCAACCTCTCCATTACCGAGCCGCTCACCGGCGAGACCGAAGTCACTCCGCGTCCCGAACGGGTGGTTATGCGGATGGCTCCGGCAAGTCTGCCCGACGAAGAGTCACTCGCGCTCCTGAGCCGCGAGTTCATGTCGGCCCGCAAGGTGCTTGTCGTGGCCGCCTTCATGCAGCCCGACGAGGCGTTGAGCCGGGCTCTGGCCCGACTGGCCGAGTTGCCGCAGGTGGTGGTGCTCACCGAGACCATCGCCAATGTGCAGGGCGAGCGGTTCATCTCTACCATCGACCGGGTCTATTCGGTTATCGACAAGAGCGAGTGGCCCGACTATGCCCCCGACCTGCTCATCACCCTGGGCGGTTCGCTGGTGTCGCGCATGATCAAGGCCTTCCTGCGGCAGCATAAACCGCAGGCCCACTGGCGCATCTCGCAGGGCGACCGCGTGGTCGATACCATGCAGGCGCTCACCCGCCACATCGATGCCTCGCCGGCCCGTCTGCTCGAGGCTTTGGCCCGTCGGGTGGCCCCCGTCGAGAGCTCCTATGTCGCCCTGTGGCACGACAAGGAGCAGCTGGCTACCCGCCTGCACGACGACTATATAGCCCGCATCGGTTGGTGCGACCTCAAGGCCTTCTCGCTGATTCTGCCGGTTATCCCGGCCGGCACCGCCCTGCAACTCTCCAACGGCACCACGGTGCGCTATGCCCAGCTCTTCAATACTCCGCAGGTGAGCCGGAGCGACTGCAACCGCGGGGTGTGCGGTATCGACGGTTCTACCTCGACGGCGGCCGGCGCCTCGTGTGTGGGCGATGAGACCACGCTCTTCATTACCGGCGACATGAGCTTTTCGTACGATGCCAACGGCCTCTCGTCGGCCTATCTCTCGCCCCGGTTCAAGGTGATTGTCATGTGCAACGGCGGGGGCGGCATCTTCCGCTTCATCAAGCCTACGGCCGGGTTGCCCGAGCTGGAGCGCTGCTTCGAGGTGCACCGCGATATTCCCGTCGAGAAGTATGCCGACCTCTTCGGGCTGCGCTACTTCGAAATCGACAGCGAGGCATCGGCTGCCGAGGTATTGCCCCGCTTCTTTGCCGAGAGCGAGCGACCGGCCATTTTGGCGGTGCACACGCCCCACCTCTACAATGCCGAGGTGTTGAGGGGATACTTCCGCCGGGCCCGGCAGTAATGTTGAAATTCAGAATCTTAAAAACGACACGATATGAAAAAGTTTGACTGGAAACCCATTAAGGAGTATGAGGACATACTCTTCGATTACTACGACGGTATCGCCAAGATAACGATTAACCGCCCGCAGGTCTACAACGCGTTCCGCCCCCAGACCAATAACGAGATGCTCGACGCCATGGCCATCTGCCGCGAGCGTCCCGACATCGGCGTGGTGGTGCTCACCGGAGCCGGCGACAAAGCCTTCTGCTCGGGTGGCGACCAGAAGGTGAAGGGCATCGGCGGCTATATCGACCAGAACGGTGTGCCCCGCCTCAACGTGCTCGACCTGCACAAGGCCATTCGCTCCATACCCAAGCCGGTCATCGCCATGGTCAACGGCTACGCCATCGGCGGCGGCCATGTGCTGCACGTAGTGTGCGACCTGACGATTGCCTCGGAGAATGCCCGCTTCGGGCAGACGGGTCCCAAGGTGGGCAGCTTCGACGGAGGCTTCGGCTCCTCCTATCTGGCCCGCATCGTGGGGCAGAAGAAGGCGCGCGAAATCTGGTTCCTCTGTCGCCAGTATACGGCCCAGGAGGCCGAGGCGATGGGGCTGGTGAACAAGGTGGTGCCTTTCGACCGGCTCGAGGAGGAGACCGTCGAGTGGTGCCAGACCATTTTGAAACGCAGTCCCATGGCCATCCGTATGATCAAGCGGGCCCTGAATGCCGAGCTCGACGGCCAGCGCGGCCTCATGGAGTTTGCCGGCGACGCTACGCTGCTCTATTACCTGATGGAGGAGGCGCAGGAGGGCAAGAATGCTTTTCTCGAGAAGCGTGACCCCGATTTCCAGAAGTTCCCCAAATTCCCCGGATAAGATGCTGAAGGCCAGTTATACTCCGTATACGCTCCATTTCAAGGTGCCGAGTGGGACCTCGCGCGGCATCCTCACCGAAAAGGAGACCTGCTTCGTGAAGGTGTGGGACGATGCCGCCCCCGACCGCTACGGGTTGGGTGAGTGTGCCCTCTTCCGGGGGCTCGGTGCCGACGACCGCCCCGAATACGAGAGCGTGTTGCAGCGGGTGTGCCGCGAGATGGATTGCTACGAAAGCCTCGACCTCTCGGCCTGGAGTTCGATACGGTTCGGGGTGGAGACTGCTCTGCTCGACTGGCAGAACGGCGGCCGGCGGGTCGTATACCCCTCCGACTTCGTGACGGGTGGGAGAGGCATCACCATCAACGGGCTGATATGGATGGGCGACAAGCGTACCATGGCGGCCCGTATCGAGGAGAAGCTGGCGGCGGGTTTCTCGTGCATCAAACTGAAAATCGGCGCCATCGACTTCGACGACGAGTGCGACCTGCTCGCCTTTATCCGTAGCCGATACGGCCGCGACACCATCGAGTTGCGGGTCGATGCCAACGGAGCCTTTGCTCCCGACCGGGCGCTGGAGTGCCTGAAACGTCTCTCGGATTACGACCTGCACTCCATCGAGCAGCCCATACGGGCCGGACAGTGGGAGGCGATGGCCCGTCTGTGCGAAGCCTCGCCTCTGCCGGTGGCCCTCGACGAGGAGCTCATCGGGGTGAGCGGTGTGGCCGCAAAGGTCGACTTGCTGGAAGCCATAGCACCGCAGTATGTGGTGCTGAAGCCCTCGCTTATCGGCGGCTTCTCGGGTACGCAAGAGTGGATCGATGCCGCCCGGGCCCGGGGTATCGGGTGGTGGATTACCTCGGCTCTGGAGTCGAACGTGGGGCTGAATGCCATCGCTCAGTTTACGGCTACCCTGCCTGTGAATATGCCGCAGGGGCTGGGTACCGGTGCACTCTATACCAACAATATACCCTCGCCGCTCGAGCAGGTGGGCGAGGTGTTGCGATACAACCCGGCCGGGGGGTGGAATTTTTCGGAACTGTCATGGAGATAACCCTCAATCATCGCCTGTGCCGCACCCGCGACGAGGTGCTGGCCGCAGCCACCCCGCAGGTGGCCGACTTTCTTGACGAATGGTTTTCGCCGGCCGATTTCGTGTGGGGCCACACCTCGGGCTCGACGGGAGCCCCCAAACCGCTGAAGCTCTCGAAACGGGATATGGAGGAGTCGGCCCGGCTGACGGTCGACTTCTTCGGCATCACCGCGGACACGACCATGCTGCTTTGTCTCTCGCCCGACTACATTGCCGGGAAGATGATGATTGTGCGCACCCTGCTCTCGGGGGCCGACCTGCTGGTGGTACCGCCGTCGAGCCGACCCTTGGCGACGGTCGACGAGCCGGTCGACTTTGCGGCGATGGTTCCGGCGCAGGTGGTTGAGTCGTTAAGTGACGATGCCCAGCGTGCCCGCCTGGCTCGGGTAGGAGCCTTGATTATCGGCGGAGCACCTCTGTCGCCAGAATGCGAAGCCCGGTTGACCCGGTTGCCGGTTCGGGCTTACGCCACCTATGGCATGACCGAAACGGTGTCGCACGTGGCCCTGCGTCGCATTGGCGATGCCACCATGCTCTACCGGGCTTTGGGTAGCATCACCTTTGCGGTCGATTCCCGCGACTGCCTGGTTATCCATACTCCCCATTTTACACACAAGCAGTTTGTGACCAACGATGTGGTGGAGCTCGTCGATGAGCGCACCTTCCGCTGGACAGGTCGTTACGACCATGTGATTAACAGCGGGGGGGTAAAGATATTTCCCGAGCGGGTCGAGCAGAAGATAGCCGGGCTCTTGACCCGCCGCTTCTTCATAGCCGCCGCTCCCGACGAGAAGTGGGGGCAGTGCGTGGCCCTGGCCATCGAGGGCGACCCGTTGTCGCCTGCCGACGAAGCCGCCTTGCTGGCCCGTATCCGCGAGGCGGTCGACCGGTACGAGATGCCGCGCCGGGTGGTCTATCTGCCCGCTTTTGCCGAGACCTCGTCGGGTAAGGTGATCCGACGTTTGCCGTGATTTCCTGTCGGTTGGCAAAGCCGTTTCCGTCGTGAGGCGGATTGTTATCCTTCTATATATGGAGATGGAGGGAATGTTTTAAAGTGTTATTTGAGCATGTTCTGTTGCCGGGAATAGATTTTATATCTACCTTTATTCCCGATTATATTTGTTATTCAGTCACATTTGCTATTTTAAACATGAAGAACATGCGACATGTATTAGGAGTTACGCTCCTATGGGTCGCGGCTGTAACCGTAGCCCAACCCCCTGTTTACCTTGATGATACAATGCCTGTTGAAGATCGCGTAGAAGATGCCCTTTCGCGTATGACTCTCGAAGAGAAGGTGGCCTTGTGTCATGCTCAATCGAAATTTAGTTCACCGGGAGTTCCCCGTTTGGGCCTGCCCGAAAACTGGATGACCGACGGTCCGCACGGTATTCGTTCCGAACTTTTATGGGACGAATGGAGTCCGGCCGGTTGGACCAACGACTCGTGCATGGCCTTCCCGGCCTTGACCTGTCTGGCCGCTACGTGGAACCCCGATATGGCTCTGCGCTATGGCCGGGCTTTGGGCGAGGAGGCGCGTTACCGGAACAAGAACGTGCTGTTGGGCCCCGGCGTAAATATCTACCGCACGCCGTTGAACGGGCGCAACTTCGAGTATATGGGCGAAGACCCTTACCTGGCCTCCGAGCTGGCAGTACCTTATATCCAAGGGGTGCAGTCGTGCGGTGTGGCCGCCTGCGTGAAACACTTTGCGCTCAACAATCAGGAGAAAGACCGGCACTATGTCGATGTGGAGCTGAGCGACCGGGCCCTCTACGAAATCTATCTGCCGGCCTTTCAGGCCGCCGTGCAGCGGGGAAAGGTGTGGTCGATTATGGGGTCGTTCAATCGCTACCAGGGACAGCACTGCTGCCACAACCAACGTCTGCTCAACGATATTTTGCGGGGCGAATGGGGCTTCGACGGGGTGGTCATCTCCGATTGGGGAGCCGTGCACAATACCCTCGAGGCGGCCTATAACGGACTCGATTTGGAATTTGGTTCTCTCACCGACGGTATGGAGTTCAGTGTCGACAATGCCTACGACGACTACTACCTGTCTCGTCGGTTCCTTGAGTTGTTGAAGTCGGGGAGCATCCCCGAGTCGGTGGTTGACGGGAAGGTTCGTAATATCCTGCGGTTGATGTTCCGTACGACGATGAACCGAAACCGTCCCTACGGCTCGTTCAAGAATCGGGCTCATGGCGAGGTTGCCCGGCAGATAGCCGAGGAGGGAATCGTGTTGTTGCAGAATCGCGACAACGTGTTGCCTATCCAGCTGGAGAAGATCCGCAAGATATTGGTGGTGGGCGAGAATGCCATCAAGATGATGACCGTGGGCGGCGGCAGCTCGTCGCTGAAAGCCTGGTACGAAGTGTCGCCGTTGGAGGGGCTTCGGGCCCGGATAGGCGATGTGGCCGAGGTGGTGTATGCCCGGGGCTATGCCAGTCCCGACCCGCCGAAGAGTGTCATGTATACCATCCCTTCGTTGCAGACCGACCGCTCGGCCGACGACCTGCTGGCCGAGGCGGTAGCTTTGGCCCGGGAGGCCGACTACGTGATTTTTGTGGGTGGTCTCAATAAGAACGGGCATCAGGATTGCGAGGGAGGCGACCGAAAGAGCTACAGTCTGCCCTACGACCAGGACCGCCTGATCGAGGCCTTGGCCGAGGTCAACCCCCGCACCGTGGTGGTACTCGTCTCGGGCAACAGCGTGGCCATGCCCTGGGCCGACCGGGTAGGTGCCATTGTCGAGGGTTGGTATTGCGGCAGCGAGGCCGGCAATGCCCTGGCCGCTGTGCTGACGGGCGATGTGAATCCGTCGGGTAAACTGCCCTTCACGATGTGTGAACGCCTGGAAGATTATCACGCTCATGCCTTGAACGACTCGCTGGTCTATCCCGGAGTCAATCATCGCGAGGTGTACAAGGACGACATTTTCGTGGGCTATCGCTGGAGCGACAAGCAGAAGAAAGACCGCCGTCCGCTCTTCTGTTTTGGCCACGGATTGAGCTATACCACATTCGAGTATGGCAAGGCGGTGCTCGACCGCAAGCAGATGACGGCGGCCGACAGCCTGCGGGTGCGTGTATCGGTGAAGAACACGGGCAGCCGTGCCGGAGCCGAGGTGGTTCAGCTCTACGTGTCGGACCTGAAGTCGTCGCTTCCCCGTCCGATCAAGGAGCTGAAGGGATTCAGTAAAGTGATGCTGCAACCGGGCGAGAGTCGCGAGGTAGAGTTCGTGCTCGACCGTACGAGTCTCTCGTATTTCGACGATGCGAAACATGCGTGGGTAGCCGAGCCGGGACACTTCGAGGTGCTTATCGGCGCCTCGGCCGAGGATATTCGTTCGCGTGCCGGATTTGAATTGAAACCATAGTCTCTGCGACAAGAATATGACTTTTTGTTATTAACCTTCAAAATAATTATCATGAGATCTTTTCTAAAACCCCTGTGGGCTGCCGCGCTGTTATTCCCTTTGCAGGCGGCCATGGCCCAAACACCTGTTTATCTCGATGATTCGAAACCCATCGAAGATCGAGTAGAAGATGCCCTTTCGCGAATGACCCTCGAAGAGAAAGTGGCCTTGTGTCACGCTCAATCGAAGTTCAGTTCGGCGGGAGTCCCCCGTTTGGGTCTGCCCGAGAACTGGATGACCGACGGTCCTCATGGCATACGTCCCGAAGTGGCTTGGGATGAATGGGTCCAGGCCGGCTGGACCAACGACTCGTGCATGGCCTTCCCGGCCTTGACCTGTCTGGCCGCTACGTGGAACCCCGACATGTCTCTGCGTTATGGTCGGGCCATAGGCGAGGAGGCCCGGTACCGGAACAAGAATGTACTGTTGGGTCCCGGCGTGAATATCTACCGCACGCCGTTGAACGGGCGCAACTTCGAGTATATGGGCGAAGACCCTTACCTGGCTTCCGAGATGGTGGTTCCCTACATCCAGGGAGTACAGTCGTGCGGAGTAGCCGCCTGTGTGAAACACTTTGCCCTGAACAACCAGGAGTATGACCGCTTTGGTGTCGATGTCGAGGTGAGCGACCGGGCCCTCTACGAAATCTATCTGCCGGCTTTCAAGGCGGCGGTACAGCGAGGCAAGGCATGGGCCATCATGGGTTCTTATAATTGCTACAAGGGGCAGCATTGCTGTCACAACCAATATCTGCTTAATGATATTTTGCGGGGCGAATGGGGCTTCGACGGCGTCGTTGTCTCCGACTGGGGTGGCGTTCACAATACCCGGGAGGCTGCCTATAACGGTCTCGACATGGAGTTCGGTACCGGTACCGACGGCTTGTCGGTGAGTGCGAGCGATGCTTATAACCACTACTTCCTGGCCCGGCCTTTCCTCGAGCAGATAAAGGCCGGGGTGATACCCGAGTCGGTGGTCGACGGTAAGGTGCGTAATATTCTGCGAATGATGTTCCGCACGACGATGAATCCCAACCGTCCCTATGGTTCGTTCGAGGATCCGGCTCATGGCGAGGCTGCCCGGCAGATAGCCGAGGAGGGAATCGTGCTGTTGCAGAACCGCGACAATACGTTGCCTATTCGGTTGGAAAAGACCCGCAAGATATTGGTCGTAGGCGAGAATGCCATCAAGATGATGACCGTGGGCGGCGGCAGCTCGTCGCTGAAGGCACAGTACGAGGTTTCGCCTCTGGACGGCCTGCGGGCAAGAGTGGGCAGTGCCGCCGAGGTGGTATATGCCCGTGGTTATGTAGGCAATACCGACGGTTCCTATAATGGTGTGGTTTCGAAGGTAGACCTGTCGGAATCGCGCTCGGCCGACGAACTGCTGGCCGAGGCTGTGGCTTTGGCCCGTGAGGCCGACTACGTGATTTTTGTGGGTGGTCTCAATAAGAACAGTCACCAGGATTGCGAGGGAGGCGACCGTTATGACTATGGTTTGCCCTACAATCAGGACCGCCTGATCGAGGCCTTGGCCGAGGTCAACCCCCGCACCGTCGTGGTGCTCGTCTCGGGCAACAGTGTGGCCATGCCCTGGGCCGACCGGGTAGGTGCCATTGTCGAGGGGTGGTATTGCGGCAGCGAGGCCGGTAATGCTCTGGCCGCCGTGCTGGTGGGCGATGTGAATCCGTCGGGTAAACTGCCCTTCACGATGTGTGCCCGCCTCGAAGATTATCACGCGCATGCCCTGAACGACTCGTTGGTTTACCCCGGAGTCGACCATCGTGAGATATACAAGGACGATATTTTCGTGGGCTATCGCTGGAGCGACAAGCAGAAGAAAAGCCATCGTCCGCTCTTCTGCTTCGGTCACGGGTTGAGCTATACCACATTCGAGTATGGCAAGGCGGTGCTCGACCGCAAGCAGATGACGGAGGCCGACAGCCTGCGGGTGTGTGTATCGGTGAAGAACACGGGTAGCCGTGCCGGAGCCGAGGTGGTTCAGCTCTACGTATCGGACCTGAAGTCGTCGCTGCCCCGTCCGGTCAAAGAGCTGAAGGGATTCCGCAAAGTGATGCTGCAACCGGGTGAGAGCCGCGAGGTAGAGTTCGTGCTCGACCGTACGAGTCTCTCGTATTTCGACGATGCGAAACATGCGTGGGTAGCCGAGCCGGGACGCTTCGAGGTGCTCATCGGGGCTTCGGCCGAGGATATTCGTTCGCGTGCCGGATTTGAATTGAAATAGTCTCCCGTACCGTATCGCAATACGGAGTGGATATAACAAAAGAAGCTGTCGTCCCGTCCAGGGGTGACAGCTTCTTCTGTATGATAAGGGTAAGATATTGTCGTGGTGTTTATCCGAATTTGCTGATTTTGCGTAACCGCTCTTCGTCGATAATCTGGATGCGGCGGCCGTCGACCGTGATGATTTTTTCGTTGGTGAAACTCGACAAGGTACGGATGGCATTCGAGGTGGTCATGTTCGAGAGGTTGGCCAGGTCTTCACGGGCCATGTAGATGTTGAGGGTGAGCCCGTCTTCCTCGACACCGTAGTTCTCTTTGAGTACTAGCAGCGATTCGGCCAGCCGGCCCCGGATGTGCTTCTGGGTGAGGTTCACCGTGCGGGCATCCGATATGCCCAGATCGTTGGAGAGTTCCTTGATGAAGAACCAGGCCAACCCGTTGTTCTGGCGGATATATTTCTCGACCAGGGGCATGGGCAGAGAACCGATGGTAGAACTTTCGATGGCGGCTGCGGCGGTCACGTAGGCTTCGCGGGAGAAGTAGGCCCGGTAGCCGAAGTACTGAACCGGACGAATCAACCGGATAATCTGGCTGCGGCCTCCCACGCCGTCCTTATAGATTTTTACTTTCCCCTTCAATAAGCACATGAGTTGCGAGGGAGTTTCGCCTTCGCTGTATATGATTTCGTTTTTTTTGAAATTCTGAATCTTGAAATTTTCGGCAATAATGCGTTTTTCCTCACTTTCGAGCAACGCCCAAAAGTCGGACATCTCTTCTTGTAGTATAGACTCCAGTGTGCTTTTCTTGACCATTTGCCTTATAACTATGTTTTACAGCACAAAAGTAACTAAAAAATTGATATATCGTTTCTTAAAAGAGGAAAAATATCTAATTTTATAAGAAATAGAGCTTTAGAATAAAAAAAAATAAGGAAGGAGAATAAATTCTCCCTCCTTTTGAGCCGCTCAGGCAAATCTTGTTACAATTTGTTATTGATGAGGTATCGCTCGGCATCGATGGCGGCTTTGCAACCCGAGGCGGCGGCAGTGATAGCTTGACGATAACGGGGGTCGGCTACGTCGCCAGCGGCAAATACACCGGGCAGATTGGTCTCGGTCGTGAAGGGCTTGGTAACGATATAGCCGTTTTCGTCGAGTTCGATGGCACCTTTGAATATATCGGTGTTGGGTTTGTGTCCGATGGCCAGGAAGAACCCGTCGATAGCCAGGTCGTATCGCTCTTCGTGGTCGGTATCTTTCCCTTTGACCAGATGCACGCCCTCTACACCGTTCTCGCCGAACAATCCTTCGGCCTGGGTCTCGAACAGGATTTCGATGTTGGGGTTTTCGATTACCCGTTGTTGCATGATATTGGAGGCACGCAGGTAGTTCTTGCGCACAATCAGATAGACCTTCGAGGCGAGGTGCGACAGGTATTCGGCCTCTTCGCAGGCGGTATCGCCGCCGCCTACGACGGCCACGATTTTCTTACGGTAGAAAAATCCGTCGCAGGTAGCACAGGCCGATACGCCCATGCCGGCATATTTGGCCTCGTCGGGGAGGCCCAGGTACTTGGCCGAGGCGCCGGTCGAGATGATTACGGCATCGGCCTCGACCACCTTCTCGCCCTCGATGGTGATGCGGTAGGGGCGGGTCGAAAAGTCGGCGGCGGTAGCGATACCGCGGCGAATGTCGGTACCGAATCGGGCAGCCTGTTTTTTCAGGTCTTCCATCATGTCGAATCCCGATATACCTTCGGGGTAACCGGGAAAGTTCTCTATTTCGCTGGTGGTCGTGAGTTGTCCACCGGGTTGCATGCCCTCGTAGAGGACGGGTGCCAGATTGGCCCGCGAGGCATATATGGCGGCGGTATAACCGGCCGGTCCCGACCCGATGATGAGGCAACGGATTCGTTCGTTCTGTTCCATAGTTTTATTTCGTTTTTAAGTGATTAGCGTAAATCGATGACTTCGGCCTTGGGGTATTGTTTCTTGTCGAAAACAAAGGTGGCATCGGAAAAGTTCTGCCCGGTGACCAGTCGCGACAGGGCGATGGTGCTGTGCGTGCGGTCGCTGTAATAGATCTGGAACGACTGGGGCATCCAGTTCGATGCGTTTACGGTGAGTACCACCCGGTCTATCTGGGTTCCCTTCTTCTTGGGGGTAAGCTCGGCCACCCGTTGCTGGCTGTTCTTGGCCTTCAAGGCCTTGACGTTGAAATTCTGCTTGTAGGTGGTGATGAGCGTGTAGGGGTTGATCGAGGCAATTTCGGCCGGGGTGGGTTCGGTAAGGTTCACCTCTTCGGAGGCTTTTACATAGGCCCATTGCAGTTGGCCGTTGTACCAGACGGTCATGGCGGGGGTTGTCCAGTAGAACTTGTCGCCCGACAGTTTTATGGTGCCCGACTGTTTGTCGACCGGTTCGTTCAGGGCGTTGTATACGGTGAGGGTAAACGCAGCCGACAGGTCGCCCGAGCAGCGTATTTTTTCGACCACCCGGTCGAGTGCGGCGGTGCCGTTTTGAGCCTGTGCCACCTGGGCATTGGCCAGGAGCAGAGTAGCGCAGAAAAGAAGGATGCGACTTAGTTTCATTTCATTAGGTCTAATTTGTTTTCAAGAGCCATGATGTCCGAGATTAACACCTGACGGGGTTTGCCGCCTTCGCTCGGGCCCACGATACCGGCGGCTTCGAGTTGGTCCATCAGTCGGCCGGCCCGGTTGTAGCCGATGGAGTATCGCCGTTGCAGCGACGAGGTAGAGGCTTGTCCCGATACGACAATCATCTTGGCGGCCTCTTCGAAGAGGGGGTCGCGGTTGCTCATGTCGGCCCCGCTGCCCGAGTCGCTGTTTTCGTTTTTGTATTCGGGCAGTTCGTAGGCTTCGGGGTATCCCTGTTGATGGCTGATGTATTCGCAGATACGTTTCACCTCGGGGGTGTCGATGAAGGCGCATTGGATACGCTTCAGTTCGCCGCCTTCGGTGAAGAGCATGTCGCCCCGGCCGATAAGCTGATTGGCACCCGGAGCGTCGAGGATGGTGCGCGAGTCGACCATCTGCATCACGCGGAAGGCGATACGGGCCGGGAAGTTGGCCTTGATATTACCCGTGATGACGGTTGTCGAGGGCCGCTGGGTGGCGATGACCATGTGTATACCCACGGCCCGGGCCTTCTGGGCGATACGGGCGATAGGCATCTCGACGTCGCGTCCGGCCATCATGATGAGGTCGGCAAACTCGTCGATGACCACCACGATATAGGGCATGAACTTGTGTCCGTTGTTGGGGTTGAGCCGGCGGTGGATAAACTCGTCGTTATACTCCTTGATGGTTCGCACGTTGGCCTTGGCCAACAGGGCATACCGGTTGTCCATTTCGATGCAGAGCGAGTTGAGGGTGGCGATGACCTTGTCGCTGTCGGTGATGACCGCCTTCTCGGCATCGGGCAGTTTGGCCATGAAGTGTTTCTCGATGACCGAATAGATGCTGAACTCGACCATCTTGGGGTCGACCAGTACGAATTTGAGTTGGGCCGGGTGTTTCTTGTAGAGCAGCGAGGTGATGATGGCGTTGAGGCCTACCGATTTACCTTGTCCTGTCGCACCGGCTACCAGGATGTGGGGCATCTTGCAGAGGTCGGCAATGAACACCTCGTTGGTGATGCTTTTCCCCAGAGCCAGCGGCAGGTCGTATTTGCACTCCTGGAACTTGCGCGAGGCAAGTACCGAGTACATCGATACCATCTTGGGCTCCTTGTTGGGCACCTCGATACCCACGGTACCCTTGCCGGGAATGGGGGCGATGATGCGGATACCCAGTGCCGAGAGGCTGAGGGCAATATCGTTTTCGAGATTCTTGATGCGGGCAATGCGCACGCCGGCCTCGGGCTTGATTTCGTAGAGGGTGACGGTGGGGCCCACGGTGGCGGTGATGGAACTGATGCCGATGTTGTAGTTTTTCAGCGTCTCGGTGATGAGCTTCTTGTTGGCCGCCTGCTCCTCCATGTTTATCTCAACCTCGCTGCTCTCGCGCTTGTCGAGCAGGTCGAAGGTGGGGCGCTTGTAATGCGAGAGGTCTTTGGTGGGGTCGTAGTCCTCGAGGGGCGGAGCCTGGGTGGTCATCTCGTCGGTCTCGGCCGTTTCGATGACAAACGAGGGGTCGCCGGTGTCGATGGTGAGGCGCTTGGTCTCCTCGTGGTCGTGGGGTGCAGGCTCTTCCAGTTCGTCGGGCGAGGGGAGTGGCTCTACCAGATCGTCGGGGTATCCGGCCGTGATGTCGTCCATTTCGGAGGCCGCGAGAGTATCCTCTGGTTTGATGTCCGTTTGGGACATTTTATCGGGCGTCGGTTCCGTTTGAGCAGTTTCGGGTACGGTATCCTCATCCTCCGGGGTTACGGTTGTCTCTTTTTCGTCATCCTCTTTTTCGGGTTTGTCGTGGTCTCCGCTGTTGGCCCACTGGTCGGCTTTCTTCCGAATCGACTGGATGGCCCGGCCGGTAAGGTTGACCGATGAGGCGCGACGTATGTAGTCGATGGTCTTGTAGCTGAGGTGTACCAGCAAGATGATGGCGAGCGCCGCAATAAAGAGCGCGGTACCCCAGGGACCTATCCAGGCGTTGAGCCATTGGGTGGCGTAGTAGCCGTGGTATCCGCCCAGGTAGAGGAAGGTGCCCTGGTAGCTGTGCAGAAAGATAAAGCCGAAGAAGAGCGACAGGACGATGATGGAGAGGGCGCACGTGATGGTGAACCGTATCATGCGGGTGTGCGATACCCGAATGAAGCGGCGCCCTACCACATAGAGCCACAGCGCTACGATGAAGGCCGAGATGCCCATCCAGCGGTTGATCATGAGGTTGGAGAGGTAGGCTCCGAATGCTCCGGTCCAGTTTTGTATGTCGTTGCTTACCGACGAGAGTTCTCCAATCGAGAGATTTTCGATTTTGCTCTGGTCTACACTACCGGTGAACAGAAACGAAATAAACGATATGGTCAGGTAAATCGAGAAGATGATGAGAATCACCCCGATGATGAAGTTGACACGCTCGTTCTTGAACAATCCCTTGTGAGGTTTCTTCTCTTCTTGTGGTGCTTCCTGAGGAGTCTCTTGAGGTGCACTCTCTTCGGGTTGTGTCGGTTTTATTGGGTTTTCTTCTTGGTTCTTGGGCATATTGGGAATAGCTGATATATGATTGAAACAAATTGTTACAAAGGTAGTGAAAGGTGAAAGCAGAGACAAACGAAAATGAAATTTTCAAGTTTGGCTATGCTGAACCGCCTCCTATCTTCTACAAAGGTAGTGAAAGGCGAAGGCAGAGACAAACGAAAATGAAGTTTTCAAGTTTGGCTGTGCTGAACCGCCTCCTATCTTCTACAAAGGTAGTGAAAGGCGAAGGCAGAGACAAACGAAAATGAAGTTTTCAAGTTTGGCTGTGCTGAACCGCCTCCTGTATTCGTGTAGCAAAGATAGGCAAAGTCGTATGTAAAAACAGAGCATGAGCCGATATTTTTACACGAAATCCCCTCTTGGTGGAGCTGACGAGAGTGTGCCGGTCCTACGAGTTTTTCCAGAAATAGGAGGTAAAGAGGATGAGCACGGTGAACAGCTCGAGACGCCCGATGAGCATGATGAAAGAGAGGGTCCATTTGCCTATGTCGGGGATAAAGGCATAGTTCCCGACCGGTCCCGTGGCTCCGGCTCCCGGCCCGATGTTGCTCAGACACGAGAGGGTAGACCCGAAGGCCTCTTCGATCGAGAGCCCCAGTGCCGTCAGCACGATAGAGCCGGCAATGAGTACCATCACATAGACCAGGATGAAGGCCAGAATCTTGGAGACCACCTCGTGCGAAATGGCTTTGCCGTTGACCCGCACGGGCAGAATGGCGTTGGGGTGGATAACCCGGTAGAACTCGTTGCGGGTATTCTTGGCCAGCACTACCAGACGGTCTATCTTGGCACCGCCGCAGGTCGAGCCTGCACAAGCACCGAAGAACATGAGCAGCAGGAATACGGTAGTGAAGAAGGGTCCCCAGGCTACGTAATCGCCCACGGTGTATCCCGTGCTGGTGATGACGGTGACTACCTGGGCCAGCGATACCCGCACGGTCTCTTCGAACGAACTGTTTTGTCCCGTCACATAGAGTCCGGCTACCACTACGACCGTAGCTCCCACGACGATAACGGTATACCATTTGGTCTCTTCGTTGGAGAAGAGTCGCTTCACGTCGCCGGTGACGGCCCGGTATACCAGGGCGAAGTTGATACCGGCCACAAAGGTAAATATCGTGATGACATAGTCGATATAGGCCGAGTGCCAGTGGTTGAGGCTGGCCTGCTTGGTCGAGAATCCACCCGTGGCCATGGTGCTGAAGGCGTGGCAGATGGCGTCGAACGGCTTCATGGGACCTACGCACAGCAACAGGCACAGGATGGCGGTGAGCGATATGTATACGTACCACAGCTTTTTGGAGGTCTCGCCAATCTTCGGTTTCAGTTTCTCGTGTGAAATGCCGGTCACCTCCGAGTTGAACAGAATCAGGCCGCCCTGGTGGTTGAGCATGGGCAGTATGGCGACGGTCAAGAGGATGATACCCATACCGCCGATAAGATGGGTGAAGCTGCGCCAGAACAGAATGCCGTGGGGCAGGGCTTCGACGTTGGGAATAATCGAGGCTCCGGTTGTCGTCAGCCCCGAAACGGTTTCGAAAAAGGCATCGGCTACACTCAGAGAGTTGGGCATAAAGCAGAAGGGCAACATGCCGAAGAGGGTGAAGAAGAGCCAGATGGAGGTGACAATCAGGTAACTTTCGCGTTTGCCCACTTCGTTGCGGGCATTCCGGAAGAAGTAGAACAGCGCACCTCCCGTGATGGCCGTTATCCCTATCGACAACAGGAAGGCCATGGCGTCGCCTTCGCCATAGATGAGGGCAACGATATAGGGCGCGAGCATGAGGATGGCCTCCAGACAGAGCAGCATCCCGATAAATTTCAGTATGACACGAACATTGATTTTGGCCATAGTCTCTCTCGTTAATTAAACAGCTTGTCTATTTTGTGCAGGGCCGTGTCGAGACAGAAGATGACGACGTGGTCGTTGGGCTGTATCCAGGTGTTACCGGTCACCACCATACCGTGACCGTTGCGCACCAGACCACCGATGGTCAGGTCCGACGGCAGTTTCAGGTCTTTGACCGGCGCTTTGGTAATCTTGGAGTTCTCTTTGGCGACGAGCTCCATCACTTCGGCATCCGACAGGGCCAGACATTTGGCGTTCGACGAGTCTTCGTCGAGCAGCAACTGGAAGATGCGGCTGGCCGCCAGCAGCTTCTTGTTGATGATGTTGCCGATGTTCAGCCGCTCGGCCGTCGAGATGAATTGCAGGTTCTCGACCTCGGCGATGGTCTTCTGCACTCCCAGCTCTTTGGCGGTGAGGCAGGCCAGAATGTTGGTCTCGGAGCTGTCGGTGAGGGCAATGAAGGCATCCATGTCGCGTATGCCCTCCTCCTTGAGCAGGTCCACGTTGCGGCCGTCGCCCTGGATGATGATGACATCGTGCATGCGCTCGGCCAGCTTGTAGCTCTTCTGGCGGTCGCATTCGATGAGCTTGATGTCCATGTCGTCGGGGGCATAGCTCGAGATGCGTATGGCAATGCGACTGCCGCCCATAATCATGATTTTGTGGATTTCGGCTTCGCTTTCGCCTGCGAGCTGTCGTATCTCCCCGATGTGGTTGGGCGTGGTGGTGAAGTAGGCGATGTCGCCCACCTTTATCTCGTCGTTACCACGTGGGATAATGGTTTCGTGTATGCGCTTGATGGCCGCAATGTGAAACTGGCTGTCGGCTGTGGTGACTTCGTAGAGTTTCTTGTTCAGAATCTTGGCGTTGTCGTGCAGCTTCACGCTCAAGACGATGAGCTCGCCGTTGCACAGCTCGAACCAGTTGCGGGTCCAGGTGTGTCGCAGGGCGGTGATTACCTCCTCGGCCGCCAGCTTTTCGGGATAGATGAGTTCGTTTACCCCCAGGCTGTCGAAGAAGGCTTTGTTCTCGGGCAGCAGATATTCGTAGTTGTCGACCCGGGCCAGCGTCTTCTTGGCTCCCAGTTTCGAGGCCATGGTGCAAGCCATGATGTTGCGGGTCTCGAACGGCATGACGGCGATAAACAGGTCGGCCTGGTGCACCTTGGCCTGTTTCAGGGTCATAAAGGCGGTGGGGTTTCCCACAATCGTCATCAGGTTGTAGTTGGCGTCGAGTTCTCTTAGCTTTTCTTCGTCGTTGTCGATCAGGATAATGTCCTGTTCTTCCCGGGAGAGCAGTTTGGCCAGGTGGGTTCCCACCTCTCCGGCTCCGGCGATGATGATTTTCATAATGTATACCCTTTGTATCTTTATATTCAATTACCCATGAGGGTCGCGTAAATACTCTCTTCGTCGATGCCGCACAGCTGGTGCAACTCTTTGACGGAGCCCTGAGCGATAAACCGGTCGGGAATGCCCATCCGTTTGATGCGGGGCGTGTAACCGTGGTCGGCCATGAATTCCAGCACGGCACTCCCGAATCCGCCGGTGATGCTCCCGTCTTCCAGGGTGATGACTCTCTTGTATTTCTGGCCTACCTCGTGGAGTATCTCCTCGTCGAGGGGCTTGACAAAAATCATGTCGTAGAGGGCTGCCTTCACGCCCGCTTCGCGTGCCCGTTGCACGGCGTGCAGGGCATCGACCCCGATGGGGCCCACGCAGAGCACGGCTATGTCGTCGCCTTCGCATAGCTGGCGACCTTTGCCGATGGGCAGCTCGTGCATGGGGCAGCGCCAGTCGACCTGGCTGCCGCTGCCGCGCGGATAGCGTATGGCAAAGGGCCCGTTGTTGCGCAGTTGCGCCGTGTACATGAGGTGGCGCAGGTAGTGCTCGTCCATGGGGGCGGCGATGGTCATGTTGGGGATGCAGCGCAGGTAGCACAGGTCGAATACCCCGTGGTGCGTCACCCCGTCTTCACCCACCAGTCCGGCCCGGTCGATGCAGAAGGTGACGGGCAGTTTCTGTATAGCCACGTCGTGTATCACCTCGTCGAATGCGCGTTGCAGGAAGGTGGAGTAGATGCTGCAGAAGGGTTGCAGCCCCTCTTTGGCCAGTCCGGCGGCGAAGGTGACGGCATGCTCTTCGGAGATGCCCACATCGAACGACCGCTGGGGAAAGCGCTCCATCATGAAACACGACGAGCTGCCTGTGGGCATGGCCGGTGTGATGACGGTAATCTTGTCGTTCTGCTCGGCCAGCTCGACCAGCGTGTGGCCGAATACGTCCTGAAACTTGGGGGGCTTGTTGCCCTCGGGCTCGCTTTTGCGTTGGCCCGTAGCGGGGTCGAAACAGCCGGGAGCGTGCCAGATGGTAGGCTCTTTTTCGGCCGGAGCATACCCCTTGCCCTTGATGGTGCGCAGGTGCAGTATCTTAGGCCCCGTCATATCCTTGATGTCGTTCAGTTTGTTGACGATATTGATAACGTTGTGGCCGTCGATGGGTCCGAAATAGCGTATGTCGAGCCCCTCGAATATGTTTTGCTGTTTGGTGATGAGCGCCTTCAGACTGTTGTTGAAGCGCAGTATCGCGCCGCGGTGCTCCTCGTCGATGAGGTTGAACCGCCGCAGGGTGCGGTAGGCGTCGTAACGCAGCCGGTTGTACCCCCGCGAGGTGGTGATGTTTACCAGATATTCGTTCAATCCGCCCACGTTATGGTCGATGGCCATATCGTTGTCGTTGAGGATGATGAGCAGGTTGTTGGGGTTAATCGAGGCGTTGTTCAGTCCCTCGAAGGCCAGCCCGCCGGCAATGGAGGCATCGCCGATGACGGCAATCACCTTGCGCTCCTTCTCCTCGTGTTTCAGCCGGGTGGCGATGGCCATACCCAGCGCGGCCGATATGGAGTTGGAGGCATGGCCGGCGATGAAGGCGTCGTATTCGCTCTCGGCCGGATTGGGGAAACCGCTCAGCCCGTTCAGTTTGCGGCAGGTGTCGAACCGCTCGCGGCGGCCGGTCAGTATCTTGTGCCCGTAGGCCTGATGCCCCACGTCCCATACGATGCGGTCGTAAGGGGTGTCGAATACGTAGTGCAGGGCTACGGTCAGCTCGACGGCCCCCATGCTCGACCCGAAGTGTCCCGGGTTGTGGGCCAGCGAGCCGATGAGGAAACGGCGTATCTCGGCACACACCTCGGGCAGTTTCTCGACCGGCAGTTTGCGCAGGTCGGCAGGGAAGTTTATCTGTTTGAGTAGTTCTATGTTATCGGGTTCCATTTTCAACTATTTTATCGACTTGGCGGCTCATTGGTTGTTGCTCTCTCGTTTCCATTGTTTGTAGAGGGGCACGAATACGATGATTCCCGAGGCTATGATGGCAAACAGCACTTGCCCATCAATACCTTTCGCCCAAATCAATGTCACGGCACAAAAAAGCCATAGCAGTGCGATACACGAAATGCGGAACACATTATATTTTCTCATATCAAAAAATCCTGTTTTTTCAGTGTATGGGTATCGACCTCCTGAGTCAACCTACAAATATAGATATTCTTTTGCAAGAAAAGAAAATATTATACCAAAATCGCGGAGTAAATAAAAGATGATATTTTATAAATATAAGATAATCAATCGATTGATGACTTTTCTCAAGCGGGCGTCGAAAGGGTGAAAAACAAAAGATAGCGTACCGCCGGGGAGGGTGGCACGCTATCTCGATGGGGTGTTGCCGGGTGTGGCGGCGACGGGAGTCTTCACTCGATGTTTTTCCGTACCCGGGTGAGGTACTCTTTCATGCGGTCGGTATCTTTCTGTTCGACGATGTCGAGCAGGACCGAGAGTTGCTCCTGTATCTGCCGCACCTGCTGCGGGGTGTTGGGGTTGAAGAGTATCTCGGTGAGCAGGTAGTCGTCTTCCGAGAGCAGGCCGCGGGCAATGTCCATGTGCTTCTTGAAGGTGGTACCCGGGGCATCCTGGTGCTTCATGATCGAGGCGAATACCAGGGTCGAGGTGAAGGGTATCGACAGGGAGTAGGCGATGGTCTCGTCGTGCTCGCGGAACGAATATTCGAATATGTTGAGCCGCAACCGCTGGTAGATGTCCTTGAAAAAGACTTTGCCCAGGTGGTCGCCCTCGGTGATGATGATGGCGTGCTGCGTGCTCAGGTCGCTCAGGTTGGCAAAGGTGGGGCCGAACATGGGGTGGGTCGATACGAACGGGTGTCCCGCCCGGGCGTAGAACTCGGGCAGACCGGTCTTGACCGAGGCGATGTCGGACAGGATGGTGCGGGCCGGCAGGTAGGGGAGCACCGACTCGAACGCCTCGATGGTGTACTTGACCGTGGCGGCGTTGATGACCAGGTCGGGGGCAAACTCGCCTATCTCTTCGGGGCGGGTCATGCGCAGGGTGTTGAAGGCGAATCGAAGCCGTTGCGGGTCGACGTCGTAGAGGGCGACTTCGTGGTCGAAGCTGAGTACGTCGGCAAAGAACGACCCCATTTTGCCGGCTCCGAGAATAACGATTTTCATAGACAATGCGACAACTTGTAATCTTATTGCTAAGTGGTAATCTCCTTTTATTTATTGATAATCTCCATTTGCTGGTGTACCGACTCCTCGTGAATGGCCTGCATGATCTCTTTCATGAAGTCGGCTCCCATGCCCAGCTCCACGGCCTCGGCCATGCGCTTTTGCAGAATCTCGTCGTAGCGGCTGGTCTGCAAAACGGGCATGCTGTGCTCCTTTTTGTATTGGCCGATTTCGCGCGAAACCCGCATGCGCTTGGCCAGCAGTTCGAGCAGTTGGTGGTCGAGCTGGTCTATCTGGCTGCGCAGCTCCGAGAGGTTCTCGGTGGTTTGGGTGGTCTCGCGAATCACCAGCATGTTCAGGATGTAGTGGAGGGCGTCGGGGGTCACCTGCTGGTTCTTGTCGCTCCAGGCGCAGTCGGGGTCGCAGTGCGACTCGACGATGAGTCCGTCGAAACCCAGGTCCATGGCCTGCTGGCACAACGGGGCCACCAGTTCGCGCTTGCCCCCGATGTGGCTGGGGTCGCAGAAGATGGGCAGGTTGGGCAGGCGGCGGCGCAACTCGATGGGAATGTGCCACTGGGGCAGATTGCGGTAGAGGTGCTTGTCGTAGCTGCTGAAGCCGCGGTGTATAACAGCCAGCCGATGCAGGCCGGCGTTGTAGATGCGCTCGACGGCGCCAATCCACAGCTCGAGGTCGGGGTTCACGGGGTTCTTGATGAGTACGGGAATATCGACCCCCTTCAGGGCGTCGGCAATCTCCTGTACGGCAAAGGGGTTGGCCGTGGTGCGGGCTCCGATCCACAGGATGTCGATGCCGTGCTTGAGGGCTTCGAACACGTGTCGCTCGGTGGCCACCTCGGTGGCGGTGTACATGCCGGTCTCCTCTTTCACCCGTTTGAGCCAGTTCAGGCCCTCTACGCCCACGCCTTCGAAACCTCCCGGTTTGGTGCGGGGTTTCCATATCCCGGCGCGGAATATCTTGATGCCTTGCCCGGCCAGTTGGCGGGCGGTGTTCATTACCTGTTCTTCGGTCTCGGCACTGCAGGGACCGGCTATGATGACGGGACGCTTGAGGTCGACCCCGGGAAGTGTAATCGGTTGTAAGTCGTTCATAACAAATAGTATTTTAGGATTTCATTTTTTCGATACGTTGTAAAGCTTCTTTCATTCGCTCTTCGGGGGCGCAGAGCGAAATGCGCAGGTAGCGGTTGCCCCCGCTGCCGAAGATGAACCCCGGGGTGATGAATACGCGGGCGTCGTAGAGCACGCGGTCGGCCAGCGATTCGGCGTCGCGGGCCTCGTCGGGGATGCGCCCCCACAGGAACAGCCCCACTTGCGAGGGGTCGTAGCTGCAGTCGAGCGCCTGCATGATTTGCTCGGCAACGGTCCGTCGCGAGCGGTAGACCCGGTTTACCTCGGCATACCATTCGGGACCGCACGAGAGTGCCTTGATGGCCGCGCTCTGCAAGGGGCGGAACATGCCCGAGTCGATGTTGCTCTTCACCCGCAATATCCACTCGACAAACTGCGGGTTCGAGGCCAGCATGCCGATGCGCCAGCCGGCCATGTTGTGCGACTTGCTCAGCGAGTTCATCTCGATGCAGCACTCGCGGGCGCCGGGTATCGACAGCAGGCTGAGGGGCCGGTCGTTGAGGATGAAGCTGTAGGGGTTGTCGTTGACGATGACGATGCCGTGACGCCGGCCAAACTCGACCAGGCGGGTAAACAGCTCGACCGAGGCGTTGGCGCCGGTAGGCATGTTGGGGTAGTTGACCCACATGAGTTTGATGCGGTCGAGCGGCAGCGACTCGAGCTGATTGAAGTCGGGTTGCCACCCGTTCTGCTCGTCGAGGTCGTAGGTGAAGATTTCGGCTTCGGCCAGCCGGCTCACCGAGCTGTAAGTGGGGTAGCCGGGGTTGGGTACCAACACCCCGTCGCCGGGGTTGAGGAAGGCAAGGCTGATGTGCAGGATGCCCTCTTTCGAACCGATGAGCGGCTGTATTTCGCGCTGGGGGTCGAGCTCTACGTCATACCAGCGGGCATACCAGTCGGCAAAGGCCTGCCGCAGTGCGGGAATGCCCACGTAGGGCTGGTAGCTGTGGGTGTCGGGGCGCCGGCTCTCGGAGCAGAGCGCCTCGATGGTATCGGCGTGGGGAGGCCGGTCGGGACCCCCGATGCCCAGGCTGATGATGTCGAGTCCTTGGGCATTGAGCCCGGCAATCTCTTTGAGCTTGCGCGAGAAGTAGTATTCGCTCACCTGGTTTACCCGGTGGGCGGGCCGTATGTCAAAGGGGTTTGTCAAATTCTGCATATTCTCCGAGTATTTTGAAGTTCTTGGTCAACGGCCGTATGGCGTCGAGCGATTGTTTGTAGCGGGTGAAGTTGTCGAACGTGAGGTCGATGTAAAACCGGTATTCCCACTCTCGCCCGATGATGGGCATGGATTGTATTTTCGACAGGTTGATGTCGTAGAAGGAGAGGATGGTGAGCACCTTCGACAGGCTGCCTTGCGTGTGGGGCAGGCTGAAGACGAGCGACGCCTTGTTGATGCGCTTGCCGGCGGTGAGCCAGTCGCTGTAAAGCGGGTCGGCCACGACCAGGAACCGGGTGAAGTTGCGCTTGTTGGTCTCGATGCCCTCGGCCAGGATGTTCAGACCGTAGATTTGGGCCGCCAGCCGGCCGCAGATGGCGGCATGCCCCGTGAGGTGGTGCTGGGCTATCTCCTGGGCGCTGCCCGCCGTGTCGTCCTTTTCGACGAGTTTCATGCGCGGGTGGGTCTTGAGAAACTCGCCGCACTGCATCAGGGCCATGGGGTGCGAGTTTACCTCGCGTATGTCGTCGAGGGTCTCGCCCGGCAGAGCGGCCAGTACGTGCGAGATGCGCAACTTGTATTCCCCCACGATGTTCAGATTGCTCTTGCGCAGCAACTCGTGGTTTTGCAGCAGGCTGCCGGCGATGGTATTCTCGATGGCGATGATGCCCAGCAGGGAGTGGTCGAGTGCCATGCGGTCGAACATCTCGGCAAAGGTGGCACAAGCGACGGTCTCGATTTCCTCCTCGCCGAAGTAGGCGCGGGCGGCGGCTTCGTGGTAACAGCCGGCTATGCCTTGTATGGTGACTCTCTTCTTCATAGGTCGAAAATAAAAAAAATCCCGTTCGGTGGTTGAACGGGATTTTACTATACGTGTCGTTGTTCTGTTTTACATTCTCTTAATTGCATAAAACCCCGTTTTTATTTTGGCGAAAATAAAAATAAAAGTAAAAGTAATATGCAAAATCAAAGTTCTTCATCGTTTCTCTGTTGCGAGTTTGATGTTGCAAATGTAATGAAATCATTTTTGATTCCAAACAAATCGCTATAAATTTTTGAATAAAACGATATTTTTTTTATTCTTTTCGAATCGTAGCCGTCACGATGATTGTGCGGGCATATATAAGAAATAAGAAAAATTTGATATGGAGTCGATGCCGATACTTGCTTTTTTCACTACCTTTGTGTGAAAGATAGAAGGCATTAGGGCCAAGTCGGGTGGGGGAGAGTCTCTCTTTCTCTTCGATTCGGAGGGCTGTTGCCGACTGTCGCAACTTAACGAATAGAATGATTATGGACGCTTCGGAAGAAAAACTTTTCTCGACCCTGTGCGATACCCTTTGTGCAGCGGTAGAGAAGGCCCGTGCAGAGGCCCTGTCGCTCACCGACATGTATGTGCAGGTGAAGTATGACGAACAACTCTTTACCGTCTTCGACGACGGTGACGGCGTGCTGGCCCAGTCGACCATCGATGAGCTCGACGAGTGGCGCACGGCTCACGATGGCGACCAGCTGGATGCAGCCTTGATAGCCTTTTTGAGAAAGGTACTGGCCGATGAGCGGGTGAGCCAGGCTATTCACTCGCTGGATGTTATTTCGCCCTTCTCGGTGGTGCTGGTCAATGCCGACATGGAGCCGGTGGCCGACCTCATTACCATCGACGACGAGAATATCTATCTGCACGACGATTTCTGGGAAAAGATGGACAAGGAACTCGACGATTTCTTCGACCAGCTGATGGCCGATACCAAGTAGAACCTCTGTCCCCGACCGACCGGAAGGGGGGAAGGGGCACCCTCGGAGCCCCTCGTTTGTCGGTTCCGAAAAAAGAAAAAATTTAATAATAATTTGATTATCGAAAGATAAGCACTAATTTTGCGCTCTCAAAATTTGCACGCTTTTTGTAGGCAATAGAGAGTAAAAACAGTAAAGAGTCTAATTTAATAAAATTCATAAGAATGAACGTTTCACATCAAAACACCGACAACCTGAACGCTGTGATTTCGATTGAAATATCGAAAGCCGATTATCAGGACAAAGTTGATAAATCTCTTCGCGCCTACGGGCAGAAAGCCAATATTCCCGGTTTCAGAAAGGGGAAAGTACCCTTCAGCATCCTCACGAAGATGTTTGGCAAATCGGTACGGGTAGAGGAGATCAACCGTTTGGTTTCAGAGGCTTTGTACAATTATATCCGCGATAACAAACTCAACATTCTGGGCGAGCCCATGACGGCCGAAGACATGACGGTCGACCTGGATGCTCAGGACGATTTCACCTTCCGTTTTGATGTGGCTCTGGCCCCCGAACTGAATGTGAAGGTAGACAAGTCGATTTCGGTTCCCTACTACACGATTACGGTCGACGACGATATGGTAAAACGTCAGGACGAATCGTTCCGTGCCCGCTTCGGCAAACAGGTTTCGGTAGACGAGTCGACCGACGAGAAAGACCTCATCAAGGGTTCGATGGTCGAGCTCTCGAGCGACGGCACTCCCCTCGAAGGCGGCATCACGGTAGAGAGCACAATCGTTTCGCCCAACTACTTCAAGAGCGACGACGAGAAGGCCAAGTTTGCCGGCGTGAAGAAGGGCGACAAAGTGGTATTCAACCCCTCGAAGAGCTGCAACGCTTCGGTAGCCGAACTGGCTTCGATGCTCAATACCGACAAGGAGAAGGCTGCCAATGTGACATCCGACTTCGAAATGACAGTGACAGATATTACCCACCTGCAACCCGCCGAGTTGAATCAGGAGTTCTTCGACAGCATCTTCGGTAAGGATACCGTGAAGACCGAGGAAGAGTACCTGGCCAAAATCCGCGAGATGATTGCCCACCAGCTGGTTCCCGAGAGCGACTACCGCTTCTCGCTCGATTCGCGTGCTGCCATCGAAAAAGCCGTAGGCGACTTCGAATTGCCCGACGCATTCCTCAAACGCTGGTTGCTCGCTACCGACAAGGAGCGCAAGGCCGAGACCATCGACGACGACTACTCGCGCATGGTACCCGACTTGAAGTGGCAACTGATCAAGGAGCAAATCGTAAAACAATTCGATATTCATGTCGACGACAACGACCTGAAGGCTATGGCCAAACGTGTAGCCGCCAGCCAGTTTGCCCAATACGGCATGACCGGTGTGCCCGACGATGTACTCGAGCGCTACGGCAACGAGATGCTCTCGAACAAGGATACCCGTTCGCGTCTCATCAACCAGGCTACCGAGATGAAGATTCAAACGGCTATCAAGGAATCGGTAACCCTCAACCACAAAGAGGTATCGATGGAGAATTTCCAGAAGCTGTTCGAAACTGCAGAATAAGACCAGTCGATAGTAATTCGATATAAATTCACACGAAGCCCCGGAACCCTCTGTTTTCGGGGCTTTTTGTCACCTCGGCCCGGTAGTTTTGCCGGTTCGAGGGGCAGGCGGGTTGTGATGTATATATTATTTTTTGTGAAAGCAGGTCCTAAAAAACAGGTGGCTCGCCCAAATTTATTTGGGGCATAACTGTTTTTGTTTATATCTTTGTATGAGATAGAATGTGTCTTGACAAAGTCAAACAGTATCTTTGTTTCCCGGTTTGACTTTGGCTATGGCTTTCGCAACCATGGATTGAAAATAGGGATAGAAACAATTAAATACGTATAACATGACCAACGATTTTAGAAATTATGCGGTGAAGCATTTAGGCATGAACGGTCTGGCTTTGGACCAGTATGCACAGTTTACCAGCAGTTACCTCTCTCCGACCATTATGGAGGAGCGTCAGTTGAATGTCACTCAGATGGACGTGTTCTCGCGTTTGATGATGGATCGTGTGATCTTTCTGGGAACACCTATCGACGATTATACCTCGAATGTCATAGAGGCGCAGTTGCTCTACCTCGATGCCGCCGACCCCGGTAAAGACATCTCGATTTATTTCAATACGCCGGGTGGTTCGGTTTATGCCGGGTTGGGCATCTACGACACCATGCAGTTTATCAGCTGCGACGTGTCGACTATCTGCACCGGTATGGCCGCCTCGATGGGAGCCGTGCTGCTGGTAGCCGGTACCAAGGGGAAACGCTTTGCCCTGAAACACTCGCGGGTGATGATTCACCAGCCGATGGGTGGCGCCCAGGGTCAGGCCTCGGATATTGAGATTACCGCTCGCGAAATACAGAAACTCAAGAAAGAACTTTATACCATTATCGCCGACCACTCGGGCAACACCTACGAGCGGGTAGAGAAAGATTCGGACCGTGACTACTGGATGACTGCCATCGAGGCCAAAGAGTATGGCATGATCGATGAGGTATTGGTTAAATCCAAGAAAAACGATTTGAGCAATGGCGAAAGGTGAGAAGTGTAGTTTTTGCGGACGAGGTGAAAACGAGGTGCGGTTGCTGATGCCCGGCCGTGACGGCTGCATCTGTGACGAGTGTGCCGAACAGGCCTACCTCCTTTCCGAAGAGTATCTGCACAAGAAGCGGAAGAAAAATTCGAAATGGTCGATTTCGCGCGAGGAGTTGCCCAAGCCCGAAGAGATAAAGAGCTTTCTCGACCAGTACGTCATCGGGCAGGACGATGCCAAGCGCTACCTGGCCGTGTCGGTCTACAACCACTACAAGCGCATCATGCAGAATGCGACCGACGATGCCGACGATGTGGAGATAGAGAAGTCGAACATCATCATGGTAGGCCCCACGGGTACCGGCAAGACCTTACTGGCCAAGACCATTGCCCGGCTGCTCAAGGTGCCCTTTACCATTGTCGATGCCACGGTGCTCACCGAGGCCGGTTACGTGGGCGAAGATATAGAGAGCATTCTCACCCGCCTGCTTCAAGTGGCCGACTACGACGTGGAGGCTGCCGAGCGGGGTATCGTCTTTATCGACGAAATCGACAAGATAGCCCGCAAGAGCGACAACCCCTCGATTACCCGCGACGTGAGCGGCGAGGGCGTGCAGCAAGGGCTGCTCAAGCTGCTCGAAGGCTCTATCGTGAACGTGCCGCCCCAAGGCGGGCGCAAGCACCCCGAGCAGAAGATGATTCCGGTCAACACCAAGAACATCCTCTACATCTGCGGCGGGGCCTTCGACGGTATCGAGCGCAAGATAGCCATGCGGCTCAATGCCCACGTGGTAGGGTTCAACGGCGGTGGCAGCAACAACCGCATCAACCGCGACAACCTGTTGCAGTACATTGCCCCGCAAGACCTCAAGTCGTATGGTCTCATCCCCGAGATTATCGGGCGTCTGCCCATCCTCATCTACCTGAATCCCCTCGATCGCGACGCTCTGCGCCGTATCCTGGTCGAGCCCAAAAACTCGATTATCAAGCAGTATGTCAAACTGTTCGAGATGGATGGCGTGAAGCTCACCTTCGACGACGACATGCTCGACTATGTGGTCGACAAGGCCATCGAGTTCAAACTGGGAGCCCGCGGACTGCGCTCGATTGTCGAGACGGTGATGATGGATGCCATGTACGAGACCCCCTCGTCGGCGAAGAAGAAGCTGAACATCACCCGCAGCTATGCCGAGAAAAAATTAGAGAAAGCAAAACTATTGGCCGTATAAAAAAAGCAGCATTAAAATTTGGTAATTACGCAGAGTTGTTTATAAATTTGTTAGACCGATAAGAGATCGGCTAACCAATAACGAGAAAGAGAATAACCGTATGGCAAAAGAAGTAAATTTGACCGAGGAACTGAAAAAGCATTTCGGATTCGATACCTTCAAAGGAAATCAGGAAGCGATCATCAAAAATTTACTCGCCGGGAAAGACACCTTTGTATTGATGCCTACCGGAGGAGGTAAGTCGCTTTGTTATCAACTACCGTCCCTGATTCTCGACGGGACGGCCGTCGTCATTTCGCCTTTGATTGCATTGATGAAAAACCAGGTCGATGCCATGCGCAACTTCAGCGCCGAAGACGGTGTGGCTCACTTTATAAACTCCTCGCTCAACAAAGCGGCAATCGATCAGGTCAAGAGTGATATATTGTCGGGAAAAACCAAATTGCTGTATGTCGCACCCGAGTCGCTTACCAAGGAAGAGAATATCGACTTTTTGCGTCAGGTAAACATCTCGTTCTATGCTGTCGACGAGGCGCACTGTATCTCGGAGTGGGGGCACGACTTCCGTCCCGAGTATCGCCGCATACGACCCATCATCAACGAGATAGGGGTAAAACCCGTTATCGCCCTCACGGCCACTGCCACCCCCAAGGTGCAGCACGATATCCAGAAGAACCTGGGCATGCTCGATGCCACGGTCTTCAAGTCGTCGTTCAACCGGCCCAACCTCTACTACGAGGTGCGCCCCAAGACGGCGAATATCGACAAGGATATAATCAAATATATCAAGTCGCAGGAGGGGAAGTCGGGCATCATCTATTGCCTGAGCCGCAAGAAGGTGGAAGAGCTGGCCGAACTACTGCAGGTGAACGGGATACGGGCGTTGCCCTACCATGCCGGTATGGATTCGGCTACCCGTACGCAAAACCAGGACGCATTCCTGTTGGAAAAGATCGACGTAATCGTCGCCACGATAGCCTTTGGCATGGGCATCGACAAACCCGATGTGCGCTATGTCATACACTACGATATACCCAAGAGCCTCGAGGGCTACTATCAGGAGACGGGACGTGCCGGTCGTGACGGAGGTGAAGGCCAATGTATAACATTTTATATCAACAAAGACTTGCAGAAACTCGAGAAGTTCATGCAGGGTAAACCCCTGGCCGAGCAAGAGATAGGCAAACAGTTGCTGCTGGAAACCGCAGCCTATGCCGAGTCGTCGCTCTGCCGCCGCAAGATTCTGCTGCACTACTTCGGTGAGGAGTATGAAGAAGACAATTGCGGAAATTGTGATAATTGCCTAAATCCTAAAAAACAAGTGGAAGCAAAAGATCAACTTTGTGCGGTTCTTGAAACTATCATTGCACTGAAAGAGAAATTTAAAACCGAATATGTTATCGATGTCCTGCTGGGCAAAGAGACCAGCCAGGTGCTCTCGTATCAGCACGAAGACCTGGAGGTCTTCGGTAGCGGACAGGGCGAAGACGAGCGTACGTGGAATGCCGTAATCCGTCAGGCATTGATAGCCGGTTATATCAGTAAGGATATTGAAAACTATGGATTGTTGAAGGTGACCAAAGCCGGACACGCATTCCTGAAGAATCCGGTATCGTTCAAGATTGTGAAGGATGTCGATTTCGAAGAGATGGAGGAAGAGGTACCCATGAAGGGCGGAGCCGCCTGTGCGGTAGACCCCGAGCTGTACGCCATCCTCAAAGACCTGCGCAAGAAGATTGCCAAGCGGCTCGAGTTGCCGCCCTACGTCATCTTCCAGGACCCGTCGCTCGAAGCCATGGCCACGACCTATCCCATCACCCTCGAGGAGTTGCAGAACATTCCGGGTGTGGGTGCCGGCAAAGCCAAACGATACGGCGAGGAGTTCATCAAGGTCATCAAGGCTCACGTCGAGGAGAACGAAATCGAGCGTCCCGAAGACCTGCGCGTGCGCACCGTAGCCAACAAGTCGAAGCTGAAGGTCTCGATTATCCAGGCCATCGACCGCAAGATTGCCCTCGACGAACTGGCCGAGTCGAAGGGGCTCGACTTCAGCGAGCTGCTCGACGAAATCGAGGCCATCGTCTACTCGGGCACGAAGATTAACATCGATTACTTCCTGCGCGAGATTATGGACGACGAGCACATCGACGACATTTTCAACTACTTCAAGGAGAGCGAGAGCGACAGCCTCGAGGATGCCATCGAAGAGTTTGGCATGGAATACAGCGAGGAGGAGATACGGTTGATTCGTATCAAGTTCCTCTCCGAGATGGGAAATTGATATAACCAGCGTTACGATACAAAGGGGCGACTCGATACACGGGCCGCCCCTTTCTGTATCGGTACCGGCTCTGCTCGCGCCGGTCGGTGGGAGCGGTCGGGGCACCCTGTCCGACTCTCTTTGGAGCGAACAATAAATAATAAAAAAATCTGTCGAAGCTCTATAATAGCTTGCAAAAAATTTTTATCTTTGCATGCAATAAAATTCTAATGAACTTCATTATGTCATTTGTTGCAGAAAAAGTGGTGATGGACGGATTAACCTTTGACGATGTATTGTTAATCCCCGCTTACTCCGAAGTCCTCCCTCGTGAAGTCGAGCTCTCGACACAGTTTTCACGAAATATCCGATTAAATATTCCTTTAGTTTCGGCGGCCATGGATACCGTTACCGAAGCACAGTTGGCAATCGCTATCGCTCGCGAAGGCGGCATTGGCGTGATTCATAAAAACATGAGCATCGAGGCCCAGGCCCGGCAGGTACACGCCGTGAAACGTGCCGAGAACGGTATGATTTACGACCCCGTGACCATACGTTGCGGCTCTACGGTGCGCGAAGCATTGGCGATGATGAGCGAATACCACATCGGTGGTATCCCCGTAGTCAACGAAAACAAGATACTGGTGGGTATCGTTACCAACCGCGACTTGCGGTTTGAGCGCGATCTCGACCGTTTGGTCGACGAGGTGATGACCAAAGACAACCTGGTTACGACCTCGCAGTCGACCGACTTGCAACAGGCTGCCGACATCCTCCAGAAATACAAAATAGAGAAGTTGCCCGTAGTCGACAAGGAGGGGCATCTCGTAGGGCTGGTAACCTACAAGGATATTACCAAAGCCAAGGACAAACCGTTTGCCTGCAAAGACAAGCTGGGCCGTCTGCGCGTAGCTGCCGGAGTGGGCGTTACCGTCGACTCGATGACCCGTGTCGACGCCCTGGTCGAGGCCGGTGCCGATGCTATCGTCATCGATACGGCACACGGTCACTCCAAAGGTGTTATTGGCGTATTGAAAGATATTAAGGCCAAATATCCCGACATCGATGTCGTTGTGGGCAATATTGCCACTGGCGAGGCCGCCCGTTACCTGGTCGATGCCGGAGCCGACGGTGTGAAAGTCGGTATCGGTCCGGGTTCCATCTGTACGACCCGCGTTATTGCCGGTGTGGGTGTGCCTCAGCTGTCGGCCGTATATGATGTGGCCAAGGCTCTGAAAGGTACGGGTGTACCCTTGATTGCCGACGGTGGCATCCGTTACTCGGGTGATATTGTCAAGGCGCTGGCCGCCGGAGCCTACTCGGTGATGCTGGGTGGCATGCTGGCCGGTGTGGAAGAGTCGCCGGGCGAGACCATCATCTTCAACGGCCGTAAGTACAAGTCGTACCGCGGCATGGGTTCGCTCGAAGCCATGGAGAAGGGTTCGAAAGACCGTTATTTCCAGGCCAACGAAACCGATACCAAGAAGCTGGTACCCGAGGGTATTGCCGCCCGTGTCCCCTTCAAAGGCTCGCTCTACGAAGTGGTTTACCAGATGGTAGGCGGTCTGCGTGCCGGTATGGGCTATTGCGGTGCCAAGGACATCGAAGCCCTGCACAACGCTAAATTTACCCGTATCACCAACGCCGGTGTAGCCGAGAGTCACCCCCACGACGTGGCCATCACCAGCGAGGCTCCCAATTACAGCCGGGGATAACGGAGTGAAATAGATTTTTGCGAAAAAATGATACACTATTTTAGCGGTTGCCATATAATTTTTCTATCGTTGCAGCGTTAAAATAGTGTATTATTTTTTTTGATAACTTGAGCCCGCAAGGGTCTCGATAAAAACATAACGCATAACACAATGAAAAACAAATGGCTTGTAGCGGCTTTGCTTGCCGGTAATTCCTGGGCCTGGGTCTTGGCTGCCGATGTAGACCCGGTCATTATGAGAGTAAACAACAAGGATATTCACAAATCGGAGTTCGAGTATATCTACAACAAGAACAGCCAGCAGCAAATCGACCAGAAGTCGCTCGACGAATACGTTACGCTATTTAAGAACTATAAACTCAAGGTGGCCGAGGCCGAGGCTCTGGGCATCGACACGACCGCCGCTTTCAAAAAAGAGTTGGCCGGGTATCGCGACGAGTTGGCCAAGCCCTATCTCATCGATTCGTCGGTCGACGAGAAGTTGGCCCGCGAGGCTTACGACCGCATGAAAGAGGATGTAGAGGTTAGCCACATCCTTATCGGCCTCAATGCCCGCACTCCCGAGGAGCGTGCAGCCGCACGGCAGAAAGCCGACTCGATATTGAACTGCATCAGAGACGGTCAGGACTTCGGTGCTCTGGCCGAGAAATACAGCGAAGACGGTTCGCGCCAGAACAAAGGCTATTTGGGATTCATCAGTGGCGGCCGCACCGTCTATCCGTTCGAGAAAGCCGCATTTGCCCTGCAGCCGGGCGAGGTGTCGGACGTGGTGGAGACCCAGTTTGGCTACCACATCATCAAGGTACACAGCCGCCGGCCCAACCCCGGTGAGTTTCTCTTTGCACACATCATGGTGCTGGTTCCCCGCAACGCCTCCGACGAGGTGAAGAAACAGAAAGAGGCCGAGATTCGTGCCATCTATGCCGAGTTGAAGGCCGGGGCCGACTTTGCCACGCTGGCCAAGGAGCGCTCGGAGGACAAAGGCACGGCCGTACGCGGCGGTGAGTTGCCCTGGGTAAGCAGCGGTCAGTTTGTCAAAGAGTTTGAAGATGCCGGTTTTGCCCTCAAGAACAAAGGCGACATCTCCGAGCCCGTGCTCTCGCCCTATGGCTGGCACATCATCAAGTTGCTCGACAAGCGGGGTATCAAGCCCTTTGAGCAGATGCGTTCGGAGATTGCCCGCATGATGACTCGCGACGAGCGGGGCGGCATGGCTCGCAATGCCATGGTGGCCAAGTTGAAGACCGAATACAATTTCGCACTGGTCGAGGCTCAGCAGGAGAAACTGATGAAGCTGGCCCAGGAGATGGGTAAGGTCGATTCGTCTTACATCGCAGCCATTCACAACGACCAGAGCCAACTCTTCTCGTTCCAGGGTCACACCTATACCGTAGCCGACTTTGCCAAGTTCTTGCCCAAGGGTCGCGACGTGACTCGCAACGTGTCGGACTACATCTCGGCCATGGTCGGTTTCATGGTCGACCGCGAGATTCTCGATTACGAGAAGAGCCGTCTCGAGGAGAAATATCCCGACTTCCGCAACCTGATGAACGAATACCGCGACGGCATGCTGCTCTTCGAAGTGAGCAACCGTGAGGTATGGGAGAAGGCTTCGCAAGATACCGAAGGCCTGCAGAAGTTCTTCAAGAAAAACAAGAAAAAATACAAATGGGACAAACCGCACTACAAAGGGTTCCTTATCCAATGTAGCGACGATACCACCGCCACGGCCATCAAGAAACAGTTGAAGAAACTCGATGCCGACTCGGTAATCGTGGTACTCACCCGCGAGTTCAACACCGACTCGCTCACCCGGGTGAAGGTAGAGCGCGGCCTCTTTGTCGAGGGCGAGAATGGTTGGGTAGACCAACTGGTATTCAAGGGCGTTCCGGCCAAGGCCGACGAGAAACTGCCGGTAGCCTTCGTGTCGGGCAAGCTGTTGAAGAAATATCCCGAGGCTTATACCGACGTACGCGGTCAGGTGACGGCCGATTATCAGAACTATCTCGAGAAGGTATGGGTCGAAAACCTCAACAAGAAGTACCCGGTAGAAATAAATGAAGATGTTCTAAAAACCGTTAACAAGCAATAGCAAGTGGTTATTTAGTCGTATTTTAGCAGACGATTAACCACGGCGCTCGGCAACATGTATAAAGTATCGACAACACTATTCGCTGCAATCCTTTCGGCATGCCTTTTCACGGCGTGCCGAAGTGGGTTACGGACCGATGAAGATTCGCTGGTGCAGGTGGGCGATGCCATCCTGTCGCGCCACGAGGTTGTCGAGGCCATGCCCGAGGGACTTTCGCCTGCCGATAGTGCCGAGTTTGCCGAGCGTTACATACACCGCTGGATCGACGACGAGCTGCTCTACGAGGTAGCTCGCAAGAATGTGCCCGACCTGGAGCGCATCGACGCACTGGTCGAGCGATACCGTCGCGATCTGGTCATCTTCGAGTACCGCAAGCGGTTGTTGAGCGAGCGGGCCGACAAGGAGATCGACGAGCAGGAGATGCTCGACTATTACGAGAAAAACTCCGATATGTTCCGCTTGCGCGAGGCTATTCTCAAAGGTCTCTTTCTGAAGGTCCCCGAGAATGCTCCCAACATCGGGCAGTTGAAAAAGTGGTATTGTTCGCCCAAGTCCGACGGGGTGGAGAAGATTGAGAAGTATGCCTTGAAAAATGTCGTTATCTACGACTACTTCTACGATCGTTGGGTACCCTTCGAAGAGATTGTGAGCAATATCCCCTACGAGTTCGGCGACCCCGAAACCTTCTTGAAGAGTCACCGCAAGCTCGAGTTCAACAAGAACGGCTACTGGTATCTGCTCAACATTACCGAGTACAAGGCTCCGGGCGAGGTGATGCCCTACGATTTTGCCAAGACTCAGATACAGGAGATTCTGGCCAACAGCAACCGGCTCGACTTCAACCGGGAACTGGAGGAGAATCTCTACAACGACGCCGAGAAATCGGGCGAAATAAAATGGTTATATCCGCGAGAGCAATCTCTGCGAGACGATAGTATAAAATAAGATTTTTGAATTATGCGTAAACTTACTGATTGGCTTTTGTTTTTCGTATTGGCAGTAGCGGTGTCTCTGCCGGTTTTTGCCGATGACGACGACAACGTCATCGACGAGGTCGTATGGGTCGTAGGCGACGAGGCCATCTACAAGTCGGAGGTCGAGGAGCAGTACCGCCAGATGCAATATGACGGGCAGCGTATCGACGGCGATCCCTATTGTGTGATACCCGAGCAGCTCGCCGTGCAGAAACTCTTCCTGCACCAGGCCAAGCTCGACACCATTACGGTGCCCGACGCCACTGTTTTCCAGCAGGTCGAGGCCCGTATCAACTACCTCATTGCCAACATCGGTTCCAAGGAGAAGATGGAGGAGTATTTCAAGAAACCCGTTACCGAGATTCGCGAAGAGCTGGCCAATATCATTCGCGACCAGGGCACGGTGCAGGAGGTACAGCGCACGCTGGTCAAGGATGTGAAGATTACCCCCGCCGAGGTGCGTCGCTTCTACAACCAGTTGCCCTCCGACAGTATCCCCTATATCCCCTTGCAGGTCGAGGTGCAGATTATTACCCTCAACCCCAAGGTTCCCCAGCAGGAGATTGACAACGTGAAGGCCCGGTTGCGCGACTTCAGCGACCAGGTGAACCGCGGCGAACGCGACTTCTCGACCCTGGCCGTGCTCTACTCCGAAGACCGGGGTACAGCCATGATGGGCGGCGAGATGGGCTTTGTGAGCAAGAGTAACCTGGTGCCCGAGTTTGCCGATGTGGCCTTCAACCTGAACGACCCGAAAAAGGTGTCGAAGATTGTCGAGACCGAGTACGGCTACCACATCATCCAGCTCATCGAGAAGCGGGGCGACCGCATCAATGTGCGTCACATTCTGCTGCGTCCGCATGTATCCGAAAAGGATATAACCGATGCGTTGGAACGTCTCGACTCCCTCCGTACCGACTTGGTCGACAACAAGAAGTTTTCGTTCGACGAGATTACCCAATTTGTTTCACAAGACAAGGATACCCGCAACAACAAGGGGTTGATGGTGAATCCCCAGACCGGTAACCCCAAGTTCGAGATGGGGCAGCTCCCGCAGGATGTCGCCAAGGTGGTGGCCGACATGCAGGTGGGCGACATCTCGAAGCCCTTTGTGATGACCGACGAGCGTAAGAACAAAGAGGTGGTGGCTATCGTGAAACTGAAGAGCCGCATCGAGGGACACAAGGCCAACATGTCGGACGACTATCAGACCCTCAAGGCCATCGTGGAGGAGAAGAAGAAAACCGAAATCCTGAACGAGTGGCTGGCCAAGAAGCAGAACGAAACCTACATCCGCATCAAGGACGGGTGGCGAAACTGCGAATTTAAATACGACGGTTGGATTAAGAATTAAGCGCCTATGGGGCACGATAAGAACAGAAATATGGATAACCAAGGTAAGAGGCATAAAACGCTGGCAGGTGTTTTATGCCTGCTTGCTGTTGGTATGTGGGCTGCTACGACTACGCCGCAACGGCCTTTGCCGCCGCGCGACGACCCTAACAAGGTCTATCTGCTCAACAGCGACGAACTCACCTTCGACAAGGAGCAGAGTGCCGACTACCGGGTGTTGCGGGGCAATGTGGTATTCCGCAAGGACAGCATGTACATGTATTGCGACAGTGCCTATTTTTATGAAAAGGACAACTCGCTCGATGCCTTCGGCAACGTGCACATGGAGCAGGGCGACACCCTCTTTATCTACGGCGATGTGCTCTACTACAACGGCAACGAGCAGATAGCCCGCCTGCGCGAGAATGTGCGCATGGAGAACCGCGACGTGACCCTCTTTACCGATAGTCTCAACTACGAGATGATACCCAATATCGGCTACTATTTCGACGGGGGCAAGCTGGTCGACTCGCAAAACGAACTCTCGTCGGTCTACGGACAATACTCGCCCGACACGAAGCAGTCGGTCTTCAACTTCGACGTGCAGCTGATTAACGAGAAGTACACTCTCTACTCCGATACCCTCGAGTACAATACCCAAACCAAGATAGCCGACATCGTGGGTCCTTCGACCATCGTCTCGGACAGCAACATCATCTATTCGACCGCCGGCTGGTACAACACCGAGACCGACAAGTCCATGTTGCTGAAGCGCTCGCTGGTCACCTCGAAGGGGCAGAGCCTCACGGGCGATACCATCTACTACGACCGCCGGTCGGGCTTCGGCGAGGTCTTTGGCAACATGGTGCTCAACGACTCGGTACGCTCCATCATCATGGAGGGGCAGTATGGCTTCTACAACGAGCGCACCGAATATTCGTTTGCCACCGACTCGGCCCGGGTGCTCGAGTTTTCGCGAGGCGACACCCTCTACCTGCACGCCGATACCCTCAAGTCGCACCTCATTTTGCCCGACTCCACCCGTCTGCTGCAGGCCTATCACGGCGTGCGGTTCTTCCGGGTCGATGCCCAGGGGGTGTGCGACTCGATGGAGTTCACCTCGGCCGACTCGTTGCTGCACATGTACAAACTGCCCATCATCTGGAACGAGAACTATCAGATAACGGGCGACACCATACGCATACACATGAACGACAGTGCGGTCGACTGGGCCTATATCCCGGCTGCCGCCTTCGCTACCCAGCACAAGGATTCGGTCTTCTTCGACCAGGTGTCGGGCAAGACTCTGAAGGCGTGGTTCGACCAGGGGCAGTTGCGCCAGGTCGATGTGAGCGGCAATGCCCAGACCATTTTCTACCCGCAGGAGCGCGACTCTACCCTCACGGGGCTCAACAAGGCCGAGAGCGGATTCCTCACCATGTATCTGAAGAATCAGCAGATGGAGAAGATTATCATCTGGCCACAGCCGCAGGGCAGCATGACGCCCATGGAACAGGTGAAGCCCGACCAGCTCTATCTGCCCGCCTACAAGTGGTACGACGAGCTGAGGCCGACGAGCCCCGACGACATCTTCCGCAAGCCCGAGGTGAAGCCCGAGGTGGTCGAGGAGGAGAAGAAGCATCGGTTCAGTCATTAGCGAGAGGAGGTTTTATGAGTGATATTATACATTTGTTGCCCGATTCCGTGGCCAATCAGATAGCCGCGGGCGAGGTGATACAACGGCCGGCCTCGGTCATCAAGGAGCTGGTCGAGAATGCGGTCGATGCCGGTGCCACTGCGATTCAGATTGTACTGAAGGATGCCGGCCGCACCCTTATTCAGGTAATCGACAACGGCAAGGGCATGTCGCCCACCGACGCCCGGCTCGCTTTCGAGCGCCACTCGACCTCCAAGATACGCAAGGCCGAAGACCTTTTCACCTTGCACACCATGGGTTTCCGCGGCGAGGCGTTGGCCTCGATTGCCGCCATTGCCCAGGTTGAGTTGCGTACTCGCCGCAGCGAGGACGAGGTGGGCACCTGCGTCCGCATGGCTGCCTCGCAATGCGAGGGGCAGGAGTCCGTCTCCACGCCCGTAGGCAGCAACTTTGCCGTGAAGAATATCTTTTTCAACGTGCCGGCCCGTCGCAAGTTCCTCAAGTCGAATCAGGTGGAGCTGAGCAACATCCTGGGCGAGTTTGAGCGTATGGCCCTCATCAATACCCAGGTGGCCTTTACCCTCA
The DNA here is from genome assembly GCF_963931395.1 of Barnesiella sp. An22. Taxonomy (NCBI): domain Bacteria; kingdom Pseudomonadati; phylum Bacteroidota; class Bacteroidia; order Bacteroidales; family Barnesiellaceae; genus Barnesiella; species Barnesiella sp. An22. The sequence continues at coordinate 1,557,993 of NZ_OZ007014.1, forward strand.
CGCACAACGATACCGAACTCTTCGACCTGCCGGCCTCCAACCTGCGCCAGCGCATCGTGGCCCTCTTCGGGAAGAGCCTCAACCAACAGTTGCTCTCGCTCGATACCTCGACTTCGCTGGTCAAGATTTCGGGCTATGTAGGCCGGCCCGAGTCGGCCCGCAAGCGGGGAGCCCTGCAATACTTTTTCGTCAACGGGCGTTACATGCGTCACCCCTATTTCCATAAGGCGGTGACCATCTGCTACGAAAATCTGGTACCGGTAGGCGAGATGCCCAACTACTTCATCAACCTCACGGTCGAGCCCGAAACCATCGACGTGAACATTCATCCCACGAAGTCGGAAATCAAGTTCGAGAACGAGCAGCCTATCTGGCAGATTCTTTCGGCTTCGGTCAAGGAGGCGTTGGGCAAATACAGTGCGACACCCACCATCGACTTCGACATGGAGGATGCCCCCGAGATTCCCACCTCGAAACCGGGAGCCCATGTGGTACCTCCCACGGTGCAGGTCGACAAGTCGTACAACCCCTTCCGGTCGGGTGGGGGAGGCACGTCGGCCAAGCGGCCCCAATACGACTGGCAGCAGCTGTACAGCAGTTTCAACAGCGCCGGCGGAGGGGAGAGTCTGACTCCCGATACCGATGAGGTGGTGCCTTCGAAGGTCGACTTCTCGGGCGGTTACGTGTCGCGTCTCTCCGACGAAGAGCCTAAAGCCCCTCAGGAGAGCGGTATCTTCCCCGAATTTGAGTCGAAACTGAACCAAAGCGGGCGGCCCGTGTTGCAGTTGAAGGGTCGCTACATTGCCGTGCCTACGGCCGACGGTCTGATGATTGTGGACCAGCATCGGGCTCACGGCGTGATTCTCTTCGAGCGTTTCATGGCGGGCTTCTCGTCGCGCGAGATGGCCTCGCAACGTATCCTCTTCCCCGAGATGATGCAGCTCACCGTTTCGCAGGCCGCCGTCCTGCGGGAGATTTGGGACGACTTGACGGCCTTGGGATTCGACCTGGCCGATATGGGGCAGAACAGCTATTCGGTCAATGCCGTACCCGCCGGGATAGAGGGGGTCGATGCCTGCGACCTGATAGGGCAGATGATTGCGACCGCCTCGGAGAAGGAGCACGACGCCAAAACCTCCCTGCAGCAGCGCATCGCCTGGACGCTGGCCGAGGCTGCCGCCGTGCCGGTGGGGCAGACGCTCTCGAAAGAGGAGATGTCGACGATGGTCGACGACCTGCTTTCGCTCAAGACGCCGGCCTATACCCCTGCGGGGAAGACGGTCTTTGTCGTCATTTCGCATGACGAGTTGCAAAAACGATTCAACTGACTAAATAGCCGAACCTATGCTGGTATTGTTGTCACCGGCCAAGACCATGACCGGAAAGTGTAAGATCGAGGTGCCCGCCGTGACGGAGCCCCTCTTTGTGGACGAAGCTACCCGGATAGCCCGCGAGATGGTGGGTTACTCGGTCGACGAACTGGCTGCGATGCTGGGTGTGAGCCGCTCGCTGGCCCTGCAGACCTGGGAACGGTACAACGCCTTCCTCTCGCCTGAGACGCCTGCGGTGCCTTCGCTGCTGGCCTATACGGGCATTGTCTTCCGTTACCTCTCGCCGGCCGATTTCACGGCGGCCGACTTCACCTATGCCCAGGACCACTTGCGCATCGCCTCGGCCTGCTACGGGCTCACCCGTGCTCTCGACGGCATCAAGCCCTACCGCATGGAGTATACCGTGGAGCTCCCCTCGACGGGTTGCCCGCTGGATGCCTACTGGCGCACCCGCATAACCGACCGGCTCATTGCCGACGTGCAGGCTGCCGGCGGCATTCTGGTCAATCTGGCCAGCCGCGAAATACAACAGTCGCTCGACTGGGCGCGCCTCAACCGCGAGGTGCGGGTGGTTACTCCCGAGTTCAAGGTGAGCAAAGGCGACATCCTCAAGACCATTGTGGTCTATGCCAAAATGATGAGGGGAGCCATGACCCGTTTTATCTTGAAAAACAGACTCACGACTCCCCAGGAGTTGGAGGCCTTTTCGGCCGAAGGTTTTCATTTTTCGCCCCGTCATTCGACGCCCGACAATCCCCTATTTATCGTGTGAGGGGGCCCTTGCGCGTCGCTTCCCGGAGGCGAGGCTATATTCTTTTTAGATAAACAGCTCGGGCTCTTTGCGCACCTCGCATGCCTTTTTCAGCATTCGGGTCGAGAGGGCCACTTTCAGTTTGCTCACTTTGCGGGCCTGGTGCGGACACACCGCGATGCACCTCATGCACGAGATGCACTTCTTGGTGTCGGTCTTCTGCGGATTGTCGAGAGGAATGGCACCCACCGGGCACAAGGCGGCACAGGTGCCGCACCGATTGCAGTCGCGGGTGGCGTGCGGCTTGAGGGGCACGCCGTTGTAGGGCTTGTAGTCGGGGTTGCCCTTTACCTCGATGGGGGCGGGGATTCCACCCTTTATCTGTTTGAGTTTGGCGGCTATCTGCGAAGCAAACCGTTTCAGCACCTGCTCGTCGGCGGCATCGGGACGGCCGGTGGCGTAGACGTGCATGATGGAGTGCTCGGCAATGCAGGCGATACCGGCAACCGGGCGGAAGCCGTTCGACTCCAGCGCCGACTTCAGTTCGAGCAGGGCATCGTCGTAGTCGCGGTTGCCATACACGACCACGGGAATCGCCGGGGTGTCGTGCCCCGTGATTCCTTTCAGTCGTTCGATGGCAATGGCGGGAACCCGTCCGCCGAATACGGGCACTGCAGCCAGCAGCACCTCGTCATGCCCTAACTCGAGGGGCAGCCCTTCGGCTTGGGTTTTCGAGAGGTCTATCTCGACGGCCTGCGGGTCTATGGCCCTCCCTATGATTTCGGCAGCCTTGCGGGTACCGCCCGTAGGGCTGAATAGTGCGATATACATAATCTGTCTTCTCGCTTACTGTTTGTTTTTGTTCTGACGCTCCTGTACAATGGCATCGAGTACCGCTACCGTGGTGAGGTTGACGATGTCGCGCGTAGAGCTGGCGATGTCGGTAAAGTGGATAGGCTTGTTCAATCCCATCTGAATCGGGCCAATCGACTCGGCTACCCCCATCTCGAGCATCAGTTTGTAGGCCGAGTTGGCCGAGCTCAGGTTGGGGAATACGATGGTGTTTACCTCGCGCCCCTTGAGTTTGTTGAAGGGGTAGGTCTTGTCGCGCAGCTTGTTGTTGAGGGCGAAGTTCATCTGCATTTCGCCGTCGATAAGCATCTCGGGGTACTGCTCGTGCAGAATCTCGATAGCCTCGTGTATCCGTTGCGGGCTGCCCAGGTTGTCCGACCCGAAGTTGGAGTAGGAGACCATGGCAATGACGGGGTCTTGCGCAAAGAAGCGCACCGAGTCGTAGGCGAGTCGGGCAATGTCGACCAGCGTATCGGTGGTGGGCTTGCGGTTGATGAGGGTATCGGCAATGAAGTAGGTGCCCCGCTTGGTGTTCAGGATGTGCATGGCGCCGAAGTGTTTGTAACCCGGACGGATGCCGATCACATCCTTGGCTATCTGTATGGTCTCGGCATACTTCGAGTAGGTACCGGTGATGAAGGCATCGGCCTCGCCGGCTTCGACCATCATCATACCGAAGTAGTTGCGGTCGAACATCTTTTCGTGAGCCTCGGGGTAGGTCATGCCCTCGCGTTGACGCTTCTCGGTGAGCATGTGGGCATAGCGGCAGCGGCGATCCTCCTCGTCGGGGTGGCGCAGGTTGATAATCTGCATGCCCGTGAGGTCAACGCCTATCGAGGCGGCCAGTTTGCCGATGAGCTCGTCGTTGCCCAGCAGGATGGGGTGGCAGATGCCGTCGCGCATGGCCGTCTCGGCAGCTTTCAGCATGTTGGCGTGGTTGGCCTCGGCGAATACCACCCGTTTGGGCTCCTTGCGGGCCATCTCGGTAAACTCGCGCAGCATCTTGTTGTCATAGCCCATGAGCTTCTTCAGCCGGTCGTTGTAGGCATCCCAGTCGGTAATGGGGTGCTGGGCCACGCCCGACTCCATGGCAGCCCGGGCCACGGCCGGAGCTACGGCGGTGAGCAACCGCGGGTCGAGAGCTTTGGGAATGATGTATTGCGGACCGAAGGTGAGGCGCTTGATGCCGTAGGCCGAGTTGACCACGTCGGGCACCGGCTCTTTGGTGAGCTGGGCAATGGCGTAGGTGGCGGCCCGTTTCATCTCTTCGTTGATGGTCGTGGCGCGTACGTCGAGCGCCCCGCGGAAGATATAGGGGAATCCCAGCACGTTGTTGATTTGGTTGGGATAGTCCGACCGGCCGGTGGCGAAAATCAGGTCGTCGCGCGAAGCCATGGCCTTGTCGTAGGCAATCTCGGGATTGGGATTGGCCAGGGCAAAGACGATAGGACGCTCGTTCATCGACTGTACCATCTCGGGGGTAAGTACGTCGGCCACCGAGAGGCCCAGGAAAATATCGGCACCCCGCATGGCCTCTTCCAGCGTGTGGATGTCGGTGCGGTCGGTAGCGAACTGTTGTTTCGAGGGGGGCAGGTTGGGACGGTCGGAGCGGATAACACCTTTGCTGTCGACCATGACAATGTTTTCGCGTCTGATGCCCAGACCCATGTAGAGCTTGGTACACGAGATGGCGGCGGCACCGGCACCGTTCACCACGAGCTTGGCCTCTTCGATTTTCTTGCCCTGTATCTCGAGGGCGTTCAGCAGACCGGCACCCGAGATGATGGCCGTGCCGTGCTGGTCGTCGTGCATGACGGGGATATTCAACTCCTCTTTCAGGCGGGTTTCGATTTCGAAACACTCGGGCGCCTTTATATCCTCGAGGTTGATACCGCCGAAGGTAGGCGATATGGCCTTGACGGCCTCGATAAACTTGTCGGGGTCTTTTTCGTTGACTTCAATATCGAACACGTCGATGCCGGCAAATATCTTGAACAGCAGTCCCTTGCCCTCCATCACCGGCTTGCCGGCCAGGGCACCGATGTCGCCCAGACCCAGCACGGCCGTACCGTTGGAGATGACGGCTACCAGATTTCCCTTGGCCGTATATTCATACGCCGTATCGGGGTTCTTCTCTATCTCGAGACAGGGTTCGGCTACGCCCGGCGTATAGGCCAGGGAGAGGTCGCGCTGTGTACTGTATGGCTTGGTGGGAATGACTTCGATTTTCCCGGCTTTGCCTTCGCTGTGATATTTTAAGGCATCTTCTTTTAATTCGTTTGACATAAATATAGTATTAAGTAGTTTCTTCGTTTAATTTGTATGCTTAAAAGTTAAATAGCTTTTAGACTGTAAGCAAGCCGTATGCAAATGTAGCAAATATATCTCATCTCATGTGTTAAGAAAAATGTTTCTTTAACAATAAAGATTACATAAATAGTCGCTTTCTTTTCCTCTCGATTCGGCAACAGAGCCGATTGGGGGGCAGTTGTCGAGGGTATGAAGTGCCGCCCCTGAGGCGGTGGCAGATACCCCTCCCCCGGGTCGGCTATCGCTTCGGTGTGGATGTTACAGGTGCATGACTCGCTCTTCGAAGTCGTCGCGAGAACCGATGGCCGAGTTGCGAATCTTTACCCGATAGTTGTATATGGTCGAAACCGAGTAGCACAGGAAGCGGGCTATTTGGTTGCTGTCGGTCGTGCCCAGGCGAACCAGCGCATAAATGCGTAGCTCGGGGGTGAGCGAATTGGGCTTGGGGGTGATGCGAGCCTCGGGCACCAGCAACTCGTTGAATTTCTCGACAAAGTCGGGGTATAGTTTCAGAAACGACTGGTCAAACTCGGCATAGAACATTTTGCGTTCGTTGTTGATACTGTTCTGTGATTTCAAATTTTTAGAGAGTTCTTCCATCTTGCCCATCGAGGCCAGTTTGTTGAGCGAACGTCGATACTCGTCCATCTTGTCGATATATACGGCACACTGGTCCATGTATCGGCTCAGGTACTCCTCCTTGACGTGATTGCTCTCGGTGAGCGAGTTGTTCACGGTCTGCAAGTGTTTGTTGGTCTGGTTGAGTTTCTCCTTGACACTGTTGAGCTTGTGGTTTTGGAAAAACAGAATCACGAAGGTGATTAGCAGAATCACGCAGAAGGCGCAGGTGATGTAGGTAAACGTAATCGAGAGTTCGCGTTGTTTCTGTATCTGAGCCTGATATACCTCTTCGATAATGGTGAATACGGGCATGAATTCGAGGCTGCGCACCCGAGCGTTGCAGGCCCGGGCATCCTCGACCGAGCATTTGATGTAGTTGTAGGCGCGCTCGATGTCGCCCTCGTTGAACAGGAGTTCGGCCAGCCGGTGCAGCGAAACATATTCCCGCACGGCTGCTTTCAGGTCGCATTGAGCCGAGAGGGCGTAGTAGATTTTTGTGCTGTCGTTCTGTTGGGTCTGGGCAAAGACTTCGGCCATGCCGTAATAGATGATGCCCCGGTCGTGCGAGTTGAGTTGGCCTCGATAGAGAGCTTCGCGCAATATTTGCAATGCACTGGCGTAGTTGTGTTGTGCGGTGAGTTCGTCTGCCTTGACCACATAGTAGGTAAACGAGTTGGAGGGGTTGGACTGCAAGATAGAGTCGCGATAGAGGTTCAGGTGCTTGTTGTAGTCGTTGCGAATCTCCGGCTCCAGTGCATAGTCGGCCAGTAGTCCGTAGAGAGTCCGTTTCAAATGGTAGTAATAGGGAATGATGTAATGGGGCAGGGAGCTGCGTTTTATCTGGTTCAGCAGTTCGTCGGCTTCTTTGTACATGCCTGCGTTGTAGAGGCACTCGACCATATTGAGTCGGGCTTGTACCTGCATGTCTCGATTTTTCACCTGGTCGGCCAGATGAATCTGACGTTTTACATATACCGTTTGAGAGTCGATGCTGAATGCCCGATAGGCGTCGACTAGGTAGCCGAGAGCCCGGAATCGTTCGGCCGGTGAGAGTTGTTTCCTCAGGTTTTGTTTGAGAGTCTGTATCTCTCGCTCTTTTTTTTGACTGAAGCGGTAGCGGTAGCCGATGAGTCGGTCGAGCGAATCGAGTGTTGCTTCGACGGTGAGTTGGGGCGGTTCGCAGCTTGGGGTTGCAGCTTGCGTATGAAAACAGGCAGGGAGCAGGGTGAGCAGGATGCCTATCGACAGGAGGGCAGGTCGATGTGATATGTTCATGGATGAGAAAATAAAGTTTATCGTTTTTTTTCTTGTCTTGTCTTCGATATGGGCAGATATGGGAATCGACGAAACAAAGATAAAAAGAATATTGTAAACAGAGCTGTTTAGGGGTGAAAAATGCTATCATAATGGCTACTTTTATGAATGCTGTATTTTTGTATAAAATATTGATAATAAAATATTTGTTTTCATTAAATATCTACTTTTTTACTACACCGAATTGACAAGGCCAAATAACCCTTCTATTTTTGTGTGGAAAATTGAAAACAGGGCGTGTACTCTGTGTAAACAAATTTATTAACCCAATATTAAATAGCATGAAAAGCAGATTCTTACTTTTCTCGGCTTTAGCCTTATGTTCGGCTACGGTAGCAGCCGGCAATTATCCCGCCTCGTTATATGTAATAGGTGATGCCACCCCGGCACAATGGGATAGTAATAATGTGATTCGTATGGTAACGGTCGAAGATGGTGTGTATGAATACACCGGCGATTTGACCGAAGGCCGCATGCGTTTTGTAACGACGTATGATTTTGCTCCCGGCTATGGCCCGGCCATGGCCTCTACGGTTGTGGGCGATAATCCCAATGAAACCTATCTGGATTTGACAACCGGTTCTCACGAGTTGGAATATCGTAGCGACTACACGGCTCCCGACAAGTCGTTCAAGGTATCAGCTGCCGGGCGCTATAAATTCAGAGTCGACCTTACCGGCGAAAAACCGCTGGTCGAGGTAATCGACGGTACCGAGTTGCCCGACCAGGCTGCCGCACACTTTGAGGCCGTGTATGCGATAGGCGATGCTACGGATGTGCACTGGGCTATCGAGAGTGCCATCGAGCTGCCCGAGACCTCTTTCGATTCGGGCATCTACAAAGGCACGTTGCAACTGAGCAAGTGCGAGGCTTTCGAAGGCTTGAAGTTTATGATGACCCGGAAGTGGAACGACCGCATGTACGTGTCGGCTCAGCCTGAGCAGACGATTGCCGCTCCCGGTGAGTATGATTTGAAATATACCACAACCAGCAGTGAGGACTGGAAGTTCGGTGTTCTGGTCGAGGGTTTGTACGAGGTGACGGTCGATGTAAACACCATGAAACTGACCATCGCCGAAACCTATCCCGAAAAGTTGTGGGTCATCGGTGATGCCGTTGGCGGCTGGACATTCGAAGACAACCATATTCTGGAAGTCAAGGACCAGGAAGGGGTATACTCCTGGACGGGCGATTTGACCGAGGGCGAATTGAAATTCTACGACGGCAACAGCTTTGACTATACGGCCTATGGCGCCGAGGCTGCCAACACTCCGTTCCAAGAGGGTGAGTCGACAATCACCAAGTTGAGCGATGGCAACGACTTCAAGTTCTACGTCGAGGCTGCTCAAGCCGGCAACTATACGTTGACTGTCGATCTGAAATCGATGAAACTCAATGTCGAGAAAAACGAAGGTCCCTCGACGGCAATCGAAGAGATTGAATCGATCGATTGGGTACAAGAGTCTTATGGAATCGTTTGCGACCGGGCTCAATCCATGGCACTGTATGACATCAGCGGCCGGAAAGTCGTTTCGGTCGACGCCACGCTGTTGTCCTTCGATGGCCTCAATTCAGGTATTTACGTGCTGGTTATCGAGACCTCCAAAGGCCGTATGACTCATAAGATAGCAGTTCGATAAATTATTTCATGGAGAGGCTGCTCTGCAAGTGTGGCAGCCTCTCTTTTTTACTTTCCCCCTAAAGAAAAATTATAGATGAAAAACAACCATTTGGGCAGGATCACATGCTGTGTAATCCTCTTATGCCTGTTACCATTCGCCGTATGGGCTCAGAGCAAGGTCGAGGGCACTGTTCTCGACGTCAACCAGGAGCCGCTTATCGGTGTCAATGTATCGGAGAAAGGGACTTCGAACCGAACCGTGACCGATATAGATGGACATTTCAGTCTCAATCTCAGTTCGGCCAATCCCGTATTGCATCTCAGTTATGTAGGCTATGTGGCTCAAGACGCCGATGTGAACGGACAGAGCACGATGCAGATTGTCATGCACGAGAACAACGAGATGCTCGACGAGATTGTAGTCATTGGATATGGTATCCAGAAGAAAAGCGACTTGACGGGAGCTATCTCGCAGGTCTCCTCCAAAGATTTGGCCCGTCAGCCGTCGCCGAGCCTCGGAGCCGCCTTGCAGGGTAGGGCCCCCGGTTTGCAGGTAGTTTCGAGCGGGGCCCCGGGCAGCAACGTGAGTATGAAAATCAGAGGCATCGGTTCCATTAACAACAGCGACCCCCTCTTGGTTATCGACGGTGTACCTACCGATGTACCTTTGAATATGATCAACATGGACGACGTGGAGAGCGTCGACATCCTTAAGGATGCCTCGGCTACGGCCATCTACGGTTCGCGCGGTGCCTATGGCGTGATTATCATCACCACCAAGCGAGGCTCGCAGGAGCGCAACAACCTGAATTTGAAAGTGACCTACGGGTTCGATCAGTTGCAACGCACCCTGCCGTTGCTCAACGCCACGCAGTTTGCCTCGTTACACAACGAGATGATGAGTGCCGGCGGACAACCCCAGTATGCTCTCTTCAACGACCCCACCAAACTGGGCAAGGGTACCGACTGGATGGGCGAGCTTTTCCAGTATGCTCCTACGCAGACCTATTCGGCCAACTATTCGGGGGGTACGCAAAAGAGCCGTTACTACGTGTCGGGTACCTACTACGATCAGCAGGGTATCATCAAGACAACCGACTACAAGCGGTTTACACTTCAGTTCAACTCCGATGTCGAACTCTACAAATGGTTGAAGTTGGGGCACAACCTTTCGCTCAACCACGACATTAAGTCGCAGGGCGAGTACAACATCCAGAACACCATGAAGGCGCTGCCTACCCAGGCCATCAAAAACGAAGACGGCTCTTGGGCCGGCCCTGTGGGATTGGCCATGTATGTGGGCGATATTGCCAACCCCATCGGTAAAATGATGGAGAATACCTCGACCACCAAGGGCTACAACCTGCTGGGTAATATCTATGCCGAGATAAAACCGTGGGAGTGGCTCACGTTTAAGAGCACCTTTGGTATCCAGGCCCTCTTCTGGGACAGCAAGAGCTGGACTCCCAAGTACGACTGGGAGCCTATCGAGCAACCCGAGTCGCAGGCTTCGCGCCAGTACAACAAGAGTTTTACCTGGTTGTGGGACAACCTGCTCACCTTCAACAAGACCTTCAACGACAAGCATGCCGTAACCGCCATGATAGGTTCGTCGGCCCAGACCAACACCTACGAGTTTATGAGCGGTAGCATACAAGGCTTCATCAGCGATTCGGCCCAAGAGTTGGCCAACGGTATTCTGGAGCCCACCCTCACCGGTAACGGCAGCGACTGGGCGCTCCTGTCGTTCATGGGCCGTATCAACTACACCTATGACAATCGCTATCTGTTTACCGCCACCATGCGTGCCGACGGTAGCTCGCGTTTCAGCCGGGCCAACCGCTGGGGTGTATTCCCCTCGGTGTCGCTTGCCTGGCGAATGAGCGAAGAGGAGTGGTTCCAGAAGAGTTTTGCGTTGAGCGACCTGAAGATACGTGCCGGATACGGTGTTACCGGTAACCAGGCCAGCGTGGGCAACTACGCCTATGCCTCGGTACTGCAAACCGTGCAATACAATTTCAACGGCAACCAGGTGTCGGGTCTGGCCCCGTGGGTGATGCCCAATCCCAATGTGCGCTGGGAAGAGGTCGAGCAATACAACGTAGGTATCGATGCTTCGATGCTCGACAGCCGGTTGCTGGTAACCCTCGACGGATATATCAAGAATACCAACGATATGCTGGTGCCCATGTCGGTACCCATCTCTTCGGGTTACTCCGACGAGAACGTGTCGCAAATCAATGCCGGCCTGATGCGCAACGTCGGGGTCGAGTTGGCCCTGACCTCGTTCAACTTCCGTGGAGGCGACTTCACCTGGTCGACTACGGCCAACGTGTCGTACAACCACAACGAACTGATTAGCCTGAACAGCGACGTGCCCATGTATTTCGACAACAACGTGCACATGGTGGGCTATCCCATCAGCGCCTTCTATGGTTATGTGACCGACGGTATCTTCCAGACGCAGGAGGAGGTCGACAACCACGCCATACAGACGGTGGGCAGCGATCCTACGTCGAGCACACAGCCGGGCGATATTCGTTTCAAGGACTTGAACAACGACGGTGTCATCAACGACGACGACCGTACCGTATTGGGCAGCCCTACGCCTTCGTGGACTTTTGCCATGAACAACCAGTTGTCCTACAAGGGATTCGACCTGGAAATCTTCTTCCAGGGCGTAGCCGGCAACAAGATTTACAATGGCAACCGCGCGTCGCTCGAGGCCATGAGCGTAGCTCAGAACCAGATGACGACCGTGCTCGACCGCTGGCGTGGACCCGGCACGAGCAATACGATGCCGCGTGCCGTCTTTGGCGACCCCAATAAGAACAACCGGGTATCCGACCGATTCCTCGAGGATGGCAGCTACCTGCGCTTGAAGAACATTTCGCTGGGGTACACCCTGCCCAGTCGCCTGACCAAGAAGGCCGCCATGCAGCAGGTGCGCCTCTCGGTATCGGCACAGAACCTCTTTACCCTTACCCGCTATACGGGTCTCGATCCCGAGGTGAGCGGTTCGGGCAACGACAATAATGTGTATCCCGTGACCCGTAATTTTACGTTCGGATTGAACATAACCTTTTAATCCATAACCACCGATGAAACGAACAACTTATATCATATCGATTTTCGGCGCTCTTGCCATGCTGTTGAGCGCTTGCAGTGATTTCTTGGATCGTGAGCCCTGGGACTCGGTCGATACGTCGGAGGGTTTCCAAACCGCCGAGGATGCCGTGGCGGCTGTCAATGCGGCCTACCAGCCTCTGCAATGGGCCAAACTCTACAACATGCGCATCTGGACGCTCGACATCATGGCCGGCAACAGTGTCGTGGGTGCCGGTGGCGGTACCGACGGTATCGAGACGGTCGACCTGGCCAATTTTATCGCTACGGCCGACAACTTTGCCGCCCTCGACTTGTGGCGCGGTCCTTCGCCCGGTATCTTGCGGTGCAACTTCGTGTTGCAGAATGTACCCGGTATGGATATGGACCAGACGCTCAAGAACCGTTGCCTGGGCGAAGCCTATTTCCTGAGAGCTCACTACTACTTTATTCTGGTACGGCTTTTCGGCGGTGTACCTTACATAATCACGCCTCAAACCTCCGAGACCAATCTGTTGGTAGAGCGTGCCCCGGTAAGCAAGATTTACGAACTCATCACATCGGACCTCAAGAATGCCATCTCACTGCTTCCCAAGAAATCGGAGTACTCCACTACCGATCTGGGCCGTGCTACCCGCGAAGCCGCCATGGCCGAACTCATCCGGGTATACATGACCTACGAGCCCAGTAACGACAAGTACGAAGAGGTAGTGCGCATGTGCGACGAGATAGGCTCGATGGGTTACGAGCTGGCCAGCGACTACTCCGACATTTTTGACCCCGCTAAAAAGAACGGCGTGGAGTCTATCTTCGAGGTGCAGTATTATGGCAAGACCAACTACGATTTCTGGAGCAACGAGAACCAATGTTCGTGGACCAGCACCTTCATGGGGCCCCGCAACTCCGACATGGCTGCCGGCTGCTACGGCTGGAACCAGCCTACGGCCGAGTTTGTAAGCCAATACGAAGAGGGCGACTTGCGTAAGGACAAGACCATCTTCTACATGGGGTGCCCCACATTCGACGGCAAACAATACAGCTCGTCCTACTCGACTACGGGGTACAACGTGCGCAAATTCCTGCTTACCAAAGCTCAATCGCCCGACTACAACACGAGCAATGCCGACTGGGTCGTTACCCGTTATGCCGACATCTTGCTGCTCAAGGCCGAGGCGCTGAACGAACTGGGTCGCACCGTACAGGCCGAAGATCCGCTCTACGAGGTACGCAAACGTGCCGGCCTCACCGACCGAAGCACCATTGAGGGGCTTACTCAAGCCCAGATGCGTGAGAAGATTATCCACGAGCGTCGCATCGAACTCGCCTTCGAAGGTCACCGTTGGTTCGACATGATTCGCTACAAGGACAACTATGCCCTCAACTTCCTCCACTCGATAGGGAAGACATCGGCCAGCTCCAAGCATCTGTTGCTCCCGATTCCCCAGCAGGAGATCGAGGCCAATCCGATGTTAACGCAAAATCCGGGTTACTAATCAAAGAGACTGAAAAACAATGAAAGCAAAGACTATAATAGGTATGACATTACTCGCCTCGGTCGGTCTGGTCGGGTGTGAGGAGGAGATTGTGCTCGACAAGGGCGAGTCGCCCCTGATGATAAATCTCTCGGCCGATTCGGTACGTTGCGACCAGCGCAGCGATGCCCAGGAGGCTCTGCAAATTACCTGGACCAGCGGGACCAACCAAGGTACGGGTGCAGCTATCTCGTATTTTTTCGAGATGGATGTGAAGGGCGATAATTTCGAAAATGGTATCAAATACAACATCGGCAAGACCGATTCGCGGGTAATCTCCTTTACCAACAAGGAGCTTACCGATACCTTGCTCCACTATTTCCCCACCATTCCCCTCGAGCAATACACCGATTTTGAAATGCGGGTAACGGCTACCGTCGCAGACCCCACCGTCCCCATGCAGGTATCGCCTGTGAAGGAGGTAAGAATCGCTCCCTATAAATGGCGGGTGCTCAACCTCTATATCATCGGCGATGCTACCCCCAATGGTTGGGACAATCAGTTGGCCACCATCATGTCGAGCGACTACGACAACATTGCGCACTTCACCTGGCAGGGTATGCTCAAGAAGGGCGAAATCAAGTTCAATGCCCAGCTGGGCGACTGGTATCCGTGCTACGTGCGCGACAACGACGACCCCACCAGGATGCACTACCGGGAGAAAGAGGAAGACTATCCCGACAACAAGTGGGTAATCGAAGAGGCCGGCAACTACCTGATCGATGTGAACCTCGACCTGCTTACCGTCAGCTTCACCAACCTCGACGGCGAGGTACCCTTCTCGACCCTTTATCTGGTAGGCGAGGCTGCACCCTCGGCCATCAAACTCGAGCAGTCGAGCGACGACTCCTTTATCTTTACCTACAACGGAGCCTTGTCGGCCGGCAATATGCTCATCTCGAGCACGACCGCGACCTCGGGTTGCGCCGGTTATCAGCCTCTCGACAACAACGGGCTGGGTACCACGACCATCCAACTCGTCGACGATATAGGCACGGCCAGCAAGCAGTGGAACATACCGGCTGCCAACAAGTACAGCGTGACACTCGACTTGCGGGGCAATACTCTGGAGATTGGCAACTACGTAGGATACGAGCATGTATGGATCATGGGCTCGGCTGCCCCCGGCGGTTGGTCGTGGGACAACATCACCGAGATGCAGCGCAGCTCGTCCAATCCCAACGTGTTCACCTATGAAGGCTATCTGTCGGAGGGCGAACTGAAGTTCCCGCTCGAAATCGACCACAGCTTTGGCGGCGATTTCATACTGGCTCCGCAGGCCAACTGTCCCATCTCGGAAAACGGATCCTACGTCATCGGCAACCAGCCCGACAACAAATGGATTATAAGCGAAGCCGGGAATTACCGCATCACTATCGACGTGGAAAATGAAACCATCTCATTCGTAAAATTATAAAGTTCAAAAGATATGATTAAGAAGCTGTTTTTAGCCTGCCTTTCCGTTTCGGTTCTCATGTCGATTTCGGCCTGCAACCGCTTTGACATAGAGAACGATCCCATCACCTATGGCGATGGTTACATGGAGGTACAACTCAATACCGATAAAGCCTGCTATGCTCCGGGCGAGGCTGTGAATTTCACGCTCAACAAGCTCATTCAAGGGGCTTCCAACGTGATGGTCCGTTACCGTCATTTGGGTACCACCCTCGAGGAGGCTCCGCTGAGTAGCTGCAGCTGGAGCTGGCAGCCGCCTGCCACCGACTATCAGGGCTATATGGTCGACCTGTACAGCAAGGATGCCGACGGGGTAGAGACCGTCTATGGCAGCATTGCCGTCGATGTATCGTCGACCCCCGACCGATTCCCGCGCAACGGTTTCCTCTCGGCCTATGGCAACATGACCGACCAGGATATATCCGACGTCATGTCCGACCTCAATCGCCATCACATCAACTACGTGCAATTCCAGGACTGGCACTACAAGCACCACAAACCCCTGGCCGGTACGCCGTCGGCACCGATGGAGGTGTGGACCGACATCATCAACCGCGACTGCTACAAGAAGACGGTAGAGGGATATATCGAAAAATCGCATCAGTATGGCATGAAGTCGTTGTTCTACAACCTGGCTTACGGTGCCCTTGCCGATGCCGCCGAAGATGGCGTGCAGGAGGAGTGGTATCTCTTCAAGGATGCCAGCCATGTGCGTAAGGATTGCCACGAGCTGGGATCGCCTTTCAAGAGCAGCATCTATATTGTCAATTCGGGCAATGAAGCCTGGATCGACTACATCACCAAGCAGAACAGCGACGTATATGCCGTGTTCGATTTCGACGGCTACCAGATAGACCAGTTGGGCGACCGGGGCGAAACCTATGACTATTATGGCAACCGGGTCTATCTCGACCAGACTTTCAAGCACTTTATCGAGAGCATGAAAGAGGCCAATCCCGACAAGTCGCTCGTGATGAATGCCGTGGGCCAGTATGGCCAGGAGAACCAGATTTCGAAAGCTCCTGTCGACTTCCTCTACACCGAGGTGTGGGACCACAGCGATGACCGCGGATATACCATCTTCTCCGACATCATTACCAACAACGACAAGTGGTCTAATGGCAAGAAGACGGTTCTGGCCGCTTATATGAATTACGAGCACGGACGCAAGGGGCGCAGCTATTTCAATACGCCCGGTATCCTCATGGGTAGTGCGGCCGCTTTTGCCTGGGGCGGTTCTATTCTGCAACTGGGCGAGCATCTGCTTTGCAACGAGTATTTCCCCAACAACAACCTCTCGATGCGGGGTGAGTTGAAGATTGCGCTCATTCACTACTACGATTTCCTCACCGCCTACCAGAACCTGTTGCGCGACGGTGGCGAATGGTACGGTATCGATGTCACCTCGACGTCCGGCGATATTGCATTCAACCAGTGGGGCCCCGTGAGAGGCCAGATTGCCACCGTGGGCAAACGCTTCGACGACCGCGATGTGATACACCTGTTGAGCTATCGCAATGCCACGCACCTCGATTGGTGCGACACCAATGCCAACCAGGGTGAGCCCGATTTGCTGGAAGCCGTGAATGTGAGCTTTGCCGTCAAACAGAATCCCAAAGCCGTATGGGTGGCTTCGCCCGATGTGAAAGACGGTGTGGCCATACCGCTCGAGTATGAATATGCCGGCGGCAAGATAACCACAACCCTCCCGGCCTTGAAATACTGGGACATGATTGTCGTGGAATATTGAGATCTCGGAAGCGGGCTGGGGGAGGAGTCCTGCAGGGGATTGCCTCGGCCCGGCCGGCTCTGCCGCGACGAATAGAAAAGAAGTTACAAGATTGCTTATTTTGAAATATAGTTTTTTATGAAGTACAAATTGCTGTCTGTTTTGATGCTGTGTGCCTCTATCGGCGTGCATGCTCAAGAAGAATTTTTGTGTGGCGATCGAATGGCGGTATTCTATCCGGCCGATTTCGATTCGACACAAACTTTGGCCTCGTTTGCCATACAGAAAAAGTTGACCCGGCAGGGCGATGTGCCGTCCGACTGGGAGATACGTCCGGTTTTCAAAACAGACGATAACGGGAAAACCCTGGTAGAGATTGCTTACAGCGACAATGTCGACCTGTACGGAACGGGGCTTGTAAACGGCAATTTGCGCCGTAACGGTTATGATATTCCTCTGTGGAACAACGACAACTATGGCTATTACAAAGAGGGGCTCTATCAGTCGCACCCCTGGATTATGGGGGTACGTCCCGATGGCAAAACCTTCGGTATCATTGCCGATAACAGTTGGCGCTCGGAGATTAACCTGACGAACCCAATGAAAATCACCAGCGAAGGTCCCTCTTTCCGGGTGGTCGTTATCGAGCGTAACTCTCCGGCCGAGATGATGCAGGCCTTGGGCGAACTGACGGGTACCATCAACCTGCCGCCGCTGTGGGCTATCGGGTACCACCAGTCGCGCTATAACCCTTCGTACAAACCGGCCGATGTCCTGTGGATTACCAGCGAGATGCGTCGTCGCCATCACCCGTGCGACGTCATCTGGTTCGACATCGACTATATGGATGGGAAACGTCTTTTCACCTACGACGATTCCGATTACTTCTCGGCAGCCGGAGTTCCCAATCCGCTGGCCATGAACGACTCGCTTCACAGCCGTAACTTCAAGGCCGGTTACATTACCGACCCGGGTGTGAAAATCGATGATAGCTACATTGTCTATCAGCAAGGACAAGAGGGCGATCACTGGGTGAAAACCGAAGACAAGGTGACCGACTACGAGGGCGAAGTGTGGCCGGGCATGTGCAAGTTCCCCGACTTCACGCGGCCCGAGACTCGCGAATGGTGGGCCGGCCTCTATGGCGAGTTCTACAAGGAAAACAATATGGACGGTGCCTGGAACGACATGAACGAACCGGGCGTGTTCAATACCCCCGAGTGGACCATGCTCACGACCAACTGGCATCGCGGTGGCGGCGATTTGGCTGCCGGGCCTCACATGCGCTATCACAATCTGTACGGGTCGTTGATGACGAAAGCCTCTTTCGAAGGCCTCATGCAGAGCCGCCCCGACAAGCGTCCCTTCCTCCTCTCCCGTGCCAATCACCTGGGTGCACAACGCTATTGCGCTACGTGGACCGGCGACAATCTCGACACGTGGAAACACTTGAAGCTGACGATTCCCGTACTGCTCAACCTCGGCCTCTCGGGACAACCTTTCGGCGGCCCCGACGTTGGCGGATACGGCCGCATCGGCAATGCCGACCTGATGGGCCACTGGTTTGCGTTGGCTCCCTATTACCCCTTCTCGCGTAATCACACGTCGGAACACGCTCAAGAGCCCTGGGCTTTTGGCAGCAAGATAGAGAAGGTGGCCCGCAACGCCGTGAACCGCCGTTACCATCTGTTGCCCTATTTCTATACGCTGTTCCGCGAATCGTCTCAAACGGGCATGCCCGTCATGCGCCCGGTATTCTTTGCCGATTTGACCGACGAAAGTTTGCGCGAAGAGCAACAAGCCTTCCTGTTGGGCGGTGACCTGCTCGTGATTCCGCGCTGGGCTGTCAACCCCACCTTGCCCGGTGGCGACTGGGACGAGCTGACACTGGAAGCCGAGGACGACGGTTATCAAGCCATCGTAGCACTTCGCTCGGGTGCCATTCTGCCTTATCTGGGTCACGACATTCAGAGCACGGCCGAGTACACGTGCGACTCCATTACGCTGTATGTAAATCCGCTTGACAACGGTCAGGCCGAAGGTGCCTTGTACGACGACGAGGGCGAAGGCTTTGAATACCGGAACGGCGACTATGCCCTGTTGCAATTCTCCTGTACGGAGTATAATGCCGATTCGCTGTTGGTAAGCATCACCCAAACCGAAGGCAGTTTTGAACGTCCGGCCCGCTATTTCAGGGTAGCTGTTGTCGGTGGCGAGCAAACTCAATACTCCGACTGGACGAGCAGCAATACGATTCGGGTACCGAAAGTAGCCGATGTTTCCGAGTCGCTCGATTTGAGCAAGATCGGCACCTACTTTATTGCCGGTTCCTTTACCAACTGGTTCAATGGCGACGAAGACAAACGCCTCATGCTCAAAGACCCCTCGGAAGACGGAACACTCACGAGCGACCGCCTCTATTTCGAAGCCGGCACCTATGAAATGAAGTTTGCCAATACCGACAACTGGAGCGATACCGATTGGGGTGCTCCCGACGGGAACAACGGCCTGACGGGTACTGCCGTGAAGGGCCCCGACGAGAGTTGCGAGAACATCAAGTTTACCATCGAGACGAGCGGAAACTATTACATTACCTTTAATCCTCACACCCTGCAGTATGCTGTCGTTCGCACATACGACTCGGTACAAAAGGAGATTTATGTAGGCGGTACCTACAACAACTGGACTCTGGGTGCCGGTTACATGGAACTGGTGGCCGACAACCAATGGGAGGTAACCGACGTGAATATCCCGGCCGGAGAGTGGGAGTTGAAATTTGCCAACACTAACAACTGGAGCGACAAGGACTGGGGTGGTGTAGAAGGCTTGGCCGGAACGGCCGTCGAGACCACAGGCGGCAAGCCCAACCTCAAATTTACCATTGAGACTACCGGCGATTATACGATACGGTTCAACGACCAGACTCTGGTTTACAGCATAAGCAAGGAGAGCACGGGTGTGCAGGCTCCGGTTGCAGATCAGAGTTATGTCTATCCCAATCCGACCAAAGATTTGATCAATGTGCATCTGGCCTCAAACGAAGGTGAAATAGAGATTTTTTCGATAAACGGCCAGTGCGTGATGCAACAAAGATTGAACGGTAGTGTATCGACTCTGGATATTGCCCAACTGAACAAGGGTACTTATCTGGTGAGAATCTCGGAAGAAGGGCAAATGACAGTGTGCAAACTGTTGAAAGACTAATGAATAAAATATACAGATAAATATAAATCATGAATCGAAAAGCTTTGAAAATAGGGGTGGCGGCTGTACTTTGCAGCATGGCCGTTTCGGCACAGACCTTGCTGTCGCCCAACAAACAGTTGCAGATGGATTTCTCGATAGAGAAAGGTCGTCCTACGTATACATTGCAATATAAGGGAAAAACGGTAATTGCACCCAGCCATCTGGGTATCGAACTCAAGGGCGAGTCGCAGCGGCGCGACTTCAACGACCTGGACGAGAAGAACGAGGGTACACCCTATTCGCTGATGACCGGGTTTTGCATAGCCGATACGGCCTGTTCCACATTCGACGAAACTTGGACTCCCGTATGGGGTGAAGAGGCTTCGATACGCAACCACTACAACGAGTTGGCGGTGACTCTGCGTCAGAAAAATACCGACCGCGAAATGGTGCTGCGTTTCCGTCTGTTCGACGATGGGTTGGGCTTCCGTTATGAATTTCCGCAACAGAAGAACCTGAACTATTTTGTCATCAAGGAAGAGTGCACCCAGTTTGCCATGACCGGCGACCACACGGCCTACTGGATTCCGGGCGACTACGATACGCAGGAGTATGACTACACCGTATCGCGCCTCTCCGAGATCCGCGGCCTGCAGGCCGGTGCCATCACCGAGAACCTCTCGCAAACCAGCTTCTCGCCCACAGGCGTGCAGACGGCCCTCATGCTCAAGACCGACGATGGCCTCTACATCAACCTGCACGAGGCTGCGCTTATCAATTATGCCTGCATGCACCTCAATCTCGACGACGAGCACATGATTTTCACCTCGTGGCTTACCCCCGATTCGCAAGGCGACAAGGGCTACATGCAGACACCCTGTCACTCGCCCTGGCGCACGGTTATCGTCAGCGACGATGCCCGCGACATCCTCGCCTCGCGCATCACGCTCAACCTGAACGACCCCTGCAAAATCGAGGATACCTCGTGGATTAAACCCTGCAAGTATGTAGGCGTGTGGTGGGAGATGATTACCGGCATGGGCGACTGGTCCTATACGTGGGATTTCCCCTCGGTGCAACTGGGTGTGACCGACTATGCCAAGGCCAAGCCCCACGGTCGTCACTCGGCCAACACCCAAAATGTGAAGCGATACATCGACTTTGCGGCTGAAAACGGCTTCGACGCCGTGCTGGTCGAGGGGTGGAACATCGGCTGGGAAGACTGGTTCGGAAACTCCAAAGATTATGTGTTCGATTTCGTAACACCCTATCCTGACTTTAACCTCGAGGAGATACGCGACTATGCCAAGAGCAAAGGGGTGAAGATGATCATGCACCACGAGACCTCGGCCTCGATTCGCAACTACGAGCGCCATCTCGACCAGGCTTACCAGTTTATGGTCGACAACGGTTATCCGGCCGTGAAGAGCGGCTATGTGGGCAATATCATTCCGCGCGGTGAAAATCACTACAGCCAGTGGATGGTCAACCACTACCAGTATGCCGTCGAAAAAGCGGCCCAGTACAAAATCATGGTCAATGCTCACGAGGCCGTGCGTCCTACGGGTATATGCCGTACCTATCCCAACCTTATCGGCAACGAGTCGGCCCGGGGTACCGAGTATCAGGCCTTCGGCGGCAGCAAGCCCTACCACGTGGCCATTTTGCCCTTTACCCGGCTCATCGGTGGCCCCATGGACTACACGCCCGGTATCTTCGAAATGGACATCAGCAAGTACAACCCCAACAACCACTCGCATGCCAACACGACTATCGCCAATCAGCTGGCTCTGTATGTGACCATGTACAGCCCCTTGCAGATGGCGGCCGATCTGCCCGAGACCTACGAGCGGTTTGCCGATGCCTTTCAGTTCATCAAGGATGTAGCCATGGAGTGGGAGAAGAGCGTCTATCTCGAAGCCGAGCCGGCCGAATATATAACCATAGCCCGCAAGGCTAAAAAGACGGGTGAGTGGTTTGTCGGTAGTGTAGGCGGTTACAACGCCCGTGTCTCCGAAATCAGTTTCGATTTCCTGGATAAGGGAAAGAAATACGAGGCAACGGTTTACAGCGATACGAAAGAGACTCACTACCTGACGAATCCTCAGAAGTATGAAATCAGAAAAATCAAGGTTACTTCGAAATCGAAATTGAAACAGTATGTCGCTCCCGGTGGAGGATATGCCATTTCGATAAAGGAGATTTAAGGCGATACCTCGCTCTTTTGGCGGGCGGCCGTTCTCTTCTTCCAAGTTCTCTCTTCTTGCGAACGGGTTGTGTGCGAAAGTGTGCACGACCGGTCAGGAGGACAGGACCGGGGTGAGGAGAGCGGTCGCCTCTGTTTTTGGAGGCTGGCAGGCAATAGGCTCTCTTCCGATTTTGTATTGGTGCATGAGCCGTTGTCGTCCGATTCATTTCCCTTTGTGCCGTTGCATATCGGTTGGTATCCAGTAAAGTATGGTACAAAAATCCGATATATTCGTCGAAAATTCCTCGACCGGTTGACAAAGCGTGTAGATATGGACAGATTTTTGGCCGGAAAGTATTCGAATCGGAAAAATAGAACTAAATATCGGTGATAAAGAACCAGTTCGTACAGTAGGAAGAATTTATCTTTGCAGTCGAATAGGTATAAGAAAGATTGTATGGCGAAATATATAAATTTTATTTTATTTTATTTTTTCATTATTTCCAGCTATTATACAGACTTTATTCCTAAATTTGTGGCATTTGAAAAAGCTGGCAAAAGTCCCTGTTTATTGGGGTAGTAAGTCATTTTATAGGAGCAGAGAGAGTCTATGAATAGGATATTGATTAACATTTGTTAATATAAGGTTTAAACAGAGTACCAACGTCGACAATAATATTTTGTTACTTATGAATATGAAACTGACCAAAAATTTTATTCAACCCATCGCAGGTGCGATGCTTTGTATTTTTTTGTTTTCCTGTGGAGGGAAAAATGCTCAGACAGGTGGAATGGCTCGTGAGTATGCCGTGATGACATTGGAGCCCGACTCAATGGAGTGGTATAGTAACTATCCTGCCGCAATCAAAGGTAAACGGGATATTGAGATACGGCCGAATGTAAGCGGCTTTATTACCGAACTGCGGGTAGACGAGGGTTCGGTCGTGCGTAAAGGCCAGGTGCTCTTCGTAATCGATACGGTGCCTTACAAGGCTGCTCTGAAGGTAGCCGAGACCAATGTCGAGGTGGCTCGCGCCAACGCCGAGACTGCCCGACTGACGGCCGAAAACAAGCGCGAGTTGCAACGCCGCGACATCATCAGCGAGTACGATTTGCAGATGGCCGAGAACTCCTACGCGTCGGCCAAGGCTCAACTGGCTCAGGCCGAGGCTCAGTTGGTGAATGCCCGCAACAACGACTCGTATACCCGCGTGACCAGCCCGCTCGACGGTGTGGTAGGCGAGATTCCCTTCCGGGTAGGTAGCCTGGTATCGCCTTCGTCGGCTACGCCGCTTACTACCGTGTCGGACAATGCCGAGATGTATGTCTACTTCTCGATGACCGAGCGTCAGATTCTCGAGCTGGCCGCCCAATACGGTGCCGACAACTTCCTGTCGAAACTCCCCGCCGTATCGCTCAAGCTCTCCGACGGCAGCATCTATCCCCTGAAGGGCGAAATCGAGACCATCAGCGGTATCATCGACACGCAGACCGGTTCGTCGAACATGCGTGCCACCTTTGCCAACCCGCACAAGTTGCTGCGTAGCGGCGGCGCGGGTGTGATTATGATTCCGATGAAGAGCGACAGCGCCCTGCTGGTGCCCCAGAAAGCTACCTATGAGATTCAGGACAAGAAGTTTGTTTACGTAGTCAACGACGACTCTACGGTAAAATCGACCGAAATCACCATCTCGTCGATCGACAACGGTAAAGACTACATGGTGCTCTCGGGCCTCAAGGCTGGCGACCGCATCGTGGTAGAAGGTGTCAATACCCTCAAGGACGGTATGACCATTCAGGTAGCCGGAGCTCAGGCTCAAGGTCAGGCTCAGGCTCAAGCACAAAACAAATAATAACCCTCAACTTCAAAATAGGAAGAAATTATGAAGTTAGACAGATTTATCAATCGCCCGGTATTGTCGACCGTGATATCCATCTTCATGGTTATACTGGGCCTTATCGGACTTGTATTTTTGCCCATCACGCAATACCCCGATATTGCACCGCCTACGATACAGGTCTCTACATCCTATACGGGTGCCAATGCCCAGACTATCTTGAATAGTGTAATCGCTCCCTTGGAGGAGTCGATCAACGGTGTGGAAGACATGATGTACATGACGTCGACCGCCACCAACACAGGTTCGGCCACCATCACCGTATATTTCAAACAGGGTACCGACCCCGATATGGCTGCCGTGAATGTGCAGAACCGGGTGTCGAAAGCCTTGAACCTGCTGCCGGCCGAGGTAACGCAGGTGGGTGTGATTACCCAGAAGCGACAGACCAGTATGCTGATGGTATTCTCGCTTTACAGCCCCGACGACCGGTATAGCCTCGAGTTCCTCGAGAACTACGCCAAAATCAACGTAATCCCTCTGGTACAACGTATCCCGGGTGTGGGCGATGCCAACGTAATGGCTACCGACTACTCGATGCGTATCTGGCTCAAACCCGACGTGATGGCACAATACGGATTGATGCCTACCGATATAGCCGCCGTGCTGGCCGAGCAGAACATCGAGGCCGCCCCCGGTCAGTTCGGTGCCCAGGGTAACCAGTCGTTCCAGTATGTGCTCACCTACAAGGGCCGTCTGCAAACCCCCGAGGAGTTTGGCGACATGGTCATTCGGGCCGATGCCGACGGTCAGATTCTCTATCTGAAAGATGTGGCCGACATCGAGCTGGGCCGTTTGACCTACGGGTTTAAGAACTTCCAGAACGGCCACAACGCCGTGAGCTCCATGATTTACCAGACGGCAGGTTCGAATGCTACCGAGATTATCGGCGATATTACCGACCTGCTCGACGATATTCGCAAAGACCTCCCGGCCGGTATGGAAATAGAGACTACGCTGAATGCCAACGACTTCCTGTTCGCTTCGATTCACGAGGTAATCAAGACCCTTATAGAGGCCTTCATTCTGGTGTTCTTCGTGGTATACATCTTCCTGCAAGACTTCCGTTCGACGTTGATTCCCGCCATCGCCATCCCGGTATCGCTTATCGGTACCTTCTTCGCCCTGTATCTGATAGGCTTCAGCCTCAACCTGCTTACCCTTTGCGCCTTGGTATTGGCCATTGCGATTGTGGTCGACGATGCGATCGTGGTCGTCGAGGGTGTCCATGCCAAGTTGGACCAGGGATACAAGTCGCCGCGTAAGGCTTCGATCGATGCCATGCGCGAGCTCTCGGGAGCCATCGTCTCGATTACGCTGGTGATGATGTCGGTGTTTATCCCCGTTAGTTTCATGACCGGTACATCGGGTACCTTCTACCGTCAGTTCGGTCTTACCATGGCCTTCGCCATCGGTTTCTCGGCTATCAACGCCTTGACGTTGAGCCCGGCCCTGTGTGCCATCTTGCTGAAACCGCACGACAAGAGCGGCGCGGGTCATAAGAAATCGACCTTCATCGACCGTTTCCACACGGCCTTCAATGCCGCTTACGATACCTTGCTGGGTAAATATAAAAACGGTGTAAAACATTTTGTACATCATAAGAAATTCTCCTTTGCCGGTGTTATCGTGGCTATCATTATTCTGGTAGTGCTGATGAACGTGACACCTACGGGTCTGGTGCCCAACGAAGATACGGGTACCATCATGATTACGGCCGACTTGCAGCCGGGTACCTCGCAAGAGCGTACCGAGCAAGTGCTCATGCAGGTCGACAGTATCATCGGGTTGCACCCCGCCGTGAAGGGCCGTACGCAGATTGTGGGCTTCAGCTTCATCGGTGGTCAGGGCAATACCTACGGTTCGTTCATTGTCAAGCTGAAAGACTGGAGCGAGCGTACCGGCAAGGGTATGGATGCCAACTCGGTCATCGGAGCCCTCTACTCGAAGTTCGCTACCGAGATAAAAGATGCCCGTGTGCTCTGCTTCGCACCGCCTATGATTCCGGGTTATAGTATCAGTAACGGTTTCGAGTTGAACTTGCAGGATAAGACCGGTGGTTCGCTCGACCGCTTCTACGAGGTGACCCAGGACTTCCTGGCCGAGTTGATGAAACGACCCGAGATTGCCATGGCCTCGACTACGTTCAACCCCTCGTTCCCG
Source organism: Barnesiella sp. An22 (assembly GCF_963931395.1). Lineage (NCBI taxonomy): Bacteria > Pseudomonadati > Bacteroidota > Bacteroidia > Bacteroidales > Barnesiellaceae > Barnesiella > Barnesiella sp. An22. The sequence goes on from NZ_OZ007014.1 coordinate 1,584,049, forward strand.
CAATACATGGTCGATGTCGACGTGGCCAAGTGTAAACAGGCCGGCATCAGCCCGAGCGATGTGCTCACGGCCATGCAGGGTTACATCGGAGGTATGTATTCGTCGAACTTCAACCGGTTCGGTAAACTCTACCGGGTGATGATTCAAGCCGAGCCCAGTGCCCGTGTAAGCCCCGAGAGCCTCAACAACATCAAGATTCGCAACGGTTCCGAGATGGCGCCCATTACCAACTTCATTACCCTGCGCAAGGTCTATGGTCCCGATAACATCAACCGTTTCAACATGTTTACCTCGATCAAGATCAACGGTAACCCCGCCGACGGTTACAGCTCGGGTGAGGCCATCAAGGCCCTCGAGGAGGTAGCCGCCGAGACCCTGCCCGTAGGTTACGGCTACGAGTTCTCGGGTATGACCCGTGAGGAACAAAGCTCGAGCAGCGGTACCACGGCCATCATCTTCGTGCTCTGTCTGGTATTCGTTTACCTGTTGTTGAGTGCCCAGTACGAGAGCTACGTGCTGCCTCTGTCGGTAATCCTTTCGATACCGTTCGGTCTGGCCGGTAGCTTCATCTTCGCCCTCATCATGGGAGTCGAGAACAACATCTACCTGCAGATTGCCTTGATCATGCTTATCGGTCTGTTGGCCAAGAATGCGATTCTTATCGTCGAGTTCGCCCTCGACCGCCGTCGTACCGGTATGCCTATCATCAATGCCGCCATCGACGGAGCCGCCGCCCGTTTGCGGCCTATCCTGATGACGTCGTTGGCCATGGTCATCGGTCTGTTGCCTATGATGTTTGCCACGGGTGTAGGTGCCAACGGTAACGGTACCCTGGGTGCCGGTGCTGTGGGCGGTATGCTCATCGGTATGATTTGCCAGATATTCATCGTGCCCGCTTTGTTTGTGGTATTCGAGATTATTCAAGAGAAGATCAAACCGCTCAAATGGGATGATTTGGACAACTCGGAGGTACGCTCGGAGATTGAGCAGTATTCCAAATAAAATAGAACGCGATATAAAACAGAGAATATATGAAACGAATCCTTTTATATACGGTATGTGGTTTGACTATGGCTACCACCTTAAACAGTTGCCACATATACAATAAATACCATCGGCCCGACGATGTAATGGTCGAGGGTTTGTTCCGGGATACGGTCTCCGATACCGACACCCTTGCAGCCGATACGGCCAGCTTCGGCGACCTGCCGTGGGAAGAGGTCTTCACCGACCCCATCCTGCAAGACCTCATTCGCACGGGGTTGGAGAAGAACAGCGACTTGCAGTCGGCCATGCTTCAGGTCGAGGCTGCTCAGGCCAGCTTCACCGCCGCTCAACTGGCATTCCTGCCGTCGCTTAGCCTCACTCCGCAAGGCGGCGTGAGCAGCTTCGACAGCAGCAAGGGTACCTGGACCTACAATGCCCCCGTTTCGGCCAGTTGGGAGATTGACATTTTCGGCCGCCTGCTCAACTCCAAGCGCAATGCCAAGGCCATGCTGATGCAGACCGAGGCTTACAAGCAGGCCGTGCGCACGCAACTCATCGCCACCATTGCCAACGGATACTATACGTTGTTGATGCTCGACGAGCAGCTTGCCATCACCGAGGAGACCGCCAAGACCTGGCAGAAGAGCGTCGAGACCATCCGGGCCATGAAGGTAGGCGGTATGACCAACGAGGCTGCCGTAGCCCAGAGCGAGGCCAACAACTACATGATTGCTGCCTCCATCCCTACGTTGCGCCAGCAAATCCGCGAGACCGAAAACAGCCTTTCGACCCTGTTGTATCAGGCTCCGCAATCGATTAAGCGCGGCAAATTCCAGGACCAGAAGCTCCCCGAGATGTATCAGGTGGGCGTACCCGTACAGTTGCTCGCCAACCGTCCCGACGTGCGTTCGGCCGAACTTTCGCTGGCTGCAGCCTACTATTCGACCAACATTGCCCGCTCGGCCTTCTATCCCAACATCGTGATTTCGGGTTCGGCCGGTTGGACCAACTCGGCCGGTAGCGCCATTGTCAATCCGGGCAAACTGTTGCTCTCGGCTGCCGCTTCGCTGGTTCAGCCCATTTTCAACCGGGGCAGCAACATAGCCAACCTCAAAGCCGCCAAGGCTCAACAGCAGATTGCCGCCATCAACTTCCAGCAGGCCATCCTCAATGCCGGCGAAGAGGTGAGCAACGCCCTCTATCAGATACAGACGACCAAAGAGACGCTGGTCAACCGCGACTTGCAGGTAGCCTCGCTCGAGAAGGCAGTCGAGTCTACCATGTCGTTGATGACCTTGGGCACCTCGACCTACCTCGAGGTATTGACGGCCCAACAGTCGTTGCTCAACGCCCAGTTGTCGCAAGTATCCGATTCGTATCAGTGCATGGTAGCCGTCATCAATCTCTATCATGCTCTGGGCGGTGGCCGTGAGATCGAGGAAAATACAAAGTAAAAACGTAAAACTTAGATACTATGATTAGTCCGTTAGCATACGTCGATCCCAAAGCGGTGATTGGAAACAACGTAACCATACATCCCTTTGCCTATATCGACAAAGATGTTGTCATCGGTGACAACTGTGTGATATATCCATACGCCAGTATATTGGCGGGAACGGTCATGGGAAAAAACAACCGGGTCTTTCAAGGGGCTATCCTCGGTGCCGAGCCGCAAGACTTCCACTACAAGGGTGAACCCACTCGACTGACTGTCGGCAACGACAATACCATTCGCGAGTATGTCATCATCAACCGCGCTACTCATCCCGCGGGCGAGACAGTCATCGGCAACCACATCTGTATGATGAAGGGTACCCGCATCGGTCACGATTGCCGGGTCGACGACGACTGTATCCTGGGCATCGATTGCGACCTCTCGGGCGAATGCCACATCCACAGCAAAGCCATTCTGGCCGGCCGTGTGATTGTAAAGGAGAAGTGTCGTGTGGGTAGCTGGACCCTCGTCAAGAGCGGTTGCCGCACGAGCAAGGATATACCTCCCTATATCCTGGCGGCACACAACCCCATCATGTACAAGGGTATCAATGCCTTTATCCTGCGGCGTCAAGGCTTCAGCGAAGAGACCATCGAGAATATCGCGCTGGCCTACCGTCAGGTATACTCGTCGGGCACCAGCCTCGAGAATGCGATTCTGCGTATCAAGGAGGTTGTGGCTCCCAGTCCCGAAATCGATTATATCCTCAAATTCTTTGCCGAGTCCAAGATGGGCATCATTGCCACCATCGGCGAGGGCAAGTAAGGGAATAGCCGTAATGAACAAGTGTCGGTCCGGTTCGTAAGAATCGGGCCGTGCTTGTTTTAAAGCCGGCCGCTCTTCCCGATTTCGTGACCGGCCGCAGGTTCTTCGTCGTCCGAATCGAGGCGTGCCCTGGGGCAAGGTTGGGTTTGAGCGAGGGCGGGGGAATGTCGCATGCTGTTTATGATTATTAACAGAGAACGGGGATAATATGCCGCAGAAAACTTTCGGAGTTTTCAAAGTTTTCTATACATTTGCTCCGATTTTCAGTAGAGAACTTATGATGAACGAGCTGCAACTGCGCATAATCGAGCAAGCCACTCCCATGTTTTTGCACTATGGAATCAAAGCCGTCACGATGGATATGATTGCCGCAAGGCTGGGCATGTCGAAGCGCACGCTGTACGAGAATTTCAAGGAGAAGAACGAGCTGTTGCTGGCCTGTCTCGAGAAGGCCGAGGACGACCGCAACGTGCGGCTGAAAACCTACTATGCCCAACGGCAGAATGTCATCGAACTGTTGCTGAAGGTGCACGAAGATATACTCTGTTTCATGCGCAATGCCAGCCCGGCCTACTTCATCGACATGGAGCGCTATTATCCCAAGGTCTACGACCGTTACGAGCGGGAGAAGGAGATTCACAAACGGGCCATCGTCGACCTGTTGCGCGAGGGGATAGGCGAGGGGATGATACGCAGCGACTGCAACCTCGAGATTGTGGCTACGTTGCTCTCTCTGCAATTCGAGTTACTGAAAAATGCCGACCAGGTATTCAAGTCGAAATACACCTTTACCGAAATTTTCGAGACCATATTCAAAAGTTTTATCCGGGGTATCGCTACGCCCGAAGGGGTGCGCTATACCGACGAATTTTTTGCCGGTCGCGAAAACAAATGATACAGTAGAGCAGTATAGATATAGATAGTAGCATACAAATAGAAACCTTTAATAACCGAAGAAACTATGGACAGAAACAAGCTCGTGTCCCGAGTCGCAGCCCTGTTGGCTCTGTCGCTTTGGCCGGCTATCCTGCCGGCTCAAACCCAGCCGACCCAAACGCTGGTCCTCGATTTGAAGACCGCCATCGGCATCGCCCTTAACGAGAATCCTACGATTAAAGTGGCCGATATGGAGATTGAGAAGAAAGACTACTCCAAGAAAGAGACCATCGCCGGACTCTTCCCCCGCATAGACGGGTCGGCCTCGTATAGTCGCACCATCGAGAAACAGACCATGTACATGGATACCGAGGCCTTCGACATGAGCGCCATGTTTGCACCTATTTACAATACCATCGGGCAACTGCACCCCGAGTTCCAGGTGCCCCAGTTGGGCGGCGGCTCCTCTTCGTCGGGCGAGACCGGTATGAAGGTGGGCACCGACAACACCTATTCGGTGGGCCTCAGCGCTTCGCTGCCTATCATTGCCCCGCAGTTGTGGAAGAGCGTGCAACTCTCGAGTGCCGATATCGAGCAGGCCGTCGAGTCGGCCCGTTCGTCGCGGCTCAGCATGGTCAATCAGGTAGAGAAGGCCTATTACAACCTGCTGTTGGCCCAGAACTCCTACGAGGTTATCAAGATGAGCTACGACAATGCCGTGCTCAATGCCCGGGACTACAAGCACAAGTTCGAGCAGGGAACGGCTTCGGAGTACGACGTGTTGCGGGCCGATGTGCAGGTGCGCAACCTCGAGCCCACCCTGCTGCAAACCGAGAACAGCGTGAAGCTGAGCAAGCTGCAGCTGAAGGTGCTGATGGGTGTCGATATGGCTCTGGAGATTACCCCCACCGACCGGCTCGAAGATTATGAAGCCTCGATGTATGAGGCGACGATGAACATCGACACCTCGCTCGAGCAGAATACCGACCTGCGCCAGTTGGACCTCCAGACCGCCTACCTCAAGAAAGCGGTCGACGTGCAGCGCATGGCGTGGTTCCCCACGCTCTCGGCCACGGCCAACTACAACTGGATTTCGATGAGCGACGGCGGCATGTTCAGCGACTTCCGCTGGAGCCCCTATTCGTCGATAGGGCTTTCGCTTTCGCTGCCCATCTTCCAGGGTGGGGCACGCCACTTCCGCATCAAGCAGGCCAAGTCGAACGTCCTGCAACTGGGCTTGCAGCGCGACAACCTGTTGAACACCCTCTCGATGCAGGTGCAGATGTCGATGGATAATATCCAGAAGTCGGTCAAGCAGATAGCCTCGAACAAGGAGGGGGTCCGTCAGGCCGAGAAGGCATACGCCATCATGCAGAAGAGTTTCGAAATCGGGTCGGCTACCTTCATCGAACTTAACGACGCCGACCTGGCCCTCACCAATTCACGCCTCTCGTACAATCAGGCCATCTACGATTTTCTGGCTGCCAAGTCCGACCTGCAGCTGCTCCTGGGCAATGCCGACCTGGAGCAATACCGGCAACCCGACCAGAAGAGCACCAAGTAAATACACGACATCGAATAATATAAGAAACGACACGATATGAAAAAAGAGCATTTGATTGGCATGTTGGCCGCTTGTTCGGCCCTGCTGTTTGTGGCCTGTTCGGGAGAGAAGGAGAATACCGAACAAGCCGAAGAGGAAACGGTTCAACTCGTCAAGGTGGCCCGGGTCACCGAGCAGGCCGTCCCTCAGGTCGTCTCCTACACGGCCACAATCGAACCCTATAAGCGCAACCTCATCAGTTCGTCTCTGCCCAACCGCATCAAGAAAATCTATGTCGAGGTGGGCGACCACGTCAAGGCCGGGCAGAAGCTGGTCGACCTCGACCGTGCCAACCTGGCCCAGCAGAAGCTGCAGCTCGACAACCTCGAGCTCGAGTACAACCGGGTGAAAGAGCTCTTTGCCGTGGGCGGTGCCTCGCAACAACAGGTCGACCAGATGCGCACCCAGTACGAAACGGCCAAGACCTCGTATGAGAACCTCGACGAGAACACCGTGCTGGTGAGTCCCACCAACGGCGTAGTGACGGCCCGTAACTACGACAACGGCGACCTGGCCACCGGTGCCATCCTCACCGTCATGCAGATACAGCCGGTGAAGGTCGAGGTGAACATCTCGGAGAGCGACTTCACCAAGGTGAAGCTGGGTATGCCGGTCGATGTCAACGTCGAGGTCTATGGCGACGAGGTGTTCAAGGGCAAGGTATCGCTCATTCACCCCACCATCGACCCGGCCACCCGCACCTTTGTGACCGAAATCAATATCCCCAATGGCGACAACCGCATCCGTCCGGGCATGTTTGCCCGCGTCAATATCGACTTTGGCAACGTAAACCGCGTGGTGGTGCCCGACCAGGCAGTCGTGAAGCGTTCGGGTTCGGGCGACCGCTTTGTCTATGTCTATAAAGACGGCAAGGTTTCCTTCAACCAGGTGCAGCTGGGCCGCCACATGGATACGAGCTACGAGCTCATCTCGGGCGTCGAGAACGGTTCCGAGGTGGTGATTGCCGGCCAGTCGCGCCTGAAGGACGGCGTCCCCGTGAAAGTGGTCGAATAACCGTGCAGCCTTTTGTCCAATTCCAAAACATTCACCCTTAAAGAAAAATTTCTATGAGTCTATACGAAGGTTCGGTAAAGAAACCCATCATGACCTCGCTCTGTTTCGTAGCGGTGGTTATCCTGGGTATCTTTTCCTACACCAAACTGCCTATCGACCTCTATCCCGACATCGAGACCAATATGATTATGGTGATGACGGCCTATCCCGGTGCCAGTGCCGCCGATGTCGAGAACAACGTGACCCGACCCCTCGAGAATGCCCTCAACGCCGTGAGCGACCTGAAGCACATCACCTCGGAGTCGAAAGAGAACATGTCGCTCATCACCCTCGAGTTTGAGTATGGCGAAGACATCGACGTGCTCACCAACGATGTGCGCGACAAGCTCGATATGGTCAAGTCGGAGCTCCCGGATGATTCGGAGAACCCCATCATCTTCAAGTTCAGCTCCGACATGATTCCTATCGTTATCCTCTCGGTGCAGGCCAACGAGAGCATGCCGGCCCTCTACAAGATACTCGACGACAACGTGGCCAGCCCGCTGGCCCGTATCAGCGGTGTAGGTTCGGTGTCGATCAGCGGTGCGCCCGAGCGCGAGATACAGATTTATGTCGACCCCGTGAAGCTCGAGGCCTACAACCTCAGCATCGAGACCATCGCCTCGGTCATCGGGGCCGAGAACCGCAACGTGCCCGGCGGTACGTTTGACGTGGGTTCCGACACCTATTCGCTGCGGGTACAGGGCGAGTTCAACGACGCCTCGCAGATGAACGACATTGTCGTGGGCAACTACGGCGGCAAGTCCATCTACCTGCGCGATGTAGCCGTGGTGCACGACTCGGTCGAGGAGCGTGCCCAGGAGACCTATAACAACGGTGTGCAAGGGGCCATGATTGTGATTCAGAAACAGTCGGGTGCCAACTCGGTCGAAATCTCCAACGAGGTGATGAAGGCCTTGCCCCGCTTGCAGAAGAATCTGCCCAGCGACGTGAAACTGGGGGTAATCATCGATACCTCCGACAACATACGCAACACCATCGATACCCTGTTCGAGACCGTGTTGCTGGCTCTGCTTTTCGTTTCGATAGTCGTCTTCTTCTTCCTGGGACGCTGGCGGGCCACCATCATCATCGTGATTACGATACCTATCTCGCTGGTTGCCTCGTTCATCTACCTGGCGGCCACGGGCAACTCGCTCAACATCATCTCGCTCTCGTCGCTCTCCATCGCCATCGGTATGGTGGTCGACGATGCCATCGTGGTGCTCGAGAACGTGACCAACCACATCGAGCGGGGCAGCTACCCCCGGCAGGCGGCCGTGCACGGTACCAACGAGGTGGGCCTTTCGGTGGTAGCCTCTACGCTCACCCTTATCGCCGTGTTCTTCCCCCTCACGCTGGTTTCGGGCATGTCGGGCGTACTCTTCAAGCAGTTGGGTTGGATGGTTACCATCATCATGGTCATCTCTATCGTGTGTGCCCTCTCGCTTACCCCCATGCTTTGCTCGCGCCTGCTGAAGCTGCAACCCAAGCAATCGCGCGTATTCAAGCTGCTCTACGGACCTATCGAGAAGGGGCTCGATGCCTTCGACAACGGTTACGCCCGTCTGTTGCACTGGGCCGTAGGCCACCGCACCATTGTCATCGTGGGCTGTATGTCGTTCTTTGTGCTCAGCCTCGTGCTGGTACGCTTCGTAGGTAACGAGTTCATGCCTACCCAGGACAATGCCCGTATCGGGGTCACCGTCGAGATGCCCATCGGTACCCGCACCGAAATCTCGAAAGATGTGGCCATGCGCCTCTACAAACAGTGGATGGAGCAATACCCCGAAATCGTGATGTGCAACTTTACGGTAGGGCAGGCCAGCACCGACAACGTCTACGCCTCGATGTCCGACAACGGCTCGCACATCATTACCTATAACATCAGTCTCACCGACCCCGACAAGCGCAAACGCACCCTGTCGGAGATTTGCGACCTCATGCGTAAGGACCTGGCCGGATACCCCGAAATCAAGAAGTCGCAGGTGAACCTGGGTGGCGGTATGTCGGTGATGGGTGGTGAAACGACCATCGACTACGAAATCTATGGCTACTCCTTTGCCGAGACCGACAGCGTAGCGGCCCAACTCTCGGCCCTGCTGCGCGAAATCAAGGGCGTGAGCGAGGTGCGTATCAGTCGTGGCGACTACCAGCCCGAATATCAGGTCGACTTCGACCGCGAGAAGCTGGCCCTCAACGGCCTCAACCTCACCACGGCGGCTACCTACCTGCGCAACCGCATCAACGGTGCCACCGCCTCGCAATTCCGCGAGGAGGGCGAGGAGTACGACATCAAGGTGATGTATGCTCCCGAATACCGCACCTCGATCGAGGATATTGAAAACATCATGGTCTACAACGCCCAGGGCAAAGGGGTGCGCATCAAGGAGCTGGGCACCGTGGTCGAGCGGTTCTCGCCGCCTACCATCGAGCGTAAGGACCGCGAGCGTATCAACACCGTATCGGCTATCCTCTCGGGGGCAGCCATGAGCGACGTGGTGGCCGAGGCCCAGAAGAAGATCGACCAGATGTCGATACCCTCGGGCATCTCGATTCAGCTTTCGGGTTCGTATGAAGACCAGCAGGATTCGTTCGGCGACCTGTTCACGCTCATGTACCTCATCGTCATACTCGTGTTCATCGTGATGGCGGCCCAGTTCGAGTCGTTGACCTACCCGTTCATCATCATGTTCTCGTTGCCCTTCGCCTTCTCGGGTGTATTCCTGGCGCTGTGGCTCTCGGGCAATACCCTCAATGTGATGTCGCTCATCGGTGCCATCATGCTTATCGGTATCGTGGTGAAGAACGGTATCGTGCTCATCGACTACATCTCGCTGAACCGCGAGCGGGGCATGGGCATCCGCGAGGCCGTGGTCAAGGGCGGTCACTCCCGTCTGCGCCCGGTAATCATGACGACCCTTACCACCATCTTGGGTATGGTGCCCATGGCCATCGGTACCGGTCAGGGTTCCGAGATGTGGCGACCCATGGGTACGGCGGTAATCGGCGGCCTCACGGTCTCGACCATCCTCACCCTTATCCTCATTCCCGTGCTCTACTGTGTATTCGCTTCGGTGGGTGTGAAACGCCGTCGTCGGAAACACCACGAGCGCTTGGCGGCCAGTAACTCCAATTCATAAATATTACGTTCGGTTCCCTATCTCTCAACGATTAAAAAAGGGGAAATAGGGACCGGACTCTAAAACCAACACCATCGGATATGAAATCGGTATTTATCACTTTCGACCAGGCACACTATGCCCAGATTCTCGAGACCCTCGACAAGCTGTCGTGCCGGGGATATTCCTACTTCGAGCAGATGCGGGGCCGCGGCTCCAAGACCGGCGAGCCTCACTATGGCAGCCACGCGTGGCCCTCGATGTGTTCGGCCATCATCACCATGGTCGACGATGCCAAGGTAGAGCCGCTGCTGAAGCGGCTGCGGCAGATGGACGAGGCGGCCCCCCAGTTGGGTTTGCGGGCCTTCGTCTGGACCATCGAGCAGTCTGTCTGACGGCTCTCTGCCTTGTCCCGTTATAAACATCAGGGGCTGTGTCGATTCGTTCGATGCAGCCCCTGATGGTATCGAGCCGCACAGAAAAACGGGCCGGCCGTTAATTTGTCGGGCGATACCCTTCTCTCATTCGGGCAATTTGTCTATTTTTGTAGAACATAAAAAATTGAGGACTATGAAACATGCGACTGTTTGGACCCGACTTCTGCTTGGTTCGGTGACCCTCCTGCTGCTTCTGCCGGCCTGTGGCGGAGGTGAAAAGAAACAGGAAAAGATAGAGATTACCCCCTATATTCTCAACCTGCATTTGAAGTATTCGTTCATCGACAATTTCGAGGATGGCCTGGCCCGGGTGATGATGAAGATCAAGACCGAGTCGGGGCGCGAGACGGGAGTCTTCGGCTGTATCGACGAGAAGGGGCACGAGGTGATACCCTGTATCTACGAGTCGGTATATATGGAGCCCGGTGGTGTGTTGGTTTCCCCGAAAGAGGGGGACAACAAGCTCTTTGTCTATCGCGACGGTACGCTGCAGGAGTTCCCGGTGCCCGACGGTCTCGAGCCGCAGGGAGGCTTCTACGATGGCCGGGCGAGAGTGCATGACGAGGATTTCAACTATGGCTATATCGATACCGGGGGGAATCTGGTGGTGCCCTGCCGCTACAATTCTGCCGATGATTTCAGCGAAGGATTGGCCGTGGTCGAGCAGAACTGGAGAAAAGGCTATATCGATGTCGACGGCAACGAGGTGACCCCTCTGATTTACTGTAATGCGATGGAGTTCTACAACGGCCTGGGCTGTGTGCAGAACGAAGAGGGTCTCTATGGCTATGTCGATGCGACGGGGCGCGAGGTGATACCCTGCCAGTTCGAATCGGCCGACTTCTTTTACGGCGATGTGGCTCCCGTATGTCTCGATGGGAGCTATGGACTCATCGACAAGACGGGCAGGTTTGTCTCGGCCACGCGATACAAGTCGATGGGCGTTTGTACCTCCAATCTGTTCTATTATGGCGAAGACGGCCTTTATGGTTTTGTCGATGCCCGGCAGAACGTGCTGACTCCGGCCCGATACAACAAAATAGATATTTGTCGGGAGGGGATGGTAGCTGTGGCCCAGCAGGGTAAATATGGTTTCGTAAACGAGAAGGGCGAGGAGGTAATCCCCTGCATATACAGCCGGGTGAACTGGTTCGACCAGGGCTTTGCCCGGGTAGCCCGCAACGGTCGGGTAGGGTATATCGACAAGACGGGGCGCGAAATCTTCCTGCTCCCCTCGAACCGCTTCTCGAGTGCCTCTCGCTCGGGCTTCGGGGTATTCTGTTTCGAGAGCGGGGGCGAACTCTTCATCTTCGACGAAGAGGGCAACCGGCTCGACAGCAACGGACTCGAGACTCCGGATGCGGCTTCGGCTTCGGCTTCGGCCGGAAGCGACGCCTCGGCCGGCAGCAGTGCCGCGGGCGGTTCGGGTGTAGTGGTGGTGCCCTCTGTCTCGGCACCGGCCTCGACCGGCAGCAGCCAGAGCGACCCTGTCCGCCGGGTCGAGTGGGAGATTCGCCGCAACCGGGCTATCGAGGAGCTGGCCCGCCTGCAGGTGAAACTTATCGAAGACCCCAATTCGGCATATATCAAACACAACATACAGACACAGCAAAACATCATCAACACCTGCAACGAGATGATTGCCATCTACCAGTAACGGCCAGGGCTTTTCTATTCTGTGTCGGGATGAAAGGATTTCGGCGGCCTCCTTGCCTTTGACCGGCAAGAGAGGCTGCGTCACAAATTTTCGGGCAAGTGGGGCCGAGGGTTGATGGCTTTCTCGTATCTTTGCAGAACGATTAAACAGGATTTGCTATGAATATTCTTCTCGATGTACACACCCACACGATAGCCAGCGGGCATGCCTTCAGCACCTTGCAGGAGATGGTACAGGCCGCGGCCGACAAGGGTTTGCAGATATTGGGTATTACCGAACATACGGGGGGAATCCCCGGTACTTGCTCCGACATCTATTTCCGCAACCTGCCGGTAGTGCCTCGCCGGATGTATGGCGTGGAGTTGCTGTTGGGTGCCGAAATCAATATTGTCGATTATGCAGGGCGGCTCGATTTGGAAGAGAAGTATTTCCGATTCCTCGACCTGCGCATAGCCGGGTTGCACTCGCTATGTTACCGACCGGGCGACATCGACCAGAATACGGCCGCCGTGCTGGGGGCTATCTGTAACCCGCATATCGACATCATCAGCCATCCGGGCGACGGCACGGCCGAGTTGTATTTCGAGCCGCTGGTGCTGGCTGCCAAGGAGAACGGCGTGTTGCTCGAGATCAACAACAGTTCGCTCAATCCCTACCGCCACAAAGAGAAGGCGATGGCCAACAACCTCGAGATTCTGCGCCTGTGCAAGCGCTACGGGCAGCCGGTCATTCTGGGGAGCGACGCCCACATCTCCTTCTCGATAGCCGATTACCACTGGCTCTATCCGCTTCTGGCCGCCATCGAGTTCCCCGAGGAGCTCATCCTCAACGACAAGCCCGACGCCTTCAAGGCCCGGCTGAAACGGAACCGCGAGGATACGGCGCTTTAGAATCGCTTCATGCCGTAACGGTCGAAGGTCTTGCGCCGCGAAATCCACAGCGTGAGCAGTACCGATATGAGCGACGAGGCGAAGATGGTAATCATCAGCATAATCTGATATTTGATGGCCACGCTGGGGCTGCTGCCGCCCAGTATCTGACCCGTCATGGTGCCGGGCAGGGCGATGAGTCCCATGACCGCCATCGAGGCGATGGTGGGGTTGAACGACTTGATGAGGGCCTCGCGCATGAAGGGGGCGAGTGCCTCACCGGGCGTGGCACCGTTGCCCAGCAGGTAGAGGTAGAGTTGCCGCTCGCGGTTGAGCGAGCCGTAGAACGAGTTGAGAGCTATGACGTTGGCCGATAGCATGTTGCCCAGTATCATGCCGCTGATGGGTATGAAGTAGCGGGCCGTGAAAATCTTTTCGGGCCGAACCACCAGCCCCAGAAAGTAGAGGTCGATGATGAGCAGCGACACGAGGAAGGCCACCGCCACGGCCATGAAGAGCATCTTTTGCGGCAGCTTGGTGCGCTTCAGCACCGTCGACGAGGCGATGACAATCATCAATACCACCCACAGCAGGTTTATCCACAGGTTGTCCCACAGGAACAGGTACTCGAGGTAAAACCCGATGAAGAAGAGTTGCACCGTCATGCGCAGGGCGGCCCAAAGGGTATCTTTCACCAGGCCGGTGCGGTAGCGGTAGAGAAAGTAGGTGGGGATAATCAGCAGCAGAAATCCCAGCACCATGTGGCCGTAGCCAATGTTTATCGTTTCCATGAATCAATCTCCGATATAGATTTTACGGTCGAACGAGTCGATGAATCGGGCGTCGTGCGAAACCATCAGTACGGTGGCCTCGTGCAGCGAGTGGATGTAGTCGATGACCCGGGCGATGGAGTCGGGGTCGAGGGCCGAGGTTGGCTCGTCGAGCAGCACAATATCTTTCTGCAGCAAGGCGGCAATCATGAGCATGATGCGTTGCCGCTGGCCGCCCGAAATCTCGATCGACCGCTTGTCGTACAGTTCGTGTTCCAGCCCCAGCCGGTCGAAGTGTTCCAGAACCGTTTCGCGCGAAGGCTTCAGAGCCTGGTTTATCCGCAGCCTGAAGGGGGCTTCGATCAGTTCTTGTATCGTGTCGTAGGGGAGGGTAAACTCCTGGGGCAACCAGGCGGTGCGCCGCCGTACCTGTTGCACGGTGGTGGCGTCGAGTGTGCGGCCGTCGATGCGGATGCTCCCCTCGTCGGGCAAGACAAAGCCGGGTACCGAAGCAAGAAGGGTGCTTTTACCGTGCCCCGAAGGGCCGTAAAGCACCGCTTTCTCGCCCCGGGCGATGCAACACGTGAAGTGTTGCATCAAGGGCTTGTTGTCATAAATAAAGGTGAGATTGTCAAACTCGATCATTTCGCCGGTTCCGGATTCTCGGTTTGTGTTTGAGGTTTCAGCCAGCGGTCGAGCCAGCGGAAGAAGATCCGTTGCCACAGCACGCCGTTCTGCGGTTTCAGAATCCAGTGGTTCTCGTCGGGGAAGATGAGCATCTCGGCCGGTACGCCGCGCAGTTTGGCGGCATTGAAGGCCGACATGCCTTGCGAGGCGAGGATGCGGAAGTCATATTCGCCGTGAGTGATGAGGATAGGCGTATCCCATTGGTCTACGAATTTGTGGGGCGAAGTGGCAAACGTGCGTTGAGCCGTAGCGTTCTTCTTGTCCCAGGGTGCGCCGCCCATATCCCAGTTGGCAAACCACATCTCTTCGGTCTCGACATACTGTTGCTCGAGGTTGTAGATACCGGCGTGGGCGATGAAGGCCTTGAACCGTTTCTGGTGATGGCCGGCCAGCCAGTATACCGAGAAGCCGCCGTAGCTGGCACCCACGGCACCCATGTGGTCGCCGTCGACATAGGGCTCTTTCTTCATCTCGTCGGTAGCGCTGAAGTAGTCCTTCATGTTCTGACCGCCGTAGTCGCCGCTGATCTGTTCGAGCCACTCCTGGCCGAAACCGTAGAGACCGCGGCGGTTGGGGGCGATGACGATGTAGCCGTTGGCCGCCATCAGTTGCAGGTTCCAACGATACGACCAGAACTGGCTGACGGGTTGCTGCGGGCCACCCTGGCAGTAGAGAATGGCGGGGTATTTCTTCGAGGGGTCGAAGTGGGGCGGATAGACAATCCAGGTGAGCATCTTCTTGTTGTCGGTGGTCGTGATCCAACGCTCCTCGACCTTGCCCATGGTGAGCTGGTCGAGTATCTCCTTGTTTTCGAACGAGAGCTCTTTCACCTCTTTGCTCTGGGGGTTGACGCTGTAAATCTCGTCGGGTTGCGACAGCGAGTGACGCATGGCGATGAGGCAGCTCTCGCTCACGGGAGCCAGCGAGGCGTAGTCGTAGTAGCCGGTCGTAATCTGCTCGATTTTCTTGTCGAGGCCCACGCGGAAGATGTGAATCTTGCCCTGGTAGGCCGAGCGGATAAAGAGCGACTGTCCGTCGGGAGCCCAGGCCAGTTCGTCGGTGCTGTAGTCGAAGTCGGCTGTGAGGTCTTGTTTCTCGCCGGTAGCCATGTTCATGATGAAGAGGCGGTTCTTGTCCGACTCGTAGCCGTCACGCTCCATGCTGCCCCAAGCCAGGTATTTGCCGTCGGGCGAGAAGGTCGGCGTGGTGTCGTAGCCCATCATGCCCTCGGTGAGGTTGCGGGTCTGCTTGGTAGCCAGGTCGTAGAGGTAGATGTCGGAGTTGGTCGAGATGGAGTACTCCAGACCGGTCTTCTTGCGGCTGGTGTAGGCCACGGCCTTGCTGTCGGGAGTCCAGGCAAACGACTCGATGCCGCCGAAGGGTTTCATGGGCGACTCGTAGGGCTCGCCCTCCATGATGTCGGTGATGCCCGAAAGCTCCTTACCGTCGAACGAGGCGATGTAGGGGTGCGGAATCTCCTCGACCCACTCGTCCCAGTGTTTGTACATGAGGTCGTCGATCACGCGGCCGGTAGCCTTGTCGAGGTCGGGGTAGATGTCCGAGGCCTTCTGGCTGTACTTCACGTTGCCGATGAAGAGGATCTGTTTCTCGTCGGGCGAGAAGAGGAAGCCGTTGATGCCCTTCTCGTGGTGGCTTATCTGCCGGGCGTTGCTGCCGTCGGCCTCCATGATCCACAGTTGCGAGTCGCCGCTTTTGCCCGAGAGGTAGGCAATCTGTTTGCCGCCGTTAATCCACACGGCGTTGCCCTCCGACTCGGGGGTACAGGTAATCTGTTTCTTGTTCTGTCCGTCGATGTCCATCACGAAGAGCTCGCGGTTGCTCTTGTTCTGCTTCACATCTTCGTAGGTAACCCCGAAGAGGATTTTGCTCTTGTCGGGCGAAACCACAGGGTCGCTCACCCGGCCAAAGGCCATGAGCACCTCGGTAGTCAGGATGCCGTTTTCGACTTTCACGGGCTGCTTGCCGATAATGTCACCGGTCTTCCCGGCTGGCTGACAGGCTGTTACTAATAATGCTCCTGCCATCATCATACAATTTAGTTTGTTCATAAATAAAGGTTTATAGATTGTTTTTGTTCGGTTTCCCTTTCTGTCGCCGGGGCGGCTTGTTCTCGCCCACGAGGTGGGCCGGTTTGCGCCACGGCGTGTTGCCGTAGAGTTTCTCGAGCAGGTCGTTGCGGTGCATGCGCCTGAGCGAGTTCTGTATGTCGTTGCGCTTCTCGGGCAGATACCAGAAGAAGTATTTCCGCTGGTTCAGTTTCTCCTCGGGCTTGCGGGCGGTGTAGACCTTCTCGCCCGTGTAGGGGTGTATGCCGGTGTAGTAAATCTCGGTCGAGAGGGTCATGGGGGTAGGGGTGAAGTCCTGTACCTGTTCCAGCTTGAAGTTCATGTGCTTGGTCAGGGCTGCCAGTTCGGCCATCTCCTCCTCGGTGCACCCGGGGTGGCTCGAGATGAAGTAGGGGATAATCTGCTGGTTGAGCCCCTGCTCGCGGTCTATGCGGTCGAAGGTGCGCTTGAACTGCTCGAAGAGCGAGAACGAGGGCTTGCGCATGATGGCCAGCACGCGGTCCGAGGTGTGCTCGGGAGCCACCTTCAGCCGGCCCGAGACGTGGCGGGCAATCAGCTCCTCGGTGTAGCGGCGGGTGCTGCGGTTCAGCGCGTCGTCTTTGTGGCGGTGCAACAGCAGGTCGTAGCGCACGCCGCTGCCGATGAACGACTTCTTGATACCCGGCAGGGCATCGACGGCGTGGTAGATGTCGAGCAGGTCGCTGTGGTCGGCGTTGAGGTTGGGGCATATCTGGGGGGCCAGGCACGAGGGGCGTTTGCACTTGTGGCACAGCTCCAGGTTCTGGCCGTGCATGCGGTACATGTTGGCCGAGGGGCCGCCCAGGTCGCTCAGGTAGCCCTTGAAGTCGGGCATCGCGATAATCTGCTTCACCTCCTTGAGAATCGACTCCTTGGAACGCGAGGCGATGAATTTGCCCTGATGGGCCGAGATGGTGCAGAAGGCGCACCCGCCGAAACAGCCCCGGTGCAGATTGACCGAAAACTTGATCATCTCGTAGGCCGGTATCGTCTTCCCCTTGTAGCGGGGGTGAGGCATGCGGGTGTAGGGCAGGTCGAACGAGGCGTCGATTTCGGCCTCGGTCATGGGCGGGTAGGGCGGATTGACCACGATTACCCGCTCGCCCACGCGCTGCCACAGTCGCTTGGCGTGGTACTTGTTCGACTCCTCCTCGATGTGGCGGAAGTTCTCGGCCTGCTTGCGCTTGTGTTGCAGACACTCCTCGTGCGAAGCCAGCACGATGTTGTGCTCGTCCTCGACTGTCGAGGGGGTATTGGCGCCCGGCTGTATGGTGGCCGTCTGCGGTATGTCGGTGAGGCGGTCGATGGTCTCGCCCTGTTGCAGCCGGCGGGCAATCTCGACGATGGGCCGCTCGCCCATGCCGTAGATGAGCAGGTCGGCGGGACACTCGGCCAGAATGCCCGGCAGCAGTTTGTCCTGCCAGTAGTCGTAGTGGGTGAGGCGTCGCATCGAAGCCTCGATGCCGCCGATGATGACCGGCGTGTCGGGGAATAGCTCCTTGAGTATGCGGCTGTAGACCACGGTGGGGTAGTCGGGGCGCATGCCGTGCCGCCCGTTGGGGGTGTAGGCATCGTCGCTGCGCAGACGCTTGTTGGCCGTGTAGTGGTTCACCATCGAGTCCATGGCTCCGGCCGAGATGCCGAAGAAGAGCCGGGGCGTGCCCAGCTTCTTGAAATCGCGCAGGTCGTCCTGCCAGTTGGGCTGGGGCACGATGGCCACCCGCAGCCCCTCGGCCTCGAGTATGCGCCCGATGACGGCAGCCCCGAACGAGGGGTGGTCGACATAGGCATCGCCCGAGAAGAGAATCACGTCGACATAATCCCAGCCTCGCATCTCCAGCTCTTTGCGGGTCGTGGGCAACCAGTCTTGCAATCGGTATTCTTTCATCACTTTCGTAGCGGTATAGGTTGGTCAGGCAGTAGGCTTGTCGGCCGCTGCCTGTTGTAACAAATCTTCCAGTTTTATCAGTTCGTCGCGATACTGAGCCGCCTCGATGAACTCCATCTTCTTGGCCGCCTCGACCATCTGTCGGCGAGTGCGCTCGATGGCCTTTTGCAGTTGGTCGCGATTCATGTATTTCACAATCGGGTCGGCCGCCACATCCACATGCTCCAGATACTCGTCGCTGTAAGCCCGGGCCGGTTGGCTCGGCTTGGCAGCTTTTGCCGGCTTGGCCGGTTGCGGCTGTTGCGGTTTGGCCTCGGTGTTGGCCCCCAGCAGCGAAGAGTTCTTGGCCTTCTGGATAGCTTTGGGGGTGATGTGGTGAGCCTCGTTGTAGGCCAACTGCTTCTCGCGGCGGCGGTTGGTCTCGTCGATGGTCTTCTGCATGCTCTCGGTAATGCGGTCGGCATACATGATAACCCGTCCGTTAAGGTTTCGCGCGGCCCGGCCCACCGTCTGGGTGAGCGACCGGTGCGAGCGCAGGAATCCCTCCTTATCGGCATCGAGTATGGCCACGAGCGATACCTCGGGCAGGTCGAGCCCCTCGCGCAGCAGGTTCACGCCGATGAGCACATCGTAGACGCCGGCCCGCAGGTCGTCGAGAATGCGGATACGGTCGAGGGTGTCGACGTCGGAGTGTATGTAGTTGCAGTTGATGTCGAGTTTGGTCAGGTAGCTGTTCAGCTCCTCGGCCATGCGTTTGGTCAGGGTGGTGACCAGCACCCGCTCGTCGCGCTCGATGCGCTGCTGTATCTCCTCGAGCAGGTCGTCTATCTGGTTGAGGCTGGGCCGCACCTCGATGACCGGGTCGAGCAGACCGGTGGGCCGGATGACCTGCTCTACCACCACGCCCTCGCTCTTCTCGAGCTCGTAGTCGGCCGGGGTGGCGCTTACGTAGATAATCTGCCGGGCCAGACTCTCGAACTCGTCGAACTTCAGCGGCCGGTTATCCACGGCAGCCGGCAGGCGGAACCCGTACTCCACCAGGTTCATCTTGCGCGAACGGTCGCCCCCGTACATGGCCCTGATCTGCGGTACGGTCACGTGGCTCTCGTCGATGATGGTAAGGAAATCGTTGGGGAAATAGTCGAGCAGGCAGAAGGGGCGGGTACCCGCTTCGCGGCCGTCGAAGTAGCGCGAGTAGTTCTCGATGCCCGAGCAGTGGCCTATCTCGCGAATCATCTCCACGTCGTAGGTCACCCGCTCGTAAAGCCGCTTGGCCTCGAGCTCCTTCCCGATCGATTTGAAAAACTCCACCTGTTTGCCCAGGTCTATCTCTATCTCGCCGATGGCTTTGTCGATGCGCTCTTTGGTCGTCACGAACAGGTTGGCCGGGAATATCTTGTAGGCATCGAAGGTGCCTGTGCTGCTGCCCGTAGCGGGGTCGACGGTGCGTATCGACTCAATCTCCTCGCCCCAGAACTCGATGCGCACGATGGTGTCGTCGTAGGCCAGGTAGATGTCGACCGTGTCGCCCTTCACCCTGAAGTTGCCCCGGTTGAGCTCCACCTCGTTGCGCGAGTAGAGCGAATCGACCAGATGCCGCAACAGCCGGTTGCGCCCGATGTTGTCGCCCACCTTCACCTCGACCACGTTGCTGTGGAAGTCCTCGGGGTTGCCGATGCCGTAGAGGCACGACACCGACGAGACCACAATCACATCCTTGCGCCCCGACAGCAGGGCCGAGGTGGTGGAGAGCCGCAGGCGGTCTATCTCTTCGTTGATGGCAAGGTCTTTCTCGATATAGGTATCGGTCGAGGGGATATAGGCCTCGGGCTGGTAGTAGTCGTAGTAGGAGACAAAATACTCGACGGCATTCTCGGGGAAGAACCCCTTGAACTCGTTGTAGAGCTGGGCCGCCAGCGTTTTGTTGTGGCTCAGGATAAGGGTAGGTTTTTGCACCCGCTCGATTACGTTGGCCATGGTGAATGTCTTTCCCGAGCCCGTCACGCCCAGCAACGTCTGGTAGGGAGTGCCGTCGAGCACGCCCCGGCTCAGTTCGTCGATGGCTTCCGGCTGGTCGCCGGTGGGACGATAGGGAGAAATAAGTTTGAAATCCATGACATTCGTTTCGTTAAGATTCGGGTATAATCAAACAGAGGATGATGTATATCACCACCGGGGTGCCTATGGCTCCCAGCGACAGCAGCACATAGATGATGCGAACCACCGTAGGGTCCAGCCCCAGGTATTCGCCCAAGCCAGCACACACGCCGCCAATCATGCGCCCCTCGCGAGGCCGGGTAAGTCGTTTGATCATATTCATCGCAATTTATACCGGGGGCAGACTCGCCCGGGCATGCAAGCCCGATTCCGCATCGGCTGTGCCGAAACTTCGCCTACCTCCGCAATTTATTGCAAAGATAGAACAAAGCAAGGGTAAAAACAAAATTGCACCCCCTTCGTTTTATAAGAAGAGGGGCTCTCTTTTGTTGCCGGCGAATCGAGAGGTGTTGCCTGTTTCGGCAGGAGAAGGGTCCGCGTCGGGTGCGGTCGGGAGTATGCTGGTCGATACAAACCGGGAGGTAGCCGATAAATAGCCCCTAATTGTCGCCGTCACCGTTAAATTTCTATTATTTCTTTTCCATATTCGGCCGAAATCTCTAACTTTGCAACCTGATAAAGAAACGAATAATGCGAAAACTGATCTGTTCTATCGTTTGTGCCTTGCTCCTTGTCTCGTGCGGTGAGTATAACAAGATACTGAAAAGTACTGATTATGAGCTGAAATATGACTATGCCAAGAAGGCATTCGAGCGTAAGAAGTACATGCAGGCCGCTACCTTGCTCGAGGAGCTGGTGGCTATCTTCAAGGGTACCGACAGGGCAGAAGAGTCGCTCTATCTGCTGGCTCGCAGTTATTATCTGAATAAGGACTATGTCACCTCGGGCGAGTATTTCCAGGCCTATTACAAAAATTATCCCAAGGGCGAGTATACCGAGTTGGCCCGCTTTTACTGCGGCTATGGCTACTACCTCGACTCTCCCGAGGCCAAACTCGACCAGACCGGTACCTACAAGGCTATCGACGAGATGCAGCGCTTCCTCGACTATTTCCCCAACAGTGAGCGGGCCAAGCAGGCACAGGATATTATCTTTGAACTGCAAGATAAGCTGGTTTACAAAGAGTTGCTTAATGCTCAGCTCTATTACAACTTGGGCAACTACATGGGCAACAACTACCAGTCGGCCATCATCACGGCACAGAATGCCCTGAAAGAGTATCCCTATACCCGCTATAAGGAGACCCTCTCGATGCTTATCCTGAAGTCGAAATATCAGGAGGCCGTGCAGAGTATCGAAGAGAAGAAACCCGAGCGTTTCCGCGATGTCATCGACGAGTACTACTCGTTCATCAACGACTACCCCTCGGGACAATATACCAAAGAGGCCGAGAATATTTTTAAGGTGGCTAACAAATACGTAAAAGATTAATCTTTAAAATAATGGATTACAAGAAAACAAATGCACCGACAAACACCGTAACACGCGATATGGTGGCTTTGTCTTCCGACACGGGAAACATTTACGAGACTGTATGTATTATTGCCAAAAGAGCCAATCAGATTGCCGTTGAAATGAAGTCCGACCTGGAAAAGAAACTCCAGGAGTTCGCTTCGTGCAACGATAATCTCGAGGAGGTATTCGAGAACCGTGAGCAGATTGAGATCTCGCGTTACTACGAGAAGCTGCCCAAGCCCGTTCTTATTGCCACGCAAGAATATATAGAAGGTAAAATCTATTACAAAAACCCCGAAAAGGAAAAATCGGCTATCGAATAATAGCCTGCCAGGCATACTTGCAAGCCGCACTATCGAGATGGAATAGTGCGGCTTGCAGATTTTTCTCGCACACTCCACTCCTCTCAGGCATGGGGTGGGCGACAGGTAGAGAGTGACCGAAAAAAATAAAACGCACAATTAGTTCATTAAAATATGATCAATAGAATACTAATCCGTTCCAAAGTCATACAGATTGCCTACTCCTATTTCTTGACGAAAGACAAGACGGTGATGGATGCCGAGAAGGAACTCTTCTTCAGTTTCGAAAAATCCTATGAGTTGTATCATCTGTTGTTGACCTTGATGGTTGAGTTGACCGACACGCAGGCTGCCCGGGTCGAAGCCGCCCGCATGAAATTCCTGGCAACTCCCGAGGAGAAGAATCCCAACATGCGCTTTGTCCACAACCGCTTTATCGAGCAGTTGCGGAATTGCAACGATTACAAGGATTACCACGAGAAGAAACCCGTCACCTGGACCAACGACCCCGAATTTTTGAGAGACTTCTCGGAGCGGATTGTCAAGAGCGACATCTACAAAGAGTATATGGAGGCTCCCGAAGACTCGTATGAGAACGATTGCGAGTTCTGGAAAAAGGTGGTCAAGAACATGTTCTGCACCGACGAGGAGTTGCTCGAACTGCTCGAGCAGAAATCGCTCTACTGGAACGACGACCTGGAAATCATCACCACCTTCGTGCTGAAGACCATCAAGCAGTTCAGCGAGGCAAACGGCGAGTCGCAGGCCCTGCTGCCCATGTTCAAGGACGACGACGATGCCGAGTTTGCCAAGGAGCTCTTCCGCAACACCCTGCTGCATGGCGACGAATACCGCAACTACATCGAGAACTTTATCCGCAACTGGGAGATCGAGCGTGTCGCCTTCATGGACATCGTCATCATGATGGTCGCCATGAGCGAGTTTTACAAGTTCCCCTCGATACCCACGCGTGTCACCCTCAACGAGTATATCGAGCTGGCCAAGTCGTACAGCACCAACAAGAGCGGTCAGTTTGTCAACGGGGTGCTCAATGCCATCGCCGATAATCTGAAAAAAGAGGGCGTTCTGACCAAAGAGTAAAAAAATTGTTATATATTTGTGGACTCTCAATTTCGAGGAGACCACATGTAAAAACTATTAAAAGCTAAATTATGACAACACTATCCATTCTTTTACAAAGCGCAGCCGGCAGCGGGATGTCGAGCATCCTGATGATGGTTGCCTTGATTGCCATCTTCTATTTCTTCATGATTCGTCCGCAGACGAAACGTCAGAAAGAGATCCGCAAATTCCGCGAAGGTCTTTCGGCCGGCGACAAAATCGTTACCTCGGGTGGCATCTTCGGTAAGATCAAAGAGGTAAGAGACGACTCCTTCATCATCGAGATTGCCGAGAATACCCGTGTCCGCATTGCCAAGGATTCGGTATATCCGTCGGTAGCCGATGCCAAAGATAGCGGTGCCCAACAGGCCAAATAACAGCGCCTCGAGCAACAGGCATCCGTAACGGAAAATAAAAAGATAAAGTTTTTTATCGGCAGAGACCCATGGTCCCGATAAAAAACTTTATCTTTGTTGTATATAGCCATTGCGTGATAGTATGAAAAAGAATTTCCCGGCCCGCATAGCCACCCGATTCAGAGCGATTGTCCGTAAGATAGGCGCCACTTTTCGACAGGAGCGCACGCGCGAATTGTTCACTTTTCTGGGGTTCGTGCTGCTGTCGCTGGTATTCTGGTTCATGCAGGGGTTGAACGAGGAGGTAGAGAACTCGTTCGAGATTCCGGTCGAGTTGCAGGATCTGCCCGAGAAGACCACCCTCATCAACGACCTGCCCACCCACATCGAGGTGCGCATACGCGACAAGGGCCCCGTGATGCTGGGCTATGCCATCGAGGGATTGAGTCCGTTACGCATCAATTTCCAGGAGTACGACAAGGGGGGCAGCTCGTTCCTGTTGTCGCCCTCGCAACTCGAGACCGTCATGCGCAAATCACTGCGTCCCACCACTACGATTCTGTCGCTTATCCCCGACACGCTGAAGGTGCAGTATACCCACAGTGCCGGCAAACGGGTGAAGCTGGTGGTGAAGGGGCACGCCTCGACTACCCCGCAATGTGTGCTGAGCGGTCCCATGACGGCCTCGATCGACTCGGTCATGGTCTATGGCGAGAACTCCCAGCTGAAGCACCTCAAGGAGGTCTATACGGTCGAGTTCGAGGCCAAGCGGTTGAGCGACACGCTGCGCACGACCGTGCGCATGGCTCGCATACCCAACCTGCGCATCGTCCCCGATCAGGTAGAAGTGACGATTCCCGTCGAGGAGATGACCTCGAAACTACTCGATATACCGGTCGTACCCCAAAGCGTACCTGCCGGTTGGTCGCTCATCACCTTCCCCTCGTCGGTACAACTCACGTGCATGATGCCCTTTAGCCGGTTTGCCTCGGTCAGCGAGGAGAGCTTCCTGCTGGGTGTCGATTATGCCGACCTGTCGGGACGTCCCGCTCCCGGCAAGCTGGGCATCAAGGTGCTGAAGGCCCCCGATTTCGTGCGCAACATCATCCTGTCGCAAGACAGTGTCGACTATATTCTCGAACAGAAGAGACCCGTCTTTACCGTGTCGTCCGATACGGTGCTCGTCTCCATCCCCGATACGATATGAAACGAATAGGAATTACAGGCGGCATAGGCAGCGGCAAGTCGGTTGTCTCGAACTTGCTGCGGGTGATGGGCTATCGCGTGTACGATACCGATTCGGAGGCCCGGCGCCTGATGAACACCTCGCCCGAATTGAAACGGCAGATAGCCGAAGCCTTTGGCGACGACATCTATGCCGGCGGCTCCCTGAACCGCCCGTTGCTGGCCTCGCGGGCCTTCGGCCACCCCGACCGGGTAGCCCGGCTCAATGCCATCGTGCACCCTGCCGTGCGGACCGATTTCGACCGCTGGAGCCACAGCCGTCCCGACGAGCTCTGTTTCGTCGAGTCGGCCATCCTCTACGAGTCGCACCTCGACCGCCTGGTCGACGAGGTGTGGCTGGTCACCGCTCCCGAGGCGTTGCGCATCGAGCGGGTGCAGCAGCGCAGCGGGCTCACGGCCGACGAGGTGCGCCGACGCATGGCCTCGCAGATGGACGAGGAGGAGCGTCGTCGCCGGGCCACTCACATCCTCTGCAACGACGGCCGGCAGTCGCTCATTGCCGCCGTGCTCTCGCTGCTGGAAGAGCCGCGGTGAGAAAATTTTTCGTCCGATAAATCGATTAAACCCGACAAGTATATTATTTTTGCACGACAAATTGATTAAGTCATTAAATATAAAACACCAATTTTTATGTTGAAAACGATTTTATCTATCTCTGGGAAACCGGGTTTGTATAAGTTGGTATCTCAAGCCAAGAATATGTTGATTGTCGAATCCTTGCAAACCGGGAAACGTCAGCCTGCCTATGCCCATGAAAAAATCATTTCGCTGGGCGACATCGCCATCTTTACCGATGAAGACGATGTGCCTCTGGGCGAAGTACTGGAATCGATCAAGAAGAAAGAGAACGGCGGCAAAGTGTCGCTCGATATGAAGAAAGCCGATGCCGAGACGCTGCGTGCCTATCTGGCCGACGTGCTCCCCAACTTCGACCGCGAGAGAGTGTATGTGACCGACATCAAGAAACTCATCAGCTGGTACAACCTGCTGGTCGAGACGGGCAACACCGATTTCGTAGAGGAGAAGAAGGCCGATGCCGAACCCGAAAAGGAGGCTGCTGCCGACAACACCGAAAGCAAATAAACCGGTATCGATAAGGTGCGATTGAATCGCACTGCGAACAGATAAACCAAGGGGCTGTGGCTCGTTCGAGTCGCGGCCCCTTTCTTGTTGTCGGGCCGGGCCTTTACTTGCTTTGAGGGTGGAGGATACCCGGGGAATGGGGCTTTCGGTTACCGTGTGGGGCTGTATATCCAGGCTCCCTCCGTGCGCACGTCGTGGCAGGCGATGCCTTGCTTGTAGCAGTCGTTCAGCCACAGGCGGGCACGCGACGGATGCACGTTGGCCCCGATGATAACCTGGCCGACGTCGAAGAGTCGGGTCACGTCGGCCAGCCGTCCGTCGAATTGCCGGTCGACTATGGCATAGTCGATCGACAGCCGTTTGCCCGGCAGCCGGGTGTCGGTGTCCTTCCAGCCGGTGCTGTCGAGCAGGAGCAGCCGTTTGCCGTGGAAGAGGGCAAAGGGGTAGTCGATAAGGAAATGGGGCCCCTCGACCGGCAAGGCTCCCGGTTGTATCAGGGTATGGTTTGCGTGTCCGTTTCGTTGGCGATAAGGCTCGCCGGGCAGTGGTTGCGCTGGTGGCAGGGTGTCGGGCCGCAACAGGTAGCAGCGCTCCCGGTCGCTCAGTTGCACCACGGTCGATTGTCGGTCTTCATAGACAATCACCTCGGGGCGCAGGGGGCGATGGTTGGCCAGGTCGGCCGCCAGAAAGAGAATGGCGGCACCCAGCGTAAGCCCGAGCAGTCGTTTCGAACGCCGCTTCACCGTCAGGTAGATGAGGATACCCCCGATAAAGTAGCCCCACAGATAGCGGGGCTCCAGCCATATTCCCTCGATGTGGCTGCCCGGCAGGCGGTCGATGGCGAGGCTCAGCCATTCGATAAATCGCAGCAGCAGGTCGGTGGCGTCCGCTATCCAGACATAGGGCAGATGCAGGGCGGTGAGCAACAGCATGAGCAGGGCCAGCCCGAAGATGACTGGCAGGAGCGGCAGTACCACCAGATTGCCAACCAGAAAGAGCAGGGGCAGGGTGTGGAAGTAGTAGATGGCGATGGGCAGGGCACCCGCTTGTGCGGCTATCGATACGGCTGTGCACGAGCTCATCCATCGCACGAGTCGGTGGGGCGACCTGCCCCCGATATTCAATCGGCGGTAGAAGAGCAGGATGGCGGCGACTGCGGCGAAACTCATCTGGAATCCGGCATCGAACACGAGGCGGGTATCGTAGAGCAGCATGAAGAAGGCAGCGGCAAACAGGGCATTGAGCGAACTGTTGCGTCGCTCCAGAAACTCGGCTGTCAGCAGAAACGAAGCCATGATGCTGGCCCGCACGGCCGAGGGGGACAACCCCGTGACACAGGCATAAATCCACACCACGAGCAGCGTGAGCAGGGGGCGCAGCTTGCGGCCCGTCTCGCTCCAGGCCAGGGGGAAGAGCAGCAGGTAGACCAGCGAGGCGATAACCCCCATGTGCAGCCCGCTCACGGCCAGTATGTGCGAGAGCCCCGAGGCCGAGAACGATTGCCGCAGGTCGGGCGGGAAATCGGCCCGGTCGCCCAGCAGGAGGGTTTTCAGCAGCAGGGCACTGTGGGGCGCGAGGTGGCAGGTGTCGATGCGGTGGGCGAGTGCGGCTTGCTGCCCGGCCGCCCAGGCCCGCAATCCTGAACGAGGCTCGTGGCCGATGCACCGCCATCGCCCGTCGGCGAGGTATTGGCTGCGGGCGATGCCCTGGTAGCGCATGAAGGCGGCCCGGTCGAAATCGCCCGGGTTCCCAACCCCGGCAATGGGGCGCAGCCGAAATTCAAAGACCACCCGGTCGCCGTAGTCGAGCCGTCCGGCCGACAGACTCTTTTCGAAATAGAGGGCCACCTTTTCGCGATAGGGTACCGTGTGGCCAAGGGTATCGACCAGCCCGGTAATCGAGGCGGGGCAGTAGTAGGCCCCCTCCTTTTCGGTCGCCTCGTGGTCGATGTGGGCAACGGCTACGGGGTAGAAGCCGTCGGGCATCCGGTAGGGGCGGTGTTGCAGGTGGTGCAGGGTGGCTCCTGCCGATAAGAAAATCAGGAAAAGTCCCCACCCGAAAAATTCGCGCTTGCGGTATTGCTCCTCGATGGTGCCCCGCTTGGTCAGCAGTCCCCACAACATGAGGCCGCCCAGGCCCGGCAACAGGCAGCCCCACAGGGGGAGATGCAGCTGCGCCTGCCCCACGATACCCGCCAGCAGCGGGAGCAGCAGTCGAATGAATGGAGTACGGGCGGCCGACAGGGGATTCCGGGTCATGGCAGTATGTTTTTCGGTGTATCAGAGAGGGTAGGAGAGCGGTGCAAAAGCACTGCACACGTTTAGAATCGGCGGGTCATGTAGCGCATGAAGTCCGAAGCGAGGCCGCCATTCTGGCCGGCATTCTGGACGAAGCAGAACTCCCGCTCGCAGACGAAGTCGGCAATCTCGATTACCTTCAGACGACCGTCGGCAATCTCGGTCGAAACCGCCTGTATCGACATCATGCCCACGCTGTCGGTGTTGTAGAGAAACCGTTTGATGCCCTCGGTCGTACCCAACTGCATGGCAATGTTGAATTGCGACAGCTTCAGTTGCTTCTGCGCCAGCGCCTTTTCAAAGACCTCAAGGCTGCCCGAGCCGCTCTCGCGAATGACCAGCGGCAGTTGCTGCAACTGGTCGAGCGAAATCTCGTCGTATCGCGCCAGCTTGCTGCGGGTGCTGGCTATGCACACCAGTTCGTCGCGCATGAACGGGGTGTAGTGCAGGTGGGGCTGGCGGCTCACCCCCTCGATGAGTCCCAGGTCTATGCGGTTCTCCTCGACGGCCCGCTCGATGGCACGGGTGTTCCCGTTGACGAGCGACAGCTTTATCTGCTTGAACTTCTGGCTGAACGTAGCCAGATAGGAGGGCAGCACATACTGGGCGATGGTGGTGCTGGCACCCAGCCGCAGTTCGCCCATGTGGCGCTGGGTGAGCAGGTTCATCTCGAAGTCGAGCTGCTTGTAGTGGGCGAGTATCTTCTCGGCGTGCGAGAGCAGCAGCTCGCCCTCGGGGGTGAGGGTAATGTGTGTGCCCATCCGCTCGAACAGCCGGGTGCTGTACTCGGCCTCGAGCTCCTGGATGTGCTTGCTGATGGCCGGTTGGCTCACATACAGCTCTTTCGAGGCTTTGGTAAAACTGAGGTTGTGGGCTACGCTGCAAAAAACTTTTAGTCTGAAGTCTATCATGGTGGAGGGGCTTATGGCGTTATCGATTCCAAATATCCCAGGCGGCCAGGGCCTGCAGGTGCAGCATCTCGGTGCCGTTCTTGGTCTTGCACCCCTGGCGGGCCGCCAACTCGAGAAAGCGGGTCACCTCGGGGTTGTAGATGAGGTCGTAGCAGAGGTGCTCGGGGGTAAGGCATTCGTAGGGGATGCGGGGAGCCTCGTCGGTGTGGGGATACATGCCCACCGGCGTGGTGTTGACGATGATGCGGTGGGAAGCCATCCGCTCGGGGGTGAGGTCGTCGTAGCCGATGATGTCGCCGCGCCGTTGCCGCGAGACGAAGGCAGGCTCGATGTGCAGCGACTTCAGTCCGGCATAGACCGCTTTCGAGGCGCCGCCCGTTCCCAGGATGAGTGCCCGTTGCATGCCCTCGTCGATGAGCGGGGCAATCGATTGGGTGAACCCGATGATGTCGCTGTTGTAGCCTTTGAGCCATACGCGGCCGTCGGGTTGCCGGGTTATCTGTATGACGTTGACGGCCCCAATCGCGCGGGCCTGCGGGTCCAGCTCGTCGAGCAGCGCGATAACCTCCGTCTTATAGGGTATCGTTACATTCAGCCCGCAGAGCTCCCGGCGGTCGGCAATGAGTTGCCGCAGAGTCGAGAGGTCGGGCATCTCGAAGTTTTCGTAGGTGGCCGCTATCCCCTCACGTTCGAATTTCGCGTGGAAAAACGAGCGGGAAAACGAGTGTCCCAAGGGATACCCCACCAGTCCGTATACGTGGTTCATAGCTATCGTTTCAGTTTATCCGTTGTATTTCGATTCGGCCAATATCTCGCCGGCATCGTCGGGCGAGGCCAGCAGTTCGGCCGCACTTTTCTTCTTCTCCTGGGCATATCGCTTGACTATCTGGTAGCCGATCCAGCGGCCCAGACGGCCCGGCGAATCCTGATGCAGCACGGCTACAAAGGGGGCCGGTTCCACATATTTGTGGATGAGCATCGACTCGGTGTTGAACAGGTGCTTCTTGCTCACCACCTGGTGCCAGATTTCGGCCTCGTTGGTCTGGCACCATTGCGCCTGCTCGTCGGTGTAGCCCAGCAGGCGGTATTCGTCGGCCTCGGGGAATATCGAGGCGAGGGCATAGAGAATCTTTCCCTCGTAGACCATGCGGTCGAGCAGAGCATTGCGTTTCGATTCGTAGGGGTAGCGGGTGCGCAGCCACACCTCCAGAGCGTCGTAGGCTATGCGGCCGCTCTCGTGCAGCCCCCGTTCATATATATAATAGCGTTGTTCGTAGAGCGGGTAGTCGGCCCCCAGGTAGCAGTCGAGCGAGATGGAGAGCAGCGAGTCGACCGTAACAATCGACTGGTTCAGCCCCGACACATGGGTGAGCAGGCGGGGACGCGGTGCCTGCGGAAAGAGCTCGCTGTACCGGTCGAAGCCCTGTTGCAGGGCGGCAATCCAGGCGGTGTCGCTGGCGAAGTGCGACTCGGTATCGGCATAGAGTTGGGCAATGGCTTCGTGGGTGAGAAACAGGTTCAGCCCCTCGCGGAAGTCGGGGGCGTCGCCCAGCCCCAGAATCTGCCGGCAGTAGACGGAGAAGAAGGGGGCGTATTTCTCCCTGAAGCCGGCCGCCGCGGCGGTGTCGGTCTGTTGCACATAGGCCGGGAGTTCGCGGTCGAACCGTTCGATGGTCACGGGGTGTCGGGTTACGGAGCTCCGGGCCTCCGAAGCCTTTCCGTTGCAGGCGATGAAGGCCGCCGTCAGCAGGCATATCGCCATGGCATAGCTGTTTTGTTTCAGGTGTCGTATCATATACACGCTTTTTGTCTCGCTTTTGCAAAAATACTTTTTTCTTTCGAGAAAGCCATCGGTGCGAATCCAGTTTTACGATTTGAGTATAAGGCAATAAATCTCCTTGAAATTGACATCTTTTTCGAGCTTTATTTATACCTTTGCATTTGAAACTGCGAAATAGGCTCGGATGGTACGCCGCCTGTTTGGCAATTTGTCAGGATTCCGGCGGGGCCGGGTCTTGTGTTAATGATAGCAGATACTGGTTTATGAAACATTCATATTGCTTTACGCGGGTGCTCTCCCTCCTTTTTGCATTTGTGCTCGGGCTCTCGGTCGTTTCGGCCAAAGACTTCGTGCTGGTCATCGATGCCGGTCACGGAGGGCGCGACGCGGGTGCCCTTGGCAACAAGGCCAAGGAGAAGGATATCAATCTGGGGGTAGCCCTGAAGCTGGGGCGCATGGTGGCCAACAATGTGCCGGGGGTGAAGGTGGTCTATACCCGCGACAAGGATGTCTACCTCACCTTGCAGGAGCGGGCCGATAAGGCCAACCGGGTGGAGGGCGACCTCTTCATCTCGATACACACCAACTCGATCGACAAGAAATCGCCCAACCGCAAGACCGTGGCCGGTGCCTCTACCTGGACACTGGGTCTGCACCGCAGCAAAGAGAACCTCGAGGTGGCCAAGCGTGAGAACTCGGTTATCTATCTCGAGAACGATTTCTCTACCCGTTACGAAGGGTTCGACCCCAACTCGACCGAGTCGTACATTATCTTTGAATTCATGCAGTACAAGCATATGGAGCAGAGCATCAACTTTGCCTCGGACATACAGCACGAGTTTGTATCGGTAGCCAACCGTGTGGACCGCGGGGTGCGGCAGGCCGGATTCTGGGTGCTGGCCAAGACCGGCATGCCGGCGGTTCTGGTCGAGCTCGACTTCATCTGCAACCCCACGCAAGAGCGGTTCCTCACCTCGGAGAGCGGGCAGACCAAGATGGCCCAGGCCATTTACAATGCCTTTGTCAAATACAAATCGGATTACGATCGCAAGCAAAACTCGCGCAAGGGTTCGGCCCCTGCGGTCACCTCGTCGACTCCGGCTCCTGCTCCGGCTCCTGCACCTGCCGAAGTAGAGAAACCGGCCCCCGCCAAAACTCAAACCGGCAAGGCCGAACAAGACGACGCCTCGGGTGTTACCTATTACAAGGTGCAGTTTATGGCGCTCCCCCGCAAGTTGCCGGCCAACTCCAAGGAGTTCAAAGGCCTCTCGCCTGTCGAATGCTACAAAGAGGGGAGCATGTATAAATACACCTATGGGAAATCGACCGATCGAAATGGTATACAGCAACAATATAAAAAGGTGAAATCGTTGTTTCGCGATGCCTTTATCATCCAGTTCCGTGACGGAAAGCGTGTAAAGTGAGAAACAAGACGATAGCCCAACTAAAAAGAATAATATGAAAAAGTGGTTTGGAAAAGAAGCAAAGATTGCCCTCTCGGTGCTGATTAGCATCCTCATTCTGTATGTAGGCATCAACTATTTGAAGGGCATCAACGTGATGAAACCCTCTAATTACTATTATGTGCAGTTCCCCAGCGTGGGCGGGTTGGCCCAGTCGGCCCCGGTGATGATCGACGGCTACAAGGTGGGGCTCGTGCAGGAGATTGTGTACGACTACGACACGAATCAGACCATCAAGGTACTGTTGAATCTCGATAAGAAACTGAAGATTCCGGTCGACAGCCGGGTCTACCTCGAGACCGATATGTTGGGAACCTCGTCGGTGGTAATCGACCTGAATCCCCACGTGAGCGAATACTACGAGCACGGAGCCTTGCTGCAGGGCGAAGTGAAGTCGGGGCTGATGCAGAGCCTCCAGAGCGAGCTGCTGCCCCAGGTTGTCGTGTTGTTGCCCAAACTCGACAGCATCTTGTCGGGGTTGCAAACCCTGGTCAACGATCCGGCTCTGGTCTCGTCGGTAAAACGGCTCGATCGCATTACGGCCAATCTGGAACGCTCGTCGGTACAACTCTCGGGCATGATGCAAAACGATGTCCCCGTGATACTCGACAACGTGCAGGGCATTACGGCGCAGATCAACCAATTCTCCGATACCCTCAATGCGCTGCCGTTGCAGTCGACCATGGCATCGGTGCAGAAGACCAGTTACAATCTGCAGCAAATCACCTCGCGGCTTACCTCGCCCGACAACAGTCTGGGGCTGTTGTTGAACGACCGGGGGCTTTACGATCGGGCCAATGGTGTGCTGGGCAGTGTCGATTCGCTCATGATCGACTTGCGGCTTAATCCCAAGCGATATGTACACTTCTCGCTGTTCTGAGAAGAGTAACAGATTTTCCTTATTTAGAATCGATATAAATAAGGAAGAATCTGCAATTTTTTTGTAATATTCCCAAAGCTACCCTTATAGGGGTGTGTTTACCCGATGGGAGAGAGGTGCTGGAAATGTGCCGAAAAACATATGAAGGTTTGTAATCGCTTGAAAGATAAAGTGATGATAGATTGTGAAAACGGAAAAAATATCTCGAGAGACGATATTTTATAAGAACTTTGAAATCAACCGTTTGTAACTGAAATGTAAAAAGCAAATATTTTGCGATTTGTTTTTGCGGAAAAATAATTTGAATTTTGTACACGCAAAAGTTTTTTGATAGAAGATTTACATAAAATGGGTTCAGAACAACATGTTCAGTTGTGGGACCAATGTCTAACAATTATCAAAGACAACATAGCCCCCGAGGCGTTTGAGAGTCTGTTCAAGCCGATTACTTCGTTGGGTGTTGATGGCGATAATGTGTTGACTTTGCTTGTCCCTTCACATTTCGTGATAGAGCAGATCGAGGAGCACTACCTCAACCTGCTGAAAAAGGTTTTGCCTCGCATCTATGGGGCAAACGTCAAGTTGGTGTATCGTGTGCAGATTGTCCGTCAGCCCG
This sequence comes from Barnesiella sp. An22, assembly GCF_963931395.1. Taxonomy (NCBI): domain Bacteria; kingdom Pseudomonadati; phylum Bacteroidota; class Bacteroidia; order Bacteroidales; family Barnesiellaceae; genus Barnesiella; species Barnesiella sp. An22. The sequence continues at coordinate 1,617,931 of NZ_OZ007014.1, forward strand.
AGGCTACGGTCGACCTCTCTGCTACGACCAAGTCGACCGCTGTCAAGAAAATGCAGCAGGCGATGCCCGACCTTTTGGACCCGTTCAAACAACGCGTATACGATGAGCTCGACCCCCGTCTGAACCCGATTTACACTTTTGAAAGTTATTATCAGGGGGCAAGCAACATGTTGGCGCGTGCGGCTGCCGAATCGATTGCCGAGAATCCCGGTCGCAATACCTTCAACCCCTTGTTTCTCTTCGGTGAGTCGGGGGTGGGAAAGACCCACTTGATTCAGGCCATAGGTTTGCGCATCAAAGAAAACATGCCGGCCAAACGGGTGCTCTACCTGTCGGCTCACGACTTTCTGGTGCAGTATACCGATGCCGTGCGCAACAATCGCGTGAACGACTTTATCGGCTTCTATCAAAGCATCGACGTACTGTTGATGGACGATATTCAGGAGTTTGCCGGGAAGACCCAGACCCAGAATACCTTCTTCCACATCTTTAACCATCTGCATCAGAGCAACAAGCAACTGGTACTCACCTGCGACCGTCCGCCGGTCGAGCTGGTGGGCATGGTTTCGCGTCTGTTGACCCGCTTCAAATGGGGTTTGACAGCCGAGGTGGAGCGTCCCGACTACAAGTTGCGCTACGATATTCTCATGAGCAAGGTACACCGCGACGGCTTGACCATCGACGAGTCGGTAATCGACTACATCGCCCGCAACGTGACCGACAACGTGCGCGACCTCGAGGGGGTTATCGTTTCGCTCATGGTACGTTCGAGCGTCTTGAAGAAGGAGATTTCCATCGAAATGGCCGATCAGGTGCTGGCTGCCAGCGTGAAGATGGTGCAGAAGCAGATTACCATCGATACCATCAAAGAGGCGGTTTGCGGCTATTACGGCTTGGATACCTCGCGCCTGCTCGAGCGCACGCGCAAGAGAGAGGTGGTTGTGGCCCGTCAGATGTCCATGTACCTGGCCAAGAAATACACCAGCCTTTCGCTGGCCGGTATCGGCGACGTGCTGGGCAAGAAAGACCACGCTACCGTGCTGCACGCCTGCAAGACCATCACCGAACAGATAGGGGTGGACAAGAAGTTGCGGAGCGATCTCGAGGAGATTGAGCAACGGATACAAGGATAACCTCCATAGGAATACAGAATAACGAAAGAGGCCCGGAACGCTGTTGTTTCGGGCCTCTTTCGTATCGTTGCAGGGGAGGGTGTTGAACTCTCTCCGTCTCTTATTCGGGCATTTTGAAGCCCTGTTTCACGATGAAGTCGAGGAAGATTTTGGAGAACAGTTCGTTGTTCTCGCGCGTGTAGCGCACGTCGGTGAATACCTGAGCCAGAGTCTCCTTGTGGTTCTCGGCTACGAATTGCCGGTTCTCGGGCAGACTCTCTTTTTCGGCATAGAGGCGCTGTATATCCTCGGGCGTGTAGTCGCGGTAGCTCTCGTGGTGAACAATCGCCTCGAGGGGCAGGCGGTCTACCTGGGCGGGCATGTCGGCCGGATAACCTACGGTGAGGGTAGTAATGGGGATCACCAGACGGGGCAGTTGCAGGGCTTCGGCAATCTGGGGAGCGTTGTAGGTGGTAGTGCCCAGATAGCAGCAGCCCAGACCCGAAAGCTCGGCTGCGGTGCAGAACTGCTGAGTCACGAGCAGGGCGTCGATGGCTGCCGTAACGAACGACTGGAAGTTGTCGTAGCCCGGTTGTGCATGGTTCAGCTCGCACCATTTTACAAACCGGTTAAAGTCGGCGCAGAAGGTCAGCACCACCGGCGCGTGGGTGACGGTAGGTTGGTTGAAGTGGGCCGGAGCCAGTCGCTCTTTGTTCTCCCGAGTACGGGTAACGACGACGCTGTACACCTGCATGTTGCCCGTTGTGGGGGCACGAAATGCCGTTTCGAGAAGTTCGTTGAGCAGACGGTCATCTATCTCCTTGTCGAGATATTGCCGTATCGTTCTTCTCTCTTTCAAACTCTTTATCATAGGTAATGGGGATTTGAAGTGATAAGTTCGTAGTAGCAAAGGTAATGAAAATATTTGACAACGGCGGTATGGCCGTGGTGTCGATTGTCTGTGGATTTTCTTCATGGATACTTGCAAATAGAAATAATTGTACTTTGTTACTAATGTCGATTTTTTCTTGTGTTTCTTGGATGTGTTTGTCTGATTTTCAAAAACGGAAAACTTTTTGTTATGGTCAAAATTTTAAATATCTGATTGTCAATACAGTTTTGTTTTAAATCGGGAAACTTTATAAATTGTTGATATTTAAAAATGATATTATTTGTGTATGTAGAATGTTTTTTATAAACTTGCACCGTAAATCTTTCTGCTGAAAAACCTTTGTCTAAAAATTAACTAATTAACATAATAGAAAAAATATTTGTCTCGTGGAACCAACTATTTATACTTATGACGAGGCTTATCAGGCGTCGTTGGAGTATTTCAAGGGAGATGAGCTGGCTGCCCGTGTGTGGGTAAACAAATATGCTCTGAAAGATTCGTATGGGAATATCTATGAAAAGACTCCCGACGATATGCACTGGCGTATCGCCAATGAGATTGCTCGTATCGAGCAACGGTATCCTAACCCGCTTTCGTCGCAAGAGCTGTTCGATTTGATGAGATCGTTCCGCTACATCGTGCCGCAGGGAAGCCCCATGAGTGGCATTGGTAACAACTATCAGGTGGGGTCGCTCTCCAACTGTTTTGTGATTGGGCTCGATGGTGCCCCCGACTCGTACGGCGGCATTATCAAAATCGACGAAGAGCAGGTGCAACTGATGAAACGTCGCGGTGGTGTAGGTCACGACCTGTCGCACATCCGCCCCAAAGGTTCGCCCGTCAAGAACTCGGCCCTCACCTCTACGGGGCTGGTACCCTTTATGGAGCGTTACTCCAACTCGACCCGCGAGGTGGCTCAGGATGGCCGTCGCGGTGCGCTGATGCTTTCGGTATCGATCAAACACCCCGACTCCGAGTCGTTCATCGACGCCAAGATGGTCGAGGGACGTGTGACGGGTGCCAACGTGTCGGTGAAGATTCACGACGACTTTATGGAGGCTGCTATCGAAGGCAAGCCCTACATCCAACAGTTCCCCATCGACTCGCCCGATCCCAAGGTGACGAAGGAGATCGACGCGCAAGCCCTTTGGAAAAAGATTGTGCACAATGCCTGGAAATCGGCCGAACCCGGCGTACTCTTTTGGGATACCATCATCAGAGAGTCGGTACCCGACTGCTATGCCGACCTGGGCTTCAAGACCGTATCGACCAACCCTTGCGGCGAGATTCCCCTCTGTCCCTACGACAGCTGCCGTCTGTTGGCCATCAACCTCTACTCCTATGTAGTCAATCCGTTTACCCCGGAGGCCTATTTCGACTTCGACCTCTTCCGTAAACATGTGATGCTGGCACAGCGCATCATGGACGATATTATCGACCTTGAGATGGAGAAGATCGACAAGATTATCGAGAAAATCAAGGCCGACCCCGAGACCGACGAGGTGAAGAGCACCGAGCTCAACCTGTGGTACAAGATACAGAAACGTACCCTGCAAGGCCGCCGTACCGGTGTGGGCACCACGGCCGAGGGCGATATGATTGCCGCCATGGGTTTCCGCTACGGAACCGAAGAGGCTACCGACTTCTCCGAAAAGGTGCATCGGGCTTTGGCACTGGCCGCTTACCGTTCGTCGGTGACGATGGCCAAGGAGCGTGGCGCCTTCTCGATTTTCGATGCCGACCGCGAGACCAACAACCCCTTCATCAAACGGTTGAAACACGAAGATGAAGAGCTCTATGCCGACATGTGCAAGTACGGGCGTCGCAACATTGCCTGCCTCACCATTGCACCCACGGGCACTACGAGTCTGATGACCCAGACCACCTCGGGCATCGAGCCGGTATTCATGCCGGTTTATCGCCGTCGCCGCAAGGTGAACCCCAACGATCCTGCCGTACATATCGACTATGTCGACGAGACGGGCGATGCCTTTGAAGAGTATGTGGTTTATCACCATAAATTCATCACCTGGATGCAGGTAAACGGCATCGAAGTGAAAAAGAATTATAGCCAGGAGGAGGTCGATGCCCTGGTGGCTCGCTCGCCTTACTACAAGGCTACGGCCAACGACATCGACTGGTTGCAGAAGGTGCGCATGCAGGGCCGCATCCAGAAGTGGGTCGACCACTCGATTAGCGTTACCATCAACCTTCCCTCCGACGTGAGCGAAGAGATGGTGGGTCAGCTCTATGTCGAGGCTTGGCGCTCGGGTTGCAAAGGCTGTACGGTCTATCGCGACGGCTCTCGCTCGGGTGTGCTCATCTCGGCCAAGAAGGAAGAGAAGAAACCCGTGGTTCCCGCACAAGCCGAAACGCTGGTACGCCCCATCGAGCTCGAGGCCGATGTGGTTCGCTTCCAGAACAACAAGGAGAAGTGGATTGCCTTCGTGGGTCTGAAAGATGGCAAGCCTTACGAAATCTTCACCGGTCTTGCCGACGACGACGACGGTATCTTCTGCCCCAAGAATGTAGTGAAGGGTAAGATTGTGAAGGCCGTAAACCCCGACGGTACGAAGCGTTACGACTTCCAGTTCTCCAACAAGCGCGGTTACAAGACCACCATCGAGGGACTCTCCGACAAGTTCAACCCCGAGTATTGGAACTATGCCAAACTCATCTCGGGAGTACTTCGCTACGGCATGCCCATCCCGCAAGTGCTCAAGCTGGTATCGAGCCTCGAACTCGACAGCCAGTCGATCAACAGCTGGAAGAACGGTGTAGAGCGCGCTCTGAAGAAATACCTGCCCAACGGTACCAAAGCCAGTGGGCAGACCTGTCCGAATTGCGGTAACGAGACCCTCATCTATCAGGAGGGATGCCTCATCTGCACTTCGTGCGGTACTTCGCGTTGCGGATAATTTTGGTTACCTACGATAAGAAATGAAAGCTCCGGGGCGGATTCTGCAAAGGGTCCGCCCCGGTTGTTTTTTCCCGAGGAAGCTCTTTCTCCGGGTGTGGGGGATGGAGATGTCGGTCGGGAGTAGGGCAGGATACCGACCGTGTTCGGGGAGTTACGGTTGTTGTATAGCTCGGCAACGGTAGTATTGAGCTTTTCGATAACGATAAATGAGCCGTAAACTAACGTACTTTTAATTTCGCTGCTGTAGTTTTGCAACAGAAAACCAACATATATTTATCGTTATGAAAAAGAATATCGGAAATTCAATGGCACTTTATCCCACCCCTGCGGTTGTGGTGGGTGCCCAGGTAGAGGGAAAAGCCACGTGGACTCTGGTAGCCCATGTAGGCATTGTGGCTCACGACAGGCTGCTTGTCAGTCTGCATGCCTCGCACTACATCAACCGGGGCATTAAGGAGAGTGGCCGGCTGTCGGTCAATATCGTTACCGAAGAGTGGCTGCCGAAAGCCGATTACTGCGGTATCGTGTCGGGGCACAAGCAGGACAAAAGCACCCTGTTCGAGTCGACGGCAGGCGAGGAGGGGACACCTATGGTGAACGAATCGCCCTTGACCATGGAGTGTCGGGTCGAGGATGTGTATGTGTGCAACGGTTTCGAAAACTTTATTTGCAGCATCGCCCACACCTATGCCGATGAGAGCATACTCAACGACCGGGATAAAATCGACTACAATCGGCTCAAACCGGTGCTGTTCGAGTTTCCTACCTATCAGTATCTGCGCACGGGCAGTGTCATAGGGCTCTGTACCGAAGCCGGAAAACAGTATGAAGCGAGTCAAGCATAGGCCTATGAAACGGTGGTTGTATCTTGTGATTCTCCTTATGATTGGCAATTTCACCGGCCATGCCCGACAGGTAGTCGATGTGCATAGCCACAACATTCTGCCCGATTATCGGCAGGTGCTTGCCCGGCATCATGCCGAGCTGGAAGAGGGGTTCCCGCTCCCTGCCTGGGATGTCGATTCGCACTTGTCGTTTATGGACAGTGCCGGCATTGCCTGCACGGTGTTGTCGATGCCGGCTCCGCAACCCAGTTTCGGCGACAGCGAGGAGTGCCGGCAGGTGATACGGGCCTGTAACGAATATGGTGCCCAGCTGAAAGCGGCCCATCCCGATCGCTTCCGCTTTTGTGCCGCCCTCCCTCTGCCCGATGTGGAGTCGGCCGTGGCCGAGGCCATCTATGCCCTCGATACACTGGGGGCCGATGGGGAGCTGTCGGCCTATGCCGATCTCTTCTTGCACGAGAATGCCGCCCGGCTCTTCGCGTTGCCGTCGGTGGGCGAGGCGGGTGCTGCATTGGCCGAGCGTTCGTCGGTTGTCGAGGCCGAGGTCGATACCGCCATGCTGGTGCGCATCTCCGAGATAGAGATCTATCCCCAATACCGGGATGCCTATCTCGAGGCGGCGTTGGAGGTGGGGGCTACCTCGGTTCGCGAAGAGCCGGGAGTAATAGCCATATTCCCCATGATTCAGCAACGCGACTCCTGCCAGGTGCGCATCCTCGAGATATATTCCAGCCCCGAGGCCTATCGCCATCACATCGGTACCGCCCATTTCCAGACCTACAAGCAGGGTACGCTGCACATGGTCAAGACACTCGACCTGGTCGACATGATACCGATGAACCCGGCTGCCATGCCCGAAATATTTCGCAAGATGCAGCGTGTAAAGTAACTCTGTATTATCTTTGCTACATGAACGAAACGATAGACCATCTGATTAACTACGGCAATATCCTGCTGAGTTGCAGCATCCCCCACGACATGCACCTGGAGCATCGCATGCCTGCACACTCCATTATTTTCGTGCGCTCCGGCAAGCTGGTTATCGAGGGGCGGGAGACGACCGACGAGGTCATGGCCGACAACTTCGTGTTTGTCCGTCGCGACTGCTCGGTCAACGTCACCAAGGTGCCGCTCGACGGGCATCCCTACCGGGGTATCAATTTCTCTCTGCCTCGCAAGGAGCTGAAGGAGTATTACAACCGGGTGGCTGCCACCTGCAAGCGGCTGCATGGCCTCGGCCCGATAGGAAAGACGGTGAATGTGCTGCCCCGGACGGTTGCCTTGAAGAGCCTCTTCGACTCGTTTCTGCCCTATACCGATAGCGGTGAAACGCCTGCCGACGAGTGGTTGCGGCTGAAGGTGCACGAGGCCGTGATGTGCCTGCTCGCCACAGACGACCGTTTCTATCCGACCTTGTTCGACTTCAACGAGGCGTGGAAGATAGACCTGATGGATTTCATGGAGAGCAACTATACCGAAGACCTTACGCTGGACGAGTTTGCCTCCTATACCGGGCGGAGCCTGGCCACCTTCAAGCGCGATTTTGCCAAAATCAGCACCCTGTCGCCGCAACGCTGGATTACGGAGCGGCGGCTCGAGGAGGCCCGGCGGCTGCTCCTCGAAGGGGGCGTGTCGGCACAGGATGTCTGTTATCGGGTCGGCTTCAAGAACCGGTCGCACTTCTCACAAGCCTTCAAGAAGCAGTATGGCTATTCGCCCCTGCATTGCCTGAAACAGAATCGGGAAGATTCATTTTAAATCAAAAACTTTTCGCGAAAAAGGGGGACGACGGGTATCGGTTTCTGTATAAAGTTTTCTATCTTTATGACTCCAATTTTTAACAAAGAGGATTGTCATGAAAATAACATTTGAGATATACTACCACACCCGTTGGGGCGAGTCGCTCATGCTTTCGGGCGAGACCGAGCAACTGGGCTCGGGCGACGAGAGCCGGGCCGTGGTGATGGATTGCCGCGGCGGCGACCTGTGGAGCTACACCATCGAGGTGCCCGCGACGATAGACGCCTTTGAGTATCGCTATCTGGTCAAGTCGGGCGACTCGGTGCGCCGGGAGTGGAACCGTCCGCACCGCTTCGTGCCGGGGCAGAAGGCCACCGAATATCGGTTGCTCGACCGCTGGCGCGACACTCCTGCCGACCTGCCGTTCTACTCTTCGGCATTTACCCAGGGCATCTTTTTCCGTCAGCATCCCCAGCCGCAACCCGGGGTGCCGGCGGCCGGTACGGTGACTTTCAAAATCTTCGCTCCGCAACTGCGCCCCGACGAGCAGCTGCTTCTGGTGGGCAGTGTGCCGGCTCTGGGCAACTGGGAGCCGAGCCAGGCTCCGGCGCTCGACGATACCGACTTTCCCGAATGGCATCTTACCCTCGATGCGGCTCAACTGGGCCCCTCCTTTGAATACAAGTTTGTGGTGGTGCGCACGCAGCAGCGCGAAGTCGTGGCGTGGGAGACGGGTGCGAACAGGGTATATACCGATTCGGAGCTCTCGCCTTCGACGGCAGTCGTTGTGTCGGGGTTGCTCTTCAACGGGCCCGAACGTCTCTGGAAAGGGGCCGGTACGGCCATCCCGGTATTTTCGTTGCGTACCGACTACGGTTTCGGCACGGGCGAGTTCCTCGACCTGAAATATCTGGTCGACTGGGCGCTGCGCACGGGGCAATCGTTTATCCAGCTGCTCCCGGTCAACGATACCACCCTGACGGGTAGTTGGTGCGACTCCTATCCCTATAATGCCAATTCGACTTTTGCCCTGCACCCGCAGTATCTGCGCCTCTCGGAGGTGGGCCGGTTGAGCGATGAGGCCCGGCAGGCCCAGTTCGACGCCTTGCAGCGGGAGCTGAACATGCAGCCCGATGTCGACTACGAGCGGGTGAACCGCGCCAAGATGGAGTACCTGAACCTGCTCTTCGACGAGCAGGGCGACGACACCCTGTCGAGCGAGGGGTTCAAGCAGTTTTTCAAGGAGAACAAGTTCTGGTTGCAGCCCTATGCCGCCTTCAGCAGCTTGCGCGACCGTTTCAAGACGGCCAACTTCACCCGTTGGGGCGAGTTTGCCAGCTACGACGAGTCGATGATTGCCGACTACTGTGCCGTGTGGAGCCCGTGGTACCGTTCGGTTGCCCTCTACTACTACATACAGTATCACCTGCACCTGCAGCTCTCCGAGGTGCGCGACTATGCTCACCGGGCCGGAGTGGTGCTGAAGGGCGACATCCCCATCGGCATCAGCCGCACCAGTGTCGACGCGTGGGTCAACCCCGATCTCTTCCGCATGAATTGTCAGGCGGGTGCTCCCCCCGACGACTTCTCGATCGAGGGGCAGAACTGGGGATTCCCCACCTACGACTGGGAGGTGATGGCGCGCGACGGCTATGCCTGGTGGAAAGCCCGCTTGCGTCACATGTCGCGCTATTTCGATGCCTACCGCATCGACCACATCCTGGGTTTCTTCCGCATCTGGGAGATTCCGCTCGATGCCGTTCACGGTCTGCTGGGCCACTTCCACTCGGCCATGCCGCTCTCGCCCGACGAGCTGGCGCAGAAGGGATTCCGGTTCGATGCTTCGTGGCAGACGGTCCCCTATGTGCGGGAAGAGTCGTTGCACGACATCTTCGGGGCCTATACCGACGAGGTGAAGACGCGCTTCCTGGTCGACAAGGGGAACGGCCGCTGGGACCTGAATGTGATGATGGATACCCAGCGCAAGGTGGTCGACTATTTTTCGGGGGCCGACGACGAGATGAACGTACTGATTCGCGATGGCCTGTTGAAGCTGCTCGACGAGGTGCTCTTCCTCGAAGACCCCGACCAGCCGGGATACTATCACCCCCGCATTATGGGCAACCGCACCCAGGCCTACCAGGCTCTCGACGATGAGCAGAAGGCCTGCTTCGACCGCCTTTACGAAGATTTCTTTTACTGGCGTCACAACGATTTCTGGAAAGCCGAAGCCCTGCGCAAACTGCCCGTGCTCGTAGCCTCGACCGATATGCTGGTTTGCGGCGAAGACCTGGGTATGATACCCGGCTGTGTGCCCGAGGTGATGAAGCAGTTGCAGATTCTCTCGCTCGAGATACAGCGCATGCCCAAGGAGTGGAACTGCGAGTTTGGCGACGTGAGCTGCTATCCCGTGCGGTCGGTATGTACCACCTCGACACACGACATGTCGGGCATCAGAGGGTGGTGGCAGGAGGATCCTGCGCGCACGCAGCGCTACTTCAACGAGGTGCTGGGCGAGTCGGGCCAGGCACCCGCTACCTGCGAGCCTTGGATTTGCGAGCGCATGGTCGAGCTGACGCTCTCGGCTCCCTCGATGCTGGCTATTCTGCCCTTGCAGGACTGGCTCTCGATCGATGGCCGCCTGCGCCGCAAGAACCCCGACGAGGAGCGCATCAACATACCCGCATGCCCGCACTACTATTGGCGTTACCGCATGCATCTCTCGCTCGAGCAACTTTTGGCCGAGGGGGTATTCAACACCCGTTTGCAGGAGATGATTGCCCGTAGCGGGAGATAGCCCGGGGCAGAGCGCTTGCGCAACGATACAGGAAAGAGATAAGAAAAGGCCATGGCAATGCTCGGTAATCGAGTGCGCCATGGCCTCTCTGTTTCTTATGTTCTTATGGGTAGCCCGGGTTGCCCCGGACAACCGCCGGGATTAGAGCTTGTACCCCTCGAAGTCGTAGAGTACGGTCGAGAGGTAGCGTTCGCCCGTGTCGGGCAGCAGCACCACAATCTTCTTGCCTCGGTTCTCGGGGCGTTGGGCCAGTTGGGTAGCGGCCCATGCGGCAGCCCCCGACGAGATACCCACCAGCATCCCCTCGGTCGAGGTGAGCTCGCGGCTGGTGCGGATGGCGTCGTCGTCGGTCACGGCGATAACCTCGTCGACTACCGAAGCGTCGTAGGTCTTGGGCACGAATCCGGCACCGATGCCTTGCAGCTTGTGCGGCCCGGGTTTACCGCCCGACAGAACAGGCGAGCCGGCCGGCTCTACCCCCACGATGCGGATGGCCGGGTTGTGGCTCTTCAGCCCCCGGCCCACGCCGCTCACCGTGCCGCCGGTGCCTACGCCAGCCACGAATATGTCCACCTCGCCGTCGGTATCGCGCCATATCTCTTCGGCCGTCGTCTTTACGTGGGCAGCCGGGTTGGCGGGGTTTTCGAACTGTTGCAGAATCACGCTGCCCTCGATGCGCTCGTTCAGCTCCTGTGCCTTCTTGATGGCACCCGTCATCCCTTCGGCTCCCGGGGTGAGTACCAGTTCGGCCCCCAGGGCTTTGAGCAGATTGCGACGCTCGAGGCTCATGGTCTCGGGCATGGTGAGGATGAGGTGGTACCCCCGGGCCGCAGCCACGAAGGCCAGCCCCACGCCGGTGTTGCCGCTCGTGGGTTCGATGAGGGTGGCATGCGGTTTCAGTATGCCCCGCTGTTCAGCATCGTTGATCATCGAGAGGGCTACCCGGTCTTTCACGCTGCCGGCCGGGTTGAAATACTCCAGTTTGGCAATGACCGTAGCCTCCAACCCGTGTGTGCGGTTGTAGTTCGAGAGCTCCAGCAGCGGAGTGTTCCCAATCAGGTCGGTCAGACTTTTAGCTATCTTTTTCATTGTTCAAGTCGTTTTTGTAGTTCTACAATCAGATAGGGGGCTGCACGTTATCGGGCGGCAGCCAGTTCGTAAAGACGGGCAATCTCCTGCGGCCAGAGGCTCTCGTCGGGCGTCTCGAGAATGAGGGGGATGTTGTCGAAACGCGGGTCCTGCATCAGCCGCTCGAAGAAGCCGATGCCCAGCACGCCGGCCCCCAGACTGTCGTGGCGGTCGACGCGCGAGTTCAATCCCTTCTTGGCATCGTTCAGGTGCATGCCCCGCAGATAGTTGAATCCGATTATCCGGTCAAACTCTTTCCACGTCTGCTCATACCCCTCGGGTGTAGCCAGGTCGTAGCCGCCGGCAAAGGCGTGGCACGAGTCGATGCACACCCCCACGCGGCTCTTGTCCTCCACCTGGTCGATGATGGCAGCCAGATGTTCGAAGCGGAACCCCACGTTGCTGCCCTGTCCGGCCGTATTCTCGATGACGGCCGTTACCCCCTGCGTCTTTTCGAGCGTCAGGTTTATCGACTCGGCGATGCGCGAGAGGCACTCGTCGATCGAAATCTCCTTCAGGTGGCTGCCCGGGTGGAAGTTCAGCAGCTTCAGCCCCAACTGTTCGCAGCGCTGCATCTCGTCGAGAAAAGCCTTCCGGCTCTTCTCCAGCCCCTCGGCCTGCGGGTGTCCCAGGTTGATGAGGTAGCTGTCGTGAGGCAGGATGTGTTCGGGGGCAAAACCATATTGTGCGCAGTTCTCGCGGAACTGTTGTATACTCTTCTCCGACAAGGGTGCCGACTGCCATTGCCGTTGATTCTTGGTAAAGAGAGCGAAAGCCTTCGCTCCGATGGTGTGTGCGTTTACCGGGGCGTTCTCCACGCCACCCGAAGCACTTACATGAGCTCCAATGTATTTCATATCGTTGTCTGTTTCGTTTTTTTATCTGTACAAATATAGTGAAAGGCGAGAGCAGAGACAAAGGAAAACACAGTTTTCAACTTTGACAGTGCCGAGCCGCCTCCTGTATTCTGGAAATATAGTGAAAGGCGAGGGCAGAGGCAAAGGAAAACACAGTTTTCAACTTTGACAGTGCCGAGCCGCCTCCTGTATTCTGGAAATATAGTGAAAGGCGAGAGCAGAGGCAAAGGAAAACACAGTTTTCAACTTTGACAGTGCCGAGCCGCCTCTCCCCGAAAAAGAAGGAGACCATTCGGAGCAGCCAACTGGAGTCTACTCTTCGCGACCGCTTTGGTCGTCATTTAGATTTTTGTAGAAGTCGATGCGTTCGTGCCACGGTTTATCCTCCAGGGGGAGGACCAGGTGTGTTTCGGCCCAACGATTCCATTCGTTTTCCAGCGACTTTACCTTTTCGGGGAAACGGGTGGAGAGGTTGTGTTGTTCGAACGGATCGGCATCGAGATCAATCAACTCCCAAGGTTCGTTCCGGTTGTTTCGTACCAGTTTCCAATGTCCCGATATGACGGCACATGAACTTTGATGTTCGAAAAACAGGGTGCGCGGTTGTATCTCTTTTCCCTCGATAGCCGGCAGCAGGCTGATACCCGGCAGTTGGGCATGGTCGAATTGTCGGCTGGGATAGATGGCCGAGGCCAAATCCATACAGGTAGGCAGAAGGTCGATGATGTGAGCCGGTTGTCGACAGATGCCACCCTTTACGGGATTCTTGTCGGTATCGCCAAACGTGAAAATAAAGGGGGTACTTGTCCCTCCCTGATAGCACCATTGCTTGTAACTGCGGTAAGGCGTGTTGGAGAGATCGGCCATCAGCTGTCCCAGATAGCCGCCCTCCAGGGTCGCACCGTTGTCGCTAAGGAACAGGAATACGGTATTTTCCAGGGTCCCTTTTTCACGGAACGCTTCGACAATCTGGCCTATACCGTCGTCCATGATTTCAATCATGGCTGCATAGGTGGCCATATCCTGTATCCATTGTCGGCGTTGATCCTCGCTCAGCTCCTCCCAGGAGGGGCGTTTACCGCCGAACTCTCGGTCGTATTCCGGCAACTCCATATCCGATGGAACGAGCCCCATGGCCTTTTGTTTCTCGAATCGCTGCCGGCGCAAAACATCGTAGCCTGCTCGGTAGCGCTCCATACACTTCTCTACCCGGTCGGCCGGAGCTTGCAAGGGGAGGTGCGGTGCATAGTAGGCAACATACAGAAACATGGGAATCTGGGCTGGATGCTGGCGGATAAAGCTGGTAGCCGAGTCTGATATGGCTGTGGTATAGTAATAGTCGTCGGGGAAGTCGGTAACTGGAGTCAAGTCGTTATATACCGGCGTGGGAGAGTAGTAACTGCCTCCTCCCGAGAGGCAACCGTAATAGCGGTCGAATCCGCGTTGCACGGGATAGCTGCCGTTGGGGGCATCGAAGGCTCCGTCGACCGTCACATGCCATTTGCCGCTCATGTATGTGCCGTAGCCGTTGGCTTTCATCACCTCGGCTATGGTAGGATACTCTTTCGAGATCTGACCTCTGTATCCGGGACGATGTTCGTCGACGGCTGTCATCCATCCCATGCCGGCCTGATGTTGATAGCGGCCCGTCAGAAGCGAGGCCCGAGAGGGGCAGCTTCGCCCCGTGTTCTTAAATTGGCTGAAACGCATGCCTTGGCTGGCGAGGCTGTCTATGTGCGGTGTTTGTATTTCGCTCCCGTAACAACCTAAATCGGAAAATCCCATATCGTCGCACATGATCAATACGATATTGGGGGCGGTTGTCTCCTGGGCAGTGACAGAAAAGCTGGCCGGGCCCAGCACAAGAGGAACGAAAAGCAGACGTTTCATATACAATTTTATGAGGTGTGAGTAAAACAGGTACTAAAGATAGTACAATTTTCTCATTGCATCGACGAATGTCGGCTATCTTTTTTGTACAAAAAGAGGCTATGACGATGAGTTTCGTATCGTCATAACCTCTTTCGTAGAGAGCCGTTGTTGCATAACGGCATATTCAAAGGATGATAGAGAGCCTATTCTTCTTGCAGGGCGCGATTGAAGCTGTGCATCTTAAATGCCAATACGATACGGAATATTCCATACAGAATGAACGATACCCCGATGTAGACGAGAATAAACAGTCCGCCAAAGATAGGGGTGGTGAGGAAGAGGAACGAGCAGATCAGGCTCAGTATGTTGCAGGCCAGCAGCCACCCCCAACCTTTTATAGGCAGGCGGGCAAGTTCGCACGACTCGCAGATGCCGATAATCGAGTGGAACAGCATCCAGAATCCGAATACGTAGACGATAGTGGTTGTCACAAGTACCAGAGGCAGCATGTAGAGCCATACTCCCAGTAAGAGTTCTATGATACCGCGGGCCAGGTCCCAACCCCAATAGTCGTTCCATTTACGGTTTGTAAAGGCCGATGCAATATTGAAGATACCCCCGACAATAAGGATGGCAACGAAAAAGAGGGTGAGTACGGCCAGCGAATCGATAGGGGTGGAAAAACAAAGGATACCACCGACAATACTCAGTATACCTGCCAGCAGGGATATCCACCAGTATTTGAAGGGCTTTTGATGTAAACGCATTTCATTTAACATAGGACTTTGTTTTTTAGAATTAACGGCGATAAAGATAGACGGGATAGGTTGCATTCTTATTATCATTGTAGTTCTAAAAATGTGCATTATTTCTTATTTTTGTCGTAGAAATTTAGAAACTGGGCGGTCGGTATGGACGAAAGAATATTGAATCACGAGGGCGAATTTGCATTTAAGGAGTTGACCGAGGTGCTTGGACGCGATTTTCAGGGACAGTCGTTTATCTCCGAGGGTTTCATATTTAACCTTTGCACCAGCGGGTCGATGAAGATACGGCTCAATTACAGTGAGTATGAGGTTTCGACCAAAGATCTGTTGGTCGTTACGCCGAAGCAGATATTCTCGGTGTTGCATTATTCGCCCGATTTCGAGGCGAAGGTCCTGTTTATTTCGCTCGATTTTGTCCGTCATATCCCTGTGACCCCCGATTTTGATTGGCTGAAGAATATAAATTCGTGGCCCTACGTATCGCTGAGCGACGAGAAGGTAAAAGACCTGGTCGAGCTCTATGCAATGATCGAGCGGTATAACGATGGAGCAGGGATGTCGGAAAAGATTAGAACTTCGTTGGTCCTGTCGTTGCTGTTGATTGTGGCATCGACATTTGAAAATTCGGCGAGGGTCGACAATCTGTCATGCTCGCGGGCCGAGTCTATCACGAGGCGTTTTTTCGATTTGCTGCTGCAACACTTCGAGCGTGAACGTACCGTTGCGTTCTATGCCAGTGAATTGTGCGTAACCCCCAAATACCTGTCGGGGGCTGTAAAGTCGATTACCCACTATTCGGTACAGACGTGGATTAACGAGGCTGTGCTTTTCGAAGCCAAGCGGGCGTTACGGGCTACCGATTTGACGGTACAGCAGATTTCTGAAAAGTTGCATTTCCCTAATGCTTCTTCCTTTGTCCGGTTTTTCAGGACTCATATCGGCGTCTCTCCGTTGCGCTACCGTCGTATGAAGGAGGAATAAAGAAAAGGCGAAACCGATTCGGAGAAAAATCTCCATACGGTTTCGCCCGGTCGAATATGAAACGCAATAACAGTCTGTCTTTTAATCTTTGGCGGTGCACTCTTCGACAATCTTCATGAACTCGTCGCCGGTGATAGTCTCCCGTTCGGTCAGGTAGGCTGCGGCCCGGTGCATGATTTCGGTGTGGCTCTTGATCATCTCCTTGGCTTTCTCGTGAGCTGAGGTGATGAGGTGCAATACCTCTTTGTCTATGTCGGCGGCCGTGCTGGGCGAACAGATGAGCGAGTTGTCTCCGCCCAGATAAGCGTTGCTGGTCGTTTCGAGTTCCATCATGTCGTAGCGGTCGCTCATGCCGTAGCGGGTCACCATGGCACGGGCCAGTTTGGTGGCCTGTTCGATGTCGTTCGAGGCTCCGGTAGTGACGATACCGAACATCACCTCCTCGGCCGAGCGTCCGCCCGTGAGGGTGACGATGCGGTTGAAGAGGTCTTCGCGGCTTAAGAGCGACTGCTCCCCGCGGTCGACCTGCATGGTGTAGCCCAAAGCACCCGAGGTACGGGGGATAATGGTGATTTTGTGTATCGGGGCCGAGTGGGTCTGCAAGGCGGCCACCAGAGCGTGCCCTATTTCGTGATAGGCGACAATCTTCTTCTCGTCGTCCGACAGGATTTTGTTTTTCTTTTGAGCACCGGCAATGACGGTTTCGACACTCTCTTCCAGGTCGGCCGTGGTAATTTGCTTGCGTCCCATGCGTACGGCCCGCAGGGCGGCTTCGTTTACGATGTTGGCCAGTTCGGCACCCGACGAGCCGGCGGTGGCACGGGCCACCAGGTCGACGTCGATATTGCCGTGGCGTACTTTTTTCAAATGAACCTCGAGAATGGCTTTCCGTCCCTCCAGATCGGGGAGTTCCATCTGTACCCGACGGTCGAACCGGCCCGGTCGCAGCAACGCTTTGTCCAAGCTGTCGGGGCGGTTGGTGGCGGCCAGTATCACCACACCTTTGCGGCCGTCGAAGCCATCCATTTCGGTGAGCAGCTGGTTCAGGGTCTGTTCCCGTTCGTCGTTGCCGCCCAGTCCGGTGTCGCGGCGTTTGCCTATGGCATCGATTTCGTCGATGAAGATGATGCAGGGGGCTTTCTCACCGGCCTGTTTGAAGAGGTCGCGCACCTTGGCTGCACCCATACCGACGAACATCTGTACAAACTCCGAACCCGATATGGCGAAGAAGGGCACCTTGGCCTCGCCGGCTACGGCTCGGGCGATAAGGGTTTTGCCGGTTCCCGGAGGGCCTACCAGCAGGGCTCCCTTGGGCAGGGTGGCTCCAATCTCGGCATATTTCCCGGGGTTGTGCAGAAAGTCTACGATTTCGGCCAACATCTCCTTGGCCTCCTCCTGTCCGGCCACATCGGCAAAGGTGGTCTTGATGTCCGACTCGGCATAGATTTTGGCACCGCTATTACCGAATGACATGAAGTTACCACCCGATTTCATCCGGTTCTGGAGACTCTTTCCGATTTGTCTCCAGAGAATATAGAAGAGCAGACCCGGCAGAATCCACATCAACAGGAAATCGAGCAGGGGTGAGTTTTCGCGAGGAACGATTTGGGTAAATTCTATTTTGCCGTTGTCGTTGGGACTGCTGGCATGCAGCAGTCGGTCTACCAGTTGGGGGTCGTTGGCTTCGCCGGTTTGGTAGGTTATCTCTTTGTCTTTTTCTTGAGTTATGAAGTAGATTTGATTGCTCTTGATAGCGACCTCTTTTACCAGACCGCTGTCTACTTTTTCGACAAAAGTGCCGTAGTCGGTTGTGACAATTCGGTTTCCCGACAGACTGGGCATAATCAATCCGTTCAGCAGTAAGAGGATTAAAATACTCCCTAAAAAACCGGTGTAGGGATTGACCCGTTTGGGGGGGTGATTTTGTTCTTTTTTCATACGATGCTTTTCTTGGGTGCGAAAGTCGTTATTTTTGTTCCATTATTCGTTATCGAATAGTCTGAAAAAGTGTGCAATATTTCCTCAATGCAGATGGTTGCCCCACTTGCATGATTGGGAACTGTATGGAAAAAGAACCGCGAGGAGTCGTTGCCTTGTTTCGAGACGTCGGGGTAGGGGCAGGCCTCGCCCGTATTAGCAGCGAGTCGTTTGTCGATTGTGTTCTTACCCGCATCGAAAAGGTAACCCCGTTTTCGCGATTGACGGGTAGTGGGGTCAATGTCGAACCCGACGGTGTGATGGAATTGCGGGCTCCACAAATTCATGGAATTACACAGATACCGGATATTGGGCCAGACTGTTATAGATACCGCTAATGTCCGAAACGAGAAGAGTCCACCTCTCTCTTTTCCTTGGTGATACTTCCGCCAAAGCGGTACACCAGTTTTACGGAAACCGTGCGGCTGTATTGTCCCATATTCAAGTCGATGTGTTGCCCGGCATAGCGGTTTTTCACCTTCATGCGCATGGTATCGAACAGGTCGGAGCAGTTCAGGCTCAGACTGGCTTTATCCTTCAGGAAGTTCCATTGGGCACCCACATTGACCGTAAAGACCGGTTTCGTATCGCTGATACCGGAAATCATGCTTGAGCGGTACATCGCGTCCAAGTCGAAACCCAGTTGGGACCCTACCGAGAAATGGTTCTGCATGGACAGCATGCAGGCCCATTTGTTCCGGTCGAAGGGAATATCCCAGAAGTGGTCACAGCGGTTGCGGTCATTGACCACGGTGGCATTTACCTGCGAGGAGAGCCAGTTCCCGATGCTGAACGGAATGTTGGCACTCATGCCGAAGGACTGGTAGTAGTTCCAGTTTTGCGTGCGGTACACAAGAGCCAGACGGTCTTTCGCCTGATACATCTCCATCGTGAAATAATCGTCGATGCGCTCATAAAACAGCGACAGCATATACTTCTGCAGGAAGAGGTAGTTGGCATTCACGCTATACACATTGGCAGGTCGCAGCCCTTCGATAGTCTGAATCTCTTCGTAGGCATTCATGTAGGTGGTGCTGGTCTGCATGTCCCAATAAGTGGGGTACTCCTTTTCCGACGAAACGCCCAGCATGAAGGTGTGCTTTTCCGACGGTGAATAGCTGAGACTGGCCTGCGGATAGAGCGACCACTTGTGATAGTTCCCGATGGAGTAATATTCGCCGGTTGCCGAGAGCGAAAGGTACAAACCGTTTGCAAACTCCTTGTCGAAGCCGGCATACAAGTTGGCTATCTGCTCGTAAAGGCGCGAGGAGGAGTTGTCCACATTGTCCTTTCCTTCCGTCTGATTGAAGAGCTGACTGTTTCGGTTGTCGGTATAGTCATATCGGACACCGTACTTCAAGGTCCAGTCGTTGGCCAGGCTGTGGCTCTGGTCGGCATATACCGAGACCTTGCGTATCTTCTGGTCCGAAGTATAGTCAAGCAGTTGGCGCGTATGGCCTGTCAGTTCGCTCTCCAGGTGGTTGTAGTCGTTCATCGAATAGTCCGTATAGTCCACGCCGAGATCCAGCCCGAAGCTCGAGGAGTAGCGGGCAAAGACATTGTGCAGCCAGCTGTCCTGCACCTTGTCGTTGTGGCTGTTCTGAAAATTCCCGTTCACATCGATGGTCCCCTTGCCGTTGCCCGACAGGGCACCGTTGTATCCCACACTCAGCGCATTATCCTCGTTTATCTGATAGCCATACTCGGCATAGATGTTATGCTTCCACCCCTTCGTGTTGATTTTCTGCCGCTGCGTGATGTCATATACTTGCCCGTCATACTGGTGCATGGAGGCCAGATCCATCACGGTCATGATGTGCGAATAGCCGGGGTTGTATGAGACATTCAGCGACGACTTGCCTTTTGTCAACAGAAAGTTTACATTGCCGCTGTAACTGCCGAAATACTGGTTGCTGTAAGTCGCCGAGAGTTCGCTTTGGAGCGTATTGTCGGCAGCCTTGGCCGTCACGATATTGATGGCGGCACCGCGCACATGATATTCGGGCGGCGTGTTATACATCACTTCGGCCGTCTGAACCTGCGAGGCAGAGGTATTCTTCAACATTTCAATCAGCTGTTCCTGGGTCAGGGTACTGGCCTTGCCGTTGAGGATTACCGTCACATCTTTTGCCCCGATCAGTGAGAGCTTGCCGCTCCGGTCCTGTACTCCCGGCAGCTTGCAGATAGCCTCGTAAGCATTGTTGACGATATGCTTTTTTGAGATGGCCGAAATATCATAACTCAGTTTACCCTGTTCCACGGTTACCAAAGGGCGTTCTCCCTCGACAACCACTTCGGCCAGGCTATGCTCTTTCGGCTCCAGTACGATGATGCCGGCGTCACGCGTCTGACCCTTTACCACCTGGGACTGATAAAACAGATGCTGGACGATGAGCAGATAGCGGTCTGCCATGGGTTCAAGGCTGAATGTACCGTCGGCTGCAGAGATGGCTGCGCCCAGGTAGGTCGAATCGGGCAGCTGCATGACGACGGTTGCACCCTCCACCGGCTGCCGGTCGGTATCTACTATTTTTCCTGTTGTTTGACTCCAGACAGGGATTGAACTGCAAATGAGAATAATCAGGCAGAATGTTGTCTTTATGAGATTCATAATGTCCTATTGTATCGTATGTAATCACATGTCACCAAGTGATTTATTTCGAGCCGTCGGGGTAGGGGCAGGCTTCGCCCGTAGCGATGTAGGTCGGGCGTTGGGCGTCGGTCGATTTCAGGTAGTCGGTCAGTTCCCGGGCCAGAGCTTCGGCAATCGCGGGTTGCTCGAGAGCCAGGTCGTGCTGCTCGCCTATATCTGCACGCACGTTGTAGAGGCGGCGTTGCTGCGTTTCCCAATGGTAGATGAGGTGATAGTCGCCTTTCAGAATCGACGAGTAGGCTCCGTAGCCCTCCTCGGTATTCTGGGTTTCGCCCCACAGGTTGGGGAAGTGCCACACGATGCTGCGCTCGTGACGGGTCGAAGGGTTGCGCAACACGTCGGCAAAGCTCACGCCGTCGGTCGTCTGTACGGTCGAGTACTCCTTCACACCGGCCATCTCGAGAATCGTGGGGAAGAAGTCCTCGATCATTACCCGTTGGTCGCACACGCTGCCGGCCTTGGTCACGCCGGGCCAGTAGACCATCATCGGCTCGCGCACGCCACCCATGAAGGCCGACCCCTTGCCGGCACGTGCCGGGTAGTTCTGGTCGCGGTTTTCACGGCCCTGGCGTACGTTGTTCAGCCCCTGTCCGCCGTTGTCCGACATGAAGAGGACGATGGTATTGGCTGCCACCTCGGGCTGGCTTTCGAGAAAGTCGAGCAGGTCGCCCAGGCTCTTGTCCATGCCCTCGACCAGTGCGGCATATCGGGCCTCGTTTTCGTTGAGGGGGGCATCGAGTTGGATATCGTAGCGGTTGCGGTAGTAGTCGCTGAATCGGGCATCGTCGTCGTAGGGCGAGTGCACGGCATAGTGCGACATGTAGAGGTAGAAAGGTTGCTGCCGGCTTATCGGCTGTTTCAGGGCCTCGATGGCTTCGCGTGTGAGTGCTTCGGTGAGGAATATATTCTGCCCGTGGTATTTCTCCAGGCCCAACACTTCGAAGGGCGAGCCTTGGCCGAAGTTACGCGTGCCCAGATAGCTGCCCGGTGCCCCGTTGGCCCCGCCGCCGATGTTCACGTCGAAACCCATGGTCGAGGGGTCGGCCCCCGATGTACCCTTGGCGCCGAAGTGCGCCTTGCCGCAGTGTATCGTGTAGTAGCCGTTCTGGTGCAGAATCTGGGGGAACGAGGTGATACGGGTCGAGTTTTTCAGGTCGGCGGTCAGGGTCGTGTGTGCCGGTTGTATGCCGTTGTAGTTCCACTCGGGCAGTTGAATCACGTCGCTCGAGGCGTCGGTCTTCTGGTCGTAGTTCAGGGTCCAGTTGGTCACCCGGTGACGGGCCACATTCATGCCCGACATCAGGCTGCACCGCGTGGGCGACGAGATGGCACAGGCGTAAGCCTCGGTAAACTTCACCCCCATGTGGGCCAACCGCTCCATGTTGGGGGTACGGTAGCGGTTGTTCAGGGGAGTTGACTCGGAGTAAAACGGAACCGATGTATCTTGCCAGCCCATATCGTCGACCAGAAACAGAACGATGTTGGGCTGTTGTTGTGCTTGTATGAGACCGGTGCCGGCAAGCGAAGCCAGCAGCAGGGTGCTTTTCAGGGAAAAATTCTTTTTCATGTTGTGCTTGGTATTATATGAGTTTTCTCGGGAAGACCGAAAATGATTACAATGATAACGAAAATCTCGATTATTCAGGACTCTCGCTCCATAAAACATGTTAATGCCCACTCCTCGAGCGGTGGACCGAAGGGGGAGCGGGCATTTGTATCGTGTCGTATCGGGCGGGTCAGGCTTTCCGCTGCGGGCGGTTGGCTGCCCGGGTCATGCTGAAGGCCCGTTTGTAAAATATGAATATGGGTATGGTGGCACCTACGCCCAGCGAGAAGATTACCGAAGCTGTGGTGATACCGTTCTTGAAAATCTCGAGCAGGTAGTGTATGGCCTCGTTGTCGTTTCCGCTGCTTTGCAGGAACTTGATGAGCGAGAACACCGTGCGGTAGGCATACATACCGGGAATCATCGGGAGCAGGGCCGGTATGTACAGCACTGTGGCCGGGCAGAAGATGCGGTATCCCGCAACCAGGCTGAGCATACCTATCGAGAAGGCAGCGATAAACGAGGCCGAAGCCAGGTCGAGGCCTGCATATTTCAGCAGTACGAACCGGATGCTGTGACCTACGGCCGCCAGTAATGCTGCATACAGAATGGCCCGGCGGGGCGGGTTGGAGATAACGGCGAAGCCTATGGCTGCAATGGCAGCTCCGATGGCGTCGGCAATGACCGAGCCTAATATTTGCCAGTCGATCATAACAGTTTCCCTCCCATCATTAAAAGAGTGATACCCATACCGAAGGCGATGCAGACAATCAACAGCAGGGCGTTGATGAGTCGGGCGGTGCCGGCCAGCACATGACCTTCGATAATATCGATAATCCCGTTAATCAAGGGGACGCCCGGTATGAGGTAGAGCACGCTGGCACCGATAGCGATGTCGGGGGTGGTGCCCCAGTGCTGCCACATGGTAATCGAGGCGATGAGCGATGCGACAAATGCCGATATGGTGAATACGAAATAGTGGTTGAAGTGCAATATCTGTTTGATGCGGAATCCCACGAGCGTAGCCACAAATACGGCGGCTACCGCTATCCAGTCGCCGTTGAAGAGCCGGCAGAACGAGGCATTGGCAAAGCCTACCAGAATCCACACCGTCCACGGGTTCATGCGAGGTTTGCTCGTGATGGCGTGGAATTTCTCCCACAGCGTGTCGAGCGGGAGGTGGTTGTCGTAGGCTTCCCAGCTGAGGGCGCTCAATTCGGAGTTGAATTCAAAATTGATTGCCCCCGATTTCGCGGTACTCACCGTGCTGTATACGTGGGCGTTGTCCTTGCTTCGCAAGGTCATGCTGATGGTTTTGTGAAAGAGTGTCATGTGGGCTTCGAACCCAAACGACTCGGCTATACGGGCCGTGTTGCGCACGATACGCGAGGTATGTACGCCCGATGCCATCAAACAGGTTGCATATTCCGTGAGGAATTGCGATACCGATTTCAGTTCTTCGTGTACGTTGTTCACCTTATTGTAGTATTGACCAATGTTTCAGCGTGCAAAGATAGTGAAAGGCGAGAGCAGTGGCAAATGGAAAACGAAGTTTTCGACATTTGACAGAGCCGAGCCGCCTCCTTTCTTCTGGAAAGATAGTGAAAGGCGAGAGCAGTGGCAAATGGAAAACGAAGTTTTCGACATTTGACAGAGCCGAGCCGCCTCCTTTCTTCTGGAAAGATAGTGAAAGGCGAGAGCAGTGGCAAATGGAAAACGAAGTTTTCGACATTTGACAGAGCCGAGCCGCCTCCTTTCTTCTGGAAAGATAGTGAAAGGCGAGAGCAGTGGCAAATGGAAAACGAAGTTTTCGACATTTGACAGAGCCGAGCCGCCTCCTTTCTTCTGGAAAGATAGTGAAAGGCGAGAGCAGTGGCAAATGGAAAACGAAGTTTTCGACATTTGACGGTGCCCGGGCCGCCCATTCTCTTCTTTCAAGATAGAGATTGGAAAGAGAGAACCGATAGCCGGTGCATGTTGACCGCATCGACTATCGGCTCACAGGTCGGGAGTAGTCGTTCAGGCGAACGATTTATTCGCCCCAAACGCTCTTCGCAATATTTTTCATCGTTACGATTTTGCTCCACATCATCTGTTCCGAGACGATGCTGTTGCCCTCGTTGTCGCGGAAGTCGCCCTGGCTGCTCAGGTGGAGCGACTCGAGCGGGAGCAGACGAGCTGCATTCTCGATGTGCAGCGTGATGCTGCTGGTCGATATGGGTTGCAGGCTCGAGGTCGAAATCAATCCCAGAATCACCTCTTTGCCCTGGCAGTAGTTGAGCATGGAGAGGTCGATGTTCTCGTTTTCGCGGTCGCCGAAGTCGAGTGCAATGGCATCGGCCCGGGTCGAGAGCAGCAGCTCGGCCGTCTTCTCCTTGTCGCCCACGCGCCACCACTTCTCGTGGAACTGCAGCGAGATGCACATGTCGTCGGGTTTCTGAGCCAGACAAGCCTCGGTGAGTTTGGCCGAGGTAGCCACCAGCGAAAGCAGGTCGATGTGTGCGGCCTGGGCCACCTGCTCGAGGTCGCTGTTGCCGGCCAGGTTCCAGGCGTAGTCGCTCAGTTGCAGGAATCGGCACCCCATGTCGTAAAACTCGTTGATGACCGTCTGGTAAGTTTGGGCGATGTCGTGCACGAGCAAATCCATATCGGGGTAGTAGCGCCCGGTATTGTAGCGGTTCTCGGGGCGGAGCAGCTCGGCCAGCAGCGTAGCAGGCGAGGGGAGCAGCACCTTGGCATACATGTCGCCCCCGATGATACCCGTCAGGTAGGTGAAGCGCTGGGTCACCTTCGGCGTGGAGGGGTAGGCGTTGTCAAATCCGATTTTGCCCGAGATAACCGACTCCTTCACCTCTTCGGGTTGAGCCGGTTCCTGTTTCGTGATATTCTCCAGGTGGTGGAAAAAGTCGAGATAGTTGGTCGACTTGTAGTCGCCGTCGGTTACACACTTCAGCCCTATCTCTTTGCACTTCTCGACAATGCGATAAATCTCTTTATCTTCGATTTCGTGCAGCTTGGCCGAACTCCACACCCCGTCGTGATACAGTTTGCGGGCTTCGACGAGGGGCTCGGAGTATACGAAGCTCCCCGTTATATCTACACTAAAAGGAATTTTTCTTGCCATAATCTTTTCTTTTTTAGTTAAATACTGAATGGCGGAATAGAGTCGCCCACGCGACGCCTACTCCTATTGCTCAAGCAAAAAATCTCTTTTTTCCGAAAAATTTTCTTTCGACCGGCGGCTCGGTCCACGGAGCCGGCAACAGTTGTTTCTACGCAATCGGCAGGTCTTCTGACTTGTCTCCCTCTCAGACGCCTTCCCAATCGAGTCTGGATTAGTGGCATTGCAGTATTTGTCTGAAAACTCATACGAAACTCACAGCAGCGGGCCTGTTCGGGATTTGCACCCGATTCCCTTTTCATTGCCTCGGCCGATTCGGACGGGGCAAACCGATTACGGGGGGCAAAGTTATATCCTTTGTCCTAATTTCACAATGTTTTTCTAAAAAAATCTTACACAAAAGAGACTGTGTCTTTTGTATTACTCTGAAGATTAGCTATTTATTTATATCCGAAAATCTCGGAAACGATTCGGGGAATATCGGTGTTGTCGATGGTTCCGCCAAACTTTTCGGCACCCGCTCCTATGGCATAGAGGGGCACATAGCCGGCCGTGTGCGAGCCGCAGGTCCAGGCGATGCGGGCTATCTCGTTGATGATTTGTTTGGCCGTTTCGGTCATCGGTTCGTTGGCCTCGTAGAGCGACTGTACCAATGTGTCCGAGGGGTTGAGCAAGGTCTCCTCGTATACCCGTTTGAGGCGGGCCTCCTGTTCGGCCGTAAGGGTGAGGTGCGACCAGAAGCCGAAGGCCTGCGACAGAGCCGTTTTCACCCTCTCCCACGAAACCGGTTCTCCAGCCCGTCGCCAGTCGGCAATCTGCCGGGTGAAGGTCGAGCCGCTCATCGTCTGGTACTGGAGCGCCTGCAGGTTGAGGGCATATTCGCCCGTGCCCAGTACCACACCACCCGTTTCGTGGTCGGCCGTAACAATGATAAGGGTTTCGTCGGGGTGAGCCCGGTAAAAGTCACAGGCAATCTGTACCGACTCCTCCAGGTCTTTCACCTCGCGCAGGTCGGTAGCCCCGTCGCGCGTGTGTCCCGCCCAATCGATCTGAGCCCCCTCGATCATCAGGAAGAAGCCCCGCTCGTTGCGCGACAGGAAATCCACGGCGCAGCGGGTGAGGTCGGCCAGCCGCATGTCGCCGGGCTGGCGGTCTATGGCATAGGTGATGCTTCGCTCGGGAAACAGCACCATCTTCCCGGCCTTCTGGGCCTTGCGTTGGTAATCGTCTACACTGGTAGCCAGCACATATCCCCGCTTGGGCAGCAGGTCGTAGAGCGATTCCCTGCCGGGGAGCGACGGTTGCTTGAATCGGTTGCCGGCGTAGAAGTCGAACCCCGTCGCCAGCAGGTCGAGCCCCACCTCGTAGCGGTTGTTGCGGTTCACCTGGTGGGCATAGAAGGCCCCCGGCGTGGCATCGTCGATTTCGCTGCTGGTCACGATACCCACAGCTGCCCCCTGCTGTTGAGCCTTCACCGCTATGCTGTATACCGGTACACTGTCGGCATCGACCCCCACCATCTTGTTCCGGGTCTTCACTCCGCAAGCCAGAGCCGTGCCCGCCGCAGCCGAGTCGGTAATGTCGCTGCTGGCCGAGCCGGTATTCACGAAAGCCGAGTGGGGGAATTGCGAGAAGAGCAGCCGCTCCGGTCCTTGCCGGCCGGCCAGCTCGCCATAAAAGAGTTCGGTAGCATTCACCTCGTTCACACCCATGCCGTCGCCGATGATGTAAAACACATACTTGGGCCCGGCAGCCTGTGCCGCCCACACGGTGGCCATCGCCAGCCCCAAGAGCAGGGGAAACCATCTTCTTGTCATACCTGTCGCGTTTATGGGTGGAGGTTGCAGATGCCCCCGCCCGTTTCACTCCAGCAAAAGTAGCGAAAGCCCCCGTCTCCCGCTTGGCCGATTCTGTGAAATCTCTGTGACAATGGTGTTTCAAATTCTTGTACCTGCCGTGGCATTCAAGTGTCGTTGGTAGCTCGTGTCATTCCGCACTCGACGCGGAGTCCAGTTCGTCGGGAATTACCCTTTGTTCCTTGTTCAGTGGACCCCGCATCGGGGGGGCGGGGTGACATCCTTGTCATACCGCGCTGCGACGCGGTATCCAGAAGTTATCGGGGGCGGGGCTGTCGAATACAGAAAGAGCCATGCCTATACCGGCATGGCTCTTTTATTAAGGAATAGAATTTGCAATCGCTTAATCTTCGATGGCAGCTTGGGCGGCAGCTACGCGGGCGATGGGCACGCGGTAGGGGCTGCACGATACGTAGTTCATGCCCAGTTTGGCGCAGAACTTAACCGACGAGGGTTCGCCACCGTGCTCACCGCAGATACCTACCTTGAGGGTCGGTTTGGTCGAACGGCCTTTCTCTACACCCATGCGAACGAGTTGGCCCACGCCTTTCTGGTCGAGCACTTCGAACGGGTCGGTTTTGAGGATACCTTTCTCTTTGTAGATCTTGAGGAACTTGCCGGCATCGTCGCGCGAGTAACCGAAGGTCATCTGCGTGAGGTCGTTCGTACCGAACGAGAAGAAGTCGGCTACCTCGGCAATCTGGTCGGCCGTAACGGCGGCACGGGGTACCTCGATCATCGTACCTACCTTGTAGGCTACCGTATCGCCGCGCTCTTCGAATACCTGAGCGGCTACGCGGTTGATGACATCGGCCTGCATTCTCAACTCCTCAACCACACCTACGAGAGGTACCATGATTTCGGGGTGAACGTCGATACCGCGGGCTTTCACGTTGAGGGCGGCCTCGATGATGGCGCGGGCCTGCATCTCGGTGATTTCGGGATAGGTGCAACCCAGACGGCAGCCACGGTGTCCCAGCATGGGGTTGAACTCGGCCAGCGAGTCGCAGGCGAGTTTTACCTCTTCGATGCTCATGCCCATCTCTTCGGCCAGTTCTTTCTGCGTAGCGAGTTGATGGGGTACGAACTCGTGCAAGGGGGGATCGAGCAGACGGATCGTTACGCCCAGACCGTCCATGGCTTCGAAGATGCCTTCGAAGTCGCCGCGTTGCATGGGCAACAGTTTGTCGAGGGCGTGGCGACGGCCTTCTTCATCTTTCGAAAGAATCATTTCGCGCATGGCTTTGATGCGGTCGCCTTCGAAGAACATGTGCTCGGTACGGCACAGACCGATACCGCGGGCACCGAACTTGCGGGCTACGGCTGCATCGCGCGGCGTATCGGCGTTGGTGCGAACGTCTACTTTGGTATATTTGTCGGCCAGGTTCATGATGGCAGCAAAGTCGCCGCTCATGTCGGCATCGACGGTGGGAACTTGTCCGTCGTATACTTCGCCGGTCGAACCGTTCAACGAAATCCAGTCGCCCTCTTTGTATACCTTGCCGGCCATCTCTACGGTGCGGGCCTTGTAGTCGACCTTGATTTCGCCGGCACCCGATACGCAGCATTTACCCATACCGCGGGCCACAACGGCAGCGTGCGAGGTCATACCACCGCGGGCGGTGAGGATACCTTGAGCCACGTTCATACCGCGCAGGTCTTCGGGCGAGGTTTCGATACGGACCATAATCACTTTTTTACGTTTCTCGGCCCAGGCTTCGGCATCGTCGGCAAAGAATACGATTTGGCCGGTAGCGGCACCCGGCGATGCGGGCAGACCTTTAGCCACGACTTTCACGCGTTTTACGGCGTCTTTGTCGAATACAGGGTGCAGCAGCTCGTCGAGCTTCTGAGCTTCCATGCGTTTCAGAGCGGTCTTCTCGTCGATGATGCCGGCACGCAGCATGTCCATGGCGATTTTTACCATGGCGGCACCGGTGCGTTTGCCGTTACGGGTTTGGAGCAACCACAGTTTGCCATCCTGGATGGTAAACTCGAGGTCTTGCATATCCTTGAAGTAGTCTTCGAGTTTCTGTTGGGTCTCGATGAGGTCTTTGGCGCACTCGGGCATCGACTCCTCGAGCGAGGGGTATTTGCTGGCACGCTCCTCTTCGCTGATGCCTTGCAGGGCAGCCCAGCGGCGAGAGCCTTCGAGGGTGATTTGCTGGGGTGTGCGTACACCGGCAACCACATCCTCGCCTTGTGCGTTGATGAGGTATTCGCCGTTGAAGATGTCTTCGCCGGTAGCGGCGTCGCGGGTGAAGGCTACACCGGTAGCCGACGTGTTGCCCATGTTGCCGAATACCATGGCCTGTACGTTCACGGCCGTACCCCACTCTTCGGGGATCTGGTTCATGCGGCGGTAGAGGATGGCGCGTTCGTTCATCCAGCTATCGAATACGGCGCAGATGGCACCCCACAGTTGCTCCCAGGGCGAGGTGGGGAAGTCTTTGCCGGTGTTTTCCTTGACAGCGGCTTTGAAGAGGCGAACCAGCTCTTTGAGGTCTTCGACCTGCAGCTCGGTGTCGCTCTTGATGCCTTTGGCCTCTTTCACCTTGTCCATCACCTCTTCGAAGGGGTCGATGTCTTCTTTGGTCTTGGGTTTCATGCCCAATACCACGTCGCCATACATCTGTACGAAACGACGGTACGAGTCCCAAGCGAAACGGGGATTGCCCGATTTCTTGGCGATGGCTTCTACGGCCTCGTCGTTCATACCCAGGTTGAGCACGGTATCCATCATACCCGGCATGGAGACGCGGGCACCCGAACGAACCGATACCAACAGCGGGTTGGTGGCGTCGCCGAACTTCGTGCCGGTGAGGCTTTCGATGTGGGCGATGGCTTGCTCTACGTCGTTTTGGATCTCCTTAACGACGGCTTCACGCCCTTGTTGAGTATATGTTGTACAAACCTCGGTGGTGATGGTGAATCCCGGGGGTACAGGAACACCGATGAGATTCATCTCTGCCAAGTTGGCGCCTTTGCCTCCCAGCAGGTTTTTCATGTCGGCACGGCCTTCTGCTTTACCGTTGCCAAAAGTATAAACTCTTTTCATAGATAAATAAGTATATGATATTTATATAATTGTTTTCGTGTCCGGCTTCATGACCCGATTGGTAAACCGGCATAAAACA
Source organism: Barnesiella sp. An22 (assembly GCF_963931395.1). Lineage (NCBI taxonomy): Bacteria > Pseudomonadati > Bacteroidota > Bacteroidia > Bacteroidales > Barnesiellaceae > Barnesiella > Barnesiella sp. An22. The sequence goes on from NZ_OZ007014.1 coordinate 1,648,132, forward strand.
TTATGCAAAAATATAGGATTCGCGCAAACAACAAAAATATTTTGCTACAAATTTTAACGCTATGTATTTTTTATTTGTATTACGGTCTCGGGCAGAAGGTCCGAGGGGTGGAATCGATGCGGTATATCCTGTTTTTTAACAGTCTGGCTCATTCGGATAGCGTGGAGCTTCTAAGGTTCCACGCCCGACCGGGGTTTGCGGCAGGCTATCCAGTGGCCATAGGTGAGCATGCGCCAGATCCACTCGAGCGGCCCGAACCGGAAGGTGTTCAGCCACATGCGGCTGAAGGCCTGCTGCACGACAAACACGACCAGTACAATCAGCTCGGTCGTGGCCAGACTGATGGTGGAGCCCAGTCCCAGCCCGATGCCGTAGAAGATGAACATGCCCGCCAGCGACTGCCCTATGTAGTTGCTCAAGGCCATGCGTCCCGGTGCGGCCAGCCAGGTGAATGCCTTCAGACGGGGGCGTGCGAGATAGAGCAGACCAAACCCCGAGGCGTAGGCAAATGCCATGGGATAGACGCTCACGAAGTAGAGCAGGCTGTGGATGGAGAGCCCCCAGGGATGGGCGTTCATCGAACTCCAGGCGTAGAGCAGCGAGAGGGGGAGTCCGACCATCAGACCACCGGCAAAGAGCCGTTTCAGCCACGGCTTATTCTCTTCCAGTCGGGCATAGAGTCGTTGCCGCCCGATGTAGTAGCCTATGAGAAAGAGCCCCAGTACCTTGAAGTAGCGGTTGCCGTCGATAAACTCCTGCATCCGCACCAGGGCTCCCTGAATCAGGAATTGAAACACCTCGTTGTAGCCGGTGGCGTCGTGCAGCCAATAGGCAAAGTTGGCATCGGTGATGCCGAACCGGGCACAATACATCTGCTGCAGTTCCACCACCCGGGCCGAGGGGTTGGTGTGGGTAAGTTCGCACACGGTATCGATGCACACGGGGATGAAGAGCAGTGCCAGAGCCGCGGCCAGCAGCCGGCGGTCGGAGAGGTGGCGAAACAGCGGGAGCAGCATGCCCAGCAGCGCATAGAGCAGTAGGATGTCGCCGCTCCAGAGAAATATCAGGTGCAGCCCGCCGATGAGAGCCAGCAGGACCATACGCCGGTAAAACACGCGCAGGGCATTCCCGCCCTTGCGGGTCACGTTGCTCAGGATGATGGAAAAGCCGATGCCGAACAGCAGGGAGAAGAGGGTGTAGAATTTGCCGTCGACCAGGAGATAGAGCAGGTAGCGAAGGCCGCGGTCGCCACCCGAGGCGGGCAACTGGGCCGCATCGTCGGCCGGGAGGAAGGTGTAGAGCGAAAACTCGGGAAAGTTGGCCAGTGCGATGCCCAGGATGGCGAAGCCGCGCAGGGCGTCGAGTATCACATACCGTTCGGACGAACGTATGGGGGAGAGGTTATTGTTTGTCATGTCGTTTCGGAGATTGTGGAGTTCGCATTTCGACCAGTATCACGCTGGCGAGGATAATGGCCAGTCCGGCCAGTTGCAGCAGGCTCACCTCTTCGTGGCCGATATATACCCCGATGACCACCGCCACCACCGGGTTGACATAGGCGTGGGTGGCCACCTCGGTGGCGGGCCGCACCTTCAGCAGCCACACATAGGCGGTGTAAGCCAGCAGCGAGCCGAAGAGTATGAGGTAGAGCAACGACAGCCACGAGCCGGTCGAGACCGCTGCCCAGTCGACCCGCGTCGTGTCGCCAGCAGCTCAGGCACAGAGCCAGAACAGGATGCTGGCAAAAATCATCTGCCACGCCGCCCCCGCAAAGGCGTTTACCGCCTCGGCTTCAGCCGACCGGTATTTGGCGTAGAGTGTGCCGAGTGCCCACGATATGCAGCCGGCCACCAGAATCAGGATGCCGTACTCGTGGTGCATGGCGGTGTGGGAGTCGGCAGCCAGCTGTTCCAGGTAGAGCAGCCCCACGCCGGCAAATCCGGCCAGCAGGCCTGCAATCGTGCGTAGGCTGCGAAAGTTTCTTTTCCACATGGGCACGTCGAGCAGCATGATCCAGATGGCTGTCGACGAGGCGACAATCGCCACGAGGCTGCTGCTCACGTAGCGTTGGGCCAGCATGATGACGGCCATGTCGACAAACAGCAGCACGATACCGCTCACGGCCGACCGCCTGATGAGCTGCGGGCGCATCACCCGCTCGCCCCGCCAGCCACAGAGCGCCAGCAGCAGGAGCCCCGCTGCCGAGAAGCGCAGGGCCCCCAGCAGAAAGGTGGGGATGTCGTGCAGAGCCACACCGATGAAGTAGTAGGTCGAGCCCCATACTACATAGATGAGGAAGTAGGCCAGCACAACGGCCGCTCCGTGTCGTGTATGTGTCATGCGTCTCATGTGGTTAACGGTTTGCAGACAACGATTCGACAAACGAGCGGAAGCGCATCAGGGCTTCGTGCAGTACCGAGCGGGGGCAGGCGATATTCCAGCGCACGAACCCTTCGCCCTCGGCGCCATACATCGTGCCGCTGTTGAGCCACAGTCCGGCTTGCTCCAGCAGGCGGGCCTGCAGCGTGTCCGAGTCGAGGCGCAGGGCCCGGCAGTCGGTCCACACCAGATAGGTGCCCTCGAGTTTCGTGACGGGAATCTGGGGCAGGAAGGTGCGGAAAAACCGGCACATGAAGTCGTAGTTGACCTTCAGGTAGTCGAGCAACTGGGTCAGCCACTCTTCGCCCTCGTTGTAGGCGGCTATGGTAGCCTCGATGCCGAAGGGGTTGACGTCGCACACCTCGTTGATGTTGATGGCCCGGTCGATGGCCTGGCGCACCGCTTCGTCGCACGAGACGATGTTGGCAATCTGCAGGCCGGCCAGGTTGAAGGCTTTGCTGGGCGACAGGCAGGTGATGGAGTTTTGCAGGAGGCTCTCGTCGATGGATGCGAAGGGGGTATAGGTGTGACCCGGGTATGCCAGTTCGCAGTGAATTTCGTCGGCGACTACCTTTACGCCGTTGCGCCGGCATATCTCGCCGATGCGGCGCAACTCATCGCGGCTCCACACCCGGCCAGCCGGGTTATGGGGATTGCAGAGGAGCATGAGCTTGACGCTCGGGTCGGCCGTCTTGCGCTCCAGGTCGTCGAAGTCGATGCGGTAGGTATTCGCCTCGTACAGGAGCGGGTTGGTCACCACGCGGCAACCGTTGTTGCGAATCGAAGAGAAGAAGCAGTTGTATACCGGGGTCTGCACCACCACGCCGTCGCCCGGACGGGTCAGTGCCTTGATGATGACCGAGAGGGCCGGGACTACCCCCGAGGTGTAGACAATCCACTCGCGCTCGATGTGCCAGCCGTGGCGACGGGCGAACCACCCGGTCACTGCCGCATAGTATTCGTCGGGCACACGCACATACCCGAATATGCCGTGTTGCACGCGTCGGGCCAGGGCATCGACAACGGGCTGTGCCGTGCGGAAGTCCATGTCGGCCACCCAGAGGGGGAGCACCCGGTCGTCGTCCGTGCTGTCCCACTTGTACGACCGGGTATTCCGCCGAGGTATTATTTCATCGAAATCGTAGTACATAGGCTTACAGGTTGGAATCGGCTGTCGTCTCCCGGGCCGTGAGTTTGCAGTCGCCGGGAGCCTTGATGTTCTCGTCCAGGATAATCTCGTCGAAGCGGTCGGCCGTGATGCTGCCCGTGCGGGGGTTCTTCACGCTGCGGATGGCTCCGTTCAGGGTCGCCTGCACGCTGCTGTATTCGAAGGCCAGGTCGCAGTCGGGGGCCATGGTGCAGTTTTCCATCACCAGGTCGTGGGCATAGCACAGCGGTTGGGTACCCGATATTTTGCAGTTGACCAGACGCAGGTGGTGGGAGTGCCAGCCCAGATACTCGCCGTTTATCTCCGAGTCGTAGACGGTCACGTTTTCGGTATTCCAGAAGGCATCCTTCGAGTTGATGACCGCGTTGCGGATAACCACATTCCTGCAGTATTGGAACGAGTAGTTACCGTTCTGCACGTAGTCTTCGATTTCGATATTCCCGCTGTGCATGAACAGGTAGTCGGCATGGTCTACCCGTACGTTTTTCAGGTGCACGTTGTTGCAGTGCCACAGCGTCTCCTGCGCATCGGGTATCTCCACGTTCTCGAGCTTGATGCCCTCCATCTCGCGAAACATCTTGGGGGCTTCGACCCGGGTGTCGGTCATCTCCAGATTGCGCGAGTACCACAGGGCGGCGCGGGCCCCCTCGGTGAACAGACAGTTCTTTATGGTAAATCCGTCGACATGCCAGAACGGATACTTGCCTTCGAAGCGGCAGTTTTCGGCCTCGATGTGGCTGCACTCTTTCAGAGCCGATTCACCGGCGTGGATGGTGACATGGTCGAGTTGTAAATCGTGCGAAGCGAACAACGGGCGCTCGCCACCGAATTCGGTATTTTGGATGCGTTTCATAGGTTATATGTTTTTAGAGTTGTTTAGTCGCTAAGATTACGGGTTCTCCAACTGTGGGGATGTTGAATCCCGATATTCATCTCGGTAATTTGTCTCTCCTGTTTTTACGATGAATCAGTTGTTGAGGTTCAAAGGTCCTGAGCCCGGGCAGAGCCTGAAATCTTCGGGTGTCTGCCCTTTGAGTTTCTTGAACAGGGTACAGAAGGCCTGCCCCGTGGGGAAGCCAAGTTCTCGAGCTATGTCGGTTACACTTCGGGTATCCTGTTTCAATAGCTGTTCGGCCCGGGCAATCTGTTTCAGCCTGATGTAGTCGGCGGTACATTTGCCGGTTTCGTGGCACAACATGTCGTTGAGGTAGTCGGGCGAGCAACCGAGTTGGCTGGCCAGCGTGGCCGTGGTGGGCAACGGATGGCAGCGGGCCCGGCCCGACCTGAAAAAGTCGTCGACATACCGGTCGGTCCATTCGACCAGCCGCAGGTTGGCATCGTGCCGCAAGATAAACTGGCGGTGGTAGAAGCGGGTAATGTAGTCGAGCAGTAACTTGATTCTTTCGGCCAGAATCGTGTAGCTGTATTCGTCGATGCCCCAGTTCAATTCTTCCTCGATTTCGTCTATCTCCCGCTCCAGGAGGAGTCGCTCCCGTCGAGAGAGGTGCAGGCACTCATCGGTATTGTAGTTGAAAAAGGTATAATGACCATCACCTTTCGCCCGCAGCGGGTCTAAGACCGATGCGTGAAAGCAGAGCAGTCGTCCTTCGGCCTTACCGGCATCGCATTGCCACAGCTCCCGAGCCATGGGGCGTCCCGGCTGCAGGGCAAAGAGTATCCCGTCGCTGAAATCGCACGCCAGCCATCCGAGAGTCGACGGACAACAGCCGCACCACGCTTTCAGCCATACAGTATAGAACCCGAATTGAAACAGGTCGGGCCGGTCGGTTGTCTCGGACAACCGAATGACACTCACCAGCGGGTTGGACGTTTGGGTCGACAACAGCTGGTTGCATCGGGCAATCGTTTTTACAGTCAGTGGTTTCATCATCTCAACAGCCTTGCAGCCTCATGGTCTCCCTGAGTGCCCGGTGACTTCCGGGGCCGACAGGAATCACGATACAAAAGTAGAGCTTGCAAAGAGGGTGTGCGGTATACAAATCCTCGCATTATGTACCCAGATTACGGATTTGCTGCGATGAGGTCGATACAGGTCTGTTATGATAATCGCGAGGCCAAGAACTCGCCAATGGTCTGCCCGGTCATCTGTTTGAAAAATCGCATCAGGTGGTTCGGTTCCGAGAAGTGCAGTCTGAAGGCAATCTCTTTCACCGAGCGGCCCGAGAAGAGCAATTCGTTCTTCACCTCTTGCAGCAGACGCTGTTTCAGCAGGTGGACGGCCGACAGCCCGAACTCGCGTTTGACCGCCTTGTTGAGCGATATGCGGCTGATGTTCATCGCATCGGCGTAGTCGCTCACGTGAGTCATCTCGGCGATGTGTTTTTCGAGCAGCTCTTTGTACTGGTAGGCATAGTTGTTGAGCGGTGCATCGAACGGCAGGCCGAATAACCCGGCATACAGCCGGTTGAGGAGCAACAGAAACTGATAGAGGTAGGCCACGATCATGTGGTAGCTGTCGGCAACGGGTTCGTGCAGCTCGTGCTTCATCTTCGAGAGCAGGTCGAGGTAGGGAGCCATGGCCGTCACCTCCAGGTCGAAGTGGGTAGGGTAGTCGTGCTGGTAGCAGTACAGCAAGCGGTACATGAAGTATTTGTCGGAGAGGAAGTTGTTGATAAACTCCTCTTGAAATATCAGGAAGGTATAGTCCAGCTTGTCGAGGTCGACATGCCACTCTTGCCACTGAAAAGGCGAGATAATCAGCACCATGCCGGGGTGCAGTTCTATCTTTTCGCCCGTCAGGAACAGGTAGCCCTCGGCCTGCCGGAAGAAATAGAACTCGAAGAAATCGGTCTTGTATCGTTTGTCGGCATCGAACCAGCCCCGTTTCTCGCTACTCTCGGCCGTGTTGAGCAGGAAGTCCACGCCACACGAACTCTTGGAGTATTTCAGCAAAGAGATCTGTTTCTCCGTTTGGTCGGTATATATGCCGAATTTCTCGTTGTGATTCATAGCCGATTCGTTTATTCGGTTACAAAAGTAGCGAAAGGTGAGCGCAGAGGCAAAGGAAAACGCAGTTTTCAACTTTGACTTGGCCGTGACGTCTTCTTCCGGTAAAAAAAAGCGGGACTGTACCCACCCCTCGTGTATCGAGTTCGGGTACAGTCCCTGTATTCAAAAGAAACGATGGGTCGTTATCGCCAGGACTCCTCGTAGATGGCTACGATGTCGGCATCGCTCATGGCAATGCGGTCGCTGGTAAACATGATGCCCATGACCTCGCGGGCGTTGCGCATGAACTTCTCGGCCTCGTCGCGTGTGATGCCGTAGTCCGACATCTTCAGGTCGGCCACGCCGCAAGCCTCTTGCAGGCGGGTGAGGGCCGTCAGGAAGTCTTCGGGCTTGTCGGCCTCGGGCATGCCCAGGGCGCGGGCCATGCGGATGAAGCGCTCGTCGCAAGCGTGGTTGCGCACGAAGTAGGCATAGTAGGCCCGGCTGATCATGATGAGGCCGGCACCGTGCGGCAGGTTGGGGTGGTAGGCCGAGAGGGCGTGCTCCATACCGTGCTCGCTGGTGAGGAGGGTCAAGCACATCACTACCCCCGACAGTGTGTTGGCAAAGGCCACGTGGGTGCGGGCCTCGAGGTCGTTGCCGTCTTTCACGGCGCGGGGCAGGTATTGGGCCAGATTCTCGATGGCGGTCAAGGCATACATGTCGCTCATCAGGTTGGCCCCTTTGGCTATGTAGCCTTCGATACTGTGGAAGAGGGCATCGAATCCCTGGAAGGCAGTGAATCCGGCCGGCACGCTCAGCATCAGTTCCGGGTCAACGATAGCCAGGTGGGGATACAGAGAGGGGTCGCCGATGAAGGCCTTTTCGAACGTATCCTCTTTGGTGATGACTCCGGCGTTGTCGGTCTCCGACCCGGTACCGGCCGTCGTGGTGATGGCGACGATGGGCAGCGGGGTGTGGGCGATGGGATGTCCTTTGCCCGAGCCTACGGCTACGTAGTCCCACAGCACGCCGTCGTTGGTAGCCATCACGGCGATGGCTTTGGCGCAATCCATCACGCTGCCGCCGCCCAGAGCTACCAGAAAGTCGCACCCGTTGTCGCGGGCAGCCTGTGCTCCGGCATCGACGTTGGCCACTGTGGGGTTGGGGGCTACGCCGTCGAAGAGGGCGGTTTCGATACCGGCCCGTTTCAGCTGTTCTTCGGTGCGGGCCAGGTATCCGTTGGCCCGGGTCGATTTACCGTTCGAGATGATGATCAGTGCCTTTTTACCGGGCATGGGTTGGTCGCCCAGTTTATTCAGTGCTCCTGCCCCGAACATGACGCGGGTAGGAACAAACATGTTGTATTTCAGTCTGGTTTCCATTGTAGGGTTAGGTTTTTGGGGTTAGGTTTATTGGTTCAGTTTGTTATATTCGTCGTCGGTGACGGGCTCGAGCCATTCGTTCGAGGCCGACTCGCCCGGGATTTCAAAAGCCAGGTGGGCAAACCAGCTGTCGGCGGCTGCTCCGTGCCAGTGTTTGACGTTGGCCGGGATGTGGATAACCGTGCCGGGCCGAATCTCTACGGCCGGTTTACCCTCCTCCTGATACCAACCGCGGCCGGCTACGCCGATAAGCATCTGACCGCCGCCGCTGGTGGCCCGGTGGATGTGCCAGTTGTTGCGGCAGCCGGGCTCGAAGGTGACGTTCGACACAATCACCTGTTCGCGCGAGATGGGGGCGAGGTAGCTGTTCCCGACGAAATATCGGGCATAGGCCGTGTTGGGCTCGCCGATGGGGAAAATCATCTCTTTCTGGAATGCGGCTTTGGCATCCTCGCCGGTCGTGTCGTCGGCCCATACCTCTTTGGCCAGACGGAAAGCGGCCCAAGCCTTCGGCCATCCGGCATAGAAGCTGATGTGGGTGATGATTTCGGCTATCTCGGTGCGGGTGATTCCGTTCTTCCGGGCCGTTTGCAGGTGGTACGTGAGCGAGCTGTCGGTAATACCCTGGCTGATGAGCGAGGTGATGGTAACCAGGCTGCGGTCGCGCAGTCCCAGACGGTCGGTGCGGCTCCAGACCTCGCCGAAGAGTACGTCGTCGTTAAGTTCCGCGAATTTGGGGGCAAACTCCCCGAGCTGGTCGCGGCCAGCCGTTTGTTTTGTGTTTTCTTGTGCCATAATTGTTATACCATTATTAAATACCCATAGTGCGACAAGCGCAAAGATTACTCTTTTTTTCATACCTTATCTGTTTTTATGGTTTCGATTTTTTTCCGGTACAAAATTAGCAGGGGTGTACCTGAATTTCTGTATACGATTTACGGATGTTTCTACCCGAAATGTGGATTTTGGCGGTTGGCTTTACTTGACGTGCAATGCTATATTTGTAATAGAAAGAGAGTTAGGAGCTTTTCGGACAAAATCTTGTATACCGATTACGGATAGTTGTACCCGAATCATGGATACGACGGCCGAGTCGAGGATATATCGAATTATAATAGTATATTTGCCGTAACGATTAAATTTTGTGTTATGGAAGAGTGGATCAAATTGGATAGTGTAGATCAGTATAACAAGATTTTTGGCTTGGAAACCTTGCACCCGATGGTGGCGGTAATCGACTTGTCGCAAGCTACTCAATGGCCCGAACACCTTAAAATCAGTTATGGCGTATATGCGCTGTTCTTGAAAGAGACGAAATGTGGCGATATTACCTACGGCCGTCAGCCCTACGATTATGGCGAGGGTACAATTGTCTGCTTTGCTCCCGGTCAGGTGGCCGAGGTAGATATGGCGAAGGATGCTCGTCCCAAGGCTCACGGGTTGCTCTTCCATCCCGATTTCATTCGGGGCACCATGCTGGGGCAGGAGATTAAGAAGTATTCGTTCTTCTCGTACGAGACGCGCGAGGCGCTGCACCTCTCCGAGAGCGAGCGCGATACCATCATGGATTGCCTGCAGAAGATCGATGCCGAGTTGCGGCACAATATCGACAAACACAGCCGTCGGCTCATTACGGCCAACATAGGGCTGTTGCTCGACTACTGCATGCGTTTCTATGAGCGGCAGTTTACTACCCGCGAACTCCCCAACAAAGATATTATCGTGCGCTTCGAGCGCTTGCTCGACGAGTATTTCGACAGCAAGGCTCCGCAGGAGATAGGGCTGCCTACCGTGAAGTATTTTGCCGAACAGGTATATCTGTCGCCCAACTACTTCGGCGATATGATTCGGAAACAGACGGGAATGACCGTATCGGAACACATCCAGAAGAAACTGATTGCCCGTGCCAAGGAGCTGCTGCTCTCAACCTCGAAGTCGATGAGCGAGATTGCATACAGCCTGGGGTTCCAGTATCCCCAGCACATGAGCCGCATGTTCAAGCGGGTGGTGGGTTGCACCCCCAACGAGTTCCGTCTGCGCGAGTAATAACCCCTGTGCATGGTCAGCTGAAAAGGGTGCGTTTTCCTTTGCCTCTGCGTTCACCTTTCGCTATCTTTTCAGAAGACAGGATGCGGTTCGGCCAAGCAAATAATGCAAGCCTCTTTGCTTGTCGCTCACCTTTCACTATCTTTGGATAAGACAGGATGCGGTTCGGCAGAGTCAAAATTGAAAACTGCGTTTTCTTTTGCCTCTACTCTCACCTTTCACTATCTTTGCACCATTATTATTCTTATACTTATTTGTTTTGGCACGAAAGAAGAAAGAGCTCCCCTTGCTGGAGCAGATTGAGATAACCGGTGTGGCTGCCGAAGGAAAGGCTTTGGCACGAGTGAACGACCTGGTGGTGTTTGTACCCTTTGCCGCTCCGGGCGATGTAGTCGATTTACAGGTGACGCGCAAGAAGCACAGCTACGCCGAGGCGCGTATCGTGAAATTTCACAGCTATTCGCCGCTGCGGGTGCAGCCTTTTTGCGAACACTTCGGGGTGTGCGGCGGCTGCAAGTGGCAGCATGTGACCTACGACTTCCAGTTGCAGTTCAAACGGCAGCAGGTCGAGGACAACCTCACCCGCATCGGCAAGATTCCCTTGCCCGAGGTGTTGCCCACGAAGGGGTCGGCCAAGCAGCAGTTCTACCGCAACAAGCTCGAGTTCTCGTTCTCGAATCGGTCGTGGCTCACCTACGAGCAGTTGCAGTCGGCTCAGGAGTTCGACAGCCGCAATGCGTTGGGGTTCCACATACCGGGCATGTTCGACAAGGTGCTCGACATCAAGAAGTGCTGGCTCCAGGACGACATCTCCAACCGCATACGCCTCTCGATACGGCAGTTTGCCATCGACCACAATTACCCCTTCTTCGACCTGCGAGAGCAGACGGGACTCATGCGCAATATCATCGTGCGCACCGCCTCGACGGGCGAAATCATGCTTATCGTCGTCTTCTTCGAGCCCGACCGGGAGCGTATAGAGGCGATGATGCAGCACGTGGCCGACGAGTTCCCCCAGATTACCTCGCTCCTCTATATCGTCAACCAGAAACCCAACGATACCATCACCGACCAGGAGGTGCATCTCTATCGCGGGCGCGACTACATCTGGGAGAGCATGGAGGGGCTGCGCTTCAAGATTGGCCCCAAGTCGTTCTACCAGACCAACTCGGAGCAGGCCTACGAACTCTACAAGGTGGCCCGCGAGTTTGCCGGCCTCACCGGCGACGAACTGGTCTACGACCTCTACACCGGCACGGGCACCATTGCCAACTTCGTGGCCCGGCAGTCGCGCAAGGTCATCGGCATCGAGTATGTGCCCGAGGCTATCGAGGATGCCAAGGAGAATGCCCGTATCAACGGCCTCGACAACACGCTGTTCTATGCCGGCGATATGAAAGATATTCTTACCGAAGAGTTTATCGGTGAACACGGTCGCCCCGATGTCATCATCACCGACCCGCCTCGCGCCGGCATGCACGACGACGTGATCAAGACCATCCTCTTTGCCGAGCCGCGTCGCATCGTCTATGTCAGTTGCAACCCCGCCACGCAGGCGCGCGACCTGTCGCTGCTCGATGCCAAGTATCGCGTGGCGCGCGTGCAGCCGGTCGACATGTTCCCCCACACTCACCATGTAGAGAATGTGGTGTTGCTGGAGCGCAAGGAAGAGTAGGAGAGTATCGCGAAACAGAATCAAGAAAATAGAACAAGCCCCAGAGTCTGGTCTTCAGCACTTCGGGGCTTGTCGTTATGGCAGGAGCGTTAGCATCGCTTTTCGTTCTTCTCGTTTTCGCGAATCCACTGCATCACGTTGGCTGGCGGCCGCTTGTTGTCGAGCTCGTGTTTCATAAAATCCATGTAGGGAGCCACATGCTCGAAAAAGCGGTGATACCCGGCACACAGGTAGTTCAGCCCCGGCTCACCGGTAGCGGTGCGGGCAAACCGGTTTTTGGGACACTCGCCGTGGCAGGCAAACAGGTAGTCGCACGCTTTGCACTGGGCCGGCAGGCCGTCGCGCTTGTTCTGCCCGAAGGCAATCTGTTGCGGGCTGTTCATCATCTCGATGAGCGACTTGGAGTAGATATTCCCCAGCTTGTATTCGGGGAAGACGAAGTGGTCGCAACTGTACACGTCGCCATTAAACTCCATCACGCCGGCATGGCCGCAAGTTTCGGCCATGGAGCAGATGCCCGGCATCACCCCCGCCCAATTGGCCAGCGTGGCATCGAACAGCTGCACGAAGTACTCGCCCACGTCGTTGCGCACCCATTCGTCGAAGAGGGTGCAGAGAAATTCGCCCCACTGTTCGGGCGAGACCGAGAAGTCGGTCACCCCGTCGCGCGTCTCCTCGTCGGGAGCCGCCAGATGGCGACCGTCGGCGTGCGGATTGATGCGCTCGACGATAGGGGTAAACTGGATATACTTGCAGTGAATATCCTTGAAAAAGTGATAGAAGTCGAGCGGATAATCGGCGTTGAAGTCGTTGACCACGGCCAGGGCGTTCCACTCCACCCCGTGCTTGTTGAGCAGGTTGATACCCTGCATCACCTTCACGAAAGTAGGCCGTCCCTGTTTCGTAAGGCGGTATTCGTCGTGAAACTCCTGCGGGCCGTCGATACTCACCCCCACCAGCCAGTTGTTCTCTTTGAAGAAGCGGCACCAACTGTCGGTCAGCAGCGTGCCGTTGGTCTGTATGCTGTTCTCGATGACACGGCCCCGACCATACTGCGCCTGCAGCTTCACCACCTTTTGGTAGAAGTCGAGCGGGCGCATCAGCGTCTCGCCGCCATGCCAGGTGAAGAGGATATGGTCGCTCGCCTGGCTCTCGATATACTCCTTGATAAACTTCTCGAGCAAACTCTCGCTCATGATATGGCGAGGCGTATCGTGGTAGAGCTTAGCCTTTTCGGTGTAGTAGCAATAGGTACAAGCCAGGTTGCAAATCGATCCCACCGGCTTGGCCATGATATACATGATTCGGTCGAATGGGGTATAGAGTGTCTTTTCCATAATCGAGTCTCTGTGACGTTTTTCTTATCTTCGTGTAGCAAAGATAGTGAAAGGTGAGCGCAGAGGCAAAAGAAAACGTAGTTTTCAATTTTGACTTTGCCGAACCGCATCCTGTCTTATCCAAAGATAGTGAAAGGTGAGAGGAGAATAAAATATAGAAACTGGTTTCGAATATTTTTTTCTATCGAGTCGTCTCCTGTCTTATTCCGTATTAGGTATTATGAGGTGTAAATCGTGTTAAAATATACTTGACGAGAGAACTCCGATAGCCGTATGTTGAATGAGGAAAATTTAAGACAAATCTATCATAAGATGGGTTGAGTTGTATCTGTTGTAAATCAAAATACTATCGGACTATGACCTTGGGAGCCGTTGTGTATTCTGTCCGGTCCAATCAATTATCAGCAGAATATTTTTACGAAGTTTGATATATTTTGCATATCTTTGTATTTGGATAATTGTCTCCCCTCGGCAGGGGAGTTTTTAACAAGAAAGAGAAGTAAATGAAATATGCACTAGTGACAGGCGGGTCCCGAGGCATAGGCCGTGCTATTTGTTTGGGATTGGCCAAAAAGGGAATACCTGTAATTATCAATTACCAGACGAGCAAGGAGTCTGCCGAGCATGTAAAATCGTTGGTTGAGGCCGAAGGTGTGTCGGCCGAACTTGTCTCTTTTGATGTCAGCAACAAGGCCGACGTAGATAAGGCTATAGACCAATGGGAGGCGCAGCATCCCGACGATTACATAGCCTATTTGGTAAACAACGCGGGCATCCGGAAAGATAACATGATGTTTATGATGCCCGAGCAGGATTGGCGTCGGGTAATTGATGTCAGTCTGAATGGTTTTTTTTATGTTACACAACGGCTTTTACCTCAAATGATGATGCGCAAGCGTGGTGGAAGAATCGTAAATATCGCTTCTTTATCGGGCCTGAAAGGTATGGCGGGGCAGACCAATTACAGTGCAGCCAAAGCAGCTCTTATTGGAGCGACAAAAGCATTGGCTCAGGAAGTGGCTGTACGTAATGTGACGGTTAATGCCGTTGCTCCCGGCTTTATTGAGACCGATATGACCAAAGATCTTCCGGAAGATCAGCTGAAAAATCTGGTGCCGATGCGTCGATTTGGAAAGCCTGAAGAGGTTGCTTCGTTGGTCTGTTTCCTCTTGTCAGATGAAGCAAGCTACATTACGGGTGATGTCATTTCAATCAATGGAGGATTATATACGTAAAAGATGGAAAGAAGAGTTGTAATAACCGGCATGGGTATTTGGTCATGCCTGGGTACAGATATAGAGACTGTCAAAGAATCGCTTTATCAAGGAAAATCGGGAATCGGACTGGATCAGGACCGTTTGAGCTATGGCTATCGCTCGGGGCTGATGGGAATCGTAGCGAAGCCCGTAATTACCAAGAAAGATCTCGACCGACATATTCGCGCAGGAATGTCGGAAGAAGCGGAGTATGCTTTCATGGCCAGTCGCCAGGCGTTTGATATGGCACAGATAGATAGCGAGTATCTGCAGCAAAACGAGGTGGGCTGTATTTTCGGAAATGATTCGTCGGCCAAGCCTGTGGTAGAGTCGGCTAGAATTATGGACGAAAAGCACGATACCGAGATGCTGGGTTATGGCTTGGTTTTTCAGTCGATGAATTCTACGGTGAATATGAACCTCTGTACTATTTTTCATTTGCGAGGAATCAATTTCACCATCAGTGCGGCATGTGCCAGTGGTAGCCATTCGATAGGCATGGGTTATATGCTGATAAAACAAGGCTTGCAGGATGTCGTGTTGTGTGGTGGTGCGCAAGAGACAAATTATTATTCGATGGCTTCGTTTGATGCTCTCCGTGCCTTTTCTGTCCGTATGGATGAGCCTGCCAAGGCCAGTCGTCCGTTCGATAAGGATCGAGATGGATTGATACCGAGTGGAGGCGCGGCCGCACTTGTACTCGAGGAGTATGAGCATGCAAAAGCCCGAGGGGCAAATATCTTGTGCGAGGTTGTGGGCTATGGATTTTCCAGTAATGGAGTGGGTATTTCACAGCCGAGTGACGAAGGTTGCGAAATAGCCATGTCGCGAGCTATGAAGGATGCCGGAGTTACCCCCGACGACATCGATTATATCAATGCACATGCCACGTCGACCCCGCAGGGCGACATGTACGAAGCCAAGGCATTGACCCGATTGTTTGAAGGTACTCATGCGTTGATCAGTTCCACCAAGTCGATGACCGGGCATGAATGTTGGATGGCAGGAGCAAGCGAAATCGTCTATTCGATAATCATGATGCGAAATAATTTTGTGGCACCCAATATCAATTTGGAGCACCCTGATGAATATGCCGAGAAATTGAATTTGGCCGTAAAGACGGTCAATACTCCGTTGGATGTTATTTTAAGCAATAGCTTCGGCTTTGGAGGGACGAACAGTGCTCTTGTTATTCGGGCTATAAGAGAATAGAGAATAAAGTGTAACTAAAAAAAACGAATTGACTATGAAGAGAATTGTTTTTGCGCTGGTATTGGTTCTGGGTGTTGTTTCCCTGAATGCGGCAAATCCGGTGAGATTGGTCAAAGGTGATGTTTCTGTTTTCCAACAAGAAGTCGTTGCCAACGTCATCATTGATGACCATACGACAAAGATCGATCGGACAAATCAGACAGCCGACGTATACTATGGTAATAAAAGCCAGGCCGAGTATGACAAGTTTGTAGACGATGTAGACCGGGGACATGCCAGTTTTATTACCTATTTTAACGAGAAAAAGATCAGTAAGACTAAACTTACCATGGCCAGCCAATCGGAGTATGCCCAATATACACTGAAGGTCGATGTATCTTTGATGAATGTCGGAAATGGCGGTGGTGTGGTATGGGGATTCAACCGTAAATCGGGAGGCGCCTTGATAAACGGGACCATGCACCTGATTGACAATGCAACCGGCGAAGAGGTTTGTACGTTTGAATTTGAACGTGTAAAGGGATTGATGGGCCCTATATTTAGAGCTCGGGTAATCAGTGTATATCGGTACCTTGCCGATGGACTTCTTGATGCAATACAATAATGAAACTTTCACCGACTTTATCTAAAGCATATACAAGCGAGCGGCTTTCGGCTCACGAAGCCCAATTCAAGGCACAGCTTATAGCTTGGGGCCCGGCTGTATTTCAGGTGTCACGTATTATGTTGAAATATGGTGTCTTGGAGATGTTGCGTGATAGTGAGGTCGGGTTGACCCGTGAAGAGATATGTGAGCGTACCGGTTTAAGCGACTATGCTGTGAAATGCTTGTTGGAAGCATCGCTCGGTATAGGGCTTGTTTTGGCCGATATGGATACGGATCGTTACAAGTTGGCCAAGACAGGATGGTTTTTGTTGATAGACCCGGCCACTCGTGTCGATATAGATTTTAACCAAGATGTCAATTACGAAGGGTGGTTCCGGTTGGAAGATTCTTTTCTTCAGGGAAAGCCCGAAGGCCTGTCTCATTTTGGACAATGGCCTACTATCTATGAAGGCCTGTCCTCTTTGCCCGAGAAGGTGCAGAAGTGTTGGTTTGCCTTTGACCATTTTTATAGCGACCACTCGTTCGACGAGGCCCTGAGTATTGTCTTCGGTACCTATAAGCCTCGTCGGTTGTTCGATGTGGGAGGTAATACAGGCCGGTGGGCATTGCGTTGTGTCGATTATGACAAAGAGGTAAGGGTTACCATTTTGGACCTTCCTCAACAAATCGAGATGATGCAGGTTCAAGTTCTGGGCAACCCGGGAGCCGATCGTATTGACGGTTATGGTATAAATCTTCTGGATGAAAGCCAGCATTTCCCGTCGGACAGAGAGGTCGATGCTATTTGGATGAGCCAGTTTCTGGATTGCTTCAGTATGGACGAGATTGTAAGCATTCTGAACCGGGCCCGAGAAGTGATGACAGCCGAGACAAGAGTATATATTATGGAGACTCTGTGGGATCGGCAGAAATATGTACCGGCGGCATTGGCTTTGACCATGACCTCGTTGTATTTTGCAGCTATGGCTAATGGCAATAGCAAGATGTATAATACCGAAGATTTGCAGTCGTGTATCGAGAAGGCCGGGCTCCGGGTCGAGCATATTTATGATGGTCTCGGCCATGGCCATAGCATTTTAGTGTGTAAACTTAAATAATTGATTTATATGACAAGAACAGAGATTGAAGAGGAAGTGCGTAATTTCCTTATTGAAGAATTGGAGATTGACGAGGATAAAATTTTGCCCGATGCCAAATTGAAAGAGGATATGGGCATCGATTCTCTCGATTTTGTAGATATTGTAGTAATCGTAGACAAGCGATTCGGTTTCAAGATTAAGCCGGAAGAGATGCAAGGAGTCGATACATTTAGTAAATTCTGTGATTATATAGAGCGTAGAGTCAATGGTTGATTGACTCGTGGTATCGGATATGTCGGAATTAGAGCATAAAAATTGGAGTGGAACAACCGACGGGACCCCGTGGATGCAGAAAACATTGATACGTTGGTTCCGTCATACAACCTTACTGATTCCGTATTGGTGTATGGGTTGGATAGTCCCTTTCTATATGTTGTTCCGTCATAAAGGATACATAGCGAGTTATCGGTTATATCGTCATAGATTTCATAAAAATCCGCTGAAGGCATTTGGTTATGTATATGCTAACCATTTTCGCTTTGGACAAGTTATTGTCGATCGTTTTGCTGCCTATGCCGGGCATCAGTTTCATTTTGAGGTAGAGGGACAAAACCTGTTCGACAAGCTGGAAAGTGCAGAAGAGAGTTTTTTGCAGTTGAGTTCGCATATTGGAAACTACGAGTTGGCGGGATATTCGTTAAAGCCTCGGCACAAGGTGTTGCATGCTCTTGTATTTGGAGGAGAGACCGAAACCGTCATGGCGTCGCGGGCTCAAATGTTTGCGCAGCATGGAGTGAAGATGGTGCCTGTGCGTCGGGATATGTCGCATGTATTTGCTTTGAATGAAGCCTTGCGAGAGGGAAATATAGTAAGTATGCCCGGCGATCGAATCTTTGGGTCGCCACGGAGCATATCCTGCACGTTTTTGGGAGCTGTCGCCCAATTTCCCATGGGGCCTTTTGCTATGGCTGAACAGCGCCGTATTCCGGTATTGTCCATCTTTGTTATGAAGACAGGTGTCAAGTCTTATAAAATCTATGTACGCAGATTGTCTGGAACTGATAAACAGTCGCTCTGCCAAAGTTTCGCTACGGAATTGGAGAATATAGTTAAACAATACCCGACACAATGGTTCAACTTTTACGATTTCTGGACGTAGACCCTCAGGATATTCTGCCTCAGCGTCATCCCTTTATCATGATAGATCGGTTGACTCATTACGACGAGGCGGTAACAAGTACCAGACTCTTGGTCTCTTCTCATAATATTTTTGTGGAGAAGGGCAGGATGTTGGCGACCGGATTGATCGAGAACATAGCACAGACGTGTGCGGCAAGGCTCGGATATTTCAATCTGATCAGCGGGTTACCTGTAAAAATAGGTTTTATAGGAGCCATAAGTAACCTGCATATATTGCGCTGCCCTGCCGTGGGCGAGACGCTCGATACGACTATTCATGTTCAGGAAGAGGTTTTCGGCATGACATTGGTCTCGGCTGAGACCCGGGTTGGAGAAGAGATTATCGTAAATGCTGAAATGAAAATAGCCATACAATGAAAAAACTTACAGAAACCATAGATATAAACATTCGTTTTAGCGAAGTCGATTCGATGGATGTGGTTTGGCACGGTTCGTATCCCCTCTATTTCGAGGATGCTCGCGAGGCATTTGGCAAAAAATACGGTTTGGGGTATATGGATATATTTAAGAATGGCTATTTCGCTCCTCTTGTTGAATTGAATTTTCAATACAAGAAACCACTTATCTATGGGATGCGTCCGATTATCACCATTACATATTGTCCGACGGATGCTGCAAAAATCGTATTTGATTATGAAATTCACGATTCGGCAGATGGAACGCTTATTGCTACGGGGTATTCGGTACAGGTTTTTACCGATATGAATTACCGGTTGATGTGGTTTGCCCCTCCGTTTTTTGAAGAGTGGAAAAAACAATGGATCGAGGAATGATTGTCAAATTGTCAGACTATATAGTGTCTCCACTTGCAATGGGTACGCAGGCCAATTACAAGTGCGTAAAGGAAGGGCAGACCAGGCTTTGCACCTATGCGGGGAAATGGAATCTACCCGAGCCTTTTGTGGCATCTATGATAGACGATGATGTCATTGATGCGGCATGTGCCGAGTCGAATATTACAGGGGAGTATACGAAATTTGAGCGGATGGCGATTCTTGCGGCTTCTCGTGCGTTGCAGAGAGTCCCGATTCGATCTGCCGATAAGGAGGTATTGTTTATTCTTTCCACAACGAAAGGGAATATCGGCATATTGGACGAGCAATGGAGAGGGGCATACTCTCCTTCTCGTGTGCTGTTGACAGAAACCGCAAAACAGATAACCCGGTGGTTTCATAATCCCAATACACCGTTGGTGGTATGCAATGCCTGCATCTCTGGACTGAGTGCTCAGATTGAAGCTGTTCGGGCGTTGGAGTCGGGACTGTATCGTTATGTGGTAGTAATAGGTGCCGATGTGTTGTCTCCCTTTATTGTGAGCGGATTCCAGTCGTTGAAGGCCCTTTCGGACAGCTGTTGCAGACCTTTTGATGAAGACCGTACCGGTTTGAATTTGGGCGAGGCAGCTGCCTGTATCGTATATGGATGTGTTGCAGAGGGTTCGGAAGAGGCTCGAGAGAACTGGCATATAACGTGTAGCGCGGTTCGGAACGATGCGTTTCATACCTCGACCCCGTCCAAAACAGCCGAAGGGGCTTGTGCCGCATTAAAGCAGGTGTTGTCCGGGCAAAAGTTGTCGGAACTTGCATTCGTAAATCTACATGGTACGGCAACCTTGTTTAATGATGAGATGGAGGCCGTGGCTCTTGATCGCATGGGATTGAGCTCTCTTCCGGCGAATGGATTGAAGGGATATTTCGGTCACACGTTGGGAGCTTCGGGGGTACTTGAGACCTTGATTTCGATGGAGGCTGTCGACGACCATACCATTCTTGCCACGAAGGGGTTCGACGCGTTGGGCGTAAGTCGAAAGATCAATGTCTCGAACCGGCATAGACAGACTGATGGCAGGGCATTTCTGAAAATGATGGCCGGTTTTGGCGGTTGTAATGCGGCCCTGATTTTTGAGAAAGGGGAGGAGGTCTCTCCGAAACATCAGGCTGCACATCGGACCAGTTTCGATATAACCCATACGGTAAAAATCACACCGCGGGAAGTCGTTGTCGATGGGGTTCAATTGGCTGTGACAAGTGCTGGCATGTCGATGTTGAAAGATTTGTACCATACCTGCGTCGGTGATTATCCGAAATTTTATAAAATGGATCCGTTGTGTAAATTGGGATTTATCGCATCGGAGCTATTGTTGGAGGCTGAGGCCAAAACCGAAGGTGTTGCGCGATTTTCGGGATGCGACGATCGGGCGGTAGTCTTTGTCGGACGAAGCGCTTCATTGTGTGCCGATCGGCTTTATCAGCAGACTATTCAGCATGCCGACGATTATTTCCCGAGTCCCTCGGCTTTCATTTATACGTTACCCAATATATTGACGGGCGAGATTGCCATCCGCAATCAATACCATGGCGAAACCTTATATTTGTCGCAGGATTCACCTCAGGCGGTAAACCGCTTGATGGAGCAGGTGCTCTCATCACCGGGTACGGCAAGTGTGATAGGCGGTTGGATTGAAATTGCAAATACAGATGAATTTGAAGCTAATATATCAATTATAAGAAAATAATTATGGAAGAACTTATTCAAAGTCTGAAACAACAAATCATAGAGGCATTAAATTTGGAAGATATTACGGTCGATGACATAGACAACGATGCCCCTCTTTTTGGGGATGGGCTCGGTCTTGACTCGATTGATGCGCTTGAACTGATTGTGTTGATGGAAAAGAAGTATGGCATAAAACTTAGCGACCCTACACAGGGAAAAGCTATTTTTAAATCGATCAATACGATGGCCGAGTATATAGCGGCTCATCGTACGAAATGATTCTTATTAGAGAAGGGTTGAATGGAAAATGCAGTGTACATAACGGGTGCTGGCATTATCTCGGCGATAGGAAACAATAAAGCCGAGGTAAAGCAAGCTTTGCTGGATGGACGGTCGGGCATTGGAGAGATCCGGATATTGCAATCGGTGCATCGGGAGTTGCCTTGTGGAGAAGTGAACCTCTCTGACGAGGAGTTGCTCGCGATGCTTGGCATCTCTTCGGATTCCCCGTATAATCGGACCGCACTGTTGGGAATCGTCGCTATTCAAGAGGCGGTAAAGCAGGCCGGGGTACCTTTGGATGAGGCGTTTTTGCTATCGGGTACAACCGTGGGCGGAATGGATCGTACGGAACTCCATTTCCTGGACATGTTGGAACATGACGACAACCTCAATCTGTTATCTTCGCACGATGCAGGATCTACCACACAGTTTATGGCAGACTATTTCGGCATTCCGCAACAGCGTACGGCTACTATTTCGACAGCCTGTTCGTCGGCCGCCAATGCCTTTATTGTGGGAGCAAATCTGATAAAGACCAGTAGAGCCGAGATTGTAATCGTGGGAGGTTGCGAGGCCCTCAGCCTGTTCCATCTGAACGGGTTTAACTCGCTGATGATTTTAGATATCGATCGTTGCCGCCCGTTTGATGATACACGTAAAGGGTTGAATTTGGGCGAAGGAGCCGCATTTATGGTTCTCGAGAGTGCGGATTCGGTTCAACGTCGGGGAGCTAAAGCCTTGGCAGTCTTGTCGGGGTATGGCAATCGATGCGATGCTTTTCATCAAACGGCATCTTCGGCCGATGGTGAGGGTGCTTATCTGGCCATGACCGACGCTTTGACAATGGCCGGACTTGCTTCCGATAAGATCGATTATATCAATGCTCACGGGACGGGTACGCCCAATAACGATTTAAGCGAAAGCCGGGCTTTGAAGCGTCTCTTTTCTCAGACCATGCCTCGGATTTCGAGTACGAAGTCTTTTACCGGTCATACGACTTCGGCCTCGGGCGGTATTGAGATGGTCATCTGTTTACTGGCTCTGCTCGATGGCTTTGTCCCGGCCAACTTGGGTTGGAAGAATCAAATGCCCGAAGGTATTACACCCAGTCTGGGCGAAACCGATGTTGTGTTGAACCACGTGATGTGTAACAGCTTTGGCTTTGGAGGAAATGATTCGTCATTGATTCTTTCGAAAATCGGCTGTGGAGATGAAGCGAAATCGGGATGTACTCCCGGGCCAGTGTCGATGGAGGTATTGGCGACGGTACGCTTTACCCCCGATATGTCGGATAGAATCAAAGAGTTCGTTAAACCCATGGAGGCCCGCCGTTTGGGCAAATTGCAAAAAGCGGCTTTGATTACATCGCTCTCTGCATTGCGTGAGGCAAACCTTGAGTGCCCCGATGCCATTGTCGTGGGTACCTCGTATGGCATGCTGGAGAACAGCGAGAAATTCCTGATGCAACTCTGTCGCGATGGAGAGCAAGAGCTAAGCCCTACACAGTTTATGCAAAGCACGCACAATACGATTGCAGGTACCTTGGCCATTCATACCCATTGCCATGGATATAATATAACCTATACACAATTGGGCGAACAACAGGTATTGGATCGTTGCATGCAAGATGTTGAAATGTTGATGCAGGAAGGTCAGATCGATTATGCTCTCATCGGGTATCACAATGAGGTTACTCCGGCCTTGCACGACATGATTCTGCGGTTGCGAGGAGAGGATGTACCTGTGGGTGTAAGCTCTGTTGCCATAGTGATACGAAAACGATAAATGCCATGTGGAGACTTTTAGTTTACTCTCTTCTGCAATCTGTTTTGCTGACTTCGGGGCAGGTGCTGCTGAAGTTTTCGTTGCAGAAAATGTTGCCATTCGGCTGGAACCGGGAGTTCTGGTGGTCGGTGTTTGGTAACTGGCAGTTTGCCGCCTGCGGATTATGTTTCGGGGCTGCATCTCTGCTATGGATGTATATTTTGAAGAATTTCCCATTAAGTATGGCATACCCGATGGTCAGTCTCAGTTATGTGATAGCCATGTTTTTCGCCATACTGTTCTTTCATGAGACTATTCCGGTACATCGGTGGATCGGGTGTGCATTGATTGTTGGCGGATGTCTGTTAATACTTAGGTAATGATGAAATTAGCGATAAGACAAATCTTTTTATTGGCATTGTTTGTCGGCTTCCCGGCCTGCTTGTCGGCACAGCGGGCTGTAGGTGCGGCCGAAAGCAAGAAAATGATTGACGAGGTATGTGCAACGGCGAGTAAGATGACTTCGTTGCGTTGCGATTTCAAGCAGGTTAAGAATCTGTCTCTGTTGAAAACCGAAATGGTTTCTCAGGGTAAGATGTATTACAAGAATGGTAAATTCCTGCGTTGGGAATATATATCGCCTTATACCTATACGTTTATCTTGAATAGAGATTCTGTGATATTGAAATCGAGTACGCAAACGGATGTTATCTCGGTGAGGTCGAGCAAATTGTTTCAGCAGATTGCCCGTATTATGATGAATAGCGTGACGGGCAAGAGTTTGTCCAATACCGAAGATTTCAGCGTGGTCATGTATCTGGTTGACGGGGTATGGATGGCACGTCTTACGCCCAGGCAGAAAGCCTTGTCTCAGTTCTTTAGTTGCATTCAATTATATATCGATCCGAAGATAAAAATGGTAAGTAGGGTCGAACTCATCGAGAAGAGCGGAGATACCACCCGGATTACATTAACGAAGATAGAGAAAAATGTAGCGATAGGCGATGCTGTTTTTTCAACGAAATAGAGCGATGAGTGCAGCCTTGCAGAGATTGCTGTTGATCTGTTGTCTCCTGTGGTGCTCGGGTATCATGCTGGCACAGAGTGTACAGCAATACCATATCGATATATCTTTGCCCAAGGGGGGACATTTGTCGGGTATCTGCCTTATTCGTATGGACAGTGTCACCGGCGATGGTGCGATGAGTGTAGTCAACGAGTTTGGTATCAAGGCCTATGATGCTGTATATTCGGGAAAGAAGCATAGCGTGAAGTTGAAAAATACGATGCCGGTCTTGAATAAATGGTACATTCGTAGGGTAATAGCCAAGGATATGTCGGTTCTGTTCAATCCGAATCGGAAACTGCCCGGGCGTCGTGTCTTGTTGAGAAAAGACGACGGCTCTCTCTTGTTGTCGAATAAGCGGTTTAAAATCACATATAGTTTACGTCCCATAACAGCAAATGTTACAGAATAGTTTTTACAAAATAGTGAATATGGATTCCGGGCAACAAGATTGCACGGCAACGATTTGTCTGAATCGGGAGCATGAGATTTATAAAGCACACTTCCCGGGGCAGCCTATTACGCCAGGCGTGTGCCAAATTCAGATTGTAACGGAAATATTGGCTTTACGGTTAAATGAGGAGGTGTATTTGTCCGATATAAAGAATGTCAAATACATGGCGGTCATTTCTCCCGAAGAGGTTTCTGAATTGACGGTCGATATGCAGATAAAAGCTCGCGAGCAAGACTCTTGTAAGGTGAGCGCTCTGTTCCGCTGTGGAGACCGGATATTTTCTAAGATGTCGATGACCTATCATGTGGTGCGTGATAATTCCAACATATAATAATGCAGGTACCATTTGTCAGGTGGTATCGGATGTACAACGGTATACACGCGACATCATCGTAGTAAATGATGGCTGTACCGACAGTACGGCCTCCTTGTTGTCCCGAATGGATGTGACGGTGGTCGACTACGGTGCTAACCGGGGAAAAGGATATGCGTTGAAAGCCGGGTTTCGAAAAGCACAAGAGCTGGGGTTTGATTATGCGATAACAATCGATGCCGACGGTCAACATTTTGCCAGCGATATTCCCTGTTTTGTAGAGGCCTTGAGTCGCCATCCGGGTAGTTTGATTGTAGGAAGCCGTAATTTGTCGGAAGAGAATATGCCATCGGCCAATACCTTTGCCAATAAGTTTTCAAACTTTTGGTTCCGGTTGCAAACGGGAATCAAATTGCCCGATACACAGACCGGTTATCGTTTGTATCCTTTGAAGAAGATGGGGAAACTGTGGTGGCTGACGTCTCGATACGAAGCAGAATTGGAGGCGTTGGTCTATGCGGCATGGCAGGGTATATCTATTGTCCCTATTGATGTGAAGGTTTACTATCCGCCGGTCGGACAGCGGGTCTCTCATTTCCGTCCGGTGTACGATTTTGTACGCATCAGTTTGTTGAATACCCTTCTTTGTCTTCTGGCTGTTGTGTACGGTTATCCCTCAAAGTTTATAAGAGCGTTGTATGACTAAGTTTTTCTTGAAAATATTCGATATACTGATAGGACATCGGAAGGCCGTGTACATATCGACATGTCTGGTCCTACTGGGGTGTGCCGTCTTGGCTCTTCGCATGCACTACGATGAAGATATTTCGGCATTTATTCCGTTGGATCGTCAGACTGCCAAGTATTCGGAAGTTTTTAATAATATGGGCGGTCAGAATAAGATTGCAGTCATATTTCGTGGAACAGATGATGTTTCGCTTCTGGAGGAGGCGATGGATGCCTTTGGCGAGTCTGTTGCTGAACGCGATACCTGTAAACTGGTGCAAAATTTACAGGTCCGTGTCGATGAAACGGTGATGATGGATATTTTACGGTCGGTCTGGAGTGTATATCCTCTGATGATGACCGATGCAGATTATCAGCATCTCGATTCGGTTATGGCTGCCGACCGTTACTTGGACGACCAGATGGATCGGAACAGACAGATGCTGATGCTGCCGACGGGGAGCATTGTCGCTCAAAGTTTGCCGTATGACCCTTTGCACATGAGTACAGGTGTCGCCAATCGTTTGCGCGATTTGAATATAAATAACGAGTACCAGATGGTCGATGGCTATCTGTTTAAGGATGGTGCCGGCATTGTATTGCTCGAGTCGCCGTTTGGCATTAGCGAGTCTTGTAATAATCAGCAGCTACAAGACCTGTTGGATGCGTGTATCTTGGATGTACGTTCTGTTTATCCGTCGTTGTCGATGTCGGCTATCGGGGCACCTTTGATAGCTGTAACCAATGCCAATCAGATTAAGGCGGATAGTTATCTGGCCGTAGGTTTGGCGGTTGTGCTTATTCTGCTGATTTTATTTTATTCGTTCCGCAAGGTCGGCAATCTGCTTTGGATCGGAGTTTCCGTTTTTGCCGGATGGTTGTTTGCGTTGGGGGTCATATCGTTGATTCATGACAGCATCTCGTTGATTGTAATAGGTATAGGGTCTGTCATTATTGGCATTGCCGTTAATTACCCCTTGCACTTTATCGATCATCTCAAGCATGAGAGCAATATGCGTGAAGCGCTAAAAGAGATGGTGCCTCCGTTGCTGGTGGGAAATATCACGACGGTCAGTGCCTTTTTATGTTTGGTTTTGCTCGATGCCCAGGCCATGCGCGATTTGGGTCTGTTCGGTTCGCTGGTTTTGGTAGGGACTATTTTGTTTGTACTTGTCTGCCTGCCTGTTTTTCTGAATCCCGAAAAGGTGAAAGGTCATTCGAACCAACCTCGGCTTTTCGAGCGGTTCAGATTTTCGCCGGGTCGGAGGATGAAGCGAGTCGTTTTGTGGAGTGTCGTGGGGCTGACACTGCTGTTGGGATATTTCAGCACAGATACCTCTTTCGATTCGAATATGCAAAATATCAATTATATGTTGCCTGAGCAGCGGGAGGATCTGAAATTCTTGTCTTCGAGCTTGCAGAGCTCGAATGACAGTCTGTCTACCTTGTATGCGGTTGCAGAGGGGGCAACATTGGATATTGCATTGAGCCGGAATGAACAGATGGTCGACAGTATTGCAGGCCGGACGGGTGTGAATAGGGTCGTGGGGATTGCCGGAATGATGCTCTCGGACAGCCTCTCGGTGCGACAAATGAAACGATGGACCGATTTCTGGGATTCAAAACCGACCTTGATCAAAGACTTGGAGAGAGCCGCTAATGCGTCGGGCTTTTCGTCCGGGGCCTTTTCTCCGTTTGAAGCCATGGTGTACCGTCCCCAGAGCGTTATCGACAACTCGTCGTATCGACAAAGTTTCATGGACCTTATCGGTCATCAGTTTGTGATGCACGACGAGAACGGATACAAGATTGTCAATTTTGTTTTGGTCGATAAGGAACGGGCCAATCAGATAAAGACAGATATGGCATCTGTTCTTCCGTCGGACTGTTTCGTCTTTTCGCAGTTCGATGTGAGCAGCCATTTGGCAGTAGTGCTTTCCGATTCGTTCAATTATATTGGCTTTGTTTGTGGGTTTGTGGTATTCCTGTTCCTGTGGCTCTCCTTTGGCAGCATCGAGTTGAGTTTGTTGGCCTTTTTGCCCTTGGCGGTCAGTTGGATCTGGATTTTGGGCATCATGCAGATATTGGGCTTGCAATTTAACATTGTGAACATTATTCTGGCTACATTTATTTTTGGTCAGGGCGATGATTATACCATATTTATAACAGAAGGGCTGATGTACGAATATACGACAGGGCGCAAGCGTTTGGCCCGCTATAAGAGTAGTGTGGCGCTTTCGGCCATTATTATGTTTATCGGTATCGGGACCTTGATTTTCAGTAAGCATCCAGCCATGCGATCTTTGGCCGAAGTGGTTATTATCGGTATGATTACGGTCGTTGTGATGGCCTATTATTTACCACCCTTGGTATTTCGTTGGTTGACGGAAAAGCATGGGAAGCGGCGGGAATACCCTGTGACTTTGTATCGATTAGCTGCATCGGTTTTCTCCTTCTCGTTTTTCCTTTGTGGCATGTTTTTCGTATTGGTCCCTTATACGTTATTGATTCATCGTCCGTTGCGGAAGGTTTGGGCTGGAGGGGAACAATTTTATCATAAACTGTTGCAGCGGGTCTCTCATTTTGTTATTCGGCGGGTTCCGGGTGTGAAGTTCCGGGAGATGAACCGTGAAGGTGAGACCTTTGATAAACCGGCAGTGATTATCTGCAATCATCAATCGCATCTCGATGTCATGTGTATCATGCAGTTATCGCCCAAAATAATTATATTGACCAACGATTGGGTATGGAATAATCCGTATTATGGGCTGGTAATTCATACGGCTGAGTTCCGTCCTGTATCCAATGGATTTGACCGGAACTTCCCGTATTTGCAGGATCTTGTTCGTCGGGGATATAGTATCGTGGTGTTCCCGGAGGGTACACGAACCCCTGATGGTGAGATAGGCCGTTTTCATAAAGGAGCCTTTACACTGGCCAAAGCTTTGGGAGTGGATGTGTTGCCCATGTTTATACATGGCTTGTACGATGTGTTGCCCAAGCATGATTTCATGTTGCGCAAGGGAACCATAACCTTAGAGGTCGGGAAAAGAGTGACTGCCGATTCCATGAAAGATGTCGACGACCGTTCTATAAAGAGATCCATGCACCGCTTTTATGTTGCGCATTATGCCGAAATGAGAGCGCAATTAGAGACCCCGGAGTATCAGGCTCCGTATATTGCATATAAAAATAAATACAAAATCAAGGAGGTATGAAGAGGGTAGTTGTTGTTGGCGGAGGACTCGGGGGGCTGTCGACAGGCGTTTTGTTGGCAAAGAACGGGTATGAGGTGTGTGTATTGGAGCAAGGTGTGCAGATAGGTGGATGCTTGCAATGCTTTTATCGTCGAGGCGTGAAGTTTGAAACGGGTATGCACTTTATCGGGAGTGCCGACGAAGGTCAAATTTTAAATAAAATGTTACGCTATTTGGAGGTTGCAGACAAGATTTCCTTATCGCGTTTGGATACTGCCCGTTATCATACGGTTGCATTGGAGGGAGAGCGATTCGATTTTGCCAATGGCAAGGAGGCTTTTATCGAACAGATGGCAACCTATTTCCCGGCTCAGAAGGATAATCTGGTAAAGTATTACAATACAGTAGAGAGTATATCTGCCTCATCGGCGTTGCATACATTGAAAAATGGAACTACCGACAATGCTATCAATCTGAAGTATCAGTTGACCTCGATCAACGAGGTTATCGAATCTTTGATAGACGACCCGTTGTTGCAGAAGGTATTGGTGGGAGATCTTCCCTTGTATGCTGCCGTGCGCGATAGAACACCGTTTGCCGTGCATGCCTTTATCATGGATTTTTATAATCAGAGTACCTTTCGGATAATCGGCGGGAGCGATTGGGTGGCCAAGGCGCTGGTCGATGTGATTGCCAAGTATGGGGGCGAGGTGCGTACACAAAGCCGAGTAACACGTATCGTATGCGACGAAAAGCAGGCGACTGGCGTGGAGGTAAACGGTTGCGAGTTTATAAAGGCCGATTATGTGATTTCGGCCACACACCCGATGCGTACGTTGGAGATGTTACGCGATACGCATTTGATTCGTCCCGTTTTTCGGAATCGTATCTGTAATATTCCTCAGACAACAGGCGCTTTTTCGGTATATTTGCGTTTTAAAAGTCATATGGTAACTTATATGAATTATAACTTTTTTGGCTATAATTCCGATACGCCTTGGGGATGTGAAGAGTATGACGAATCGAACTGGCCGAAGGGGTATCTGTATGTGCACACTTGCAGTGAACCGGGGCAGCGTTATGCCGATGCCGGTTTGATATTGACTTATATGCGCATGGATGAACTGAAGTTATGGGAACACACATATACCGGCAAACGAGGTGGCGATTACGATGCTTTTGTAACAAGGCGGGCTCGACTATTGATTGATTCGCTTGAAAAACAGGTCCCGGGAATAGGTGATTGTATAGCCTCTTTTTATGTGGCATCGCCATTGACGTATCGAGATTATACAGGGACCGAAGGCGGATCGCTGTATGGGGTAGCCCGAGATTTGACACTGGGTGCCGCCGGTCGGGTGCCGCACAAAACGCGTATACCCAATGTGTTTATGACGGGGCAGAATATCAATTCGCATGGTATATTGGGCGTAATTGTAGGAGCGATGATAACCAGCAGCGAACTGTTGACGTCGGACTATATCTATACGCAAATATTGGAGACGAATAATTGTTGAATGTGCTTATGGGAAAGAATATACTGATTATCGGGGGCGGTTTGGGCGGATTGACAACCGGAGCTTTGCTGGCGAAAGAGGGATATAAGGTAACTGTTCTGGAGAAGAATAGGACCATCGGTGGGGGACTGCAGTGCTTTGGACGTAAAGGAGTCTCCTTTGAGACCGGCATGCACGTTTTAGGCGGTTTTTTACCGGGGCAGAGTTTATATAAGATATGCCGGTATTTGGGTATTTGGGATAAGTTGCGCATTCGTCATACCGACGCTGATTGTATCGATGCCGTAACCTTTGGCGTCGAGGGAAAGACCTACTCGTTACCTCGAGGCAAAGAGGCTTTCGAGCAATATTTGGCACATTGTTTCCCTCATCAGGCCGAAGGATTGCATCGGTATATGAACGCCATGTGGGCTTTGAGCGAGGAGGTCGATTTGTTTTATCTGCGCCCGAGCAGTCAACGGATGTTTCAGATTCATTCACCCGAATTCCTGATGCCTGTCGATCGATTTATAGCTCAATACATTACCGATCCCGATCTCGCCGAGTTGTTGGCCTATATGAATCCGTTGTATGGTGGTGTGGCCGGTCATACTCCTGCATATATACATGCACTGATCAATGTGTTGTATATCAATGGCTCAAGCACGTTTGAAAATGGGAGTCAGCAGATGGCCGACGCATTGGCCGAAGTGATTGAGAATGCGGGTGGAGCGGTTCATCCGGGCGATCCTGTTGTTGAGATTGCCGTGGAAAACCGCCTGATCAGTCACGTCTCTACCAAAAGCGGGAGATTATATACGGCAGATTGGTATATTTCGGATATTCATCCGTGCACTCTTTTGACATTGTTGCCGGCAACCGCATTCTTAAAGTCGTATCGGGATCGGTTGCAAGAGATACCCAACTCGTATTCGGCATTTTCGGTATATATCAAGTTTAAAGATGGTTCCCGTCAGCCTTTTGTCAATCATCCTCGCTATTTTCTGGAGAAGCACGGATATATGTGGCGATTGGAGGAGTATGACCCGGATCTATTCCCGTATGGGTTCATGTATCTGACTCCACCTTCGACGAATCAGGGAAAATGGGCCGAACGTATGACCGTGAACTGTCCGATGCCGTTTAGTGCAGTGAGTCAATGGGTCGATTCGTATACAGGGAATCGTCCTCAAGCGTACAAACAGTGGAAAGAGGCTACGATGCAGCAGGTTCTCGACAAGTTGGAACGTGTGTGTCCGCACTTGCGAGATGATGTGGATTTCTGTTTGGCATCGACACCTCTTACGATTCGAGACTATTATGGGACTAAGGATGGGTCGTTGTATGGCTATAATCACGATTGCAGTAATATCATGCTTTCGCAGTTGCCTATTGCAACGAAGGTCCGTAATCTGTTGCTTACCGGGCAGAATATTAACCTGCATGGTATTTGTGGAGTAGTCCTTACGTCCATTGAAACCGCCGAATGCCTTGTAGGAGAAGGTTGTATTGTAAATAAGATAAATGAAGAATATGAACGACGAGAGAGATTATAATGATATTCGTCCCTATTGCGACGAGGAGATACCGGCCGCTATGCAACGGATAGCCGATAGCGCTTCTTTCCCGTTGTTGGCTTCGTATGTATTCCCCGAAGCCGATATTGCAGAAGTAAGGGAGCGAATAAAAACTATTCATACGATTGAAGAGTTTCAGTCGCAGGTGATGTTTTATATGAATGCTCAGGTAATCAAACGTACAATGACGGCTTTTACTTATGGCGGATTGGAGCATCTTTCGCGAGATACACGATACTTGTTTATTAGCAATCATCGCGATATAGTGCTCGATAGTAGTCTGATGCAGTATGTGTTGTATGACAATGGTTTTGAGACGAGCGAAATTACGTTTGGCGCCAATCTGATGCAGAGCCAGCTTATTGTAGACATAGGCAAGTCTAACAAGATGTTTAGGGTAGAACGTCCGGGAACTAATATGAAGGAGTTCTATCAGGCATCGCTTCACTTGAGTTCATATATTCGCCATGCCATTTTGCAAAAGAGACAATCGGTTTGGATTGCTCAACGTAACGGCCGGACAAAAGATGGAAAAGATTTGACCGACCAGGGTATTGTCAAGATGTTGGGCTTGAGTCGAGGTGACGATAAGGTGCAATCGATAGCCGAGTTGCATGTAGCCCCTGTTTCTATCAGTTATGAATGGGAGCCATGCGATATTTTGAAGACGCTCGAGTTATATGAAAAACGACAGATGGGCCGTTACATCAAGAAACCGGGGGAAGATGTAAATAGTATTCTGACGGGATTTACTCAACCTAAGGGTAGGGTGCATTTAGAGTTTTGTGAACCTATCTCCGAAGACGAATTGGCTTTATACGACAACTGTACCTTGAATGGCTTTAATCGTGAAGTGGCAGGGCTGATCGATCGTCGCATCCATCGAGCCTACCGACTTACCCCCAACAATTATATTGCCCATGATTTGCGATATGGCAAAAGTGAATATATCGGTTGCTATACCGAGGAGCAGCGAGAGGCTTTTATGAGGCATCTCAATCTGTTGAAAAATTACGAGGATAAATGTGATATGGAGTCTTTGCTGGATATTTTGATAGGTATCTATTCAAATCCGGTGGATTATATGGAACGATAGATTATATTCGCGTTTGATATGAAACGGTCAAGTTATCGTCGATTCGAATTTTAATAATTATTAGATAACCAGGTAATTGTATGAAAGAAGAGATTAAGTCGCTGCTTGAGGATGCGCTCCCGTTGGTAAATTTCGATTCGGATTTTATTTTTGCAGAGCTCGATTCGTTGGGGATTACGACCATATTGATGATATTGTCTGAGCATTATGGAATCCAATTGGATCATCGCGACGCGACTCCCAAGAACCTGAAAGATCTCGACCACATTGTCGCGATGGTGCAAAAGAAACTTCAAGAGAAATAACCGGTAGTATGTGTACTATTGAAGAGCGTGTTCAACTTATGGTTGAGCAGCACCCTCAAAAGATGGCTGTGATTAGCGGGGGTGTAGCGGTTTCTTATGCCGAGTTTTGGGCGCGTGTTCAGGAAAAGGCGAGCCTATTTTTGTCGCAAAAAATGGTCTCAGAAGGGCGGGGGCATGTAATTAGGGCATCCCAATCGATAGATTTTTTAGTTACCTACTTTGCCGTGCATCTGGCTGGCGGAGTCGCGGTCCCGTTGGAGAACGATATTCCCGAGGAGCGTCTGGTGAGCATAAAGGGGGAGGTTGAACACCTGGCGATGCCATTGGGCACGGCCGATGTCCTGTATACTACAGGTACTACGGGTCAGAGCAAGGGGGTTATGATCAGCCATGAGGCCGTGATTGCCAATACCGAGAATCTGGTTGAAGCACAGGGGTATTCCGAAGGGTTGCTGTTCGTAATTACGGGCCCGCTGAATCACATTGGAAATCTTTCGAAAGTTCTTCCGGTGCTTTTTACGGGTGGAACACTATATATCATGCAAGGAATGAAAGATATGAATCTTTTCTTCTCTGCATTTGAACTCCCTTTTGCCCGGATTGCTACCTTTTTGGTCCCCGCCAGTATTCGCATGTTGATGGCATTTTGTTCCGATCGGTTGCAGGCTTGTGCCTCGCGAATCGAGTTTATCGAGACTGGGGCAGCTCCCATTGCTCAATCCGATATGGAGCATCTGTGCAAGTTATTGCCTTCTTCCCGGTTGTACAATACCTATGCTTCGACCGAAACAGGTATCGTTTGTACGCATAATTTTAATGGAGACAAGTGTATTGCCGGTTGCTTGGGGCGACCGATGAAACATTCACGAGTCTTTATAGATGAGACTGGAGCCGTAGCTTGCCAAGGAAAGACCTTGATGACGGGATATATAGGTGATTCCGTGGCTACCCGGTCATTGCTGCGCGATGGAACATTGTATACTCACGATAATGGCCTGTTGGATGAGGACGGTATGTTGCGACTTACCGGAAGATGTGACGATGTAATCAATATAGGCGGATTTAAGGTCGCTCCGTCTGAAGTGGAAGATGTGGCTTTGTCGTTGCCCGAGGTGGTGGACTGTGTGTGTATCTCGACCATACATCCAGTGCTGGGGAATGTTTTGAAGTTACTGCTCGTTTTGGAGGAGGGCTGTGTACTGGACAAAAAAAGAATAGCGCGTTATATCCGCACTAAATTGGAAGTATATAAGGTCCCGACCCTCTACGAAACTGTCGAAAAGATAAATCGGACTTACAAT
Organism: Barnesiella sp. An22; assembly: GCF_963931395.1. NCBI lineage: Bacteria > Pseudomonadati > Bacteroidota > Bacteroidia > Bacteroidales > Barnesiellaceae > Barnesiella > Barnesiella sp. An22. The sequence continues at coordinate 1,682,498 of NZ_OZ007014.1, forward strand.
GGAAAGATAAATCGCAAGTATTATCGTTGAAATAGGCTTTGTCGGTAACCGTATGGTGGGGGATAATCAGAAATGGACTATCCCCTTGCAATACTCCGGATTACTCCCTCACCATTTCGTAGCGGGTGCCGAACCATTGGTCGAGGGTTTCATCGACCTGGGCGTTGATTTCGGGGGTGATTTTGCCCTTTATCTTTTTGTAGACATAGAGCACGGCGGCCCCTTCGTCGAGTACCCCGATGAACTTGAACACGGCACTGGGGATGAGGCTTACCGGCGAAATGGTGTAGATGATGGCGGCATAGATGAGAATGCGGTCGAGGGTCGAGGTCTTCTCGTCCTTCATCACGTAGTAGAACTGGAGCAACGGGCGAGCCGCCACACGGCCTACCTTGAGGGCATAGGGCTGCAACTTGATGTATATGCGGTTTATCTTGTCGCGCCAATCGACATTTTTTACTCGGGCCAGAAGCCGTTTGATATCTTTACCCATAATCATATAGGCTAAAATGGTGATGCAAATGATCGTGAACATATTCTTTTTCGTTTCGTGTTTGTGTATAGAGAGTGTGTTCCGTCTCACAATCTATCGTCGCAAAGATAATTTTTTTACGGAAAAGTTCCGAATCCTGCCAAAAAACTCAAACCAGTTTGGCTTTATTGCGCTCTCCTTTCACTATCTTTTCAGAAGACAGGATGCGGTTCGGCATAGTCAAAAATGAAAACTTTGTTTTCTCTTTGTCTCTGCGCTCTCCTTTCACTATATTTGTTGTAATCAGGTAGGTTTTATTTGACTATCAACAGATTGGATAAAACTCGCACGAGAACGGGCAATGGATAAGAAAAAGCCGGACTGTTCCGAACCGCCATATTTCTCATGCTTTCAAATAACTCTTTATCTCACTTGCAAAGATAACATTTCTTTCTGAAAAGGCCATATAAACGGCTGCAATCTTACGGAATAAAAACATATCGGGAAAAACGAGCATACCGTAGCCGAGTCCCCATAACCACAGGCAAAGGTAATTCGTGTTCTTCCCGTACAAGCAAGGCCAAGCCCTTCGGGTTCGTGGAAAAAATCATCCTCGCCCCGGAGGGCTTGCGGTATTTTTTCCCGAAGCCTTGCATGTACGGAACACGACCTTTTTAGGCCTGTAGTTATGGGAACTCCGGCCCCAGAAGCCGGACTAACAAAAAATCAAATGTTATGTTACAGGCAACAAAGAACAAGTACACGGTGGAAACACTCAAACCACTGAACATTCTGTACGATCATGAACACTGGCTGACACAGCAGGACGTGGATATGGCCAACGGCTATGTGGAACTGATAGAAAGGACACGCTCGGAAAAGACTCCACAGATAGGTGACAGACTCATCTATGTGGACAGATACGGGAAATATTACGGCAATGCCCTTATTGAAAACAATGATGAAGAGAGCGGTCGGATTTCCATCTGTGAAGAACCTTATATTCCCTTTGTATGGGAGCAGGACGCCAATATCCGGCTGAGCGTCAGCGGAGGGGCCTTCCACCATATTGACCCCAAGCAATTGAAATTCGTCAGATGGACGGAAGTGCATTCAAGGACTGGGGAAACTGCGGAGCGTGTGCCAACGGTGCCGTCGCATTCACGGCAAGAGTGCCGTTATGGTCCTATTCCGAACCTGACCCTCTCTACGGCGATTTCACCACGGAAACATGGAGACAGTATTATCTGACAAAAAACACGGGTCCGGACGCACGCAACCTGTACCAGGGCTTCGACATAGCTTTCAGGACCGAAGATGACTTCCAGCAGTTCCTGAAGGACTATGAAGGGACCGTGTTCAAGGGCAACCAGGAAAACCAGATCGTACTCTGGTGTTTCCGTCATGAGAACCGGTTCCTGCCGCAGCACGAGTGGGACAAAATAGATGTCCAGGCCGTGGAACGGCGTCTCAACTTTTATCCCGAACAGGTCAAGCTGGTCAAGGACATGGACAGCCACATCACCTACTGTTACCGTATCAAACCCGAAATTGACAATCTCTAAAACAATACAGTTATGCAGACAACAGCAACAAGAACAGCAGGCAGCCACACTGACCTGCTCACAGGAATCCTGAACGTACAAGTGAGAAACGAGGACAAGATTACAGAACAGGACAGGCAGTATTGCCAGCTCCAACAGGACCAGCTCTACAAAACGCTTGACCGTATCGACCGATGGTATGCCATCTTCAAGGAAGAAGCGGAACGATACCGGGAAACAAAGAACCTCAAGTATGAGGATAACGGTAAGGTCACTATACGGAACTTCCATTTCAACTACAGCGGGGAGGATGACTATACCCACAACGAATTCAAACCGTTTGACCTCATCAACGAGCTTGTGGACAACAACTGCAATGCCAACGCGAATTTTGCGAGTCGCATCATTTCCTATTTCAACAGGACCTACAATGTAGATGTCCCCGTTCCTGTAATCGACGAGAAGGCCATGCGCATGGGGTTCCGTCCGGTCTACCAGACTTACGTGGACACGGTCATCGAACACCTCGGCGGAAAAAGTTTCCGTGAGACCGCAGAGGAAGAACTGCTGGCCCGTTTCCTGAAAACGGTACAGCCTTCCCGCTGGAGCAAGGTGAAGCCCGAACTGAAAAAGGACAAGATAACTTTTCCTGACATCGTATCCTGGGACAGCATCCATCTGGAGTACCACCGGGAATACGAGTTCTCGTATGACTGCGAAAGGAAGGTGGGCATTTTCTGCGAAGGTATCGCATACGGGGCGGATGACGTGATAAACGGTTCAAGCGGTATGGTCATCGGCCTTGACAGACGCGATGTGGATATAACCGAATGGTACGACCTCACCCTGACCAACGCAGAGCAGATCAAGTTCTACAAGAACGGACGCATCGACGTGCGCTTCAAGGACAGCCAGGCCGCAGAGAACTGCTACAGGAAGCTGCGGCTGGATGAAATCACACTCAGAGAAGACTGATTCATGAAATACTTATTCAGGCACCCCGTAAGACATCCTTGCGGGGTGTCTTCGTTTCCAACCATTAAAAAAGAAAAGACATGTATGCCATCATACCCCAACAGATTCCCCAGGACAGGCGTGCCGAGGTCAACGAGAAGATTCTTTTCGCCATAGACTCCGGCAAGGACCTCGTCCCGAAGGAAAGCATCTACAACTGCTACACGGGAACCGGAGGACTGCACAGCCTCAGACAGTCGAACTTCGCCAGCTACCATGACTATGCCGAGGCCAAGAAGGAATTTGAGATGGGACAGTTCTTCACCCCGCACGACATATGCCGAAACATGATGGAAGCCCTATCCCCAACATCTACGGAAATGGTGCTTGACATGTGCTGCGGCATGGGCAACTTCTTCAACCATCTGCCCAACCTGCACAATGCCTACGGATTCGACATCGACGGCAAGGCGGTAGCCGTTGCCCGATACCTCTACCCGGAAGCCCATATCGAGAAATGCGACATACAGCTGTACAATCCCGAACAGCGTTTCGACATCATTGTCGGAAATCCGCCCTTCAACCTGAAATTTGATTACAGGCTGTCGCAGGAATTCTACATGGACAAGGCCTATGACGTGCTCAACCCTGCCGGAATCCTGATGGTCATCGTCCCTCTCTCCTTCATGCAGAACGAGTTCTGGGAAAAGACACGCGTGGCGAAAATCAACTCGAATTTCTCCTTCATCGGCCAGACCAGGCTGGAACATTCAGCCTTCTCTACGGTGGGCGTGCAGAATTTCGCAACAAAAATCATGGTATTCCTCCGCCGTTCCCTCCATATTGAAATGCAGCCGTACAACGCGGAAGAGTTTGTCAGCATGGATGAGCTGAAGAAACGCATAGCCGAAGTGCGGAAAATGAAACACCGGCTGCGCCTCCAGCTGATGCGGGAGTGCAACCATATAGACAAAGAAGAGCTGGAACAGTTCGAGTACAGGCTCGCCAAATACATGTATGAGCTGAAAGCCCATGCCGTGCTGAACAGGCATGTCGAAAAGGCGGAGGCGCTGGTGTCCAAATTCCGCAACCAGAAACCGCCGGAAAATGCCACCCGGGAACAGATAAAGGAATGGGAACGCAAGAAGCTGACCACCGGCAAGGTTCTCGGCATCATCCGCAGGTACATCACCTCGCAGAACGTGGTGCCGCGCAAGGAAGTGGCATTGGTGAAGACATCCTATGGCTTCAAGCTGAAGCAATATGCCCCGCGTCTGCTTGACAAGGTCACGCACAAGGCCGCAGGCATCAACGACCTCATACTCGGAAGGGCCGAACTCCCGATGCCGGAAAACGTCACAGAAAAGAACATGCGGCAGATCCGTGCCGCCAGTAAACTGATACGGCGCAAACAGAGGCAATACGAGACCCAGAATCTCCAGTTTGTGGAAATGCGGGAAGATGCCGGCCTGAAGGAATACCTGGACCGCACCACATTCATCAACAAGGACGGTGAAGTCTGCGAATTCACGGACTTGCAGAAACACGACCTGAACCTCGTGTTGCAGAAACGCTACGCCCTGCTGAACTGGCAGCAGGGTTCAGGCAAGACTGCCGCCGTCTATCACAGGGCGAAATACCTGCTCAAGTTCAGAAAGGCAAAGAACGTCATCATACTTGCCCCGGCCATCGCCACCAACATGACCTGGATACCGTTCCTTACCATAAACAAGGAACGCTTCCGTACAATACAGACCGCCGGCGACCTCAACAACATACCGGAAGGGACATTCCTTGTCGTCTCCACCTCCATGCTCCGGAAACTGAAAAGAGGACTGATGCGTTTCGTGAAACGCACTTCCGGCAAGCTGTGCCTTGTCTTCGACGAGTCGGACGAAATCACCAATCCCACATCGCAGCGTACAAGAAACATCCTGCGCATATTCAGGAGGCTCAGGTACAAGATCCTCGACACGGGAACAACCACCCGCAACAACATCGCGGAACTGTACAGCCAGTTCGAACTACTCTACAACAACTCCGTAAACATGATATGCTGGAGCCCGCAGGTCTACCACGAAAACAGGGACCACGAGATAGAGGAAGAGAACAACCCGGATTACGGAACACCGTTCCCCGCCTTCAGGGGGCATGTCCTTTTCCGTGCCTGCCACTGTCCGGGGAAAGCCACTGTATTCGGCATCGAGAAACAGAACCAGGACGTGTACAACAAGGACGAACTCTCCGAACTTATCGGCAAGACGGTCATCACCCGTAAATTCAGGGACTTCGCAGGAGAGAAATACCAGATACGGACACATACCGTCCGTCCCTCGGAAGGAGAACACGAGGTATACCGTGTCATCATCGAGGAATTCTGCCGCATCTGTGAGCTGTACTACAACAGCACGGGAGACACGAAAAAGGATGCAGGACTGAGACTCATGAGGCAGATCAAGCTGCTTATCAAAGCCTGTTCGGTACCTCACCTGATAGAGGGATACTACGGTGACAGTTATCCTTCCAAGACCCGCTATATTGAAAGGCTCATAAGGACAATACCGGGTAAGGTTGCCATCGGATGTACCACATTGGCGGCCTTCGACCTCTACGAGAGCTATATCCGGGAACATTTTCCCGACAGACCTGTATTTGTGGTCAAGGGAGATGTAGCCTTCAAGAAACGGCAGAGCATCGTGACCGAATTCGACTCCACCATCAACGGCATCCTGATATGCACACAGCAGAGCCTGAGCAGCTCCGTGAACATACCTACCTGCAACGACGTGATACTGGAATCCCTGCAGTGGAACATCCCCCGTATGGAACAGTTCTACTTCCGTTTCATCCGTCTCGATTCCAAAGAAATGAAGGATGTCCACTACGTCACCTACGAAGATTCGGTCGAACAGAACCTGATGGCACTGGTACTGACCAAGGAGCGTCTGAACGAATTCATCAAGACCGGTGAGGTCAAAGAACAGTCAGAAATCTTCGAGGAGTTCGACATCACAATGTCTGTCATCGACAGCCTGCTCATCCGCACGCAGGACAGTGAAGGCAAAATACACATCAGCTGGGGAAGCCAGCGCATAACAGAATAAATATGAACCGTATGAAGAAGACCGGGAGTTCCATTCCCACCGACAAAGGTAAGCCGCGTCCCCATCGGCTGAGCAAGGTCAGGCCGCAGGCGGTTTTCAGGAAAATCATCCTCGCGGAGCTGCGGTATTTTCCCGAAAAACCCTGCACAGCCGGGACACGGCACCTTGTCGAGGTCGGTGGAATGGAATCCCCGGCATCCACATACATAAAAGACAAGTAATATGGATCTGAACAATGCAGAGATTGCCGTGACCACACAGCATCTCATTGACATAAAGGATTACAAGGACTACTGGCTGCACCTGTCCGACTACAGCGACATGGGCGAGTTCCTGAGTGCCTGTTCCGACCTGTTTCCCGGGGAAAAGGAACCGGAATACCGGTATCCGAAATGGGAAAACATTCCGGACACACTGATCAGCCGTGAATGGCTCTGTCCCAACTTCTTCGAGATCAGGGATGCCCTTGAAAGGCTCGAAGAGGAAGAAACGGAGTTTTTCATAAGCTGGAGCAGAAGTTACGGATATGACATCACCACGGATGACCCGCACATGATGGTATCACACTACCATGACCTGTACGGGGATACCGTCACGGAAACGGAAGAAGACGCGGACACGGGAGAAGATGCCCTGATATACACGGGCGTATCAAGCTACTACTGCGACATGCTTCCATTCCGTTACGAAATATTTGATGACAATTATGACTAAAAGACAAAAGATATGGAAATCAACTTCAAAGGACCTGTAATGCCTATCGACCCATACTCGCAGCTGGCATTCGTGGAAATACTGAACATACTACTGACGGCGAGACACATCGTGGACGTGAACCGCTTCCTCATAAGCAGGAATGTCAATCCGCAGTTCGGCTCACTGTCAGGCTATTTCAGATGGTCGTTCGCCGGAGACCATTTTACCCTCTGGCAACGCACGGACTACAATTCAACGCTATGTTTTAACCACAGGATACTCGATCTGCCTTTCGGTGTCCTGGCAGCAAAAGACAGCGGGAAAGACAAGGAAACGGCAAACTGAAAATGAAACGATATGGAAACTACGATAAAAATACCCAACCGGGAAATCGCGCTCGCGGCATTTGACAGGCTCCGCCGGGAAAAAAGGAAGGATGCCGCACTGAGGCTGGCCGGGTGTATGCTCAGAGGGACATACATATCCCTCGGCATCGGTGATACCGACTGGGAAATAGACACCGCACTGCACAAATGCGGCGGTGAGCCTAAAACCGGATACGGTCATATGGCACATTTCCACTTCGACGGCGAGACGGAAATGGAAACAGAGAAATATGAAAGGCTCAAGGAAGAGAACGAATGACAAGGGAGCGGCCGAAAGGTCGCTCTTCTCATTTATAAACGACATGTACGGGAAACAGAATCCTGCCGTACACAGGTAACAGAAATGGAAGAACAGGAAAGACTGACAATGGAATTCGTGAAATCGCTCATGGACAAGTCCTACACGCTGGTATGGGTGGACTACAACGACAATCTCGACAACTGCCGTGACACCATCCAGAAGTGTCTGGAAGAAAGGAGCTGTGAAAGTCTGTGGGAGAAAGTGGACGAATGGTACGGTGACGCCGAATGGGAAGCTGTCCGTGAAATCGTCTCAAAGCTGAAGGATGAATGTATCCGTTTCCATGATTTCGAGGAAGAGGAAGTGGACAAGTTCTTTCAAGAACACGAAGACGAAATCAGGGAAGAAATCTATGACAGAAACGACTCTGACACGCTGAAAGAACTTCTCAAAAACACGGATGACATCCCCGTGCGTGTCGAGATGCTGTCAAACTACGACTGCATCAATTCCAACTGGCTGGAATCGCAGGAAGGATACCGGTACAAGGAATCCTATTTCGGGGATATGATAGACGCGCTGAACCTCAATCCAGCCAAAGTGAAGAAAATGCTGGTGGAGAAAGGCTACACGGTATATGGCCGGTTCCCCGACAAAAAATACAGGGACGGCAAGGAACAGGTATCCTATGAACAGTTCTACCATGAACTCATCAACTCCTGCTGCGGTGCCAACCTGCTGACCTATATCGGCAAGGTAAGCCTGCAGGAACTTTATGATGCCGGATTCTCGCTTGGGGAAGTCATTATTCCCAAAGGCAACTGCTGCGGCATCTTCAGCTCCATGTACGGCGGTGGAAGTCTCCTGGAAATGGAACTCCTGAAAGATGTCAGACTGAAACTGGAAGTCAGGGACTATCACGGATTCCGCTTCCGTCTTGACAGCGAGAACTCAAAATATGAATGCTCCATCAAGCATGTGTACGGGGTATGCGATTCCTTCTTCGGAGAAAAGATAGGTCTTGTCGCTTCATAAATCAAGTATGGTCACTTAAAGATATCAAATCATGGAAAAGAAATATGCAATCATCCTATTCAAGGGAAAAGAATACCTGTGCGGACACGAAGACGGCTGCCATTACGATGTGTCCTGCCCGGTGAGGACATTCACTGAAGGAGAAGACGACTTCAAAATTCAGGAATCCGGGAAAAACCGGTCTGAAAGGACATTCCGGTACCATGAAAAGGAATTCAGGCTTGTCACCGGCTTCTACCCGAACGGATGGCCGGTTCTGAGTCTGGAATCACCGGACAACGGGGAACTATACACGGTACTTACCGTCAATCTGGAAGACTCCCCGGCATTCGGGATTCCCGACCAGGCATTCATTGACATAAACAACAATCCGGAAGCGATGGAATTCCTCATAAGGAACAGCCTTGCCGAAGATACGGGATACAGACGCAAAAGCGGATGGGTGGAATACCCGATGGCCAAACTGAACCTGGCTGAACTGTACCGGTTGTCACCGGAATCGTTCGAGAACCAAGAATAAGAATCAACAATAGAAATCATTAACCAAATCATAGGAATTATGGCAAAGTACGATGTAAGAGTAAGGTACACCTTCGAGGGTACCTATAAGGTCGTGGCGGAAGACCGCGACGAGGCGGAAAGAATTGTAACGGAAGACTGCGGTCTGGTATTGGGCGGAAACATCCACACTACCCGCGATGATGACGAGGTGACAGACTGGAGATTCAGCAGTCACCCTGACATGCAGATCCTTTCTTTCAGGGAACGGGTTGACAAAGGCAAGGTCAGATACACGTCCATGTGTTTCAGCGATAGGATTGAAGAACTGAGAAAGGACATAATCGAAGCCATCAGGCAACTGCTCGATGCGCACGGCCTGAAAAAAATCACGTTTACCGACAACGAAGAAGACCCTGTATGGATCATCTGGTTTGACGATAATGCAGAACCATACGAGTGTTATGTTACAGGAATAGAGGTTACTGACAAGCACATTACCGTGTTGGCAACAATAAAGGACAGTATGGAAGAGGTTTTCTGTCAGAGTCCTTTCGAACTCGGAGCCAGCAACATTGATTGGCTTAATCAAATGTACGAAGCAGTAAGGCTTCAACTTGATAATACAAAAGGAAACTCTTGAAACGAAAGACAATATGGCAACAAAAATCAATATGGACAGATACGTCTGGGAAGGATGGACTGTCGGAGCGTTCATCAGGGAACTGGCCCCGCAGGTGGAAATGATCATGAGCGGGCAAAGCTGGAGGGAACCTTTCAGGAACAAACAGGAACTGGCGGACTGGTGCAGGGACAACCAGCCCTATTACAAGAAAAGGATCCCTGAAGTGAACAGCTATTTTGCAAGGATGTATAACCTTAAATAAAAACAACATTATGAAATATCAAGCGGAAAATGCAGTCTCCAGCTTCTTCTACTATATGTGGAATGCCTGGTGCGAGGAAGAGTGCAGGACAGTATTCAAGGAAATGCACCCACACTTTTGGGAAAAATGGTCTCTGATGACGGACAAGGGAATATTCGGAGCCGCTGAACGGTTCTATGCGGAACTGACGGACCGTTACAGGGAAAAGCTGGTGGAACGGGCCGTTAGCCTGTATGACGGCAAAGCCAGACGCAAACACCCGGACGATTCCGAAATCAAGGTGTGCAATGATTGCGGTTCAACGGAGATTGAAATCCAGGCATGGGTGGATGTAAACACGAATGAATACCACAGTGACGTGGACGATGACATCTGGTGTTCCCGGTGTGAGGACAATGTGGAGACCTGCTCCAAACAATCCTTTCTGGAAAAGATGCAGGAATGGTGGAAATCCAACAGCACCGATAACCTTGAATACCTGACCGGATTCAAGACATCCGATTTCCCTTCAGCCAATTCCGGACAGACATTCGCCGAGGCCGCCGACGAATGGTGGAACGGCAAAAACTATGACGAGAAGAGGAACATATACCTGACAAACAATTAAAGACAACGGCTATGGCACGGAACATCATTGACCTGATCTGCAACTCATGCAGTTGCGGCAAGGAAGAGGCACAGGAATACCTGGACGACGAGATAAGAAACCTGCAGGAACTTCAGGAAGACAACGACCTGAGAAGCGAAGACTTCGAAATCGCGTGCAGCAACCTCGGACTCGACCAGGACTGGCAGATATATTTCATCAACCGTCTTGCGGGACTTTAATATCTACACTATGACTTATTTTCAGAACATACACTCACTGGCGGAGCTGAAAAAAGAATACCGCCGTCTGGCAATGCTTCACCATCCGGACAAGGGTGGTGACACTGCCCTCATGCAGCAGGTGAATACCGAATTCGGAAAGCTGTTCGAGGTCTGGAAAGACAAGCCTTGCGTTTCCACAACCCCGACAGGCTACGAACACGACTTTCAGGATGCCACCGCAAAGGAATACACCGAATACGTGTACAATGAATACCGCTGGAAAGGGCGCAACTACAACGGGCAGTCCGCGCCGGAAATCACGGAACTGGTCAGGGCATGGCTCAAGGAGACCTATCCGAGATACACCTTCTCGGTCCGCAGGGACGGATACAACTCAATCCTTATCCGGCTGATGAAAGCGGACTTCGAGGCTTTCACCAGAGAATCCGGCAAGGTACAGGGAGACATCAACCACTACAACATCCAGGCATCGGACAGTCTGACCGACCGGGCCAAGGAGGTGATGACAAACGTCAGGGATTTTGTGATGTCATACAATTTCGATGAAAGCGACCCCATGACCGACTATTTCCACACCAACTTCTACCTCACGCTCGGAATCGGCAGCTACAGACAGCCGTACCGGATGGAACTGCCGAAGATTACGGGAAAAGACACTCCTGAAGTGTTCAGGTATCCTGAAGGACCTGCACACAAGGCTATGCGACAGGCACTGGGCAAGGCGCGTTTCGGCTTCATCGAGAGCCGGAAGCATATCGGGGAAATGATACTCGGAGAAGACTTTTACGGCTCACAGGGAGAACATTATTTCTGGCCCAAGGAGTATTCAAGCGCGAAGACGGCACAGAAACGCATCGGAAAACTGGAGGCAGCCGGAATGCACTGCGAACTGACAGGCTGCAACGGCGGATACATACGCCTGCTCGGATATACTCCGGAGACGGAAAGCAGTCTGGAACGGGAAAGGCAGGAATATGCCACGGCATACCGGAAGTGGGTGTCAGAACACGGCATATCCCCAAATACGGGAACAGTACACCAGAACATTTCAAATCCAATCAGACAGATACAATTATGACAAACAGGGAAATCATCAGAGAACTGAAACGCTGCGGCTACAGCCGGGTGGACATTGATACGGACAGTAGAGCCGCAAAGACTTTCTACACCTACCGTGGCGGGCTTCATATCAACGGTACGGAAGATCTGTCATTCCATATCGTACCGCCACAGGACAGTCTCGGACTGGGACGGTTTGCAATATGCGCCACCCGTAACGGGGAAAGCTCACAGCTGGGGACAGACCAAGCCCCGTTCTTTTTCCGGTGGCTGTTCGCTTTCCTCAAAGGTGAGAGAAAAGAGAATGAGATAATAGATGGAATATGTACCGACAGAAAAACAGAATAGAAATATGAAAGCAAAAGTATTGAAATACAAGTTTGACGGCAACACCATCGTTGCCCCATACATGGAACTTGAACCGTATGCGGAGAATGTATTCATCTCGCTGGCAAGAAAAAACGAATACGGAAACGAAAGTGAAGACAGTTTCCATGTAATCTGCAAGATAGGTGATGTCCATTTTTTCTGCGGACAGTATTCACGCAGAATCCTTGACAAGGAGGGTCACCGGGAAGAAGCGGCAGCCTATTGCAAGAACTGGATTGAAAACATCCTGAAGGATGCGGAGGATGGAAAAATCATCCCCCTCTTGTCTGTCCATGTATTCAATGCCCTCGGTCTTGACTCCACTCCCTTGGTACAGGCCCGTGAGACGTATGCAAAAAGGCAGGAAGAAAAGCGTCTGGAACGGAAAAGAAAAGAAGAACAGGAAAGAAAGGAAAAAGAATCCCGATGGCATCAACAACTCGACGAAAACAAACGGAAATTCCTGAGCGGTGAGAAAATAACGGCAGAAATGTTTCTTGAAATCACAGGAAGGGACGGCTTTGACATCCATATCAGAACCAAAGGGACATTCAACCGACATGTAACAGCAATCGACCGGAACGGAACCGTCAGTTTCAGAAAATACAAAGGCCGCCGTACTCCCGACTTTACCGGATGTCATAAGGCTGTAACAGACTATCTTGCATTCCTTGCCGAAGATGAAATCAGCCAATAAAATCCAAAGCGGTAACAGCCATCCTATGCAACTGTTACCGCTATTATTAGGACATATCAGGATTTACAGCTTCCTGTTCAGTATCATCGCCAAGGGATAGATAAACTGGTTATAGGCCTTGAGTTTCCTCAGATCCAGCACATACCCGGCATAGGGATTGGTACAGTCCGAATAGAAAAACACATCGGTAAAACCCGCATGTTCCTTTATGATTTCACCTTCCAGGGGAATCTCGTCCACATCAAAATCCTCCAGAGGCAGTTCCTCCAGACGGGCATGTTCCCCATTGCCCAACACATTGAGATTACGGTTGAACAGCACGTATCCTCGCTTACTGTAATCCACGCGCATACCATACGGACGCTCCACAAGGAAAGCATCCGCAGCTTTCTTTATATAATCTTCCATGATTTTCAAATTAGGATTTGCAAAAGTACACCATTCCTCCGGCAGTGACGAACAAATCAGAGAGAATATCACCATAACATGTACGGAAAACAACAGCACATTCCCCTTGTATATTTTATTTCCCTCCCTGCAAAGGTAGTCCCGTGTCCAATGTATCCGGACAAGGTCAGGCCCCTGCGGGGTTGGCTGAAAGAAAATCATCCTCGCCGGTGGCTGCGGTATTTTCTTCCGCCAAACCTTGCGGGTACGGCCACGGGACAGTCAGGCAGGCGAGAAATAAAAAATACCGGCTCCCGGAGCCGGACGTGTTTAATAGATAAAATACAATGAGTTATGAAAATCCTGAATGAAGAACATTTCCAGAATGTAAAACGCTATGCCGAATCCATTGGCGACACCTCTCTCCAGAACTGTCTGGACCGACTGAAGAGCTGGGAAGACGATCCTAACCATCCAAGCGAAATCTCACTCTATTATGACCATGCTCCGTATTCGTTCGGTTTCACACAACGCTATCCCGACGGAAGCATCGGCATTGTAGGCGGGCTGCTCTATCACGGCATACCGGACCGCTCTTTCGCTGTAACACTGCAACCGTTCCACGGATGGCAGATACATACTTAAAAACAGACAATCATAGTATTAACTTTATAAAATTCAAGATTATGGAAGCATTGGCAGTATTGGAAAAGCAACAGCAGTTTGATTTTCAGAACAACGGAATCGAAGTAATGAATTTCGAGACTCTTCAACGTACCTACAAGGAGAATGATATCTATGGCAAGCCTGTCCAGGGCATCTATCATTACCAGGTCCTGCAGCGTATGATGGACATTTGCGAGAAGTATAATCTCGATTACGAGGTAGAGGAAATCTTCGCGGCCCAGAATAGGAACAAGACACAACCGGGAGTGAGCATTCTCCCACAGGTGGAACAGACACACGGCGAAAAGGCTGTGGAAGCTCACATTCTCCGACGTATCTTCGCTACCATCCGTATCAAGGACTGGGAAACGGACGAGCTGACGACTACGCTGGTCGTCGCCTACCATCAGGACGGCATACAGGCAGCCATAGGCCCGTGCGTGAAAGTATGCCATAACCAGTGTATCCTCTCACCGGAAAGAAGCATCTGCAACTACGGGAAGAACAAGGTGACAACGGAAGGGGTATTCGAGACGGTGGACGGATGGCTGGCCAATTTCGAAGTGAACATGAACGAGGACATTGCAAGGATTCAGAGGCTGAAACGCAGAATCGTCTCCCTGGAGGAGGTGTACATGTATATCGGGCTGCTGACAGCATTGCGTGTCTCCCATGACAGTTCGGACAGAACCCTGTCATCCTCCGTGGAAACCTACCCGCTGAACCAGAGCCAGATTTCCATCTTCACGGAAGAGGTGTTGAAACTGGCCCGCGAAAAGGGACAGATAACCGCTTGGGACTTATATAACGTAGCGACTGAGATATATAAGCCGGGCAGAACGGATTTCCCGGCACTGATTCCGCAGAACGGAGCCATGGCGGAACTCCTGCTTTCCCGTCTGCCGGCAGAGGTGGAAATACAGGATGCCGTTCTGGTAAGCTAATCTCGACATTGATAACTATTTGAGGAAATGTAAACAGGGGAGACTCCGACGGTAATACTCCGTCAGAGTCTCCCCTTTAAAAACTATTTACTGGAGGTGTATAATCAAATTATTGAGAACAATTAAACGACTTTATAAGATAGTTGATTATTGTAATTTCGGGAATAATTATCAGTATTCAATAATGGTTATTTTTTCAATACAACTTACTAAATATCTCAAATCGAAACCATTTGTTCTCTCAGAATTAGAAGGGTAAATGTTACAAGTTCGTTGAACATAACGTATGGCAAACCTGAAAGCAAAAAGCTAAATAAAATCTCGTATTTTGTTCAAGTCTTGAAATTGTCACAAATAATTTATAATTTGGCGACAAATATACTTATGAAGACAAGTGCAGAAGATAATATTGGGGTTGCAATTAAAGAAGGTAGGAAATACATTTTCTTCCCTGCTGATTTTACATTATACGTTGAAATAATGACTGTTGGCAAAAGTTTTGAACGACTGATCGCAAAAGACTGCATAATCCGCTTGACGAGAGGTATATACATATATTCTGAGATTGATAAAGTCTTAGAGCTTGTCATATTAATGCTATCCATAGAAAGAATTTTCAAAACAAATGCCTATAAGGGAAAGCCTTGTATTGTGCTGATAGTCAATTATGCCTTGAACAAATTGAGCATATTTCTCCAAGAGTCTAATATAGTCTATCAGACTGACGGAGTATCACGCAAGGTAAGTTTTGAAAAATACAATTCAAATGCATCTCCTCTCAAAATCTCTCATTCTCTAATAAATAATGTTTGTTATGGGTATCTTGAGGAGAAAAAGAGAATGTGTTGATAGACGAACGAAGGCTTTATGCTACTGATGTGGATAAGAACGTTCATAAAACAAGCGAATGAACTTAAAATAATAATTTTAACTAGTGGTGTAACATCAATTCTATTTATATATAATGCAGCGAAACTTATACATGAAATAGGATAGAATAATTTACTATATGAATAATTTGACATTATCAATAACAACCATAGGTGATTTGCTTTTGGAAAGTAAAATAACCAGACGGGGAGATGGTAAGCCTATCAACAATGTAAGGCTTACTGTTCCAGAATATCAGCGTCCATATAAGTGGACTGCGCGAAATGCCATACAGTTGCTTGATGATATAATTGAGGCAAAAAATAATAACAAGGAGGTTTATCGCGTTGGCACGCTTATCTTGCATAAAGATCATGATGATAAAAGTCTGGAAAGATACAACATTGTTGATGGTCAGCAACGAACCATAACATTTTCGTTATTGTTATATGCCTTATATGAACTTGAAAAACCAAAAGATAGACGTAAAATTGGTTTCTTGAATCAACGGGTATTTAATAATCAGTTTAGTCGTCACAATATTCCTAATAACCTGAATGCGTTCAGACGTAGAACACATAAAAGTACAGAGGGTGATGGAAATTTGGAACATATTCGTGACATGAGGAAATTGCGTGATTTTATCGAGAAACAATGTGAGTTGATTGTGGTTATTACTGATGATGTGTCAGAGGCATTCCAATTTTTTGATTCTCAGAATGCTCGAGGTAAGGCATTATATCCTCATGATTTACTAAAAGCATATCATCTGCGTGAGATGTCAGACATAGACGAGCGAAAGACTGAGCAAATTGTTAAGGAATGGGAGAAGATACCTCAGCATGAACTGGCTTCATTTTTCGGTGACTATCTATATAGGATAAAAGAATGGATAAATGGAAATTGGGCTTATAAACTAAATGAACACAACATTTACAAATTCAAAGGTATCACGAAGATGGCTCGCACACCTTACGCTCAATTCTATAAGAGTGCATTTTCGTATGCTGATTTCATAAATTCATCGGCTATGCCATTCGTTTCAGGTACGAGAGAAGTTAATGCTTTTCAGTTGAATACTCCAATTATAGCAGGGAAACCATTCTTTGATTATACAAAACATTACTATAACATTTTAAAGGATATTCAAGATAATAGTCAATATGAAGGCTTTTATATTCAAGGAGACATAATTGTCAAGACTTTGGATAAGTATTTCAGCAAAGGGGTTGGTAACAAAATAACGCGATTATTATTTGATACTGCATTGTTGCTTTATGTGGATCGTTTCTGCCCAGCAACATACCCTACGAAAACAGATACAGACTTGTTTGAGCAATTTGTAACTTACGCCTTTATTTGGGCATATTCGCTCCGTGCCCAGTACTCCCATCTTGGTTGGCATTCAGCACAGAATTACGTCCTAGAAAGATGCGAGAGAGATGTGATCAACTCACTCAATATATATAAACTAATAGCAGACTCTGATACGCCAATATCACTATTGAGCCTCTTGGCAGACAGATTAAATCCTCTTTCATACGACAATATCTACGACAACCGAGTATATAAAAGTATCGATGATGGAACTGTTGACGAAATGGAAGATGACGTATTTAAGAATTATCTGCATTTTTTCAAACCCACTTTTTATTCCGAGTAGAATTATGGATAAAACATTGCCGCTTAAAGAGCGTTCAATACGCCAGATTTATATAGAGAGCCAGGAGTCAAAGAAATATGTGATACCGATATATCAACGTAACTATGCTTGGGAAGAAGACGAGATTACAGCCTTGATAAAGGATGTATATGATTCTTGGCGAAAGAATGCTAATGCTCCATATTATATTGGTACGTTGGTAACATACAAGCGTGGGGATAACGAGTATGAAGTGATTGACGGACAGCAAAGATTGACTGCAATTTATATCATACTGAATGCTTTGGGTATCAAAGATTTCAAGAATAAATTGACCTATGGAGCACGTAAAATATCTGCTTCTACTATCAATAACCTAAAGAATTATCCTAAACTTGGTGATGAGGTTGATGAAGGTATCAGAAATGGATATAAGTTTGCAGAAAAGGCAATAAATACCATAGTAAGTAATTCAGAACGACCATCTTTTGAGCAGTACTTTTTGGATTTAGTGCATATCATACACTATAGTGTACCTAAGGATGTAGATTTGAACCATTATTTTGAGGTCATGAACTCTCGTGGTGAACAGTTGGAGAAGCATGAGATTGTTAAGTCAACACTAAGTCAGTATCTGAAGAACAAGAAAGAGTTGGCTACGTTTAGTCGCGTATGGGAGGCTTGTAGTGAGATGAATATCTATATACAACAGGCTTTCCCTGATAGCAATGTGTTTGGATATAATCTTCATAAGTTCAAAATCAATGGTTTTGATGAGATACCGGAGCAGGATGAGTCTGAAGGCAAAGACACTATTCTAAATCTGTTGCAGAAACCTATTGTGAAAATAGAGGATTCTACAGACATAGAACAAAATGATAAGTTTCAACCAATAATCGATTTCCCTAATTTCTTGTTGCTAGTTCTTAAAGTAACAAGGATGGAACTTAGGGGCTTTGATCCGCTCGCTTTTACTCTGGACGACAAAGAGTTGCTGAATGAATTTCTTTGCACCCTTGAGTCTGTTGATAACAAAGCCGAGTTTGCAAAACAGTTTGCTTTTAATCTTTTGAAGGCAAAGTTTTTGCTTGACAACTATATAGTTCATCATACTCTAAATGACAAGGAATCCTTAGGAGATAACCCTTGGAAATTGCAGTATTACTATCTTGAAACAAAGAAGAAAAGATACCCTAAGAATCTGACAAGTACACAGGATATACAGAAGGAACTAGTTCATTTGCTTTCTATGTTTGAGGTCTCATTTACACCAAAACAGCGTAAGAACTATTTGTTTTATTGTATGATGTTCCTTTTCGATAATTATGAACTTTCAGATAAAGAATACCTCGAGTTTTTGCAAAGTCTCGCTGATAAGTACTTTTACGATGTATATCTGAATGTAGATTGCTTAAACGAAAGAAATCAACCTGGTCCAAATGCATTTGATAGTGCCATTTTGAAAGATGGTGAATTGAATGTTGATGAGATAGGTATTGACGATGTTGATTACAAGGGGGTTTTCAGTATTATCTACAAACAAGGTAAATACGATATTCCGTTGTTCGTATTCAACTATACTGACTATATGCTTTGGAAAAAGTACGCTGATGCACTTCGAGGTAACAAGTTAGCGAGTAAGAGTCCTAAACGCCGTGCATTTTTTGAAGATTTAGGCTGTAGTGATTTTGAGCTTGAACCGTTTAATAACTTCTATTTCTCTCGTACAAGAAAGACTTTAGAGCATTATTATCCACAAGCCAAGGCTGGAGAAGGAAGACCTCTCAGCGAAGACGAAATCAATTGTTTCGGTAACTTCGCGATGATTGGAGCGGAAGCAAACAGCTCGGGTTCTAGTTGGGATCCTAAAACTAAGCTTGACCATTACAGTGATGGAAAATCAGACCAAGTTAGCGTTGCTTCATTGAAATTTAAGATTATGATGCAAATGTGTCAAGATAACTGCAAAGCAATACTCAACGGCGATTTAGACAGAGAAAAAGGAATGGAATGGAATGCGGAAGACATGCACATTCACCAAAAAAAAATGCTTGACATAATTATTCATAAATAATAATTAATTAGTATGGCAACATAAATAATAAACATCGAATAATATTCGTGAGTATCAAGAATTCGTATGAAGCCTGGTTGAATAATGATCACAGTAATCCTTTGTATCGACCATCTGTATATGACTCTGTACTGTAAAGTATTGGCGAGTGAAAGACGAGAAGGCTAATAACGCCACACACATTATCGGTTGCTATAAGGGCATTGTGAAGGAAGTGGTGAAGATAACTGAACAGCCAAAGATTGACCATGGACGTACGGTTTTTACTGGTATTGAACAACCTAATTCGCCTTACATGGAGTTGGACATCAGAACCATTTTCAATGCGCTCATCAATTTTAATACAAAATATTATAATTTATAGAAGTCTTTATAAAAATATGGTTCATGAATTAACTAATTCTTTTGTAGAGTGCTGTATATAACAATATACAACTTCTCGCATCAAAAAAGCTCTTGATATAGAAAATCTTCAATGTGTCGGAGAATATTATCTGACAAAGAAGATAGTAGCGAGTATTTCAATAGAATTGATTTAAAAAGGGAGAACCCGACGGCAATACACCGAAAGATTCTCCCTTTTTCTTTTACTCTTCAAAGAGCAGCATATATTCCACCTTCCTTCTCCGCTCGATGTTCGGTACTACTTTGCCTTTGTAGCACCGGAAGGAGATATACTCTTTATAGATATTCCGGTCTCCGGTCTCCAGCTTTTTGACAAGTGTACTCTTGGGTATCTTCTTGCTGCCTAAAAGTCTGTACGGACCCACATTATAGGCAAGCGTGGCCAGCAGCAGAGAATCCTTTCCGAACTGCCGGAACATGGCGCAGAACTTGCGCAAGTCCGTCCTGAGAAGTTCATCGGCCTGTTGCCTTGTCATGGTATGGGCAGAATACTTTTCCCCAGGTTGCAGGCAATGACCCCAACCTACATAGGGGTAATGCCGGGAAGAATGCCAGCCCTCAAACCGCTTGATGCACTCGACGGCAAGGCTGAACCTGTCCTGTTTCTCCTTTACCGGATTCTCCGCCCGCAACGGTATGTTCCCGAGGCAGATGGAGGCGAAAAACGCGGCAAACAAACTTGTCCTTAATCCCATAGGCGAATCGGATCTATTAAAGGATACCACTTGCCACCGATAGTAACCACGGTGTCCTCATCTCCCGTCTCATTGTTGAAATCGAAGGTCAGCTGGAAAAGCTGTGCCGGCTCGCTGTTATCTTCAAAATAGATGTCGATGCTCTGCTGGTCCTCACAATCGGAGGTGTAATAAAGGCGGAACACCTCCCGGTCCAGGGGATAGCGGTCGTTGGGTAGCAGCACCATTCCGTCGTCCATGCGCAACTTGCCTTCGCCGTCCGGCTGGAAATAACGAATGGTATAGCGGGCGTCGGAGAACCGTCCTTCCCGTTTCAGTTCGCAGCGTATTTCCACGGTCTCGCCTTTCACGATGCGTGTGGGTACGGGCATCGTCTCCACCGTGAAGGGATAGGATTGCTGCATGTCAAGGTCATCGCTGCACGAGGTCAGCATACCAAAGGTCAGGCCCATCAAGGCGCATACAAGGGCAAGCAGCCCTTTTTTATTATAAATCGGTTTCATATTCATTTCTTGTTTTTGTGGGTTATAAAAAATATTACTGTTCAAGCGGGAAATTGCTTTCCAGATATTCATTCAGATCCTTGTAACCGGCATACAGGTCGGAACAGTCGTCAATCCTGTCACCGTAGCGTTTCCGGAGGACGGCCAGCGTCCTTTTCCCGGCATCATCATTGTCCAGGTAGCACCGGATCTTCCCGTAATTGTCCAGAAAAGGGAACGAACGTTCAAGCAGGGCCACCGAATTGAGGACCAGATAATCCTCACCGCGGCTGATGCCGAGTACCTTCCATGAAAGAAAGTCGATAAAACCCTCAAAAAGGTTACAGGTAAGCGAGCCGTTACGGATGAGGGAAATGTCCTTGGGCGGCAGACACCATTTCATGAACCTGGTCCGAAGCTCATAGCCTCCGCCCATATTCCTGAAACCGACGGCAAAATACCTCTTGCCGTACAGACGGAACCGTACTTCCTCGCACTCCGCACGGGCGATTTCCGCAGGTATGCCGCGCCCCTTCAGATAGCCGAGCAGTGCATTACACCGCAAGGGACCGCAAACCACCTCCTCGAAGCGGGAAGGCTCCTTGCGCTTTTCTGTCCTGACACTTTCCTTTTCTCTTTTCTGTCCGACATATTCAGGTATAGTTCCTCCATATACTCCGGCGATGAACCTCGCCTGCGCCATGAAGCCGTCACTTCCTGAAAGCTCCCCCGCAAGGGTGAAGATGTCGCCTCCATGTCCGGTGCCGAAGTCATGCCATACACCCTTACGGGTGTTCACATGGAACGAAGGTGTCCTTTCCTCACGGTACGGGGAGAGATACCAGCATTCGTCACCGTGCCTTCTGACGGGCTCATGTCCCAAGCGGGACAGGAATTCCTCAATGGGAATGCCTCTGATCATCTCTATATCCATAGGCATCTAATTGATGATGAAACGGACTCCAAGCCCGAACTGTGTCGTGAACTTTCCCAGAGAACTGCCCCATAGCACACGTTCGCGCACATGGGCAAGCAGCACGATACGGTCCGTCACATAGCTTTCCAGCTCCAGCGTCAGGGCTCCGCCATAGACGAAGGCATCCCGGTGGGAAAGCATGGAACCGTCATACAGAACCTTTTCTCCCCAGTTCAACGTCTCATATCCCACCAGGGCGGAACCGCCGACAGAAAGGAAGAATATCTTCGCCGGGTCGGACAGGAACTTCAGGTAATAACCGCCCTCGGCCGTAAACTGGGCCCGTGGAACGGAAGTCCCGCGGTAGTCGTAGTTCTTCAGCAGGTATTCCACGCCAGCCACCCAATGGTTGGCCCTTTTCGTATAGCCCGATACAGCAAACCCCGTGTACCAGTCAACCGGTGATTTCAGGTTTCCGGCAAAGCCTCCCCTGAGTTCCACGCCCTTCATTCCCGGAAGGTAACGCTGGGCGTATGCCTGCCCCGATGACAGGGCAAGCGATACGCATACGGCAAAAAGAAACAAGTACTTCTTCATGGTCATTTCACTTTAAGTTCATTGATAACCCTCGCTCTCACGATGTCCTCACTCTCCACGGTGAAGGTCTGATGACGGCCTCCGCTCTTCTCGTGCATCTCCACCACCAGCATCTTGTCAGCGGGAATGGTGAACTTGTCAAAGACAAAGACGGTACGCTCGTTCTTCTTTCCGGCAACAGCCGTGGCATAGTTGTAGGCACGCAACGGAAATATCACTTGCTCCTGGATGGCCGTGCGCTTGAGGACCTTCTTGTCCACAATCTTGAACGTCACGAAATCCACCTCATAAGGCACGTTCGACGTGTTCTTCACCTGGGTGTGGAAATAGAGCAGCCCGTTGTGGGTATAGAGTCCGCGCAGCAGGTACTGGATGCCGAACGCCTTGCTTCCGATATGCTTGATGTGGCGTCTGTTATCCTTGTGGATGGCCTTGGAAATAAGGTGTACCAGCTTGGGCGACTCGCTGCCGAGTTCCTTCAGGTAGATGTCAAGGGCATTGTTCGGGCGGTTCACCTCGCTGCCATCATTAATAAAATCGGCCATCTCGATGTTGAGCAGCAGAGGCTCGTCGGCATACTTCACATTGAAGGTGTAGAAACTTCCGCTTTCGGTAATCACCGACATGTTGGTCTCCTCACGGAAATTCTTTCTGGTAGCCTTTACCCTGATTACATTCTCTGAACCGTCCGCCTTGCCCGCAATCAGATTCGGAGAACCGAGATCCACGTAGCGGACAGCCGAGGGAAAGATGATATGGGTCGTCTTGTCATACGTCACTTCCAGACCGTAAGGCGGAATCATCCGGTCAAAGGTGAGCTTTCTGGACAGCCCGTGATAGAGGTCGCCGTCCTCCTGCTGCGGATAGATATCCGCCTTCAGGGTCAAATCATTTACGGCCGTGGTATCAGCCGACTGTGCATGTGCACTTGCAACGCCGCCTGCGAGGGCAAGCATCAAAAGAATCTTTTTCATGTCTTTACTGTTTTAATGGGTTATTGATTGTTGTTCTGATAAAGCATCAGTCCGTAGCCTGATTTGAGGTGTACCTTCTCCTCGCGCATCTTTTTGGAGATGTACTGCGACACGCCCTGTATGGCCCCTCGTCCAAGCTCGGAGAGAAACTGGTCGCCTGCCGACTGGTTGGTGATGGAGATGGTCGTGCCGAGATTCTGTCCCATGTTGGCGGCCACTTCCCTTACCGCATTCGCTTCCGTCGAACCGGGAATGAATATCCCGGCCTGTCCGTCACTGTCCAGCACGGTCAGTTCCACGGGAATGACATTGCCGTCATATTCGACCTGCAGGATTTCAATGCCAAGCCGCTCGCCCTGGATACGTCCCTCACCGGTCAGCAGGGTATTGCGGGGAAGCACATGTCTTCCCACACGCATAGCCTCCAGCAGCCTGAGACGCACGCTTTGTCCGCTGATAATGGTCTGGTCGCCATGCACGCAGGCCCGTATGGTATTCCTCGCCATCTGTGTCCCGGCACTGCCCACAGCCGTATGGAAGCCAATATCAGCACCGGAAAGCAGTCTCGCGAACTGTACCGAATCGGTAAGAGGCTGAGGAAGGGACGACACGACCGGAGAGGACACCAACCCGACGGGAACGGCTTTCGCCTTCCTCTCCCTTGAGGGACTTTCCGTCTCCTGACTGTCCGCTGTTCCCGTGCTGCCGCCCGAAGGCATATATTTGGCGGCAAGTTCATAGGACTTCTCCAGCAGAGCCACCTGTTCCTCGTAGCTCGGTCCGGCCGTCTGCGCTGCGGCAGCCTGTCTGAGCTGTTCCACCTCTGCTTTCAGGGCTTCCTTTTCCGGGTCTTCCTCAGGACTCTCGTAAAAACTACCGAGAGTGGCGTTGATGTCGTTGTAAGCCGAGGCTGAAGAGGCGAAGGCTCCCGTCCTGCCGTTTCCTCCTGAATGGTACGCACGGCTTTCATTTTCACTTGCAATGTCCTGCGCCGGTTCTGTTTCCGGGACATTATCCTGTCTGTGTCCATCGGTCAGGGCGGAGAAGTCGGCCAGCGTACGCTTTTTCTCCTCCTGCCGGCGAATCATGTCCGCCTGCTCATAGGCAGCTATCTTGTCCGCCTCGATACCCGTACCCCTCGGGTCGGGAAGTTCGGCATTGAAGCCCGTCTTCCTTTCCGCCTCCTGCCTCTCTTTTTCGGACGGGGCGAAAATCAGCCACATACACCCGAGGAACAGGAGGAACATACCGGTGAAAACCAGATATTTCCTGATTTTCTGCTTCTGTTTCAATTTTTCTGCATCCGTACTCATAATCTTACTTGTTGAACTGGTTAAAAAACTCTTCCATCTCACGGACTTTCATATCGGAGAGGGTATCCGCAGGCACAAAGTCGGGAACCTCAAGCGGGGTTATCCTGATGATGTCCTGCCGGGCATCCTCCCGTCCGATGTCATAAATCGCACGGAAAATCATGTAGAAATTCACCAATGCGAAAAGGGAAACCATCACGATGACGGCGATTGCCCTCTGACGGGGTGTGAGTCTGTCACAAAGGCCGCGCAGCCTGCCCCCGATACAATCCTTGAACTTTACATACATTTTTCTCATACATACATTGTTTTATCTGTCATACATTCTGATATCCCTGTTCTCCAGCACGTGGAACCCTTCCAGGATGAACCCGTGCGGATTGTTGTCACTGCGGGTGGAATTCCGCAACCTGCCATGCGTGACAAGGCTGCGTTCCGTCACGCTCTTCTCACGGATGATGAAAAGGCGTGCGTATGTCATGACATCATACGGATAGGTGTTGAAGTCGCATTTCACGCTGTCTATCTCGATACGCTGGCTGACATTGCCCGAAATTATTCTATTGTAATAACCCTGTTCGGCCAGATCCCCGTAATGAGAATAGGCGGAACGGTCACTCAGGAACATGGCACGCTGCACGTTCCCCTCGATGGCACTCTTGTCAGGGGCCAGCGTGAAGAACAGCTCATGGAAACGTCTGACATGTTCCCTTGCCTCTACGGGACGGTTCTGCTCCAGGTCCTGCGAGAGGGCGAGCATGAGCGACTTCCCCTCATCCAGCACATAGATCTTCTGGCGCTGGGCTTCGGCAAAACTGTATGCCTTCCACACGGAATAGCCCACAAGCAGGGTGCAGACACCCAGATAGACTATTCCGAACAGACGCAGATGCCGGAAGCTGGTCTCGATATTTTTCAATGATTTGAATTCCATTCTTATTCGTTTTATGATTGTTACTTGATTAGTCTTCCGGCCACATTTCCTACAGTAGCACCTGCGGCACCGCCCACAATGGAGCCTGTCTTGGAAGCAGCCTGATTCACGTTCTTGCCGTAATTTCCTGCACCTCCACCGGCCTGAACAATCCAGTTGGCCACGGTCGGAATCGTGAAATACCCGATGATGCCGATAATCAGGAACGTGATGTACACGGCATTGGAACTGTCCGGAATGAAGTTGGGGTCGGACAGCTGCTCGATGTCCCTCTGAAGCATCAGGGTCTGTATGCGTGCCAGCACGCTGCTGAAAAGATCAGAGACGGGCAGCCACAGATAGATGCTGATATAGCGAACAAACCATTGGCTCAGCGAGGCCTGAAAGCCGTCCCAGCACGAAATGGCAAAGGAAATCGGTCCGAGAATGGAAAGGACAATCAGAAAGAATGTCCTTAGCGTGTCCACCACAAGCGCGGCCGCATTGAACATCAGTTCCAGCAGCTCACGGAAAAAATTCTGCACGGACTTCTTCATGTTGTACATGGCACGGTCCACATCCATACCGCAAGCCTCGATAGCGTCCAGAGCTCCCAGTTCATCCAGTTTGTTGTCAAAAGCCTCCTTGTCCACCAGGTAGGCCGTCTCGGGATTCCTCCGCATCGCCTCAATCTCTAGCTTGTCCTTCTGCTGCCGATACTCATTCATGTCAAAGGTTTGCGTCTCCAGAATCCTGTGCGTTCCGGTCACGACGGGTGACAAAATGCTGTTGAGCGTACCCAGCACGATGGTCGGAAAAAACATGATGCAGATACCCAGAGCAAACGGACGCAGCAAAGGGAACACGTCAATAGGTTCGGCCCTGGCCAGTGACTGCCAGACACGATACGCCACATAAAAGAGGGCTCCCAATCCGGCAAGGCCCTTGGCCACGCCGGTCATCTGCGAACAGAGCGGCATCATGTCCGTGTACAGACTTTGCAGGATCTGGTGCAGATTGTCAAAATTCACAGCCAACAATACCATAAGCAATCCTCCTTGAAATTACCAGTAGCGTTCGTTGGGTGAACCGTACAGAGCCATCACACGGTCAAGATCATTCTGTTTCTTGGCACGCAGGTACGACACGCCGATGTTCTTGTTGGTATAGTACTGCACCAGACTGCGGTATTGCAGCATGTCGGTATAACAGCGGTCGATGATGTCCATACGTTCCTTGTCGTTCATCGAAAGGCCGTTCTCGTTGACCACCGTCTTCAGGTCCGTCAGCAGATTGGCACTCTCCTCCAGCAGCTTCGTGTAGCCGAGGGCGATGGCACTCAGTTCCTCAGGGGTGAAATAAGGGTCACTGAGCATACGCTCATAACTGGTCACATAAATTTCCGTGATGTCGCCGACCATCAGGATGGTCTGCTGCACCTTGCGGGCATCGCGTACCAGATTCTTGACCTTCCTAAGGCCATCATAATACTCCTTGCCTTGCTTGTAAATCTTGACCGTCTCCTGAAAATTGTTGAGCATGTTGCCAGCCGTCGAGGACGTGTGGACGATGTTCTTGGCGGCATTGATGATGCCCTGGGCAAGATTCCCGGGATCGGTCACTACCCATTGGGCGTGTGCCCTGCCTGCCGAAAGGAGGCAGATACAGCATAAGGCTGTCAGAATTCTTTTCTTCATGTCGTTAATCTTTAATGGTTGATAAATCTTTTCCGTTAGTTCAGAGTCCCATCTTGCGGCCTTTCGGCTTAGGACGGACGTTGATGTGCGGTTTTCTCCGCAGTGTTGTTTCCGAAGAGACCGTGCGGGCAGGCCTGATATTCCTGAAGAACTCGTCCGCATAGGGACGTCTGCCGGTCATCCTGACAAATCGGGCATCCAGTTCCCGGTAAGCCTTCTCCGCCTGTTTCCGTATCACATCCTCCGGACTGCTCCTGTCAATGCCGTATTTCACAAGAAAATCCGGGCGGATATGTATCGGGGCATGTACGGAACCCGGCGAGGCGGCAATACTGCCCAGCCTCTCCAGTTCCCCGTTCAGCTTGTCAAGGTATTCAGCTGGAGGACGGGGACACACACTTTCAAAAATCTTCTCCACCGCGTGTGTCAGTCTTGCATCCACCTCCAGAATGTCGGGTACTTCCCCCGTCTGCCTCTTCCGCAGGTATTCGTCAGGAGCCATCCCTTCAAGCTGATGGAACAGACGGTAATCCTCCGTGAGTCCGTAATACTCCTGTATGGAAAGAGGAATATTCCAGCCCTGCATCAGGGACCAGTAGAGGGATGACACGACCTCACGGCGTTTGCTTTCATTAGATTCCAGATCGCTATACATAGATTCAGAAGTTTAATGGGTTGATAAATGATTTCACTTTTTCCTCTTGCTCTCGGCCAGCTGCTTGATTGCCAGCTCGATATTGCCACCCAGCTTCCGGGTAAGCCGCATTACTTCAAGCTTTTCCGTCTCCTCGGTCGTATAGGTGTAGTACTCTTCCGGCGAGACCTCGGTGGCATAGACCGCCGACTGTGTTCCGCCAAGACCTATCCACACTTCCTTGTACTTGCGGGACGGGCTGTTGGCCATGTTGATGGAGAGAATCTACACTAGATCGCGTGTTGTCAAACCCAGCAGGGACTGGATTTCATCGAACTTGTTGACATACTTCCTCTGGTCCAACAAAATCTTGCAGTCGCTGTTGTTGATGATGGTTCCCTTGACGATGGGTGACGAAATGATGTCTTCCACCTCTTGGGTAACGACAACAGCCTCTCCGAAAAACTTTCGGACGGTCTTGAAAAGGTACTTCAGATATTCCGCCATACCTTCCTTGCTGATGGCCTTCCATGCCTCCTCCAGCAGAATCATTTTGCGAATACCTTTCAGCTTTCTCATCTTGTTGATGAAGGTTTCCATAATGATAATGGTGACAATCGGGAACAGTACCTTGTTGTCCTTGATATTGTCCAACTCAAAGACAATGAAGCGTTTGGACAACAGATCAAGCTGCTTTTCGGAGTTTAACAGATAGTCGTATTCGCCACCCTTGTAATAAGGTTCCAGCACATTCAGGAATCCCCACACGTCAAAATCCTTCTCCCGTGTACGCTTGGTCTTCAGGATTTCCTGATACTCGTCGCGGATGAACTCATAGAAGGTGTTGAAGGACGGAACCACGGTACTGTCCGTGCGTATCTTCTCCAGAAAGAGATTGACCGCGTTGGAGAGCGCCACCTCCTCGGCACGTGTCGGCGGCTCGTCATCACGTTTCCACAGAGTAAGGATAAGCGTCTTGATGGACTCCTTTTTTTCGATATCAAAAGTACCGTCCTCCACGTAGAAAGGATTGAAGGCTATCGGATCGCTCTCCTCATAAGTGAAATAGATGCCGTCCTCGCCATGCGTTCGGGCATGGATAAGGCTGCACAGTCCCTGATAGGAATTTCCCGTGTCCACCAGCAGCACATGCGCTCCCTGTTCGTAATACTGGCGCACCATGTGGTTGGTGAAAAATGACTTTCCGCTGCCCGAAGGTCCGAGAATGAACTTGTTGCGGTTGGTAATCGTACCGTTCTTCATCGGCAGGTCGGAAATGTCCAGATGGACAGGCTTTCCGGTCAGACGGTCCACCATGCGGATGCCGAACGGCGAGAGCGAATCCTTGTAGGACGTTTCCCCGATGAACAGACACAGGGCCTGCTCGATGAAGGTGTAGAAGCTTTCCTCAGACGGAAAATCACCGGCATTGCCGGGAATGCCCGCCCAAAAAAGTGTCGGCACATCAACCGTGTTATGGCGGGGCTTGGCCTCCATCAGGGCAATCTGGCTACCCACATCATTCTTGATACGCTTCAGCTTCTCCCGGTCGTCGCTCCATGCAAAGACATTGCAGTGCGCACGGATGGAAGTGAGTCCCTTGCTGTGCGCCTCGTTCAGGTATTCCTCAATCCATTCACGGTTGATCTGGTTGGAGCGGCTGTAACGGGACAGCGAGTGCATGTTGCGGGCGGTCTGCTCGAATTTCCTCAGGTTCTCCGCCGAATCGTCTATGAAGAGATACTGGTTCACGATATGGTTGCACGTGAGCAGTATC
This sequence comes from Barnesiella sp. An22, assembly GCF_963931395.1. NCBI lineage: Bacteria > Pseudomonadati > Bacteroidota > Bacteroidia > Bacteroidales > Barnesiellaceae > Barnesiella > Barnesiella sp. An22. The sequence goes on from NZ_OZ007014.1 coordinate 1,712,257, forward strand.
CCTATCGGTGCGGCAAAGGACAGGCGGCAGTCACTGCGGTCCGTGGACAGCCGTTCATAACGGCTGTCCGTACCCACGGATGACGGCAAATCCTCAGTTTCAGAAAGGGTATGCAGACAGAGCACATTGTCGCCGACCTTCATTTCCCCGGCTCCGAGAGTGATGTCCTGCAGGCTGGTCGTATCTTCCTGCGAAAGCGAAAAATACTTTTCGATAATGCCCGCGGAGGTTTCCGTACCGGTAATCTCTTCGTCCGTCAGCCTGACCATGCGGAGCAGACCGCTGTCGTTCACGATACGCTCGAACTGCCCACAGCATTCCAGGAAGCGTGCAACGGTATCCTTGTCCTGCATCTCCTTGGGGATGATAAACCCGCGCGTGAGGGCATTGAAACTGCTTGTCGTGCGGCTGTGTTCCTTCGTGGTCTTAGTCAGGAACAGATAGCAGGTATGGTTCAGGTACGGCCGTTCGTTGAAATGCCTTTCAAAGCTTCGGCTGAGGAAACTCAGGTCATCCCGGCAGATGTCAGGTCTGTAACTCTCCTCGATGAAGATATCCTGCTTGTGGACAATGCTGTAGTTCGGTAGAACCCGGACAGCCTTCGCCCATGTGGAATGGAGGGCCTCGTACTCGGCGCGAGTCAGCGTGAACACTTCCGGCAGCTCCAACCTGTAGGCCACGGTAATGTCGGCATCCTTGCTGATGATGCACCCGTGCTCGACGGCCATCAGCGGAAACCGGCTTTCCAGTGTGGCAGCTTTCATTACATTTCTCATACATTACGTTTTTTCGGGGTTGGACAAATCAACCGGAGGAAACCCTTCCGGTTGATGATGTAGCGGGGATGGCGGCGCAGCGCCTGCAATTTCATCAGTCCCCATTCACCGTATTTCGCGTTCAGGCGGAAAGTCACCCAGACAAGCACCGAAGCGCAGATGACACCGAAGCCGATACATACCCACTGGTCGATGCCTGCCATGTACATGATGACAAACAGGACGAACAGGGCGAGCAGTCCGCCGGCGAAGATGAACAGGTACTGGCTTTTCAGCCCCTTGAACTCAGGGCTGCGGCCGATTCCCTTGTTGATAGGATACTCCGCCATAATCAGAGGAAGAATGAACGTAAGATTGTGGCGGCTACGATTAAAAAGATGCAGGCGCCGAACCAGCTGGCTGCCGTCTTGGAGGTGTCGGGATCTCCCGAGGAAAACTTGGAATAGACCTTCACGCCTCCGATAAGGCCGACCACGGCTCCGATGGCATAAATCAGTTTGGTTCCCGGATCGAAATAGGAAGTGACCATGTTGGTGGCTTCAGTGATACCGCTGATACCATTACCCTGGGCGAAAGCCCCTGTCGTTGCAAGCAGCATCATGGCTGCAAAAAAGAATCTTTTTTTCATGTGTCGAAACTTTTAATTGGTGAGACAAAAAATGATTTCGACCACGAATATATAATGCTTAACTCATTGATTTACAACATTGACGATGCGTGACATCGGGTGTCATTACGTTACATCGGCAGGGGAATTCCGACGACGAAAAACAATGGAAAAACGGCCTTTGATTCTTCCGGCAAAGGTAGCCCGTGCCTTTACGGAATCTGCAAGGCAGGCCGTTCCGGTTGTCCTGGAGAAAATCATCCTCGCTGCGCTTGCGGTATTTTCTCCCGACAAGCCTTGCAGTATCCAGGCACGGGACAGAAAAGCCTGCAAGAAATCAAACTCCGGCATATACCGGAAACATGTAGAACAAAAAACAGAACATCATGAAACAGGAAGAAAAAAAGGTAGCGGCATTCACGGGACACCGGAAGCAAAGACTGATGCAGGAAAACAAGGACTACCGGAACCTCAGCGAACAAATCAGGGGAAAGGTCATAACTATGATAAAAAACCTCTATGAAGAAGGTTTCAGAGAATTTTATTCGGGCATGGCAGAAGGGTTCGACATGATAGCGGCTGAAGCTGTCCTGCAACTGAAAGAACAATATGAGGATATGACACTGGTGGCTGCTATCCCTTTCAGAGCCCAAGCCGAATGGTTTGACCCGCAAGACCAGCTGCTTTACAGGGAACTGCTTAAGAAGGCTGACCGGGTAGTGATGCTTTCAGAAAAATATTACAGGGGATGTTACCTGCGCCGTGACACCTATATGGTCAGCAGGGCTTCAATGGTAATAGCATATTGGGACAACGTGTGCAACGGAGGTACATACCATACCGTGAAAAAGGCCGTGGAAACTGGACGGGAAGTCATCAATCTGTTTACTGGAGAAGTGATAACGGACATAACTGCATTGCAAAACAATCATGAACCAAATAAACCGAATATAAAATGGACAGATTAAAAAATAGAAACTTATGAAATCAAAGGAACAGATTACAATCCCTGACCATACAGGGAAAAGAGAAACACGATTACTCGCTTTTGTATGGAACTGCGGTTTTTTCAGCAGAGACGTTTCTGATGAGAAAATCATTGAGATGTGGAGGAAATCCCCCGCCAGAAGTCTGGATGATCCTGAAGACGAGACATTCTACGATGTGGAATGTCTGACACCCGATGAACTGGCTGGACGAATCAATGACGAGTCTTTCGCGCATACGGAGGATTACGTACGTTTCATCAATGTCAGTCCCGACCTTTTGTACCCGGATAGGAAATAGGATATCCACCGTCTCATATCGCATACCCCCACTTCCCCCTAAATATAAAAAAGGGAAAGCAGGGGTATGAAACTAAAGTTATCCTGTATGTATCACTCTTTCAGATTCAACCAGAATCTCCTTCATCTGACCGTTTCAGGATGGCCACGTTTGAACTTCCTGATCACGCATACTTGTCTATATCGAAAGGCTCTTCTTCCTTACTGTCTTTTCTTCCTGATACACCCTTCCGGTTTCCCAGATACTTGTCAAGCAAACCGTTCACCTTCTCCAGATTGCTCAGCTTGTCGGTCAGGAAAGCCAGTATCTCCGTTTCACTCAGTTTGTAATGGATGGTTCTTGCGGCACGCAGGGCTTTCTGTTCGTCAACAATCCCGGATGTAAGTACCTCCGCCACGTTGTTTATTTCCTCGATTGTCAATGCTGTGTTGAAATCCGGGTCGGGTTCGGCATCTACGGGAGCCATCAGCTCCTCACGTTCTTCTTCAGTCAGTCCTTTATTTCCCAGCTCCACATCATCAGAACCGATATCCTTGTCTTCCTCCAATGGAATTTTCTCCATCGGCTCGGAACGGGTTGGAGTCATCCTTGAAACTTTCGGATCTTCCAGATAGATGACCTTTGTCTTGCCTATCACATCATCGTCATCCGAAGAAGAGGACGGAACAGTCGTTTCGGTTTTTCCTTTGGACTTATCCGTTTCTGGCTTTCTGCGCCTTGCCTTTCTGCGGGCAAGACGTTCCGCCTCTTCCTTGCGTTGTCTGCGGTATCTCCACACTCTGACACGGGCAATCCGCATCAGCCTTAAAATGAGGTCCCATATTCCGTACATACGTCTGTGGAAAATGAATGTCCACAAATGGCACAATATATAGACAGCACATACTGCCTTTACGGTAAAATAAACTATCGCAGTCATAATTATAAAGGTTTGGTGATACATTCCGTGTACAGCTTTGACATCTCATGCTCGTATTTCTTCAAATGTTCATCTATAATCCTGTTTACAAAACCGGAAATGGGCACCTCAGGAGCGGTAACTGCCAGAAAACGCTTGATGTAGGCATAACTCTCCCGATTGATATATACTTGTATCCGGTTGCCTACAGGATAGCTTACCAGATAGGAGGATTTATAAGAACCGGTTCCCGGAGACTCGGAAGCAGATAAATCTTTCAATATCTCAAACGTAATCCCGGATGTATTGTCATCCCTGTTGTCCGGTTTTGTCATGTCTGCTGTTTCAACAGAAACATCGCAGACATCCTTTCCGTTTTTCCTGCCCTTGGACAGCCTACGGAAAATAAACAATGACAATCTGTAAACAGTGTAAATGCAGCAACAGGCAACAATGGCCTGAAAAATAATCTGTGTCATAATCAAAATGGTTTTAATGGTTTATAATACTCTTTGTTATACAATTCGTTGATTTCGTCCCAGTGTTTCTGCAGATGGTCCACAAGGATATTGCTGATAAAGCCGGATATGCTCATCTCCGGAGCGATGACAGGCAGTACCCGTTTAATGCACTCGGCCACTTCACGGTTGATATACACATGGGAACGGTTTGACGCGGGTATGTTGACCAGAAACCTTTCCCGGTATCCGAAGGTTTCATCCTTTTTCCTTTTGGGCTTCTCCACGGCGGGCTTTTCCACTGGAGTATCTGCCGGTACGGTTGCAGCGGGACTTTTCGCTTCCTGATGTTCCACGGACTTTTCTTTCGGGGCGGGGCTGTCCTTGCCGAAAACAGGTATGTCGCCGACAATGATTTCCTTCAGGACATCTTCGTCCACCTCAACGATTTTCTTTTTCATGACTGTCCAAGTTTAAGTTTGACCATAAGCTCTTCCGCAAGTTCCACCAGACCGCTGCCTTCCAGTTGTCTGGCTGGAGGCGGCAGCAGCGTGCAACGGAAAAAGGCACGCTTGGCATGGGTTATCTCCTTTTCATAACGGCACAGGTCAGGAAGCGTGCTGTCAAGGACTGTCAGATGCAGCTCTCTCATGACCTCCGAATATGACCTGAGAATCTCCACATTGGTACGTTTTTTCAACTTGTTCCAGAAAAAGAAGATGTCCTTGAGTAACGGAGTATTTTCCATCTTCTTGATATGGTCAAGTACAGTCGTGGCAAAGGACAGTGTACTCTGCATCACAATCAGGTCCGGAACGGTGGGAGTAAGCACGTAATCCATATTGACAATCGTACGGAATACCCCGGTGGACTCGACCGTTCCGGGAAGATCCACGAAAATAAGGTCGTAATCCCCGCTTGCCGCAATCGCATCAGCCGCCTCCCTTGCCTTTTCAGCGGTGGAGCCTACAATGGGATAGGCCTTTTTCTGCACTTGGTTCCACTGCTGTTTGATCAGTTGCCGGTAATAGGCACTGTTGGAAACAGCTTTTTTGTCACGCTCCCTCATACGTACGAGACTGTGTTGGGGAGAGTCACAATCAACGATAGCCACGTTCAGTCCCTTCTCGAAATGGAAGTAACTGGCAAGTACTACGGACAGGGCCGATTTCCCGACCCCTCCTTTCTGGTTGCTAATCGCAACGAACAAAGTTTCTTTACTCATAAGTCTTTCTTTTTAATTGTTATTGAATAAATACCGGTGTCATCCACTAATCCGTGAATCCGCAGACGTTTCTTTCCAACCATCCAAATCCGCATCCATTAACGGTATCATCCAGTGTCATAACCTTTGATGCTACTGTTACCGCATCTTTCCGACATCGCTTCCATCCGCGGTCTGTCTGTTGGTCATGACAATCCGTCAACGGTCCCGTCCGATATTGCTTCCATCATCCCGACCGTTACCGGAATCATCGGATAATATGACCATTATTCCGCTATCAGAAGGCCGGTTGCAACCGTCCGCACTGCAAATAAAAAAGGATTTTCCCGAATAATCGCCATCATCCGGAGACGGTGACGACCCTTGTCATCGTATGACATCTTGTTACATATAACATGCTGTTTTATAGGTAGATATACCGCCGTAACTTTGCCACCGACAACGGAATGGATGCCGGATGGAGTTATCCCGAAGCCGAAGAATGAGGCTGAAGGTCAAAACTCAATTTGACTTCAGGCAAATTCATGTTCAAGCGAACATAGCAAGTTGTGTTTTGAGGCACCCGAAATAAATTCGGGCACTCAAAACAAACTTGCCGCTCGCCTGAAGGCTCGGGAGGGATTTCCTCCAAAGTCGGAAATCCATGACGGAAAATCAGCAACAGAAAATCTCAATGCGTATGGAAGAAAACAGTAAAAGAAAGACAAGAAAAGGTGCGGGACGGAAGCCGAAAACAGACCCGGCGGTACACCGCTATGTAGTACGGCTGAACTCGGAAGAGAACGGCCACTTTGAAATCCTGTTCCAGAAATCTGGACTGAAACAGCATTCCAAGTTCATCAAGGCGATGATTTTCGGACGCGAAATGAAGGTGGTCAGAATCGACAAGGCGGCGATGGACTACTACATCAGGCTGACTAATTTCTACCACCAGTTCCAGGCCATCGGCAACAACTACAACCAGACGGTGAAGGCAGTCAAGTCCAATTTCGGCGAGAAACGGGCGTTCGCCCTGTTACGAAATCTGGAGAAAGCTACCATTGACCTGGTGGTACTGAGCAAGCGGATTGTCATGCTTACCCGGGAATTCGAGGAGGAATACCTGATAAAAAGAAGGAAGGAGGAACAGTAGAATGGTGGCTAAAATCAACCGGGGTGTATCGCTCTACGGGGCGGTCATCTACAACCAGCGTAAAGTGGACGAGGCAACCGCCCGTATCATCGCGGGCAACCGCATGATTACCGACCTCACCGGAAATCTCCACAATGTCATGCAGCAGACGCTGTGGGCTTTCGAGAGCTACCTCGCCGCCAACAGAAATACGGAGAAGCCGGTACTGCACATCTCCCTAAATCCCTCGGTGGACGACCGCCTCACGGACGGGCAGTTCGCGGAACTGGCACGCGAGTACATGCAGAAGATGGGCTACGGCGACCAGCCCTACATCGTCTATCTGCATGAGGACATCGACCGCAGGCATGTCCATATCGTCTCCACCTGCGTAAAGGAGAACGGCGAGAAAATCAGTGACGCATACGAATGGAACCGCTCGATGAAAGCCTGCCGGGAACTGGAAAACAAATTCGGGCTCAAACCTGTGGCAGACAAGCGGAATGAACTGCTGGCACCGTATCTAAAGAAAGCGGATTACCGGGACGGGGACGTGAAACGTCAGGTCGGCAATATCCTCAAGAGCGTGTTCACCGCCTACCGCTTTCAGACATTCGGGGAGTTCAGTGCCATGCTCTCATGCTTCAACATCGAGGCCAAACAGGTTCGGGGAGAATTTGAAGGCTCACCTTACAACGGCATCGTATATACCCTGACGGACGATGCGGGCAGGCCGGTATGCACGCCCATCAAGTCTTTGCTCATCGGCAAGCGCTTCGGCTACGAAGGGATAGAAAAAAGGATTGCCGTCAATGTCCGAGATTTCAGGAACCGGAAGTGGCAGCCGAAAATCCATGATGCCGTCACGCTGGCCATGCACAGCTGCCGAGGAAACCGGGAAGATTTCATCCGGCTGCTCGGGGAAAAGGGCATTGACGTGGTGCTCAGGGAAAACGAGGAAGGCCGTATCTACGGCGTGACCTTCATAGACCACAGGAACCGTGAGGTATATAACGGTTCCCGTCTGGGCAAGGAGTTTTCCGCCAACGCCTTCGAACAGCTTTTTAACAGGCCGCAGGAATTTCCGGAGCCGGAATCCACCGGACAATATGCCTCCACACGGGAGAGCCTTTCCGACAACATGGAAAGCGCCATCGAGCAGGCTTTCGGAATATTCAGTCCCGACATCAACGGACCGGACCCGCAGGAGGAGGCACTCGCCCGCAGACTGCAACGCAAGAAAAAGAAGAAACGCCGTTCACGCGGCATATCCTGATTGTTAATTACCAACCATCAAAATTTTTACAGTTATGCAACAAGAAGATGATTTAAGAGGACTGGCCAAGGTCATGGAGTTCATGCGTGCCATTTCCATCGTGTTTATTGTGATCCATGTCTACTGGTTCTGCTACAGCGCATTCGTGGATATGGGCATCAACATCGGAGTCGTGGACAGGATTCTGCTGAACTTCCAGAGGACGGCAGGACTGTTCAGCAACCTGCTCGTGACGAAAGTGTTCGCCTTCATATTCCTGGGACTTTCGTGTCTGGGTACGAAAGGTGTCAAGAACCAGAAGATGACGTGGCGGAAAATATACGCCGCCTTCCTCGGCGGCATCGTCCTGTTCTTCATGAACTGGTGGATGCTCGACCTGCCGTTCAGTACGACAGTGAATGCTACCGTATATACGCTGACGCTCACCGCAGGCTACATTCTCCTGCTTATGTCGGGAATATGGATCAGCCGTATGTTGAAACACAACCTCATGGAAGACGTATTCAACACCGCCAACGAAAGTTTCATGCAGGAAACAAGGCTTATGGAAAACGAGTATTCCGTCAACCTGCCCACGAAATTTGTCTATCAGGGCAAGGAATGGGACGGCTGGATCAACATCGTAAACCCGTTCAGAGCCTCTATCGTACTGGGAACACCAGGCTCCGGAAAGAGCTATGCCGTGGTGAACAACTACATCAAACAGCAGATTGAGAAATCCTTTGCCATGTATATCTATGACTACAAGTTTCCGGACCTTTCGGAGATAGCCTACAACCATCTGCTCAAGCACAGACAACATTACAAGGTCAAACCGGAATTCTACGTCATCAATTTCGACGACCCCAGACGCAGCCACCGCTGCAATCCTATCAATCCAAAATTCATGGCAGACATCAGCGATGCCTACGAAAGTGCCTATACCATAATGCTCAATTTGAACAAGACCTGGGTGTGACCTGGAAAGTCACGTAATTGATTGTTAAACAACAATGTATATTGTAAGATTTAACCCGCTGTTCCGTCAGCGGTAGCCTACTATAAGGTGCATCTCCAGTGATGGGTTGTGCCAAGCTTATAGGACAAAGTACACTTTCCGAAAGGACAAGACTGAACCGTGAGGGAAAGTCAAGGGTGGTTAGTATCATACCGCCAAGTGGCGAGGCTGGATAGCATGGTTAACGTAAGTGAACTGACTTTAGCCGTCGTAAGGTTTGAAGGAGCGCAAGATACTTTAGCTCTCACCAAAAGGTAAGCAGTCGGATAACCCTTGCCCATGTTAGGGTTACACGGACACAGAACTGCCGGCGGACTTGGCAGAACCTAAACTATCCGTTTGTCAATTACGTGGAACAGGGCAAGCCTGTATCTCTCTCGTAAGAAAACGAGTAAGCAAACCGCAAGGCAAGCCGAATGGGGTGCAGGTATGAGATAACGGAAAAAGCGAACGCCATCCTGTAATGGGGTGGATACGGATTGAATCGACATCACGGGTTGCTGTTGGTGACATCATCCGACACGAAAGTGGGCAGACTTCCGTATATGGTAACTCTTTACAAGATAACTTATAGAACTTTCAAAAGGAGGAAAGCAAATGAACGAAACTAAAACATCGTGTGCGCCTGCTGACAACAGGAATCAGACTTGGGACAGTATGGACTGGTCCAAGTGTGAAACCTATGTCCGAAAGCTACAAGCGCGTATTGTAAAGGCTCAGAAAGAAGGCAGACATAATAAGGTAAAAGCCTTACAATGGATGCTTACTCACTCTTTTTACGCCAAGGCATTGGCGGTAAAGAGGGTTACTTCCAACAAAGGGAAGAATACGTCTGGAGTAGATAAACAGCTTTGGGATTCTCCCAAGCGCAAGTACAAAGCAATTGATGAACTCAAACGCCGTGGTTATAAACCTCAACCGCTCCGTAGGGTTCATATCAAGAAAAAGAACGGCAAACTTCGACCGTTGGGAATACCGACAATGAAAGACAGAGCGATGCAAGCATTATACCTAATGGCTTTGGAACCGATAGCCGAAACGACAGGCGACCGTTTTTCCTATGGTTTCCGCAAGAAACGTAGGACAATGGACGCTATCCGTCAGATTGACACGGTTCTAAACCGCCAACATTCCCCCGAATGGATTTTGGAGGGAGATATTAAAGGCTGCTTCGACCACATCAGCCACGACTGGCTTCTTAATCATATTCCTATGGATAAGACGATACTCAGAAAATGGCTGAAATGTGGAGCTGTATTCAATGGCAAACTGTTCCCGACAGAAGAAGGTACACCACAAGGAGGTATCATATCACCGACACTTGCAAATATGGCACTTGACGGACTTCAACCACTCTTGGCTGAAAGATTCAAAAGACGTTTCATCAACTATAAGACATTCCACTACAAAGTGAATCTTATCAGATATGCGGACGATTTTATAATCACAGGTCGGGATAAGGAGCTTTTGGAAAACGAGGTCAAACCTATAGTAATAGAATTTCTCAAAGAAAGAGGTCTTACTTTATCCGAAGAGAAAACTACCATTACAAACATATACAAAGGTTTTGATTTCTTAGGTTTCAATATAAGGAAGTTTGGCAAAAGGCTATACACGTCACCGTCAAAAGAGGCACAGAAACGCTTTAGAACTAAAATCAGTGACATCGTTAAAGGACATAAAACGTGCAAGCAGGAATCGCTGATACGAATGCTCAATCCTGTAATTACAGGCTGGGGAAATTACTACCGATATGGTGCATCAACCGCTGCTTTTCATGATTGCGACTACCACATTTATAACCTCACGAAACAATGGGCTTTACGCCGTCATCCGAAGAAACGCATAACCTGGGTGGCAGGCAAGTATTGGTATGAAATTCGGGGGCGTAAATGGACATTTGCATGGAAATATGAATCAAAGAACAAGAAAGTAAATTACTTGACTCTTAAAAGGTTGTCGGATATACATTATACTCCGTATAAACAAATCAAGGGTGAAGCAAATCCTTTCGACCCTGACTATGATGATTATTTCTCTCAGCGAAAGGAACAACAAATGCTGGAATCTCTCAAAGGACGTAAGTCTCTCTTATATTTATGGAACAAGCAGAATCGGACATGTCCGTTATGTGGAAAAGTTATAGATTGTACGAAAGCATGGAACGTCAACGAAATACATGTTAACGGTTCGATTGTACGACAACTTGTCCACAACAACTGCTACAAGCAAAATAAACGAAAATGTTGAAAGTATGAGCCGATTTCTAATAACAAATAGGAATATTGAGTTGCTTGAGCCGTATGAGGGGAAACTCTCACGTACGGTTCTTAGGGGAGGAAGAGGCAGCAATGCCTCTGACTTACCCGATATACAGAAACAGGGTGATTTTTTCGTGGAGTCACCGATTATCCTGCTTGCCGCAATCATTTGGTATTTGCGGATTTACAAGGACGGAAAGTATTGCACGTTCCCTCATGCAATCGAATTTCTTAACAAGCCGTATGCCGATATCTTCACGATTCTTACCTCTTATCCGTCCCTCGAAAACTATCTTTCCCCCTTTATGGACGCATGGCAAGGCGGAGCTCAAGACCAGCTCCAGGGCCAGATAGCAAGTGCGAAAATCCCTCTTTCGCGAATGATCTCGCCACAGCTTTACTGGGTGATGACGGGAGACGATTTCACCCTTGACCTGAACAATCCCGAACACCCCAAAATCCTCTGCGTGGGCAATAATCCGGACAGGCAGAATATCTATTCGGCGGCTCTCGGCCTGTATAATTCGCGCATCGTCAAATTGGTGAACAAGAAAGGACAACTGAAAAGTTCCATCATCATCGACGAGCTTCCGACCATCTATTTCCGTGGTATCGACAACCTGATTGCGACCGCCCGAAGCAACAAGGTGGCCGTCTGTCTCGGCTTCCAGGACTTCTCGCAGCTTGCACGTGACTACGGCGACAAGGAGGCGAAGGTTATCCAGAACACGGTGGGCAACATCTTCAGCGGACAGGTGGTTGGAGAAACGGCAAAATCACTGTCGGAACGGTTCGGCAAGATTCTTCAGCAGCGGCAGTCCATATCCATCAACCGTCAGGACACTTCGACTTCCATCAATACGCAGCTTGATTCCCTGATACCGGCCTCCAAGATAGCCAACCTTTCGCAGGGTACGTTCGTGGGCAGCGTGGCAGACAATTTCGGGGAAGAGATAGACCAGAAGATTTTCCATGCCCGCATCATCGTGGACAGCGCAAAGGTATCGGAAGAGATGAAAGCCTACAAGAAAATTCCTGTCATCAACGAGTTCAGGGACGCGGACGGAAACGATATCATGCAGCAACAGATTGACCGCAACTACTCGCAGATAAAGGCGGATGTCTTGCAGATAATAGAAGAAGAAATGGAAAGAATAAAAAATGATCCGGAGCTGAGACACCTCATCCCGCAGCAGGAGGGAGAAGAAAACAATGACTGAAAATAAAGAAAAAGGGAGACCGCTGTTTTATTTCCGCCTGCAAAGGTCGTCCCGTGCCCGCTGGATTGTGCAAGGCCGGGCCCCTCCGTGGTTTGCTGAAAAAATCATCCTCGCACGAGTGCTCCGGTATTTTTTCGCAAAGCCTTGCGCAATCCGGCACGGGACAGAAAGGCAGGCAAGAAATAAAATACCGGCTTGACAAGCCGCAGATGTCTAACTCAAAAAAATGAAAGATATGAGCAGAAGCAACTTCACCCCGATGGAAAGATTCCATGAGATTCTAAACGGACACGGACTACAGGCCATGAACGTAGGTATAAATCATATCCGCATCTTTAGGGACGGCCGGAAAATATTCGACTACTATCCGCTGAGGATGAAACTCTTCGACTACCACAACTGGTACCAGCTTACCTATCCATCCTTCAGCAATGGCGACGGGAAATGGGAACAGGAACTTCAGGAGATAATCGGCAGACTTTCCGCCGCATAAACGGTATGCTATGGCAGCGCACATGAAAAAGACGGAATGGGACAATATTCCCGAATGGGCCATATATGCCCTGGAATACGGAACGGAAGAGGACGGCAGCCTGAACGAAGAGGAACGGGCCATGATTGAAAAATTTGTCGGCACACATTTCCCGAAAGGATACACGATGAGCGTGGATTGGGACGCCTGCAACGAGTTTGACCGCTATCCCGCATTTGGAGAGCCTTGCAAGACCTGCAAGGTTCTTTTTGTTTCACCATAAATACACAGAAAAATGAAAAGAATGACACTGAGCGAATACCTCGCTGTCCCTGAAAATTACCGGGGAGTATGGACTACCGAACGGTGGGACATTCCCGATTGGGTAAACTTAAGAAAAAAACACATGGGAAAACGTACCCTGATGGTATATGACAAAGGCACGTGCCTGCTTGTCGAGGGGCTGAGTCTTGAAATCGTGGATGACAGTTCCTGGAAGAAGCCGGAGGAAATCAAGAAGGAAATCCGTGAAAAATATCAGGATTACCGTACTGAAAAGGGACATGAACCGCATTTTCTCGAATGCATCATACGCTGGAATGACACCTTGGAGACGCTGGAGACAAGAATAGCACTGGACATGGATTCCGATACTGAAATGGACGATGAAATCTTCTTCTACTGCGATACACTGGACAGTCTGCTGTCGCTTACTGACAAAAGCGGGGAAGATTTTGTCATAACAGGATGTTTCAGCTTCGGTGAATATGAAGAACTATACAGGCAAAATAAAAAGAGAAGAGAGGGTGCATCAAATATATTGCAATTTGATACACTCTCAAAATTCAGAGGTTGAAAATGCGCTCTTATTGTTAACAATCAATTAGGAAAAAGAATTTTCCTCTTAATGCATATGGAATGATAACAGTTTTATAAAGTATAACATAAAAAAGTATCCCTCCAATTACACTTATCGGTAATATGCTATATATTACATAGTTATGTATTGTTCTATTGTATTTCGAATGTTTGTACTTTTCTAATATAGAATTGGTTTGCCTAATATACTTTATCAATGAATGCATAAGCATTAAAATAGCATATACTAAATATAACATTAAAGTCATATTATTTTTGTCACTCTCGAAAAATGCTATTACAATCCCCATAATGGGGAAACACAAAAAGAATTTAACAGAAGTTATAAATAATATACTATTTACTATGGCACAATCATTTTTTCTCTTGTACCATACATACATTCTATAATATATATAATCCATTCTCACCACTTTAACAAAGCTCCGTTATTTTTATCAAAATTATCATCGATATAATAATCTAAATGTTCACCTATAGAATTACCCGTAAATAATGTCACCATTCTTTGAATGAGTAACTTCCAAATGAGAGAATCGCATTAACAGTTTTTCCAAATCTTTCTTATCCATAATTGTTCTTTTATCTTGTTATGTTCCAGTGCCTTTAATAATGGGATTGTGGCTATTGTATGTCCATGCGCCTATATAAACGATGGACATTATTTTATTTTTACAAAGAAAATTTTATATACATCAGATATATTTCTTTGAGAGTAATGTGGGGTCGCAGAATTGATATATAGTATAGAATCTCCGTTATCATAATAAGGAATCCCGAATTGGTCAACAATATTATTAGAATAAATCAATTTACACCACTCATCCATGCCTCCAACTTCCCATATACCATGAGAAGCTGCCATAAAAGGCACTGGGAAATTCAAAGAAAAGGTCATATCTCGATTGAAAGTCAGTATTAAATGTTTGTACTTATCTATTGAATCCTTATAAGCGCCAAGTTCCGTGCGATATATATCTAATTTAGGGACAGTCGTTTAATTCCGTCATTATGAGTCAATCGGCAGACTGTCCCGGTAATTTTTCCGATCGAACTCATCTTTTTATATTTTCGGCTCCGTTTCGGAGCCCCTTTTTTCATTTTTGGACCCAACTGGAGCCAATACTCCAGTGAAAGGGCCGTTTCTCACTCACCTCGAACATCAGGCAGCCTGAGCAATTTCGTTGACTTCCCGCCGGACGAGCTGTACTGCATTCGCCGTGTGGATGCCAAAGAAGATGTACAGGATTTCGGTCAACTTCGTCCTTGCCTTGATGCGTTTCAGGCCATAGTGTTCCTTCTGCGTTCCGAACGAGCCTTCCATCCTCGTTGCCCTCACCCTCGCCAGCTCGTTGCGGATGATGTCGTTCTCTTTCTTTTCCAAGGACGGACGGCCACGCTTGACGAATGACGTCTGTATTCCTCTATCCTTGCAGTACCCCCTGTTGGCGCTGCCGGCATAGCCTGCATCTCCTCCGACCTTCTTCGCCTCCACACCGAAGAGCTTTCGGTGCATCTTCAGGCAGTGCGTAAGCCTGGTTCCCTCGTTGAAGGCATTGAATGACAGCTTCTCGATGAATGAGAGTCCGTCAACCTGGATGTTGTTGCACTTCGCACCGAACTCTACGCTCTTCACTTCCTTGCCTCTCACGATTGGCCTCACATACGGCTTGCTGATGCTCACTATCCTGTCCTTGACACTCTCGCGAGGATTGTTGTTCTCGAAGTGGGCCTTCTGCTGGCGGTACACTCTTGTGATGATTTCAATATCGCTCTTCTGTCTGGCTGTCAGCAATTTCTCCGCGCCTGCATTCTCCCTCTCCAGTGTGCGGGTCTCCTTCAGTATCTTCCCCAAAAGGTTGAGCAGGCGTCTGGTCAGTTTCCTGGTCTGGACTTTCGTATGCCTGCGCCGCTTCCTGTACGACAGGTTGGCCTTCTCTACGTCTACGTACTTCGTCCTCGGACGGTGCACATTCAGCTTGGCACTCAGAGTGCACATTATCTCATATGACTTCTCTATTCCTTCCCACAGAAGCTTCGCATCCGTAGGATAGCGCATCTCGCTCTCGTAACAGGTCGCATCCGTATACATCGTGTCCAGGTCCTTCATGTACGGTTTCCAGGCTCTTGCCAGTATCTCCTGCTGCTGTTGGATCTTCAGCCCGCGGGCCAGCTCCGAAAACACGTCGTCCAGAAGTTTGTAGTTCGTCAGAGGATGCATCGGGTCTATTCTCACATCGCAGAAGAGCTGATAGTGGACGTTGCCGTTAAGATGCTCCATCAACTTCGGGCTGCTCAGACCTGTGTACATCTTCAGGAACATCAGCGCAACCTTGCCCTCCGGGGTGAAGTATGTTTTTCGCCCTTTCTTCGCTCTCATGCTCTTGCTTATCAGTCCAAAGTTCTCTGCCATCTCACCAAGCGGCAGCCTCTTCCTGATTTTTCCCAGCTCGCTAGTCTCGAACGTCCGCCTATACAATTCATAAAAATCGAACTCCGTGAAAGGAAGATCGGGTGATATTTCAGAGAAATTTTGTACCTTAGCCATGCAGATTAATTTTTGCGATACCTCCAAATTTGGCTTTTCTAGGGCAATTGGAGGTATTCTTTTTATCTTTAGCTAAGATACAAATTTTATATTACATTGGCAATCAATTCGTTATAAAGTTTTATTCTTTTTACGACAGTCCCTAATTTATATTCGCCTACGATAATTCGTTTTTTATCCATTTTATAATCATTGTTGGATATGCCCCAATATAGAGCATATCCAATAATAAGGGACAATAATATAATTATCATTTTTTTCATTTAACCTTATCTTTACTTTTTAAGAAATCGATGATTAGCATTTTATATTTATACTCACTTGTGCCAAATTCTGATAAATCCTCTTTCAGTACATCCCACAAATACATTGGCTTCCCCTTATCTTTTGGATCTCTCTTTTCGATTGGTACAGAATTATCAAATCGGTAGTAAATGGGACGATTATAGTCAGCTCCATTTTGCAACAGGTAATAAGCTACTTTATATTCATCCACCATTACAGATTTACTCAACGCTGATTGACCGAATTCGTTCTGGTAATTTACATCAGCTCCTTTAGACACTAAAAATCTGACCAAATCTAATCTGCCAGTTCTGGAAGCCGCTATTAATGGAGTAAGCCGTGTGCCGTTTTCTTTGCGCCTTTCTCCTATTTCAACATCATTTACATCAGCGCCATATTCGATCAGCATTTTGACAAAAGTAATGTTGTAGAATTTAGAAGAGCAAGCCTTAATAAGAGAAGATGTGCCATCAAATGTGTTATGTATATTGACATCAGCCCCTCTTTTTAATAATGCCTTAAATGGTTTAAGCTGCTGATTCATAATTGTCAGCATTAAGAGTGTATTGCCGTATTTGGATTCTTGATAATTGATTATCTCCGGATTTTCAGAAACAATCTTGTCAATCTTTTTTGTATTTTCGTCCTCCACAGCTTTGGCCAGTTCCCAAGCTGGCGTATTCTGGAAAAGACGATAATCTCTGCCAGTTAGTTCCGATTTATCTACGATTTTTTCCCTACTCAAATCTGAGCAAGAAAATAACAGACAGGCTATTGCTATCAATATGATGAAAATAAAAGCAATTTTACCTTGGTTCATTCTTTTCATATTCCTTTATGCTCTAAATAATGAAAAATATCTTCAAAACGGTCATAATAATCCAGTATATTGGGCTCTTGGTGTGCGTACATTTTTTCTACATGAGACAGTATAATCTGTTTCAACTTGTCAAAATTAGCGGGAGCAACCAATTTGCACAAAGCCATGTCTATGAATATCCAATCAGCTCCTACATCAGGAAGTTCGGTCTCTCCATCCAATACAGGCAAGATGGTCTTATTGTACAGTTTATCAAGCGACGAATATTCGGAGAAAACATATTCTGCACATTTTAGAATGATTTGAAAGTTTTCGAATTCATTCGAATATCCGTCTCCATTTGTATCAAAATTCAATTCATCCTGCAGCCCCAACATACTACCTGAAAAGCTGATGCTTGCCCTGTCTCTTTGATCTTGTAAGGTCTTCACGCTGAATTTTTCAAACCATTTATGGAGAATATCAAACCTCACACCATAGATAGGATATATGACGAGTGACGATGTTGTGTCTCTGTCTCTCCAATGGTCTAACTCAATAAACTGCTTCCCACTTTCTGTTTTGAAGAAAAGAGAATAGTCTCTTTTTCTGAATTTATACCCAGAGAAAAAATCAAGTTGAGCTAAATCATTTACTATTTTATCGAAAGTAGTAATCATAATTTTTGAGCTAATAAAAATTCATTTATCTTACAACCGGGGTTGTAGGAGCCATTCTATTGGATATTCGCCCATCTGCATCAAACAGACCAAATATCCTCTCTATCTCAGAAGTAATCATGTCTGATAGCGAATCCCATGATTTCAATGGAGTCGTGTCGTAACGGTCACAGTAGTATATCTTATTATCCGATGTATTAAGATAAAGCTTTGAACAGTCATAATTATAAGAAGCAAAAAAGAACATCTCCTGTGTGGCATTCTTAGGCCGCTCATTTTTCTGAATATCTTCAAGACTGAATGGATACCATGAATCCAAATCGCTTCTGTTGTATGATGTTCTACAGCCATGTAATGCCAATGTGCAATTCATTATATCAAAGCCATTGGATACATTCATCAGAAAATTCCTGTAAACTTCAGGAATAGCGCATCCCAGTTTCTTCTCCAAATCGCATACTTCTGCTTCTGTAATACAGGGGTACATGACATTAAGCCAGGCAAATTCGGCAATATGCGGAGCCTTTCCAATCATCAACGCTCCGTTTTTCGAATGGGTGACTCCCAAATGGGAGAATCGCATCAATAGATTTTCTAATTCTTTCTTATCCATGATTATTCTTTTGTCTGACGGTTAGTACTATTATTTTCGGATTATCGCCAAAGATATTGTAAATCAATGGCTATCTACAAAGATATGAAACATTCCATATAATCTCCCATGAAAGACAGACTATCTTTATAATGATTGAAAATTATTCAGAATCATTCGATTGACTTATCTTTAATAGTACTCGTTATCCGTCTTATGGGACAGGAAATATTATATGCCAATTCGCATACGGATTATACCCATCTTCATCATCGGAATCACACTGTGTATTAGATTTTAGTTCAATGATTTAGCTATCTCAACAAAAGAGGGTTGCTAATTATTTATTCTTAACTCAATTATATTTTCCCGAAAGTTGAATACAACAGGTTATATTCAAAATAATCGTTCTTTATTCCAGACAAACCTTTCATAAATCTCATTATTATGTGAAATAAATTTCTATCAAAGAATAGTCATCAGAAGCGCCTTCTTTAAAATTGACAGTAACATTTCTTGACAATTCAGTCAAATGGACATGCCGGTAATAACCATCAGAACAGATAAAGATTTTATCGGTATTTTTCAGTTCTTCATATATGACAGGAATATTTTCCCGAAACCCCTTGCCATTGACACATCGTGTAAGGAACGTGCCATCAGCATCGGCCACAACATGGTCTGTTGTCAGTAACATTACCTCATTTGCATGTACTTTGTAAAGCCTGACATTGCCTTGCCACGCATAATACAAAGAATCATCAATTACCAGGGCAACGGTTACGGCGGCTCCCATCTTACATTTCAAATCTCTGCATTTTCCGTATATGGCAGAATCGGCAGCATTGAATGCCATACGTAAGACGTCCGCCGGTAAATTGTGTTGAATCTTATCAAGGGCTGTTGTCATTATGGACTCGGATACGATTTTTGCAGCCTCTGCTCCAAATGACAGACCACCCATTCCGTCAGCAAGAATGGCTATAATGGAATTGTGGGAAAGTTTATGACATAGGATGTAATCCTCGTTACTTTTGTCTTTCCCGGGGAAACTGATGGTTTTGAAATCAATCGTTTTCATCTTCTATTGCTTTTTGGAAAACATCTGCAATGGTTTGCCAGGCCTCCTTTACAGTTTCATAGGTCAAGCCATAGCAATTTTCTATAATCTGATTGAACAACCTGCTCTCATCATCCTTCTCAAGTTCCTTTTCGATGCAGTCCTTGTAATAGACTATCTGTTCCTTAGTTAAAAGCAGGAGCAGATCACGGGCAAGCCAATATCCTCCGACAATATATTCATCAAAATTTTCCCAATCATAAACTTCCGTATAAACATTACGGTCAAGATTGGCCATGAAATAATTGGACAGAATAAACGACATGTCTTCAGCATCTTTACTCGTTTCGATGTTTCTGTCCAACCATGCATTGAATTTCAGCAGAAACAGGCCATGAAGGGATGCTATTCGGATATCAAACTCGCCATCTATATTGACAGTTATGGATTCCGACAGCACCTCGTCAAAGCCTTTTACTGACATCGCAATCTCTTCTTCAGGCGGCCAATAGATATTGTCATCGTCCTTGGCGACACCATACGGGACAATATCCAGTTCATATTCACCATAATAAAAGCGTTGACGCATATCGGTGGACTTCTTAAAACCGTCTGCAACCAGAACCTCCTTGATCTCATCAAAGACACTCCAATCGGGTATTGCAATAGCAATGTCCAAATCCTTTGTTCTTCTTCCGGATGTGGTGTCGATAAGCTGACGGATAATTATATCCCGGGCTGTCGCGCCGATTACATAAAACTCACGCCCCATACGGTTGAAACTGTCAGTCAATTTTTTCAGCAACTCCACCAATAGTGGATTGGCTATTTTCTCACTTGTAATCTTTAAGTACATTGTTCAAAAGTCTTTCAGCCATTTCAATACAACGGCTATTGCCGCTACCTATCAGATCTGCGTATGTGAGAATCGGAGGAACAAGATGGTTTTCCGTTTCCCAATTCCAGAATTTTTTGTATATTCTTATCTCCCCTGTCTCATCAAATCTTACAAAACCTTTTTTCAGTAAATGTGCGGCAGGGATTTGTGTATATATATCAAAAGCACCGGGTTCCAGATAAGAATCCACCATATTCGCTCCGCTTTCTCCACCCCAATACATTCCATCAGGCAAATCCATAGCCAACCATTTTATGCGTTGCTCATTGGTACGGAATGTCATCCTGCTGAGCAATAATTTAGGCTTCAATACCTGATTGTAATTTTCTGTCCATAAATTTAAAAGGGCATTGATGTTTTTTAATGTCCGCTTGCTGCCGGTCATAAGAATAAAATTCCTCTCCACCAAAACATCAAATACATTTTTAATTGCCCCTAAAGATACGCCTGTCGCTTTCTGTATTTCCCTGTACGGTTTGTTCACATTGGTAAATTCCTGCAATAAATAGAATATGACTTTCAATCCTGCTTCCTGAAATGCCGGATAAGGCTTTTCAGCCATTAAAGTGTTTTTTTCTCCTTTATTCACCAGATGAAATATTATCTTATTTCCTTTTGCATATCTGATATGACAATTACCGGCACAATCAAGAGTGTTGATACCGTTGCTTGCCAGATTGTCCATAACGGTTGGCGTAATATATTTTGCAATCAGCAGTACCGGTTGCTTTTCCATTGTTCCCAATATCTTTAGTCGGTTTGTAATATTCCCAATGGTAGCAGTTGTCACCGTATTTTTGACTTCACATAGAAACTCCACATCCATAATTTGAACAATCGCATCAAAATTCTTGTATGTGTTGTCCTCTTTTAGAATGACGGTTTCCTTGGGCAATACAAGTTTTTCCCGTAAAGCCTCCAAAGCCATATTCAATGTTTCAAGTTCTGTTAACACCATAATCAGTTCATTTTTCAGTGATGTTCATTTTTAATGAACACTGCAAATGTAATGAACATAATTTGGATTTCAAAGAGATTTGTTCATTATTTCATATATGTTCATTATAAATGAACGCAAGAATATAAATGAACGAAACAGTAATGAAAATTATTCCGCCATAAGCCCCGCTTCACTTGATAAGTCCCTTCAGAGAAGGTAACTCGGAGGGCGAATACCTCCACGTTCAAGCCTCCGGTTTTCGGGACACAAAATTCCCTGCGGTAATTTTCCGCCCGAAAAAACGCTCCGGTATTGCCGTCCGAGTTGGGGAAAGTACCGGGACTTAGCAAGCGAAGCGACCTACGACGCATAGATACAGGTCAAAAAAAAAATCCGACGGGAGAACCATGCTCCCGTATGCCGTCCCAATGGATTACGCCATCCTGTTATTCCCGTAAACAGAATTCCGCGTCCTGTCACAAAAGGACACATCAAGGGGGACAAAAGCAGCTCGCTCCCAACTCTGCATAATTACAGTTTTTTCTTTTCTTCCGTGCGGCAGAGTGTACCGTCATGTCCGTGTCTGTCCGGCCTTTTTCCCTTTCCTTTTTCGTTCCTTGCTTTTTCCTCCTTTTCCCGCCGTTTTCCCACGCATTTCCGCTGTGTTTTCTCCAGCCTGCGGTGTAATGTGATGACACAAGATGTAATATATATCCTAACATATTGCAAATCAATTATTTATCAAATTTTCTCCTATATATTTGCGGTGACAACATGAGTTATCAACACTAAAAATCAAAAATTATGGCAAAGAAAAATGCACGGGAAGAACCCCCGAAACCACAGGTCACCGAAAATGAGCAGATGAGTGACATCGTGTTCATCCTCGACAAGATGGAACTGATTCTGGAAGCGGTATCGCAAATCGGAAAGGACGGGAAGTACAGCACGGTTGCCGCCGACAAGCAGCACCGCAATTCCTTCCTGAAGATTGACCGCTATGCCGATGCCTTCGAGAACTTCATCAAGAACTTCTGGAGCCAGTTGAAAGACCCGACACGCTTCGGAATCCTCTCTGTCAAGGAGGAGAAACTGGACGACCCTGCCGTGCAGCAGGCCATCGAGGATATTGCCGCAGGAAAAAAGACAAAAGCCGTGGAAGAATTTCTCAAACAGTACGAGATTGTCCCGCGCAACAAGGAAAACCAAAGTATCAACCCAAAAAATCAAAAAGAAATGGCAAAGAAAAATGAACCCCAGCAGGCTGCCGCAGCCGACAGCCAGTCGCAGCCCCAGTACCGTTACAACGAATCCATGATTAACTGGGAACAACTTAAAAATTTCGGAATCTCCCGCGAATACCTTCAGGAACGCGGACTGCTCGAACAGATGCTTCGTGGCTACAAGACCAACCAGGTCGTGCCCATTAGCATGAACTTCGGCTCGGCCGTGCTGAGAACGGACGCACGTCTGTCCTTCCAGCAGTCCGTGTCGGGCGACGTGGTGCTCGGTATCCACGGTATCCGGCAGAAACCCGACCTCGACCGCCCGTATTTCGGGCATATCTTTTCCGAGGAGGATAAGCATAACCTGCTCGAGACGGGCAACATGGGGCGTGTCGTGGAGCTGAAAGGACGCAACGGGGAGTTTATCCCTTCCTTCATCAGCATCGACAAGTTGACCAACGAGGTGGTTGCCATGAAAGCGGAGAACGCCTTTATTCCAAAGGAAATCAAGGGTGTACAACTCTCCGAGCAGGAACAGAAGGACTTGCGTGAAGGTAAGAAGGTCTATGTCGAAGGCATGATCGCCAAGTCTGGCAACGAGTTCAACGCCTTCATTCAGGTGAACGCCGAGCGCAGGGGGGTCGAGTTCATCTTCGAAAACGACAAGCTCTTCAACCGCCAGACACTCGGGGGCGTGGAACTGACACAGAAGCAGGTCGAGGATCTGAACGCCGGAAAGGCCATCTTCGTGGAGGGCATGCAGCGCAAGGACGGCGAGGTCTTCTCCTCCTACGTGAAGCTGGACGAGGCGACGGGCCGTCCGTCGTACACCCGCTACAACCCGGATTCCCCGGAAGGCGCACGCGAAATCTATATTCCCGACGAAATCAACGGAGTGAAGATTACGGCGGAGGAACAGCAGCAGCTCCGTGACGGCAAGGTGATTTTCCTTAACGACATGGTGAACCGTAGGGGAGAGGAGTTCTCCTCCTTCATCAAGGTGGACTTGGAGACGGGACGCCTGAGCTACTCCCGCACGCCCGACGGATTCGAGCTGCGGGCCGATTTCAAGATTCCCGACAAGGTCTGGGACGTACCCCTGACCAGAAAGCAGCGTGCCGACCTGCAGAGCGGAAAGGCCGTGCTGGTGGAAGGCATCAAGGGTTATGACGGGAAGACCATCTCGCAGTACGTCAAGGCCAATTTCAACCAGGGGCGTCTGGACTTCTACAACGAGAATCCCGACCGCAAGCGTGACGCC
The DNA here is from genome assembly GCF_963931395.1 of Barnesiella sp. An22. Lineage (NCBI taxonomy): Bacteria > Pseudomonadati > Bacteroidota > Bacteroidia > Bacteroidales > Barnesiellaceae > Barnesiella > Barnesiella sp. An22. The sequence goes on from NZ_OZ007014.1 coordinate 1,736,013, forward strand.
TCGCAGCGCAACGTGGTGGCCAACAATCAGCGTCAGGAACAGGGCAATCGCAAGTCAAAGGGAGCCAGTATTTCCTGATGGCAGGCAACTGAAAAATGAATGTTGAATCAAAAAAGAGAGAAATATGAAAAAGGAAAACGGAAACGACATGCCTTTCAAGGCAGAAGATGTGAACTGGGACGAACTGCACGACATCGGCATCATGAAGGACGAGCTGGAACTCTCCGGCGAGCTGGACACCCTCCTCAGGGGAGAGAAGACGAAAGTGATGTCCCTGAGCCTCGTGCTCCTCGGCGTGGACGTGGTGATGGACGCCACGCTCCAGCTGGTCCGCAAGGGCGAGGCCCCGCTGCTGGAAATCCAGGGAGTGACACCGTTGGGCAAATAATCTGAGAGCAATTATCAAGTAAACCGATGTCTTACCGCCGTTTCCTGTCTTCCGCATGGAAAACGGGAAACGGCTTAATTTTTATCTTACAATATGATAGCAATCATCGCAGAAAAGCCGAGTGTAGGCATGGACATAGCCCGTGTAGTCGGGGCTGATACAAGAAATGACGGCTACTGTTCCGGTAACGGATATATGGTGACCTGGGCACTGGGACACCTCGTGTCGCTGGCCATGCCCGACACTTACGGTTATACGAAAACGGCAGCGGAGGACCTGCCGATGCTGCCGGACCCGTTCCGCCTGGTCTCCCGACAGATGCGCACGGACAGGGGAATGGTTACGGACATCGCCGCCTCGAAACAGCTGAAAGTCATAGAAAGCGTATTCAACCGCTGTGACAGCATCATCGTGGCTACCGATGCCGGTCGTGATTATCCAAAGTAAAAGATTATCCAAAGCAATAACAACTATAAGTTTCCAATAAATTGATTTTCAATATTACTTTTGATAATGTTGTTTGGATAATATAATGGTAATTTCGCATAGGGTTGGAACAAACCACCCGTTAAAATCAATAAATATGTCCAACAACAAAAAGAAAAACATTCATGTTCTGATACAAGAATGTACAGAACACTTGCGGTTTCTTGGGTATTCGGAAGCCTGCATTACTTTACACCAGAAGAAATGGTCGGAATACCTGTTGCCTTATCTACAGGAAAAAGACATCGTGTTCTACTCGACTGAAGCCGGAGAATGTTACCTGAAATCAGTTCTTTCGAATTTAACCCCATTCTCCAAGCGGGTACTTACTCGTAGTGTGCATATCCTTTCCGCTTATTTGGATACAGGTATTATTCCAAAAAGGATAGTACCAATAGAAGAACATCCTTTGCCCGGAGAGATTGGAGAAGCTGCACATCTTTTTCTGGAAGAGCTGGTAAATAGTCGGCGTAATGATATTACGGTTTTAAAACATCGCCGTAATTTGAGTTATTTTATTGAATTTTTGGAAACCAAGTCAAAATCAAAACTTTGCGATATTGGAGAAGATGAAATCGTGACTTTTTTGAGTACGAGTAGAAACGCCAGGGACAGATATTCTTCTATACGGCTGTTTCTCCGATTCCTGGCAGGTAAAGAATATATTCAGACAGATTTTGAATATGTTCTTTCTCGTAACCGTTATCCCAAACGGGAAAAACTGCCTTCCATATATAGTGCCGAAGAAGTCAAACAAATAGAGTTGTCGGTTGAACAATCAGGTCCGGTAGGGAAACGTGATTATGCAATATTGCTTCTTGCCACACGGCTCGGTTTACGCGCTTCGGATATTTGCAGATTGGAGTTTGACCATTTGGATTGGGATCACAATGTCATTGCATTCATCCAATACAAAACAAAAAAATCGATAGAGCTTCCGTTGCTTACTGATGTCGGTGAAGCCATAGTCAATTATCTGCGTTATGGCAGACCGATTTCCGGGCATTCGGAAATATTCTTATCGGCACGTCCACCTTATCGTCCAATGTTCCGTTGGGGAATAAACGGTGTAATATCAAGAATTATGAGAGAATCAGGCGTTGATATATCCAAACGTAAGTTCGGTCCTCATGCTATGCGTCATTCTCTCGCCAGCAGACTGCTTGCCAACGGTGTTTCGCTGCCAGTCATATCTGAATCATTGGGACACGAGAGTTCCTTGAGTACAATGGAATATTTAAGGGTAGATTTGTCAAGCCTGATGAAATGTGCCCTTGACGTACCGCTTGTCAATCCCGCTTTTTACGAACAGAAAGGAGGTATCTTTTATGGAAAAATGTAAATTTATGAGCGTATTCGCTCCATATATGCAAAAGTTTGTGGATGCAAAAGAAGCTCTGGGTTTTTCAAGGAAATATTTTGAAAGTGTTTTAGGGTTACTCGATCGGTTCTTCATCGAAGAAAAGGTACGGACTCCTTTTATCCCAAGTGTACTGATAGACAAATGGGGACATACTTTGATTAATAACAGCTATAAAACGATTTGTAGCAAATATTCTATATTGGCACAGTTTGCAAAGTATATGAATAACATAGGTTTTCCTTGTTATGTACCTCGAATTCCAAAGAGCAAAGCCAATACGTATGCACCATACATCTTCACGCACGAACAAGTGCTTTCCATTTTTACAGTGTGTGATTCTCTTGTGGCCAGCGATCACGGAAATATGGACAGCCGTCTTTTTTCTATACCTGCCATTTTTCGCCTGCTGTATGGTACAGGGATGCGTGTGAGTGAAGCCACGTCATTGTTGAACCAAGATATAAATCTCGAGAAAAGAGTAATCACAATAAGGAAAACCAAGAACCAGCGCCAACGCCTGATACCTGTCTGTCCGTCATTGCACCAGATGTTAAGCCAATATGTGGAAGCGAGGAACAGGCTGCCTTTACCCCATGTAAATGCCATGGAGTCTCCATTTTTTATTTCTCCATCCGGATTGCCTCTGAACCAGAGCAGGGTTTATGCGTGGTTCAGAATTATATTAAGAAAATGCAGTATTCCGCATTGTGCTAAAAAAGGACCCAGAGTACATGATCTAAGGCATACATTTGCCGTACATTCGTTGATGCGCCAAGTAAGAAACGGGGCGGATATATATTGTACGCTTCCTATTCTTTCCGTTTTTCTTGGACATAAGAAGCTGTCCGATACGGAAACCTATGTGCGGCTGACACAAGAGATGTATCCGGATGTACTGAAACTGGAAAGTTCCATTACAAGTTTTTTATACCCCGCTTTACCTAATAATCCTGTAGCCTATGAAAGATGATTTTGCAAAGTATCTGACTCGCTTTTTTACAAGTTATCTGTCCGGAGAACGAGGTCTGAGCCATAACACCATAAGGGCATATGGAAATACATTCTTGTCATTCATAGATTTTATGGAAAAAACAAGATGCATTAAGGCAGACAGGATATCGCTGGAACATCTGACACGAAACAACGTTTCGGATTTTTTACATTGGACGGAAGAAAACAAAGGATGCGGTACAGCAACACGCAATCAAAAGCTCTCCGCATTCCATACTTTTTGTAAGTATATGCTGTATACTGACATCTTCCATTTGGACCAATGGCAATCCATATTATCTATAAAATCGAAACATTGCGAAAAGCAGTCGGTAAGTTATTTGTCTATTGACGGAATAAGACTATTGTTGTCGTTAATACCAGTAAATACGAGAAACGGACTTCGTGATCTTGCCTTGATAGCGTTACTGTATGACAGTGGAGCCAGAGTTCAGGAACTCATAGATTTGACACCGACAGACTTGCATTTGGTTAAGCCATATTATGTGTCATTATTTGGCAAGGGACGGAAAAGAAGGCTTGTTCCGCTACAAGAACAGCAAGTGGAATTACTTAAAAAGTATATGGAAACCGAAGGTCTGTTGAAGCAATCGTTGAACCAACGTCCTTTGTTTGTAAACAACAGAGGGGGAAAACTCACAAATGCGGGGGTAACTTTTATTTTGATGAGATACGTGAGGAATGCACATGTTGCAGATCCGAATCTTATACCAGCCAAAATCAGCCCTCATAGCCTACGGCACAGCAAGGCGATGCACTTGTTGCAAGCCGGAGTAAACTTGATTTATATTCGGGATATACTCGGGCATGTATCTATACAAACTACAGAAATATACGCTCGGGCTGATTCCAAACAGAAAAGAGAGGCTCTTGAAGCTGCTTATGCAGACATCATTCCTGTCATGGATAAAGTAGAAGGCTCTTGGGAGAAAGATTCAAAATTGAAGCACTGGTTAAAAGGACTTGGAAAGTAGGACTAATTATTATCCAAAGTAGTTTTTGTAAGTATTAAATATAACTATCTCATAATCAAATACGAATAGAATTCTACTTTGGATAATCTTTTACTTTGGATAATCGCGATTATCTAAAGTTGTGATAAGCGTGAAGGCGAGTTGATATTCAGGTACCTGTATTCCTACACCGGCTGCACCCTGCCGTTCCAAAGGCTGTGGATAAGCTCGCTGACCGACGCCGCCATCCGCAAGGGACTGAAAGAGCTGAAGGACGGGCACGAGTATGACAGCCTATACCTTGCCGCCAAAGCAAGAAGTGAAGCCGACTGGCTGGTGGGCATCAACGGCACGCAGGCATTGTCGGTAGCCGCCGGGCGGGGCACGTATTCCGTCGGACGGGTGCAGACACCCACGCTGGCGATGGTCTGCAAGCGATTCTGGGAAAACAGGCGTTTCACACCCGAACCGGTACACCAGCTTCATTTCACCACGCCGTCGGCGAGCGTGAACGAGGTTGTAAAATTCTCCTCGGTAGAGAAATGGAAAGACAAGGAAAAGGCAGCTACATTACATAATAAGGTAAAGGAACAGATGTGCGCCACCATCGTGAGAGTCGAAAAGAAGGAGAAGGTGGAGAACCCTCCGCTGCTGTACGACCTGACTACGCTCCAAAAGGAAGCGAATACGAAGCACGGCTTCACGGCGGAACAGACGCTCGACCTTGTGCAGACGCTCTACGAGGCAAAGCTCATCACCTATCCGAGAACATCGAGCCGCTACATTCCGGAGGACGTGTTTGCCGAAGTACCCTTGTTATTTGAAAGATTATCTGCCCATTCATTGTTTGCCGATAAAATCAAAAGCATGGACGCACTGAACCGTCGCAGCGTGGACGCCTCGAAAGTGACCGACCACCATGCGTTGCTGGTGACACCCAACCGTCCGCTGGCGCTCTACAAGAACGAGCAGCTTATCTACGACATGATTGTGGGGCGCATGATTGAGGCGTTCTCCCCGGAATGCGTCAAGGACACGACCACCGTCCGGGCGGAATGCGAAGGCGTGGAGTTTGAAACGAAAGGCTGCATCGTACGCAAGGCGGGCTGGCGTTCGGTCTATGATGAGGACAAGGAAGACACCGTACTGCCAGACTGGAACGAGGGCGACACGCTGGCAATGAACGGCTGCTCGATGAGCTCGGGCATGACCCGTCCGAAACCGCTCCACACGGAAAGTACCCTTCTGGCGGCGATGGAGACCGCCGGACGCGAGGGTATGGAGGACGAGGAAGTGCGCCAGGCGTTGAAGGACTGCGGCATCGGCACGCCCGCCACCCGCGCCGCCATCATCGAGACCCTGCTTAAAAGGGAGTACATGGTGCGCGTGAAGAAGTCGCTTGTGCCGACGGAGAAAGGGCTTGCCCTGTATTCCATCGTGAAGGGCATGGACATCGCTGATGTGGAAATGACCGGGCGCTGGGAGTCGGAACTGGCGGAGATAGAAAAAGGCAGGACGCCGCACGAGGCTTTCCTGCGCGACATCGAGGGCTACACCCGCAAGATAACCACCGAACTGCTCGCCTGCGACAAAATCTTCGGGCACAAGGCATCGGGCTGTGCCTGTCCCAAGTGCGGCACGGGCACGATGCAGTTCTACGGCAAGGTGGTGCGCTGCGACAACCCGGACTGCGCCCTGCCGGTGTTCCGCCAGATAGCGGGCAGGACGCTCACCGACACGGAAATGACCGACCTGCTGGCCAAGGGAAAAACGGGCGTCCTCAGCAGCTTCAAGAGCAAACAGGGCAAGCCGTTCAGCGCAGCAGTCGCTTTCGACGCGGATTTCAACACGAAATTCATCTTTCCTGAAAATAAATCGACAAGAAAATCCATAAACAAGAGAGGAGGAAGAAAATAAATGTATAAATTTTGATAAAGTAAGCTGCATCTCGGAATAAAAAATAAGCTCGCTTATTTTGTTCTCCCCTCGATTTGCATTACTTTTGCCACTGATTCACTGTTCATAATCTGTTTCAATACGTTGAAGCATTGTTTTACGGTGGATTTAGTGGCGGCACTCGGAGGGATACCGGGTGCCTTTTTCTTCTCCTTTATCAAAATCCAAAATCCGTTTTTCACCACTAAATCCATCAGAAAATGAAACAGAACAAGAAAACCCTTCCGGCGGAGCTGTCCTACTACGGGCTGTACCTGCTGGACTACCTGAGAAAATACCATCCCGACAAAGTATCCGACACGGACCTTATCACAGAAAGGGAGGAAGCCGCCACCGTAACCTTTGAAAAGGAAAGGCTGGCGGGCGGCACGGTGGAACACGCTCACGAGGAAGCCATGCGCGTCCTGCTGCGCGGGCTGCACTTCTCGCCCTACGCCCTGCTGACAGAGGTCGTGGAGAGGGAGTTTGCCGACGAGGTGCCGGAATCCGGACGCGAGGCGTTCTGCCGCGACCTGTACCCCTATCTGAAAAACCTGTTCGCCGGTTACGATACGTCGGACGACACCTTTGCCCTGTCGCCTGCCCATGACCTGCTCTATACGGAACTGGTGGGAACCGTCGTGCTTTATCTGGAGGAAGGCCATGGCGTTCAATAGGAAACAGAAACTGAGGGACAACATCGAGGCGGTACGCACGGCGTTCACGCTTGACCGGGAACGGCGCACCCCGACGGAAAGGGAACGTGCGCTGCTGGAGCGGTACTGCGGCTTCGGAGGGCTGAAGTGCATCCTGAACCCGGCAAAGGAACTGGCGGATGCCGTGCATTGGGCGAAGTCCGACCTCGAACTGTTCGCGCCTACGGTGGAGCTGCACCGCATCATCCGGGAGAACAGCAGGGATGAAACGGAGTACAAGCGGTATGTGGATTCGCTGAAAGCCTCGGTGCTGACGGCGTTCTACACGCCGCAGGCCATCACGGATACCATCGCGGACGTGCTGCACGACAGGAAGGTACGCCCGAAGCTCGTGCTGGAGCCTTCGGCAGGCATGGGCGCGTTCATCGGCTCGGTGTTGTCGGACAACCCACAGGCAGAGGTGATGGCCTTCGAGAAAGACCTGCTGACAGGCAAGATGCTGGGACACCTGTACCCGGAGCAGAAGATACGCACGGAAGGCTTCGAGAAGATAGAAAAGCCGTTCCTGAACCGGTTTGACCTTGCCATATCCAACATCCCTTTCGGGGACATAGCCGTGTTCGACCCTGAGTTTGAGAACGGCTCGACCTTCCGGAGAATAGCGGCAAGGAAGGTGCATACCTATTTCTTCCTGAAAGGGCTGGACGCGGTGCGTGACGGCGGCATCGTGGCGTTCATTACCTCGCGGGGCGTGCTGGACACGGAGGGCAACGGCGGCACACGCTACATGATGACACGCAAAGCGGATCTGTTGTCCGCCATCCGCCTGCCGAACAACCTGTTCACGGAAAATGCCAACACGGAAGTAGGCTGTGACCTGATTGTCCTGCAAAAGAACGAAGGCAAGGAGGAGCTTTCCGAAGAGGACAGGAAGTTTGGCGATGTCGTGAAGAACAACCATACGAACATTGTCACCAACGGGTATCTGTTCGACCACCCGGAACATATCATCCACACTGACGCGAAACGTGACACCGACCCTTACGGCAAGCCTGCCATCGTCTATACGCACAGCGGCGGCGTGGAGGGCATCGCCACGGACCTGTACCGGATGCTGTCGGACGACCTGTCGGCAAGGCTGGACCTGGAACGCTACAACGGCATCAAGGGTGAAAGGCTGGAACCCCGGCAGACCATAGCTGTACAGCCTACACTGGCAGAGACGAAAAAAGAGAATGACATCAAGGCGGTTACCGGGCAACAGCCGGAGATGAAAAGAGAAGAAAATCCGGTGCCGCCAAAGGCGGAACCGGCGCAAGCCGTAGCGCAGGAGATGGGAACAAAACGGCCTGAAGCCGCGGTAATGGACTTATACGATTTGTTTGGCTACACGCAGGAGGAACGGCGGATGGCGGAACGCGGGCTGAAACCGGAGAGGAAGAAAGGCGGCAAGTCCAAACGCAAAAAGCAGCAGGAACAGCCGCTGTTTTCCCCGTCGGAACTGGAACAGATAGAGGTGAAGCCGAAAGAAGCTGAACAGCCCATGCCCGAACCGCCTGTAGAGAAGCCTGCCATAGACGATGACCCGGAGGATGCCGTTTACCGTAGTCTGGACTGGGAAACCAACCCGCCCATCAACGGCTTCTACGAAATGATGATGTCGCTCACTCCCGAACGGCGTGCCGAACTGCGCCGTTTGGGAAAGGAGAAGATGGATGCCAATGCCGCCAAGCAAGCGGAAAAGGTGCAAACTGTCTATCCGATAGAGAACGCATACGAAGTGCGGGCGAAAAAACAGATAGAGCGTGTGGAAAGGGAGATGCGCGGGGAGGAAGCCGCCCTGCCCCCGGAAGAACGGCAGCGCAGGAAAGAGGAAGCAATGAAACCGCGCCCGTTCAAAGGCATAATGGAGCCGCACCTGAAAGACGGCTCACTGGTATGGGAACACACGGGCGGCGTCCGCTTCCAAATCGGGGTGCTGAAGGATGTCACCCGCTACGGGGCTACCTTCCAGCCGCTCGACATGGACGGAATGCAGGCGCGGAAGGCGCAACTCTACATCGACTTGCGCAACACCTACGAGCGGCTTTACGCTTACGAAGCGGAGAACCACGAGGAGAACGCCCTGCTGCGCCGCAACCTGAACACCTACTACGACGAGTTCGTCATGCGCTACGGCAACCTGAATGCCAAGCACAACGCGAAGCTCATCCTGATGGACGCTTCAGGGCGCAACATGCTCTCGCTGGAACGCGGCGAGAACGGGCAGTTCGTCAAGGCGGACATCTTCGACCGTCCCGTTTCCTTTTCGCAGGAAACGCTTGTCGAGGTGGAGTCGCCCGAAGAAGCCCTGTCCGCCTCGCTCAACCTGTACGGCGGCGTGAACCTGCCCTACATGGAATCTCTCTGCGACCTGCCGCAGGCGGAGATGCTCGAAGTCCTGAAAGGACGGGTGTTCTACAACCCGTTGGCGGACGGCTACGAGATAGCTGACAGTTTCATCGCCGGAAACGTGGTGCAGAAAGTAGCTGATGTGGAGGAATGGATAAAGGGACATGAGGGCCACGGGATGATGCCGCAGGCGCAGGAGGCTTTGGCGGCACTGCGCGAGAGCGTACCCGAACAAATCCCTTTCGAGGACCTGGACTTCAACTTCGGGGAGCGTTGGATACCCACGGGCGTGTATGCCGCCTATATGAGCCGCCTGTTCGACACGGAGGTGCGGATAACCTACTCGGAGAGCCTCGACGAGTATTCGGTGAAATGCGCCTATCGGACGATGAAAATCACGGACGAATTCCTTGTGAAGGGCTACTACCGCAACTACGACGGCATGAACCTGCTGAAGCACGCCCTGCACAACACCTGCCCCGACATGATGAAAAGCATCGGAAAGGACGAGAACGGCAACGACATCAAGGTGCGTGACAGCGAGGGCATACAGCTTGCCAACGCGAAGATTGACGAGATACGAAACGGCTTTACCGAGTGGCTGGAGGAACAGTCGCCGGAGTTCAAGAAGCGGCTGACGGACATGTACAACGACAAGTTCAACTGTTTCGTGCGCCCGAAGTATGACGGATCGCACCAGAAGTTCCCGGACTTGGACCTGAAAGGCTTGGGCATAATGGACTTGTACCCCTCGCAGAAGGACTGCATCTGGATGCTGAAACAGAACGGCGGCGGGATAGCCGACCATGAGGTCGGAACCGGCAAGACACTGATAATGTGCGTGTCAGCGCACGAGATGAAGCGTCTGGGAGTGGTACACAAGCCGATGATTATCGGGCTGAAAGCCAACGTGCGCGAGATAGCCGAGACCTACCGCAAGGCTTATCCCAACGCCCGCATCCTCTACGCCTCGGAGAAGGACTTTGCCGCCGCCAACCGCGTGCGTTTCTTCAACGACATCCGCAACAACGACTGGGATTGCATCATCATGTCGCACGACCAGTTCGGGAAAATCCCGCAGTCGCCGGAGTTGCAGCAGCGCATCCTGCAGGAGGAGCTGGACACGGTGGAGGAAAACCTCGAAGTGCTGCGCACCCAAGGCAAGGACGTGTCACGAGCCATGCTGCGTGGATTGGAGAAAAGGAAAGTCAACCTTCAGGCGAAACTCGAAAAGGTGGAATACGCCATAAAGACAAGGACGGACGACGTGGCGGACTTCAAGCAGATGGGCATCGACCACCTGTTCATCGACGAGAGCCACCAGTTCAAGAACTTGACGTTCAACACCCGTCACGACCGTGTGGCGGGGCTGGGCAACTCCGAAGGAAGCCAGAAGGCGCTGAACCTGCTGTTCGCCATCCGCACCATACAGGAGCGGACGGGCAGGGACTTGGGGGCGACGTTTTTGTCTGGAACTACTATTTCCAACAGCCTCACGGAGTTATATCTGCTGTTCAAGTACCTGCGCCCGAAGGCGCTGGAGAAACAGGACATCCGCTGCTTCGACGCATGGGCGGCCATCTTCGCCAAGAAGACGACCGATTTCGAGTTCAACGTGACGAACAACATCGTGCAGAAGGAACGCTTCCGCTACTTCATCAAGGTGCCGGAGCTGGCGGCGTTCTACAACGAGATAACCGACTACCGCACGGCGGAGGACATTGGCGTGGACCGTCCGAAGAAGAACGAGATACTGCACCACATACCGCCCACCCCGGACCAAGAGGTGTTTATCGGGAAGCTGATGCAGTTCGCCAAGTCGGGCGATGCGACGATATTGGGCAGACCGCCGCTCTCGGAAACGGAGGAGAAGGCGAAGATGCTCATCGCCACGGACTATGCACGGAAAATGGCATTGGACATGCGCATGATTGACCCGAATTACGAAGACCATCCCGACAACAAGGCGAGCCATTGCGCCAAGATGATAGCGGAATACTACCGTAAGTATGACGCGCAAAAGGGCACGCAGTTCGTCTTTTCGGATTTGGGCACGTACCAGCCCGGTGGTGGTTGGAGTGTCTATACCGAAATCAAGCGCAAGCTGGTGGAGGATTACGGCATACCCGCCCACGAAATCCGCTTCATTCAGGAATGCAAGAACGAGAAGGCGCGGAAGGCGGTCATTGAGGCGATGAACAGCGGTTATGTCCGTGTGCTGTTCGGCTCGACGAGTATGCTCGGCACGGGCGTGAACGCCCAGCGCAGGGCTGTCGCCGTCCACCACCTTGACACGCCGTGGCGTCCGTCCGACCTCGCCCAAAGGGACGGACGGGCGGTGCGCAAGGGCAACGAGATAGCCAAGCTGTATGCGGATAATAAGGTGGATGTCATTATCTACGCCGTCGAGAAGTCGCTGGACTCGTACAAGTTCAACCTGCTGCATTGCAAGCAGACGTTCATCAGTCAGCTGAAAAGCGGCGCATTGGGCGCACGAACCATCGACGAGGGGGCGATGGACGAGAAGTCGGGCATGAACTTCTCGGAATACATGGCGATACTGTCGGGCAACACCGACTTGCTGGACAAGGCGAAACTCGAAAAGAAGATAGCCTCATTAGAGGGCGAACGCAAGTCGTTCAACAAGGGCAAGCGCGATTCGGAGTGGAAATTGGAGAGCAAGACAAAGGAGTTGAATGACAATAAAGCCGTCATCGCCGCCATGACGGAAGACTGGGAGAGATTCACCGCTGCCGCCAAGACCGGAAAGGACGGCAACCGGCTTAACCCTATACGGATTGACGGGGTGGCTTCCGCTGATGAGAAGGCCATCGGCAAGAAGTTGCAGGAGATAGCCAAGAATGCCACGACGGGCGGGCTGTACCGGCAAATCGGCGAACTCTATGGCTTCCCCATCAAGGTGGTGAGCGAGCGGATGATTTGCGACGGACGCGAGACCATTGACAACCGCTTTATCGTTGAGGGGCACTATAAGTACAAGTACAACAACGGGCATCTGGCGATGGCGGACACCCACGCCGCCGCAGTGAACTTCCTCAATGCGTTGGAGCGCATCCCGGCGATTATCAGGCAGTACGAGGAAAAGAACCAAGTGCTGGAACGCGAGATACCGCAGTTGCAGGAGATAGCGGGCAAGACATGGAAGAAAGAGGACGAGCTGAAGCAACTGAAATCCGAACTTGCCGCCCTTGACCGAAAAATTCAGCTGGAGCTTGCGCCACCCACGCCCGAAGTCGCAGAAAAGGAGAATGAAGGGCAACAGCTCAAGCCGGAAGCGGAAGATGTGAGGAACAGGCAGGCGCAATATCCCGAAAATGCACCGCCGCAGATACGCAGTCCGGCGGATAGTATCGTTGCCAACCATGTCATAATCGGGCGTCCGGGACTGTATGCCAAGGAGGAAACCCGGTCCAAAGGATTGAAAATATAACCTTAGGAATTTTATCTGAAGTATTAATAAGGGCTATCCCAAAAGGTCTAAAAGTAAATTTTATCCTCTCTGCAAGTATCTGTAGGATGGTAACTGCATTTTTTCTTTTTGGGCAGCCCTTATTAAAATTTATTCTTATTTTAGGTTATATACATTCATGTCCATTTATGTAAAAAATTCCTGCTGACCTTGTTTATGTCTTGTCAGTCACCATTTGCAAAACCATATTTGACCCTCAAAGAGGCTGAATTTGATAAGCAACTTGCTACATACTCATAATAAGGAGCTAAATAGAACACGAATGGGAAATACACAAATGCTAAACTAAAGAAGATATTGGCCAAAATAAACGCTATACCGAGAGAGAAACTTGATTTTTCAACTTCCTAAAACGGTGTTGTTCAAACATTTCTACTTATTTGTACTTACCAGTTGAACCTACGCTTCCCTAATAAAATGTCTATGTTAAAAAAAGTTAAAAAATCCTCCCACTTTTGTTAGATATATTTTTTTGTGTAATTTTGTAATCGTTATGCGGCAGTAATAATATACATATTAATACGAGTTAGTAATCCTGTAGTTCTCACATGCTACGAGGAGGTATTAAAAGGTGCGTTTCGACAATGCATCTATTGTAGTATATTATTGCTTAATCCAAATGAATATTATAAATTTAGGAATTCTTGCTCACATTGATGCAGGAAAAACTTCCGTAACCGAGAATCTGCTGTTTGCCAGTGGAGCAACGGAAAAGTGCGGCCGTGTGGATAATGGTGACACCATAACGGACTCTATGGATATAGAGAAACGTAGAGGAATTACTGTCCGGGCTTCTACGACATCTATTATCTGGAATGGAGTGAAATGCAATATCATTGACACTCCGGGACACATGGATTTTATTGCGGAAGTGGAGCGGACATTCAAAATGCTTGATGGAGCAGTCCTCATCTTATCCGCAAAGGAAGGCATACAAGCGCAGACAAAGTTGCTGTTCAGTACTTTACAAAAGCTGCAAATCCCGACAATTATATTTATCAATAAGATTGACCGTGCCGGTGTGAATTTGGAGCGTTTGTATATGGATATAAAAACAAATCTGTCGCAAGATGTCCTGTTTATGCAAACTGTTGTCGATGGATCGGTTTATCCGGTTTGCTCCCAAACATATATAAAGGAAGAATACAAAGAATTTGTATGCAACCATGACGACGATATATTAGAACGATATTTGGCGGATAGCGAAATTTCACCGGCTGATTATTGGAATACGATAATCGCTCTTGTGGCAAAAGCCAAAGTCTATCCGGTGCTACATGGATCAGCAATGTTCAATATCGGTATCAATGAGTTGTTGGACGCCATTTCTTCTTTTATACTTCCTCCGGCATCAGTCTCAAACAGACTTTCAGCTTATCTCTATAAGATAGAGCATGACCCCAAAGGGCATAAAAGAAGTTTTCTTAAAATAATTGACGGAAGTCTGAGACTTCGAGACGTTGTAAGAATCAACGATTCGGAAAAATTCATCAAGATTAAAAATCTAAAGACTATTTATCAGGGCAGAGAGATAAATGTTGATGAAGTGGGTGCCAATGATATCGCAATTGTAGAAGATATAGCAGATTTTCGAATAGGAGATTATTTAGGTGCTAAACCTTGTTTGATTCAAGGATTATCCCATCAGCATCCCGCTCTCAAATCCTCCGTCCGGCCAGACAAGCCCGAAGAGAGAAGCAAGGTGATATCCGCTCTGAATACATTGTGGATTGAAGACCCGTCTTTGTCCTTTTCCATAAACTCATATAGTGATGAATTGGAAATCTCGTTATATGGTTTAACCCAGAAGGAAATCATACAGACATTGCTGGAAGAACGATTTTCCGTAAAGGTCCATTTTGATGAGATCAAGACTATCTACAAAGAACGACCTATAAAAAAGGTCAATAAGATTATTCAGATCGAAGTGCCACCCAACCCTTATTGGGCCACAATAGGGCTGACTCTTGAACCCTTGCCGTTAGGAACAGGGTTGCAGATCGAAAGTGACATCTCCTATGGTTATCTGAACCATTCTTTTCAAAATGCCGTTTTTGAAGGGATTCGTATGTCTTGCCAATCGGGATTACATGGATGGGAAGTGACAGATCTGAAAGTAACTTTTACTCAAGCCGAGTATTATAGCCCGGTAAGTACACCTGCTGATTTCAGACAGCTGACCCCTTATGTCTTCAGGCTGGCTTTGCAACAGTCAGGTGTAGACATTCTCGAACCGATGCTATATTTTGAGTTGCAGATCCCCCAGGTGGCGAGTTCCAAAGCTATTACAGATTTGCAAAAAATGATGTCTGAGATTGAAGACATCAGTTGCAATAATGATTGGTGTCATATTAAAGGGAAAGTTCCATTAAATACAAGTAAAGACTATGCCTCAGAAGTAAGTTCATACACTAAGGGCTTAGGCGTTTTTATGGTTAAGCCATGCGGGTATCAAATAACAAAAGGCGATTATTCTGATAATATCCGCATGAACGAAAAAGATAAACTTTTATTCATGTTCCAAAAATCAATGTCATTAAAATAATGGAGCGGTCAGGAAATTTCTATAAGGCAATACGGTTGGGATATATACTTATCTCCATTCTTATCGGATGTATGGCATATAATAGCCTCTATGAATGGCAGGAGATAGAAGCATTAGAACTTGGCAATAAAAAAATAGACGAGCTCCGAAAAGAAATAAACAATATCAATATTCAAATGATAAAATTTTCTCTATTGGGTGAAACAATACTGGAATGGAACGATAAAGATATCGAGCATTACCATGCACGGCGTATGGCAATGGACAGTATGCTCTGCCGTTTCAAGGCCACCTATCCAGCAGAGCGCATCGATAGTGTGCGCAGTCTTTTAGAGGATAAGGAACGACAGATGTTCCAGATAGTCCGGTTAATGGATGAACAACAATCTATTAACAAGAAGATAGCCAATCAAATTCCGGTTATTGTACAGAAAAGTGTGCAGGAACAGTCCAAAAAGCCAAAACGAAAAGGTTTCTTAGGCATATTCGGCAAAAAAAAGGAAGTAACTCCAGCAGTATCAACCACTATCCTTCATTCGGTCAATAGAAACGTAATCAGCGAACAGAAAGTGCAGGATCGCCAATTGTCGGAACAAGCCGACAGCCTTGCAGCTCGTAATGCAGAACTTAACAGACAACTGCAAGAATTGATTTGCCAAATAGAAGAAAAGGTACAAACCGAACTGCAAAGCCGGGAAAACGAAATAGTTGCCATGCGTGAAAAGTCATTTATGCAAGTAGGCGGTTTAATGGGATTCGTTCTTCTATTGTTGTTAATTTCCTACATCATCATACATCGTGATGCAAAAAGCATTAAACAATACAAGCACAAGACAACTGATTTGATAAGGCAACTGGAACAATCCGTACAACGGAACGAGGCACTGATAACGTCAAGGAAGAAGGCGGTACATACTATCACCCATGAACTGCGCACCCCGCTGACCGCCATCGGCGGCAACGCCGAACTGCTGCTGAACGACACGGAAGCGGACAACCGCATCCGTCACGCACAGGCTATCAATGATGCCGCCGGGCGCATGGCAGGGATGATAAACAACCTGCTGGTGTATTTCCGTCTGGACAGCGGCAAGGAAACACCCGTCATAAAGCCGTTCAAACTGCGCTCCATAGCCGAGATATTGGAAACGGAATTTGCACCATTGGCGAAGAACAAAGGACTCGGTTTCAATATAGACGGTGAAACGGACGATATAGTGGGTGGTGACAAAAACCGCATCCTGAGTATCGGGAGCAACCTGCTCTCCAACGCCATCAAATTTACCAAAAACGGAAGTGTCACATTGACAACCGAATATACCAGCGGCATATTTACCTTGTCAGTGTCAGACACAGGCACGGGCATGACAAAGGAACAGCAACTGCGGATATTCGTCCCGTTCGAGCGGCTGGGCAACTCCGTGACGGAGGACGGCTTCGGATTAGGGCTTGCCATCGTCAGCGACACGGTGAAACTGTTGAATGGAAGCATCACAGTGAAAAGCAAACCGGGCAAAGGAAGCCGCTTCACCGTAAGCCTGCCACTGCCCAAAGCGGAGGAAACAATGGCTGCCGAAAAGACAACTGTTAAGCATTCCACGCTTTCCGGCTGCTCCGTGCTGGCGATAGACAACAACGGGATGCTGCTGGACATGATGAAGGAAATGTACAGGCAAAGCGGCGTGAAGTGCGACACCTGCCAAAGCGTGGACGAACTGACGGACCGTATGCGCACAAAGGACTACGACCTGCTGGTAACCGACCTGAAGATGCCGGAGGTGAACGGCTACGGGGTGCTGGAACTGCTGCGCACGTCGGAGATCGGCAACTCGCAGACCATCCCCGTAGTGGCAGCCACCGCCGCAGGCTATGTGGAAGAAAAGGAACTGACGGAAAAAGGATTTGCCGCCGTGCTGTACAAGCCTTATTCCATAGACGAACTGCTTGCAGTCACGGAACGCTGCATCAAGCCAAAGGGCACAAGCAATATAGACCTGTCGCCCCTGCTCGCTTTCGGCGACAAGCGGCGCACGTTGGAAAAGCTGGCGGCCACGACACAATCCGACATGGATGAAGTGCGCAAGGCGGCGGAAGCCGGGGACATGGAGGCGTTGGACAGCTGGATACACCACCTCAGAAGCTCGTGGATGCTGATAAAGGCGGAACAGCCGTTGGCGGTATTGTATGACACAATCCACAAGGGAAAAATATCAGATAACGAAGTAAAGGCTGCCGTTGATGCCGTACTGGCACAAAGCAAACTGATTGTAGATTTGGCGAGGAAGGAGGCGGAACGATGGGCAGAGTAATCGTGATAGAGGACAATCCCGTATTCGCCGGTTATGTGTGCGGACTGCTGGAGAGCAAGGGATTCCAAAGCGTCAGCGCCTCCACCTGCAACGGGGCAAGGAAACTGTTTTCCAAGATGCGGGAGGACGACATCGTGCTTGCCGACCTGCGCCTGCCCGACGGTGACGGCATCGCCCTGCTGGAAGAACTGCGGAGACAGGGCATGAACAATCCCTACATCGTCATGACCGACTACGACGAAGTGCCCACGGCCGTCCGGTCGATGAAGTCAGGCGCGGAAGATTACATCCCGAAGCCGCTGATTGAAGCCAACCTTTTCCCGCTCCTGAAAACCTTGCAGAAAAGGACGGAGCGACATGACGCACCGATTTACGAGCGGCAGAGCGCGGCTTTCCGTGAGATAGAGCGCAGGATAAGGCTGGTCGCCCCGACCAACATGAACGTATTGATATTAGGCGAAAGCGGAACAGGAAAGGAACACATTGCCGGGAAGATACACGCAAGGAGCAAACGGGCAGGCAAGCCCTTTGTGGCGGTGGACTGCGGCCTGCTTTCAAAGGAGCTTGCCGCCTCCGCCCTGTTCGGACATGAGAAAGGGGCGTTCACGGGAGCCGAAAGTAAGAAACAAGGTTTCTGGGAGGAAGCCGCCGGAGGCACGTTGTTCCTTGACGAAATAGGCAACCTGCCCATAGAAGTGCAGCAGATGCTGCTCCGTGCGTTGGAATCCAAAATGTACAGACCCACGGGCGGCGGCAAGGACAGGAAAGCAGATGTGCGCATCATCGCCGCCACCAACGAGGACTTGCCGGCTGCCATCGCCGAAAAACGTTTCCGGGCTGACCTTTACCAACGGTTGAAAGAATACACCCTGCACATACCGCCGCTGCGCGAGTGCAAGGAGGACATCATACCGCTTGCGGAGTTTTTCCTAAACCTTGCCAACGAGGAATTCGAGAAGCAGGTGAAAGGCTTTGACGCGGAGGCAAGAAAACGGCTGCTTGCCTATACATGGGGCGGCAACGTGAGAGAGCTGAAACGGGTCGTGCATTTGGCGGTGCTGCATACCGAGGGCGATACGGTCACGGCGGACACGTTGGAATTCGATGAAATGCCGTTGGCGTCTGACGCTTCACTGGAAATGGACGACATGGAAAAGAAACAGATTATCCGTGCGCTGGAACAGGCGAAAGGCAACCGCAAATTGGCTGCGGCATTGCTCGGCATCGGACGTACCACGCTGTACAACAAGATGAAAGCATACGGAATAAAATAGAAATTGTTGAAATTATGAAAGGAATTACAGGAAAAAGGCTACCTTTGTAGCAACATTTGAGAAAAGTCGTGTGCGGAAAATTAAAATTCCGCCCGATAAAGATATAGTATAGAATAAGACCGCAAGACGCATCTGGTGAGAATCTGGACAATTTGAACTACGGAAGGCGATTGCGTGATGCTTATGCTATGCCTCGGCATAGCGTGCAGTCACGTACATTCCGTAGAGGCAGTCCAGAGCCGTCATCAGAAAGTAGTGTGAATTGCACGCTATTTTCATTTGTCGGCTTCGGTCATAACCATTAAAAAACAGACCGAATGGGAAAAGTCGTATTATTCGCCGTTCTCACGATGGACGGATGCCTTGCGGACAGCTCACGGGAAGCGCAGGAATGGCTTTCCAAAACAGACGTGCCCGACAGGTTCGGGATGGCCGGAATGAAGGAAACCGCCCGTCCGCTCTCCGAATACACCTCCCTCACCATGCTGTCGCTTGACAAGTCCGACAGCACCTGCCTGATAGAAGCCAACACCGCTACCACCGGTATCATCAACGGCATGATACGCATGTACCTGCCGGATGAAATCATCCTCTGCACGATACCCGTCATTGCAGGGAACGGCTGCCGTCTGTTCCAAGGCCATCTGCCCGGAAGCGAATGGACACGGGATGAAATGAAGGCGTACAAGGACGGCTCGCTGAAAGCCGTGTACCGCAGGAGGGACGGCGCAAGTGTTCAGAAAATGAACACTTCCCTGCTCAAAAAAGTGTTCAGATTCTGAACACGTGTTCACTTTCTGAACACTTTTGGAAATCCGTTTTTAGGCTTTCCAATTTATTTTCAACAAAAATATCGCTGGCTGTCAATAATTTACAAATCTGGCGGCAAAAAATTCTTCCCGCTGGACTGCCATTTGCCGCATAGTTTTATGTGCGCACATATTCAACCCATGTGTAACAACATAAAACTGATAAGCAAATGGAACATCTCATACTGACCGAGACGGAATTCTTCCGTCTGATAGACAACCCCGACAGCCGCACAGAACTGGGTGCGGCATACAACGAGTTCACCACGGCGGTCGTGTCGCTCTGTACGGGAGCGGCAAGCCCCTGCCACCCATTGCCTGCTCTGAGCTATGTGGAAACGGAACTGCAATACCACAAAGCCATACGGAACCCAAACACTGAACACAGCATATATGTGCGAAAAGCACTCGCTTTCGTGCGCAGGATGCTTAAAATCATTACCATCCCACACAGCCAAGTGCCGCCACTATCCTCCATCCCCTACAAAGACGAAAAGAAAGACGACACGCCTGCCGATGCCCCGCCGATGCGGTGGACGGGCAAGGCGTCCGACCTCGTGGAGCTTATCTACGGCGTCAGCGAGATGGGCTGCATCAACGGCGGCGAAGCCTCGCTGAAGGAGATAGCCGCCTACTTCTACAAGGTTTTCGGCGTACAGGCGAAAGGCTGCTACAATATCTACAATGACATCAAGATGCGCAAAAACGAGAGCCGCACCTACTTCCTCGACCGTGCGGCGGAAAAGGTGAACAGACGGATGCTGCTGGACGAGGAACGGGAGCGGATGAGAAGATAAAACATTTTTGTTAATCATACAAAACAAAGAGGGCAAGGGGGCGTGTGAGTGTCTCCTTGCCTGTTTTTTTAAGTCATAACATATAGAAATAGCGTAAAACTTTCTTTTTCGGCAGGGCAATTTATTATTTTTGTAAACCAAAGAGCAAGACGATGGAAACAGACAATCTCAATAGCATACAAGACCTGATAGCAGAAAAGGAAGGCGGCAAGGTTGAGTTCAAGCAGACCACCGGGCAGTTGGAGCGCGGCATGGAAACGCTGTGCGCCTTCCTCAACGGTGAAGGCGGCACGGTACTGTTCGGCGTGTCAGACAACGGGAAAATCATCGGGCAGGAAGTGAGCGACAAGACGAAGCGGGAGATTGCGGAAGCCATCGGCAGATTGGAGCCGACTGCCACGGTACAGGTTTCATACGTGCCCTTGCCAGACGGTGAAAAGAGAATCATCACCCTCCATGTTGAAGACGCAAGGATGGAACGCCCGTTCACTTATAAGAGTCGCCCTTATATGCGTGTGGAAAGCACCACTGTCGCCATGCCACAACAAAAATACAATGAGTTGTTGCTCGACCGCGACGGTGTGCGTCACCGCTGGGAACTGTTTGACGACCCTGATTTAACATTAAATGACATTGATGAGAACGAGGTGCTTAAAACTGTCCGTCTGGGAATAGACTGCGGACGCCTGCCGGAAAATACGGGAAACGACATTCCTGTCATTCTTGAAAAATTCAGCCTGATGAGGAACGGCGTACTGAACCATGCAGCCGCCATCCTGTTTGCCAACCGGGAAATGCCGGCAAACTATCCCCAATGCCTGCTGCGCCTGGCGCGTTTCAGAGGAACTGACAAGATGGAATTCATAGACAGCCAACGCATTTACGGCAATATATTCCAACTGCTTGACGCTGCAATGGCTTTCCTGTTCAAACACCTTTCATTGTCGGGCAGGATTGAGGGGCTGGAACGTGAAGAACATTTGTCTGTGCCTTATAAGGCCGTAAGGGAAGGTGTGCTAAACTCGTTGGCTCACCGCAGTTACAGGGAAGCCGGAGGCTCTGTCGGCATCGCCATATACGATGACCGTGTGGAAATAGAAAATCCCGGTTCTTTCCCGCATGGCTGGGATGTGGAGAGGATGGCGTCCGAGCATTGTTCGGAACCTCAAAATCCAATAATCGCCAATGTCCTTTATAAAAGGAAACTGTTGGAGAATTGGGGGCGCGGCATCAGCTTGATGGAGGAGGAGTGTCGCAAAGCCGGATTGCCCTCTCCAGAATACAGGCTTGGAGGCGGTTTTGTCGTGCTTGTATTCCGCTACATGCCAAAAGCCATGGGGGAAAATCCCATAGTTACCCCACAGTTACCCCATAGTAATCCCACAGTCACCCCACAGGTCGGCAAACTAATCGCAGCCCTGTCGGATGGCATCTATTCACCCAAGGAGATGATGGAAGCAATCGGTTTGAAGGACAGAAGCAATTTCTTGGAAAATTATTTGAACGCCGCCATCGGGCTTGAACTGGTGGAAGCTGTATATCCTGATTTGACCAAGCATAGTCCCAAGCAGAAATACCGGCTTACCGAACAGGGAAAGGCAGTGTTGAAAGGGAACAAGTAATATGGCGAAAAAGAAAAAGCGGAAACATGGTATAAAGCCAGACTTGCCGATAATCATTGATTACGGCGGCGACTTGGTGTCCGTCTATGACCCGGTATCCGTCATGCCATACAGCGAACCGCCCATTACGGAAAGGACACGCTACAAGAAACTGAACGCGGAACAAAAGGCGGCTTTCAAGTCAATGTTTGTGTCTGCCGTTACCTCCTATTGGAATGAGAACCGGCTGATACCTTTCGGGGAGGATATGGCAGACATCCGGAAATGGATGTTGGAAGCCTTCGCCGAAGAATACGGCATCTTGATGAAGGAAGACAGCGAGTTGAAAAACTATCTGATGACCCTTGTCATTTCCACCCTCAACAAGCTGCTCAAAGCAGAAAAGAAGATACAAGAAAAGGAAAATCCGTAACCCGGTCGTGAATTGAACCGAGCTACGGATTTTCTCTTTTCGCCTGTGGCGTATTACTTATTCTGCAACAGGTGTTGCAGTTCGGGGTCGGACTGGATGCGCTGTAACTCGTCGGCGACAATCTGCCGCACCTCCGCACGGATGCGGTTGTAGTTCTCCTGAATCATCTCCTTCATGCGGTCGTTGCCGTCGGCATCGGTGAAGTCCGTGATGACGGGGATGGGCTTGTAAGCCTGCTCCTCGCGTCTCACCTTCTCGGCATCCACCACTATCTCACAATGAAAAATCTTCTGCTCGATGCGCTCGTTGAAGTTGTCCGCCACCGCACCGACGAACATGCCCTGCGTGAGCGTGGAAATCTTGCTTGCCGGGATAAGGATCTCCATCTGCGTGTTGATGGAGGTGGACTTGTCCTCGCGGTTGATGGTGATGCTCTGCCGCTTCTGCAAGATTTTGCCGAAACGCTCCGAAAGGGTCTTGGCGGTCTCGCCGACCACCTGACCGGAGAAGATGTTGCCCACCGTGTTCATCACTACGGCGGCTTCCTTGTCGCCGTAGTCGCGCTTCAACTGTGAGAAGTCCTGAAAGCCGAGGCAGACCGCCACCTTGTTGCTTCGGGCAGTGGCGATAAGGTTGTCCAGCCCCTTGAAGTAAATGGTAGGCAGCTCGTCTATGATTACCGCCGACTTCAGCTTGCCCTTCTTGTTGATGAGCTTCACGATGCGTGAATTGTACAAGCCCAATGCCGCACCGTAGATGTTCTGACGGTCGGGGTTGTTGCCGACACAGAGTATCTTCGGCTCGTCGGGATTGTTGATGTCGAGGGTAAACTCGCTGTCGGACATGACCCAATAGAGCTGCGGGGAAATCATACGGGATAGCGGTATCTTCGCCGACGCTATCTGTCCGGCAAGCTGTTCCATCGCGCCGCCCTGCCAAGCGTCCATAAAGGGTGAAAGATAGTTTTCCAGTTCGGGATAACTGGTGAGGATAGGGAAAATGTCCTCATACCGTCTGTTCAACAACTCAATGGCGTGTGGGAAGGTGCAATATTTTCCATCCTGATAAATCCGTAAAAACCAGATAATACTGGCAAACAGTATAATCGGACTCTCCACGAAGAAGTCGCCCTGCTTTTGCACCCAAGTCTTGTTCAAATTTAATAAAATGGTGTAGGCGCTCTCGTAGGCATCGGTAATGTCTTCCATGAAATCGGGGTGAATGGGATTACAGCGGTGCGAGCGGCGCGGGTCGTCGAAGTTTATCACGTAGAACTTCGGCTTGACCTTATATCCTTCCGGGTGGTTCATCAGGTGGTTGTAGGCAATGGTCGATAAGTCGCTGAATTTGAAATCATAGATATACATTGAATAACCTTTCTCAATCTGTTGCTTGATAAAACTGTTTACCACGGCATACGACTTGCCGCTGCCCGGCGTGCCCAACACGATGGACGCACGGAACGGGTTTACCACGTTGATGTACCCGTCGTTCCACTTCTTCCTGTAATAGAAGCGTGTGGGCAGGTTCACCGAATACTCGTTCTCGATGAGCCGCGTTTCCTGCTGGAAACTCTCGTTCTCCACGTTGAACACGTCTTCCATGAGGTTGGTGCGCAGAAGGCGGCTCATCCATGTGCCGGACATCAGCAGGCAGACATAGCCCGCCGCAACGGTGGCGGTGTACAATGCCGCGTTTGCTTCTACGGGCAACGGCAGGGACAATATCCACCAGTTCAGAAAGAACAGCACCAGCCCTGCGGCAAGCACCGTCCAAATCCTTGCCCACGTGATTTTTTCCTCCTTGACCCCCTTCGTGCCCAGACACGAGAGTGCCAGCAGCACCAACGCAAAGAGTTTCGTATAAAGGATGGAGCGGAACAATCCTGCGGTGCGGTCGAAGTTCATCAGTACCCTGTCCACCACGCCGATGTCGATGCCCCACAGCCTTACGGCTTCGTAACAATACCAATAGAGGTGGATGACCACCATTAAAATGCTTACGGCACGCAGAAAATCCATGATTTTCGCCAATGCCCTCAAATCGTCTTCCTGTTGTGACATAAATCTGTTTCTTTTTTAAGTTGATGAAAAAATGGATTACAGCCCCAAACCCTTGCGGCGTTTCTTCCGCCTGCGTTTGAGGTCACGCTCGAAGGCGGCTTCCTGAGCCTGTGCGCCCGACGCATCGCCACCGAGCAGCCCCAAGCCGGTGGAGTGCCCCTCGCCGTGTTCCTCATAGGAACGGATGTCTGCCTGTGGCGTGTCCTCCGTAATGGTGAACGGTATCGGCGGAGTGCCGGCATACGGCAGGGTGAAATGCTCCTGCAAGGCGTTGGCGGAAAACTCCCTGCCCAAGCGCGAGCCGTTCAGCACGCAGCCCGTGCGGTGGTCGATGAAGGTCGCCCCGTAGATGCGCCCCTCGTCCGTATGGCGGAACACCACATCCACGCCCTTTGCATGAAGCAGGCCGATGAACTCCTCCTTGCGGTATGTCCGGGCGAGCGCGGCGGCGACGGTCTTGCGTGTCCTATCCGCCAGACGCTTGTCGCGGATCTGCCCTTTGGAAAGTTCAAACCTGCGCAGCACGGCTTCATAGCCGACGGACTTCCCGATACGGGATGCCTTGAAAGGATTGCCCACTCTGTTCCCGGCATCGTCGGTGGCGGCATAGACCAGTCCGTGATACTCGCGCCCGTCCACGTTGCCACGGGCTTCCTCCACCGTGACGTTGTAGAGGGAGAGCAGGGCGCGGTATTCGCCCATCGTCTGGAACTTGTAGGTCGCCATGACCGCCTTGGCGGTGTTCGCCACCTGACGCTTCACGTCGCCTTGCGAAGCATCCACTTTCCGCAAGGGGTTGTCATGGCGGTGCTGCCTGCGGTCTGCGGGGTGCAGGCCGTACTTGCGTTCCAGCTCGGTGGTGATGCGCTTGCTGCGGCGGTGGATGAAGTCCTTGTTCAGCCGCCTGCCCCGCTCGTCCACATTGACGGAAACGATGTGCAGGTGGTGGCGGTTGATGTCCTCGTGCTTGAAGATAAGAAAGGGCTGGTCGCCGTAGCCCAGCTTTTCCAGATACTCCCGCGCAAGCTGTTCCATCTCCATGTCCGTCAGGCGGTCGTCGGGATGCGGATTGAGGGAGATGTGGATGACCTTGTTCCGTGTACGCACGTTCTCCGGCATATAGCGCCGGAAGTCCTCCACGGCACGGGCGATGTCCACCCGTCCGCTGCCGTCGTCGAAGACCTTGTTCACGGCGAGGAGCTTGCCCTCGCCCTCGTTCACCTTCAGTCCGTTGTAGGCGAGTGCGCCGTACAGCGACGTGCCTACATTGATTTTTGCGACCATCTTCCCTCAAACTCTTTGGACAGTTCCATGACTTGGCGCATCAATGCCGCCAGTTCCTTCGTGCATTGCTCCAGCCGGTAGAGCAATGCCATCGCCTTTTTCTCGGAGAAATGGCAACGCAGTTCCTTGACCGTTTGGTTGTAGTTGTTGCCGATGGCACGGTACTGCGTATGAAAGGCGGAGAGCTTCGTGCAGTAGTCGAGCAGAGCCTTGTCCGTGACCAATACCCGGAAGGGCTGCCCGAAGAAGTGCGCCTTCAGGAACACCGCCTTCGCGTACACGCCGGACTTCTCGTACATGGCGAGGAACCTGAGCCATTCCCCGTCGTCAAAACGCACTATCACGCAGTGCGACTTGCGGCTTTCTTTCGGGTGCCGCCCCCACTTGGGGCTTGCAGCCCCGTTCTTGTTCTCGTTCATATTACAATGGATTTAGTGGTGTCACGGCCTAAGCGCAGCTTCCGGCAACCGCACCGCAGGTAGGAAAACAGGCTTCCCGACTTCGGAGAGGAAGCCCCTCCCCGCAAGGGGCAAGGTCGTTTCGGGAGTAACCCGAAACCCTTTGAGTAACTCAAAGGACACCTTGCTGTGTCTTAGAGGACACAAAAATCCGTAGCAGACGGATTGGGGTAAACCTGTCATTCCCGACTTGACTGGGTATCGGTCGCCCGATACCCTCCGGCTGCCCAAAAGAAGGACGGAGCCGGGGCCTGCGGTACGCGCCGGGAGCATTGCCCTGCCGCTTGGGTGCAAAGGTAGGGGGTAAATCCGGGTCGGAAAGGGGCTGAGGAACGCCACAGGCTACCACATTGGCGCCAAATGCTGCCACGCAAGGGCAAAGGGACATAAGTTCGGCGAAAGTCCCTTTCCTTTGCGGTCGGAATGGCCGGCACGCCTTCCTGCCGTCGGGCTGGCATCCTTGCCCTTCCGCCTGCATCCCTGCCTGCCCTTGTGCCTGCCTGCCGGCACGGGGGCATACAGGCAAGAACGCAACGGGACGGTCGGGATTAAAAGATGTGCAAACGGAGGAAGCGACAGGGAAAGCGGCGGCAAAGGCGGGCGAACAACGCCACAAGCTGCCACATCGGAGCCAAATGCTGCCACGCACCGGCGGAGTGATACAACCTTGGCGAAAGTCCCTTTCCTTTGCAGTCGGAATGGCCGGCACGCCTTCCTGCCGTCGGGCTGGCATCCTTGCCCTCCCGCCTGCCTTCCTGCCTGCCCCCGTGCCTGCCTGCCGGCAGAAAGGCACAAGGGCAGGACAGGAGGCCGGACTGCCAGCCTGTTTGCACGGGCGGCTGCCTGCCAGACCATGAGCTGATGTTTAACGATAAATAAAAAAGAAAGCATGAAAAAAGAACCTTTGTTCATCGCCTTCTCCACCCAGAAGGGAGGGGCCGGCAAAACGACACTCACCGTGCTGATGGCGAGTTACCTGTATTACGTGAAGGGGTATGACGTGGCGGTCGTGGACTGCGACTATCCCCAGTTCAGCATCAAGGACATGCGCGAGCGTGACCTGAAGAACATCGAACGCAACCCGTACCTGCGCAAGCTGGCATACGACCAGTTCAAGCGCATTGGCAAACGTGCCTACCCGATCGTGGGCAGCCGACCCGACAATGCGATAGAAACGGTCAAGCCCTTCATTGAGTCGGCGACACCGCCCGATTTCATCTTCTTCGACCTGACGGGCACGGTGAACAACCTCGGACTAATCAAGACAGTAGCGACAATGGATTACATCTTCTGCCCGATAGCCGCCGACCGTTTCATCATGGAAAGCTCGCTGAAATATGCAAGCATCATCAACGACACGTTGATCACCACCGGCAAGTCGAACATCAAGGGCATCCGCCTCTTGTGGAACATGGTGGACAAGCGCGAGAAGACCGACCTGTACGACATCTACGACAAGGTGATAGCCGGGATGGGGCTTGAAGTGCTGAACACCAGCCTGCCCGACAGCAAGCGTTTCCGCAAGGAAGGCTCGGAGGAAGGCGACCGCCCGTTTTTCCGCTCCACATTGCTGCCGCCGGACAAGGCGCTGGCGAAAGGAAGCGGCATCGACGCCCTTGCGGAAGAAATACTCGGCATCGTAAAGCGTTGAACCGATGGCGAAGAAACTCGATGTCGATATTGACCCCGGCAAGTTCCTGGACTCGTTCCGTCCGGAGATGCCCGCGCCCGCCGCCCCGGAAGAGGCCGTGACGGAAGGAAATGCCCCGGAGAAAGCGGCAAGCGCGGCGGAGAAGCCGCAGGCAAAGACGAGAAAGGAAGAGGCGAAGAAAGAAGAGGCCTATCTGGAACGCTTCCTATACGCTCCGAGAGTTCCCGTGTGTTCGGGCAAGACCGCTTACATCCGCAAAAGTTACCATGAACGGATACAGCGCATCGTGCAAGTCATCGGGAAAAACGGGCTTACGCTGTCGGTCTATGTGGACCGCGTGCTGGAGCAACACTTCCGCGAGTACGAGGAGGTGATCCGCCGGTTATACCGGAAAAATTACGAGGACATTTATTGATTATTCACCCTTAAAAACGAAAACAAGATGGGATTTTTTAATGCGAGAACAAAGAAAAAGGGGAATGGCTGCCCGGAGGCGGACACTCCCCAAGTGAAGAACCCGGAAGCAGCGGATGTGGTCATCCACATCGTGGACGACGCCCGGACGGAAAAGGCTGCGGGCTTCCTCCGCTACCTGAAGCCCCGGCAGGGGACACACCGCCAGTGCATTTACCTCAGCCGCGAGATGCACGGGAAACTCTCCCGTATCGTGCGGACATTGGGCGTGAACGGCAGTACCATCGGCGGGTATATCGAGAACGTGCTGGAGGAACACCTCCGGACCTACGGGGACGACATCAATGCCCTGATACGCCGTGAATCCTCTCAACCGCTTTAATCATGGCCGAGCTGTTGATTGTGCTGATGATGGCCTTCAACCTGTGGATGGTCATCTACCTGACTTGGGAACGCCGGGAAGACAACAAGGCGGAAGACGGCAAGGGGAAGGACTGCGAAATGAAAGGAATGCCCGACGATATTGTGGGGAAAAGCCGGTTCCGAATGGCGGAAAGGAAGCCACAAGCTGCCACAATGAAGCCAAATGCTGCCACGGATGCCCAAAGTGAAGATGTGGACGAAAAGGACGTTACCTTTGCCGACGAAACACCGGAACGCCATCCTCGCCAAGTGCCCGACGGGGAACTGGACGAGGTGTTTGCAGACAGCCGCGTGTCGGACATGGCAGAATATGACGAGGACGAGGAATATGACGGTGAACCCCATGAGGCGGGAGGATTGACCTTCGAGGACATCGACCTTGCCATGCGGACAGCGAAGAAACCGAAAGCCACGAAAGAGGAACGCCGACACGCCGGAATGGTGTTCTGCGACATGAAAGGAAACGAACTGTTCGCGATGATAGAAAAGAGTTCGGAGGCGACCCGCAAGAAGCTGGACGAGCTGATGGACTACTATCTGGACTCCGTGTCGGCGGCTCAGGCAAAACCGGCACCGGCGGTAATGCCCAAGAAAGCGCCCGCAGTTCCGGATAATATTGAGGATTTCAACATCCGTGATTTTGTATAACAAGTAAAACGTAACAATGATGCGAAAAAAGAAAATCGACTACGGCTAAACCACGGCTTGCCACCGAACCACTAAATCCACAAGCCGGCTTCATCCAAAGCCGCAAGAAGTAAAACAAGTATCAACCGCCAAAGGGACTATCCAACCCGGAGGCACAAAAAAAGAAACGATTATGACAAAGACATTGAAGAAAAAGCAAATCATTCTCGCAGCCCTTCTGCTGGCTGCAAACATCTCAGCGTCCGCACAAGGCAACGGCATGGCGGGCATCAATGAGGCTACCAACCTCGTGACCAGCTATTTCGACCCCGGCACGAAACTCATCTACGCCATCGGAGCGGTCGTCGGGCTTATCGGGGGCATCAAGGTATATGGCAAGTTCTCGTCGGGCGACCCCGACACCTCGAAGACCGCCGCAAGCTGGTTCGGGGCGTGCATCTTCCTGATTGTGAGCGCGACGATTCTCCGTTCGTTCTTCCTTTAATAAACGGGCATACCTATACATATTATAATAAGGTAAAAGGACAATGGCTGAATACCCTATCAACAAGGGCATAGGCCGTCCGGTGGAGTTCAAGGGACTGAAGGCGCAATACCTGTTCATCTTCGCAGGCGGGCTGCTTGCCGCCTTCATCCTCTTTGTCATCCTGTACATGGCAGGCGCGGGCCAATGGCTCTGCATCGGCTTCGGTGCGGTGTCGGCTTCCGCCACCGTGTGGCTCACGTTCCGCCTGAACGCGAAGTACGGCGAACACGGGCTGATGAAGCTGGGCGCGGCACGGATGCGCCCCCGCCATGTGCTCCACCGCAGACGGGTGTCCAATCTGTTAAGACGAAAAAAGAAAGGAAGAAACGTATGAGAAATGTAATGAAAGCCACCACGCTGGAAAGCCGCTTCCCGTTGCTCTCGGTGGAGCACGGCTGCATCGTCTCGAAGGACGCGGACATTACTGCCGCCTTCGAGGTGGAACTGCCGGAGGTCTATACCGTCACGGCGGAGGAGTACGAGGCCATCCATGCCACGTGGTGCAAGGCGATAAAGGTGCTGCCCGACTACACGGTGCTGCACAAGCAGGACTGGTACGTGAAGGAGCGGTACCGCCCCGACACAGGCAGGGAGGGCATGGGCTTCCTTGCCCGCAGCTACGAGATGCACTTCAACGAGCGCCCGTTCCTGCACCACAAGTGCTACCTGTTCCTGACGAAGACGACGAAGGAGCGCATGAGACAGCAGAGCAACTGGAACACCCTGTGCCGGGGGCACATCGTGCCGAAGGAGATGCAGGACAAGGAAACGACGGTGAAGTTCATCGAGGCGGTGGAGCAGTTCGCGCGTATCCTGAACGATTCGGGGCATGTCAGGCTGCGCCGGCTCTCCGATGACGAAATCATCGGCACGGAAAAGGAAACGGGCATCATAGGCAGGTACTTCGCGCTCTCGCCGGGCAATGTGGACTGTCTGGAGGACATCGAAATGACGGCAAGGGAGATGCGTATCGGCGACAACCGGCTGTGCCTGCATACCCTGTCGGACACGGAAGACCTGCCCGCTGCGGTGGCCACTGACAGCCGTTACGAACGGCTCTCGACCGACCGCTCGGACTGCCGCCTGTCGTTCGCCGCTCCCGTGGGCCTGCTGCTTCCCTGCAACCACATATACAACCAGTACGTGCTCATCGGCAACAGCGACGAGGAACTGCGCCGCTTCGAGAAAACGGCGAGGAACATGCAGTCGCTCTCGCGGTACAGCCGTCAGAACGCCATCAACCGCGAGTGGATCGAGGAGTACCTGAACGAAGCGCACTCGCAGGGGCTGAAGTCCGTCCGCGCCCACTTCAACGTGATGGCGTGGAGCGACGACGCGGAGGAACTGAAACGCATCAAGAACGATGTAGGCAGCCAGTTGGCGAGCATGGGCTGCGTGCCGCGCCACAACACGACGGACTGCCCGACACTGTTCTGGGCAGGCATCCCCGGCAATGCGGCGGACTTTCCGGCAGAAGAGTCGTTCCACACGTTCATCGGGCAGGCGGTGTGCCTCTTCGCCGGCGAGACCAACTACAAGGACTCGCCCTCCGCCTTCGGCATCCGCATGGCGGACAGGATAAGCGGCAAGCCGCTGCACATCGACATCTCCGACCTGCCGATGAAGCGGGGCGTGACGACGAACAGAAACAAGTTCGTATTGGGTCCTTCGGGAAGCGGCAAGTCATTCTTCATGAACCACCTTGTCAGGCAGTATTACGAACAAGGATCCCACGTGGTGCTGGTCGATACGGGCAACTCCTACCAAGGGCTGTGCGAGATGATACACCGCAAGACGAAGGGCAGGGACGGCATCTACTTCACCTACACGGAGGAAAAGCCCATCTCGTTCAACCCGTTCTACACGGACGACGGGGTGTTCGACGTGGAGAAGAAGGACAGCATCAAGACGCTGCTGCTCACCCTGTGGAAAAGCGAGAACGAACCCGCCACAAAAACGGAGTCAGCGGAACTGGGCAGCGCGGTAAACGCCTACATCCTGAAAATCCAACAGGACAAGGGCATCGTGCCGTCGTTCAACTCGTTCTACGAGTACATGCGGGACGTGTACCGCAAGGAGATGGAGGAACGCTACATCAAGGTGGCAAAGACGGACTTCAACATCGACAACTTCCTGACCACTCTCCGGCAGTATTACCGGGGCGGACGGTACGACTTCCTGCTCAACTCCACGGAGAACATCGACCTGCTGCACAAGCGGTTCGTGGTCTTCGAAATTGACAGTGTGAAGGATAATGCCGAGCTTTTTCCGGTGGTCACGATTATCATCATGGAAGCATTTATCAACAAGATGCGGCGGCTGAAAGGCGTAAGGAAACAGCTCATCGTGGAGGAGGCTTGGAAGGCTCTTTCTTCGGCGAACATGGCTGATTATCTGCGCTATATGTACAAGACGGTCAGAAAATACTTCGGCGAGGCGATTGTGGTGACGCAGGAGGTGGACGACATCATCTCGTCGCCCATCGTGAAGGAGAGCATCATCAACAACTCGGACTGCAAGATACTGCTCGACCAACGGAAGTTTATGAACCGCTTTGACCAGATACAGTCCCTCTTGGGGTTGACGGAAAAGGAGAAGTCGCAGATACTCTCCATCAACCAGTCTAATGACCCGTCAAGGCGGTACAAGGAAGTCTGGATAGGGCTGGGCGGCACACAGTCGGCGGTGTACGCCACGGAAGTATCCATGCACGAGTATCTTGCCTACACGACGGAGGAAACGGAAAAGATGGAAGTCCGCGAACTGGCGGAGAAGCTGGGCGGCGACATGGAAGCCGCCATACGGCAGATAGCGGAAAGGCGAAAAGAAGAAAAACAGTAAACAGATTATTCAACGACATTAAAAATTGAAACAGAAAATGAACATTGAACTGACAAAGACACAACGGCTGCTGCTTTGCGGCGGTCTGATTGGCTTGGCATCGCTGATGCTGCAAGCCTGCGAAACGGTAATGAAGGAAAACGAAGACGTCCGCGAGAAGATTTGCGGCAACTGGCAGAGTGCGGAGGCGGGACCCGACATACTGGTGTACAAGGAGGGTGAACACTACAAGGTGACGCTGTTCCGACGGTCGGGCGTGCGCCGCAGGCTGAAGCCGGAAACCTACCTGCTCCAGCGGGAGGAGAACGGCAACCTCTACATGAACACGGGCTTTCGCATCGACGTGGCGTACAACGAGGAAACGGACGTGCTGACCTTCTCGCCGAACGGCGACTACATCCGGGTAAATATGGAGGACGCTTCGGACGGCGAAAAGAAGGAAGGACAATAAAAAACTAATGTACCACTAAATCCAACGTGAATGAGAATGAGACAGAAACTGAAAATGCCGCTGATAGCGGTCTGCCTGTGCCTCACGGGTGCGGGCACGGCAAACGCCCAGTGGGTGGTGTCCGACCCCGGCAACCTCGCCCAGAGCATCATCAACTCCGCCAAGGAGATGGTGGAGACGGCGGGCACGAAGGCGAACACCCTGAACGGCTTTCTGGAAACCAAGAAAGTGTTCGAGCAGGGCAAGAAGTATTACGACGCGCTCCAAGCCGTGCATGACGTGGTGAAAGGCGGCGTGAAGGTGACGAAGAGCATCGGGCTGGTGATGGAAATCTCCGAAATCTACGTGGAAAACTACCAGAAGATGCTCTCGGACGAGAACTACACGCCGGAGGAGCTTGCCGCCATCTCGTCGGGCTACGCCATGCTGATAGACGAAAGCTCGGACGTGCTGCAAGATTTGAAGAACGTGGTGAACGTCACGGGGATGTCGCTCTCGGACGCGGAACGGCTGGCGATCATCGACAACGCCTACCGCAGCCTGATGAACTACCGCAACCTTGTGCGCTACTACACGGGCAAGACCATCTCGGTGAGCTACCTGCGGGCAAGGAAGAAGAACGACATGGACCGGGTGATGTCGCTGTACGGAACGGCTAACGAAAGGTACTGGTAGCCTATGGGAGAGTTCGACAACCTTCACCAGATACTCCTTTCGCTCTACGACGAGATGATGCCGCTCTGCGCGGACATGACGGGCGTGGCGAAGGGGCTTGCCGGGCTGGGCGCACTGTTCTACGTGGCGATGCGCGTATGGCAGTCGTTGGCACGAGCCGAAGCGATAGACGTGTACCCGCTGCTGAGACCTTTTGCATTAGGTCTGTGCATCCTGTTCTTCCCGACCATCGTATTGGGCACGATGAACAGCGTGCTGAGTCCCATCGTGCAGGGTGTACACGGGATTCTCGAAGAACAGACCTTCGACATGAACGAGTACCGGGAGCAGAAGGACAAACTGGAGTACGAGGCGCTGATGCGCAACCCGGAAACCGCCTACCTCGCCTCAGACGAGGAGTTTGACCGGCAGCTGGACGAGCTGGGCTGGTCGCCCTCGGATCTCGTGACGATGACGGGGATGTACATGGACCGGGCGGCGTACAACATCAAGAAAAGCGTGCGTGACTGGTTCCGCGAACTGCTTGAACTGATGTTCGCCGCAGCCGCACTCATCATCGACACGCTACGGACGTTCTTCCTCGTAGTGCTCAGCATCTTGGGACCGATAGCCTTCGCCTTCTCCGTGTGGGACGGCTTCCACTCGACGCTCTCGGCGTGGTTCAGCCGCTACATACAGATTTACCTCTGGCTTCCGGTGTCCGACCTGTTCAGTACCATACTGGCGAAAATCCAGATTCTGATGCTCCAGCAGGACATCGAGCGTATGCAGACCGACCCGAACTTTTCGCTGGATGCAAGCGACGGGGTGTACATCGTATTCCTTATCATCGGCATCGTGGGTTATTTCACCATACCGACGGTGGCGGGCTGGATTATCCAAGCCGGAGGCGGCATCGGCAGCTACAACAAGAACATCGGGACCGCCGGGGCTTTGGGCGGCAGCGTGGCAGGTGCAGCCGCAGGAAACGTGGCGGGGCGTGCCGGGAAGCTCATCAAGGGAACGGCTGGAAAGGTGTTCAAGAGGTAACAGCCGGAACGGTCGAAGTGGCACTTTGGGGTTGCCTATGTGCCACTTTGACCTCCCCGAAGTGCCACTTCGGGAAACGGATACTGAATGATGATTTTACAAACAGAAAAAGAAAGACGAAAAGAAAATGGAATTCAAATCACTAAAGAACATCGAGACGAGTTTCCGGCAGATACGTCTGTTCGGCATCGTCTATACGGCAGCCTGCGCCCTCGTGGTGGTCTGCTCGGTGGTGTGCGCCTTCCGCTTCGCCGAGGCACAGCGGCAGAAGATATACGTCCTCGACGGGGGCAAGAGCCTGATGCTCGCGCTCTCGCAGGACCTGTCGCAGAACCGTCCGGCGGAAGCGAGGGAACACGTGCGCCGTTTCCATGAGCTGTTCTTCACGCTCTCACCGGAGAAAAGCGCGATAGAACACAACGTGAAGCGTGCCCTGCTCCTGGCGGACAAGAGCGCGTACAACTACTACGCCGACTTCGCCGAAAAAGGCTTCTACAACCGCATCATCGCCGGCAACATCAACCAGGTGCTTCAGGTGGACAGCGTGGTGTGCAACTTTGACCGCTACCCCTACGAGGCGAGGACATACGCCCGTCAGATGATTATCCGCGAGAGCAACGTGACGGAACGCACGCTTGTGACCGCCTGCCGCCTGCTCAACGCGAGCCGCTCGGACGACAATCCGAACGGATTTACCATCGAGGGCTTCACGGTGCTGGAAAACAAGGACATCCGAACCATAGAAAGATGATGCGCGTATGGGAAAGATGAAAACTCTCATTGAAAAGTACACCACCAATTTCAAGAAGAAATTGCGTGGAAAACTGGAAGCCCTGCCGCCGAAGGCACGTCTGGGGATAGTCCTCACGGCATTTGCCGCTTTCGCCTCGCTCTGCCTGTACATGACCGTCACCGCCATCGCCGGTTTCGGCAAGGGGAACGGGGCAATGGAGATACGGCACATCGAGAAATTGGACCTGCCGATGCAGGAAAGTATGAACCTATATAATAATGTATATGGAAAAGGAACAGAAGAAGAATGAACAGAAAGAGAAAAAGCCGCTGACCGAACAGCAGCGGCAGCAACGCAAGAAGATGCTGGTCTATCCGCTGATGGGACTGTTGTTCCTGGGCTGCCTATGGCTCATCTTCGCACCGTCCTCCGAGGACAGGGAGAAGGCACGGCAGGGGCAGGGATTCAACACGGACATGCCCCTGCCAGAAGACTCGAAAATCATCGGTGACAAGGCGAAAGCCTACGAGCAGTTGCAGTTGGAGAACCGGCAGAAAGAACGCCGGGACATGGTGGGCGACCTGTCCTCGTTCTGGCACGACGGCGCGGAAAAGCCGGACACGGCGGCTGCATCGGACGACTACCGCCTGACACAGACGGAACCGTCCGAAAATGAGCGTGCCGATAAGCAACAGGCGGGCATACGCACCTCCGCTGCCGCCTATGAGCGGCTGAGCACTTCGCTGGGCACGTTCTACGAGCCGCCGAAGGAGGACCGGGAAAAGGAGG
This sequence comes from Barnesiella sp. An22, assembly GCF_963931395.1. NCBI lineage: Bacteria > Pseudomonadati > Bacteroidota > Bacteroidia > Bacteroidales > Barnesiellaceae > Barnesiella > Barnesiella sp. An22. The sequence goes on from NZ_OZ007014.1 coordinate 1,772,439, forward strand.
AGCTTCGGGAACGCATCGACAAACTGGAAGCCATGCTGATGGCGCAGGAGGGCAAGCCGTCCTCGATGGAGGAACAGGTCGCGCTCTTGGAAAAGTCCTACGAACTGGCGGCAAGATACCAGAACGGGAAGGGCAATGCCGGGCAGAGCGCACAGCCCGAAGGGACGGAAACATCCGCCAAGGCGGACGGAAAGAGCATGAAGGCTGAACCGGTAAGCGGGGTGCGTCCGGCGGTGGTGTCCGCCTTGCCGCAGCCCATGACGGACTCGGCTTTCATTGCGGACTACGCAGGTGAACGGAACTACGGTTTCCACACCGCCATCGGCACGGCGGAAGCCTCGGAAAAGAACACCATCGCCGCCTGCGTGCAGGGCGACCAGACCCTCACGGACGGGCAGACGGTGAAGCTCCGGCTGCTGGAGCCGATGCGCGTGTCGGGGCGCGTCATCCCCCGGAACACGCTCCTTGTGGGCGCGGCACGGTTGCAGGGCGAAAGGCTCGGCATCGGCATCACCTCGCTGGAACACGGGGGAAACATCATCCCGGTGGAACTGGAGGTGTACGACAGCGACGGGCAGGCGGGCATCTTCATACCCGGCTCGATGGAGATTGACGCGGCAAAGGAAATCGGGGCGAACATGGGCAGCTCGCTCGGAAGCAGCATCAACATATCGACCGACGCGGGGGCGCAGCTCGCCTCCGATCTGGGTCGCGGGGCGATACAGGGCATCTCGCAGTACATCTCGAAAAGGATGCGCACCATCAAGGTGCATCTGAAATCGGGGTACAGGGTGCTGCTGTACCAAGAAAAGGAATGAACAGCCCAAAAACATAAAGGCGAAAAAAGAAAAAATAATCAACAAACCAATTTTTATTTACCACTAAATCCAACGTAAAATGAGTATCAAGAAAGTAATGACAATGTTTGCCCTGCTGATGGGCATCGCCTGTGCGAGCTACGCGCAGGGAGTGACGAACGACAGCACCGCCACCGCCAAGGAGGACGGGCTGGAACTGGTGAAGGACGTCTATCCACAGACGGAGGAGGACGGCGACCTGTACCACGGTCTGACGAAGAAGCTGATGTTCGACCGCATGATACCGCCGCACGGTCTGGAGGTCACGTATGACAAGACCGTCCACATCCTGTTTCCGGCGGCGGTGCGCTACGTGGACTTGGGTTCGCCCAACCTGATAGCGGGCAAGGCGGACGGCGCGGAGAACGTCATCCGCGTGAAGGCGACGGTCAGGGACTTCCGCAGCGAGACGAACATGAGCGTCATCACGGAGGATGGCAGCTTTTATACCTTCAACGTGAAGTACGCCGACGAGCCGCTTATCCTGAACGTGGAGATGAAGGACTTTATCCACGACGGCAGCACGGTGAACCGACCGAACAACGCGCAGGAGATTTATTTGAAGGAGCTGGGCAGCGAAAGCCCGATGCTGGTACACCTCATCATGAAGTCGCTGCACAAGGAGGACAAGCGCAAGGTGAAGCACATCGGCTGCAAGCGTTTCGGCATCCAGTACCTGCTGAAAGGGATTTATGTCCACAATGACCTGCTGTATTTCCACACGGAAATCAAGAACCAGAGCAACGTGCCGTTTGACGTGGACTACATCACGTTCAAGATTGTGGACAAGAAGGTGGCGAAGCGTACCGCCATGCAGGAGCAGGTGCTGTTCCCGCTCCGCGCCTACAACTACGCCGTCCGTGTAGCCGGGAAGCAGTCCGAACGCACGGTGTTCTGCCTCCCGAAGTTCACCATCCCCGACGGCAAGCAGCTCGTGGTGGAGATGAACGAGAAGGACGGCGGACGCCACCAGACGTTTACCGTGGAGAACGAGGACCTGGTACAGGCTGAAACCATCAACGAGTTGCGTGTGCGATGAAAGGAAAGGTACTGTTTATTGTAACGCTTCTGTCCGTCCTCCTGGCAGGACGGGCGGAAGCCCAGCGGTGCCTGCCGAAGATGCGGGGCATCGAACTGAAAGCCGGGCTGAACGGGGCGGACGGCTATGTGCTGGGAGCCACGCTGTCAAGCTATGCCAAAGGCGGCAACAAGTGGGTGTACGGGGTGGAATATCTGCAAACCAACCATGATTATAGGAGTACGACCATCCCTGCGGCGCAGTTCACGGCGGAGGGCGGCTTCTACTACAACTTCCTGTCGGACGCGAAAAAGGTGGTGTTCCTCTATGCGGGCGCGTCAGCCCTTGCCGGGTACGAGACGGTGAACTGGGGCGAAAAGACGCTGTACGACGGGGCGCGGCTGAACAACGGGGACGCCTTCGTCTATGGCTGTGCCGCCACGCTGGACATGGAGGTGTACCTCGCGGACTTCATCGCGCTGACGGCTTCGCTCAGGGAGCGTTTCCTCTGGGGTGGAAGCATAGGGGTATGCCATACGGAGTACGGGATAGGTGTCAAGTTCATCATCAACTGACGGATGCCTATGGACATAGAAGCGATGAAACGGTTTCCGATAGAGGACTTCCTCGCCCGGCTGGGACATCATCCCGTGCAAAGGCGTGCCAATGCCGTCTGGTACAGGTCGCCTTACAGGGAGGAGCATACGCCTTCCTTCAAGGTGAACCCGGAGAAGAACCTCTGGTTCGATTTCGGTGAGGGCAAGGGCGGCAACATCTTCGCATTGGCAGGCGAGTTCATCAAGACGGGCGACTTCCTCACGCAAGCGAGGTATGTGGCGGAAGTGGCGGGTATGCCGGCACAGGACTATGGACCGCAAAAAGCCGTTGATACGCACCGTTCCGACGGACACAGCTTCGAGGATGTGGAGGTGCTGCCTTTACAGAACCGGGCGTTGCTCCATTACCTGCAAGAGAGGGGTATACCGTCCGCCGTCGCCATTGCGAACTGCAAGGAGATGCGCTACACCACGCACGGCAAGCGGTATTTCGCCGTGGCTTTCGGCAACGAAGGCGGCGGCTACGAGATACGCAACCCGTTCTTCAAGGGCTGCGTGCCGCCGAAGGACGTGACCCTGCTGTCGGTCGGCTCGGCGACCTGCAACGTGTACGAGGGCTTCATGGACTACCTCTCCGCCCGTGCGCTGGGCATCGGCGGCAAGGAAGACCACCTCGTGCTCAACTCGGTGTCCAACGTGGCGAGGGCGTACCGCCATCTGGACGGCTACGGGCGGATAAAGTGCTACCTTGACAATGACGAAGCCGGACGGCGGACGCTGGGGGCTTTGCTTGCACGTTACGGCGATAGGGTATCGAACTGCTCCGGCATCTATGACGGGTGCAAGGACTTGAACGAGCACCTGCAAAGGGTGCTTGCCGAAAGGCAGGCTCAAAGCGAGAACGAAAAGAAAAACAAATCCATCAGACTATAACAGATTATGAACATGAATAAATTGAACCAAAAAGCGAAAAGAAACATAGTAAGAACCTTTGCTGCTCTCTGTGTGGGTATGCTCTCCATAGGCTTCACTTCCTGCGATGATGACTTGGATGTGACGCAAGCCTACCCGTTCACGGTGGAGACCATGCCCGTGCCGAAGGAACTGGCGCAGGGTGAAACGGCGGAAATACGCTGCGAGCTGGTGCGTGAGGGCGAGTTTGACGGGGCGGTCTATACCATCCGCTACTTCCAGTTTGACGGCGAAGGCACGCTGAAGCTGGATAACGGCTTGGTATTTCTGCCCAACGACCGCTACCTGCTGGAGAACGAGAAGTTCCGCCTGTATTACACCTCGGAGTGCGACGAGTCGCAGAGCCTGACCATCACGGTGGAGGACAATTTCGGCAATGCCTTCGAGTGGGAAGTCGAGTTCAACAACGACTCGGATGCGGATGTGGCGGTGTCGGACACCTTGAACGTCAGCCGATGATGCGCAAGGCGTTGCTCCTGCTGCTGGCGGCTGCCCTCTGCGGCAGCCTGCCGGCACAGCATACGGATGAAACGGCACGGCTGCTGGCGCTGTTCAACAGCCACCCGAAAGCCGACATTGCCGTCGAACTGGTGAAAAAATACGAGGGGCTGCATGACCGTTCCGACTACCCGTATTACGGCTACGGACACCGCAGGCTGCCGAACGAGAAGCTGTCCTACGGTATGACGGAGGCGGAAGCGGAAGCCCTGCTCCGCAAGGATTTGGCGGTGCGTTACAGGCTGTTCCGCAAGTATGGGAAAGACGCCTTGCTCCTGACCGTCCTAAGCTACAACGTAGGGCAAGGGGTACTGCTCGGTCATGGCGGGCATCCGAAAAGCGGGCTTGTCCGCAAGCTGGAAGCCGGGAACAGGGACATTTACCGTGAATACACAGCCTACTGCCGGTACAAGGGCAAAACCGTCCGCTCGATAGAGCGGCGGCGCAAAATGGAGTTCCTGCTGCTATATGAGCCGTGAGGCTATGGGATAAAAAAGAACCGATGAAATTGCTTCATCGGTTCTTTTTCCTTGTATGGCATTTATGGTATCACATTCGGTATGACACCTTGTTTGATGGTCTTACCGTTCCTGCAAAGTTCAATGACACCCGGACTAAATCCCATGTCTGCCAAAGCGACACATCGGATATAGTCCTCGTATTCCTTGCCGCTGAAATTCTTGCCTGTCAGATTATTGAAGAACATAGGGATGCTTCTCCCGTCCTCGCTGTATAACACGGTCTTGCCGTTCTGTCTGATTTCGTCCATATCATGTAATTATTTTTATGATACCTATTTATCGAAGATGGGAACAAAAGGGCTTTTTGCTACTTTTGAGCCGCCTCCTGCTCACCGTCAAAAGTAGCGGGCGGCAAACTCCGCCGCCCGCCGAAGGGTCAGAAACGGGTGTATAGTCCCGTTACCTGCGTGAATATGTCTTGTAACATATCAAAATACACTCCCTCGTACTTGGCAATCTCCTTGACCTTGATGTCGAAGTGCTTAGTCATGGACTGGCGGTAGAAATACATGGTGTATGTATCTGTATCCTCGTCCAATATCACTTTCAAGCGGTTGGCGGAAGTCTTGTTCCTCGCAAGGCTCATTTGCAGCCCGTTCCGCAAGCCTATGAAATCCTTGCTGCCCGTCATGGCGGCAAACCTGCGTCCGCCCATCTGTTCTAAAATCGTCTTTGCTATCATCGTTTATATTTAAGTTGTCCTTTGTTAAGGGTGGCTTTTGCCACCCCGATTTTTTATTTGAAGTTCATCCGCTGGCGGATATTTTCAAGGGTACGCTCGGCAATGGGGCGTGTATCTTTTGTCCATAGGTCATAGTCATGCACGGATACTCCCACGCTCCGCAGGTCACGGATATAGCCGGACACATAATCTCCCGAAGGGAGGTAAACGAACTGCATCCATGCGTCCTTGCCGTCTGTCAGTATAAAATAGTATTTCATGATGCTTTTTCTTTTAATGGTGTTGGAAGTGTGGGCGGTGGTGTCCACCGCCACGCACTCAAAATTCTCTCATATCAGCGATAGTCGTACAGTGTGTGAGCCATTCCTTTACGCAGGGCATGTTGTATTCGGAAGTGATGACTGCCGTATGCTCGTTTATTTGCGTAAACCTCGTACTTTCATAGTCCTCTACCCATCCTTTGAGGGTGTCAGTTCCCCATGCGTCCGCATCGGAAAACATATTGTCCAATACCTTGATTGGGTCGCTGAACGTAACTATCAGCGTATCATAGCCTGCTGTCATAGCCTGTCCTCCTTCGCTTTAATCCATTCGTCACGCAGCCGCCTGCACTCGTCCAAAGTGGGTTTCACGCAGGAGAACAACTCTCCGTCTGTATGGCGATAGTCGTATTGCACGAAAGTGCGCCTTTTCCTACCGATACTCATTTGGAAACTCTCGTATTTCTCCGTTCCTGCCGTTTGGCAGGTGCTTACTCCGTTAATGGTCATTCTCGTTGTCATAGCCTTATCAATTAAAATTCAACAATCAGTAATCTGTTCTCCAAACATTGGTCGGGGTCGGATGCCTTTTTCTGCGTCACCCATAAATGGTGTGCGCCATATCCAAAGGCGAAAAGAGCATTGAAAAGTTCCTTTCGGGCGAACACCTCCATTACACCCCTTACATCCTGCTCATTCTTTGTCAGTACAAGCGTGTTCAACAATTCGATAAACATTTCGGGCAGTTCTTCGTGCCATCCAAAAACCATATTTTCTATTTTCACTTCCATATCTGTATTTATTAGGTTGTTATACAATCATGCCGCTTTCATCCGCTGCCGTATCTGCTCGGCATTGTCCTCCACCAATTTGATGATACGGTCGTGGTATTCGGTGTTGGAGTTGCATACGCCACGGCTCTGCACCACTTTCAACGTCTGCAAGTCCACTTCCACCGTTTCGATGCGTTCTCCGTCAATTCGTGCGGACAGTATCAGCGAATTTTCATCATTGTAGTAAGCGTTGGTATAGACGCAATGGTGCATGGCTTTCCCTTCCTCGTAAAACTCATCCACGCTTTGCAATACCTTTACAATGATTAGTCCGTCCGTCAGTACAAGGTTGAGGAAAGCGGCTTTCTTTCGGATATACTCGTCTTTCTCTTTCACCATATCCTCCAAACGTTTCCGCTCACGCTCCAACCGCTCGGCTTCCATTGCAATGCGCTGTTGCTCCCGTTCACGCTCCAATTGGGCTTGTCTTTTCTCCATATATAGGTCGTGGGCTGCCTTGAGGTCGGTCGGGCAGATGAAATGGGGGTTGCGCAGGTCTTTCCCCAATTTCTCCAACAGATATACAAGGTCGCACCACAATGATAGGTCGGTTATGGCATATTTGTTCCGCATGGCTATCTTGTACGAGTGCCAACATCTGTCAAGTGCTTGCGGTTTGGAGAGGAAATAGCGCAAATGCTCGATATTGCCCGACTTCATCAGGGTTTCCGCACGGCTGTCCGAAAGCAATGCAGGGATGAGCTTGGTCGGCACAATGCCATGAAAGTCACCCTTGAAACCGTTTCTGCGTAACGTGTCCGTCACCTTGAATTTAGGGTATATCGGAGAATGGGCGATGTGGTCGTAGGCGATGTTGTCCTGCCGGATAGCCATAGGAGAGGCAAAAGAGAAAAGGTCAAGATACCTGCCCCAAATCCGCTGTTTGCCGACAACCGCCGTGCGTCCTTCCTTGTTCCACCAGTACTGACCGATTTCAAGTACATAGGGGTCAGCCTTGCAACCTTTCTCCATCTCCACGAAAAGGAGGTACATACGCAGCACTTGGTATTCCCCACACGTGGTAAGAACGGTGAAGTATTGTTTCTGCTGCACTTTGCGGACATAACTTGTTACCACTTCCAGCCTTGCCCCACATTCGGGGCAAGTGTAGTATTTTGTCTGTTTGTCCATAATCCAGCTATGACCGCAGTCCATGCAGGTGGTGCGTCCTTTGGGCAAACGGTGGGCGTAATGGTCAATGCACTCACGGAAAGCCCAATTCATCTGTGCTTTGGTTATGGGGCGGAGTTTCTTGCTCTGTGCAAGTACCGCTTTCTCGAATTTGTTTCTCGGTTTCATAGGTTCAGAATAATGAGAGTTCAACTTGTTGTGCGTTTGTTTTTTGGCTTGCCTTAGCCTTGTTTCGGTTCTGCAACTTGCGCAATTCCTCGGCTTGGTATTGGCGGATGGCTTGCTGCCGTGCTTCCGCCTTTTCCTCGTCAGTCAGTTCTACCGTATGGTTCACGACTACTTGGCATTGCAGTGGCTTGCCCACTTCAATGTCGTCCTCGTCATAGTAGTGGACGGCTTGGGAATAGATTTCACCGTCCGTAAAGCCGTTGCAGCCGCTTTTCTGTACCCAATTGAGGATATAGGTCACGCAATCCTCTATGTTCTTGTTCGGCTTGTTGTAATTTGCTGCAAACAGTTTGTCCTCCGCTGCACGGTTGTCCAGATAGGCTTGGATTGTACGCTTGAAATGGTCTGTTGTCTTGTTCATATCGTCAGATTTTAGATGTTGTCATTCGTGTAAAGTATGTCGCAGTCCTCCACTTCGGCTGGAAGTCCGAAAAGGGGATAACGTGAGAAATAGGGCTGTGTGTTGCCTTCTTCGTCCGTAAGGGGTGAGACAATCTGCACTTTCCACTTGCTCAACCATTCGTCAATCATGCGGATTTCCTCGTCCGTCAGTCCCGTCATGTCACCGTTGATGATGTACCCTAAACTCCATGTGGGTATCTTTTCCGTTGTCTTGTTCATAAGGTTCTCTTTTGATTGGTTGTCAAATGGTTTCTTTCAAAATCTCTCTCCAATAGATTGGCTCTACCTCGCTTAAAAGAAAGTCAATGAAGTCCTTTCTTGCATCCTTGCACAACTCCTTGTATATTTCTCGGAATGTGCCGAAATTGCCGTTAATGTACGTTTCCACCATATACTCAAAGATGTTGTCCACCTCGTAAAACCTGCATTGCTGCGCTGCCGTCTTGCTGTTTCTTTTCGCCATATCCTTATGAATTAAAGGGTTAATAACCAAATGAATGTCCAAATAATTGTCACTATTGAAAGTAGTGCGGTGAGGATGCCGAACATGAAGTTCAACACGCCCAATAGGATTTCCCCTGCGATGCCTACCGCCAAACCTCCTGCGCAAAGGGTAATGCCCCATGCCGCTCTCGCTACTGCGGACAATACTTTCCGCAAAGCCTTTCCGATGTCGTTCAATGTCATTCTCATATCGTCCAATTTTTAAGTTGTTTTTACTTGTCTTGCTCGGATGGGGAGGTCGGGTCGAGTCCTTTTTCTTTTCGCCTCTCCGTATGTCCGATGTTTCCTTGTGACGTCTTCCGACCGCGCATCGGTCGTTTTCGTTTCGGGGGCCATGCAAAGGTTAGGGAGTAGGTTCAGCAAATTTTTTCGACAGAATACTACCTGAGCTTGCGAAGTGTGGAGATTGTGGCTAAAAAATTTGTGTTCCTAATCCCGTCTTTACCTTTGCCCCTGCAACGAAAATGACCCACTGATGCCGTCTGGAATGGCGGCATGGGAATATCGGCATACTTGCTGGAGAGGCGGGAAGGAAAAGGGGGAAGCATAGAGGATGGCGCAACGCGCCACGGGGAAGTTCAAAGGGCGGCGCAACGGACAAGGGGAAAGCCCCGCTTTCCTGCCGCCGTGACAGAAGTCCTGCAACCGTCATTGTCATGCGTGCATGGCTTGCGGTTGCAAGTTTTCTGCCGACGGCACATGTCTTCAAACGGTTTTGTCTGCCATGCCCGGTTTGGCAAAAGCATGGCAAGACGGTTTGAGGACAGGGAAGACATGACAGCCGGAAATAGTCGCAGGTGCAGATTCACGCTTGCCGTGCCCTGCATCCGGCGGCATTTCGGCTGCTAAAAGAAGACGAGAAAAAGAAAATGGATAAAACGGACTTGTCCGTTCTGCACAAGCATATAAAAGAAGTGCCCACGACGAGGGCTGTGTCACTTGTGACATTGTGGTCGTCGTGGGCTTTTCTTTGCTTGTGCCGTTTCTGAAAGCGGCTTCTACGCAACAAGTCGGAAGTGGCTTTCAGAAGGGGTGAAAATAACAAGGGAATGAAATCGTGAATGAAAAAAAGTTTTAGGAAATTCGTGAAAACGGGTAAAGTTTTGTACCTTTGCAAAAGTAAGAAAGTTCTTTCGTTTAATGCAAAATGAGGAAGAATATAGAAGTTCGCTGGTTTCTAAACCGTTAACAAGTTTATTTCGCTTCAGTCTTAATCACTTCATATTTAGATAGATATAATTTTTATTATGTCTTGCTGCATGGAAGACCAGCTTACGTCCTATACCGCAAATTTCGGCGATGCGTTTCAAATAACGATTCAATGAACTGTTGGAATACATGGGGAGAAGCTTTCCTTCAGGAGCCATATCGCGGTATTTTTCAATAATATGGAACGGCAGTTCCATAAGCGGTATTTCAAAATCCACACCGGTTTTCTTGCGAGAACTCCTGATCCACCAGGTACCATCTTCCGCGAGAGAAAGATTTTCATTTGTCAGCAGACACATGTCGCTATAGGGAATACCCGTATAACAGGAAAACAGGAACATATCTCTCACATGATAAAGAATCTGATCATGGAGAGGTGTTGTCATAATCCTATTCAATTCTTCGGAGGTGAGATATTTCTGTTCCGGTTTCGGATGTACCGGTTCATATCCGACAAACGGGAATACTGTTATTATACCGTCAGCAATAGCTTCTCCGACAATTGTTTTCAGTTGGACGGTAAGATTGACTATTGTGCCTGAAGCCAGACAACATTCCGTACGTAGGTACAAGTCATATTTTTCAATGAAGGAACGGTCCAATGCGGCAAAAGGAATATCTGACAGCTTATATTGCATCTGTAAAAAACGTACCAGATGATTGTAGGAATTACGATAAGCCCTCAATGTCTTTTCCGTACGATTGATCCCAACACGTTTTTCGAAATTTCTAATGAAAAGTCTGAAATAGCTTAATAGGGTTTCCTGTTCCGAAGCCATACCCAAAAGTTGATGCTTTACATCCTCTGCTGTTACATCCTCACGGATTGCAGATTGTTCCGCAAAGATGCCGAGCGCGGCAGCTCGTATTTCATCCAGTCTGTTGTTTATGTCTCTTGCCGCAACACTTTTTCCACACGCCCGTCCGGATGACCACAATGACTGTGGCACACGAAACTTGACACTGAATGCTGTTTCAGAGTGCTTGCCGACAATAAGCCGTGCCATCACGGGACAGTTTCCCCTGGCATCCGCCTCGCTCTTTTTAAGGTAGAACGAAACCTTTACATCTGTCTGATTCATAATCTGTTCCATTGTTTGCAAAATTAACAGAGACAGAGTTAATCATCGGCATGTAAAATATCGTCAGACATCGACAAAGCTATCACCATTGACTTCCGGAACCTATATTTTTCATATCTCAAAAAAAATAAGTACCTTCGCTAAGCCAAAATGATGAAACTGCGTTCTTTACGGTCGGAGCAGAAAGGATTTTCAAATAACTCCATACAACTGGAATGGGCAACGGATAGGTAGCAATTTTTTCGCTTAACTATTCAAAAAACGGCTTCAAAGCACACATTTACAAATGCGGAATAATGCTGCGTATCTCCCTGAAAGCCCAATAGTTTACATTATTCTTCCTAAATCCATCCGAAATCGGGCGAGTTTTGCTATCTTTGTTACACGAAGATAGGAGTCGGCTCGGGATGATCAAACTCGAAATTTCATTTCGGTTTGCTTCTCCTCTCGCCTTTCACTATCTTTATCCCATCCTAACACACACATATCGGAAACAGATGAAATACGGCAGACTTTTATTCCTGGGCGGTGGATTGTTGACCGCCGTTTCCCCGGCATTGGCGCAGAAGAGCGACAAGCCTAACATTATTTTTATCCTGTGCGACGACATGGGATATGGCGATTTGGGGTGTTACGGGCAGCGATATATCGATACGCCCAACCTCGACCGTATGGCTTCGGAGGGTATGCGTTTCACGCAGGCCTATTCGGGCAGTCCCGTGAGTGCTCCGTCACGAGCCAGCATTATGACGGGCCAACATTCGGGCCACGGCGAGGTGCGTGGCAACAAGGAGTATTGGCCCGAGAGCGGCGAGGTGCGCTATGGCATCAATACCGACTATGCCGTGGTGGGGCAGCACCCGTATGACCCCGACCACGTAATCCTCACCGAGGTGATGAAGGACAACGGCTACACGACTGGCATGTTCGGCAAATGGGCCGGTGGTTACGAGGGCTCGGTCTCTACGCCCGACAAGCGGGGTGTCGACGAGTTCTTCGGTTACATCTGCCAGTTTCAGGCGCATCTGTACTATCCCAATTTCTTGAATCGCTACAACCCGGCTCTGGGCGATACGGCTACGGTGCGCGTTACGCTCGACGAGAATATACGGTATCCCATGTGGGGCGCCGGTTATGGCCAGCGCAAGCAATATTCGGCCGACCTCATTCATCGGGCGGCACTCGATTGGCTCGACCGGCAGTCGGCCGACCAACCCTTCTTCGGCTTCTTCACCTACACCTTGCCGCATGCCGAGCTGGTACAGCCCGAAGACTCTTTGCTCAACAAATACCGCGAGCGGTTGGGCGACAAGGGAATATACAACGGCAGCTACTGGAGCCGCTACAATCCTGTGACTCACACGCATGCGCAGTTTGCGGCCATGATCGAGCGGCTCGACCGGTATGTGGGTGAGATTTTGGCTAAGCTCAAAGCCAAGGGATTGGACGAAAATACGATGGTCATCTTCTCGTCGGACAACGGCCCGCACGAGGAGGGTGGGGCCGACCCTACCTTCTTCGGCCGCGACGGCAAGCTGAAGGGGCTGAAGCGTTCGTGCCACGAGGGGGGCATCCGCATTCCGTTCATTGTGCGCTGGCCGGGCCATGTGCCGGTGTCGGTCAACGACCATCAACTGGCGTTTTACGATATTTTGCCCACCTTCTGCGACCTCTCGGGGGTGAAGAATTATGAGAAGCGATATGCCCAGGGGCGCCCCAACTACTTCGACGGCCTCACCTTTGTACCTACCTTGTTGGGGAAGGATAAGAAACAGAAACAGCACGACTTCCTCTACTGGGAGTTTTGCGAGACCGACCAGATAGCCGTGCGCCAGGGCGACTGGAAACTCTTTGTCGAGAAGGGCGAGTGCCACCTCTACAACCTGGCCGACGATATTCACGAAGACCACGACCTGGCCGCACAGTATCCCGAGCGGGTCGAGGCCATGAAACGAATCATATTCGAGCAGCACATTGATAACCCCTACTTTAAGGTGACGTTGCCGCAATAGGGCGGGGCATTGCCGTCTGGAGGGACAGGAACAAAAACAATCAGGGCTGTGTTCTCACGAGCACAGCCCTGGTCTTTTTTCAGTCGGGGGTATCGTTTATTTATTTCTTCTTTCGAGTCGTGATGATGAGAACATTATCATTCTCTTTAGCTCCGTACTTCTTATTAGCCTCTCCGCCTTTCAGCACTGTAATACTGGCAATGTCGTTGGGGTTTAACTTGTTGAACTTCTTTTCCGAAACCTTTTTGCCGTCGACAACATAGATGATATTGGGTATCTGTTTGACGTAAGCCGACACCGAATCGGTGTGGTGGTTGAGGGTAGAGAGGGCATTGATGCCTTTCTCGTCGATGGCTCGGGTGATGGAGTCGGCATTGGCGCTTATCCGGGCCGAGAGGGCCTCGATGCGAGCCATGGCTTCAGGCGAGAGTTCTTTCCCCTCTTTGGTGACGGCCACCTCTGCACGAATGGAGTCGGACAGGGCTTTTACCTGTTGCTGCCAATTATTCAGCGACGACTTTTTCGAATGGATAATGATTGTATTCTCTCCGTTGTCGTTGAGTATCGAGATGTTTCCGACCTGGCCCGACAGGTTGAGTTTTTCCATATCTTCGGCCGATACTTCCTTGCCGTTGATGATATAGGAGAACTTGCCTGACGAGAGATTGTCTATCACTTCGGCCGGGACTTTCTTCCCGTTGATGACATAGTAGCTCGTTTGAGAGCCCTGTTTCCCGTCGTTCGAGAGGGTTATCTTCATCGGTTGGGTATCGTCCGACTCTTTCGTACTGATGAGCAGGGCTCCACCTTTGGCTTCGTCGCCATACTTCTCGACAGCCATTTTCCCTTTGAGCACCGTGACACTCTTTATCTGGTCGGGTGAGAGTTTGTCGATTTCTTCGCGCGAGACTTTCTTCCCGTCTACGATGCAGAGTGCACTATCCATCGAGGCCGGTTTCCCGTTCTCGGTGATATTGATTTTCAGTTTGTTCCCCTGGCTCGAGTCGCCCGATTCGTCGATGTTGACGTTCAGGGTGTTTGTCTGGTTCGAGTTGCTGGCAGCGGTGATGACCATTTGGCTCTGGTCGGTGGCCGATTGCGAATCGACCTTGTCGAGCATGGCCAGCAGGTCGGTCGATGCGATTTCGTCGAGGCGTTCCGATACTTCGGGGCGGGCGAATACCGTGACGGTACAGAGTGCGACGGGTATCACATAGAGATACTTCCAGGTCGCTTTGCGGTTGGATTTCTTTTTGAGCATCATAGTAATACGTTTATTAAGTTTGTTGTGATTGAAGTGATTGGTCACGCAGTAGAATTTCGAGCCCACCGATCGCTTGATGAGCAGCAGTTGGTATTGCCGGGCATCGATGCCTTGGTCGATTACCTCGGCATCGGCCTCGTATTCGTGCACGGTTTGCAACTCGCGTTTCAGCAGCCAGGCGGCAGGATTGAACCATTGCAGCCAGGTACAGAGGTCGGCCACCAGCAGGTCAAGGGAGTGGCGCTTGCGTATGTGGGCCGACTCGTGCAGCAGTATCTCGCGGCTGTGGGCGGCATAGTCCTCCTCGGAGAGGACAATCCGGCCGAACCAGCTGAAGGGTGCAATAGACCGGGGCAGGACGATAATCTGCCGACCTTCGTCGTCGGTCACCCGGCGGCCGCTGCTCATGAGTCGCAGCAGGTGCACGATGGTAACGATGTAGCGGGCAACGAAAAACACTACACCGGCCCAGTAGAGGACTATCGCCGCCACGAGGGCCACGGGCACCGGGGCGGCTGTGGCTTCGACATCGTCGGTCACATAGCTGAAGGCCGACAGGTTGTCGAGTATCACGACGGGGACGGGGGCCACACTTTCGTTCTCGGTAAACAGCGGCAGATGGCACAGCGGCAGCACAAACGAGAGGGGGATGAGGCAGAGCAGTGCTACCCGGTTGTAGCGGTAGAAGGTCTCCCGGCTCAGCAGAATGCTGTAGAAGAGAAACAGTATCGCCAGGCAGACGGCCGACTGGAGTATGTAGACAAAAAATGCACTCATGGCTGGGCGGTTTTATTTTTCACTTCCTCGTTCCACTTTCTCGATAAGTTCCTTCAGCTCCTTCAGCGAGATGTCCTCCTCCTCGATGAGCGACGAGACCACGCCCAGGTAGGAGCTGTTGAAATACTTGCGCACCACCTGACGGAGGGTCCCCCGACGGAACGACTCTTCGCTCACGGCGGCGTAGTACTGGTAGGTTTTGCCGAATGCCTTGTGGGCCAGGTAACCCTTCTCTTCGAGACCCCGCACGATGGTCGACAGGGTATTGAAGTGGGGTTTGGGCTCGTCGTAGAAATCGAGCAACTCTTTCACGAACAGGGGGCCTTTTTGCCAGAAGTAGTTCATGATTTCTTCTTCTTTTGCGGTAAGTCCTTTCATAGGTTTTCGTTTTTCTCTTTGCAAATAAACTAAAAGTTTTAGTTATTCAACTAATTTTTGTAGTTAATAAAACTAAATGGGGTAGTTTTATAACTATATTTTTTAGTTGAATAAAAAAGAAAACAAGATGCGGCAGCCGGTTTCGATGCCGACTGCCGCATGTATGGGGTTTGGAATGAGCCGATTGAATAGGCTTTATGTTACTTTTGGATGTTAGGCTCTTCGAGACCGTATCCCCGTTTCTTGTCCTCGACCTTCAGCCACAACCCGAAGATGAGCGCCAAGACTCCCAGGCTGGCAAAGATGAGCATCGGCACGGTGTAGTTGTATTGCAGCGGGTCGGTGATACCGGGGTTCGACATGCGCAGTGTGGCACCGATAATCATGGGGAAGGAGTAGAGACCGATGTTCTGAATCCAGAAGATAACGGCGTAGGCCGAGCCCAGCAGCTTGTTGTCGACCAGCTTGGGTACCGAGGGCCACAGCGAGGCCGGTACCAGCGAGAACGAGATACCCAGCAGGATGATGGAGAGGTAGGCCACAATCACGGCGGTGACGGTACCTTTCAAGGCGGGCAGCACCAGAGCAAATACCAGGTGGCAGGCAATCATGAGCACGGCACCGAAGATGAGCATGGTGGCACCTTTGCCTTTATGGTCGAGGAAGTTGCCCAGGATGGGGGTGATGGCTGCGGCTCCCAGCGGGAAGACGAAGAACACCCAGCCGGCCTGTTCGGCCGTATAGCCCAGGTTGCATTGCAGCATGTTGATGGCATACTTCTGGAAGGGGAAGATGGCCGAGTAGTAGAGCACGCACAGCAGCGCTACCAGCCAGAACACCTTGCTCGAGAAGATATATTTGAGGTCCGAGATTTTGAAGGGATCGTCTTTCTCTTCGCCGCTTTCGCCCATCTGTTGCTCGAGTTTCTTGTCCATGAAGGCGTAGGTGATGAAACAGATGAGGCCGATGGCCAGCAGAATCACGGCCACGAGTACGGGGCGCGATACGTCGACCGGGGCAAACTTGTTGGCCAGTACCGGCGAACCCAGTACCACCACGGCTACACCCACACGGGCGATAGCCATCTCTACACCCATGGCCAGAGCCATCTCTTTACCCTTGAACCATTTGACGATACCGCGCGAAACGGTGATACCTGCCATCTCGACACCGCATCCGAAGAACATGAAGCCGATGGCCGACATTTTGGCCGAGGCGGGCATCCCTTCGTAGAACGGGGTGACGTTCCACCACTCCAGCGGCAGGTTCATAAAGCGGTTCATAAAGGCCTCGGCCCCACTGCCGATGAAGGCATTGCTCACGGCGTAGTAGTTGATCGAGGCACCTACCAGCATGACGGCACCCGAGAGTATGGCCGTGAAACGCACACCCATCTTGTCGAGTATGATACCGGCAAAAATCAGGAAGAATACAAATACGTTCAGAAAAGTTTCGGAACCGGCGTAGTGGCCGTAAGCATCGGGCGACCAGCCTCTCGTGTTCTGTAACAATTCTTGTAGAGGCGAGAGTATATCCATGAAGATATAGCCGAAAAACATGGCGCTCGCCAGCAGGACAAGAGCCGTCCATCGTACGGCCGGGATGTCCTTCATCAGTTGAGTCATTTTTTCTGTCATTGTGTTATGTGTTTTGATTTATCGATTCGCTGTTTAGAAATAGACCGAGAGGCCCACCTTCAATCCATACTGGTCGAGTTGGTCGGTGAAGCTGTGTTTCCAGTAGAGAGCCGGGTCGAGCGATATGTTGTGGCTCACGAAGATGGCGTAACCCAGTTCGGCGCCCACATAGAGATAGTCGTCGCAGGCCGACGATTCGTCCTTGGGTTTGTACCAGGCGTGGGTATATCCCGTATTCACTCCGATGAATAGGGTGGTGAGGGTATAGTATCGGATACCCACATTCAGATCTATGTTGTTGTCTCGGTACTCCTTGTTCCACGAAAAGTTGCCGCCGACTCCTACATAGAACAGCAGGTTGTTGGCGATGAAATTACCCGTTTCGACCTGCAGTCCCAGGTCGAAAGTTTCGTTACCCGTCTCGCGGGTGTGGGTGCTGCCCAGGTTGAATCCGCTGATTTGGGGGTTGACAATCCAGGTATTTTTCAGAATCTGGGCCGATGCGGTGCCCGATAACGCTGTGATAACCGACAGGATAAGAAGAACTTTTTTTACCATAGTCGTGGAGATAAATGAGTTTTTTATGAGTGGTGGTCGTCGCGCATGGTACGGCGATCCATGACATCTTGCTTTTGGCGGCGCTCGTTACGAATCTTCTCGCGGCGTTTCAAGGCCCATCGCAAGGCCAGAATAATCAGGAGCGTAAAGCCGATGATGCCGAAGTATTCCCAATAGTTGCCGCTCAGCAACATACCTCGACCGAAGTAGGCCATGACGGCCAGATAGATAACCAGGAGCAATGCAATAATGTCGTACCGTTTCATTTGTAATAAAATAGTTAGAGTGTTGTAGGGGGTTGTTGTAATATCGAGGAAAATTGGAAATCTTTCGATTTGAGGGCCTCGTAGATTTTGATGCAGCTCCAGGCGTCGGTAGCGGCATAGAGTTGTTGGCTGTCGGTCAGGTGGTCGGCTTCCCAGTTGGAGAGGCGTTGTCCTTTCGAAATCTTTTTCCCGATGACGATGGCATAGATTTTTTGCAAACTCTGGTCTTCGATGCCGTATCGTTTGACAAATTTCTGCAACTCGACAAAGTTGCGCGGAGTGAATGGCCCGCTGTTGAGTCGCCCCAGCATGCAGAAGTCGTCCTTGAGCGAGATACCCACCTTGAGCAGGGTTTCGTCTTCGAGCAACCGTTTCAAGGCCGGGGTGAACCCGATGCGGTTAAGCCGGAACAGGTAGCAGGTATCGTGGGTCGAGAGTTGCATGAGGGCCACGTGGTTGCTCTGTCCCTTCTTGAATGTCGGTCGGGTTTCGGTGTCAAATCCGATAATCGACTCGTGGCTCAGACATCTGGTAGCTTCGGTTACCTGGGCTTCGTTGTCGACCACGACGATTCGTCCGGGGAATGATTCGATAGGTAAAGTTGCAATGATTTCTTTACTAATTTTTATTTTGTCAGAAGTCTCGTTATCCATAAGCGTTAATCCACATCATCGTTGAGTTTGTCGAAAATATCGTCGTCCCCTTGTTGATGACCGAATATATCGGTGTAATGGTCGTCAGCCGTTGACCGATGGTGGTGATGACCGCAGTCGCATGTGTCGTCGTCATCGTCATCGTCGTCGTGCTGCGAATATTTTACATGGTGCAGCGCCCGCAGTACATTGACCAGTTGTTGCCCCCAGTAGGAGACAAAGTTTTCGTAGCAGATGTAGAGCGACTCGAGCATTTGCGGCTCGTTGCCCAGGCGATATACCGAGATAAAGTCTTTCAAGTCTTGATAGATGTCGGCGAGCCCTTCCGAGATGCTGGCCGCCAACGGGCCTTCGCTGTATTCCATGCCCGACTGGAACACCTCCAGGTAGTTGTCGTCTTCGCCCAGGAGGCTCTCGATGCTCATGCGCACACTCTCGTACATGCTTTCGGTCACGAACCGTTCGGTATAGGCCTCCTCTTCGGGTTCTTCGGGCGAGAGTAGGGTAGCTTTGAGGTAGAGCAGCAGAAGTATTTTTATGATTTTATCGATAAATTCATCTTTTTCCAGTTCGGGAGTACGTTCGAGGAAAGCGCAATATTCGGCACCTACGGTGACAAATTCGATAATATCTTTGGAATAGATGCGTTCGTCCATTACTCGTTGTTTTTATAAAGTCTGTGGTTGATAATGTATGTATATACCGACTGGGGTACAAAATAGTTCATGTTTTTGCCGGCGGCGATTCCCTGCCGTATCTGGGTCGACGAAATCTCGATGAGGGGAGCCCGGCAGTACCGCACGGTAGGGGGGAGCTTCGCCTCGTCGATGTCGTAGCCCCGGCGGGGATAGATGCACACCCGATACTCGTCGACGATGCGCCGGCTCTCGCGCCACCGGTCGAAGAGCAGCCAGTTGTCGGCCCCGATGACGAGGGTGAACTCGCGGTCGGGGTAGAGGCTCCTGAGGTGGTCGAGCGTGCGAATCGTGTAGGAGGGCAGGGGGAGCGAAAACTCGATGTCGGTCGCTACGATTTTGGGGTTGCCGGTCACGGCCAGCCGCAGCATTTCGAGGCGCTGGCGGTCGGCCTCGGGCGACAGCTTTTCCCGCAAGGGGTTCTGGGGCGTTACCGACATCCACACCTCGTCGAACCCCTCGAACTCGCACAAGTAGTTGGCCAGTATGAGGTGCCCCGTGTGGACGGGGTTGAACGTGCCTGAAAAGAAAGCTGTCTGGATAGGTTGCATGGGTTTAGGGTTTGTCGAGGAATTGCCGTATGGTCTGGTAGGCCTCTTCCTGGGCTTTTTCTAAAATGTCGTTGACGATGATGTGGTCGAACCGCGGGGCAAACGAGAGTTCGTATTCGGCCTTGGCCACTCGGCTGGCAATCACCTCGGGGGCATCGGTAGCCCGGTGTTTGAGCCGCTTCTCCAACTCCTCGATGCTGGGCGGTTGGATGAAGAGGGCCAGTGCCTGGTCGCCGTAATACTTCTTGATGTTGAGCCCGCCCACCACGTCGACGTCGAAGATGACGTTGCGGCCACTGTCGAGTATGCGCTCGACCTCGCTCTTGAGCGTGCCGTAGAACTTGCCGGCATACACCTCTTCATACTCCAGAAACTCGCCGTTGGCGATACGTTGTCTGAACTCTTCGGGCGAGATGAAGTAGTATTCTACGCCGTTCTTCTCGGTGCCTCGCGGGGCACGGCTGGTGGCCGAGATCGAGAACGACAGGTTCAGGTCGCGGTTCAGCAGCGATTGTATGATGGTCGATTTGCCCGACCCCGAGGGTGCCGAGAATATAACCAGTTTGCCTCTCTTTTCCATTACATTACGTTTAATACTTGCTCTTTGATTTGTTCCAACTCGTCTTTCATGCGCACGACGATGCGTTGCATTTCGGCCTGGTTCGACTTGGAACCGAGCGTGTTGATTTCGCGACCCATCTCCTGGCTGATGAAGCCCAGCTTCTTGCCCTGGCCCTTGCCGGCCTGCATGGTCTCGAGAAAATATTTCAAGTGGTTGTCGAGCCGGTGCTTCTCTTCGTTGATGTCGAGTTTCTCGATATAGAAAATCATCTCCTGCTCGAACCGGTTTTTGTCGTAGCCGAAGTTGTCGATTTTGGTCAGGGCGTCGATGATGCGTCCCTTGATTTTTTCGATGCGCTCCTTCTCGTAGGGCTCCACCTCCTTCAGCAGCTGGGCAATGTTGGCAATCTTCTCTTCAAAGAGGTGTTGCAGCATGGCCCCCTCCTGGATGCGGAACTCCTCGAGGTGGGTGATGGCCTCGTCGACCGCCTTCTTCAGAGCGTTGATTTCGGTTTCGTCGATTTCCTGACTATCGGTACTCAGGGCGTCGGGCAGGCGCAGCAAAATCGAGAAACAGTCTTCGGGCATGGCAATGCCCAGTTTTTCCGAAGCCTCTTTCACCTGCTGGTAGTAGCCCTCCAGCACCGGCACGTTTATCTGGGCCGAGGTTCCTTTGCCTATCGACTCGCTGTATACCAGAAAGTCGACTTTACCCCGCTCCAGCCGCCGGGCAATCTCCGAGCGAATCTCCATCTCCAGCTCTCTGTATTGTTGGGGAATGCGGGTCGACAAATCGAGCTGCTTGCTGTTCAACGATTTTATTTCAACGGTTATTTTTTTGTGCGGCAGTTCCACCACGGACTTACCGAAACCGGTCATCGATTGTATCATGTCTGTAAATGTTTTTGCAAATTTAATCTTATTTCCGATGCCAAAGCAATATTATTGAAAAAAAAGAGCTATTTTTGTACACTCATTAACGCGATTGTAATACGTTTGTTTACCTTTTTGCCCGGGGAAAGGGCAGAGAGGCAGTATGTTTACCGATAAAATTATGCCGAATATTCTACATATAGAGACCTCTACGTCGGTCTGCTCGGCCGCGCTCTCTTCCGACGGAGTGGTACAATGCCATTTCGAGAACTTCGACGGCCCCTCGCACGCTTCGCTGCTGGGAGCCTATGTAAAAGAGTTGATGACCTTTGCCCGCGACAAGTCGATAAAGGTCGATGCCGTAGCGGTGAGCAGCGGCCCGGGCTCCTACACGGGGCTGCGCATCGGGGTCTCCGAGGCCAAGGGGCTTTGCTTCGGGCTGAAGGTGCCCCTTATTGCCGTGCACACCCTCGAACTGCTGGCTTGCGCCACCATGTTTAAAACCTATTTCGACGAAGATGTGTTATATTGTCCCATGATCGACGCCCGTCGCATGGAGGTCTATACCGCCGTCTACGACAATGCGCTCAACGCCGTGCGTCCCGTGCAGGCCTGTGTGGTCGACGAAAACTCCTTTGCCGACTTGTTGGCCGACCGTCGTGTCGTCTTCTCGGGCAACGGAGCTGCCAAGTGCAAGGAGGTCATCCGCCACGAGAATGCCATCTTTGTCGACGACATCGTACCTCTGGCTACCGATATGCTGGCACTTGCTGAGCGGGCTTACCGGCAAGGTCAGTTTGAGGATGTGGCCTATTTCGAGCCCTTCTACCTGAAAGAGTTCATCGCCACCACTCCCAAAAACAAAGTATTGTAAATAAAGAAAATCATATAGAGAGATTATGCAATATACCTCGGACTTAAAGAAACTGATTCTGCCTGAGTATGGGCGTAATGTGCAACAGATGGTCGACCACTGCATGACTATCGAGGATCGTGCCGAACGTACCCGTTGCGCCAATACCATTATCAATATTATGGGTAACCTCTTTCCTCACTTGCGCGACATCGACGACTTCAAGCACAAGTTGTGGGACCACCTGGCCATCATGTCCGACTTCAAGCTCGACATCGACTATCCCTACGAGATTGTCAAAAAGGAGAATCTGCATACGCATCCCGATGCTATACCTTACCACACGACCCCCATCAAATACCGTCATTACGGTAAAATCATGGAGGGGATGTTGAAGAAGGCCGAGGAGATGCCTGCCGGACCCGAGCGCGATGCCCTCGTGTCGATGCTGGCCAACCACATGAAGAAACTCTACTATCAGTGGAACAAGGACTCGGTCGAGGACGAAAAGATTTTGAAGGATTTGCGGGAGTATACCCACGGGGTAATCGACCTCGATCCCGCCACCTATCACCTGCGCGATGTGAGGGAACCCGTCGTGCAGCCGCAGCGAAACAACAAGTCGAAAAATAATTCGAAAAAAGCGGGTAAATAACCGCTTTTTTTTGTATCTTTCCCTCATTAACCTTAATAGAGAAAGAGTATGGCATCTTTTATTATTGAAGGCGGGCATCGTCTGAATGGAGAGTTGATACCGCAAGGAGCTAAGAATGAGGCATTGGAAGTCCTTTGTGCTACGTTGCTCACCCCCGAAGAGGTGAAGATATACAATATCCCCGATATTCTCGATGTAAACAACCTCATACAACTGTTGCGCGACCTGGGCGTGACGGTGAAGCATATCGGGTTGAATGCGTACAGTTTCAAGGCCGATAAAATCAATCTCGACTATCTCGACACCGACGAGTTCCTGCAGAAGGGAGCTGCCCTGCGGGGGTCGGTGATGATTATCGGGCCGCTCATTGCCCGCTTCGGCTATGCCGTATTGCCCAAGCCGGGGGGCGACAAGATTGGCCGCCGGCGTCTCGATACGCACTTTCTGGGTATCCAGAAACTGGGGGCCACGTTCACCTATTGCCCCAAGGCACAACGCTACGAAATCAAGGCCGACAAACTCACCGGCAGCTACATGCTGCTCGACGAGGCGTCGGTGACGGGTACGGCCAACATCCTCATGGCTGCCGTCATGGCCGAGGGCGACACTACCATCTACAACGCGGCCTGCGAACCCTACCTGCAACAGCTCTCGAAGATGCTCAACCGCATGGGTGCCCGCATCGAGGGCATCGGCTCCAACCTGCTCACGATTCACGGCGTGTCGTCGCTCAAGGGGTGCGAGCACACCATTCTGCCCGATATGATCGAGGTGGGCAGTTTCATCGGCATGGCTGCCATGACCCGGTCGGACATCACCATCAAAAACGTGTCGTACAACGACCTGGGCATTATCCCCGACAGCTTCCGCCGGATGGGTATCACCGTCGAGCAAAACGGCGACGACATCCACATCCCCGAGCACGACGGGTACGAGATAGAGACCTTTATCGACGGCTCTATCATGACCTTCGCCGATGCGCCGTGGCCGGGACTTACCCCCGACCTCCTGAGTGTCTTCCTCGTGGTGGCTACCCAGGCCAAGGGCAGCGTGCTCATCCACCAGAAGATGTTCGAGAGCCGACTCTTCTTCGTCGACAAGCTCATCGACATGGGGGCCCAGATTATCCTGTGCGACCCGCACCGCGCCGCCGTCATCGGTCAGGCTCACGCCCATACGCTGCGGGCTGCCAACATGGTATCGCCCGATATCCGGGCCGGTATCGCGCTGCTCATCGCCGCCATGAGTGCCGACGGTACGAGCCGCATCCACAACATCGACCAGATAGACCGGGGCTATCAGGACATCGACAAGCGGCTCAATGCCATAGGGGCGCGCATCACCCGGCTGTAAAACAAGAGAAACAATCATGATAGAACGTGAAGAATTGATCAAGATAGGGCGGTTCAACAAACCGCACGGGGTGAAGGGGGAGCTCTCCTTCACCTTTACCGACGATGTGTTCGACCGCACCGACTGTCCCTATATCGTCTGCGAAATCGACGGTATCTTCGTCCCCTTTTTCATCGAGGAGTATCGCTTCAAGAGCGACACTACGGCCTTGATAAAGCTCGAGGATGTCGACAATGAGACCGAGGCCCGGGCCTTCTCGCTGCTCGATGTCTACTTCCCCAAATCCTACTACGACACGGAGGCCGAAGAGGAGGCCCCGAGCGACTACTTCATCGGGTTTACCGTCGTCGACAGCGAGCTGGGCGAGTTGGGCAAGATTGTGGCCGTCGACGACTCGACCGAGAATGTGCTCTTCGAGATAGACCACGCCGGCCGCGAGCTGCTGGTGCCGGCCGTCGACGAGTTTGTGAGCGAAATCGACGAGGAGAACCGCCGGCTCTACATGAGTATTCCCGAGGGACTGCTGACGCTGTAAACTTAAAAAAAAACAGACAAGATATGATGAAACGAGTTTTATTTATTTTTCTGGCCGTGTGGTTCATCTTCACGGTAGTCGTGTTCGTGATGTTCTTCTCGACCACCAAGAGCGATTCGAAGAGCAGCGGCGAGGGTATGCCGGTACTCGAGGCTATCGAAACCCGGGCCAGTGTGCGGGCCTATACCGACCAGGCCGTGGAGCCCGAGAAAATCGAGCAGATTCTGCGTGCCGGCATGGCGGCACCTACCGCCCGCAATCAACAGCCGTGGGCCTTTGTGGTTATCGACGACAAGGCGCTGATGACCCAGTTGGCCGACTCGCTGCCCAATGCCAAGATGCTGGCATCGGCTCCGGTGGCCATCGTGGTGTGCGGCGACTTGAGCAAAGCCATCGAGGGCGAGGGGGCTACCTATTGGATACAGGATGCCTCGGCCGCTACCGAGAATATCCTGTTGGCTGCTCACGGTCTGGGGCTGGGAGCCGTATGGACGGGTGCCTATCCTGTGATGAGCCGGGTAAAAGCCATTCGCTCGGTACTCGGTTTGCCGGCACAGATTATTCCGCTCAACGTCATCCCCATGGGTTATCCGCAGGGCGAGACTGCTCCCAAGGATAAGTGGAAACGCGAGAACATTCGCAAGAACAACTGGGCGAATGCTTATTGATAGAATAAAAGTATGTAATCAAGAAAATTTCTTAGCCATAATGAGTAAAATCATCGAAAAATTGCGCAAATACAGAGTGCTGCGATTGTTTTTTATTAGATTCCGGCTTTTTAATTTTGGTGGTAAGCAACGATGAAGATCGAATATCGAATTGACTTATAAACGACAGCCTCGGCAGAAAATCGCCGAGGCTGTCGTTTTTGTTTCTATGTCAACGCTCTATTGGTTTTGGAAAACCTCTTTTGAGCCATACAACAGACTATGAGCCGAAGAACTCATAGTTCGATAATCTGGTGCTGCAGGGTGAGCAGGTTGGTCCAGTAGAGTTTGCCGCTCAACACCTCGCCGCACCCGGCGATTATCTTGATGGCTTCGGAGGCTTGCAGGCAACCGATGAGGCCGGGAATAGACCCGATCACGCCGCCCGGTTGCGGCGCGGGCATCACGGCCGGGTGCGGGTAGAGATCGCTGTACCGGGGGCCTCCCCGGTAGTTGAATACCGACACCTGTCCCTCGAAGGCGGCGATGGAGCCGTAGACGTAGGGCTTGCCTTGGCGGGCGCACTCCTCGTCGATGAGGTAGCGGGTGGCCGCGTTGTCGCAGCCGTCGACCACCAGGTCGTAGTTGGCCACGAGTTCGGCGGCATTTTCGGGGGTAAACCGCGTGGGGTAGGTCTCGATGCGGGTCGTGCTGTTCAGCTCCGACAGCCGCCGGTGGGCACACTCCACCTTGGGGGCTCCCACCTCGGCTTCGGTATAGAGCACCTGCCGTTGCAGGTTGCTCACCGACACCACATCGTCGTCGACCAGCCCCAGGCAGCCCACGCCGGCCGCCGTCAGGTAGAGGGCGACGGGCGAACCCAGGCCGCCCACCCCCACAATCAGCACTCGCGCCTGGCGCAGCCGCTCCTGGCCCGCTTCGCCTATTTCGGGGAGCATCGTCTGTCTGCTGTATCGCTCGTTCATCAATCGAAGATTTTATCCCAGTCTTTCCATACTACCTCGTAGCCCATGGCCTTGATGGCCTGCTCTACCTCGGCCGGGGTGCGTTCGTCGCTCACGGCAAATTGCTCCAGTGCCTGCGGATAGGTGGCGTAGCCTCCCGGGTCGGTCTTCGAGCCGGCACTCATCGAGGTGGCTCCCAGCGTGGCAATGTGGTTGCGGAAGTTGGGGTTCTCGCGGGTCGATACCGAAATATCCACGTCGTGGTCGAAGATACGGAAGGCAAAAATCAGCTGGGCCAGCTCCCGGTCGCTCATCACCACGTTGGGTTGGAAGTGCCCCTCCGACGGCCGCATGCGGGGGAAGTTGACGCTGTATTTCGTCTGCCAGTAGTGCTTGCGCAGGTATTGCAGGTGAATGGCCATCATGGTCACATCGGTGCGCCAGGGCTCCAGCCCGATGAGCACGCCCATGCCTATCTTGTGCACGCCGGCCTGACCCATGCGGTCGAAGCCGTTGACACGCCATTCGAAAATCGATTTCATCCCCTTGGGGTGATAGGTCTTGTAGCGATCCTTGTGGTAGGTCTCCTGGAAGCAAACCACACCGTTGAGACCCGACTTGGTGAGCCGGTAGTAATCTTCGCTCTTGAGCGGCATCACCTCGATCGAGAGGTTGGCAAAGTAGGGGCGGGCTACATGCAGAGCCCGCTCCAGATAGTCTACACCGGCATCGCGCGGATTCTCGCCGGTGACGATGAGCAGGTTCTCAAAGGGGCCCAGCTTGCGTATGGCGCGGCATTCGTTCTCGATCTCCTCTTCGGTGAGGATGATGCGAGAGATGGGGTTGTTGTGGTTGAACCCGCAATAGACGCAAAAGTTGTTGCACGAGTTGGTGATATAAAGCGGTACATACATCTGTATCGTTTTACCGAAACGCTCCTGGGTATAGCGCCGGCTCAGGGCGGCCATGGGCTCCAGATAGGGAGCTGCGGCCGGCGAAACGAGGGCCATGAAGTCGTCGATGGTCAAGTGCTCCTTGCCCAAGGCAATCTCCACGTCGCGGCTCTGTTTCGAGTTGATGCAGGCGGTTATGTCGTCCCAGGAATATTTTTCTAATTCTTCGGAAAACATCTTTCTTCTTTTTCTTTATTCAATCGTTGGTAGTTGGTCGATTTCTTTTCTATTCTCTCTCTCTTGTGGCGAGGCCGATGGCGCTGCGCCACCGGCACTAGCGGGTACACCGGGCGGGTTACTCCTTCTCGATGCAGTTGGTGATGTCTTGCGACAGCCGCATGGCGCAGAAGTTGGGGCCGCACATGGTGCAGTAGTTGCCGTCGTGGAACGAGCCCTGCTTGTAATACTCGAGAGCCCGGTCGGGGTCGAGGGCCAGGTTGAACTGGTCTTTCCAGCGGAACTCGTAGCGGGCCTTGCTCATGGCATCGTCGCGCACCTGGGCGCCGGGGAATCCCTTGGCCAGGTCGGCGGCGTGGGCCGCAATCTTGTAGGCGATGACACCGTTGCGCACATCCTCGCGATCGGGCAGTCCCAGGTGCTCCTTGGGGGTGACGTAGCAAATCATGGCCGTGCCCAGCCAGGCAATCTGTGCGGCACCGATGGCCGAGGTGATGTGGTCGTAACCCGGGGCGATGTCGGTAGTCAACGGGCCCAGCGTGTAGAAGGGGGCTCCGTGGCAACTGCTCAACTGGCGGTCCATGTTCTCCTTGATTTTCTGCATGGGAATATGGCCGGGGCCTTCGATAATCACCTGCACGTCGTGTGCCCAGGCCTTCTCGGTGAGTTCGCCCAGCACGTCGAGTTCGAGGAACTGCGAGCGGTCGTTGGCGTCGTGTATCGAGCCGGGCCGCATGCCGTCGCCCAGCGAGATGGCCACGTCGTACTGCTTGAGTATCTCGCAGATTTCGTCGAAGTGGGTGTAGAGGAAACTCTCCTGGTTGTGGATAACGCACCACTTGGTCATAATCGAACCGCCGCGCGACACGATACCCGTAAGCCGTTCGCCTACCAGGTCGGCGTGTGCCTTGAGCACTCCGGCGTGAATGGTGAAGTAGTCCACACCCTGCTCGCACTGCTCGATGAGCGTATCGCGGTAAATCTCCCAGGTGAGGTCTTCGACCTTGCCGTTTACCTTCTCGAGGGCTTGGTAGATGGGCACGGTACCCATGGGCACGGGGCAGTTGCGGATAATCCATTCGCGCGTCTCGTGTATGTGGTCGCCCGTCGAGAGGTCCATGAGCGTATCGCCGCCCCAGTGGCAACTCCATACGGCCTTGTCCACCTCCTCTTCGATACCCGACGAGAGGGCCGAGTTGCCGATGTTGGTATTGAGTTTCACCAGGAAGTTGCGGCCGATAATCATCGGCTCGGCCTCGGGGTGGTTGATGTTGGCCGGGATGATGGCACGGCCGGCAGCCACCTCGTCGCGCACAAACTCGGGGGTGATGTGGCTCTTGATGCCCAATTGCTCGTTCATTATATTCTCGCGTATGGCCACATACTCCATCTCGGCGGTGACGATACCCTGGCGGGCATAGTACATCTGCGTGATGGCATGTCCCGGTTTGGCCCGGTAGGGGAGCGGTGTGTTTTTGAACCGTATCGGGTCGAGCGACGGGTCGTCGCGGCGGGCACGCCCGTATTGCGAGGTGATGTCGTCGAGCCGTTCCACATCGCCGCGGTCGAGAATCCACGACTCGCGCAGGCGGGGGATACCCCGGTTGATGTCTACCTCTACGGCTGGGTCGGTATAGGGACCGCTGGTGTCATACACATAGACCGGCGGGTTGGGGGTATGTACCCGTTTCCCGTTCTCGATGGTCACGGTGTCGGTCAGGTTGATCTTGCGCATGCCCACTTGAATGGGAAAGAGTTTACCCGGTACATATACCTTCTCGGAACCGGGGTAGGAGTCTTTGATGATTTTTTGTGTATCCATAAATGTGTGAAGTTTCGAAGCGGTTAGTCCAGGAATGAAGTCAACGGGCTGCTGGCCTGGGCAAAGTGGTATTGGGCACCCAGTCCGGCTTCGTAGGCACGGCGGCCGGCTCGAACAGCCTCTTTGAAGGCGATGGCCATCTCTACGGGATTACCGGCCACGGCAATGGCGGTGTTCACCAGTACGGCGTCGGCACCCAGCTCCATGGCTTCGGCAGCATGCGACGGAGCCCCGATACCGGCATCGACGATGACGGGCACGTTGCTCTCTTCGATAATGATCTGCAGGAAGTCACGCGTGCGCAATCCCTTGTTCGTACCGATGGGAGCCCCCAGCGGCATCACCGTAGCGGCACCGGCCTCTTCGAGGCGTTTGCACAGCACGGGGTCGGCCTGAATGTAGGGCAGCACCACGAAACCCATCTTGGCCAGCTGTTCGGTAGCCTTCAGGGTCTCTACCGGGTCGGGCAGGAGGTATTTGGGGTCGGGGTGGATTTCGAGTTTGATGAAGTCGGTCCCGAAGCAGTCGCGGGAGAGCTGGGCGGCAAGCACGGCCTCCTCGGCATTCCGCACGCCCGAGGTATTGGGCAGGAACTGCACCTTGGTGCGGTCGATGTGTGCGAGCATATCGTCGGTAGCTTCGTGGGTCATGTTGAGACGTTTCATGGCAACGGTAATCATTTCGGATTCCGAAGCCTCGATGGCTTTTTCCATCAATTCGTTCGAGCTGAATTTGCCGGTTCCGACAAACAGTCGGGAGGAGAATTCCCGTCCTCCAATCACTAATTTTTTCATGCTTTACGATATTGGTTGAGTAAATCTATAATCTTTCGGGTTTCGGCCTCGGGGTCTTCGGCCTGCAGGATGGTGCCCGACAGGGCGATGCCGGCCACACCCGTTTCCATAATGGCCGGAATGTCGTTGGCCGTGATGCCGCCGATGGCCACCACGGGAATCTTCAGCCCGTTGTCGCGGCACTGCTGCATGATGCGGGCATAGCCCTCGAGCCCGAGTATGGGACTCAGGTTCTTTTTGGTCTCGGTGTAGCGGAAGGGGCCGAGACCCACATAGTCGGCATCCTGACGTACGAGGTTCTGGATGTCGTCGAAGGTGTTGGCCGTACCGCCGATGATGTACTTTTCGCCGATGAGCAGGCGGGCCTCCGATACGGGCATATCGAGTTTGCCCAGGTGCACGCCGTCTACGTCGAGGTCGGCCGCCAGTTGAGGATAGTCGTCGAGAACGAGTATCGCCTCGTGCTCCTTGCAGAGCGGAATCAGTTGCCGGGCCGTCTTCTCGACCTCTTCGAGGGGAGCCTCTTTCATGCGCAGCTGTATCCATTTGCAGCCTCCGTTCAGGGCGGCGACAGCGCCTTCGACAATGCCGAAGCGCAGGGTTTGGTGTGTAATGAATTGTAACATGACTATGGTGTTAAACAGTTCGTATTCGTTTCAGTCGGGCCACCACTCCCTCGGGGGTGGGGTCCTGCCACAAGTAGCCCAGCAGGGCTACTCCGCCGAAGTGCCAGGCCCGCACGGCAGCCATCCGTTCGGGAGTGATACCGCCCAGGGCGATTACCCGCTCGCCGATGATGCCTTGGCTGGCGGCCTCCGTCAGCTCGTCGGGGGTGAAGCCCGCGGTATATCCCTGCTTCGAGATGCTGTCGAAGAGAGGGCTCAGGAACTGATAGGCATACCCTTCGCCGTGGGCCAGCTCGGCAATCGAGTGGCACGAGCGCGATAGGGCGGGGGTGTAGCCGTCAGCCGGTGCGGGTGGCTCGGGGTTGCGACGGTTGAGGTGTACCCCGGCCAGCCTGTACGTTGCGGCCAGCTCGAAGTGGTCGTGCAGTACGATGCGGCTGTAGCAGCGGTCGGGAATCGTGCGCAACAGTTGCTCCACCTCGTGGCGCGAGGCCCCGGGTTTGCGCAGGTGCAGACGGTCCAGACCGTGGTCGAGCAGCGCGGCTATCAAGCACTCCTCGCCGGGCAGGAAACCTTCGGGTGTGATACCTATGTATTTCATCGCGTTACGTTCGGTTTTGCCGGTTATCCGCCGAAGGTGGCGCGAATGAGGGTAATCTTGTCGCCGTCGGCCAGTGTGCGGTTGCTCCATTCGCTCTTGGGTACCAGTTTGTTGTCGATGGCAATGGCGGTACCCTCGGCGGCAATCTGCTGCCGGTCGAGCCACTCTTTTACGGTGATGCCCTCGGGTACCTCGGTTTCGTTTTGGTTGATATATACTTTCATTGTTGTATCAATGAGTGGGTTTCTCTTTTTCGTTCAGTGCTTCGTTGTCCCGTGCGGTTAAAACACAGGGGGCGAACAGATGGTTTACGGCACCGTGGCCGTGGCCTATTGTCACGTCGGCCCCGGCCCGCAGAGCCTGGGTCAGGTAGTGCTTGGCGGCGGCAACGGCGTCGGGCAGCGTGCGGCCCAGGGCCAGGTACGAGGCAATGGCCGACGAGAAGGTGCAGCCCGTGCCGTGGGTGTTGCGCGTGGCAACCCGCGGCGAGGTGTAGCGCACCGGGTCGGCATGCGGGGTGAAGAGCAGGTCGTACGACTCGGCCCCCTCCAGATGCCCTCCCTTGATGAGTACGGCCCGGCATCCGATGCGGAAGAGCCGTTGGGCCGCCAGCTCCATATCCCGCTCGTTGGTGACGGGCAGACCACTCAGGATTTCGGTCTCGGGTATGTTGGGGGTGACGAGCGTAGCCCGGGGCAACAGCAGCGATTTGACCGCCTCGATGGCCTCCTCTTCGATGAGCCGGCAGCCCGAGGTCGATACCATTACCGGGTCGAGCACGATGTGGTCGAGGGGATAGTGCGCCAGACAGTCGGCAATGGCTTCGATGGTGGGACGGGCGTAGAGCATGCCCAACTTCACCGTGCGGCAGGGCAGGTCGTCGAGCACCGCCTCGATTTGCTGGCGCACGATGGACGGGTCGATGCCCTGGATGGCCCGCACTTCGCAGGTGTTTTGCGCCGTGATGGCGGTGATGGCCGAGGTGCCGAACACACCGATGGCCGACATGGTCTTCAGGTCGGCTTGTATCCCGGCTCCTCCGCTGCTGTCCGAGCCGGCTATGGTCAATACGACGGGATAAGTCTTCATACGGTTCGCTTTATCTTCGGGGGTAGCTTAAAACCGTATCGAAACAGATAGGACTATGAACAATTCCTGCGCCGGCATTATCCGTATCAGGTTCATAGGGTATGATCTCAGCCGCTTTTAGGCACCCCTTTGTTACACCACAAAGTTAGCTATTATTTTTTTCCCGAGGGATATACCCCAGGGTTTTAATAAAAATTAAGAGCTCTATATCTTGCTATTATATAGTGTAGTAAAAAGTAAGAGGTTTTACTGTAAAGAGATTATTTTGTAAATAAATCTACAATATGTTTGTATTTTTGAAAGCTGTTATTTATTTTTGCAAGCAAATTGAAATGCTTATTTTGAACGACGAAATAAAAAGAAACTGTAAACCGATGAAGGGTACTACATTTGTCAAAGGTAAAGAGATAAAGGAGAAAGCAGCGCAGAGGGGATTGGCCGGTCTGTATGACCCGGCCAACGAACACGATGCGTGCGGAGTAGGTATGATTGTCAACATCCACGGCAACAAGTCGCACGAGTTGGTCGATTCGGCCCTGAAGGTGCTCGAGAACATGAAGCACCGGGGAGCCGAGGGCGCCGACAACAAGACCGGCGACGGTGCCGGTATCCTGTTGCAGATTCCGCACGAGTTCATTTTGTTGCAAGGTATCCCGGTCCCCGAGAAGGGCAAATATGGCACGGGGCTGGTGTTTCTGCCCAAGAGCCTGAAGGATCAGACCGAGATACTCGACATCATGGCCGAGGAGATCGAGCGCGAGAAGCTCTCGCTCATGCACGTGCGTTCGGTGCCGGTCAATTCGTCGATTCTGGGAAAGAGCGCCGCCGAGACCGAGCCCGACATCAAGCAGATTTTTATCACCGGCGAGGCCGACGACCTGGAGCGCAAGCTCTACCTCATTCGTAAAAAGATAGAGCGTCGGGTTTCGCACAAGGATTTTTACATCGTCTCGCTTTCGAGCAAGACCATCATCTATAAAGGCATGCTGTCGTCGGTGCAGGTGCGCGAATACTTCTGCGACCTCACGCAGCCCTATTTCACCAGCGGTCTGGCCATTGTCCACTCCCGCTTCAGCACCAACACCTTCCCCACTTGGGGGTTGGCCCAGCCCTTCCGGCTGTTGGCGCACAACGGCGAAATCAATACCATCCGTGGCAACCGGGGTTGGATGGAGGCCCGCGAGAGTGTGCTCTCCACACCGTTGTTGGGACCGGTAAAGGACATCCGTCCCATTCTGCAACCCGACATGAGCGACAGTGCGTCGCTCGACAACGTGCTCGAGTTTTTCGTGCAGTCGGGGTTGAGCCTGCCGCACGCCATGGCCATGCTCGTGCCCGAGTCGTTCAACGACAAGAACCCCATCAGCGAAGACCTGAAGGCCTTCTACGAATACCATTCGATTTTGATGGAGCCGTGGGACGGCCCGGCCGCCCTGCTCTTCAGCGACGGCCGCTATGCCGGCGGAATGCTCGACCGTAACGGTCTGCGCCCGGCCCGCTATCTGATTACCCGTAACGACATGATGGTGGTGGCCAGTGAGGCGGGAGTCATCAGTTTTGCCCCCGAGACCATCCGCGAGAAGGGCCGCCTGCAACCCGGTAAAATTCTGCTGGTCGATACGCAGGAGGGTCGCATCTATTACGACGAGGAGCTGAAGCAGCAACTCGCCTCGGCCCGGCCTTACCGTCAGTGGCTGGCCGAGAACCGCATCGAGCTCGACACGCTCAAGAGCGGCCGCAAGGTGGTGAATACCGTCGACGATTACGAGCGCAAGTTGCGCGCCTTCGGCTTCACCCGCGAGGATGTGGAGCGCACCATCACGCCCATGTGTACCACCGGGTCGGAGCCTACCGCCTCGATGGGTAACGATACGCCGCTGGCCGTTCTCTCCGAACGTCCGCAATCGCTTTTCAACTATTTCAGACAGCAGTTTGCCCAGGTGACCAACCCGCCCATCGACCCCATTCGCGAGGAGCTGGTCATGTCGCTCACCGAGTATATCGGCGCTGTGGGCAACAACATTCTGTTGCCCGACGAGAGCCACTGCAAGATGGTGCGGTTGCCGCATCCCATCCTCAACAACACCCAACTGGATATTCTCTGCAACATCCGCTATAAGGGATTCAAGACGGTGAAACTGCCCATGCTCTTCGAGGCCGGGCGGGGAAAAACCGGACTGGAAGAGGCGCTCGTTGCCCTCTGCCGCAAGGCCGAGGAGTCGGTCGACGAGGGGGTAAACTACATCGTCCTCACCGACCGCGACATCGATGCCGACCACGCCGCCATACCGGCCCTGCTGGCCGTGAGTGCCGTGCACCATCACCTCATTTCGGTGCAGAAGCGCGTGCAGACGGCTCTGGTGGTCGAGAGCGGCGAGATACGCGAGGTGATGCACGCCGCCCTGTTGCTGGGCTACGGTGCCAGCGCCATCAATCCCTACATGGTCTTTGCCGTGCTCGACGATCTGGTAAAGCGTGGCGACGTGCAGATGAACTACGAGACGGCCGAGAAGAACTACATCAAGGCCGTGTGCAAGGGGCTCTACAAAATCATGAGCAAGATGGGTATCAGCACCATACGTTCGTACCGCGGTGCCAAGATTTTCGAGGCCGTGGGGTTGAGCGAAGAGCTGCTGAACCGCTGGTTCGGTACCCGTTGTTCGTCGGTGGGCGGTATCCGTCTCGATGAGATTGCCCGTGACTACGAGGCATTCCACGATGCCGGCTATCGGCTCGACGACGAGGACGAGCCCTTGCCCTACATCGGGCAGTTCTCCTATCGCAAGGATGGCGAGAAACATGCCTGGAATCCCGAGACCATCAGTCTGCTGCAACTGGCTACCCGGTTGGGCAGTTACGATAAATTCAAACAGTTTACCCAGGCGGTAGACCACAAGGAGAGCCCCATCTTCCTGCGCGACTTCTTCCGCTTCAAACGCAACCCGATTTCCATCGACCAGGTAGAGCCGGTCGAGTCGATCGTAAAACATTTCGTGACGGGGGCCATCTCGTTCGGAGCCATCAGCAAGGAGGCCCACGAGGCGCTTGCCTTGGCCATGAACAAACTGGGAACCCGCAGCAACACGGGCGAGGGTGGCGAAGATTCGGTCCGCTTCCACGAGACCTACGACGGCATTTCGCTCTGCAGCAAGACCAAGCAGGTGGCTTCGGGTCGTTTCGGGGTCACTACCGAATATCTGGTCAATGCCGAAGAGATACAGATCAAGGTGGCACAGGGCGCCAAGCCGGGCGAGGGTGGACAGTTGCCGGGCTTCAAGGTCGACGAAGTGATTGCCCGCACCCGCCATTCGATACCGGGCATTTCGCTCATTTCGCCGCCGCCCCATCACGATATTTACTCCATCGAAGATTTGGCCCAACTCATCTTCGACCTGAAGAATGTCAATCCCCGGGCCCAAATCAGCGTCAAGCTGGTGGCCGAGAGCGGGGTGGGCACCATCGCTGCCGGTGTGGCCAAGGCCAAGGCCGACCTGATTGTCATCTCGGGAGCCGAGGGAGGCACGGGTGCTTCGCCCGCCTCGTCGATGCGCTACGCCGGTATCCCGCCCGAAATCGGGTTGAGCGACACGCAGCAGACGCTGGTGCTGAACGGCCTTCGCGGCAAGGTGCGCCTGCAGACCGACGGGCAGCTCAAAACCGGGCGCGACATCATCAGCATGGCGTTGCTCGGGGCCGAAGAGTTTGCCTTTGGTACCGCCGCCCTCATTGTGCTGGGTTGCGTGATGATGCGCAAGTGCCATGCCAATACCTGTCCGGTGGGCGTGGCCACGCAAGACCCCAAGTTGCGCGAGCGTTTCAGAGGTCACTACCAGTACGTGGTCAACTACTTCCAGTTCCTGGCCCAAGAGGTGCGCGAGTATCTGGCCGAGATGGGCTTCACCCGGTTGAACGACATCGTGGGTCGCACCGACCTGATTGAGATAGCTCCCGCCGAACCGGGAAGCAAATCCTCGCTGCTCGACTTCAGCCGCATGTTGCACCGGGTCGACAACGGTACGGCCCTGCATCGGGTCATGCCCCAACAGCACGACATCGACGGGGTGCTCGACGTAACCATGATTGCAGCCGCTCGCGAAGCCATCGAGAACCGACGCGAGGTTTCGCTCGAATATACCATCGGCAATACCGACCGTTCGGTAGGTGCCATGCTCTCGGGGGCCATTGCCTCGCGGTATGGCGAGGCCGGTTTGCCCGACGATACGATTCAGGTCAAGTTCAGAGGTTCGGCCGGACAGAGTTTCGGAGCCTTCCTCACCCGGGGTATCAACTTCCGGCTCGAGGGCGAGGCCAACGACTATCTGGGCAAGGGGTTGAGCGGCGGCCGCATTGCGGTACACCCGCCGGTGCGCAGCACCTTTGCCGCCGAAGACAATACGATAGCCGGCAACACGCTGCTCTATGGAGCCACCTCGGGCGAGGTCTACATCAACGGCCGGGCCGGTGAGCGTTTTGCCGTGCGCAACTCGGGTGCCATTGCCGTAGTCGAAGGGGTGGGCGACCACTGCTGCGAGTACATGACCGGCGGTCGGGTAGTCGTTCTGGGCGAGACGGGCCGCAACTTCGCTGCCGGTATGAGCGGCGGCGTGGCCTACGTGTGGGACAAGAACCGCAAGTTCGATTACTTCTGCAACATGGATATGGTCGAGCTCTCGCTGCTGGAAGACGCGGCTGCCCGCAAGGAGCTGCACGAGCTCATCCGCCAGCACTACTTCTACACCAGCTCGTCGCTGGCCCGCACGATGCTCGACAACTGGAACCGCTATGTCGACGAGTTTATCCAGGTAACCCCCATCGAGTTCAAGAAGGTTCTGGCCGAAGAGCAGATGCGCAAGCTCCAGGAGAAGATTGCCGAAGTACAGAGAGATTATTAACCCTATCGAAAAAAACGAACGATTAGATATAGCAAGATATAAAGCATTATGGGAAACCCGAAAGCATTCTTAACCATACCCCGGCAGGAGGCCGGATACCGCCCCGTACACGACCGTATTTCGGACTACGGCGAGGTGGAGCAGACCCTCAACACCAGCGAACGCAAGCTGCAGGCTTCGCGTTGCATGGATTGCGGGGTGCCTTTCTGCCACTGGGCCTGCCCGCTGGGCAACCGCCCGCCCGAATTTCAAGATGCCCTCTATCGGGGCCGATGGGACGAGGCCTACCGGCTGCTCACCCAGACCAACGATTTCCCCGAGTTTACGGGGCGCATCTGTCCGGCGCTGTGCGAGAAGAGCTGTGTGCTCAACCTGAGCATGGAGGCGCCGGTGACCATTCGCGAAAACGAGGCCGCCATCATCGAGGCCGCCTTCCGCGAGGGGCTCGTCAAGCCTCACCACTACAAGCGTAACGGCAGGCGTGTGGCTGTCATCGGGTCGGGCCCGGCCGGGCTCTCGGTGGCCAATCGGCTCAACCGGCTGGGCTACGACGTGACCGTATTCGAGAAGCTGGAGTATGTGGGCGGTCTGTTGCGTTTCGGTATTCCCAACTTCAAACTGCACAAGCCCATCATCGACCGTCGGGTGCGGGTGATGGAGGCC
Source organism: Barnesiella sp. An22 (assembly GCF_963931395.1). Classification (NCBI taxonomy): domain Bacteria; kingdom Pseudomonadati; phylum Bacteroidota; class Bacteroidia; order Bacteroidales; family Barnesiellaceae; genus Barnesiella; species Barnesiella sp. An22. The sequence goes on from NZ_OZ007014.1 coordinate 1,810,043, forward strand.
GAGGGCATCACCTTCGAGGTGAACCATGCCGTCGAGCTCGACCATCTGCCCGAGGGTTTCGACGTCTACTGTCTCTGCACGGGTACGCCCCAGGCCCGCGACCTCAATATTCCGGGGCGCGATTTGGCCGGCATCCATTTTGCCATGGAGATGCTGGCTCAGCAAAACCGGGTGTTGGCAGGCCAGACCTTCAGCGACGAAGAGCGCATCACGGCACGCGGCAAGGATGTGCTGGTAATCGGTGGCGGCGATACGGGCAGCGACTGCATAGGCACGAGCAACCGGCAGGGTGCGGCCAGCGTGACCCAGATAGAAATCATGCCGAAGCCGCCCGTAGGATACAATCCCGCGACACCTTGGCCCCAGTGGCCTGTTGTGCTGAAGACCAGCAGCAGCCACGAGGAGGGATGCGTACGTCGCTGGAGCCTCTCGTCCACCCGCTTTATCGGTGAGAACGGGCGGGTGTGCGGCGTCGAGGTCGAGGAGGTCGACTGGTTGCCGGCTCCCGACGGCGGTCGCCCGCAGATGCGGCCTACGGGACGGAAAGAGATTTTGAAGGCCGACCTGGTGTTGCTGGCGATGGGATTCCTCAAGCCTCAGTTGCCCGACCTGCCGGAGAATGTATTCGTGGCCGGCGATGCCGCCTCGGGTGCCAGTCTGGTGGTCAAATGTATCGCCTCGGGACATCGTGCCGCGCAGGAGATAGACCGGTATTGCACTACCGGCCAACGATAGAAACAGGAGTATAGAACAGCATAAAACAACGCTTGTCATGTGTGGAATAGCAGCCATATTCAATATTAAGAGCCAATCGCCCGAGTGGCGTAAGAAAGCCTTGGCCATGGCCAAGAAGATTCGTCACCGGGGCCCCGACTGGAGCGGCATCTATTGCGGAAGCTCGGCCATCCTGGCCCACGAGCGACTCTCGATTGTCGACCCTCAGAGCGGAGGCCAGCCCCTCTACTCGCCCGACCGCAAGCAGGTGCTTGCCGTCAATGGCGAGATTTACAACCACCGCGAAATCCGGCAACGGTATGCGGGTCAATACGAGTTTCAGACGGGTAGCGACTGCGAGGTGATACTGGCACTCTACCGCGACAAGGGTATCGACTTTCTGGAGGAGTTGAACGGCATTTTTGCCTTTGCCCTCTACGACGAAGAGCGCGACGAGTTTCTCATCGCCCGCGACCCCATAGGTGTCATTCCGTTGTATATCGGATACGACAGCGACGGCACCCTCTATTGTGCCAGCGAACTGAAGGCGCTCGAGGGTTTCTGCGAGCGCTACGAACCCTTCCTGCCCGGCCACTACTATTCGAGCCGCGAGGGGAAGATGGTCCGTTGGTACAAACGCGAATGGACCCGCTACGATGCCGTCAAGGATAATCCCGCCTCGATATTCGAGTTGCGCGAAGCGCTCGAGGAGGCCGTGCGTCGGCAACTGATGAGCGACGTGCCCTACGGGGTGCTGCTCTCGGGCGGGCTCGACAGTTCGGTAATCTCGGCCATAGCCAAGCGATTCGCTGCCCGACGGGTCGAAACCGACGGACAGAAGGAAGCCTGGTGGCCCCAGCTCCACTCCTTTGCCATCGGGTTGCGCGGAGCTCCCGACCTGGCCAAGGCTCGCGAGGTGGCCGACTATATAGGCACCGTACATCACGAGATAAACTACACCATACAGGAGGGGCTCGACGCCGTGCGCGACGTCATCTATTACATCGAGACCTACGACGTCACTACCGTGCGCGCCTCTACGCCCATGTATCTGCTGGCTCGGGTCATCAAGAGCATGGGTATCAAGATGGTGCTGAGCGGCGAGGGGGCCGACGAGGTATTCGGCGGTTACCTCTACTTCCACAAGGCACCCGATGCGCGGGCATTCCACGAGGAGACGGTGCGCAAACTGTCGAAGCTCTACCTCTATGACTGCCTGCGGGCCAACAAGGCCCTCTCGGCCTGGGGGGTGGAGGGACGTGTACCGTTCCTCGACAAGGAGTTCCTCGACGTGGCCATGCGGCTCAATCCGCAGGCCAAGATGTGCCCCGGCAAGACCATCGAGAAGCGCATCGTGCGCGAAGCCTTTGCCGACATGCTGCCCGACACGGTGGCCTGGCGACAGAAGGAGCAGTTCAGCGACGGGGTGGGGTACAGTTGGATCGATACCCTGAAGGCCGTCACCGCACAAGCCGTGAGCGACGAGCAGATGCAGCACGCCGCCGAGCGTTTCCCCATCAATCCGCCGCAAAACAAGGAGGAGTATTACTACCGCTCGATTTTCGAGGAGTATTTCCCCAGCGAAAGTGCAGCCCGCAGTGTGCCCAGTGTACCCAGCGTAGCCTGCTCTACGGCCGAAGCCCTGGCCTGGGATGCCTCGTTTGCCCACATGAACGAGCCGAGCGGCCGGGCCGTGACCGGTGTGCACGAAGAGGCCTACGGGAAAAAGTAAAAACCGGAGAATCGTAAAACGAAAGCTATATAAATAACCAACCATAAAATTTAAGACAGTATGTCAACGTTGAGATTTAGAGTAGTAGAGAAAGCCTTTCAGGCAAAACCGGTAGAGGTATCGGTACCCAACGAACGCCCGAGCGACTATTTCGCCAAGTATGTGTTCAATCGGGAGAAGATGTTCAAGTATCTGCCTACATCGACCTACAACCGCTTGGTCGATGTGATAGACCACGGTGCCACCCTCGACCGCGATATGGCCGACGAGGTAGCACGCGGAATGAAAAAGTGGGCGATGGAACTGGGTGCAACCCACTATACCCACTGGTTCCAGCCTTTGACCGAAGGCACGGCAGAGAAACACGATGCCTTTGTCGAACATGACGGCAAAGGGGGTATGATGGAAGAATTTTCGGGCAAGTTGCTCGTGCAGCAGGAGCCCGACGCCTCGTCGTTCCCCAACGGTGGTATCCGCAACACGTTCGAAGCCCGCGGTTACAGTGCCTGGGATCCCTCGTCGCCCGTCTTTGTGGTAGACGATACCCTCTGTATCCCCACCGTATTTATCGCCTATACGGGCGAATCGCTCGATTACAAGGCCCCGTTGCTCAAAGCGTTGCGCGCTGTCGACAAGGCTGCGGTCGACGTATGTCACTATTTCAATCCCGACGTGAAGAAGGTGATGGCCTACCTGGGTTGGGAACAGGAGTATTTCCTGGTCGACGAGGGTCTGTATGCTGCCCGTCCCGACTTGCTCTTGACCGGTCGCACGCTGATGGGACACGAGGCTTCGAAAAACCAGCAGCTCGAGGATCACTACTTCGGTGCCATTCCTACGCGGGTAGCCGCCTTTATGAAAGATCTCGAGATACAGGCTCTGGAGCTGGGTATCCCGGTTAAGACCCGTCACAACGAGGTAGCCCCCAACCAGTTCGAGCTGGCTCCTATCTTCGAGGAGTGCAATCTGGCCGTCGACCACAACATGCTGGTGATGTCGCTCATGCGTAAGGTAGCCCGCACGCACGGCTTCAGAGTGCTGCTGCACGAGAAACCTTTCAAGGGTGTCAACGGTTCGGGCAAGCACAACAACTGGTCGCTGGGTACCGATACGGGCATCTTGCTGATGTCGCCGGGCAAAACGCCGGAAGAGAACCTGCGCTTCATCACCTTCGTGGTGAACACGCTGATGGCGGTTTATCGTCACAACGGTTTGCTGAAGGCCTCGATCATGAGTGCCACCAACGCCCATCGTCTGGGTGCGAACGAGGCACCGCCCGCCATTATCTCGTCGTTCCTGGGTACGCAGTTGAGTCGGGTACTCGACCACATGGAAGAGAGTTCCGCCGACGATTTGGTAGTGCTCTCGGGCAAACATGGTATGAAACTCGATATTCCGCAAATCCCCGAATTGCTTATCGATAACACCGACCGTAACCGTACGTCGCCCTTTGCCTTCACCGGCAACCGCTTCGAATTCCGTGCCGTAGGTTCCGAGGCCAACTGTGCCAGCGCTATGATAGCGTTGAACTCCGCCGTGGCCGAGCAGCTCGTCATCTTCAAAAACGAGGTAGACGAACTGATTGGAAAAGGCGAGGAGAAGATTCCGGCTATCATTCAAGTGTTGCGTAAGTATATCAAACTGAGCAAACCTATCCGCTTCGACGGCAACGGTTACAGCGATGAGTGGAAGGCCGAGGCCGAACGTCGTGGGCTCGATTGCGAGACGAGTGTTCCACTAATCTTCGACAACTACCTCTCGATGTCGAGCATCAAGATGTTTGAGTCGACCGGAGTAATGACCCGCAAGGAGCTCGAGGCTCGTAACGAAGTGAAGTGGGAGACCTACACGAAGAAGATTCAGATCGAGGCTCGTGTATTGGGCGACCTGGTGATGAACCACATTGTACCGGTTGCTACCGAGTATCAGACCAAGTTGATTGACAACGTGTATAAGATGCGCGGACTCTTCTCGGAAGAGGAGACTCGAGAACTCTCGGCCGAGAATCTGGCTATTATCCGCAAGATTGCCGAGCATACCAGCTACATCAAGGAGCATGTCGACTCGATGATCGATGCCCGCAAGGTGGCCAACAAGATTGCCGATGAGCGTGAGAAGGCCATAGCCTACCACGACACGATTGCCCCGATGTTGGAACAGATACGTTACCATATCGACAAACTGGAATTGATTGTCGATGATCAGATGTGGACGTTGCCTAAATACCGCGAACTGCTTTTTATCAGATAAATAAGTTAAGTTTGGTTAGATGGACGAAGGCCGGAGCCTCCTTTTCTGCGGGGAGGGCCGGCCTTTTTCAGTATCGGGAGAGGGGAGAATGGTAATGCCGGACACGGAAAGCTCTCGTTTTCTTTTTGCCTCTCTGCTTTATGTATATAAGATAGGAGGCGGTTTGGAATAATCAAACTCGAAATTTCATTTTGGTTTGCTTCTCCTCTCACCTCCTCTCGCCTTTCGCTATCTTTACATAAGATAAGATGCGGCTTGGCATAGTCAAATGTTGAAAACTTCGTTTTCCATTTGCCTCTGCTCTCGCCTTTCGCTATCTTTGTTCCCATATAAAACATAAAAAAAGAATAGGTATGATAATACATGTGATACTCCTGCTTGTGGGGTTGGTTTTGATTCTGTCGGGGGCCAATTTTTTGACGGACGGGGCTGCCGCTTTGGCCAAGCGTTTCAACATATCGTCGCTGGTGATAGGTCTCACGATTGTAGCCTTCGGGACATCGGCTCCCGAGTTGACGGTGAGCGTGGTTTCGGCCATCAACGGCAGTGCCGAACTGGCAATTGGTAATGTGGTGGGAAGCAACATTTTCAATATCCTGATGATTGTGGGGGTGACGGCCGTAGTGGCACCGATTCGCATTACCCGGGGTACGCTGACGAAAGAGATACCGCTGGCGATACTTTCGTCGGTAGTCGTGCTCATTTGTGCCAATGACCTGTTTTTGGGTACCGGCACCGAGAATGTCATCAACCGGGCCGACGGGTTACTTATGCTCTGCTTCTTCTTGATTTTCCTGGGCTATACGTTTGCTATTGCCCATAACCATAGCGACGAGGAGTCGGCCGAAATCAAATCGTTGCCCGTGTGGCGTTGTGTGGTTTACATCATAGGCGGACTTGCGGCTCTGATATTCGGCGGTCGGCTGTTTGTCGACGGGTCGAGCGAGATAGCCCGTTCGCTGGGAGTAGGCGAGTCGATTATCGGTCTGACGCTGGTGGCCATGGGTACCTCGTTGCCCGAGTTGGCTACTTCGGTGGTAGCGGCTTTGAAGAAAAATCCCGAGATTGCCATCGGTAATGTGATAGGTTCCAACCTGTTCAATGTCTTTTTTGTGTTGGGGGCCAGTGCCGCTATCTCGCCGCTGCCTCTGGGTGGCATCACCAACTTCGACCTGCTCTATCTGTTGGGAGCTTCGGTATTGATGTTCTTCGTAGGAAAGTACCACAAGGAGCGCATGATTACTCGTACCGAGGGTATTGTAATGATTCTTGCCTATGTGATCTATACCGGTTATTTGATTTATCAGCTGTAAGAGTTGCTCAACCTCTCTCGGAAATGGGAGAGGAGTGACTGCATCGAGAATATGACACACGGCCTCCGCGAGAATTTCAACTCGTGGGGGCCGTGCGCTTTCAAAGGGGATTATTCAATCTCGTCGATCGTGGGGCAATGGGTAAAGTGGAACTCCGACTGGGCTTTCTCTTTCGAAAAGCAGAAGTAGGTCAGTTCGCCCTGTGTACAAACCTGGCCGTTGCAACTGATTTGGGCGGCTATAAAGGCAAAGTTGTGTTTGATTTCGATGAGGCGAGCCCGTATCTCCAGAGTAATATCGCTCCCCGTGGGGATAGACTTTTTGAATTTGACATCCAGGTGGGTAGTCATGCCCGAGGTTTGGAGTTTTCGAGCTACGAGCCAGCCGGCAATCTCGTCGATGAGTAGCGATTGAATGCCACCGTGCAGCGTGTGCAGCCAACCTTGGTAGTTGTCGGTCGGAGTCCAGAACGAAACGATGTCGTCGCCATCCTCGTAAAACTCCATTCTCAATCCGTAGGGATTGTGAGGGGCACAGCCAAAGCAGTTGTATCCCTCGTTTTCGAGTCGAATCCAGGGGTTTATAATCTTTTTCATTGTAGAGAATTTGTTTGTTCGGTAAAATTTGAGACCAAAGATAATAGTTTGTCGGGCTATTGTCTCTTTTTTCGATGAGAATTAGTAAAGAACAGAGAAAAAGCGAGATAGAGTGGAGAGATACAAATATTCTTAATGAAATTAAACTAGGGACAGTCGTTTAATTCCGTCATTATGAGTCAATCGGCAGACTGTCCCGGTAATTTTTCCGATCGAACTCATCTTTTTATATTTTCGGCTCCGTTTCGGAGCCCCTTTTTTCATTTTTGGACCCAACTGGAGCCAATACTCCAGTGAAAGGGCCGTTTCTCACTCACCTCGAACATCAGGCAGCCTGGGCAATTTCGTTGACTTCCCGCCGGACGAGCTGTACTGCATTCGCCGTGTGGATGCCAAAGAAGATGTACAGGATTTCGGTCAACTTCGTCCTTGCCTTGATGCGTTTCAGGCCATAGTGTTCCTTCTGCGTTCCGAACGAGCCTTCCATCCTCGTTGCCCTCACCCTCGCCAGCTCGTTGCGGATGATGTCGTTCTCTTTCTTTTCCAAGGACGGACGGCCACGCTTGACGAATGACGTCTGTATTCCTCTATCCTTGCAGTACCCCCTGTTGGCGCTGCCGGCATAGCCTGCATCTCCTCCGACCTTCTTCGCCTCCACACCGAAGAGCTTTCGGTGCATCTTCAGGCAGTGCGTAAGCCTGGTTCCCTCGTTGAAGGCATTGAATGACAGCTTCTCGATGAATGAGAGTCCGTCAACCTGGATGTTGTTGCACTTCGCACCAAACTCTACGCTCTTCACTTCCTTGCCTCTCACGATCGGCCTCACATACGGCTTGCTGATGCTCACTATCCTGTCCTTGACACTCTCGCGAGGATTGTTGTTCTCGAAGTGGGCCTTCTGCTGGCGGTACACTCTTGTGATGATTTCAATATCGCTCTTCTGTCTGGCTGTCAGCAATTTCTCCGCGCCTGCATTCTCCCTCTCCAGTGTGCGGGTCTCCTTCAGTATCTTCCCCAAAAGGTTGAGCAGGCGTCTGGTCAGTTTCCTGGTCTGGACTTTCGTATGCCTGCGCCGCTTCCTGTACGACAGGTTGGCCTTCTCTACGTCTACGTACTTCGTCCTCGGACGGTGCACATTCAGCTTGGCACTCAGAGTGCACATTATCTCATATGACTTCTCTATTCCTTCCCACAGAAGCTTCGCATCCGTAGGATAGCGCATCTCGCTCTCGTAACAGGTCGCATCCGTATACATCGTATCCAGGTCCTTCATGTACGGTTCCCAGGCTCTTGTCAGTATCTCCTGCTGCTGTTGGATCTTCAGCCCGCGGGCCAGCTCCGAAAACACGTCGTCCAGAAGTTTGTAGTTCGTCAGAGGATGCATCGGGTCTATTCTCACATCGCAGAAGAGCTGATAGTGGACGTTGCCGTTAAGATGCTCCATCAACCTCGGGCTGCTCAGACCTGTGTACATCTTCAGGAACATCAGCGCAACCTTGCCCTCCGGGGTGAAGTATGTTTTTCGCCCTTTCTTCGCTCTCATGCTCTTGCTTATCAGTCCAAAGTTCTCTGCCATCTCACCAAGCGGCAGCCTCTTCCTGATTTTTCCCAGCTCGCTAGTCTCGAACGTCCGCCTATACAATTCATAAAAATCGAACTCCGTGAAAGGAAGATCGGGTGATATTCCAGAGAAATTTTGTACCTTAGCCATGCAGATTAATTTTTGCGATACCTCCAAATTTGGCTTTTCTAGGGCAATTGGAGGTATTCTTTTTATCTTTAGCTAAGATACAAATTTTATATTACATTGGCAATCAATTCGTTATAAAGTTTTATTCTTTTTACGACAGTCCCTATTATAATATATCTGCTTATTTCCGAAGATATCCACTATGTTTTGTACTAAATCATTATTCATTTCTATTCCTTTTTATTGCGTTAGGCTGTCAGCTAATTCTATGATTGTCATCCCAATTAGTTTAAATTATAGAAAACTGTCAAAAACTTCCTTTCGATCTTTGTCAGATATACCACGATAGCAGTCACTGCGGAGCCATATCAATGGCTTCTCTTTTTGTTTTCTATAGTTTTCAGGTATAATTTCCTGGATTTCCTTATTGTTTGCTGATGCAAGTTCTATGAGGGAATAACTACTTATCGCAGTTTTAATCGCCTCGATAATAGGCGTATTCATATTTGCAATATCAGTATTGCCAATCTCCTTTAGCATCTCATTGTTTTGTTGAATAGCAAAGTTCGATGCTGTTATAAGTTGCATCTTTGCTGTTTCTGCCTGTTTTATTTTGCGCTCTCCCTCAAAGTAAAATGGCATAGAAAAGGCTGAACACACAAATTTACCTTTGAGAATGGCAGCAAGGGCTATCAGTGGGGCATAGATACTCCCTGTCTGTCCGCCTAAGGTTGCACAAATTAAAATAGCGTCGGTTACTTGAGAAATGACATCTTCCACAAAGCCTGTTAAATCAGACTTTGCTTTGCGTATTTCATCAAGATGAACACTTGCATCAGCTTGCGCGGCATTGTTGGCAAGTTCTTTGTTATCTGTATCACAAACGATAAGTTTGGCATCCGTGAAAAGCTTGGCATTCTTAATGTCGGAGGCAAGATTATATCCACCGTTACCGACAGCAATGATTGTTATTGGCATAATTGAAGCTTATTATTTATTGTCATATATGAATTTAACTTTAATAATTGATTTCTATACTCTTCCACTACAATAATCCATCTTATCTAATCTGCATCCAGCATCCTCCAATTCTCTCAGGAACAGTCGTGCACACATCTCCGCATCATCACCTGCCCGGTGGTGCTGTTCGTAAGGTATCTTGAACTGGTCGCAGAGATAATCCAGACTGTTGCAGCCGAAGTTGTAAAGCCTGCGTGCCGCACGGAGAGAACAATAATAAGTGATGTCCGGTTTCTCTATGCCATATAGTTCCAACGAGTGGCGGATGCAGTTGATGTCGAAAGCGGCATTGTGAGCCACAAGCACGGGAATGTCCTTAAGGTATCCGGATATTTCTGCCCATATTTCCGGAAATTCCGGTGAATTGACGGTATCATTCGGCCGGATGCCGTGAATCTGCATATTCCAATAGCTGTAGCTGTTTCCTTGCGGGCGGACGAGCCACGAACGGGTTTCCACAATCTTTCCGTTCCGCACCACGCAGATACCTGCCTCACAGACGGAGGCACGTTTGCCTGTAGCTGTCTCAAAGTCGATAGCAATGAAATTTACTCCTTGCATGGTTTATCCTCCTCCCAAGTATAATAGTCCAACATATTTTTGGCAAAGTTGTGCATTTCGTTACGCACGGATTCCGGCTCCAGCACTTCCACCTGGTCGCCTTGGGCAAGAACCAACTGATAGAAGTCGAATGTCGGTTTCAGATGGTACTCAAAGAGCGTGGACTCGTCATCGCCCTCTATCTCCCGTTGTGATTCGTGCAGGGGCAAGGTGCGCAGATAGTCAGCAAAACCACCGTAAGCCAAAAGAACAATGCGCTGTATAGGTTCATCCGATGTGATTACCCCACAGCATCCTTCGAAGTATTGGTTGACATCGAAGTTCTTCTTCATCTTGAATGCCTTGCCAGTGTCCTGGATGTCTGAGATACGGTCGAGGGCATATACCCGGTAGACATCGGCAGGCTTGATGCCTTTCTCTTTATTCCGGTTTGAATAGTAGGGACTGCGTGCCACCACATACCAGCGGCGTTTCACAACTTTCAGGCAGTATGGTTCTATCTCAAACGTGCTGGCTTCCGGTTTGTCGAATCCCTGGTGTGTGATGATCAACACACGATTGCGCCGCATGGCTTCGACTATGGGTGTGAGCCATGTTTGTCCCGACGGAATATCCTCAAAAATAATCCGGTCTTCCAGTTTATTGTCCGCCTGAATCTGGTTCAAGGTGGCATAGGAACTTATCAGCCAACTTTGCAGGTTGTTTCCTTCCAGTCGTTCCGGTTCATCTATGTAATACCGATAGCCGTCTTTCCGGTCACACTCAATATACACGTCGAAGATGTCCTTGATGGCTTTCTGATGATTGTGGAATGTGCGCAAAGGTAATTCCTCACCGTAGCCCAGTCCGCTTTCCTGCCAAAGCTCGCTGATTTCTTGAAATGTCAGGCGTTTGTATCGGCGCAGGGTATCTATCAGCCATACATACCGCCCAAAGAGATTTGCTGCCATACTGTTATTTAATGTTCTGCTACAAAGTTAGCAGTTTACTTGTGAAAAATTGCGGCACAACCTTATTTTTCTGCTTTTCAATTTATTTTTTTGTAGTTATGCCTCATTTTGGCACTTGACAACCCTTAATTTGCAGCAGAATTTGTGTTAAACCATTTAATAACAAGTAGTATGGCAACAAAAAACTGGAACAACGATTTTATGGCCAAAGTATTGGAAGAGGCTGCATGGAAAGAACTGTCAAGTGAGTTCGCTTGGAACGAACAACTGCTGGAAAAGTACAAGGACAAGGTGGTATGGAAAGAGATTTCCGACAATAGTAATATCCTTTGGACTGTATCCATGATTGAGAAGTTTAAGAACAAAGTGGATTGGGAGGAACTTTCCGGTTCCGACAACGAACATTTGTTTACAGCGGAAAATCTGGAAAGATACAAGGATTATTGGAATTGGTCCAAATTGTCGGGTAATTCCAGTGTAGAACTGACTCCTGCGCTCTTGGAGCAATTTGCTGACTATTGGGACTGGAATGAAATCATCGACTGCTATCGCCGGGATGAATTGTACAGTATGGAGTTTCTGGAGAAATACCAGGATTATATTCCGGCATCCGTCCTGCAGCGTTCCCGCTTATGGGACAAGTTGGTTGAAGACGAAAAGAAACAATTAAAAATACGCATCCTTTCATAAAACAAAATGAAAACCATAGAAGGCTATAACGTAAGAATCTTCACGGACAACATCGAGGACAGTGCCAGTGAGCAAATCAAGGAGTTGCTGTCCATCGATGTGTTCAGCAAGTGTAAAATCCGTATCATGCCCGATGTACATGCCGGAGCAGGCTGTGTCATAGGCTTTACCGGAGACTTAGGCGACAAGGTGATTCCGAATATCGTGGGCGTGGACATCGGCTGTGGCATCTTGGTACAACCGTTCGCCTGCAAGGGTGACATAGACTACCATGCCCTCAACGAGTTTATTCTTCGGTGTATACCGTCCGGCCGCAATTATCGGGATAGCCGTTATGCACCGCTCCCGCAAAAGTACATGGATGTATATCGTGAAGCCAAGGACATCATCAAACAGTTGCGTTGTTACCGCGAATTGAAAGAGACTAAACGCTTGAACGCCTCCATAGGCTCATTGGGCGGTGGAAATCACTTTATCGAACTGGACAAGGACAAATGTGGCATGACCTACTTGGTGGTCCATACCGGAAGCCGCAATTTAGGCAAGCAGGTGGCGCAGATCTATCAGAAGCTGGCCGTGAAATGCCAGTCGGGTTGGGCAGAACTGATGGAAGAGCAAAACCGCATGATTGCTGAATATAAAGCGGCAGGGCGTAAGGACGAATTGCAGGATGCCATACGCCAGCTGCATAATTCGTTCAAGATGCGCAAGCCCACGATACCGCCAGATTTGTCCTATCTGGAAGGTGTTTATCGTGAGGATTACCTGCATGATATGCGCCTTTGCCAGCAGTGGGCAAAGATGAACCGAGGTCTGATTGTCAATCTCATCATGGATTATTTTATATTACAGGGACATGTGGAAGCGAAGCCTTATGATTTGGCGTTTGAAAGTGTACATAACTACATAGGCGATGACAACATCATCCGCAAGGGGGCGATAGCCGCTTATGAGGGACAAAAGTGTATCATTCCGTTAAATATGCGCGACGGTTCACTTATCTGCATCGGTAAGGGTAATGTGGAGTGGAACTGTTCCGCTCCACATGGTGCCGGACGCATCATGAGCCGGAGTCAGGCATTCAAGACTATCTCTATGGATGATTATCGTGCTTCCATGCTTGGCATATACAGCGAAAGCCTGTCGGAAGAAACCAAGGATGAGTCACCCATGGTGTACAAACCGAAAGATGAAATCATCGGGAATATCCATTACACTGTAAACATTGTGAATGTGATAAAGCCAGTCTATAATTTCAAAGCAGCGGAATAATATGGATGAACCTAAAGAATTGACAAATTTGAATCAAGGTAGTTATGACTACCCATTGGCCGACGTTTCCCATCTATCAGAAAAAGAGAAACAGGACTTGCTAAGACGAGGAATGCACATTCCGAATGAATTGCATTCTGACGAGGAGTTTGAACAATGGGTAACAGTATTTGCTGAATGGAACACGTACAGCTACAGCGATGGACATAAGCCCACAGAGGAAGAAAGAAACGTCGAGAAAATGGTTACCGCAAGGTATGAACGTGGTTTATGGTATCACCGCAAACGTTTCAATGAATGGAAGAAAGGACATTTGCAACCGCTCATTGACGAGCTGGTGGAACACGCTGCCCATGCCCCCCAATACGACTGGCAGTTCTTATATGAATTGGAGTATGCCAAGCTACGCTGCATGAGAGCCTACTTCTCGCATTCCTTGATAGCGGACGAGAATGGAAACTTCGGTTTCAACCGCTGGATAGACACTTGTATCAGCCAGTTGAAATACATCAAAGATGATGGCTTGCATATTTCTCAGGAACAGATTGAGCAGATGAATATCAGGAATGTAGGAGATATAGTTCCTTCCTCCCTTGTTGACGCTTACAAAGAAGCACCGACACCGGGTGAGGAAGCCGACACACTTCCCGACAAGCTCTATTACGGCAAGAAGATATATGTCCGCAAGATGGAGCGGCTGTATTACCGGATACGTCTTTACAAGATGAGGGAGTGGTGGGAGTGAAAACTTGAGTAACATTAGGTAATCTAACAACTAAAAGGTATATTTGTTAGGAACTTCATAAAACTTATTGATTATGGAAACACTATCAGAACAATTAACCGAACTCTACAAACGTAAGTGGGGCGGCTTAATAGAACAATTGAAAGCCAACGGATTGAGAGGCCAACTGCAATGCCCCTTCTTGATTTCTGCATTACGAATAGCTGACATTGAAAAAAAGCGTGAAGAAAATAAATTGGATGTAGAAGAAAATCCTGAAAATGAAGCTTGGTATACTGACGCAGACATTAGAATAATGTTTTTCGGTCAGGAACCTTATATGTGGGAGAAATGGGATGAGGACATGAAAACTCCAGATGTGGGTGACCTGATGTATACATATGAAAAATTCTTGGATGATAATTATGTAACGCACAAGAACGGTGGATATTTTGACCAAGACAAGCTAAGAAGTCGGTTATTTAAATTCTCCATAAATGGAATTCTTTCATGTCTAATGGAAGAGATGGAAAAATCTTATCCAGGTAAAACCATCTCAATGATTTGGAACAATATCTCCAAAATGTCAGCCATTACAAAGTCGGGCGGTGGACCAGTCGATGCTTCAGTACATGAGATTGAACATGAATATTTTCATGTCATTCCTAAAGAAATCGAGATTCTTAAACCAAACATTCTAATCTTCTTCACAGGACCAGGTGAGAATACGTATTATAGATATATTCAGGAAAACTTTACCATGGATGGCGAACCGTTACCGTTAGCCTCCCTATCTGTACACGATGTGACCAAATTGCCAATCAAGGAAGTGGAGTTGGCTTACAAAACCCACCATCCCAACTCTACAATATCAGATAAAGCCCATTGGGATAATTATCATGCCATCCTTGCCGACATCAAAGAAAACATCGACCAATTATTAAAGAAAGAATAACTTGTGAATCACTTTGGCATAACCTAACCTCATCTTTGCATTGAAATAGATGGAAAGATGAGGTTTTATTTTCCCCTATGTACAACTAAAAATGGAAGAGTATGGAAAAGAAAAGCAATGTTGTGAGCAAACGTTTGCGAAAGCAACTGGATGAATTGGAGCGGAGCAAACGATATGATGAAGCTGCCCAACTGTTGGAACCTATTGCCCGGCGAGGCAATGCTGATGCACAATACGAGATGGGAGAACTGCTTTACCATAAAATGGTACATGAAGCGGAAGCAGTAGTCAGAAATTACTCCAACTTTGAGAAAGCTATATTTTGGTCAGACTTGTCAAGGAAACCAGAATTATGTAAAGCTGATTTCTCTGATTTCAGCAAAATGATTGATTGGTACGAAAAAGCTGCTAAGCAAAAACATATTAAGGCAATGGTAGAACTTGCCGAATGGTATACTCCGATAGTTAGCTGTTCGTCCGCCAAACACGTAATCAAGCAGTCATCGTTCTTTACCCTAAAATGTGACTTCAATCATGCATTGTCCTTATATATAGAAGCATTAGAAAGCGGCGGAGATGATTCTTTTTTTGATGTTTGTGTTATAGGAAATCTACTCCATTCGCCTCATGTACCCCAAAAGGTGAAAGATAAAGTAGTGAAAATACTCTATGTAAGGGCAAAGAAAGGTTGTTACCGTTCTGCTGACCATTTACTTCGCATTTGGGAAAGCAAATACCGAAGCCCACAAAGGAAGCCATATTATGACTTGCAGATAGATGAGCATGAATTGTTGCATACCGATTGGTTCCGGTTGTTGTTAGATCACGAGGCAGAATGTGAAAAGAAAAACGAGTATTCCGCGAGGAATGCACTTCGTTTACTATCTGATTTGGCTAAGAATGGCAACCAAGAAGCGTTGGATATGTTGACGGGTATCGGGATGAAAACGGGAGGCTCGTCTGCTTGTTGGGCTGGAGATGTCTATTATGAACGTAAGGAATACAAAAAAGCCTTGGAATGCTATTTGGCAGGAGAATATGTGTACAAACTGGGTGGAATGTATGAACGAGGCGAAGGCACCACACCCGATATGGAAAAAGCATTTTATTATTATAAGCAGGCAAATGACAATTATAACATAGGGCGAATGTATGAGCAGGGCCTTGGCACGAAGAAGGATTTGCGTAAAGCGTTTGAATGTTATCACAAAATTGTTGATAGAAAGATTTATGAGCATGATTCAGAGGAAGAGAAAAACAAAATTCTGTCTGCTCGCAGTTCATTCCGTCGCTTGAAAAAGATATTGTTCGAGCAAAAGGATGAGATAAGAATGACGGTTGCTGCCCAAGGGCAGAAATCCGTTTGCGGATTCTTGTTCACCAGTTATGGCGATTGCCAATTTACGATAGATTGGGGTGACGGACAAGTGGAAGAGATAAACAATGAGAAAGGGGAAGAAATCCATGCGGAACATACGTATGTGAAAAAAGGAGAATGGCATATCTGCTTGAAAAGTGATGAGACTCATACCCTCACCTCTTTCCATTACACTTGCGAAACGTGTACACTGAAAGCATTGGATGTAACGCAATGTCCGATACTTATCGACTTGTATTGTGTCAATCAAGGATTGAAACGTTTGAATGTTTCCAAAAATCCAAGACTGGGACGCCTGGTTTGCCGCGGCAACAAGTTGAAGATATTGAATATCCGGAAAAATAATCGCCTTACCCAACTTGACTGTTCTGACAACCCGGAGCTTTATCACGTAGATTGGAATCCACAATACTCAGCATTGACCAAGGTTTGCATGAAAAATATCATAAACCTTGACCAGTTGGGCTTTCTTGACTATTTGCTGAAACGGAACAAAGGACAAAAATGCGAACCCATCGCGGAAGCCTCGTTTGATCCCGTATTCTTGCCACTCTCTTATTATATGCGCTGCTTGAATTGGAGTGACGTGAAAGCAAAGATAAAAGAAGGTGGCTATCCAATATGGAAAGAACATTCATGGAAAAAGTATAAATCCGCATTCGATGATATGAGTTCACGAGAAGATTTCCACTACACAGGCATTGACCGTATTGTTTGCGAAGGCGGTTATACCTATTACTGGCTTTATAGCTCCCGTGAAAAAAAGTACGTCCACCAAGATCTTGAAGATGTTGTTATGAATCTTATGCCTTGGAGTGAAACGCTTGATATGCCTGTGGAGATAAGAGAAAAGGAAGGATGGATGATGTTCCCACAAGTGACTTGGGCAGATGTGTTTTGTCCCTGTTTCATTGAGATGACCTGTTCGCACTGGAAAGAAACGGAAGAAATTATTCAATGGGAGCGTGATTATTGGGAGCGACATCGCCAAAGACAGGAGAAATACGAATGAGACTGGACTATAAAGGAAAACATTTGTTCGCATTTTCGGACACGCATGGCAAGGAGGGCAACGCGAGGAAAAATGGAGCACAAAGTTTGGCAATGTCTCCACCTTTCAGGCGCTTTGCAAGACAGATAGTCAATCAGAGTTATAGCGTTTCCCGTTTTGGTCTATAATGTGCTGGCATACCAGATGGGCTTCCACCCAAAAATCATTTAACCGCAATAAGTCCGGAATGGAGTAAGGCTTGTGCGTGCAAATGTCATGTACGGCATGACACACAACAATATGCTCCAGTTCCGGACTGCGTAAATGCCCTTCCGCCCATGTCACGCCATCATCCCATACATCCACACAATGCAGCTGTTCATCCGTCATATCGGAAGTGTGTTGGGGCAAATAGCAGATTGAACATTCTTCTATTTCAGGTATCCCCCCACAGAAATCCTCATTCAGCAAGTAAATCAATTCTATCATATAAGCAAAGTCAGAACCATAAAAGCTGTCTTCCGGTAATTTCAAAATAGAATATTCTTCCTCGCCATACACATATTTCAATGTACCGCGAACTACATAATCGTCATCAAAAGCCTCATCTTTTGGGCTATCAATCAATGTACGATAGAGATTTGCCATGCGATGGTACATTTTCTTGGTCAAGTTATTCAGCAATTCGTTTACTGCCTCAAAGCGTTTGATTTCCTGCGAGGTTGCTTGAAACATCCGGTTGAGAATCAAGCTCCGTATACCTATCAAGTCCTGTATCTTTTCTATCTGTACTGCGCCGATATGCCTCAAATTAAGACTACCCTTTTCCTGTTCACCCATGAGTTTCTTGATTCCCGCTTCCACTTCCAATAGTAAAGCCCGTTTTTTATCCACATCATTTTCTTGATAGATGTAGTCTGTCAAATCATCTGCATATAAATCCATAACCGTCATATTTTGTTTAATGATGCGGCAAAAATAAATCAGCTTTATGCCAGATGGAAGCATAGGAATACTTTTCTCTCATAATAACAAAATCTTTTTAGCATATGCTTTAGTTTAGCATAACTTTATGCGATATTTGTAGTATCGAATTTAAATTTTTGTATTATGGAACAACTGACATTCAAATCTTTACTTATCCGGTTTGGTTTTGACGACATCTTACCTGAGTTTAAAGCATTATATCAGCGGAACCAGCCCAAACAAGCGCAACATGCTAATTGGGAAGCTTACCGTAGCGTATATCAAAAACTCCAGATGCATGATGTATCTGAATCCCAATATGCCATTTATTTGGTGTCAAGATGGGAAGGATGCTCACCGATGATTGATATGAATTGCTCTGTTTATGACCCAAAAGATGAAGATAGCGATTATTACCCAGTGGCAAGCTACTCTCCTTGGTCTGCTCTTTTAGGTATGGATATTCATATTGACGAAGATGTAACAATCACTTTACAAGAACTGACAGCCGGATTGCTTTGGGAAATCACTTATTACGGAGAAACAGAAGAAATGATTCAAGAACATCTTAAAAAAATGTTCAAATAGCTGATTTTGTAAAAGGAATGATATGACAAAAGATTTATTTGACAAATACATTTGGTTAGTAGACACTATCTACAGAGCCGGGAAAATCACGTTTGAGGAAATTAATGAGCGTTGGCTTCGTTCACGATTGAGTGAGGGAGAGGATATTCCTTTAAGAACCTTTCATAACTGGCGTATTGCCATCGAACAAGTATTTGATATAAATATCAATTGTAACCGAAAGGGAGGTTACTATTATTATATCGAAAATGCGGATGATATGCAAAAGGGAGGCATTCGCAACTGGTTGCTCAATACATTTGCCGTTAATAATCTGATAAACGAAAGCCATCATTTGAAACGGAGAATCCTGTTTGAAGAAATTCCTTCCGGCAGAAAATACCTCACGCCTGTCATTGAAGCCATGCGTGACGGATTAGAATTGGAGCTATATTAGGGACAGTCGTTTAATTCCGTCATTATGAGTCAATCGGCAGACTGTCCCGGTAATTTTTCCGATCGAACTCATCTTTTTATATTTTCGGCTCCGTTTCGGAGCCCCTTTTTTCATTTTTGGACCCAACTGGAGCCAATACTCCAGTGAAAGGGCCGTTTCTCACTCACCTCGAACATCAGGCAGCCTGAGCAATTTCGTTGACTTCCCGCCGGACGAGCTGTACTGCATTCGCCGTGTGGATGCCAAAGAAGATGTACAGGATTTCGGTCAACTTCGTCCTTGCCTTGACTATTACATCTATGGCCATCTGCACTACAGCCTGTTCTATACGCTCCTCCACGCGGTTCTTTATCACCGGCTTTTTACGGGAGATCTCCTGCAGGGCCAGTTCTCCGCCCTGCTCGTACAGTTCCTTGAAACGATAAAAACTGTCACGGCTGTATCCCATGATCTTGCAGGCTCGTGACACGTTTCCCAACTGTTGGGACAGCTCAAGCAGTCCCAGTTTGTTCTTGATGACTTTTTCTGATGTGGTCATAACTTAATCTGCTTTTATGTTACAAATCTACTCTTTTTATGCGTAACTGTCAGATTAAGTCTTGACTAATTCACTTTGATGCGTTTCAGGCCATAGTGTTCCTTCTGCGTTCCGAACGAGCCTTCCATCCTCGTTGCCCTCACCCTCGCCAGCTCGTTGCGGATGATGTCGTTCTCTTTCTTTTCCAAGGACGGACGGCCACGCTTGACGAATGACGTCTGTATTCCTCTATCCTTGCAGTACCCCCTGTTGGCGCTGCCGGCATAGCCTGCATCTCCTCCGACCTTCTTCGCCTCCACACCGAAGAGCTTTCGGTGCATCTTCAGGCAGTGCGTAAGCCTGGTTCCCTCGTTGAAGGCATTGAATGACAGCTTCTCGATGAATGAGAGTCCGTCAACCTGGATGTTGTTGCACTTCGCACCAAACTCTACGCTCTTCACTTCCTTGCCTCTCACGATCGGCCTCACATACGGCTTGCTGATGCTCACTATCCTGTCCTTGACACTCTCGCGAGGATTGTTGTTCTCGAAGTGGGCCTTCTGCTGGCGGTACACTCTTGTGATGATTTCAATATCGCTCTTCTGTCTGGCTGTCAGCAATTTCTCCGCGCCTGCATTCTCCCTCTCCAGTGTGCGGGTCTCCTTCAGTATCTTCCCCAAAAGGTTGAGCAGGCGTCTGGTCAGTTTCCTGGTCTGGACTTTCGTATGCCTGCGCCGCTTCCTGTACGACAGGTTGGCCTTCTCTACGTCTACGTACTTCGTCCTCGGACGGTGCACATTCAGCTTGGCACTCAGAGTGCACATTATCTCATATGACTTCTCTATTCCTTCCCACAGAAGCTTCGCATCCGTAGGATAGCGCATCTCGCTCTCGTAACAGGTTGCATCCGTATACATCGTATCCAGGTCCTTCATGTACGGTTTCCAGGCTCTTGCCAGTATCTCCTGCTGCTGTTGGATCTTCAGCCCGCGGGCCAGCTCCGAAAACACGTCGTCCAGAAGTTTGTAGTTCGTCAGAGGATGCATCGGGTCTATTCTCAAATCGCAGAAGAGCTGATAGTGGACGTTGCCGTTAAGATGCTCCATCAACCTCGGGCTGCTCAGACCTGTGTACATCTTCAGGAACATCAGCGCAACCTTGCCCTCCGGGGTGAAGTATGTTTTTCGTCCTTTCTTCGCTCTCATGCTCTTGCTTATCAGTCCAAAGTTCTCTGCCATCTCACCAAGCGGCAGCCTCTTCCTGATTTTTCCCAGCTCGCTAGTCTCGAACGTCCGCCTATACAATTCATAAAAATCGAACTCCGTGAAAGGAAGATCGGGTGATATTTCAGAGAAATTTTGTACCTTAGCCATGCAGATTAATTTTTGCGATACCTCCAAATTTGGCTTTTCTAGGGCAATTGGAGGTATTCTTTTTATCTTTAGCTAAGATACAAATTTTATATTACATTGGCAATCAATTCGTTATAAAGTTTTATTCTTTTTACGACAGTCCCTAAACTAAATATATTTTTTGTTTGTTTAGGAAATTGTATGGACAGAATCGCTATTGATTCTTTTTTTAACCATGAGAAGTGATATAAAATATTAAAAATTAAAGGATTATAAGATAACTGTAAAATAATAATATTTTTATAAGTTTTTTTATGGTGGTTTTTAGAATTGTCCTTACCTTTGCAGCTGTTGGAAATAGGGGAATTAGATGAGATAATTAGTCCTAATTGTTTCACTGTTTGCATCCCTGTTTTGGAGAATAAAGTTCTTATACATCGGTAGATTTGATCGATTTGTCAATCATCAATTGGGTAGATGAAAGAACATACTGCAAAACCCAAATTGCCTCCTCTCTTCTGCGATAGGGAAAGGAGAATTTGGCTGGTGTTGGATTTGTTAGAAGACCGGGAAATTCTCTTCTCGGTGTCCCCAGAGAATGTAAAAGTGTTTAACTAGGTTCTTAGAACTAACCATTTGTTTGAGAATAACATAATGGATGTTTGTAATGCTTTTTATCAGATGAAGCTGATTTTATGAAGGGAGAATAGGGGATGATAATAAGCTTGTAAATTCAATAGAATATTTCTGCATGGAAATTGGGTCAATGTGTTGAAAATATATTGTAAAATGAGGAATTAAATCTAATATTTTTATGGGTTATATTTCGATTTTGTTGTTGTTTTTTTTTATCAGTTTGGGATTTTCCATATTTATTATTCCAAGAATTTTATTGATTTCGTTCAAGAAGCATCTGTTCGATATACCGGATGAGCGTAAAGTACACCATGGTGTGATTCCTCGCTTGGGTGGCGTTTCGTTTTTCCCGGCCGTAATTTTTACATTGGCGCTGATGACTGGCCTGAATCGAATTTACGGTCCGGAAGTATTCCCGTCGATAATCAGTAGTGGCGACACGGCTGTGCTTTCGTTTGGGTTGAGCAGCTTGTTACTCTTGTATTTGACTGGTATTACCGACGATTTGATAGGCGTTCGCTATTATCAAAAGTTCATTGTTCAGATATTCTGTGCCATACTGCTGGTTACCTCGGGATTGTGGATAAACAATCTGTATGGCATTTTCGGAATTTATGAGTTGCCGGCATCGGTGGGGATTCCATTTACCGTCTTTACGATTGTGTTTATCACCAACGCCATCAACCTGATCGATGGAATCGATGGCTTGGCATCTGGCTTGAGTGGTATCGCTCTCCTCTTTTTTACCGTACTCTTTGCCTATCAACGAGTGTGGTTGTATGCTTCGCTTGCGATTGTGACACTGGGTACACTTATTCCGTTTTTTTACTACAATGTGTTCGGCAACCCTGCTCGGGGTCGTAAAATCTTCATGGGCGATACCGGTTCTTTGACGATTGGCTTTGTGTTGAGTATCCTGGCTATTCGTTTCAGTATGTCCGATGTCACGGTGTTGCATCGTGTTCCTGATGCGATTGTCATTGCCTTTTCGGTATTGATTACTCCCGTATTCGATGTGGTTCGGGTCATTTTGCACCGGGCCCGTTTTCATAAAAATATCTTCAGTCCCGACAAAAATCATATCCATCATAAGTTCTTGGCATTAGGTTTTACACACCGGGCAGCCATGATTACGATTCTGCTCATCTCTGCCGGATTTGCCGCCATGAACTTGTTGTTGCTTACTCATGTAAATATCAACGTCCTGTTGTTCCTGGATATCTTTATTTGGACTGTGATGCAGCTTTATCTGTCTTATCGGATAAAACAGGTAAAGGAAGCTTCCGATTCGAAACACTGATTTGCTAACAGTTATTTTTTATCTGATGAAATATATTTCAAGAGTTTTCATGTGCATGATACTTGTAGGACTGGTATCGTGTGTCCCTTCCAAGAAAATGATTTATCTGCAAGGTGCCGAAGAGATGTCTGGAACGCCTCAAACCATCGCGCAGAATTATGAGTTGAAGATTGTTCCCGACGATCAGTTGCTGATTACGGTCAGTAGCAAAGATGAAGAGTTGTTGGAGCTCTTTGCCAATAGTCAACTTTTAGGTAGTTCTACCTCTTCTTCTTCAACGATTCAAGAAGCAATAGGTCTTCGGGTCGACAAGCAAGGGAAAATCGAGGTTCCTATTTTGGGCGAGATGCAGGCTGCCGGATTGACTCGCGGTGAACTGGCCAAGGCTATTGAAGCCAAATTGATTGAAGGTGAGTATCTGAATGATCCGACGGTAACAGTTCAACTTAAAGATTTCAAGGTGACGGTAATGGGTGAGGTAAACAGTCCGGGAGTTCAAGCTATATCAGGCGATCGGGTGACGATTCTCGAAGCTTTGACAATGGCGGGCGACCTTACTCCGTCGGGAAAACGTGATAATATTCTGGTTGTCCGCGAGGAGGGTGACCAGCGAGTAAGCTATGTTGTCGATTTGACTTCGAGCGAAAAGGTACTGACTTCGCCCTGTTACTATTTGAAGCAAAACGATGTTGTGTATGTACAGCCCAACAAGTCGATAGGGGTGAAGGGTAGTGCTACCCTGTCGTTTGTTTCGGCCAGTAGCAGTATCTTATCGGTTATCGCTTCGGTATTATCTATCGTATCAATGATTATAGTATTAAAAGACAAGTAATTTCTCTATATATGGAGCTCATTCAAGAAACTAAAAACGAGAAGAAGAATGAAGGGGGTATAACCCTGCGTGATATCGTCGAGTTGGTATTCGACAACTGGTATTGGATCGTATTGTCGGTTGCCGTGTGTGTCTCGGTTGCTTGGATCTATTTGGCCATGCAGACACCTCTGTACAAGCGAAGTGCTGTAATGCTGGTCAAAGCCGAAAATAAATCGAATAACGATATGTCGGCTCTCTTGGAGTTGAATGGCGGTATATCGGGTAGCGGCGTAGAAAACGAGATCTATATTTTGCAATCGCGTCAACTGATGCGCGAGGTTGTGGAGCGTTTGAATCTCGACGTAACCTATCAGGTAAAAGACTTCTTACATAACAAGCAGTTGTATGCCGAGTCGCCCCTTCGGGTCCATTTCCTCGATGCCTACACGTTGCCAGTTTCGATGAAAGTATCGCCGATTGATGAGAATTATTATGCGTTGAAGGAGTTGAGTGTAGGAGGAAAGAAAACCAACGAAGGCAACCAGCAGATTGCTTTTGGCGATACCCTTGTTTCGGATGCAGGTCGCATTGTAGTTGAGTCGGTTCCCGAGTTCCTCCCGGCATATTACAATGTCCCGGTCGAGGTTTCCCGTATGGATTTGAATACGGCAGCCGATATTTATCACTCGTTGATTTCGGCTGCCTTGGCTGGTGAGCGTACGACATTGGTCCAGATTAACTGTGTCGACTCCAATATTTCTCGTGCCGAAGCTATTCTGATGGCCTTAATCGATGTGTATCGTGAAACCATTATCGAAGATAAAAACCGCATAGCTACCAGTACGGCCAAGTTTATCAACGAGCGGGTTGAGATTATCAGCCGGGAGTTGGGCGATGTCGAGAATGAATTGACCGATTTCAAACAGAAAAATCGTATTGTCAGTATCGATGCTTCAGCCAATCAGTTTATGAGTGAGAACAGCCAGATGCGTACTGAACTGGTACAACTTGAAACCGAGTATGCTATCGCGCAAGCCGTACAGCGGGCATTCACCAATGATAAAGACAATAAACAGCTGATACCGAATGTGTCGGGGGTGGGCGATGCTGGTTTGCAAAGCCAGATAGAAGCCTACAATGAGATGCTGCTGCAACGTGAGCGCCTGGCTGCCAATTCGGGAGAGAACAACCCTTTGGTACGTGATCTTGACAAGAACTTGGCTTCGGTTAGAATCAACTTGGCCTCTTCGTTGAGCAACTACATCTCTACGTTGAAACTGAAGCTGGAGAAGGCCCGCAAGGTCGAGGAACAAACTTTGAATTATATCGAGTCGGTACCCCAACAGGAAAAGCAGGCCTTGGGTATCATGCGTCAACAAAACATAAAAGAGGCTCTCTATACCTTCTTGCTGAACAAACGGGAAGAGAATGCCATGCAGTTGGCTATTACCGAAGCCAATATTCGAGTGATAGAAACTCCGTTTGGTTCGTCGGCACCCGTAGCTCCGGCTCGTAGAATGTTCTTGATGGGTGCATTTATCATAGGTCTCATTATTCCCTTGGCTATCCAGTTGCTGCGCCTGATGTGGAATACGAGCGTAAGAGGTCGTAAGGATGTGGAAGACTATACGTCGATGCCTATCTTGGGCGAGATTCCATCAATGAAAGAGGAGAAGGGAGAGCAAGCTATTGTCGTGGCCGAGAACAAGACCAGCAGTGTAGCTGAGTCGTTCCGTCTATTGCGTTCCAATATGGATTTTGTAGCGCCCAAAGCCCGTGTGATTATGTTCACCTCGACTATTCCCGGTGAGGGTAAGAGCTTTGTCTCTCGTAACTTTGCGGTAACACTGGCCATGACCAACAAGAAAGTTATCCTGCTCGATATGGACTTGCGTAAACGGACCTTGAGCAAGACGTTGGACTTGACTACGAAAAATGGCGTATCTACTTGGCTGTCGGGCAAAAACAACAACGTAGCCGAGCTGATACAACCCAGTAATATTCACAAACAGTTCGATATGATTTCGGCCGGAATTATGCCGCCCAATCCTTCAGAACTGCTTATGAGCGACCGTTTCCCGGCCTTGATCGAAGAGTTGAAGAAATTGTACGATTATGTCATCCTCGACTGTGTACCCGCCATGGTTGTTGCCGATGCTGGTATCATTGGTCGTGTAGCCGACCTTACAATATATGTCATTCGCTCCGGAGTCTTGGATCGTCGCTATCTGCCCGAATTGGAAAAACTCTATCAAGATAACAAATTCAAAAATCTCACCGTCGTCCTCAACGGCATTGAAATGGAGAGCAAGAAATACGGCTATGGTTACGGTTACGGTTATGGCTACGGCTATGGCTATGGTTATGGTGCCGATCAAGGGCGAAAGAAAAAACGTAACGTCGTCTATAAATGGGCACATAAGATAGTCCGTATTTTTAGAGGATAATTTTGGTAGTAGTATCACTTTAATCGTAGTATGTAAGAGAGTAGTAGTCTATGCCTCAACAAGAGTCGCGGGTCAAAAAGTCACTGTTGAATGCGAGAGTCAATCTCATATTCTACTTTTTGACTCTTGTCCTATCGTTCTTTTCTCGGAAAATATTTCTCGATACTTTAGGTGCCGATTTCGTAGGCCTTACGGGAACACTGCAGAATCTACTTGGCTTTTTAAACTTGGCCGAATTGGGTATTGGTAGTGCTATTGGATATGTGTTGTATAAGCCTCTATTCGATCACGATGAAGAAAAAATCAACGAAATTATTTCTGTCTTTGGGTATCTCTATCGCTGGATAGGATTTATTATCTTGGGCGCTGGTCTTGTATTGGCTTGCTTCCTCCCCCTGATATTTCCCAATACCCAATTCGAGATGGGCATCATCTTCTTTGCCTATTTCTCCTTTTTGGCATCATCGCTAATCGGCTATTTTGCCAACTACAAGCAAACCTTTTTAGGAGCCGATCAGAAGAACTACGTGGTCACTGCCTATTTCCAAACGGCAACGATTATCAAGACCCTTATCCAAATGGCAAGTGCCTACTACACGGGCAGCTACTACCTGTGGGTTGTGATAGAGTTGACATTTGGTGTCATCTACTCTTTTATACTCAACTGGAAAATCAATCAAGTTTATCCCTGGTTACACAGCGAAGTCCGCTTGGGCAAGAAACTGTTCAAAAAGTATCCGGAGGTGATGAAATACACCAAGCAGTTGTTTGTGCAAAAAATTAGTGGCATAGTTCAATGGCAAACTACTCCGTTTTTGATATATACATTTGTAAATCTAAAAGTAGTAGCTTTCTATGGTAATTATACAATTATAACAGATAAGTTGGCTGTTTTTGTGAATACATTTTTGGAAAGTACTGGGGCTGGTATTGGAAATTTAATAGCAGAAGGGAATAAGTCTAAAATAAAATCTGTGTTTTGGGAGTTGCTCAGTGCACGTTATTTTATTGCTGGAACGATCTGTTTCTCAATCTATCATTTAATAGACCCGTTTATTGTTTTATGGTTAGGAAAAGAGTATATATTAGATCATATAATTCTTGTTTTAATAACGATTAGTATATTTATAAGTTATACTCGAGGAGGTGTAATGCAATTCTTATATGGGTATGGTCTATTTCGTGATGTTTGGGCTCCTGTTGCAGAGATTGTGTTAAATCTTGGGACTGCTATTATTTGTGGTAAGTTATATGGATTACCAGGAGTACTAATGGGTGGAATAGTAAGTCAAATACTCATTGTTGGAATTTGGAAGCCTTATTTTTTATATCATTGTGGGTTTAAAGAAAGTGTATTCTATTATTGGGGAACTTGGATAAAATATGTGATGTTGATATTTATTCCATGGATTGCTATTGAGTTATTCTTTTTACCCATACTTGATATAAATCCATCGCACTCTTTTCTCTCTTGGATTTTGTATGCTGGTATAATCGTATTGTTATATTCGATTAGTAGCATGATTTTATTATTTGTATTTACATCGGGAATGAAAAATTTTTTATATAGATTTATAAATAAAAAGAAATGAAAAGATTAAAATCATTTGTTGCTAAAATATTAAGACGATTGCTACCATTTAAGTATTATAAATTGGTTGCAAATGGATTTATTATAGTTCCATCATATTATAAATCAATTATAGAGGATGCCGAAAAGTATATGAATCTATCTTTGCTAGATAGTCCTGAAAAAGATGTGCTTTTGATGCGTAAATATGCACATATATTAGACAAGGGCTTGCATAGGAGAGATGCTGAACCAGGACATAGTAAAAGTGTATATGAGAACTTGAAATTACTAATAGGAAAATTGTCTAAAACAAGATATAGTAAAGATGCCACATATATATGGGCAGAGTCGAAGCTGGAAAAGTATGAAATGCTTCAGCGAGATCCTAAATCATTTGAACCATTTTGTGGAGAACCTGTAACATCGCAAATTAGTTATGAAAATTTATTTTCATTAATTAAGCAACGGCGTTCTAATCGGGTATTTAAGGAGCGACAAATTTCAGAAGATGTGATAAGACATTTGAAAGAGGTCGCAAATTGGGCTGCAAGTAGTTGTAATAAACAGCCGATACAACTATTTGTTACGAATAATCCTGACTTATCAAAAAAGTGTTTGGCATGTTGTAAAGGCGGAACAGGTTTTAGCGATTATATACCTTCTTTTTGGGCGTTTACTGCAAATGTTAGAGGGTATGTCTGGCCCAGTGAGATGTATTTACCTTATATTGATGTGAGTTTAGGAGCTCAGAATCTCTTTTTAGCAGCAGAAACATTTGGTGTATCAGGAACTGTTTTGTCTTGGGCTCAAAAAAATAAACAAGAAGAACTTCAGTTAAAAAGTTTATTGTCTATTCCTGATGATTGTACTATTGTTTTTTGTGCCGTACTTGGTTATCCTTTATATCGTTATTTAACACCTATAAGAAAAAATGTAGAATGAATATATTATTAATTCATCAGTATGCTGGGAACAAGGGTGACAGAGCTGTCTTGTTCGCGATGTGCTCTATGATAAAATCATTGGACAACTCGGTTCACATTAGTGTTTCCACTTCTTCTCCGGAATTGTGGGATAACTATGAATATTATAAGGAACAAGAAATAGAATTTATTCCATCAGCTTGGGATTATGAGAGGATTGATAAATGTCGATGGTATTGGAATAAGATTAATCGACTAAAAAAATATACATTTACACTTATGCGGGAATGCTATTTAAA
Organism: Barnesiella sp. An22; assembly: GCF_963931395.1. Lineage (NCBI taxonomy): Bacteria > Pseudomonadati > Bacteroidota > Bacteroidia > Bacteroidales > Barnesiellaceae > Barnesiella > Barnesiella sp. An22. The sequence continues at coordinate 1,838,730 of NZ_OZ007014.1, forward strand.
TGGATGTTCCAGATTAGTTAATACATTCTTAATCAATCCGATATTTTATAGAATCGCAAAAAAAGCAGATGTAGTCATCAGTGTTGGAGGTCATCATTTTACGACAATTCTATCGAGAGACTTGGTCTCTTCTATAAATTTTGATGCGATGGCTATTCTTTCGATGGGAAAAAATTTGAGTTGTTTTTCTCAATCATTTGGCCCATTTGTTTTCTATAATAAAAGAAATCAGATTCTTACGCAGAAAATTTTGCAAAAGTGTATATCTTTATATGTAAGAGAGGATGTTGCTCGACAATATTTGCTCCAATTAGGTATATCAAGTTCTAAAATTAAAGATACTTATGAGTCTGTTTTGAGTTTGAATTCTTTGTTTAAGACGTATGAGTATCCTAGTGCGAGAGAAAAGAGAATAGGAATAGCTATATATAGTACACAACTTAAAGAGGAAAATAGAGAACGATATGTAGAGTGTATTTCATCATTTGCAGATTATGCGATAGATAAGGGGTATCTGGTTCGATTTTTCCCTATGGAGTTGAAAAATTCTTTGCCTGATGATCGGCCTGTTATATTGGATATTATAAGTAGGATCGATAATAAAAACCTGTGTGATTTTATTGATAGAGATTTACCTACAGATGAACACTTACGAGAAGTTGCGAAATGTCAAATTTTTGTCGGACACAAAACTCATTCAACAATTTTTGCTCTTGCTACTGGAACTCCTCTTATTGGTATAGCTTATCATCCTAAAACCGAGGAGTTTATGAAGCAGTTTTCGGTTTCTTTTTATTGTGTAGTTGATAAAAATCTTTCAAGTGAAATATTAATGAATAAACTTGATAACATTGAATCTGAGCTTGATCAGGTTGGAGTGTCTTTATTTAGTAAAGCTCGTGTTTTATCGGATAAAATTTTGGGAGATCTAAAAAAGGTTATATATTTAAATTAGGTGTTTTACTGAATAATAAATTCCTTAATTAGGCAAAAAATGAAAACAATATTATTGGTATTTGGAACACGCCCGGAAGCCATCAAGATGGCTCCTTTGGTAAAAAAATTTCAGCAATACCCGAACGATTTTAGGACAGTTGTATGTGTGACCGGTCAGCATAGGGAGATGTTAGATCAGGTCTTACAGATTTTTGATATTAAGCCCGACTATGATTTGAATATTATGAAGCAAGGGCAGGATCTGTATGATGTGACTGCTCGGGTATTGGTCGGGTTAAGAGACGTATTACGGGATGTGAAACCTGATGTGGTTTTGGTTCATGGAGATACAACTACGTCTATGGCCGCAGCATTAGCGGCATTCTATCAACAAATACCAGTTGGACATGTTGAGGCCGGTTTGCGCACGCACAACATATATAGTCCATGGCCTGAAGAGATTAATCGTCAATTGACAGGTCGTATTGCTACTTATCATTTTGCACCGACCCCTTTAAGTCGTGAAAATCTGTTACATGAAGGGGTAGATGAGAATCATATATTTGTGACGGGGAATACGGTCATTGATGCTCTTTATTGGGTTGTGGATAGAATAAAAAACGACGATGAGTTGGATCGAACATTAAATAATGAGCTTTTGCAAAACGGATATGATGTAGTCCGTTTATCGCAAGGCAAGAAGATGGTTTTGATTACGGGGCATCGTCGTGAGAATTTCGGGGATGGATTTACCCAAATTTGTCGAGCCATAAAGACATTGGTAGAAACCTATCCTAATGTAGATTTTGTTTATCCGATGCACCTGAATCCCAATGTGCGAAAACCTATTCATGAAGCATTTGATGGAAAACAGTATGAGAATATGTTTTTTATTGAGCCTCTTGAATATTTGTCGTTTGTATATTTAATGGAAAAATCGGCAATTGTTTTGACCGATAGCGGAGGTATTCAAGAAGAGGCTCCGGGATTGGGAAAGCCAGTATTGGTTATGCGCGATACGACAGAACGTCCAGAAGCTTTAGAGGCAGGGACTGTTAAACTGGTTGGAACAGACTATGATAAGATAGTGAAAGAGGTTTCACAATTGATAGAGGATGCTCAATACTATCAAACTATGAGTGAAGCTGTGAATCCTTATGGAGACGGTAAGGCATGTGAAAGAATCGTAGAGCAACTGATAAAGTGATTACTATAGGTTATAATATAAATCTTACATAGATGAAAGTTTTATTTATAGCAACTGGCTATCTACCATATACATTTTCAGAAAACTTATGTAATGGTAAGCTTGTTTACGCATTGCAAGAGGCCGGATGGAGTATAGATGTTATTTCTAAGAAAGATGAAGGGCCTACATATAGTACAGAGTGGCAAGTTCCTTGGTTAGCATTGAAGGAACATACATACGAAATTTCTTATCCTTTAGGTGGAAAATTGAGTAGAATGTATGATTTGCTTACATCGAGCATGGTCATGTGTGGATTCCCCATTAATGGCATTCGTTGGGCTAGAAGGGCATATCAAAAAGCATTAGAGTTACATAAAAAGAACCACTACGATGTGATAATTACAAGATCTCCCAATGATATACCTCATATTGTGGGATACAAGTTTGCAAAAAAGACAGGGGTGAAATGGGTGGCTAACTGGAATGATCCTGCTTCTACAATTTGGCCAGAACCATATACTCATCATTTTTCGGAGAGAGTATATCGTGTTTTGGATAGATATAATAAGCTTTGTCTGTCTCATGCAACAATCAATACATTCCCCTCTAATTGGTTATTGAATCACTTTCAGGAGTATTATCCATTTTTGAAGAATAAAAGGAATGCTGTAATACCACATATAGCAATGCCCGATAGTTTATTACATGGAATGAAAAATTCTCCTAACGATGATAAATTATATATGTGTCACTCGGGCAATTTATCTTCGGAGCGAAATCCAGAGTTGCTGTTTAAAGCTATTCGGGAATTGATAGATGAAGGATATGCATTGATAAAACTGGATATTATGGGGCATATAAATGATTATACTCAACAATTGATTGAGAAATACTCATTAAATGGTTATGTTTCATTTATTGGAGGATTCCCTTATTTGGAAGCATTGGAAAAAATGCAGTCTTATCATGTGCTTGTCTTGTTGGAAGCTAAGATGAACAAGGGTATATTTTTCCCTAGTAAATTTACCGATTATGCACAACTAAACAGACCAATTTTAGCTGTTTCTCCTCAAGAAGGTTTTGCAAAAGACATGCTATCTCAATATGGTGGTGGTATTGCGGTTAATAACGAAAAGTATACGTCTATCAAGTCGGGGTTATTGAAACTTTATCAGAGTTGGGAGCAGAGAAAACTTTTTGAAGAGTATGATACAAATCTATTATATCAAAACTTTTCATCACAAAGAGTTGTAGACCTTTATAAAGAACTACTGTCGTGAAAGATTTTATTCGTCGAATAAGAGTCTTACTTTTTCGTGTATTATTCCAAGATTCTTCAAAATTGGTAATGCCGAATAGCGTATTGATTGTAGCACCGCACCCCGATGATGAGGTGCTGGGGTGCTCGGGATTGATACAACGATTGTTAAGTGAAGGTAAGCGGGTAGACGTAGTTATTCTATCGGGAGGTGGCAAGAGTCATGCGGGTTGTTGCAGAATTGATGAATCAACTTTGATAGAGTCGCGTCGTAATCTGTCTCGAAAAGCCGCTAAGATATTAGGTCTACCGTTAGAGAATCTTCATTTCCTGGATTATCCAGATGGTAGTATCGTTTTTGATTGCTCAGAAACAGACCGTCTGAAAAAGTTGATTGAAACGTTGCAGCCAAAGGTGATTTTTGTGCCTCATAAAGGTGAGGGGTGGAGCGATCATTTGGAAGCAGGACGAATTGTTCAAAAATTAGTAGGTGAGATGGCGGATGTTCTTCTCTATGAATATTGCGTTTGGTTTTGGTACTACAATGTTTGGAATATCGATAGAAAAAAGGCATTTGTCTTAACGATGACTGAAGAGGAGCTCTCTCGTAAGAATGAAGCAATCGATGCCTACATAAAGCCGAAAGCTCCTTGTGGCAATCCTTGGTCAGGAGTCTTACCTTCTGTCTTTGTTTGGGCAAATCGATGGAGAAAGGAACTTTATTTTAGAATAAAATAATGAAAGAAATTAGACGGCGAGCTATTATTATAGGTGATTCTACAAATAATACATTAAGTGTTGTTCGTAGCCTCGGTGAAGCTCATATTGACCAAATTTTGATTCTTAAATGTGATGAGGATATTTGTTTTGTGTCGAAAAGTAAATATCTCAAGAAAAGTAAGATCTATCATATTCAAAAAATAGAAGAGTGTTTGTCCATATTGCAACAATTGAGAGATAACAAATGGATACAATATATAATTTGCAGTTTTGATGAAGCTGCGGTGTTTGTAGACAGTCAAGAGTCTGAATTATCGCCTTATTATAAGACTCCCGCACGGGGAAAACATATAGGAGGGTTGTTTAATAAAGATGCACAGTGTAAATTGGCTGAAGAATGTGGATTGACAGTCCCTAAGTCTATAAATTTCCATCGCTCTGATTGTTTTGATGACCTTTATGTGAAGTATCCGATTCTTTTAAAACCTCTTAATAGTACAAAAGGAGAAAAAGGAGATATTCATATTTGCCAAAACCAAAATGATGTTCAAAATGCTTTAGCCGAGGAAAGTCATTGCTCTGATTTTATTGTGCAGGAGTTTATTGATAAAGAGTATGAACTTGATTGCATAGGAGTGAGAACAGAGAAGGAAGTTTATATCGCTGGTGCTGTGAGGAAGATTCGTCATTATCCATGGTTAGTTGGAGCAGGTGCTTATGGATTGTTCAAACCTATACAGGAATTGGATATTGATGTACATGGCGTTTCTCATTTCCTGGAACGGTCTAATTATTATGGCCCTTTTAGTGTGGAATTTTTACATAAAGACAATAAAAATTATTTTATGGAGGTGAATTTTCGGAATGAGGGATTGGCATATGCTGCAACAGTAGCTGGTGCAAATTTGCATGCCCTATATTTAACTCCGGATATGGAAATTGATAAAAATAAAGTCCACGAAGTATATATGATGAATTATTCTTTGGATTTTCTTTATGTAAAGGATGGTACTATCTCATTATGGACATGGATAAGAGACTTTTTGAGAACGAAATGTTTTATCAATATCAATTTTAAGGATCTAAATCCTGTATTGTGTTATTATAAATGTAAATTTAGACAAAAGCTGCATTCATAGAATATGACAATCCTTGTTTGCATACCATGCTTGATGACAGGTGGAACGGAGATACAGACGTTGAATCTCGTTCAGGCACTTGTGGCTGGAGGTCATCGGGTGGTGACTGTATGTTATTTTGAATATAGTGAGGATATGGTCTCTCGATTTCGTCGGTCGGGTAGTGAGGTGGTCTGCCTTAGTTCGACGGGGACTCGGATTAGTGGTTGGCGAGGAATCTTGTTCCTTTATAAGGGTCTGTGGAAAGTATTGAAACAATATAAGCCCGATGTGGCTCATGTGCAATATATGGCGCCTGGGGCTATTCCTGTCTTGTTGTTGCGGTTGTTGGGCTTTCGGCAAATTATTGCTACGGCCCATACGGCGGCCGATATATATCCCAATCTGCGGTTGGTTCATTTCATTCAGCGACATTGTGTGAGAGCGTTTACTTGCATTACCGAGCTGGCCGAGCAATCGTTTTTCGGTTCTTCGCAGCTATATAGTGAGGATACTCCATTGAAACGGCGTAATCACTTTACGATTTACAATGCTCTCCCTGCTGGATTTTCGATTCGGCGGGAGCCTCGTTGTTTTAGCCGGCCTGTGACTTTAGGGGTTGTCAGTCGGTTGGAAGAGATTAAGGGTATGGATTTAGTGGTTCCGGCTTTGGCGCGGGTAAGAGCAAAATATCCCGATACTCGCTTGATTGTAGTAGGCGATGGCTCATTACGCGCACGAATGCGGCAGCAGGCTCAAGAATTGGGTTGTGCAGATGGGATTGAATGGGTTGGTAGACAGCCTCAGGAGAGACTGTCTGATTGGTATAGTCGTATGGATATTGTGCTGATGCCTTCGCGTAGTGAAGGCTTCGGACTTACCGCTATCGAAGCGATGGCCAACGGGTGTGTAGTGGTGGCCTCTCGTACAGGTGGCCTTCCCGAAGTTGTGCGCGATCGAGAAGTGGGGTTGCTGCATGCTCCTGAATCTATCGACGATATGGCCGATAAAATAGGTTCGTTGGAGGGTGATATAACCCTTTTGCAGCACTATTCAGAGGCGGCTATGGCGTATGTGGGGCAATATAGCTTCGAACGATATAAGACACTCTTTTTGCATTTGTATACAAAAATAAGAAAATAAATGTCTGTTATTATCAACTTATTAGCCGGGATTATATTGTTTTTCTATGGAATAAGAATATATACAAGTCGAAATCTGAGAATTGTATCAAATCCAGTGTATCAGGGAATGACCTATTCGTTAAATAGGCATCTTCATTTTTTATGGTTCAGTATTGCAACTTCCATGGTATTTTTAGGACCTTTTTCCTTAGTGAAGTATGGATATTGGATATTTATGTTATTGTTACAAATTTTGTTCTCATTTAGACTCAAGTTTGATGCTATTGTTGTTTCTTACATTTTATTCTTTTTGTGGGCTCTTTTTTCAATATCTTATAGCTCTGAGATTAATCAAGGTGTGATGCTTCTAATTAAATATATTTTACCGTTAATGTATTTATGGTTAGGATATAATGCTGTTAATACCAAGGAAGATTTTTTCTTCTTATTAAAGAAAACAAATGTAGTTTTAATTATATATGCTTTTTTAATAGGTGGATTTGCTGCTAAATTATATTCTTTTCTATATGGCTTGTTATTGTATAGAACAGGAGCTTTATTTATCGCTTATGCCTCACTAGCTGACTTTTTTTCATCTTTAATTGTGATTCCATTATCTCTATATGTAATGACAAAGAAAAAAATCTATATATTTTCGGCTTTAATACTATTATTATCAAGCGTATTAGAAGTTGTTCGTACAGGGATAGGTGGAATTTGCTTAGCATCTGTCTTCTTTTTATTTATTATTTATAAATGGAAATCAGTTCCATATATATTATTAATTATTGTATCCATTTTTTTTGTTTTGTTTTTTATTCCGGAAGTTCGAGAAAAAATGTTTGTAGATGCTTCTAATGATAATACGACATTAAATATAGACAATATACAATCAAATGGACGAGAATTTATTTGGGAAACAAATCTTGAGAGATTTTATGATCCTAGTCCTTTGATAGGGTCAGGCTTAGGGGAATCAGTTTCTTATACTAAGGAAAATTTTACAGTTCATCTGATACATAGTGATTGGGTCCAAATGTTGTGCGATATGGGAATAATAGGAGTATCATTATTTGTCCTTTATTTTATATTTCTGATATGTAAGGTTTTTTATTGCGGATGGTATAAATATAAAGATGATTTTATATTAATATCAGGAGCAATGGCTATTGGGAGTAGTGCAGGAGTTTTATTTTCTATGTCGTTTGATAATGTGATAACTTATTCACAGCAGTGTTTTGTATTTCCGTTTATGTTTATAGGTATTTTCCTAAAGGCTATAGACTTATATAAATTGAATATTAATATTAGAGTATGAAGAATACAGCCATCATAATTATATATTTTGGGAATATTCCTAATTATATAAAACTTTTTTTGAAAAGTTGTGCATATCAGGAAAATATAGATTTCTATTTTTTCACAGATTGGAATTGGCACAATTTATACATACCAGATAATGTAGGGACTGTCGTAAAAAGAATAAAACTTTATAACGAATTGATTGCCAATGTAATATAAAATTTGTATCTTAGCTAAAGATAAAAAGAATACCTCCAATTGCCCTAGAAAAGCCAAATTTGGAGGTATCGCAAAAATTAATCTGCATGGCTAAGGTACAAAATTTCTCTGGAATATCACCCGATCTTCCTTTCACGGAGTTCGATTTTTATGAATTGTATAGGCGGACGTTCGAGACTAGCGAGCTGGGAAAAATCAGGAAGAGGCTGCCGCTTGGTGAGATGGCAGAGAACTTTGGACTGATAAGCAAGAGCATGAGAGCGAAGAAAGGGCGAAAAACATACTTCACCCCGGAGGGCAAGGTTGCGCTGATGTTCCTGAAGATGTACACAGGTCTGAGCAGCCCGAGGTTGATGGAGCATCTTAACGGCAACGTCCACTATCAGCTCTTCTGCGATGTGAGAATAGACCCGATGCATCCTCTGACGAACTACAAACTTCTGGACGACGTGTTTTCGGAGCTGGCCCGCGGGCTGAAGATCCAACAGCAGCAGGAGATACTGGCAAGAGCCTGGGAACCGTACATGAAGGACCTGGATACGATGTATACGGATGCGACCTGTTACGAGAGCGAGATGCGCTATCCTACGGATGCGAAGCTTCTGTGGGAAGGAATAGAGAAGTCATATGAGATAATGTGCACTCTGAGTGCCAAGCTGAATGTGCACCGTCCGAGGACGAAGTACGTAGACGTAGAGAAGGCCAACCTGTCGTACAGGAAGCGGCGCAGGCATACGAAAGTCCAGACCAGGAAACTGACCAGACGCCTGCTCAACCTTTTGGGGAAGATACTGAAGGAGACCCGCACACTGGAGAGGGAGAATGCAGGCGCGGAGAAATTGCTGACAGCCAGACAGAAGAGCGATATTGAAATCATCACAAGAGTGTACCGCCAGCAGAAGGCCCACTTCGAGAACAACAATCCTCGCGAGAGTGTCAAGGACAGGATAGTGAGCATCAGCAAGCCGTATGTGAGGCCAATCGTGAGAGGCAAGGAAGTGAAGAGCGTAGAGTTCGGTGCGAAGTGCAACAACATCCAGGTTGACGGACTCTCATTCATCGAGAAGCTGTCATTCAATGCCTTCAACGAGGGAACCAGGCTTACGCACTGCCTGAAGATGCACCGAAAGCTCTTCGGTGTGGAGGCGAAGAAGGTCGGAGGAGATGCAGGCTATGCCGGCAGCGCCAACAGGGGGTACTGCAAGGATAGAGGAATACAGACGTCATTCGTCAAGCGTGGCCGTCCGTCCTTGGAAAAGAAAGAGAACGACATCATCCGCAACGAGCTGGCGAGGGTGAGGGCAACGAGGATGGAAGGCTCGTTCGGAACGCAGAAGGAACACTATGGCCTGAAACGCATCAAGGCAAGGACGAAGTTGACCGAAATCCTGTACATCTTCTTTGGCATCCACACGGCGAATGCAGTACAGCTCGTCCGGCGGGAAGTCAACGAAATTGCCCAGGCTGCCTGATGTTCGAGGTGAGTGAGAAACGGCCCTTTCACTGGAGTATTGGCTCCAGTTGGGTCCAAAAATGAAAAAAGGGGCTCCGAAACGGAGCCGAAAATATAAAAAGATGAGTTCGATCGGAAAAATTACCGGGACAGTCTGCCGATTGACTCATAATGACGGAATTAAACGACTGTCCCTAATGTAAAGAATATTCCTTTTGATAAGGAGTGTTTTAATGATTTAGCTACCCGAAAGTGTAGTATAAGGATTGATATAGCGAATGGATATAAACTATGTGATATAAAACCAGCATGGCCTCATATTTTTGAGGATTATGTTAAGGAATATAATTTTGTTGGATGGTGTGATATCGATTTGATTTTTGGAGATATAAATTCTATTTTCTCAGAATCGTTAAAAATGCAATATGATTTATTAACTGTAACAAAAGATTATATTTCGGGAGCATTAACTATCATGAGGAATATAGATTCTATGAGATTGTTATATCAACAGGCGAGAGGCTGGAAACAAATATTTCAGGATGAACGGCATTTCGCATTTGATGAAATTTTGCGGGTGAAAGGTGTAGATTATGAGTCATTTAGCGATGCCGTAAAACGATTGAATAATACTTCTTTTTCAGCATTGTTTATGAATGTGGCATATGAATGTAGGCCTAATTTAGTTGTATGGGATCGAGGGCATGTTTTCGCTGAAGGGAATAGTTATATATTCTTTCATTATGTTGTGGCAAAGCAGTCTGCATTTTTTGTTATTCCTTCGTGGTCTACTATTCCTGATAGATTTTATGTGAATAAATGGGGATTTTATAAGGAAGAAAAGAATCCATTGTTATTTTGTCAATTATTTGTTAACTTGAATTATATAAGACAAATATATCAATCTATGAAGAAAAAAAGTACAACTGCTATAAAACTATTTCAACGAGGAGATTTAAAGAAAATTTTAAAAGTTGCAATTAAACAATTACGATGAAAATATCCGTAGTTATTCCTTTATACAACAAAGAGAAACAAATTGCTCATACGTTACAATCTGTACTGAATCAGACTTTTCAAGATTTTGAGATTGTAATTGTTGATGACGGTTCTACCGATGGAAGTGTTGCAGAGGTAGAGAAATTCAGTGATTCACGAATTCGATTGATTCATCAAAAGAATGCAGGTGTATCGGCTGCACGAAATCGGGGTATTGAGGCGGCAAAGGGTGATTTGATAGCTTTCTTGGATGCTGATGATGTGTGGATGCCGGAGTATTTAGCTACTCAATATCATCTTTCTCAAAAATATCCCGATTGCAATGTCTTTGCTTGTAATTATGAATTTCGTGATACGGAAGGAAAAGTAACCCCGACGATTATTCGAAAGTTACCATTTACGAGGGAAGATGGCATTCTCTCTAATTATTTTAAGGTGGCCAGTTGCTCGCATCCTCCTTTATGGACATCTGCTGTTATGGTAAAAAAGCAGGCAATACAAGGGATTGGAGGATTCCCGGTAGGAATTAAATCGGGTGAGGACTTGTTGACTTGGGCAAAATTGGCTGTAAAAGGAAAGATCGCTTACTCAAGAACTCCTTTGGCGGTATTTATTCGAGATGAAGTTTTATTCAACAAGGATCAAAGGCAACGAATGCCAGAGGTTGAAGATATTGTAGGGAAAGAACTTCTTAATATTTATGCAGAGAATCATACAGTGAGAAGCTTGAACTCATATTTAGCTTTGTGGCATAAAATGAGAACCCGAATTTTTATAGAAAAGGGTCATAGACGATTAGCTTTAAAAGAGTGTTTTATTTCTATGAAATATGATATAAATATTAAAATTCTATTCTTTTTCGTTTTAATATTTCTTCCTATTTCTTTTTCAAAGAAAATTTTTAGATATTCCAATACTCAATGAAAGTTGTTTTTATTCATACAGATTTCCGTATTTACTGGCCTGCTAGGTTAAGGGCATTATTTTGTTTCTTAGAAAGTAAGCAAATCTTTTTGTCCGTAGTTGAAATTGCTGGTGTAGGGAGTCCCTATGCTTTTGCTCAGAAAAATAATGAAAATAAGAATTGGCATATTCTATTCCCAGATCGAAAGATGGAAGAATTGGAAGATAGAAAAATCAAGCATGCGGTAGACAGTATTTTGAATAGTTTGAGTCCTGATGTCGTCATAGCAGGAGCAATTGCTTTTCCTTCTGGAGCTTTAGCTACAGCATGGGCAAAACGGCATAAGAAGAAGGTCGTTATTTTTGATGATGCTAAAATTGAGGATGTTCCTCGAGGCAAAATGACAACATTTATAAAGCAGTGTATTTATAAGTGTGTAGATGCTATGTTATATCCTTCTGAAGATTGGACGGAGACGGGACTATATTGGCAATTTAAGGGAGAACAATTATTTTATGGTGTTGATGTTGTCGATAATAATTTTTGGGAGGGTGATGATATTTCTATAGAAAAAGAAAATTACTTCGTATCAGTAGGACGGGCCATAAGTAAAAAGAATTTCAAGTTTTTGATAGAGGCATTTTCTCAATGGCCGAATAATTCTAAATATAGACTTTTGATTGTTGGTGACGGTCCAGAAAAAGATGCATTAAAACAAATTTGCTTAGAAAAATCTCTTTCTAATGTTCAATTTCTTCCTTTCTTGAGCCAAGAAGAACTGAGAAGTGTATATAAAAAGGCGCAAGGGTTTATATTAGCCAGTAGTCATGATGAAACATGGGGCCTTGTTATAAATGAAGCTATGGCTTGTGGCTTGCCTGTGATTGTTAGTTCTCGATGTGGGGCTACAAAAACATTGGTACAGAATGGCGTAAATGGATTCGTCTTTGATCCGTATTGTCGAGAGTCTTTAGTAAATGCTTTGGCTCTATTTTCTCGTCTCACAAAAGAAGAACAAGAAGAGATGGGGAAACAATCATCAAGACTCATTCAGAAATGGGGATTAGATAGGTTTGTCTCAGGTTGTTTTGATGCTATATGTTATGTAGACAAAGTCCAATCACGGAAAATTTCGATATTAGAAAGAATTATTTTGTCATTGTGGAAAGGACGTTATAGACCGATATAGAATGAAAATTTTACTGGTACATAACAACTACGGGAAGTATAGCGGTGAGGAGGCTGTGGTCGATAAGATGGCGGCGATGCTCTCGGCCCATGGCCATGAGGTGGCGTTTTATCGCCGAACGACCGAGGGGTTGAGAGAGTCGGCTGTCGGTAAGGTAGCAGGCTTTCTGTCAGGTATCTATTCTCCCTTGGGAGTGCGGGGGATGCGAGAGGCTTTGCGCCGGGAGCGCCCTGATGTCGTAAATGTGCATAATCTCTATCCCTTTATTAGTCCGGCGGCTCTTTTTGAGTGTAAAAAGGCTGGTGTACCGGTGGTAATGACGGTTCACAACTTTCGATTGATTTGTCCTACGGGCTTGTTCATGCGCGATGGTATGCCTTGTGAGACTTGCTTGGAGCGGGGGAATGAGTGGAGCTGTGTGCGATATAACTGCGAACATAGTCGCTTGAAGTCGCTGGGATATACTCTTCGCAATGTCTATGCTCGCTGGACGGGGGCGTATCGAAAGAATGTCGATGCCTTTGCTTGTATTACCGATTTTCAGCGGCAGAAGTTGATTGCTGCCGGATATGATGCACAGAAGATACGGGTGATTCCTAATTTTTTACCGATTCCTCAATCGTATCGACCGGGTGTTGGAAAGTATGTAGCCTTTTGTGGTCGTATAAGTCGAGAGAAGGGGGTTGATTTGATTCTCGAGGTTGCTCGTCGAAATCCCAATATTTCGTTCAAGTTGGCGGGAGAGGTTCGTGATAAAGAGTTGGTGGAGCAAATTCCAGCTAATTGCGAACTTGTTGGATATTTATCGGGCGATGCGTTGTCGCAATTCTATCAAGAAGCAGCTTTTTTTGTAATGGCCAGTAAGTGGTACGAAGGTTTCCCGATGTCGATTCTCGAGGCTGCCTGCTATGGTAAGCCTACAATCGGACCAGCTCATGGGGGATTTACCGAGATTATCGGTCGGGGCGATTTGGCTATTGGTAAATTGTTCGAGCCCAATAATCTCGACGATTTGGAACGGCAAATCGTTTCGTTGTGGAATAATACAGATGAGATTGCACGATTGGGGCAGATGGCTTTCGAAAAGTTACAATGTGAATACTCATCGGAGGTAATTTATAAGAAGTGGGATAGTTTGTTTCAAGAATTAGTGAGAAAACATTAGTTTTTACAAGATCCATAGGTTGAGATATTCTATTGGTAATTAAATAGATATTTTTAAGAAATAAGGTATAATTCACTTGAATATCGAGTGGAGCGAATATCTGTTCACTCGATTTCATCCAAAAGAGACGAGATTGTTTTGTAGTCGGGATTAGGGGAGTCTCGACGGTAACTTTACACATCATTTTTTATGGAGAAGTATTTCAACATCAGGTACGAGTTCGACAAGCATGCAGTTTTTCGGGCTATCGACGAGGCGTTGTTAATGAAGAAGCCGGGGTATATTTGTGTATCCGACGGTGTGATTCTGGCCACGGTAAATCGCGACCCGGCTTATTGTCAGGTGGTAGACGGGTCGATGTTCTCGATTTGCGACAGCGGTTATGTGCCGTTGTATTTGCGATGGATCTATGGTATCGAGCGCAAGCAATACTGCGGTAGCGAGATTTTTATGGATATCATTCATCAGCGGCGCTATCGCATGGCCTTTCTGGGTACTACACAGCAGACGCTGGACGGGCTGAAACGTCATTTGACAGAGATTGACCCGCGCATCAACGACATGTGGTTCTACTCGTTGCCCTACAAGGCGGTCGACGATTTTGACTATCCGGCCATTGCCCAGATGCTGGAGAAAGATCGTGCCGAGATTATCTGGATAGCACTGGGGGCTCCCAAGCAAGAGATTTTTATGAGTAAGTTGAAGCCTTACCTGAAGAGTGGGGTGATGATTGCCGTGGGAGCTGCTTTTAAATTTTACAGCGGTACCGATGTGAACCGGGCGCCCTATTGGATGGTGCGGGCCCACCTCGAGTTCCTGCATCGCATCTATTGCGAGCCCAAGAAGCAGTTGCGTCGTTGCTGGCTGATTATCGAGTCGTTGCCCAAGTTGCTCGTTCAGGAGTGGAATCGCAAACGCCGGCGCAAGAAGTTGCCGGGCAAGGTCGAATAGAATCCTCGTCGTTGGTCGTAAATAGAGCCCGATTGAGGTTGACAATTCTCTCGAATTTAGATAATTTTGCAGTCGTGTAATCGACGAATATAGTTCAGATAACAGAGTTTTATAATAAAAGAAAACAATCAAACATAAGCATACAAGATGAAAACAGCATTGATTACCGGTATTACCGGTCAAGACGGATCGTTCTTGGCAGAGTTCCTGCTGGAAAAGGGTTATGACGTGCACGGAACCATTCGTCGCTCGTCGGTCGATTATCGTGAGCGTATCGCCCACCTGGAGGGCCGTCCGCATTTCCACCTGCATTATGCCGACTTGGGCGACTCGATGAGTCTGATTCAGGTCGTAGGCAAAGTGCGCCCCGACGAGATTTACAATCTGGCCGCCCAGAGCCATGTACAGGTGTCGTTTGATGCTCCCGAGTTCACGGCCGATGTCGACGCTACAGGCGTATTGCGTATTCTGGAGGCCGTTCGCCAATGCGGATTGGCCGAGACCTGTCGCATCTATCAGGCTTCGACTTCCGAGTTGTATGGCAAGGTAGAGCAGGTGCCTCAGAACGAGCAGACTCCGTTCCACCCGTATAGCCCGTATGCCGTAGCCAAGCTGTATGGATACTGGATTGTGAAGGAGTATCGCGAGGCTTACAACATGTTCTGCTGCTCGGGTATCCTCTTCAATCACGAGTCGGAGCGTCGTGGCGAGACCTTCGTAACCCGTAAGATTACGCTGGCTGCCGCTCGTATTGCTCAGGGTAAACAGGACAAGCTCTACCTGGGTAATCTCTCGTCGTTGCGCGACTGGGGTTATGCCAAGGATTATGTCGAGTGCATGTGGCTCATTCTGCAAAACGACAAGCCCGAAGATTTTGTGATTGCTACCGGTGTGCAGCACTCCGTTCGTGAGTTCTGCCAGTTGGCTTTCCACCACGTGGGCATCGAGCTCGATTTCGTAGGCGAGGGAGAGAACGAGAAGGGCATCGACCGGGCTACCGGCCGTGTGCTCGTAGAAGTTTCGCCCGATTTCTATCGCCCGACCGACGTGGTGAACCTGTGGGGCGATCCCTCGAAGGCCAAGCGCGAGTTGGGTTGGGACCCGATGAAGACTTCGTTCGAAGAGCTCGTGAAGATTATGGTCGATGCCGATATGGCCAAGGTGGCTGTCGAGCGTGCCGGCGACGAGATTCGCATGAACCTGGCCGAATATTTGGAAAAAGGTATTGTTAAATAGGAGATATTTATCATGGAAAAAGATGCCAAGATTTATGTAGCTGGTCACCACGGTCTGGTGGGCTCGGCTATATGGAAAAACTTGCAGGACAAAGGGTATACCCATCTCATCGGCCGTTCGCACAAAGAGCTCGACCTGCTCGACGGGGTAGCCGTGAAACGCTTCTTCGACGAGGAGCAACCCGAATATGTGATTCTGGCCGCCGCTCATGTGGGGGGTATCATGGCCAACAGCATCTATCGGGCCGATTTCATCTATCAGAATTTGCAGATTCAGCAAAACGTCATCGGCGAGAGCTTCCGTCATGGCGTGAAAAAGCTGCTCTTCCTGGGCAGTACCTGCATCTATCCGCGCGATGCCCAGCAGCCGATGAAGGAGGATGCGCTGCTCACCTCGCCGCTGGAGTATACCAACGAGCCCTATGCCATTGCCAAGATTGCCGGACTGAAGATGTGCGAGAGCTTCAACCTGCAATATGGTACCAACTATATCGCCGTGATGCCCACCAACCTTTACGGGCCCAACGACAACTTCGACCTCGAGCGCAGCCATGTGCTCCCGGCTATGATTCGTAAAATACATTTGGCCAAGTGTCTGATGGAAAACGATTGGGAGGCTGTGCGCAAAGACCTCTCGTTGCGACCTGTCGAGGGCGTAGACGGTAAAGCTACCAGCGAGGCTATCCTTGCCGTGCTGGCCAAGTATGGCATCTATCCCGACCGGGTAGAGCTGTGGGGTACAGGCAAACCGCTGCGTGAGTTTCTGTGGAGCGAGGAGATGGCCGACGCTTCGGTCTATATTCTCGAGCATGTCGATTTTGCCGATGTTAAGGGCGACAATCCCGAGGTGCGCAACTGCCACATCAACATCGGTACCGGCAAGGAGATTACCATCGCCGCTCTGGCTCATCGCATCCAGGAGGTTATCGGGTACAAGGGCGAGGTTCGCTTCAACCCTGAGAAACCCGACGGTACCATGCGCAAGCTCACCGATGTGACCAAACTGCACAACCTGGGCTGGCACCACAAAATCGAAATCGAGGAGGGCGTACAGAAGATGTACGACTGGTACACGGCCGATCATGCCGAGATGTATCGGTAATCCGTAATTCCTATACAGTCATATAGCGACAGCCAATCGGTTCTTTCTGAATCGGTTGGCTGTCGTTGTTTTGTTGCGATTTTTCAGAAATGGATGTCAATCGTAAGATTGCTCGTAAATCAGATTGTTCTGAGGATTATAGATACACAACTTGTTGACGACTTTACCTTGAATATCTCCCATGTGATATTCATATCGGAAGCCACGGTTTTGAAACAGATATATTTGTCCGGCAGGCTTGGCTTGAAAATTTTCACAAAAAGCATTGTAATCAAAGACTTCTCCGTCTTGGTCCCAACATTTTCTAATGCCGTTTTCAATTTGCAAGTCGGGTTTGTCATCGATTTTGCGTCCCTTATTCCAACACCTATATCGGTAATTGCCATTGGCCTGTATATCGATGATAATATGGAAGTCGTCACTATGCAAATCGAACAGGGGAGCAACCCCTTTGTCTACAAAATATTTTCCATTCCACCGGTATACCCGATGTGCTTCTGTAGCTATGGAATATTCGCCATGTGTTACGATATAAGGAAGATGTAATTCGTTCGAAACGGTATCATAAGCTATTTCATACGGCTCGGACAACTCGGCCGAGAAGATGATTTGGTCGGTTTCGTCATTGTAACCATATTCGTCCCATCTCCAATCGAGATGTGTCAATAGATGTGTCTCCTTCTTAAATATCGGAGCCGGAGCAATAGTTCCTTGGTCGGTTATCTGCAGGCCCCACAGATTCATGTAAACATGAGACCCTTGCGTGTTAAACTCTTCGCAGTCGGCAAGCATATATAGCGATTTCGAAGGCTCTATTCGGATTATCTGGGATACATATCCTTGAATGCTGTCCAGTTCCAAACAAACGACCGAATCGTTGGCCCGATATTGAAGCAAGGTGCGAGTCTCGAATCCATACGAAGGTATTCCGCCAAAGCCATATAGTTCGATGCTGTATGTTCGCATATTGCCATCGGGCGAGGTGGCTATCTCCATGGACTCTATGTTATGGTTCCTATCGGTTAATTGAGAATCCAAGGATTGAGGATTCTCTCGAATCCAATCAAAAAATTGGTCTATCGCCGTATCGGGTATGATACCTTCGTCATTCAGGGTCAATAACTGTTGAGCCTTATCGATAAACTGAGTTTCTGATTGCTGTTCCGGACGGCAGGAATTCCCGAGAATTGCCATGCAGAGCAATAGGTATACGATTTTTCTGTGATTCTTCATCAGGTATAATTTTATACTGAAAGTTTTTTTATGTCCCCGTTCTGCTTTTGATGGTACAAAGTTAGAAGTTTTTTCGGGCTGTTAAAAGAATAAGGTACTTTTCGTTGCGATCGTGTTGGCGGGCAATTCGTGAGGAAACCGGCCTAACTCCAATATAAGTAGGTTGAGCTTTTATTTCGAGGTGTTGATGTAGTGTGTGCTTATATTGATGCAGACCGCATCTGGGATATGGCGCAATCAATTCTTTCGCCGGGTCGAGCCGGCAATTCTGAAGACAGACTTGTGCTGATAGGCTTAAAGATTGCTCTATTTCATGGCAACCCGGGTCGCGAGAGGGTATAAAAAAAAGAGGTATCCTCACGGACACCCCCGTCTGAAATTATAAACATCAAAAATAAAAGTTGCTTTCTTTCGATTTTATTCCAAGGTCTCGGGCCGGTTGTAGGTGAACGAGAAGTATCTGCTGGTCTTGTCGTTGCCACCGGTCGAGAAGTTCGAGCTGGCTGCCTGGTATCTCACAACCACGTTGATGTCGGTATTGACCGGATATTGCGGCAGCTTGAACGAGATGTAGTCCGAGCTTTTCGACTCCTTGATATTTCCTTTGTTGTAGACGAGATAGAGAGTATCGGTCTTGGTCTCGAAGTCGAACATCTTGGGCTGAATCAGTTCCAGCGAACCGGCTTCACCGCTTTCAACCTCGTATTTCACATAGGCAAAGGTGAGGATAGTATCGTCTTTGCGATAGTTGATAAAGGGCTCTATCGAGTAGAGCGAGGGGAGGGTATCGCTCTGGAATGCACCGAAGGCACCATTGTACAGATAGTCTTTGCAATCGAATTGATGAATACCCGAGATGGTGGCGTTATAGATGTAGTTCGACACTTGGGTACCTTGGTTGTCGAAGTCGATAGTCGTTGTGGCCAACAGGCGGTCGCCATCCTCCCAATCTTCGCTTTGCAATTCGCTACTTGTGACCGACAGTCCGGTACGGTCGAGGTACATATACGAGGTGCCCGTATTGGTTTTGTAGATGCTGCCGGTGGTGTATACCGACAAGGTATTGCCACCTTCGCCCAGACAGCTTGAGAGGGTTAAGACGCCGCAAAGCAACGATAGAGCCGATACAAATTTCAATGCTTTCATTGTTTTCTTGTAGATTGTTTGGTTTGCTATTTTGGTAGTTAGGTTATGATTAAAATCCGGTTCTTATGCCAAAGGTCAAGCCGAAGTTGAAAGGCTTGTCCTTCCAGATATTATGTATTTCCGATTTGTTTTCGAAGTAGTAGGCCATGTAGGGTTCCAGATAGAGCTCGGTCTGCTTGTACAGCGTGAGGGCTGCGCCCAGATTGGCTTGTACTGAGAATTGCACGTTTTCGTGTTTCAGCTCCTTATATCCCGAACCCGATATACCCTCGTCGTATCCCTCGTCTTTTTGTCTTCCCGCCAGGTAGAAATCTACCTGTCCGCCGGCTGCCGCGTAGAACGACAGGCGCTTGATGCGGGCAAAGCGGTAGACTGCGTTGAGGGGGATACCCAGATAGTGCAGCTCTTGGCTGCCGTTGCCGTTGGTCGAACTGTATTTCGAATAGAGGTAGGTGTAGACCAATCCCGATTCCAGTTCCCAGTTTTTAGGTAAGGTCTTCGATACGGTGATACCCGCCGATATGGGCATTCTGTGCTCGAAGTGGTAGACGGGATTGCGTCGCGACAACAGCATGGGTGTCTTGGTGCGGATTGCCGTTGCCGTATTCTGGCTTTTGTCGGTAGTGGCATTAGCTGCCATCACGCCTATCTGAATGCCGGAGTCTTTTCTCTTCGTCGACTCGTCGGCCGTGAGTCCGCTCTCTTTCAGTTCCCGACCGTCGTTTTCAAACTGGTCCAGCTTGCGGCGATAGTCTGCGTCGGTGTTGTTCGATTTTTGTGCAGCGGTAGAGGAGGTAGCTGCTTCGGGTTGAGCGACAACCTGGGTTGGAGTCGTCGGCTCAGCCGGTTGGGCAAGAGCTTCGTGACCCAACAACGATTGAGTTTCGGGAGCTGTTACCCTTTTGCTGTGGGCAACCCGGGGTGCCGGGTGTGTGGTTTGCGGTTGAGTAGCTGCTGCAATGAGGGGTTGCTCGCTGTCGTTTGTTGCCGGTTGTACCATCTCCACACCCTCAGTCGATAGCTGGTTGGCTATCGGGGTAACCAGAGGCTTCTCGGGCGTCTGCCACCATACGACAGCGACGACTATACCCACAGCCGCAGCGGCTGCCGAGTAGGCGATGATACGCCGGTAGAGCGGAACTCTACGGGTCGCAATCTGCGGAGCGTTCTGGGGTAACTTCGACTCGATAGCCGCCCACAAATCGCCTCTGACATCGGCTTCGTGCCCTGCCAGTTTCGATTGTATCGTCTTTTCAAATTGTCGGTCGTCTATCTGCATAGTCGTTAATACCTATTGTTCCAGTTCTTGAATCCATTTTTGAAGCAGCCTTTTGGCCCGGGTATATTGCGATCGCGAGGTGCTTTCGGTAATGTGCAGCGCCTGGGCAATCTCCCGGTGGGAGTAACCCTCGACGGCAAACATATTGAATACGGTGCGGAATCCCGGCGGTAGCTGGGCGATAAGCTCCATCAACTCGTCGGCCGATATACGGTCTACGGCCGAGTAGTCGGCCTCTTGCTGAGGTTCGAGTGCCTCCAGCTCTACTCCGTTGCGCAGCAAGTCGTTTCGGCGCAGCGCTTCCAAAGCCGTGTTCACGAAAATACGTCGCATCCAACCTTCAAAAGAACCCTCGTAGTTGTAACTCTGTATCGACGAGAAGACACGGATAAAGCCCTCTTGCAGAAAGTCTTCGGCGGTTTCTCGATTGCCGGCATAGCGCAAACATACCGACATCATTTTACGCGCAAAGGTTTCATAGAGTTGCCTTTGCGCTCGAGAGTCGTTATTTTTGCAAGCTTCTATCAACTTTTTCTCGTCCATACCGATTTTACTCGGCCCGAATAACAACTACTATTAGGTAGACGTAATTCGAGCTCTTTTTGCTGCATGAGGGTAAAAAAATAAATAGCGGTTCTTTGTTAAAGAATATTATACAAAGAACCGCTATTCCTATATTTCAGGAAATCAGGGTCTTTGGCGTCAATCCAGTTTGTGGATGATGAGACCCGATCTCAACTTCGGTTCGAACCACGTTGTTTTGGGCGGCATGATGTTGCCCGTGTCGGCGATGTCCATCAGCTGTTTCATCGAAACGGGGTAGAGAGCCAGGGCCATCTTCATCTCGCCGCTGTCGACCCGGCGTTTCAACTCTTCGAGGCCACGGATACCGCCCACGAAATCGATGCGTTTGTCGGTGCGCAGGTCGGTAATGCCCAGGATGTCGCGCAAGATGAGGTTCGACGAGATGGTGACGTCGAGTACCCCGATGGGGTCGTTGTCGTCATAGGTGCCCTCTTTGGCCGTGAGGGAGTACCATTTACCTTCGAGGTAGAGTGCAAAGTTGTGCAGTTTGGCGGGGTGATAAATCTGTTCGCCTTTCTCCTCGACGGTGAAGTGCTCTTTCAATTTCTCGATAAACTCTTGCGGAGTGAGCCCGTTCAGGTCTTTTACCACGCGGTTGTAGTCGATGATTTTCAGTTGCGAGGCCGGGAAACATACGGCCAGGAAGTAGTTGTACTCCTCGTCGCCGCGATGCTCGGGGTTCTGCTGGGCCTTCTCGTTGCCTACCAGAGCCGCTGCAGCCGTACGGTGGTGACCGTCGGCAATGTAGAGGCTGGGAATATGGGCAAAGATTTCGGTGATGCGGGCTATCGTCTTGTCGTCGTCGATGACCCAGAAGTGGTGGCCGAATCCGTCGGGGGCAATAAAGTCGTACTCGGGCGCGCGCGACGTCTCTCGTTTGATGATGGCGTCGAGCTCGTCGTTGTCGGGGTAAGCGAAGAATACCGGCTCGACGTTGGCGTTGTTGATGCGCACGTGTTTCATGCGGTCTTCCTCCTTGTCGCGGCGGGTAAGTTCGTGTTTCTTGATGACGCCCGACATGTAGTCGTCGACGTTAGCCCCCACGACCAGTCCGTACTGGGTGTGACCGTTCATCGTCTGGGCATAGATGTAGTAGTGCTCCTTGTTGTCTTGTACCAGCCACCCTTTCTGCTGGAACATGTTGAAGTTGTCTACTGCCTTGTGGTATACCTCGGGGCTGTGTTCGTCGGTACCGGGGGCAAAATCGATCTCGGGTTTGATGATGTGGTAGAGCGATTTTTCATTTCCTTGAGCCTCTTGGCGAGCCTCTTCGGAGTTTAACACATCGTAAGGGCGCGAGGCCACTTGCTCGACCAGTTCTTTCGGCGGACGTAATCCTTTGAACGGTTTAATCTTTGCCATAGTAATAAGTTTATAGGTTATTTATTGGAGAGGACAATCGTCTGCTCGCGGTCGGGACCTACCGATACGATGTAGATAGGTACCTGCAACTCTTTTTCGAGGAAGGCGATGTACTCTTTGAATCTTTGCGGAAATTCGGCTTCGCTGTGAATCTTGGTCATGTCGGTTTTCCAGCCCGGCAGTTCTACGTATACGGGTTCGATGCCCTCTTCGATCGAGTAGGGGAATTCGGTCACCTCCTTGCCGTCGATGCGGTAGGCCACGCAGGCCTTGATGGTGTCGAAGTTGTCGAGCACGTCGCTCTTCATCATGATCAGTTTGGTCACACCGTCGATCATGATGGCATACTTCAGAGCTACCAGGTCTATCCAGCCGCAGCGACGCTCGCGACCCGTCACGGCTCCATATTCGTGACCGATGGCCCGGATGGTCTTACCCGTCTCGTCGAACAGTTCGGTGGGGAAGGGACCGCTGCCTACGCGGGTGCAGTAGGCTTTGAAGATACCGTATACCTCGCCTATCTTGCTGGGAGCTACGCCCAGACCCGTGCAGGCACCGGCGCAGATGGTGTTCGACGACGTAACGAAGGGGTAGGAACCGAAGTCGACATCGAGCATCGTGCCTTGTGCTCCTTCGGCCAGAATCGACTTGCCCTCTTTCAGGTAGTTGTTGATGACGTGTTCGCTGTCGATGATGCGGAAGCGTTTGAGGTATTCGATGGCTTCGAACCACTTGGCCTCCAGCTCGTCGATGTTGTATTCGTAGTTGAGCGAACGCAGTATGTTCTCATGTTTGGCTTTGGCCGTGGCATAAATCTCCTTGAAGTTGAGGAAGATGTCGCCAACCCGCACGCCGTTTCGGCTTATCTTGTCGGAGTAGGTGGGGCCGATACCTTTGCCCGTGGTACCGATTTTCGATTTACCCTTGGCGGCCTCGTAGGCAGCATCGAGTATGCGGTGTGTGGGCAGAATGAGGTGTGCCTTTTTCGAGATGCACAGGCATTGGGTCAGGTCGTGACCGCTGGCAGCCAGGCTCTCGGCCTCCTCTTTGAAGAGGACGGGGTCCAATACGACACCGTTGCCGATGATGTTGATTTTCCCACCCTGGAAGATACCCGAGGGAATGGAACGCAATACATATTTTTCGCCCTTGAATTCCAATGTGTGACCCGCATTGGGACCTCCCTGAAAACGGGTGATAATATCATATCTGGGCGTCAATACATCGACGACTTTGCCTTTGCCTTCGTCGCCCCACTGCAATCCTAAGAGAACATCTACTTTCATAACTTAGTGTGTTTCGTGAATGTTTAAATTGGGTTTATTTTTTTTCGTTTTTGTCTTTCTCTTTTTTGCTCTTCTGGTTACACCGGCTGCAGATGCCATAGACATAGAGGGTGTAGTACGATGTGGTGAATTTGTTGAATTTACGGGTGTTCAGGCTCGACATCAGGTCCAGGTCTTTCACTTCGCGCACCTTGCCGCACTTGATGCAGATAAGGTGATGGTGGTTGGTATTGTATACCCGCTCGTATTGGGCCAGGTTGCCGCCGAACTGATGCTTGCGCACCAGGTTGGCCTCGAGCAGCAGATCTATCGTGTTGTAGACGGTTGCTTTGCTCACCCGGTATCCGTTCTCGATCATGGCTTCGTACAGTGTCTCTACATCGAAGTGCTGGGTAGTGGTATATATTTTTTCCAATATGGCAAACCGCTCGGGAGTCTTACGCAATTTTCGGGCTTCCAAGAATTGTATAAACAACTGTTTTACAGTTTCTTTCGATTTTTCTTCTGGCATGATCAAAAACCTATGTTACAAATTTAGCGATTTTTGCATTACAAGCAAAACAAAATCAGCGGGAATCGCGGCCCGAAAATTCGCGGTACAGCGTCTGCTCTTCGGTCAGCATGTCGAGCAGCGGTTGGGCCGCTGTGTCGGCCTTGGCCTTGGTCTGTAACAGGGGCAGAATGTGGGCAGCCAACGCGTCGTTGTGCATGGCTTGTTTCAGCAGGTTGACGGCAGCAAAAGCCCGGTTGTCGCGCTGCCCCGTGGCCTGGGCAATGGCGGCATCGATGACCGGCCCGAAGTTCGAGGCTTCGGTGTTTTCGGGGTGAGCGACGAGCCAGGCGGTAGCCAGTTGGAAGGCGGTGTATTGGGTCAGCGGCCGGTCGCTGCAACTCCATTCGCAAGCCTTTTGCCGTGCGAAAGGAAGCCGGCTGAAGAGGAATTTGCAACAGATGTCGGCCACCTCGGTGTTGGGCATGGTCTCCACCCAACGATTGGCCTCGGCCTCGGTGAACTCGTCGATCGGATAGACCAGCGGGGCCAGCATCATCGACTCGCGCACGGCTGTGTCGGCCCACAAGGCGTTGGCCAGTTGGGCATCGGTCGGGGTTTCGGCGGCAATCCGTTTCAGCAGGGGCAGGGTGAGCCCGAAGTTTATTTTGTAGTCGGCACCCTGGCTTCTCATGTTGTGCGACACGATGCCGTTCATGGCATGCCGGAATTTGATTTTTATCTCTTTGAGTTTTTGTTGCATGACGATTTCAGAATTTTTCCGCAAGATACGAATTAAAAACAAGGGAGCACACAAGATAGTTGGCAAAAAAAACTCGGCCCGGCATTTTGGAAATGTCGGGCCGAGCGGGTTATCGGGATAAGAACTTATTTCTTAACCGGGAAGGGTGTGCAGATGGGCAGCGGCGAGTAATCTTTCGAGTATCTCAGCATCTGCTCGGCATAACCTTCGTTGTACGAAATCTTGATGTCGGTAATGTTGCCGTTGGCATCGGTAACCGGCGTGTATACGGGGTTGACAAATCCCTTGTAGGGAGCGATGTGCAGGTTCTCGTAACGGGCCAGAACCTCTTTGTGCAGTTCGGGGTCGACGATGACACCATATTGTTCAACCAGATTTTTACCGCTCTCGTAGTCGCCTTCCGATTTGATGCGTTGTACTTCGGCCAACAGTTGTCCGAGGAGCGTGCGCAGTTTCTCGTAGTCGTTCACTACCACGTAGGTCTTGCCGTCGCGTTTGGCAAACTCGATTACCTTGTCGGCTTTGCCGTGCTCATAGGCCCAGCGGGCGATGAGTTG
Organism: Barnesiella sp. An22; assembly: GCF_963931395.1. NCBI lineage: Bacteria > Pseudomonadati > Bacteroidota > Bacteroidia > Bacteroidales > Barnesiellaceae > Barnesiella > Barnesiella sp. An22. The sequence continues at coordinate 1,864,295 of NZ_OZ007014.1, forward strand.
ACGGTTGCGCATGTGCGACTCTTCGATATTCTTGCCCGGCTCGATGCGGGTGAGCTGAGTCATCAGACCGTTCATCATGTATTGATAGTAAGCAGCTTTGTAAGCATCGGGCGAGGGGAGCAGACCCAGTTCCAGAATTTTGGGATCGGCCATGTAGTAGAGGGCGAAGAGGTCGGCGCGAGCCTCCTCGAGCGTAGAGCTGTAAGCCTTCAGAGCATCGGGGTCTACACCGGGGAGCAGCTTGCCCGAGCCGTGACCCAGACACTCGTGCAGGTCGGTGTGCAGGTTGTCGGCCTGGAGCAGGTATTTGTTGATGAGGTCGCGCTCGGTGTCGCTCCATACGAACTCGTCGTTGAATCCGTTACCCTGGGCAGCCTTCTCGTAAGCCTCGGTAATGTTTTCGATGGTTACCGACTTGGAGCCGTGCAGGTGGCGAATCCAGTTGGAGTTGGGCAGGTTGATACCGATCGGGGTCGAGGGGTAGCAGTCGCCGGCCAGCATGGCAGCGGTGATGACCTTAGCCGATACACCCTTTACCTCCTCTTTCTTGAAGCGGGCATCTATCGGCGAGTGGTCTTCGAACCATTGGGCGTTTTCGCTGATGGTGTGGGTGCGTTTCGAGGCTTCGAGGTTCTTGAAGTTGACAATCGACTCCCAGCTGGCTTTCATGCCCAGCGGGTCGCCGTAGGTCTCGGTAAAGCCGTTTACGAAGTCGACTTGCGAATCGAGGTCTTTTACCCACAGGATAGCGTACTCGTCAAAGTCTTTCAGGTCGCCTGTCTGGTAATATTCGATGAGTTTCTCGATGACCTGTTTCTGTTGGTCGTTCTCGGCTACGCCGGCTGCTTTCTGCAACCAGAATACAATCTTTTCGATAGCTTCGGTGTAGAGGCCGCCTACTTTGTAGGTCTCTTCCATAATCTTGCCGTCGCGTTTTATCAGACGGCTGTTCAGTCCGTAAGAGATGGGAGTCTCGTCTTTGGGGTCCTTCATGTTGCTGTAGAAGGCCTCGGCTTCGGCTTGGGTTACCCCGTCGTAATAGTTGCAGGCCGAGGTGGCGATGAGGTCTTCGCCGGCAGCCTGGTTCACCCGTTTAGGCATGACCGTAGGGTCGAAGATAACGGGCACCAGCGTATTGAGGAGGTCGTCGACCGTAGCACCTTCGGTGAGCGGCAGTTTCTTCGGGTCGAGCGATTTCACGGCATCGACAAAGAACCCTTGCGAGAAACCGGGCACGAATTTATCGCATCCGTAGTGGTGGTGGATACCGTTGGAGAACCATACCCGTTTCAGGTATACTTCGAAGTTCTTGAAGTCTTCGCTTTGGCGGTCGCCGGTATAGTCCTGATAGATTGCTTCGAGGGTACGGCGGATAGCCAGGTTCCATTTTCCGTTCTGGTCATAGAGAATGTCCCGACCGTAGGCGGCAGCCTCGGAGAGGTAGTAGACCAGCTCTTTCTGTTGAAGTGTCAACTCTTCGAATCCCGGTACTTTGTAGCGCAGGATTTCCAGATCGGCAAACGACTCTACGGTGTAGTCGAAGTCGTCTTTCTTTTCTTGGGTAGCACACGAGGCCAAGATTAGCAATGAAGCCATGGTACAAACGATTTTTTTCATATAATGTGATTTTGAAATTGGTTTATTCTACATAGAGAACCAGCCCTTTCAGGTATTCGCCCTCGGGGTGGTAGATGTTTACGGGGTGGTCGGCCGGCTGGGTGAGCTGGTGCAGGATGCGCACGTTGCGCCCCGTCTGTGCCGCCGCGCTGAAGACCGCCAGCCTGAAATTCTCCTTGCTTACCACCTGCGAACAGGAGAAGGTGAAGAGGATGCCGCCCGGGCGAATCTTCTCGATGGCCTTGGCATTGAGCTTGCGGTAGCCTTGCAGGGCGTTGTTCAGCACCTTCTTGTGTTTGGCGAAGGCCGGTGGGTCGAGTATGATGAGGTCGTACTGGTCGCCCATGGAGTCGAGAAACTTGAACGCATCCTCGGCAAAGGCCTGGTGACGGCTGTCGCCGGGGAAGTTCAGCTCCACGTTCCGGCAGGTGAGGTCGATGGCTTTCGACGAACTGTCGACCGAGTGCACCAGCTTGGCATTGCCTCGCATGGCATAGAACGAGAATCCACCCGTGTAGCAGAACATGTTCAACACCGAACGGCCGCTGGCATACCGCTCGAGCAGGGCACGGTTCTCGCGTTGGTCTACAAAGAAGCCGGTTTTTTGTCCGCGCACCCAGTCGACATAGAATTTCAGTCCGTTTTCGGTGGCGATGTTGGGGGCGTCGCCTCCCAGCAGATATTCGTTCTCGGCATCGAGTTCGGCCTTGTAGGGGAGGGTCGTCTCCGACTTGTAGTAGATGTTGTCGATGCGGTCGCCCAGGACGGTTTTCAACGCTTCGGCAATCTGGTGACGGGCATAGTGCATGCCCGGCGTGTGGGCCTGCATGACGGCCGTGCGGTCATAGAGGTCGACGATGAGGCCCGGCAGGTTGTCGCCCTCGCCGTGTACCAGGCGGCAGGTGTTGTTGTGCTCGTTGAGCAGTGCCAGACTGAGCCGCACGTTGTAGGCCTCTTGCAGGCGCTTCACATAGAAAGCCTCGTCGATGGTCTCGGGTTTGAACGACAGGATGCGCACGGCGATGCTGCCGATCTGATATTGCCCGACACCGATAAAGTTGCCCTGGTGGTCGGTCACTTCGACAATTTCTCCCTCTTCCGGCTGTTTCTCAAAGCGGTATATGGCGCCGGAAAATACCCACGGGTGGAAGCGGTGGAACGAATCTTCCTTACCCGGTTTCAATGTTATTTTCGTATAGTTCATAATCGGTTATTTGAAAAAGAAGCGGACGATGTCGTTTCCGTTGGCATAGATGAGCAGGGCCAGCAGGAAAATCATGCCGCACATTTGGGCATACTCCATGAATTTTTCGTTGGGCTTGCGGCGGGTTATCACCTCGTAGAGCAGGAAGAGCACATGGCCGCCGTCGAGGGCCGGTATGGGCAGGATGTTCATGAAGGCCAGGATGACCGACAGGAAGGCCGTCATGCTCCAGAACGACTCCCAGTTCCACCGCTCGGGGAAGATGCTGCCAATGGCTCCGAAGCCCCCCAGGCTTTGCGCTCCCTCTTTGGTGAAGACATATTTCATGCTGTTGACGTAGCTCGTCAGTTTGCTCACACCCAGTTCGATACCTTTGGGGAATGACTCCCAGAAGCCGTAGTGCTCGGTTACCACTTCGTAGCTTTCGACCAGGGGCGAGATGAGAATGCCCGGGTTGCCTACCGAGTCGGTGGCTACGGCCGTGGTCTGCAACGCACCGTTGCGCAGGTAGGCTACGGTCACGGTGGTGTCGCGGCGAGTCGAGAGTACCTGGTGCAGCTCGTCGAGCGACGGGGTGGCTACGCTGTCGATGGAGAGGATGCGGTCGCCCTTCAGCAATCCGGCCCGTTGGGCACCCGTATTGGCCGAGGCTTCATAAACGACCGGCGGAATGCGGTACATGGCAAACTGCTCCTCCTTGTCGATAAGGCGCAGCATGAAGTCCTTGGGTATGGCAATCGTCACCGTGTCGTTGTTGCGCAGCACCTGTACCTGCTTGGCCTCTACGATTTGCTGCAGGGTCTCGCTCGACATGAATCCGAGGTCAGCCCCGTCGGCCGTCAAGGGTATGTCGCCGTCGCGGAATCCTATCTCTTTGGCCGACTGGCAATACTCCATGCCGGCGTAGGCATTTTTGAACGGGATGTAGGTGGTGCCCCATGTGTAGGCAATCATCGAGTAGATGAAGATGGCCAGGATGAAGTTGAAGACCACGCCGGCCACCATGATGAGCAGTCTCTGCCAGGCCGGTTTCGAGCGGAACTCCCACGGTTTGGGGGGCTGTTTCATCTGCTCGCGGTCCATCGACTCGTCTATCATGCCGGCAATCTTCACATATCCGCCCAGCGGCAGCCAGCCCACGCCATACTCGGTGTGGCTGTTTTTGGGCTTGAACTTGAAGAGCGAGAACCAGGGGTCGAAAAAGAGGTAGAACTTCTCGACACGAACCTTGAACAGGCGGGCAAAGATGAAGTGTCCGAACTCGTGTACGATGACCAGTATCGAGAGGCTCAACAGGAGTTGTACGGTTTTTATGAGGAATGTTTCCATCGGCGTATACAAATTGTTTTAGCGGGTTATTGAAGCAGCGTGGTTGCATAGTCGCGAGCCAGCTGGTTGGTGTGTACGTAATCTTCGTATCGGGGTGAGGCGATGAACTCGATGTGAGCCATCGTTTCGGCCACGATGCGGGCAATGCTGGGGTAGTCGATGGCATCGTGGAGGAAGGCAGCCACGGCTATTTCGTTGGCGGCATTCATGATGCAGGGCATGTTGCCCCCCTCGGCTACGGCATCGAAGGCATAGCGCAGCAGGGGGAACCGCTCGAGGTCGGGACGCTCGAAGGTGAGGTGGGCATACTGCTCGAGAGTGAGTTTCGAGTTGGGGCTCTCGAGTCGTGCCGGGTAGGAGAGGGCGTAGCGAATGGGCAGCCTCATGTCCTGCACGCCCAGTTGAGCCTTCACCGTACCGTCTTTGAACTGTACCATCGAGTGCACGATCGATTGCGGGTGCACGGCTATCTCTATGTCTTTGGGGTCGACGTCGAAAAGCCATTTGGCCTCAATCATCTCGAATCCCTTGTTCATCAGAGTGGCCGAGTCGATGGTGATTTTATGCCCCATGTTCCACTTGGGATGCTTGAGGGCGTCGTTTTTGGTGACGTGTTTCATCTGTTCGGCTGTCAACTCTCTGAAGGGGCCGCCCGAAGCGGTGAGGATAATCTTGTCGATGGGGTTGTCCCACTCGCCTATCAGGCATTGGAAGATGGCCGAGTGCTCCGAGTCGACGGGAATAATGGGGGCGTGGTATTCGAGCGCGAGCTGTTTGATGAGGTCGCCCGCCACAACCAGGGTCTCCTTGTTGGCCAAGGCTATGGTCTTGTGAGCCTCGATGGCACGGATGGTCGGTCTCAGCCCCGCGTAGCCCACCATGGCGGTAACCACGATGTCGATGGGGGCAGCCTCGACGATTTGGGCTATGGCCTCGTCGCCGGCATAGACCTTGATGGGATACTCCTTCAAGGCCTCTTTCAACCGGGAGTAGTGGGCCTCGTTGGCAATGACTACCGAGTCGGGGTTGAATCGTTTGGCTTGTTCGATAAGCAGCTCTACGTTGTTGTTGGCTGTCAGGGTATATACTTCGAACAGGTCGGGATATTCGGCAACCACGTCCAGAGTCTGGGTGCCGATCGAGCCTGTCGAACCTAATATGGCTAATTGTTTTTTCATTCGGGTTAAGATGTCAGAATCCTCGGGTTAAACTATGCAAAGGTATAAAATAAAGTCTATCTTCTGCGAATCGAGGTCAGAAAGTAATATATTTTTCGGGGTCGAGCGATTGTCCCATGTGCCATAACTGAAATTCGGCTGTGCACGATTGTTTCGACGATTTGCCCTTTCCCCAGCCGGTAACGGCAATTTTCTCGCCGCCCAGCACCTTTTCGCCGATAGCTTTCAGGATGCCCGAGTTGTATTTGTAGATAGACAGATAGTTGTTGCTGTGCTGTATGGCCACCACATAGCCATAGTCGGGAGTGTATCCGGCCGAGACGATGGTCCCGTCGAGCACCGACGATACAGCCGTATTGCGCGGGCACTGCACCTCTACGCCGAAGTGTCCCGCATGCGGGTCGTAGCCCTGCACGATTTCGCCCTTCAGCGGCGTGTAGAAGAGTTTGCCGTCGATAGGGGTGGTGGGGGTAAAGACGTTGAGGGTATATTTCTCTTCCTGTTCGTACTGCTTTACATACTCTTTCATCCGTTGCGACTGGGGCAGCAGGGTATCTCTGCGGGTCGAGAGCAGACTGTCGGCCTGCTGGCCGATGGAGTCGATTTTGATTTCGCCCGTGAGTATGGCCGCGAGGTTCTCGATGTAGGCATCGCGCCGTTGCACCTCGGCAGCCAGCGAGTCGACCCGCAGGATTTTGTCGACCATCTCGATACGCTCTTCGGCCTTCAGGTAGCCGGGCAGCAGATTCCTCACCGGGGTACCTACGATAATCGAGAGTATGGCTATGACGATAAGGGCAACGAGTAGTATGGCGGTTATGATGGCTCCCGTCCGCGAGAAACAGATGGTCCACACATCCTCCAGCGAACTCTCGTTGAAGAAGGTCAGTTTGTATTTGGATCGTTTCCGGGGAAAGAAATCGGAACTCTTTTTATTTCGTTTCATAGATTCTATGACTCTGTTTGCTACTATAAAGGTATGATATTCATCGGCTACGTGCAAATTTAGTAATTTATTACCAACCGCTATATGCTGTTTTCATTTTTTATGAGACGCTTACAAGGGCTAAATAGTATGGATTTTTCCTATTCTTTTCTCTTCGGCCGGTGAACACATTCTTTTATCCGGTTGTTTTAGGTTACAAAAACAGATAGTAGCGACGACCGGCTGCTCTCTTTTTGAACTGTAAACAGCAAAATTGTATAACTAAAACGCATGAAGATGAAAACAAAATTCTTTTTTTTAGCAGTAGCTGCGGCTACAACATCGCTTTGCGGATATGTCGAATCGGCTTCGGCACAAGCGATTATCGTCGAAGAAGATGTTTCGGTGACCGAGGTTCTGCCCGGCAAGCCTCGATACTACTCCGATAGCCATAAAAACAACTGGTTCATTTCGTTGGGTGCCGGTGGTCAGACTTTCTTGACCGAGCACACGGGCGATGCTCAATATACCTTGGCCATGAACTTTGCCGTAGGCAAGTGGATAAGCCCTTATCTGGGATTCCGTCTGTCGGCTATGGGTGGAGCCCTGCATACCAACTGGCCATTCTCCGAAGGGGTGATGACGCACATGCGTTACGCTGCAGTCTATGGCGATTTGATGTGGGATATGTTCAACACCTTCCACGGCTATAACGAGCGTCGTGTCTTCTCGATTATTCCTTTTGCCGGTGCCGGTGGTATCTATTCGTTCCACAATACGCCGTATGGCAGCAAGACCTATGCTTTCCCCATTACGGCCGGTATCAAGTTGAATTTCAGATTGTCGCACTATGTCGACTTCTTCCTCGAAGGTCGTGGCAACCTCATTGGCGACCACTTCAACGGTATTGTCGAGGGAAAAGAGGTTGAGAGTGTCGTTTCGGCTGTCGGCGGTTTCTCGATTAAGTTCGGTAAAGAGCGCTTCAAAGCTTATGATGCGTATGCCGACCAGATGATGATTAACCAGCTGAACAACAAAGTGAACCGGTTGAGAGGCCAGCTCGAGGAGTGTGAGTCGCAAGAGGTGGAGTGCCCGCCCTGTCCCGAACCGGTTGTCGAGGAGGTAACGGTTGTTGAGCCGGCCAGCTGCAACCAGGAGTTGACCGGTGTGGTACGCTTCACCATCAACAGTGCCGTGGTCTCCGACGAAGAGATGGTCAACGTCTACAACATCGCCCAGTGGCTCAAGAGCAACCCCTCGTGCAATATCTCGGTGATAGGGTATGCCGACAAGGATACGGGTACTCCCGAGTATAACAAGCAACTGAGCCAACGCCGTGCCGAATCGGTGGTAAAGCTGCTCACCGGGAAATACAACATCGATAAAAAACGGATACAAATCGTAGCTAACGGCAGCGACTCGCAACTGTATCCGAAGAACAATAACTGGAACCGCATCGTCGTCTTTGCCGGTTCGGCCCAGTGACAACAGAGTCTGTTTTTAATGCGAAAGCGGGTGACCTTGTGTGCAGGTCACCCGCTTTTTGTATGTCGGTAGTGCGACTCGGTTCGGTCTTAATGTTGCTCAATCCATTTTACAATCCACTCGCCTACCTCGTGGGTGTGGCAGGTGGGGGCTCCCGGGTCGGCAATATCCTCGGTTACGATGCCGGCTTTCATCGACTCGGCCACGGCCTGCCTGATGAGGTCGGCCTCGGCTTTCAGATCGAAGGCGTATTCGAACATCATGGCGGCCGACAGAATCGTGGCCAGCGGGTTGGCTATGTCTTTGCCGGCGGCTTGCGGGTAGGAGCCGTGTATGGGCTCGAATACCGAGGTGTGCAACCCGATCGAGGCCGAGGGCAGCATGCCCAGCGAGCCGGTGATGACCGACCCCTCGTCGGTGAGGATGTCGCCGAACATGTTTTCGGTCACGATGACGTCGAAGCTCTTGGGCCATTGAATCATGCGCATGGCGGCGTTGTCGACGAAGAGAAACTCGGTCTCTACTTCGGGATATTCGGCGGCAATCTCTTGTGTCACTTCGCGCCAGAGCCGCGAGGTGGCCAGGATGTTGGCCTTGTCGACCATCGTCACCTTCTTGCGTCGGCGCATGGCATAGTCGTAGGCGAGCTGTACGATGCGGGTAATCTCTTCGCGGCTGTACATGCAGGTGTCGTAGGCCACGCTGCCGTCTTCGCTGCGGCCTTGCGGACGGCCGAAGTAGAGGCCGCCGGTGAGTTCGCGGATGCACATGAAGTCGGCCCCGTCAATCAGTTCGGCCCGCAGGGGCGACTTGTGAATCAGCCCCGGGAAGGTGGTGATGGGGCGGATGTTGGCAAAGAGCCCCAGCTTCTTGCGCATGGCGAGCAATCCCTGCTCGGGGCGAACCTTGGCGTTGGGGTTGTTGTCGTATTTGGGCGAGCCTATGGCACCGAACAGTACGGCGTCGGAGCGCATGCACAACTCGTGGGTCGAGTCGGGGTAGGGCGAGCCGGTTTCTTCGATGGCGCAGGCTCCCACCGGGGCCGTTTCGTGCAAGATGGTGTGACCGAATTTCTTACCGACGGCCAGAGTCACGTTCAAGGCCTGTTCCACTACCTCCGGGCCTATGCCGTCGCCCGGTAATACTGCGATATGTAATTCCTTCATGCGGTTGTGTTTTAAGAATTTGCTATGATGTGTTCCTTGTGTTCTTTATCTTCGATGAGGTTGAGCATTTTGATGGTGGCCTGTATGGCGGCCTCCATCTGGTCGGCATCGAGGCCCTGGGTTTTCAGCACGCCGCCGTTGTAGTCCCACGAGATGACGGTCTGCACGAGGGCGTCGGTGCGACCACCCGGCGGAATGTTCACCGTGTAGTTGGTGAGCAGGGGCAGGGTGCGGCCCAGCTGCTCCTTGTAGATTTTGCGGATGGCCTTTACAAAGGCATCGTACTGACCGTCGCCGGTCGATGCCCCCTCGTACACCTGGCCGTTGATGTCGATGGCGATAATGGCTACCGGCTTGAGCCCCTGCGAGAGGTTGAGGGTGTAGTTGACCACCTTCACGTGCTGGGCGATGGTCTGGTGCTTCAGCACGTCGGAGATGATGTAGGGGAGGTCTTCGGGGGTGACCATCTCTTTTTTGTCGCTCAGCTCGACCACCCGTTGGGTAACCCGCTGTATCGATTCTTCGTCGAGCTCGATGCCCAGCGATTCGAGATTCTTGCGGATGTTGGCCCGCCCCGAGGTCTTGCCCAAGGCATACTCGCGTTTGCGGCCGAAGCGCTCGGGCAGCAGGTCGTTGTAGTAGAGGTTGTTCTTGTTGTCGCCGTCGGCATGGACGCCGGCACATTGGGTGAAGACCGACTCGCCGATGATGGGCTTGTTGGCGGCTACCCGCACACCCGAGTAGGATTCGACGATGCGGCTCACCTTGTTGAGCATGTTTTCGGTGACACCCGTCGTGGCCTTCACCTGGTCGTGCAGGACGGCCAATACACTGGTAAGAGGCGCGTTCCCGGCCCGTTCGCCCAGTCCGTTGACGGTACAGTGCACCCCCTGTATGCCGGTAAGGGCGGCTGCGAAGGTGTTGGCCGTGGCCAGGTCGTAGTCGTTGTGGGCGTGGAAGTCGAACCGCAGGTTGGGGTAGCGGCGACGCATGGCCCGGCAATACTTCAGGGTCTGGAGCGGGTTGAGAATGCCCAGCGTGTCGGGCAGCATGAACCGCTCTACGGCTTCGTTCTTCAGTGCGTCGACCAGTTGGTAGACATATTGCGGCGAGTGCTGTATGCCGTTCGACCAGTCCTCGAGGTAGAGGTTGATTTTCAGTCCGGCTTCCCGAGCCTTTCTTATGGCTGCCTTGATGTCGGCGATATGCTCCTGTACCGTCTTTTTGAGCTGGAAGGTGCAGTGCTTTTCCGAGCCCTTGCAGAGCAGGTTCATCACCCGGGCCCCGCACGAGCGTATCCACTCGATCGAGGCTCCGTTGTCGAGGAATCCCAGAATCTCTATTTTGTCGATGTGTCCTCGTTTCCGGGCCCATTCGCACAGTTGGGTGGCAGTTTCGTATTCGCCCGACGAGACTCGGGCCGAAGCTATTTCGATGCGGGGGATCTTCAACTCCTCGAGGAGCAGCCGGGCAATGCTCAATTTTTCTTGCCGGGCAAAAGATACCCCCGAGGTCTGTTCGCCGTCCCGCAGCGTTGTATCCATGATTTCTATAAACATAGGCAATCGTTTACTGGTGTGAGGCTTCCCACGCTTCGATTTGCGGCTTTTTGCTGAGCAGATAGTCGATGTCGTCGTAACCGTTGAGCAGGCAGCTCTTTTTATAGGGATTGATTTCGAAATGTTCCGATACGCCGCTGGTGTTGTCGGTGATGGTTTGCGCCTCGAGATTGACCGTTACGGTCGCTTTCGGGTTGGCCTGGATATGGCGGAAGAGGTCGGCCAGGAACTCTTCGGAGACTACGACCGGCAACACCCCGTTGTTGAGGGCGTTGTTCTTGAAGATGTCGGCAAAGAAGCTCGATACCACCACCCGGAATCCATACCCGGCGATGGCCCAGGCGGCATGCTCGCGGCTCGAGCCGCTGCCGAAGTTTTTGCCGGCTACCAGTATCTGGCCCGAGTAGGCGGGGTTGTTGAGCACGAAGTCGGCCACGGGTTTCCCCTCCTTGTCGTAGCGCCAGTCGCGGAAGAGGTTTTCGCCGAATCCCTCGCGCGATACGGCTTTGAGGAATCGGGCCGGAATGATTTGGTCGGTGTCGACATTTTCCTGGGGAAGGGGAATGCACGACGAGGTTATGATATTTATTTTTTCAATCATGGCAGTGTAAAGTTATAAAAATTTTCGTGGATCGGTTATCTCACCCGTGATGGCTGCGGCTGCCGCTACCAGCGGCCCGGCCAGGATGGTGCGGGCTCCGGGGCCCTGACGCCCTTCGAAGTTGCGGTTCGAGGTCGATACCGCATATTTGCCGGCCGGCACTTTGTCGTCGTTCATGGCCAGGCAGGCCGAGCAGCCCGGCTGACGTATCTCGAACCCGGCTTCGGCCAGCGTGCGGTCGAGCCCTTCGGCCTTGATCTGGCGGGCTACCGCTTGCGAACCGGGCACGAGCCAGGCGGTCACGTGGTCGGCTTTCCGATGCCCCTTCACCAGTCGGGCAAAGGCTCTGAAGTCTTCGATGCGACCGTTGGTGCAACTGCCCAAGAAGACGTAGTCGATTTTTTTGCCCAGCAGCTTTTCGCCGGCCTCGAAGCCCATGTAGCGAAGCGCCTGGCGGAACGACAGCTTGCCGCTCTCGTCGATACTCTCTTCCGTAGGGATGGCCTCGTCGATGGCAATACCCATGCCGGGGTTGGTCCCGTAGGTGATGCGAGGCGCGATGTCGGCGGCCTGGAAGGTCACCTCGCGGTCGAAGGTGGCATCGGCATCGCTGTGCAACGTCTTCCAGTAGGCGAGGGCCCGGTCCCAGGCTTCGCCTTTGGGGGCAAACTCGCGCTCCTTGACGTAGGCAAAGGTGGTTTCGTCGGGGGCAATCAGTCCGCCGCGGGCTCCCATCTCGATACTGAGGTTGCATACGGTCATGCGCTCCTCCATGCTGAGGGCGCGGATGGCCTCGCCGGCATACTCGACAAAGTAGCCGGTAGCCCCGCCTGTAGTCATCCGGGCGATGATATAGAGGGCTATATCTTTGGCGGTGACACCGGGGGCGAGTTGTCCCTCGATGTTGATACGCATGGTTTGGGGTTTGGGCTGCAAGATGCACTGCGAGGCCAGTACCATAGCTACCTCGCTGGTACCGATACCGAAGGCGATGGCGCCGAAGGCTCCATGGGTAGAGGTGTGGCTGTCGCCGCATACGATAGTCATGCCCGGCAGGGTGAGCCCGTACTCGGGTCCGATTACGTGGATGATGCCGTTCTTCTCATTGCCCAGACCGTAGTAGGTGAGGCCGAACTCCCGGGCGTTGCGGGCGAGCGTGTCGACCTGGTTGCGCGACACGGGGTCGGCAATGGGTCGGTCCTGGTGGAGCGTGGGTATGTTGTGGTCGGGCGAGCAGACGGTCTTCTGCGGGCGGAATACCTTCAACTTACGTTCGCGCAACTCGTTGAAAGCCTGCGGACTGGTCACTTCGTGGCAGTAGTGCCGGTCGATGTAGAGCTGATCGGGACCACCGGCTACCGAGGTAACTACGTGGGCGTCCCATATCTTGTCGAATAACGTGTTCATGTCGTGTGATTTATATGATAAATTTGTTGATTGCGTCGATAAAGGCTTCGGCCGAGGCGGCTACGATGTCGGTATTGGCTGAGAAGCCGTAGTAGGAGGCGTTGTTGTGGACGACGGTCATGTGCACCTTGCCTACGTCGTCGCTGCCTCGGGTGATGGCCTGGATGAGAAATTCGCTCACCACCATCTTGCGGTGGATGATGCAGCGGATGGCATTGATGGCGGCATCGACGGGTCCGTTGCCCGAAGCGGCAGCCTCGAACTTTTCGCCAGCAATGTCGAGCCCGATGCTGGCTACCGACTTGATGCCTACGCCTGCCGTTACTTGCAGGAAGTCGAGGCGGATGCGGGCATTGGCCGTGCGCTCTTTACCCACGAGCATCAGTATATCGTCGTCGTTGATGTCTTTTTTGCGGTCGGCCAGTTTGAGGAACGCCTCATAGGCTTTGTCGAGCGCCTCTTTGTCGAGCTCGATGCCCAGCAGGTGAAGGCGGTGCTTGAGGGCGGCTCGTCCGCTGCGGGCGGTCAATACAATCGAGGTTTCGTCGATACCCACCTCTTTGGGGTCGATAATCTCGTAGCTCTCGCGATTCTTCAGCACGCCGTCCTGATGGATGCCCGACGAGTGGGCAAAGGCGTTGCGTCCCACGATGGCCTTGTTGGGCTGTACCGGCATATTCATCAGATTCGATACGAGGCGGCTCGTGCTGTAAATCTTCTGGGTGTTGATGTTGGTTTCGACTTGCAGGTCGTGGTGGCACTTGCAAATCATGGCTACCTCCTCGAGCGAGGTGTTGCCGGCCCGTTCGCCGATGCCGTTGATGGTCACCTCGGCCTGCCGGGCTCCGTTCTGGATGCCGGCCATGGTGTTGGCCGTAGCCATACCCAGGTCGTTGTGGCAGTGGGTAGCGATGACCACGCGGTCTATCCCCTCGACGTGCTCCATGAGGTAGCGAATCTTCTGGCCGAACTCGTCGGGCAGGCAGTAGCCGGTGGTGTCGGGTATGTTGATGACGGTGGCCCCGGCCTTGATGACGGCCTCGACGACGCGAGCCAGATATTCGTTGTCGGTACGGCCTGCATCTTCGGCGTAGAATTGTACATCCTCGACATATCGTTTGGCATACTTGACGGCAGCGACAGCCCGCTCGACAATCTCTTCGCGAGTCGAGTTGAACTTGTATTTGATGTGGTAGTCCGAGGTGCCTATACCGGTGTGTATGCGTTTGTGCTTGGCATATTGCAGGGCCTCGGCCGCTACCTTGATGTCGTTCTCGACTGCCCGGGTGAGGGCACAGATGGTGGGCCAGGTCACGGCCTTGGATATGGCTACGACAGATGCAAAGTCGCCGGGACTGGATACCGGGAATCCGGCTTCGATGACGTCGACCCCGAGGGCTTCGAGCGCTTTGGCCACTTGTATTTTTTCTACGGTGTTGAGCTGACAGCCGGGCACTTGCTCGCCGTCTCGTAGGGTAGTGTCGAAAATGTACAATCTGTCTGACATACTTTTACACATATATGAGGTTAATAAAAAAAGCCTTTCCCAACATATTCGTGAGAAAGGCTATATACGTTTCTTTATCGGTTTACTGCGCAACACTGATTCTCACTTCTCGTCGGGACTGTTCGATAGAAGATCAATAATAATAATCAGGTTATTTAGCAGCGATATAGTCATGTCGTATTGGCTTGATGCGATTGCAAAGGTAATTATTATTTCGAGAAAACAAAATAAAAAGACTGTTTTTATTGAGATAGGTTGGTTTTTTGCAATCGATTCCCGCTAAAACGTATCTATTTGCAACTCGAGACCGGGCTCTTAGAAACTGAGCCCCAACCGTACCGATACCAAGTGATTCCCGTTGATGTCCTGGAAGGCTCCCTTTTCGTCGGTGAAGGGTGATACCTGGTAAAAGTTGTAACCGATGAGCAGATGCGACCCGAATCGTTTGCTTACCGAGAGGTTGATACCCAGTCCGGCCGATCCGAAAAATCCGCCTTGATTCTCGCCCTTGCACATCTGATTGCTTGAGTAACCGGCCCGAAAGTCGACAAAGAAGAGAGATTTGTTTTTGAGCAGGTTGCTACGGAACAGCAGATAGATGGGGAGGTACTGGCGATTGCTTGAGAAGGAGTTGTGCAGACCAACACCCAGCCCCAGACACTTGATCATCGACGAGCGATAGCCGGCAAAGATGTCGACATCGAAGGTCGAGAGGTCGTTACCTGCCATGTCGATCGAGGCGCCTACCTCGGCTCCGAAGGTAAAGGGTTTTATCTTTTTGTCCTCACCGAGGTCGGCCAGGTTGCTTTCCCGCATGACATACTGGTTGTTGCCGTCTTCAAAACCTGTGGTCGACTCTTGTGCTGTTGCATTTTGTACCGAAACGAACAGGATAACCGGCAATAAGATACGATATAGGTATTTGTTCATAATGATATGCTTTGTGAAAACGAAGATAGAGGATTTCTGGCGATTAAGCAATCGAAGCGCAAGAAAAAAATTTAAAATAAAAAAACCGACTTGCATGCAGGTCGGTTTTTTTACTGTCTTTACGGGCAGGCAGTTAACCCAAATAAGTTTTTAACAATTTGCTTCTCGAGGCGGTGCGGAGCCGTCTGATGGCCTTCTCTTTGATTTGGCGTACACGCTCACGGGTCAAACCGAATTTATCGCCAATCTCTTCGAGGGTCATCTCTTGACAACCGATGCCGAAGAACATTTTGATAATTTCGCTTTCACGCGGTGTGAGTTGTTTCAGTGCCCGGTCTATCTCTTTCGAGAGCGACTCGTTGATAAGCGAGCGGTCGGCAATGGGGGAGTCGTCGTTGACCAGCACGTCGAGCAGACTGTTGTCTTCGCCCTCGACAAACGGGGCATCGACCGAGATGTGACGGCCCGATACCTTCAGCGTATCGGAGATTTTGTCGACGGGTATATCCAACTCTTCGGCCAGCTCTTCGGGCGACGGGCGACGTTCGTTCTCCTGTTCGAATTTCGACAGCGCCTTGCTTATCTTGTTGAGTGAGCCTACCTGGTTGAGCGGCAAGCGTACGATACGCGATTGCTCGGCCAAGGCTTGCAGAATGGACTGACGAATCCACCATACGGCATAAGAGATGAATTTGAAACCTCGGGTTTCATCGAATTTCTCGGCGGCTTTGATCAATCCTAAGTTTCCTTCGTTGATTAAGTCGGGGAGGCTCAATCCCTGATTTTGATATTGTTTGGCAACCGAAACAACGAAACGCAAGTTGGCTCTCGTCAACTTCTCCAAAGCTGCATGGTCGCCTTTTTTGATGCGTTGGGCGAGCTCTACCTCTTCTTCTACCGTAATTAAGTCCTCGCGTCCGATTTCTTGCAGGTATTTATCCAGAGATGCACTCTCCCGGTTGGTAATCGATTTTGTAATTTTTAATTGTCTCATCTTGCAATATAGAGATTTGGGATTGCAAATATAGTATATTTGTTGTTAATAACGTAACAAAAAATGTTTAATTTTGAACGCGTGTCGGTAAAATCCTCGATTTGAGAACCGAGGCTTTATCATCCGCATCAATACAACGCTCGATGGTTCGTTCTGTTTCCCTCGTTAATGATATTTGGAATTTGGATACAGAAACAGGGATAAGGCCCTCGCGAGCCTTATCCCCGGTATGATTAGTCAGCCAAATCTACGGCGTAGTACATCATCTTTCCATTGGGGTATACACCCGTGATGAACATTACTTTCTGGGGTTGGTTCGACTTCACAATCGAGTCGTACATGCTCTCCAGATCGCTTACCGATTTCATGGGGGTGTTGTTGATTTCGAGGATGACAAACCCGTCTCTGATACCGGCCGATTTGAATTTGCCGTTCTTCAGGCCGATAACCTGTACACCGTAGCGGATATTCATCTCTCTCAAGCTCTTGGCGTCGAGCTCCTTGAATCCGGCGCCCAGCGAGTCCATACCGGCGATTTTGGTGATCTCGGTATTACCCTGGCTGTTCTTGAGGGTGAGCGATACGGTCTTCGACTCTTTGCCTCTCAGCAACCCGATTTTGATTTTGTCGCCGGGACGGTATTTGCTCAACTGCTCGGAGAGCATGGCACCGTTCTTGATTTTTACATCGTTGATCGAGGTGATTACATCGCCCTCCTTGATACCGGCCTCCATGGCAGCGCTGCGGTTATAAACCTCGCCAACATAGATACCCTCTTGTACCTCGAGGTTCTTGGCCTTGGCTACGTCGGAGTTGATTTCGACATATCCGATACCCAGCACGGCACGTTGTACGGTTCCGTATTCCTTGAGGTCGGCAATGACCTTGCTCACAATCGAGGTAGGAATGGCAAACGAGTAGCCTGCATAGCTACCGGTCTCGGAGTAGATGGCGGTATTGATACCTACCAGCTCGCCGGCGGTGTTGACCAGTGCACCGCCACTGTTACCGGGGTTCACGGCTGCATCGGTCTGGATGAAGGCCTCGATACCCATCTTCTGGCTGTGGGGGTTGAGAGCGCTGATGCTACGGGCTTTGGCGCTGACGATACCGGCCGTCACGGTCGAGGTAAGTCCCAGCGGGTTACCTACGGCCAATACCCATTCGCCCACTTTCAGATTGTCCGAATCGCCGAATTTGACGATAGGCAGGTCTTTGGCATCGATTTTAATCAGGGCCAGGTCGGTCGAGGGGTCGGTGCCGATTACCCGGCCGTTGAAGGTGCGGTTGTCGTTCAGGGTGATGTCGAGCTTGTCGGCCCCTTCGACCACGTGGTTGTTGGTCACGATATATCCGTCGGGGGTGATGATTACACCCGAACCCAGACCCGTACGGGGTTGAGGCTCGATGTTACGGCCGCCCTGTCCGAAGAAGTATTCGAAGAAGGGGTCGGTAAATCCGCCCATCTGGCTTTGCTTGGGGGTAGAGGTCGACTTGATGCTTACCACGGCATTGACCGTGTTTTCGGCCGCTATGGTAAAGTCGGTCTCGACAGCCGGATGGTTGGCAACTCGTGTGAAGCGGGTGGGCTGTGCATAACCGCTTTCGAGTGGTTGATCCTCGATTTTTGAATTGGCGGATCTATTGATTAAACTGAATGCTCCGATGGTAACCCCGGAACTTAGGATTGCCACTAAAGCAATACCCATCAATTTTTTTCCGTAAGAATTCATAATCTATTTGTTTTAAGTGTTAATATTCTGTTGTATTTAAGTTTTTGTGACGTTAAATTTAATACATTTCTCGTGCCATTATAATCGTGCCAACCTCTTTTTAAGCTCTTTTAATAAGCGGGATAGCGGCTTAACAGGGGTTAACGCGGCGCACAAGTAAAAAACGAACTTGAGGGGGTGATTGGTATGTCAGATTGACTGTTAAATTATCTATTTGTCAAAAATCGGCTGACACTTTTGCCTTCTTTGCCATTTTTATGCTTATCTTTGTCTCGTACAGCAGGACGGTCTGTCGCTCGCCTTGTGCGGGAGGAAAGTCCGGGCAACACAGAGCACCATATTTCCTAACGGGAAGCTATTCGTGAGGGTAGAGTCGCGTAACAGAAAATAACCGCTGCGCAAGCAGTAAGGGTGAAAAGGTGAGGTAAGAGCTCACCGGGCTTTACAGCAATGTAGAGTGCCGTACGTCTTATGGGTTGTAAGGTTATGTATACCGGCGTTGTAGGGTTGCTCGCCCGATGCCGGGGGGTAAACCGCTAGAGCCCTGTGGTGACACAGGGTCGAGATAAATGACAGACGCTCCCGCAAGGGAGTACATAACCCGGCTTACAGGCCTGCTGTATTTTTTTGTGAAATATGTTCCGAGCAATATAAATATATGGCTAAGCGTAAGAAGAAACCCTCGTTTTTTGCTCGAGTCAGTTCGTGGGTGAGGTGGTTTTGGCAATTTGTCTCGGTCGATATATGGCATATTACCGAGTATAAACTGCACATCCATATACTCAAAACCCTGAACCTGTCGGTCCGCTGCTTCCTGAACGAGAAGTTGCAGGAGAAGGCTTCGGCTTTGACCTTCAGTTCCATTCTGGCTATTGTGCCGGCGCTGGCCATGCTCTTTGCCATCTGCAAGGGTTTCGGTTTCCAGCACATCATGCAGAGCCAGCTCTTCGATTATTTCCCGGCCCAGCGTCAGGCGCTGGAGTATATGTTGAGTTTTGTCGACCAATACCTCGACCAGATGAAGGGTGGGGTATTTGTGGGGATAGGCCTCTGTTTTCTGCTGTGGACGCTTATCAGTCTGCTATCGAATATCGAGAAGGCTTTCAACGATATTTGGCAGGTGCAGGGCGGTCGCTCGTTCTATCGCAAGGTGACCGACTACACCTCGATGTTTCTGATTCTGCCCATCCTTATGGTGGCCTCGAGCGGTTTTTCCCTCTTCATGTCTACCATGCTCAACTCGTCGGTGGTGTTTGAGTTCATGACGCCGTTGCTGCGCTGGGTCTTCCGGTTGGCTCCCTACATCCTTACGGCCCTCTTTTTTACCGCCATTTATATCTTCATCCCCAACACGAAGGTAAAGTTCAAGTATGCCTTCATCTCGGGTCTCATTTGCGGAACGTCTTTCCAGATATTTCAATACATATATATATCGGGACAGATATGGGTGTCGAAGTACAATGCCATCTACGGTAGCTTCGCATTTCTGCCGCTGTTGCTTATCTGGATGCAGTTCTCGTGGCTCATCTGTCTGTTCGGGGCGGTGCTTACCTATTCGTCTCAGAATGTAGTCAATTTCAATTTCGAGAAGGAGACCAACCAGATTTCGCGCCGCTACTCCGACTACATCGTGCTGGTTATTGCTACGGTCATCGTGCATCGTTTCAGAGACGGGCTGCCGCCCCTGACCAAGGGGCAGATTTCGCGCCGTTATGCCATACCCATACAGTTGGTGGAGCGGACAGTCGAGACGTTGGAAGAGGCCGGTGTCGTGTCGCAAACCCTCTCGGAGGAGGAGCGGGTGCCTGCCTACCAGCCGGCTATCGACATCAATAAACTGTCGGTAGGCTATCTGTTGCGGGCTATCGATCGCGAGGGCGATGAAGACTTCATCAATAATTTGAAGGACGACTTTCCCCGCGAGTGGCGGGTTATCGTCGATACCCGTCGGCTCATGGAAGAGGCCGGCGACAAGGTTGGTTTGAAAGATTTAGAAATCGAGGAGAGCCGTGTGGAACTCCCGCAAAAATAAACTACGGACATATGAAAAAAGTAATTTCCACGACTGCAGCACCCAAGGCCATCGGGCCTTACAGCCAGGCTATCGAAGCCGGCGGTATGATTTTCCTTTCGGGACAACTCCCCATCGACCCGGCTACGGGCACCATGCCCGAGGGCATCGAGGCGCAAACTCGCCAATCGTTCGCAAACATCAAGGCCATACTGGCCGAGGCCGGTTGTACGGTCGATCACATCGTCAAGACCACGGTCTACCTGGCCGACATGTCGCTCTTCGCCCCCATGAACGAGGTCTATGCCCAACAGTTCTCGGGAGCCTTCCCGGCCCGTTCGGCTTTCGCCGTCAAAGAGTTGCCCAAGCAGGCATTGGTCGAAATCGAAGTTATTGCGGTAAAGGCATAAACTGTAACAAATCGGCCACGATAAAGGTACTGCCGCCTACGAAGATAAGGTCTTCGGGGCGGCTCTCTTTTTGTGCGGCCGTTACCGCCTCTTTTACCGTGGGGAAGCTCCGCCCCTTCAGCCCGGCCTGGGTAGCCAGCGCTTCGAGTTTGTCTTGCGGCAGGGCTCGGGGAACCGAGGCCCGGGTAAAGTAGTAGGTAGCCTCCTTGGGCAGCATGGCCAGTACCCCCGAAATATCCTTGTCGTTGACCATACCGATGACGATGCGCAGCGTGTCGTAGTGCTCGTTGCGTAGTTGGCGGGCAATATACTGCATGCCGCCGGTGTTGTGGCCGGTGTCGCAGATGAGTCGGGGCGATGCCTGCAACTGCTGCCAGCGGCCCATCAATCCGGTGAGCCGGGTGACGTGGGCAAAGGCTTCGTAGACCGATTGGTCGGTGATGCGATAGCCCAGCTCGCGCAGACGAGCCACAGCTGTGAGCACGGTGGCGGCATTCTTCTCCTGGCAGAGGCCGCCCAGTTCGCCGAAGAGGTGGGGATATGCCGGCGAGTCGAATTCCCATCCGCGGGCACTCTGCCGGGCCGAGTCGAAGCGCACGCACTCCTCGGCAAAGAAGATAGGGGCACCCACCTCGCTGGCCTTGTCGATGAATACCTGTTTGACCTCGCCCTGTGCCTCACCGATGACTACGGGGATGCCGTGTTTGATGATGCCGGCCTTCTCGCGGGCAATCTGGGGCAGGGTGTGCCCCAGCATCTGCACATGGTCGTAGCTGATGTTGGTAATCACGCACAAGTCGGGAGTGATGATGTTGGTACTGTCGAGACGTCCGCCCAATCCTACCTCGATGACGGCTGCGTCGACCGCCTGGCGGGCAAAATAGTCGAAGGCCATCATCATGGTCAACTCGAAAAACGAGGGGTGGATGTGGAGCGTGGGAGCCAGATGCTTCTCGGCAAAGTCGATGACCTCCTGACGGGGAATCATTTGGCCGTCGATGCGTATGCGCTCTCTGAAGTCCACCAGGTGGGGCGATGTATACAGCCCCGTTTTATAGCCGTTGAACTGCAGTATCGAGGCCAGCAGATGCGATACTGAACCTTTTCCGTTGGTGCCGGCGATGTGCAGGGTGTGGAATTTGCGGTGGGGATGCCCGAAGTACTCGTCGAGTGCTTCGCTGTTTTGCAATCCCGGTTTGTAAGCTGCGCTCCCTACTTGCTGAAACACCGGGAGCTGCCGGTATAGATATTCCAAAGTCTCTTCGTAGTTCATGATCGTCTGTTTAATAGAGAGCATATCCCGCCACACCGGCCAGAACAATCACCAGTATGGGGTGTAGCCGGGTGTAGTGCACCAGCACGAACGAGACGACCGCGATGGCGATACTCAGCGTGTAGTCGGGGAAATTCTCCTTGTTCATAAGCAGCAGGGCTGCCGAGGCAATCAACCCCACGACTACGGGATGTAAACCGGCAAATATGCTTTTGATAATAGGATTTTCTTTGTGCTTGAGGATAAAGTGACTGATCATCAGTACCAGAATGAACGAGGGCAGACACACGGCAAAGGTGGCTACCAGCGAGCCCCACACGCTGTTGCCCGTGGCTACATAGCCTACATAGGTGGCACTGTTGATACCGATGGGGCCGGGGGTCATTTGCGAAATGGCCACGATGTCGGTGAACTCGGTAGGGGTGAGCCACGGTTGGCTTTCGCCATAGTGGATGACCTCGACCGCTTCGTGCTGAATGAGGGAGAGCATGGCGTATCCGCCGCCGAATCCGAACAGGCCAATCTTCAAATAGGCCCAGAACAAGTTAAGATAGACAATCCACATGGCTTATTTCTTTTTCTCGTTATACCGCTTTTTGATGCGACTGATGATGTGATTGTAATAAATGACGCCGCCGATACCACCCAGCAGGACGAACCAGATAGGAGAGATGCCTCCCATCCAGATACCCAGGGCTACGACGATAGGGATGATTACGTTTTTGAGGTTGATGCGGGCTGTCTTGGCGGTCGAGAGTACGGGCGACACGATGAGTGCGACTACGGCCGGTCGTATACCCTTGAAGATGCTTTCGATTACCGGGTTGTCGTAGACCTGTACGAACCAGATGGCGATGGCCAGGATAATCAGGAACGAGGGTAGTATCGTGCCCAGCGTAGCGGTCAGGCTGCCCTTCAGGCCCCGTAACCGGTTGCCCACCAGAATCGAGATGTTTACGGCCAGGATACCCGGCAGCGATTGGGCGATGGCCAGAGCGTCGATGAAGTCTTCGCGCTTGATCCACTGCTGCTTGTCTACAACCTCCCGTTCGATAATGGGTATCATGGCCCAGCCGCCTCCGAAGGTAAAGGCTCCTATCTTCAGGAACGACGTAAATAGTTTCAGATATATACCTGCTTTCATAGGCTTTTGCTCTGTTCGATATAAGTACAAAACAGGGGCAGGCTATGGGTCACAATCGCCTGGCCCCTCTTTTTTAGGCGCTGCAAAGGTACGAAATAATATGGTACACGCGATAAAAAGCTACTCTTCCGTGATGGAAAACTTGGTAACTCTCTCTCGCCGTGGACTCTCTTCTCAGAGATAGGACGATAGAATTTGCTCCAGCTCGTACAGGGGAAGCGCCCCCGACTGCCGCCAGGCAATCTGCCCGTTTTTCCAAAGGATGAGTGTGGGTACCGATTGAATCTGGTAGGCCATGGCCATCGGCTGGTTTTTGTCGATGTCGATTTTAAGGACAATGAGTCTGTCGCCCATCTTGTGTTTCAACTCTTCGAGTACCGGCTTCATCATTTTGCAGGGGCCGCACCATTCGGCAAAGAAGTCGACCAATACCGGCGTGTTGCCGGCAATAATTTCCTGAAATTTTCCCATTGCAATAAGTATTAAACAATCGATATATAATCGTGCAAGTAACGGCTGTGCGAGTCGTTTGGTTCGTTGTACTAAAAGATGTTGTTGTCGTGACAGTCGACCAACCAACGTCCTTCGCGATTGACCAGAACGAGACTGATGCGCCGTATGATTTTATGCTTGTTCGAAAAGAATAGTTTCCCATCGATAAAGAGGGTGTCTTGTGTCGCATTCATCTCCGAACGCGATACGGTGAAATGAGTGGGTTCGCTCTTCAATTCGTCGCTTTGGCTTCCCACCAGAGTCTCGAACAGGTGTACGGTCTCGACCGATTCGGGTGTGACCAGTTTGCGGGCTTCGTCGAAATTGGCGTTGGTGAGGTTCTCGACAAACGAGATGGCAATCACCTCGGGTCCCACCGGATGCGGGACAGGCGGCGCCGTGAGAAACAGCAGCGGAAAACCGACGGCCAGTGCGGTGAGGGTAAGGAATATGATGCGAACGCGTGTCTTGGCTTTCATTGCGGGTTTGAATTTGATGGTACATGAAGCAAAAGGGGGGAAGTCGTCGGTCGGGTGACCCGTCTGTCGGTACCCTTTTGCCGAAAGTATCCCCCTTCTTTTGTAAAACGATGTCTGCAGCCGACGGCAAAAGTCTGACGAGCCTGTGATGCTTTGCCTTGGCCGCTTTATCTTTTCTACAAAGATAACTATTTTTTGAAAGGCTTATGAGCTATTTGCCGGGAGTATTGCAATTTTTAGTTTATCTTTGCACATAACGAAGGTTGACAGCCGTTCGGCAAGGTTTGAAGTGAGCCGTTTGGGTATGTAGAAGAGGCCCGGTTGTCGCTCGCCGCGAGTTCCTGATTATATCCGGGTTGTGGGGACAGGCAGTTTTTACCCGGGAGAATTTAATGAAAAGAAGAGTATGAAAGATTCGTTGATAGTCGTTTCGGGCGGCATGGACAGCATCACACTGCTGCACGAGTATGCCGACCGCATAGCGTTGGGGGTATCGTTCGATTACGGGGCCAATCACAATGCCAGAGAGATACCGTTTGCCCGGCTCCATTGCGAGCAGTTGGGTATCAAGCACATTGTCATACCGCTCGCCTTTATGAAGGAGTATTTCAAAAGTTCGTTGCTGAGCGGGGGCGAGGCGATACCCGAGGGCCATTATGCCGACGAGAACATGAAGAGCACCGTCGTGCCGTTCCGCAACGGCATCATGCTGTCGATAGCCTGCGGCATAGCCGAGAGCAACGGGCTCAAGCGGGTACTCATCGCCAATCACGGTGGTGACCATGCCATCTATCCCGACTGCCGCTCCTCCTTCATCCGGGCCATGAACGAAGCCATGCGCGAGGGAACCTACGAGCATATCGAGATATTGGCACCCTATACCGAGATTACCAAAACCGACATCGCCCGCCGGGGCAAGCAGTTGCACGTCGACTATGCCGCGACCTGGTCGTGCTACAAGGGCGGCGAGAAGCATTGCGGCAAGTGTGGTACCTGTGTCGAGCGCAAAGAGGCCCTGCGCGATGCCGGAATCGACGACCCTACCGAATACGAAGAATAACAAAAGAACAGAGCATCGATATGTATTACGTTGCAAAGACTATGGAGATTGCGGGAGCGCACGCATTGACGCTCTCATACGAAAGCAAGTGCGAGCAGTTGCACGGCCACAACTGGATTGTTACCGTCTATTGCAAGGCCCGGGAGCTCAATGCCGACGGTATGGTGTGCGACTTCAAGCACATCAAGGACAAGATTCACGGCTATCTCGACCACGGTAACCTCAACGAGTTGTTGCCCTTCAACCCCACGGCCGAGAACATAGCCCGCTGGATAACCGAGCAGATACCCGAATGTTATAAGACCAAGGTACAGGAGAGCGGCGGAAACATTGCCGTCTATCGGGTAGACGACTGTGCCGATGACGATTTTGCCCTATGAGAGTCAACGAAATTTTCTATTCCCTGCAGGGCGAGGGTCGGTTCACCGGCACGGCGGCCATCTTTATCCGGTTGTCGGGGTGTAACCTGCGTTGCAGTTTTTGCGATACCCGCCACGACGATTATACTCTTTATACCGAAAACGATATTGTGGCAGCCATTGCTTCGTATCCGGCCCGGCATGTGGTGATTACCGGCGGTGAGCCTACCTTGCAACTTACTCGCCTGCTGGTCGATAAACTGCATGAGGCGGGGAAATTCGTACAAATCGAGACCAATGGCTCGATAGCTTTGGAGCCCGATGTGGTCGCCGCAATCGACTGGATTACCTGTTCGCCCAAGGCTCTGCCCGTGAAAATCGGGCGGGTCGATGAACTCAAGGTGGTTTATGAGGGGCAGGATATGGCTCCCTACGAGGCGATGGCCTGCTCGTACGGTGCCTGTCGCAGTTTGCAGCCCTGCGATACCGGCGATGCAGACCGCAATGCCTCTCTGCTCGATGGAGCAGTGGCCTATATCAAGGAGCATCCCGAGTGGCGACTTTCGCTCCAGACACACAAACTCATCCATATTCCGTGAAGAACAATCTCTGCCGAGTCAGGAGGGTGGGAGAGTACCGGGCATGGCCATGGGCCCGGAGAAAAGCTTTTCATATAAGCTGTTTAGATAGAGCCGTTTGACCGAGAAGCTCTATCGGTGTTGTGAGGAAACTAAGTTCCTTCAAGATTTGGTGTATAAAATTTTGTTAAATATTAACAATCGGAATAATTTTAAGTAAAAGCCGCCCAAAATTTTTGCAAGAAAAAAAGATAACATTAACTTTACACAATCAATCAATAATTCAGTTAACCTTAAAAAGAAGAATATGGATATGACTCTTTCAGGCTTGAATCCGACACATTTTCAAGGAGTTGTCGATGGAAAGAAAACAGCCCTCTATGTATTGGTGAACAAGAACGGATGCGAACTGGCCTTGACGAATTACGGGGCTCGTATCGTTTCGCTTATGGTTCCCGACAAAACGGGGAAAATGACAGATGTAGTTACCGGTCACAACAATATACAGGAATACCTCTCTTCGGAAGAACCTTATTTTGGTGCTACGTGCGGCCGATATGCCAATCGTATTGCCAAAGGTAAGTTTACAATCGACGGTGTGCTGTACGACAAGCTGGCCATCAACAACGGCCCCAACACGCTGCACGGCGGTATCAAGGGCTTTAACTTCCAGGTATGGGATGCCCGCCAGATCGATGGCCAGACCATCGAGTTCTCGCGCTTGTCGCCCGACGGCGAAGAGGGATTCCCCGGCAACCTGCGGGTAAAGGTCACCTTCAAACTCACCGACGAAAACGCCGTGGATATTACCTATCTGGCCGAGACCGACAAGGCTACGATTCTCAACCTGACCAACCACTCTTACTTCAACCTTTCGGGAGCGGGCGATCCCTATATCGGCGACCATCTGCTGTGCATCGATGCCGATTACTATCTGCCTACCGACGATACAGCCATTCCCTATGGCGAGAAATCGTCCGTAGAGGGAACCCCGATGGATTTCAGAAAACTCTACGAGGTGGGGAGCCGCATCGACGAGCCTTTCATTCAGCTCATCTACGGCAAGGGCTATGACCACACCTACGTACTGAACAAGAAACACCCGGGCGAGTTTGCCTTCTGTGCCGAGTGCATATCGCCCAAGACGGGCATCGTGCTCGATGTGTATACGACCGAACCCGGCGTGCAGCTCTATACCGGTAACTGGATGACGGGCAATTTCATTGGCAAGAACGGCCAGCGCTATCCCATGCGGGCCGCTCTCTGTCTCGAGACCCAACACTTCCCCGACAGTCCCAACCATGAGAACTATCCGTCGGTCATTTTACGTCCGCACGAGAAATTCGAAAGTCACACCCAGTTCAAGTTTTCGATTCAAAAATAATCAGTTATATAAATTACAATCATTTTAATTTAGTATTATGGATATAGAATTTGTAAGAAGTCGTTTTATCAAACACTTCGATGGCTCTACGGGGTCGGTATATGCTTCTCCCGGACGTATTAACCTGATTGGCGAGCACACCGATTACAACGGTGGATTCGTATTTCCCGGCGCAATCGACAAAGGCATGGTAGCTGAGCTCAAAATAAACGGAACCAACAAAGTGCGGGCTTACTCGATAGATTTGAAAGATTATGTAGAGTTCGGTTTGAACGAGGAGGATGCTCCCCGGGCAAGCTGGGCACGCTATATCTTTGGTGTATGCCGCGAGATTATCAAACGCGGCGGAAAGATTGCCGGCTTCAACACGGCATTTGCCGGCGATGTGCCTCTGGGTGCCGGCATGTCTTCGTCGGCCGCTTTGGAGAGCACCTATGCCTATGCCTTGAACGATATGTTCGACTGTGGTATCGACAAGTTCGAGTTGGCCAAGATTGGGCAGGCTACCGAGCACAACTATTGCGGAGTAAACTGTGGCATCATGGACCAGTTTGCCTCGGTATTCGGTAAAGCCGGCCACCTTATCCGTCTCGACTGCCGTTCGCTTGAGTATCAATATTTCCCCTTCAATCCCGAGGGCTACCGTCTGGTATTGCTCGACTCGGTAGTGAAACACGAGTTGGCTTCGTCGGCCTACAACGACCGTCGTAAATCGTGCGAGAATGTAGTGGCTGCCATCCAGAAGAGACACCCCCACGTAGAGTTCCTGCGCGATGCCAACATGGATATGCTCAACGAGGTGAAGGGTGAGATTACGGCCGAGGATTACATGCGTGCCGAGTATGTAATCGGTGAGGTTCAACGGGTACTCGACGTGTGCGACGCCCTCGAGTGCGGCGACTACGAGACCGTGGGCAAGAAGATGTACGAGACTCACTATGGCATGAGCAAACTCTATGAGGTGAGCTGTGAAGAACTCGACTTCTTGAACGAAATAGCCAAAGAATGTGGCGTGACCGGTTCGCGCGTGATGGGTGGCGGCTTCGGCGGTTGCACCATCAATCTGGTGAAAAACGAACTCTACGATCACTTTATCGAAACGGCCAAAGCCCGCTATAAAGAGACCTATGGCCGTATGCCCAAGGTATACGACGTTGTCATCTCCGACGGAGCCCGCAAGCTCTGCTAAGTGGTAGAAGAGATAACTCGATAGAAAAAATCCCCGGCGTGTCATGCACACCGGGGATTTTCTTTATACTATATTGGTCTCGGCCTGTGTTTAATAGGCTTGTGTGCTCCAGCCTCCGCCCAATACCTTGTAGAGATTGACCATGGCCAGATATTCGTCGCGTATGGCATTGCTCAGCCCGATTTGAGCGTCGAAGAAGTTACGATGAGCATCCAGTACGTCGATGTAGCGGATTACCCCGTTGAGGTATTGCAGTTGAGCCAGGTCGACATATTTTTGGGCCGCTTCGTAGAGGTTGAGTTGCAACTCCGAAGTGCGCCGCTTCTTCTGGTAGGTGATGACGGCATCGTTGACCTCGCGAAAGACCTCGAGCACCTTCTGCTCATAGGCATAGCGCTTTTCGTCGTATGCCGCCAGGGCAGCCTTGTATTGCGCCTTCTTCTTCCCGAAGGTAAAGAGCGGGGCTACCAGATTGCCTGCCACGTAGGAGAAGGGCGATTGGAAGTAGCCTCTCAGTTCGTCGTTCTCGAAACCACCCACCAGATTGATGGTCAGCCTGGGAAAACGGTCGGCATAGGCAATGCCTACCGAAGCCATGGCCGATTTGAGCTGCTGTTCGGCCTGTCGTACGTCGGGGCGTCGTTGCAGCAGAGTAGAGGGGAGACCTATGGGAATCTCTTCGGGAAGCGAGGCGTTGAGGTCAAATTTTTTCCGTTCTATCTTTGAAGGATATTCTCCCGACAGAACGGCTATTTGATTCTCTTTCAAGGCTATTTTCTGTTCCAGATTCGGGATGAGGGCCGATGCGTTGGCCAATTCCACCTGAGCTTGTTGGTAGGCTGTCTCGGAAGTGAGACCACCCTCGAACCGCAGGCGGGCCTGGTTGACGCTCTCCTCGCGGGTCTCGACCGTCTGCAACACAATTTCGAGCTCTTGGTCCAGTGCAACCAGTTCGAAGTAGGCGGTGGCCGTTTCGGCAATCAGAGTCATCTGCATGGCCCGTGCAGCTTCGACCGAATTGAGGTATTCGGCTGCTCCTTTTTTCTTGCTCCAGCGCAGGCTGCCCCACAGGTCTACTTCCCAGCTCAGCGAGGCTTTCAGGCTGAGTTCGGGTTCGATGCTGGTCTTTTCGCCGTAGTAGGCATTGGTCTCGCGGTCGGCAAATACCTGGCCTCCGATCGAGGGCCACAGCGACGCCTTGCTCACGCGGTACAACTCCTCCATTTGTCGGATATGCGCTTCGGCTGCCCGCATGTTGCGGTTGTTGTTCAGCGTTTTGTCGATGAGTTTGCTCAGGGTCGAGTCGGAGTATAACTCCCACCAGGCCATATCGGCCAGCGTGAGGGTATCGTTTTCCCCCGCGATGATTTCGTCCGGCAGATTGAGCTCGGGCGCCTGGCAGCGCTTCTGTATGGAACAGCCGTTCAAGAGCAACGCGGCCAGCAGTATGAATAGAACTATTTTTGTCTCTTTCATCGTTTCATCAGTTTAAATTTCAGCTTGTATACCCATACAAAGAGCAGGGGAACAAAGATAATACCTATCGTGATGGCCACGATCATACCGAAAAATACGCCGGTACCGATGCCTTGGCGGCTGGCCGAACCCGGACCGCTGGCAAAGACAAGCGGCAGCATGCCGAGGATGAAGGCCAACGAGGTCATCACAATGGGGCGGAACCGCAGGTGTGCGGCCTTGATTACCGCATTGACTACGTTGTTGCCTTTCTCCACCTCCTCTTTGGCAAATTCGACGATAAGGATGGCGTTCTTGGCCACCAAACCGATGAGCATGACCAAACCGATTTGGAAGTAGATGTTGTTTTCGAGCCCGCATATCCAGTTGCCCAGATAGGCTCCCACACCGGCAATCGGCAGGGACAGAATCACGGCTACCGGGATAGACCAACTCTCGTACTGGGCTGCCAGGAACAGGAAGACGAAGAGTAGGGCCAGTGCCAGCACATAGCCGGTTTGTCCGCTTACATGCTTCTCCTGATAGGAGAGGCCGCTCCATTCCACACCGATGTTGGAGGGGAGGTGCTTCTTGGCAATATCCTCGAGGATGGTCATCACCTGGCCCGAGCTGTAGCCCGGAGCCGCTTCGCCCGATATGGTAGTCGAGGTGAACATGTTGAACCGTCGTATCGTACCCGGGCCGGTCGTGTACGAAGTAGTGCCGAGGGCCGTGATGGGTATCATGGCGTTGTTGCTGCCCTTGACGAAGAATAGGCCCAGATTCTCCTTGTGAGCCCGGTAGGGGGCTTCGGCCTGGATGTAAACCCGATAGATGCGGTTGAACATGTTGAAGTCGTTGACATAAATCGACCCCGTAAAGGTTTTGAGAGTCGAGAATATATCGGAGATTTTCACGCCCAACATCTGAGCCTTGTCGCGGTCGACATCGAAATAGAGCTGGGGAATATCGTTCTGAATCGATGAGGAGAGGCCGCTGATTTCCTTACGTTGCGAAGCGTAGTAGAGCAGGGTGTCGGCCGCTCGTTGCAGGTCTTCGTAAGAAGCGTCGCCACGGGCTTCGAGTACCATCTCGAAACCTCCCGAACTACCCAGACCCGGGATAACGGGCGGCGTGCTCAGGTAGGCTTTGCTTTCGGGATATGTATTCAGCTCTTCACGAATCTCTTCCATGATTTCGCGCAGGTTCGACGACTTGCGCTCTTCCCACGGTTTGAGAATAACGGTCAACTGGCTGCGTGACTGGTTGGTACCTACACGAGGGCTCGAGCCGGTTACGTTGAGCACATAGTCTACATCCTTGCGTGACATCAAATAGTTCATGGCCCGGTCGGTTATTGTCCGGGTACGCTCGAGGGTAGCCCCTTCGGGTAACTCCAATTCTACGGTGAAGTATCCCTGGTCTTCCTGCGGCATGAAACTTTGCGGTACTACCTTGTTGAGCAGCCAGATGGCAATCAGGGAGAGCCCGAAGGCTACCAGCACCCGGCGCGGATTTTTCAGGCCCTTGCGAATGAGTCGCTCGTAAAGCCGGTTCCCGAGTCCCAGCCACAGATTGATATAGCGGAATACCTTGTTTTTCTTTTTACCCGAGGCCGGACGGAGCAGCAGGGCACACATGGCCGGACTCAGCGTGAGGGCGACCACGGTCGAGATGAGCACCGATACGGCAATGGTGATGGTAAATTGGCGATAGAGCTGACCCGTGATTCCGGCCAGAAAGCTCACAGGCACAAACACGGCGCACAATACCAGCGAGGTGGCAATAATGGCACTGCCCAGTCCCCGCATTGCCTTTTTGGTGGCGGTATAGGGGTCGAGGTGCTCTTCATTCATGATACGCTCGACATTCTCGACTACCACAATGGCGTCGTCGACCACGATACCGATAGCCAGAATGAGACCCAACAGAGTCATCATGTTGAGCGAAAACCCGAATGCCAGCATGATACCGAAGGTACCGATCAGCGAGATAGGTACGGCAATCACGGGGATAAGGGTAGCCCGCCAGTTCTGCAGGGAGAGGAATACCACCAGAATAACCAGAACAAGAGCCTCGAACAAGGTGTGATACACCTCGCTGATCGATTGCGAGATGTAGGAGGTCATATCGAACGGAATCTCGTAGGAAATGCCTTCGGGGAAGTTGCGGCTGATAGCCTCCATCTCTTTCTTCACCGATTTGGCTACCTCCATGGCGTTGGCTCCCGGCAACATGTTGATGTTCAGCACGGCAGCATTACCGCCGTTGATACCGCTCTCGGTGTTGTACGACTGGGCTTCGAGCGAGATGCGGGCCACGTCGCGCAAGCGGGTCAGCGACCCGTCGGGGTTGGCCCGAATCACAATCTCTTCAAACTCGGCTACCGACGACAATCGCCCTTGTGCGATGATAGGGGTGGTCACGTCGATGTTTTCGATGGGTTGTTGACCCAGCACACCGGCAGCCGATTCCCGGTTCTGGTCTTTCAGGGCCTTTTGCAGGTCTTCGACCGTGAGTCCGAGGTTGGCCAGTCGGTCGGGTTGAACCCATATCTGCATGGCGTAGTAGCGACTGCCGACATTCGACACGCTACCTACGCCCTTGACACGTCGCAGCACATCTACTACGTTGAGTGTCGCGTAGTTACTCAGATAAATCTCGTCGAATTTCGGGT
The DNA here is from genome assembly GCF_963931395.1 of Barnesiella sp. An22. NCBI lineage: Bacteria > Pseudomonadati > Bacteroidota > Bacteroidia > Bacteroidales > Barnesiellaceae > Barnesiella > Barnesiella sp. An22. Next base: position 1,896,441 of record NZ_OZ007014.1, read on the forward strand.
CGTTCGACAGCAGCGTAACGGTCATCAGCTTGCTCGAAGCCTGCTTCTCTACCGAGATGCCGTTTTGTACCACCTCGGCCGGCAGACGGGCTTCGGCCTGCTTGACCCGGTTTTGTATTTCTACGGCCGCCAGGTCGGGGTCGGTCGATATGTCGAAGGTGATGGTTGCCGAAAAACTACCCGAGTTGCTGTTGGTCGACTCCATGTAGAGCATACCGGGGGTACCGTTCAACTCCTGCTCGATAGGTGTGGCTACGGCTTGGGTAACGGTTTGGGCACTCGCTCCCGGATAGGAGGCCGAGACCTTGACTACCGGGGGAACAATCTGGGGATATTGGTCTATGGGGAGGAGGATAAGGCCCAATACACCCACAATTACGATCACGATTGAAATGACAATCGAGAATATGGGCCTGTCAATAAAGAAGTCCGATTTCATAATGCACTAATTTTTGGGACTTTCTTCTTTTTTGGACTCTTCTCGATAAATGGCCGGTATCACCTTGTCGCCGTGGGTAAGTTTGTGGTATCCCTCTACAACGATGTTTTCGTTGGGGACAAGGCCACGCTCTATGATTACGTTGTTACCCACTTCGGGACCGAGTTCGACCATCCGGCGTTCGGCTACGCTGTCGGTTCTTACGACAAAGATGTAGGCGCCGCCCTTTTCGATAATGATTGCCTTGGTAGGTACTACGACCGCTTTTTCCCGTACATCGAGCAGAAGTCGCACTTTGGTAAACTGTCCCGGCAGCAGGATGTGCTCGGGGTTAGGCATCTCGGCACGAACCGAGAAGGTACCGGTTTGCGGGTCGACCTGCGGGTCGGCAAAGTCGACGATACCCCGTTGCGGGTAGGCCGAGTTGTCGGGCAGGGTGATGGTGATATAGGGTTCCCACGTGCGGGTTGTATCTTTCTGTCCCAGATTCACGTTGCGGGCTTTACTTTTCAGGTAGTCTAGCCCCGTCATGCTGAAGTCTACGCGCACCGTGTCGCTCTTGACCACCGTAGCCAGCAGCGACTGTCCACCCGGGCTCACGAGGGTACCTATGTCGACATTACGTTCCGATATGTAACCCGAGATGGGCGAGCTTACGGTTGTATACCCCAATGCTGTTTCGGCTTGGGTGAGGTCGGCTTCGCTCATCTCCACCTCGGCCTTGGCGCTCTCGTACGAAGCGATGGCGTTGTCGAGGTCGAGTTGACTGGCAGCATTCTGCTGGTAGAGGGGGCGTATACGCTCCAGGTCACGCTCGGCTTTCAGGGCCAGAGCCTTGTTCTTGTTCAACTGAGCTTTGGCTTTGTTGGCTCGGGCCTGGTACAGTTTAGGGTCGATAATGAAAAGTGGCTGACCCTTTTTTACATAGGTGCCTTCGTCGAAAAGCATTTTCTCGAGGAAGCCCTCGACCCGGGCCCGTATTTCGACAAACTGCTGGGCTCTGATGCGACCCACATATTCGCCATAAATCTCTACATCGTCGGTCTTCACGGGCTCTACTTCTACAATCGGCAGGTTGGGAGCCGGAGGTGCCGGTCGCAAGAACCAGTATAAGCCACCGCATATCAGAAGCAGGGCTATACCTATATATATCCACGAGCGTAACGAAATGCGGCGAAGTTGCTCTCGTAGCAGCAAAATGTAACCACCGATTCTTCGGGCCGTGCGCCGAATATTCTCAAAAGAAAGTTTTCTCATAAAATTTAATTCGTTGTTTTTTAGTGTCGAAACACAGTAATCCTAATTTAATGAAGAATGGAATGGTTTGCAAAAATACACTTTTTCCCTTTTATATGCGTTATTCTATTGCAATATTTAGAAAAAGAATCGCGAAAAATGGAGTTTTTTTTGTTTTATTCCAACTTAAATCGGATATTTGCAGCGGCTAAAGTTTGATAAAGGCCCTTTTTTTGTAAAAAAATCAATTTACAAAAAAGAACATATTTTATTTTACTTAAAAAAGATGCTTCTGTTGAGTGATTAAATTACTGAATATAAATGAATTTAAATTTTAACAAATTGACTCTTCGTACCATGATTACACAAAATAGAAAAAAAATATTTTTTTTTACTAGGGGAAAATCGGGAAATGGAGTTATTTAATATATCGTGAGAAAAAATAGCAAACTATATATAATGTATAATATGCCAGAAGAACGAACCATGAAAAAAACATTTCTTTTTTTGCAGGGAAATCAAAAAAATATTTATATATTGCAAGCGTTTTCTATTTGGAACGTGTAAAATTTGTTGTATGGGTTTTTACAAGTGATAGCTTTTCTTGAATAAAAATAGCATAATGATAATATATAAAGCCTATGGAGATTAAGTAATAGTTTTTTTTATGAGAGAGGTAAATTTTTTTTAGTATTCGAATACCTATAAATGCACGTATGTATAGAAGAAATCTAAAAGCAATTATTGTAGCTTTTGTACTGGTTTCAGGTTTTGGAATCGGTACCGCTGCGCATGCCAGTGCAGCCCCGGCTGTGGCGTCGAGTACGACACAAGCCCAGAGTGTAAATCAGAATGTAGCCGCAGGTACGAAAGTGGTTACGGGTACGGTTACCGACCCCTCGGGCGAGACTCTTATCGGTCTTACCGTAAAGGTTGTGGGCACCAATGTAGTCGTAGCAACCGATATCGACGGTAACTATTCGATTAAAGTTCCCGCGGGGAGCAACGAGTTGGAGTTCTCGTATATCGGTTATGAGACCATCAAGAGAGCTATCAACGGACAGAGCAAGATTGATGTAGTGATGGACAGCAACGACAAGTTGCTCGACGAGGTGGTGGTAACCGCCATGGGTATTACCCGTAAGGAGTCGTCGCTGACCTATGCTACTCAAGAGATCAAAGGCGATGAGCTGATGAAAGTACAGGATGCCAACTTTGTAAACTCATTGCAAGGTAAGGCTGCCGGTGTAACGATTACACAGAGTGCCGGTGGTGCCGGTGGTACTTCCAAGATTCTGTTGCGTGGTAACAAGTCGGTTATGGGTAACAACAGCCCGCTGATTGTGGTCGACGGTATTCCTATGACCAACCAGATTGGTGGTGCCGCTTCGGCATGGAGCAGCGATGGTAACTCTCTTACCTATTCGAGCACGGCCGAAGGTGGCGACGCTCTTTCGTTGGTGAACCCCGACGACATCGAGAGCATCAACATCCTGAAAGGTGCCAACGCCGCCGCCCTGTACGGTAGTGCTGCTGCCAACGGTGTGCTGATGATTACCACCAAGCGCGGTAAAGAGGGTAGCATCTCGGTGAGCGTGAACTCCAATGTGACGTTCGAGTCGCCGCTGGTTCTCCCCCAAATTCAAAACACCTATGGTGCCGATGTCAACGTGGCTGCCAATCAGCTCTCTACCACGAGCTGGGGTAAGAAGGTGTCGGATATGACGGCCGACGAGCTCGCCTACTCGGGCGCTCATCTGCGTAATTATACCCAAAACGATATCGCCGACTTCTTCGAGACGGGTGCTACCTACAACAACTCGGTTTCGATAAGCGGTGGTACCGAGAAGGTTCGTTCCTATTTCTCGTATGCCAACTCCTATTCCGACGGTATGGTGCCCAACAACTCGTATCAACGTAACACCTTCTCGTTCCGTCAGAACTACTCGCTGTTCAAAAAGAAACTGAACATCGACCTGTCGTTGAACTATGTACACGCTACGACCAAAAATCGTCCCGGTGGTGGTACGGTGATGAACCCCTTGTACGACCTGTATCGCATGCCGCGTAACATCGACATGGATTACTATCGCAAGAACTACATGGGCCAAGGCACCTGGACCTCGAATATCTATGGTTACTACAACGAACAGAGACAATGGATTGCCAACGGTACTGCTCAACTGTCGGGTCCCATGCAACAGTGGGCCTACTTCTCGCCGGGTAACAACAACCCCTACTGGATTACCGGCATGAACCGGAGCGAGAATACCGAAGAGCGTGCCTACGGATACATTTCGGCCAGCTACGAAATTATCCCCGGCTTGAAAGCTCAAGGTCGTTTGAATATCGACCGCGCCAAATACAAAGGCTTCACCAACCGCTACGCCACCACTTGGAACGTAGCCACGATGGAAGACTATGGTATGTATGGTCAAGACCTCCTGTGGAGCAACGACATCTATGTAGATGCCATGTTGAGCTATAACAAAGAGATCAAAGACTTCTCGATTTCGGCATCGGCCGGTTGGGTAGGGCACACGGTGAAAGGCGAAACCCAAAAGATGTGGAACCGCGCTACCTACTTCTCCTACACCTCGATGAACGAACTGCCTACCCGCATCAACTTCTTCGAACCCACCGCTTCGTGGGGTGCCGGTAACGTGAGCACCTACAGCCTCTCGTCCAACTGGGACAAGGGTCTCTTCTTCACCGGTCAAATCGGTTATAAAGACTATGTATATTTGGAGGGTAGCTACCGTCAAGACTGGTACCGCGCTTTCAAACAGTTCGAATATCGTGGTACTCCCGATAACTACGGTTACTTCTCGGTAGGTGCCAACACCTTGATGCACAAATACATCACCATGCCCGAGTTCATCACTCACCTGAAGCTGCGCGCATCGTATAGTGAGGTAGGTAACTCGATTCCCAACGAGGTATTCAGCATGGGTTCCGAGAACCTGGCTACCGGTGCCATCGCATCGTCGACCTACGGCTACTTCGACAACCCGCTGCCCGAAACTTCCAAATCGTTCGAGGCCGGTTTCGATGTATCGCTCTTCGAGAGTGCCCTCAACTGGGATTTGACCTACTATCACACGCAACTTTGCAACAGCTACTTCCTGCAGACGACTACGGGTGGTAAGATGAAACCTGTAAATACCGGTTTGATCCGCAACCAAGGTATCGAGACCACGCTCTCTTACTCGCTCAACTTCTCGAAAGACTGGATGTGGAGAACCTCGGTTAACTTCTCGTACAACGACAACAAGATTGTAAAAACCTTCAAGGACGACCAAGGCAACCCTGCCAAACTCGAGCAGAAGATTGCCGGTGGTAATATCTTGGTTCGTTATGACGAAGGTGGTTCGTATGGCGACATGTACGCCCTCGACTTCCGTCGCAATGCCGACGGCAGCATCTGGTTGAGCTCCGAAGGTACTCCTCAGGTAAGTACGACCGACTTTGTTTATCTGGGCAACATGAACTCCGATTTCCAACTGGGTTGGGGCAACACCTTTACCTGGAAAGACCTTTCGCTCTACTTCCTGATCAACGGCCGCATCGGTGGTAAAGTCATTTCGCTCACCGAGGCTTACCTCGACTATCAAGGCGTTTCGAAACGTGTAGGCGACGCTCGCGACTATGCTGCCGCTCACAATCTGGTATGGACTTCGCCCGACGGATCGGTAACGAAACCGGGTATGATTATGCCCGACGGCAATGTGGCTCCTATCCAGGAATATTACCAGACCGTAGGTGGTAACTACATGGGTTCGCAATATGTATACGATGCTACCAACTTCCGTCTGGCCGAGCTCTCGCTGGGTTACACCTTCCGCAACCTCTTTGGTGGCGTTATCCGCAACCTGTCGCTCTCGGTTATCGGTCGTAACCTCTTCTTCATCTACAAGAACGCTCCGATTGATCCCGATATCGCCCTTTCGACCAAAAACGGTTTGGGTGCATTCGATATCTTCAATATGCCGGCAACCCGTTCGATCGGTGTGAATTTGAAAATTGATTTTTAAGTAAGTAGCCAATAATTAAGATAGAAATATGAAAAAAACCATTTTAACGGCATTTTGTGCCATGCTTGCGGCTGCAAGCCTGCACTCGTGTTTGGATTTCGATATGCCTACCGATACCTTTACCGGCGGTCAGACCGATTTGGACCCGGTCGTGTACAGAGGTAAAGCCGATAGCATCGACTATCGGAAAGTGATTTCGGAGCAGGGTTTCAACGATGCTATGTCCGAATTGCAGCAATACTTTGCTCAGATGAAGACGGCCCAATACTACCTGCGTGGTGGTAAAGATGGTCAGACCCCGGGTCCGCACCAATACCAGTATGTCTACAACATCACGGTCGATAACTATGCCGGTTATCTGGTAGTACCCCACAATTTTTCAAATGGTCAGGGTGGCTTGCTCAACTCGACCTATGCCTACAATCAGGACTACTGCGATGGCCCTTATGGTGCATTTCTCAGCATCAAGAACAACATCGCCAACATGATCAACCACCCCATGATCGACTCGATTCCCGAAATGAAAGCTATCGGTCTGTTGATCTTCGACTATTCGGCTCAAGAGATGGTAGACCTCTACGGTTCTATTCCTTATGTTGACCACAAGTCCAATAAGGAGAGCAACCCCTTTACCTTCAATAAGATGGCCGACATCTACGCCTCTATCGTAGATAACCTCGATACCATCAATGCCTGCTTGAAACACTTCGACAGCCGTCCCGACTGGTACAAAGCCGGTGTACAATCTATTTTGGGTCAGTACGATGTGATGACCCAAGACAAGAGTGTAGCATCGTGGTGCCGTCTGGCCAACTCATTGAAACTGCGTATGGCCATGCACACCGTGAAGGTTCAACCCAGTGTAGCTCAGAAATGGGCCGAAGAGGCTGTTCAAGCCGGTGTCGTAGAGACTACTGCCCAAGAGTTGCTGCTCGACCCCATGAATATGGGTTATACCAACCCCTTGTTCGAGATTGCCAACAACTGGGGTGATACCCGTCTGAACGCTTCGTTCGAGAGCCTGCTCGCCAGCCTCAAGCACCCCTATCTGGAGTATGTGTTCGACAAGAACAGCAATATCGTTGTCAACTCGTCCGACCCCAACGACATCATGCAAGCCAATACCCGCATCATGGGTCTGCGCGCCGGTATCCGCATGATTCCGGGTCAGGCCTACAAGGACAACTTCCGCATCGCTTATTCGTCCATTAAAAACAATGGCGAGATGGCTATGGCTCCGCTCTATTTGATGAAGGTTTCGGAGGTTGAGTTCCTGCGTGCCGAGGGTGCTCTGCGTGGATGGAACATGGGCGGTAGCGCTCAACAGTTCTACGAGCAAGGTATCCGCAACGCTCAGGTAGAACACCGTCTGATGTCTACTTATTATCCCAATGCCGTCGACGAGTACATGAGCCTCGAAGCTCCAGTGGCCTACAAGTATGTAGATCAGTACGATCACAGCTACGATGCCGAGAGCGTGACCACCATCGGTGTGAAGTGGAACGAAGGCGACTCGCAAGAGACGAAGCTCGAGAAGATCATTACCCAGAAGTACATTGCCGGTTTCCCGTACTCCTACGAGGCTTGGAACGACTTGCGCCGCACCGGCTATCCCAAGCAGTTCGAGGTATTGAACGTAGAGGATGGAGACGGTAGCCTGGTACAGGGCGATATCATTCGCAAGATACCTTTGCCCGGTAGTGATACGTCGGTAGGTATGTCCGATATCACCGCCTCGGGTATCGAAGCATTGGGCGGTAGCGATACGCAAGGTACTCGTGTATGGTGGGACGTAGCCGGTTCCAATTTCTAATTCCTAAATTTAACCAGTATAGTCAAAGAGCGGGGGAGAACCCCCTCGGGTCGCTTCCCCGCTCCTCGCTATAACAAAAAACACAATCTTTTTTTTAATTTAATGTTTTTATCATGAAGAAGTTTACCGTATTCGGTGCGGCTCTGCTCTTAGGCACAGCCGTAAACGTGCAGGCACAGGACGTAACCTACCCCGCGTCTGCATCGACTGAGATTTTTGACTTTGCTCCATGGGACGACGATCAGCTGCTCGTGCTCTTTGCCAAGGCAGCCGACGAGGGCCGCAAATATCCTACCAAGGAGGAGTTTGAGGCTGCCGGTTTCAATCTCGACCTGGAGTTCTCGCGTTCGCACGTGCGTCCTGCCGCCATCATGGAGGATGCCGACAAAAACATCGTTCCCGATGTGTATCCTACCCGTCGGTTGTGGATGAACATTCCTACCGGTCAAGGTGACCTGATTGGCGGTTATCCCAGCGCCGAGTTCCACAACGACGTTTACTCCATGTGGAACTACACCAACCTCTATGGTGCCTGGAACCACAGCATTCTGCAAGCTCCCGGTTCGTGGGCCGATGCCGCTCACAAAAACGGTACCCACATGTTCTCGGGTATCAAGTTCTTCGAGTCTTGGACTCCTGGAGGAACATCGAGTGAGTATGTTAAGTTTATTACGACCAAGAACGAAGACGGCTCGTTCCGTTATGTCGATGCCCTGTTGAATGCCTTGATTTATCTGGGTCTCGATGGTATCAACTACAATTTCGAGGACGAAGGCTATAAAAATGCCGATGTAATGGCTTTCCACAAAGCTCTTTACAAAAGAGCTGAGGAGATTGGTTTCGACAGCTTCCACATCGGTATCTATACGAGCAGCTCGTCGTTGACCAGCTACAACTTGGATGCTGTATTTGGTACAAAAGATACTGGTAAGACGGCCGACCTGATGCTGAACTATGCTGCCAATGACTTCTCGTGGAGTATTGCTTCGTCTGTAACGACTGCCGAGCAGGCCATGGGTTCTGCCGACGGTCTCTATGCCGGTGTATGGATGGTAACTTTGAACCGTCGTTGGACTGCTCTGAACCAAGATGAGCAATCCAAGAAGTGTGGTGTATGTCTGTGGGGTGAGCACAAAGTAAGCCGTATCTTCCAATATACGGTAGGTAACTCGCTGATGGAGTTGCAATCCAACTATCAGACGCTGTTGGAGAAGGTATTCTCGGGTGCTAACCGCACGCCGCTGAATCGTCCGGTTGTCTCGAACTCGGCCGGTAACTTCCAAGTATCTCCCTCTGTTGGTATCGACCAACAGTTGACCTCGTTCTGCGGTCTGGCTTCGTTCATTCCCGAGCGTACGGCTATCCAAGGCGACCTGCCTTTCAACACCAACTTCACGCTGGGTAACGGTGATTTCTATGCCTACAAAGGTAAAAAGACACTGGGTAGCTGGTACAATATGGGTCAGCAAGACTATGTACCTACCTATCGTTGGGTCATCTACAACACGGGTACCGAAACCCTCTCTAACGACATCAAGGCCGAGTTTACTCACGAAGATGCTTACATCGGTGGTTCTTCGTTGCGCCTGAAAGGTACTCCCACTTCGACGGGTGCCGACGTATGGTTGTATCGTGCCAAACTGAATGTTTCGGCTGGTAATCCTAAAGCTAAAATTGCTGTGAAGACGGGTGTTGAGGGTACCAACGCTTCGAACCTCTACCTCATCTTGAGAAAATTCGACGATTCGAACTGGATGGAATTCCCCGTAGGCGACCTGGCTGGTGCAACCTGGGAAGAGAAAGAGATTGCTCTTACCGGTATTAACGCCGGCGATGTAATCGAATACATCGGTTTCCGTGTAAAAGGTTCGGCTGCCAATGACGACTATAAGATCATGATTGGTCAACTCATGCTGAGCGACGACCGTGCTTCTTCGGCTCCGGCCAGCATCGATGGCGAAAGCATCATCGCCGAAGTAAAAGAAGAGACTACCTCTTCGTTGTCGGTGAAACTGACTTGGAAAGTTGATCCCACCGGTTTCTCGCCTGCTCGCAAGGACTATGGTATGATTTACAACGACGAAGTAAACGTAGATCACTTCGAACTCTTCTACAAGAATGGCGAAGACGGCCGTGTATCGGAAGTAGGTCGTACCTCTACCTGGTCGGCTTATATTGGTAACATCCAATTCGCAAACGAAAACGACGATCCTTATGTAGGTATCCGTTCGGTATCGAAAGACATGAAGACCTACTCGCCCATCGAATGGGTTCACATCGCACGTTCTACCGAAACTTTGCCCGAGGCTTCCAACTCGCAATATCCTCCGACGTACATCAACTCGGCTGCCGATGGTTACGAGACCGCTTTGAGAACTCGTTACATTGCCGAAGTGAAGACGACCGGTGCTACTCAAAACATCGACTACTCGAGAAGCGACTCTGTAGGTGGTGAAAACTACCTCTTCGCCGAGGACTATGTACTGAAAGTTGAGCAAGGTCAGAAAGTAACCTTGACCCTCAAAGGTGCCGACTTGGACGATAACCTGAAATACTGCTTCGGTGTTGCTTATATGGACTGGGATATCAACTACGAGTTCGATGCTACGACCGACGAAAAACTCTTCGAGGTTGGTCAGCTGAATGCCGGTACCGACTCGATCGTATCGGGTTCGACCTTCATCATCAATGTTCCCGAGGATGCTGCAGTGGGTACGACTCGTCTGCGTATGGTATTCTCCGATGCATGGTTCCCGCACCCCGGTCCCACGGGCGGCACGCAAAAAGGTTTCTCGATCGACTTCCCGGTTGAAGTTTCTGGCTCGAATGCTGGTCGTGAACCGGCTGCCGGTTATGCCGACTTCCGTGATACCGGTGTTGCCGACGAACCCGAAATGAACGAAGTATCGGGTATCGAGAACGTAGTCAACGAAAACGGTGGTCTCTCTGCTGTTTCGTCGATGTATCCCACGGTTACGAGCGATATGATCTACTTCAACAACGTAGAAAAGGCTTGGATATACACTGCCGACGGTCAATTCGTTAAGTTCTTGAAGAACAACCCCGAATCGGCTAATGTATCTGACCTCTCTGCCGGTGTTTATGTAGTGAAGATGCAAAACGGTCGCGTAATTCGCAACCAAAAGATGATCAAAAAATAATCTAAGATTGTTTTAGATTATAATCAGTCTGAAAAAGACTGCCTCTCTCGAAAGGTTATCCGATGTGAATCGGATAACCTTTCTTTTTTTCCCGCCAGGGAAGAATACAAATGGAGTGGGGTAGAGTGAGGAGATGGGTGAAACAGAAAAGGCATTGGCAACCGCATGAACAACGATTGCCAATGCCTTTATTGTTTTGTCGGGGTAGCGGGATTTGAATCGGGGAAAATTCTGAAGTTAAACTATTGATTTTCAACGCCAATATATTCGCGATTTACCGAAGTTTCTCCCGTATTTCTCCCGGGATTTCGGTCGGCATTGTTTATCTCTAATTGTATATTTTCCAAGTACAATCATCATCAAAAACAGAAAAATCTACCGACCCACATTTAGGAATGACTTCATTAAAGGTATATTCATCGGGGTAAAATATATAACCATCTTTTTGTTGGATATATATTGTAGAAGACCCAGCCGTAGATACAACTTCTCCAACATTACCAGGAGCAACAACTAAAATTTCTTTTTTATTTTTATCAAGTAGGCAAAAATTATCCTCTGAATTATTTATCAATTGTAATACACAAAGATTATACTCGTCACATCTTGGGGTGTCTGTAATTGAATAATCAAAAACTTTATCTACTGCAATTTTTTTGAAATCTTCAAAATACTGAGAATATTTAATATCGTCATTGGGGTAGTTTGTGTGAAAAAAGAGTGTATTAGTAATGTAACACGGTAAGTCTTTTATAAGTACTGTTTTTGAAGGTTGGATAGTATAAGATTTGTTGTTATATAAATCTAAACCGGTGTAAGCATACGGTGTTTTATTGGTTATTTGCATAGAAAAATCACCTATATATTCGGCTACTTCTGCTCTTTTTGCAGATGGATTTATGGCCAAAATATAAGTTTTATTAGCTTCCAAATTTCCAAGGTAAACAATATGTCTTTCCCCTAATACATCTTTATACGAAACTTTATATGTATTGTCGGATAGAATAGGATAAGGAACTTTTATTTTACTACGATAAGATACTTCGGGAATAACCATATCTTCACAAAGGAAGTTAAGAGTTGAATTATAATAATCTGTATTTGCTATAATTAAATTGGCATACTCGGTCTTGTCACCTCCTTTATTGAGATCTGTTGGTATATCTCCTACACAAGAGTATAAAAATAATGAGATAATAGATAATAAAAAGATTCTTTTCATAACGATTTACTCTGACAGTGAATAATCTTTACCCGCAAAAACTATATTATATATGCCTGTTGGATTTGTAATTGAAGCCGTGGCAGTTTGAAATTCAATACCTACTCCGTTTCTTATTTCGTACCATTTCAAGTATAGTATTACTTTTTTTGAGCCTGTAAAGCGTCCTATATTAGTCGAATTGGGATTGCTTTGCATAGACCCAAGTCGATTCCCATCGTCATTCATGGCCGATATAACCACTGCATAGTTCGTTTCATTACGGGTATAAATCTGAAATTCATCATCGTATAACTTTTCATCTTTTGAGCAAGAGAAAAGAATAAGAGACAAAAATAAGAGTGATAAAATTTTCTTCATAACTATTTATTTTTTGGTTAGTAATTCGATGGTTTTTTCCTGGGTAGCAATAATCTTTTCCAGGTCTTTGATTCGCTGCTTAAGGGCTTTCACCTCTGGAGAGGTGAGAATAATTCTATTACCATTACCTATCTGGTTTTGATTCCCAGATATGGACAACTGGCTTGCATCATCAAAAAATAAAGAAGGAGATACTTCTAATAATTCACAGACTTTTTCTAATGTAAAAACGGTTAAAGTCTGATTCTCTATTGATCTGCGTAATCCAGACTCAGTCTTCTGAGATACATCCGCGAACTCTTTGTATTGATGTTCACTCTTTTTTATATAGTCTTTCAATAGATTGTAATTCATAGTTTTACAAAATATATTTTATCGTTTTACAAATATTAACGTGCATATATGTACTTGTAAAGTGAATTTATGTACTTTTGCTATGTGCAATTCTGAACAAAAGAAACAAAAATGAACGATTTAAGCAAATTTTACAATATGGAAAAAACAACCATTACCACCAACAACGACCGGCTTTTGGCTTGGATGGCGACAGTACCGGCAGGAAAGTTGCCTGAAGTTCGGGCTCGAATCATGCGCGACTGCGGTATCTCGCGATACGTCCTGGCTCACTGGCTATCGGGTCGCACGCGAATCCCTTACCTGGCGCTCCAAAAGATAGAGGCTATCGCCGGAGAGAAACTGTTTTTGTATTAACCCACACACGAAAGAGCTATGACAAACAACGACAGACTTTGCGCTTGGATAGAGAATGAGGTCCCGGAAGAGAAGCATGCCGATATACGGGCGCGAATCATTCGCGAATGTGACATATCACGATTCACGTTGGCCTTCTGGTTATATGGACTTAGCGAAATACCAGGATGGGCTCTTCGAAGAATAGAGACTATTGTCGAAAAGAAACTATTTGAGTATTAACCAATAAATTATCAACGTATGGAAATTATCAAGTACAAAAGAGATGATGATGAAGGTGCAATCCTTGTAAACGGATAAGATCAGTACATAGCTGTAACTGTAAGTTCGAGTAAAAAGTTCAAGAGCATGAAGGGAGCTCACCGGTTCTTGGATTCTTATGGGTACAGAAGAGTGAATGAGAAAGGCGAAGAGATTGCCGGAATCGAAGAAGATTTCCCGGCCGAGATGCTGATTTCGGCGATTGGCAGCCAAGCCAGCCGAAAGAAGTTCATCACCGAAGCTCTATCGGCGCTCACCGGCGAGCCTATCGTCACGCAATTTATGGGCGATAACCGGTTCCTGTTTCAGTTCAGCGGGAAGAACCCCGAGGCGATTCGCAAAATCAAAGGACTGTTTGAGAAACAATACGAATCGTTCTACGACGAATACGACTCCGACACCAACACTACGGCTATCTACATGAAGATCTAAAAAAACGACACGATTATGAACACATCTACAAAACATCGCGGATTGTATCGCGGTAAAGACATTTACAATCACTGGCAGTACGGGTATCTGGTAGAAGACTGGATCTACGGCATAGACAAGGAGTACATTCAAGTGAGGGAGTCGACCGTGGGCATCTGCACCGGCATAGAAGACCGCGCGGGTAGCCCCATCTACGAGGGTGATACCTTCGAACACCAGGGCCACAAGTTTGTGGTCGAGTACGACCCCGATTGTGCGGGGTATGTAGGGAAGGGGATAGATAAACCTACCTACCAGATTTCGGGATTTGACCTACACAGAATGACAATGACTGGAACAATACACGACTGATGAATCTATATGTAATTAGAACTGTGTTATACGGTCTCTTTCTGCTTATTATTTTTCTGTTTGCAATTTTGCTCTACTTATTGATAAAAGGAAATGAAGAATAGATTATTACTTGTTCTATTGATATTACTCTCGGGGTGCTACCCCCGGGAGGAACCGGTGCCGGAACCGGAGACCGAGAACCCGGAAGATGACCGTCGACCCGGTCATACAATCATCATCGACACGACGACAAACGAAATCATTACCGACACGATCTACATCGAGCTATGACACGAACAGAAGAATATTTGAACACCCGACTTGCCAGCATAGGGTTGACTCCAGAGACGAACACACGAACTTTATACGATGCGGGGAAACCGAAAGAGTCGCCTATTCTGGGTGTAAACGAGCTGGAGCAAGCCATCTATATCCCGTATTGCGCGCCTGATGGGGAGATAGCCACCTATGAGCGCGACGGATTGAAGCGACCCTTCTCTCGGCTCCGATACATGAAGCCGAAAGAGTATGAAGACAAGGCGACCGGGAAGAAGAAGACCATGCGATACAGCCAGCCCCCGAAGAGCGGGGTATTCACCTATATGACTCCAGGGATTGTGAACCGGTACCGGTTGTCGGAGAAGATTAAGACACTGTTTATCGTAGAGGGCGAAATCAAGGCCCTGTCGGGCGATGTGCTGGGGCTTCCGATTATCGGTATCGGCGGTATCCAGAACATCAAGGACAAGGAGAACAACACCATCGACGAATACATCGAGCAGTTGGTGAAGCGATGCCGACCCGACAACGTGGTACTGCTGTTCGACGCCGATCTGCTCGATGTGAAGTATGCCGAAGACAAAGACCTGGCGACCCGGTTGCAAAACTTCTGCTCGGCTGTGATCAACTTCATGGAGTACATGAAACCGCTCGATGTGGACCTGTACTTCTCGCATATCGCGGTAAAGTACAGCGAGACGGCCAAGGGTCTCGACGACCTGATTGCGTCGCTCAAACCGGCTCAACGTAAGAAACTGGTAGACGAGTTGAATGCCCTTATTACCGGCCGGAAGAACTTCGTGAACTGCATGGCCCTGACGCCAGGCATCAAGTACAAGCTCGAGAAGTATTTCCGCCTGGATTCGGTATCGTCGTTCTATGAGGCATACAAAGAGACGCTGCAAGACCGAATCTTCAAATGGAAGGGCCAGTCGTACTACTACAACGGCGAGAAGGTGGAGCGCGACGTCGCATCGAAGGCCCGGCTTTACATGCTGGTCGGTAACGTCTATTATCGCAAATGTTTCACCTTCAACGAGAAGACCGACAAGGAGTATCGATTTCCTATCCTTACCCTGGTACCCTACAACAAGGAGATCGTGAAGCAGGAGGTGAAAGATCTGTCGCTTATCCCCAAATTTCAGATGTTTACCAATATCCCCGACAACACATCGGGGTATAAGCGATACAAGTTCTACAACTACAACGGTGTAGATACAACGTGTTACAATCGGTACAACCCGGTAAAACACGATTTGTCGGAGGGAGATTGGTCTACAATCGAGAAGTTTCTACGCCATATATTTTCGGCCACGAACACGGCGGGAGAATCGTTATACGAGTTTGGGCTCGACTACATACAACACACCTTTTTCCGGCCGATGGAGAAGATGCCGGTGCTCTGTCTTACCTCGACCGAGCGGAATACCGGTAAGTCTACGTTTCTCTACTTTATGCGCGAGATCTTTCAGGACAATGCGGTGGTGCTCGACAACGAGCGATTTGCCGGCCGGTTCACCGACCACTTTGTCGACAAGCTGGTGGTCGGCATAGAAGAGGGATTCGTCGGCGAAGAGAAGAAGACCCTGAAAGAGCGAATCAAGAACTACGCGACCAACGATACGGTTTGGGTCGAGCCGAAGGGAGAGAAACCCTACCTTATCGATAACTACATGC
The DNA here is from genome assembly GCF_963931395.1 of Barnesiella sp. An22. Lineage (NCBI taxonomy): Bacteria > Pseudomonadati > Bacteroidota > Bacteroidia > Bacteroidales > Barnesiellaceae > Barnesiella > Barnesiella sp. An22. Next base: position 1,912,399 of record NZ_OZ007014.1, read on the forward strand.
ACCTGATCATCTGCACCAACAACGAAACCAATTTTATGCAGATCGACGAAGGCGAAAACCGGTTTGCCGTGATTAAGGTGCCCACGCTCACCGAAGACGACCCGATGATCATGGCCAAGATGAAGAAGGAGATGGGACACTTCCTGTACTACTTGCAGAGCCGAAAATATTATTATCCATACGATCAGTCGCGATTTGGGTTCAATACCAAGGTCTACGAGACCGAAGGACTGAAACGGGTGCAGGAGCGCACGGAGAACAAGGTCAACAAGGAGATCAAGCAATTTATCGCCGAGTGTTTTGTGAACTATGAGAATGTCCGGGAAATATACTTTACCCCGAAAGACCTTGCCAAGGAGATAAACCGGGAAGGAGGCTTTTCAATATCCAAGACGGCTATCTCCGACTACCTTCGCTACGATCTGAATATGGTACCATCCGACAAACCTATTCGATACGATTACTATGAGGCTTATTCGGTGATGGGTACGGGCGAAATCAAATACCGGAAGGCCGGTTCAAAAATCGGCCGAGCTTATAAGTTTAACTACGAAGATTTTATCAAGGAGGAATAAATAAGATGGATAGGATGGTTCACCACACTTGCAGATGTATAGGTAAAAACTTTACATTTGACCAATGGATAAAATGGTTGAAAAAACATGATATTGACGAAGTTCAGTTGACATTTAAAAATTTTAACTACAACATAACCGATGTCTGTCTGACTCCTAATAACCCTGTGAAATGGAAAAACAAGACTTGTAGTATTGAAATAAGTACGGCACAATCTCCTTGTTTAAGATGGGATTATGGGGTTCATATAACTATTTATAATAGTGGAAGATATTTTTCTCCTCAATTTATTTCAACATGTACAGATGGGTATTCAACGGAAAAAGAATGTATCTATTTTGCATTGATTTTCATACGGGACTACACCAAACATATATTAAAACAGACACAAAGCCGAACAGAATATGATGATTCTGGTAATATAGTAAAAACCTGTTCTTCTATTTCCGGGATAAAAGCAGCGATAAAACAACTGGATGTTTTTATCCAATACTATAATCCAGCCATAAAGACTTTATTTGATTTTTAGAAACAACGTAAAAGGAAAAGACCATGACACCTATTGAATTTGACAACCTGGAGAAGCTGTTTTATGAAGAGAAGACAAACAGCTATTACAAGACCCTGTCTGGAGCCAAAAGCGCGCGTAAAGACGCGTATGTTTATCGGGTGTGGATTAGCCACAACCTGCTCAAGAAACATCCGATATTCGCATACGGGGAAAGCCTTTGCTCCATCAAGGAGGCAGATAAACAGATCTTGAAATCCATAGAAGCAGAACAACAGAAACAACAACAACTATTTTAGCTTATGAAACACCGATTTTTTTTTGCCTGGTGGCATTGGTAATGTTGGCCGGGTGCAAGAGTAAAGAGAGATTAGTCAACAGCTCGATAATCGAGCAAAGTAGAGTAGACACCATCGAGGTACCTGCGGAGCGATCGTCGCTCTCGGGTACCTTGTCTTTTATACCAGGTACCGGTATTGTGTTCCGGGAGATTGAGACGAAGAACACGCCGGGGATCAGTACATCGGTCGCCATCAGCGGCGACACTCTGCGAGTCGAATCACAAACCAGGCGCCAGGAGCTGCCGGTCGTTACCCGTCAAACGACGGTAAAGAATGAGTATGTGCAAGAGAGTGGAAGCAATACGTGGAGCTACATTTACAAGACAGTTGTCGCCGTTATCGCGCTTTTGGCTGTCATTTTGCTTTTTCGCTTTTTTAAAAAGTAGGGGAGAAAAAATTTACTGACTGAAAATTTGTTACATTTGTTACATTTGTTACAAAATAAAGATAATAGCATGATAATAAATAGATTAAGTATTGCTATCTGTTGTAACAAACCTTGTAACAAATTGGAAAGTTGTAACAACTTTGTTACAAACTTGGACCCGGTTGTAACAAATTTGTTACACAATTTCGCCCCCTGTAACAAAGTTTGTTACACCCCGAATCTATTTGGTGGTGGGCGTTCTGAGCGATTTCGACCCGGTTGTAACAAATGTAACAAATTTTTCGCCCTACTCCAGAAAAAATATTTTTGAAAGAATATCATTATTGCAATAAAAAACGGTAAGATTTTCAATAAATTACAATGATAATTCAAAGAAAATGTTTAAATTTGGAAATTCGTAAATTCTTTATTATTAGATGGTTAAAAATAAGGTTGTTTTTCTCAACCTTTTTGAGCACAAAAGAAAAACATAAAAAAACAAATTGCCATGCAACTGGATATAGTCACAAACAAAGAGATTGCCCAGCGGTTGCGATGCTCTACGAGTAAAGCGAGCCGGCTGGTTCGCCTCTATCGCGACGCCCTTGCGCTGAAAAAATACACCCCGATAGAGTGGGGGAGATTCTGCGAATTTCTTGGAATTGAAGCGAATCCGCGTTAAAAGATTGTCATTTGTCCCTCTTTTACCATATTTTGCAGAGCTCGTTGCGGTCTCGTTTATTTTCGCTCGAGAATAAATAGACAATGTAATGAGCTCAGCCCTTAAATGGCTCCTCGGTGGAGCTGCTCTACTATATCTCTACAACAAGGTTTCTACCGCCTTCGCGTTGATGAAGACGAACCTCGAGATTACGGGGTTCCGATTTTTCTCGATCAAATGGGATTACACCCTTGTCGATTTGGATGTGACTCTCCAGAACCTGTCGGAGAATCGCGTTGTTTTGAACGGTCTTCAGCTCTCCCTCTATCTGAACAATGAATTTGTAGGATCGTCGAGCCAGTCGCTGGGCGATACGGTATTGGACAGCTACCAAATGGCTACGGTGCGCGCTCGCGTACAATTCAGGACCAGCAATCTCATCGATCTGCTCGGCGCCTACCTTTCGACCAATGCCAGCAAATACAGCATCGGGGTATATGTGCCGGGCCGACTGATTGCCAACGGAACGAGCTACCGGTTTTCCCCATCGTTCTATGTACGGATACCGACGCTCGTCACCCTGTACAACCTGATTAAAAACATGTTCACCAACAAAGATACCGTCACCGATATTGCCAAGGACGACAATGCCGAAGTGACCGAAATAACCACCACCACAAAAACAGAAGAATGATTGCCGAAGCCGAACATAAAGATACAGTTCTCAACAGCCGGGGTACGACCGAAGACATCATGCAGGCCATCATCGACTGCTATAACTCGGACTATGCGCAAGTAGAAGAACTTGCCCAGAGCTTGCCCGGGGACGATGTGAAATCGGTTTGCAGGTCTGTTTTCGATTTCGTCGACGGGAACATCCGTTACCAGGTTGATCCCTTCAAAAAGCAGTGGATTCGTACCCCGGCCCGGTTATGGGCCGATCGGGAAGGAGATTGCAAGTCGTTTGCCATCTTCATCTGTTCGTGCTTGCGGTGCCGGAGGATTCCCCACCTGTTCCGCTTCGCCTGCTACGAAGGGAACGACGAGCCGACCCACGTCTATGCCGTGGCCATCGACGAACAGGGAAACGAAGTGATTCTCGACCCGGTCTATCGCGATGATGACGGGAAGGCACTCTTCAATAAAGAATGTCCATACACAAAAAAAATAGATATGAACGGAACTACCGAAATAAGCCGATTGAGCGGGACACCTGCCGTCGGATACTTTACGGAAACGGAGATGATTACCGTATCTGGTAAAGAGAATCTTCCGCGCGGCGAGCAGGATTTCCTGATTGCGCTCAACAACCTGAATACCTTATATAAAGGAGCCCAAACGACCGGAGATACACAATTCTCCACCCGGCTCGAGAACCTGATGGACCTGGCTTCGGTCGCTATCCTGCTTTACGAAAGCGCCGAAAATGGAGTGACGGAGATAAATCGCGCGTTGCCCTGCCTGTTGGCTCTCTACGAATCGGGAGCCTTCGACCAGGATCCGGGTACAACCAACGACCAGCGATCGCAGGTGATGAATATCAACCTGGGCGCTGTGATTCAGAATGCAGGCCAGTACGACCCCGACGAAAGTGCGTTTGACGCGTTGATTGCCGAGGTGTCTGTCTCTACGCCCGGTTTCGACCCTTCGGCCTATCTCTCGAATAGGACCCTGATGCGAAAGGCTCCGAGCTACAAAACGCCCAACCGCCAGGCTACGCAAGCCGAGATAAACGCAGCCCAAAAGACGCTGATTGACAGTGCCGAATACTTCATGTATTCATTTATACCCGATTCGAAGATAGACGAATATCCCGACGCGGTGCGCAATAAGAGAGACTATTACACTTCGGTCTATGCCGACATCAAGGCGGCCGGATGCTTCTCGGAACAGGAGTGCCTTCGCATCATCAACGATGCCATCTATTCGCGCTATGGATGCGATGGGGAGCTCTTTTTGTTCCGGGTCAAGAAAGGAGAGATCCCTATTGTGGGCGGTTGGATTGCTGTTGTCGGTGCCATCCTTTCGGCTCTTGGGGTTCTTGCCTCTTTGCTCTCTTCTGTCTTCGGTACTTCTGAGGATAAGCTCAACGAAGATCTCAAGATTAACGCTCCATCGGTGACCGATGGCTTTGCCGGAATTGTGAGCGATACGAGCGGAATTGTCACCTCGCCGTCCATCATCCCCGATGCCGGCGGATCTGACGACACGCTGCTCGATATTACAACGCCAACCGGAACGGTAGCCGGCTCGAATTACTTGGGAATCATTCTCATCGGTGGATTATTGATGGCTTTGATTCTCGGAGACAGCGGCGACAAAAAGAAGAAAAAGAAAAAATAACATACTAACCCTCAAATAACCAAAACAATGGCAAAAATGAAAAAGTACCCCAAACAGCCGAAGATGAAAGCATCGGTAGAGGTTTGGAAGCGCTACGAAGAGCGCTGTAAAGAGGTCGATCGCTACAACAACGAGTTGAAGCGTAAAGAGGCGGAAAAGAAACGCATCATCGACAAAGTCAAGAAAATGAAGTAAGAAACAAGGTAAAAAAGATTGTTTATGAAAAAAAAAGGTATGAAAACGGACAATGTCGTAAAGACAGTCCTCGGCGGCGCCGCTGGCGGTGCCGTGAAACAAGTCGTGCAGGGAACTCTCCTGAAAGGTAAGAATACGATGTATGCCGACCTGGGCGCTATTGCTCTGGGTGCAATTCTCCCCGCGCTGGTGAAGATGAACGGTGTGAACGAGATGAGCGCCGGTCTTGTCGGTGCCGGAGCTGCCGGTCTCATCGCAAACGCTGTGCCCTCGCTGGCCGGTACGCCCTTCAGCCGGTTCAACAATGCGCTTATGGGAACCGGCCAGGCAAAGTATCGCCAGACTGTGATTTCGCGCCCTCAAAAAAAAAATCGCAGCACGGTCCTGCTGTAAAGGGATCTCCTTTTAACAATGTTTTGTTCTAATCAAAAAGTGTAAATTATGAATAACCAGATTATTGCTCCTTTCCTTCGCAAAAGATGGGAGTATGCAAACAAAAAAGTGAAAGCGTTGAATGAAACGCTTTTCCCCCAGTCTTCGTATATCCGTATTGACCAAACTCTCTCGAACGGAGTAGGCACCTATGTGTTTGACCCCATGCGACAGAATGGACAGCAAGGTACTTACGGGCAGCTCCTGAACCGTAACGACCTGTTCCTGATGTATGGAATCGGTTTGCAACTGTCCTATGAGTTGACTGCCAACCCGGGCGCCGGAGTCCTTGCATCTTCGCTGTCTGACCTTGTAGCCAAAGCCAAGGTGTTGGGTTCTACCGATACAATCCCTGTCGGCGTACAGAGTGTATTCAATGGCGCTCTTACGTTGCAGACCGGTACGACTCAGACCCTGGCAGCTCTGGAAACCAAAATTTTCGACATCTCCCATCAGGCAGCAAACTCGGGAAGCGACTCGGCTGCTGTTGTCTCGATCGACAGTTCTATTGCCGATGAGATATTCTACACGCCTGAAATGATTGCCTTTGCCGGTACCAAAGAGCAATCGTTCCAGCTGAAATTCCCGTGTGCGAATACTACGGTCTTTCAACCGGACAGTTCTCCCAAAGGTGTAGTAGGAGTTTCAATTTTTATGCTTGGCTTCCTTGTGAAGAACGGCGCCTTGGAACTCGAAAACTACAAAGGAGACGTAAACGACTTCCTCGCTCCGGAGTAATCTCTGAGATGTGTTCATAATCGTGTCAGCTATCCGGGTCCCCGGTAAATTCTCGGGGACCCTCTTCTAAAAAAAAACTATGAGAGAGTACGTTATACAAAATGTAGATTTTATACAGATGCAAGTCAATCCAGGAGATTCAAAGGTCTATTTCCCTGTATCCTCGCATCTTTTGGGTAAAACGATTTTGTTTTTGGAATCTTGTTTTGCTCCGTTTACTATATACGATTTGACCGGAAGATACCCAGTTCTTTCAACAGAAAACGTATATATAACACTGTTTGACGTAAACGGAAACCTTATTGTAGACTCTCTCACAATATCTTACTTTAACTCTTTTTCTGGTAATGATTTGCCAAGAATAGATGCAGTTATAGACTGGGAAAGATCGTTTGTCTCAATTCAAACAGAAATAACACAGACCAGCGTATTGTATTTTTCGGTATACATCGGAGAATATAATTTGCCGGTACCCCAACAGAACAACGTGTATAATCTCTCAATACCTGTTGATTCTGCCCTGATGGATATATCTTTATATCGGAAAGTTCAAGCTCTTTCTAATAAAAAGATTACCGGTATATATGTCTCTTCTGAAAATCCATCTAAAGAGATTATATATCCAAACTTTATTGAATCTGGCTACCTTTATTTTGTTCCGAAAGAGAGTCGTAGATATTTGAATTGGATACCCATATCTTTCTTTTCTGGAGTTGAATCTTTGACTCAATTGGGAACTGTCCCTCTTTGGAGAAAGTTTATTGATCCTGTTGAAATCGACTTCGATCGGTCTAAAATCTATATACGATCAGACAATAGTGTTTCGAGAATTTTAAATTTAACTTTTTGCTATGAATAGCTTGGAATATGCTCTTTTTGATGCTGCCTACTCTATTTCGGTAGATACATCTCAATATAATGCCGGAGATAGAATCTATTTGCCTGATACTCCTGTATTGGCAAACAAGAAGATTACAGGTTTGTTTGTTTTTGGATTGGCTTTGCAGGAACCTAATACTCAAGACCCAGATGGTAATGTCATTACAAACAGCAATATAGGCCAGTTCTATTTAACGCTGGTCGATAAAGAGAATGTTGATTTTATCTCTAACGTACCTCTGTTCTATTTTATGTATGGAGGTAGACAAATACCTATCAACAAAGAACTGGTATTGCCAAACTGCTACTTGATAAAACAAAGCACAGCCGCAACTCAAAATATTTTTATCACATTCTTCTATTCTACTACTGATCAGAAAGATGTGGCAGAAGTCAATCCTTTGGCTCTTAAAATACAGAGTATGAGTACCCCGGTAGAATCCAGTTCTTTTAATCGGTACTATCTTTCGGACAATCGGATACTGGTAGACAAAAAGTTTAAAAATATCTATTCAAATATATCCACGGGGCAAGTCAATTCTCCAGACGGGAATGTAATTGTGTCTCCGATGAATACATTCTTGACGTTGATTCATGGCTCGGATATAGTTTTATACCGGTTACCGGTATTGTATCTTTCGCAATGGAACTCGCCATTTAGGTTACGAATGAACAATATTCAGGCCGATCTTCCTACTTCTTACATCGAGCTTTCGCAAAATGTAGCTCAATCGGTGGGAAACAAAACGGTGTTTTTGAATTTTGAATACACGGACTAAAAAATTACGGCTATGATACGAGGAAAAGACAACGTAATGGAGTGGGTGAAGAGTACACCGGGAATCAAGCAGGTTCAGGTAAGAACGGCCCCAGGTGCTGATGCTTTTCTGTTTCAGAGCGACGAAGGCGAGAACAAAAAGGCGATTGAGGATCGTCTGTCTCGGACTCTCGATTTCCTGGAACCCGGGAAATATTATATCGAAATGTCAGACGGGAACTCCCGCCGAAATTGGTACCGCGAGTTTTTCATTCTTGAAGGCGATGCAGCATCTGTACCAACCTTGTCGGGTCCGTCTATGAGTGGGGTATCTCCCGAAGAAGTAGATCGTCGCATCGCCGCAGCGCTCGATGCTCAGAAAAAAGAGTTTCGAATTGCCGAACTTGAAGCCAAAGTTGCCGAGTATGAAGACGAACTCGAAGAACGACAGACTCCGCTCCAGGAAGCTATCGGAAGAGTTACGCCTTATTTGCCGGCTATTCTGGATCGACTCTTTCCCAAGACTGGCATGCAAGTAGGGGTAGCAGGTACGTCCCATCCGATTCGGGTTAACACGAAATCCAATTCTGACGATAACAGCCGTATATTGCGAATTGCCGAACGGCTGGCTGCAATCGAGCCGAATTATCTCGATTTGCTCGAAAAACTGTGCGACAAACTGGAAGAGAATCCCGCCCTGTTGGGCATGATTAAACAATTTGCATAATGAAATATAATCCCAACATATTCAACAAAGGCGTATTTCCCCGGTTTACCGGTGTTACCGTATACGAGAAACCTTCGTACAGTTCGGCAGTACTTTATACCGTCAATGGATTCGTGGGAATGACCGATGGCATGTATGAGAATGTAGACGGATGGACCTGGTATCGAATTGGGGCCATCGATGGAACTCATGTATGGGGATGGGTGCGCGAGGACTATGTAGATCTGAAATCGGTGAGCCCGGTGGAATACAATACAGCCCAGGCGCGGCTCAACCTGATTATAGAAAACGACATGAACAGCCTTACCTATTTGCTGATCTCGGCCGAGTATTGTCGCCGGTTGGAAGCAAAGGGTTATGATGTGAGTGCCCAGAAGCAAAAGATTCGGGAACTGTACAACTCGATCGTCGAGAGAAACCAGGCGATAAAGGCAAGCAATACGGCTGAAAACATACAAGAAGGTCAAAGCACTTTGACCGAATTTGCCCCGGCTCTTCTGGCGATTGTCAACAATACGGCATTTGTCGGTCTTGTCATCTCTACGACAGCCCTTATAACAATTATTGTAGGTGCTGTATTAGTTGGAGCAACAGCTACATATTTCTATTTTACAAATGAAGCAAGAATGAAAGAATCTACTTATACATATGAAGAATGTAAAGAGCTTTCTGAAATTCTTGAAAAAGTAGATCCAGAGACTGCAAAAAAAATCCGATCGGACATAGACCGTCAGATAAAAGAAGCTGAAACACAAGGTTATAAAAATGGGTATTTTAAAGCCACATTTGGAGTATCTTGGTTTTCAGTTCTCAAGTGGGGTGCTATTGGTATCGGTGCGCTCTATCTTGTAAAATGGCTGAAAAACAACTTTTAACGCTATGATTTACAGCGATAAAATATACGATTCTGTTTGGTGTAACTTTTCTACGGAAGAAGAGTTACAAGCTATTCTTGACGAAGCTCAGCCCCCCAAGTTGACGAATCAGAATTTCCAGATCAACACCTGGAACTATACCGCTAAGAATGTTCCAAGAATCACCGCAGAGAATCTCGGGCACGAGTGGCCCGATTCGACTCCGTTCTGGTGGAACATCGAAAACTCGTACAAGAGTGCGGCAAAGGGATTTTCGGAAGAGCTTGTCGGGAAAGAGGTGACCCGGTTGTGCAGCTACCTGAATCTGAGAGCCCGGCCTACTTTCGAGTCGGTGGCAATCTATACAATCGATGTGAATCAGTATATATCCCATGCGCTTCAGCATCAAAAGGGATTCTTGACCGACTGGGATATTCCTTACCAAGTCCAACTAACCGGTCAGTTTGTCGATATGCCCGATGGCCGTTGGCACTACGTGTACATTGTCGATGCTCTACGCTTGAATACGGCGCTGTTTTCGTGGAATTTTCTGCCGAAACAGTTTGTCGAAGAGCAGTTCATCGCCGAGTTTATGGAGTTCTCAGGGCGGAAACCGACTCAAAAAGAGATAGACGATTACAAGAGCTCGCAAACCGACTTTCGATTTGCGTTCGTGCGTGAAGATCTCATCGGACAACTGCAACACCCCGAGTTTTTCGATATTGAATATCTGAAAAAGTTTGTTGGAGATGAATCTGAGCTTACTAATCGGGGGTGGAGTGATTTCCTGTATAAAGATTATCCATATTGGTTGCCGGCAAATTCAATAACGATTACATACGAAGAGTATGGTAATAAGGCTCTAAATGTTAGTGATATAGTATTGAGCCTTTTGCCAAAATCAAAACGCAAAGAAATAGAAGAAGCTCGAATGAGTCTTGCAGCTACGTTTGCTCATTATCCAGGCTGGTATAAGCCAGCCGGAGAACCGGCCTATCTGGTTCGGAAACAATCCAGGCCAACAGGCGAATTGGCCCAGGAGATTTACAAACTCGTTACCGGCGATCGATATGGGCGGTATGATTATCGGAAACCGCTCGATTGTTTTCGCGAGCTGATTCCCGGCTACCAATACCCGGGATTCTATCAATACGAATATGCGTATTATGAGAACGCAGACAAGGGGTTGTCATATCTTTACTTCTTGATTCCAAGGTATGATCTTTCCCATTTAAAAAACACCTCTTATATGGCTTATTTCGGAGATAAATATCCGCGTCAAAGAGTAACTGCGTATGAGAATGGAGGAAACTCCGAATATATGAAGGAGTGGGCTGACGAAGTGAAATCGGAGACGGAGATAGAAGAAGATTCGGGTGTTGCATCTACCAGCGAAGAAGTTGTGGACCGCAACCTTCTGGCAGGAGCCGGAGCGGTTGCTCTTGGATTGATTGTGTTGAACAAATGGATATAATCGTATGAATGAAAAAGACAACATACTGGACGGCGGAGGTTTCGACGATGTGGTCGTAACCGGTGAAGATCTCCAATGGCATCGATGGGCGGTAGTGGTAGCCGCTATTGCGGCCGTGTATTTTTTAACGATTCAAAAGTAGCGTGTTATGTGGTTTGAAAACAAGGTAACAACAAATAAAGAAGCATTCCTTCAAAAGGTAAAACTTATAGCTGTGAAATTGGGTATAGACCCGAACTGGCTGATGTTCGTTATGAACAGCGAAAGCGGGTTGAATCCGGCGGCTTACAATCCTAACGGCGGTGCCTCGGGTCTTATCCAATTCATGCCAGACACGGCGGTAGGGCTCGGTACGACTACCGCAGCTCTTCGCCAGATGTCGAATGTCGATCAGCTCGACTACGTGTACAAATATTTCTATCCCTACCGGGGAAGGATGGACAGCATCTACGACTTGTATTTGGTGACATTCTTTCCGGCTGCACTGGGGAAGGACGACAGCTATGTCTTGCAGACTTCGAAACTGTCGGCCAAGGTCATCGCCGATGCCAACCCGGGGATAGACCTGGACAACAACGACCAGATCACGGTGGGAGAGTTCAAACGCTGGATCGACTTAAAAAAAAAAGTATGGGTATAGAAACTGGTTGGAATGTCTACTGGATTTTTGGATCCGTTATCTGTGCCGGGATTTTATTGTGGTACCTCTTAAAGAAAGATGAAAATGATTAAGCCGATTAGAATCATATATAAGAACACGGTCCTTTCGTCAAACGGGACAATTACGAACGAGGGTGAAAATTCGCCTTCGGTCATTATCTTTCACAACCAGGGAACATCGATTGCTTACATCCTCGGGAATGTAGCTATTGTACCGGGACAGAACCTGGTGCTGAAAAACGATCCTGGAATTGTGATTGAAAACAGCTTTACCGTGACTTTTGACACATCGATAAGCGGGACGACCAATAACTTGTCCGTGATTCGCGGCTATTATAAAGAATAGGAGATAAAACTATGGCTAACGAATATCAACCGCTCGACATCAATCAGCATCCGATGGGAGTCTTGTGCCCTGGTGAACTCTATGCCCTGGACGATGTCTCTTCAGTGACTTTGCCCAATGCTGGCGTGTATCGCGTCTATTTCCAGAACAACACCAGCCTGGGAGTGTCTTTTCCTGATGGAACCAGCTCGACAATCTACGCGATGCAGGGCACCATCGAATACTTCTACCTGCCGGCAGGAACAGAAGTCTCGAATGAGACCGATTCGACAAGTATCTATCTGATAAAAATGAACTGATATGAGTGTGGGAAGAATGGGATTGGTACAGGCTGGATCGCCGGACAAACAGTGCCCCACGCTGGCCGAGTTGACCGCCGACGCTACGGCAACCGCCTCGCAAATTGCGGAAGGCGCTACCGCTTATGTGCAAGGAGAGAAAATCACCGGTACCATGCCGACTACTATCGATGTGGTTGCGGCTAAAATTAAGCTCGGGAATTCTACTTTTGAAGAAGTGCCGAGTTATTTTGATTTTTCTACGGTGATAGACGCTAGTTCTATGTTTGCAGATAACAAAATAGTCACATTTGAAGGAGTTAACTTTAAACTGGTAAAAAATGCTTATGGCATGTTTATTAGGAATTATGCACTCACAACTTTTAATAATATTTTTTTGACATTAACAACTACTTCTTTAATGTTTTATGCCTGCAATTTGCTTGCTACTGTTGAAGGAATTGATTTTTCTAATATATCAAATGCTATAAGTATGTTTTATAGGTGTTCTTCTCTTACTTCTTTCCAGAATACATCTACTATATCATGTTCTTTATCATTTGCCGATAGTCCTTTGCTGAATCCAAGTGATGCAGAATCTTCAATATTGGGAATGTTAGCTGATCTTACGGGGAAAACATCGCAAACAATAACATTTAATACCGAGCTGCAAAGCAGTATATCTGAAAGTGCAATTCAAGCAGCGACGGATAAGAACTGGGTTGTAAACTTTGCTGATAGCATGTAAAAAAAGATATGACAATGAAAATCGAAGAAAAAACCTATCAAAAAATTACTCCAGGAGTAGAAGGTAATTATCTTACAACCTTCCAAGATGGAGACGACATCCAGACTTATGAAGGGGCAAAAGTCATGTATTGCCCCGCATCATTCGATACATCTTCAGTAAGAGAGATTTCACCTGAAGAGCATCTTCAGTACCAAACTGATAGAGAAACCGAATTAAAACAAGAAACTGGGAACAATGCAAGAGCGTAATATTTTGTCTGGGATGTTAGCCTCATGGCTCACAATCTTTATCGAATCGATAGAACCGGTCAAGTGGTTCCTTCTGGCTTCCTTGTGCCTTATATTGGCCGATGCTAAGTTTGGAATAGAAGCAGCCCATAAAAGGGGAGAGCGAATCCGTAAAAGCCGGGCCATACGAAGGACTATCAACAAGATAATCGATTATATTTGTTGGATTCTTGTGGCCAACAGTGTAGGCGCCGCATTTGGAACCCCATTTGGTATTCCGATAATACCGGCAATAGTGCTATTTGTCATATACGGCTGTGAAATTAATTCTTGTTTTAATAACTATTTTGAGGCCCGAGGATCTAAGTTCCGAATCAATATCTTCAAATGGATAAAGACAAAAGCTCCCATATTGGAGCCTGAAGAAAAAAAAGATGCTCAAAATATTGAAAATCAAAAATAAATATCTATATTTGTACCTGAATCTTATTACGAAACCTTTATCTGGATTTTATATAGAAAGGTGAGCGAAATCTCGGTAAAATAGAAACGAACTTAAGAACGTATTTAACGGAAATAGGTTCACAAAAAAATGCCGGCCAATAAGCCGGCTATTTTTTTTAGAATACTGTATCAAAATTCTTAATTATAGGGTTGGCCTTTTCGATGTCATGAGGGGTGTAGATGTCGGTAATCAGGATGGAAGAGTGCCGTGCCTGGTCTCGGACCGATATGTTGTCTATTCTCGATCGTAACATGGTAGTTACACCTGTATCTTTTAAAGAATAGAATTTATACGAGTTCGGAAACTTTAGACTCTTTCGTACATAGTGAGTCCAATAGTCTCTAAATTGCTTTTCTGATCGCCAGGAATCTCCAGGGGACAAATTATCAGAAAACAGGTAAAAATCGCTTGGATAAGAAAACGAACCACAGTCGAGCATCAAGTCTATAATCTTTCGATTTATAGTCAGGACAGCATCTTTTTTGTTTTTGGTATAGTCACCATGGAGTAGAAGAGTACCTTCTTTAACATGGAAATCACCGATTTTTATATAGGATATTTCCTTGGGTCGAACAAAGCAGTAAAAAAGGATATAGCACGCGAGAAGGAATCGCTTGTTATGATTTTCACAATATTCACGGAGACGAACAAGGTCCGGCTCTGTTATAACTGTTCTTTGCTTCTTGAGCGATCGCTTGGGAAGAAAATCAATACCATCGGTAACAACCTTGTCTATGTATCCCTGCTTAAAACACCAGTTCGAAAATATCCGGAGAAAAGCCAGGTAATTGTTTCTCGTTTGAGCGCTGTTCTCTCTCTCGATGTAGATATGATCGATAAACTCGTTGATATAAGATCGATTGAATTGATAGATGTACGTGATCGGTACTTTTCGCATTTGGTTGTATCGTATGAGATTTCGTAGATATGAGATATATCCGATATATGTCTCTTCGCGAATGACGTTGTCGGATCGCAAGCGGGTTATGTAAGTCCGATATTTATCGGTTGCTTCCTCAAATAGAGATAATCCTTTGACATTATCATCACTGATATATGGATTCCATCCTCGGCGAAGTTGTTCATGCAATCGCAAGATTAAGTCTGAAGCATATTTCCGACGATCTGAAATTTTATTGATATGATTGATTTTGATGCGTTTAAGTTTTAGAGACCCGGATATTGGATCAAATGCGTAAAAACCAATATACCAATCTTTACCGGTTTTTCCAGTGTATAGCTTTGGAGGAGTGTAAGATATAACCTCCGACATCATGGAATTTTTTTGTGTAGACATTTTTTTTTAAGAAGAGATTTTTTTGGGAATCTCCCCTCGATTAAACATCTCCCGTATTTCTCCCGGTCGCTTTTAAGCGACAAAGGTTAACACCTTTATTTATAAGCTGTTAACCTTAATTTTGTCGGGGTAGCGGGATTCGAACCCACGACCCCCTGCTCCCAAAGCAGGTGCGCTAACCGGACTGCGCTACACCCCGAAACAAGCAATGGCCCTCTCTTTTTTGGGCAGGGCAAATTTACTGCTTTTTTTCGTATCGCCAACTATGGGCTTACATTTTTATCAAATTCTTCGGCAAAAGATACCTGTTTACCGATGTTTTATTTTAATTTTGCAAGGACATTCGGGCTGTTCCGAATGCCGTTGAGTAACCGAAATCAATAACAACAAAACATATAAATCCTATAACAATGTATAGAACGAATACATGTGGAGAGCTGCGATTGAGCCATGTGGGCCAACAGGTAACCCTGGCCGGTTGGGTGCAACGCAGCCGTAAGATGGGTGGTATGACTTTTGTCGATCTGCGCGATCGCTACGGTATCACTCAGTTGGTATTTAACCAGGAGACCAACGCCGGTTTGTGCGACCAGGCCAATAAACTGGGGCGCGAATATGTGATACAGGTGACGGGTACCGTGACCGAGCGCTCGAACAAGAACGCCAATCTGCCGACGGGCGACATCGAAATCATAGCCGAGAAACTGGTCATTCTCCATACGGCTGAGACTCCGCCCTTCACCATCGAAGACGAATCGGATGGCGGCGACGATATTCGCATGCAGTACCGTTACCTCGACTTGCGCCGTCCCATTGTACGCCGCAATCTCGAGTTGCGTCACAAGATGGCCTTCGAGGTACGTCGTTATCTCGACGAGTTGAACTTCCTCGAGGTAGAGACGCCTGTGCTGATAAAATCGACTCCCGAGGGTGCCCGCGACTTTGTGGTGCCGTCGAGAATGAATCCGGGCGAGTTCTATGCATTGCCGCAGTCGCCGCAAACGCTCAAGCAGTTGCTGATGGTGTCGGGCTTCGACCGCTATTTCCAGATTGTAAAGTGTTTCCGCGACGAAGACCTGCGGGCCGACCGTCAGCCCGAGTTTACGCAAATCGACTGCGAAATGTCGTTTGTGGAGCAAGAGGATATTCTCAATATCTTCGAGGGCATGATCAAGCATCTGTTCAAGAAAATCCGCGGTATCGAGTTCAACGAGCCGTTCTTGCGCATGACGTGGGCCGATGCCATGAAATACTACGGTAGCGACAAACCCGATATGCGTTTCGGCATGCGCTTTGTCGAGCTGAAGGATTTGACCGAGGGCCACAACTTCGGGGTGTTCGACAGTGCCGAGTATGTGGGCGGTATCTGCGCCGAAGGGTGTGCTACCTATTCGCGCAAACAGCTCGACGAGTTGACCGACTTTGTGAAACGTCCGCAAATCGGAGCCAAGGGCTTGATTTATGTACGTTTCGACGAGAACGGAAATCCCAAGTCGTCGGTCGACAAATTCTATTCGCCCGACGACCTGAAGAAGTGGGGCGAACGCTTCGGAGCCAAACCGGGCGACCTGCTGCTGATTCTGGCCGGTCCTGCGATGAAGACCCGCAAGGCACTGTGCGAACTGCGTCTGGAGATGGGTTCGCGTCTGGGCTTGCGCGATAAGAATACCTTTGCTCCGCTGTGGGTTATCGACTTCCCCTTGTTCGAGTGGGACGACGAGACACAACGCTTCTATGCGATGCACCACCCCTTCACCTCGCCCAAGGCCGAAGATATTCCCCTGCTCGATACCGATACGGGAGCCGTGCGGGCCAATGCCTACGACATGGTAATCAATGGCGTAGAGCTGGGTGGCGGTTCTATCCGTATTCACGACAGCGAGTTGCAAGACCACATGTTCCGTCTGTTGGGATTCACCGAAGAGCAGGCCGAAGCTCAATTCGGTTTCCTGATGAATGCCTTCAAATACGGAGCTCCTCCTCACGGAGGTCTGGCATTCGGTCTCGACCGCCTGGTATCGATGTTTGCCGGTCTTGATTCGATTCGCGACTGCATCGCATTCCCCAAGAACAACTCGGGTCGCGATGTCATGCTCAATGCACCGTCGCCGCTGGACGACTCGCAATTGAACGAATTGTGTATCAAAGTAGATTTGAAGGATTAACAGCACGTGGTAATTCTAAATGATATTATAGAGACCATCGAGTCGGTAGCACCTGTCGCCTGGCAAGAGTCGTACGACAATGCCGGGTTGCAGGTGGGCAACCGGTTTCAGCCGGTTTCGGGAGCGGTCGTATGTCTCGATGTGACCGAAGGGGTTGTCGACGAAGCTATCGCCTTGGGCTATAACTTGATTGTGTCGCATCACCCCCTGCTCTTCAAGGGGCTGAAATCGATTACGGGGAGGAGCTATGTCGAGCGTATTGTCATCAAGGCAATCCAACACAACATAGCCATCTATGCCGCCCATACCAATCTCGATAATGCTCCGGGCGGTGTCTCGTTCAGAATGGCCCGCAAGTTGGGCTTGACTGAGGTGCGGGTGCTCGACCCCATGCCCGGGTTGCTGATGAAACTGGTTACCTATGTGCCTGTTTCTCATGTCGAAGCGGTGAGAACCGCTCTGTTCGAGGCCGGGGCTGGACATATCGGCAATTACGACCAGTGCAGTTTCGGTCAGGAGGGCGAGGGTACCTATCGTCCCGGGGTGCAGGCTCATCCCTATTGCGGTACGATAGGCGAGCAGCATCGCGAGCCCGAGACTCGGCTCGAGGTAATCGTGCCCGCCTACATGCAGGGTGCCGTCGAGGCCGCCCTGAAGCGGAGCCATCCCTACGAAGAACCGGCTTTCGACTGGATACCCCTGGCCAATCGCTGGGAGCAGGTGGGGGCCGGCGTGGTGGGTAATTTGCCTGAACCGGCCGACGAACTGCTGGTGCTGGAGAAGCTGAAAGATACCTTTGCGGTAGGTTGTGTGAAGCATTCGCCTCTGCACGGGCGCAAGATTTCGCGTGTGGCCCTGTGTGGCGGTGCCGGAGCATCGCTCATGTCGAGAGCCGTTGCCGTCGGAGCCGATATGTTTGTGACGGGAGAGATACGGTATCACGATTATTTCGAATATGAGTCGCGTATCCTGCTGGCCGAAATCGGTCACTATGAGAGTGAACAATATACAAAAGAGATTTTTTGTGAGATTATTCAAAAAAAATTCCCTACCTTTGCAATCCGTTCTACACAAGTAGATACAAATCCGATAAATTATTTGTAACGTATGGCTACTGACAAAACAAAAGCTGAAAAAGAATATACAGTGGAAGAGAAGTTGAAAACACTGTACGATTTGCAAACCATTCTCTCGGAGATTGATAGAATAAAGACGCTGAGAGGTGAGCTGCCTCTCGAAGTTCAGGACCTTGAGGACGAGATCGCCGGTCTTGAAACGCGTATCAAAAACTACCATACCGAGATTGAAGACCTGAAAGCTGCCGTAGCGGCCAAAAAAGTAGAAATACAAAACGCCCAAACGCTTATCGACAAATATACCAAGCAGCAAGACAATGTGCGCAACAATCGCGAATTTGACTTCCTCTCGAAAGAGATAGAGTATCAGACTCTCGAAATTCAGTTGTGCGAGAAACGTATCAACGAATACATTGCCGCACAAGAGGCCAAGAGCAAAGAGGTGGCTGCTTCGGAAGAGACGCTGCAGGATCGTCAGCATATCCTGGCCGAGAAGAAGAGCGAACTCGACGAAATCGTTTCGGAGACGAAACAGGACGAGGAGAAGTTGAGAGAGAAGGCCAAGAAACTCGAGAACAAGGTAGAGCCCCGTTTGCTCGCTGCCTTCAAGCGCATCCGCAAGAATGCCCGCAACGGTCTGGCTGTGGTTTACATCCAACGCGACTCTTGCGGTGGTTGCTTCAACCGCATTCCGCCTCAAAGACAGCTCGACATCAAGATGCGTAAAAAGATTATCGTTTGCGAATACTGCGGACGTATCATGATTGACCCGGAACTTGCCGGTGTAAAAGAGGAGCATTAAATCGATTGCAACGATATGGAAACAGCCGGTCACCACTCGGGTGACCGGCTGTTTTGTTTTCTGCAACTTGCAGCTCGCAGGTTATTTGATTCGAATAGTCTGTATGGGTTGTTGCTTGACGGTGTCGAGCGGTTGTACCTGATATTTGACCCGACCGAAGTCGATGCTCTTCAGATCGAAGCAGCGGATAGCGCTGTTGTACATGGTGCGGTAGTAGAGCAGGCGGTTGGCCATGTCGGCAGCCGAAGTCCATTGCGTAGCGCTGGGGATGTCGGTAGGAGTCTGACCGGTCGTAAACTCAGCTCCTATGGGGATGTCGAAGTTGTTGAGAATGTGGAAACTCTCGGTAACGGCTTCGATTGCAGACTGGGACTGTGGAGCGGTGGTCTGGTAAAAGGCCGCACGCACAAAGCGGGAGGGCGGCGTGATGTCGCCGGGAAGACCCAGAAATCCGCTGCCGGCACCGAACGAGGATAGCTTGATGTCGCCGAACGACTTGGGTTCGGTCGTTCCCGGATAGAGGTTGATGTAGTTGTTGAGATTGGTCATTTGCCAATCGAAGCCCGGCGAGTTGGTGAGTACCCCCAGCTTGTTTTCATAAAATTGCATCTTGCCGGCAATAATCTCCAGCACCACTTGGCGGCCTGTTACGTCGGTCATGCGCCAGTGGACCGTCGAGGCCCGCGGGTCTATCGATACGACGTGCATCGTTTTCAGTCCTTCGATGGCTTCGTCGACAGTGGCGAAGTTGCCCAGAATCCAGGCAACCAGTTGCAGGTCGGCCATGCTCGAGGCTTGTTGTGCCGGGTTATAGGCTTCGTATTGTCCGTAATTGGGAAAGTAGAAGAGCCCGGCCGACAATCCGGCTTCGTTCAGTCCTTCGGCTACAAACTCTTTTTGCTCTACGGCCAATCCCACATAGCCATATTTGGCTGTAAATTTCATGCCGGTTTGTTGCCCGCCCGGTACATAGGAGCGTTGTTCGTATCCGCGGGGAACAATCACATATTGGCTGTTCAAGTCGCTGCCGCCCCATTCGATGGTACGGGCTACGATTTTGGAACCGTCTTTTACCGTGAGGGTAATTCCCGTGCACGCCCATAGCCGTGGTGTAGCAATAGCGGCAGCCGCAATCAGTAAGGAAAATAATCGTTTCATCGTTGCTGTATATTAAGTTAGAACATGTGCGATAGTCTGGCCGATTCAAAGGTATGAAAATATTTACGAACCCCATGGGGGTGAATGTATTTCTCGTCACTGAGCCTGTTGCCGGCCTTTTTATAAACGCTCGATGGTTGTGAAAAGTTTGGGAACGGAGCTGAAGAAAAGAATGGGTAAAAAAATACCGACCGAAGGGAGACTTCAGTCGGTATGATATGATTTTTTCTCCGATGAATTTAGAACCGGAAACTGATGTAGAAGTAGTTACCCGACGTTTTCCAGGTCTGGTTCTCGTCGTCGATTTTATATGAAGTAGAGCCCCAACGGTATTCATAGCCCAGCGAGATAACTTTGTATGAAGCAGCCAAACCGGTATTGAAGTAAGAGCCGTAGTTGCCTTTGAACTCGTTGCCGTCGGTATTGAACATCATCGAGTAGGTGGGGTCATAGCGGAAATAGAGATTGACCTTCAGGAAGTCGATAGGGTTGACGGTAATCGAGGGGCCGAACTGCATGGAGATTTCTCCTTTGTAAATATCACTGTCGTCCCGGGTATAGAGTCCGTCTTCCTCTTCGTATTGAGCTACGGCAATGTCGAAGAAGGTCCAGTCCAAACCGAATTTGATCATACCCAGAAGCGGTTTTTTGTGCAGGTAATAGGTTTTGCCACGTCCGATAGAGAATGCAAAATCGCTGTTCAATTTCGGTTGTCCGTTACCTCGGTCGAGCGAGGTCATACCATAGGCGATATAAAAGTATTTGCTGCGTTTCCAAATCTTTTCCTGACGAGCCAGATATTCGAGTTTGGCGTTCATCTCGTTGGTGAGGTTTACCAGCGAAGTGTTAAGGCTGTCTACCTGATTACGCAATGCTTTGTTCTGGTTGCGATAGACAAAGAGCGAATCTTTCAGTTGGTCGTTCTCGACCGACAGCTCCTTGTATTTGCCCAACAAGTTTTTCTGTGCTCCGTCAAGCGAGTCTTTAGTAGCCAGGAGTAGTGCGTGTTTGCTTTTGAGGGTCGAGTTTTCCTGCGACAGTGTCTGATTGGCGGTTGTCTTTTCGTCGATGACTTTTTGCATGACACCGATCGAATCCTTCAACATTTGGTTCTGCTTTTTCAGAGTCTGAGCCGACAGAGGTATTATCGACATTCCGATAAGACATAAGAGTACAATTCGTTTCATAATTTTAGATCTTTGTTTCAGGACAAAAGTATATAAAAAGAATAATATACGTATAATAATCTTTATTCTTTTGTTCGGAATTATTGGAGCCTTGTACCTGTTCTTTAACTTAATATCGACAAGAGCAGTAGCTAGCTGATAAATATCTCGGGCATGCCCGCAGCAGAGTCGGGGGTAGAGTACTGCTCCAGCAGGTGGAAGCACATCCGTTGCGAGCGTATGGGTGGGCCTGGGGTGCGGACATATTGGTTACCCAGATATTCGTCTATGCGGCAGGCTTTTACATTGTCTCGCAACTGCAGGTCTATGACCGACAGGATTTCGTTTTTGATATGCTGGTCGAAAATGGGTACGGCGGTCTCGATGCGGCGGTTCAGGTTGCGGCGCATCCAGTCGGCCGACGACAGATATACCTCTTCGCGTCCCCCGGCATAGAAGTACCAGATGCGGGCATGCTCGAGGTACGAGTCGATGATGCGCGTCATGTGTATGTTGCGGCTGTAAGGCTGGTTGGGTACCAGGCAGTTGATGCCGCGCACCAGCAGGTCGATGTGTACGCCTGCCTCGCTGGCATCGTAGAGGGCATCAATCATGCCCGTGTCGTGCAGGCCGTTCATTTTCAGAATGATGTGTGCCTTCCGTCCCTGACGGGCCTCTTCCATCTCGAAACGTATTTTCCGTTTCAACTCGTCGACCATGTTGAACTGGGCCACGAGCAACGTCTTGAAATCGCGGTCTTTTGAAGAACCGTCGAGTATGGAGAAGAGCTTGTCGAGTTCGCTCGTAATGGCGCGGTTGACGGTAAACAGCCCCATGTCGGAGTAGATGCGGGCTGTGTCTTCGTTGAAGTTGCCGGTACTCATGAAAGCATAGGCTTGGGGGTGAGAGCTGTCGGTAGGGGCACACTTGACCAATAAGGCCTTGGCATGGACCTTCAATCCCGGGGTGCTGTATACGACACGAACACCCGACTCCTGCATCAGTTCCGAGGTGATGATGTTGTTCTCCTCGTCGAACCGGGCTTTGATTTCGACATATACCGTCACCTGTTTCCCCTGTTTGGCGGCGTAGAGCAACCGGTCTATCACTTCGGAGTTTTCGGCTACCCGATATTGTGTGAGTTTTATTTCAGTCACGGCCGGGTTCTCGGCAGCCTCGGTCAGGAACCGGGTGAGGTAGTCGAACGACTGATAGGGGAAGTGTATCAGAAAGTCGCGGTGACGAATTACCTCGAACATCGATGGCGCATTGTCGAAGATGGGTAACCGCATGGGCGAGGGGAGTGTCTCGCTCAATACCTTGCCGGTGAGGTTGGGTAGCTTGGTCAGATCCTCCAGATTCAAATACCGGCTCGAGCGGATGCACTGGCCGTGTGGAATGTCGTAGGCTTCGCAGATATACTCCAGCATGTCGCGAGGCATGCAGCCGTCGTAGACCAACCGGTTGGCGTTGCCTATCTTGCGTTTCTTGACCCGCTTGCGCACGGCATCGACAATGTTGGCCCCCTCTTTGGGCTCGATGGAAAAGTCGGCATCGCGCGAGACCCGTATCGCATAGTGCGAGTCGATGTCGAATCCCGGGAAGACGATGTCGAGGTTCAAGGCAATCATGTCGTCGATAAACATCACGTAGTTCTTTCCGTTGTGCGGAGTGAGCTTGATAAACCGCGGCACTTTGCTGAACGGAATCTTTATCTGGGCATAGAACGGTTGTCGGTCGGGGTTGTTGCGTTCGCTCTTCCGATACATTTTGATGGCCAGGTAGAGCCGGTTGTCGCGCAGGAAAGAGACGATGTCGTCTTTCAATATCAACACCGGCTGCAAGAAAGGGAATACCTCTTCTTTAAAGAAGTTACGCACCTCGTCCCGGTGGCACTCCTCGATTTTCTCCTGATGGTACAGCACCATACCCTCGCGCTCGAGTTCGGGGATGATGTCGTTGAAAAAGAATTTGTTGAAGTCGTCGACCTGCTGGTTGACTTCCCGGTTAATTGACTCCAAGGTACGCTCGGCCTGCTCCTTCTCCTCGTCGCTTTTCGCAGAGTCCGACAGAATCTGGTGATACTCCGAAACCCTCACGCGATAAAATTCCTCTTGATTCGACTGGTATATCGACAGAAACCTGATGCGGTCGAACAACGGCACCGTCTTGTCCATGGCCTCCATCAATACCCGGTAATTGAAAGATAACCAACTGATATCACGTTTGAAATACTTCCGAACATTTTCCATAGTCATCGTCGTAAGGATTAAGTAACGGTAAATATACAAATAATGTTCGGGTGTACAAATTTTTCTCGCAAATCTGCATGTCTCGTTTCTCCATATCTTACTGCATGAATCTGTTGTTTCTTGCAATTATTCCACAGAATTTTTTTAATTTTGCAGATAGCGAATTATGGCCCTGGCAGGGGCTTGAAAAACAATGGTCATGGATCACAAAACTTTTTTGACGCAGTTGCAGACCCGTTTGGGCAAAGATAAAGGGGAGGTCGAGGAGTATATGTCGGCCTTTCTCCAAATCATGAAAGAGCGTTGTGCACAGATGGACTCGGTAGCTATTCAGGGGTTCGGCACGTTCGAACCGAAGAAGAAGCTGGAACGGGTTGTCGTGAATCCTGCTACGGGCAAACGCATGCTTGTGCCCCCCAAAATGATTCTGTCGTTTAAGCCGGGCAGCGCTATTAAAATGAAACTTAAAATGCTCTCGTCGAAATGAATGAAAAAATATCTTTCCCCGATTTGGTCACTCTGCTCGCCACAAAACTGAATGTGACGAAAAAGGAGGCCGAGGCTTTTCTCAAGGAGTTCTTCACGATTTCGACAGAGGTTATCTCGTCGGGCGAGGAGCTGAGAATCAACGAGCTGGGTGTATTCAAGCCCATTTGGGTAGAACCTCGTGCCAGCGTGAACGTGCAGACGGGCGAGCCGGTGGAGATACCGGGCCATTACAAGGTGTCGTTTGTTCCCGACAAGGTGCTGCGCGAGGCGGTGAATGCTCCCTTTTCGAGCTTTTCGGTCGAGATTCTCAATGACCACGTGTCGACCGAGGCCATGATGGCCGTAGGCGATGAAGGAATGGCCGAAAGTCGTGAGGGCGATGGATCCGAAGAGGAGCCGGTGGCGGCCGACGAACCGGCAGCCCCGGAGGCGATGCCCCTTCAAGAAGAGGTTGAAGACGCCATTATGCCCGAAACAGATAAGCCTGAAGCGCCGGAGATCGAAGACCTGCCGGGCGAAAAGGAGGAGCAACCGGTTGTTCCCGAATCGGGCGTGATACCTGAACCGGCCTCTGACCCGGATGCCGAAACAGAGCCGGAGCCCGATGTGGTTTCATTGGAGCAAGATGAGCCAGCCGAAACCTCGGAAGAGCAACCGCTCGAGACCGAGATCCAACCCGCCGTAGAGCCTGTGGCTGAAACCCAGGCGGAGCCTGTTGCGGACGAACCGAAAGCCGAAGTCCCGGCTCTTATCCCCGTAGAAACCGATGCCGACCATACCGACTATTTGCAGAAGTCGGCCTCGCGCCGGGCCTTCTGGTGGGGAGCCCTTTCGGCGCTGGGTGTAATCGTGGTTATCGGGGTAGCCGTGGGGTTCTTCTTGCGGAGAGATGAAAAAATCAAGATAGGCGAATATACACTTTCACTAACCAATGAAGAGGTATTCGCGCCTCAGCTGCAAGCGAACCAAGTGGCCGATACGGTTGTTGTATCGGAGCCGGTCGATACGACGGCTATGGTCGATGTGGCCGAACGGGATTCCGTAGCTGAAAAGCCGGTTGCCCAGTCAGAGAAAACCGAGCGTGTGGAGAAAACAGAAAAAACGAGCCAGTCGGCAACAACACCCACAACGGCTGTAGAGGCCGAGCCGGTGGTCGAGACCATCCGATCGGGGGTATTTCTCACGACGTTGGCCCGTAAATACTTCGGGCACAAGACTTTCTGGGTATATATCTACGAAGAGAATAAAAAGGTGATTAAGAATCCCAATCAGGTACCCATCGGAACACGGGTGGTTATTCCCGAAGCTTCGAAGTATCATATCGATGCCAAAGACAGACGTTCGGTCGAAGCTGCCAAGGCTCTGGCCGTGAAGATTCTGAGCCAGTATGAGTGACCGATAGCTGAGTCGTTGACCGAAGTGGTTGGCGACTTAGTCTTTTTTAAGTGAATGGTTAGCCATTTTTAACGCGATAGGGGAGATATAGAGCCTCTCTATCGCTAATTTTGCGAGAGATAAAGTGAAAAAACGTATAAATTGAAAATATAAAAAGAGAAAACGTATGAGTGAAACAGTTGATATTCGGGAGTTGAACGACCTGATTGCCAGCAAGAGTTCGTTCGTGAATATGATTACACAGGGCATGGACCAGGTGATTGTAGGCCAGAAGCATCTGATCGATTCGTTGATGATTGGTTTGCTTTCCAACGGTCACATCTTGCTCGAAGGTGTTCCGGGTTTGGCCAAGACGTTGGCCATCAAGACGCTGGCTTCGCTGATCGACTCGAAATACAGCCGTATCCAGTTTACCCCCGACCTGTTGCCTGCCGACGTGGTAGGTACCATGGTATACAGCCAGGCCAAGGAGCAGTTCCAAATCAAGAAGGGCCCCATCTTCGCCAACTTCGTGCTGGCCGATGAAATCAACCGTGCCCCGGCCAAGGTACAGAGTGCCTTGCTCGAGGCCATGCAGGAGCGCCAGGTGACCATCGGCGAGCAGACGTTCCGTCTCGACGATCCTTTCCTGGTAATGGCTACACAGAACCCCATCGAGCAGGAGGGTACCTATCCGCTGCCCGAGGCGCAAGTCGACCGTTTCATGCTCAAGGTGATTATAAGCTATCCCAAGAAAGAGGAGGAGAAGCAGATTATCCGCCAGAACATCAGCGGACGTAAGGTCGAAATTAAACCGGTGCTGAAACCCTCTGAAATTATCGAGGCTCGCGATATTGTACAAAAGGTATACATCGACGAGAAGATCGAGCGCTATATCGTCGACATCGTGTTTGCTACCCGTTTCCCGCAAGATCACGGTCTGGCCGACTTGAAAGAGATGATTTCGTTCGGTGCTTCGCCTCGTGCCTCTATCAGTCTGGCCATGGCAGCTCGCGCCTATGCCTTCTTGAAACAACGCGGCTATGTGATTCCCGAGGATGTGCGTGCCGTATGCCACGACGTGCTGCGTCATCGTATCGGGCTCAGCTACGAAGCCGAGGCCAACAACATGACGGCCGAGGAGATTATCAGCGAGATACTCAACAAGGTAGAAGTACCCTAAATAACCGGTTAGGGAGAGCTGCTGTTTATGGAAACCAGTGAACTGTTAAAGAAAGTCCGTCATATAGAGATAAAGACGAGGGGTCTCTCCCGCAACATCTTTGCGGGTCAGTACCACTCGGCCTTCAAGGGGAGGGGTATGGCCTTCTCCGAAGTGAGGGAGTATCAGTATGGCGACGATGTGAGAGATATAGACTGGAATGTGACAGCCCGCTACAACAAGCCCTTTGTGAAGGTTTTCGAAGAGGAACGTGAACTGACGGTGATGTTGTTGGTCGATGTCTCTGCCAGCCGTAACTTCGGTGCCGTGGGAGAGGCCAAGCGTGAAATGATGGCCGAGGTCGCTGCCACGATAGCCTTTTCGGCCATACAGAACAACGACAAGATCGGCATGATTTTCTTCTCGGACAAAATCGAGAAGTTTATCCCGCCGAAGAAGGGGCGCAAGCATATCCTCTATATCATACGCGAACTGATCGATTTCACCCCCGACAATACGGGAACCAACATAGGTCTGGCCTTGGAGTACATGACCAACGCCATCAAGAAACGGTGTACGACGTTTTTAATCTCCGACTTCATCGATAACGGCGATTACAAAAACGCCCTCTCCATTGCCAACCGCCGGCACGACCTGGTAGCCATACAGGTCTACGACCGTCGGGAGTCGCAGCTGCCCAACGTGGGGCTCATCAAGTTGCAAGACTCCGAGCGGGGTGTCGAGCAGTGGGTCGACTCGTCGTCGGCCGCCGTGCGGGCCCGGTATGCCGAGTGGTGGAATGCCCGGCAAGACAAGATGCTGACCACCTTGCGCAAGAGCCGTGTCGACCTGGCGACCATCGCCACCGACGACGACTTTGTGGTGGCCCTGATGAATCTCTTCCAGCGAAGAGGGTAATAAAAATTTGAGATTCTATGAAAATACGATCTATCTTATTGCGAGTGTTTGGCGGATGTCTGCTCGTGTCGATGAGTGCCGCAACGGTGTCGGCCCAGAATCAGATAGTGGTGCGGGCCCAGATGGACTCGGCCGCCATCATGATGGGCGACCAGACGACGGTGCGCCTCGAGGTGTCGCAAGACAAAGGCAAGTTTGTGCGGCTGCCTATCATACAAGACACGCTGGTAGCCGGCGTAGAGGTGCTGAAGATTTCGAAACCCGATACGGTCGATTTGAAAAACAACCGTATACAGGTCAACAACGAGGTACTTATCACCTCGTTTGACTCGGGCCTCTACTATCTGCCTCCTTTCAAATATGTTATCGACAACGATACTTTCGAGACCCAGTCGTTGAGCCTCAAGGTGGTTCCGGTGCCGGTCGATACGACGCATGCCGAGTTTGACATCAAGGGGGTCGATGCTCCTCCCTTCGTCCTCTGGGACTATGTGCCGGCATGGGGCATCTATCTGCTCATCGCTCTCGTTGTCATAGCCGCCGGTATCTATGCCTACTGGCGCTGGGGTCGCAAGGCCAAGGGTGGCGAGGCTGCTGCCGAAGAGAAGGCCATACCGCCCTACGAACGAGCCATACAGGCTTTGCACGAGTTGAAAGACTCGAAGCTCTGGCAGCAAGGTCAGGAGAAGGCCTACTATACCAACCTGACCGAAATCCTGCGGGTATACATCGACCAGCGATTCCACATCAACGCCATGGAGATGACCTCGACCCAGATTATCGACACGCTGCGGCGTAACGAGGAGACCAAAGCGGTGAACCAGCAGTTGCGCGATATTCTCGAGATGGCCGACTTCGTGAAGTTTGCCAAGATGCGGCCGCTCCCCGACGACAACGAGCAGGTGATGCGGTATGCCGAGAACTTTGTCGAAGAGACCAAGCCCGAAGAGAAGGCACCCGAACAACCGGCTGCCGACGGTACGGCTCCCGAGAAACCGGAATAAACCCATTGTTGAACAAAGGCTCATGTGGCTTTTTAAATAGATTTTTTGAAAAATGGTATTTGCGAATCCTTTATATCTGCTGCTGTTGTTGCTGATTATACCGGCCGTCGTGTGGTATATCCTCAAACAGAAGCACATGCAGGCCCCTTTGCAGGTCTCGACTACGCAACCGTTCGACAAGATGCCGCGCACCTACAAGATATACTTGCGCCACTTCAACTTTGCCTTGCGGATACTGGCCGTTGCCTTCCTGATTATTGCTCTGGCCCGGCCGCAGTCGACCGACAACTGGCAAAACTCATCGACCGAAGGGGTCGACATCGTACTGGCGCTCGATATTTCGGGCAGTATGTTGGCCCGCGACTTTACCCCCGACCGGGTCGAAGCTGCCAAAGACGTAGCTGCCCAGTTCGTTTCGGGGCGTGAGCACGACAATATCGGTCTGGTCATCTTTGCCGGCGAGAGCTTCACCATGTGCCCGATGACAACCGACCACGCCGTGCTGCTCAACCTGATGAAAGATGTACATTGCGGTATGGTCGACGACGGTACGGCAATCGGCGACGGTCTGGCTACGGCCATCAACCGCATCAAGGACGGTCCCGCCAAGTCGAAGACCATCATCCTGTTGACCGACGGTACCAACAATGCGGGCGATATAGCCCCGGCCACGGCGGCACAAATAGCCAAGTCGTTCGGCATACACGTCTACACGATTGGGGTAGGTACCAAAGGGTTGGCCCCCACGCCGGTGCAGACCCCCTACGGCATTACCTACCAGAACATGCCGGTCGAGATGGACGAGGCCGCCCTGCAGCAAATTGCAGCTACGGCCGACGGCAAATACTTCAGAGCTACCAACAAGAACGTATTGAAAGGTATCTTCGAAGAGATTGACAAGTTGGAGAAGACCAAGCTCACCGTCAAGGAATTCAGTGTAAAAGAAGAGGAATATACCCGATGGGCCCTCTTGGCACTCTTGTGCCTGGGGCTGGAGATACTCCTGCGTCAGACGTTGTTGAAAAATATTCCTTAAAAAGAAGTTGATTATGTTTCGATTTGCACAACCCGAATATTTATATCTGCTGATTCTCGTCCCTGTGCTGTGGGGGCTCTTTATCTACGGGCGATACCGCTCGCGCCGCAATCTGGCCAAGTATGGCAATCCGTCGGTGCTGGCACCGCTGATGACCGATGTGTCGAAGTACAAGCCCTGGATCAAGTTTATCTTTCAGCAACTGGCATTTATTGTTATCATATTCATGTTGGCACGGCCTCAGTTCGGTTCGAAACTCGAGACGGTCAAGAAGCAGGGGGTAGAAATCATGATTGCCCTCGACGTCTCCAACTCGATGATGGCCAAGGATATAGCGCCCAACCGTCTCGAGAAGGCCAAGATGATGCTCTCGAAACTGGTCGACGAACTCGACAACGACAAGATAGGTCTTATCGTCTTTGCCGGCGATGCCTATACGCAGTTGCCCATCACCTCCGACTTCGTGTCGGCCAAGATGTTCCTGAACACCATCAACCCCTCGATGGTACCTACACAAGGTACGGCTATCGGGCGGGCCATCTCTACCGCCATGAACTCCTTCTCGCCCAACGAGAGTGTAGATAAGGCCATTATCGTCATTACCGATGCCGAGAACCACGAGGACGATGCCGCCCAGATGGCTCAGGCTGCAGCCGAGAAAAACATCAAGGTCGATGTCATCGGTATCGGTTCGCTCGAGGGTGTACCCATCCCCATCGGTGATAGCGAGACCAACTTTATCAAGGACAGCAATGGCAATGTGGTCATCTCGAAACTCAACGAGGCCCTCGGGCAGGAGATTGCCAAAGCCGGTGCCGGTATCTACGTGAGAGCCGATAACACCAATGCGGCTCTGCGGGCCCTGACGGCCGAGGTAAAGAAGATGAAGAAGGCCGATATAGAGAGCAAGGTCTATTCGCAATACGACGAGCAGTTCCAGGGTCTGGCCTGGATTGCCCTGGTGCTGTTGCTGATCGACCTCTTTATTATCGACCGTAAGAACAGTTGGCTGAAGAAGATAACTTTCTTCTCCGAAAATTCAGAAAAGTAATTTGCACTATGAAAGCAATCAACTATATACTATGTTTGATATTGGCCAGTGGGGCATGGACTGCCTCGGCTCAGGGACAGGCAGTTCCTGCGGCTCCTGCTGCCAACGAGGCCCCGGCCAAGGTCGTACCGCCCAAAGAGAAAAAAATCGACGAGAAGAGCGAGCGCAACTCGATACGGAAAGGAAACGACCTGTTTAACGACAAGAAATATACCGAGGCCGAAATCGAATACCGCAAGGCGCTGGAGGCCAACCCTTCGTCCGAGATAGCTACCTACAACCTGGGTGCCGCCCTGTACAAGCAGCAGAAGTGGAACGATTCGCGCAACGAGTATAAGAAGATAGTGCAGGCCTCGTCCGACACGCTGCGCACGGCTCACGCCTGGCACAACCTGGGAAATATCTCGTTCCAGGAGAAAAACTACGCCCAGAGTATCGAAGAGTATAAAAATGCGCTGCGTCGTAATCCCAAAGATGACGAGACCCGCTACAACCTGCGGTTGGCTCAACTGTTGCTGAAGAAACAACAGCAAGATCAGAACCAGGACAAGAACAAGGATCAGCAGGACCAGAACAAGGACCAGCAGAAAGATCAGAAGCAACAGAATCAGGACCAGAACAAGAACAACCAGAATAAACAGAATCAAGACCAGAAAGATAACCAACAACAGAATAATCCCCAGCAACAGCAACCCCAGCAGTCTCAGATGTCGCGGGAGAATGCCCAACAGATTCTCGATGCCATCCAGCAAGACGAGCGCGACACCCAGGAGAAAGTGCAACGGGCTTTGATGCAGCAGCAAAAACGCAAGAAGACCGACAAGGAGTGGTAATCGGGGTGTCTAACTTATATACAACAGAGCGATGAAAAGATATTTGATTTTGTTCTTTACGCTGGTCTGTGTTACCGGACTGTGGGCCAACAATGTGCGTTTTGCGGTCGATGGGCCCCGGCAGGTGATACAGGGACAGCAGTTTCAACTGGAATACACGTTGTACAACGCTTCGGGTAAGGATTTGAAATTGCCCGAATTCAAAGGTTGCAAGGTGTTGTATCAGGGTACGAGCTCGGGTACGAGCGTGTCGGTGGTCAACGGCAAAGTCAATCGCCAGACTACCGAGACCCACGTCATCACCCTGCGGGCCGAGAAAGAGGGTAGCTACACCTTTGCACCGGCCACCATCTCGGCCGACGGGCGCACCCTGTCGACCAATACCTGGAAACTGACCGTATTACCGCCCGACAAGGCCAGCGCTTCGTCGGGTCGCTCGGGTGGGCAGAGCAGCGACAACACGACGCTGTTTGCCCGTTTGATACTCTCCAAGAGCCGGATATATGAGCAGGAGGCCGTGTTGGCCACCATCAAGCTGTATACGCAGGCTTCGGGCGTACAAGCCGAGAATTACAGTTTCCCCTCGTTCGAAGGCTTTGTAGTACAAGATATTGACCTGCCGCAAAATACCTCGTTCAGTCTGGAGAACTACAACGGCGTAAACTACAAGGTAGCCGTGCTGAAACAGTGCCTGCTCTTCCCGCAACGTACGGGCAAGATTACCATCACGCCCGGCAAGTTCGACTTTCAGGTAGAAACCTATCAACTGGTCAACGGTCCCTTTGGTCCCATGCGGGTGCCTCAGGGGGTAAGCCGGTCGGTAAGCACCAATACCACTTCGGTCGAGGTGATGCCTTTGCCCAGCGGTAAACCGGCCTCGTTCATGGGTGGGGTAGGCGACTTCTCGCTGAGCAGTTCCATCAGCTCGACCCACGTCAAGGCCAACGAGGCCATTACCTTGAAACTGACCATCAAGGGATCGGGCAACTTGAAATACCTGAAGAACCCCGAGTTGCAGTTGCCCAACGATTTCGACACCTACGACCCCAAGGTCGATGTGAATGTGAAGGCTTCGGCCGGTGGGGTGAGCGGAACCCGCACGGTAGAGTACACCACCATTCCCCGCTTTGCCGGTACGTTCAAAATCCCGGCCGTAGAGTTCTCGTACTTCGACATCAAGAGCAAGAGCTACAAAACCCTGCGTACCGAAGCGTATGAGATTACGGTCGACAAGGGTGCTCCCGGCAGCGGAGGAAAGACCGTCACCAACTTCTCCAACAAAGAGGATTTGAAGCTGCTCAACCAGGATATTCACTATATCAAGCTGGACAAGATGAATCTGGTACAGACCCCGACCCTCTATATCGACAACTGGGTTTACTGGTTGTGGTACATCGTCCCGGCTCTGGCATTCATTGTCTTTGTCATCATCAACCGCAAGCAGGCCAAGGCTAACGCCAATGTGGCTCTGATGAAGAATCGGAAAGCCAACAAGGTAGCCTCGAAACGGTTGAAGGTAGCCGGCAAATACCTGAAGAACCACGACCGGGAGCACTTCTACGACGAGGTACTCAAGGCCGTATGGGGATACCTGAGCGATAAACTCGGGTTGCCCAATTCGGAGCTGACCAAAGACAACGTGGCTGCCGAGCTGGAGAAATACGGTGCCAGTGCCGAACTGATAGCCGAGTTCAACGACATACTGGGCCGTTGCGAGTTTGCCCAATATGCACCCTCGCAGACCGACGAGGCTATGGACGAGCTCTATACTCAGACGGTCGAGGCCATCGGTAAAATGGAAAATACGGTGAAAAAGTAAAACACAACGAAGATGAAAAAGATAATCATATACATGCTCTTTGTCGTCGCCGGCGTGACGACGATGTTTGGCCAGGAGACCCTGCAACAGGCCAACGAAGCCTATGCTCAGGAGGACTACATCAAGGCTATCGAACTCTATGAGCAGACGGCCCGGGAGCAGGGCGTGTCGTCCGACCTCTACTACAACCTGGGCAATGCTTACTACAAGCACAACGAGTTTGCCAAGGCTATTCTGAACTACGAGCGGGCGCTGTTGCTGAACCCCGGTAACGAGGATGCCCGTTTCAACCTCGACATGGCCAACACGCACATTGTCGACAAGATAGACCCCGTGGGGCGTTTCTTCCTCGCGGTGTGGATCGACTCGATGCGCAGCTTCCTGTCGTCCAACACGTGGGCTGTCATCGGTATCGTCGCCTTCTTCCTCTTCCTGGGCGGTTGCTATCTCTACCTCTTCACGCGGTCGGTACGGTTGAAGAAGATAGGTTTCTTCGGCGGTATCGTCATACTGCTTGTCGCCATCATGGCCAACTGGTTTGCCTGGGGCTTGAGCGACAAGATGGAACGCCGCAGCGAAGCTATCGTGTTTGCTGCTACGGTACCGGCCAAGAGTTCGCCATCGGAGGGCGGTACCGACCTTTTTGTGCTGCACGAAGGAACCAAGGTGGTGATTTTGGACAAGGTGAGCGACTGGTACGAGGTGAAGATAAGCGATGGCAACCGCGGGTGGCTGCCGTCGTCGTCCATAGAAATCATTTAAACGAAAGACAGAAGTGCTGGAACAGTTAATCGAGTGGGATAAAACGGTCTTCCTGTTTTTGAACCATACCCACACACCCTTTTGGGATCATTTCATGTGGATATACACGGGGCGTCTCACATGGGCACCCCTCATAGTCGCCCTGCTCTTTGTGCTGTTCCGGAAGAACTGGAAAGAGGCTACCCTCGTCGTGGTTGCCCTGGCGCTCACCATCACCCTCTGCGACCAGTTTGCCTCGACCCTGTGCAAGCCCTATTTCGCCCGGTTCAGGCCGGCACAAGACCCCGACTTCTCACCTCTTGTACAGATTGTAAACGGGTACAGAGGAGGGCGCTACGGCTTCATCTCGAGCCATGCCGCCAACAGTTTCGGAGCCGTGGTGTTGCTGGCGCTGATATTCCGCAACCGGCTTTTTACCATAACCGGCCTTGCGTGGGCAGCCGTCAACTGCTACTCGCGCATCTATCTGGGGGTACACTATCCAGGCGACATTCTGGCCGGTACGATAGCCGGTGTCGTCATTGCCTTACTCATATATATAATGTGGAAGAGAGTCCGCTACATGCTGTGGCAGCGGCACCGCTTGCCACAACGGCAGTCGCCTTACTGTAAAGACCCCGGTATTGCGATTGCGACTACGGTCATCTATTTGAGCGTGGTAGCTATCTCGGTCTATGCACTCGTCGCAATCTATTTTTGAAAGCCCGCAAAATTTTGGCTGCAAAATTTGGAAATAAAGAAAATAGAACTTAAATTTATTGCGTATTCAAAAGAGTACAATTAACCGAATAATTAACCATAAAAAACCATTACCCTTATGACTAAGACAATCACATTTAACGAACTTCGTCGCATCAAAGACAGTTTGCCCGATGGTTCCATGCATAGAATAGCCGACGAGTTGAATGTTACCACCCAAACCGTGCGTAACTATTTTGGAGGAACCAATTATTCATTTGGGAAAAATTGTGGTCTTCATATCGAACCGGGTCCCGACGGAGGTATCGTTGTTCTCGATAATACCCAAATCTACGATATGGCTATCCGTATTCTGGAAGAAGAAAACAATAAGAAATAAATCATACTAAAGAAACAGATCGACCATGAAGAAAGACCGCTTAATCACACTGGCCATTCACACTTATCCGAAGGCTCTCATCTTAAAGGGCATTTTGGAGAGCCAGGGTATAGCCGTCGCCATTCAGAATGTCAATCTGTTGAAACCAGTCATTTCTCCGGGGGTGCGAGTGCGAATCCACGAAAAAGATTTGCCTCACGCCCTCGAGATTTTAGAGACCGATCCGGTTTTCGGTAAATCGGAAGTCTCGGAAAAACCGCAGAAAAACCGAATCCTTATCCCGATCGATTTCTCCGACTATTCGTTGTTGGCCTGTCGGCTGGGATTCGATTTTGCGGAGGCCCATCAGGCCGAAGTCGTATTGCTTCATACCTTCTTGTCTCCTTTCTCCATGGGGTCTCTCTCGTTGGCCGAGACGATCAGTCATGAATTGAAAGAAAGTGAAGAACATAAACTATTATTTGCAAAGGCCAATCGTGAGATGACATCCTTTTGTGAAAAGTTGCACCAGTTGATGGTCGAGGGCGCCATCCCTCAGGTCCCCTTTATATATAGGGTATGTGAAGGGGTGCCTGAAGATACGATCATCCTGATGGCAAAAGAGTTGAACCCGTCGCTCATTGTTATGGGGTCAAGGGGAAAGACCCGAAAGGAGATAGACCTGATAGGAAGCGTTACGGCCGAAGTGGTAGACAACGGCAATTTTCCGGTGTTTGCCATACCCGAGGGATTCACGCATACCCATGTGAGTGATATTAAGAATGTGGCCTTCTTTACCAACTTCGACCAGCAGGATTTAATCTCGCTCGACACCTTCATGCGCCTGTTCCAGAACTATTCGTTCGGGATACGGTTCTTCCATTTGACCGAGAAAAGCGATGCCTGGACCGAGATAAAGCTGGCCGGCATACGCGACTACTGTCAGTCGCATTATCCCGGTCGGGAAATCGACTACAAGATACTCGGCGAGGAGAATTTCCTCGATAACGTAGAGCGCCTGTTCCAGGAGGCATCGATCGATGTCATGGTGGTGCCCAACCGCAAGCGCAACATCTTTGCCCGCCTCTTCAACCCCAGTATCGCCCATAAGATGCTGTTCCACACCGATACTCCGCTTATCGCCATACCCTCTTGATTCGGGTTGTAGCCTCGAGGCACTCCGGGCCGACAGGAATCTTTGTCAGTTTTCATTCACTTCGAGTTATACGCAAAGGTGACGTTTTGTCATATTTCGAGCCAATATATCGTTTGGCATGAAATTGGCTGTATCACCAGTGTCTGCACTTCTTGTACAGATAAAAATACAAAAATAAAAGTATAACTAAAATAAACAACCATGACAATTAAACCGTTAGCAGACAGAGTATTGGTGCTTCCAGCTCCTGCAGAAGAGAAAACAATCGGCGGTATTATTATCCCTGATTCGGCCAAAGAAAAACCCCTCAAAGGTGAAGTAATAGCCATCGGCAATGGTACCAAAGACGAGGAAATGGTAGTTAAACCCGGTGATACCGTTTTGTACGGCAAATATGCGGGCACCGAAATCGAACTGGACGGCGAGAAATATCTGATTATGAGACAGTCGGATATTTTGGCTATCCTTTAATGCGTTTCATGTTTAATTTTTAGAAGGAAAAAGAACTATGGCTAAAGAAATTAAATTCAATATTCAGGCTCGCGAAGAGCTGAAAAAAGGTGTAGACGAGTTGGCTAATGCCGTTAAAGTCACCCTGGGTCCTAAAGGCCGCAACGTCATCATCGAGAAAAAATTCGGTGCTCCCCACATCACGAAAGATGGTGTGACGGTTGCCAAAGAGGTTGAACTGGAAGACCCGTTCCAGAACATGGGTGCCCAGTTGGTTAAAGAGGTTGCCTCGAAGACGGGCGACGATGCCGGCGACGGTACGACTACGGCTACCGTATTGGCTCAGGCTATCGTAAACGTAGGTCTTAAGAACGTGGCTGCCGGTGCCAACCCCATGGATTTGAAACGTGGTATCGACAAAGCCGTGGCCAAAGTGGTAGAAGGCATCAGAGAGCAGGCTCAAGAGGTTGGCGACGACTTCGAGAAAATCGAATCGGTTGCCCGCATCTCGGCCAACAACGATAGCGAAATAGGCCAACTCATCGCCGAGGCCATGAAGAAGGTTAAGAAAGAGGGTGTCATCACCGTCGAAGAGGCCAAAGGTACCGACACGACTGTCGATATTGTAGAAGGCATGCAGTTCGACCGCGGTTACATTTCGCCCTATTTCGTAACCAACACCGAGAAGATGGAGTGCGAAATGGATACGCCTTACATCTTGATTTACGACAAGAAGATTTCGGTTCTGAAAGATATGCTTCCCGTACTCGAAGCTACCGCACAGACGGGTCGTCCTCTGCTCATCATTGCCGAGGATGTAGACAGCGAGGCTCTGGCTACACTGGTTGTAAACCGCTTGCGTGGTTCGCTCAAGGTATGTGCCGTGAAGGCTCCTGGCTTTGGCGACCGTCGTAAAGAGATGCTCGAAGATATTGCCGTATTGACCGGTGGTGTCGTTATCTCCGAAGAGAAAGGTTTGAAACTCGAATCGACCACTATCGAAATGTTGGGTCGTGCCGAGAAGGTTACCGTAAACAAAGAGAACACGACTATCGTCAATGGTATGGGCAGCAAAGAGTCTATCGCCGCTCGTGTAGCTCAAATCAAGGCTCAAATCGAAACGACTACCTCCGACTACGATCGTGAGAAACTGCAAGAGCGTCTGGCCAAATTGGCTGGTGGTGTTGCCGTTCTCTATATCGGTGCCGCTTCTGAAGTAGAAATGAAAGAGAAGAAAGACCGTGTAGACGATGCCTTGAGCGCAACGAGAGCTGCTATAGCCGAAGGTATCGTACCGGGTGGTGGTGTTGCCTACATCCGTTGTATCCCCGCCTTGGATGGCTTGAAAGGTGCTAACGAAGACGAGACTACCGGTATCGAAATCGTAAAACGTGCCATCGAAGAGCCGTTGCGTCAGATTACCGCTAACGCTGGTGTAGAAGGTGCCGTAGTGGTACAACGCGTAAAAGACGGTAAAGGCGACTTCGGTTACAACGCCCGCACCGATTCTTACGAAAACTTCTTCGCAGCCGGTGTAATCGACCCTGCCAAAGTAACTCGTGTAGCTCTTGAGAACGCCGCTTCTATCGCCGGTATGTTCTTGACTACCGAATGTGTAATCGCCGATAAGAAGGAAGAGAATCCTGCTCCTGCCATGCCGGCTGCCGGTATGGGTGGAATGGGCGGCATGATGTAATCCCGCAATTCTTCCGACATCCTATAACAGGGAGTACTCCAAGTGAGTGCTCCCTTTTTTTTGTGTCGACGAGCCAATAAAATTGCTCGTGGCATGCAGGTATTTGATGACGATATTCTCTATATTTGTAGAATATAGGGTGCGTCTCAGCATAAAAAATCAAGCGAGCTTGTTTTTCTACTTTCGACTTTTCCTATATTTGTAAATGCTAATACCTCATGAAAAAGGACAATATGAAACCGATAACAGCCATTGTAGTTTTTTTCTCATTGATGCTTCCGTCTCTCGTGTTAGGCTTTGGAAATTATGCAACCACCAAAGAGAATATTATAGCAGATGTAAATCAGGCTTTGGCACAAACTATTTTAGATAAAAACGCCGACCACATTACGGTCGATACATTGAGGGTTTTCAGGTCTAAATTGAAAATAGACGAGTTGAGAGAGACCTCTTATCTGTCGATTTGTACAGAGGCCCCCAGCAATGTGACCTTTTGCAGCGATACGATGAGTTACAAGGTGGGTGACGAGCGGTTGTATATCCGAGCCTATCCTAATTGTTCGAAGGCTGCGATATTTGGCATGTCGGAACAAAAGATTCCCTCTATCCTGTTTCTCCTCAGTTTGATATGGGGCGCATTCTCACTGATGTATTTGAGAACGAAATCGCTTGACTGTTATTCGGTTGAGCCGGAAACAATAACCGTAGGGACATTGCATTTTTCCAAATCTTCAAATCGTTTTTGGGATGAGAAGAGGCAGGAGATATATTTCACTCCAATGCAGCATCGGTTGATGCAGATGTTTATAGCGGCAGACGGTCATCGATTGTCGGTGGAAGAGATATGTCACACGCTTTGGCCCGGGAAAGAAGATGCTCGCGATACTCTTTATACATTGGTTCGCCGGATAAAGCCGGTTTTGGGAAAAGCATGTAATGTGAAGATTGAGGCAGAAAAGGGGCATTTTTATGTGCTCAAAACGGAGAAGAGCTGATTATCAGCATATTGTTGGCTAAATGTCAGCCAAATGTCAGCTCTTTTATAACGGCCTTTTATCGCCTTGCTCATATATTTGTCAGCAAAAAACGGCAAATTATGAAGAAGGTGAGAACAATCGTTGCGACTCTTTTAGGAATACTGTTTTCGGTATCGGCTTGGGCACAAGGTTGGGTAAGAGGTGTGGTCGTAGATTCGGTGAACAGTCCTGTTGCAGGCGCCTCGGTGAGGCTGTATCAGGAGCATGATACATCAAGCCGTAAAAGGGGCACAACCAATCGGAACGGGCAATTCGAACTGGAGAAGATAGCCGATGGTAAATATATATTGAACATCTCTTTTTTAGGTTATGAAGATTACTCTACGGAAATCGCGGTAGCCGGGAATACAGGTGTCGGGCTTATTATCCTGAAAGAACGGCCCCTCGATTTGGACGAGGTAGTCGTGTCTGCCAGCCTGGTAAAACGGTTTGCCGATAAGAAGGAGTATAGACTGACCTCAGCCGAAAAGAGTCGATACAGCAGTGCATTGTCGGCGTTGGAGTTCCTGCCCAAGATTCAAGTTCTTGACCAAAGTGTTTCGTCGGTAGATGGCAAGGCCGTGAAGATTCTGATCAATGGCATACTATCAACGCCGATAGACTTGTCTGTCATATCGCCTGAGGATATTGCCAAAATCGACTATTACACCCAACCGCCCGTCCAATACTCCAACATGGGGCTGGGGGCTGTAATCAATGTGGTGACCCGGGAAAAACAGAATGGAGGGTCGGTCGGTGTCAATACTCAGAATGCCGTGACCACAGGATTTGGCAACAATGTCGTCAACTTCAAATACAACTGGGACCATTCGCAGATTGGTGTGACATACAATATCAATTACAGGAACTACAACAAAAGGGTGCTGGACGAAGAAATGGCCTATTCCGTCGGCGGAACAGATTTTGAAAAGAGAAAGAGCGGGCGCAACAGCCCGTATGCTTATGAGCAGCAGATGGCCGAAATCAGCTTCAACAATGCAAAAGCAGACAACTATCTGTTCAGTGCAAAACTCTCCTTCAACTCATTGAATCGCAGACGGTCATCGGTGCAGGACATTCTGTCAAGCGTGGACGGCAAGGAATCCCATAAAACAGGGGAGAGTCAGGATAAAGACAAATACATCAGTCCGGTCATGGATATGTATTTCAGTAAATCGTTCGGTTCCAAACACGAGCTTATTGTGAATCTCGTCGGTACATACTACAAATCGGACTATGATTATGAGTATCAGGAATTACAGGAAGCAGAACCCGATTTTGAAACGGCGACGGTAATACATACCGACAAGTATTCGGTTATTGGAGAAGTGTTGTATACCTACAAAATGAAAACGGCGAATCTGTATGCAGGGGCCCGATACATGTACAACAACAGCATTCAGAACAACTTGCCGTCGAACAACAAGATAACGGCCCATGAGATCTATTCCTATCTGGGAATAACCGGCATGTGGGGCGACAGATTCAATTACAGCATCAGCGCTGGTGTAAACAACAACATATTTACCACCATCGAAAACAAGACCTACAACTTCACCTATTTCCGTCCTCAGGTGAAATTGGGGTATTTCATAGACCCGAGCTCCGACCTGATGTTCAATTATGAAATAAATACCGAAAACCCGTCAGTCTCTTCGTTGACTTATAATCCATATTATAAAGATCCCAATTACATCTTTGTCGGGAACCCCCGTTTGACGCCAAGCAACAACCACGATTTTTCAGTCTCCTATTTCAAAGGGTTCAAGAAGTTGGTAATCAATGCAGAAGTGGGGTATTCATATACAAAAGATGCTATCGCCCCGATTTTCCAATCGGATCATACAAACATCATCGAAACATTCGGGAATCTGGATGATGCACAGAACATGAAAGTCAGCCTTTTTTTACAGTGGTATCCATTCGCCAACAATATGTTCAGGTTGAGACTCTACTCCGAAGTGTTCCATCAGATAAATAAATGGGGCGCCTCGAAATGGGACCATACGGGCTATTCCATCATACCCTCGGTATATCTTGCCTATCGTCAATGGGGATTGCAGGTGTTCTATCAAACTCAGAAGAAATCCCTTATCGGACAGACGACGAGAAATATACCCAGTATGGCATCGGTAGAGTTCTCTTATAAACCCATTAAAAACCTGACCCTCACCGGTGGTATAAGATACCCGTTCTATGACTCTTGGAAACAGGTCTCATCCGTATCTGGAACATCGCTTCTGCGACGGACGGAAACCGAAAGAATCGTCAACAATGCCAATATGGTATATGTCAATCTCGTTTATAACTTCTCATTTGGCCAGTCTGAATCGGGCGTGAAATTGAAAATGCAGAACCGGGATAAGGATTCCGGAATCTTGAACAGAAATTGATACGAC
Organism: Barnesiella sp. An22; assembly: GCF_963931395.1. NCBI lineage: Bacteria > Pseudomonadati > Bacteroidota > Bacteroidia > Bacteroidales > Barnesiellaceae > Barnesiella > Barnesiella sp. An22. The sequence goes on from NZ_OZ007014.1 coordinate 1,954,156, forward strand.
TGAAAACCGATGAAGGTGGGGGAGAGTCTGAGGACAATGGAGCCAACAGATTCTCCCTCTTGCTTGTTTATAAGGTTGTGGAGCAGGAGAGGGGTATCCCGTTTTGAGGAACGCTGCACCCCGAGCAATCGGTTATCGGTTCGTGCAGGTTTTCTCTCGGCTATTCTTTCCGGCTTCGGGTTTTGTTGTATTTTTGCACCGTGAAAGCTATCTATATCTTTTTAGGCGGACTATCTCTCGGCTTGGGTGTAGCCGGTATATTCCTGCCACTGTTGCCTACCACGCCCTTTCTGTTGCTGTCGGCCGCCCTGTGGCTGCGCAGTTCGCCTCGGTTGTACCAATGGCTTTTGAATCACAAGCGGCTGGGACCCTATATCAGCGACTTCCTCGAGCACAAGGCCATACCGCTGCGGGTGAAGGTCATCTCGGTATCGCTGGTGTGGATTACGCTGCTCTACTGTGCCCTGTTTGTGGCCCGGGTGTGGTGGCTCGCTTTGCTCTTCGTGCTGCTGGCCGTGGCCCTGTCGTGGCATATTCTTTCGTACAAGACCCGCAAATAAACAACCGTTGTCAATATCTGAATCCGATGGAGAGGAAGACATTCCCGCAGTTGTCGAGCCCCGAAGTGTGCGAATCAATAAACCGGTAACCCAACTCGACGACAGGCGAGAACCTGTACGACTTGAGATACCAGGCCAACGATACATCATAGCTCGATCGTTTCCACGAGGGGCAGCCTACACTGCTCAATGCCTTGGCCCGTATATCGAGGGCATGGATGCTTTTCACGCGGTCAAGCAGTTTTACCCCCAGACCACCGCCTATGCTGACTCCATTATAATAGGTTTTTATCCCTTCATCATTGTACAGGGAGATGTTGTCTTCCACGGTAACAAAGAGATAGGCGAGAGAGACAAACTCTACCTGAGATTTGAAGGAAAAGTCAACAGGCCTTATCCCTTTATTCTCCATTCCTGTTCCGGCAGAGAATTCGAAGTGTACCCGGTCCATGAAATCTTGTGCATTCACCTTGACTGTTACGAAGGCGAGCAACAGTGTCGCGGCATAAATAAACTTTCTCATTTTGTTACCGTGTTGTATTTGATTAAGGTATTGACTCTTCAAGGAAGAGTGTGAAACGATTCCTCTGAATCATGAGCATAAAGATAAGAATTTATTCGTTTTATACAAAAAAAGGGATAATAAAAAAGCGCGGCCTTCCCGATTGAAGACCACGCTTTTATACGGTTCAGAGTTTTCTTACATTACTTGTATTCGTCCCAGCTCTTGATTTGAATATCGTCGATATTCAGGCTGCAGAAGGCTTCGATAAAGGCCGAAGCCAATCGGGCGTTTGTGATGAGCGGGATATTGAAGTCGATGGCGGCACGGCGTATCTTGTAGCCATTGTCGAGCTCTTTCTGCGTCAGGTTCTTGGGAATGTTCACCACCAGGTCTATCTGCTTGTTGTGCAGCATCTCCAGGGCCTGAGGTTCGTGGTCGCTCTCGCTGGGCCAGTATACCTTCACGGCCGGAATACCGTTGTCGGTGAGGAACTGATGGGTTCCGCCCGTGGCAAAGAGGCTGTATCCCTTCTCGTGCAAGAGTTGGGCCGCCTCGAGCATGTCGGCTTTCTGTTTGGCGCTACCGGTCGAGAGCAGGATGTTCTTCTTCGGAATCTGGTAACCGACCGAGAGCATGGCTTTCAAGATGGCTTCGCTGGTATCGAGTCCCAGACAGCCTACCTCGCCGGTCGATGCCATGTCGACACCCAGTACGGGGTCGGCTTTCTGCAGACGGGAGAAGGAGAACTGCGAAGCCTTGATGCCCACGTAGTCGAGGTCGAACTCGTTTTTGCCCGGTTTCTCTACCGGCAACCCCATCATCACCTTCGTGGCCAGTTCGATAAAGTTGATTTTCAAAACCTTCGAAACGAACGGGAAGCTGCGCGAGGCACGCAGGTTACACTCGATTACCTTGATGTCGTTGTTCTTGGCCAGGAACTGGATGTTGAAGGGACCCGATATATTGAGCGCCTGGGCTATCTGCCCGGCCACCTTCTTGATGCGTCGCACGGTCTCGACATAGAGCTTTTGCGGCGGGAACTGTATGGTGGCGTCGCCCGAGTGTACACCGGCAAACTCGATGTGCTCCGAGATGGCGTAGATGATGATTTCGCCATTGCGGGCCACGGCATCCATCTCGATCTCTTTGGCGTGCTGGATAAACTCGCTCACTACGACCGGGTGTTTCTTCGATACGTTGGCGGCCAGTTGCAGAAACTGTTCCAGCTCGGCGTTGTTCGAGCAGACGTTCATCGCAGCACCCGAGAGCACATACGAGGGCCGAACCAGCACGGGGTAACCCACCTCTTTCACGAAGTCGTAGATGTCGGCCAGCGAGGTCAGCTCGCGCCAGCGCGGCTGGTCGATACCCAGCGAGTCGAGCATCGACGAGAATTTGTGTCGGTCTTCGGCGTGGTCTATGCTGTCGGCCGTCGTGCCCAATATGCTCACGTGCTGCTCGTCGAGGCGCGTGGCCAGGTTGTTGGGAATCTGTCCGCCGGTCGAGAGAATTACGCCGTGAGGATTCTCGAGCTCGAGAATATCCATCACCCTCTCGAAGGTCAGCTCGTCGAAGTAGAGGCGGTCGCACATGTCGTAGTCGGTCGATACCGTTTCGGGGTTGTAGTTGATCATTACACTGCGGTAGCCCTCTTTGCGAATGGTATTCAGGGCCTGTACGCCGCACCAGTCGAACTCAACCGAAGAGCCTATGCGGTAAGCACCCGAACCCAGTACCACAATCGACTTGTGGTCGCCCAGATATTTCACATCGTTGGCGATGCCACTGTAGGTCAGGTACAGATAGTTGGTCTGTGCCGGATACTCGGCGGCCAGCGTGTCGATCTGTTTCACCACGGGGACGATGCCGAGCGATTTACGGAACTGGCGCACCCACTGCATGTGGCAGTCTTCCATCTTTTCCTTCCAGATGGCGCGGGCAATCTGGAAATCGGAGAAGCCCTGTATCTTGGCCCGACGCATGAGGTCGTAGTATTCCTGGGGATTCTCGGCGCGGGTAATCGACTCGTCGAGCTCTTCCAAGTCGTGAGCCGTGCGCACGATATTCATCAGTTTTTGCAGGAACCAGCAGTCTATTTTGGTCAGTTCATGTATCTGGTCTACCGTATAACCGGCGCGCATGGCCTTGCTGATGACAAAGATACGTTTGTCGGTAGGTTCGTGCAGCGACTTGTCGATATTGGGAATAACCAGTTCCTTGTTCTCCACGAAGCCGTGCATGCCCTGACCAATCATGCGCAGACCTTTCTGGATAGCCTCCTCGAAGGTGCGGCCGATGGCCATTACCTCGCCGACCGATTTCATGCTGGAGCCCAGCTCGCGGTCTACGCCCTGGAATTTGCCCAGGTCCCAACGGGGTATTTTGCAGACAATGTAGTCGAGAGCCGGCTCGAAGAAGGCGCTGGTCTCTTTGGTGACCGAGTTTTTCAGGTCGAACAGGCCATAGCCCAAACCCAGTTTGGCAGCCACGAAGGCCAACGGATAACCCGTAGCTTTCGAGGCGAGGGCCGACGAGCGGCTCAGACGGGCATTTACCTCGATTACCCGGTAGTCTTCCGACTTGGGGTCGAAGGCATACTGCACGTTACACTCGCCCACGATGCCGATGTGGCGGATAATGCGGATAGCCAGTTCGCGCAATTTGTGATATTCGCTGTTGGTGAGTGTTTGCGACGGAGCCACCACGATACTTTCGCCCGTGTGGATACCCAGCGGGTCGAAGTTCTCCATGTTACATACCGTGATGCAGTTGTCGTAGCGGTCGCGCACCACCTCGTATTCAATCTCTTTCCAGCCTTTGAGCGATTTCTCTACCAGAATCTGGGGCGAGAACGACAGCGCCTTTTCGGCTTTCAACCGCAGCTCCTCTTCGTTGTCGCAGAAACCGCTGCCCAATCCACCCAGCGCATAGGCAGCCCGGATGATGATGGGGTAGCCCAGCTCGGCGGCAGCCTGAACTGCATCTTCTATCGAGTTGACGGCCTCGCTCTTGATGGTCTTGACATCGATTTCGTCGAGTTTTTTGACGAAGAGTTCGCGGTCTTCGGTATCCATGATGGCCTGTACCGGCGTACCCAATACCTTCACGTTATATTTCTCGAGCGTGCCGGCCTGATAGAGCTGCACACCGCAGTTGAGAGCCGTTTGTCCGCCGAAGGCCAGCAGGATGCCGTCGGGTTGCTCCTTTTGGATAACCCGCTCGACGAAGTAGGGGGTAACCGGCAGGAAGTAAATCTTGTCGGCCACACCCTCCGAGGTTTGTACCGTGGCGATGTTGGGGTTGATCAAAACCGTCGTGATGCCTTCCTCTTTGAGGGCTTTCAAGGCCTGCGACCCGGAATAGTCAAATTCACCGGCTTCACCTATTTTCAAGGCTCCGGAGCCTAACAGCAATACTTTCTTTATTTTTTTAATCTCTTCTTGGTTCATAGGTATGGTATTTCCGGGTTTACAACAGTTTTACAAATTCGTCGAACAAGAACTCGGTGTCGGTAGGACCGCTGGCAGCCTCGGGGTGGAACTGGGCCGAGAAGTAGGGTTTCGATTTGTGACGTATCCCTTCGTTGGTGCCGTCGTTCATGTTGATGAAGAGCGGTTCCCAGTCGGCTCCCAGAGTCGAGTTGTCTACGGCAAAGCCATGGTTCTGCGAGGTAATGAAGCAGCGGTTTGTGCCCACCTGGCGCACCGGTTGGTTGTGGCTGCGGTGTCCGTATTTGAGTTTGTAGGTGCGGGCCCCTCCGGCTTTCGACAGCAGTTGGTTGCCCATGCAGATGCCGAAAATGGGTTTCGTGCCGTTCATGGCCTGGCGTATGTGGTCTACGGTAATGCCGCACATGTCGGGGTCGCCCGGGCCGTTCGAGATGAACAGGCCGTCGTACTCGAGCGTGTTGAAGTCGTAGTCCCAGGGCACGCGAATGACGGTCACGTTGCGCTTGAGCAGGCAGCGGATGATGTTGTGCTTCACGCCGCAGTCGACCAGCACCACTTTCTTATCGCCGTTTCCATAGCGAATCACCTCTTTGCAGCTCACCTTGGCTACCAGATTGGTAAGGTTGGGGTCTACGAACTCGATGTCGTCGCCGCCTTCGATTACGATTTTGCCTTTCATGGAGCCGTGCTCTCTCAATCGCTTGGTCAACTCGCGGGTGTCGATGTCGTAGATACCCACAATCTCTTCTTCCTTCAGCCAGTCGGCCAAACTCTTGGCGGCATTCCAGTGGCTGTATTCAAACGAGTAGTCCGATACGACCAGTGCTTCGACGTGGATTTTTTCCGATTCGTAGAATCGTGACAATCCATTTACCTCTTCACGCCGAGGCACTCCGTAATTTCCGATAAGCGGGTAGGTGGTCACTAAGATTTGTCCGGAGTAGGAGGGGTCGGTCAGGCTTTCGGGATAGCCCATCATTGCGGTGTTGAAGACGACCTCGCCGGCAACAGGTTTTTCGTAGCCAAATGATTTCCCGACGAATACGGTACCATCATCCAGGATTAGAGAAGCCTTTTTTGTTGTTTGCATTACGATAGAATTATATATGTATTAGTAATTAGCTTAAGTAAGTAGGGTGGATTTCTATCGTGAAAACCATGCAAAGATAGGAAAAAAATCCCTATTCCGCAGGTTTTACCGCCAGATTGTAAAAATAAATTTTCGAACTGTGCATCGGCTGTACGGGAGGGTAGTTAAATGTGTTGCTGTTTTTATAATATATAAATGTATTTATACAATATTTATACTTTCAATCTGTAAGTATGTTTGTCAAAAAGGGTAATTTTGCAACAAAATAATTGCATTTAGTTTTCGAAAACCGAAATGTTGTATCAAAAAGAGTGTTCTTATGAGATTCACGAAAATGCAAGGTGCAGGCAATGACTATATTTACCTGAATGGATTTGAACCGTTGCCTGCCGACTTGGGCGAGTTGGCCCGACAGATGAGCGACCGGCATTTTGGGGTGGGCTCCGACGGATTGGTGATTATCATGCCCTCGGAGAGTTGTGACTTCAGAATGCGGATGTTCAACTCGGACGGCAGTGAAGCCGAGATGTGCGGAAATGCTTCGCGCTGCGTAGGCAAATATGTATATGACAAGGGGATGACCACCAAAAAGGAGTTGACTCTCGAGACGCTTGCCGGCGTCAAACACCTCACACTGCATATTCAAGACAATAAGGTCGAACAGGTTACGGTCGATATGGGTGAGCCCATATTGTCGGCTCCCGATATACCGGTAAATCTTTCGGAGAGTCCCGTCGTATCGCAACCTCTCGAGATTGAGGGGAATCGTTTTGCCATCACCTGCGTGTCGATGGGTAACCCGCATGCGGTTATCTTTCTCGACGACATGGACCGCTACGACCTGCATCACATCGGGTCGCTGATCGAGCATCACGAACTCTTCCCACGGCGCACCAATGTCGAGTTTGTCGAGGTGCAGTCGCCACAACACCTGAGAATGCGCGTGTGGGAACGCGGGGCCGGCGAGACTCTGGCGTGCGGAACCGGCGCTTGTGCTACGCTGGTGGCTGCCGTACTGAATGGCAAGTCTGACCGCCGGGCCAAGTTGCATCTGCTGGGTGGAGATTTGTCGATCGAGTGGAACGAACAAAACAATCGAATTTACATGACTGGCGGTGCCGTCACCGTATTTGAGGGTGAATGGCCCGACGATAATAATAGAAGTATATGGTATTGATTAATGAAAATTATTTGAAGCTCGCAGAGAGCTATCTGTTTTCAGATATAAAGAAGAAAGTAAACGCCTATAAGGAGCAGAACCCCGAGGCCCGCATCATCAGCCTGGGCATAGGCGATGTGACGCGGCCCATCGTCCCGGCCATCATCGAGGCGCTGCACAAGGCAGTCGACGAGATGGGTTGTGCCGAGACCTTCAGGGGGTATGGTCCCGAGCAGGGATACCGTTTCCTGCAGGAGCGCATTATCGAACACGACTTCAGAACGCGAGGCGTTGAACTCGATCCCGACGAAATTTTTGTCGGCGACGGTGCCAAGAGCGACCTGGGTAACATCGGCGATATTCTGAGTGTGAAGAATCGGGTGGCCGTGACCGACCCGGTTTATCCCGTCTATGTCGATACCAACGTGATGGCCGGTCGAGCCGGCGAGTTGGCCGGCGATGGGGAGCACTGGAGCCAAATCGTGTATATTCCCTGTACGGCCGAGAACAACTTCGTGCCGGCTCTGCCCACCGAACGCCCCGACATTATCTATCTGTGCTACCCCAACAACCCCACGGGAACCGCATTGTCGAAAACTGAACTGCAAAAGTGGGTCGACTATGCCCGTGAAAACGAGTCGCTCATCCTCTTCGATGCGGCTTACGAGGCCTTCATCCACGAAGAAGATATTCCGCACAGCATCTACGAAATGGAGGGAGCCAAAGAGGTAGCCATCGAGTTCCGCAGCTTCTCCAAGACAGCCGGTTTCACCGGTCTGCGTTGCGGCTATACCGTAGTGCCCAAGGCGTTGAAACTCTACGACGCAGCCGGCAAAAAGGTGATGGTGAACCCGCTGTGGAACCGCCGGCAGACAACCAAATTCAATGGCACTTCCTATATTGTGCAACGAGCTGCCGAAGCTGCATATAGTCCGCTGGGTAACAAGCAGATAAAAGAGTCTATCGAGTACTATATGCGCAATGCCCGGCTCTTGAAAGAGTCGCTTCAGAATGTCGGGTTGAAAATATTTGGAGGAGATAATGCTCCATATATTTGGGTAAAGACTCCCGATGGATTATCTTCGTGGAAGTTTTTCGATCGTCTGTTGCACGAGTGTCATATCGTAGGTACTCCCGGAGTCGGGTTCGGCCCCTCGGGCGAAGGATATTTCCGCTTGACGGCCTTCGGACGATACGAGGATACGGTAGAGGCTATTTCGCGTATTCAAAACTGGAAGCTGTAAACAAGAAATAACACAAACTAAACCTAATACATTCAACTATGTCAATGCTAAGATTCAAAGTGACGAAAGAAGCTTTTAGTCGGAAAGCAGTCCCCGTCAATTTTCCGAAGGAGAGGCCGTCTGAGTATTACGGACGATATGTCTTCAACCGGGAGAAGATGTTCAAGTATCTGCCCAAAAAGACCTACGAAGCCGTAATCGAGGCGATCGACAACAGCACTCCGCTGAGCCGCGAGGTAGCCGATAGCGTCGCTGCCGGCATGCGCAAATGGGCCCTCGAAATGGGTGCTACGCACTATACCCACTGGTTTCACCCGCTTACCGACGGTACGGCCGAAAAGCACGATGCCTTTATCGAGCACGACGGCAAAGGCGGTGTAGTCGAGGAGTTCTCGGGCAAACTGCTCATCCAGCAGGAGCCCGATGCGTCGAGTTTCCCCAATGGCGGTATCCGCAATACCTTCGAGGCTAGGGGATACTCGGCCTGGGATATCTCTTCGCCTGCATTTATACTTGACAAAACGCTGTGTATTCCCACGATATTCATATCGTATACCGGCGAATCGCTCGACTATAAAGCTCCGTTGCTGAAAGCATTGAACAGTGTAAACAAAGCGGCGACTGCCGTTTGCAAATATTTCGACGAGCATGTCAACCACGTTTACTCCTATCTGGGATGGGAGCAGGAGTATTTTCTGGTCGACGAGAGCCTCTATGCCGCTCGTCCCGACCTGGTGCTTACGGGTCGCACCCTTATGGGACACGAGAGTGCCAAGAACCAACAGCTCGAAGATCACTATTTCGGAGCCATTCCCTCTCGCGTCGAAGCCTTCATGCAAGACCTCGAAATCGAGTGCCACATGTTGGGTATCCCGGTAAAGACCTGTCACAACGAGGTTGCTCCCAACCAGTTCGAGGTCGCTCCTATCTTCGAAGAGACCAACCTGGCCAACGACCACAACCTGCTGCTCATGTCGGTTATGCGCGAAGTGGCCCGTCGGCACAACTTCAGAGTGTTGCTGCATGAGAAGCCTTTCAAGGGCGTAAACGGTTCGGGCAAGCACAACAACTGGTCGCTGGGCACCGATACCGGCGTGTTGCTCTTTGCCCCCGGTAAGACACACAAAGAGAATCTGCAGTTCATTACGTTTATTGTCAATGTAATGGCTGCCGTCTATAAATACAATGGTCTGTTGAAAGCCAGCATCTCGTCGGCTACCAACGGTCACCGTCTGGGTGCCAATGAGGCACCCCCGGCCATCATCTCCATCTTCATGGGCAAACAGATTAGCGAAATCCTCGCCAAACTGGCCAAGAGCACTTCGGAAGATGTGTTGAACATGAGCGGCAAGTCGGGCTTGAAACTGGATATTGCCCAGATTCCCGAAATCTTGATGGACAATACCGACCGCAACCGTACATCGCCTTTCGCCTTTACCGGCAACCGATTCGAGTTCCGGGCCGTAGGTTCGTCGGCCAACTGTGCCAGCGCCATGATTGCCTTGAATGCTGCCGTGGCCTCTCAGTTGCAGGAGTTCAAACAACGGGTCGATGCCCTCATTGCCGAAGGCAAGGAGAAAGAACAGGCCATCCTCACGGTTCTCAAGGAGCTTATCAACGAGAGCAAAGACATTTGCTTCGACGGCAACGGATACAGCGACGAGTGGAAGGCCGAGGCCGAGCGTCGCGGACTCGATTGCGAAACGAGTGTGCCGCTTATCTTTGACAACTACCTGAAAGACGATGTGGTGAAGATGTTCGAGCAGACCAACGTCTTTACCCGGGTAGAGCTGCAGGCCCGCAATGAAGTGAAGTGGGAAATCTACACCAAGAAGATACAGATTGAGGCCCGTGTGCTGGGCGACCTGGCCATCAATCACATCGTGCCGGTAGCCACACGGTATCAGTCGCTCCTGCTCGACAACGTGTTCAAAATCAAGAGTCTGTTCCCGGCCGAGAAGAGCGAGCAGATTGCTACGCAAGACATGGAGGTAATCGAGAAGATAGCCTACCACTTGCTCACCATCAAGGAGAAGGTTCACACCATGGTCGAGGCCCGCAAGGTGGCCAACAAGATTGAGAACGAGCGCGAAAAAGCTATTGCCTATCACGACACCGTGGCTCCGCACCTCGACGAGATTCGCTACCACATCGACAAGCTCGAGCTGATGATCGACAACGAGATGTGGCCGCTTCCCAAGTACAGAGAACTGTTGTTTATCCGTTAATGAATATTGAGTGAATAACCTATCGGATAGATGACCCCATGATACAGAAACGAGCTATAACAGACCTGAAAAATCTTGTTGTGGCTCGTTTTGCGTTATGACACTTGCATATCGTTTTTATAAGGATTCGATTTTATGACAGAAGTTATCAAACACGAGTGTGGCATCGCCATGGTGCGGTTGTTGAAACCACTCGCTTATTATCAGCAAAAGTATGGCTCGTACATGTATGGGTTGAACAAGCTCTACCTGCTCATGGAGAAGCAACACAATCGGGGGCAGGAGGGGGCCGGGTTGGCTTGCGTGAAGTTGCACGCACGTCCGGCCGAAGAGTTTATCTACCGGGAACGCGCTTTGGGGACCGGTGCCATACAAGAGATTTTTGCCAATGTAAAGGCCCAAATTCAGAATACGCCCCACGATACGACCGATGCCGAGTGGGCGGCCCTGCACCTGCCTTTTGCCGGCGAAGTCTATATGGGCCACCTGCGCTACAGCACCACCGGCCGCTCGGGACTGTCGTATGTACACCCGTTTTTGCGCCGGGGCAACTGGCGTTCGCGCAACCTGTTGTTGTGCGGCAACTTCAACATGACCAACGTCGACGAGATATTCGAGAGCATTGTGGCCAAGGGGCAACACCCCCGCAGCTATGCCGATACCTTTGTCTTGCTGGAACAACTGGGGCATGCCCTTGATATGGAGAACCAGCGGTTGTACGACCTCTACAAGAAGGAGGGGCTCGACGATATAGAAATTACCGAGTCGATCGAGAACAACCTGAATCTGGCCGAGATACTCAAGAAACCTTCGCGCATCTGGGACGGTGGTTACGTCATCTGCGGCATGACCGGCAGCGGCGACATGTTCTCCTTCCGCGACCCGCGGGGCATACGCCCGGCTTTCTATTATGCCGACGACGAAATTGTGGTCGTGGCATCGGAGCGTCCGGTCATACAAACCACCATGAACCTCTCGGTCGAGCAGGTGAAAGAGCTGCAACCGGGCGAATGTCTGGTGGTGAACCGTCGGGGCGACATGCACATCGAGCAGATTCTCCCGCCGGCCAATTACAGTGCCTGTTCGTTCGAACGCATCTATTTCTCGCGGGGTAGCGACGTCGACATCTATCGCGAGCGCAAGGAGTTGGGGCGCCACCTGGCCCCCCAGATTCTCAAGAGTGTCGACTACGACCTGGCGCACAGTGTCTTTTCGTTTATCCCCAACACGGCCGAGGTGGCCTTTTACGGTATGCTCGAGGGGTTGGACAGCTATCTGAGCGAACAGAAGCTGGCCCGCATCCGGCAGGCCGGCGACAGCCTTACCGACGACGAACTGAGGCAGATACTTTCGCTCAAGGTCCGCTCGGAGAAGGTGGCCATCAAGGACATTAAACTGCGTACCTTCATCGCCGAGGGCGATACCCGCGACGATCTGGCCGCCCACGTCTACGACATCACCTACGGCACGGTAGAACCGGGGGTAGATAATCTGGTGGTTATCGACGACAGTATTGTGCGCGGTACCACGTTGCGGCAAAGTATCATCAAGATACTGGACCGGCTTCACCCGAAAAAAATCATCATCGTTTCGTCGTCGCCGCAAGTGCGTTTTCCCGACTGTTATGGTATAGACATGTCGCGCATGGGCGAGTTTATTGCCTTCAAGGCTGCCATGGAACTGCTGAAAGAGCGGGGCATGCAGTCGGTAATCGACGAGGTATACCGCAAATCCAAAGCACAGCAAAACAGACCCAAAGAGGAGATTGTCAACTATGTAAAGGAGATTTACGCCCCCTTTACCCAGGAGGAGGTGTCGGAGAAGATAGCCCAAATGCTTACCTCCGACGATATTTCGGCCCAAGTCGAGATTATCTATCAGACTCTGGAGGGATTGCATGAGGCTATTCCCAGCCATCCGGGCGACTGGTATTTCTCGGGCGATTATCCTACGCCTGGCGGTAACCGATTGGTAAACAATGCCTTTATAAATTTTGTAGAGGGCGCTGTCAGCAAACGACAACTGTAAGCATACGCTACGAATAGGAACAGAGCGGACCGGTGAGAATAATCGCCGGTCCGCTTTTGTTTTGTAAAATAGTGAAAATATGTTATTATTTATACGGATTATAAATAATATAGGGGTGATATATAGCAATAAATCGGAACAAATTGCGAACTTTGCATTTGGAAACAAAGTTAAACAGATAGAATATGCGGTTGTCCGATTTGAAAACAGGCGATAAAGCCGTTGTTGTTAAAGTGTTAGGTCACGGGGCATTCCGAAAACGGATTATCGAAATGGGGTTTGTCAGAGGACAAACAGTCCTTGTCGAGTTGAATGCTCCGTTGAAAGACCCTATCAAATATAAGATCATGGATTATGAAATCTCGCTGCGGCGCAGCGAGGCTTCGCTGGTCGAAGTGATTACTCCCGAAGAGGCCGAGGCCGTATTTGGTGATGCCAACAAAGCCAGCGGAGAGTCGAAGTTGACTCCTTCGGAGGAGGACGAATGTATAAAACGGGCTCTCTCGAAAAGTACCAAGACCATCAATATCGCCCTGGTGGGAAATCCCAACTGCGGCAAGACCTCGTTGTTCAATATCGCTTCGGGTGCTCACGAGCATGTGGGCAATTACAGTGGTGTGACAGTCGATGCCAAGAAGGGTTTCTTCGAGTATAAAGGCTACCACTTCAATATCTATGACCTGCCGGGTACCTATTCGCTGTCGGCCTATTCGCCCGAAGAGCTGTATGTGCGCCGCTATCTGAAAGACGAGACACCCGATGTGCTGGTGAACGTAGTGGTGGCTTCGAATCTGGAGCGGAATCTCTACCTCACTACCGAGTTAATCGATATGGACTATCGCATGGTCATCGCCCTGAATATGTTCGACGAGCTGGAGCAGAGCGGTGGCAAAATCGACTACAAGTACTTGGGCAACATGATAGGTGTGCCCATTGTTCCCACGGTATCCCGGTCGGGCAAGGGGGTAAACCAGCTGTTCGACACGGTTATCGACGTGTATGAGGGGCGTAACGAATCGGTGCGTCACGTTCACGTCAATCTGGGGAATGTGATTGAAAACGGTATCACTCCGCTGAAAAACCTGTTGAAACAGGACCCCACCTGCACGCGGGAGTTCTCGCCCCGTTATCTGGCCATCAAGACTCTCGAAGGCGATGCCGAGGTGAAAAAAATTCTGGAGGGGGCAGACTCCTATCCCGAACTGATGAAGTTGCGTGACCAGGAGGTGAAAGAGATAGAAGCTACCCTGAACGAAGACATAGAGTCGGCTATTGCCAATGAAAAATATGGCTTCATTTCAGGAGCTTTGGCCGAGACCTATACGCCGGGCGATAAGGAAGAGGCCCGCTCGACACGCATTATCGACTCGTTTGTCACCAACAAACTATTCGGGTTCCCTATCTTTATTCTCCTCATGTGGCTCATGTTCGAAGCCACTTTCTCGTTGGGTGCCTATCCGATGGAGTGGATTGAGAGTTTTGTGGCGTGGCTGTCGGGGCTGGTAGGTACTTATATGCCGGCCGGGCCGCTGAAAGATTTACTCATCGACGGTGTTCTTGGCGGAGTAGGAGGTGTCATTGTGTTTCTGCCCAACATCTTGATACTCTATCTTTTCATTTCGTTTATGGAAGACTCGGGATATATGGCCCGAGCGGCCTTCATCATGGATAAGATCATGCACAAGATAGGGCTGCACGGAAAATCGTTCATTCCTCTGGTCATGGGCTTCGGTTGCAACGTACCGGCCATTATGGCTACCCGCACCATCGAGAGCCGGAGCAGTAGACTGATAACCATACTTATCGACCCGTTTATCTCATGCAGCGCACGCATCCCTATTTATATTCTGCTGGTGGGTACATTTTTCCCACGCTATGCCAGTTTGGTTTTTGTCGGTCTTTATGTGTTGGGTATCGTTGTAGCAGTCGTTACAGCCAAGTTGATGCGCCGCTTTCTCTTTAAGGTCGACGAAACGCCATTTGTGATGGAGTTGCCACCCTATCGTATGCCTACGGCCAAAGCCACTATCCGCCACATGTGGAGCAAAGCCGAGCAATATTTGCGCAAAATGGGAGGGGTGATATTGGTAGCCTCGGTCATTATCTGGTTCCTGAGCTATTTCCCCCGTCCTGCCGAATCGTATGAGCGGGAACTGACGCCGCACGAGCAGATGGAGCAACAGAGCAATTCGTATCTGGGCAAGATAGGGCAGGCTCTTACGCCGCTGGTCGAGCCGTTGGGCTTTAACTGGAAAGTAACCACTTCATTACTTTCGGGAACAGCAGCCAAAGAGTTGGTGGTAAGTACCCTCGGGGTGTTGTACTCCGAGAACGATTCGGACGAAACTCTCACGTTGTCACAACGCATCTCGCAACCCAACCCGGCAACGGGTACCCCCGATTTTACGCCGCTGGTTGCTCTCACGTTCATGGTATTCGTGCTGCTCTATATCCCTTGTATCGCTTCGGTCGTGGCTGTCATCAAAGAGTCGGGCAGCTGGAAATGGGGAGCCTTTACTGTTATATATAATACTTGTGTGGCGTGGATTGTTGCATTCATCGTTTATCAGATTGGATCATTATTTATATAGTAAACTATGGATAAAGAAACCTTTTTGTCCTTTTATGAAAAGGCTGGCTATCGGGTAATCGACTCGTTTACGTATAGCGACATCAAACTCTTCTTGATGCGCAACCTCCCCAAAACGACATTCCGCGCCATCTATATTGGAGTTCTGCTGCTGGTGCTTTTCGGTGTCGGGTTTATGATAGCTTTGTGGCAAGAATCCCAATCGGCGAGCCAATTCTTTCTCGAAATAGGGGCGAGTCTTGTGTGGGTAGTGGTGGGCTATGCCCTTATGATACCTCTGCATGAATTTATACACTGGCTCGTATATCGTTCCGAAGGGGCAGCCGATGTGCGTTTCGGGGCTATTTGGCGCTCGTTTGTCTTCTTTGCTGCGGCACACAATTTCCTGACCGATTACAAAACTTTCAAACGAATAGCTTTGGCTCCGCTTCGCATCCTGTCGGGATTGCTTGTGGTGTTGTTGCTTTTCCCGCTGCCCCTGTGGGGCAAGATTGCCATCGCCGTACTGTTGTTCTTCCACCTGCTCTCGTGCTCGGGCGACTTGATGATGCTCGCCTATATGAGCCGGTACAAGGGGCGCGAGGTCTATACCGTCGACGATATTGACAACCGTTACACCTATTTTCTGGAGAAAAAGTGATGAGTGCCTCGATTCAATCCTGGATAGTCACAGGCATCGTAGCGATAGCCTTTGCATACGCTATTTACAAGATAGTCAAGATGGTGCAGAATCGTAATGAACCACCATCGTCTTGCTGCGACTGTGATGTGGATTGCAAGTTGCGAGAAATAAAATCGAAGAGAGTAAAAAAATAGGGCAAGAGTGTTGCATAATCGGAAAATATACTCTATCTTTGCACTCGCAATCGCTCGAAAGACATATGGTTCCTTGGCCGAGTGGTTAGGCGCCGGTCTGCAAAACCGTTTACAGCAGTTCGATTCTGCTAGGAACCTCACAAAAAAGACTCGCTTACGTAGCGGGTCTTTTTTTGTATAGGGTTATATATAGCTTGTCGAGCCGGGCGAGGCGGAGCTGCTACAAGTTGGTATAGGTCGGGATGTCGGGCAGGAAGGCGTAGCTGCCGGTGGCATAGTCGATGCGGCAGCAGTAGTGCGTGAGCCCGTTGGAGACCAGCAGGTAGTTTACCTGAAGCACTTGGTTGTAGCGTACAATCTGGTCGAAGGTCTTTTGGGTAATCTCGATGTGCGGGGCCTTGTATTCGACGATGCAGAGGGGGCGACCATTGCGGTCGTAGACCACCGTATCGCACCGTCGGCTGCATTTGTTGAGCGTGAGCGAAATTTCGTTACCCATCAGTCCGCGAGGAAATCCTTTTTCGTTGGCCAGGAAGGCCACGAAATGTTGCCGCACCCACTCCTCGGGAGTAAGCGTTACATATCGCCGGCGCAACTCGTCGAAGATAAGGATTTTATCCTTTTCCTGTTTCAGCTTGCAGGGATAGGGGGGCAGGTTCAGTTCAATCATCTCGCAGTAGAAAATTTGTGCTTTCTAATTATTTCTGTAAATTTACTCCAAAAATATCGATTTATGAAAACAAAGCAAGAGATTGTCGAAAATTGGTTACCCCGATATACGCAACGTCCGGTCGAGGAGTTTACGAAGCATATCCTGCTGACCAACTTCTCGAAGTATGTCGAGATAT
The DNA here is from genome assembly GCF_963931395.1 of Barnesiella sp. An22. Taxonomy (NCBI): domain Bacteria; kingdom Pseudomonadati; phylum Bacteroidota; class Bacteroidia; order Bacteroidales; family Barnesiellaceae; genus Barnesiella; species Barnesiella sp. An22. Next base: position 1,970,673 of record NZ_OZ007014.1, read on the forward strand.
TTGCCTCCCATTTCAACGTGCCAATCTTGGGCGAAGACAGCAATATGCCCAGTGCATCGGCCGAGGGGATAACGATTATCAACTTTGGCATGGGTAGCGCAAACGCCGCTACCATCATGGACCTGTTGAGTGCCGTGGCTCCCGAGGCGGTTCTGTTTTTGGGGAAATGCGGCGGTATCAAGAAGGTGAACAAGTTGGGCGACTACATCTTGCCGATTGCCGCCATACGGGGCGAGGGTACCTCGAACGACTATTTCCCGCCCGAGGTGCCAGCTCTGCCGGCCTTCATGTTGCAGCGGGCCGTATCGACAGCCGTGCGGAACCATCACCGCGATTACTGGACGGGGACCGTGTATACGACCAACCGACGGGTATGGGAGTTTGACGACAACTTCAAGGAGTATTTGCGCCGCATTCGCTGTATGGCAGTCGATATGGAGACGGCCACCCTCTTTTCGGTGGGTTTTGCCAATCGCATTCCGGTGGGGGCTCTGTTGCTTATTTCGGACCAACCCATGATTTCAAGCGGTGTGAAGACAGCCGAGAGCGACAAGAAAATCACTCAAGACTTCGTAGAGGAGCATGTCTTGATCGGGGTCGAGGCGCTGAAATTGATTATCGACAAACGGACAACCGTGAAGCATCTGCGATTTGACGAGGATTAACCGCTATGGCCAAGAAAGATTCCAACCAGCATATTGCCATCTTGCAGGATATTCGCAAGAAGTTGTTCAAGCCTGTCTACCTGCTCATGGGCGATGAGTCGTATTACATCGACCTGATTTGTGATGCCATCATTGCCAATGCCTTGAGGGAGGAGGAGCGGGATTTCAACCAGACCATTCTGTATGGAGCCGATGTCGACGACTTTGCTCTGGTGGTGAATGCGGCCAAACGATTCCCGATGATGGCCGAACATCAGCTGATTGTTGTCAAGGAGGCTCAGAATATCAAGGGGATAGACAATCTATCGTACTATCTGCAGAAGCCTCAGATGCGCACGATTCTGGTTATCTGCTACAAAAACGGCTCGCTCAAGAATAAAAAGATTATAGCCGGTATCGAGAAAATAGGACTGGTATACGAGTCGAAAAAATTGTACGACAGCCAGCTGCCGGCGTTTATCAATACCTATGTGACTGCGAAAAAACTGTCGATCGACCCCAAAGCGGTGTCGATGCTGGCCGATTTCGTGGGGAATGACCTGAGCCGGTTGAGCGGCGAGCTCGACAAACTGGCCATTTCGCTGCCCGAGGGGAGCATGCGCATCACTCCCGAGGCGGTAGAGCAGAATGTGGGTATCAGTAAAGATTACAACAACTACGAACTGCTCAATGCCATCGTCACGCACAATGTGCCGAAGGCGGCCCGAATTGTGAACCATTTCGAGCAGAATCCCAAGAACAACCCGCTGGTGGTGACCATAAGTGTGCTGTTCAACTTTTTTGCCAATCTGTTACTTTGTTTCTTTTCGGCCGATCGGTCGGACAATGGCATAGCCAAGGAACTCAACTTACGTTACCCCTCTCAGGCACGCGACTATCTGACGGCCATGCGGATCTACAACGCGTTCAAGTGTATCGACATCATTGCCCTTATCCGGCAGTACGATGCCCGGTCGAAAGGTATCGGGTCGGGAGCTTCGAGCAACGATGGAGACCTGTTGCGCGAACTGGTTTTCAAAATTCTGTACAGCCCGTATCAGAAGTGATAGAGATACCCCAGCGAGATAGTGATAATCTGGTTATGTGAAGCCGAGAAAACATCTTTCTTTCGGTTTCTGAAGATGTCGCCCAATCCGTAGTAGTAGCGACCCTCGAGTACGATACCGTGCGAGCGGGCTATGCGGAACTCGATACCGGCACCGGCCATGATACCGTAGTCTATCTTGTGGGCGATGTCCATGGTATATATCTCTTTCACCTTGCTTTTCTGGCTGAATTCGGGCAGATTGTGGATGTCGAAATTGCTCTTGTAGCTGTCGCCCAGAAGAAATCCAATCTGTGGCCCGGCATTGATAAAACCGCGCACCACCCGGTTCCCGAAAAAGAAGTGGGTGAGGAAGGGTACCGTCACATAATTGAGGGTATGCGAGTAGGTATAGGGGTCGGTATCGAAGGTCTCGTTCCAACCGCATTGGGTGAAGTTGACCTCGGCAATGAGTCCGAAAAATTTCTCTTCGATATAGCGCACCGAGACTCCACCCGTGTATCCCAACAGCAGCGACTGGGTGACGGTAGGGGTGAACGATACACTCGACAAGGTGGTCCCCCCCTTTATGCCCACGGTAAATTCGGGCTCGTAATCGCTACGCTGTGCCCAACCCGTCTGCAGGGTGACGAGGGCGGCAAGCAAACAGATATATCGCAACAGTCTCATGAATTATTCTCTAATTTTTTTGATCGTGAAATCGGGAGCAAAGTTGACAAAATAGAACGACTTGTTGATGAATCCGCTCCAGTTGTTGATGCGCTGGAACGAGAAATCGGTCTGGATACGGTCGCTCGAAGAGGTCAACTGCTGGGTGGCGAAATTCTTGCCGTTGGCCCGTATGGCCGTGAGGAAGTAGATGCCGGTATCGAAACCGAGCAGTGCATATTGCGGGCTGGCATTGATCATGTCTTTGTTGTACCAATAGAGGAACCGCTTGTGGAACGCCTTGGTATTTTCGTCGAAGGGGTTGGCATAGAAGCGGGAGTAGAGATAGGTGTTCAACTTATAGAACTCGTTCAGATATTCGGGTACCTGCGTGAGCCACTCGGGATAACCGAAGAGGGCGATGTCGAGGTCGGTCCGGTTCTCTTTGAGGGTCTCGATAGGGGCAACAATCAACGACAGCTCTTTTTTCTTAGCCGATGTAGGAACGAATACGATTCCGCTTGCTCCGGTTAGAATGGAATCCTGATTCAACAGGTTCAGTTCGTTGTCGAATCGAATCTCGCTGTATGCGATATGGGCACGCGAAAGCTCCTCTTTCAGTCCGGCAATAAAGTCGCGCTTGTCGTTCTCTTCGCCCGTGTGGGTGAGGAATATCACCTTGCGGTTGCCCAGATAACGGATGAACCGGTCGGCGGCTTCGGCGTAGAGGTACGAGTGAGGAATATTGGTCTGGAAGATTTTGGCATTGTGCGAAACCTCTTCGTTCTTGAGAGAGAAGGTGTTGACCACATTGATGTCGTTGGCTAGGCCGAAGTCTGCAATCAGTTTGATGTGATTGTCGCTTTCGGGAGCGATAATCAAGTCCATCTCCTTCATCTCGGGATTGGTCAGGATGCGGCGTACCGTAGCGTCCGACTCTTCGGAATCGTAGGCGTACACGTTGATCGAGGCTCCTTGGCGTTTCAGGCTGTCTACGGCCATCAGGAAACCTTGGTAGTATTCGGTATACAGGCTGGCTTTGGTGTCGGGGTGTGTTTGTTGCAACATGAACGGCAGTATCACGGCTACGTTGATTACTCCCCGTTTGTCGCTCTTGTACAGCTTGTTGTATATGTTGTTGATTTCGGCGCTGGTGATGGGGTTTTCGGCCGTCACGGTATTGTATTCGATACCGGCCGGGATATTGATGATGTCGTCCTGACGAATTTGCTTGAGGTCGGGATTGCACTTTTTAATCTCCTCGACTGTGGTCCCGAATTTTTTGGAGATGCTGTACAAGGTCTCTTTCTTGCGCACCTTGTACTGTGTGTAGAGTTGTTTTTGCTCGATAGTCACGTTTATCTCTTTGGTATCGGGGGTAAGTCGAATGACCGACCCCTTCTTGAGGTGGTTGGGAGAGATGCCGGGGTTAAGTTTGAGAATGGTTTCTATGTCGATATCGTACTTTTTCGATATGGAGAAGAGCGTTTCGCCTTCGCCGATAGTATGATATACATACTCTCCGTTTCCGTTGTCGGTCGTAGCGGTTGTATTTTCGGGAGTAGGGGTGGATGTTGCCGTTACGGCTGTACCTTGCGATTTGGCTGTTGCCGTAGTGACAGCCTTGTTTTGGGCTTTCGAGGTCGTTTTTTTATAGCGTTGTGGAATTTTCAGTGTGGCTCCCGCCTTGATACCCCGCTCGGAACCGGGGTTCAGGTCGATGATGCTCTGAATAGTCACTTTGTACATCTTCGAGATGGAGTAGAGCGATTCGCCTCGCACGATGGTATGCTCGAAGGTGCTTTCTATTTCAGAACCTTCGGGCTCGCCCTGAGCTGTCCTGTGAGTCGGGATCATCAGTAGTTGTCCCCGTTTCAGTCCGTTTTTGGCAGCTGGATTGTAGCGGATAATCTCCTCTTGAGAAATGCCGAATTTCTGGCTGAGCACATAGAACCCTTCCGAGGGTTTTACCTTGTAGATATAAAATTCTTTTCCGTCGATAACCTTGGTTTGTAAATTTTCGGTTTGAGCCGAAAGCATAAAGAGTGCAGTAAAACAGAATAGCAAAACTATCGTTATTCGTGTATATCTCATATTGTTAATGGTTTGCGTTTTGTGTCTGATGGTAATATACAAGAAACAAAAGTATATAAAAATATTGTCAGATGCAAGTCAAAAACGTATGGGTAGGGCCTTTGTCTCAATTATTCTTATCGAAGCGGCTTTATTGGGAAATTTTAAATTGCGGATAGAAATGCGATTGGTCGAAAAGTTGTAACTTTGTCATTCACATTTATGATTCGGATTGATATGTACAGATTCCTCTTGTTTTTGACAGCTCTCTTTACATTTGGCGGCTTGTGTGCCCAACAGATAACCGTGACGGGTGGGGGGAAACCGGCATACAGCTATACTCCCGAGGCCAGTACCGGTCTGAATGGGGGAGTCTTTGTCGTCTACTCGCTCGACCAGGCGACCGTCGAATTTTCGGGTGCCGACGATTCGCTCATCTCGTGGAGCAAGTTTGGCCCGTCGGGGGCAGCTACATCCACACCGGTCACCGGTGCGGTGCAGAACGGGTACCTCTCGACACTCACCCTGACCGAAGCCGATTGCGGATACATAATCGAACAGAACGGACGCAGCTACTACCTGTGGATAATCGACTATTCGCAGGCTCCTCTCGTGCTGAACGGGGCGTCGGTCTCGAACGACTCGGGGCAGTGCGAACTCACCACGCTGCTGCTCGACGGGAGCGGCTCGCGGCTCAACTACTACTCGATAAACGGTGCACCCAAGGTGCTGAATCGTGAACTTTCTGTCAGTTACATGAGTCTGGTGTGGAATGCCGAAGCGCTCACCTATGTGCAGACCGCTCAGTCGGAGACGATTGACAATTTCACGTCGACCGTCCAAGTGACGGCACCGCTATGCAATACCGACTTTGTCATCTCGGGCGACCAATTGCTCAACTATTGGGGTATGGAGCAGACTGTATCGACAGGAGAGTATGTAACTACGGCGATAGGGGTGACGGCTGTTGCCGAGCAGAGCTATCGGGAGGATGCGCTCAACGAAGACGACCGGCATCCGACCGAATACCTGGGCGGTTCGGCTCCGGCCGAAATCGAGTTTCAGGCCTATACGACCGATGCCGTGACTCACATCGAATGGGAGTTTTCGGACAAGGAGGATTTCTCGACCACGATTGCCCGTTACAACGACCAGACCCTGCGCTACACTTTCCGCGACGAAGGGGTCACGTATGTACGTCTTGTCGGTAGCAACAGTACGGCCGAGTGCCAGGCTTACAGCGAGACCTTTACCGTCAACATCGGCGAGCCCCGCCTCGAGGCTCCCAATGCCTTCTCGCCGGGTACAAGTCCGGGCGTGAACGACGAGTGGAAGGTGGCCTACAAGTCGATTGTGAGCTTCAAATGCTGGATATTCAACAAATGGGGGGTACAGATGTGCTATCTCGACAACCCCGAAAATGGTTGGGACGGGAAGTATCATGGCAAGTATGTCGACCCCGGAGTCTATTATTATGTGATCGAGGCAAAAGGCTCCAACAACCAAAAGATAAAACTGAAGGGACACATCAACATCATGCGTTCCAAAGATTGAAAAAACACTGCGACAGATGAGATTGAACAAATATTTTATGGTTGCGCTGTCGGTCGTTTCACCCCTTTTTGTACAACAGGTACAGGGCGAGGAGATGGCGCAGAAGGATTTTTCGGATGTAGTGATTCCCGAATTTCCGTTGCAAGTAAAATTTGCCGGCGAGGTGGTAGACCTGGACCGGCTCGACATGTACGAACGATTCGACCGCGAGTTGACCACGCTGTGCTACATGCACTCCTCGACCTCGCTGGTCATCAAGCGGGCCAACCGCTATTTCCCCATCATGGCACCTATCCTGAAAGAGGAGGGCATCCCGAGCGATTTCCTCTATCTGGCCGTAATCGAGAGCACGCTCAACCCGCGGGCCGTATCTCCGGCCAAGGCCATGGGCATCTGGCAGATTATGCCACGCACGGGGCGTGAATACGGATTGGAGGTCAACGACGACATCGACGAGCGGTGCCATGTAGAGAAGTCGACCCGGGCCGCATGCCGTTACCTGAAAGAGGCTTATGCCAAGTATGGAAGTTGGACCACCGTAGCGGCATCGTACAATGCCGGCATGGGGCGCATCTCTTCGGAGCTCAAAAAGCAGTTGGCCGACCATTCGTTCGACTTGTGGCTGAACGAAGAGACCTCGCGCTATGTGTTCCGCATCTTGGCCATGAAAGAGATTTTCTCTTCACCGGCCAAATACGGGTACAAGTTGAAGACCCGTCAGCTGTACCAGCCTATTCGCTATACCGAGATACGGGTCGACACGACCATCGAAAACCTGGCGTTTTTTGCTCAGGAGCATGGTGTATCCTACGCCCAGCTCAAAGAGGCCAACCCCTGGTTGCGTGCCCGTACCATGCCCGACAAGTCGAGAAAAGTCTATTACATCAAGATACCACAAAAAGAGGATTTGTATTACACGAAACGTAAGTTTACAACTTACAGAAAAGAGTGGGTAATCGATAAGAAATGAAAGCAGAAGATCAAATCGAGGTATATGGCGCTCGTGTGCATAACCTCAAAAACATAGATGTCACCATCCCGCGCAACAGCCTGACGGTAATTACCGGATTGAGCGGCAGCGGCAAATCGTCGTTGGCGTTCGATACCATCTTTGCCGAGGGGCAGCGACGCTATATCGAGACATTTTCGGCCTACGCCCGCAACATGCTCGGCAATATGGAGCGTCCCGATGTGGACAAGATTACCGGGTTGAGCCCCGTGATCTCTATCGAGCAGAAGACAACCAACAAGAATCCGCGTTCGACGGTAGGAACGACGACCGAGATTTTCGATTTTCTGCGGTTGCTCTTTGCCCGGGCCGGCGAGGCTTACTCTTACTTGTCGGGCGAGAAAATGGTGCGATATACCGAGGAGAAGATTATCGAACTTATTCTGGAGAAGTACCAGGGCCGCCGCACCTACATACTGGCACCGCTGGTGCGTAACCGGAAGGGGCACTACAAGGAGCTGTTCGAACAGGTGCGCCGCAAGGGATACCTGACCGTACGTATCGACGGTGAATTGCGCGAGATTACACACGGCATGAAGCTCGACCGATACAAGAATCACAGCATCGAGCTGGTGGTCGACAAACTGGTGGTCGACAAGGACGACGAACGCCGGCTGCAAGAGAGTGTAAAGACAGCCATGAAACAGGGCGACGGCCAGTTGATGATTCTCGATGCCGACACGCAGGAATTGCGCCATTACAGCCGCACGCTTATGGACCCCCAAACGGGTTTGTCGTATAGCGAACCGGCCCCGCACAACTTCTCGTTCAACTCGCCGCAAGGTGCCTGCCCCCGATGCAAGGGGTTGGGCTATGTCAATATCATAGACCGTGAAAAGATTATCCCCAACGACGAGAAGTCGATTTACGAAGGAGGCATCGTCCCATTGGGTAAATATAAAAATACCTTGATATTTTGGCAGATTGCTGCCATCTGCGAGAAATATGGCAACACGTTGAAGACCCCGATTAAAGACCTGGCCGAGGAGGCGCTCGACGATATTCTGAACGGGACGGACGAACGGTTGCAAATCAAAAACGAGTCGTTGGGTACATCGAACTACTTTCTCTCGTTCGATGGCTTGATCAAATATATCGAGGTACAACAGCAGAGCGATGCCTCGTCGCAGGCCCAGAAGTGGGCGGGGCAGTTTGTCACGACGACCGTATGCCCCAGTTGCGAAGGCCGACGGCTGAACCGCGAGGCCCTGCATTACCGGATAGCCGGGAAGAACATTGCCGAATTGGCTGAGATGGATATTTCGGAACTGTACGAGTGGGTCAATCAGGTCGAATACGAACTCTCACCGCAGCAACGCAAAATTGCCGTGGAGATATTGAAAGAGATACGCAGCCGGTTGCACTTCCTGGTCGATGTGGGGCTGGACTATCTGTGTCTCAACCGGGCCTCGGCCACCTTGTCGGGCGGCGAGAGCCAACGCATACGGCTGGCTACGCAGATAGGCTCACAACTGGTCAATGTGCTCTATATTCTCGACGAGCCCAGCATCGGGTTGCACCAGCGCGACAATACCCGGCTCATCAATTCGCTGAAGGAGCTGCGCGATATGGGCAACTCGGTTATCGTCGTGGAGCACGACAAAGAGATGATGCTGGCCGCCGACTATGTGGTAGATCTGGGCCCTCGGGCCGGGCGCCTCGGTGGCAACATCGTCTTTGCCGGTACCCCCGAAGAGATGCTCAAGACCAACACGCTCACAGCGCAATATCTGAACGGCGAGAAGAAAATCGAGTATTCGCACCAGCGTCGGCCAGGCAATGGTAAGAAGATTGTGCTGTCGGGGGCTACGGGCAATAACCTCAAAAACGTAACGGTCGAGTTTCCTCTGGGTAAATTTATCTGTGTGACCGGCGTATCGGGCAGCGGCAAGTCGAGCCTGATTAACGGAACACTGCAGCCGATTCTCAGCCAGAAGTTCTATCGCTCGTTGCAAGCTCCGTTGCCCTACGAAAAAATCGAGGGGCTGGAGAATATCGATAAGGTGGTGACCGTAGACCAGTCGCCGCTGGGGCGCACGCCGCGCTCCAATCCGGCTACCTATACCGGGGTGTTTGCCGACATCCGAAATGTGTTTGTCGAGTTGCCCGAGGCAAAGATCCGCGGCTACAAGCCGGGACGCTTCTCTTTCAACATAGCTGGCGGGCGCTGCGAGGTGTGTGGTGGCAACGGCTACAAGACTATCGAGATGAATTTCCTTCCCGATGTACTGGTGCCGTGCGAAGCATGCCATGGCAAACGCTACAACCGCGAGACCCTCGAGGTACGCTTCAAAGGAAAATCGATTGCCGATGTGCTGGACATGACCATCAACCAGGCTGTCGAGTTTTTCGGAAATATTCCGGCCATCATCTCCAAAATCAAAGTGCTGCAAGAGGTGGGGCTGGGCTACATCAAACTGGGGCAACCCTCAACCACGCTGTCGGGTGGAGAGAGCCAGCGGGTGAAGCTGGCTGCCGAACTTTCCAAACGCGATACCGGCAAAACGCTCTACATACTCGATGAACCTACCACCGGTTTGCACTTCGAGGATATACGTGTATTGCTGTCGGTGCTGAACCGACTGGTCGAGAAAGGAAATACCGTGATTGTTATTGAGCATAACCTCGACATCATCAAGTGTGCCGACCACATTATCGACATGGGGCCAGAGGGTGGACGCAACGGCGGTTACGTGTTAGCTACGGGAACCCCCGAGAAGGTTAGTCAATGCGATACATTTACGGCTCGTTACCTGCGTGAAGAGTTGAAAGATTAAGTAACATCGATAAACGCCGATAAAACGATTATAGAGGCTCAAGGCTTAGGCTTTGGGCCTCTTTTTTTCTATTTCGTATTGGTTTGTATAGCTGTTTGTATTTGTATAATTGATTGTATATAAAAACAGTAGATTCGAAATTGTGCCGTTTTGATGCAAAATCCTTGAGCTATTTACGAAACGATTTACATCGGTACATCAAAAATAAATCGTAGGCGAGATAAGCCTCCAAAAAAGTAGGAGCGATGCAATTATTATTAAAATTACATTTGCAAATCAATAATTTACAAATACAACTCAGTGAAAATTTACTGTTGTACTTATTCTTTTAATTCAAATGTAAATAGAGTAGGGGGTAGGAGATAATTTTGTAAATACAGCATAAACAAGTCGATAAACATTAGTTATCTGTAATATTTTATGCTATATATACTTATATATCAATATATTGTATGTCTATATGTGTAGTTTTTATTTATAATAAAATATCATCATCGGTCAAAATCCTTATCAAATCGTCGTATATGATATTTTTATATACTTATTATCAATAACTTAAGATATATTTTATAAAGTATAAATTTAATATATGTGATACCCGAATTACAAATGTGACATCTATCTCGCATATTCAATTTGCAAATTTGCGGGTTCTACTGTTTACATCTGTTATTTACAAAAAGTTACTTATGAAATTTTGATTTTTAAATTTCATTGATTACATTTGTAACGTATTTTCTGGCTTAAAAATCTGCTTTATGGGAAATGATAAAACTGTGGCACTTGCCGTGGCCGATCGTATCAAACAATTTATCGACTACCTGGGAATTACCATTACACAATTTGCCGACAACACCGGGATACAACGTCCGTCGATGTCGCAGATGCTAAGTGGTCGCAACCAGAAAATCAGTATCACGACTATCGGTAAGATACATGAGAGGTACCCCGACCTCTCTATTTATTGGCTGCTGTATGGTAATGGCCCGATGCTCCTGTCAGAGTCGAATGGCGCCTTTTCCGCAGCAATCGAATCGTCGACTATCATCCCGACCGAAGATGATTCGGGTTTACCTGCTGGTGGCTCTCCGTTCATGTCGCTATTCGATGACGAGAGTGGTAAAAATACGGCCGAGGATACGAGCAAACCCGAATATGCGAAGGAAAATAGCTCAAATAGGGCTATAAATTTTGCAAATTCTGCTGAAAATGAGAGTGAAAGATCGAAAAATATCCCGTATATTCCACCTCGTGAAGCCGATGCTAAAAATAGACGAATCGTCAAAATCATGATTTTCTACTCCGACAACACTTTCGAGAGCTTCTCTCCCGAGTCTTAGATTCAAGAGTTTCAATTACGCTCGATTTTTTTTGCTTTCAGGTTCTCCCTAACATCTGTTGGACCCCGTAAATCCGGTCTGGACAAATTTTAAGCTAAACCGAACCCTCGAGTTCGAGTGTAGTATGCCTATACACATGATATGCTGATGTAGAGTGTGACCAAGGCACCTTCCTCTACCTGAGCGGATACTACGACTACTACGCCACCCAATGGCTCAATGCCTGGATAAGGTTCCTGGGGTACCGCTCTCTTTATTGCGGCGCTCGCCATTATCCTGCTGGTAACCTCAGCTACAAGACCATCGACTACATACGTCGGCCTCCATCGGTCAACCTTTCCGGTCAATCTATCCTGTCGATTCGGAAGATGCCGACCAGTGGGGACTATTTTATGAATAGGACGGTCGCAGTGTGAGGCTTAAAGAATGAGTCCTCGGCACGAGCTGGGATAATTTTCAGTGGGTGCATATCTCTTATAAACGAGAGTAGAATTGTAAAAAATAAAATGTTCTATAATTTATATTATGATAAATAGACAATCGAGAGAAATATACGAAGATGAATATTTGTTGGAAACCGAGAGATGAATAGATGATACCTGACCAACAATGGATATCTCTGTTATAGCAGAAACGGCTTAATGGTGATTGCAGGTCTTCAAACCTAATCTACATTTGTGGCATTTGAGCCTCCTTTAAGCCGTTTTTATCGTAGTTATTTATTGCCGGTGATACCTTTCCCAAGCATGGAATAACGAGCGGTTATACGCGTATTTTCAATGGTTGCATATAATCTTTATACGTGAAGTGCAGAATTGTAAAAACGAAATGTTTTATGTTTTGTGGGTTTCAAGTGCTGCTTTGCGAGCTTTTATATGTTGCATGCGAGCCCTAAAATATTGCGGATTAGGTTTGTTTTTATCCTCTCCTTTCATATCTTTGGATGGATGTAATTTATTCTCGCTTTCTCGATTTATGGTATACTAAAAAGGAGGATTATGATGGAAAATATCGATTTGAAGAAACTGAGTGCTGAGCAGCTTTGCGACCTATTCAACGATGAAACTGCCCAGGTTAAGCATTGGGACATTATTCAGGAGTTTATCGATCGGAAAATATCCACAGTCAATATTCAACGAGCTTCGGGTAGTATGAATGGTCGCCCTATGCGCATCTGGTATAATGAAGGCCGGAATTGTATAGAGGTTCGTGGGCGTGTATTTTTCGAGGGCACAGATCTTTTACAATGGTAGCAAGTCGCTCCATCGGTATAAAAAAACAGCCACTCTCCGAAAGAATGGCTGTTTTTTTTATGGTTTTACCGATTGACTATTATTGGCCTTCGATAGCTTTCAGTTTCTCGGCATCGTTCAAGTTGTAATAGATGTTGCGCAACGCATACTTATAGTCCGGTTCATCGGGTTTCAGTTCGTATGCTTTTTCGTAGTACGGACGCGATTTTTCGAACAGAGGAATTACCTCTTTTTCACGAGCTTCGGTATATTTTACGTTGTCGGTAATCGAGCTGATTTCGTTGTTTTTCTGTACGGCGAGGTTGAAGTAGATACGACCCATGTTGCCCAGAGCATCGGCATAGGTAGGATTGATTTCGATAGCCTTCTCGAAGCACTCGATCGATTGGTCGTATTTCTTTTGCGACTCGTACAGATTACCTTTTACATTCCAATACTCGGCTTTGTCGGGTTCTTCGGCCAAGATGGCATCGAGCGTGGCGATAGCCTCGTCGTACTTACCGCTGTAGATATAGAGGTTAATCAGTTTCAGCGTGTAGGTATTTTCTTTTTGCATTTTGGGCTGGCCGTTCTCGTCCATCACCGTGTTGCCCATTTCGTCTTTAACCTCTACCATTTCGTTTTTGAACAGCTTCTCGCCTTCCTGGAGGGTTTGAATCAGGTTGACAGTGTCTTGAGTTTGCTCATATTCGTAAACGAGGTATTTGTAGATGTCGTTCTGGTTGTAGCCGTTGCCTTTAGCGTCGTTCAGTGCGCTGATAGCCAGAGCGTGATCTTGTGTCTGCAAGGCAGCCAAAGCCCGGTTGAACTCCAGAATGGCGATAGTCGAGTCGGCAGGAAGACCGCTTTTCTCACCCTTCATAATCGAGAGTTTGGGAATGTCCAGGTAGATACCCCACACATCGTAGGCTTTCTTGTAGTCTTTCTGTGTGAAATAGTATACGCCGGCATTGGCAAATCCATCGATGTTTTGTTTCAGTGTTTTACGAATGTCTTTTACATATTTGGGCTTTACTTTGCCTTTTTCGTTAGGCAGCGTATCGAGCGCGATAGATTTCAGGAAATACTCGTAGCTTTTTACCAGAGCGTCGTACATGGGACCGTCGCCGTCTTTCAACGTCATACCCAATGTTTTCTGAACATTGTCTTTTTCGAAATAGGTGTTTTCGATGAAACCGGCTACATACCAAGTCTTGGCATCGTCTTTCGATTCGGGATCGGTCAGTGCACCCTGAATGGTGGTACGGGCCTCCTGGAAGTTGGGATTCTCCATCTTGGCTTCGCTGAAAGCTCGGTTCACCGCTTTCTTTTGGCCAAATGCGCAAATGACTGAAAGCAGTAATACTGCGGTTAATGTTGTTTTTTTCATTGCGTGTTTATTTTAGGATTAACAATTTATTCTGCAATTTCGGTGACGTTGTCGTCCTGCATGTTCTCATCGACACTGTCCGACAAGACTTTGCAGACCGAAGCAATTTCGTCGTTCCGTTTTTCGAGGTTGATTAACCGAACACCTTGCGTAGCACGGCCCATGACACGCACGTCGGCTACCTTCATGCGCAACGTGATACCCGACTTGTTGATGATGACCAGGTCGTTCTCGTCGGTTACACACTTAATGGCAACCAGATAACCGGTCTTGTCGGTGATGTTCAAGGTCTTCACACCCTTACCACCGCGGTTGGTTATGCGGTAGTCTTCGATGAGCGAGCGTTTGCCGTATCCCTGCTCCGAAACCACCATGATGGTCTCTTTCTCGGGGTCGTTTACGCAAATCATTCCTACTACGGCATCGTCGTCGTTGTCGAGGGTCATACCCTTTACACCGGTAGCATTACGTCCCATTTCACGTACGGCGCTCTCGTGGAAGCGGATGGCCCGGCCGTGACGGTTGGCAATGACAATCTGGCTGTCGCCCGTGGTGAGCCGCACTTGTATCACCTGGTCGTCTTCGCGAATGGTGATGGCATTCACACCGTTCTGGCGAGGACGCGAATAGGCTTCGAGTTTGGTCTTCTTGATGATACCCTTGCGCGTACAGAAGAGCAGGTTGTGCGACATGTTGTATTCGGGGTCTTGCAACCGTTTCACGCGGATAAAGGCATTTACCTTGTCGTCCGAGTCGATATTGAGCATATTCTGTATGGCCCTACCCTTCGAGCTCTTGGAGCCTTCGGGTATCTCGTATACCTTGAGCCAGTAGCATTTACCTTTCTGCGTGAAGAAGAGCATGTAGTTGTGCATCGAAGCGGGATAGATATATTCGATGAAGTCTTCTTCGCGGGTGTTGCTGCCCTTGGCCCCTACTCCACCCCGGTTTTGTGCACGGAATTCGGAGAGCGGCGTACGTTTGATATAGCCCATGTGCGAGATGGTGATAATCATCTCGTCGTCGGCATAGAAGTCTTCGGCATTGAACTCTTCGGACGAGTAGACGATTTCGGTCTTGCGCTCGTCGCCATATTTCTCTTTGATTTCGATAAGCTCGTCTTTTATCACCTTCATGCAGACCGCTTCGTCGGCCAAAATCTGGTGATAATAGGCAATCATCTTTTCGATTTCGGCATACTCGTTTCTCAGTTTGTCCTGGTCGAGACCGGTCAACTGACCGATACGCATATCGACAATGGCCTGAGCCTGCTTGTCGCTGAGCGAGAAGCGCTCCATCAGGCGCGTGCGGGCCTCTTCGCGAGTCTGCGAAGCTCTTACAATCTTGATAACCTCGTCGATGTGGTCCGATGCAATAATCAGACCTTCGAGTATATGGGCCCGCTCCTCGGCTTTGGCCAGGTCGAATCGAGTCCGGCGCAAAACCACTTCGTGACGGTGGTCAACGAAAGATTCGAGCAGTTGTTTCAGGTTCAAGGTTTGAGGACGACCATGTACCAGTGCAATGTTGTTGACGCTGAACGACGACTGCAGGTCGGTCATTTTGAACAGCTTGTTCAGCACCACGCTGGCGTTGGCATCTTTCTTGACTTCGATAACGATGCGCATGCCGGCACGGTCGGACTCGTCGTTGATGTTCGAGATTCCGTCCAGACGCTTCTCTTCGACCAGGTCGGCGATTTTCTTAATCAATTCCGACTTGTTGACGGCATAGGGAATTTCCGATACGATAATCGATTCGCGACCCGTCGAGCTGTCTACCTCGATTTCGGCTTTGGCACGGATGACGATACGACCGCGGCCTGTTTCGAAAGCATCCTTTACACCGGCATAGCCGTAGATGATGCCCCCTGTGGGGAAGTCGGGAGCCTTGATATATTGCATCAACTCCTCGATGGTGATGTCGCGGTTGTCGATCAGAGCAACCGAAGCATCGATACACTCCGACAGGTTGTGAGGCGGCATGTTGGTCGCCATACCTACGGCAATACCCGAGGCCCCGTTTACCAGCAGTTGCGGTATGCGGGTGGGCAATACGGTAGGCTCTTCGAGCGTGTTATCGAAGTTGGGGGTAAAATCGACCGTATCCTTTTCAATATCGCGAAGCGTCTCTTCGGCAATGCGCGAGAGTCGCGCCTCGGTATAACGCATGGCGGCAGGGCTGTCGCCGTCGACCGAACCAAAGTTACCCTGGCCGTCGACCAGCGGGTAACGCAAGGACCACGGTTGGGCCATACGTACCAGTGCATAGTATACCGACGAATCGCCGTGCGGGTGATACTTACCTAATACGTCACCGACGATTCTCGCAGATTTCTTGTAAGGTTTATCCGATGTGTTTCCCAGTTTGTCCATACCGAACAACACCCGGCGGTGTACCGGCTTGAAACCGTCGCGCACATCGGGCAAGGCTCGAGCTACAATCACCGACATGGAGTAATCGATGTAGGCCGATTGCATCTCTTGATTGATGTCTATCTTTAGAATTCTATCCTGGTCAATCATTTATTAGTGAAAATTGGTTATACATTGATTCTTTAGCGTACAAAGATACCAATTTTTTGAAAAAACCGAGGTATCTCCCTCAATAAATAATCTTCGGCAAATGGGAAAATTCGGCATGTTATTTGTTATACACAAGAAATAATATTTACCTGCCAATATTTGGCGTAAAGGTGGTATATTTGCTAAATCAATATAAGGAGACAGATTTGTTTATGGAAAGAAACTTTTCACAACATGTAAAGGAAATTCTCGGTTACAGCCGGGAGGAAGCCGAACGCCTTCAAAATTCCAACATCGTTCCCGAGCATTTGTTGCTGGGGATTATACGCGATGGGGCCAATCGGGCTGTCGATGCCTTAGTGGGGCTGGGTGCTTCTCTTCGCACGATAAAGAGTTCGCTGGAAAATGAACTATCCGCTTCCAACAATCACATGGAACAGCAGTCGAGCGAGCTGACTATCAGTAAAAGCACAGACAGAGTGTTGAAAATGAGTATGCTCGAGGCTCGATTTATGAAGAGCCAAGAGACCGACTCGGAGCACTTGTTGCTGGCCATTTTGAAAGAATCGGATTCTCCGGCTGCGAAAATACTCCATACGAACGACATCACCTACGACGAAGTGTCGGCCTTTTTAAAAGGTGAAGCGACTGGCGAAGCAGAGGCCGAACAACACCCCTCCCCTCGTGGTATGGGAGCCGGTTTTACCGACGACGATGACGACGAACTGGAGGATGAGCGCAACTATCGCCGCGAACAACAGCAAGGCGGCAGTGGCAGCAGCGCTTCGACACAGCGCAGCAACAACGATACACCCGTGCTCGACAACTTCGGTACCGATATGACCAAGGCGGCCGAAGAGGGTCGTCTCGACCCCGTCGTAGGCCGTGACAACGAGATAGAGCGGCTGGCCCAGGTATTGAGCCGCCGGAAGAAGAACAACCCGGTACTCATCGGTGAGCCGGGTGTGGGCAAATCGGCTATTGTCGAGGGGCTTGCTCTGCGCATCGTGCAGCGTAAGGTATCGCGTGTGTTGTTCGACAAACGGCTCATTTCGCTCGACATGGCTTCGATTGTAGCCGGCACCAAGTATCGCGGACAGTTCGAAGAGCGCATCAAGGCTATCTTGAACGAACTCTCGAAAAACCCCAATATCATCTTGTTTATCGACGAGATTCACACCATCGTGGGGGCCGGTGGCGCTACCGGTTCGCTCGATGCGGCCAACATGCTGAAGCCGGCACTTTCGCGGGGCGAGATACAGTGTATCGGTGCCACCACGCTCGACGAGTATCGCAAGAATATCGAGAAAGACGGAGCCTTGGAGCGTCGGTTCCAGAAGATTATGGTCGAGCCTACGACACCCGAAGAGACCCTGCAGATTCTCAACAACATCAAGGGCCGTTACGAAGACCATCACAACGTAACCTATACCGACGCTGCGCTGGAGGCTTGTGTCAAATTGACAGACCGCTATATCAGCGACCGGAATTTCCCCGACAAGGCCATCGATGCCTTGGACGAAGCGGGAGCCCGGGTACATGTGTCGAACATTACGGTACCTAAGGAGATCGAGAGTCTGGAGGCTCAAATCGAGACTTGCCGCGAGGACAAGATAAACGCCGTGAAATCGCAGAATTACGAATTGGCAGCCAGCTTCCGCGACAAGGAGAAGGAGTTGCAGCTCTCTCTGGAGACGGCCAAAGACAACTGGGAGAAACAGATGCAGCAACACCGCGAGATTGTCGACGAAGAGAAAGTAGCCGAGGTGGTAGCCATGATGACCGGCGTGCCCGTGCAGCGTATTGCTCAGGCCGAAGGCAACAAACTGCTGGCCATGGCTGGAGAACTGAAGCGCGAAATTATCGGTCAGGATGAGGCTGTAGACAAAGTGGTGAAGGCCATACAGCGCAACCGGGTGGGATTGAAAGACCCCGACAAGCCTATCGGTACCTTTATGTTCCTGGGTCCGACGGGCGTAGGTAAAACGCATCTGGCCAAGAAGTTGGCCGAGTATCTGTTCGACTCGAAAGATGCCCTTATCCGCATCGACATGAGTGAATATATGGAGAAGTTCACCGTGTCGCGGCTCGTTGGTGCCCCTCCGGGATACGTGGGTTACGAAGAGGGTGGCCAGCTCACCGAGAAGGTACGCCGCAAACCCTATTCGGTCGTACTGCTCGACGAGATAGAGAAGGCTCACCCCGATGTATTCAATCTGCTGTTGCAGGTCTTGGACGAAGGCCGGTTGACCGACAGTCTGGGTCGTCGTATCGACTTCAAGAATACCATCCTGATTATGACTTCGAACATCGGTACCCGCCAGTTGAAGGATTTCGGCCAGGGCGTAGGTTTCTCGACCAATACCGTTTCGGAGAAAGACTACTCGCGGGGTGTCATCCAAAAGGCTCTGAACCGTGCCTTTTCGCCCGAGTTCCTGAACCGTATCGACGACATCGTCATGTTCGACCAGCTCGACAAGAAAGCCATCTTCCAGATTATAGACTTGGAATTGAGCGGCTTCTACAAACGGGTAGAGACGTTGGGGTATCACCTCGAAATCACCGATGCTGCCAAAAACTTCATTGCCGAGAAGGGGTACGATGTGCAGTTCGGTGCCCGACCCTTGAAACGGGCCATCCAGAAATATCTCGAGGATGAGTTGGCCGAGATGATTATCCGGGCTACCGTTCAGGAGGGTGATACGATACGGGTCGACTTCGACCAGGAAAATCACAAAATCGTTTCGTCGATTATCGACTCGAAGAAAGAGGCGTGACACGACAGAAAGAGAATAAGCCAAAATGTCAGACTTTTTGAGTCTGGCATTTTTTTTGAAAAAATTTCGAGTAGAAAATTGTAACAATAAAAACATATAACCATGCAAAAAGGTACTATCGGGGTTACAACCGACAACATCTTCCCCGTTATCAAAAAGTTTTTGTACAGCGATCACGAAATATTCTTGAGAGAGCTGGTATCCAATGCCGTCGATGCTACGCAGAAACTGAAGACTCTGGCATCTTTTGGCGACTTCAAAGGCGAGCTGGGTGCGATGAACGTATCGGTTTCGATCGACAAGAAGGCCGGCACGCTTACCATCTCCGACCACGGTATAGGCATGACGGCCGAAGAGATAGACAAATATATCAACCAGATTGCCTTTTCGGGTGCTGAAGAGTTTCTGGAGAAATATAAAAACGATGCCAACGCCATCATCGGCCACTTCGGCTTGGGCTTCTACTCCTCCTTCATGGTTTCGAAGAAGGTCGAGATTCGCACCTTGTCCTATAAAGAGGGGGCAAAAGGTGTCATGTGGAGCTGCGACGGTTCGCCTGCCTACGAGATGACCGACATCGACAAGAGCGAACGCGGTACCGATATTGTGTTGTATATCGACGATGAGAACAAGGAGTTCCTCGAAGAGCAACGCATCGAGATGCTGCTGAAGAAGTATTGCCGCTTCTTGCCCGTACCCGTTGTATTCGGTAAAGAGCAAGAGTGGAAAGACGGCAAATATGTCGATACCGACAAAGACAAAGTCATCAACGACTTGGAGCCGGCCTGGACTCGCAAACCGACCGACCTGACCGACGAGGATTACAGGAAATTCTATTCCGACCTCTATCCCGGCATCGACGAACCGCTCTTCTGGATTCACCTGAATATCGACTACCCCTTCAAGTTGACGGGTATTCTTTACTTCCCGAAAATCAAGAACAACATCGACATCAACCGGTATAAGATACAGCTGTACTGCAACCAGGTATTTGTAACCGATTCGGTCGAAGGTATCGTCCCCGACTTCCTGATGTTGCTGCAAGGTGTCATCGACTCGCCCGACATCCCGCTGAACGTATCGCGTTCGTACCTGCAAAGCGACTCGAATGTGAAGAAGATTTCGGGTTACATCACCAAGAAGGTGGCCGAACGTTTGCAAGAGATTTTCAACAGCGACCGCAAACAGTTCGAAGAGAAATGGGACGACCTGAAGATCTTCATCGAGTACGGTATGCTCTCGGACGAGAAGTTCTACGAACGGGCTCAGAAATTCGTTCTGCTGAAAGATACCGAAGAGAAATACTACACCCTCGACGAGTACAAGACGCTGATTGAAGGCAACCAGACCGACAAGGACGGACAACTCATCTACCTGTATGCCACCGACAAGGAGGCCCAATACAGCTACATCGAGACCGCTACCGCGAAGGGTTACGATGTGTTGCTGATGAACGGTCAGTTAGACCCCCACTTCATCGGTATGTTGGAGCAGAAGTTGGGTAAATGTCGTTTCGTACGGGTCGACAGCGACTTGATAGACCGATTGATTCAGAAGAGCGACAACAAGTCGTCGGTTGCCCTCAATGAGCAACAGCGCGAAGTGATGACTACGGTATTCAAATCGCAGATTCCTGTCATCGAGAAGAGCGACTTCCTGGTTATGTTCGAGCCCGTAGGTGCTACGGCACAACCTATCGTGATTACGCAGAACGAGTTCATGCGTCGTATGAAGGATATGGCTGCCATACAACCGGGTATGGCCATCTATGGCGAACTGCCCGACAGCTACAACCTCATTGTCAACACCGAGCACCCCTTGACGCAACGGATTATCGCCGACACCGAGTCGTCGTGCAAAGAGCAGTTGACCCCGATACTCGACGAGTTGAACACGGTCAATGCCGAAATCACCCGTCTGCAAGAGGCCAAGAAAGACAAGAAGGACGAAGAGGTACCCGTAGCCGACAAAGAGGCTTTGAAGAGTGCCGAAGAGAAGGCCAAGGAATTGCGTGCCAAAGAGTCGGACGTACTGAAGAGCTATGCCGACAAGAACCCGCTGGTTCGTCAGTTGGTCGACTTGGCTCTCCTCTCCAACAACATGCTGAAGGGCGAGGCTTTGAGCAACTTCATCAAACGCTCTGTCGAGATTCTTTAATGACTTGTTGATGCCGGTGAGGGGAACAGATATGAAGTAATACTTTATATCACCCTCTCACCCAGCATATAAAGCAATACTCAAATAGCGAATATAGATTTGCTGCATTACTGCAATCTATATTCGCTATTTTTTATTTATCTGTTAATAAACAGCTTATAGAATAAGTCCGCCTATCAACTCTTTTACCGACGAGATATGATTTTTTTCGAGATATTCGTCGATTCCGTCGACGATTTTCTCCGAAATCTGAGGGTCTATGAAGTTGGCGGTACCTACCTCGATGGCCGAAGCTCCGGCCAACAGGAATTCAATGGCATCGGTGGCATTCATAATACCCCCCAGCCCCACAATAGGAATCTTCACGGCATGATAGGTCTGCCAAACCATACGCAGGGCAATGGGTTTGACACAGGCTCCAGACAGTCCGCCAGTGACGGTCGAGAGTACCGGGCGACGCCGCTGCGCATCGATAGCCATACCCAGCAAGGTGTTGATTAACGACACGGCATCGGCCCCTTCGGCCTCGACGGCTCGGGCTATTTCGGTAATGTCGGTCACGTTGGGCGACAGTTTCACGATCAGTGTCTTCGGGTAGGCAGCCCGCACGGCCCGCACAACGGCAGCCGCACTCTGGCACGAGGTACCGAAAGCCATTCCGCCCTCCTTTACATTGGGGCACGAGATATTCAACTCGATGGCCGGGATACGGTCCAAGGCTGCAATCTTCTCGGCGGTAGCCACATAGTCCTCGACCGAGGCTCCCGACACATTCACCAGAAAGTGGGTATCGATCTCCTGGATACGGGGATAGATGTGCTCGATGAAATAGTCTACGCCCTTGTTCTGGAGACCTACGGCGTTGAGCATACCCGCAGGCGTCTCGGCCATACGGGGATACGGATTGCCCTCGCGATGATGCAGCGTGGTACCTTTGACTATGATACCGCCCAGACGAGACAGGTCGATGAAATCGGCAAACTCTTCGCCATAACCAAACGTCCCCGAAGCGGTCATCACCGGATTTTTCAGGGACAGTGCACCTATATTAACTTTTAAATCTGCCATTTGAGTTTTTCTATATTAAAGATAGGACCTTCTTTACATACACACACATGGCCTTCGACCGTGTCTTCTACACAGCAGAGGCAGGCACCCACGCCGCATGCCATTGTATTCTCGAGCGATACCTCGCAAAAGATATTCCGCTCACGGGCATACCGGGCCACGGCTACCATCATGGGCTTGGGGCCACACACATAGAGTCGGTCGAACGGCTGCTCGAGCACCGAGTGCTGAGTCACAAAACCTTTTTCTCCCAACGAACCATCTTCGGTTGAGATGTAAACCTCGCCCCACTGCTTGAACTGCTCGTATTGCAGCAGGTCTTTGTCGCTGCGGAAACCCAGCAGGAACCGGGGCGTATAACCCTTTTCCTTCAGGTATTTACCCCAGTAGAGCATAGGAGCTATACCCACACCGCCACCTACGAGCAGAATCTTCTCGTTCGGGTTCTCGGGGGGTGTAAAGGTATTACCCAGCGGCAGAACCAGGTTCAAGGTTTCGCCGGCCGGCAGAGCACACAGGGTACGGGTTCCCTCACCGGCTTTACGGATGAGCAACCACAACTCGTTGCGGTCATAATCGACAAAATTGATGGAGATAGGACGCCTCAAAAAGGTGGCGGGAGAGCGATCGACCCGCACCTCGACAAACTGCCCCGGCAGCATGGGGGGCAACGGTTGCCCGTTGGCAGGTGTCAATTTCAAGAGTGCATAGTTGTCATGCAACTGTACATTTTCGGCTATTCGAAAATCGAGAATGTATTTTTTCATAAATCTGTTTTACTGGCAAAATCCGGTGGTGAGACTCTTGCCTGACACCATGCCGGCAAGCATCCGCAACCTTGTTTTGCATTTCTTTGCAAAGATAGTGAAAGGCGAGAGCAGAGACAAATGGAAAGCACAGTTTTCGACATTTGACTTTGCCGAGCGTCTATATGGATATGGAAAGGTGGAAACAAAAAAGCCAAACTTGCAGGAGTTTTTTCTATCTTTGCTCCATGAAATACCAGCGAACCATCCAAGATTTCATCTCCGAATATGCCGATGCCGATACCAATCGGTTGCGGCTGATGAATATACAGGCCGACTTCGATGTGGCGTGGGCTATTCTGCAAATCGAGGCCCGCAAAAAAATTCGCCACAAATTGCCGGACTGGGCAGCTAACCCGAATCTGGTATTTCCCTCACTCCTCTCGACCGAGCAATGCTCTTCCGAACAGACGGCCCGGTATAAGCAACGACTCATCCAATCGGGCGATTTGGCCGACCTGACCGGAGGCTTGGGTATAGATACCTGTTACCTGGCGCAAAAGGCCACGCAGGTCGTTTACGTGGAGCGCATGGCCGAATATTGCCAGGCTGCCCGCTCCAACTTCAAATGGCTGGGGGCCGACAACATCACGGTGGTCGAGGATGACAGTACCCACTTCATACAGTATTGTAACCGCTGTTTCGATACGCTCTATATCGATCCAGCCCGGAGGGGAAGCGGCAACAAACGGATTTTTGCCCTCGACGAATGCGAGCCTAATGTGGTGGCACTGATGCCCCAACTGTTGCGCCATGGCCGACGTATTGTCGTGAAGGTTTCGCCTATGGCCGATATTTCGGCTATTCTGACGCTTTTGCCCGAGGTCGGCGAGGTACATGTCGTATCGGTACGAAACGAGTGCAAGGAGCTGCTTCTGGTCATAAACTCAGATACTTCAACCCAAGAGATGGCCACGACGATTCACTGTGTCGATATGGATGCCGCGGGTCGGGAATCTACGTTCACTTTCCGTCTCGATGAAGAGAGGCAACTCCCCCACTCTGCCCCTTGCGATACGGTGGCCCGATACCTGTACGAGCCCAACTCGTCTATTCTCAAAGCGGGGGCCTATAAATCGGTAGCGGCTGCGTATGGAGTCGACAAGTTGCAAATAAACAGCCATCTATATACATCGGATTGTTACCTGCCCGATTTTCCGGGACGGAAATTCGAGGTGGTCGAAGTCATCGATTTCAACGCCAAGAGTTTGAAAACGGTTGGGAAACAATATCCCCGCATCAACCTCTCGACGCGAAACTTTCCGCTCACGGCAAACGAGTTGCAAAAACGACTCAAGTGCAAAGACGGCGGCGAATTTTATCTCTTTGCCACCACCCTTGCCGACAATCGAAAGGTGTTGATTATTACCCGTAAAGCTATCAATGCTTGAACATGCGGTCCATCTGCCGCTTGTCTTCCCGCTCTTTAATCGAGTCACGCTTGTCGTACTCTTTCTTACCTTTGGCTATGGCTATGGTCACCTTGGCCAGCCCCTTGTCGTTGATGAAGACCCGGGTGGGAATGATAGAGAAACCCGACTCGCGCGAGGCCCGTTCGATTTTCGCAATCTCCTTGCGGTTGAGCAGCAGCTTGCGGTCGCGGCGCGACGAATGGTTGTTGTACGAGCCGTAGAAATATTCGGCGATATACATGTTTTTAATCCATACCTCGCCGTTGTTGACGTAGCAGAAAGAGTCGTTCAACCCCGCTTTGCCCAGCCTGATCGATTTGATTTCGGTCCCCGACAATACGATGCCGGCATTGAACGTATCGAGCAACTCGTAGTCGAAAGAGGCCCGTTTGTTGCGAATATTTATTTGTGGTAGTTTCATCGTTTAATCTTCATCTTTTAATGGTTACATGACACCGGGCATGAAAAAGTAGAGCAGTTTCTGTATGGCCATCGGGATAGCCAGAAACAACACTGTGGTAGTCACCACATACAAGATGCTTTTTTGCTCGGGTATTTCCATATATTTTTGACTGTTCCAAATGACATACGCCAGCAGCAGCGGCAGAAAATCGACTATGGCCGGTACTTCGCAGAAGTAGCGCACCACCAGAATGCAGATGTCGAACAACATGTACAACCCCAGGTTGTACCCTACGAATCGTTTGATTCGCGACTCGGGCTGTACCACCTCCAACAGGTGCGTCGATAAAACTTTCATCACATACACCAGCGCATAGAATCCCCCGAAAAATTTTACAAATTCGATGATGGCCAGTTGCAGAGCCCGCGACAGCGAAATGTCGTGGAAGAAATATCCCAGAAAACAGACCACAGCCGTAACCCCCATCAGCGGGTAAAGAAACTGATTCAGAAATAGCTGTGTAGCACAAGGTGCCTTGTCTGTCTTTTGCCAGGTCTT
This sequence comes from Barnesiella sp. An22, assembly GCF_963931395.1. Lineage (NCBI taxonomy): Bacteria > Pseudomonadati > Bacteroidota > Bacteroidia > Bacteroidales > Barnesiellaceae > Barnesiella > Barnesiella sp. An22. The sequence continues at coordinate 1,996,112 of NZ_OZ007014.1, forward strand.
TTCGGGAAAGATCAGGAGCAAAAAGAGATGTTTCAATTCATCCATAGAACTCGCTTTATTCAGATTCGTGTAACAAAGATAGCGAAAGGTGAGAGTAGAGGCAAAGGAAAACGCAGTTTTCAACTTTGACTCTGCCGAACCGACTCCTATCTTATTCAAAGATAGCGAAAGGTGAGCGGAGAATAAAATATCGAAACTTGTTTCGGTATTTTTTATTCCGAATCACCCCTATCTTCTACAAAGATAGTGAAAGATGAGCGTAGAGACAAACGAAAGGGGCGCTTTCTTATCCTGATGATACGGGACAGCCCCTCTATAACTTTCTGTAAATGGTCATATTTGTTCTATTTAACCCCCTGTCATGCACATTCTCTCTTTTTTATGGACGGATAGAAAAGTAAAATTTTTATCTTTGCATTTCAAAAAATTTCAGTTTAGTCTATTTATACATTAAAGAAGAAGATATGCCAACTATTTCCCATCGAGGTGAAATTATGCCGGCCTCACCCATACGTAAACTGGTCCCTCTGGCCAACAAGGCGAAAGAAAGAGGTATAAAAGTTTACCACCTGAACATTGGTCAACCCGACCTCCCTACCCCTCAAATCGGTCTGGATGCGCTCAAGCACATCGACCGCCGCACGCTGGAGTATAGCCCCAGCGAAGGGATAAAGAGCTTGCGGGAGAAACTGGTTCAATACTATGCCAAGTTCAACATACACGTAACCCCCGACGATATTATCATCACCACCGGCGGGTCCGAGGCGGTATTGTTCTCGTTCATGGCCTGCCTCGACCCGGGCGACGAAATCATCGTACCCGAACCGGCCTATGCCAACTATATGGCCTTTGCCATCTCGGCCGGAGCGGTTATCAAGACTCTGCCCTCCTCGATCGACGAAGGGTTTGCGCTGCCTTCGGTCGAAAAGTTCGAAGCCCTCATTACCCCGAAAACCAAGGCGATACTGATTTGTAACCCCAACAATCCCACGGGCTATCTCTATACGCAAAAAGAGATGAACCAGATACGCGACCTGGTGAAGAAATACGACTTGTTCCTCTTCTCCGACGAGGTCTATCGTGAGTTCTGTTACACCGGAGCTCCCTACATTTCGGCATTCCACCTCGAAGGTATCGAAGAGCAAGTGGTGCTTATCGACTCGGTATCGAAGCGGTACAGCGAGTGCGGTATCCGCATCGGTGCCTTGATTACCCGTCACAAGGAGTTGAAGAAGAATGTGATGAAGTTCTGTCAGGCACGACTTAGTCCACCGCTTATCGGCCAACTCATTGCCGAGGCGTCGATCGATGCCCCCGAGAGCTATATGCTTGCTACGTACAACGAGTATGTAGAGCGGCGCAAGTTCCTGATCGACGGTCTGAACCGCATCCCAGGCTGCTACTCTCCCATCCCCATGGGCGCCTTCTACACGGTGGCCAAGTTGCCGGTCGACGATGCCGACAAGTTCTGTGAGTGGTGCCTCTCCGAATTCGAGTATGAAGGCCAGACGGTATTCATGGCTCCGGCCTCGGGCTTCTACACTACCCCCGGGTTGGGAAAGAACGAGGTGCGTATGGCCTATGTACTGGAAAAAGAAGAGTTGGCCAAAGCCCTGATCGTATTGAAAAAGGCATTGGAGGCCTATCCCGGTCGTGTAGCCGTACATGAATAACTGGAAACTATATATTGCCAATCGCATTCATTTCGACAAAAGCTATCGGAAGAAGGCAACACCTCCGGCCATACGGGTAGCCGTGGCCGGGGTTGCATTGGGTTTGGCCGTTATGATACTCTCGGTAGCGATTGTCATTGGCTTCAAACAGGAGATTCGCGACAAGGTGGTAGGCTTCGGCTCTCACATACAGATAACCTCGTTCGACAGCAATACGACCTACGAAAAGCAGCCGGTACAATATACCGACAGCCTGCGTCAGGTTTTGATGGCTCACGAAGGGGTAGCCAAAGTCGAGCCCGTAGGTACGAAACTGGGAATGATCAAGACCGACAGCGACTTTATGGGTGTGGTTCTGAAAGGGGTGATGCCCGATTACGATTGGTCGTTTTTCAAGAAATATCTGGTTGAGGGTAATCTACCCCTCATAACCGATTCGGCAACCTCCAACGAGGTGATTGTCTCCAAGACTATCGCCGACAAAATGAACCTGCATGTGGGCGATAAAATCTATTGCTACTTCGTGCAAGACCAGGTACGGGCCCGCCGGTTCCTGGTGTCGGGCATCTATCAAACCGACTTCTCGGACTATGATAAACTGTTGATGATTGGCGATGTGCGCCAGGTGCAACGGCTCAACGGCTGGACCCCCGACCAGTATAGCGAAATCGAGTTACTGGTCAACGACTTCGACCAGGCCGACAATATCGCTTACGACCTATATACGCAGTTAATCGACCGCCCCGACGATTACGGCACCCACTACTACCCGCAATCTATCCGCACGCTGAACCCTATCTTTTTCGGGTGGCTCGACCTGCTGGACATGAACGTGTGGATTATTCTCATTCTCATGGCTGCCGTATCGGGCTTTACCATGATTTCAGGCCTGCTGATTATCATTCTGGAGCGGGCCAACATGATTGGTATTCTCAAGGCGCTGGGCGCAAACAATACCTCGATACGCGAGATATTCCTCTATGTTTCGACCTTCCTCGTGGGGAAAGGTATGATTTGGGGCAATGTCATCGGTCTGGCCTTGTGTTTCCTGCAACAGCAGTTCCACATTATCAAACTCAACCCCGAGGCCTACTACGTGCCTTATGTGCCCATCGAACTCAATTTCTGGTACATCCTCTGGCTGAACATCGGCTGTATGGCCATCTCGGTGCTGATGCTGATTGCCCCCTCGTATTTGGTTTCGCTTATTCGTCCGGCCAAGTCCATCAAGTTTGAGTAAACCCGGCTTCCCGGTCGGGTCAATCCTCCTCTTCTACCTGTCGGGGCAATGTCATATTCAAGAAAATATATCCCAGTATTCCTGCCGCCAACGAACCGGCTACAATACCCAGTTTGGCCCGCTCGAGCAGTGCAGCTCCTTCGGGCCCCATGTCGCCAAACGAGAGGTTGGCGATGAAGAGCGACACGGTGAATCCGATACCACCCAATACCGATACGGCTGCCAGTGACTTCCAGGTGGTGCGGGTGGGCATCGGCACGATTTTCAGCTTGATGACCAGCCACGACGAGAGGAAGATACCCAGGAATTTTCCCACCAACAGACCCACGAAAACAGCCAGACTGATACCCGAGAAGAGCGAGGAGAACTCGAGACCCGAGAGCACAATGCCGGCATTGGCAAAGGCAAAGAGCGGAATGATAAGATAGTTGATGACGGGGTGCAGCGTATCTTCCAAATCCTGCAGCGGGCTGATGACCTTATCCGAGGCCGACTCGATGCTCTTCAGGCAGTTGATTTGCTCTTTCGAGAGCATAATCGAGCGGTCGCTGTCTTCGAATTGTTCTTGCGGAAAATTGGCAATCTCCTGGCGTATCGTGCAGATAAAGTGCGAGGTTGCCAACACCGGCTTGGCTGGAATACAGAAGGCGACCAATACCCCCGCAATGGTGGGGTGAATGCCCGAATTGAGGAACAGGAACCACACGACACCGCCCAATGCAAAGTAGAAGAGTTTGCTGTTTACGCCGGCCCGTCCGCCTATCCATAGCACCAGGAATACCCCTACGGCATAGAGCAGATAGGTCACCTCGATGTGTGTCGAGTAGAAGAAGGCAATCACCAGAATGCCGCCTATGTCGTCGACAACCGCCAGCGTAGTGAGGAATATCTTCAGGGCAATGGGTACCCGCTTGCCCAGCATCGCCAGTACACCCAGCGAAAAGGCTATATCGGTAGCCATCGGTATGGCACTGCCCCGCAGAAAATCGCTTCCCCGCCCTACATACATGAAGAGCAATACCGGCACCACCATGCCGCCGATAGCTGCGACAATGGGCAGCAGGGCCTGCTTCAGAGAGGTCAACTCGCCCACCAGCACCTCGCGTTTGATTTCGAGGCCGATAGAGAAAAAGAAGATGGCCATGAGTGCATCGTTAATGAATGTCATGACCGCCATCGGTTCGCCACCGTGACTGAAGAGGTTGAACCCGCCCACCTGAAGGGATATGGGTTGTGCCCACCACGAAAAATAGAGATCGGCGAGCGGTGAATTGGCTATGATAAAAGCTAAAAGTGTAGCTACGATCAACACGTTACCGCCGCTGGCGTAGTTCTTGATCGATTTCTTTATGGCATACAAGCTGTCCATATGGGTTGTTTTTGTAGTTTAAACAAAAAAAGCTCGTTACAGTTTTTCTGCCTCGGAATCAAAAAAGGGATAACCCCGCTTAGTCGAGTTTCAGCACCGCCAGGAAAGCCTTTTGAGGCACCTCGACCGAACCGATTTGCTTCATCCGTTTCTTTCCTTTTTTCTGTTTCTCCAACAGTTTGCGCTTACGGCTTATATCGCCGCCGTAACATTTGGCCGTTACATCCTTGCGTACCGGCTTGATGGTCTCGCGGGCGATAATCTTGGCACCGATGGCGGCCTGGATGGCAATCTCGAACTGCTGACGCGGAATGAGCTCCTTCAACTTCTCGCACATGCGTCGGCCAAAGGTGACGGCATTGTCTACGTGGGTCAAGGTCGACAGGGCATCGACCGACTCTCCGTTGAGCAGAATATCGAGTTTCACCAGCTTCGACTCTCTGAAGTCGTGAATGTGGTAATCAAACGAGGCATACCCCTTCGATATACTTTTCAGCTTGTCGTAGAAGTCGATAACGATTTCGCCCAGCGGCATGTCGTAGATGATTTCTACCCGGTTGCCCGAGATGTACTCCTGCTTTACCAGTTCGCCCCGTTTGCCCAGGCAGAGGGTCATAATGGGGCCTATGTAGTCGGTAGCCGTGATGACCGAAGCCCGGATGTAGGGCTCCTCGATGTGGTCGATCAAGGTCGGGTCGGGCAACCCCGAGGGGTTGTGAACCTCGATCATTCCGCCCTTCTTGTCATAGACTTTGTACGATACGTTGGGCACGGTCGTAATCACGTCCATATTGAACTCGCGGTCGAGACGCTCCTGCACAATCTCCATGTGGAGCAGCCCCAGAAATCCGCAACGGAATCCGAAGCCCAGCGCAGCCGACGACTCGGGCTGGAACGTAAGCGAAGCATCGTTCAACTGCAGTTTCTCCAGTGACGAGCGCAGGTTCTCGAAGTCCTCGGTCTCGATGGGATAAACACCGGCAAAGACCATGGGCTTCACCTCTTCGAACCCGTCGATTGCTGCCGCACACGGGCGGTCTATGTGGGTAATGGTATCGCCCACCTTCACCTCACGCGAGGTCTTGATACCCGAAATGATATAGCCTACATCGCCGGCCAGCAATTCGTTGCGCGGCACCATGTCCAGTTTGAGCACCCCGATTTCGTCGGCCTCATACTCCTTGCCCGTAGCTACGAATTTCACCTTGTCGCCGGTCCGTATACGGCCGTTGCATATCTTGAAATAAGCAATAATTCCGCGGAACGAGTTGAATACCGAGTCGAAAATAAGACACTGCAGCGGGGCATCTACGTCGCCCTTGGGCGGCTCTATTCGCTCGATAATGGCGGCAAGAATCTCCTCGACACCCTGCCCCGTCTTACCACTGGCCCGGATAATCTCTTCGCGTTTGCAACCCAGCAACTCGACAATCTGGTCTTCCACCTCGTCGGGGCGGGCGCTCTCCAGGTCGATTTTATTGATTACCGGAATAATCTCCAAATCGTGCTCGATAGCCATATAGAGGTTCGAAATCGTTTGTGCCTGAATGCCTTGCGAAGCATCTACAATGAGTAGAGCTCCTTCGCAGGCGGCGATGGAGCGAGAAACCTCGTACGAGAAATCGACGTGCCCCGGAGTATCTATCAGGTTCAAAATGTATTTTTCACCTTGGTAGAGATACTCCATCTGTATGGCATGGCTCTTGATGGTGATGCCGCGTTCGCGCTCCAAATCCATATTGTCGAGTACCTGGTCTTGCAGGTCTTTCTCGGCAATGGTTTTGGTGTACTCCAACAAGCGGTCGGCCAAGGTACTTTTACCATGGTCTATATGGGCTATGATACAAAAGTTGCGTATATTCTTCATTGAGATCAGTCTGATAATTGCGACAAAGATACAAAAAGATGAGTGGAGAATAAAATATCGAAACATCGTTTCAGATATTTTTCATTCCGGTCGGTCTGTATTTTATTGCGACACAGCAGACAAAAAAGAGAGGGCAACTCTTTCGGGCCGCCCTCTCTCTGTAAACTAATGGCAATTTTTTATTTCTTGAAATAGCGGTTGTACAGACCTTCGAAGCCTTTGCCGTGACGAGCTTCGTCTTTGGCCATTTCGTGTACCGTGTCGTGGATTGCATCGTAACCCAATTCTTTGGCACGTTTGGCGATACGCATCTTGTCGGCGCAAGCACCGCTTTCAGCCTCCATACGGGCTTTTACGTTCTTCTCGGTGTTCCAAACTACTTCACCCAGCAATTCGGCAAATTTCGAAGCGTGTTCAGCCTCTTCGAAAGCGTAGCGTTTGAAAGCCTCGGCAATTTCGGGATAGCCTTCACGATCGGCCTGACGGCTCATAGCCAAGTACATACCTACTTCGGTGCATTCGCCAGCGAAGTGAGCTTTAAGACCTTCCATAACCTCGGCGTCTTCTACAACACCGTCGCCAATATGGTGTTCGGTTACGAAATCGAGTTTGTCCGACTCAACCAGTTCTTTGAACTTCGAACGGGGTTGGTGGCATTGGGGGCAAAATTCAGGAGCTTCTTCACCTTCGTATACGTAACCGCATACAGTACAAATAAACTTTTTCATGATTGGTTATTTTTAGTTGTTAATGCTGTGTTATTGATTAGTTGATGTTCTCTTTCTTTTTCTGGCACGACGGACATACGCCCTTGCAATACATCTGAATGTCGGTAACTTCGAACTCCTTGAGTGCATCCATCGCAAAAGGAGGCAAATCGAAATCGAATATTTCGCCGCATTCATTGCACCTGAAATGCAAGTGAGGTGTTTCACGGGCATCGAAACGGGCATTCTTTTCATCGATTGTAATCATTTGAATGACGCCTTGCTCGGTCAGCAAATTCAACGTGTTGTAAACGGTTGCCTTCGACAGTGTGGGAATAGACGGATACAAAGCATTGAATATTGTATCGGCCGTCGGATGTGTGTGATGAGTCATCAGATAATCCAACACGGCCATGCGCTGTACCGAGGGCTTTATGTTGTAACGACGTAGTTTGTTTTGAGCCGATTCTTTCATCTTTCTTTATTTGTAATGATTACAATTTTGTAATCGCAAAAATACTATATTTCTAAATACGAATACATAAATTATTGTTAATAATTATTTTATTCTATCAAATGTCCGGGCAATGGGCGGCAGTTGTATTGCGAAGCCATGATTTCGCCGTAGGCTCCGGCCGACCGAATAGCAATCAAATCGCCTCGCTCGGTTGCATTCAGCATGACATTCTTTCCGAAGCAATCTGACGATTCGCAGATAGGGCCTACTACATCGTAGGGCTGCATGGCCATATCGGAGGTAATGTTCTCGATATGATGATGGGCCTGATACAGAGCCGGACGAATAAGGTCGGTCATACCGGCATCGACGATGACAAATTGCTTTTTGAGCGATTTCTTCACATAGAGTACTCGCGTGATGAGCGAACCGCACTGGCATACGATAGCACGTCCCAGCTCGAAGTGCAACTGTTGGCCGCTGCGCAGGTCGAGTGTGTCGCGGAATACATTGAAGTAGGTTTCAAAATCGGGGATGGGGTTTTTATCCGGATTGTCGTAATCGACACCCAGGCCGCCTCCTACATTGATGTGCTTTACCTGGATATTCCGTTTCACCAGATCGTCTTGCAGGCGGTTGATGCGTTCGCAGAGTACCCGGAAAGCCTCCATGTTCAAGATTTGAGATCCGATATGAAAGTGGAAGCCGATAAGCTGTACATGCGTATAGCCTTGCAATTGGGCAAGTACGCCATCGAGCATCTCGATGGGAATACCGAATTTGTTTTCACTCAGGCCCGTCGTGATGTACTCGTGGGTATGTGCGTCGATATTGGGGTTCAGCCGCAAGGCAATCGAGGCTACCGTCTCTTTTTTGCGGGCCAGCTCTTCGATGACGGCCAACTCTTCGGCCGACTCTACATTGAAGCAGAATATTTTGTTATCGAGCGCGTACTCGATTTCCCAGTCGGCCTTTCCTACGCCGGCGAATACAATCTTTCGGGCCGGGAATCCAGCCTCCAGAGCGGCCTTTATCTCGCCGCCGCTTACGCAGTCGGCCCCTACTCCCGAAGCGGCAATCAGTCGCAATACCTCGGGATTGGCATTGGCTTTGATGGCATAGTGTACCTGAAAATTCCGTTCTTCGGCCAGGCGGGTAAGTGTAGAGAGTGTATTGTTCAACAGCGTCTTATCGTAATAATAAAACGGAGTTTTTTCTTGATTGAAATGAGTAATAGGAAACATGTGTCACAAAAAGTAAAGTGTCATGCAGAACACATTCTGCATGACACTGTGTTATAATTTATTTATTTGTTTTCAAAAAGGTACTGGCTGAGCGATCGTAGCGCTTTCACCTTGTCTTGCCGGCGAACCAGGAAAGATATATTGTAGTTGCTGCCTCCGTAAGAGATCATGCGCACGGGTATATCTTTCATGGCCTGGACGGCTGCCGATTCAAACCCTACATTGTTCCACTCCAAATCGCCTACAACACAGATAATCACCATGTCTTCGTCGACCGTAACCGTACCGAACTTACGCAAGTCGTCGAGAATCTCCTGCAAATGTTTCGTGTTGTCGATAGTCAGCGACACCCCTACCTCCGAGGTGGTAACCATATCGATCGAGGTCTGGTAGCTCTCGAATATCTCGAATACCTTGCGCAGGAAACCGTAGGCCAGCAGCATGCGGCCCGATTTTATCTTGATGGCCGTGATGTTCTCTTTGGCGGCGATAGCCTTGATCTGCCCGTTGGTATTTTCGTGAGTATCGCAAATCAGGGTACCGGGAGCATCGGGCTGCATCGTGTTGAGCAACCGTACCGGTATATTGTTCAACTTGGCCGGGAGCACACAGGTAGGATGCAGAATCTTGGCACCGAAGTAGGCCAGCTCGGCAGCCTCTTCGAATTGCAGGTGACGAACCGGTTTCGTATTCTCCACGAATCGGGGGTCATTGTTGTGCATGCCGTCTATGTCGGTCCAGATTTGTATCTCCTCGGCATTGATAGCAGCACCTATCAGCGAAGCCGAATAATCACTGCCACCGCGTTGCAGGTTGTCAATCTCGCCGTAGGCATTGCGGCAGATATAGCCTTGAGTGATATAGATTTCGGCATCGGAGTTCTCTTGCAACAATGCCGTAAGTTTGGTTTTGATAAACTGGTTGTCGGGTTCCGAATTCTTGTCGGTACGCATATAGTCGAGAGCCGGGATAAGAACCGACTTCACCCCTTGTTCCAACAGGTAGTTGTGCATCATGGCCGTCGACATCAATTCGCCCTGAGCCAAAATGACCTTCTCTTCAAACAGCGTGAAGAGGTCTTTGGTAAACGAGCGTATGTGGTCGAAGCAACCCTTCACCACATCGAGGGCCTTTTGCTTATATTCGTCGGTGCTGTACAGTTCATCGATGACTTTGATGTACTTTCGTTCAAGACTTCCAATCGTTTCCCGGGCTCCATCGGTATTCTTCTTATACAGATAGTCCGATATTTCCACCAAGGTGTTCGTTGTCCCGGCCATGGCCGACAACACTACGATTTTTTGATTCCCGTCACAAATTAATTTGGCAACATCTTTCATACATTGGGCGCTACCAACAGAAGTTCCACCAAATTTGAGTACTTTCATTTCTATTCTACTTGTTTTAAAATGTAAATTTATACTTATCGCTGGGCAAAAATAATTTTTTTTCGCCGGATTATCAACTATTCGGGCCAAATTAAACTTCGACAAGACTCTTGTCTTCGCATTTCAAGATGCGCCCGGGGAACTCCTCGACCAGATTCAGGTTGTGCGTTGTCATGATTACAGCCGTTCCCGTTTCGCAGATGCGGTGAAGCAGCGAGACAATCTGCTGCCCGGTCTGGGGGTCGAGGTTTCCAGTAGGCTCGTCGGCCAGGATAATCTTGGGCGAGTTCAACAGAGCCCGTGCGATGACGATACGCTGCTGTTCGCCGCCCGACAGCTCGTGCGGCATCTTGTACGACTTCTTGCGCATCCCCACCTGGTCGAGCACCTCGGCTACCCGGGTATCGATCTCCTCTTTATCCTTCCAGCCGGTAGCCTTCAGGACAAAAGCCAGATTCTCGTAGACCGAGCGGTCGGTAAGCAGTTGGAAATCCTGGAAGACTATACCCAGTTTCCGACGCAACAGGGGTATCTCCTTGTTGCGGATATGGCGCACGTCGAAGTCGAGCACCGAAGCCTCTCCTTCGCTGATGGGCAAATCGGCATACATGGTCTTTAACAGCGAACTCTTACCGCTGCCCACGCGCCCGATGAAATAGACAAACTCGCCGCTGTACAACTCGAAGTTTACATGATCGAGTATGGTCAACTCCTCCCGGCAAATCTGCACATCGGTATATTTGACAAGCAATTTCTTTTCCATAGTGTCTTATTTATGCCTCTTTTTTAATTCACGAGCTAAATCTTCTATACGATACCCCTTCGAGGTAAGCAGCACAATCAGGTGATACAGCAGGTCCGAAGCCTCGTAGATGAGCCGTTCGTCGCTCCCGTTGGTGGCCTCGATGACCGTCTCGACCGCTTCCTCGCCTACCTTTTGAGCCATGCGGTTGACTCCCGAATTGAAGAGCGAGGTGGTGTACGACCCCTCGGGCATCTCGGCCTTGCGCTGTTCGATGAAGTCTTGCAGATAGGTGATAAAGGCCATATCGTCGCGGTTGGTCTCGCCGAAACAGGTATCGGCCCCCGTATGGCACACCGGTCCACAAGGGTGGGCCTTGATCAGCAGTGTGTCGTTGTCGCAATCCTTCTGTATCGATTTCACCAGCAGGAAGTGGCCGCTCTCCTCGCCCTTGGTCCACAATCGGCCCTTGGTCCGGCTGAAAAAGGTTACCCGTCCCGTATCGATGGTTTTACGCACCGCCTCGGGATTCATAAAGCCGAGCATGAGCACCTTTTGTGTCACGTCGTCTTGAACGATGGCCGGCACCAGGCCGCCCATCTTGTCGAAATCCAGTTGCATCGTCTCTTCGTTCATATCGTCATAATCTTATGGGAATGCCCTCTCCCGATAAATATTGTTTCAGCTCCGGGATGGCAATCTCCCCGAAATGGAATACACCGGCTGCCAGTGCGGCATCGGCCTCGCCCTCTACAAAAGCCGCCTTGAAGTGAGCCATCGTCCCGGCTCCGCCCGAGGCAATTACCGGTACAGACAACTGCCGGTGCAACTCGCGCAAGGCGTCGCAGGCATAGCCGCCGTGTGTGCCGTCGTGAGCGATACTGGTAAACAGTATTTCGCCTGCCCCCCGGTCGGTCGCCTCGGCGGCCCACTCGAAAAGCGTGCGACGGGTCGGCACACGACCGCCGTTCAGGTAGCATATCCAATTTCCGTCCTCAAAGTTAGCATCTATTGCGATAACACATACTTGTGAACCGAAATTTTTTGCAACCTCTTCGATAATTTGGGGATTTTTCAAGGCTGCAGAGTTGAGCGACACCTTGTCGGCCCCCGCATTCAGCAGCCGGTCCACATCGGCCAGCGAGTGGATGCCGCCCCCCACCGTAAACGGTATGTCGATACGGGCAGCGATACGTTTCACCAGGTCGGTAAAGGTGGCACGCCCTTCGTACGAAGCCGTAATGTCGAGGTAGACCAACTCGTCGGCCCCCTGTCGGCTGTAATATTCGCCCAACTCGACCGGGTCGCCGGCCTCTCTGAAGTTCACGAAACGGGTTCCCTTCACAGTCATACCCTCTTTTACATCGAGGCAAGGTATAATTCGTTTTGCCAACATGATACGTCAGTTGTTATGTATGATGAATCGGGCTATTTCGTCGAGCGAAATGCGCCCTTCGTAAATGGCTTTTCCCAAAATGACGGCCGGGACGCCCAGCGACTGCAGTGCCTCGATGTCGGCCCACGAGCCCACGCCGCCGCTGGCAATCAGGTAAATGCCCGGCAACTCGGCCAGCATCTTGCGATACAGCTCTACGGAGCACCCCTGCAACATGCCGTCGCGGGCAATGTCGGTCGTGATTACCTGCTCGATGCCCACCTGCATGTAGTCGCGCACAAAGGGTATCAGCTCCACATCCGAGTCGTCGAGCCAGCCGCCGGTCGAGATTTTCTCGTCCCGTACGTCGGCACCCAGGATGATGCGCTCTTTGCCATACCGCTCGATCCACCCGACAAACCGGTCGCGGTCGCGCACGGCAATGCTGCCGCCCGTCACCAGCCGGGCACCACTCTCAAAGGCGATATGCAGGTCTTCATCACTTTTCACGCCGCCCCCGAAGTCGATTGTCAAGCTCGTGTGGCCGGCAATCTGCTCGAGTGTCTTGTAATTGACCACGTGGCTGGCCTTGGCCCCGTCCAGGTCGACCAGGTGCAGGCGGGTCACCCCGCTGTCTTCAAACGCCTTGGCCACCTCGAGCGGATTCTCGTTGTAGACCTGCTGCCGGGCATAATCGCCCTGCGACAATCGCACGCAGCGTCCTCCAATAATATCGATAGCCGGAATCAGTTGAATCATAGGGCCAGAAAGTTTTCAAGGATGCGTACCCCTACCGCCCCACTCTTCTCGACGTGGAACTGGGTGGCATAGAAATTGTTCTTGTTCATAGCCGCACAAAACGGGTTTATATAGTCACATGCTGCTATGCAATCGGCCGAAACCGGGACATAGTAGCTGTGCACGAAATAGACATGGCTACCCTCGTCGATGCCGTGAAAGAGAGGGCCACGCAGACCGCGCAAGGTATTCCACCCCATGTGGGGCACCTTTTGCTCGCTGGTCTGCGAAACAAAGCGTCGCACTTCGGTATCGAAGAGGCCGAGACAATCGACATCACCCTCCTCGGAGTGCGAGCAGAGCAGTTGCATGCCTATGCAGATGGCCAGCACCGGCTGGGTGAGACCCACAATCACCCGGTCGAGCCCATGCTCACGCAAATACGCCATGGCCGACGAAGCCTCTCCCACCCCGGGGAACAACACCTTATCGGCACGCGAGAGCACCTCGGGCGAATCGCTCACCACCGGCTCGATACCCAAGCGGCGCAAAGCGCACACAACCGAATAAATATTCCCTGCATTGTATTTTACAATAGCGACCTCCATAAATCTATTATTTTGTCACATTTATTTTGCAAATATAGACATTTATCCAACTCTTCAAAACAAAAAGTTGACAAAATAGTAGATTTATGCAATTTTATTTACTTTTTGTTATATGTGATTTGTTCACGGTTTACCGTTTGCCTATTGTATATTCTTTTATTTATACATTCCAATAAATCAACCGGACAGACACTTTGCGCTTTTTAGATTAAAGGCTTATACAAAGAAGCACAAAAATAATCTTATGCACCAACTAAAACGACGTTTTTCTCTGGGCCGCCTTTTATTTTTGTACTATCTTTACCCACGAAAAAAATGAGCACTATGAAGATTACCGAATACATTCGCCATTCGTCGGTGGGCGTAAAGCTCATCGTGTTGCTGGTTTTGATTTTGTGCGGCGTGTTTGTCATCGCCATACCCATGCTTTTCGTGCGGGGTGAATATGCCCTGTTGATTGGCATGTATCTGCAAAACATTGGCATGTTCATCTTGCCGGCCTTGGTGGCCGCCATGCTCTTTTGGGGCGATGCCAGTCAGGGTCTGCACTTGAACAAGGCGCCCCGACTGGTCGAGTTGCTGTGCATCGTGGCGCTCTACTTCGTGGCCACCCCCATGTTCAACCGGCTGGTGGAGTGGAACGAGTCCATCAGCCTGCCCGCTGCTTTCAGCGGCATCGAGGCGTGGATGCGACAACAGGAAGAGGCGGCCGCCGCAGTGACCGAACAGATGCTGCAAATCAAATCGTTTGCCCATTTCCTGGCCGTGGTATTGGGTATAGGATTACTCACCGGCATGGGCGAAGAGATGGTTTTCAGAGGGGTACTCCAGCAAGTGGTACAGGGCAAAAGCCGCCGGGCTCACTGGGCCATCTGGACCTGCGCTTTCTTGTTCAGTGCCATACACCTGCAATTCTACGGATTCTTCCCCCGGTTGCTGCTGGGTGCATTTTTCGGTTATCTGCTCGTGTGGAGCCGCAACCTGTGGCTGCCCATCTTCGGACATTTTCTTAACAACAGCATGGTGGTCTGCATCGCCTACGTCACCGGCAACGCATCGGACAATACGCTGGAAGCACTGGGCACGGCACAATCGTCCACGGGGTGGCTGGCCTGGGTAAGTCTCGTTGCCACCGCCCTCCTGCTCTATCTCTTTTACAAGAAAGTATTTGCGGCCAATCGCGAAGTTAGAGGAATTTCTTCCGATGGAAGATAAAGTTACGGCCTAAGTATTTCTCGCGCACGATAGGATTTTCGGCCAACTCCTCCGAGGTACCCTGGAAGAGGATTTTCCCCTCGAACAACAGGTAGGCACGGTCGGTGATACTCAAGGTTTCGGGCGCGTTGTGGTCGGTAATGAGGATACCGATATTCTTCTCTTTCAGTTTGTAGACAATCGACTGAATATCTTCTACGGCAATGGGGTCGACACCGGCAAAGGGTTCGTCGAGCATGATGAACTTGGGGCTGATGGCCAGACAGCGGGCTATCTCGGTACGCCGCCGCTCGCCACCCGACAGTTGGTCGCCCAGGTTTTTGCGCACCTTTTGCAGACGAAATTCGGCAATGAGGCTCTCCAGCTTCTCGCGCTGGTACTCCTTGGTCGTGGGGGTCATCTCGAGCACACAGCGGATGTTGTCCTCGACCGACAGCTTGCGGAATACCGAAGCCTCCTGGGCCAGATAGCCGATGCCGATTTGTGCCCGCTTGTAGACGGGATAGTCGGTGATGTCGAGATCGTTGAGATAAATATGTCCCTGGTTGGGTGTAATCAAACCCGTGGTCATGTAGAAAGTGGTCGTTTTACCGGCACCGTTCGGGCCCAGCAGACCTACGATTTCGCCTTGCGTCACATCGATAGACACATGGTTGACCACCGTACGCTGGCGATACTTCTTCACCAAGTCCTCGGTACGCAGCACCATGTTGTTGCCCGTGGGTTCCGAGGCCGGCTGTTGTACTTCGGCCGTCGTCTTGGGTGCGGCATCGGCAGCTTCGGCCCGATGTTTGAATAGTTTGGAGAACATATTTTATCTATTAGCGTTTTACTCAACAAGAGAGGTGTATGCCTTCGATCGACCGCATACGGTCCTGCTCTATCTCGTGCAAAGATACGGAAATAGAGATATTCATGCGCCACTTTTACAAAATAAAATAATGTCAAGTTCATTTCAAGGGGCAAAGCATTGCTGTACATCAATCTTTTTCACTACTTTTGTTCCTTGATATTCCAAAACGACGGATATGATTATAGACGATTCACTACGAAAATTCGGGGATTACGTCCTGCTGATGAGGCGGGTCTTCACCCGACCCGACCGCTGGCGGGAGTTTTTCAAACGATACATTGCCGAAATCTACAAACTGGGCATCGACTCCATTCCCATCGTCATCACCATCTCGGTCTTCATCGGTGCGGTTATCGCCATTCAGATGCAGAAGAATGTGGTGTCGCCCCTCATACCGGCATACGCCGTGGGATTGGCTACCCGCGACGTGATTCTGCTGGAGTTCTCCTCGTCGATACTCTGCTTGATTCTGGCCGGCAAGGTGGGTTCGAACATTGCTTCGGAGATAGGTACCATGCGGGTAACCGAGCAGATCGATGCCCTCGAAATCATGGGTGTCAACTCGGCCAACCTGCTCATCCTGCCCAAGATTGCCGCCATGGTTTCGTTCATCCCGGTGCTGGTTGTCTTCAGTATGGCCAGCGGTATCGTGGGCGGCTACCTCATAGCCCAGTTTACCGACATCATTTCGGTCTCGAAATATATCTACGGCCTGCAAAGTTTCTTTGTCGAATACTACATTTGGCAAGCCATATTCAAAGCCCTCTTCTTTGCTTTTGTCATCAGTAGCGTAGCCTCGTATTACGGCTATCGGGTCAAAGGTGGCGCCTTGCAGGTGGGTCAGGCCAGTACCGATTCGGTTGTGGTCAGCAGTGTAATCGTGTTGCTCCTCGATGTAGTGCTCACTCAAATCTTGTTCTGATGATAACGGTAAATAACATATACAAGCAATTCGACGGGAAAGAGATTCTGCACGACGTTTCCGCCAAATTCTACTCCGGGAAAACCAATCTGATTATCGGACAGAGCGGCTCGGGAAAAACCGTATTGATGAAATGTCTCGTAGGTCTGTTGCGACCCGACCAGGGGAAGATTCTCTACGACGGCCGCGACGTGATGGCCATGACACCGGCCCAGACCAAAGTGCTGCGTACCGAGATAGGCATGCTGTTTCAGGGGTCGGCCCTGTTCGACTCGGAGACGGTGCTGGGAAATGTGATGTTCCCCTTGCGCATGTTCACCCGCGACAACTATGCCACCTGCAAGAAGAGGGCCGAGTTCTGTCTCGAGCGTGTAAACCTGAAAGGGGTGAATGACCTCTACCCCTCGGAGATAAGCGGCGGTATGCAGAAACGGGTGGCCATTGCACGAGCCATTGCCCTGAACCCCAAATACCTGTTTTGCGACGAGCCCAACTCGGGCCTCGACCCCAAGACCTCGATTCTTATCGACGAACTGTTGAGTGACATCACCCACGAATACAACATGACGACCATCATCAACACCCACGACATGAACTCGGTTATCGGTATCGGTGAAAATATCGTTTTCATCAACAAGGGCCATCGGGAGTGGGTCGGCAACAAAAACAAGATATTCACCTCGTCGAACGAAGCCCTGAACGACTTCGTATTTGCCACCCGACTCTTCAAGGAGGTCAAGGGGTATATGATCGAGGAGTATCGCAAGCAAGAGGCTGCCGAAGAGCAATCGGCCCAATCGCCGGTCCACGAAAGCAAACACCAGTAAAAGCCCCACACCCCTATACGACAAGAGCGATTGCACGGCCCGGCATGCGGGCAAGCAATCGCTCTTTCGGTCAAGATAAGGGGATATGGTTGGTTAGTAGTTCCACTGGCAGGCAATCATGCGCAGGTTGCTGTCGCCCATGGTGCGCAGGTCGATAATCTGGTTGTACCGGCAGTTGATATAGACCAGATTGGGACAAAACGAAACGTCGAGCGTATTCAGCTGGTTGTTGTTGCAGATGAGCCGTTGCAGCATGGTGCGGTTGCTCAAGTCGAGATTGGTCAGGTCGTTGTACGAGCAATCGACAAAATAGAGGTTGTTGCTCCCGTCGAGACTCAACGTCGTGAGGTCGTTGTACGAGCAGACTAGGTCGGACAAGGCGGTACAGTCGAGCAGACCCAGTGTCTTCATGTTGTTGTCGCTGCAAACAAACGAAGTGAGCGAAGGCAGTTTCGAGATAACCATATTGGCAATTTCGTTGTCGTCGATATTCAAGTTCGAGAGGCTCACCGTACCGAAGAGGTTGAGGCTGGTCAGTTTGTTGTATCCGCAATAGAGGTTTTTCAAGTTCTCGCAACTGTCGACCATCAGCGATTCGAGGTGGCACCCCTGTACGTTCAGACTTTGCAGTTGCTGGGCTCCGTTCACATTGAGTTCGACAAACAGGTTGTTCGAGCAGTTCAGATTTTTCAATCCCGGCAGCTCCGCGAGCGACAGGTCGGTAAGCCGATTCTTATAGCAATCGAGCTTGATCAGGGCCGGACAGTTGTCGATATTCAACGTCGAGAGTTTGTTGCGGCTTACGTTCAAGGTATTGAGTGCCGTACAGCCCGACACCTCGATACCGGTAAGCTGGTTGCGCGAGCAATCGACCTTTTGCAGGGCGGTAAAGCCGGCCAGGTCTAGCTCACCGGCCAGATTCTTGTCCGACCACTCAATCGAGATTACCCGACCTCCGCTCCAGGTCACCCCCTTCCAAGAGGCCGGATTGTTGATATTGGTGATTTCCAAGCGCACATAATTGGCATCGCCTTTGGCCGAGGTCTGCTGCAAGAAACTCTGCAGTTGTTTTACCTCCTTTTGGTTGCTTTTTTGAGCGAATAGCAGTCCCGCGCTTCCCAGCACGACGACCAACATAACGAAAACTCTTTTCATAACTGTTTTTGTTGTTTAGTACCTATTAAAAGTTGTTTGATTTCCTCAAGGGAAACTTTACAACTCTTAAACAACAGTTGTAGAAAAAAGTTCTTTTAACTTGTCGAAAGATAATGGAACCGATACGAATCAGGCCTTGCGTATCTCCCGCTCGTCGATAACGATGCGGCGGGCCTTGTAGAGAGCCCCTATCGCCTTCTTGAAACTCTTCTTGCTGCACTGGAAGTAGCGGGCTATCTCCTCGGCCGGCGATTTGTCGGAGAGGGGCAGACGGCCACCGGCTTCGTCCAACCGTTTCAAAATGGTTTCGCTCAACGGGTCAATGTGCTGCTCATAACCGATCGGTTGCAGCGACACGTCTATTCGCTCGTCGTCGCGCACCTGCTTGATATAGGCTTGCAGATGTTCGCCGATGGCAACGGGACGGAAAATCTCGTTGTGATAGATTACACCCCAATGCAGGTTGTTGATGATGACCTTGTAGCCGAGTTGGGTCTCTTGCACCACCAGAATCTCGACTGGCTGGTTGGGGGTATACTCGGGCGGGACATTATCGAGAAACTTGTCGAGCTTGGCCGATGCGACAATACGGCCGGTAGCAAAGTCGAGATAGACATACACGATATAATATCGGTCGGGCTGCATTTCGCCATGCTGTTCGCGAAACGGCACCAACAGGTCTTTGGCCTCTACGCCCCAATCGAGAAAGGCTCCCACCTTCGTGACCGACTTTACCTGCAAGCGGGCAAACTGCCCCACCTGCACGTACGGCTTACGGGTAGTTGCAATCAGTCGGTCCTCCGAATCGTAATAGACAAAGACCGACAGCTCGTCGCCCTCGGCATACGGCTTCTCGGGGAGGAATTTGCGGGGTAACAAGATTTCGCCTTTCTCGCCACCGTCGAGATAGAGCCCAAAATCGACCGTCTTAACGACCTTGAGTGTATTGAATTTTCCGATTTGTAACATACCGATTCTATTTGCAATACCCGTTTCATTATGGGATTCGTGGGCAAAGGTACACAATTCTTTCGACTCTGCTCGCAGCTGTTTGCAGAAAAACATCGTGCCTGTTCTGGGTACAGTTTGCTTTCATATCGGCGACCCCATCACCCACATCAATTTGCTTTTTTTGCACTTTTCCCTTGCCGAGCCCGGTAAAAGGCGTATTTTTGTAAAAAACTTGTAGCTATGAAAAAGGTATCGTTACTGAGTATAATCGCCTTGGTAGGCTGTTTATATTCCTGCAATTTCAAGAGCAACAACTCGACCGACGACGCAACGGCCGATACGGTCGCCGTGAAAGAGGTCGTCATCAAAGAGAGCTATCATCTCGCTGGCGATACGGCCATGCCGGCCTGTAAAGTTTCGGTAACTATCGACGTTCCTACGAAATATCGGCAGGAGGGCGACGGCATTCGGTTGCAAAAGATGCTGGCCCCTCTGGTATTCGGCGACGATTATGCCAGCGACTCCCTCTTCGAAAGTTCGGCTCAGAAAGCCGTGGCGTCGCACATAGCCGCCTACAAGGAGCTCGAACCCGAGTTTGAAAAAGAGATGAAAGAGAACGGTCCCTCCTACTCGTGCGAGTGGGAGTTCGATTACAACCTCTCTACGGTCTATAACCGCAACGACTTTTTCTGCTACAGCCTCTCCACCTCGGAGTACACGGGTGGAGCCCACGGCATGTACTCCGACCTGTTCTACACAATAGACCTCTCGAACTGGCATCGCATCGTTCTCGAAGATATTTTCCTGCCCGAATTGACCGACCAGGTAAATCACGTATTGCTGGACCAGTTGCTTAAGAGTCTGAACCTGGCTTCGCCCGATTCCCTGCTGGAGTTGGGATTTTTCGATACCGAAAACATTGCGGCCAACGAGAACTTCTACCTCACCGACGACAGCATCTGCTGGGTATTCAACCCCTACGAGATTGCCTGCTATGCTACCGGTCAGGTGCAGATAGCGGTCCCGTTCAAGGAAATCGAGATGTACATGCTCCCCGAGAGCCCTGTTAGACGACTGATTAAATAAAATCTCATGCAATATATCAAAACCTATTTCCCCAATCTGACCCCGACCCAGGAGAGCCAATTCGAGGCACTGGGCCCCTTGTATACCGACTGGAATGCGAAGATTAACGTAATCTCGCGCAAAGATATAGACAACCTCTATCTGCACCACATACTCCACTCGCTGGGTATCGCCAAGGCCATCGACTTTACCGACGGCACCACGATACTCGACGTGGGTACCGGCGGCGGATTCCCGGGTATTCCTCTGGCCATTCTCTTTCCCCAGTGTCGTTTCCACCTGATCGACCGGGTGGGCAAGAAAATCAAGGTGGCCCAGAGTGTAGCCGAAGCCATCGGGTTGCAAAACGTCACCTTCCAGCACGGCAGTGTAGAGGAGCTCAAGACCGAGTATGATTTCGTGGTGAGCCGGGCCGTCATGACCCTGCCCGACCTGCTGAAACTGATTCGAAAGAACATCCGGCGCGAGCAGCAGAACGCGTTGCCCAACGGATTGCTCTGCCTCAAGGGTGGTGACTTGCAGAGCGAACTCGCCCCGGTGAAGAAGACGTCGATTCTCTTCAACCTGAGCGACTACTTCAAAGAGGAGTATTTCGAGACGAAGAAGGTCATCTATGTACAGATTGTAAAAAAATAGAAACCATGAAGATAAACCGTTTCTACTTCAACATGCTCCCCGTGAACAGCTACGTGCTGTGGGACGACGAGAGCCGGGAGTGTGCCATTGTCGATGCCGGGTGCTACTATCCCAAGGAAGAGGAGACTCTGGCCCGATTTATCGCCGACAACCGGTTGACGGTAAAATATCTGCTGGCTACCCACCTGCATTTCGACCACTGCTTCGGCAACGCCTTTGTGGCCCAGCGGTACGGAGTCGCCCTCAGTGCCTCGCAAGCCGACGAGTTTCTGTTGCAGCACATGCCCCAGCAGTGCCAGGCATTCGGTATCCCGTTCAAAGGAGAAATCGAGCCCATCGGCCACTACATCGACCACGGCGACATCTTCACGCTCGGGACGGAAGAGATTCGAGCCATTGCCGTGCCGGGACATTCGCCGGGCAGTCTGGCCTTCTATGCGCCCGAATCAGGATTCGTTCTTTCGGGCGACGCCCTCTTTCAGTTGAATATCGGACGCACCGATTTCCCCGGCGGAAATCACCGCCAGCTCATCGAGTCGATTCATAAAAATCTATTGACATTGCCCCCCGAAACAGTAGTCTATCCCGGGCACGGACCCGAGACCGAAATAGGCATCGAACGCAACGAGAATCCCTTCCTATGAAAGGGATTCTTTGTTTTCATCGGGTTTGATGCTCCCCAGCAAAAATTCCTTGAGCGACTGGATAGCCGTCTGAACATTCTTCCATTGCTGCTGTTCCTCGGCCGGCAATTCGCTGAAGTCGAAGGTGTGAGCCATCTTGTCAATCAGTTCGACCTGATGCTCGGCAGCGGCCTCGTTGTGGTTGCGGGCATAGGCCAACACCAGATTGAAACGGGTCTGCAAGTCGTACATGTCGCCCTGAAGCACCTCTTCGAAAGCCTCGATGGCCTCTTTGTAATTCTCCAGATGCAGACAGGCCACCCCCTTCAGCCGCAAGGTCTCCCGATCGTTGGCATTCAGCGCCAGCGAACGGGACAAATGGCGATAAGCCTTTTCGTAATCGCCCACCTGCAAAAATATTTCGCCCAGAAACGAATGGGCCTCGTCGTCCCGTTCGTCGAGACTAATTGTGTCCTGCAGATAGATGATGGCTTCCCGAATCTTCCCCAGGTCGTAATAACACGTGGCCAACTGGTAACAGATATTCGAGTTTGCGGGATCGGCTTCGAGAGCCTTGTGAAAATAGGTCAAGGCGTTGTTGTAATCCTCCCGCTTGATGTAACACTCCCCTATCAGTTCATAGGCTACCGACTTGTCTTTGGTCACCTCGGCATACTCCTTGAACTGCTCGATGGCCTTGTCGTATTGGCCCGAGTCGTAGTAACAATACCCTTTGAACGAAAGCACCGCCTCGTCGTCCTCCTTCACGGCCAGGGCAAAATCGCAAGCCTCGATAGCCTTGTCGTAGTGCTTGAGCAGAGCCTCGACCTTGGCCAAAGAAAACCAGTCGGCCACCGAATAGGGATCTTTGTCAATCAGCTTGTTGTAAATCACGATGGCCCGGTCGTACTCCGACCGGTCTTCGCAAAGGGCAGCCATCTCGCGCAACAGCTCACGACTGTCGGGCAACACCTTCTCGGCCTTGTGTACGAACTCGACCAACCCGTCGAAACAATTATAGTCGGCATAGATGTCGATGGCTTCGAAACAAATATCCTCCTGCAACTCATCACTGTCGAGCAACGTGAGCATCAACCGGTGAGCCTGTTTCACCTGCCCGTCAAGGAAGAGGAGCTCGGCCCGTATGAGGGTGGCATCGGGACTGTAATCGGCCAACTCCGACATAATCTTTCTGGCTTCGGTAGTCCGGTCGAGATAGAGCAGATAGCGGGCCTGTTTGAGGCGCAGGTCCACATCGTCGGGGTGCAGCTTCAACCCGAACTCGATGGCATGCAGAGCCTTGGGCATCTGCCCTTTGGACTCGTAATGGTCGGCAATCTCGTCGATTTCGTCGGAATCGAAATAGCAACTGCCCGCCCCCGACACCATCTGTTCGTACCGTTCTATGAGTTCATTGGATTTTTTGGAAGACATTCTTGCTTGGCTTTCAGATAAAAACTGCCGGACTCCTTGCCTGGCAAGGAATCCGACAGTATGGAAATGGAATGGTATCTTATTTCGATTTCAGTTTTTCCCAGCTATCTTTCAAC
Source organism: Barnesiella sp. An22 (assembly GCF_963931395.1). Classification (NCBI taxonomy): domain Bacteria; kingdom Pseudomonadati; phylum Bacteroidota; class Bacteroidia; order Bacteroidales; family Barnesiellaceae; genus Barnesiella; species Barnesiella sp. An22. Next base: position 2,019,338 of record NZ_OZ007014.1, read on the forward strand.
GACACGGTGCGGTTGAAGACCAGATGACCTTCGGTCGAATCGGGGTCGACACAGAAGTATCCCGTGCGTTGGAACTGGAAGCGGTCGCCCGGTTTGGCATTTTCGGCCAGATAAGGCTCGATGCGGCAGTTGTCGATTACCTTCAACGAATCGGGGTTCAACAGCTCTCTGAAGTCGACATCCTTCTCTTCCGAGGGGTTCTCCACGTTGAAGAGTCGGTCGTAAAGCCGTACTTCGGCCGTGGTACTGTATTGGGCCGATACCCAGTGCAACGTACCTTTCACCTTGCGCATGCTGCCCGGCATACCGCTGCGGGTATCGGGGTCGTATTCGCAATAGATCTCCTCGATGTTTCCGTCGGCATCTTTCTTCACACCGGTACATTTGATAATGTAGGCGGCTTTCAGGCGCACCTCCTGGTCGGGAGCCAGGCGGAAGAATTTCTTCGGCGGATTCTCCATGAAGTCGTCGCGCTCGATGTACAACTCGCGCGTGAAAGGAATCTTGTGTGTTCCGGCTTCGGGATCCTCGGGGTTATTCTCGATGTCGAGGTATTCGACCTGTCCTTCGGGATAGTTGGTAATAATCAGTTTCACCGGATTGAGCACGGCCGATACGCGGGTAGCGGTCTTGTTCAGGTCTTCGCGAATGCTGTGTTCGAGCAGCGATACGCTGATGATACCGTCGTACTTGGTGTAACCGATTTTCTGGATAAAGTTCTTGATAGACTCGGGCGTATATCCGCGACGGCGCAAACCACAGAGAGTCGGCATACGCGGGTCGTCCCAACCGGCTACCAGCCCCTCCTTGACCAGTTGCAGCAATTTGCGCTTGCTCATCACCGTGTAGGTGAGGTTCAACCGGTTGAACTCGATTTGTCGCGGGCAGTAGCTGTCGTCGGCCAGCTCCTTCACGAAATACTCGTACAAGGGGCGGTGCACCTCAAACTCCAGCGTACAGATCGAGTGCGTCACACCCTCGAAGTAGTCGGACTGTCCGTGGGCAAAGTCGTACATGGGATATACGTTCCACTTCGTGCCCGTGCGGTGGTGCGGGTGCTTGATGATGCGGTACATGATGGGGTCTCTGAAGTGCATGTTGGGCGAAGCCATGTCGATTTTGGCACGCAATACGAAACGGCCCTCCTCGAATTCGCCTTTGTTCATGCGCTCAAACAGGTCGAGGTTCTCTTCGACGCTGCGGTTGCGGTAAGGGCTCTCGATACCCGGTTGCGTGGGGGTACCCTTCTGGCGGGCAATCTCCTCCGACGACTGTTCGTCGACATAGGCTTTGCCCTCCTTAATCATGCGGATGGCCAAATCCCACAGTTTGGGGAAGTAGTCCGACGCATAGTACAACCGGTCGCCCCAGTCGAAACCCAGCCAGTGAATGTCTTCCTTGATCGAGTCGACATATTCGACATCCTCCTTGACAGGGTTGGTATCGTCGAAACGCAAGTTGCAGGTACCGCCGAACTTCTCGGCAATACCGAAGTCGATGCAAATGGCTTTGGCATGACCTATATGCAGGTAGCCGTTCGGTTCGGGCGGAAAACGGGTGCTCAAACGACCTCCATTCTTACCCGCCTTCAAGTCGGCCTCTACAATCTGTTCTATGAAATTGAGACTTTTCTTGTCTTCTCCTTCGTTATTGGTTTCAATCTGTGTCATAAATGCGCTTATTTATAGGGCGCAAATATAACAATAAATATCCAAAAACAGTTTTATTAAGCAAAAAATAGCAGATAGTCGGTAATAGTTTGCAAAAGTACAGCCCCCGATTATATCCAGTTCATCTCGCTGTAATAGCGCATCAGGTTGGCAATGGCCTCTTGCAAATCGGCATGTAACTGGTGAGTCATGCGATGAATGGAGATTCGGCCGTGACCATTCATCTTGGTCAGCAACAGGGCCGAAAAGAGACGTTTTCGAGCCTCCTCGCCCAACTTGTTGTTGAAGCCTACGGTCACACTGTCGTCGTGTTTGGCTACATATCCCAGCAACTCCTCCGAGCTTTGCGATTGACCAGCCTGTTGTTTGATAGCCCACACTTCGTAGTGGTAGTCGTCGTTGATTGTAGCTACATAAGGCGGAACTGCCGACTGGAACATCCGCCGAATATCTTTGTAAATCGAGCTTATTGAATCCATCTCTTTTTTCAATTAACGGTTATACGCGCTTTATTACACCTAACCGCTGTGTTTTGTTCAGAGACAAATATCGATTATCCCCACGCTTTTTATTACTTTTGCATACGTTTTTCTAAATTATAAAGTGTGATATATCCGCAGAATTTCGAGCAGAAGATAGGTTTCGACCAGATACGGTCGCTCATTAAAGAGAAGTGTCTCAGCAGCCTGGGAACGGACTATACCGATAGAATGCAATTCTCTACCGACTACGACGCCATACGCAAGCAGCTGAACTGCACATGGGAGTTTGTACACATTATCGAGCAGGCCGACGATTTCCCGGCCGATTTCTTTTTCGACGTACGAGCTTCGCTGAAACGGGTTCGCATCGAAGGGACCTTTCTGGAAGAGAGCGAACTGTTCGACCTGCGGCGTTCGCTCGACACGATTCAGGCCATCGTGCGCTTTCTTCGTCCCGGCGAAGAGGAGGAGATTCGCTATCCCTACCTGCACGAACTGGCCCAAGAGGTAGAGGCATTCCCCCAGCTGGTCAAACAGATCGATGCGATTCTCGACAAATTCGGCCATATCAAGGATAACGCTTCGCCCGCCCTGGCCCAGATTCGCAGCAGCATCGCCTCGACCCTCTCGAGCATATCGCGCAACCTGAACTCCATCCTGCGGGCGGCACAGAGCGAGGGGTTCGTCGACAAAGAGGTGAGCCCCACCATGCGCGACGGCCGGCTGGTGATACCGGTGGCCCCTTCGTACAAACGGAAAATCAAGGGTATCGTGCACGATGAGTCGGCCAGCGGCAAGACCATATTCATCGAACCGGCCGAGGTAGTCGAAGCTAACAACCGGGTGCGTGAACTCGAGAACGAGGAGCGACGCGAAATCGTGCGCATACTCACCGCCTTTACCGACACCCTGCGTCCCTATATCGACGAAATCATCTACTCCTATGAATTTCTGGCCGAGATAGATTTCATCCGGGCCAAGGCCCTCCTGGCACTGGAGACCGGCGGGACATTGCCTCGCTTTGAGAACAAACGGCAAATCGAGTGGTACCACGCCGTGCATCCCCTGCTCTACCTCTCGCTCAAGCGACAGGGCAAGACTGTTGTTCCCCTCGACCTGACTCTCGACGAGAAAAACCGCATCCTGCTCATCTCGGGTCCCAACGCCGGCGGTAAATCGGTCTGCCTCAAAACGGCCGGACTGCTGCAATACATGTTGCAGTGCGGTCTGCTGGTGCCCATGTACGACAACTCCCGCACCGGCATCTTCAAGGACATATTCATCGACATCGGCGACGAGCAGTCTATCGAGGACGACCTGAGTACATACAGTTCGCACCTCACGCACATGAAATTTTTCGTGCGGAATGCCAACGAGAACAGTCTCCTGCTCATCGATGAGTTCGGTGGCGGCACCGAGCCTCAAATCGGTGGGGCCATTGCCGAAGCCCTGCTCGACCGTTTCAACCAGAAGCGGGCCTACGGAGTCATCACGACCCACTACCAGAACCTGAAACATTTTGCCGAAGATACCGACGGCATCGTCAACGGCGCCATGCTCTACGACCGTCACCTCATGCAGCCGCTCTTCAAGCTATCCATCGGTAACCCCGGCAGCTCGTTTGCCATCGAGATAGCCCGCAAGATAGGTTTGCCCGAAGATGTCATCGCCTCGGCCTCCGAGAAGGTGGGTTCGGCCTACATCGATATGGACAAGTATCTGCAAGACATCGTGCGCGACAAACGCTACTGGGAGAGCAAACGCCAGAACATACGCCAGCGCGAGAAGAAGCTCGAGGAGCTCACCGCCCGCTACGAGGCCGACCTCACCGCTCTGGAAAAGCAACGCAAGGAGTTGCTGAAACAGGCCAAAGGCGATGCCGCCCAGATTCTGGCCGAGGCCAATGCCCGCATCGAGAACACGATACGCGAAATCAAGGAGGCGCAGGCCGAGAAGGAGAAGACCCGTGCCGCCCGCCAAAAGTTCGAGCAGTTCAAAGCCGAGCTGAGCGAAGAGTCCGAACCCGCAGCCGACGACCTGGTGAGCCGCAAGCTCAAACAGATAGCCGAGCGGAAGAAACGCAAGCAACAGCGCAAGAAGAGTGAAGAGCCCCAACCGCAGGCCGCAACCGCCTCACCCCTCGCCGCAGGCGATGCCGTGCGGCTGAAGGGCCAAACCTCGGTGGGCGAAGTGCTCGAAGTGAATGGCAACAACGTAACCGTGGCTTTCGGCATGCTCAAGTCGACCGTCAAGGCCGACCGGCTGGAGCGGGTAAGCAAAAGCCAGATCAAAAAGGAGAATGCCAAGGCTACCTTCCTGGGGGTACAGACTACCGAAGATATGAGGGAGAAGCAGCTCAACTTCAAACAAGAGATTGATGTGCGGGGCATGCGGGCCGACGAGGCGTTGCAGGCAGTCACCTACTTCATCGACGATGCCATACAAGTGGGCTGTACCCGCGTGCGCATTCTGCACGGTACGGGCACTGGTGTGCTGCGGCAGGTCATCCGGCAATACCTCAAGACCGTGCCGGGCGTAGCCCACTTTCAGGACGAGCACGTGCAGTTGGGCGGCGCCGGCATTACGGTAGTCGAGCTGAACTAAATACCTCGGACGGTTACAGGTTATATACCTCGTCGACCGTATAGTTGAAGAAATCGTTTACCGGTTTCATTATCTCGAAAGCGTGAGCCGTCTGTTCCACCCAGTCGGGGGCATCGAAAAAGTTGTCGGGGGCGAAATGGACCATCACATAATCTTTCCGTTTGAGCCACTCGGCCTGCTCGCAATCGCGGGGGAACGGCCGGGGTACTACCTTGAGGGTCTCACCCTCCCAATCGGGATAAAGCGTCTTGAACTGCGGGCGGCCGATGAGTTCCTGAAACTCGTCGTAGTTGTCGTAAATCGCCTGTCGCAAAGCCTTCAGCAGTTTCGGCTCGGGGCACCATACCCCGCCGCTAATCATACAGTTGCCCGGCTCGAGATGGAAATAGTAACCGGCCCGCAGGCTCTTGCGGCCGCCCTTGGCCATGTAGGCCGACATATAGGTTTTATAAGGTGTCTTGTCGGGCGAGAAACGAATATCGCGATAGATGCGGTACATGCACGATTTCGCCTCCAGCCCCGCAATCTCGTCGTCGAACTGTGCGATGCGGTCGATCAGTTGCTGCACCTTGTCGATAAAGATCGGGCGCAACCGGTCATACTCCTCTTTGTGGGCTTGGAACCACTCCCGATTATTGTTTTCTCTCAGTCGAGTCAAATAAGTCAATATATCTTTCATATTCTTTAGCATTATATCGGTTCTATATCGAGTAATTACACTTCTTATTTGTGAAGCAAATATAGATTTTTTTGTTCGTTCTGTCACGTAAAAACGCATTTTATGCTCCCCCGTGGCAAAAAACAAGCGCAAGAATACCCGCTATGTTTCCATTTTTTACTAACTTGCCACGATTTTGTAAAAAGCAATACACAAAAACAGAATAAAAATAAGATGGAAACAAACGAAAAACAACCTGTCGACTTGCCCGAAAACGCGTTTCGGGAGTTGAAACCGGGTGAAGAATACCGTCCTATTCTCTCGCCCGACAAAGTCTATCCCGAGGCGAATGCCTGGTCGGTGACCTGGGGTATCGTCATGGCGATTATCTTCTCGGCCGCCGCTGCTTACCTGGGATTGCGGGTAGGACAAGTGTTCGAGGCCGCCATACCTATCGCCATCATTGCCGTAGGTCTGTCGGGAGCCGCCAAGCGCAAGAATGCCCTGGGCGAAAATGTGATTATCCAATCGATCGGAGCCTGCTCGGGCGTCATCGTGGCCGGTGCTATCTTCACCCTGCCTGCCCTCTATATCCTGCAGGCCAAGTATCCCGAACTGACCGTCAACTTCATGGAGGTATTCCTCAGCTCGCTGCTGGGTGGTATCCTGGGTATCCTGTTCCTGATACCTTTCCGTAAATATTTTGTATCCGACATGCACGGCAAATACCCCTTCCCCGAAGCTACGGCTACGGCTCAGGTACTCGTGTCGGGCGAGAAGGGCGGCAGTCAGGCCAAACCCCTGATTCTGGCCGGTCTCGTGGGCGGTATCTACGACTTCTGCCTCTCGACCTTCGGCTGGTGGAGCGATGTGCTCACGACCCGTGTAATACCCTGGGGCACCGAGTTGGCCAACAACGTGAAGATGGTGTTCAAGGTCAATACCGGCGCCGCCGTGTTGGGCCTCGGCTACATCGTGGGTTTGAAATACAGTCTCATTATCTGCTCGGGCTCTCTCTTCGTGTGGTTCATCATTATCCCGCTGCTGGGCAGTGTGCCCGGCAGTGAACTGGCTGCCGCTGCTCCCGAAGAGATTTTCACCAACTACGGCCGCTACATCGGTATCGGCGGTATCGCCATGGCCGGTGTCATCGGCATTATCCGCTCGTGGGGCATCATCAAAGGTGCGCTGGGACTGGCCACGAAAGAGTTTTCGAGCAAGAAGGATAGCGACGACAACAAGGCACCGCGCACCCAGCGCGACCTCTCGATGAAATTCATCGTCGGGGCCATCGTCATAGCGCTGATTGTGACCTTCCTCTTCTTCTACCTGGGTGTCATCAACAACCTGCTGCAAGCCGTCGTTGCCTTTGTCGTGGTAGCCGGCATCGCCTTCCTCTTCACCACGGTAGCCGCCAATGCCATCGCTATCGTAGGTACCAACCCGGTTTCGGGCATGACGCTGATGACCCTGATTCTGGCCTCGGTTATTCTCGTGGCCGTAGGCCTGAAAGGTACCAGCGGAATGGTAGCCGCCCTCGTGATTGGCGGTGTGGTTTGTACGGCTCTCTCGATGGCCGGTGGCTTCGTGACCGACTTGAAAATCGGTTACTGGATAGGTTCTACGCCCCGCAAGCAGGAGTCTTGGAAATTCCTCGGCACCCTGGTTTCGGCCGCTACCGTAGGCGGTGTAATCCTGCTGCTGAACAAGGCTTACGGTTTCTCGGGCGAAAATGCGCTCGTAGCTCCTCAGGCCAATGCCATGGCCGCCGTTATCGAGCCCCTGATGATGGGACAAGGAGCTCCCTGGCTGCTCTACGGTATCGGTGCCATTCTGGCCGTGATACTTACCTGGCTGGGCGTTCCTGCCTTGGCTTTTGCCCTGGGTATGTTCATCCCCATCGAGTTGAATACCCCGCTGGTAGTCGGCGGTCTTATCAGCTGGTATGTGGGTAGCCGCTCGAAAGATGCTGCTCTCAACAAGGCTCGTGTAGACCGCGGTACCTTGCTTGCCTCGGGATTCATTGCCGGTGGTGCCCTGATGGGTGTAGTCAGCACCGGATTGAGCCTGACCAGCTTCAAATATCAACACACGTTGAGCGAAAGCACGATGCAGATTGCCGGATTGGTGATGTATCTGTTGCTGATTGCCTTCCTCACGGCGATGAGTATGAGAGCTAAAAAGACGAACTAAAACAGGTTCGAACCCATAAACGAAGAGCGGGGTTGAAATGTACAAGTTTCAACCCCGCTCTCGTTTTATTACTTATTATACTATCGACATAACTTACCTGCTCTCGACCACCAGCCCGTCGTAGGCAAAGTGAACATGAGGCGGCAACTCCTTTTCGACATCGGCCGTGAGCCCCATGTGGTGACTCATGTGCACCAGATAGGCTTCGCGCGGCTGTACCCGCTCGATTACCCGCAACGCCTCGGCCAAGGTCTGGTGCGAGAGGTGCGGCTGTTTGCGCAGCGCGTTGATGACCAGTACATCTACCTGCTTCATCTTTTCGTATTCCGTCTCGGGAATCGTGAGGGCATCGGTAATGTAGACCAGGTCGTCTATGCGGTAGCCCAGAATAGGCAACTTGTAATGCATCACCCGTATGGGAGTAATCTCGATTCCCTTGATCGAGAAGGGCTCGACGCCTATCTCCTGCAACATGATGTTGGGCACCCCGGGATAAAGGTGGTCGCCAAAGCAGTACGGTAACCGCGTGCGAATGCCCTCGGCCACCGGGTGCTCCAGATAGATGGGCAACGTGTGCGAACCGCCGAAGGGGCGCAGATCGTCGATACCGCCCGTGTGGTCGTAGTGAATGTGTGTAATGAGTACCGCATCGATTCGCCCCAGATGTGCACGGAGCATCTGCTGCCTGAAGTCGGGACCGCAGTCGATGAGTATGTTTTTACCGCCTACCGTAACGACGGCCGAAGTTCTCAGCCGGTTATCGTGTGGGTCTTTCGACGTACAAACCGGACAGGTACAACCGATTTGCGGTATTCCGGTCGAAGTGCCTGTCCCCAAAAATGTGATCTGCATCATATCTATTTATCCAATATAATTCACTTCGGGATTGATGGTAATGCCATAGGTCTCCTGTACCGACCGTCTTATTTTCTCGGCCAGTCTCACCACGTCGTCCGGGCGGGCATTGTGTTTGTTGATGAGCACCAGGCACTGCTTTTCATACACGGCAGCGCCGCCCTCCTCCTTGCCCTTCCAGCCGCAACGGTCAATGAGCCAGCCGGCAGGCACCTTCACATGCGCCTCGTCTACGGCATAGTGCGGCATATCGGGGAACCGTACTTTCAGCTGTTCGTACTGCTCGACCGGGATGACCGGGTTCATAAAGAAACTGCCGGCACTGCCGTATTCGTCGGGCTCGGGTAACTTGGAGCGACGGATGTCGATTACCGCCCGGCGTACATCGGCGATGGTGATGTGGTCGCCGGATAGCGAACTGCGCAGATTGCCGTAATCGAGATGCAGTTGCGGATGCTTCTGCAACCGATAGGTCACCGCCGTAACGATATATTTCCCCTTCAAGGCGTGTTTGAAGATACTGCTGCGGTAGCCATACTCGCACTCGGTATTCTGGAATACCCGAGGCTGCCCGGTAGCGATTTCGATGGTCTCGACCTCGGCGATAATATCCTTTACCTCCACGCCATAGGCCCCGATGTTCTGCACGGCACTGGCCCCTACCTCGCCCGGGATATACGACAGATTCTCGGCTCCACCCCACCCTTGGGCTACACAATGGGCCACGAAGTCGTCCCACACGACACCTGCACCCACCTTGATGAAGACCTCCGAGTCGGTCTCGCTCAGCAGTTCGACCGTGCGGATGGCCGAGTGCAACAGTACCCCATTGTAGTGTTCGTGAACAAACAGCAGATTGCTCCCCCCGCCCATCGGCAGGAAGGGGTGATGCTGCAACAAATCGGAGTGCAGCAACGAGACCAGGTCGTCTACCCGGTCGTATTCGACAAACCAACGGGCATACACCGGCATACGGAAGGTATGCAAGGCCTGTATAAAATAGTTTTCTTCGATTCGTATCATACTATAATCTATATTCGGTCAGCAAGCCATCGACAAAAAAGAGATAGGCCCCCGAGTTATATATCCATTGTTCTCTCAATCCGCTGTAAGTGGGTATCTTCTTCACCTCGTCGGGGTTGCCCAGCGACAGCTTGCACTCGGCCTTGGTCATGCCGGCCTTTACCCGGCTCAAGGTGATTTGCTCCCAAGCCTCGTCCTGTATCTCCTTGTATTGCAACCGGGGATTCTCGAAGGAGAAGAGCCGGTCGAACGTAATGTATTGCGAGCGTGCCGAAGTCAACAGCGACATGAATACCCCGGCCTCGTTGCCTTTGTCGTCCTTGAACCACACCTCGACCGGCAGCACGTTGTTGCCCGGGCGGATGTCGAGCACCTCGACCGGTATCAGCTTGCGGCCGTCTATCGCATCGCCGTTGCGGTCGTACCACATGGGGGTCTTGATATAGAGGGTGCGCCCTTTCAACAACGAGCGGGCCATGTTCAGGTCGTCGAGGTCGATAAAGGGCGGTATCAGCGGCGTGTATTTCATTCGTGCGATTTCGGCCCGAGTCTTGTCGGTATCGTAGCGGAATTTGTACCCTTCGCACTCAAACAGGAGCACCACCTTCTGCTCCCCACCGAAAGGGCTCTCTTCGACACTCCCCGTGTAAGTGAAGATTTTACCTTTCAGCGATACGCTGTCGGGGAAGGTAGGTCGCTCGGCCTGAAAGACAAACGAAAGTTTTTCGTCGGTATAGTAAAACGCCTTCCCCACGCGCCACGAGTCGCACCCCTGCGGTACGAAATACGATTCGATAAAGGCATCTTCGGGGCTCTGTTTCTCGGCCCGATTCTCTTCGGGCAAGGTGATTTTACCGGTACTCTCGACCCCCGTAAAGCACGAAGTCATCGACAGCAGGCTTAATATCGTTATATAAATCAGATTTATCCTCATATTTCATTTCTCTTATTCCGCCTTGCTCCATCGCAAGGCGAGATACATCAGATTTCATAGCTGTGCATGAGCAAAGATACGAAGAAACTGCCAATGTAAAGAAGAAAGATTTATGAAATTCTCTCTTCACAACCAATAAACGAAGATTATTTTTTGTACTTTTGCCCACGTATGAAAACCGTCACTCCCATTTTGATTCGCCGTGTGCGATTCCGCCGATGGAACCGCCACAGCTATTCGACCTTTTGCAGCATAGGCCGCTGCATCAACATCGGGAGTGTGCGCAAGGAGATAGCCGACCAGTCGCTCAAGAAGGGACTAGTCTCACTCGATGCTTGCAACCGGAAAGATACCGTATGGACCGAACACGATGAGGGTCTGCCCGACGACTCCTCGCCCGAGTTGTCCGAACTGCAACCCCAGGCCATGGAGGCCCTGGCTCTTCGTTCGGTGTCGCCCCTTGCGGTCGATGCCCCTGCCCGGTCTGTATCTGCTTCTATGGTATATACTCGATTCCGACATAACGGTCCGACGACCGCCTTATGCCGGATTTTCTATTTTTGTCACCCCTTAAAATCGTATGCTTATGGACAATTTTGATGCCGAACATTTGTGGCACCCCTATACCTCGACCATCAATCCGCTGCCTTGTTATCCGGTAAAACGGGCCGAGGGGGTTTATATCGAACTCGAAACCGGCGAGCGGCTCATCGACGGTATGTCGTCGTGGTGGGCTGCCGTCCACGGATACAACAACCCGGTATTGAACCAGGCGGCTGAAGAGCAACTCAAGGCCATGTCGCACGTGATGTTCGGCGGGCTTACCCACCGCCCGGCCATCGAGTTGGGCAAACTGCTCCTGCAGATCGTACCCTCGACCATGCAACACATCTTCTACTGCGACTCGGGGTCGGTATCGGTCGAAGTGGCTCTGAAAATGGCGGTACAATACTGGTACTCGCGCGGCGAATCGAAAAAGTGCAATTTCATCACCATACGGTCAGGATACCACGGCGACACGTGGAATGCCATGTCGGTATGCGACCCGGTGACGGGCATGCACTCCATCTTCGGCAGCGCACTGCCGGTGCGCTATTTCGTGCCCTCCCCCTCCTACCGATACGACGGTGAGTGGGACCCCGCCTGCATCGAACCCCTCAAAGAGGCTATCGAAGCCCATCACGACGAACTGGCCGCCCTTATCCTCGAACCCATCGTGCAAGGGGCCGGCGGCATGTGGTTCTATCACCCCCAATACCTGCGCGAGGCCCGTGCCTTGTGCGACCGCTATGGCCTGCTGCTTATCTTCGACGAGATTGCCACCGGATTCGGCCGCACCGGCAAACTCTTTGCCTGGGAACATGCCGGCGTTACCCCCGACATCATGTGTATAGGCAAGGCACTCACCGGCGGCTACCTGACCATGGCGGCTACCCTCACCACACACGAGGTGGCCGACACCATATCGCGCGGCACACCGGGCGTATTCATGCACGGTCCTACCTTCATGGGCAACCCGCTGGCTTGTGCCATTGCCCGGGCTTCGGTCTCGCTGCTGCTCTCGTCGGGCTGGCAGGAGAAAGTGGCTGCCATCGAGGCCCAGTTGATACGCGAACTGGCCCCTGCCGCCACCCTGCCCCAGGTGGCCGATGTGCGCGTATTGGGAGCCATCGGTGTCATCGAGACGAAGAAGCCGGTCGACATGGCCTCCATTCAACGGCAGTTTGTCGAGCATCGGGTGTGGGTACGACCTTTCGGCAAGCTGGTCTACATCATGCCTCCGTTTATCATCACGAGCGAACAGCTCACCTTCCTCACCTCGGCTCTGGTCGATGTGGTTAAAAATCTGGAATCATGATGGATAGCTACGCTTCTCAACTCGATGCGCTGGCCCGGAAAGGGAACTTGCGCAAACTGCCCGAGATGGAGCCGCAAGGGCTCTATCTGGTGCGCGACGGGCAGGAAATGCTGAACCTCTCGTCGAACGACTATCTGGGATTGGCCGACAACGTGGCGCTGAAGAGCGAATTTCTGCAAACACTCGACCCGCTGGAATGCCGCTTCTCCTCCACCTCGTCGCGCCTGCTCACGGGCAACTATCCCGTATACACCCGGCTCGAGGAGCGGCTGGCCCAACTCTACGGGGCCGAGAGCGCCCTCGTCTTCAACAGCGGCTACCACGCCAACAGCGGCATCCTGCCGGCCGTGACCGACAGCCGGTCGCTCATCCTGGCCGACAAGCTGGTCCATGCGAGTATCGTCGACGGCATCGGTCTCTCCAAGGCCCGCTGCATACGCTACCGTCACAACAACTACGAACAGCTGGAGCGGCTGGTGGCCGAGAATGCCGGGGAGTACGACCGCCTGTTTGTCGTTACTGAAAGTATCTTCAGCATGGATGGCGACGAGAGTGACCTGCCTCGGCTCGTGGCGTTGAAACACCGCTACCCCAACCTCTATCTCTACCTCGACGAGGCGCATGCCTTCGGGGTGCGCGGCCCGCACGGACTGGGTTGTGCCGAAGAGCACGGGGTTATCGGCGACATCGACTTTCTGGTAGGTACATTCGGCAAGGCCGCCGCCTCGGTAGGAGCCTTTGTCATCTGCTCCGAAGAGATGAAGCAGTACCTGGTCAACACCATGCGTACTCTTATTTTCACCACGGCACTCCCCCCAATCAACCTCGAGTGGACCCTCTTTATTGTCAACAAGATATGCGACATGACGGAACGTCGGGAGCACTTGGCCCGGATAGGCCGCCGCGTGCGCGAAGTACTCAACCCGTTGAACGGCGGCATCTTCAGCAGCAGCCACATCATACCCTATGTACTGGGCGAATCGGAACGGGCCGTCGACGTGGCCCTGCGGCTGCAACGCGAAGGGTTTTACCTGCTGCCGGTGCGTCCGCCCACGGTTCCCGCGGGCACGTCGCGCCTGCGCATTTCACTCACTGCCGAGTGTAGCGAAGCCGACATCGAGCGGCTTGTCTCGACCATACAACAGATACAATCGAGCCTATGATACAGCATTTCATTTCACGCCAAGGCAGCGAAGACCTGATTCTCTTCTTTGCCGGCTGGGGCATGGATACCCGCCCTTTTGCCGAACTCGAGCACATCGGGTGCGACTGCTGCATCTGCTACGACTATACGACGCTCGACTTCGACACGAGCCTGCTTGCCGGATACAAAAATATCGAGCTCTATGCCTGGTCGTTCGGGGTATGGGCCGCCTCGGTGGTCTTGCCCGATACGGACCTGCCCATCCGGCATGCGACGGCCATCAACGGCACCCCCTGCGGCATCGACCCGGAGCGGGGCATATCGCCCGAGATATTCCAGGCTACCCTCGACCACCTCGATGCCGCAAGCCTGAACAAGTTTTACCGCCGCATGTGCAACGACCGCGACTCCCTGAGCCGCTTCCTCGAGGTGCTCCCCGACCGCAGCATCGATAGTCTGCGCAGCGAACTGATGGCTATCAGTAGCGGTATAGCCCGGCATCCGGCCCCCCGATTCCACTGGGACCGGGCCATCGTCGGGACCAAAGACCGTATATTCCCGCCCGAGAACCAGTTGAAGTCCTGGAAGGAAAACACCCCGGTCACAACTGTCGAAGCGGCTCACTACCTGCCATTCCGCCCTATCGTGCTCGAACACCGATTCGACAAGGCGGTTATCCGGAGCCGGTTCGAAAGCGCCGCCTCTACCTACGAGCAAGAGGGACTTATCCAAGACCGGATAGCCCGCCGCTTGAACGAGATGATACCCGACCGCCCGGCCGACGAATGCCGTCGCATTCTGGAAATCGGGTGCGGTACCGGCAAACTGACCCGTCTGCTGGTCGAGCGTTTCCCGCAGGCCCGGTTCACCTTGAACGACCTCTCGCCCGAGATGAAACGCCATGTCGAAGGGCTCCCCTTCGAACAGCTCGATTTCGTAGCCGGCGATGCCGAGCGAATCGACTTCGCAGGACCATACGACCTGATAGTATCGGCCTCGACCATCCAATGGTTTACCGATTTGGAGAGCTTCCTGAAACGCATTTCGGCCTGTCTCTCCGACTCGGGAACGATTGCTTTCAGCTCGTTTGTCGCCGGCAACTTGCCCGAGATTCGCACCCTGGCCTCCGTCGAGATGCCCTATTGGGAATACGACGACCTGCAACGGCTCTTCGGTCGCTACTTCCAACTCGACACCTTCGAACGCGAGAGCTACACGCTGCGTTTCGATACTCCGGTCGACCTGCTGCGCCACCTGCGCAATACCGGTGTAACGGGGACTCCGGGCAACCGACACAAAGGATTCAACTTTATCAAACGCTACCGCGAGACATTCGGCGAAGCTCACTCGTGCACGCTCACCTATTGTCCCGTCTATATCATTGCACACAAAAAGAGATAACTATGAAAGGAACTTTTTTCATTACCGGCATCGATACCAACATCGGTAAAAGCTATGCCACCGGCTGGCTGGCCCGCGAATGGAACCGCCAGGGCATCAAGACCATAACCCAAAAGATGATTCAGACCGGCAACGTGGGCCACTCCGAAGACATAGACCTGCACCGCGAAATCATGGGCATACCCATGACCGAGGAGGATAGGCAGCACATCACCTTCCCCATCGTCTACTCCTACCCGGCCTCACCGCATCTGGCTGCCGAGATAGACCACCAGACAATCCCCATCGACCGGATCGGCGAGTCGACTCGCATCCTGCGCGACCGCTACGACGTGGTTCTGCTCGAGGGTGCCGGCGGTCTCATGGTCCCCATTACCCGCGACTACCTCACCATCGACTATGTGGCCGACCAACATCTGCCGGTTATTCTGGTCACGTCGGGCCGGCTGGGCAGCATCAACCACACGTTGCTCTCTATCGAGGCACTGGAGAAGCGGGCGATTCCCCTCTACGGACTCGTATACAATACCTACCCCAAAGCCGACGAACTGATCGATGCCGACACCGAGGCGTACCTCCGGGACTATCTGGAGAAACACCACCCCGAGAGCCGGTTCTGGGTATTACCGCAGATTGATCTGACCCGCTAAATTCGACAAAAAGGTAACGGGCTATACATTTTGCAGGACAAAAAGACAGGATTTTTAAGATTTCTTGTTACCTTTGGAGGAGATAAGATGCGGTTTGGTATAAAAATCAAATGAACTTGTTTTTTTACTTTCGACATTTGCATCTTTATCATACAATTTGTATCGTGCTAATTACCTTGAAATTCGACTTTATGCTCAGAACTCTATTCAAAACAATCTGCTGTGTGCTGCTCATTCTTCCCGCTATGGCGCAAGCTCAAACCGATTTTGTAAAAACAGCTATCGACGAGACGAAACGGCAATATGCCCCCGACTCACGTACCGCAATCTTTGCCGTAGAGGGCGAACTGCTGAACGACTCGCTGTGTGTACTGAAAGGCCGTTGCAACAACCGGCTGGCTGTCGAAGCCCTGCTGCACCGGCTCGATTCGGCAGGCATCGCCTGTGTCGACGGTATCAAGATGCTGCCCGATAAGAATCTGGGCTCGCTCACCCGCGGACTTGTCACCGTGTGCTGTGCCAGCCTGAGAGGTGGCCCCCGGCATGCGGCCGAGATGATGACCCAGGCCATCATGGGCACTCCGCTTCTCGTCCTGGAACGCGACAAGGCCTGGCTTCTGGTACAGACCCCCGACCACTACATTAGTTGGGTACCGGCCAACTCGGTAACCCTGCAGGACGAAGCCGGCTGGAAGGCCTGGCGAGAGTCTGCCCGGTATGTCTACACCGGCTACCAGGGCTTTGTGTATGATGCGCCCGACCGCAACGCCGGCATCGTGTCGGACATCGTGGCCGGTGCCATTCTGCAAGCCGACGGGAAAGCCCGCAAGGGGTTCGTTCCCGTTCGCTTCCCCGACGGCCGCAAAGGTTTCCTGAAGAGCGACGAGTGCTGCGACCTGGCCCAATGGGCTGCACGTCCCCTCGACATGAAGGTGGTGGTGAGGACGGCCCGGCAGATGATGGGCTCGACCTATCTCTGGGGCGGGACTTCGGTCAAAGGGGCCGACTGCTCGGGCTTCGTCAAGACCGCCTACTTCTGCAGTGGTGTGATTCTCTCGCGCGACGCTTCGCAGCAGGCACTTACCGGCGACATCATCCCGGCCGACCAATGGCAATCGTGCCAGACGGGCGACCTGCTCTTTTTCGGCGATGAGCGGGGCCGTGTAGACCATGTGGCTCTCTATCTGAACGACGGCGAGTACATCCACTGCTCGGGACAGGTAAAGCTCAACAACCTCGACCCGGCGGCGCCCGATTACCGGGAATCGAATTTCGTGAGCATCAGTCGTATGAAAACCAAAATAGGAACACCCGGAATTACGGCTGTAAAGGCTCACCCGTGGTATTTCGACCAAAAATAATCGTGACGATGGACCGACGGAATTTTTTACTGAAAAGTGCCATGGGCACTCTGGGGTTGAGCCTGGCGCCTACCCTTTTCAGCGGTTGCGGCAGCTCCGCACCCCAAGCGACCGGACGCGACCGGCTGGAACTTTCGTTCAAGCCCTATGACTTGAAGTTGAAACACGCCTTCAACCTGGCCAAGAACTCGCGCACGCATACCCCCGACGTGCAGGTGCAACTGCGCTATGGCAACTACATCGGTTACGGCGAGGCCTCCATGCCGCCCTATCTGGGCGAGACGCAAGAGTCGGTATGCCGGTTTCTCGGACAGCTCGATCTGTCGCAATTTACCGACCCCTTCCGTATCGAAGAGATTCTCGACTATGTCGACTCGGTAGCCCCCGACAACCGGGCGGCCAAAGCCTCGGTCGATATTGCCCTGCACGACCTGCTGGGAAAAATCATGGGGCAACCCTGGTATAAAATCTGGGGGCTCTCGCCCGAGAAGGCCCCGGCCACCTCGTTTACCATCGGCATCGATACCGAAGAGGTGGTGCGGCAGAAGTTGAAAGAGGCCGCCCCCTACCGCATCCTGAAGATAAAGATGGGGCTCGACAACGACAAGGAGTTGGTGCGCATCATTCGCTCCGAGACCGACCGGCCCATCTGCGTCGATGCCAACCAGGGGTGGAGCTCCAAGGAGTATGCCCTCGAGATGGTCGAGTGGCTCAAGGAGCAGAACTGCCTGTTTGTGGAGCAACCCATGCCCAAAGAGATGATCGACGAGCAGGCCTGGCTGCACGAGCGTGCCTCGCTACCCCTCATTGCCGACGAGTTCCTGCAACGGCTGCCCGATGTGCGCCGGGCCTACGGCCTCTACGACGGCATCAACATCAAGCTGATGAAGAGCACGGGCATGCGCGAAGCCTACCAGATGGCCATATTGGCCCGAGCCCTCGACATGAAGGTAATGGTGGGCTGCATGACCGAAACCTCGTGTGCCGTGTCGGCCGCCGCGCAGCTGTCGCCGATGGTCGACTGGGCCGACCTCGACGGGAACCTGCTCATATCGAACGACCTCTTCGACGGCATGAAGATTGTCGACGGCATGATTTCGCTTCCCGACCGTCCCGGTATCGGCGTCGTTCCCCTCTAAGGGGCTATGAACCTATCGAGCTGCACCCTTCACGATGCAGCTTTTTTTAGGCTTTGTACATTCTGTAAAACGTATAATTCAAATTTTTCCATGTCATTCTCCACACCCTCCGAAATCGTTGCCCAAGTCGAACGGGCATCACTCAGTAAAGTAACCCTCTCTACCCCGCGCACTCTCGTCGCCGCCATGCTGGCCGGCATCTACATTGCCATGGGCGGCCTGCTGTCGCTGCTCATTGGCTACGGCTTTCCCGAGTGGACCGCCGGCAATCCGGGACTGCAACGCCTCCTCTCGGGCTGCATGTTCCCCCTGGGCCTCATTCTGGTGGTATTGGCCGGGGCCGAACTCTTCACCGGCAACAATGCCGTGTTAATTCCGGGACTGATGAACCGGAAATACGGCATCGCCCCCGTGTTGCGCAACTGGGTGCTGGTCTATGTCGGCAATTTCATCGGGGCCCTTTTCTTCGTCTACGTAATGATTTGGTGTGCCGGCATTGTCGATGCCGACCCGTGGAAGAGCGCTATCGTGCAGATAGCCCAGACCAAGACGAGCCTGCCGTGGGGTGTGGTATTCGTCAAGGGCATCGGGGCCAACTGGCTGGTATGTCTGGCTGTCTGGCTGGGATTCAGCGCCCACTCTACCGCCGGGAAGATGATGGGTCTCTGGTTCCCCGTGATGTGTTTCGTGGCCATCGGTTACGAGCACAGCATCGCCAACATGTTTTTCATTCCGCTGGGCATGTTGCAGGGGGCCTCGGTCACTTGGGGGCAATTCCTGCTCGACAATCTCGTACCGGCCACACTCGGCAATATCGTGGGTGGCGCCCTCTTCGTCGGGTGCGTCTATACCTACCTCTATCTCTCCCGCAAATAACCCGTTCACAAACCCACCATACCAATCGAGGGGCACCCCTGTTGCAGGAGTGCCCCTCGGCTATATCGGTGAGTTGCGGTCTCTCTACCCGCAGCTTATTTTTTGGTCATCTCGGCAATTACGGCCATCACGCCGGCAGCAGCCTCTTCGGCCAATTCGGGTGTGCGGGCCTCGGAATAAACCCGGATAATCGGCTCGGTATTCGACTTGCGCAGGTGTACCCAGCTGTCGGGAAAGTCTATCTTCACACCGTCGATGTCGGTGATGTCGTACTGGGCATACTTGCTCTTCACGGCAGCCAGCAGGGCGTCCACGTCGATGTCGGGGGTAAGCTGTATCTTCTGTTTAGCAATGCTGTAAGCCGGATAGGTAGCTTTCAACTGGCTGACGGTTTTGCCCGATTTGGCCAGGTGCGAAAGGAACAGGGCGATACCTACCAACGCATCGCGACCGTAGTGGCTGGCGGGATAGATGACTCCACCGTTGCCCTCGCCGCCGATAACGGCTCCGGTCTGTTTCATCAGGGTAACTACATTCACCTCGCCCACGGCCGAGGCGTTGTATTGCTGTCCGTACGAACGGGTCACGTCGCGGAGAGCTCTCGACGAGCTGAGGTTCGACACCGTATTGCCGGGCGTGTGTTTCAGTACATAGTCGGCCACGGCAACCAGCGTATACTCCTCGACAAACATGTCGCCATTCTCGCAAACGATAGCCAGACGGTCTACATCGGGGTCAACCACGAAACCGACATCGGCACGACCCTCTTTCATCACCCCGGCTATCTGGGTGAGGTTCTCGGGCAGCGGCTCGGGATTGTGGGGGAATTTGCCATCGGGCGTGCAGTTCAGTTCGATGATATTCTTCACGCCCAGAGCCTTCAGCAAAGCGGGGATAACGATACCGCCCACCGAGTTGACGCAGTCGATGGCCACGGTAAAGTTGGCCTTGCGGATAGCATCGACATCGACCAGGTCGAGAGCCAGTACGCTCTCGATATGTTTCTGGGTGTAGGTATTGTTCACATACAGTTGGCCCAACTCGTCGACTTCGGCAAACTCGAAGTCCTCGGCCTCGGCGATGCGCAGCACCTCCTGTCCCTCGGCAGCATTCAGAAACTCGCCCTTCTCGTTAAGCAGCTTCAAGGCATTCCACTGCTTGGGGTTATGGCTGGCCGTCAGGATAATACCGCCGCAAGCCTTCTCCATGGTAACCGCAATTTCGGTGGTAGGCGTGGTGGCCAACCCGATGTTTACCACATCGAAGCCCATACCCATGAGGGTACCGATTACGGTGTGTTTTACCATTTCGCCGGAAATACGGGCATCGCGTCCTACTACAATCTTATTGGTCTTTACCGGTGAATTTTTACGAATGAAGGTAGCATAAGCTGCCGTAAACTTGACGATATCGAGCGGATTGAGCCCTTCGCCGGCTTTCCCTCCGATCGTACCGCGTATTCCTGAAATAGATTTAATAAGAGACATATAGCTTTATTATTTTGATTTATTGTATTGTACATAGTATAGATAAGGCATCACGGTCGAGGTTTCGGCAGTAAATCCGGCTTTGGCCCGGATGAGCAGATTGACCCGGCATTCATTCCCCAGGAAGTACATGGGGTACTGTATGCCCGTACCGTATTGAGTGGTCGACGACAGGGTAGT
Organism: Barnesiella sp. An22; assembly: GCF_963931395.1. Lineage (NCBI taxonomy): Bacteria > Pseudomonadati > Bacteroidota > Bacteroidia > Bacteroidales > Barnesiellaceae > Barnesiella > Barnesiella sp. An22. The sequence goes on from NZ_OZ007014.1 coordinate 2,039,853, forward strand.
TTCGCCGAAGCGAATCGTAATGTAGTCGGAGGGGTTGGTATTCCCTACCGGCGAAGGATTGCTGCCGGCCACCAGCGCTTTCAGGTCGTAACGCAGGAAGCGCAGATTCACGTCGTTGCCCTTCTCGAAACGGTCGTTCATATCGCCCGGCTCGAGCACCTGCATGTAGACATTGCCGTCGGTATCGAGTTTGTAGTATGGTACCGCCAACGTGTCGTTGTTGGGGACATCCTGCAAGGAGATGAATACCGAGTCGGCCGGTATCTCGTTGATGACTATCTTGTCGGCCAGAAACGTTTTCACGGCCTTGTCTTCTTCTTTCAACAAGTCGGCATACGACTTGCCATCGTTACACGACGACAAAAGGGTTACGCCTGCGAACAAAACAATTAAAACTTGTGCTAACTTATTCATAATTTATCAATCGATTATTCTTTGTCTTTTGCCATATATTTGTCATAGAGGGGCAAGATGCTGCGCAGCAGAGCCTGAGCCTCTTCCATCGTTCCGTGAAATTCGCCGCCGGCCGCATTCAGGTGACCGCCGCCGTTGAAGTGTTCGGCTGCTACCTTGTTGACCGGGTAGAATCCCTTGGAGCGCATCGATACCTTGATATACTCCTTGTCTTCCCGCAGAAAGGTCGAGAAGCGGATACCCTCGATGCCCAGCGGCACATTGACCAGCCCCTCGCTGTCGCCCTTGTGGTAGTCGTATTTTTTCAACTCCTCACGAGTGAGCGAAATCAGAGCCGCCTTGTATTCGGGAAATATCTCCATCTTCTCACTCACGGCATAGCCGTTCAACCGTATCTTGTCGACCGTATTGGTATTGTAGACCAAGGCATAGATGCGGTCTTTGTTGATACCCAGTTTCACCAGTTCGGCAATGATGTAGTAAATTTCGGGAGTATTGGAGTTGTAGGTAAAGTTGCCGGTATCGGTCATCATGCCCGTATAGATGGCTTCGGCCGAGTAGAGGCTCATGCGGTCGAACATGCCCATGCGACAGATAAGGCGGAATATCAGCTCGCTGGTCGATGCCACCTCGGGATGCGAGATGGTGATGTCGCAAAACTCCTCGGGATTGAGGTGATGGTCGATGAGCACCTTCTTGGCTTCGGAGAGCGATACCGACTTTTGCAGGCGGTCGATGCGGTTGAGCGCATTGAAGTCGAGACAGAAAATGAGCTCGGCCTCGGTTATCAGTTTTTCGGCAAACTCGGGATAGCGCGTATAGACGACAATCTCTTTCGAACCCTTCAGAAAAAGCAGGTTCCTCGGCAACAGATCGGGAACGACCACGTTCACCTCCTTGCCCAGCCCATCGAGAAAATGATACAACCCCAACGAAGCTCCTATGGCATCGCCATCGGGAGAAACGTGGCAAGTAATGACGATCTTTTCTTTCTTCTCTATCAGTTTGCGTACTTGCTGTATTTTTTCTTCCGCAATTATTTTGTTAATCATCTATCGTTTTTAACGGGTTCTTACTCTTTTTATTTTGCACAAAGATAGCGCAAACGCCGACAACACCCAATAAAAAACAGGCTATTCTGCCGGGTTCAGCTACATCTTTTCATTCAAGGCAAAGGTAAAAATTATTATCCACATATCGAATACTATTTTTGTTCATCTACATATTTTATCTATTATTACCCAAATCATATCGGTCAATCGGTTTTTCATTTGGCAGATAAAAGTTATCTTTGCCCCACTAAAACAGAGTTGTTATGAGAAAAAATTTGCTCCTATCGATTGTGAGCCTATTCCTCTGCATAGGCGTTCAGGCACAGATACTGGAACCGGTCAAATGGAAAGTCTCCCTGCAAGGCGAAGGCCAAGAGAAAGAAATCGTTTTTCACGCCTTTATCGAGGACGGATGGCATCTCTATGCCACCGACATTCCCCAGGGCGGACCTATCCCCACGTCGTTTTCGTTCGACGAACTGTCGCAGGTATCGCTGAAGGGTGAGGTGACACCGGCTCAACGTCCGCACGAAGAGTACAGCTCGCTGTTCGACATGAAGCTGGGATGGTACAACTCCAAAATCGATTTCAAACAGGCCGTTACCATCGACGACCCCGACAACTTCAAGATTACCGGCTATATCACCTACCAGGCCTGTAACGACGTGACCTGTCTGCCACCGACCAAATATGAATTTTCGTTTGGCGAAAGCCAGGCCGAGGCCGCTCCGGCCCCGGTCATGACGCCGGTCGCCTTCAACACCAAATCATCGTCGAGCCGGACCGACCAGCCGGGCTGGCAACCGGTTATCGAGCAGATTCAATCCATGGACAGCGACGGCGTACATCACTCCGACTCCCTCTGGTTCATCTTCCTGTCGGGTTTCGTAGGCGGTCTGCTGGCGCTGCTCACGCCCTGCGTATGGCCCATGATTCCGCTCACGGTGAGCTTCTTCCTCAAGAAACAGCAAAGCCGTCGTAAAGCCATCGGCGAGGCCATTCTCTACGGGCTCTCCATCATTGTCATCTACGTGGGTGTAGGGTTGCTCATCACCTTGCTGTTCGGAGCCAGCGCCTTGAACGACCTGGCCACCAACGCCCTCTTCAATATACTCTTCTTTGCTCTGCTGGTACTCTTTGCCGTCTCCTTTTTCGGAGCCTTCGAGATTACTCTGCCGGCATCGTGGAGTAACAAGCTCGACCGCAAGGCCGACACCGCTACCGGCATTATCGCCATCTTCTTCATGGCCTTTACGCTGGTTCTGGTCTCCTTCTCCTGCACGGGTCCCATCATCGGCACCCTGTTGGTCGAAGCTGCTTCGTGGGGTGGCAAGCTGGCCCCGGCTGTGGGAATGGGTGGTTTTGCCATCGCCCTGGCCATACCGTTTGCCCTCTTCGCCATGTTCCCCTCACTGATGAAACAGATGCCCAAATCGGGCGGCTGGTTGAATATGGTCAAAGTGGTGCTGGGTTTCCTGGAACTGGCCCTGTCGCTCAAATTCCTCTCGGTGGCCGACCTGGCCTATGGCTGGCACATCCTCGACCGTGAGACCTTCCTGGTACTCTGGATTGTCATCTTCGCCCTGCTGGGATTCTATCTGCTGGGCAAAATCAGTTTCTCGCACGACTCACCGGTAAAATATGTGTCGGTACCCCGGTTGTTCCTGGCTATCGTATCGCTGTCGTTCTCCATCTACATGATTCCCGGCCTGTGGGGAGCTCCGCTGAAAGCCATCAGCGCATTCGCTCCTCCCTTGTATACTCAGGACTTCAACCTCTACGATCAGGAGGTGCACGCCGCCTTCAACGATTACAACGAGGGTTTGGCTTATGCCCGCAAAGAGAAGAAACCGATTCTGATCGACTTCTCGGGCTATGGTTGCGTCAACTGCCGCAAGATGGAGGCTTCGGTCTGGACCGACCCGAAAGTAAAAGAGATTCTCGAAAAGCAGTATGTACTCATCACCCTCATGGTCGACGATAAGGAGAAACTGAGCAAACCTATCACCGTGACCGAAAACGGCAAGCAGGTGAAGCTGACCACCGTGGGCGAGAAATGGAGCTTCCTGCAACGCTACAAGTTCGGGGCCAATGCCCAACCCTACTACGTGATTATCGACGACAAGGGCGAACCGTTGGCTGCTCCTTACGGATATGACGAAAGCGTGCCTCGCTTCGTCAAATTCCTGCAAAGCGGATTGAAAGCATTCAATAAATAAAAAACGATTATGTCACACACCAGAGAAGAAAAGACAGAAGCATTCGGTCGCCTTATCGACATACTCGACATTTTACGCGAGAAATGCCCCTGGGACCACAAGCAGACCAACGAGAGTCTGCGACCCAACACCATAGAAGAGACCTACGAGTTGTGCGATGCCCTCATTCGTCACGACAACGAGGCTACCAAAAAAGAGCTGGGCGACGTGTTGCTGCACATTGCATTCTATGCCAAGATTGGCGAAGAGAACGGCACATTCGACATTGCCGACGTGTGCAATGCTCTTTGCGACAAACTCATCTACCGCCACCCGCATGTGTTCGGGACTACCCACGTCGAAGGTTCGAACGAGGTGGAGCAGAACTGGGAACAGTTGAAGCTGAAAGAGAAAGGCGGCAACAAAACGGTGCTCGAAGGGGTACCTTCGGCTCTGCCGGCCCTGATCAAGGCCTACCGCATACAAGACAAGGTCCGCAACGTGGGGTTCGACTGGGAAGAGCGGTCGCAAGTCTGGGACAAGGTCCACGAGGAGTTCGATGAGTTGAAAGAGGAAATCGACCACATGAATCCCGAGAATATGGAGAGTGAGTTCGGCGACCTCTTCTTCAGCCTGATTAACGCGGCCCGGCTCTACGGCATCAACCCCGAGAATGCCCTGGAGCACACCAACCAGAAATTTATCCGCCGGTTCAACTACCTCGAGCACGAAACACTGCAAAAGGGACGAAACCTCAAGGATATGACACTTGCCGAGATGGATGCCATCTGGGACGAAGCCAAACAAAAAGGGCTCTAATCGGCCCCACGGGTGAACCTGTAAAGGCTCTCGTTTGTTTACTCGATACACACTTGTACGAATAAACGATGAGAGCTTTTTTATTACTCCTCCTCTCGCTGGGCTCGGCCTGGCTCCAGGCCGCCGAACATACCTGGATAGCCCCGGCGTGGACAGCCCGCAATACGCCGGTAGTTACCGTCGACAGTATCTTGCTGCGCGACACGTTGAGCCGACTCTACATCACCCTGAAACAACCCCCTCACACCACGCTTACCCTGCACGACGACTGGGTGATACAAGACAGTCTGGGCAACTTCACGGCCCGGATAAAAGATGTGGACGGGGTCGACTTCAACCGCATATTCCAGTTCGATGACGACAGTACCGTCGCTGTCGAGATGGATTTTCCACCCCTGCCGGCTTCGTGTAGCGAATTCGACCTGATAGGCAACAAACCATCGGGCGAGATACGAGTCATCGGCCTCTCACTCAATCGGCAGCAATCGCCCGTCGCCCTGTCGCCGCAACCGGCCACACGCCCCAGCCCACCACTGCCGGTCATCACCTTCGAACCCGACACCGCCTGGCTGCAAGGTCGCTTCATCGGGTACCATCGGCGGCTGAATTTGCCCGACGGAAAGATTGTACTGACCGACCTGCTCACCCGGCAGCAAACTACCATCGAAGTTCCTGTTGCCGACGATGGCACTTTCGCCGTCCAGCTGCCCCTCTGCCATCCTGTGCAGCAAAAGTTGATTTTGGGCGACCGATACATCCCCTTCTATATCGAGCCAGACGACACGCTTTCTCTGCAAATCCCGCTTGATGAGCTGTTGGCCCCTTATCGAAATATCCGTGAAATAGAACAGAACTGTACCCACTTGATTTATCAGGGACGAAATGCACAAGCCAACTACGAGTTGCGGCAGATACGCCTGCAAGAGGCCGAGACAGACGACAATTGGATGCAGGCACTACGTACGCTATCGCCCTCGCTCTACTACCGGTCTGAAGAGAATAAACTTAAAGTAAAACTTGAACGATTGAATCATGATTGGCAGGCACAAAAACTCTCGAGTAAGGCCTACCTCCTCTCCATTCTCAACAATTACTATCTATTTATTTCGCATTTGATTGTATATAATACAATTAAAAATATAAATACAGATAGCGAATACTCAAAATACAGAAAAATAGAAATACCATTCGCTACTATTTATCCCCTGAAAGAACCTCTCTCGGTGGTTTCGGAATACTATCTTCCTTTCATCACCCTGTTGGAGAACCAAGCCAACAGTACCACGCCCCCCGACTGGACGAGCGTCGAATTTATCGAAGCTCTCGAAGCCCGGAACGTCGACCTCTTGCCCGAGGAAAAAGAGGCGTTACGGCTTGCTTTAGATGGAAATACCGCTATCACCCCACAGACCCAAGCAGTAATTCAGCAACTGAACAACAGGTGTGAAAAGGAACAAATATCGATGCGGGAAGAGAAACTGAGGCAATGGAGCGAAGAGAGTTATCGGAACCGTTTCGGCTCGCCGGACGACTTCACCCGGCAACTGCTCGATGCTCGCCGGGTCGTCAGGCTCTGGCAATCGCTGCATCGGGCATTGACCATCCGGGAACAGTCGGAGTTTACGATTACAATCATCGACCCGCCGTTGAGGTTTGCCGTCAAACGCATCACCTCTCGACCCGACCGATAAAGGGAGGCGTGGAAAAGTCGAGGCCGAATGAAAATAAAAACGTACCTTTGCACTCGTTAAACTTCAAAAAGAAACGAGACCCATTATGAAAGTGTGCGTTGCCGAAAAGCCCAGTGTTGCCAAAGAGATTGCCGATATTGTAGGCGCCAAAAGCCGACACGACGGCTACTTCGAAGGCAATGGCTACCAGGTGACCTGGACCTACGGACACCTCTGCACCTTGAAAGAACCCCACGAATATACCGACCAGTGGAAGCAGTGGACCCTGCGGTCGCTCCCCATGATACCGGCCCGTTTCGGCATCAAGCTGATACCCGACCGGGGCATCGAAAAACAGTTCGGCATCATCGAGTCGCTCATGTCGAAAGCCGATGCCGTGATAAACTGCGGCGATGCCGGCCAGGAGGGAGAGCTCATTCAACGGTGGGTCATGCAGAAAGCGGCCTGCAAATGCCCCGTATACCGGCTCTGGATTTCGTCGTTGACCGAAGAGTCTATCCGGGAGGGATTCCAGAATCTCAAACCGCAGGCCGAGTTCGACTCGCTCTACTATGCCGGCTTGTCACGGGCCATCGGCGACTGGCTGCTGGGCATGAATGCCACCCGGCTTTATACCCTCAAATACGGGCAGAACCGGCAGGTACTCTCCATCGGTCGGGTACAGACCCCTACGCTGGCCCTGATTGTCAACCGGCAACTCGAGATAGAGCACTTTGTTCCCCAGCCTTACTGGGAGTTGAAAACCGTCTACCGCGACACCACCTTCTCGGTGACCAAAGGTCGGTTCCAAAGCGAGGAGGAGGGAAAAGATTTCCTGCAGAAAATCGAGGGCTTCCCCTTTACCGTGACCGATGTCACCACCAAACAGGGGAAAGAGGCCCCACCGAGACTCTTCGACCTGACCAGCCTGCAGGTCGAGTGCAACAAGAAATTCTCCTATTCGGCTGAAAATACGCTGAAGATTATCCAGTCGCTCTACGAGAAGAAGGTAACCACCTATCCGCGTGTCGACACCACCTTCCTGAGCGACGACATCTACCCCAAAGTACCGGGCATACTGGCAGCCCTGGTCGACTACCAACCGTTGACGGCTCCTTTCCAGACCGGGAAGATTCCCAAGAGCAAGAAGGTGTTCGACAACTCCAAGGTGACCGACCACCACGCCATCATTCCCACCAACGTAAAGGCCGTAAACCTCACCACCGAAGAGCGTAAGGTCTACGATCTGGTGGCCCGCCGTTTTATTGCGGCATTCTACCCCGATTGCCTCATTGCCAATACCACCGTGCTGGGCGAAGTCAATCAGATTGAATTCAAGGCGACCGGCAAACAGATTCTTTCACCGGGTTGGCGCATCGTATTCGGGAAAGAGGAGGAGAACAGCGACGAGAACGAAAGCACCCTGCCCGCCTTCACCAAGGGCGAGACGGGGCCGCACACCCCTTCGCTGGCCGAGAAGTGGACACAACCGCCCAAGCTCTACACCGAGGCTACGCTGTTGCGGGCCATGGAGACTGCCGGAAAGCTGGTCGAGGACGAGGAGCTGCGCGATGCCCTCAAGGAGAACGGTATCGGACGTCCCTCGACCCGAGCCGCCATTATCGAGACGCTCTTCAAACGGCACTATATCCGCAAGGAGCGGAAGAACCTCATTGCCACACAAACGGGGATAGAGCTTATCGGGACCATCCGCGACGAACTGCTCAAGTCGGCCGAACTGACAGGGATCTGGGAAAACAAGTTGCGGAAAATCGAGCGCAACGAGTACCGGGCCGCCGACTTTCTGGAAGAGCTGAAAAAGATGGTCGGCGAAATCGTGCTGCATGTGCTCAGCGACAATTCGGGGCGCATCACGGCAGCCACTCCTCCGGTAGAGCCCCCCAAGAAAGAGGCCAAGAAAAAAGCGGCCGCACCCGCCAAACCTCGCAAAAAGAAAGCAACAAAAGGCGACGAGGCTCAAGCCCCGGCCCCGACCGACAAACAGCCCCTGATATGCCCGCTATGCCACAAGGGCGAAGTGATACAGGGCAAGGCGGCTTACGGTTGTAGCCGATGGCGCGAGGGTTGCGGCTTCAGACTGCCTTTCGGCGAGAATGGTCAACCGCTCGACGAAGCGACCTTGCAGCAACGGATTCAAGAGTACAAACCCAACCCCAATACAGAGAATCATGAGTAACGAAGAGTGGTTTCCCCTGATTGACGAGCAGGGAAAAGTCATCGGGAAGGCAACCCGACGGGAGTGTCACAACGGTTCCAAGCTGCTGCACCCGGTCGTGCATCTGCACATACTCAACCCCGACGGAGAGCTGTACCTGCAAAAGCGCTCGATGAGCAAGGACATACAACCGGGCAAATGGGATACGGCCGTGGGCGGACACGTAGACTACGGCGAATCGATTGAGGAGGCGTTGACCCGCGAGGTGCGCGAAGAGCTGGGCATCACCCGCTTCACACCCCACCCGCTCATTACCTATATCTTCGAATCGGCTCGTGAGCGCGAGATGGTGAATGCCTTCTGCACCTGCTACGACGGCCCCATCACCATCGACCCCGTCGAGATAGACGACGGTCGCTACTGGCCGCTCGACGAGATACACCGCACCCTGGGCCAAGGCATCTTCACCCCCAACTTCGAACAGGAGTTCCGGCGCATCGAGCCGCAACTACTCCAGTTTCTCGGCGAAATCCAGAAGCGATAGTTCGGCGCTTAATCAATCATATCGCCCACCTGAGCCGAAACAAAGCCAATCAGGTCGGCAGGAGCGATTTTGATTTGCAGGCCTCGCTGCCCGGCACTGATGTAGATATAGTCGTGTGAGAGGCAGCTCTCCTGGATATAGACGGGGAAATTCTTCTTCATGCCGATAGGCGAACAGCCGCCCCGAATATAGCCCGTAGTAGGCAACAACTCTTTCATGGCGATCATCTCGGCACTCTTGTTGCCCGACATCTTGGCCGCCTTTTTCAAATCGACCTCCTTGTCGCCCGGAATCACACAGACGAATATGCCATGTTTGTCGCCCCGCAATACCAGCGTCTTGAATACCTGGGCAATATCCTCGCCCAACTGCTCGGCTACATGCGTAGCCGCCAGATTATTCTCGTCAACCTCATACGGTACCAGTTCGTAAGCAATCTTTCCCCGGTCGAGCAGCCGGGCCGCATTGGTCTTGTTTATCTTCATAAGTCATTTCCTCCTAACGGGTGGCAAAGGTAACTATTTTATTCCTCGGGTTGAACCGCGCAAACCTTTAATAAAAATAAACCCCGGGAGTTTTTTTTCGACTCCCGGGGTCTTGTATCGGTTTTCTGAGGAGCATCTCCTCCCCTCTTTCAAATTCAGATTTAGTCGTTCATCGACAGCAGCAGCTCTTCGTTCGACGAGGTGCGCTCCATGCGGTCGCGCATGAACTCCATGGCCTCGATCGAATTCATATCGGAGAGGTAACGACGCAGAATCCACATGCGGTTGAGGGTATCTTTAGGCAACAGCAGGTCGTCGCGACGCGTACTCGATGCCGTAATATCGACAGCCGGGAAGATGCGTTTGTTCGAGAGTTTCCGGTCGAGTTGCAACTCCATGTTGCCGGTACCTTTGAACTCCTCGAAAATCACCTCGTCCATCTTCGAGCCCGTCTCGGTCAGAGCCGTGGCGATGATGGTGAGGCTACCGCCGTTCTCGATGTTACGGGCGGCACCGAAGAAGCGTTTGGGTTTGTGCAGGGCGTTGGCATCGACACCACCCGAGAGCACCTTGCCCGACGCCGGCGATACGGTGTTGTAGGCGCGAGCCAGGCGGGTGATGGAGTCGAGCAGTATCACTACGTCGTGACCGCACTCGACCATGCGTTTGGCCTTCTCCAGTACAATGCTGGCCACCTTCACGTGACGCTCGGCCGGCTCGTCGAAGGTCGACGAAATAACCTCGGCCTTTACGCTGCGGGCCATGTCGGTCACCTCCTCGGGACGTTCGTCAATCAGGAGGATAATCATGTACACCTCGGGGTGATTCTCCGAGATGGCATTGGCTATATCTTTCAGCAATACGGTTTTACCGGTTTTCGGGGGAGCCACAATCAAACCGCGCTGTCCTTTGCCGATGGGCGAGAACATATCGACTACACGGGTCGACAGGTTGCAATATTTGCCGCTGGTCAAGTCGAATTTCTCGTCGGGGAAGAGCGGCGTCAAGTGGTCGAACGGAACCCGGTCACGCACATATTCGGGGGTGCGGCCGTTGATTTTCTCGACCTTTACCAGCGGGAAATATTTTTCTCCCTCCTTGGGCGGCCGGATGGGACCCTCGACCACGTCGCCTGTTTTCAGACCGAAGAGCTTGATTTGCGACTGCGATACATACACGTCGTCGGGCGACGTGAGGTAGTTGTAGTCCGACGAGCGCAGGAACCCATAGCCGTCGGGCATCATCTCGAGTACACCTACACCGGTGAGGATACCGTCGAAATCGTAGGCCTTCTCTACCGGTTTCGGCTCGGGAACCGGTTGCTGAGACTGGTTCTGTCCGTTGTTATTTTGATTGTTGGCGTTGTTTCGGTTTTGCGGTACAAAGGTACGCTGTCCGCGGGGAACGAAGCGTTGTTTTTCGCTATGCGGGAAGAAGGTTTGCAAGGTCGAGGGCTGCAACGGAGGTAATTGTTGTTGCTGGTGAGGTTGTGCCGATTGTTGAGCCGGTTGCGGTTGGAATTGCTGCGGCTGGGCAGGCTGTTGCGGTTGAGTCTCGGCGGGTTTGCTTTCGGCTGTGGTCTGCGGAGCCGGCTGTTGTGTCAAAGGAAGCGCAGGCTGCTGAGGCTGAGATTCGTTGGCCGATTCCAATACGGGGATAGCCTTTTTCTGAATCCGCTTGCGTTGCTTGGGCTGTCCGCCCATCGGCTGATTGGGTTGAGCCTGCAGCTCGGTTGATTCCGCATCCGGTTTCTGTTCTGAGGAAGTAGCGGTACTCTCCTTCAAATTCTCGAACAACTCGGCAACCGGTTCTTTCAAGGCCGGGTGCGAAGCCAGGCCCGTCTCTTCGATAATGGCCGATATCTCTTTCACCTCTGGCGTCTCTGCCGATTCGGCTACCTTATCATCCGCATTGTTTCCTTTGGTGTCGTTTTTCTTCTTCCGACCCCTCTTTTTCGGTTCATTTGCATCGTCCGAGTCGGCCGGAGCGACAGCTTTCGGCTCTGCATTGGATTTATTTTCTGCCTCCTTCGAGTTTTCGGAGGCCGATTTCTCTTTGTTCTTTTTAGGTTTAGGCCCTCTTTTCTTAGGAGCAGACGGACTGGCTGCAGCTTTGCTGGCCATATCGATAGCCTGCTGGTCCAAGATTTTATAGACAAGATCTTCCTTCTCGGTGCTGTCGATCTTCTCGATGCCCATCTCGGTGGCTATCGCTTTTAACTGGTCAAGAGTTTTAGCGCTTAATTCTAAAATATTATACATGTAGATATAAATATGATTTACACTTTGTATATTTATCAAGGCTCCTGTATGCCTGATACATACCGGCCGAAAAAACAAATATAACTATTGGATTTGGTTGAAATACGCTGCGTACAGAATTTCACTACGCAATTCAGTGAACAAATATACGGCTGATTTACCAAACAAAACAAAGATTGTAAAATTAAGTTTGGATTTTAACTATTTTTTATAATTAAATTCGATAACTCTTCTTGTTTCAGAGGTTACCCGGTAGCCATCGGCTGCACGCTCGCCCAGAATCCATAGAATCGTATCGCCCGAGCACAGCAGCAACGCATGGGATTTGTCGACCAACGAATACTTTCGATCACGGAAGTAGTCGCTCAACTTGCGACACCCCTTCATTCCGAAAGGCCGAAAGCGATCGCCTATGCGCCACCGGCGAATAGTCAGCGGAAACTCGAGTTTATCCAAATCGAAACAAGCATGCGTCTTGTCGCGCGGCAATTCATATCCCTCTCCCTCGACACATCTGTACGACAAACAACCGTCGAGCAGCACCTCGCCCTCGCAAGGCGATGCAATCGTTGCCACAACATCCGACTGCGATTCGTCGACCTCCTGCCGTACCCATATCAATGTATCTCTATCCTTGACTACGCGGTGATCGGGAGCCAGAAATACACGACCCGACTCTCCGTTGCAAGCGGCCAGTATCTCGTCTATCTGGTCGGGTACAAAGCCACAGGGAGAAAGCAGTTCAAAGAGGAAAGCCCGCGGCGACGGAAGCGACATCAGCCGCTCGATAGAGATACGAGTCTCGCCCGCCTCACTCGTCAACACCTCGCTCCGTTGGCGCTCGATGGCATCGCGATAGACCCGTTCCACCTCGCGCAAATTCTGCATGGTGGTGTAGATGGAACGGTCGGCCGACGGGTTGATGGTGCGCAGCAACGGCAGCACCTCGAGCCGGATTTTATTTCGAACAAAAACAGTTTCGAGGTTGGTGTGGTCGACCACATGCGACAAATGCTGATCCTCGAGATAAGCCTCTATCTCCTGCCTCGAGACCGGCAGGAAGGGACGCACCACAAAACCGTTGCGGGGACGCATCGAGGTAAGGCCGGCAATGCCCGTGCCCCGCACCAGATTCAACAACAGGGTCTCCACACTGTCGTCGCGGTGATGCGCCACGGCTATCGCCTGGGCTCCGTATTCCCTGCGCTTCGTTTCGAACCAGTCGTAGCGCAGTTGGCGACAAGCCATCTCGATAGAGAGGCTGTGTTCGCGGGCATAGTGCTGCGTATCGAACGATATTTCATCGAAAGGTACCCCGAATGCCCGAGCCGTCTCACAGGTAAAATTGCGGTCTCGCAGAGATTCGTCGCCCCGCAAATTGAAATTGCAATGACAGGCGATACACGAATAGCCCAACCGCGTAAGCACATGCAGCAACGCCACCGAATCGGCACCGCCACTTATCCCCACTACGACGGGGGCCGACTTGTCCAACAGGCGGTTATCGGCGATAAAGGCCTCTACTTGCTGTAAAAATGTGAATGCAGACATGGGGAACTCTTCTTGAAATCTTGAAACAAAAGTAATAATAAAGCGAGATTTTCCCCCGCCGCTCCCCTCTTTTTTTACGGGCCGACAAAAATATTTCGTTCAAATCCACCCGGCGAGCCACCTTTTATTATTAAATTTGCATTTTGAATCTAAGAAGTTACAGGTATGATTGAAAAAATCCAACGTATCAGAGAAGAAATCGAAGCATTAAAGGTCTCCAAATCAGAAGATTTAGAGGCTATTCGTATAAAATACCTCAGTAAAAAAGGTGAAATTTCCCAACTTTTCAACGACTTCAGAAGCGTAGCCGCCGAGCAAAAGCGCGAGGTGGGCAAACAGTTGAACGAGTTGAAAGAGCGGGCTATCGAAAGACTCAACGAACTGAAAAGCGAATTCGAAGAGACGCACAGCGACGAGCAGAACATCGACCTCACCCGCACGGCCTACCCCATTCCGATGGGAACGAGACACCCGCTTTCGCTGGTTAAAAACGAAATTTGCGACATCTTCGCCCGGTTGGGTTTCTCGATTGCCGAAGGTCCCGAAATCGAGGACGACTGGCACGTGTTCTCGGCCCTGAACTTTGCCGAAGACCACCCCGCCCGCGACATGCAGGACACCTTCTTCATCCAACGATCGCCCGACATCCTGCTGCGTACCCACACCTCGTCGGTACAGACTCGCACGATGGAGCACGCACAGCCCCCTATCCGCATCATCTGCCCGGGGCGCGTGTATCGTAACGAGGCCATCTCGTATCGGGCTCACTGCTTCTTCCACCAGGTAGAGGCTCTATACATCGACAAGAACGTATCGTTTGCCGACCTGAAACAGGCACTGCTCTACTTTGCCAAAGAGATGTTCGGCAGCGAGACTCAAATACGGTTGCGTCCCTCCTACTTCCCCTTCACCGAGCCTTCGGCCGAGATGGACATCTCGTGCAACATCTGCGGGGGTAAAGGGTGTGCCTTCTGCAAGCACACCGGCTGGGTAGAGATTCTGGGCTGCGGCATGGTCGACCCCAACGTACTTGACGCCTGCGGCATCGACAGCAAGGTATACAGCGGTTATGCTCTGGGTATGGGTATCGAGCGAATCACCAACCTCAAGTACAAGGTGAAAGACCTGCGCATGTTCTCGGAGAACGACGTACGGTTCCTCGAAGAGTTCAAGTCGGCTCACTAAACACGGACTGCCGGTAACGCCATGACAACCAAGGAACGATACGAAGGGGTAATCCGGTGGTTCCAGGAGAACCGCCCGGTAGCCGAGACCGAGTTGCACTACCACGACCCGTTCCAGTTGCTCGTGGCCGTAATCCTTTCGGCCCAATGCACCGACAAGCGGGTGAACATGGTCACCCCGGCCCTTTTCGAGGCATACCCCACCCCGCAGGCCATGGCCCTGGCTACCCCCGACGAGGTGTTCGCCTACATCAAGAGCGTATCGTACCCTAACAACAAGTCAAAACATCTGGTGGGCATGGCCCGCACGCTTGTCGAAGAGTTCAACGGCGTAGTCCCCTCGGAGGTCGACGAGCTGCAAAAGCTACCCGGCGTAGGTCGCAAGACAGCCAACGTCGTAGCTTCGGTGGTTTTCCACAAAGAGGCCATGGCCGTCGACACCCACGTCTTCCGCGTTTCGAACCGCATCGGGCTCACCAACAACTCCAAGACTCCACTCGAGACCGAGAAGACCCTAGTCAAAAACATACCGAGCCACCTGCTGCCCATTGCCCACCACTGGCTCATCCTGCACGGCCGCTACGTCTGCACAGCCCGCAAGCCCAACTGCCTGGAGTGCGGCATACGCGAGTATTGTAAGTTCTACACCCGCGCCGGGAAGAAGAAAGAGGTGTAAGGATAGCTGTCAAAAGCAATATACATATAACGAAAAAGCCGAGGCACACACCCCGGCTTTTCTGTTATACTCAAGTTCCACAGCTTATTTCTGAACCGGGATATAGCATTCGAGCAGTTTGGCAGGCGACTCGGCCTCGATGGTCACACTTTCGAGAGCGGCAGGAACCAACGAGGTTTGTCCCTGATGCAGCGTGATGGTATAACCGTTGTTGTCGGTCAGGCGCACTTTGCCGCCCATGCACATATAGATGACGAACGAATCGTGTGCGGCTACGGGACGTTT
Organism: Barnesiella sp. An22; assembly: GCF_963931395.1. Lineage (NCBI taxonomy): Bacteria > Pseudomonadati > Bacteroidota > Bacteroidia > Bacteroidales > Barnesiellaceae > Barnesiella > Barnesiella sp. An22. The sequence goes on from NZ_OZ007014.1 coordinate 2,055,168, forward strand.
CACGCTCTTGTCCACCTCAATGAGATTGGTCTCGAAGAAGGGGCACTCGACCAGCGTAACGGCGTCGTTGTTGCGGGCCTCGTACTGGGTGCGCAGATTGTCGTACATCTTGAAGTCGACAGCGGCAATCGACTGCTCTACGTGCAGCTCGCGCGGGTTGCCCTGGGCATCGCGACGGTCGTAATCGTAGATGCGGTAGGTGATGTCGGAGCTCTGTTGGATCTCGGCAATCAGGATACCCTTGCAGATGGCGTGGATACGGCCGGCCGGCAAGAAGAAGACATCGCCGCTCTTTACCTTATGGAACTGCAGCACGTCGGTGATGGTGTTGTTTTTGATACGCTCTACATACTCCTCGGGAGTAATCTGCTGCGAAAAGCCCGAATAGAGACCGGCTCCCGGTTTGGCATCGATAACATACCACATCTCGGTTTTACCGAACGAATTGTGACGGGCCATGGCCACCTCGTCGTTGGGGTGTACCTGAATCGAAAGGTTGTCGTGGGCATCGATAAACTTGATGAGCAACGGGAATTTCTCGCCATAGCGTTCGGCTACATGCTTGCCCAGCAGAGCGGCACCATCGCGTTTAATAAGCTCGGTCAGGTTCTTGCCCTTGTCGGCACCTTCGCTTACAACCGACACGCGGTCGCCTACCTGGGATATCTCCCAGCTCTCACCCACCCCGGGATGGATCTCGGGCAACTGTTTGAATCGGCTAATCTCTTCTCCTCCCCAAATGATCGGACGGAGGATGTCTTCAAATTTCAAAGGATACATAGCTTCTTTATTTTTTATGTGAATACAGTTTTATCTCATACTTTCCCGCCTCGACCGTCGGGCTGTGCCACACGGCCGGGATACTCTCGTTGCCATAGCGGTCGCGAGCCACTACGGCATAGCAGCGATACGAACCCGGCAATATCCACTCGCTCGCGGTGCGGGGCAACACGGCAGCTATCTGCTCGCCGTCCTCGACCCGTAACGAGTCGTCGGTGGCATAGACCACATAAGTGAATGCCGCATCGACCGGCTGCCACGACAACCGCGTACTCCCCGCCACCATCTCGTCCCGAAGGCCTTCAGGTGCTGCAACCGTCTGCGCGGGAGCCCCTACCGGGCGAGGGGTCAAAGCCGGATAGCGGTAGAACCACGCCGTGAGCCACTGCTCCAACGCGGTGTGCCTGTGCAGATTGCCGTAACGGAAATAGGCTTGCCCTACCCCCACCTGCCGGGTCGTTTCAATCTGACGTTTTATCTCGTCGAGACTCCAGTTTCCATTCTCCCGGTCGAGCCGGTAGACGCCGATACCACTGGCCACGCTCCCGGCCGGACAGCTCTCGGCCCAATCGTGCAGAAACGGGAAATAGTTCTCTTCCTTGAAATACATCATCGGGGCGATAAAATCGTGCTTCCCCTCCTGCAACCACCGTTTAGGGTCTTGATGCACCGCCTCCCGACAGCTCCACCAGGCCGGGAATCCCGGTAACGAGGCGTAACGGCCTAGCGGCGAACTGCTCACCTTGACCCACGGCTTCAACTGCTTCACCTTGTCGTAGATGACCGAAACGGTAGCCGTGATATTGTCCTCGCGCCAGTTCATCAGCGAGGAGGCCCCCCGCCCCCATTTCCGATACGAATCGGCATCGGGAAACCGACGGGCATCGTCGGGGTAGCGCACATAGTCGAGGTGAATGCCATCGACATCGTATTTCGTCACAATCTCGTCGACCACCCCGACCAGATAGTCTCGCACCTCGGGATTTCCCGGGTCGAGAAACCATTCGCCTGCCAGCTGCTTGCACCACGACCGGTGACGGGCTACGACCGACTGATTGCCCTGACGCTTTACCTGACGGTTGGAACCGACCGGAAAGGTGACCAACCACGCGTGGCACTCCATGGCCCGCTTGTGACACTCGTCGACAATCAGAGCCAACGGGTCGTAACCGGGGTTGCGACCGCCGCTCAACACGGCAGCCCACGGCTCGTACTGCGAAGAATAAAAGACCTCGCCACGGATACGTGCCTGGAAAAAGACAGTATTGATACCCAATGCCTGCAGACGGTCGAGTATCTCAACAAGCTCCTGTTGCTGCCGACGGGCATCGACCGGCGTGTGCATCGGGCGTGACGGCCAGTCCAGCCCCCAGTTTGTCGTGAGCCACACGGCTCGCATCTCGTATTTGGGAGACGAAGCCAGAAGTGTGAGACCAGCAAAGCAAACGGAGAAGAACAGTAGCAGCCGCTTTTTCATTCCAAATGATTTATGGAGACAAAGGTACACTTTTATTCTTATAAAAATTCTTCACAATACTTATTTCATGCGACAAAAACATAGAGCCGACAAAAAGCATTGAATCTCACAAAAAATAGTAACTTTGCATTCTTATAGGGAAAATGTTATGAATACGACCTTTGCCACCATACTGGAGATTGTAGGAACACTGGCCTTTGCCATCAGCGGCATCAGACTGGCCGCTGCCAAGCGTTTCGACTGGTTCGGCGCCTATGCCGTAGGATTGGTTACCGCCATCGGCGGCGGTACCACCCGCGATGTACTGCTCAATGCCACCCCCTTCTGGATGATCAACGGCAGCTACCTCACTGTCACCGCCATAGCCCTCATATTCGTGATTATTTTCAAACAGTATCTGGTGAAACTCGAGAATACTTTCTTTATTTTCGACACCATCGGGTTGGCTCTGTTTGTGGTAGTGGGCGTAGAGAAGAGCCTCATGTTCGGCTTCCCCTTCTGGGTCGCCATCGTCATGGGTACGATTACCGGCTCGGTGGGCAGCATCATACGCGACATACTCATCAACGAAGAGCCGCTCCTGTTCCGCAAGGATATTTATGCCCTGGCCTGTGTGGCGGGTGGCATTATGTTCTATCTGGGGCAGAAGATGGGTTTCAACAGTATTACCAATCAGTCGATTTGCGGTATTTCGGTCGTAGCGGTCAGACTGCTGGCGGTGAAATTCCACTGGTCTCTGCCCGCCTTGAAAGACGAAAACGACAACCCGACTAAAAAAGAATAACCTTGCTCCCATGTTGGATTCTCTGAAGAAATACGATAAAAATACCCTGTGGCAGCTCATCCGGTTCGGCATCGTCGGGGTCATCAACACGCTCATTACCCTGATTGTCATCTATGTATTGCAAGAGTTGCTGCACATCAAATATACGATTGCCAATCTGGCTGGCTATATAGCCGGCGTCATCAACAGTTTCTTTTGGAGCAAACTGTGGGTATTTAAGAAATTAAATAGTAACTTTATGCGCGAAGCCGTGCTGTTTCTCGTCAGCTTCGGGATCTGTTACGGCATACAGTTCGTAGCGCTGCTTGTTCTGGTAGAGGTGTTGCACCTGGCCGACACCTGGGCCCAACTGGTGAGCATGGTGGTATACACGCTGTGCAACTTTACTCTGAACAAGTGTATTACGTTTAAAAAATAAGAGAGATAGGCCATGAAAGTATCTGTCATCATTCCCTGCTATAACGAAGAGGAGGTACTCCCTTTGTCGCACAGGCGCTTCTCCCAGGTCATGGGCAGTATACCCTACGACTATGAGCTTATTTTCATCAACGACGGCAGCAAGGACCGCACCGAGGAGCTGTTGATGGGCTTTGCCCAGAACGACCCGCACACCAAGGTGCTGTCGTTCTCGCGCAACTTCGGCCACCAGAATGCCGTAAGTGCCGGTCTGCACAACTGCACGGGCGATGTGGCCGTCATCATCGACGTCGACCTGCAAGACCCGCCCGAGGTAATACCCCAAATGATCGAGACCCACCTGCGGGAGGGCAGCAACGTAGTCTATGCCGTGCGCAACAAGCGCGAAGGCGAAACCTTTATGAAAAAGTTCACGGCCAAGCTCTACTACCGCATGCTCAATTCGCTGTCGGACTATACCTTTCCCGTCGATACAGGCGACTTCAGGCTCGTCGACCGCAAGGTGCTCGAGGCCTTCAAGCAATTCCCCGAGAAACACAAGTACCTGCGAGGGCTCTTCAGTTGGATGGGATTCAAACAGACCCCCTTCTATTACGACCGCAACGAACGAGCTGCCGGAAAGACCAAATACTCGGTGCGCAAGATGTTTGCCCTCGCCTCGGCCGGTATCTTCGGCTTCTCCAAGAAGCCCCTCAAACTGGCCATTTCGCTGGGTACGCTATCGATTTTCATCGCCCTGGCCTTTGCCATCTGGGTCTTCGTCATGTACCTGTCGGGCAAAGAGTCTATCGTGCCCGGGTGGTCTTCGACCATCATCACCATCGTATTTCTGGGTGGCGTACAGCTGTTTACGATAGGTATTCTCGGCGAATATATAGGCAATATCTTCGACGAGACCAAGAACCGCCCCGAATACATCATCGACAAAAAAATCAATTTCGACTCCTCCAACTCACAAACACTTTAAGACTGCTCGATTATGAACATGCCTAAGATGAGTTCACGATTCTCATTGTTCTTGTTATTGCTGATTATCAGCTCGCTCACCATCGTGCCCTACCTGGGGTTGACCAACTTCCACACCAAGGGCGAACCCCGCGAAGCCATCGTGGCCGTGAGCATGCTGCAAAACGACAACTGGATATTGCCCGTCAACAACGGGAGCGACATAGCCTACAAGCCCCCCTTTTTCCACTGGTGCATTGCCGCACTCTCCCTGCCCACAGGCGAGGTGACCGAGTTTACCTCGCGGCTGCCGTCGGCTCTGGCCTTAATCGTCATGTCGGCCATGTGCTTCCTCTTCTTTGCCAAGCGCAGTCGCAACGACCTGGCCTTTCTGGCCTCGCTGCTACTGCTCTCGGGCTTCGAAGTACACCGGGCGGCCATGGCCTCGCGGGTAGACATGGTGCTCACCTGCTTTATCGTGCTGGCCCTGCTGCAACTCTACCGGTGGTGGGAACACCACTTGCGGGGTATCCCCGTTTGGGCCGTTCTCTTTATGAGCATCGCCACCCTCACCAAAGGCCCGGTGGGCATCATTCTGCCGTGCGCCGTCATCGGGGTATTCCTGTTGCTCCAAAAGGTATCGCTCTGGCGTACCATCTATAAAGTCCTGCCGCTGGCTCTGCTGGCCTGCATTCTGCCCCTGCTGTGGTACTTTGCCGCCTATCAGCAGGGAGGCGACACCTTCTTGCAACTGGTATTGGAAGAGAACTTCGGCCGATTCCTGGGCAAGATGTCGTACGAGTCGCACGAACAGCCCGTCATCTACTACTTCTACATCACCCTGGCCGGCTGGCTGCCGTGGTCGTTGCTGGTCATCATGTCGCTGTTTGTGCTGAAATACAAACGACCGCACGGTACGGTGAAAACATACTGGGAACGGTTCAAAGCGTACATCGCCCACATGGACCGCATGCGGCTCTTCAGCCTCCTGGCTATCGTCATCATCTTTGTATTCTACTGCATACCCAAGAGCAAACGGTCGGTATACATCCTGCCCATCTACCCCTTCATCGCCTACTTCCTGGCCGAGTACATGCTCTATCTGCTCAAACAGAAGCCCAAGGTGTGGCGGGTATTTTCGATATTCATCGCTTCGGTAGGAACCTTGCTGCTGATTATTCTGCTCCTTGTCAAGAGCGGAGTCGGCGACCACTATCGGGCAATATTGCCCGACGACCTTGGTTACTACATGACCGCCCTGGCCGAGTCGTGGAACATCGTGTCGATTATCTCGGGCATATTCATCGTCTTCCTCATTTACGACATCTACAAGAGTAAGCGCTACCTGACCTACAACAACCGGTATGTCTACTCGGTCGTGGCGCTCTTCTTCGGTATACAACTCATGCTCGACGCCTCTACGCTGCCGGTCATCCTCAATGCCAAGTCGATGAAACCCTTTGCCGATAAAGTCGTAGCCGAAGTACCCGAGGGGAAGATATACTCTTACGTATCGGTACCCATGCTTCACTTCTTCATCATCAACTTCTACACGCAAGACCGGGTAGTCGAGTTTGAAAAAGAGAACCCCGAAGCAGGCTACCTGCTCGTGGGCGAACGCGATTTCCAGTACATACAGGAGAAATATGGCCGGCAATACGACTTCTCTCCTGTCATGCGAAGCGATCGCAAAGGCAACGATGTGAAGGATTTTGTCCTGTTGCTCGATTTCCAGAAGCGCGATTCGGATGCAGATTGAAAATAGGGCTCGATTGTCACACCGTTGAAATATCTATTTCTCAATTTTGCAGCATCAAAAAAACCGAGAACTATGACCAATTACAAGATTTTAGTTGTAGACGACGAAGAGGATTTGTGCGAAATTCTGAAATTCAACCTCGAAGTAGAAGGGTATGAAGTCGACACGGCCAACTCGGCCGAAGAGGCTCTGCAAATGAACCTGAGCGATTACAACCTGCTGCTGCTCGATGTGATGATGGGCGAAATGAACGGCTTCAAAATGGCCTCACTGCTGCGCAAGAACGAAAAGCTCAAACACATTCCCATCATCTTCCTCACAGCCAAGGATACCGAAGATGACAAACTGATGGGCTTCAATATCGGAGCCGACGACTACATATCCAAACCCTTCTCCATCCGTGAGGTCATTGCCCGTGTCAAGGCCGTGCTTCGCCGCAGCTCCGAAAAGGAGACCCCCGAAATCCTGCAATTCGAAAATCTGTATATCGACCCGACCAAAAAGCGGGCCTTCATCGACCAGAACGAGTTGCCGCTCACCAAAAAAGAGTTTGAGATCCTTTCGCTCCTGCTCTCCCACCCGGGTCAGGTCTTTTCGCGTGAAGAGATTCTTTCGAAAATCTGGACCGACGAGGTATATGTGCTCGACCGCACAATCGACGTAAACATCACCCGCCTGCGGAAAAAAATCGGAGAGTACGGGAAACACATCGTCACCCGGCTTGGATACGGATATTGTTTCGAAACTGCCTGATTTTGACCTATGACTATCGAAAAGCGTGCTCAGTTTATGACCTTCGACCGAAAACTGTTCTTTTCCATCGGGTCGCTGTTTGTCGTCTTTATTGCCATCATCCTGCTCTTCGAATACCAGCTCGAAAAGGAGAACCGGCAACAGTCGTTGAATGCCCTTTTGCAAGACTATAACGGACTCTTGTATGCCCAAATCAAAAACCAGGACATCGACCACATCTCTATCGACTCGATTATCCGCAACATGACCAGCCGCGACTTGAGGGTAACCGTCATCTCGGCCCAAAACGGCGATGTGATACTCGAGAGCCAGTCGGGAAAAGAGAGCGACACGGTTGCCGACAATCACCTGACCCGGCCCGAAATACAACAGGCCCTGAAGGGAAAAGAGGGCTATGCCATTCGATACTCGCAAACGCATAAGAAAAACTACTTCTATTCGGCCCGACGGTACGGCGACTGGGTGGTACGCTCGTCGATTCCCTTCGAGCGGGAGAGCCTCTCCATACTCAATCCCAACAAAGAGTTTATCTACTTCATGGTGGGCATATCGATTTTCGCAATCCTGTTGCTATACTATTTCTGCCGTAGCCTGGGCAAATCGATTGCCGCCCTTAGCCAACTGGCCCAACAAGCCGAACAAGAGAAGCCCATACACATCACCATCAAATCGGGCGTCGACGACATCGGCAATATTACCCAGAGTCTTACCCATATCTACGACAACCTGTTGCGTACCAAAGAGAAATTGTCGATCGAACAGGAAAAGCTGTTCAAACACCTGCAATTCTCCAAAGAGGGCCTGGCCTTCTTCTCCAAAGACAAACGGATAATCATGGCCAACAACCTCTTTATCCAGTATCTCAGCCTCATTACCGACAATACGGTGTCTCCGGCCGACTATCTGTTCAAAGAGGAAAATCTGAAAAAAATCAACGATTTCATATCGCAGAAACTCTACGAGCCCAATGTGCGCGAAGAGTTCATCTCCGAGTCGATGACCCTCGACAAAGGGAGCCGCACCTTCCTTGTCGAGTGCATCATCTTCCAGGACCACACCTTCGAAATCGCCATCAACGACATCACCCAACAGGAGCAGGAGAGCCGGTTGAAACGGCAGTTGACCCAGAATATCGCCCACGAGCTGAAGACCCCGGTGAGCAGCATCAGGGGATATATGGAGACCATCCTCTCTACCCAGATGGACGAAGCGCGCAAAAAAATGTTCATGGAGCGCTGCTACGCCCAATCGAAGCGGCTCACCGACCTGTTGCGCGACATCTCTATGCTCAACCGCCTCGACGAGTCGAAAGACCTCTACGACACCGACAACACCGACTTGCAGAAGATTATCACCGAGGTCATCAACGAATCGCAAGCCGCACTTACCGAGCGTAATATGACCGTAGAGATGCGAAACCTCCACGACAAGATGACGTTGAACGGCAACTACTCGCTGCTCTACTCGATATTCCGAAATCTCACCGACAACGCCATCGCGTACGCCGGACAAGGTACCCGAATCACCATCGACTGCTATCTCGAGGACGACAAGTATTACTACTTCTCCTTCTCCGACAACGGCGTGGGGGTACCCGAAGAGCATCTGAACCGCCTCTTCGAGCGTTTCTATCGGGTAGACAAAGGACGCTCCCGCAAACTCGGCGGCACCGGTCTGGGACTGGCCATCGTCAAAAACGCTGTTCTCTTCCACAAAGGTGAAATATGGGTTAAAAACGAACCCTCGGGTGGCCTGAATATCCTTTTTTCTCTGAGAAAAAACTAAATAAACTTTCAACTGCCCCCGAAATGGGGTGGCGAAATTAGGATTTCTCGCGGAATCTTGTAACTTTGTAAAATCATGACCCGTAAAATTTTGATTTTATGAATTACGAGAGTTTTAATAAATACATCGAACGAGCCATTAAAGAGAACTGGGAACGTATCGCCTTGAGCGACTTCGACGGTGTCTCTTACCACTACAAAGACATTGCCCGCAAAATTGCCAAAATACACCTGCTGCTCGAGAGCGCGGGCATCGAACACGGCGACAAGGTGGCCATCTGCGGCAAGAATTCGGCACACTGGGCCGTGGCCTTCTTTGCCACCATCACCTACGGGGCCGTGCCCGTCCCTATCCTGCACGAGTTCAAGGCCGACAACATCCACCACATCGTCAACCACTCCGAAGCCAAACTGCTCTTTGTGGGCGACGGGGTATGGGAAAACCTGAACGAGAACCTGATGAAGGATTTGCGGGGCATTCTCCTGCTCAACGACTTCTCTCTGCTCAAGTCGAACAGCGAACGGCTCATCGATACCCGCAACCGGCTGAACGAATACTTCGGCCGTAAATACCCCTCGCGCTTTACCCCCGAAGCGGTGAGTTACTACGAGGATTCGCCCGAAGAGATGGCCGTCATCAACTACACCTCAGGCTCTACCGGATTCTCCAAAGGAGTCATGCTCCCCTACCGCAGCCTGTGGTCCAATGTCGAGTTCTGCCTCGAGCACCTGCCTTTCCTCACGGCCGGCGACGGCATCGTGTGCATGCTGCCCATGGCCCACATGTATGGCATGGTCATCGAGATGATACACCCCTTTACCAAGGGGTGCCATCTGCACTTCCTCACCCGGGTGCCCTCGCCCAAGATCATTATGGATGCCTTTGCCACCGTGAAGCCCAAACTGATTATTGCCGTCCCGCTCATTATCGAGAAGATTATCAAAACCAAGGTATTCCCCTTGCTCGAAAAGCCCTTGATGAAGGTGATGCTGAAGGTGCCCTTCCTCGACAGCCAGCTGTTGGCCAAAATCAACGACCGTCTCTACGAAACCTTTGGCGGCAATCTGGTGCAGATGATTATCGGCGGGGCCGCCCTCAACCGAGAGGTCGAGCTCTTTTTGCGTCGTATCGGCTTCCCCTTCACCGTAGGCTATGGCATGACCGAGTGCGGTCCGCTCATCTCGTATGCGCCCTGGGACGAGACCCGCATAGGCTCCTGCGGACGAATTGTCGACCGCATGGAGGGTCGCGTCGACTCACCCGACCCCGAGCACACCGTGGGCGAACTGCAGGTAAAGGGAGCCAACACCATGCTCGGCTATTACAAAAACGAAGAGGCCACCCAAGCCATATTCACTCCCGATGGTTGGATGAAAACCGGCGACCTATGCACCATCGATGCCGATGGATTCGTCTACTTGAGAGGACGCAACAAGAATATGATTCTGGGCCCCTCGGGACAAAACATCTACCCCGAAGAGATTGAAGACCGCCTGAACAACATGCCCTATGTGTGCGAGTCGCTCATCGTCGAGCAGGAGGGAAAACTGGTGGCTCTCGTCTACCCCGACATCGAGAATGCCCAACGCTCCAACCTGACGGGACATGCCCTCGAAGCACAGATGGAGGAGGACATCACCTCACTCAACAAGGAGCTGCCCGCTTACAGCCAGATAAGCCGGTTGAAAATCTATTACGAGGAGTTTGAGAAGACTCCCAAACGCAGCATCAAGCGCTACCTCTACCAGAGCAACTAACAGACCGATATAGATAAACTATCTCTGAAAGCCGGCAGGCCGAACGTAAGCAAACGACCGTTTGGAACTGTCGGTTTTCAGAGTTTTGCAAGAGAGCATCGTCCCGTATCGACGACTACTTCAATTTGGAATGCTTGATATTTATCCACTTTCATCAAGAGAAATTACGGGCAGACTCGGCACTATTTAAAAACTCTGTTTTTCATTTGCCTTTGCGCTCTCCTTTTCCTAACTTTGCAACCCCATGAGAAAGGTCGGCCTATTCATATTACTCGTGTTTTTCTGCGTACTCGCATCGGAGGGCAAGAAAAAACAGAACATACCTGCACCTTATGCCTGGAGCATCACCCAACCGTTAGGGTTGCGTTACGATGTTCCCATGGATACGCTCATGCACAATTTTTACAGCACCGACATCCCCTCGAGCTACTCGACTGCCTACGGTACGACGGGCAATCTGGGTGGTGCCGCCTTCTCCAAGATATTTTTCGACCGAGGCATTCCCTCGGAGTTTTTCTTCAAGGACCCCTTCAGTCACTGGATACAAACGGCATCGACCTGGAAATTCTACAACACGCATATCCCCTTCACCCAGCTCTCCTACCTCACCGGCGGTTCGAAGCAGACAGCTCAAGACGACTTGAAGGCCGTATTTTCGGGAAACATAAACCCTCGGTTGGCTCTGGGCGGTAGCGTGAACTACATCCTGTCGCGAGGTAATTACCAGCATCAGGCTACCAAAGACCTGGCATACAGCATCTTCGGCAGTTATCTGGGCGACCGGTACGACATCCAGTTCTTCCTCAATACCTACAACTTTGTCAATCAAGAGAATGGCGGTATTACCGACGATACCTACATACTCAATCCCGAAGAGGTGCAGGGCGGACAAGCGAGCGTCGATACCCGTACCATCCCTACCAACCTGAGCGATGCCTACAACCGCATACGAGGCAAAGAATACTATGCCACCCAACGCTACAAATTCGGATTTTACCAGGAAGAGCAGCAAGACACTACAGTCATACGCACCTTTGTCCCGGTAACCAGCATTATCCATACTATCGAATATAACGAAAACAAGCACCGGTTTGTCAACCAGTCGGCCACCGAAGATACCACGTTCTTTGCCAATACCTACATGGGACTGGGTGGTACCAACGAAGAGACCACCTACCAGTCGCTGCGAAACACGGTGGGCATATCGTTGCTCGAGGGCTTCAACAAATACGCCAAGATGGGGCTGGCCGCTTACCTTACCTATGAATATCGTCACTATTCCATGCCGCGCGATACCCTCTCGGCAGGAACCGTCATCGAAGGCCTCACGCCGCGACCCGACTTCTCCATACCACGCAACCACAGCGAGAACCTGTTGTGGGTAGGCGGAGAACTGTCGAAACAAAAGGGCGAACTGCTCACCTACAACGTAAACGGCAAATTCGGTCTGGCGGGGTCTGTCATCGGTGACATCGATGTGACGGCCGACGTACGCAGCCGATTCCGCCTGTGGAAAGACACCGTGCAGCTCCAAGCCTACGGATTCTTCAAGAACATAGAACCCTCCTATTTTTATAAACGATATGCTTCGAACCACTTCATGTGGAACAACAGTTTCGGGAAGACCCGGCGCATGCGCGTGGGCGGCGAACTCAGCGTGAAGCGATGGGGTACCAAGCTGAACGTAGGGGTCGAGAACATACAGAACTACATCTACTTCGACAACAATTGCCTGCCCCAACAAGAGGGCTCCATCATACAGGTGTTTCAGGCCCGTCTCGACCAGAACTTCCGGCTTGGTATTCTCAACTGGGAAAACGAGGTGGTCTATCAAAAGACCAGCAAACCCTCGATTATCCCCTTGCCCGAGTTGAGTGTATACAGCAACCTCTACCTGCTCTTCCGCATTGCCAAGGTACTGCACGTGCAACTGGGCGTCGACTGCCACTACTACACCAAGTACAAAAGCGAGACCTTCCAGCCGGCCACACTCACCTTCCACACCCAAGACCAAATCGAGGTGGGGAACTATCCCTTTATGAATGCCTACATCAACATGAAGCTGAAGCAGACCCGCTTCTTCGTGATGATGTCGCACGTAAACCAAGGTCTGTTTGGCGGGAACAACTACTTCTCGCTGCCACATTATCCGTTAAACCCGAGAATGTTCCAAATGGGACTCTCCATCGATTTTTCCAATTAGCCTATGAAACTCAAGCATCACCTGTATATATACATTGCCCTGCTGGTGATTGTGGTAGGAGTCATGGCATGGCTGCGGACAAAAAGTTCGGAAGTTCATCCCCGCAGTTTCGAGGAGATTCGCACCGACGGTGTGCTGCGCATCGTAACCGACTATACCCCCCTCTCCTATTATCTGCAAGGCGACAGCCTCTCGGGCTTCGACTATGAACTGGCCCGTATGATAGGTGAGCGGAGTGGACTCTCGATAGAGATTACTCCCGAAGTAAACCTGAGCAAAAGTATCGAAGGACTGGAGTCGGGGCAATACGACATCATCGCCCGGCAGCTGCCCGTTACCTCGGAGATTAAGGAAGAACTCGCCTTCACCGTTCCCCTCCAGCTCAACAAGCAGGTACTTGTACAGCGGAAGCCTGCCGAGGAGGGCAAGAAGCTTATTCGCAATCAGCTCGACCTGGCCGGCAAAACCCTCTACATCGTGAGCGATGCCCCCACCCGACTGCGCATCAACAACCTGGCCCGCGAGATAGGCGACACCATCTACATCCAGGAAGAGAAGACCTACGGAGCCGAACAGCTCATTATGATGGTGGCTACCGGCGAAATCGAATTTGCCGTGTGCGACAAGGCAATCGCCCAGCAAATGAGCAAAGACTATCCCCAACTCGACTGTAATACCGACATCAGTTTCACCCAGTTTCAATCGTGGGCGCTCCGGAAAAACGATTCGACATTACTCGACAGCCTGAATAAATGGATTACCGATATTCAGCAAGAGGATAGATATAAAAAACTGTACGACTCCTATTTCTGACGAAATACCGTAGCCGCAAGAAAAAGAGGCCGCTGCCCTGCCCGCTTGACCGCCGGACAGAGACCCCGTGAAAAACAAAGAAAGAGGATTGGATAGCGAACATGAAAGAGCCTGACATAGAACACGAAGGCATTGTGACGGGAGTGACCGATTCGCACATACTGGTGCGCATCCTGCAACAGTCGGCCTGTGCCGGTTGCCATGCCGCCGGCGTGTGCTCGACAGCCGACCAGAAAGAGAAAATCATCGAGGTAAAACGCGACCGCACCCCGGTACAGATTGGCGACAAGGTGGTGGTAACCCTCGCCGCCAAGGCTGGTCACAAGGCCCTGTGGCTCACGGCCGTACTGCCGCTTCTGCTCATCATCCTCTCATTGGCAGCTACGACTCTGGCTCACGCGAGCGAACTCGTCACCGGGCTCTGTGCGCTGGCTGTACCGGCAGTCTACTACACAATACTCTATGGCTATCGCGACCGGCTGAAAAAACAGTTTACATTCTTTTTGAAAAAAACATTTGTCTCATAACTTATGGTAACATCGATCATCATATTAAGTATTATCGGATTGGTCAGTGCGACCCTGCTTTATGTCATCTCCCGCAAATTCCACGTCGAGGAAGACCCGCGTATCGACGAAATCGAGGCGGTGCTCCCGGGAGCCAACTGCGGCGGCTGCGGCTTTGCCGGCTGTCGCAACTTTGCGGAACAATGTGCCAAAGCAACCTCGCTCGACAATCTGCTGTGTCCCGTGGGAGGCAATGCAGTCATGCAGAAGATTGCCCCCATCGTGGGAATGGAAGCCGTGGAACAGGCACCCCGCATTGCGGTAGTGCGCTGCAACGGCTCGTGTGAAAACCGGCCCCGAACCAGCCACTACGAGGGAGCCCACAGCTGTGCGGTAGAAGCCGCCCTCTACTCGGGCGAAAGCAACTGCAACTACGGCTGTCTGGGCGAAGGCGACTGTGCCGCCGCTTGCGACTTCGGGGGCATCACCATGGACCCCGTCACCCGGCTGCCCATCGTCGACCCCAATATCTGTATTGCCTGCGGGTCGTGCGTGAAAGCCTGCCCCCGCAACATCATCGAGTTGCGCAAGCGGCAAGAACCCCGCGTCTACGTAGCCTGCAACAACCGCGACAAGGGCATCATCGCCCGCAAGGTCTGCTCGGTAGCCTGCATCGGCTGCGGCAAATGCGCCAAGAGCTGCCCCAACGGAGCCATCGCCATTACCGACAACCTGGCCTACATCGACGACACGCTCTGCCTCTCGTGCCAGGCCTGCGTCGAAGGGTGCCCCACCCACGCCATACATGTGGTTTGTGAAACTGAAAAAGAGAAAGTATCAACCAACGAAAAGGAATCTGCTATATGTTAAAGACATTTCGCATAGGAGGCATACATCCGAATGAACACAAACTGACGGCCCACTGCCCCGTGACACCGGTAGCCGTACCCCGGCAAGTTGCCATCATGCTCAACCAGCACATAGGCGCACCGGCCAACTGCATCGTGAAGAAGGGCGACACCGTAAAGGTGGGTACACTCATTGCCGAAGCCGGCGGATTCGTTTCGGCCAATATTCACTCGCCCGTATCGGGCACGGTCTCCAAGGTAGACAAGGCGGCCAATGCCTTTGGCCAATATGGCACCACCATCATCATCGACACCGAGGGCGACGAGTGGGAGGAGAGCATCGACCGCTCGCCCGAACTGAAGGAGGAGATTACGCTCTCCCCGCAAGAGATTATCCAAAAGATAGCCCAGGCTGGTATCGTGGGGCTGGGAGGCGCCACCTTCCCCACCCACGTCAAGCTGATGCCGCCCAAAGAGTTCAAACCCACAGTGCTTATCGTCAACGCCACCGAGTGCGAACCCTACCTGACCGACGACCACGCCCTCATGCTCGAGTCGCCCGACCAGATTCTCGTCGGCTGCCGCATTCTGATGAAGGCCATCAACGTGGAGCAGGCCTATATTGGCATCGAAAACAACAAGCCCGATGCCATTGCCCTGCTGCAGCAACACGCCACCCGCTATCCCGGCATCACCATCGTACCGCTGCGTACCCGCTATCCGCAAGGGGGCGAAAAACAGCTCATCGACGCTATCTTGCACAAGCAGGTGGCCAACGGTGCCCTGCCCGTGTCGACCGGTGCCATCGTGCAGAACGTGGGTACGGCCTTCGCCGTCTACGAAGCGGTGCAGAAGAACAAACCGCTCGTCGACCGCATAGTAACCGTCACGGGCGACCACATAGCCAAGCCGGGCAACTACCGGGTGCGGCTCGGCATGTCGATGCACGAACTGATTGACATAGCGGGCGGCCTGCCCGACGACTGTGCCAAAGTGATATTGGGCGGCCCCATGATGGGCAAAGCGGTGTCGAACATCGACTCGCCCATATCCAAAGGCTGTTCGGGCATTGTGATACTGGACGAGAAGCATGCACACCGCGGAGCCATAGAGCCCTGCATACGGTGTGGCAAATGCGTATCGGCCTGCCCCATGGGACTCGAACCCTTCCTGCTGGCCAAACTGTCACAGAACCATCTGTTCGACCGGGCCGAGCGGGAGCTCATCACCTCGTGCCTCGAGTGTGGTTGCTGCTCATACAGCTGCCCGTCGAACCGCCCGATTCTCGACTATATACGAGTCGGCAAAAATGCCGTAAACCGAATTATACGATCCAGAAAACAATCCTAATCTACGCTTTTCGAAATGGAACTAACCGTATCACCTGCTCCTCACATACACGGTCGCCTGTCGGCCTCGCAGTGTATGTACAGCGTCATCATTGCCCTGTTGCCGGCATTCGCTGTATCGCTCTATTTCTTTGGAGTCGGAGCCTTAATCGTCACCCTCACGTCGATACTTTCGTGTGTCGTCGTCGAATACCTCATACAAAAATTTCTGCTGAAAGTGAAACCCACCATCGGCGACGGCTCGGCCATTCTCACCGGGTTGCTGCTGGGTTTCAACCTGCCCTCCAACCTGCCGGTCTGGATTGTCATCATCGGCTCGATTGCGGCGATAGGCATCACCAAGATGGCTTTCGGCGGACTGGGCAACAACCTCTTCAACCCCGCGCTGGTCGGTCGGGTATTCCTGCTTATCTCCTTCCCCACCTACATGACACAGTGGCCTGTGCCGAGTGCTTCGCGCTGGAGCTATACCGACGCCGAGACCGGTGCCACGCTGCTCTCTAAACTGAAAGAGGAAGGGAGCCAATGGGTAAGCCAGGTCAATATCTCGGACCTGTGGATAGGCAACCAGGGCGGAAGCCTGGGCGAAGTGGGCGCCATCGCCCTGCTCATCGGATTTGCCTTTTTGCTCTACCGCCGCATCATCAGCTGGCACATCCCCGTGTCGATACTGGCCACGGTATTCGTGTTCAGCTTTGCCTTGGGCCTGGGCGAAGAGTTGAGCGCACAAGCCTCGGGTGCCTGGCAACATGCCTTCGACTTTGCCCTCATCCAACTGCTTTCGGGCGGACTTCTGCTGGGTGCCATCTACATGGCTACCGACTATGTGACCTCGCCCATGACCTCGCGGGGCATGATCATCTACGGCATCGGTATCGGCGTCCTCACCGTCGTTATCCGCCAGTGGGGCGGCTACCCCGAGGGGGTGTCGTTCGCTATCCTCATTATGAACGCGTTTACTCCGCTCATCAACAACTATGTGAAACCTAAACGATTCGGGAGGGCATAACCATGAAGAAGAAAGAATCTACATTGTGGAACATGCTTTGGTCGCTCACTCTCATTACGGCCATTGCCGGTGGTCTGCTGGGCTACACCTACCAACTCACCGAAGAACCGATAGCCCGGGCCTCCAAAGCCAGTCGGGAGAAAGCCATACAACAGGTGATACCGACCTATGACAACTCGCCGCTGGACGAGCAGATGACCTACACCGTACATAACGAATACGGCGAAACCACCGCCACCATATATCCCGCCAAACTGGGCGGCAAGCTCGCAGGGGCTGCCGTCGAGTGCAGCAACAACACCGGCTACGGCGGCGAGATTCGCATTATCGTAGGGTTCGAAGCCGACGGTACCATCAAAGACTATCAGGTGTTGAAACATCAGGAGACCCCCGGCCTGGGAGCCAAGATGGGCGACTGGTTCCGCACCGAAAAAAACAACCAGAGCATCATCGGGAAATCGCCCGAAGAGTGCAATTTTCACGTAACGAAAGACTCGGGCGACATCGACGCCATCACCGCCGCCACCATCACCTCGCGGGCGTTCCTGGCTGCCGTGCGTACGGCATACGCTGCCTACACCGAATCGCTGAAAGGAGGCAACCATGAATAAGACGAAAATCCTTTTGAACGGGCTCATCAAAGAGAACCCCACCTTTGTACTGCTGCTGGGCATGTGCCCCACGCTGGGAACCACCACCTCGGCCATGGGCGGCCTGGGCATGGGACTCTCTACCCTGTTTGTGCTCATCTGCTCCAACGTCGTCATCTCGATGGTCAAGAGCATTATTCCCGACAAGGTGCGCATCCCCGCCTTCATCGTCATCATCGCCACATTCGTGACCATTCTGCAACTCTGCATGCAGGCCTACCTGCCCGAGCTCTATGCCACGCTGGGACTCTTCATCCCGCTCATCGTGGTCAACTGCATCCTGCTGGGTCGTGCCGAGGCATTTGCCGCCAAGCATACACCGGGCGAATCGTTCTTCGACGGACTGGGCATCGGGCTGGGATTTACCGTAGCCCTTACCCTGCTGGGTTGTGTGCGCGAATTTTTGGGCACGGGTCACATCTTCGGGCTGCCCATCTATCCCGAGGAGTATGGCTCGCTCATCTTCATTTTGGCCCCTGGTGCCTTCATTGTTCTGGGATTCTTAATTGCCATTATCCACTCCATTAAAACCCGATAATCATGCTCACCTATATATCTATATTTATTACTGCGATATTCGTCAACAATATCGTGCTCTCGCAGTTCCTGGGTATCTGCCCCTTCCTGGGCGTATCCAAACGCATCGACTCGGCGCTGGGTATGGGTGCGGCCGTCACCTTCGTCATGACGCTGTCGACCATCGTCACCTACCTGCTGCAAACCTATCTGCTCATGCCGCTGGGGCTCGACTACATGCAGACCATCGTCTTCATCCTGGTCATTGCCGCTCTGGTGCAACTGCTCGAAATCATCATCAAGAAAATTGCCCCTGCACTCTACCAGGCACTGGGCGTATTCCTGCCGCTTATCACAACCAACTGTACCATATTGGGTGTGGCCCTGATTGTGATTCAAAAAAACATGACCCTGCTCGAGTCTACCGTCTATGCCATATCGACGGCGCTGGGTTTCACGCTGGCCCTCGTGCTCTTTGCCGGCATGCGCGAACAGATGAGTCTTTCGAGCATCCCCAAGGCCATGCAGGGTACTCCCATCGCACTCGTAGCCGCCGGACTGTTGGCCATGGCTTTCATGGGATTTTCGGGCATAAAAATAGGCTAACTTTCAAATCGTAAGTCATATAACAATCTACTCTATGTTATAAAACATATTTCAAAGAAATTATAACGATTTATTATATTTTAGTTGATTTTCGTATCAATCCATTAGTTTGAAAGTCAACCTTTTATACAGATAGGTAGTTTTGAGAAAAAACTACCTATTTTGCTATCAATTTAAAAATATATTTTTTATATTTGTGAAACTAAAAACAATAACATATGGCTAAAATCAAAGGCGCTGTCGTCGTTAACAAAGAACGTTGCAAAGGCTGCGAACTATGCGTGGTCGCCTGTCCCAGTCAGGTTCTCGCATTACAGCCTACCGAAGTTAATGATCGAGGTTATCATTATGCTTTCATGCAAAATCCCGACGCATGTATCGGGTGTGCAAGTTGCGGACTCGTATGTCCCGACGGGTGTATCACCGTATATAAAGTAAAATTGTAACCGGTTCATTCCGATAAATCCGTTAATTATGAAAGAAGAGATAAAACTGATGAAGGGTAACGAAGCCATAGCCCATGCAGCTATACGCTATGGAGCCGATGGTTATTTCGGATACCCCATTACTCCCCAGTCGGAGGTGATGGAAACGCTCATGGAAGAGCAACCGTGGGAAACGACCGGTATGGTTGTATTGCAAGCCGAGAGCGAAGTGGCTGCCATCAACATGGTGTATGGCGGTGCCAGTTGCGGCAAGGCCGTGATGACGACCTCGTCGAGTCCCGGTGTAAGTTTGATGCAGGAGGGTGTCTCCTACCTGGCAGGTGCCGAGTTGCCCTGCTTGATTGTCAACGTCATGCGAGGAGGCCCGGGTCTGGGTACCATCCAGCCAAGTCAGGCCGACTACTTCCAGGCTACCAAAGGCGGCGGTCACGGCGACTACCACCTCATTACGCTGGCTCCCGCATCGGTACAGGAGATGGCCGATTTCGTGGCACTGGGTTTCGACCTGGCCTTCAAATACCGTAATCCTGCTATTCTGCTGGCCGACGGTGTTATCGGGCAGATGATGGAAAAGGTGGTTTTGCCTCCCTTCCGCAAACGCCGCACCGAAGAAGAGATACGCCAGCAAAATCCGTGGGCTACACTGGGAAAACCCAAAGACCGCAAACGGAACGTAGTTACCTCGCTCGAACTCGACCCCGCCATCATGGAGCAGAACAACATCCGCTTCCAGGCCACCTACAAACGCATTGCCGAAAACGAGGTCCGCTACGAAGAGATCAACTGTGAAAACGCCGACTACCTGATAGTTGCCTTCGGTTCCATGTCGCGTATCTGCCAGAAGACCATCGAACTGGCTGCCGAAGAGGGTATCAAGATAGGTCTGTTGCGACCCATCACGTTGTGGCCCTTCCCCTCGGAAGCCATCGCCCGCCAGGCCGATCATGTGAAAGGCATCCTTTCGGCCGAGCTCAATGCAGGACAAATGGTAGAAGATGTTCGTCTGGCCGTCAACGGAAAAGTACGGGTAGAACACTTCGGCCGTCTGGGAGGTATCGTTCCCACGCCCGACGAAGTTCTGACCGCACTGAAAGAAAAACTAATGTAAATACCCGAACCTGAAGGTGGTTCATAACTCATACGCATTATGGATATCAACGAAATTATAAAGCCCGAGAACCTGGTTTACACGAAACCTCGGCTCATGAACGATAATCCCATGCACTACTGCCCGGGTTGTAGCCATGGCGTAGTACATAAACTCATTGCCGAAGTCATCGACGAAATGGGTATTGAAGAAGAGACAATAGGTGTAGCCCCCGTAGGGTGTGCCGTATTTGCCTACAACTATATCGACGTCGACTGGATCGAAGCCGCTCACGGTCGTGCACCGGCCATCGCCACTGCCGTAAAACGACTCAACCCCAAGAAGATGGTATTCACCTACCAAGGCGACGGCGACCTGGCTGCCATCGGTACGGCCGAGACCATCCACGCCTGCAATCGTGGCGAAAACATTGCCATCATATTCATCAATAACGGTATATATGGTATGACCGGTGGTCAGATGGCCCCCACGACCCTCGAGGGCATGAAGACCTCGACCTGCCCCTATGGCCGTAACGTAGCCTTGAACGGATACCCCCTGCGCATTGCCGAACTGGTAGAACGCGTCGACGGTACCTGCTATGTAACCCGCCAGAGCGTGCACACTCCCGCCGCCATACGTAAAGCCAAGAAAGCCATCCGTCTGGCCTTCGAAAACTCGATGGCCGGCAAAGGCACCTCGATGGTCGAAATCGTATCGACCTGTAACTCGGGTTGGAAAATGTCTCCCGTCAAATCCAACCAATGGATGGAGGAACACATGTTTGCCAAATACCCGCTGGGAGACCTCAAAAACGTATAATCAAAAAACACGACCGACATGAAAGAAGAAATTATCATAGCTGGATTCGGCGGACAAGGCGTGCTCTCGATGGGTAAGATACTCGCCTACTCCGGACTGATGGAAGGCAAAGAGGTTACCTGGATGCCTTCGTACGGACCCGAACAACGAGGCGGTACGGCCAACGTGACGGTAATCCTCAGCGACGAGCGCATCAGCTCGCCGGTATTGAACTCGTTCGACGTGGCTGTCATCCTGAACCAACCCTCGCTCGAGAAGTTTGAAAACAAGGTAAAACCGGGCGGTATTCTCATTTACGACGGTTACGGAATACACCACCCCCCTACGCGTACCGACATCAACGTCTATCGCATCAACGCCATGGAGGCTGCTATCGAAATGAACAACACCAAGGCCCTGAACATGATTGTACTGGGCGGTTTGCTCAAGTTGAAACCGATGGTGAGCATGGAGAATGTATTGAAGGGGCTTAAGAAATCGCTCCCCGAACGCCACCACAACCTCATTCCGTTGAACGAGAAAGCCATCTTGAAAGGCATGGAAATTATTCAAAAGGCTTAAACAAGCTCTTGAAAATCAATATCCCATAGAAAACGAGAGGAAAGAATCGCACTTTTCTCTCGTTTTTTTCATTTTCTTTGTAACATATTCCCGGATTGTTCGTCCTCTATATGAAAACCGAAGATAAAGCGCTTATCACCCGGAATCAGAATGAAGGACCTAATAAAAAATGAATAAGATGAAAACCCGAATCTTCCTCACCGCATTGCTCCTGCTGGGCTGCTCGTCGGCCATCGTAGCCGGGAACTGTATCGACAACCTGTCACGCTCGATTGCCCGACTGCCCGAAGCACAAACCGTCAACATAAACCCGTTTGTCATGAACTTGATCAAACCCTTCTCATCCGAAATGAAAGGGGTGAAATCGATGAACATAGTCAGTGCCGAAGATATTTCGACTGCCGACTATACCCGGCTGAAAAAGCTGATAGAGGATTGCCAGAGCGAAGGCTACGAGACGATTATCTCGTCGAATGAAGATGGAGAGATAGCCCGCATACTGATGAAGATGGAGAAAGACAAGATCAGAGAAATCGTCATTCTCTCTCTCGAAGAGGACGAGGCAAACCTCATACGCATCAAAGGCGCAATAGATCCTAAACAACTGAACGAAATTATCGAAAACAACAAATAATACCTCCAGCCATGAAAACAAGAATCTTTACACTCTCCATCTTGCTGCTCTCGGCCTTGACAGTCTTGGCCGGGAACAAGATAGACAAACTGTTCGACCAGGTAAAGGACCTGCCCAACGCCGAGTATACCCACGAAAAGATAAGCAAAACAGAGAAAAAGGGAGTAATCGATGGCATCAAGAACCTGGAAGCCGTCGAAGCTGCCATCGACGAAAGCACTTACCAAACTCTGCGAAAGACGATTGTGAAGGGGGATTACAAGCCCTACGAAATGCTCATCGATACCCATGACGATGACGAAGTGGTGAAAATCCTTATGAAACGCAATAAGAAGAAAATTACCGAAGTCGTCATCATCGACCTCGAAAAAGATGAAATCAATCTGGTAAGATTCAAAGGGAATCTGAAATCGGAGCTCCTGAACAAAACGATAGAATAGTCGATCGATATGACTCACGCGGAGTTTAAAGCGAGATTCCTGCCCTACTACCAAAAGCTCTACCGCATCGCCTACCGATACGTGGGCAATGCGTGCGACGCCGAGGATATGGTACAGAGCACCTACCTGAAGCTGTGGGAGAAGCAGGATTTTCTCGAGCATGTCGAAAGCGACGAAGCCTATGCCGTCACCACCTTGAAGCACATGTGCCTCGACAAGTTGAAGGCTCCGCTCGTCCAGACCGACGACGAATCGGGACTGGTTGGCGAGAGTTCGCCGGAACCGCCACCCGACCAGGCACTCGAGCAGAAAGAAGAGATGAAGATAGTGCTGCACATCATCTCCGAGTTGCCCGAACAGCAACGGCAGGTTGTACTGCTGAGGCATTTCGAAGAGAAGAGCACAGAAGAAATAGAACGCGAAACCGGCCTGAGCAACGCCAACATACGGGTGTTGCTCTCGCGGGCCCGAAAAACGATTAAAGAACTATTTACACAAACGATATGACCACACAAGAGTTACGAAAACAAATAGACTCCTTCTTTGAAGGCAATCTGTCGGAGGCCGACGAACAAGCGTTGAGAGACTATTTGGCCACTCACGAGGTTCCACAGGAATTTCTCGCCGAGAAGCGCATCGTCCTCGCACTCGTGCCCCACACGGTCGAAATTCCCGAGGGGCTGGAAGAGCGGCTGTCGTCATTTATCGACCGGCTGCCGGCCCGCAAAAAAGCGATGCGCATCGCTCCCGTCTGGCGATGGGTAAGCGGTATTGCCGCTATCGTGGTTCTGGCCTCGGCTGCCGCACTCTATTTCACCCGACAACCGGCCTCGCCCCAACTTAACGCCCAAGAGATGTATGCCTGCGCCGAGGCTCAACGAGCCTTGCTGCTCGTCTCTCAGAAACTGAACAAAGGTACCCAGCAGTGGCAACAGGCCCAACAGGAGATTATCAAGACCAACCGAATCATCAACAAACATTTCAAATACGAATAAACTATGAAACGACTTATTTATACGCTGTTATGGATGGCTCTCGGGCTGTTCTCGGCCCAGGCTCAAAACTCCTCCATATTCGACCAATTCTCCAACGAGAAAAACGTCACCTATGTCAACATATCCAAAGCACTGCTGAACATGATGCCCGCGGGGCAGCTGGAGGTCGATGCCCTCGACCTGAAAAGCGTCATCAACGACCTCGACCGCATCCAGATTCTTACTTGTGAAGAGGATGCCAACCTGATCAAGCGCATTCGCAAGGCCAGCTCGGCCTACTTCAAGAAAGCCCCCTATGAGGAGTTGATGCAGGTAAAGGACGACGAAGAGTCGGTTGTCATCTACATCTATCCCAAGCCTCAGAAAAAAATCAAGGAACTGGTGATGCTGGTCGACGACGGCAGCGAAGAGTTTGTGCTCATACAGCTCACCGGCGATATCTCCATCAGTCAGCTCCAGAGTCTGACCAAAAACATACAATAACGAACAGCACACGATTTTCTCATACGAACGAAGCGGCTACCGGGCATTCATCCCCGATAGCCGCTTCACTTTTTCTTGAGTCATATCTCTCCGCTCAATAGCAGAGCCCTATCAAATAGCGGCAGAGTATATCACCGCCAAAGATACCGATGATAAAGACCAGCCACAGGTTTCGCCCCTTCAGATTACAAGCGACCGATATGGCCCTAAACATCCAGTACAATACCCATATCGTAAGCAACAGGCTCACGGCACCGAGCCACACAACTGCCAGCAGCCAAGTCGTGTCGGAGAGCAGCCGGTCGGCCGCCTGCAACGACTGTATTTTCACGATCTCGTGCATCGGGGGTAATGCCATGAAGAGCGAGAGCAGCACAAAGGGCAGTTGGGCAAAGGCGACGGTTCCCAACACATCGACGGGCCGCACATGCGAACGGCTGCAAAACAAGGCCAAAAGATAAATCAACACCGAGGGTACCAGCCAAACGGCCAAATGCTCGACCACAAAGCACCACCACGCCCCGTTGGGAGCACCGCCATAGTGCAGCAGGCCATGAAAATGAACTCCGCCCACAAATGCGATAGCCGTAGCCACCACGATACCTGCCACACCCCACACGAGCGAGGTGTAACCGGCTACCCTGTAAAAGGGATTTTTCAAAAATGCCAAAACCGTTTTCATCATGCCTCCATATTATTCAGTTTCTCAATCAAATCGTCCAGATAGTTGCGCACCGTAGGGTAGCTCACCCCCATCTGCTTGGCCATATCCTTCAGGCTTCCGCTCGCTTTTACAAACTCGAGTATGAAGCGTTGCTCCTCTTCGGTCAGCCGGGTCAGAACCGGCAGGTCAAACACGCCCGACACTTCGGTGCCACACTGGTCGCAAACCATCTTGGCGACCTTCAACGGAGCCTCACACGCCGGGCAGCGCAGCGGCAATCGTTTTTTCGTTTCGTTTTGATTCATGGCTTTATAAATTTTTCGATTACGTTCAACAACTCCTCTACGACCGGCAGGTCGGGATTGGTATAGGTAGCCTGCTGCACTCCGGCATCGACCGTGTCGCACGACTTCAATACGTGATTCATGTTCTCGATGAGATGCAACTCGGCCTGAGGCTGAGCCGCCTTCAACGCTTCGGCATCCCCTACCGATACCTGTATATCCTTATCGCCCTGGACCAACAGCACCGGCTGCTCCAAACGGGCCACTACCTCCCGCGGATCGTACCGATACCACGACATCAGATAGGGTTGCACCGAGGGGCGATACAGCGCCATCAATCCCACAGGTACGTCGTTCACAGCCTTTCCGGCCCGCAACGAGTCGTTAATGTTCTTCACCAACTGGCGCACCTCGGCCGGCTGGTTGCTCATCTGAGTCTCGATAATCTCATAAGCCGGATGTCCCGCACCAGCTATGGAGACGAAACCTTTTACTTTCGCATTCCCTTCACTGGCCAGCATGCCTATCAACGACCCCTCGCTATGCCCCACGACAAAGATACCCGAAAAACGGCTATCCTCACTCAACAGCTCTATCCACCCCCGGGCATCGGCCACATAATCGTCGAATCGCAAATCCTTCTCCTCCTTACCGGCCGCGGCACTCGAGGCAATGCCCCGCTTGTCGTAACGCAGCGAGGCGATACCCCGCCGGGCCAACCCTTCGGCCAGCAGTTTCAACGAATTGTTTTTAAGGGTGACGGCTCCCAGCAGCGAATTGCCATCCATATCGGTAGGACCCGACCCGGCAATAATCAGAACTACCGGCGGACGTTCGACATCGGGCAGCATCACCCTTCCCTGGATTTCACCCGTAGGAGTACCGAGCGAAATCGGTTGCTCCCCGGCAGCCCAGCAGAGCATCGGGAACAAGGCTGCCAGCATCATCAGTTTTACGTTTTTCCGTTTCATCGCTATACTTTTATCGGTTAAATTTTTTCTACAAATATAGTATTACTTTTCCATAAATAAAATAAAAGTTCAATTTTATTTATATAGAAATAAATTTTATTCAATTCTTGCTCTACAAATAGCAGTTGTATTCCGATATTTTTTTTCGTACATTTGTTTCAGAAAAGAGAGGGAGGCCCACTACCAATCAGAGGGTCTTTTATACAGTACACGACATTCAACTAAAACAAACTGTTATGGAAAAGTCAAAGGTATTTTTCACCAATCTGCACACCACCCCCTCGAGCAACCTGCTCGACAAGATGGAGCGGTTAATCAAACGGGCCGGTATCGAGACCATCGATTTCAAGGACCAGTTTGTAGCTATAAAAATCCACTTCGGGGAACCGGGCAACCTGGCCTACCTGCGGCCCAACTATGCCGCCCGACTGGCCAATCTGCTCCGTTCGTGGGGTGCCAAACCCTTCCTCACCGACTGCAATACGCTCTACTCGGGCCGACGTGCCAATGCCGTAGACCACCTGCAAAGCGCCATGGAAAACGGCTATAACCCCATCTCGGCCCAATGCCAGGTAATCATTGCCGATGGTCTGAAAGGGACCGAATACCGCGAAATACCCCTGAATGGCGAATATTGCAAAGCGCCTAAAATCGGGGCTGCCTTGGCCGATGCCGACATCGTCATCTCGATGACCCATTTCAAGGGGCACGAGCAGGCCGGATTTGGCGGAGCCTTGAAAAACCTGGGTATGGGTGGTGCCAGCGTGGGCGGCAAACTGGAGCTGCACTGCAACTCGCAACCTCGCATCGATATTGACAACTGCAAGGGGTGCAACGTATGCGTGAAACACTGTGCCCACGACGCTATACACCTCAATGCCGACCACAAGGCCGTAATCGACTACGACAAATGTGTAGGTTGCGGACAGTGCGTAGCCTTGTGCCAACACGATGCAGCCGTCATGGGCGAAAGCGATACCTCGGAACGGCTCAACTACAAGATTGCCGAATATACACAAGCCATCTTGAAAGATAAACCCAACTTCCACATCAGTTTCATCATGAACGTGTCGCCTGAGTGCGACTGCTGGAATCACAACGATGCCGCCATCGTGCCCGACCTGGGTATCCTGGCCTCGTTCGACCCCGTAGCTCTCGACAAGGCTTGTGCCGATCTGGTGATTGCCGCTCCGGCCATCGACGGCAGCCGTCTGGTCGAGAAGCATCCTCACGAACATCTCGAAGGTGCCGACAAGTTCCACCTGATGCACCCAGACACCAACTGGCAAGCCGGTCTCGAACATGCCGAAAAGATAGGATTAGGTACCATGCAATATGAACTGATTACCGTCTGACCGACGGCAACCGGTTCATCATCTTTCCCCGACTGCACTCCCGATGCGACGATGCGCTCAAATATGATACGAGAGCATCAGTCGAAATTCAAACGTATCGGAACGCACGTCGGGGAAATATTTATAATGGGTTTTACGTCGATACCAGGCCGTCTCGGCTGCAATAGAGAGCTGAGGAGCTATGGCAAACGAGGCTCTGAAGTTCAAACGCTGTAACCGGGCATTGCCCACATCGCCCTGCGCATTGAGGTAGTTCTGGTCTATATGCTCATAATCTTTCTGTTCATAGCCTTTCCAGGTGAAAATGTGGTAATTCTCAAAAGCCAGATAGAGCCCCAGCTTTTGCCGCAGCGAAAAGAGCCCGTTGACCCGCACGCTATACCCGCTGCCCATATTGTAGTCCCGGTCGTGAAACTGAAAGTAGTCACTCAACGAACCACCTAACACAATGCCCGACAGAAAGCCATTCAGCGACAGGCTATTGTTGCCTTGAAACCGGGCCCGATACAACAAACCGGGGCCGTATGAGACCGTCTCGGCTATGCGGAACGGTGTGTATGACGATTCATCCGAAAAGCTCTCACTGTCGTAATAGTTATAATTCTGGAAGATACCGGCAAACAGCTCGTTGCCATTGGCATAGTCGTGTGCCCTACCCCATATCGAGGCACAGATACTGGCCTCACCGATAGCCGGCTGACGAGAAAAGAGATTCAACAACATACGTGCCGTAAAATGCTCGAACGGCTCATTCCCCTCGATCTCGAACGGATCGTTATAAACCATATTAAATCCAATGAACCCGATATGTCGGCTGCGATTGGGCTGTGAGTCAAAACAGTTGAGCACCCGATAGCCGGCATCGAACTGAAAATAGAAGGGCACGGTGGCCATACGATCGACATAACGAGGGCCCACGCGCCAGGCCTCGCCGGTCATCAATCGATTGACTCCACGCACCGGGTTGAGTATCAAGCCCACCGCCTCGTGTGCAAAGCGATTCCACCCCCGAGCCTGCCCGTTGAGCGCAAGCGACGACAAGCGATAGCTCACCTCGCCCAGCGCCATACCGCCCAGGGTAGTAGAAATAATATCGTTGGTCGAAGGTGGCTGCAACTCCAGAAACAACTCCCAGATGGAGCTGCCAAACAAGGCATAGGGAGCCGATTCCCAGAAGTTCAAACCGTTGGAGCGTGCACAGTTGAAATACAATCCTCCCTGATAGGGATGAAAAAAGAGGTTGGTGTTGAACTTGTCGTTATCCCACAAGAACCCCGTCTTAAAATTGTTTTTAATCGACGACCAGGTAATCTGTGCATAGTCTTCGTGAATGATATAACGGGTAATAATGTGAAACAGCGCATTGGTTCCCACCACCTCTACCCCCGACAACCATGGCCGTTTGCGAGGAGGGGCTGCTATATCCCAATCGGGATTACTTATCTCTTGGGGTACCTGAAAAGCGGTATCGACACGACTGCTGTCGACTCGGGCCTCCATACCCGACGAATCGATTGTAACGGCATGCTGAGAAGACATGGCTCTGTTCACGATACAGCTGTCCATGCCGACTTCCATAATCTCTCTCCTATATATCGAATCGGGCTCTGCAGCCGAAACGTACGAGACGAAAAAAGGGAGATTCACACCTACCCATATCCCTAAAATCTTTTTACCTGCTTTCATTCTTTCTTATTAACAGAGTGCCAAGATAAGGAATAAACCAATACGAAAATCGGCTATGCGAGTTATCGAAAAACGATACCGCATTTTGGAACAATCATTCCCAGGCTTCACCTCCGAGAGACATCTACACCGCACCCATATATAAACCGGCCGGGCGATACGGAAAGAGGCCACCCCGTAACCCGAGGCGGCCTCTTCTTTAATCTATGTTCGTACGAATCGACCCGATTAACGTACAATACACTTTTGACCATTTACAAAATAGACACCGGCCGGCAACTCGATTACTTCACGTCCGGCAAATTTGCCCGTAGCATAGCAAGCGCCGTTGACATGAACTACCGAATAGTCAACCTCCTCGTTGCTGAGCAGCTCGATTTGGTTTTCACCGGCAATCACTCTCAAGCCGTCGTTCTCCGACTCCTGGATACCTACCGATTTGTTTTCGAACAAGATTGTGATGGCAACATCGCCGTCGATATATTCGGCCGGGATTGTAATCAAACCATCTTCGCTAAGCTCCATATTATCGACTTTCCACTGACGGTTACCGAACAGATACTCTTCGCCCTCGTGGTTGTAGCCGTGCTTGATTTCAAGACCGGTAATATCGTAATTGTCGTCCATGGCAATGTTGAACGAGAAGTCTTCGCCAAAGGGAATCTCAGCAGGCAGAGCCGAACCGTCGGCGGCAGTCACTTCGCACATTCTGGCTACTACATTCAAAGCCACATTGTCGCGGTGTACATTGGCCAGGTAATCGACAATACCACCACCATTGGCTACAACCGAGTTGTCGGAAGCCGGGTTACCGGCAGCCACCGAGCTATCCCAGTCGACCTTGCAACGGATACGGTAGAAGCCCGGCGCCATGTCGGAAGCAAGCGTAAATGCAGGAGGATCGAGGCTTGTATCGTTCGAAGCCGATGCACCGGTACTGTTATAGCCCGACAAATAAGAATAGGCGACCAAATCGCTGCTGGCGGTAGGAACATTGTTCTGAATATCTACATCGAAACGTCCGTCATTGCCTTTATCGATGTATACATATCGGTGCATCCAGCTACCGGTGTAGGTAAATTCTACATTGACGGTCTCGCCCACCTTCAATTCGATGGGATCGGCCGAAGTCTTATCGACATATACGGTTCTTTCGCTTGCGATATCCGACTCATACGAAGCGCCCATATCACCCGAGAATGCAAGGCCCTCGAGAGCACGGTCATTACGAGTTTTCTCTTGCGTGGCATCGAAGTTCAAAGGATAGGGATCGAACGTAAAGCGCTGTTGCGAATCGTCGTTGATGAGAATATCATCGAAATAGGCCACGTAATCGGTTTCGGTAGCCAGGTGCGAATCTACATCGGGCACAATGACAATGCTATGCAGCTCGGCAGCATCGTTGCCATATACACTGAATACGGCATCGACCCACTTGTTGGCGTCGATCTCCTTGGTTGCAGCCGTCACAAACTGTACGGTCGTAGCCGGCTGGTCGGCCCAGTCGTTACGTTTACCGAGTCCGACAAGAGCTACACGACCGGCCACAGGTTTATACATCAGTACATGGATGTATTGCGGTGTGGGCGACAAAGCAATAGGCGAAGTCAAATCGATGCGGGCACCGTACAAGTGGCTGCCATATCGCGAACGCTGGAAAGCCAGCACCTTGGCCGACCCGTTTATATCGTCGGATACCGGGTTGTCTACCACCTCAATCTGACCGGTCAGCGAGCCGGTATTGAACGGAGACTGGTCCCAATAATCATAGGTGGAGATTGCGCTGTAATCAACTTCCTCAAACTGGCACAAAGTAGTTTCGGCATATCCACCAAATGCCCAAAGCAACGAAACGGCACCAATGAGGTTCTTATATATTCTTTTCATCTTTTACAATTTTAGATAGGATTGATTTGTTAGAAAACCGAAACGGTACTGATGAGCGGACAGGCTTTGCTGTCGGTTATCTTCACACGGATATAACGGGCCTGCGTACCACTGCCATACGAGGTAGTGTCGTCGTTCTTGGCCATGATGCGTTTGTAACCGATTGTGGTACCGGTAGCAAACGAATCCCACGAACCGTTGTCCTGGCTGGTTTCAATGGTAAAGCCCTTTACGCGTTGTCCCAGCGCGATATACTCTTGCAGGGTAACGTAGTGAATCGTTTTCAGCTCGCCCAAATCTATAACGAAAGTACCCGTAGTTTCGTCGTCGTTGGTAGCCCAGTAGGTAGTCTTGTCGCCATCGGTCATGTTCGAAGCGGCAAAATTACCCGGGGTACGGGTCTGCTCGGCCGTTACATTGGCGTGCAAGGCCATGTCGTTGCTCAAACGCTCGGTGAGCAATGTACCCAGACCGCTGAGGCTCGTGCGTACGTTGTCGGGCATTTTCCCGTCGCTGTTGGGGGCACAGTTCATAATCAGCGTAGCATTGCGACCTACGCTCTCGAGATAGATTTTGAAGAGTTGCTCGGCCGACTTGGCTTGTTCCGACGAGGTCCAGAACCACTTCGACGTCGTTCTTACATCGACCTCAGAGGGCATGAACAGCAGACCATCTTCGGCACCTACATTATTGGTGGTTTCGCTATTGACTGCGTTTACGTCGAAATTGGACCAGCAGGTCTTGCCCGAATAACCGTCTTCGTTACCGCACCAGCGGAACTCACGTCCCCATACGACACAATTGGGCTGCATTTCGTGAATACGTTGCGTGAGGTTATCCCAATCGTAATAGGTCTTTTTGTCGATTGTACGGGTTGTCAGGTAAGATCCGCCATAGTAACCGCTACCGCCGTTGGCACCGTCGAACCAGATTTCGAACAATTCACCGTAATTGGTACAAAGCTCGGTAATCTGTTTCAAGAACACGTCGGTCACATAGGTGCTGGTTCCATAATATTCGTTGCTGGCATCCCACGGCGACAGATATACACCGAATTTCATGCCATACTTGCGGCAGGCTTCGGAGAAGAGTTGGGGAATATCGACTTGTGCACTCACACCGCCACCGTTCGTCACACAGAAATCGGTGCTCTCGGTAGGCCACAGACAGAAACCATCGTGGTGCTTGCAGATAACCACGGCCCCTTTCATACCGGCAGCGTGCATCGATTCTACCCATTGGTCGCAATCGGGAATCGTCTGCGGTGCATACTCTTTAGGATTGGGCCGGCGATTATTTCCCCACTCGGTACTCATAAAGGTATTGGGTCCATAATGCGAGAATCCATAAAACTCGGTCTCCATCCAGTTTAATTGTCTCTCGGTAGGTACCGGAAAAACAGGAGCCGGAATATTATCGGGATTCGGGAGGTTTTGCTCCGTAAAATCTTGCGATTTCACAGAAAAAGTCATACTTGTCATTCCTATGACAAGCGAGGCTAATGTTAATCTTTTACAGATATGTCTCATAATATTATATATTTAACCTTACAAAGATAAAATCCACATCAGAATAAAGCAAATACAATTTATATTTTATATAGCATTGTTAATTCATAATCGCTTCACTCCTCCTTGGCCGGGTATAGATACAGCGAAGAGGGGAAACCGTCGGTATAACCGATCGGATTCCCCTCCTCTGAATATCAGCTACGGGTACATT
Organism: Barnesiella sp. An22; assembly: GCF_963931395.1. Lineage (NCBI taxonomy): Bacteria > Pseudomonadati > Bacteroidota > Bacteroidia > Bacteroidales > Barnesiellaceae > Barnesiella > Barnesiella sp. An22. Next base: position 2,088,162 of record NZ_OZ007014.1, read on the forward strand.
GTACCTCTGTATTCTCTGCTACAACATCGATTACTTGCCGCTTCCGTACTGTTTCTCGATTAGCTTCTCGGCCTCTTCCTTCAAGTTCTGGGCCTGCTTCTCGGCCTCCTCGACCAGCTTCTTGCCGGCTGCCTGAGCAGCTATCTTGGCCAACGGATTCGAGGCTTTTTCCACCAGTTTCTCACTCTCGGACTGGGCGGTTGCAATCAGTTTGTTTCCGGCATCCTCGGCCTGTTTGCGAATAGCGGCCTTCTGGGCCTCCACATCCTCAGCATCGACACCCAGCACTTTCGAAGCGACCGTACTGGTCACCACATTCTTCACCACCTCCTCGGTATTCAGCTTGATCGAAGGCTTCGTAAAGGTTCCCCCGATGGTAGCCGATACGTTGCTCAAGGCGCCGGCTCCAGGAATATTGATTTTGGCCGTGTAGTCGATAGTCTGGTCGAGCCCGGTGACACCCGAGAGGTTCATGGTGATGTTGCCCATCTTGATGTCGAAAGGCGAAGTCTTCACCTTGCCGTCGGCTATGGCAAAGGAGATTTTCAAATCCTTGGCCTCGATGTTGCGCAACTTGTCGTTCTTCAACAGGGTTGCCAACTGGCTGAACACCTCGATATTCTGCAACTGTATATCGTTCGACTGGATAACACCTTGAGCCGTCAAAGTATTCAGGTCGGGCGACATCTGGCTGTCGAGGGCCGACTTCAAATCGAATTGAACCGAATAGGTTCCGCCCGTTTTGGCAAATATGGGAACAATCTGCTTCACCATATCGAGTTGATCGAACGTCTTCTCGAACGAGGCTTTCTGTATATCGAGGTCGAAGTTGACTTGCGGCTGCAATGCGTTCTGGGCCGTCGAATAGGTACCGTTGGCCACCATCGTACCGCCGAAGGCTTTCAAGCTGAGCGGAGTCATGCGCACGGCCCCGTCGGCTACGACCAGTTTGCCCTTCACCTGCTCGAGCACCATCTTCTGGAACAGAATCTTGTTGAACGAAGCGTTCAGGGTCATGTCGATATTCTTGGGCACCTCGATGGCCGAGAGGGCTGTCGTATCGGCCTCGGCCGTCGGCTCTTCGGTCGTTTCGCTCTCGCCCATCAGTTCGTTCAAATCGAGCAGCGACGAGGTAACCGTTAGGGTACCCTTTATCGTCTCGTCCTTCAATACATAAGCCAGATAGTTGGTGAGTGAGCCTTGGGCCTGCAGGTCGCTCTGCCCTACCTTCACATCAAGTTGCGAGAGCGACATGGCCTTGGCCGAAATCGAGGCTTGAGCCTTCTTCACCGCTACGGCAGGCATTCCCTTCATGGTCAGGTCCATGTCGGCAATCGAGAAGGTACCTTCGCCCTGTATCTTTTCGTAGTTCTCTTTTTCAATATCCGACATGCGTCCGGCCAGGCGCAAATCGGCGGTAACGATACCGCTCAGACTGATTGAGTCGCCCAGCGGATAAATATCCTTGACTTTACCCAGATGTACCGTACCTTTAGCCGTAGCCTGGAAATTCAAATCGGAGATGGGCGTGGCGGCATAGAGCGTAGCCTGGAAGGGATTGCCGGCCATATTGAGCCGGAAGTCCGACAAATCGATGATTGTCTTGTCCAACACACCGCCGGGATTGCTCACGGTAGCGGCTATCTGAATACCGTTGACCGAGGCAGGCATCCCTTCGTAGCTGAAAGTGGCATCTTTCACACCCAGCGTAAGGCCGAATTGTGGTACCGTATCACCCACCATGCGGCCCTTGGCAAAGGCTGTGAGCGACATGTTGCCCGTGGTGCGCAACTTGTCGAAATTGTTTTGGTAGATGGCCGGTATCAACGACAATATCTCTTTGAAGTTGATTTCGGGCGTGTTTATCTTCAGGTCCATATCCATGGCCCCGTTGTCGAGCATGGCCACCCAACCGTCCAGGTTCAAAGTAATTGCATTGAGGCTCAACGAATTTTCCTTCAAGGTAAACTTGCTGTTCTTCAAATCGGCCGATACCGTCAACTTGGCTTCGGCCCGGGCCTGTTTCAGATAAGAGGCACCGCCCATGGCAAAATAGATATTCTCGCACGAGAGCTTGCTGTCTATATCGGTCACGTCGGCACTCATGTCGCCCGAGAGTTTCAGGTTCAACTTGTCGGTATAGAACTGCATCTGGGTCGAATCGTCCAGATAGACAAGGGTGGCGTCGATAATCTTGAAGTGTTTCAGTTTCAGCCTGAAAGCCGACGAACTCTCCTCCTCGACCGTATCCTCCTCGGCCACGGTATCGGGTTTCATGATATCCCAGTTTACCCGCCCGTCGGCCAGCTTCACAGCCTTGACGGACGGCCGGTCGAGCACGATATAGTTCACATCGAAACCCTCGTCGCCGAAAAGGCTCATCACATTGACAGCCACATCGATAGAGCGAGCCGATACCAACGTATCGCCCTCGAAGTCGCCTACGCCCGAGAGGGAGAGCTCATTCAACTCGATCGAGGCACTGGGGAAGTGCGAGAAGAGGCTGATGTGGAGCGACTCGAAGTCGAGCCGGGCATTCAACATCTCGTTGGCCTCCTTCTTTACGATGTTCATCACTTTGTCTTGGAACGCAAAGGGCAAGACAAACATCAATACCAAAATCACCGCCAGAGTTATGCCGGTAATTTTCAAACCTTTTTTCAGTCTTTTGTTCATCATGGTCGCTATTATTGGTTGTTTTGTTGTCGTTTCTCTCGCAGCTCCTCGGCTATGGCCCAGTGGCGGGCAGCCATGTCGGGCATATCGAGTTTGATAAAAGTGTCGCCCAGGCGGTCGTGTGCCGTGGCATGGCCCGGTTTCTGCTTCACGGCCTTGGCAAAATCGGAGAGTGCCGAGTCGTAATCGCCCTGCTTGTAGCGCAACTTGCCCCGGTTGTAGAGGGCCTTGAAGTTGAGCGGGCTCAACCGCACGGCCTCGTTGTAACAGGCCATGGCCTCGTGCTCGTCGCCGCTGTCCTCGAGCGTAATACCCTTACGTACCCAGGCATCGACCATCGTCGGGTCGAGCGACAACGCCTTGTCGAAGTTGGCCAAAGCCGCCCGCACATCTTTGGCCTTGGTGATGCACTCGTTGCCCAGCAAATAATACTCCCGGGCATACTGACGCAGCACCGCCTCCTTATCGGCCAAAGCCTGTTGCAATTCACGGTTCCGGTCCTTCAACCGGTTTATCACATCCAACTTGCGGCGGATATAGCGCTGGATTACCGGCTTCTCAATGTCGTACCGGGTGTGAATGGCTTTGAAAAACGATTGCAGCATGAGGTCGAAATCGCCTTCGTCGAAGGCTTTCACCGTATCGGCATACAGGCGGTCGGCCTGGGCCAGCTTGAGCGACTGCTCGATGAGCGCCGGGTTGTTGAACTCCCGGCTGAACCGCACAATATCGGGGTTGACAAAGATGTCGCGGTGCATGATAGGCTTCTTCAGTACAATCCCCTCCAACGACTTGCAGCGGCTCAACGCCACATAAGTCTGCCCGCCGGCAAAGGCTCCGCCGGTAAAGTCGACAACCACCTTGTTGAAGGTCAACCCCTGGCTCTTGTGCACCGTAATGGCCCAGGCCAGCCGGATGGGAAACTGCACGAAAGTACCCAGCACATTCTCCTCGATACTCTTCTCTTTCTCGTTATAGGTATACTTGATATTCTCCCACACACAACGCTCCAACTCATACAGTTCGCCCGACTCGAGCACGACCTCGATTTTCTCGTCGGGGGTAATGTCCGACACGATGCCTATCGTGCCATTCACCCACCGGCGTTCGGGATCGTTTTTGATAAACATGACCTGAGCCCCCTTCTTGAGGACCAAATCGAGCAGCGTGGGCAAACTTCCTTCCGGGAAATCGCCTTTGATTTCACCGTGAAAAGTATGCTCCTCGCCCGGCAGACGAGCCAGCCGGTTTTCGTTGATATAGTCGACCTGGTCGCGACGGGTTGCCAGCGTAATCGAGAAATCCTCCTTGTCGCACTCATATTGCGGTATATAGCGACTGTTCAATATCGTAAGCTCTTCGCGGGTAGCGGTGTTGTTGCGTATCTTGTCCAGAATCTCGACAAAGCGACTGTCCTGCTGGCGGTAGACCGTCTGCAACTCGATGGGCACCAGAGCCATCTCGTGGAACACCCGGGCCGAAAAGAAATAGGCATTGCGATAGAAACGGCCCAGAATATCGCGCATGTCGGCCGTCACCACCGGCTCCAACTGATAGACGTCGCCCACCAGCAGCAACTGCTTGCCACCGAACGGCAGGCGCATGTTGCCCGAATAGACGCGCAATACCCGGTCGATGAAATCGATCATATCGGCCCGCACCATCGAAATTTCATCGATGATAATCAGCTCGACCTCACGCAAGAGCTGGCGTTGCTTTTTGTTGTACTTGAGCAGGTCGTAGATGCGACCGCCGGTCAGACTCAAGTCGGGATCGTCGGGCAGCATGGGCCGGAACGGCATCTTGAAAAACGAATGGATGGTGCTGCCGCCCACATTGATGGCGGCCACTCCCGTAGGAGCCAGCACAACATGCTTCTTCTTCACATGCTCGCACACATACTTCAAAAAGGTAGACTTGCCTGTGCCGGCTTTTCCGGTAAGGAATACCGACTGATGCGTATAGCGAATAAGGCTCAAGGCATCTTGAAGCTCTTTATTCGTTGTATCTATGGTGGGCTGCTTGTCCATGAGGGCATTTCTGTTTTTCGACTCTTTTTCAAAAGTAATAAATGGCAGAGAGACAAAGGGAGACTTCCGTTTTTCATTCGTCCATACCCTGCCAACTACGACCTTCTATCCAAAGGTAGCGATTTCTTTTTATATAAAAAAATTATTGCTGTCCGATAAAGCAAAACTGCACAGACCTTCAAACGCAAAGAGAAAGTAGAGTATATGCTACTCATTGAAGAGTAAAAGAAAAAAGGGAGAATTTTTCGGTATCGAGTTGAGAGATTTTCCCTTTTTATATTCTCTACTGTTCTTCTTTATTGTTGTAGTTAGTGAGCAAGGCTGAGGATTGGCATATTATAGATTTGCAGATGGTTTGAGCAAAGATTAACGGAATAAATTATATATCCCTTTGCTTATAACTAAATAGGACATAATCCGTATATTTGCGATAAACAAAAGAAAACGTAATATGAACATGAATACACACGCATTTGGACTTCTTCTGCTGATCTCTTTCTTTGCCACAAGTTGTCATGGAGATGGTCATCAAGGCACGGACCATCATCGTGAAAACGGCTGGTATCGCATTATAGACGGACAAACAGACAGTATCGCTTCCACTCCTATCATTACGGTAAAAGAATTTACCGATTTGAGATTGGACGAAGATTATTTTGGGAAAAGCGTGATAATAGGAAATGTAAGTAAACATAAATTGCAAGCGTGGTCCGATTCGACAGAACAGCTGGTAGACAAGCGAATGGGATTTGTATTCAATGATTCCGTAATTACCGCGCCTCGTATAAATATGAGATTGGAAAGTGGCACATTCCAAATAGCGACAAATAAGAATTATGATATGAAGTCACTATACAGAAGTCTGTTAAAAGAGAAGAAAGATTCTTTGGATGCTTTGTTCAAAAACAAAGGCTGGGAAATAGACACCCTTTTTTACAACCGCTTGGGACAGGTTGAACAGGATTCAATCATAAACTCTTTGGATTATAATGATGCTTGTGCCATCATAGTGGGCTTTGAGAGATAATTGGTCAGTAAGTTTCTGGAACTTAACTTATTTGTGCTGACATTTAGCGTATGCAACGCATTGTTCCCGTCTGGACGGGCCGTTGAAGAATATAGACTTCTGTTTAAGAATACAATAAAGGGAGAATCTTTCGGTATCGGACCGGAGGGTTCTCCCTTTAATCAATTTGAAATATTTAGAGGGAATATTTCAGCTCTTCTATTCTTTACAGTCTATATTCATCCATATTGAAATCTCGGGCGCATCATATTCTACATCTTTCTCTTTACCTCCGAAGTTTAATAGCAATTGGTCTCATGTAACGTATAACAACCACACGGATTTCTATTACTCATTAAAGAAAAAGGGATATATTTTGATGGTTAATAAATAGATATATAGCCTCTTCAGGTCCTGAATTTTAGTTGATTTTCGACTATTGATTCGTATAAACACTTATTACTGGTCCCCCAAAAAGCGAAAGGACGCTTCAAAACGAAACGTCCTTTCAAAAACTGTTTTTCTGCCGGTCAGAACTTCACTCCCATCGTCAAGGCAAACGAATTGTTGTGGTCGGTTAGCGTTGATATTTGAGGCGAAATAGCCAACGCCTGATTGATGACACCGGGATCGAAGAGGTCGTCGGAACCCGAAGGCAGCGGAGAGAAGGGGAAAAGCTCGCTGCGACGATAACGGTGCATATAGGCAACATCGACATAGACATTGGCAAAACGGTACCCAAGCCCTACGGTAAAGTAGTTGGTCTCCCGGTCGAGGGTAAACATGGTCAGGGTCCCGGCAGTAGGAATCTCATGTCCCGACCTGTACTCCGATTTCACAGGAGACGTTTGGTAGGCATAGCCCAACCGAGCACTAAACTGCGGAGTAATGCGATATTCGCCACCCACCTTGAAAGTATGCACGGGAGAGAGCATCTCGGAAATTTCGTTGTTTGTATTGTAAAACATGTCAATTGTATAGGGATCGTCGAACGACATGTTGTTATTGGCCGTATACTCGTAGTCGAAACTCAGAATACCACCCTGCCCAAACACGTAGGCAGCACTGGCAATCATGCGCCAAGGCGACTCAAACTCGTAGCTGTAACTTCCGTTAGGCGTCTCGGCCAAATCGTTATACGAGGTCCCGCTACGGTCGAAATTATATTTTACGGCAGCCGAATAGGTATCGGTCATTTTGTAATAGTTGGGGGTATGGAAAGCAAAACCCAACCGGAAATTGTTGGTTGCCCGCATAATTACACCCAAGTTGGCCTTGATACCCGAGCCGTTGGTGTGCAAGGCATTCTGCATGAGATACCAGCCATTGGTATTGGCGCTGCTCACCGAGCCGTTATCGTCGGGCAGATAGCCCCCGGTAAAGTTCTCGCCATATCCGCTCTGTATGTCATACGAAAAGTCGGTAACGGCAATACCGATACCCCAGTAGAAGACATCGTAGATGTTACCGCCGATGTTGAAATTGTACTCGTCGATCGAGCCTTTTTCGCGTACATACAGGTCGCCCGAGGCCAACGAGCCGCTGCCTATAATGCTACTCCAAGGAGCCATTGGATCCGATGTCTTGGGATTAATCAACTTTGACTTAGCTCCCAACACACTCAACCAAGGGCTACTGTCATAGGGGTTGTAGCTCGAGTTATCGTCATAGCCCAAGTCGTCGGCAGTATATCCTTCGGACACCTTGGCGATATACCCCGACAGGGAGTTGGCCCCCATGATGTTCGAGTAACGGGTCCGATAGGAACGATCGAACGATTTCTGCTTGTTGTAGGCAAAGCCGAAGTTCAGATTTTTCAGGGCCTCCTGATTGAACCGCACGGTCCAGACAAAGCCGAAGTTGTTGCACGAGAATTTGAATTTGTTGTCGGAAAAACTGTTTCCCGCGGTATTCACCGTGCTCACCTGATTCGAAAAGTCGATGGTGGCGGCAATGTCGGAGTTGCGATAGACACCGATACCGGCCGGGTTCTGACTCAGGGTGGTTATATCGCCACCCAATGCACCGAAGGCCCCGGCCATACCCATATACCGGGCCGTACCTCGTATATCTTGCTGGGAGTATTTCAAGGCATCGACCACGCCTTGACCGAAGAGCATGGAGCTGCTGCAAAGAGCAACTCCAGCCAAAGCATATTTTATCGTTTTCATATTGTTCTTACTTGATTATTCACACCTTGCTTATCTGCGACCGCCACGGCCTCCTCCGCTGGAACCCCGCGAAGAGGTACCGCTGCTTCTTCTCGACGAAGAGGAAGGAGCCGAATAGCTGCCCGAAGAGCGACGGCTCGACGACCCGCTCGAGAAACTCGAGGAACGTCCCGAAGTCGAGGAGTTGCGATTGAACGAAGAGCTTGAGCTCGAACTGCTACCCCGACGGCTCGTACCGACAGTACCGCTGTTGTAACCGCGGTTATAGCTGTTGCTCGAGGAGCTCGGACGGGTGTTGATTGTCGTCTGTCTGCGACTTTGAGTCGTCGACGGAACCGATACCGAACCCGACGACGAGCTGGTACCCCGGCGAGAGGTATTGGCAGAGCCGAAGCTGTACCCGCGGTTCGAATTGGAACCGGAGTTGGAGCTATTGCTGATTACCGTTCCCCGATTGGTACGAACACCGTTTACGGAACTGTTGCCGCTCGACGAAGAGGATACGCTGGTCGTAGCCCGACGGCCTACGGTACTCGAAGCCGAAGTCGAAGCCGTACCTACCGTAGCCCGACGTCCGGTAGTATTCACCCCATTGCCTGACGATACCACGTTGCCGCCATAGCGGTTGGGCTGACGTCCGTTGGGTGTATATTGCGGGCGAGCCGGAGCATTCCATCCGTAGTAGGGACGATGGTGGTAATAGGGCGAATAGTAGTGATGGTGATGGTGATGGTAATAGGGACTGTACCACGAGTTCCAACCCCAGTAACCGCCCCAGTAGCCGCCCCAACCGTAGTAGTAGGGATCGTAGCCCCAGCCAAACCGCCACGGGCCCAGGCTCCAGCGCCACGACCAACTGGTATAGGAATAGGGAGTCCACATGTAATCCCAATACCAGGGATTCGTCCAGGTGGGAGTTACCCACGCATAGTTATCCGAAATATAGACATTCCAGTCGTTGTTGTCGAGGAAATAGATGTCGGAATAATAGGGATCGCTTACCGATACGACAAATTTGGGGTTGTGGAACCGACGGATACGCAGCGCATATTCGTAGTCCGACGCCGATCCGTTGAAGCCGCTCAGGTAGTAACCGTCGTCGCCGTTCTCGTCGACAATATTATACTCGACATGATTCTCCTGCTGGTTGGCAGCCAACTGGTCGAGCGTCACCTCCGTAGCCGAATCGCCGCGACGGTTGTACTCGTCGACGTCGAAAAGCTGGTTGTCAGTGGTCATCACCAGCGTCTTCTTCACTACCGCATCCGATGCAGGCTGAGCAGCGGCAGCCTGAGCCGCAGCCTCGGCGGCTTTCTCTTTTGACTTTTGTTCTACAATCGGATTCTTATCATTCGGATTATAATAAATATCGTCTTCGATTACATACGAGCTTGCCCTGGCAAAGCTCACCACAAGCATCGACAACATAATCAACAGGGCAAATCTTCTTGTTTTCATAACCACTTCTCCTTGTTTAATTACTCTATTGATTGATTTTATTTTTTCTATTAGACTTTCCTTTCGAAAAATAGTTTAATCTTCTGTCTACTAAAAGAAACTAAAAAGCCGACAAATACTGCATACAGCTCTCTTAATTTTCTACAAATATACTCTTTTCCCGTTTATAAGAAACACTTGCAAAAGGATTTAACGCACTTAAACAAAAAGCGCTCCCCTCCGACAGAGAAGAGCGCCCGACGAGAGAGCGGCCGATTCGGAATCGTCATTGGGCCCCGGGCCGTAACGAATAGCCGAAAAGGATAAGCGTGATGCCCCAATAGAGAAAGGCGGCAGCACACAAGAAGACTATCGAGAAGGTAGCCATGAAGGGCATCGACAGAAACAGGAATCCGAGGATGAGCAGCAACACGCCGTTGATGAGATAGACCCACCAGTAGCGATGCGTAGAGGTCATGGCAAAAGCCGATGTCAGGTTTGAAATACCCTTGTACAGAAAGATGAACGCAAAGAAGAATGGCAGCACCGTCTCGCTGAACGAGAGGTTCCCTACCAGGATGAAGCCGACAAGCATGTCGATGATGCCGCCGGCCAACCACCAGCCCCAGCCGCGTACCTTACGCTTCACATTGTTCGAAACGATGAGCTGCACGACCCCGAAGAGAATCAGCATCCAGCCCAGCAGCATGGAGAGCACTTCGTAGCCCAGTGCAGGCTGCGACCAGAGCCAGAAGCCACAGGGTATCATCAATAACCCGACAACAATCAGGGTCCACCAATACTTGGTTTTACCCCAGAAATACATGGTTGCAATATCCATCATAGCAAGTTGTAATTAAAATTATAGAATCACACAAACTACAACTATAACAGTCGGGATACCGCATTTGTTCCGGGTTTTACATTTTCAGATAAAAATCACGGGTAAGCGACACATAGTCTGTTGTGTAGCCCGTGCCCCGCTGTTCGATGGCCATGGCATGGGTCTGCAAAGGCCGGCGTGCCCTGCCCCACTCCGACAGCAACCGTTTGGGTGCTCGCCCCGCGATACCCGACACATAAGTGAACCGGGCCGGATAGAAGCCGTGCAACAGGGCCACAAAGGTGAGATGCTCCTCCAAATCGGCCGGTGAGATAAGCGACACACGTCCGCCCGGCAACAGCAGCGCAGCTGCCCCCTCGAACAGAGTCTCGTAGTCGAGCGTACCAGTGTGCCGGGCCCTCTCCCGACGGCTGTCGGGCGGCAACAACGACTGCACGAAATAGGGCGGATTGGAGAGAATATGGTCGTACCGCGGCCGGGTGTATCGGCCGAACCAATCACCGAAATCGGCCTTATAGATTGTGACACGGTCGCTCCAGGGCGACAGTCCCGCATTCAGAGCCGCATCGCAGGCAGCCCCGAAATCCAGCTCGACGGCGTCGATACAAGCCGCCGAGCGTTGAGCCGCCATGAGAGCTATCAGCCCGGTGCCGGTCCCCACGTCGAGAATGCGCTTGCCCTCTCCGATGCGACACCAGGCCCCGAGCAACACCCCATCGGTACCTACCCGCATGGTGGCACGCTCCTGATAAATCGTAAACTGCTTGAATTTGAAAAAAGAATTTGCCATATTGCTTTGCTTTGGGCATGCAAAATAAACAAAAAAACATAATAATTTCGACAATGCCCTCTTATTTGCGTAACTTTGGCACGCCTGTTGCAGGATAACATAAAATAAGAGACAGGGGAAGACTATGCTTGCAACAGAAGTATGGCTACCTGCCAAAATGTCAATATGGAACCAAACACCTAAGAATAAGAACAAGTTTATGATCTGCGAAAACGACGAAAATACACCTTCGATTATGCCACTGTTTACCGAAATATCCGGACAAAACGATTCGGAATGCAAGACGTTAGACACCAAAGGATTGCCTATTCTCGCCTTGCGCAACATGGTATTGTTCCCGGGAGTAGCCATCCCGGTGAACGTAGGCCGCCCCAAGTCGCTGCAACTGGTCAAGGATGCTCAGAACAACCATACCCCCATCGGCGTGGTATGTCAGCGCAATGCAGCCGTTGAAGACCCGGGGCGCGACGACCTGTACGAGGTGGGTGTAATCGGCGAAATCATCAAGATACTGGAGATGCCCGACGACAGCACGACCGTGATTCTGCAGGGTAAGATGAAGCGCTTCAAAATCGACGAAGTGACCGAGACCTTCCCCTACATGCGTGCCAATGTGTCGCTACTCGACGAAATCATGCCCGAACCCGACGACAAGGAGTTTGAAGCGTTGGTATCGGCCATGAAAGACCTGACCTTCGACTTGCTGAAAAACATCGGCGAGCAGGCCAAAGAGTTGATTTTTGCCATTCGAAATATCGACAATGCCCACTACCTCATCAACTTCCTGGGAGCCAATATCCCGCTGACAGCTGCTCAAAAACAGGAACTGCTGGGTATCGACAACATGAAGGCCCGCCTCTTCAAGCTCTACGAGATGCTCACCCAAGAGGCGCAACTGCTGCAAATCAAGGCCGACATCCAGTCCAAAACCCGCGAGGACCTGAACCAGCAACAACGGGAACACTTCCTGCAACAGCAGATACGTACTATCCAGGAGGAGCTGGGCGGCAACATGCAGGACCAGGACATACAGGAGTTGCGCGAACGGGCCGAAAAGAAGAAATGGGATGCCAAGACGGCCGAGATTTTCGAGAAAGAGATGCGCAAGCTCGAGCGGCTGCACCCGCAATCGCCCGACTTCTCGGTGCAGTATACCTACCTCGACACGCTGCTCGAGTTGCCGTGGAACGAGTACACGCAAGACAACTTCAACCTGAACCACGTGCAGAAACAGCTCGACAAGGACCACTACGGTCTCGACAAGGTGAAAGAGCGCATCATCGAACATCTGGCCGTGCTGAAGCTGCGGGGCGACATGAAATCGCCCATCATCTGCCTCTACGGACCTCCGGGCGTGGGCAAGACCTCGCTGGGTAAATCCATAGCCGAGGCACTGAACCGCAAGTATATACGCATCTCGTTGGGCGGTCTGCACGACGAGGCCGAGATACGGGGTCACCGGCGCACCTACATCGGGGCCATGCCGGGCCGTATTATCCAGGGACTCATCAAGGCGAAGAGCTCCAACCCGGTATTCGTGCTCGACGAAATCGACAAGATAGGTAACGACTTTAAGGGCGACCCGGCTTCGGCTCTGCTCGAGGTACTCGACCCCGAACAGAACAACGCCTTCCACGACAACTACATCGACATCGACTACGACCTGTCGAAGATTCTGTTCATCGCTACGGCCAACAATCTCAACACCATATCGCAGCCCCTGCTCGACCGTATGGAGCTGATCGACATCAGCGGATACATACTCGAGGAGAAGGTCGAAATCGGCCGCCGGCACCTGGTACCCAAGCAACTCGAGAACCACGGGTTGAAAGAGGGCGACGTAGTCATACCCAAAAAGGTGATGGCTGCCATCGTCGACCAGTACACCCGCGAGTCGGGCGTGCGCGAGCTCGACAAGAAAATAGCCCGCATCATGCGGAAAATCGCCCGCATGAAGGCCTCGGGCAAGGAGTACAACCACACCCTCTCGCTCGACGACCTGCACGAGTATCTGGGAGCTCAGGAGTACAACCGCGACAAATACGAAAACAACGACTACGCCGGTGTCGTAACCGGGCTGGCCTGGACGGCGGTAGGCGGCGAAATACTCTTCGTCGAATCGAGCCTAAGCAAATCGAAGGGCGAGAAACTCACCCTCACCGGCAACCTGGGCGACGTGATGAAGGAGTCGGCTGTCATTGCCCTGCAATACATCAAGTCGCACGCTTCGCTGCTGGGCATCGACGAAGATGTGTTCGACAAGTGGGCCGTGCACATCCACGTACCCGAAGGTGCCATTCCCAAAGACGGACCCTCGGCGGGTATCACCATGGTCACCTCGCTGGCCTCGACCTTCACGCAACGCAAGGTGAAAGACCACTTGGCCATGACGGGCGAGATTACCCTGCGGGGCAAAGTGCTGCCCGTGGGCGGTATCAAGGAGAAAATTCTGGCGGCCAAACGAGCCGGCATACGCGACATTATCCTCTCGGAGGAGAACCGCAAAGACATCGAAGAAATCAAGGATACCTACCTGAAAGGGCTCACCTTCCACTACGTGAAGAATATCGAAGAGGTGTTGAAGATTGCCCTCACCGACGAAAAGGTAAAAAATGCCATAGAGATTAAATAAGAATAGTGCATTATGAAAGAGTGGAAAATAACCGAAGGATATAAAGTAAAAGAGGGAGAAGTCTCTTGGAACGAACTGAAACGTACGACCGAAAAGACCGCCGAAGAGCGTCGCCCGGCACACCGCATCGTGGCGCTCGACGGCTACGGACTGAACCCCGGCGACCTGTCGTGGGAGAAGATTGAAGCGCTGGGCGACTTCACCGTCTACGACCGCACCGCAGTCGACGAGATTGTGGAACGGGCCGCCGAAGCCGACATCGTACTCACCAACAAGACTCCGCTCAGTGCCGCTACGCTGGACAAGTTGCCCCGGCTGCGCTACATCGGGGTATTGGCTACGGGATACAACATCGTCGACATCGAAGCCGCCAAAGAGCGCGGCATCGTAGTCACCAACATACCGTCGTACAGCACCGACTCGGTGGCTCAAATGGTATTTGCCCACATCCTCAACATAGCCAGTGACGTGGCCACCCACTCGCAGAGCGTGAAGGCCGGCGACTGGGCACGCTGCAAAGACTTCTGCTATCTGAAGAGCCCGGTATTCGAGCTGGCCGGCAAGACCATCGGCATCGTCGGGTTCGGACACATTGGCAGTGCCGTGGCCCGCATCGCCCACGCATTCGGCATGAAGGTACTGGCCAAGACCTCCAAGAGCCGCGAAACCCTGCCCGACTACGTCACCCCCGTCGACTGGGAAACCCTGTTGGCCGAGAGCGACGTCATCACGCTGCACTGCCCTCTCACCGACTCGACCCGCAACCTCGTCAATGCCGACGCCATTGCCCGCATGAAACCGACGGCTATCGTCATCAACACGGGGCGCGGTCCGCTGGTCAACGAGCACGACCTGGCCGAAGCCCTGAACTGCGGCCGCATCAAGGCCGCCGGAGTCGACGTTCTGTCGCAGGAGCCGCCGCGGCCCGACAACCCGCTCGTCGCTGCCCGCAACTGCTACATCACCCCGCACATTGCCTGGGCCACTCTCGAGGCCCGCGAACGGTTGATGCAGATTGCTGCCGACAACATACGGCAATACATCGCCGGGAACATCGTCAACCAGGTAAACCGCTAATCGGTCCGAACAAGATAAAAGGCCCGCTACTCACCCCCATGTGAGCCGCGGGCTTTTTGCATACCTGCTTGTCCGTACACACGAGCCAACAGGACCAAACCGCCACACACTCACAAGACTACCGCTGTTCGACTCTTGTACAATTTGAAAGCATCCAAACCGGGGCAACAAGAAAATTCAAGAAAAATTCGAGACAATTTATCGTCCTTTACAAAAGAATATATAAATTTGTAAGGTACAAACGCTGTTGACCTGATACCTATGAGATATATCGCCCTGCCGGACCAAACAGTGCGCCGCCTGTCGTTCTACCTGGCTATGGAAGAATACATAGCCCGTACGCGAAGCGGCGAAGATTGCTTCTTCATGTGGCAGGTAAATCCTACCGTTATTTTTGGACGCAACCAGTTGATGGAGAATGAAATCAACATGGACTACGTTCGCTCGCACGGCATCCAGTACTATCGCCGCAAATCGGGCGGAGGCTGCGTCTATGCCGACTTCAGCAACATCATGTTCTCCTACATCACCGACGACTTCAACGTCAGTTTCACCTTCGACCGCTACCTGCAACTCATCGCCCGCACCCTGAACAAACTGGGCGTGCAGGCCCTGGCTTCGGGACGCAACGACATCACCGTCGACGGCAAGAAGGTGTCGGGCAACGCGTTCTACCGCGTGGGAGGCCGCAGCATCGTACACGGCACCATGCTCTTCGACACCAACCTCGAGGACCTGATTCTCTCCATTACCCCCAGCAACGAGAAGCTCATCACTAAGGGGGTGGAGTCGGTGCGCAAACGGGTGACCAACCTCAAGGAGTATCTCGACATCGACATCGAGGAGTTCAAGCGCTTCATGCGCACGTCGCTCTGCGACAGCGAGGAGTGCCTTACCCCCGACGACATCGCCCGCATCGGCGAAATCGAAAAGGAGTACCTGAAAGAGGAGTGGATTCTGGGTAACAACCCACGCTACACGTTGGTGCGCCGCGGCTACGGCTCGGCCGGTGAGATAGAGGCCCGTATCGAAATCAAAAACGGCATCGTCAAGGCGCTGAACCTCATGGGCGACTACTTCCCGATAGGCGAAATCGACGAGTTCCTCGACCGCTTCCGCGAGGTGCCCTTCACCCGCGAAGCCTTCGACCGGGTGCTCGACGATACCCCCATCGAGCGCCACATACACCGGCTCGACCGGGCGGCCTTTACCCATATTTTATTCAACGAGCAGAAATAGATTTTATCATAAAAAACACCTGTTGACTATGGAAGATATTTTAAAAACGTGCCTGCATCAGAAACACCTCGATCTGGGTGCCAAGATGATGCCTTTCGGCGGATTTGACATGCCTATTGAATACACCTCGATTATCGAGGAGCACAATGCCGTACGCCACGCCGCCGGCATATTCGATGTGTCGCACATGGGCGAGATACTCATCACCGGCCCCGACAGCGAGCGCTACATCAACTACATTTTCACCAACAACATACGGGGTGCCGAGCCCGGGAAAATCTTCTACGGCATGCTGCTCTACCCCGACGGCGGTACCGTCGACGACCTGCTGGTCTACAAAATGGGCGACGAGCGATTCTTCCTCGTGGTAAACGCCTCGAACATTGCCAAGGATTACCAGTGGATTGTCGAGCACAGCGCCGGCTACAACCTGAATATCGAGAACCAGTCGGACTACTACGGCGAAGTGGCCGTGCAGGGTCCCAAAGCCGAAGCCTGCATCGAAGAGCTGCTGCACCTCGAGGTAAAGGATCTGCAGTTCTACACCTGCAAGGAGATTGAGTGCGACGGCGAAACCATCATCGTTTCGCGCACGGGCTATACCGGCGAAGACGGTTTCGAGATTTACGGCAGCCACGCCTTCATCAACAAGGTATGGGATGTGCTGGTAGGTTCGAAACAGGTACTACCCTGCGGACTGGGTTGCCGCGACACGCTGCGCTTCGAGGTAGGACTGCCGCTCTACGGTCACGAACTCGAAAAAGACATCACCCCCATCGAGGCCGGCCTGGGCATGTTTGTCAAACTCGACAAGGACGATTTCATCGGCAAAGAGGCTATCGCCCGCCAGAAGGCCGAAGGTGCCAAACGCAAAATCGTGGGCATCGAACTGGCCGACAAGGCTATCCCCCGCAGCGGCTACGAAGTCTATGCCGACGGCAAGGTGATAGGCCACGTCACAACCGGCTACAACTCCATATCTACCGGCAAGAGCGTGTGCATGGCCCTTATCGACAGCGCCTACGCCGCCCTGGGTACCGAGGTAGAGATTCACATCCGCAAGAAATTCTTCAAGGGAACGGTCGTCAAGAAACGCTTCTACGAAAAGAACTATAAAAAATGATTTATTGACAAACCTAAAAATAACAAGATTATGAGTACAGTATTGGACGGACTTTATTATTCCGAATCACACGAGTGGTTAAAAGTTGAAGGCGAATTCGGCTACATCGGTATCACCGACTATGCCCAACACCAACTGGGTAGCGTAGTATACGTAGACCTGCCCGAGGTAGACGATGAGCTGAACCAGGGCGAAGAGTTCGGAGCCGTCGAGAGTGTGAAAGCTGCCAGCGACCTGCTGTCGCCCATCAGCGGAACCGTCGTGGAGATTAACGAAGCGCTGGAAGACAAGCCCGAACTGTTGAACGAAGATGCTTTCAACAACTGGATCTGCAAGGTAACGATAAGCGACCCCGAAGAGTTGAAGAACCTGATGGACGCCGAGGCCTACAAAGCTATTTGCGAATAATCGACGGAGGAGGATAAGTACATGTACAAATATTTCCCGCATACCGAATCGGATATTGCCGAAATGCTGGAGCGGATAGGCGTCGCGTCGCTCGACGATCTCTACGCCGAAATCCCCGAAAGCATTCGCTTCGACAAAGACTACAACCTGAAGAAGTCGATGTCGGAAGACGAGGTACGTAACTATTTCAAGGAGCTGGGCAACCTGAACCACCCGCTCACCGTCTTTGCCGGCGGCGGAGCCTATGACCACTACTCTCCCTCGGTCATCGGACAGCTCATCGCCCGCTCGGAGTACCTCACGGCCTACACCCCCTACCAGCCCGAGATTTCGCAGGGAACCCTGCAATACATCTTCGAGTTCCAAAGCATGATGTGCGAACTCACCGGCATGGAGTGCTGCAACGCCTCGATGTACGACGGCGCCACCGCTACGGCCGAGGCCATGCTCATGGCCATCGCCCATGCCAAGAAACGCAACAAGGTAATTATCTCGCGCACGGTGAGCGAACGGGTGATTGCCGTCGTAGAGACCTACGCCCGTTTCCACGGCGTGACGCTCGACTATATTCCCGAGAATGATGGCGTGACCGACAAGGCCGCCATGGAACAGATGCTCGAGGCCAACGACGTGGCCGGTGTCATCGTGAGCACCCCCAACCGCTACGGCATCATCGAGGACTTCACTGGCTTTGCCGAGAGCACGCACGCCCACAAGACTCTCTTTATCGTCAACGCCGACCCCTCGGCCATGGCCGTGTTGAAGACGCCCGGCGAATGGGGTGCCGATATTGCCTGCGGCGACGGTCAGTCGCTGGGCATGCCGTTGAACTTCGGCGGTCCCTACGTGGGTTATCTGGCCGCCTCGCGCGACCTGGTGCGCAAGTTGCCGGGCCGTATCGTAGGCGCTACGAAAGATGTCGACGGCAAACGGGCCTTCGTACTCACCCTGCAGGCTCGCGAGCAGCACATCCGCCGGCAGAAGGCCAACAGCAACATCTGCTCCAACCAGTCGCTCATGGCGCTGTATGTCACCATCTACATGGCTCTCATGGGCAAACGCGGTTTGCAGGAGGTCAACGAGAAATCCTATGCCGGGGCACACTACCTGTGCGACAAACTGCTGGCTACGGGCAAATTCTCGCTCTGCTTCGACAAACCCTTCCTGAAAGAGTTCGCCGTACGCACCACCCTGAACCGGGAGACGCTGATGAAACATCTCGAAGAGAAAGGCTTCCTGGCCGGTATCCCCGTCGAAGGAACCGACGACACGATACTCTTCTGCGTAACCGAAAAACGCACCCGCGAAGAGATTGACAATTTGGTTTCACTAATCGAACAGGAGGGATAAGCCATGAAGTATTACAACAAACTGATATTCGAAATTTCAAAACCGGGACGCGTAGGCTACTCCCTGCCCCAATCCGATTTCGGCAACTATTCGCTGGCCGACCTGCCCCAGACACTGCGGAGAGAGACTCCGGCCGAATTGCCCGAAGTGAGCGAACTCGACGTAGTGCGCCACTATACCAACGTATCGAACAAGAACTTCGGTGTCGAGACCGGCTTCTATCCGCTGGGCTCCTGCACCATGAAGTACAACCCCAAGATAAACGAAGAGATGGCTGCGATGCCGGCCTTCACCACGCTGCACCCGCGGCAGAGCGAAGAGTCGGTACAGGGTGCCCTGCGGCTCTACTACGAGTTGGCCCAGGCATTGGCCGAGATTTCGGGTCTGGCCGAATTCACGCTCAACCCCTTTGCCGGTGCTCACGGCGAGCTGACCGGTCTGATGCTCATGCGTCAGTACCACATCAAACGGGGCGACCTGAAACGTACCAAGGTCATCGTACCCGACAGTGCCCACGGCACCAACCCGGCCAGTGCGGCCGTGTGCGGCCTGGAGATTGTCGAGGTGCCCTCGACCCCCGAAGGAACCATCGACGTGGCCAAGCTCGAACCGCTGCTCGACGACACGATTGCCGGTATCATGATGACCAACCCCAACACGCTGGGTATCTTCGAGAAAGAGATTCCCCAGATTGCCAAGCTGGTACACGGATGCGGCGGTCTGCTCTACTACGACGGAGCCAACCTCAACCCGCTGCTGGGCCGTTGCCGTCCCGGCGACATGGGCTTCGACATCATGCACATCAACCTGCACAAGACCTTCTCTACCCCGCACGGCGGTGGTGGTCCCGGTAGCGGCCCCGTAGGTGTGGCTGCCGCTCTGGTCGACTATCTGCCCCGTCCCCGCGTGGTGAAACACGGCGACCGTTACGCCGTCGAAGGGGGTGCCGACAGCCTGGGCAGCGTATCGGGTTTCTTCGGCAACTTCGGGGTGATGATGCGGGCCTACGCCTATATCCTATCGCTGGGTAAGGAGCAAATCAAACATGTGGGCGAACTGGCCACACTCAACGCCAACTACGTGAAAGAGTCGTTGAAAGATTGCTACTACCTCCCCATCGAGGGCATCTGCAAGCACGAGTTCGTATTCGACGGCCTGCTCGACAAGTCGACCGGCGTCACTACACTCGACGTGGCCAAACGTCTGCTCGACTATGGATACCATGCGCCTACCATCTACTTCCCGCTGCTGTTCCATCAGTCGATTATGATCGAGCCTACCGAGACGGAGTCGAAAGAGACGCTCGACGAGTTTATCGAAGCCATGCGCACCGTGGCCCGCGAAGCCATCGACGACCCCGAAATGGTGAAGAGCGCTCCGCACGTGACACCCGTACGCCGACTCGACGAGACGACCGCAGCCAAGAACCCCATCTTGCGCTTCAAAGATTTGAATTATTAAAACCTCACCTTTACGGAGACCGGGAAGGCGCCCAGCGCTTTCCCCTCTCCGTTTTTTATTTCTTACATGCACATGAACAGCGATATTATCATCATCGGAGCCGGCCCCGGCGGATACGAAACGGCCCTGTATGCCGCCAAGAAGGGACTGAGCGTCACCCTGTTTGAAGAGCGCCGGGTCGGAGGCACCTGTCTGCAAGAGGGGTGTATCCCCACCAAATGCTTCTGTCGCAGCGCCGAGGTGGCCGACACCATTGCCCACTGCGAGGCGATGGGTATCGGGGCGACGGCTCCTACCGTAGATATGGCACGTGTCGTAGCCCGCAAAAACGAGGTGGTGGCCCAACTCACCGCCGGCATCGAGTTTCTGTTGAAAAACAAACTCATCACCTGCATACCCGAGCGGGCCGAACTGCTCGACGCCCACACCGTGAAGAGCGCCTCGGGCGAGACCTATACGGCCCGGCACATACTCATAGCCACCGGCTCTACGGCCAAGATTCCGCCCATCGCGGGGAGTGATCTTCCCGGGGTAGTCACCTCGACCCAACTGCTCGACATCGACCACATACCCTCGCGGCTCTGCATCGTGGGGGCCGGTGTCATCGGGCTCGAGTTCGCCTCCATCTTCCGCAGCTTCGGCAGCGAAGTCACCATGCTCGAGTTTGCCAAAGAGATTCTGCCCAACTTCGACACCGACATCAGCAAACGGCTGAAACAGGTTCTCTCCAAGCGGGGCATCGAGTTCTTCAACCAGGCCGGTGTAAACTCCATCGAGTCGACCGGCTCGGGGCTGACCGTCCGCTACACCTGGAAAAACCAGGAGCACACGGTCGAGGCCGACACGGTATTGATTGCTACCGGCCGGGCCCCTCGCGTCGAAGGGCTGGGACTCGACACCGTGGGCATACACTACTCACCCAAAGGCATCGAGACCGACAACAACCTGCAGACCAACGTGCCCGACGTCTATGCCATAGGCGATGCAAACGGCCGCTGTCTGCTGGCCCATGCCGCCTCGTTCCAGGGACGCAAGGTCATCGACCACCTGCTGGGCCAGGAGAGCGGCATCGACCTCAGTATCATTCCCTCGGCCGTATTTACCCACCCCGAAGCCGGTATGGTGGGACTCACCGAAGAGGAGTGCAAACAGCAGGGCATCGCCTTCACGGCCAAGAAATCGCTCTTCCGGGCCAACGGTAAGGCGGTGAGCATGGGCGAGCCCGACGGGCTGTGCAAACTCATTGCCGACGAAAACGGCCGCATCATCGGCGGCCATATCTTCGGGGCCCACGCTGCCGATCTGATACAGGAGATTTCGGCCCTGATGAACCGCGCTACCACCGTAGCCCAACTGAAAGAGATGGTACATGCACACCCCACCCTCTCGGAGGTGCTGCAAGAGTGTGCCCGGGAATTTTAGGGAATCCCCCTACTCCACAGGATAACGAAAGAGGCTGTATCTATCTTGGATGCAGCCTCTTTCCGTATAAACGTACATAATCGTTCCACCCGAGAAAAGCATGGGTCTAGATTGTTTCTTTCAATAATTTTTTGCTACTTTGTAACTGATATAATATGTAAAGCCTTAATCTGAAAAAGAACACACCTATGGAAGCGACAAATTGTGAAAACATCGGTATAAAAATACAGGTAAGAGAGAATCTGACCGATCCGAGAATAACAAAATTTCTCGAAGAAAAAGATTGGAATTTTTCATTAGACGACTTTGATGCATACCTTGATACCTTAGAGCGACCGCTCTACAATGAACGAGCTCGACAAATTGTAGAATTTCTTGTCAACTATCGCGACGGGATTATATGTCCCGATCGGTACAACAGTTGTGACCCGATAAAATATCCCTTTGACAAGAACGATATATCAGACCCGATTGCCATGCTAAGTTTCCCGGCAGGAGACTTGAATATGAAGAAACTGCGCAAATATCTTGTTCTTATAGATAATGAAGAATTTGGAATAGTTGCCGATCCCGATTATGTGGTTCGTCCCCCTCGGGGAAAATATCCCGAATATATGGGTGTCATCACCTTTGTCTTCTACAAACAATGGAAGATTGACAGGAGTTTTGTGGAACAACTTCTGCGGGACTTTTGCGAGTACCTGAAAGCCGACTACGGTATTATGTATGACGATAAAACGGGCGAAGTCCTGCTCGATCTCTTCGGCAATGCCGAGAAAAACATCTACGAAGAGAAATGGAAATCACAAAAAGAGACCGAAGAATACTTCAACAACCTCATGCAAAAGGCATTGGCCAATCAGCAGAGCCAGGAACAGGAAATCGCCGACCCACAAAACCAGGAACAGAAACCTGCGATACAGAATGTAACAGATACGAGTAACCCCAATCTGAAAAAAAACACACTTATGGAAGCGACAAATTGTGAAAACATCGGTATAAAAATAAAGATAAAAGATAACCTGACCGATCCGAGAATTTTGGAGTTCATCAAGGAGAAAAATTGGACGTTCTCGTTAAAAGACTTTTATACATTCTTGGATTCCTTGGAACGACCGCTCTACAATGAACGGGCTCGACAAATTGTAGAATTTTTTGTCAACTATCGCGACGGGATTATATGTCCCGATCGGTACAACATTTGTGACCCGATAAAATATCCTTTTGACAAGGACGATATATCAAAACCGATTTCCAAGTTAAGTTTTATTTCGGGAGGCCTTTATCTAAAGAAACTGCGCAAGTATATTGCTCTCATAAGGAATGAAGAGTTTGCAATAGTTGCCGGTCCTGACGATGATATAGTTCGTCCCCCTCGGGGAAAATATCCCGAATATATGGGTGTCATCACCTTTGTTTTCTACAAACAATGGAAGATTGACAGGAGTTTTGTGGAACAACTTCTGCGGGACTTTTGCGAGTACCTGAAAGCCGACTACGGTATTATGTATGACGATAAAACGGGCGAAGTCCTGCTCGATCTCTTCGGCAATGCCGAGAAAAACATCTACGAAGAGAAGTGGAAATCACAAAAAGAGACCGAAGAATACTTCAACAACCTCATGCAAAAGGCCTTGGCCAATCAGCAGAGCCAGGAACAGGAAATCGCCGACCCACAAAACCAGGAACAGAAACCTGCGATACAGAATGTAACAGATACGAGTAACCCCAATCTGAAAAAAAACACACCTATGGAAGCGACAAATTGTGAAAACATCGGTATAAGAATACAGATAAGAGAGAATCTGACCGATCCGAGAATAACAAAATTTCTCGAAGAAAAAGATTGGAATTTCTCATTAAAAGACTTTCATACATTTCTGGATTCCTTGGAACGACCGTTCTACAATGAACGGGCTCGACAAATTGTAGAATTTTTTGTCAACTATCGCGACGGGCTTATATGTCCCGATCGGTACAACAGTTGTGACCCGATAAAATATCCCTTTGACAAGAACGATATATCAGACCCGATTGCCGAGCTAAGTTTTCCGGCAGGAGACTTGTATATGAAGAAACTGCGTAAATATCTTGTTCTTATATACAATAAGTCATATGCTATTATCGGAGATGGAGGAGTGGAAAAAGTCTTACGTCCCAAACGTGTCTTACCGGAATATATGGGTGTCATCACCTTTGTTTTTCACAAACAATGGAAGATTGACAGGAGTTTTGTGGAACAACTTCTGCGGGACTTTTGCGAATACCTGAAAGCCGACTACGGCATCATGTATGACGATAAAACGGGCGAAGTCCTGCTCGATCTCTTCGGCAATGCCGAGAAAAACATCTACGAAGAGAAGTGGAAATCACAAAAAGAGACCGAAGAATACTTCAACAACCTCATGCAAAAGGCCTTGGCCAATCAGCAGAGCCAGGGACAGGAAATCGCCGACCCACAAAACCAGGAGCAGAAACCCGCGATACGGCAACAGGAGCCCGGCAAACAGCCACCGATTTTATGCTTATGTGTACAGGTCAAGCCCAACCTGACCGACCCGCGATTTGTAGAGTTCATGCAGAACTGGGACTTTGATAGGGCCAAATTAAATACCTTTTTACACGACCTGTGGGAGAAAAGTCATAACGAGTATGCCGAGAAGATAATCCGTTTCTTCTGCACCTATAAAGACGGATTTATTTGCCCCGACAAATATGGCTACTACGCCACCATGGGAAAAGAGTTTGATGCCGACCATATAGAGATACCCGTGGCCTGGTTGAGTTATCCCGGCGTGCGCCTGCACCTGTCGAAGAAGCGCATGTATCATGGCTCTATCATCAGCGATTACTGGTACACCATTACCAATGGCTGCGACATAAAAAATCCCAAGAAGGTAACTCCCCAATATGTAGGGATATTGACCAACGAACTGGTGAAGTCGAGAGCGCAGATTTTTGGCCAGTTTCCCGACTACATGGGCACCATATTGATTTGGACCATGAAGAGGAGCAAGCTGGATATGGAACGATGCAAAGAGCTGCTGGTCGATTTGTGTACCTATATGGATACCGACAGCGGGGCGATAATCGACGAAGAGACCGACCAAATCATCTTCAATGTCGAAGAGGTTCTGGAGAAAAAGCCAAAGCCTCGCAACAACTGGCTGTCGTGGCTTCTGAATCCCTTTAAGAAAAAAGACGACCTGAAGTCATAGACTCATAAGAACAGAAAGCAAAAAACAAGAGGGGCTGCATCGGTTGCGATGCAGCCCCTTGTCTTATCAGTCTGTGATAAGATTATTTCATCACTTTGGCAACCGTGTTACCGGCTTTTACAATATAGGCACCGGCAGCGGGCAAGGCGATTTCGTTCTCACCTTCCACACCCTCGACACTCATAACCAGTACACCGGCCATGTTGTAAACGGCAATTGTAGCCGGTTTCTCAAGAACAACGTGCAGATTGTCGTGTACGAAAATCTTGTCGTTGCTAACTTGTACACCTTCTACACCGCTTTGGCCATCTACATCAATCAAATTTGAAATATTGGAAGCATCGGTAACTTGACCGGTGGCCATATTGACATTCAAGGCAAATACACCATAGAAGAAATTATCAGTTACCCCTTCGGACATTACATCTCTCTCCATCGTAAATACCTGAACCGATGTACCCGTGGTCGTGGCATAATCATGGAAAGCCATAAACTCAAGACCGGGAGCAAGAGTTTGTGATACAACGAATTCATTAACCTTTATATCACCTGTATTCTCCGAAGCCATCGTATATAAGAAAAGTCCCGATTCTTCAGTCAACGGAAGATCTGGAACCGAATAACTTCCTTTCAACCCGCCATCTTCCAAAGTCAGGTCACCCAAAGCATAAGCTTTGCTTTCACCATTTTCATCATAATAATACCCTATATAAACCTTATCACCGGTATTACCCTCTAGACTGAGACTGAAATGGATATTCCCGGTTTCACCACCAGCCGTCAAATCCAACGGGGGAGTATCCAACTCGCAACCCTCTGCAGCTGCGGCAGGGAGAATAACAGACTGATCGCCCAACTTACCATCGATCAATACCCACTGAGAACGGTAGGTACTACCATTAAGATAGTTGGTAATCGACTCATCACTTGCCTCTGCGAAATAGAAATCTTCATACAAAGCACAATATTCAACAGAATCGGCAGCCGTAGTAAATATTCTATATGTATCTACTTCGTAATAATTAGCTCCCGACACAGCATTCCAGTTAGCTACAAAATAAGAAGGTGTTACATTTGTAGCAGGGAGAGCTTCAGGTGCCGTCAAAGCAGCAACTTGTGCCGGTTTTTTGGCAATACGTTTTTGATTCTCCTTAATAAAATCAAATTTGGTTTCAGCAGTACCCGGTAAAGTTCTGCTCAACGAGGACTTTTCAATCTTCTCGAGGGCTACTTGTTTAACCGGAGTCAAGCGATTCATCGGTTCAAATGTTTGGGCAAAGCCAACATTTACACACAAGGCCGTAGCGGCCAAAACAAAAGTAAATTTTTTCATACCACTTTTTTTAAGTTACTACTTTGGGGTCAAAAAATATGTACACAAATGTAATAATATTTTGATAAATAAAGTCATTTTTCTAATAAAAATCTATTAAAAATTTCATTTTGAAAATGATTACACCCCTGCAAATTTTAATCTCAAAGCAGATGATATTTCCACAACAATCTGTTTAACAGAAAAATACAAATCGATTGTGTTGATTGACAACAGGCCACAAAAAACGGAGCGTACCGACAATACAATTTATCGGGACCACAACAGATGACTGCCACACTCGTAGAAAAAGAGAGGGAATGTCGCCGAAGGAAGAGCTTGCGAGGGGTTTAAAAAAGGAAAGGTTGTCTCACGACAACCAATCTTCATTAACCTTAAATCTAATACTATGAAAAACACATTGCAAATGTATGAATTTTCTGAGTCGACGACAAGAAAATCAACTCAAAAACGAGAGTATACAACTTTATTTATTATTTAAATACAATATTTTAGCAAAATAGAATCAAAAACAACCAACTCTAACCTATTTTTGCAGCATTGAAAAAAGTAAGAGCTCGACGAACCATTATCGTCAAGAAATCGCTATCTTCGTGCACCCAAACGAAAAGAGATGATAGACCAGGCAACCATCGATAAAATTATGGCCGCGACCGACATCGTCGATGTCGTATCCGACTTCGTCAGCTTGCGCCGGCGCGGAGCCAACTATTGGGGGTTATGCCCGTTTCACGACGACCGGTCGCCCTCGTTCAGCGTATCGCCGTCGAAGGGGGTTTGCAAATGTTTCAGTTGCGGCAAGGGTGGCAGCGCCATACACTTCATCATGGAACACGAACAGCTCTCCTACTACGAAGCGCTGAAATACCTGGCCAAGAAATACAACATCGAGGTTCATGAAAAGGAGCTGACCGACGAAGAGCGTCAGAAACGGAGCGAACGCGAAAACATGTTTGTCATCAACACCTTCGCTCAAGAGTTCTTCAGCAAGTCGCTGCTCGAGACCGACGAAGGCCGTTCGGTGGGTCTGGCCTATTTCAAGGAGCGGGGCTTCAACGAAGACATCATCCGCAAGTTCGGGCTGGGATATTCGCCCGAAAAGCGCGACGCCCTGGCCGTGGAGGCCCAGAAACGGGGCTATAAAATCGACTATCTGCTCAAGACGGGGCTCTGCCGCGAAGGGCAGAACGGCCGCATCTACGACCTCTTCTCGGGCCGGGTCATGTTCCCGGTCTACAGCGTATCGGGCAAGGTGGTCGCCTTTGGCGGACGCATCTTGAAGTCGGGGGTGAAGATAAGCAAATACTTCAACTCGCCCGAATCGGATATTTACCACAAGAGCGACGAGCTCTACGGCATCTACCAGGCCAAGCGGGCCATCGAGAAAGAGCGGCGCTGCTATCTGGTCGAGGGGTATACCGACGTGCTGTCGATGCACCAGTCGGGTATCGAAAATGTCGTAGCTTCGTCGGGTACGGCACTTACCCACGGACAGATACGACTCATTCACCGCTTCACCGACAACATCACGGTGCTCTACGACGGCGATGCTCCGGGCATCAAAGCCTCGTTGCGAGGTATCGACCTGCTGCTGCAGGAGGGGCTCAACATCAAAGTGGTGTTGCTGCCCGACGGCGAAGACCCCGACTCTTTCTCCAAGAGTCAGAGTGCCGAGTCGTTCACCCGTTATATCAAGGGACACGAGACCGATTTCATTCGGTTCAAGACCCAACTGCTGCTCGAAGATGCCGGCGAAGACCCCATCAAACGGGCTGACATCATCTCGAATATCGTCGAGAGCATCTCTCTCATTCCCGATGCCATTGTCCGCTCGGTCTACGTGCAAGAGTGCAGCCGCCTGTTGCAAATCGACGAACAGGTACTGCTGTCGGAGCTGAACAAACGCCGCCAGAAACGGGCCGAACAGCAGTTCTCGCGCGAGCGCTACAATCAGGAGAGGCAATCGGCCGCCACGACGAACGCCCCGAAATCGGGAAACACAACAACCGCCGCACCGGCCAACGGCAACGAAACTCCCCCACCCCCTTCGCTGGCCGATATGCCGGCACCGGCCGAAACACCCGAAGCCGTCCCCGTCACCAACCACACGCTGTCGCAACGGATGGTACAGCAATCGCCCCTCGAAAAATACGAGCGGGAGATTATCCGCTATATCGTGCGCTATGGCTACCGCAACCTGTTCGAATTGCCCGACGGGTCGTGGCAAAAGGTGTGGGAATACATCGTCGAAGAGCTCTCGATCGATAGTATCGAACTGTGCAATCCGCTGTACAAGCATATCGTAGAACTAACAGCCGAACAGCGGGAATACGAAGCTCAACAAGTAGCCGCCTTGCGAACCGAACTGCAGGTGAAGGAACAAAAACTGGTCGACGAAGCCATCGAACAGATACGCCTCGAAAGCGGCGATATTGCCGACAAACAACGGAAAGAGGCCGAAGCTCAAACACGTATCGCCCGCGAGATGGAAGAAGAGTTGCAAACCTTCGAAACCAATTTTCTCGAACGCTATTTCACGACCCATCCCGACTCCTCGATCAGCATGCTTGCCGTCGACCTGGTGAGCGAGAAATACCAGCTCAGCAAAGTACACACCAAATTCCAGAAGGTAGAACTGGAGGCCGATCGTCTGTGGGAGCTTATTCCACGGGCCATCTACGAGCTGAAAAACGCCATTCTCGAGCAGTCGATCAAGCAGATACAGGAGCAAATCAAAGAGGCCTCGCGCAACAAGGACGAGCAACGGATAATCGAGCTCATCGAGCAGAACGTCGAGCTCAACCGGGTGAGAACAGCGTTGGCCAAGCAGATAGGCGACCGTATCGTATCGCCGAGATAAAAAAGATATTCAATATTTATTTATCGAAAAACAATAAAATTTTATCATTTTACTTGTTTAATTCAAAAAATATACGTTCCTTTGTCTCATCAATCATATACCTATTGTCAAAACACTATGTACTATCTCGAAGCCAATCACATTGTCAAACAATATGCTTCACACCGAGCACTCGACGATGTCACCGTGCGCGTACCCCGCAACGGCATCTATGGCCTGCTGGGGCCCAACGGAGCCGGTAAAACGACCCTGATTCGTATCATCAACCAGATTACCGCCCCCGACGAAGGCGAAGTTCTCATCGACGGCCGCCCGCTACACCCCTCGGATGTCGAGCACATAGGCTATCTGCCCGAAGAGCGAGGCCTCTATAAAAAGATGAAGGTGGGCGAACAGATTCTCTACCTGGCCCAATTGAAAGGCATGTCGCGACAAGCTGCCAAAGAGAGCATGAACTATTGGCTGGGCAAATTCGACATCCGCGGTTGGGAAAAGAAGAAAATAGAAGAGCTCTCCAAAGGCATGCAACAAAAGATACAGTTCATCACCACGGTGATGCACAACCCGCAACTGCTCATCTTCGACGAGCCCTTCAGCGGATTCGACCCCGTGAATGCCAATCTGCTCAAACGCGAGATTCTCGAAATGCGCGACAAGGGTGCCACCATCATTTTCTCGACTCACAACATGGGTTCGGTCGAGGAGTTGTGCGACGAGATTACCCTCATCAACCGCTCGCACGCCGTGCTGCAAGGCAAGGTCAACGACATCCGCGAACAGCACAAGAAGCATCTCTTTCAGGTCGAAGTACAACAGGGCGAGTTGCAAAGCAACGACCTCTACGAAATTACCGAGGCACGGACCATCGCCCGCGGCCACGCCTATACCCTGCGCAAGCGCGACCCGCACATGAGCAACAACGAGCTCATCGGGCTGCTCACGCAACAATGCCAGATAGCCGGATTTGAAGAGATACTGCCCACGATGAACGAAATCTTTATCGATACCGTTGGCGAGTCGGCTCTGGAAGAAAAACAAAACGCTTAGCTAAACACACTGCATCATGAGTAAAATATCGCTTATCATAGAACGCGAGTACCTCACCCGAGTTCAAAAGAAATCGTTCATCCTGATGACGATTCTCTCCCCCATCATCATGGTGGCCCTCGTCTTCGCACCCATCTGGCTCTCCAAGCTCTCGAGCGACGAGACCCGCCTCATTGCCATCATCGACCAGACCGGCCTGTACAAGGATATTTATCACGATACCGACGAGTATCACTACACGTATACCCAAGGGACCTTATCGCCCGACCAGATGCGGGTCGACGGCGACGAAAGCACCATGCCCTATGCCTATGTCATCATCAAGGACAACCTGCTCGACAATCCTCAGGGCATGACCATCTATTCGCAGAAACAGATTACCTCCAGTTGCGAGCTGAACATCATCTCGCAGATGGAAGATTACCTCAAGGACGAGAAACTGCTCTCGTACAATATCCCCGACATCAAGCGCATCATCGACGAGTCGGACATCAATCTCCAGGTCGACACCATCCGGCTCGAAGAGGATGGGGCCGAGACCCAGACCTCGACCGAGTTCGTGACGATTATCGGCATGGTTATGACACTGGTCATCTACATGTTCCTCATGCTCTATGGCGGACAGGTGATGTCGAGCGTCATGCAGGAGAAGACCAACCGCATCGTCGAGGTGATGGTATCGTCGGTCAAACCGTTTGAACTGATGATTGGCAAAATCGTCAGCATCGGGCTGGTAGGGCTCACCCAGTTGGGCATCTGGATTATCTTCCTGGTGGGCATATTCCTCTCGGCCGGTGCCTACTTCTCGTTCAACGGAGGTGTTGATCCCGCCCAAATGAGCGACATGGCCGCCATGACCACTACGATGAACGGTGTCGACGCCACTCAACTGTCCGGCGACATGGGCGCCATGGCCAAAGTACAGCAAATGCTGGGGAGCATCAACATCACCCAGTTGCTCGTCAGCTTCGTGTTCTTCTTCATCGGCGGGTATATCCTCTATGCCTCGCTCTTCGCCGCCATCGGGTCGGCCGTCGACAACGAGTCGGACACGCAACAATTCATGGTACCCATCACCTTCATCATCATCTTTGCCCTCTATGCCGGCATCTTCAGTGCCGAGAATCCCGACGGACCGCTGGCCATGTGGTGCTCGATGATACCCTTTACCTCGCCCATCGTCATGATGGTGCGTATCCCCTTCGGGGTATCGACCTGGGAGCTGGCCCTCTCGATGGTTATCCTCTACGGCTCGGCTATCGGGCTGGCCTGGGTAGCCGGCCGCATCTACCGTGTGGGCATACTCATGTACGGCAAGAAACCCAGCTATAAAGAGATGATTAAATGGACACGTTATAAAGCCTGAGCAGTATGAAAACGGTACGAAATTTCATAACTCTGCTATGCGCCGGTCTGCTGATGCTCTCCTCTTGCGCCGGTAGTAAATATGTAGTGGAGAAGAATCCCACAAAGCACAACCCCGTCGATGAAATCGAGTGGTTGAAGGAGCGGAAGAAAACTCTTTCGCAGACCGAATGCCGCATCACCCTCTACGAGAAAGAGGGGGCGCTCTACTACGTCGTCTATATGCCTACTCCCGGAGCCTTCGACAAAAACACCACTACGGTCTACGACAGTGAGGGCAAGATGTGCCTCAAATACGGAGGCCTCATGCCCCCGGCCCGTCGGGAAGCGGTCCGGCAGTTTTTCGAAGGTGCCGTCGACAAAGGGGTTATCTGGGAATGCCGCCTGCGCGAACAGGCTGCTGCAACCAATCCCCAGCCCTGACAAATACGACTTTTACAGATTACACACAATAACAAGCGTGGCAGAGGCCCGAGAGGGTCGCTGCCACTTTCCTTTTTTAAATGTCCTTATAACTCCGGCAAAGACTACCGCAGCTCAAAATCGTCGGCATCCTTCCATACGGGGAACTTCTCCCGGAACCGACGCACCTTCGACAAGTCGAGTTCGACCTCGAGCACCTGCTCGGCAAAGGGTTCGGTCTCGGCCAGAATCTCGCCCTTCACCCCTACGGCCATCGTATCGCCCCGATAGACCATTGCGGTAGCATCGTTGCCGGTACGGTTCACCCCGCACACATAGGCGGCATTCTCGATAGCACGAGCCACCAGCAGACTGCGCCAGGCATAGGCCCGCGACTGCGGCCAGTTGGCCACCACCAGCATCAGGTCGTACTCGTTGTTCACATTGCGGCACCACACCGGGAAACGCAAATCGTAGCACACCTGCAAGGCGATATTCCACCCCCGATAATTCACCACGAGCTTGTGGTCGCCAGCTGCAAAATGACGCCCCTCCTCGCCCATGCGGAAGAGGTGACGCTTGTCGTAGTAGTGCGGAGTACCGTCGGGAGTAACCAAAAATCCGCGGTTGTAGCACACTTCACCCTCCCGGGCCATGAAGCTGCCTGCCACAGCCAGATTGTACTGCCGAGCCCACGAAATCAAAGCCTCGACCGTCGGACCCGAAACCGGCTCGGCCAACTCTTCGGCCCGCATCGAGAAGCCCGTGGTAAACATCTCGGGGAGCACCACCAGGTCGCAGCGCCCTGCGAGCCGCTCCAGCATCGCAGCACAACGCGCCCGATTCTGTACCTTATCCTCCCACACAATATCGGTCTGCACCAAGGCGACCCTCAACAATTCGTTCATCTCAATCGTGTTTATACAAAAAAGCCGAGCAGACCAGCCAGCCCGCTCGGCTCATACAAAATTTACTTACAATCCGGTTATGAAATTCTCGGGCTTGCGGGCATGAAACGCCTGGTAATACGACTTGATGGCCCGCATGTCGGCCTCGACATCGCCCGTAGGGGTAAAGGTACGCTCGATACCCACCCGCTTCTCCTTGTAGTCAATATAGGCCAGCACGATGGGAACCCCCGCCCCCTGAGCAATGTAGTAAAAACCCTTCTTCCAATCGGCATTGGGCTTACGGGTAGCCTCGGGGGTAATGGCTATCGCAAAGCGTTCGCGTTCGTTGAATATCGCCACCAGTTGCGACACCATATCGGTACGTCTGTCGCGCGACACAGGCACCCCGCCCATCGAGCGGAACAGGGCACCGAGAGGCGGGAAAAACCACTCTTTCTTCATCATGAATCCGGCAAAGCGCCCTATCGACAGATAGGCCAGCTTGCCGATGATGAAATCCCAGTTGCTCGTGTGAGGCGCCACGCAGATGACACACTTAGGATAATCGGGCAGCGTGACCACTACCCGCCACCCCAGAGCCTTCAGCACGAAGGAACTCAGGACCCGCTTCATCCTACCCATTAGCCGTTAAGGGCAGCCAAATCTTCGAAAACACCGTCGATAGCCTTGTCGAAGTCGGCACGCAGTTTTTTGTAATAGACTTTCACCTTCTTGGGATCCTTGTCGCCGTTGGCACTTACACGGCACAGAAAATCGTCTTGAATATTGGCGATTTTACCCATCAGCTCATCGAGCTTGTCGGCATCGACACCGGGCACATAATATTTATTGAACAGACACTCGGCCAGCAATTCACCGGCGATGTAGTTAATCTCTTTTTTCAATGTTCTTTTGTTAGCCATAGCTTATCTATTTTAAATTTACGCTGTAGCAAAGATAACAAAAGGATAGCGCAGAGGCAAACAGGAAAGTTTGACTATGCCGAACCGCATCCTATTTTCGTGTAACAAAGATAAGGAAAGGAGTGCGGAAAGGCAAACGAAAGGCGCAGTTTTTTCAGGTAAATTGAATTTCGAAGATTACGAAAACCTTTCTTTCCTCCTTTTATAAGACATCATCAACGAATAGTATGGAATAACGCATACCCTCGATAAATACAATAGACATAGAATTGAGAATCGGGCTCTTGTTTTTTATATCCTTTATAGAACAGATACAACTTTTGCAATACAAAAGATTTCCTTTCCCGATCAGAGAGCACAACCGATTTTTACTCCACGGGTCATCGTTTTATCGTGATAAGAATTTGCAAAAAATTTTTTTTATCGCTGTGTTACAAAATATTTTCTCTAAATTTGCACTCTCCATTCCCCAAGAAACAACAGGGAATGATTTTACAGTAATGGAAAAACAACTCGTACCTGATTATATTTTTGAAGTTAGTTGGGAAGTTTGCAACAAGGTAGGCGGGATTTACACGGTGCTCTCTACCAAAGCAAAGACTCTGCAAAAACAATATAAGGATAAAGTCATCTTTATAGGCCCCGATGTCTGGGGCGATAAACCCTCACCCTATTTTACCCGCTCGAAAACGCTATTGAAAGAGTGGCAACGTGAGGCATGTCTGCCGCAGAACATGAAGGTAAAGGTGGGCCGCTGGAATGTACCGGGTCGCCCTATCGTGATTCTGGTAGACTTCAAACCGCTCTATGCCTACAAAAACGACCTCTACGGCGAGATGTGGAACCGCTATGGCGTAAACTCGCTGCCGGCCTATGGCGACTACGACGAGTCGTGTGCCTTTGCCTACGCCTCGGCGCTGGTTATCGAGAGCTACTACAAGTTTATCCATGGCGAGAAATACAACGTCGTGGCCCACTTCGACGAATGGATGACCGGCATGGGGCTGTTGCATATCAAATACACCCTGCCGCAGGTGGCTACCCTCTTTACCACACATGCCACCTCGATAGGTCGCTCGATTGCCGGTAACGGCAAACCGCTGTACGACTATCTGGCCGGCTACAACGGCGACCAAATGGCCGAAGAGTTGAATATCGTATCGAAGCACTCGCTGGAGAAAACGGCGGCTATCGAGGCCGACTGTTTCACAACGGTGAGCGAAATCACGGCCAAGGAGTGTACCCAACTGCTGGACCGCAAACCCGACATCGTAACCCCTAACGGATTCGAACGGAATTTCGTTCCCTCGGAAGAGGTTTACAAGGAGCGTCGCAAAGTGGCCCGCCAACGGCTCTTCGACATCACCGAAGCGCTCACGGGCGAACGTCCCGACAAAAACGCATACCTGATTGCCACCTCGGGACGCTATGAATACAAGAATAAGGGTATCGACCTCTTTGTCGATGCGGTTAAACGCATAGCCAAGAGTCCCGACCTGGAGCGCGAAATCGTAGCCTTCGTACTGGTGCCGGCTTGGATTGATGTTCCCCGGGCCGATCTGCAAGACCGGTTGAAAAGACAGGCTCACGAGACTACCCCCCTGCCCGAACCCTTTATCACCCACACCCTGCACAACTACGACCAGGACAGTGTGGTGAACCAGATACACTATCTGCATCTCGACAATCAGGCCGGCAGCCGGCTGAAGATTGTCTTCATCCCGTCGTACCTGACTGGCGACGACGGCATTGTAAATCTGTCGTACTACGACCTGCTTATCGGCCTCGACGCCACGGCATTCCCCTCGTACTACGAACCGTGGGGCTACACCCCGCTCGAGAGTATCGCCTTCGGGGTGCCCACCATCACGACCGACCTCTCGGGATTCGGCCAATGGATCAACAGCCGCCAGGAACAGGGGTTGAAGAAATCGGGCGTAAAGGTGCTGCACCGCAGCGACTTCAATTTCGTAGAGGTATCAGAAGAGCTGGCCGACACCATCCTTGCCCTGAGCCACTGCGGAAAGGCACAACGCGAAAAAATATCGCAGGCAGCCACGGCCGTTTCGCTCGAAGCCGAATGGAAAAACTTTATTACCTACTACACGGAGGCCTTCCACATAGCGCTGAAAAAGTCGGCTCTGCGAAAGCCCTCGGACAACTCGGATAACTCGGATAATTTAATGTAGAAAAGACTTAATAATAAATTCAATATTCTATTATGAAAGTACAAGTAAGCAACACAAACACTCCTAACTGGCGTGATATTACTGTTAAATCGCAAGTTCCAGCAGAGTTGAACTGCCTGGCAGTCTTAGCAAAAAATCTATGGTGGTCATGGAATAGTGAGGCCAAAAACTTGTTTAAATCGATAGATAAGGATTTGTGGAAAGCGGTTCACGAGAACCCCGTTCTATTCTTGCAACGCATCGGGTACGAAAGACTCGAAGAAATCACTAAGGACAAACAGCTCATGCACGACATCAAAGAGGTGTATGATCATTTCGAAAAATATCTTCAGGTAGAGAAGCGGAAGGATGTACCGTCGATTTCCTACTTCAGCATGGAATATGGCTTGAGCCACGTGCTGAAAATCTATTCGGGAGGTCTCGGTATTCTGGCCGGCGACTATCTGAAAGAGGCCAGCGACAGCAACGTCGATATGACGGCCGTTGGCTTCCTCTACCGTTATGGCTACTTCACGCAGACCCTCTCGATGGACGGTCAGCAGATAGCCAACTACGAGGCCCAGAACTTCAACCAGCTCCCCATCGAGCAGATGACCGAAAAAGACGGCCGTCCTATGGTACTCGAGGTTCCCTACCCCGGCCGCATTGTCTATGCCCACATCTGGCGCGTGAATGTAGGCCGCATCAAACTCTATCTGCTCGACACCGACCTCGACTCGAACAGCGAATGGGACCGCTCCATCACCTACCAGCTCTACGGCGGTGACTGGGAAAACCGTATGAAACAGGAGTATCTGCTGGGTATCGGCGGTATCTTGATGCTGAACAAGCTGGGTATCAAGACCGATCTCTACCACTGCAACGAGGGCCATGCTGCCCTGCTGAATGTACAACGGTTGGTAGACTATGTACAAAACGAACATCTGAAATTCGGCGAAGCCCTCGAGGTAGTGCGTGCTTCGTCGCTCTATACGGTACACACGCCGGTACCTGCCGGTCACGACTACTTCGACGAGTCGCTCTTCGGCAAGTACATGGGTGAGTTCCCCGCCAAACTGGGCATCGAATGGAAAGACCTGATGAACATGGGTCGCGAAAACCCCGACACCAACGAGAAGTTCTCGATGAGTGTATTTGCCTGCAACACCTGCCAGGAGGTGAACGGTGTAAGCTGGCTCCACGGCAAGGTATCGCAAAAGATGTTCCAACCCATCTGGAAAGGATACAGCCCCGACGAACTGCACGTAGGCTACGTAACCAACGGTGTACACATGCCTACCTGGGCCGCTTTGGAGTGGAAAGAGTTCTATGTAAAGACCTTCGGTCCCGACTTCATGGATCACCAGTCCGACCCCAAGATGTGGGAGAAGATTTACGACGTAGACGACGAAATCATCTGGAATATCCGTCAGACGTTGAAAAACAAATTCGTGAAATTCGTGAAAGACGACTTCCGCGAAACCTGGCTGAAAAACCAGGGCGACCCCTCACGCATCGTTTCGGTTCTCGAGAAAATCAACCCCAACGCCCTGCTCATCGGCTTCGCCCGTCGTTTTGCCACCTATAAACGTGCACACCTGCTCTTTACCGACCTCGACCGTCTCTCCAAGATTGTCAACAACCCCAACTACCCGGTACAGTTCATCTTCTCGGGTAAGGCTCACCCCGCCGACGGTGCCGGCCAGGGTCTGATTAAACGGATTGTCGAAATCTCGCGCATGCCTGAGTTCCTGGGCAAGATCATCTTCCTCGAGAACTACGACATGAAGGTTGCCAAACGGCTTATCTCGGGTGTGGATATTTGGTTGAACACGCCTACCCGTCCGCTCGAGGCATCGGGTACGTCGGGCGAAAAAGCCGAAATGAACGGCGTGCTCAACTTCTCGGTACTCGATGGCTGGTGGTACGAAGGTTACAAAGAGGGTGCCGGCTGGGCGCTGACCGACAAACGCACCTTCCAGGACCAAGGACAGCAAGACAAACTCGATGCCGCTACCATCTACTCGATGCTCGAGAACCAAATCGTTCCTCTTTACTTCGCCAAGAACAGCAAAGGCTACTCTCCCGAGTGGATTCAATACATCAAGAACTCGATTGCCAAGATTGCTCCCCACTTCACCATGGAGCGCATGTTGCACGACTACATCGACCGCTTCTACCTGAAAGAGGGCAAGCGTACTCACCTGCTCAAGGCCGACAACTATGCCAAAGCCAAAGAGATTGCCGCCTGGAAAGAGGAGTTCGTATCGAAATGGAACGACATCGAAATCTGCTCGGTATCGATTCCCGACGGTCTGCTCTACAACCCCCACGTAGGCGAAGAGTATGAGATGACAGTCGTTCTCGACAACAAGGGCTTGGGCAACTGCCTGGGTGTAGAACTCGTCATCGCCAATGCCGAAGAGGGCAATACCGAACCGTACAAGACTCTCGAAATGAAACCGGTACAGACCGATGGCACCAAGGTGACTTACAAGTTGCGCTACCTGCTCAACGACTCGGGTGTATTCCGCTACTCGTTCCGCATGTTCCCCCAGAACCCCGACCTGCCCCATCGTCAAGATTTGGCATACGTCCGCTGGTTCTAATCGGAGTCGTCGTGGAGAGAGGGACCACACTCTGCTTCGCATGAGGGCGGCTCCCGACCAACATTCTCCCGACCCTATACCATCTATCGCCAGATTCCCGCACGGGAGTCTGGCGATCTGTTTTTGTTAAAGCTCGTTAAGTTTTTCGTCTCGACAAACATTATTTCCACACATGCGTTTTATCCCCAAACTACTACTCTGTATATCAAGATGACCCGGCGTCGAGACGACAGGCAATGCCCCGTCCCTGCACCGAGTCATCTTTTCCCTCTTACCGTTAAAATAAATCGTGCGAATTTCGTATCTTTGCACAAAGCAAATATCGCAAAGCAAACATAAACCTCATGAGCGAACAAAATTCACTACTGGAAAAATTAGAGGGATTGCTTATCCGATTTCAAGAAATAGGGACTCTCATCACCGACCCTGCCGTCATAGGCGATATGAAACGGTATGTAAAACTCACCAAAGAATACCGGGAACTCGAAAAAATATCGGAAGCAGCCAAACGCTATAAACAACTGCTGAACGGAATAAACGAATCGAGACAGATACTCGACAGCGAAAACGACCCCGAAATGCGCGAGATGGCCAAGGACGAGCTCGAATCGTGCACGGCCCAACTGCCGCAACTCGAGGAGGAGATAAAGCTGCTGCTCGTACCGGCCGACCCCGAAGACAGCAAAAACGCCATCGTCGAGATACGTGGCGGAACGGGCGGCGACGAGGCTGCCATCTTTGCCGGCGACCTCTTCCGCATGTATACCAAGTATTGCGAGACCAAGGGGTGGAAGACCGAGGTAAGCAGTTACAGCGAAGGTGCCTCGGGCGGTTTCAAAGAAATTATCTTCACCGTGACAGGCGACAACGTGTACGGCACCCTCAAGTATGAGTCGGGCGTACACCGCGTGCAACGTGTACCGGCCACCGAAACCCAGGGGCGCGTACACACCTCGGCCGCCACGGTAGCCGTGCTGCCCGAAGCCGAAGAGTTCGACGTAGAAATCAACGAGGGCGAAATCAAGTGGGATACCTTCCGCTCGAGCGGTGCCGGCGGCCAGAACGTGAACAAGGTAGAATCGGGTGTGCGGCTGCGCTACAACTGGAAGAACCCCATTACCGGCGTGACGGAAGAGATACTCATCGAGTGTACCGAAACGCGCGACCAGCCCAAGAACAAGGAACGGGCCCTCTCGCGGTTGCGCTCGTTCATCTACGACAAGGAGCACCAGAAATATATCGACGACATCGCCAGCCGGCGCAAGACCATGGTATCGACGGGCGACCGGTCGGCCAAGATTCGCACCTACAACTACCCGCAGGGACGCATCACCGACCACCGCATCAACTACACCATCTACAATCTGGCAGCCTTCATGGACGGCGACATACAGGACTGCATCGACCACCTCATCGTGGCCGAGAATGCCGAACGAATGAAAGAGAGTGAATTATAATCTGCATAAATAGAATCTTTATGAGTTATCTATCCATAGACTCTTTACAGAAAGTTCTAAGCGAACAGGTATTCTTCCATACTAAAGATGCTAAAAAAGCAGCTGGGAGAGCGTTAGGAACCATGATAGAAATCATTTCCTACTATTTGTTAAACGAGTGGGGACTAAATGATTCTATCTCCATAGAAAGAGGATTACCTGAATATGGGAACCCTTCTATTACTCATAATGTAGAGTTCACATTACATCCTTTATTACAGACACAAGAGGTCTTTGTGGCAAACCATCTACCTTTAACGTCCTCCAAAATATTAAAAATAATCAACCTAGGAGATGAATTTACTACAAAGAGTAACTGTTTATTAGATAAAAATCTAACTTTAAGGAATGCTTGTAATATTGCAGAAAGTTCGAATATGCTTGTCCTATCTACTATCACAGACATAACAGATAGTATTATTTCTGTAAAGGTAAACATCCAACATCAAAAGCCCTATGCGATGTTTGAATGCAAGCGTGTAGGAGTAGAAGAAGGAAACAAAAAAGGGCCACAAACAATTGAAAAAGCAAAACAGGGGGCATACGTAGCACAAAACACATCTTCACTTCAAAAAATCCGTAATGAAAAAGGAGAAAAATATGGTATAATATATGATAATAATAAGCCTATCATACAACCCTATTCAGACCTATTACACTCCATTATCATCAGCAAAGAACATGAAAAATTACTGAAAAACTTTACATTATCCGTTGGAATTGTAAGTAATCATGGTAACTGGTTTACTTCTGAAAATCCAAATAAAGAACTAAAGGTACTCGCTCAATCCTATGATTGGCTACTGTTTTTATCTGATTTAGGCCTGGCTCAATTTATCACAGATTTATTATTATCACCAGCTCCACAATACGAATCGATAAAAACATCTTTTTTAGATTCTTACAAAGAAGGTAAAAAAAGTAATATTTTTACTAAAGTCAAAATGAATTTAGCAGCTCATATGGCATTATGTCACTATTTTCATTCTCATATCAATGAGATTGAAAACTGGTTTAACATTATCTCTCCTCAGAATGCCTCCATTATGACATTAAAAAATGAGCTCTACATTCTTAGAGATAAAAACTGGGAGGAAATTGTATGACTGCTGGACGAAAAGTAAATACACAGAGCCAAAGTTGGTGTACTCCACCCAAATACGTAAACGCAGTTAAAAGATTTTTTGGCGGGACAATAGATTTAGATCCTTGTTCTAACTCCTTTTCCATTGTACATGCAGAAACCGAATTTAAATTACCTGAAACAGATGGGCTAAAACAACAGTGGAATTATTCTACTATCTATATTAACCCTCCTTATGGAGCAGATAGGAATAGAGGTACAACCATAAAAGACTGGTTGGCAAAGTGCGCATTATCACATAATTTATATAATTCAGAAATAATAGCCCTTATTCCCGTAGCGTCCAATACTACACATTGGAAAAAATTTGTATTCGGACAAGCTTCATCTATTTGTTTTCTATATGATACCAGACTTCGTTTTTTGGTGGAAGGAGAAGATGTTGGGAAAGGCGCTCCAATGGCTTGTTGCCTTGTGTATTGGGGCAATAATATCCAAAGATTTTTTCACTATTTTATTGAATATGGTGCCGTTGTAGATATTACTCCTTTAAAAGGAGAAAAGATAGGGATAGAGCATTTGATTATAAATCAAACTATTTTTGAACCCGACAAACCATATATCACTTCTAAAGACTTAATATACAATCAATTAACATCATCAATAGATTATCCTATCCAGTTAGCTACAGACGAATTGAAACAAACTTTTGGCATAGACTGTTACATCTCTGTCAAGAAATACTGTATCGGAATCATCATCAAATCAATATCAACTATAAACAACTATTCACAAATAGAAAAGAGGTTAAACGAATATCATCATTTCATAGAAAAATACAAAGGAAATGTATTCTTTGTTTTCTTTAGAAACGATTTGACAGGTAAACAACAAATTGTAAACCTCGAAGTTATAGAAGAAATCCAAAAAGAAATTGCATATTTAAAGAACTCTTCAATATGAATAAGAAACAGCTATTCGAGAATATCAAGCGGAAAAAATCTTTCCTCTGTGTGGGACTGGATACCGACATCCAGAAGATTCCCGAGCACCTGAAGTCGGACGAAGACCCCATCTTCGCCTTCAACAAGGCGATTATCGACGCCACGGCCGACCTCTGCGTAGCCTACAAGCCCAACCTGGCTTTCTACGAGAGTCTGGGCGTGATGGGCTGGACGGCCTTTGAGAAAACCGTCAGCTACCTGCGCGAGAACTACCCCGACCAGTTTATCATCGCCGACGCCAAACGGGGCGACATCGGCAACACCTCGGAACTCTATGCCCGCAGTTTCTTCTGCCACCTCGATCTCGATGCCGTGACCGTGGCTCCCTACATGGGCGAAGACAGCGTGAAGCCCTTCCTCGGCTACCCCGACAAGTGGGTCATTCTGCTCGGCCTCACCTCGAACAAAGGGTCGCACGACTTCCAGCTGACGACCGACGCCAACGGCGAGCGCCTGTTCGAGAAGGTGCTGCGCACGGCACAGACCTGGGCTACCGACGAGCAGTTGATGTTTGTCGTGGGTGCCACACAAGGCCAACTGTTTGAGGATGTGCGCCGCATTGCCCCCAACAACTTTCTGCTGGTGCCCGGCGTAGGCGCCCAGGGCGGCAGTCTCGAAGAGGTTGCCAAGTACGGAATGAACAGCGAGTGCGGCCTGCTTGTTAACTCATCGCGCAAAATCATCTACGCGGCCAACGACGAAACCTTCGCCCAAGCTGCCCGCGAAGAGGCCCTGAAGGTACAATACGAGATGGAACATCTGTTGCACAGCAAGGGATTACTCTGATTTTTAAAGAAAATAGCATTTAATAGTAAAAAGATAATCGATTTTTACCTAAATTTGCCAAACGGAAACGAGTTACATACTAAATATTAAACGATATGCAAACTATTGACAATTACAATTTTGCCGGTAAAAAGGCATTTGTACGCGTAGATTTTAATGTTCCCCTCGACGAGAACTTTAACATCACCGACGACACTCGTATGGTAAAGGCTTTGCCTACGTTGAAAAAGATTCTGGCCGATGGTGGCAGCCTCATTATCGGTTCGCACCTGGGCCGTCCCAAAAAAGGTCCCGAAGATAAATTCTCTCTGCGTCACATCGTAGCTCACCTGAGCGAACTGCTGGGCACCGAGGTTAAATTTGTCGACGACTGCGTAGGCGACAAGGTAAAAGCTGCTGCCGCTGCCTTGAAACCGGGCGAAGTGCTGCTGCTCGAGAACCTCCGCTTCCACGCCGAAGAAGAGGGCAAACCCAGAGGCTTGGCCGAAGATGCCAGCGACGAAGAAAAAGCTGCTGCCAAGAAAGCTATCAAAGCCAGCCAGAAAGAGTTTACCAAAGACCTCGCCAGCCTGGCCGACGTTTATGTAAACGACGCCTTCGGTACGGCTCACCGTGCTCACGCCTCCACGGCTCTGATGGCCGAATACTTCACCCCCGAAAACAAAATGTTCGGTTATCTGATGGGTAAAGAAGTTGCTGCCGTAAACAAAGTGATGAAAGAGATGGTTCGCCCCTTCACCGCCATCATGGGTGGTTCGAAAGTTTCGTCGAAGATCGAAATCATCGAAAACCTGTTGACCAAAGTCGACAACCTCATCATCGCCGGTGGTATGACCTACACCTTCACCAAAGCTCTGGGTGGCAAAATCGGTAACTCTATCTGCGAGGACGACAAACTCGACCTGGCTCTCGAACTGATTGAAAAAGCCAAAGCCAACCACGTGAACCTCGTGCTGGCCGTCGATGCCAAAATCGCCGACGACTTCTCGAACGACGCTCACACCGACTTCTGCGACGTAGACAAAATTCCCGACGGTTGGGAAGGTATGGACATCGGTCCCAAATCGGAAGCTCTGTTTGCCGACGTAATCAAGAAATCGAAAACCATCCTCTGGAACGGTCCGACGGGCGTATTCGAATTTGAGAACTTCACCTCGGGTTCGCGCGCTGTTGCCGACGCTATCGTAGAGGCTACGAAGAACGGTGCCTTCTCGCTCGTTGGTGGTGGTGACTCGGTTGCTTGTATCAACAAGTTCGGTCTGGCCGACCAGGTTTCTTACGTTTCGACCGGTGGCGGTGCCCTGCTCGAAGCTATCGAAGGTAAAGTATTGCCCGGTATCGCCGCTATTCAAGGCTAATACCCTGCTTTATAAACTATACAGAAGCATCTGGAGAAGATTTTCTCCGGATGCTTTTTTTATGGGGTTATCCCATGCAAGCATAAGCATCAAACCC
This sequence comes from Barnesiella sp. An22, assembly GCF_963931395.1. Taxonomy (NCBI): domain Bacteria; kingdom Pseudomonadati; phylum Bacteroidota; class Bacteroidia; order Bacteroidales; family Barnesiellaceae; genus Barnesiella; species Barnesiella sp. An22. Next base: position 2,132,468 of record NZ_OZ007014.1, read on the forward strand.
AATCTCACCCCAGCTCTGTACTCGAAGACAAAAGAGGAGAATCGGATACGGAATGCTATGTTTTCAGCAATTATCCTACATTTTTTTCACGAAAACGATGGAAATCCTATAAATTTTCCATACCTTTAGCCACCGAGATATTATCATAGGGACTTATTCATTGTATCCGAGACTCAATCTGTTTATCGTCATACCCCCTCATTACGCATACCATGAACAAAATCGAACTGAAGAAAGAAGCATTAACATCGTTGAGCGCCAGCGGCACCCTGTATCAGGAGGGGCGCTATCACGAAGCCCTCGATATGGCCGAACGGGCTTGGAACTGCTACTTCGAATTGCAGAAGTTGCGCGATCTCGACGAAGACTATACCGACCTCATCTATACTGCCCGTACCCAATACGAACGGTGTAAAGAGGCTATCGACCCATCGGACGACAGCACTCCCACCCCCAACCTCGAAGAGGAGTATGCGACAGTCCTGGAATGGCAAAGGGAGGGCGAAGCCGGCGACTATCAATCGGCCTTGAATGCGGCCGACTGGTTTGCCAATCCCGACCACTGGAGTTTCCTGCACGAGAGTGGCATGACCGGCAGCGAATACCTCACCCGCGCCTCGCAACTGTACCAGTCGGTAGTCGACGACGAAAAAATCTGGCCCGAATACCGCGCTCTGGCCGCCTATCGCATAGGCAGGATGTACATGCTACCCTTGTACGGGAATGTCGATATGAGCCATGCGCTGCAATATCTGCGATGGGCCGCCGAGCAGATGCTCGACCTGGAGCACCGCACCGAACGGCTCTTATTGGCCATACTCCAGTCGATGGTCAATGCCGCCACCTACATGGGCCATATTCCGCAAGCATGCCGCTATGCCGCCATAGCCCGCGAGAATGGTGCCGACATGGGCATATTCGATGCCGTGGCCCGCTACGGTTTCCGACACAAGGAGAAGATGGCCGGCGAACTGCTCGAGCAGATGATTGCCGACGGTACGTGGGAGGGATTGCTCATCAAGGGACAGAACCTGCTCAACGACTGGCTGGCCGATATGGACGACCCCGACAAGGATGCCCGGATGGCCGAGTATGCCGACTTGCTGTCGAAATATTACGACGAGCATTCCGATGCCGAAGAGAGCTACGAGATTCTCGGGTTGGTATTGATGAACTACTTCCTCAGGAACGGCATGAGCTTCTTCGACGACAACCTGGTAGACTACATGCAGAAGGGTCTCGACGCCGGCTCGCTGTGGTGCCGCTACTACATGGGATGGATTTGCGACATAGCCTCGGAAATCGTGAGCAAGGAGGGTGACCACGAACGCGCCGACAATTTCCACAAGACAGCCCTCTCGCAATATTGCCTAGCGGCCAACCGAGGGCACCGACTATCGATTATCGCCTATCTGAACATGCTCAAGGACGACCAGGCCGACCCCGAACTCATCGCCAGCTACGAGGCCGTTGCCCGTCAATACGATTGTGAAATATAATTTGCTAACTCCCTAACTACACTCAACCATGGCTCAAGAAATAGACGGCAAAATTTACCAGGTTGCCGATTTGGAAGAGATACGACGCCAACAACTCGACGTGTTGCAGAAAGATGCCGGCAATGCCGATGCCATCGTCGAACTGGTTTGTGCCGATGCGCTGCTGTGCGAAGAATACATCATGGATTTCGGCCCCTCTTGGAAAAACGCCGCTTTGTGCCGGGAGATTGCCAAATACATCCCGGCAATTATCGAGGACGAAGAGAAGCGGGTAATGGCCGGGAACGTATGCCACCGGGCCCGAATGGCCCTATATGACCACCCGCGCCTCAGCCTGCGGCTGATGGAACTCGAGCGCGAGGCCATCGAAGGAGTCGGCGACGACCGGGCCGAAGACCTGGAGATGGGCATCGACCCACTCAATGCCGAAATCACACGCTACGCGCTCAACATCATGGCGGCCGACCAGAAACGCTTCGACGATATTGAGGAGGACGGCCACCTGCGCAAAGACCCCATAGAATGGACGGCCGAATATGAAGAGGTCATTGCGGAAGCCGACGAGAAAGCTCACGCCCTGCTGGCCGACGAACCTCGCGGCATGGGATTCTGCTTTGTCTATTGGCCCACGCTTCAACGCATTCTCTTCCAAGACTACGGCATCCGCTGGCGCTCACCGGCCGAGATGAACCCCGGTGTCATATTCGATTGACCGGCAAACCGGATAGAAACAGGACTCTCTTCGTGGTAAGGGGTAAAGCCGAGATTCCTTATCGACAACAACCGGGAACAGGCCACTCGGGAAACCAAGATTCAGGTATGAAATACCGTAAATCGTATACAACCCAAGCGGGAAATACCCTCTATTTTTGTACTCGAGAAAAGGGACTCGAACCCACCCTTCACTCATGGAGAGACAATGAATACGAAAAATTTTATCATTACCCTGTTTTTAATTCTGTTTGCAATGACTACGATTCAAGCACAAGAGAACGACAAGACGTTTGCACCGAGCGACCGGGTAACGGTCGAGCGTGTAGAGTTCAAGAACCGGTTCGGCATCACACTGGCCGCCGATATGTATATCCCCAAAAACGCCGAGGGCAAGATGCCGGCCATCGCCATATCGGGCCCCTTCGGTGCCGTGAAGGAGCAGGCCTCGGGTCTCTATGCCCAGACTCTAGCCGAACGCGGATTCATCACCCTGGCATTCGACCCCTCCTACACGGGCGAGAGTAGCGGCGAGCCCCGGTATGTGGCTTCGCCCGACATCAATACCGAAGACTTCAGCGCCGCAGTCGACTTCCTGTCGATACGCGACGACGTGGACCCCGAGCGCATCGGTATCCTGGGCATTTGCGGCTGGGGCGGCATGGCCCTCAACGCTGCAGCCATCGATACCCGCATCAAGGCTACGGTCACCTCGACCATGTACGACATGAGCCGGGTCAATGCCAACGGCTATTTCGACTCGATGGATGCCGACCAACGCTACGCCCTGCGCCAGAAACTCAACGCCCAGCGCACCGAAGATGCCCGCAACGGCTCATATGCCTTGGCCGGTGGCGTGGTAGACCCGCTGCCCGACGATGCTCCGCAGTTTGTCAAAGACTACTATGCCTATTACAAAACTCCGCGGGGATACCACAAACGCTCGCTCAACTCCAACGGCGGCTGGAATGTCACCTCGGCCCTCTCGTTCATCAACACGCCCCTGCTGACGTACAGCAACGAGATTCGCAGTGCCGTGCTCATGATTCACGGCGAGAAGGCCCACTCGCTCTACTTCAGCCAGGATGCCTTCAAGAAACTGACCGGAGACAACAAGGAACTGCTGATTATCCCGGGCGCCTCGCACGTCGACCTGTACGACCGCACCGACATCATTCCCTTCGACAAAATCGAAGCATTCTTCCGTCAATACTTAAAATAAGGAGACAGCCATGACTCTCGAAGAATTTCTGAAACATACGGCCGAACGCAAACCGCTTTGCGGCCCCGAGATCGGACAGTTTATGAACGAGATGAGCGACGAGGCCCGGCGCATTACCTGCCAGATGAACGGCTCGTACCACACCCCCGACGAGATACGCGAACTGCTTGCCCAACTTACCGGCCAACCCATACCGGCAACGGTTCGGGTATTCCCACCGCTCTATGCCGACTTCGGCAAGAACATACACCTGGGCGAAGAGGTCTTTATCAACGACTGTTGCCACTTCCAGGACCACGGCGGCATCACCCTCGGCGACGGCTGCCAAATCGGGCACGGCGTCGTATTTGCCACACTCAACCATGGGCTCGCCCCCAAGGACCGCAAAACCACCTACCCCGCCCCTATCGTGTTGGGACGTAACGTGTGGGTAGGTGCCAACGCTACCATCCTGCAAGGGGTCACCATCGGCGACAATGCCGTAGTGGCAGCCGGTGCCGTTGTGACTAAAGACGTGGCAGCCAACACGGTTGTCGGCGGTGTTCCGGCCCGGTTAATCCATGTAATCGAAACCGAAGAGGAATCTAAAGCATAACGCGTATGAGACCGCTATTTTTGACATTGGCCCTGCTCTTTGCCGCAACCGCGTGCCCGGCCTTTACCGCGTGCGATCGCAACGACGACCCCACGACTACAATCAATACCCCGACGGGAGGCAGTAGCAACAGCAGCGACAATACCGGCAATACACCCGGTGATAACGAAGACAATGACGATAACAACGGCGACAGCCCCGAAACCACTCGAACCATGACACTGAAAATAGGAAACTCTACCTTCACGGCCACACTGGCCGATAACGCTACGGCCCAAGCCTTCGCCGCCATGCTGCCGATGAGCTTGTCGATGAGCGAACTGAACAACAACGAAAAGTATGTATACCTCGACCAGAGCCTGCCTGTTCAGGCCTCGTCGCCGGGTACCATACAGACGGGCGACATCATGCTCTACGGTTCGTCGTGCGTTGTGCTGTTCTACAAAACCTTCTCGACCTCATACAGCTACACCCGCATCGGACGGGTAGACAACCCGGACGGACTGGCATCTGCCGTAGGTTCGGGCTCGGTAACGGTACTGTTCGAACGCTAACCGAAGCCCCCGATACGCCACAAAAAAGATTGGCGGGAGAAGAGTTTCACACACTCGGTCTCCCGCCAATCTTTTTCTATTTTCATACCCACAACTACATCTGCTGTTGCAGGGTAGAGTTGTCGTTTCTCCGCTCGAGCAGTTGTCGCTTGTAATCTTTCAGCATGGCCACATCGGCTGTCTCGCCGTTCGCCCTCTTTTCAAAAAGCGAAATGGCCTTCTCTACCCACTCGATAGCAGCGTCGTAATGGTCGAACAGTTCGTTATAGACCGCCAGGTTGGCCGCAGCCATAGCCCGGTGAGTCGTGCTCTTCTGCTCCTCGTAGACATACTCCCACAGATACGAAGCCTCGGTGTATTTCTTCTGCTGCCAGAAGTCATAGGCATCTTTCAAGGCCGGTTCGGTAGAGGTGTAGATATACCGCTCTACATTATCGACATGCGGGATGAAGAGATCGCGCACCCGCTTGGAAACGCGGTGCATGGCCTCTTGAATGAAGCCGGCCGTCTGAGGCAGCGAACTGTGGGCATCGTCGGGCGTATAGCCAAACGATTGCCAGTAGACCGTATCGCTCACCATCTGGGTAGTAGGCTCGGCCTTATCGGGCCAGTAGACCCGCACCCCCAACGTCGTAGCCACCGAGAGGTCGGTCACGAACACGGTTTCGCCCATGGCATCCACCACCGTCTGGTCCACCATGTTCACGGCCATATCGGTGTGGTCTAGCGATACGACCGCCGTCTGGTCGGCTCCACCCCGTATCACGGCCAACTGTTCGGCCGACAACAACGGATAGAGACTCTTGGGCAAGGTGATGGAGTCGTCGTAGAAAATCGTAATTTCGGGGAAGTAGTGCGCATCGGCCAAGTCGAGAGCTATGCACTCGGCCAACCGATAGGTGGTGCTGTCGTGGGGAACGACCAGCGTATACTCACGCCCCGACATATCGGTATATTTGTTCCCTACCTTTTCATTGGGCTCTGCCGAATTGTTCACGACCGTCACGCGCTGGATGGTCGGCGGGAAGGTAACTTTAGCCGGTCGCCACACATCGAACGAAAGGACCGATACCGATCGGCAACCCGTCAATAACAGGGAGACCGCAGCCATTAAAAACAAAAACTTTCTCATCATAAAATCTCCTTTCCACCACAGGTTTCTCTCTACAAATGTAATTCATAACCCCGTGTTCTCGGGGCGAATCAGATACATTTAAGCTATTTTAAATGATTGGCTCGCACCCGCCGCAGCAAGGCCCGCATGCCCGGCGAACGGTCCAGATCGTTCAAGACCACGAGTTGGGCTATCATATCGTCGGCCCACTCGACTTGCCGGGCCAACAGTCCGAGAACAGCGAGCGTCCATACGAGCGTCGACACCTTTACACCGGGCTCTATGCTCCAGCTACACACCACCTCGGCCAGATGCTCGGCGGCTTTGCAGTCGGGGCGATACTCACCCCGCTCCAACAAATGGTGCATGAGGCTGCCGTATATGCGCCGTACCCCGGGATGAGCCACGCGGTCGAAATCGGATACGAACCGCCTCTTGTATGGAGCAAAAAGAGCCCGGTCCCACTCGTAAACCCACGCCACACATCGCGACGCTCGAAAGGCTTCGGCCCCCTGCCCCAACGCCATATCCATCACGGCATCGAGACTCGGGTCCCGTTGCAACAACTCGGCCACAGCCGCAGCCATCGACTCCTTTCGGCTCGGCTTTGCCACAATCGCATGCCAATCATTCTGCTCCATAGAGGTCTGTTTGTTTTCGATAAGTAAATATAGCGATTCATTTCCTTATCCCCAATAGCGCTAACAAAAATTAGAAAAGAGGGTTACAATATAAAATTCGAAATAAAATATACATAAATCGAAAATAAAACAGAAATACATTGTTTCGAATTTTTATCTTTTTTATATTTGTAGCACTTTTCAAACAAATCTAACACATGAAACGCTCGGAATTCTTAAAACTTATGGGACTCACTGCCGTTGGTGCGGCCTTTGCGCCTTCGATTCTGGCCAACGGAAAATCGGACAACGTACAACATATCGATGCCCAGATAAAAGATTTGAAAGCCTCGGTCGACCGACCGGTGACCTTTCTCGTACTCGGTGCCGGCAACCGCGGAAACGTCTACGCCGGCTATGCCAAACGCTACCCCGACTGTATGAAAATCGTGGGTGTGGCCGACATCAACCGGCTGCGGCTGGAGAACATGAGCGAAGACCACAACGTGCCTCAGGAGAACAGGTTCACCGATTGGAAAGAGGCCCTCGCCCGCCCCAAGATGGCCGATGCCATTGTGCTCAGCCTGCCCGACAACCTGCACTACGAGCCTTGCATGAAGGCTCTCGAAATGGGCTACCACATCCTGCTCGAAAAACCGATTGCCCCCACCGAAAAAGAGTGCACCGACATACGCGACCTGGCCCTGAAAAAGAAGGCCATCGTGGGGGTATGCCACGTGCTGCGCTATGCCCCTTACTTCATTGCCCTGAAACAGATTATCGACTCGGGCGAAATCGGGCAACTCATCAGCATACAGCACCTCGAGCCCATACAGTATGCCCACATGGCTCACTCGTTTGTGCGGGGCAACTGGCACAACTCGCGCGAGACGACCCCGATTATCCTGGCCAAGTCGTGCCACGACCTCGACATCATCCGGTGGCTGGTAGGCTCGCCCTGCAAGTCGATTGCCGCCTATGGCTCACTTACCTATTTCAAGCGCGAAAACATGCCCAAAGGGGCCGCCGAACGCTGTATCGACAACTGTCCTTACGAGAGTGAATGCCCCTACTCGGCTCTGGATATCTACATCAAGAAACGGCAACACATCTATGCCTTCGACCTGCCCAAGGAGCGCAGCCGGCAAGACGATGCCATCCGGCAGGTACTGCGCACCACCAACTACGGGCGCTGTGTATTCCAGATGGACAACGACCAGTGCGACCACTACGTGACCAGTATGGAGTTCCAGAACGGCGTCACGGCCAACTTCTCGATGGAGGCCTTCATGGCCAAGGGCGGACGGCGTACCCGAATCATGGCCACCCGGGGCGAAATCGAGGGCGACATGAGTGCCTTCACGGTGACCGATTTCCGCAGCGGGAAAAAGCGGGTATGGGATGCCAAGGTCGAAGAGGTCAAGACCTATGTGGGCCACGGTCACGGCGGCGGCGACCTGTGCCTGGTCCGCGACTTCATCAACGCCGTGGGCAACAACGACCCCAGCTACCTGTCGAGCCCCATCGAGGTTTCGGTCGAGAGCCATATCATGGGTTTCATGGCCGAGAAGAGCCGCCTGAGCAATCGCAAGGCAAGCATCTGAGTTCTCAATTCTACATAACCACAAAAAGAGAGAAGACCGAGGTCGTCGAACACAGACCCCGGTCTTCTTCATATAGAGACAATTCTTGTTAGCGTACCATCACGCGGGTAGCCGCTGCACCGCAACGCACGATGTAAACCCCGGCTGCCGGCACCGGCACTACGGTCCGGCCGTTTACCTCGGTCGACGCAACCACCTGACCGGCCAGGTTGACAATCTCGACCGGTTGAGCGGTTTCGCACTCAATCACGATACCACCCTCGGCGGCATAGATGCGGTGGTTGACCTCGAGAATATCGCAGATACCCGAACTCAAGTCGACCTTCACCACATTGGAGTAAGCCCCCTCTTCGTTCTCGGCCGTCACGGCCTTTACCTTATACGAATAGAGATAGCCCGGCTCGAGAGCGGTAAGCGTGTAGGAGGTCTCGGTAATTCCCGTTATCTCCAGGGGCCACTCGGCTGCAACCGCCGCCGGCTTGGCCATGGCTTCGGGCTGAACCTCGCCGCTGTACACCACGATATTGTCGATATAGGCCCGCTTCTTGCCGCTGTCGGCGGTCGACTCGAATACAATCTTACTGCTTTCGGTACCACCGGTAAAGGTCAACGTATAGGTGTTCATGGGATCGAGCGGCAGCATTTCGGTCGTTTGGGCATGAGCCTCGTCGCCCTCGAGATAGACTTTCATCACACTCTTCTCCTTATCGTTGTCGTAACGCGAAGCCGCAAATTGAACCGTAAACGTCCCTCCGTTGGACGACAAGTCGATAGCCGGGGTACACAGGGCACCACCGTTCGACGAGTTGCCCATCTTCATCATACCCACCTCGGGATAGAGGTATTTGCCGCTCCAGCCCGAAGTCTGGAAATATTGGCCGTCTACGGTCTGGAAGGCATTGGTTCCACCCAGATTGGCCGTACCTGCAACCGTACACTTGGCAAAATCTTCCGACAACAGAATCTCTCCCCCGGCCGATGGCTGACGGCGGTCGACATGGAGCGTATAACTGGCAGCCCCCTCGACTGGCGACCAGTTGGCCGTAAAGCCGGTGGCGGTTATGCCGGTAGCCTCGTTGGCCACAGGAGCATCGATGGCCGAGCCGCCCATGAAATCGAAGGTAATCACCCCGTCTGTCTGGGTAATATTGGTTACCGGCTTACCCAGCAACAGTCCTGTATTGGTCACTGCCGCCGGTGTGCTCTGGTCGGTAAACGAGTTGTTATTCTTGTAGGGATAGAGGTCTCCCGTCTCGTCGTAGAAGCTACGATGGTTATCGGCCGGCATGATGGTCATGCGCTGGCGGGTAAGCTCGCAATTTATGATATTGTTATCCCAAATCATCCGGTCGTAATCGACCTTCAGAATCATCAGACCCGAAGAGGCCATGTAGGTATCCCACCCCGTCTGCTGGCGGTTCTCGAGGGTGAAGTATTGATTCTTGTCGCTCGATACAATCTTGTAGGCCTTTTTGCTGTCGGCCAGATTTTCGAGCGAAACGGTAGCCGGCGAGGTCAGCTCTTCGATGGTGAGCCAGCCGCAAAATTCGCGTTCATACGCGGTGTAGCCTACGGGGACAGAACCGTCGCTATGGCCGTCGTCATTCATATCGGGACCGTTGTAGCAACCATAATCCATCAGGCTCCAGGTACTCATTCCATAGTTGGAACCGCTGGTATCGTAGAAGTCGGGCAAACCCAACGTGTGACTGTACTCGTGGCAGAACGAACCGATACCATCACGATAGGTCCCGGTATTACCCTGCAACTCGGCCGAACAGGCGTATGCGTCGAGCAGTTTGCCATCGACCGAAACCTCTTTCCCGGCACCCTGGTAGATATACCAGGCGTGGGGCCAGATGGTGTCGTCGAGCGAACCGGCGTTATCGTTGGCCGACTCGCCGTAACCGGCATAAATGACATAGACCAAGTCGACAAAGCCGTCGTTGTCGCGGTCGTAGATGGAGAAATCGACCGTCGACTCTACCTTGCGACAAGCGTCGATAACCATATCTTCGGGGCGGCTGTCGTTACCCGTATACTTGTCGTTTCCTCCGTAGTAGGCCATCGCCCTGTCGAGAGTAATGGGGCCCACCACGTCGAAGGTGGGACGGAACTGTCCGTCTGACTGCGCAATGAAGTAATCGCGCGCACTGCCTATGGCTCCTTGATAGTCGTAGCCCTCCTTGTTCATCATCTCCTTGAAATCTTCAAGGGTGTTCGTCGGGTCGAATTTCTTGTCGCTAAACTCGACCAGCAACACCAGTCCATGTACATCGTCGCCCGTAGTTGCCTGTGTAGTCCGGCGGGCAACCGAGCGCAGCTTCTGCTGCCGCTTCAACTGACGTTGGGCAACCATACCCTGCGACACCTTCCGGGCAGCCAACTGTTCGAGATAGACCTTATCCGAAGCCGTACGCAGATGGGCATCGCGGGCTATCACTTGCCCGGCCACCGCCGTACCGTCGGGAGCCAGTTCGGCATACCGATAAAAACCATCGGCATCCCGAACAACCGGAATACCATCGGCAGTCATTTGATAATGATAAAACTCATCGCCGACCACTCGAACGGTAACTACCGTCCCGTCGGGCTGGGTTACGGTCTCGGGGATAGACCTCGCCGGTAAGGCAAAAAGCGAAGATACGCCCAGAAAGGCACTCGCGCACAAGGTGATAAAGACTTTCTTCATATTATCAGGTTTAGAAAAGTGAGTAAATATACGAATAAATTTAAATAAAAAAGACAAGCGCTCCAACTATTGTGTCGAAGCGCCTGCCCTGATGTGTTTGTCGCGAGAGTTTACCACACCAGTTTCGCTACCCGAAAGCCGGTCTCAGTCTGTACACCAACCAGATAAACACCTCGAGAGAGTGTAGTCGGAAGCAACACCTCGCAGGTACCCGACGGCGAAACCGATGTCTCGAGCATAACCAGCCGACGCCCGTTCATGTCCGACAAGGTGACACTGGCACTCCCCTCGTATGTCGCAAGGCCTTCTATCATGAGGCTCTCGGGCGAACTCTTGAACACCGTAAGACCCGGCTCCCGAACGGGCGCCACAATGCCGTCGGTGGCTTCGTGCGGATAATAGGCCTTGAAATCGCGGAACGAAATCTTCCGGTCGGTCCCCTTCTGCTGGGTCGAGAGATAAATCTTGAGATTATCGAGCGTCACGGGGAAATCGCTCACGCCCCGGTCGGACAACGGTACTACATAGACCGAGTCGCTGTCGGCCTCGGGAGTAAGGGTATGTATCCACGAGCCGGTCGGGCAGGTAAACTCGCACGATATGGAGCTGATAATCGAATCCCAGTTTTTAATCTGCATCGATACCGAATCGGGCAAACCGAAGAAACGCATCGAGTGGTCAATCACGATATTGGGTGCCCGCCCCGTATTCAGGTCGAAGACGAGGGTATTGCCGTCGCTCCACCCGGCCGGTAGTATCGACGAATCGAAACGCATCTGAGCTACGGCCGAACTGGCGGTTACCGGCAGCGATGCAACGTCGGCAAAATCTTCGTGCACCATTTCGCCCGCCCCGATTTCGACCACCACGGGAAACTCGACGGTCGTACCTTCGTAGCTGCCTCGCAACATGGCCCGGCCGCTCTTCACGCCCTTGACAGCTCCTTCGACCACTTGGCAACAGTCGTCGCCGGTCACGCTCCACGTCAATATCTCGGGGTTCACCCGATAGGTCTCACCACTGGCTTCGGCCTCGAGTTCGATGGGATACTCCCGGATGTCGTCGATATAAAGACTGTCGATACAGAGGCGAGGCTCGCCGGTAGTGCCACTCATCGTTACCCGCATCTTGCAGGTCGAGTCGCCCCGGCGGGCCGTTATCGTACCCGACATGGCCACCGGCCCGGCACAGAACTCGCCACGGCTGTTGACATAGCCCAGCTCCTCGGGCTCGCACGAGAACTCGACCTCGCGGCAGTCGTCGTCGATGACGATACCGTAGCGGTTATGAGCCAGCAATCGCAGTGGTGTTACCCCCAGGGGGTGAGTCTTTATCGAGGGTTTAGAGAAGGAGAGGAACGAAAAGACAGGGTCGTCGGGAGCCAGCGAGATGCCCTGGAACGAGTCCATCACGGCACGCTCCTTGCCATCGGTGGGCGAATTGACCACCTGGTCGTATACCACCATCGTGGCCGATCCGCCACCGTCGAAGTTGACCACATTCCAAGCCCCCTGCTCTACCAGATAGTAGGCATCCTCGACCATCGAGCCCTTGTCGGCCGTGATGATGAAGAGCTTCTTGCCGTCTTTGGTGATTCCCACCAGCGTGCAGGGATAGTCCTGAAATTCACGCCCCGGAGTCACGAAGTCGTTATACTCCTTGTCGTGCAGCTCGCCGTTCAAGATGACGCTGGGCCAACCGTGGAAGGCCTGCAGCACCTGCTGGGCCGGCGGAACCGACAGTCCCGAATTGGGAAAGGTGGTATTGACAAAACGCTGGTCGATCTGCACCACATCGCCTACCTGCACCCGACTCTCGAACTGGGTAGCGGCATCGTTGCGCATGAAGAGAATATGGCTCTTCCCGTCGGGCTGTATGGGGGTGTGGTCTATCGAGACCACCCGGCAAGGGGTAGGCTCACCGTTGATAATCCACTCGCCCTGCGGCTCCAGCTTGGCATAGAGTCCCTCGGTCGTAAGGGTGAGGCTGCTGTATGTATTGAAGAGAACACAATTCCGGTAAGACTGTATCCCGTAGGCCGACTCGTTGACGTTGTCGATTTTGATTTCGGTCTGGTCCGGGCAAATGACCTTGGCCTCGTAGCAGGGCGGAAATACCTCGGCCACCTTGTCCTTGTTGATCGAGAGGACCGACCGTCCGTAATCGCCGTAATGGCTGATGATTTCGCCATTGCGCACGTTGATTCCCGCCGCCGTAGTCTGGCCGCTGTAATGGAACAAATCGTGGTTCACACCGAAGAAGGCCCGGTGACCTTCGTACGAATTGCTACGACACTGCGACGAGGTGGTCTCACGCGTGGCATCGGGAGTCTTCCCGTTCGACGGATATACCTCCACGGCATTATACTCGTCGTTCAGGTCGAGTGTAACCTGAAAGAGCTGGATAGGTTTCTGAGTAAACTCGATGTGGGTATACACCGCCCCCGGTCCTATGGGATAGTGTGCTATCGTGTCGGGGGTACCCCACTGGGGTTTCTCGGCTTGAGCGACTAAGCCGAGCGAAAGGCAGGCTGCCAGTGCGATGCTATTTTTCATATATATCAATTAAGCGGTTATTTCATGGTGTAAATTTGGTTATTTTTCGAATTACATACAATTATTTTATATTATTTTTTTAAATAAAAAAGCAAGGCACACCCATTGCGGGTGCGCCTTGCCCTGAAACAATATCTTCTGCAAAAGAATTATTCGTCGAGAAGAATTTCGAGAATCTGACAAGCAGCCTTGGCTACCGAAGTACCGGGACCGAAGATAGCTGCCACACCGGCCTTGTAAAGGAAGTCGTAATCCTGGGGAGGAATTACACCACCGGCAATGACTACAATATCTTCACGACCCAGTTTCTTCAACTCCTCGATTACCTGCGGAATCAAAGTCTTGTGACCGGCAGCCAGTGAAGAGACGCCCAGCACATGCACGTCGTTCTCGACAGCCTGGCGAGCAGCCTCGGCCGGAGTCTGGAACAACGGGCCCATATCTACGTCGAAGCCACAGTCGGCATATCCCGTAGCTACCACCTTGGCACCACGGTCGTGACCATCCTGTCCCATCTTCGCAATCATGATACGCGGTTGACGGCCCTCTTTCTTGGCAAATTTTTCGCACAATTCCGTTGCCCGAACGAAATCGGCATCTTTTTTGGTTTCTGAAGAATACACGCCTGAAATAGTTCTGATTACTGCTTTATAACGACCTACCACTTTTTCGCAAGCGTAGGAGATTTCGCCCAACGTAGCGCGCACCTTGGCGGCTTTCACGGCCAAGTCGAGCAAGTTGCCCTGTTTGGTCTTCACGCACTCGGTAATGGCATCGAGGGCAGCTTGTACGGCCTCGTTGTCGCGGTGCGACTTCAGGTATTGCAAGCGCTCGATCTGCTCTTTACGCACGGCGGTGTTGTCCACCTCGAGGATGTCGATGGGAGCCTCTTTCTCGAGACGATATTTGTTCACACCCACGATAGTCTGTTTGCCCGAGTCGATACGAGCCTGTGTACGAGCGGCAGCCTCCTCGATACGGAGTTTGGGGATACCGGTCTCGATAGCCTTGGCCATACCGCCCAGCTTCTCGATTTCCTGAATGTGTTCCCAAGCCTTGTGAGCGAGCTCGTTGGTCAGAGCCTCTACATAGTACGAACCGGCCCACGGGTCGATTTCTTTGGTAATGTAGGTCTCTTCCTGAATATAAATCTGAGTATTACGGGCGATACGGGCCGAGAAGTCGGTAGGCAATGCGATGGCCTCGTCGAGGGCGTTGGTGTGCAACGACTGGGTGTGACCCAGAGCGGCGCCCATGGCCTCGATACAGGTACGGCCTACGTTGTTGAAGGGGTCTTGCTCGGTGAGCGACCAACCCGAAGTTTGCGAGTGCGTACGCAGAGCCAGCGATTTGGGGTTCTTGGGATTGAACTGTTTTACAATCTTAGCCCACAACATACGGGCGGCACGCATCTTGGCAATCTCCATGAAGAAGTTCATGCCGATAGCCCAGAAGAACGACAAACGCGGTGCAAACGAGTCGATGTCCATACCGGCATTGATACCGGCGCGCAGGTACTCGAGACCGTCGGCCAACGTGTAGGCCAGCTCGATGTCGGCCGTGGCACCGGCCTCTTGCATGTGGTAACCCGAAATTGAAATCGAGTTGAACTTGGGCATGTATTGCGACGTGAACTCGAAGATGTCGGCAATGATTCGCATCGAAAATTCGGGCGGATAGATATAGGTGTTACGCACCATGAACTCCTTGAGGATATCGTTCTGGATGGTACCGGCCATCTCTTCGAGTTTGGCACCCTGCTCCAGACCGGCGTTGATGTAGAAGGCCAGAATGGGCAACACGGCGCCGTTCATGGTCATCGACACCGACATCTTGTTCAAGGGGATACCGTCGAAGAGCACCTTCATATCCTCGAGCGAGCAGATGGAAACACCGGCTTTACCTACGTCGCCTACTACACGCTCGTGATCGGCATCGTATCCGCGGTGTGTAGGGAGGTCGAATGCTACCGAAAGACCTTTCTGACCCGAAGCCAGGTTACGACGATAGAATGCGTTGGATTCTTCGGCGGTGGAGAAACCGGCATACTGACGGATAGTCCAGGGACGAATCGCATACATGCCGCTGTACGGGCCACGCAGGAAGGGCGGAATACCGGCTACGTAGTTGAGGTGTTCAAGACCCTCGAGGTCTTCTTTGGTATAAATGGGTTTTACGGGGATCTGTTCCGGGGTTATCCAGTTTTCACCCTCGCTGACTACTTTCCCTGCCGAGTGAGCGAAAGCATCCTTTGTAATATCTATGTTCTTGAAATTAGGTCTCATAGTTTTCTGTTTTTCTTTGAGTGATACAAAATTGTACGACTTTTAAATCGAGAGTTTCTCGTTAAACGATCTCAACGTATCGAGCACGTTGGAACGTACGTGGATAAACTCGGTAATACCCTGAGCTTTCAAATCGTCCATACAAGCGGGGGCACCGGCTACGACGAAGAGCGCACGGCCGTCGAGCAGCTTGAAGGCTTCGGGGGCATATTGGGCATATTCGTCGTCGCTCGAGCAAAGTACCACTATATCGGCTTTAGCTTCGAGGGCGGCATCGATACCGGCTTGTACGGTTTCGAAACCGAGGTTGTCGATAATCTTGTATCCGGCACAAGCAAAGAAGTTGGCAGAGAATTGCGAACGGGCCAGACGCATGGCCAGGTTGCCGATGGTAAGCATGAATACCGACGGACGCTTGCCCGAGTGCTCGGTAGCCAGGCGCAAGGCTTCGAAATCGCTGGCGGCACGTTTGGTATTCAGTACCGGGAATTCGGGTTCGCAATGGTGCTCGCCTTCGTGTTTGCTGCAACCGCAGCCACAAGCCTCGCCTTTGGCAATCTTGTCGCCGGCTACCTCGTTGAAGTTGGGATATTGGTTGGTACCCAACAGAATCTCTTTGCGGCGAGCCACATTGGTGTGACGGGTCTCGGCCGAAGCGTTGACCTGATTTTGAACAAAGCCCTCTTTCACGGCTTTGTAGAAACCGCCCTTCTCCTCTACTTCGAGGAAGAGTTTCCAAGCCTGCTCGGCAATCGACACGGTGAGGGTCTCTACATAGTACGAGCCGGCTCCCGGGTCGGTAATGCGGTTGATATGCGACTCCTCCTTGAGCAACAGTTGCTGGTTGCGGGCGATACGCTCCGAAAATTCATCGGGCTCCTTGTAGGCTTTATCGAAGGGAGTGGTCGTAATCGAATCTACACCAGCCAAAGCAGCCGACATGGTCTCGGTTTGCGAGCGGAGCAGATTGACATAAGCATCGAATACGGTTTGGTTGAATTCCGAAGTCTGAGCATGAGCCTTCATCTTGCAGGCACAGTCGCAAGCGGGATTGTATTGTTTTACAATCTGAGCCCACAACATGCGGGCGGCACGGAACTTGGCCAACTCCATGAAGTAGTTGGACGAGATGCCGAAGTTGAATTTGATTCGATTGGCAACCTCATCGACCGAGAGACCTTTCTCGGTAAGAGCGGCCAACCATTCGTTACCCCAAGCCAGGGCGAAACCCAGCTCCTGCGAAATGAACGAACCGGCATTGTTCAGCATCACGGCATCGACAGCCAGCACTCTGAAGAGCGGCAACTCTTTCACGGCTTCGATTACGGCAACGGCCTCATCGGCATAGTCGGCAAAGTCGCGGCCTTTGGTCAACATGCGCTTAAACGGATTGAATCGGATAGAACCCGAAACTTTCGAAAGGTCGGCTCCACTCTTTTTCAAATAGGCGGCTACCGTTTCGGCAAGTTTCACTGTGCTTTTCATGCAAGAGGAGAAGTTCAACTCGACTTTCTCCAACTCGATACCATGCAGCAAAGTTTCCATATTCTCTACCGAAATCAAATCTTTCGGGAGCTCAAAGCCCAGCGACTCGACACCCTTCGTCAGGATGTCCAGAGCCTTGGCGTTGGCCTCTTTGACATCGGTCACTTTGATGTCCTGACGTACCAGCCAGTTGTTGTCAGTACGAGTGCCACGCACGTAAGGATATTCACCGGGAAGCGAATCGGTCGTGTGCAGGTTCGCAATGTCTTCGGCACGATACATGGGGTTTACGTTAAACCCTTCGTTTGTCCTCCATACGAGCTTTTTGTCAAAATCAGCTCCTTTCAGGTCGGCGATAACCTTGTCTTTCCATTCTTGTGTGGAGACCGGAGGGAACTGGTCAAACAGTTTTTCTTTACTTTCTGCCATAGTTGTTATTAGTTAAGTTGTTTAAGCCAAACTATTGGATTGGATTATTCACAAAATAGGCCCGGCACAAAATACTTGCACCAGACATCTGAGAACAAAAGTAGTACAAATAGTTTGAAATAAAGAATTTTTTCTGTAATTTTTATGAACACCCCTACCTTTGGGACAAACCGGCTTCGTATTGCGGTCTCACCCCCTGGTTACCCGCCAGAACTACCGTCACCACGCAGTTGTCGATTTTTTTTGTATATTAGTAGAACACAAACCAACATAATAGGTTCGAATAGGATTTAACTGTTTACACTCCGTGTCCATATGAAAGAGGGTAAGAAACTTGTTTATACTGGAGATCTGCTGCGAAAATTCTTGCACCAGAAAGGGATTACCTACAAAGAGGCCGCTAAAGAACTGGGGCTGGACAAGAATACCATAGGCAAAGCCGTAAGAGGTGGCAACATGAACATCAATGTATTGCTCACCATTGCCAATCATTGGAATCTACCCATCACCGATTTCTTTACTTTTATCAATTGCGACGAGAGCCGGGAGGCCTATTTTATTAGTCCTAACCAGTATGTCTTCGACGAAGGGAACGGGGCTGCAACCGCCGACGAACCCCTTAAATTATATAAAAACATCACAAAATCAGTAAACAAAAAGAGTGCTATTTACGAATCGAAACAGCAAGAGATCGAACTGCTGCAAAACCTTATCAACAATTACCGGAAAAGAATCGAAATACTGCAACAAGAGTTGGAACAAAACCATTCCTATTAGCCCCCCATCCAATCCACTTATAACTTGCAAAACGATCTTTGCTTCTACCGATTTTAGTGTGTAAAATCGACAGGTGCTATCTTCCCCATCAACGACACGATTTGTGCCTGCCGGCGCAACATATACCCCGACGGCGCAGCCGAATTGAACCGGCGCGGATTGGGCAACGTAGCGGCAATCAGTGCACATTGCGACCGAGTGAGCCGAGCAGCCGTTTTGTGGAAATGCTGCTGCGCGACCGCCTCTACCCCATAAATGCCCTTGCCGGTCTCTATGGAGTTGAGATAGACTTCCATGATACGCTCCTTCCCCCAGAAGAGCTCGATAAGTACGGTGAAATAAGCTTCAAACCCTTTGCGCACATAGGAGTGACCGGGCCAGAGGAACACATTCTTGGCTGTCTGCTGCGTGATGGTGCTGGCTCCCCGCGGACGCTTGCGGTGCTTGTTCTCCTCGATAACTTTTCGCAGCTCCTCGAAGTCGAATCCGTGATGGGTCATAAAGCGATTGTCTTCCGAGGCAATCACTGCCATGGGCATATAGCGCGACATCTTCTCGATAGGTACCCACCGGTGGTGCCACTCGACCTTCTTCCCATCGACCAGTTGCTCGACCGTGCGGATAACCATCAAAGGGGTTACATACACGGGGACAAACCGATACAGCAGCACGACAATGATGGTCGAGAGAAAGAAAAACAACACAAGCCGTTTTGTCCAACGCCAAATCTTACGCATCATCGCTCGTCAATCTTTCACACATTCGACCCGGGCCCACCGGTTTTTCTCGGCATGACCTGCAAACCGCAGCCCCAGACGCTCGGCCTCGGACCGGATGGCCGGAATATCTTCAACATAAAATCCACTCATAAAGAGATGCGACCCACTCTTCATTCGTTCTGCATAGGCGTGCATATCGGACAGCAGAATGTTGCGGTTGATGTTGGCAAAGATAAAGTCGAAGGTCTCTTGCTTCAGTACCTCGATACCACCCAGACGCACCTCGATGTCGGGCTCTCCGTTCAAGCGCACATTCTCCTGGGCATTTTCGGTGGCAAACTCGTCGATGTCGACAGCGACCACCGGCGAAGCCCCCTTCATGCCGGCCAGGATAGCCAACACAGCGGTTCCACACCCCATATCGAGCACCGAGCAACCGGTAAAGTCGGTGGCCAATATGGCCTGCAACATGAGGGTCGTAGTCTCGTGATGTCCCGTGCCGAATGCCATTTTCGGGTCGATGAGCACATCGTAGCGAGCCTGGGGCACATCTTTGTGAAAAGTGCTGTGTATCACACACTCGTCGCCCACGACAATGGGTTTGAAGTAGTGTTTCTCCCACTCTTCGTTCCAGTCTTGACCCGGCACAAAGGTTGTCTGCCGAGTCACCTTTACCCCCTCGAGCGGGAACTGGGCCAGCACCGCTTCGAGCTGTGGCTCGTCGTAGGTACCCTGCGGAACAAAAGCCGTCACACCCGTCTCGTCGGGAACAAAACTCTCGTAACCAATCTCGCCCAACATGGCGGCCAGCACATCGGTAGCCACCTCGCTACACGGCTCTACCTCGAGCCGCACCTGCATATAATCGTTCATAGCCTATTTTTTCTCCCGCATAGCTTTCTGTGCACGCGGATAGAGGACATCGCGCACAAAGGCATAATTGGGGTATTTGTTCATGATGTTCTTATACATGGCCAACGCCTGCTCGTAATGTTCGTTCTTCTCGTTGACGACACCGATAGTCACCAGCAGTTGCACATAGAGCCAGTTGTGAGAGTTGGCCGAGAGATTCTTCTCCATCCCCTGGCGAGCGTGCTGATAGCAACTCAACCCCTGCGCCTTGTCGCCACCAAACATACCCGGCATATAAAAAAGAATATTACCGTATAATATGGAGACCCAACTGTCGTCGGGAGCCATCTTGTAGGCCTCACGGGCCGACGATAACATATCGGAAGCCAAAGTGGTAGCCTTCAAGGGCGAAAGCGCTATCTTAAGGCCCAGCAGATTGGCATACAATGCCTTGAAACGGGCGTCGTGCGGGTAGAGTTTCTGATACTTCTCGGCCAGAGCCAAGGCCGTTTTCAGATTCGATTGGGCTTCGGTCTTGCGTTTCTTGTCGACCAGATGGCCTACCAGACCGTAATATCCGCACAAGATTTCGTGCCGCCCGTCAAGGGTCTCGCACGATTTGTCGGCACTCATTTGCGACAACACCCCACTCCACTGCGGAATCTTCTGCTCGATAAACAGGTTGTACAATTTTTCACGATAGTCGGTGAGCGACGCTCCCCACATGGGCAGATGCGAAAGGGCAGCCCAGAAAAGCAACAAACATACAATTCGTTTCATATCCATTTATTCTCTTCTGTACAAGGGCGCAAAGATAGTAAAAGGTGAGAGCAGAGACAAAAAGAAAACAAAGTTTTCATCTTTTGGCTATGCCGAACCGCCCCTATCTTATTCAAAGATAGTAAAAGGTGAGAGCAGAGACAAATGAAAACGGACTTTTCACACTCCATCTTCTCTCAAGCTATACATCAAAAAGAGAATACTCTACAATCTGAGATACCGGCAGCATTCCCCAGCTCTTTCTACCCGACAACCTTTAATGGGTATCGGTAATGCCATACATCAGCTGGTCGAGCAAAATGGGTATATCACTCGCGGCAATGCCCGAGGCTACGAGATCGGGCACATCCTGCTTGAAGTTGGCCATAAACTTGGCGGTATCGCCCCCGTCGAGCTCGATGCTGCGGCGATAGTAATCGATGGCCTGCCGGATATGACCCAGCGAAAACTCCACATGCCCGGCATTGAGATAGTCGAGTGCCGTGGGCTTCCCGGCCAGAATCTTCTCGTAATAGCGGCGCGCCTGATCCTTCTTCCCCACCAGGAACGAGCACCAGGCAATGGGTTGCCAGGCCTTCCCGCCGTCGGGGTCGAGATAGTCGACCTTGAAGTAATACTTCAGAGCCTCCTCATAATCTTTCTGCTCGACATAGCAATGGCCTATGTTCATCTGCACCGACAGATTGTCGGGCTGTATCTTTTCGGCCCGATGGTAATACGAGAGGGCCATCTCGGGCTTCTTCAGATTACGGTAGCAGGTAGCAATGCGCCGGATGGTCCAGAAGTTGTCGGGGGCGATAATCTCGGCCTTGAGGAAGGCCTCGAGCGCCTCGGCATAGTCGCCCTGCTTCTGGTAGCAGAACCCTATCTTCTGGTATATCTCGGCATCGGAGTGATAGGTAGCCGAGAGCCGTTCGAAGAGTTCGAGCGCATCGTCGTAATACCCGCGACGGAAATAATATTCGCCGATGAGCCGCAGGCTCTCCTGCCCGCTCAACAGCGACTCGAGCGTAGAGACATGCAGCAGGTTGATGTGTCCGGCAAAGGGGTCGGTAAACTCCGACCGACGGATATAGAGTTTGAAGAAGCGATACAAATCCTGAATGTACCGGTTCGAGATATTCTCGCGACTCAGTTCCTTCTTCATCAGCTCCTGGTTGGCCATCTCCTGCACGGCGGCGTTCTCGGCCCCAAACTGCCCCATCATCAACTGACGTTGCGACTCGGGCACTTGCGACAGACTGAGGCAGAACGAATACTTGTCGGAGTTGCACAAGAGCGACGAAGCCGAAAGCATCTTCTTGAACATGGCGCCCCCCTGCCCCTCGAGCAGACCCGAGAGAGCCGTGTGGTCGGGATTGAAGGGCATGAACCAGTTTTGTATCGACTGGAAGAAGGGGAAGCTCTTCAAATGAGAGAAGGTACTCATAAAGACATCGGCCCCCTCCATCTGCAGGTCGGTCAACTCTTTCAGTTTGTCGGCAATGCCCGTCTTGTCGAGCATATCCTGCCACTCGGGATTCTCCTCGAGCGCATTGATGTCGTTCATCAAGTCCTCCTGTTTGATTTTCTTATAGAGCGACGGGCCCAATTTCATCATCTCGGGGAGCAGCTCCTCGGTCATCTTGCGGGTAATCTTCTCGGTCTCCTGGGTTTTAATCAGTTGCAGAAAGACCGTGCGCACGTCGTTCTTGAAACGAGGCTCCTCGCTCAAGGCGTCGATGCGATGCTGCACACTCGGAAAGAGCGGCAACCGCTCGCGATAGATATACATCACCATGAGGGCGGCACAGAGTGAACGCAACTGTATCTCGGGCGAGATGTGCCGATAACCGTCGAGGAGAAGAAGCAGTTTCTCCTCGTCGAACCGATGCAGCAGATTCAGCAACAGGGCCGAAATCAGCAGCGACACCAGGTCGTCGGGGAAACGATTGGCATAAAGCGCCTCGCGCAAGGTGGAATAATCCTCCTCTCGTGCCGGATAGTTGGTCCACACATCCATAAAGAGCGTGCCGGCTTCATCCTCGACCCGATGCTTCAACGATTTGATTTTGGCAGCATCGCGTTCCTGCTCGCTCAGCAGCGAGGCCAGCGACAGGTCGTTGAGCGCCTGGTCGCATCGGTCGCACTGCGAGGCCAGAGTCTCGTTGGCCCTACTGGCTTTCACATAGCGGCGCCAACCGTAATACTGGGACGGAGAGACCCGGGCAACCAGTTCGTCGGACACGCGGTCGGTAAGCATATAGGCCGACACCACCAGGTGGTCGTAGATACGTTTGCGCTCAGGGTCTTCCACTCCGTCGAGCATGTACTGTATCATATACTTGTACGACATCTCCATCTCGTTGAGTTTGTCACGGCTGATCCAATCTTGCAATTCGTTCACCAGAACGGCCAGCTTGCCAAAGGCATCCTTCAAACGGCGCTCGGCCAACAGTCCATATATTTCGTGTCGCTGTTTTTCAATCTCGGTCGTAATCATCTGTTCTATTCTAAATCCGTAGTAAAATTAAGGAGCTTTCTCCAATATAACAAACTTAACTTGCAAATAGTGTGCCGGGAAAAATCATTTTCCTATTGCCCTTACCTTGCGGCACATACCCGCATGCTCGAATACACTTTCCTCCCTAAAGAGAGTTATCTGCAAAATCTCAATCTTTCAAAATTTGTTTCTACAATGGCTTTACACTATCTTTGTAGAAGATAAGATATGGTTCAGCATAAAGTTCAAGTAAACTTGACTTTCTGCGTTCACTTTTTTTTATCTTTGGATAAGATAGGAGTCGGTTCGGCATAGACAAATGTTGAAAACTTCGTTTTCCATTTGCCTCTGCGCTCACCTTTCATTATCTTTGCATAAAGATAGAGAAAGTCGGAAACCGAAAAACGAGCTCGCTTGATTTTCATACCGAGACGCATCCTGTCTTCTACAAATAACAAAACATATAAACAAGCTATGATACAACGTATTCAAACTATTTACCTGCTGCTGGCCGCTGCCCTGATGGCCACGTTCCTTTTCTGTCCCATCGCTCAGTTCGATACCCCCGACGGACTTTACAGCTTCACCTCGCAAGGGGTATCTACCGTAATGGCCGAACCGGCTACGGACGGGTCCGAAGCTACAATTGCCCAAACCTCGGTATTCACGGCCACGTGGGGTGTATTGGCATTGGGTGCTGTCATTACCGTACTGTCGCTCGTCGCCATCTTCCTGTACAAGAACCGGCCCAACCAGGCTCGCGTCTGCATGATCAACGCCTTCTTTATGGTGACCTTCTACATCATCATTTTCTTGAGCGGTTACACCTTCCAGAACGACCTTGCCGCTACGCACACGTCGTGGTCGGCCTATCTTGTGATGCCGTTCGTAGCACTCGTGCTCGACATTCTGGCCTATCGCGCCATCAACAAAGACGAGCAACTGGTGCGCAGCATGGACCGCATCCGCTAAAGCGCCAACTTCTCTTTCAGGAATCTGCCCGTATAGGAGGCCTCGCAACGGGCCACCTCTTCGGGTGTGCCTGTACATACCACGTAGCCACCGGCCTTGCCCCCTTCGGGGCCCAGGTCGATAATGTGGTCGGCACACTTGATGACGTCCATGTTGTGCTCGATAATCACCACGGTGTGTCCCCGCTCAATCAGTTGGTTGAACGACTTCAGCAGCGTGTTGATGTCGTGGAAATGGAGCCCCGTAGTGGGCTCGTCGAAGATGAAGAGCGTGGGCTCCTGCCGTTCGTTGCTGAGGAAGAAAGCCAACTTCACACGCTGGTTCTCACCGCCCGAGAGGGTCGATGACGATTGCCCCAGCTTGATATACCCCAGCCCCACATCCTGCAACGGTTTCAGCCGTTTGACGATACGCTTCTCCTGACTGCCGTCGACCTCGGAGAAGAACTCGATGGCCTGGTTGATGGTCATGTCGAGCACATCGCTTATGTTTTTGCCCCGATACTCGATTTCAAGTACATCTTGTTTATAGCGTTTGCCATGGCAAGCCTCGCACTCCAGCACGATGTCGGCCATGAACTGCATCTCGACCGTGATGGTACCCTCGCCCTTGCACTCTTCGCAGCGGCCGCCCTCGGAGTTGAACGAGAAGTACGACGGCGAAAAGCCCATCTGCTTAGCCCCCTGCTGGTCGGCAAAGAGCTTGCGTATCTCGTCGAACGCCTTCAAATAGGTGGCGGGATTGGAACGGGTCGATTTGCCGATAGGATTCTGGTCGACAAACTCAACCGCCTTGATGCGGTCCATATCGCCCGTGAAGCGGGAGTAGGTTCCCGGCATCTCGCCCCCCTCGCCATAGTAGCGCAAGAGTCCACGATAGAATACATCGCGCACGAGCGACGACTTGCCCGAGCCACTCACGCCGGTAACCACGGTCATTACATGGAGCGGGAACCGCACATTGACCGACTTCAGGTTGTTCTGGGCAGCCCCTTCGACCTCGATATACTGGTTCCACTTGCGACGTACGGCCGGTACCTCTATCTTGCACTCGCCCGTCAGGTAGCGCATGGTGTAGCTGCGGGTCGCCTTGGGCAGACGCGAAAGGTCGCCCTGATAGACCACCTCGCCGCCCAACCGACCGGCCAACGGACCGATGTCGATAATGTAGTCGGCCGCCCGGATAATCTCCTCGTCGTGTTCGACCACAACCACCGTGTTGCCCAGCTCCTGCAACTCGCGGAGCACCTTGATGAGCAGGTGCGTGTCGCGCGAATGGAGGCCGATGCTGGGCTCGTCGAGGATATAGAGCGAGCCTACCAGACTGCTGCCCAGCGAAGTAGCCAGATTGATGCGTTGGCTTTCACCACCCGAGAGAGTCGACGACAACCGATTGAGAGTGAGGTAGTCGAGCCCCACCTCCTGCAAGAAACGGATACGGTTCTTGATTTCGGTGAGCAATCGCTTGGCAATAGCCGTGTCGTGCTCGTCGAGCTGCAGGTTGTCGAAGAAGGCTTTCAGTTCGCCTACCGGCAGATTCACCAGCTCGGTGATAGAGCGGCCACCCACCTTCACATATTCGGCCTCGGGTTTCAACCGGCTGCCCTTGCACACCGGACAGATGGTTTTGCCCCGATAGCGGGCGAGCATCACCCGGTATTGTATCTTGTACTGATTGGCCTCGAGCATGGCAAAGAAACCGTCGATGCCCTCGAAGTCGCCCGAGCCGTGCCACAATATATCTTTCTCGCGATCGGTCAGTTTGTAGTAGGGCCGATGTATCGGGAAGTGCAACGAATCGGCCCGACGGATAAGGTCGTTTTTCCACTCGCTCATCTTCTCGCCCCGCCAGCACATCACCGCATCGTCGTAGACCGAGAGGGTCTTGTTGGGCACCACCAGATCTTCGTCGATACCGATTACCCGCCCGAAGCCTTCGCACTCGGGACAAGCGCCCACGGGGTTGTTGAAGTTGAACATCAGGTCGCTCGGCTCGTTGAAGGTGATGCCATCGGCCTCGAACCGTTTCGAAAAATGGAACTCTTTCACCCCTTCGGCCGTGTGCATCTGTACGACGCACTCCCCACCCCCTTCGAAGAAGGCGGTCTCGACCGAGTCGGCCAGTCGGCTCACGGTATCGTTCTCGTGCGACACGCTCAAGCGGTCGATTACCAGGCGCACCTTCGACGCATCGGGCAGCGTATCGCCGGCCAGCAAATCTTCTATCGCCACGAAGCGGCCCTCGACCTCGACACGCGGAAAACCCTCCTTCTGCCATATCTGCAACTGGGTTTTCAGGTCGCGCCCCTCGGGGAGAATCAGGTTGGTAAGCAAGGCAAAGCGGGTACCGTCGGGGAAACCGAGGGCACAGTTCACCACATCGTCGACCTGGTGCTTCTTGACCAGTTCGCCCGAGATGGGCGAATAGGTCTTGCCGATGCGGGCATAGAGCAACCGCAGGTAGTCGTATATCTCGGTCGAGGTGCCCACCGTCGAGCGCGGATTGCGGGTGTTGACCTTCTGCTCGATAGCGATGGCTGGCGGTATGCCCTTGATGTAGTCACACTCGGGCTTGCTCATCCGACCCAGAAACTGGCGGGCGTAGGCCGAGAGACTCTCGACATAGCGCCGCTGCCCCTCGGCATAGAGCGTATCGAACGCCAGCGACGACTTGCCCGAGCCCGACAGGCCCGTAATGACGATAAAGCGGTTGCGAGGTATCTCTATATCGATATTCTTCAGATTGTTGACGCGTGCCCCTTTGATAAAGATTGACTGTTCAGACATAGTTCCCGGAAATAACTTTTGGTTCCTTTGTTGCTTTTTCGACATGCCTCCCGATGCGTTGCCCCATGAGGTCGCGCCCGGCCCGGCAAAGTGAGTGCAAAGATAGTGAAAGGCGAGAGCAAAAAAGCCAAACTTGTTTGAGTTTTTTTGCCGAGCCGCATCCTATCTTCTGGAAAGATAGTGAAAGGCGAGAGACAAGCAAAGATGCTTGCACAATTTGCTTGGCCGAGCCGTATCCTATCTTCGCATCAAGCAAAGATACGAACTTTCGCCATTCGTGATTCGGCCCGCTTCTATCCTTTATACTTTTTTGTAAAACAATTCATAAAAGCGAAAATCTTTGGCGCGCAGACTAACAAAAATCCAAATACTTTGTTATCTTTGTATAGTCACATTAAAAACGATAAAGATTATGAAAGGTCTTAATTTACTGTTTGCATTCCTCGGCGGAGCCGCCGTGGGTGCTGTGGCCGGCATCTTGTTTGCCCCCGAAAAGGGCTCGGACATGAGAGCTCGCATCTGTAAAATGCTTCACGACAAGGGTATCCACCTAAAGAAAGAAGAGATGGAGCAACTCGTCGACCAGATTGCCGAAGAAGTGAAAGGCGTAAAATAGACTGCGCCCGTTACCACAATGGGAATATCAAGACAGACCTTCGGTAGTCTTGATACTCTCATTGTGTATCTATACCTTATGTATCTCCTCTAACCCTGCTATATTATGCCCGATACCCCCGACAACTCATTCAAGCGACTATTCGACGAAGGTAAAAAATACCTCACCCTGCAAATCGACTATGCCAAACTGACGGCCACCGAAAAGATTTCGGTCATTCTGGGCATGTCGGTACTCTTTATCATCATTCTGGTTCTGGCCGTAGGGGCCGGCATATACCTGTCGTTTGCCCTGGTCTATCTGCTGGAACCGCTCGTGGGCATCGTGGGCAGCTATGCCCTGCTCGGTGCGCTGTTCCTGGTGCTCATTGCCATTGTAGTCATCTTCAAACGGCAACTCATCCTCGCCCCCATCACCCGATTCATTTCGCGCGTACTATTAGATAACGACAAAACTCCTCAATAACATGGATACACCGAAAACCCCATCCAAAGGTCTTACCCTCGAAGAGATTGCCGCTCGACGACAAGCCCTGAAAACGGCTATTGCCGAACAACGAAAGTGTGTCGACGAGGCTTATCGACAGGTCATCTCGCCCTTTACCGAAGCTCGATCAATTACCAAATACATCGGCAGCAACCTGCTCGGCGGTGTCACCCTGCTCGAGAGCGCCATGTGGGGATTCCGACTGGTATCACGAATATTCCGTCTGTTCAAACGGTTTCGCTAATCCTCCCTTATCTCCTTCGAGACCATTATGCACCAAGACTGGCCTCCACATACAATCCTCATCACCGAACCCCCTCGCCCCGACACCCCGCAGAAGTCGAGCCTGACCGATAATTGTTAATCCCCGACGTCGGCTAAACCTTGTTGATTATCTTCTGTTTATAGATAAACGGAAATATGAAACGACCATGAAATTAGTACGACTGATCGGATATATCGCCATCGGGGTAAGCCTGGCCAACTGCAACGGGAAATACGAAATAGAGGGACACACCCAACTGCTCCCCGACGGAACTACGCTCTTTCTGCAAAAGCTGACCGGACAACAATTCGAAATCATCGACAGCGCCGTAGTCCGAAACGGCGCCTTTACGTTCGAAGGAGACCAGACAGAACCGGCTATTGCCATACTGGTACCCCGCGACGAGCGGGCGTCACAATATCCCCCGCTGCTGCTCGCCCTCGAACCCGGCACCATCGAGGTGACATTCGACTCGGTCACCCACCTGTCGGGCACTCCGCTCAACGACCGGCTGCAAGTCTACGAGGAGCAACGTCAGACCTTCGACAGCCACATACAGGAGATTACCCGACTTTACCTGAAGGACTATCTCGCCGGACAACTCACCGACAGCACCTTCAACACCCTGAAACAGGCTTTCGAAAAAGAGCAGCAGGGGCTCGAACGGCTGACCCGCAAATACATCGCGGCCAATACCGACAACGTGACCTCGGTCTACCTGTTTCTGCAAAACAGCTTTCTCTTCTCGCCCGACGAGCAACGTAGCCTCATCGCCAATGCCGCCACCTCGTTCAAAAAGAATCCGGCCATCCAGAAGCTGTCGCACATGCTCTCGCGCCTGAAAAACGTGGCCCCCGACATGCCCTACACCGACCTGACCCTGCAAACGCCCGAGGGAACAATGGCCTCGCTCTCGCAATACGTAGGGCACGGCCGGTATGTGCTGCTCGACTTCTGGGCCTCGTGGTGTCCGCCCTGCCAGCGACAGACTCCCTATCTGAAACAGTTGTACAGCCGATACGGCAACGGACAACTCTCGATAGTGAGCATCTCGCTCGATACCGATCGCGAAGCCTGGCTCACCTATGTGCGCGAGAACCAGATGACGTGGCCGCAACTGGGCGACCCCAAGGGGTGGGACTCCGACGCCATCCTGTCGTATGTGATTCAAGGCATCCCCCACTTCGTCCTCATCGCCCCCGACGGCACCATCGTGGCCAATAACCCCTCGGAAGAGGAGCTGAATGCTCTGCTGGCCTCCCGGCTAAAACGGCAATAAATGTAAAATTTGGTTCTTTTTCCCTTATCAGCCCTGCCAAATAGCTACTATTCTGTGTATAAAAATTTACAAGTGATAATATTTTTGTTGTAAAAATAATAGGAAGAGGAAAAAATTTCTATATTTGCCCGCCTAATGATAAAAAATTTATCACCATGTGGAGATTTATATGCACAGCGATGGCAATCATCGCCCTGGCAGGATGCCACACCAACAAGAATATGTCGAAGACTGAAAACACGGTCGTGACGACCGACTACACCCTGCCGCAGGAGTTACCCGTATCTGCATCGTTCCGTATGTTTTGGGAAGCCTGGCAAGCCGACCTCGCACAATCGGGCAAGACTATCGACGACTATACCCCCTCGTCGTTGCTGACACAACGCTTCTCCCTGCGCAACCAGAACGGCCAATACCTCGCCACCGGATTTCTGCACGCCGATGCCGAATTCGATGCCGACGCCCTCACCCAACTGGGCGGCTATTGCGTGAAGTACAACGAGACGATGTACAGTTTTGCCGTACCCTTGCGAAGCCTTACCCGCTTCGTTACCCTGCCGGGCATTACCTATATCGAGGCATCGTCGCCTGCACGTCCCCGATAACTAAACCTTTACGAATTATCTATTGTTTTAGTAACTAAATCGATGAAAAAAGTATTACTATCAGTTTATCTCTTAGCGCTTGCCTGTCAATTTGGCGCAACCGCTGAAGAGAAGATGTCGCCATCGACTCAAAATTTTCTGCGCAGTTACGAATCGACCCCTACGATGCAACGCGCCAAACTGAAATCGACCTATGCCGTAGACCAGGAGAATAGCCAGACCATCGTCTCGGCATTCCTCCACCTTAACGATGAAAACGACCTCGAAGGCCTGGCCGACAACGGTGTAACCGTCAATGCCCAATACGGTACCATCCTCTCGGTACGCATTCCGGCCGACAACCTCGAGGCGGTATCGCAACTGCCCTCGGTCGAGTATATCGAGATTGGACGTCCGGTACATAAACTCATGAACACGGTACGTAGCGCCGCCTTCGCCAATGTCGATGCCCTGCACGCCGGCACGAGCCTCACCCAGGCCTACACGGGTAAAGATGTCGTGGTGGGTATCATCGACGGCGGTTTCCAGTACAACCACATCAACTTCTACGACACGGCCGGCGAAAACCTGCGCGTGAAGAGAGTCTGGAACCAAAACGCTACGGGTACGCCTCCCTCGGGTTACTACTACGGCCGGGAATATACGACCTCCGAGTCGATCGTATCGGCCAAGCAGGATATGACCGACTGCCACGCCACCCACGTGGCCGGTATCGCAGCCGGAGCCTACCACGGTAACGAATACTACGGCGTGGCTCCCGACGCCGACCTGGTGTTTGTAAGCTACAACCTCTACGATACCAGCAGCAGCAACACGAGCATCAGCGACGGTATCAAGTACATCTACGACTATGCCGAATCGGTGGGTAAACCCTGCGTCATCAACATGAGCCTCGGATACCACATCGGGCCACACGACGGAACCTCGACCTTCGACCGCATCTGTGACTCGCTGCAAGGCGAAGGCCGCTTGCTGGTAGGTGCCGCCGGCAACGAAGCCGAGACCAACATACACGTAAAAAAGACGCTGACCACCGACGACTCTTCACTGAAGACGCTGGTCGACCTGGGACAGAACCAAAATACGACCGTCGACATTTGGGGCGATGCCAACAAGACCTTATCGGTCAAAGTAATCGTTTACGATACCCGCAACCAGAAAGAGGTCTATACCTCCAGCGAATTTTCGACAGCAACCAGCTCCAGCAAACAGATATCCAGCCCCACCGGTACCTACGGCGAAGTCTATATCGCCACGGCTACCGACCCCAATAACCAGAAGGGCAACATTACAATCGATATGAACGTAATCCCGATGAGCAACTATTACCATGTGGGCTTCGAGGTATCGACAACCGAAGAGTGTACCGTCAATGCCTGGACCAACACGCCGTATACCGCGTTCTCCAACTTCGGGATAAGCGGATTTACCAACGGCGACAACGACTCCAGCATGGGCGAAATCGGTGGAACAGGCTCACGAATCATCTCGGTAGGTGCCTACACCAGCAGCAACTATATCGAACACAGAAACAGCTCGATGTACAACCAATCCTACCAGACGGTAGACCAACTGGCCACCTTCTCGAGCCACGGACCGACGGCCGACGGCCGTATGAAACCCGATATAGCCGCACCGGGTACAATGATCGTATCGTCGTATAACAGTTCGACCTGCAGCACCAGCCGCAGCGACTATTACGCAACCGTGGTAGGCCAATACTACGTAAACGGTACCAATTATTACTACGGTTCGATGGAGGGCACCTCGATGGCTGCACCGGTGGTAACGGGCGTATTGGCCACCTGGTTGCAGGCCCGGCCTACCCTCACCCCCGAGCAGGTGCGCGAAGTATTCGCCAAATCGGCCAAGACCGACAGCTACACGGGCAGCATTGCCGGTGTAGGCAACAACCAGTGGGGTTATGGCAAAATCGATGCCTACAACGGTCTGGTCTATTGCCTCAACGAACTCTCGGGTATTGAAGAGACCGGAGCTCCTACCCGCTCGATGGTCTATCCCAACCCGGCTGCAGAGAGCTGCTACTTCGTGTTGCCCAGCGACGACCAGCAGGTAACCGTAGCCCTCTACTCGCTCAACGGAGCCCAGGTGCTCAACCTTTATGCTGGCGATGTCGTGGCCGGCGAACAGAGGGCCGTATCGCTGAACGGTATTGCCCCGGGTATCTACCTCATGCGCATTACCGGCGAGAAGAACCAAATCACGACCAAACTGACCGTCAAGTAACCACAACCGACAGGTCTCACCCATACAGAGAGGGGGCGGAAAAAATTCCGCCCCCTCTCTTTTTTTATTACAAGCTATCGAAGAAATTCCCGCTGAAAGGCGATGCGCTCGTCGCCGTTGGCCAGATAGATGATGCCGCACCGGCTGAAGCCGTGGCGCACGAGCAACTCCTGCATCACCCGGTTGTCGCGATGGGTATCGATGCGGATATTGTCGACATGGCCCCAACAGTAATCCAGAGCCGCGGCAAAGATACCGCCCACCCGACCGGCCGAGGCGATGCGATGTATCACGCCGTAGGGCTTGTCGTTGAGCCAGGCCCCGTCGTAGATGGTGGCATAGGTGGGCTCGGGCGCCACACCGTAGCGGAAACAGAAGGTTCCCACAATCGCCCCCTCGTCGTCGAGGCAGACGAAGCTGCTGGCAGCCTCCATATCGGCCTGGATGATTTCGCGCGAGGGGTAGCCACCCGTCCATTGGTGGAGGTTTCCGTGCTGCCGCATGAACCGTTTGGCCTGCTCAAACACGGGCATCACCTGTTCCAAATCGTCGATTGTCGTGGGTCTTATTTCCATTTCGTGTCGGTTTTATCGCGAAGCCAAGTCGTCGTAGAGTTTTTGCAAATAGGCTTTCCCCCGCTTCAACCGTAAGGCGTTGCTGTCGTTCTGCTCGACGAGCACCGACTGTGCGGCACAGTCGTAGACGGCAGCGCCATCGCGGTCGACATATCCGAACCCGTCGGGGAAGGTATAGTAGGCAAAACGCTCCCGCGTGGGGTCGGCCAGATTCTTGCTGAAGGTAAAGTCGTCGTAAGGGATATGTAACTGGGCCAGCAACGTAGCCGCCAGGTCAATCTGCGACATGTAGTCGTCGACTACCCGCGGCGAGCGTACGGCTCCACCGGCCCACACCAGCGGTATGTGGTGATAGTCGATGTCGTGATTCTGCACGTTGTAGGGGTAACGGAAGGCGTGATCGGCCACGAACACCAGCAGGGTGTTCTTCCACACGGGGAGCTGCTTGAGTCGCGATACAAACGCACCGAGGCAACTGTCGGTATAGGCGACCGAGTTCAGATACTTGTCCTCGAGGCGGTGCATGGGCACATCGAACGGCTCGTGGCTGCTGAGGGTGAGAAACATCTTCATAAAGGGTTTATCGGCCGGCTGCTCGGCTATGAGACGATAGAGCTCGTCGAACGTCACATGGTCGGGTACGCCCCATTTGCTCAGCCGCTGGCTCAGCGGGAAGTCGCTATCGCACACGATACGGTTCATGCCCATCGAGATGAAGTAGGAGCGCATGTTGGTAAAGTCGGCATCGCCGCCATAGATAAACTGGGTGTCGTACCCCTCATTGCGCAACGACTTGGAGATGGCCGGAAGCGACTGCGACTTGGCGGGATATTTCATAATCGAGGCCGTAGGCTGGGCCGGGTAGCCGCTCAAAATCGAGGTGAGCCCCCGGTCGGTACGGAAACTGTTGGCATAGCAGTGGGTGAAGAGGATACCCTCCGAGGCAATCTGCTCGAGATTGGGCATCACCCCCGACAGACCGCCCAGGCTCTCCATGGCCGCTCCCGAGAAACTCTCGAGCACCACCAGCACCACGTTGGCACCGGGCTCGACCCATTGAGCCGAGTCGGCCGGGAATACCGACGATCCGCCACCCCGCAACGGTGCGAACAGAGCATCGGCCTCGGCCGGTTCGAAGAAACGGTATTGTGTCGAGAAATCCTCCGACTTGGAGAGCGACGACATCAGACTGAATACCGGGTTGATGGCGGCATGGTTCAACTCCATACGCTCGCTGAAATAGGCCTTGCCCACATTCATGGTCGAGACCGTGAAGCCGCCTCGTATGGGGATGAACAACGACGTCGTGAGCAACAGCAAGACCGCAAACGAAAGGTGTGGACGACGGGGTTTCTCCCATTGGGCCACCCTACCCGACCAGCGCCACAACGGCCACACGAGCAGCGCGGCATAGGCCACGATAAGAAGCAGAATCACCACCGTTTGCCACACCGGGATACTGGCCACGGCATCGGCCGGCGAGGCCAAATAGAAGAGCGGCGTAGCATCGATGCGGAATCCCCAGAAGCTGTAGAGCACCGCATCGCTCAAGGTGATGGCCGAGATCACTGCGGCTATCAGCACGAAGTAGGCCCGGAACACCGGTTTCCACCACGCGCCCCGCAAATAGACGGTAACGGCAGTGAGCAGAGCAGGCAAAGCCGTAATATAGGCAGCCATCGAGGCGTCGAGTCCCCGGCCGTGCCATATCACCGCCAGCCACTGCGACAGAGGCTCGTCGCCGTAAAGATTCCAATGATACAGCATGAAGAGGGGCTTTTGCACGGCAAACATGATGAGAAACCAGCAATATATCCACACCAAAAAATAGAATCGTCGTTTCATATTCGGCACTGTTTATAAGCTGCAAAGCTAATATAAAAATGGCCTTCGGGGCGAAATTAAACCGGTGAAACGATTTGTTTAATATTTATTAAGGGTCGAAGATTAGTTAGAATGATTATAAATCGTGAACTTTGTTACAATTACCATTTGTATCACCTAACACAGTAGTAATGAAAAAAATTTTATTATTATCAGCCTTAACTGTTTTTGCAATCATGGCACAAGCTGCTAACCCCTTTTTCGGGCCCTACAAGACGCCCCATCAAACAGTTCCGTTCGACAAGATAAAACTGTCGCACTACGAACCGGCTTTCAAGAAAGCCATTGAAGAGAATCAAAAGGAGATCGACGCCATCGTGAACCAGCGCTCGACCCCCACATTCGAGAACACCATCGAGGCACTCGACCGCAGCGGCCGTATGCTCAACCGCGTGGCCAACGTCTTTTTTGCCGTATTGAGCGCCGAGGGCAACGACGAGATGATGGAAATCTCGCAACGCGTACAACCCATGCTGTCGGAGCACAGCAACAACATCAGCCTGAACGAGAAGCTCTTCGAACGCATCAAGTTCGTGTATGACCGTCGCGACCAGCTCGACCTCACCCCCGAGCAACAGATGCTGCTCAAGGAGACCTACGAGTCGTTTGCCCTGAGCGGAGCCGAATTGCAAGGCGAAGACCGCGAAAAATATCGCAAACTCTCGTCGGAGTTGAGCCAACTCACCCTCGACTTCGGACAGAACGTATTGAAGGATACCAACCTCTTCTCGATGATGCTCACCGAGGATGAGCTCGAAGGTCTGCCCCAAAGCGCCCGCGACGCTGCTGCCGCTCTGGCCAAGAGCAAAGGCAAAGAGGGTTACATGGTCAACCTCTCCTACCCCAGTTACAGCGCCTTTATGAAATATTCGTCGCGTCGCGACCTGCGCGAGAAACTCTATCGCGCCTACAACACGCGCAACCAATCGGGCGAATACAACAACATCCCCATCCTGAAACGTATCGCCGAGGTACGCCTCGAGATTGCCAAGCTCTTCGGTAAACCCAACTTCGCCGAATACAACCTGCAAACCACCATGGCCGGCAACAGCGCCAACGTGTACAATCTGCTGAACCAACTGCTCGACGCCTACAAGCCGGCCGCCCTGCAAGAGGTGAAAGAGATTCAGGGTTTCGCCATTGGTAAAGAGGGCAAAGACATGACGCTCATGCCCTGGGACTTCAGCTACTACTCCGAGCAACTCAAGCACATCAAATACGACCTCAACGACGAGATGCTGCGCCCCTACTTCGAGGTGAACAACACCATCAAGGGAGTATTCGGTCTGGCTACCCGCCTCTACGGCCTGCACTTCACGAAAAATCCCAAAATCCCCGTATACCACCCCGAGGTCGAGGCTTTCGAGGTAACCGACAACGACGGTAACTATGTGGGTGTAATCTACACCGACTTCTTCCCCCGCGAGACCAAACGTGCCGGTGCCTGGATGACCGAATTCAAAGGGCAATGGAAAGAGGAAGACGGAACCGACAGCCGTCCGCAGGTAACGATCGTGATGAACTTCTCGCGCCCCACGGCCGATGCTCCCGCCCTGCTCACCTACGACGAGGTGGAGACCTTCCTGCACGAGTTTGGCCACGCCCTGCACGGCCTGCTCTCCGACGTTACCTACTCGACCCTCTCGGGTACCAACGTATACCGCGACTTCGTAGAGCTGCCCTCGCAGTTCAACGAGAACTTCCTCGCCGAGAAAGAGTTCCTCGACAGTTTTGCCGTTCACTACAAGACAGGCGAAAAGATGCCGGTCGAACTGGTTGAGAAAATCAAGGAGTCGAGCCAATACCTGGCCGCCTACCTGTGCGTACGTCAGCTCACCTTCGGCTTCCTCGACATGGCCTACCACACCATCGAAGCTCCTGTCGACGACGCTGTAGCCTTCGAGAAACAGGCCATCGCCAAAACCCTCGTGTTGCCCGACGTGGAGGGAACCCTCATCGCTCCTCAATTCGGTCACATCTTCTCGGGCGGTTATGCTGCCGGATACTACGGATACAAATGGGCCGAGGTGCTCGACGCCGATGCCTTTGCCGTGTTCAAGGCCCACGGTATCTTCGACCCGGCTACCGCAGCTTCGTTCCGCGACAACATCCTGAAACGCGGCGGTACCGAGAACCCCATGACCCTCTACAAACGCTTCAAAGGCAGCGAGCCTACCATCGAGGCCCTCATGCGCCGCGACGGTATCATCAAATAATATCGCTCCTCACGCATCACATGACGGAGTCCGCCACACTGCGGGCTCCGTTATTTTTTTACCTGTATCAGACCCTTGTTCGGCCAAGGGATTGATGCCAACTGCCTCCCCCCCCCTCGCTGGACTACTCACACCGAATGCATAGGCGCCATAAAGTCGATTATCCCACGATACGACTCGGAATCCAGTCGACACAGAAGTAGTAAAAGGAGATACCAACAAGGGCCGCCTTGCTCACGGCAAAGCAGCCCTTTCGTATAGATTTGAGATAATCGAAATATCCTTCTGTACCCCCGGCGACTCCCGGTTTAGAACGAGAAGTGGAGCGAAATGCGCACGCCGCTCTTGCTCACGTTGGGGCTGTCGCGATAGGTCAACCGCCACACGTAATCGACCCGCAAGATGGTAAAGATGTTGTCGAGTCCCACGCCGCACTCCATGTAGGGCATCTTGTCCATCTCGGTACTACCTTTGGGGAAGACGAAGAGGTCTTGATTGTAGAGCGGGTTGTTCTTCTTGCTGAGCGAACCGTAGAGACCTCGGAACGAGAAGACCTCGCGCAGCTTCATGTACTTGAGCAGCGGAATGCGGTTGAACAGAGCACCGTTGGCGTTGTAGGTGAAGTCCCACGACACGTACTGGTCGTTGATAAATTCGAGAGCATTCATCAAGGCATACGACTCGGGTTGTATCGTGTACGAGAGGTTGGCGTTGGGGAGCAACAGCATGGGGAAAGGCACCTTGTCCCACACCTTGCCGGCCTTGACGATACCGTCGAAGTAGCCGAAGGCCGAGAACCAGAACCGTTTCTGGATACCGAACTCGGTGCGGTTGTAGGAGTAGCGGCTGCCCAGCACATCCTTGAAGGCAAAGCTGTGCGAGAGGGTGAGCACCGGGGCGTCGAGGTTGATGGGATAGCGGTTGCTGCGGGTCTGGTAGAACTTCTCGTTGGGGGCAAACCGCAACTTCACATCGAAATAGGTCTGCATGTAATCTTTTGTCTCTTTGCCGAACCCGTCGATGAAAGCAATACGCTCGGTTGCCATCTGCTGAATCTCGTTGCGGATACCCAACCCGAACGAAAAACCGCCCTTGCGCTCCTGCAGGTACGAGAGCTCGGTCTTGCGCAGATAGGTAGCCTTGTTGTCCGACTTGCGCTTGAGCGAGAGGAATACATTATCCTTGTTGGTATACATGTACTGCTGTCCCAACTGGTCGATGTCGTAGGTGTGGTTCAACTTGATGGAGTGAATGGGGAACTCCCGCGAGTGGAACTTCTTCTTGTTGAACGAATATTCCACCTCGCCCGAATATTTCATCTTCTCGTCCTTCGTACCATAGGCCACGTATCCGCGGGCAAACCAGTGCGGATTGAGCTGTGCGGTAGTGACACCGCCTACTCTGAAACGGGCCCCTTCCACCTCGTTGGCACTGATGGTGGTATTCATGGGACCGAAGTCGAACTTGCTCTCCTCGCTGGTCTCGATATACCCGGCTATGAGTATACCCAACACCTTCTCGGTATAGTAAAAGGCAGGCACCTCGCGCAACCGGGCCAGGAGCTTGTCGACCGCCCCCTCCTTCTTCTTCACCGGCACATGGCGGTTATCGACCCAAAACTCCTCGGGCTTGGCCTGTGCATCGACCTCGACCCGCTCGCGCCCCTCGAAGTCGTAGACCGACAAGTCGTCGGGCGGCGTAAACGAAAACTTGTCGTATGTGGTCATACGGCGGGCATACAGTCCCTGCGTGGCCGGCATCACCTTGAACTCGATGATGGCATCGTCCTTTGTCTTGATGCGGGTTCCGTCGTCCAGCTGCTTGTAATCCTGCTCGAGATACATGTTCTCCACATAGTTGAGGTTGATGTCGCGGGGGACGTTCAGCTTCACCTTCTTGATGAAATAGGTCGAGTCGCCCTCGGGCACATAGATGTGACCCGTGAAGCCAAACGACTCGGAGTTGAAGGGGACAAATCCCAAATCGATGCAGCGCACCCCGTCTACGGGAATGGTGTCGAGCAGATAGTATTTGTAAAACGAAGTACCAATGCTCGACAACGGGCTCACAAACCGGTTGTTCAGCAGCGTGATGTCGTTTCTGAAAATATCGATTTCGCGGAACAGGTCGTCGCACAGCATCTGCACGCTCTCCTCGTTGAATATCTCGTCGATACCGGCCCGCTTGATACCCGTCACAATCGACTTCTCGGTCTCGGGGCTACGGCGGTAGTAGTTCTCGGCAATCTTCTCCTTGATCGAAACCGTCAGGATAGGCTTTCCCGACACCTCCGACGTATCTACATAGTCGAATATAAACTGGAATTTCTTGAAAAGCCACTTCTTCTTTTGCTCCTCCGAAAAGTCGTTGAGGGCAAAAGTCATCTTCTCGTATTTCTCGTAATTGAAAAAGTCGTGACGCTTGGGGTCGCCCACGTCGCGCCGCTCAATCAGCTTCTTGACAAACTCTACCGCGGGGTTATTCTTCTTGCTGTACTTCTCCTTCTTGGGCTTTACCACCACCTCCTGCAGCGTATAGTCCGACGGCACCAAATCGACCTCCAGATTGTTCTCGGCACCCTTCTTGACGAAAACCGTCTTCTCACGGTAACCCAGCGTAGCAATACGCACATTCAGGAAGTTATCGCGCACGGCCACAGCAAATTTGCCATC
This sequence comes from Barnesiella sp. An22, assembly GCF_963931395.1. Taxonomy (NCBI): domain Bacteria; kingdom Pseudomonadati; phylum Bacteroidota; class Bacteroidia; order Bacteroidales; family Barnesiellaceae; genus Barnesiella; species Barnesiella sp. An22. Next base: position 2,172,046 of record NZ_OZ007014.1, read on the forward strand.
ATCATCGGTCATGACACCTTTGTCACTTCCCACAAAAAAAACCGAAGCATAGGATATGGGTTCATGGGTTATAGAGTCCCTTACGATTCCCTTCACCACCGTCGTCTGTTGTGCCTTAACCGAAACAGGAAGCCCTACACACAACAAGCAAAGGGCCAATACCACATATATCTTTTTTGCCATAAAAGTCTCAAATACTGTACAAAGTAACCGGTACCACCATTCGATTCACTCGAATATCCGGGTGACAAAAGTACAAAAAAACTGCCGCTCACCGGGCTTTTATCTCCAACAGTTCACGGGTTTAACAATGTTTAATAATGCCCGCATCTTTATTCCATCTCTTAAACCAAATAAATGTATTATATTCGGTTCACTATTTATTTTTGTTAATTCATGAATATAGAGATCGAACGCAAATATCGGGTGACCGATACCTCGTATCGCGCCCAAGCCACCCGCTGCACCTACTACAAACAGGGATACCTGTCGGCAGCCCCTGCGGCCACCGTGCGCATACGCATCGCCGGCGACCAGGCCTTCATCACCATCAAGGGTACCACCACCGGCTGCTCCCGGCAGGAGTACGAATACCCCATACCCGTAGCCGACGCTACCCGAATGCTCGACTCGTTGTGCCAGTCGGGCCTCATCGAAAAGAGGCGATACCTCTACCCCTATGCCGGGCACACATGGGAGATTGACGAATTTATGGGCGACAACGAAGGGCTGATTGTGGCCGAAGTTGAATTGCAATCGGAGTCGGAAGCGGTACAGTTGCCCCCGTTCATCGGCCGCGAAGTGACCGGCGACCCGCGTTACTACAACTCTTGCCTGGCCCAAAATCCCTATAAAAACTGGGAGGAGAAAGAATAATTTCCGCATTTAGCTTTTTTTTACAATTAAAGCCATTGCATATCGAATCTTTTCCGTACCTTTGCCCCCGTCAAAAACGACAGACCATTGGAAAGATGCCGGAGTGGTCGATCGGGACGGTCTCGAAAACCGTTGTACCCTTACGGGTACCGAGGGTTCGAATCCCTCTCTTTCCGCAGAAAAAGAGCAAATCGCGCAGGTTGATTTGCTCTTTTTTATACCCCTTTTTCAGATGGATACCCCAAGAAGACAACGGTCCCCCCTCTCGAGAAATCCATAAATTCAGACATAAACTTCTTCACGAAACAAGACACAGGTCCACCACCCTACTTCGGCAGACTTACCCGCAGACGGAGGGCCGAAGAGAGCGCGCCGCACAAGGTGAGGATACCGGCCAGAAGCATGGCATCGTGCGGTGCGGTATCGCCATGGATATGGAAAAGCAGAGCGACCAGGGCGGCCCCGATAGTCTGCCCCGTGAGTCGGGCGGTAGCGAGCATGCCGCTGGCGCTGCCGGTACGTTGCGGAGGTGCCGAGGTGAGCAGCATGTGGTTGTTGGGCGACTGGAAAAAGCCGAAGCCCATACCGCAGAGCATCAACCGCCATACAATCCCGAAGTGATTGGCATCGGTAGGAATGAACGAGAGGCTGAAGCAGCCGATACTCATGATAATCAACCCCACTCCACCCAGGATTCCGGGGTGAATCTTACCAATGAGCACACCGGCCAGCGGTGCTACAAAGACAATGACCAGCGGCCACGAGGTCATCAACAACCCGGTGCCCACGGCATCGTAGTGGAAAGTATTGACCAGCAGGAAGGGCATGGCCACCAGACTCATCATCTGTGCCGTAAAGGAGAGAATACTCGTCATCACCGACATCGAGAAGATGGGTATCTTGAGCAGGTCGAAGGGAAGCATGGGATAGCGCTCACCCAACTGCATGCGCACATAGAAGGCAGCCACCACGGCCAATAACACGACACCGCACAACACCCAGCGCACCGGCACATCGTGCGAATAAGCCTCGATACACCCGATGAAGAGCCCGAAGGTGGCCGCATTGAGCAGAGCCTCCTTCCAGTTGAAGCGATGCCCCAGACGCCGCACGGCATTGTCGGGCAGATATTTGCGTCCCAGGATAAAGGTGGCGATACCTACCGGCACATTGATGGCAAAGAGCCACGGCCACGAAGCAAACGACAGGATGGCGGCCGCCAATGTAGGCCCGGTGACCGAAGCGATGGCCACCACCGTAGCATTGAGTCCTACCCCCTCGCCCAACCGGTGTTTGGGATAGATGAGCTTGATGAGAGAGGTATTCACGCTCATAATCATGGCGGCTCCGAATCCCTGAAACACCCGCGAGACCACCAGCAGCGGCAGGTTGTGCGACAGGGCACAGAGCAGAGACCCGATGGTGAAGACCACGACTCCGCGCAGATAGACCTGCTTGTAGCCCCAACGCTCGCCCATCGACGAGAAGGGAAGCAGGGTCATCATAATGATCAGCTGGAAAGAGTTGACGATCCAGATGGAATCGGACGACGAGACGTGCAGCTGCTGAGCTATACTGGGCAACGCCACGTTGCAGATAGAACCGTCGAGCACCGACAGGAACAACCCGCAAAAGGTCGTCGCCATGGCGTAGTAAATACGCGGGCGGTGCAGACCGTCCCAATTCAAATCTCCTACAATCTTGTCTTCCTCTTCCTGTTTCATCTTTTTACCTTTCTTGAAAACCATGCTCACGCATATCGGCCGCAAAGGTAGTGAAAATGGACATAGAGGCAAACGAAAAACTCCGTTTTTCCCGTTTGCTCAATCTCTGCTCACCTCAAAGGTAAAAAACAAAAAAAGCAGGAAATACACACCCCGTCTGCAAGTATACCGGACTTTCCTCAAGACTTATTCTCGAGATGGCTTACGACTGTTGCACCACTTGGCATAGAGCCTTTTACACCCTTTCACCACCATAGGGGCAAAGATTCCGCCCAATAACCCGGGAATGAGGATACTGATCAAGACAAATTCCAGTGTAGTCATAGCTATAAGCGTTTAGATTCTGATTAAAGTCACCCGTGTAAAGAAACGAAAATAATTTTACCAAACCAAAGAAATCGACTATATTTGTCTACCTGTCAAAACAAGATGTGCCACATGAAAACACCCTACCTAACCCCCTCTAATTTCTGTCGCAAATACGTTGTCGGACTGTTGTTGCTTTGCCTGGTCGCCATCCCGGCACGGGCCCAATGGAGTGTAGGCGGTAAAGCGGGTATCAACTGGTCGACGGTGAGATACCCCAAAAACGTACTCAACGACAAGGCCAGCTATATCGTGGGCGGTCAAGCGGGAGTAGTAGCGACCTACACATGCAATACCTATTTCGACCTGCAACTCGAGCTGCTCTACGCCACACACGGCTACAAAGACAAGACTCTTATCTTCAACGACGAGCGAGGCGACACGATGTACAAGGGGTATTCGTACCGCATCCACTACATCGATATTCCGCTGCTGGTCAAGTTTTTCCCCGTAGCCGGTTTCAACATTCAGGCCGGTCCGCAACTGAGTATCGGGTGTGCCGCTACCGATTCGTGGAAAGGGGTGGAGGCTTTTCAGCAACCGGCAGGAGCCGAACTGGGCGTGGTCGCCGGACTGGGATACGAATTTGATTCCGGTCTCTTTGTCGATGCCCGCTATACCTGGGGGCTCACCCACTCCATTCGCGACGCAGAGAGTGCCTTCGAGAGTCGCCACATAGGCATCTCGGTGGGGTATCGCTTCTTTTTGTAAACCCATCAAGGGGCTGACCTCAACCCTATAAAGAGAGATAAAAGCAGCCCCGCTCCACACCGGTTCAGTCGAGCATGAGACTCATATAGGGAGGCATGGCCGGGAAATCGACGAGCGAATCCTGACGGGAATCGCCAAATACCAGAAGTGCCAACTCGGCCACGTCGACATCGAAGTCGCACGTATCGGCCTCTACACGACCACACGCACCATCGGCAATTCGATAAACGCCGTTATTCGCAGGCAACAGCGGGTCGGACACCCGCACGACCACCTGCAGCGAAGGATGGTTCTGCGCTACAGTCGAGAGCATGGCCGGCACATCCACGATGCGCATCATGCCCATGCGCTGCAACACCCCCTCCCCGCTATCGGGTGGCAGCGCCACCGTAACCGGCAGGCCGGGGAACGTGCGTTCGACCTCGTGCAGGGCCGCTTCGCGAGCCTGGTCGTCGACTGCCAAGAGTTCTTTTACCCGTGTGCCATCGTCGTATGGCACGGCAAAAGCCAGCGCCGAAAGCTCACCCGCCTCATCGGCCAAGGCAATCACCTCGCCCCCGTCGAGACGGTTGTCGCCGCAAATCACCTCAAAGTCGTTCCGCGCATGCAACATGCAGCAAGGCCGGCGGCGCATCTGGGTATCGAAAAAGGAGTAAAGCCGATCGGGCGACGGAGCCACCCGCCGATACCCGGCACCCTCGAAACGATGCACGGCCGTGAAGTGACTCTTGCGCCGAAAGAATACCGGGGCATACCCCTTGGTGGCATAATAGCCATACAACCACGGCTCGGCCGGGATGAGCGCCGACAGCGGAATGGCACGCGACCGCATCGTCTCGAACGACTCCCGCAACAACCGGCCCATCAATCCCCGGTTGCGATACTCGGGACGAGTAGCCGCTCCCGAAATATAACTTACCTCCAACACCGACTCCCCATAGGTCATGCGGTAAGGGAGCATTTGCAAGGCCGACGTCAACACGCCCCGCTCCTCGAAACAAAGGGCATTTTCATCGCGATACAAGTGGCCGAACAAGAGGTCGACAAATTGCTCGTCGTCGTGAAAACAGAGTTGCCACAACTCCCGAATACGGGCTTTCTTCTCCGAAATCTCCATGATTACTTTATCTTTCATGTGCTAAACATACCCCACACGACAAAAGTTTTCCATTTGCAAGGTTTTATAGCTGTATAAATTATAATCAACTGGTTTATAGTACTATTATGAATGATACTTATATCTCCACTTGAATAAAAATCGGTAAAACCTACAACACACTGATTACAAGACACTTATAAATATCCATATCCATACGATAAACCTCTATGTAACGCGAATGGCGTTTGCTATAAAACAAACGCCATATATTCGCTACTTATATATCCAAATAAAAAAGTATTTGATTTACAAACTATTTACAAATAAATCTAAAGCCATAGTCTACAAAATCACATTCGTTATGCCTCCTGGCTCGGTGAGTTGTTACCGCCATTGCCGTTATTACCCGAGCGAGGCTTGCGCCGGCGATGATTGCGACGACGCGACGACGAACCACTCTGATTCTGCGAAGCGGTATTCTCGCTCTTCTCCTTAACCGGTTTCTCCGAAGCCGGAGCCGACTTGTCCCCCTTCGGGGCGGTATTCTTGGCAGCATTGTCTTTGGGGGTACCCTTGTCGCCCCGACGGCGATTGCGCGAGCGGCCACGCCCCTCGCCTCCCCGGTTTCCACCCCGGCCGTGACGGCCACCCTTCTCTTGCTTGGGAGCATATACCGGCCCTTCACCTACCCCCTCGGGCATCTCGCGCTTGGCAATTTCATAGCCCAGAAAAGTCTCGATGCGGTTGAACTTGCCCTGCTCCTTCTCCGACACGAAGGTAATGGCAGTACCCTCGGCATTGGCACGAGCCGTACGACCGATGCGGTGAATGTAATCCTCGGGGTCGTGAGGCACGTCGTAGTTGATGACCAACCCGATCTGATCGATGTCGATGCCTCGCGAAATGACATCGGTAGCCACCAGAATATCTATCTTGTTGTTTTTGAAATCGAGCATCACTGCCTCACGCTCGGGCTGCTCCAGGTCGGAGTGCATGGCGGCCACTCTGTATTTTTTCCGTTTCAAGGCAAAAGCCAGCTCCTTGACCTTCTGCTTCGACGACGAGAAGATGATGGTCTTCGTTCCGGTCGGCTCTCTGAAGAGGTAATCTATAATCCCCATCTTCTGATTCTCGTAGCAGACATAGGCCGACTGGTCGATGGCTTCGTTGGGTTTCGAAATAGCCACGTTCACCTCCACGGGATTGTCCATGATATTCTTGGCCAGCTGGCGAATCTTGGGCGGCATGGTAGCCGAGAACATAATCGTCTGTCGCTTGGCCGGCAGGCTCTTGCCTATCTTCATAATATCGTCGTAGAATCCCATATCGAGCATGCGGTCGGCCTCGTCGAGGATAAAATACTCGACTCCCGAAAAGTCGATGTTCGAGATATTCAGATGCGAGATGAGCCGGCCCGGCGTGGCTATAATCACATCGGCTCCCATGGTCAGGCCCCGCTTCTGCTGCTCCCACGACGAACCGTCGCCACCCCCCGAAACTACGGCCGTAGAGATGGGCAAGAAATAGGAGAAGCCGGCAAACTGCATGTCAATCTGCTGGGCCAACTCGCGCGTAGGCGCCACAATCACCGCGCGCACCTTGTCGCCGCTGCCGGGAAACTCGGTAAGCAAGTTCAACAAAGGCAATATATAGGCAGCTGTTTTACCCGTACCCGTCTGGGCACAAGCAATCAAATCTTTTTTCTGCAATATCACGGGAATGGTCTGTTCCTGAACCGGGGTCGCCTCTTGAAAATTCATGGCGTCGAGTCCTTGCATGACCTCTTCCGACAATCCGAATTCTTCAAATGTCATATCTTTTTTCCTTAAATTTTTCTTTTCGTCTATCTAACTCTTGCAGGAAATTACAAGCCCTCGAGGCTTCCATTTTCCCGAGTAATAATTTTTCGGTGACAAAGTTATAAAAAAAAGGCGATATGCCGCAGCATATCGCCCTCTATTCGTTATTAAGCCGTTACATAGCTTACTGATGTTGAGGCCGCAACAGGTCGTTCACGGTCTTCACCGGGTTGAAGGTCTCGGCGGGAACCTCGACAAACACGGTGTTCCAGTCGCTCATGGCGCCATTCCACAAGCCCGGCAACTCGAGAGCTTTCAACTCGCGGCCATTTTTCGACTTATGCGAAATGAATCCGGTATTTTTGTCGACATAGCGAGGCAAATCGTACTTGACACCCTGACCGTCGCGCACGGCACAAACCAGATCGACCGGGTTGAAGTGTGTACCGGCCTCGAATTGCCGCTTGGCTTCGGGGTTGGCCATATCGATTTGCGAACTCTCCAGAATCTGCAACGAGGTAGTACCGTCGGGATTGTATGCCACAAACGGACCACCACCCGGCTCGCCCGAATTGCGCACCATACCGCACACCCGGATAGGACGGTCGAACTTGCGCAACAGATAGAGCGCCAACTCGGCATCCTCGAGATTCTTGGTCTCTTCGTTTCGCACAAAGAGCTTCTGTTGCAGGAACTTCACCATTTCGCGCAAGTCGTCGATGGTGTACTTGCCGCTCTTCAGCATGGCCGTGTAGCGATTGACCTCGGCCTGCAAGGCCACCAGCACACCGCCTATCACTTTCTTGTAGCGCACGGTGGGCTCTTTGAGGCGATCGGGCACCACATTGTCGATATTCTTCACGAAAATTACCTCGGCATCGATGTCGTTGAGGTTTTCAATCAGGGCACCGTGACCACCGGGACGGAACAAGATTTTACCGTTCTCTTCGCGGAACGGCTCGTCGTTCATATCCACGGCAATGGTATCGGTCGAGGGTTTCTGCTCCGAGAAACTGATGTTGTAGCGCACCCCGTAGCGTTTCTCGTAATCGACCTTCTTCGAGGCGACCAGCTCTTTGAAGTGAGGCAGATGCTCGTGCGAAACCGTGAAGTGAATATTCACCTCGCCATCGGAGCTGGCAGCATAGAGAGCCCCCTCGGTGAGGTGCTCCTCCATGGCCGTGCGATTGGTCGTGGCATAGTGGTGGAACTTGAGCAGCCCCTTGGGCAACGAGCCGTAGTTGAGCCCCTTGGCCTCGAGCAGATTCGACACGACAGCCTTGTAGCGCCCGGCAGCCACCAGGTCGGCAATGCCCATACCCTCGTTTTTCAGACAGGCGGCATCGAGATCGGCATAGAAGGCAAAGTGCTCGATCGAGTCGAAAAATTTCTTTTCAAAATCGGTTTTCGGTTCGGTGTACTCGGCCGACAGAAAAGCGAACAAATCCTTGAACATGCGGCTGGCCGCTCCCGATGCGGGAACAAACTTCACCACTTTGTGATTGTCTTTCAAGTATCCTTCCCAAAGATCCAGGTAATATTGCGTCTGTTGCTCATCGAGCGACAAAATGCCATTCCCTACCGATGCCGAGGAGGCGATTTTCAGGAACGGGAATCCCCTTTTGAAAGATGCCAACTGGTCCTCGACTACCCGTATATCGATACCTTTTTCGGCAAACAAGTTTAAATCCTCTGTTGTAAACATATCTATAATGAATAATGAATTTTAATTCTGTTCCCAAAACTACAAAAAGCTCTAAAAAAAAGTGCACTTTTAACTATAAAAATATATATTTGAGACATAATTTTTCGATAACAGTCACAACTTATGCCCGAAAAAAGCTATTTCACCCCCGAGGAAAGAGGAAATGTCCTATCGGTTTATCGGCAACTTCTGCGCAACAGCCGGCCGGTGATGTCGCTCAACGACTTCACCCGCATGCGCAAACTCATCACCGAAGCGGTAGAAACAGGACATTACCAGCGCAACAAACAGGGCATCAATCCGGTCGTTCGCAACTTGAATACGGCGCTTATCCTGTGCGACCGGGTGGGACTGGAGCGCAGCATGCTCATCTCGGTATTGCTTTTCAATCTGGTAGTGAGCGAATTTCTCACTATCGAAACTGTACAGAAAGAGTTTGGCGACGACATTGCCCAACTCATTCGGGGACTTATCAAATCGAACAGCCTCTATGCCAAGCAGGCGGCTGTCGAGAGCGAGAACTTCCGCAAGCTGTTGCTCTCTTTTGCCGAAGACATACGGGTGATTATCATCATGATTGCCGACCGTCTGTGCGTGATGAAGATGATCAACCACCACCCCAACGAGAAGTATCGCTACGACGTAGCCTGCGAGGCGTCGTACCTCTACGCACCGCTGGCCCACCGGCTGGGCCTCTACTCCATCAAATCGGAGCTCGAGGACCTCTCGCTCAAATATACCAATCGCGAAATCTACGACCAGATAGCCCACAAGCTCAACGAAACGAAGCGCAACCGCGACAAGTACATCACCGAGTTTATCGAGCCGGTCAAACAGAAACTCGAGGCCGAGGGGCTCAACTTCGAAATCAAGGGTCGCACGAAGTCGATCTTCTCCATCTGGAACAAGATGAAGAAACAGAAGGCCGACCTCGAAGACATCTACGACCTGTTTGCCATACGGGTGATTCTGGAGACTCCGCTCGACCAGGAGAAGGCCGACTGCTGGAAAGTCTACTCGATTGTGACCGACATGTACCAGCCCAACCCCAAGCGAATGAAAGACTGGCTGTCGATACCCAAGTCGAACGGGTACGAGTCGCTGCACATCACCGTGCTGGGGCCCGGACAACGATGGGTCGAGGTGCAGATACGTACCCGACGCATGGACGAAATCGCCGAACGCGGACTGGCAGCCCACTGGAAATACAAGGGTATCAAGAGCGAATCGGGGCTCGACGACTGGATGAACAACGTGCGCGAAGTGCTCGAAGCGGCCGAACATGGCGGTGCTCTGGAACTGATGCGCGACTTCAAGATGGACCTCTACGACAAAGAGGTGTTTGTCTTTACTCCCAAGGGCGACCTCTACAAGCTGCCACTGGGGGCTACCCTGCTCGACTTTGCCTTTCTCATCCACACGGGACTGGGGTGCAAATGCGTGGGCGGCCGAGTGAACGGAAAGATAGAGACCATCAAATACAAGCTCAAAAGCGGCGATACCATCGAGGTACTCACCTCGCCCAACCAGACCCCCAAGCAAGACTGGCTTAACATTGCCTCCACTTCGAAAGGGCGCGTCAAGATAAAACAGGCCCTCAACGAACAGCAGAACAAAGATGCCGAGTATGGCAAGGAGCTGCTGCAACGCCGGTTCAAGAATCGCAAGATGGAGATGGAAGACGGCATCATGATGAAGCTCATCAAAAAGATGGGCTACAAGACCGTGACCGACTTCTACAACGAGCTGGCCGCCGAGCGCATCGACGTGAACCGAGTCATCGACCTCTACCTCGAAATCGAACACAAAGAGAACAACGAGCAATACGAAGCCCGCACGGCCGAAGAGTTCACGCTGCAACCCAGCGAGCACGACGACTCGAAAGAGGACGAGCTCATCATCGGCGGCGACGTGAAGGGTATCGACTACAAGCTGGCCAAGTGTTGCAACCCCATTTTCGGCGACGACATCTTCGGGTTCGTATCAACCGAGGGGACCATCAAGATACACCGCAAGGACTGCCCCAATGCCCGCCACATCTACAGCCGCTACCGCTATCGGGTGGTCAATGCCCGGTGGTCGGGAAAGATGGGCTCAAAATATGTCTGTGTGCTGCGTGTCGTGGGCAACGACGACATCGGCATCGTCACCAACATTACCTCAATCATCTCGAAAGAGAAAAACATCTACATGCGCAACATCTCGATCGACTCGAACGACGGACTCTTCCAGGGACACATCACCGTCATGGTCGACGACACCTCGAGCCTCAACAGCCTCATCAAGAAGCTCAAGACCGTGAAAGGGGTAAAAGATGTACAACGGAGTTCGATAAACTGTTAATGACCCATTAAAAACACAATATGAATATGACAAAATACCTCTACCTTTGGATATGCTCCTGTATTCTTCTTTTTCCGGCCTGCGGCGACGGTAGCCACGAAGCCGGCGAACAATACGAAAAAGCCTTGAAACTCTTCGAGGCGGGACAGTACGAAAGCGCCCGAAATGCGATAGACAGTATCGAGCAGCTATACCCCAAAGCCTTCAAACAGATCAGAGAGGGCATGTTGCTCATGTGCCGGGTCAAGCAGAAAGAGAGCGAGCGAAACCTGCTCTATATCGACAGCGTACTCAAGGTAAGACAGGCCGAACTCGAGGCAGCCAAAAAGAAATTCCGCTTCGAGAAAGATGCCAAATATCAGACCGAAGGCAACTACGTGTACAACAAACTGCCCAAACAAAACGCCATCACCCGCAGCCAGCTGAAGGTGCAGGTTACCGAAAACGGTCAGATGCAGCTGGCCAGCGTATACTACGGCAGCACCCCGCTGAAGCATAGTTCGATACGGGTCACCCTACCCGACAAGAGCAAGGCCGAGACCCTGGCTATCGGATACGACGGAGCCAACAACTACCGGTTTACCGACAACGGCAAGTATACCGAAATCGTCACCTACAAGGATGGACAATGTTCGGCCGTCGCTTCGCTTATTGCCGACAACACCGACAAGGCCATCACCCTCACCTATCTGGGCGGAAACCGTTACACGCTCGCTCTCGACCGGACGACTCGCGAAGCGGTGAAAGAGACCCGCAACCTCTACACTCTGATGCGTAATGTCGATGACCTCACCCGGGAATATCAGCTCAACATCCGTACCCTCGAACTGGCCGACAAGCAGGTAATGCAACTGGAGAAACAACAGAAATCAAAGAAACAATAACAGTCGTATCACGACGAAAAGAAGAACGGCCGGGGCAAACACCTCCGGCCGTTCTTCTTATAATAAGTTTTTATTTCCTGCAGTTCAACGCTCCAACCCGTTGCTGCGCAACCACCGGAATATCTCGGCATAGACCGATGCCCGTGCAGCCGGCTTCGACAACACGAGGTCGTGCAACCCCTCCTTCACCTCAAACTCGGTGACATGCGGCCCCAGCGTACGCCCGTAGCGGGCTATATCTTTCACATCGAGCACCGCGTCGCCCGACTGGTGCTGCGGGGTCCACTCGTCGCCCTGCACCGACTGGCTCGAATACATCAACAGGATGGGACACGGTATGTGCAACCCCTTGTGCACCTGGTTATGCCCCCGATGTATGGCCCGTACCCAGGCCGCGGTGACCGGCCGCGAGGCCATAAACTTCAGGTTGGTGTCGTAGTCCCACTCGCCGTGATACTGTTTCAACAGACTCTCGGCATAGGCAGTGGAGTTGCCCTGGCTGATTTTCGTATTCTTGAAACAACCGCCCCAGGCCGAAACCAAAGGCACCAATACCTTTTCGTAAAAGCCGCTCATGTTCATGTCGAGGAACGGGCTGTTGAGGATAAGCCCCTGCACCGGCAGGGAGTCGCGATGCGCCTCGCAATAGAGCGAGGTGATGAGCCCTCCGGTCGAGTGCCCCATCAGCACAACCTCGGTATTGCCCTCCTGCCGGACAAGTGTCAACGCCGTGTCGAGATCGGCAAAATACTCGCTCAAGTCGCGCACCTCGAAAGGGGTTTGCTCCGGCAGAAGCGAACGCCCATACTTGCGCAGGTCCACGGCGTAGAAGTTGAAACACGAGTCGGTAAAGGTCCGGGCCATCTCCTTTTGGAAAAAATAGTCGTTATACCCGTGTACGTAGAGCACGGCCCGATGCACATTGGGGCAAGGCGACAGACTGCGCACGAGCGTAGTCACCACCCGACCGCTGTAATCGTCGGGCATGACGAGTGTTTTCGATTCGAACCCCTCGCCCAGGCGATCGGGTTGGTACTGTGCAAAGGTGAATGATGTGGTTGCGGCCAGCCCACACAGCAAAACCGCCACAAACAGTTTGGCATACTTGATCATCGCTATCGTCTTTTTAAAGATTAGTCGTTCAACGAGTTTTTCAAATTGCCGAAGACCTTGGCCAGCATCGCACCGGCCATCTCGACCTCGCTGTCGGAAAATCCCTCGAGAGCGGTACGCATGATGGCCGTTACCAACGGCTTGGTAGCATCCTCGAGTTCACGCCCCTTGTCCGTGAGATGAATGAGGTTGATACGGCGATCTTTCACACCCGGCGAACGAACCACCAGCTGCTGTTTCTCCAGATTGTCAATCAACCGGGTCATACTCGGCTTGTCTTTGAAAGTGACATTACACAACTCTTGCTGAGTTACCCCGTCGCGCGACCACAAATAGTAGAGCACCGTCCATTGCTCGGGTGTAATGTCGATTGACAACTTGCGAAAACTGCGGTGCAACTTCCGATTGATGGCTGCCGACAACTTACCGCTCATCAGAGCAAAGAGCATCTCTATATTTAATTCCGAAAAGTTCATATACGAATCATTGCTTAAACAACTACAAAAATAACTCAACTTTGCTACAAAAACAAATTTAGCCTCCTTTTTGCTCACTATCGGCGAAAAAGAGGCTATTATTTTTTTCCATCAAACCATCGCCACCGGCCCCATCTACCCGAATCAATCGGATAAAGACAGTTGCCGAGCGCGGCCCTCCCGGTGCTACATCTGCTCGTAATCCTTGGCCAAGCCACCTTCGCCCGTCTCCTTGTAGAGCGACGGCAGGTCGTGCCCGGTCTGCTTCATTACCGCCACCACCTTGTCGAACGAAACCCGGTGGTTGCCATCGGTAAAGGCCGAATAGATATTGGCATCGAGAGCCCGGGCCGCGGCATAGGCATTCCGCTCGATGCAGGGAATCTGCACCAGGCCGCACACCGGGTCGCACGTCATGCCCAGGTGATGCTCGAGACCCATCTCGGCGGCATACTCGATCTGTGCCGGGCTGCCCCCGAACAGTTGGCTGGCTGCCGCCGAAGCCATGGCACACGCCACGCCTACCTCGCCCTGGCAGCCCACCTCGGCCCCCGAAATCGAGGCATTCTGTTTCACGATATTACCCACCAAACCGGCCGTAGCCAACGCCCGCAGGATGCGCATGTCGCTGAAGTCGCGGCTCTTCTGCAAATGATACAGCACGGCAGGTACCACCCCGCACGAGCCGCAGGTAGGTGCCGTGACAATACGGCCACCCGAGGCATTCTCTTCGCTCACGGCCAGGGCATAGGCAAAGACCAGCCCACGGCTCTTCAAGCTATCCTTATACCCCTTGGCCTTTATATAGTAGGAAGAGGCTTTGCGCCGCAGGTTCAACGGCCCCGGCAACACGCCCTCTTGGTCGAGACCCCGCTCGATGGCCTGGCGCATTACCGCCCACACCTCGGCCAGGTAGTTCCAGAGGTCATCGTCCTCGCACTCCTGCACATACTCCCAATAGCTGCGCCCCGTGCGCTCGCACCAGTTGAGTATCTCGGTCATGTGATTCATTTCATACAGCTCGGGCGACTCGTCGAGAGCCTTCCCCTCTTCGGCCAAAGCACCGCCTCCGATGCTGAAGACCGTCCATTCGTCGGTCACCTCGCCCCGGCTGTTCTTCGAGCGGAAGGTCATGCCATTGGGGTGAAAAGGCAGAAATACCGAAGGCTTCCACACAATCTCGACCGGCGCATGGGGACGCAACGTGTCGAGGATAGCCACGTCGGTCAAGTGGCCCCGCCCCGTAGCGGCCAGACTGCCGTATAACGTCACTTCGAATGCCGCCGCATCGCGATGGCGTTCCAAAAACATTTCCGAAGCCTTGCGCGGCCCCATCGTATGGCTGCTCGAAGGGCCATACCCTATGCGATATATTTCCCGTATGGTTTTCATCTCATTTATGTATAATGTAAATACAAAGATAGTGAAAGGTGAGAGCAGAGGCAAATGGAAAACGCAGTTTTCAACTTTGCCTGGGCCGAGCCGCATCCTGTCTTCTTCAAAGATAGTGAAAGGCGAGAGCAGTGGCAAATGAAAACTTTGTTTTCAAATTTGACCATGCCGAGCCGCCTCCTGTCTTCGTGTAACAAAGATAGCGAAAGAAGATTGCAAAGGCAAATGAAAACCACGTTTTCAAATTTGACTATGCCAAACCGCCTCCTGTCTTAGTAAAAGATACTGAAAGGTGAATGCAGAGAAACAAGCTCGCCCGGACTTTTTCCGGCCCCGGTCGCTCACGGCTTGCCCAACCGCTCGCGGTATTCCAGAGGCGACATACCCGTCATTCGACGAAAGAAACGGCACAAATACGAGGCATCCTCGTAGTTAAGTTCGTTGGCAATATTCTTGACCGACAGGTCGGTACTACTCAAATAGGTCTTGATAGCCATAATACACTGCCGGTTGATATACTCCTTGGGGGTCATCAAGATATATTTGAGCGACAGTTTATTGAGGTAATCGGGACTGACACAAAGGCGGGTGGCATAATAGGCCACGTCGCGGTGCTTGACATAGTGGCGACCCACCAGCACCATAAAGTCATTGGCGACCACCCAGGCATGACTTCGTTTCTCGCTCTTGCCCGAAGCCAGCGACAGCCTCTCCATTTCGCAGCAGAGCGAGAGCATGAGCTGATAGAATACACTTTGCAACAGTTCGGTGCGGTAGGTATCCTCCGTGTGTCGGGCAATCCACTTCACCTGCAACAGCCAAGACTCGACCAGCCGTGGATGCTCAGGCTCCAGACGGCAAACCGGGTAGAAATAGAAGCGGTCCCAAAACTTTACCGAAGAGATTTTATAGAAGGTATCGTTGCAAACCGAAAGCGACAGCGATACCCATTCGACCCGGAATCCGGCCGAGACCTTGAGCGGGATTACCGTGCGGTCATACATGACCACCAGCAAATCGCCCCGACGGAAGGTGTAGTTGTGAAAGTCGATGGAGAAAAGCGCTACCCCCTCGGTACACATCAGCACCACACACCCCTCGACCTCGATAGGACACCCCAGACAGGGGCGAAGGTCGGTTGTGCCGTAGCTGCATTCGCTGCCCTCGGGCGAGAGCCTGTACTTGAACGACTTCATATATTGAAAAATACCTTTCTGAGATGCAAAAATAGGGTATTTCCCCAACTTACGCCCCATTTTGTTCGGAAAAGTACCCTACTTGTCGGGGTTCTGCTCCCCTCCGGGAAGATACATCTCACTACCTTTGCCCCTCGTAAAAGACCCACAAACACAACTCTGCTTGTATGAACCGAGACGCTATCGACTTTCAGAAAGAGCCTGTCGCCACACTCTTCCGCAAACTACTGATTCCCACCCTGCTGGGTTCGTTCGCCATGTCGGCTGTATGTACTATCGACGGTATCTTTGTAGGGCACGGCACCGGTGCCGACGGGGTTGCCGCCGTAAACCTGGTCGTTCCCATCTACCAATTCGTAGCCGGCCTGGGGCTCATGATCGGCTCCGGCTGCTCGGTAGTATCGTCCATTCACCTCTCTTATAAAAAGGTGAAGACTGCCCGGCTCAACATTTCCCAAGCCCTGCTGGCGACTACCTTGTTTATAACCGTACTCACGGTGCTGGTACTGATATTCCCGGCCGAGACGGCCCGGCTGCTGGGCTCGTCGGAGAGCCTGATGCCGCAAGTTCTCGACTACCTGCAATGGATTATGCCGGCCTTTGTCTTCCAGACCTGGATGCTGATAGGGCTCTTCATTATCCGCCTCGATGGCTCACCCCGCTTTGCCATGTGGTGCAACATTGTGCCGGCCCTGCTGAATATCGTGCTCGACTGGCTCTTCATCTTCCCCCTTGGCATGGGAGTAAAAGGGGCGGCAATAGCCACTACCCTCAGCATTGTGGCCGGCGGTGTCATGGCCTTGTACTATCTGCTATTCATGGGCCGGTCGCTACGCATAATCGCCTTGAAAACAAGCGTCAAGAGCCTCCGCCTGGCCGGCCGAAACCTCGGCTACCAGTGCAAGATAGGCTTGTCGTCGCTGCTGGGCGAACTGACAATGGCCATCTTTATCTACATAGGCAACTGGCAATTTATGCACTATCTGGGCGATTCGGGCGTAGGCGCCTTTGGCATTGCCTGCTACTATGCCCCCTTCTTCTTCATGATCGGGAATGCCATAGCCCAGTCGGCCCAACCCATCATCAGCTACAACTACGGCACCGGCCTCTGGCACAAAGTGAGAGAGACCCGCCGCCTGCTGTTGCGCACGGCAACCCTGTTCGGCGTGTGCCTGTCGCTGCTGTTTATTCTGTTTCCACGAGAACTGGTAGGGCTGTTTGTCGACACCCAGAGCCAAGCCGGAAGAATAGCTACGGCGGGATTTCCCTACCTGGGCACAGGCACCGTCTTTTTCATTGCCAACGTGGCTGTCATCGGCTACTTCCAGAGTCTGGAACGGATAAGAGAGTCGATTCTGTTTGTGCTGATGCGCGGTGTAATCCTCCTCATTCCATGCTTCTACCTGCTCCCCGCCGTGTGGGGAACCACTGGTATGTGGCTGGCCATGCCGGTGACCGAAGCACTTACCTCGACAATCATCTACGGCATGTGCCTGTATCGCCGGAGAAGGCGGTGAGACTCTGCCGTCCGAGGCCTCGCACCCGAACCTTACAAGCCTCGCACCCGATGTGACAAATAGGCCACTTCGGCGCAAGTCTGTCCACTTCGGCGCACTCTTGTCACTACATCCGGGGCAAAACAGGTGCCAAAGGGTATTGGCACACCCTTTGCAAGTAGATAGGTGATTTCGGTAATCGAAAGAGAGCCGAAAGCAAAACAGATAATAAACAACTTAAAGATAGGAGATTATAATTATGGTACCCATGAGAAAAAACCAAGGTTGGTTGCCCGACATTTTCAATGATTTCTTTGATAATGAATGGATGGAAAAAGCCAATGCTACAGCACCTGCTATCAATGTGATCGAACATGAAAACGACTACTGCGTAGAAGTGGCTGCTCCGGGTATGACGAAAGACGATTTCCAAGTTCACGTCGATGAGAACGACAACCTCGTAATCACGATGGAGAAGAAAATCGAAAACAAAGACGAAAAGAAGAAAGAGCACTATCTGCGTCGCGAATTCTCTTATTCGAAATTCCAGCAGACCATGATTCTGCCCGACGATGTCGACAAAAACAAAATTTCGGCTCATGTCGAACATGGCGTTTTGTCGGTCGAACTTCCCAAACTGCCTGTTGAAAACAATGCCGGTGTAAGAAAATCGATCGAAGTTAAGTAAACAATTTCGGGAGCAATCCCCAGCAAGGCCGCTACCTTTTGCACAAAAAGGCAGCGGTTTTTTTATGCCTGAAGAATCCAAATCAAAACGCAACGTTTTTCGAGTAAGGAAGGAACAAGAACTATGAAAAACACTGCGGGGGAAGCCATAGCGGCGGGGGCGCAAAGCCCCTGAGAGCGTCCAACAGCAATACAAAAAAGGGAGACCGAAATCTCCCTACGATTAATTAATTTTGTATTGCCATGTCAAATCAACTAATCGAAGCCCAAAGATATGAAATATATCTTGGTCTGAAAAGGAAATGGAGCCGTTCTCGCATAGCAGAGGAAATAGGAGTATCAAAATCGACAGTCAGTCGGGAAATCAGGCGCAACTCAAAGCCGGAAGGAGAGTATATATGGAAATATGCTCAGAGGCAGTGTGATAGCCGCAAGCACGGATTTAAGGGCCATCACAGGAAACCGGAAGATCTATGGTGGCGAATTGAGCGCATGATCGAAGAGGAGGAATGGTCTCCGGCCCAGATAGCGGGAGTACTCAGGAAAGAAGGTATCCACATCGCCAAGCAGACCATCTACAACCATGTCCATGCCGATACGACCGGGAAACTGGCTCTGCATATGCCTCATGGGCTCAAATACAAAAAGCGAGGCAAAATCCTGTGTCCGACAAAAGCGACCAATATACCCAACCGCACAAGCATACACGAGCGCCCCAAGGAGGCAGACGGAACCCGATTCGGCGATTGGGAAATGGACACCATCATCGACTCCTGCGGTCATGCCATCGTCACCCTAACCGAACGTTCGACCAATTTCATACTCATGGAAAAGTTGCCTCAGGGACGGAAAGCCCTACCGACGGCCCGGGCGGTCATCCGCCTGCTGTTCCCATATAGGCAAACGATACATACGATTACCACCGACAACGGTTGTGAATTTGCAGCACATCAGGAGATAACCAAACAACTCAGCCTCAAAGGTAGGCCGCCAGTTAAGGTTTATTTTACGGATGCTTATTCAGCCTGGCAGAAAGGAGCCATTGAGAATGCAAACAAGCTTATTCGGAAATATATCCCAAAAAAGGCCAACTTTCAGGATTTCTCCGACTGGAAAATCAAAGAGATACAAAAGAAATTGAATCGAAGACCTCGGGAAAAACTTAATTTTGATTCGCCCAAATACAGATTCTTCATAAACGTTTTGTAGTTTTGCATTTGCTGTTGGACTCTACCGTTTTTTTATGCCTGTTCCCCTGGCAAAAAAAAGAGACACAAAGTTTGTACAACCCGCAAGATTTTGCGTCCTTTGCACCCGATTTTCAGGGAGGGTCTGCCCGGGCAGGTTGCTCCCTGCGTTCAATAGGTTATTAAGGTATCGTATGAAAAAGAGTCTTATTGCATTGGCGTTCGGCACATTGGGGCTTGGAATCGCCGAGTTTGTCATGATGGCTATCCTCCCCTACATAGCCGCCGATCTACACATCACTATTCCTACGGCCGGCCATTTGATTTCGGCCTACGCTCTGGGCGTATGTGCCGGAGCTCCCCTTCTGACCATGGCCCGCAAACTGCCGTTGAAAAATATCCTGCTCGGTCTGGTAGCCGTGATGATGGCCGGCAACCTGTTTGCCTCGCTGGCCCCCAACTACTGGACCATGATGATGGCCCGGTTCATCTCGGGGCTCCCCCACGGAGCCTACTTCGGGGTAGCGTCGATTGTGGCCGAGAAGCTGGCCGATAAAGGGAAGGGCTCGGAGGCGGTCTCGATTATGATTGCCGGCATGACCATCGCCAACCTCTTCGGGGTACCGCTGGGCACCTCGCTCAGCACGCTGCTCTCGTGGCGGCTCACCTTCCTGCTGGTGGGTGTGTGGGGCCTCATCGTGCTCTACTACATCTGGAAGTGGGTACCTCAGGTCGAGGGATTGCCCGACACGGGATTCAAAGGACAGTTCCGTTTCTTGAAGACCAAAGCCCCCTGGCTCATCCTGGGAGCCACCATGCTGGGCAACGGCGGCGTGTTCTGCTGGTACAGCTACATCAACCCGCTGCTCACCCAAGTCTCGGGCTTCCCGACCGAAAGTGTCACCCTGCTGATGGTGCTGGCCGGATTCGGCATGGTGGTAGGCAATCTGTTGGGCGGACGCCTGTCGGACATCTACACCCCCGGCCGCGTGGCTGCCTACACCCAACTGCTGCTCTTCATGGCCCTGCTCGCCATCTTTTTCGCGGCTCCTGTCGGATGGCTCACCGTACTGCTCATGTGCCTGTGCACCGCCGGACTCTTTGCCGTGTCGAGCCCTCAGCAAATCTCGATCATTCACTTTGCCAAGGGTGGCGAGCTGCTGGGTGCCGCCTGCGTGCAGGTAGCCTTCAACCTGGGGAATGCCATCGGAGCCTTCCTGGGAGGCCTGCCGCTCGAGGCTGGTCTCGACTACCACTATCCCGCCCTCATCGGGGCACCGCTCGCCCTGGTCGGCTTTGTACTGCTCACCCTCTTTTACAAAAAATACGAGTCGACCAAAGCCTGAGATTAACCCCAATCGACCAGGCACCGACAGAAAAAAGAGAAAAAACCGTCGCAAAGGGTTGTATAATTGCAAGATAATCTCTACCTTTGCCCCGCTAATAAAAACTATTAACCAAATACGTTAAACTAAACGAGTATGAATCATTACGAAACCGTTTTCATTTTAACTCCCGTTTTGTCTGATGTACAGATGAAGGAAGCGGTAGACAAATTCAAAACGATTCTCACCGAGCAAGGTGCCGTAATCGTGAATGAGGAAAACTGGGGATTGCGCAAGCTCGCCTATCCTATTCAAAAGAAAACCACCGGTTTTTACAACCTGCTGGAATTTGACGCCGACCCTTCTGTCATCGCCAAACTGGAAATTCAATTCCGTCGTGACGAACGTGTAATCCGTTTCTTGACGTTCAGAATGGACAAATTTGCTGCCGAATACGCTGCAAAGAGAAGAAGTGTTAAATCGTCTAACAAAGTAGAAGAAGTAAAGGAGAACTAAAAAATGGCACAAGCACAATCCGAAATCAGATATTTGACCCCTCCGTCGGTTGACATCAAAAAGAAAAAATACTGCCGTTTCAAGAAAAACGGTATCAAGTATATCGACTACAAAGATCCTGAATTCCTGAAAAAATTCTTGAACGAACAAGGCAAAATCCTGCCCCGTCGTATCACAGGAACTTCGTTGAAATTTCAACGTCGTATTGCACAAGCTGTGAAAAGAGCCCGTCACCTGGCGCTGCTCCCTTATGTAACTGATTTGATGAAATAATTAAACGAAGGAGGAATTTTAGCATGCAAGTAATATTGAAAGAAGACATCGCCAACCTCGGTTACAAAGACGATGTCGTTACGGTAAAAAGCGGATACGGTCGTAACTACCTCATCCCCCAAGGAAAAGCTGTTATCGCTTCGCCCATGGCTCTGAAAATGCGTGAAGAGGACCTGAAACAACGCGCTCACAAACTCGAGAAAATCAAAGCCGACGCTCAAGCTCTGGCTGCTGCCCTCGAAGGTGTATCGCTCACCATCGGTGCAAAAACCAGCTCGACGGGTACCATCTTCGGTTCGGTTAACAACATCCAAATCGCCGAGGCTCTCGAGAAACTGGGCCACAACGTAGACCGCAAACAAATCATTATCAAAGACCCTGTAAAAGAAGTGGGCCACTACAAAGCTACTATCAAACTCCACAAAGAGGTTAGCGTAGAAATCCCCTTCGAAGTCGTTGCTGAATAATCGACTCTATCTACATAGAAAAAGCGCTCGAGCAATCGGGCGCTTTTTTTTGTGTCTTTGCTTAATCAGCGACACCTTTTGTCGTCCTATGCTATTATCTTTGCCACAAAAAGCAGACCGATATGGCAAAAATTAGTCAAATACGACGCTTGGCAATCCTCATCAACAAACTGTCGGTAGTTCAATATGTGCCAACAGACGAGCTCATCTCGCATGTAGAGAACACACTGGCTCTGTACGACAATCAAGATGCAAATTATTCGCAACGAACCATGCAACGCGATTTCGCCCTCATCGACGAAATGTTCGGCATAGTCATTCGTAACGATAAATCACGAGGATACTATATTGCCGCACTCGACGAAATGACCGATAATTACAAAGACCTGCTGCTCAACTTCGAGCTGCTCAGTTCTATCAATGCCGACAGTGTACTTCAAAAGTATGTCCTTGCCGAACATCGGCAGAATACCATACGCCACGAACTCATTGCTCCGTTATTGAAGGCAATACGAAAAAGAAATCCCATTGAATTTGACTACACCTTGGTACGCCATAACGGGGAAATCATACACAAACAGCTCCTGCCTCACTTTTTGAAAGAGTCGCAACACCGCTGGTATCTCATCGGCTATGATACCGACGGCAAACTGAAAACGTTCGGAGTGGATCGCATCTCGACAATAAACGTCCTCGAGGGAACTCAATTCCACCGCAATGAACTCATAGATATTCCTGCGCTCTTTCGAGAGAGTTACGGAATATGGAACAACCCCGAAGACCCAATCGAAGACATTATACTCAAATACGACTCGGTCGATGGAGCTTTTGTTAAAACGCTCCCCCTGCACCACTCACAACAGATTCTTAGCGAAACCTCATGCGGAGTCACCATCAAACTGCGACTTCGTATCACCAACGATTTTGTGATGGAGTTGCTCTCCCGCAGCCGCTCGGTCGAAGTAATTGCCCCCCTCTCACTACGGACTCGCATATATGCCACCTTGCAACAGGCAGCCAATCGAAATAAGCCAAGCAAACCCAAAAGTGAAGAGAGAATCGACTAAACGACATGATAAACAATACAAAAACACAATACCCCAAGACTTGTTATTGCAAAAAACATTTCATACCTTTGTCATGCGTGGTTCTCCACGTGACATGGTAGATAGATGAAAGTGTTAGCTTTTATTCTCGAATGGAAATCTGTTAAATTTCACTTGTACCGAGAATAAGCAATAACATTCATCACCGTATGTAGTATCATCATTGTTACTATAACGGTGTGGGGTATTGTTTATCGGTACAGGGCTTACCAGAGCCTCCATTCAATAAACTAATGACTCCACACTTGAACCGAATATTGTAGACCAATTCATTGATTATCAAATATTAATGTCAGGGATTATATAGTTATGATACCATATAGTTCCCGATAATTGTAAGTATTAGCCTATTCTTTTTTGTGCAACCTCTATCGCATCGTGTTTTAATTCGTCTTCATCCTCTACCGCATCTAATACTTTGTCTGCTAACCACAGAGTGAGAAGTTCATTCTTATCCACCTTAAAATATTCAGCCAATTGTATTACTTGTGTTCGTTTAGCTCGCCTGTCTCCGCGCTCTATTTTGCTGAACATCGGTGTATCTATCTCAAGCAGAGCAGCCAATTGTCTTTGCAGCACTCCGTGCTGTTCTCTTAACTCTTTTATTCTTTCTCCTAATAACATACTTCTTCAATTTACGAATTTGGCATGACTTAATCGGATTTCATTATCCGCTATAATATGACGGAATCCGTTATAATTTCCGCTATAATTGGGGATAAACCGTCATAATCTTCCGTTATAACTATTCTTTCAAAAACCATGTTCGTCCTTTCGGATAAATAAGTTTATCGGTACTTAACGTACTAAGTATATCTCCTAATAGTCTCAATTGCTGTTCATGTGTCTTGACTTGCGGCATTACGTCTTTGACGTACTCATAAATGCTATCACGCTTGGCTCCATCTGTACCAGCATTCTTAAGATACTGCAAAATCATCTGTTTGATTTTTTCCTTATCAAGTCCTTTTTGCTTAGTGTAACCTTGCAGTTGACGAGTAGCTTTTGCAATCCCTAAAGAGATTGTATAATTGGGGGCTTCGCCCTCAATGAGCCCTCTGTTCAATAAATCCTGTGCAATGTCCTCGTGAATGGTTCTGCCCTTTTGGATGGTATCTAATGATATGCAATTCCACAAGGTCAATGAGTTGTTTGTTTTGAGCAAGTTAGTATACTGTTCATTTATCTCATTGCCATAAATGCGTACCGATACTTTCTTGTTTTTGGCGTCAATTTCATAATCAGGCATTGGGAAGTGACGACGCCACTGCTCATTGAACATCTTCTTTATACCCCTACTTACTGTATCTATCATGTTGAAATCAACCATTGCCCTACAAAGACACTCATTGCGAAAATATGCTTGAGGTTCTTCATTCGTTAAAGCATTCTCCAAAGTACCAGGAATAAAACTCCCTGCATTGGAGTAATAGAGGTATGTTGGATTTTCCACGAAATTGATTCGCTGCTGCATCGTGTAATCTTGATGTGCAATACAGTTATGAAGAGCTTCACGGATGGTATAGTCGTCATATTGCTTCATAGTGTCAGGGAAGAGCGTGCCTCCCAGCATTTCACGCATTGTCAGATTTTCAATCTTTGATAAAATCTCATCTACGGTTAATATAAATGGCACGGTGAAGTGTTCGTAATCCACAACATCCTGCTTTTCATCCCGTCTTGTGGAAAAGCCACGCGACTTTGACCCTTTTGGCCAAGCAGGATTGTCCCCTTTGGCTACAATATGATTGACCCTTTTGGCCAAAATAGTATTGACCACTTAGCTCACCTATTGTTATAGATTTTTTTGTGTAGATTTGAGTGCCCGAGTCCTGGTGTAACGGGGGTGATAATAAAATCTATACAAATGGATAAACGAATCAAAAACATTTTAAGATGTTATGCGGCCGGCATGGGAATCAAGGAAACGGCTTCCACGTTTCATATTTCCCGTAATACTGTCCGCAAGTATGTCCGCCTGTTCCTTTCAAGCGGCAAGAGTATTGAACAGCTTCTTTCCCTGTCCGACGGGCAGTTGGATGAGTTGTTCGGCTGTACGGCATCCCGGCATCGGGAGCCTTCTTCCAGGAGGATTGAACTGGAGGCCTTGCTTCCCGGATATGTATCCCGCCTGTCACGCAAAGGCATGAGTGTCCGAAAACTGTTCAAGGAATACCATGCCGAATATCCTGATGGCTATCAGTTGTCTTCCTTCAAACGGGCTGTCCGTCAGTACAAGTTTCACGTCAAGGTCGTCGGTCATGTCGAGCACTATGCCGCCGACCAGATGTATATTGACTTTGCCGGTGACAGGCTTGAAGTCGTTGATGAAATGACGGGCGAGACGAAGAAAGCCGAGGTGTTTGTCGCCATCCTTCCGTTCAGCCATTATACCTACTGCGAAGCCGTGTGGTCTCAACGCAAGGAAGACCTGATAAAGGCATGTGAGAATGCCATTCAATATTTTGAAGGCGTTCCTGCGGCTATCGTCCCCGACAATCTGAAGGCTGCGTCACACGAAGCGACCGCAACGAGCCTGTCATCAATGATGATTTCGCCGCTTTTGCCGAATATTACGGCTGTGCGGTCTATCCCGCCCGTGTGCGTCATCCCAAAGACAAGGCTTTGGTAGAGAATGCCGTAAAGCTCCTCTACCGTTCCATTTACCTTGACATAGAGGGAATGACATTTTCCGGCCTGGAGGAACTCAATACCGCCGTCCGTGTCTCCCTGCTTGATTTCAATGAAAAGGTGATGGCCGGACGGGAGGTGTCACGCAAGGAAATGTTCCTTCAGGGAGAGAAGGATTATCTTCGGCCGCTTCCCGTGAAACGTTACGTAATGAAAGAGAGGAAGCTGATGACTGTCGGGAAGAACTCTTACGTCTCGTTGTTCAAGCACCATTACAGTGTTCCCAAGGAATGTATAGGAAAGCGTGTGACGATTCTCTATGATGCCGATACGGTGGAAATCTACTGTGGCATGAACCTTGTCGCCACCCATGACCGCTGTGACATTCCCTGCGCTTATTCCTTGAAAAAGGAGCACAACCTGCCGGGACACTATGGCCCCTATGACAAGGACTTGGAGGAACTCTTCCGGCGTGCCTCGGAAATAGACAATATCGTATTGAACTATCTACGGGAAGTGGAGCGTGCCATGCAATATCCGCCAAAAGCGTTCAGGTCCTGTCGGGGTATCTTGACGTTGGAGAAAAAATACGGTCGCGACCGTCTGGTGGCGGCTTGCGCATGTGCGGACCAGAAGTTGCAATACGGGTATCAGGCCTTGCGCGAGGTGCTTGAACTGGGAGAAGACGCGGATTTCCTTCCCGATGAGGACGGGAAAGTACAGCCCGACATGACTTCCCCGGCTCCATTGACCCACAAAAACATACGTGGACGTGAATATTACAGAAAGGACAAACAATAAAACTCATATGTATGGAAGTAAACAATAAAACAGCTCCCGTTACGGGACAACAGAACCAGAATACCATATCGCTGGATTTAATGAACCGTATGAAATTGCATGGCATGGCAGAGGCTTTCAGGGAAAGTCTTGCCGGCACCACTCCGCAATCCATGACTGCGGACACGTTCCTTTCCATGCTCCTTGCACGCGAATGGGACTATCGTGCGCAGGCTGCCATTGCACGGCTTACCAAGAATGCGGCATTCCGTTACAAGGCCTATATTGAACAGATCGACTATGCCACGAACCGGGGGCTGGATCGCAACCAGATGGAACGTCTCGCCACCCTTGATTTTGTGCATAAGGCACAGAACCTTTTCATTACCGGTTCTTCAGGAACGGGGAAAAGCTATCTGGCCTGCGCCCTCGGCCACGAAGCATGCAAAAGGGGATTCCGTACCTTATATGCCAATGCCCCGAAACTGCTCGGAGCGCTGAAAGTCGCCAAAGTCAAAGGTACACTTGAAACGGAACTCAAGAAGATTGAGCGATGCCAGTTACTCATCCTTGGCGACCTGTTCATCGTGCCTCTCGACGCCAAGGAGCGTCCCATACTGCTTGACATCATCGAGGACAGGCATGAACGGAAATCCATCATCATCACATCGCAGTACCCCTCCTCCAACTGGTACGACATGGTAGGTGACCCGACAATAGCTGATGCAATCCTTGACCGCATCATACATACGGCTCATACCATAGAGTTATATGGTGAAAGTATGCGAAAGTTAAGGTCTAAGAAAAACGGGAAATTTTAAAAGGGTAAAATAAAATTGACCCCAAACACCAGGACTTTAAAGGGTCAATCATATTGTAGCCAAAGGTGGGCAAATCCTGTTTGGCCAAAAGGGTCAAAGTCGCGTGGCTTTTCCACTGCAAACCAAGAAGGAGTTCAACGGTACACTGATGACTTCCATAGCCGCAGGCAAGGGTAACAACAAGAAAAAAGAAGCGGAACTGACGGGCAACTATTTTAAGAAAAGCGGCGAGAACCTTTCACTTATCGCCAAGTCCGGCAACCGGAATATGACAACCTCTTATGAAGACAACCGGACGGATAATATCGCCTTGAACTTCGTAAAGAAATTCGGTCCGGACTTATCCGTGAACGGGAATGTGATGTACAACAACTTTATAAATGGAAGTGAAGGCACATCCTATTACGAACAATATCTGAATACCGGAAATACTTACCGCTATTCCTCCAACACCAACCGCATGGAAAACCGCATGGCAAGTGCCGCGCTGGGGGCGCAATGGTATGTGAATGACAAGACGCTTTTAAGTTTTACCGGAAATTTCAGTACCTCGAAAGGTTCCGGCGAGAACGGCAACCGGCAGGACACATACAGTGCCGACCCCGGACTGGATGTGTCCAACCCATTCGGGGGAAGGCGCGGAAGAAAGCGTTGCGGACGATATTCGGATAAACTCCATCGACATGAGTTCCGTCTCAAATAGCCGTAACAGACAGTACATGCTCATGGCAGAAGTCACCCGCAAGCTGAACGGCAAAGGAAGCAACGTCAGCCTGACCGTGCAATACTCCGACGGGCGGAACGACAACGACAATTTCTCCGTGTCATCCACCACCTATTACCAGTTGGACGGCTACATGTGCGGCGACTCCGTACTCTACCGCAACCAGTACCAACACAGCCCGATGCGCAACCGCAGCCTTGCGGCAGGATTGTCTTTCACGCAGCCGCTGGGCAAGCGGCTGAAGATGCAGTTGTCCTACAAGTTCCAGTCCGACCGCCAATACAGCAACCGCGACACGTATGACCTGTCCCCGTTCTTTGGGGAAGACGACGGTGACCGTCCGGCAGGGTATCTTCCCGACAATTACGAAACCGGCTATACGGACAGCCTGAGCAACCGAAGCGCAAGCCGCAGCATTTCCCATACGATGGGTCTTACATTGAACTATGCCGACAAGGAGTGGGACATCCGTGCCGGGATATTCGTTTCCCCCGAACGGCAAAGCCTTGACCAGAAGACGGGGATGCTGCAGGCAGACACCGTCCGGCAATCCTGCAATTACAGCCCCAATCTTACAGTGGCATGGCGCAGGAAACAGACGCGGGTGCAACTGACCTATCAGGGGAACACCCGGCAGCCTGCGTTGGGCGACCTGCTTACCCTGACCGACAACAGCGACCCGCTGAACATCACCCGTGGAAATCCCGGCCTGAAGCCTTCCTTCAACCAGAACATAAGGCTGGAAGCGCGGGACACGAAAATAGGTCTGAGCGGCGATTTGAACTGGACAAACACACAGAACAGCGTGATACGGGCGGTGACTTACAACACCATGACGGGAGGCAGGGAAAGTTATCCGGTAAACATTAACGGCAACTGGAGCAGCCGCGCCAACCTGCGCTACCAGAAACGCATCAAGCGGCGTTTCAACATAGCGGCGCGTACAAGTGCCTTGCTTGCCCAAAGCG
The DNA here is from genome assembly GCF_963931395.1 of Barnesiella sp. An22. Lineage (NCBI taxonomy): Bacteria > Pseudomonadati > Bacteroidota > Bacteroidia > Bacteroidales > Barnesiellaceae > Barnesiella > Barnesiella sp. An22. Next base: position 2,200,711 of record NZ_OZ007014.1, read on the forward strand.
TGAGCCTTGTAAATGAGGGGCAAAGGGAGCAGCCCGACCGCAGCATTACCCGCAACCGTTCGCTGAATGCCAACCTGCGCGTAGGCTACCAGCCCCAATGGGGAGGCTTTGACCTGACGGGCGACTGGCGTTTCCGCCATTCCACCAACCGCTTGCGTGGAACCGGCGATTACACCCGCGATTACCGCTTCGGGCTGAACGCCTACGCCGACCTGCCCGGTGGCATCCAGTTGCGGAGCGATGCCGCCTATTCCTTCCGCAACGGGACGAATATCCGCAAAGGCGCGGACGACCAGGAGGTGTGGAACGTGCGCCTGGCGTGGCGTTTCCTCAAACAGAAAAAAGCGGAGCTGTCGTTCTACTGGTCGGACATCCTCAGCCAGAAAAAGAACTTCACCCGCAGCGTTTCATCTGCCGGGCTGTCGGAAAGGCATACGCAACAAATAGGTAGTTACTTCATCGTGATATTCAAATACCGCTTTAACAGGCAACTCTGATTTCTTTTGAAATTCAGCGGGTTATGTTTTCAGTCTGGATTTCCTACCCACAAATGGTGAACACTAAAATACCAATTTTAAGGTATTGTAGGGGTTGTGCGATGGTTGTACTTTTGCATCGATAAAAAGAAGTATAACTCAAATTAAGATTGAAATAATGAACAAACTTTACATGGGTGTGGCCGCGCTATCCTTGTGCCTCGGCTTTACCGCCTGCAGCGAAGAAGAAGGGCTTGTGTATAGCAATGCCACCGTGCAGAATACGGAACTGAAAACCATCCTTGCCCAGAAGGGCTACCAGTTCAATGCCGACGGCAACCTGCTGCTGGACGAACTGGCCAACAATACCACCACCCTCGACCTTTCGGGAACGAACATCTCCACCGACGCACTCTCTGAACTGAGCATACTGCCTAATCTGACCGAGGTGGATTTGTCGGACAATGGTTATGGCCCGGCGTTCGACTTTGCCAAGTTGCCGGAGCAGATTACGGGAGTGGACTTGACAGGAAATGAGATTTGCGATTTTCCTGGTTTGGTAAATATTGAAACACAAGAGAATGGCGATGAAACAGTAACCGTGCTTCATAACCTGACGAAACTATGCCTACCTGAAATAGCAAAATATAATTGTAATGAAATTGTAGCTTTCTATCAGAATGCTTCAAGTGCAGATATACAGATGGAAGATGCATCAGGAAATTTGGCTAAATATACGACATTGCGAGAAGTGCCTGACGAAAAGTGGCGCACCTTGTTGCAAAAATTATATCCGTCTATGTTTGATGGTGAATATATTGATATAGCTAAACGCCTTGTTAAGCCGAATGAGCGTTCTCAAAATCTTACTACCCTTGATATCGAAAATAAAACTATGACAGTAGGTAACATTGAAGGTTTTCAGTATATCGCCAATAATAAAGGATATAATGGGGCAATGTTGTATATGCTGACCGATGAAAAATGTGAAATCAGCTATTTCCCTATTCCAAGTTCTGCTTTTTCATTGCAATTGAAGAATATTAGTACTCCTAATGGTTTTGATACACGTAACATTGAAAATTTATGTTATGTGGATATGAAATATAATGAAGGACTGAAAGACTTTGATATTTCAAAATCAACGACTTTCGGACAGCGTGGTGATGGCGGAGGGGACAATGCTGAATTTGGTGACTATTTTCTATTGTACTGCTGTGATAGTTTGGAAGAGGTGCATTTTCCTAATAATGCTACGACTGCAACAAGCATTACATTGATAGATTGTCCAAAATTGAAGGCGTTAGAATTGCGACAATTTGAAGCTGCTTCCGAATTACGCTTAGCACTCCTCCCCTCTGTGAACGAAATTGTTCACCCCGAACTTAAAAGAGTCTATGGAACTAGTTCTAAAAAATGTCGATTTGGAATAGATGAAGACATTTATAATAGGCAGGAAACAAAAGATTTTATCCAAAAGTATTATATAGAAAACGACCTAATTCAATGGAATAGTCTTCCGTCCGGATATGGAGTTAAAGCATATGATTGGACAACAAATTACAATAAATAAAGCAATTGGAGTCTTATAATTAGAAACATTAATTTTTTTATCATCATGAAGAAATTTTTAATGATGCTCATTGCTGTTGTGTTAATGACACTGTCTTGCGTGATGTTCTTTTCCTGCACTGCTGATGAGGAAATTACCAAGACTCCGGTTTCCGAAAGCTATATCAGTGCGGCAAAAGAAATCTTGCAAGACAGTGTTGTTTTAAACGCAACAGCAATGCAGGGGACAGTGAACAAGACATTATTAGACGAGGGATGCCCTTTGAAATATTATCTGAATTGGAAAGATGATGACATACTTAACCTCCAGATAAGGGAGTTCTGCGTAGGAAAAATGCCTCTTACCATCTGGTTCACTATTGATGTGAAGTTTATGCAACTCAACTCTTGGGAAAAAGAAGAATACCAAGGGGAGGGCTGGATTAAATTTCAAGGCGATGGTGGTAATACGGTCTATACCGCCATTGATGAGGAATATGACAACGGCAATGGAGGTGCTGGTAGTGTAACAGGTTTCTTAAATGTAAACACTAATGAGATTGAATTCGTTACTAACTTTAATGTGATGAACTTTAGTTCAGACGTTTACTTGCAAAAGATTGACCCTACCCGCATTGACCGGTTTGAAGAAGAATTTGCACAGTATGAGAAAGACCTTGAAGAATACAAGAAAGAACACGGTATCGAGTGAACTTCTCTTGTAAGCGTATAGGGAAAAGAGGAAAGATAGCCTCACCGTTATCTTCCCTCTTTTTTTGTAATTTGTAAAAATGAAGAAAGAATGAAGACTATCTATAAACTGACATTCACCTTCTTGTCACTTATCATGATGGTATGCCATGCGTCAGCCGCCACCGAAGCCGTCAAGATAGGCATAACCATTGTGGAGAGAGGTACAGACATACCATTGGCAGGCGCAGTTGTGGCCTATTCCAATGTCAAGGACGCTGCCAAACCTTTTCATGCGGTGGCTGATGAAGACGGCCGCGTAACGCTGGAGGTGGCAGGCGGTGGAGTGTGTTATTATCAAGTGACCTATATCGGCTTTAAACCGTTGGAGGGCAGCTTTCCGGTAAAGGACTTCCCCAAAAAACTATACATGGAGTCGGACAACGAGATGATAGGTGAAGTAACCGTAATCGGCTCGTATAAGGAACGCCCTGTAAAGCTGGCTCCCATACTGACGCAGGTCATCAGTGCGGCATCCATGGTAGAAGCCGGGTATAGCGACATACAGAAAGTGCTTCAACAGCAGACACCGGGACTGAACATCCAGAAAGTAGGTTTCGGCAACGAGATTTCCATGCAGGGACTTGATGCACGTCATGTCATGTTCTTAATGGACGGAGAGCGCATGACGGGCGACATGGCGGGAAACCTTGACTATGAACGATTCAACCTCCATGCGTTGGATCGTATTGAGATTGTAAAAGGTGCCACGAGCACGTTATACGGCTCGCGGGCATCGGGTGCGGTTATCAATCTGATAACCAAGAAGCCAACGGACGGACTTCGGTTTGACGCAGGAGTGCGTTACGGCCAGATGAACGAACGCAACTACAAAAACCCGTCGAAAAAGGATTTCCTTTATATGTTCGAGAAGAATTCCGACCGTCCCAATCTCCAAAGCTGGGCCTCGGCGGGTTGGAAACACAAATGGTTCGGCACACAGACAGACGTATGGTACAGCGAGAGCGATGCCTTCTATCTCTATCAGGCAGAAGGCGACCGGAAAGTGTACACTGCCGAAGCGAATCCTTTCCTTGACGAGGATGTGATTATACAGAGCGATATGCCCCGTCCTCCTATGGGGGTAGAGGGTACGGAACACCTGTCTGTCTCGCAGAAACTCTTTTTTGAACCGGGCAAAAACTTCAAGGCGGAAGTATATGGAACTGCTTTTTGGATGAACCAGTTCGATATGGTGCAGGACCTTGTTTTCAGTCAGTCTAAGGATTATACACTGGGCGCAAGGGCATCATACTCGTTGAAAGACTGGTTCACTGTGACTGCAAGCCTGCACACGGACTTCTATGACCGCTATAAACGCCATGAGCGTCGCGACGAACAACGCAAGGTTTATAAGAGCCGCATCATGCAACCCCGTCTGAAGATAACAAGCGACTATTTTGACGGCCATCATCTGACGTTTGGAGTTGAGCATTATACGGACGAACTCACCAGTGACCGTTTTGCCGGAAAAGGAAGCCATAAGATGTTGAGCCGTGCCCTGCATGAGACTGAATATTTCCTTCAGGACGAGTGGACGGCAAACGAACAGTGGATGCTCACGGCGGGCATACGTACCAATTTCTCCAAACAGTTCGGTTTTATGTGGATGCCTACCGTGGCCGGAAAGTATTCACCTTCCGAGCACTGGAGTCTGCGTGCCACTTATTCCAAGGGATACCGCTCTCCAAGCATCAAGGAGCTGTTCTTTAACTGGGATCATTTGGGAATGTTCATGATAAAAGGAAACGAATACTTGAAACCTGAAAAGAACAATTATTTTTCGCTGGGTGCCGAGTATGCCGGTGAACGCCTGTTCGTAAACGCCACTGCTTACGGAAATCTCTACAAGAACAAGATAGAGGGAGTATGGAGAATCTATGACATGCAGTACAACTTCGAGTATGAGAATCTTGCCTCGCAGGAACTGGTGGGTGCGGAATTGCTGGCAAGGTGGAAAATGCTTGATTGCCTTGCACTGAATACATCCTATTCGTATGTGTATGTAAGCAAGATAGACGGTTTACGCATCAGTACCACCTCACCTCATGCCGCTACAGCCGGATTGGAATATACACTGAACAAAAAGAATTATTCTCTGCTGGCCGGCTTTACTGCATCCATTATGGGAAAGAAGCAATATGATGTGCAGGACCGTCTGACAGTGGATGGTGTGAGCCACGATGCCTACTTCCGTTGCATCCTGCCTACTTATGCCTTATGTAACTTGAGTGTAACGCAGACTTTCTATAATAAAGTGAAGTTGACTTTGGGAGTGGATAACCTGTTCAACTACAAGCCGGAAACGCTTGGTTCGGGACTTACGGCCTTCAATGTACCTGCTACGGCGGGAACAAGGGGCTTTGTACAAGTGGAGTTCAAAATAGACGAATTTCTCAAACTTATAAAAAGGAATTGACAATGCTGAAAAAGATAGTGACATGGATGGTATGTGTTCCAATGATGTTCTTCCCTACATCTTGTATTCTTGATACAGAATATGATGCACTGCCATTTGAAGGAAAGGTCATGCCTCGCATTACCGGTTACAATGGTATATCGCAGGAAACAAATGACTGGATGTACTTCAATCTGCGTACCGGGGAAATATTCAACCGTCATCATGCAGGAGAAGATATAAAGGAGGGAGAACAATATAACAGGACAGATTGGGATATTGCTTTTTGCGGTTACCACATGCGTACCAACAGCGGCACAAGCGGATGTGGCAAAGGAGGGGCAACAGACCTTGGCTTCGGGAATTATGATAAATGGACTTCAGTATCACAAATACCGCAAGGTGTGGAATGGGTGACCGATACCGATAAGGACGTGTATGTGACCTATTCACAAAAGGACTGGTACAGGTATCTGAATGAGAATGGGCTGGATATAAACGAACATCCGTGGTTTGACCCAAACACCGGACCACAGCGAACACTTACGAGCGGAAATCCTTTACTTGACAAGGTGATAGAAGTAGCAGGTCCTCCCATGACTTATACTCCTTCCTATCATACATATCTGATACGCTCGGCTGATGGAGAACGTTTCTTTAAGCTCCAAATTGTAAGTTGGTATAATGAAAATGTGGAGATTGACGAAACGGGAGGACAGTTAAGTTATTATGTGGATGAATTGAATTAATCTATAAGATATGGAAAAGACACTCTTTCGTTTTTGGAAATTCTGCAACCGCAAATGGGTGAAATGGCCTTTTATTACGGTTGCAGTAATTGCAATAACTGCCGTTCATTTCGTGATGTCCGCCAAATATGGAGATACTGAGAAGGCTCCTTCATGGGGGTTCACAGCGATGCTGCATTCCGCATTATTGGTTATGGCAATTATCGTAATAGTTATTTATAAAAAGTATATCAAACGAAAACTGTTGGAACATTATGGAACAAAAGACTGAAACGACAAAGACGGCGGGTACGCCGCCGGGCAAGAAACTTTACTGGTGGAAAGCCTCCGCCTCCTTCCTTTTGGTACTGTTCACCATGCCTTTGGGACATGCGCTGATGATTATGATGGAACACCTGATGAGCGAGACCGTGCTCCACTATTCCGCCTTTGCGATGGGCGCGGTGGGCATGGCGATGGTCATCATCGGCGTGTTTGCCAAGGGCGACACGCGGCAGACCCTTTGGGGGCTGTTCGGCGGCCTGCTGTTCTGGACGGGCTGGGTGGAGTTCCTTTTCATGTACTTCGCCAACCGCTTCGGCACGCAGCCGCAGCTCGACCCCGTGACGGGCGAGGTGGTGACGCGGCCCGAATACCTCATCATGCCCGCCTCGTTCGGGTTCTGGATGATGATAATGATCATGTACCTGTTCAGCACGAAGAACGGCTGCAACTTCATCAACTGGTGGCAGCGGCTGCTGTTCCGGGGGCGGAAGAACGACATTGCCGCACGCCCCATGACACGCCACGCCAGCATCGTGACCTTCATGGAACTGATGATGATTCTGTGGGGCTCGTACCTGCTGCTGATGTTCTGCTACGATGACGTGTTCCTCGGCGACCACCATCCCGTAACCCTGCTCGTGGGGCTGGGCTGCCTGATAGGGTCGTTCTTCATCTTCGCCAAGCAGCTGCGCATTGCCTCGTGGGGCGCGAACATCCGCATGGCCATCGCCACGGTCATCGTGTTCTGGACCCCTGTGGAAATATTGGGGCGCATGAACCTGTTCAGCGAGATATGGGTTGCCCCGATGGAGCACAAGACGGAGATGATCATCATCCTCCTGGCATTTGTGGCATTGGCGGTCTACCTGTGGTACAAGAGCGCGAAACGTAAAATGGCTGCGCAATGAGCGGGACGAAGCAACTGCACTGGGGGAAGGCGGTCGTCTCGATAGCCGTCACCCTTGTGGCCATGCCGTTGACCCACATCCTTGCCCGTGCGCTGAAGGACGGCACTTCGGGCGTGGAGCAGTTCTATGCCAGCATGGGCATGGGCGCCGTGGGGCTGCTGATGGTCATCGGCGGCGTGTTCGTGAAAGGAGACGCGAAGCAGACCCTGCTCGGACTGTTCGGCGGTATGTTCTACTGGATGGGGGCGGTGGACTTCCTCTTCATGTACTATGCCAACCGCTTCGGCACGCAGGCACAGCTCGACCCCGTGACGGGCGAGGTTGTCAGCCGCCCGGAGTACCTGCTGCTGCCCGCCACCTTCGGTTTCTGGGCGATGACGATGATGCTCTACCTGTTTTGCACACGCAACGGCTGCAACTTCCTCAACTGGTGGCAGCGGCTGTTCTTCGGCAAGCACAAGAAGGAGATTGCCGCCCGACCCATGACGCGCCACACCAGCATCGTGGTCTTCATGGAGGTGGTGACGATGCTCTGGACGTGCTACCTGCTGCTGATGTTCTGCTATGACGGACGGTTCATCGGCGACCACAGCCCTGTGACCCTGCTTGTGGGCATGGTCGGGTTCATCGGTTCGCTGTTCATGTTCGCCCGGCTGCTGCGCTATCCGGCATGGGGCATGAGCCTGCGCTACGGCTATGCCACGGTCATCATCTTCTGGATAGGTGTGGAGGTGTTCGACCGTATCCACGTGTTGGAAGGCCTGTGGGCGGCACCGTCGGAACATACCGACCAACTGGCGGTCATCGGACTGTCGCTACTGGCGACTGCCGCTTACCTCATATATAATAAGTTGCACAAGAAACAGACGGCAACGGCATGAAACGGATTACATGGAAAAAACATCATAAGTGGCTGGGCATCGCGCTCAGCCTTTTTCTGCTGATGTTCTGTCTGTCGGGCATCGTGCTGAACCACCGGTGGCTTGTGCGTGATGTCGACATCAGCAGGAAGTGGCTGCCTGTCCGTTACGAATACACGAAATGGAACGGTGGCCTGCTGCGGGGCACATTGCCCTATACGGACGAGGACAGCGTGCGCCGTGTGCTGGTCTATGGCACGGGTGGCATCTGGCGGACGGACACTTCCGCTTCCGCATTCGCCGACTTCAACGACGGACTGTCCGATGGAGCAGACTATCGGCAGATACGTGCCGTGGCGCAAACGGCGGACGGCAGCCTGTATGCGCTCAGTCCTTTCGGGCTGTACCGTTACGGCATCCACACAGGTTGGCAGCAGATACCGCTCCCTACGGACGGAGATGAAATGCTGACGGACATGACCTGCAAGGGCGACACGCTGGCGGTGCTGGGCCGTTCTTATCTCTATATCTCCATGTCTCCCCATACCCAATTCCGTAAGATACAGTTGCAAGCCCCGTCGGACTATGACGGCAAAGTCTCCCTGTTCCGCACGGTGTGGATGCTGCATACGGGCGAACTGTTCGGTATGCCGGGCAAGCTCGTCATGGATGCGGTGGCCGTGGTATTGGTGTTGCTCAGCCTGACGGGTATCCTCTACTGGCTACTGCCTAAATACATGCGGCGCAGACACAAACAAGGAAAGAGTGCGGACAAGGCGGCACGCTGGACGCGCCTCTCGTTGCTGTGGCATGACAAGTTAGGCCGCACCACCCTTGTATTGACCCTACTTATTGCCGTGACAGGCTGGTGTCTCCGTCCGCCCGTACTGATAGCTCTTGCACTGACCGATACGCCGGCCCTGCCCGGAAGCACCCTTGACAGCCCGAACCCGTGGAACGACAAACTGCGAATGGTGCGCTACGACACCGCCTGCGGCGACTGGTTGCTCTCCACTTCCGAAGGCTTTTATTCCCTGAAATCGTTCGAAGCCATCCCCGAAAGGCTGACACATACGCCACCCGTCAGCGTGATGGGGTTGAACGTATGGCAGCGCGAAGTGCAAGGTCATTGGCTCTGCGGCTCGTTCAGCGGACTGTTTGTATGGAACAGAGTGCAAGGCACGGCGACCGACTGGTTCACGGGCGAACAGGCCGAGGATAAGTCCGGTCCTCCGTTTGGCAAGAAAGCCATATCGGGTTTCAGCGCGGACTTGGGTAAAGAGCCGTTTGCCGTGGAATACTACAACGGGACGAACGCGCTTCCCCAGCCGGAAAGCCTCGCCGCGCTCCCCATGTCGCTTTGGAACTTCGCTCTGGAAGTCCACAGCGGACGCATCTACATCGGCATTGCCGCCACGTATGTGTTCGTGTTCATCGCCGGCATTGCCATTGTGTGGTGTCTGTGGAGCGGATGGAAGTTGCGGAAAAAGAACAGAAATAAACAGGTTCATAACTGAAAATCCCTAAAAATAGGTATTGCACGACAATTTCAAGCCTTATACCTTTGCAAAAAATTAAAAACAGACATTGTTCGTTATAAATGCAAGTGCTGAAAGAGGACATAAGGGGTCGGATATTGACGATTGCCAGACAGCAATTCGAGAAGAAAGGCTATTCCAAGACTTCCATGCGCGAAATAGCGGAATTGTCGAGTGTTGGTGTCGGGAATATCTATAACTACTTCACAAGCAAAGATGAATTATTCCATGAAGTGGTCCGTCCTGTTTTGTGCGCTTTGGAAGCCATGCTGCAAGAACACCACGGCATACGGGGCGAAGATATTATGATGATGCGGTCGGAAAAATACCTGAAATCCTGCATTGACGAATATGTTTCGCTTATAGACAAACACCGTTCGCTAATGGAAATACTGTTGTTCCGTGCGCAAGGTTCTTCATTGGAACGCTTCCGTGAGAATTATACCGACCGTTCCACGGAATTGGTTAAGGCGTGGTTCGCGTCCATGCAGCGGAAACATCCCGAAATCAATACGGCTGTGTCCGATTTTATCATTCATTTGCATACGGTATGGATGTTCACGATGTTCGAGGAGCTATTGATGCATTCCGTACCCCGGCAAGAGATGGAGGCTATTTTGCACGATTATATCCTGTTTGAAATCCAAGGTTGGAGGGCTATTATCAAGATATGAGATACAGACAACGTACATACGAACATTCAACCGCATCAGAACGGTTGGTAAGGAGGAAATCTTCACGGAGGTTTCCTCCTTTTTTTATGAACAATTCTGAATATCGTTCACTATTAAACACTCCAAAAATATGAGACAGAAATACGAGTTTAAGAGTATTGTAGCGGAAACATTGCTTATTCCGCTATACATGAGAGCCAAAGAAAGTCGCCGGAATAATCCCATTCTATATGACAAGGCTGCGGAATGGCTGGCGGACAGTTTGGAATACGATTATTCCCTGTTCGACGGGGCAAAGTTGAGCGAAGTGGGATGCGTGGTGCGTGGATGGTATTTTGACTGCGCTGTGCGCCGATTTATTAAAGCACATTCGCATCCGGTCGTGGTCAATGTGGGATGTGGACTGGATACCCGTTTCCAGCGTATCGGAAGTCAGAAAGCAGTCTTTTATGATTTGGATTTGCCTGAGGTCATTGCTCTACGCCGGGAATTGATACCCGAACAGCCGGACAATGTCTATATTGAAGCGTCTTTGTTGGAGACCGACTGGATGGATGACCTGCGCCGGAAACACCCCGAAGCAGAATTTATCTTCATCGTGGAGGGGGTACTGATGTACTTCTACGAGAAGCAAGTAAAATCCTTCCTGCATCACGTGGCGAGCCGCTTCGGAGGCGGGGAACTGTGGTTCGACGTGTGCGGCACGATGATGAGCCGGCACGGCGTGAAGCCCGATTCGCTGCGCAAGCACGAGGCTCAAATCCGTTCCGGGCTGAGCGACGGGCACGTGGTGGAACAATGGGAACCGGCCTTGCAACTCATCGAGCAAGCCAACTACATGAAGTTCTTCCGTTCACGCTGGGGATTCTTCTTCGGGCAGATATTGGGGCGCATCCCTTGGCTCTGCTACAAATTCAGTTCATTGCTCGGATATAAAATCACATCAAAATAGCGTAATAACAATGGAAAAATCAAAAAAGAAAGAAGGTTTGTCCCGCCTGTTCGAGATAGCCGGGCAGAAGAAGGGGCTGCTTGTATTGGCAGGGGTTCTGTCTGCCGGCAGTGCGGCATGTATGCTGGTGCCTTATTGGGCGGTTTATGAAATTTTGAAAGAGCTGTTGTCGCACGGCGTAAATCCTGCCGCTTCGGACGGGGCGGAGATGATGCGCTGGGGATGGATAGCGTTTGGAGGACTTATCGGCGGATTGGTACTGCTGTATGCCTCCCTGATGTCTTCGCATGTGGCTGCGTTCCGCATCTTGTACGGGTTGCGTGTCCGCCTGTCCGAGCATATCGGCAGGCTTCCGTTGGGGTATCTGAACAACACCTCTACGGGAGCCATCAAGAAAACCATGGACCAGAACATCGAGAAGATAGAAGGCTTCATTGCCCACACCATTCCAGACTTGGTGAACGTAGTAGCCACGGTGGCGGTCATGCTGGTCATTTTCTTCTCGTTGGATGTGTGGCTGACGGTGGCCTGTCTGGCGGTTGTGGTGTTGAGTATCTTTCTGCAATTCTCCAATTTCATGGGGAAAAAGGCAAGGGAGTTCATGGGCATCTATTACGATGCGCAGGAAAAGATGAGCGCGTCTGCCGTACAATATGTACGGGGCATGCCCGTAGTCAAGATATTCGGGCAGAGCGTCCGCTCGTTCCGTCAGTTCAATGCCGAGATTCAGGCCTACAAGACATTCGCCTTGAAGTGTTGCGACACCTATCAGAACGGGATGGTGGCTTTTACCGTATTATTAAATTCAATGGTGACGTTTATTCTTCCGATGGGTATTCTGCTGTTGCAAGCCAGTCCGCAATCACTCTCATTGGCTGTGGTGTGGCTGTTTTTTATCATCATGGGACCGGGTATGGCTTCGCCCGTTTACAAACTGACTTTTTTAGGAGGGAATACGCGCGACATCAACGAAGGAGTAAACCGCATTGACCGCATACTGGAAAAGAAACCTGTGCCGGAGCCGGGACATCCGCAAGTGCCTGCTGCTTACGATGTAGAGTTCCGTCATGTATCATTCTTCTACGAAAACACGGAACAGGGAACACGAACGGAAGCCTTGCGTGATGTCAGCTTCAAAGCTCCACAAGGAAAGATAACCGCCCTTGTCGGTCCTTCAGGAAGCGGAAAATCAACGGTTGCCAACCTAATACCCCGGTTCTGGGATGTGGAGCAAGGGGAAATTTGTATAGGAGGTATTGACATTCGTCAGATAGATACGGCAAAACTGATGGACATGGTTTCATTTGTATTTCAAGACAATTTCCTTTTTTACGACACATTATATGAGAACATTGCCGTAGGTTCTCCAGATGCTACAAAAGAAAAGGTAATAGCCGCTGCGAAAGCTGCCCAATGCCACGATTTCATAGAGCGTTTGCCGCAAGGCTACGAAACAAGGATAGGCGATAAAGGTGTATTCCTGTCCGGCGGTGAAGCCCAACGGATATGTGTGGCTCGTGCCATATTGAAGAATGCTCCGATACTGGTGTTGGACGAAGCCACTGCTTTCGCTGACCCTGAAAACGAGCATAAAATGCAGATGGCTTTGCAGTCGCTGATAAAGGATAAAACGGTCATTGTGATTGCCCATCGCCTTTCTTCCATTATTTCTGCGCATCAGATTGTCGTCATGAAAGAAGGACGCATTGTGCAATGCGGAAAGCATGAACAGCTGTCCGTGACGGAGGGTGTATATAAAAATATGTGGGATGCCTATACGAGCGCATACCATTGGACGTTGAACAAAAACTAAAAGCAATATGAGAAAGAAGAATTTCTTAAACAAGGTCTTGCAAAACACAAGTTGTCCGCAAGGATTTTGGGGACGGATGATTTTGCGAGGAATGAATTGTTTTCATGCATCCTTAGCTAATCGTGGCATGAAGCAAGTGGAATGGCAGCCGAATTGGAATGTACTTGATATAGGCTGTGGCGGTGGTGCGAATTTGAAACGTTTATTGAATTTATGTCCGAAAGGAAATATCTACGGCATAGACCTGTCAGAAGAAAGTGTTTCATTCGCCCAAAAGTACAACGAAAAAGACTTGAATAAAAGATGTTTCATACAACAAGGGAATGTTTGTTCATTACCTTATGAGAATGGATTCTTTAATGCTATCACGGCTTTTGAAACGGTCTATTTCTGGTCGCCTGTAAACATAGCGTTGTCTGAAGTGGCGCGTGTTCTCCGAGAAGGAGGTTGTTTCCTTATTAGTCTGGAAGCGAGCGACCCCGAACTTGGAAAAATGTGGACGGAACGGATAGATGGTATGGTTGTCTATACTCCGGCAGAATTGGAAGAACGGTTGCATGAAGTCGGATTTTCATCCATCAGAACAATCCGTAAAAAGGAAGAAATACATATTATAGCATATAAATAAAATAAGATATGAATGCAATAAAGAATATTACAATAGGTCACACGGAAAGACTTTACAAGCCGGTGGGTTACACCATGCTTGCCAACTTAGTGAATATAGTACCGTTTTGTCTTTCTATAGAAGCGATACGTATCATTTTCAGTGCATTTGACGGGAGCGGACAGCCGCTTGACACGACCCGCCTGTGGTGGATATTCGGCATTATGGCTGTTTATATGCTGGTCATGGCTTTGGCAGAACGGGCATCCTACCGAGCCAATTTTAGAGGAGCATACGAAATGAGTGCTTCCGGGCGTTTGTCGCTGGCGGAGCACTTGCGGAAACTATCGTTGGGCTTTTTGTCGAAACGTGATCCGGGTGATTTGTCGTCTATGCTTGTTACGGACTTCATGATGGCAGAAACCGGAATTTCGCACCACCTGCCCCAACTTATGGGTGCCATAGTCATGCCCGTACTGGCTTTTGCTTCGCTTGTATGGATAGATTGGAGGATGGCGGTCAGCATGTTTGCCGCCTTGCCGCTTGCCTTGCTCGTCCTGTGGGCAAGCACAAAGGCACAGCGGAAGTTAAGCGGCAGGCAAATTCAAGCAAAAATAAATGCTGGAAATCGGTTGGAAGAATACTTACAGGGTATTCGGGTAATGAAAGCGTACAATCTGATAGGTGACCGCTTTGTTAGGTTGCGCGATGCTTTTGCGGAACTTCGCCGTGCTTGCATCCGTCAGGAGGCCTTGTTAGGCCCATTCGTCTTGTTGAGCATCACTTTAGTACGTGCCGGGCTGACAATGATGGTGCTATGTGGAACTTACCTTCTGTTGGGAGGGCAACTTTCAATCCTTGTATTCGTGCTATTCCTTGTAGTCGGTTCTCGTGTGTTCGACCCGCTGACTTCCGCACTGACAAACTTTACCGAGTTCCGCTATTTTTCCATTGCCGGTGGACGCATCCTTTCCTTGATGAACGAGCCGGAGATGAAAGGAGAACGGCAATCCCCGGCAGCGGGCGACATCCGGTTTGAACACGTATCGTTTGCCTATCAGGACAAGGAAGTGTTGCATGATATAAACATTACGCTCCCGAAAAACTCCTTGACGGCTCTTGTCGGACCTTCGGGAAGCGGGAAAAGTACGGTGATGAAGCTTTGCGCCCGTTTCTACGACCCACAGAAAGGATGTATCTTTTTCAATGGTGTTCCGATGAATGAGATAAATCCAGAAAGTCTGATGAGCCACATCTCTATGGTATTTCAGGATGTCTATCTGTTTCAGGACACCATACGCAATAATATCCGCTTTGGTAAAACTGACGCGACGGAAGAAGAAATTATAGCCGCAGCTAAAAAAGCCTGTTGCCATGATTTCATCATGCGGTTGCCGCAAGGCTACGACACGATGGTTGGCGAAGGTGGCTGTACTTTATCTGGAGGCGAGAAGCAGCGCATATCCATTGCCCGTGCCATGCTGAAAGACGCACAAGTCATCCTGCTGGACGAAGCTACCGCTTCGCTCGACCCAGAAAATGAAGTGGAGGTGCAGAAAGCCATCGACTCTTTGATTAAAGGACGCACCGTCATTGCCATAGCTCACAGGCTCAAGACCATAAAAGATGCCGACCGCATCATCGTCCTGGAGGACGGCCGGATAAAGGAAGAGGGCACGCACGATGAGCTTATCCGAAAGGAAGGGCTTTATGCCCATTTGTGGAATATACAGGAAAGTATTTCGGGGTGGAAACTGTAGATAAAGATGTGTTAAATTGCAAACTTCGTTACCATCACTTCTGTATTTGAATGTGCGGTGGCATTGGCTTACTGTATGAAATCAGCATTATAATTGTCAGAAAATCTGAAAAGGAAACAATCACAATAGTATAAACATTTAATCAATTTCAAAATGAACAGATCAGAAAACTGTATTCTCTCTTTTTGGAAGAGATTTGCATCATCGGCACATTACTGCCGAGCAGGATGTGTGGAATGGACTTTTTGCATTGCTCGCTTCAGCGAGAGAAGCCTATCTCCGGGATGTCGTTGACAGCGGCAAACTTTATCGCCGCTTCGTGGACGACTTCATCAACAGTCACCGGTATATAGACTGTGACAATGTGGTCTGCCGGAATTGCCATGAGATGATTATCCATATAGTCCGAGGTATTCTGCATGATTATCAGGATTGTGTGCGAGAAAAGTTCGCTACCGAATCATTCTCATTGGATGATTGCATGGAACTGAAAAGGATGTATGACACATCTGAAATAAATAGCCCGGCATTTGCGTATGATGCGGATCCAATGGCGACCGCAGCTTCACTTTCATTCGAGTGTAATTTTTCAAAAGAACAGATGGCAGGTATTGTGTCTTGTGCCAATACTTGCCATCTGTTCTGTGTTCCTACGGTTCGTATGGAGGATATGGAAGCTCTTTTTGCCTGCAAGGAGGGCTTCCGAATCCGTGTGAATAACATCCGCCATGTGGCCGTGCTTTTCGACGCGCTACTTGAAAGGTCATACATACAGGCGTACTGGCAGTCCGTTCTTGAAAGAGGAAAATTCCTGGTTTCCAAGGACGGCAAACGCATCGTGACAGCTTCAAGCCTGTCAACTGCCCTGTCTGCGGCAAGAATCCGTCCCACATCTGTCGTTTATGCTATCAGGACAATGATAGGCCGACTTCCGTAACAGTAATAATCCTATGATTTGAAAAGGTCGTCCATGGTGACCTCACTGTGGACGATACTTTTATGTTTTCCGTCCACCACTCCGTATGTAGTGACAAATGTGATTACCAATGCCTTTCTGGTCTTTGTCGCCATACGGAACAATCCCATCCGTTCACGGAGTTTCATCTCGTAATTATCAGTGATGGCATAACGGTCAGTGCTGAACTTCATTTCGCACAAATGGATGATGCGGTCTGCTCGCTCGATAATCATATCAATCTGGAAGCCAGGCATTTTTTTGTCAGGATCTGCCTTGCTTCTCCATGAGGATATGGCCGTTCCGACACCGGCTATTCCGAGTGCCGCCTTTATCTGCCGGTGATGTGCCAGACACACAAGTTCGAAACTGAGTCCCATCCACGCAGAGACGCTGCGGGAATCCATATTGTTGCTCCACCACCTTTCATCCTTGGCATTGTTGGATTCTATGAACTTGTAATAAAACAATGTAAAGAAGTCCGTAAGCCTGAAAATGCTTCCTCGGGTCTTACTCCCGAAATGTGACAGACGGGTTACGAAATCGCAGCGTTCAAGATTCTTCAGTATCTTGCTCAAGAAAGAGCCTTCCAGACCTGTGGCTTTTGCTATGTCCTCCCTTGTCAGTCCGGACTTGTTCTCCGACAATAACTTGACTATTGATATATATGTGTCGGCATTGCTGAACAGGGCATTGTACAGTTCGTCGAATTCCCCTTTGAGATGGGCACCATCTGCAAAAAAGAGCCGGTCAATGTTCTGTGCAAGACTGTCAGAGGTATTCAGGAGGCTCAGGTAAAAGGGAACGCCGCCGAATATCATATAACATTGCAGAATCTGGTATCTGTCCCATCTGCAGTTGCGCTGCCTCAGATATTCTTCCGTCTCATGCAGATTGAACGGGGAAAGATGCAGGTTGCAGGTCACTCTTGCGTGCAATCCTCCCTGATTGGCTTCTATCTTGTCCGCCATCCATGATGTCGCCGATCCTGTGGCGATGAGCATGATGTCTGTACGCCTGTTGCCCCAGCCGTTCCAGAATGTTTCCAGGGCATTGACAAAATTCGACCTCTGCGTATCCATCCAAGGCATTTCATCAATGAATATGACTTTTTTCCGGTCTGAAGGCAATGTCTCCAGATAATCTTCAAGCGCATTGAAGGCATCATACCATGTCTCGGCTTTCGGCTGTCTTTTTTTCGAATGACGCTTGATTGCCCTCATGAAATTCTGTATCTGCACCGAAGCCGGAGTGTTGTGTTCGCCTACAAAGGTGAAATCATATTTATAGTTGAAGAACTTGTCTATGAGATATGTCTTGCCGATACGCCTCCGTCCGCTGATGATGACAAATTCGGAGCGGTCTGATTCCAGACACCGCTGCAGTTCGTCACATTCCCTGTCTCGTGAAACCAGTTTGTCCTGCATAATATTTCCGTTTCCGCAAAGGTACTCAATCCATATGTATCTGCCAAATTTCAAAGAGTGAGTTCGTACTTTATCTCATAAAATATTTGAGTAAAAGTACAAACTCACCAACACAATAATACCGAGTTACTACTTTATCTATGATTTTTTATGAGATAAAGTAACGGTTCAGTATATAGTAGCGTTCCATATTAGCCGGATGCTTTTCTGTTTTTCTCGGATAAGTTATGTGCCCAGCTTGCTGTTTCAAGTGGTACGCATCCCGCCGCCGAAAGGCGGTTGGGGTATTAGGCTACCCCATAGGGTCTATTACTGGCACACGGGCAAGCCCGGAGATGAATCGGACTGGCAGGGGCGGATGGCGGAAAGGTATCTGATGCCAAATGTCATTCCACCCTCCCGGTATCCACCAGTTCGAGCCCGAAGGTGTCGATGAAGGTCTGCAACATGGGGTTGCGTTCTATCATCTTTGCGAGAATCATCTGCGGCGTGTCCTCCATCAGCAGGAAGTCGGCGATGTCCAGTCCGGTTTCACGCTGCGCATCGGTCGCGATCTTCTCCAGCATGTCTGAACATGTGGCACGCCTGCAAAAGGATTCCAGCATCGGCAGCCGTCGCCTCCATTCTTCCGTCGCCTTGAGGTCCGGGAAGAGAATCACCTCCCGACCGCCCAATACCTGCATGGTCTCGCTGTTGAAACACCCGTGCATCCCTCCGGTGGCAAGCCAAACGAAGTCGGGGATGAAATGGGCGGCGACAAGTGCCGTCTTTTCGCTCTCGACAATGGCTACAGGTTGGGCGGACACGGCGGCGGAGGTGTCCGACAGCAGGTGCTCGCCGAACAGGCACTGCTTCATCCTGAAATCCGGTACTTTCCTTACCGAATGTACCCAGCTTACCTGGTTGAAGGGTTCCTTGATCCGGTGTCCTGTTTCAGCGTCATAACCCATGATCTTGCCCGCACGCACATTGCCGTTACGGTCTATCTGCCAGAATACGGTCGCTCCGCCCCACATCCTTGACGTGCCTACCCGATAAAGACGGAACAGCCTGTCCGCATCCTTCTTGCTCATTACTCTGATAAAATAGCGGTGCAAGGGGTTGATGTCGTACCTGTGCATGGACTGCTCCACCCAATCAGAGGGAAGAAATGAAATCTGTGGCTCCTGTTCGGGCACCGGTTTCGCTGCCAGTCTTGCAGCCGTCGGTGTGTGGCTGCTTCTCTCCTGCTCACTCAACCTCTCCTTGACGGCCGGATTGTCCCGGAAATATTCCTTCGGGGTATAGTGGTAGCCGCAACTGTTGATATGGTCACAGATACCCACGTTGTCAGGGAAGGAAATCTCTCCCTCCTCGTCGATATAACGGGTAAAGCAGGACTTCCTGCCGCACTCCGGACAGGCGGTCTTGCTGCCCGGCCTGTATTTCTGAAGATGGAATCTGTATCCGTTCATGATGCTCTCTTTTGTGGATTCCTGCAAATGAAAACGGCCATTTGCAGTCTGCAGTTCTTGCAGTCTTGCAGGAATTTTACCTTTCCGGTACTCCGAGACTGCAAAACAGCAAAGACTGCAGGCTGCAACAAGGGGTCATCCGTTGCAGTTTCGGGTTGGCGGTTCATTATCGTTTTCATTAGATTTTCCAGATTTATCATATATGACTTTTTCGTAATGCCCGGCCTTGGATTTCCGCAGTAGCCCGCTCCTGCACAGTTCCCTGAGGTAGTTCATCACCGTGCGCTCGCTGACATTCTGCTGTTCCCTGCCTGTAGCGATGGCCGTTTTCGTGTCGAACGTGTCCGGCAGCAATAACAGCAGTACCTTGGGCGGTTCCTCGCACATGTCCTCTGCCACGAATGAACGGATGCGGCGGTACGAGTCCTCGAAATAGCCGTTCAGCCGGATGGCGGCTTTTACCGATACCATATCCACAGACTGCAGATGACTCTCGCCGGAAGCATACCGCAGCACCTGCATGAGCAGGGCCAGCCGTGCCACCTGCGCCGGATGCTTCATCTCACGGCTGTCCACCTCGGCATCGTCCTCTATCCGGTTGATGCGTTCCACTTTCCTGTTCCACCATGAGAAGAAATACTCTTTTGCCTCCCTGTCCATGGACAGCACATGGGATATCCTTTCTTCCTCTCCCGTGTCATAGTCCAGAGCGAGTACCTTGCCAAGTATCTGCTCCCAGCGTGCCGCTGCCAGAGATGCCCTGTCCTCCCCGCCATCATCCCAATCAATCCATTTTGACACTTCACGGGACTTGGGCAGCACGAACAGGATACGGTCGAGCAGTCCGTTCTCCTCGAAGCCTTTCGTGAGCAGTTCGTGTACACGCTTGGTCTGCGTGGTTCCGATGATATTGATGCACGGCTGTTCTATGTGGATAGGTATCGTACTGCTCACCCTTGTCACGTCCAAAGCCCCGCCGCTCCATGCCGTGAGCAACTGCTCTATGAGCTGTCCGTTGGTATAGCGGTTGGCGGAGTTGAACATCCCCATGATCTCGTCCACGAGGATGACCACGCTACGGGGATTGTTGTTGTGCGTCAGCAGGAGCGATTCGGGGGTGAAGTCGGACACGACGGTACGCCGCAGCACGGGCTTCTTCCCGATTTCCCCGGCTGCTTTCCATGCCTCCAGTCCCGCCTCATACGCCTTGAACAGGGCATAGTCGTGTTTCCGTATGGGACGGTATGCCGCCTCCAGCGGCGGTGTCTTGCCCAGTCCCGGCCTGCCCACGAGGATGATGTAGAGGGCGGCATTGCTCTGCCATTCGCCTTTGATGCGGATACGGTAGGTGCCGCCCAATGCCGCAGATACAGCCGAAATCATGGCAGTCGCTATGAACTCTGTCTTGTAGTTCTCGTACCGGGCCATATCAAGGATGACGGATTGAACCGTCTGCGGGAACACTTCCAGAGGAAAGCCGGTGTCTTCGGTATGTTCCGCCTCCATGCGGATCATGTTGCACAGTTCAAGTCGGGTGTGTGTCATGTCAGCCATTTCTCTTCTTGCAATAGGATGTCACACTCTCGGATTTCCCTCCCGTCTGCACACGCCGGACATCCGACCTGGCATACATGTTCTTGTTGCCCACCTTGACGGGGACGAGGTAGCCGCGCTTCGCCCACAGGTTGAGTGTGCCATCGCACACGTTCAACAACTCGCGGACTTGTTTCGTATTGAGCCAAGTCTCTTCCGCCTCACGCTTCATGGCGGCGTCCCTTTCCTCCTGCTGTGCCATGATGGTGCGCTGCACGATGGACTCGGCAAACATCTTCAGGTCGGCGGGCGTGACTTCCAGTTTCACGTTCGCACCCTGTTCGACCAGACTTTCTATGGTGATCATAAATATCAAGTTTTGAATTTTGTGATGACCATCTGCATTAGTTCCCTGACGCCTCCCTTCCGATGGCTTGTAAAAGAGAAGCACCGCCTATCCCCGGGAAGAGGATTGACGGTGCAAAAGTACATGGGAATTGAAACGAATTGATATATAATGTCTTGTCTTAAATTGTCATGACAATTTAAGTCTGTGTGACCATATAATACGGCTTATTTTGTCTTATCCGGCGGCAGTGTCCGTTACATCTTCGGAGATGATTTCCTTGATTTCCTGTACCAGTGACCGGAACAGTTCCCTGTTCTCGTCACTCTCGATAAGAGGAGCCATCTGGTCTTTCCCGTCCTTGATGATATGCTTTGCCGTCTTCAGGAAGCCGACCGCCTGCCGTATGGCGCTCTCGCTTTTCAGGGAGGGAAGGTCAGTGAACTGCAATGCCATTCCCACGCTGTATTCCTTCGCGGCGTGCATCCCGGCCACCAGCTGCAGGTCTTTCAGCACATAGAACGGGAGTGCCTGATGTACGGCACTCGTGTTTATGGAGACGAAACGGCGGATGCATTGCAGGACTTCCTCCCTGTTTCCGCACTTGAGATAATCCGCAAGTGGCCGCTCCTGTATTTTCTTCTTTCCGGCCGTCCGCTGCGCCTGCGGCACCGTACCGCTGCCGGAGTCCGTTGCTGCCGGGTTGCCTCCGGTATCACCGCCACCCATCTCGTCCTTTAAGGACTGCAAAGCCCATTCGCCGATGCTGCCTTTCTCAATGGCACCTTTCATGGCGAAGTGCTCGTCCCAGTCCTCCTGCGTGCGGAAGCCGTTCTTTATGGACACCTCGATAATCTGCCTGACGACAATGGAGCAGCCCATCCTTTCGGCGTTCCCAGCCTTGGGGTGCCCCGCCTGCCTGCTGACCATGTCAACCATCGCCTCGAAACTTTTGCCGTAGTACAGCCAGCTCAGCACGAGAGGGGCGGACAGGGTTACGAAGCGTTTTCTCAGACTCTGTCTGAAAATGTATTTCATCCTGCCCCATAAGGAGGACGGAGGAGCCGCATTCTCTTCCCTCCAAGATAAATATACAACTTAACTATCTTATAATTAAATATATAGTCTAATAAGTATTATCTTGGGTAACAATACAATAACAAACTAATATTATATACTCACTCGCAAATCCATTTCGTTTTTATGACGATTACAACATGTTAAAAAGTTACCAACAGGAATTTAAGTGATAAATATTCATTATCTTTGGAGCAAAAATTATAAAGATGGGAGATATAAATCGTTTAAAGTTGGTTCTTGTAGAGCAAAAACGCACAAGCAAATGGTTGGCAGAACAACTGGGTGTTAACCCTTCAACTGTTTCAAAGTGGTGTACTAATACATCTCAACCACCTTTGGAAACGCTTATCCAAATAGCACAACATTTGGGAGTAACAATTCAAGATTTATTGCGAGATACAGTGCAAACGCAAGGAGTAAAAAGGAAATTATAATGGCAAAACTAAAATTCATAGACTTGTTCGCCGGATTAGGCGGATTTCATTTAGCCTTAGAGAAATTGGGTTGCGAATGTGTTTTTGCTAGCGAGATTCAACCAGAACTTCAGTCTTTATACGAACGAAATTTTGGCATGAAATGCAGTGGCGACATCAATGAAATAGATATAACAAAAGATATCCCAGACCACGATATCCTTTGCGCTGGTTTTCCCTGTCAACCTTTCTCGCAAGCAGGGAAGCAACAAGGATTTGATGACCAAAAAAGAAGAGGAAACCTTTTCTATAAAATATGGGAAATATTGGAATGCAAAAAACCAGAATTTGTGTTTCTTGAAAATGTACCAAATTTGAAGTCTCACGACAACAAAAATACATATAAAGTGATTTATAGTACGTTGTCACAACTTTATGATATTCAAGATGACATTATTTCTCCGCATTATTTTGGTATTCCACAGCATAGGACAAGAATATACATAGTTGGCAGGCTTAAATCAAAAGGAGGATTAGTAGGATTTAATTTCCCAGAACATACGGAGAGGCCGGAATGCAATATCAATGATATCCTTGTTCCTGACGATTCAGACTATATGTCTTTGCGCCAAATAACTAAAGATCATATGGCTGCATGGCAGAAGTTCTTAGATTTACTCAATGAGAATAAATGTCAACTTCCAACATTTCCTATATGGGCAATGGAATTTGGTGCCACATACAACTATGAGGGTGCGGCACCTTATTATCAACAAAACCAACAACTAAGAGGAAAGAAAGGTAAATTTGGAGAAGAAATTACCGGAAACTCAAAGGATGATTATTTGCTAAAATTACCTGTTTATGCACAAGGTAAACCCAAAGGAAAAGCAAGACAGTTCCCTGATTGGAAGAAAATGTTTATTAGGTTGAATCGTAAATTTTATCAAGAGAATAAATCTTGGATTGATGAATGGATAGCAGATATTCGAAAGCCAGGTTTTGAGAATAGTCATCAAAAGTTTGAATGGAATTGTGGAGCCGAGGAACACCCTAATCTATACACAAAGATTGTGCAATTCCGGCCATCCGGGATAAGAGTAAAACGGCCTACATATTCTCCAGCACTTGTACTTACTACGACCCAAATTCCAATTATCCCTTGGATTGTCACTCCCAATGGAGAACAAGGTCGATATATGACAAGAAAAGAAGGTGCACGACTCCAGTGTATGGGTGATTTAAAAGAATATCCTGATACGATTGCCAGTGCTTTTAAAGCTTTCGGGAATGCTGTAAATGTGGAAGTCGTGAAACGTATTGCAGAAAACTTGATTCGCTTATCATGAAACAAATAGAAAGAGTTTCCATCGCGTTGAAACCGAATGTATACAATACATTTAGGAATCTTAACAACACAGTCTCAAATACGCTAGGAGAATATGTAGACAATGCCGTCCAAAGTTTTATCGACCACAAAAAAGAGTTATTAGAAACTGATGGCAGTAACTATAAATTAAAGGTACATATAACTATAGATTGGACAAATAGAAGCATTTCTATTTGTGACAATGCTGCAGGAATAGACGCCCAAAATTATGAGAGGGCCTTTGAACCTGCACATATACCTCTGGATGACACAGGGCTAAATGAGTTTGGAATGGGAATGAAAACAGCTTCTGTATGGCTTTCGAACAAGTGGAGCGTTCGTACAAAAGCTCTTGGAGAGATGGTTGAAAGATTCACAGAATTTGATTTGGGAAAAGTCACTGCAGAAGAAAGAGAGGAACTTGTTGTAATAGAGCAGCCCAAAATGAAAGATTCTCATTATACTGAAATAATTTTAACAGACTTATCCGAGAATGCGCCAAAACCAATGCAGATGGATAAAATCAAGAGGCATCTGTCAAGCATTTACCGTAATTTTTTACGCAGTGGCGAAGTGGAGATATTTGTCAACGAGACTCTGTTGGAAGCACCTAATTATAATATACTAAAAGCACCTTTTTACAAGACACCAGATGGAGAAAATATCCTCTGGAAAAAAGAAATCGATTTTGAAATAGATGGTTATAAAGCAAAAGGATTCATTGCTATTTTAGATAAGATTCAAAATGGAGCAAATGGATTAGTACTAATGCGGCGTGGTAGAGTAATTGTTGGAGGTGGAGATGAACGATATTTTCCTTCAGTACTTTTTGGACAATCTGGTAGTTTTAGATATAGGAGGCTCTTTGGAGAGTTAGAGCTAGAAGGTTTTGAAGTTTCTTTCAATAAAAATGGTTTCAGAGAGGAAGAAGACTTATATATGCTCATGGAAGGCATTAGAGATGAACTAAAAGCAGATGAACCAAGCCTCCTTAGTCAAACTGACAACTATAGACAGAGAGGGAAAGAGCATTATGAAAAGATATCCAAGACCATAAAAAAAGATTTGGAAAAAAAGTCAAAGCCGAAACAACTTTCGAGACAAGTTAGTGCTGTAGAAAGCAATGTAAACAATACTCAGTATATCCAAAAAAATGAAGAAAAGATCATAAAGGCAGAAGCTCTTGATAGTTGTAGTGAAACATTCCAATATAATGGGAAAAACTATATCCTAAAAATAGAACTTGTGACAGAAACCGAGGCCGATTCTTTATATTCTGTTGTTATGAATCCCGATGAAGAAAACACAGAATCCGAAGCTGCGCCTATAGTATGTAAAATAAATCTCGCCCATCCTTTCTTTACTCGCTTTGATCAGTTCAAAAAGGGGCAAGACTATACGCCAATAGTCACTATTTTTAAGGCATTAACACTGGCTGAGATTATGGCACCAGACAGAGGAACGAAATATGCTTCCAATGTCAGAATCTTATTTAACCAAGGTATATTACAGATGTAATGGAAATAGAAATTTTACAAAATAAAAAAGAAGGTTTTACTCCAATTATTGGAGAAATGACCATTGACTTGCTATCGAGATTAAAAGCTAAAGTAGATAGTGAAGGGATTGACGTGCTTCAAAAAGAAACAATAGATATATTATCCAAGTGTACAAATCCTAATAAACGAGAAAGTCAATCTATAACAAATCTAGTGGTCGGATATGTTCAAAGTGGTAAAACGATGTCATTTACGACACTGTCTGCACTTGCACATGACAACGGCTATAGGATTATTATATATTTTGCAGGGACAAAGAATAATCTTCTTTCTCAAACAACAAAACGATTAAGAACTGATTTAATCAATGGCAGTGTAAATGCCAAACACTATAAGTTGTTTGAGAATCCTACAAAAGATGACTCGCAACGTATTCGCAATGCTCTTTCCATGAGCACTAAGCCTACGATTTTGATAACTGTTCTAAAACATCACAAGTACATTACTGAACTGGCGACAATGTTCAATAATATTCAATTAAAGAACACAATTGCTAAATCTGGGGTTCTTATCATTGATGATGAAGCAGACCAAGCCAGTTTAAATGGCTACGCCTATAAAAACAGCAAATCAGAGGAGTGGGAAGATGATGAATATACAACGACTTACAGTAGTATTCTGAAACTCCGTAGCGCATTGGAAAATCACTCCTATGTGCAATACACGGCAACACCTCAAGGTCCACTACTAATAAGTATCATGGATTTGCTTTCACCTAAAAATCACACAGTATTAACACCAGGGAAAGGATATACAGGTGGTAAAACCTTTTTTGTAGATGAGCCAGGCTTGATAATAACCATAAAGCAGGATCAAGTATACCATTCAAAACACAATGACTTGACAAACTGTCCGGACTCTTTGATAAATGCATTGCAACTTCATATTATGGGCGTGGCAATCATTGTATATATCAAACAGAAAGAATCATTCTTGTCTATGATGGTACATGCAGACAGAGAACAAGATGCAAGTCAAAAATTTTATGGATGGATAAAAAACTTGATAGATGCTTGGGCAAATATGTTGGCATATGGAGAATCAGATCCGGCTTATCAGGAACTCCGAAGTTCATTTCATGAAAATTATGTAGAAGCTATTCGTTTGTATGAAAAATACAATGAACCATATCCATCTTTTGAAGAAATATGGCATTATGTTTATGATATCATTCTTGATACGAACATTGAGCTTGTAATTAGTAGAAATAAAAGACAAGGAGAAAACAAGGAAATAGATTGGTCTGGGAGTTGTTCTCACATATTGGTTGGCGCAGATATGTTGAACCGTGGCTTTACGGTTGAACACCTTGCTGTTACATATATGCCTCGCTATAGTGTAGGAAAATCTACTGCAGATACGATTCAGCAAAGATGCCGTTTCTTTGGTTACAAAAAGAATTATCTTTGGTCGTGTCGTGTTTTCTTGCCTTATGAAGTTATCATTGAGTATAGAGAATATGTTGAACATGAGGAGGAAATGCGTAATTGGTTGCTTGAGAACAAGAGTCTTGAAGATGTAGAAAGACTACTTTTAATATCTAATAGGCTGAACGCAACAAGAAAGAATATTCTTTCAAAAGATACCGTAACTACGAAGTTGTCAGGTTGGCGTAAAATGAATGCTTTTCAGGCTATCCCTGAAAATATTTCGTTCGTTGAAAGTTTTCTTACTTCCCATCAAGAATGGAAACTTTTTAAAGATTACGGAACAGAAGATAGAAACCATGCATACATAAAAGTACCTATTCAGGAATTTATTGAATTCTTGACAGAGTTTAAATTTCAGAATATGCCAGATGCTGCACGAAAACAAGCAACACTAAGATATGTCAAATATTTGAGTACCAAAACTAATACACCTTTGACACATGGATATATAATACATATGGCATATGCAAGTAGAGAAGCTCGTTTACGTGCATTCAATGAGGACACGCAACGCCTTGTAAATTTGCATTCGGGGCGTTCAACGACATCAAGTTCCGTATATCCAGGAGATGCTGCGATTAAATTTGAAGATTCATTAACCATACAGATTCACAAAGTAAAACTCAAATGTGACTCTGTTATTTGGTCTGGCAGAGAAGCATATACATTAGCGATTTATTATCCAGAAGATTTTGCTATTAACTATGTTGAAACAGAAGGTTAAATGATGAGAAAATCAATATATCAACAATATAAAAAACTGATGGGCAGCCATTCTCAATCTGCCAACTGCTATACAGTGATAAATGTGCCATTCTCTAAGACACATAAACTTGGTGTTGGAATCGATGATCGTCCTATGTTCTTTATAAGAAGTTCAATTACAGATAATGCACCCAATATTAACCTCGAACTTATCACTGTTCAGTTCAATGAATTATGTCGGCTTAAAAAAGATACTGAATCAAAATTTGTAAATGAAAACCATTATACAGTTATCACGCTAAAATCAAAACAGATAGATTATATAGAGTATTTTTTAGATGTCGTGTGTATTGTCCTTGAAAAACTTGGCGATTTCCCAAGCCAACAGGATTTATTAAATGAAATTCAGAAACTTGTAGAACTTTTTAGGCGTTTTTCGAGACCTCCGATAAAAACTATACAAGGATTATGGGCAGAGTTATTCGTTATAGAGCACTCATCTAACCCAAGCTACCTTGTAAAGTCATGGCATACGACTACCTCAGATATTTTTGACTTTAATGATGGGACAGACAAACTGGAAGTGAAAAGTACTTCTCGTATTAATAGGGTACACAGATTCTCGCATAATCAACTAACACCAAATGAAAGTTCGATTGTTGTAATAGCGTCATTATGTGTACAACAATCTGGAGTTGGAAAAACGGTTTTGGATTTAATGGATGCTATTGAACCAAACTTAGAGAATGCAGAACTTCGTTTTCAACTTGCTGATATGATTTCAAAAACACTAGGGTCGGATTTCGAAAAAGCCTGCGAGTATTGTTTTGATTACGCATTAGCATGTGACACATATCAAAAATATAATTGCAAGGATATTCCGTCTCTTGACAATAGTTCAATACCAGCAGAAATTTCTGATATTCATTATGACTGTGATTTGTCAAAAGTCACTCCACTTGGTGTACCATCTGAAATTTTTCCCAATAGCAAACTGATAAAAAGTCTATAAGATATGAGAACGGAAAAAGTCTTACCTGAAACATTGCTGCAACTTATGTTAAATGTACTTGAGACAGCACCTGATTTCATTTACAAAAAAGGGATACAACCTTTCTTGATGGAAATTGGAGGAAAAGATTACTATGTTTATGTAAAGAATTTATCATCGGCTTATTTCAAAACAAGACCAGATACTACAAGGGCACAATTACCTGTAAAGGAAGATTTTGATGAGATAAAACATTCTATCATCCCGTTTGTGTTTTTAGGTTATGATAGAATTAATGATGTACTTGTTTGCTGGAATCATCATATTGCGAAACAACGTTTGAACGAGAGGAAAAGTGTTTCTTTTTATTCTCGTAGTTTCTTTCAAGAAGAGGTCGTTTCAGGGGAATTTCTAAAGAAGAATCTCAAAAATGGAGACACACCTGTTCTTTTTAAAAGGAAAGATATTGTGTCATTTTTTCGTAATATTGATTCCTTTTTCGGGAAACCAACAAACGATTCCACATCAAGATATGGCATTCCAAGCAATGGCAAGATTCTGAAGATAACGGATAATGGTCTTTTAAAAAAGTTACGACCACTTCTTGATACAGAAACTCCGCATACTTTAGAAGCGATAAAAATTACGCAGCAATATTATGGAAATTTACCAGAAATGAAGTTTAGAGATTGGGCTAATCTTATTAAGACGGTAAAATTTGAAAATGAATCAGATGGTAGTTCTATATGCTCCAATTTATAGCAACTACAATGGCAATTTCTATGCTTTCCATATATTACCATATTTTGAAGTTCTTTCATTTTAACCAAGCCCATATGCCTACAGCTAAGCAGAAAATGAACTGTATAATTACAAAAAAAGTAAACCAATATGTAGAGAGCCAAATTCCTTCATTGCTTTGGAGGTGTTTGGCCATTTTAACGCTGTGCTTCTCCAACAGTTCTTTTTCGGCCTTGATGTGTTGGACTGTGCATTGATGCACTTTCTCCATTTCATCGGTGCCGATTTCTGCACGGATGACGGTGTGCTGTTCCGCCTTGACAATGGCACGGTTGATGCCGTTTACGATATTGTCCGCACTGTCCTTTGCCGCAACCAAGGCATTAAAAGCTGTCCGCTCCCGTTGGACGGTATGCTTCAAACTGCCGTGTATGCCGTGCAATTCTTCTTTGATCGCATTGACTTCTTTCAGCAGATTGCGAAGCTCGATTAGCTGGTAATTGACTTCCTGAAGCAGTCCTTCAAGTTCCTGTTTGTCCTGTTCCAACTCATCTTCGGGTGTATAATTGGCAAGCCGCTCTCGGAGAGCCGCCGTATCTGGTTGTTTCATTGCATTGCTGTTTTTTAGGTTGTCATTTGCGTTTTATTCCGCCTTTGGAATGCCTGCCGATTCTGTTTGAAGCGGCTTGTGCACATCTTCGGGCAAACTCAATCTCGTCCTCTTTCGGATCGCGTCCCCATTTCAAGTCTGACTGTGAACCGCCGCCACCGCCGCCCGATGTCACCTCATAGGGTGATGTTATCAAGGTGAAGTAAGCCATCGCCAAGTTCTGCAAGTCTTGCCAGTTGGCCAGTTCCCGGTAGTCGAACTCATCATTGAAGAAGTCAAGTACCTTGTCCGGGAGATAACGATTGTAGGTCTTGCCGTCATGCTCAAACTCCGTAGGCTGACTGTTCGGCTTATAGGTCGTGTAGTTCTCGAATATCGGATTGTTCTGCCGTATAACAGGCTGTGGCTTTTGTCGCGTACCATTGGGAACGGACGGCTTCGGTGTAGATACAACCGGTTGTTTGGTAGCCGGACGGACTTGTTGCGTCTTGTCGGAATGTAACTTTTCCCATGTCTGTTTGATACGGGATGCGGTCAGGTTGCGCCCCTTTCCAAGTTCCGATGCTTTGAACTTCGTGTTACCTTTGAGAAGTACATAGCCACGTATTACATCCTTGTCCTTGCGCAAATATAGCTCATAGCCTTTGGCGGTAAGCCTTTCTTGGTAGCCGTCCCATGACCACTTGTCAAGCTCACGCAAGGCTTCCATGCAGTCAGCACTGACTTTCGGGATGTTGGTTTCATGGATGTGCTGCGCCGTAGTCCATCCCCTTTGCCGGGCTATCATTTCCGCCGCCCGTTGTGCGCGTAGGTGTATGGCGTGGTCGTTGTTGATGTTCCCTTTCTCGTCCACGCGGCTGACGATGGCATGAAGATGCGGTATTCCGCTGTTGGATTCCTCATGCAGCCATATGGAGGACTTGCTGCCCGATATGTTCGTCTGCATGGAAACCACCTTGCCGTCCTTGTCGCGGATTTCTTGAATGTCGAAAGCGGCGGCGAAGTCCTGCCACAGTTGCCGCCAATCGTCCAAAGTGAAGTTCTCGGTATGCTCCATCGCCGGGCTTATCTCCATGCGGATGACGTTGTTCTTGATATTCGGATGGTTCATCGTGGCAAACTTCATTTCCGTAAAAATGCCTGTCGCGTCCATTCCCTGCGGCATGAAGTTGTCGCATACACGGGTAATCTTTTCTGGATGTTTCTTGTTCCTCGATTCTCCCGACACATACAGCATCGCCCTTATGCCGTGGGCTACGGCCTTTGCCTTGGCTATCATGCGCCCTCCTCCTTCGCTTCTTCGTTTGTTGTTCCTGCCGGATAACTGTTGACCGTCTGCGCGGACTGCAAAAAGTCGGTGACACTGTTCGTGACATACGCCACTTTCTCGTACCAGTCAAGCATGGTCGGCTGGTGCCGGAAAAGTTTTATCTTCTCGTTGTCGGTCAATCCGTGCAGGGCGTTGGCGAAGTTCACCATGTCCGTCCTACAAGTTGCAAGCTGCCTCAATCCGTCCAGTTCCGTGTCTGAGAGCCGCTGTCTTGGCTTGTAGCCGAGTGACCTTGCACGGATGAAGTCGCTGCGTGTCATGCCGCATTGCTCCGCATTACTTTTTATTATAGAAAGTTCTTGGGAGGTTACTTTGGTGACAACCACCTTGTCACGCCTTACAACAGGCTTCTCCTGCCCGGATTGCTGCTTGGGAGTATCTTCTTCATGTGCCATAACTAATGTCGCTAAAATAGTCGTAAAACGGTATTTACAAAAGGGATGGTGCGAGCCTGCGAGCGGCAAGAACAACGGGCTTTCAGACCGTTGCGAGAGTGTCGGGGTTTTACTGTCCGAAGGCGGTAATACCTCGGCATATCTCGAAACTGAACGCTGACGCTTCACGCCATACCTCCCTCACGTTTGCCATTGGTAAGCCTTGTTTGTACCGGATGGCTTGCCAGATTAGGGAACAACAGGAAAGCGAGAAATCAGCCAGTCTGCCCGTTTACAGCCATTCAGAACGGTTCTATCCTTTCCCTTTGTTTGTGGATGAATGGGTTGGAAACCACGCTGCCATCCTTTGCCATCCATTGCAACAGGCATGGAAATGTCATAACTGACGCTACCCTTGAACGGCAGGTGTCTATGAGTTCCAGCCTTTCAAGTCCGTCCAACAGGCGGCGTATGCGCTTCCTGCCCATGTTCCAATGGGTTGAAAGCTGTTCTTCGGAATACTGCGCCTGACCGACTGAAAGCATAAGCGGTCGGTGGAAACCTTTGGACGTGCCGTCCGCAAGAGCAATCCTTGCCAAGAGGTCGCCAAACAAAGTGAAGTTGCCGATTTCCCTGCCGTCATCATCGGTTGTTGTTCCGTGCAGCCATTGCAATGCACCTGCGGAGAATATGAACGCAAATGTTTCAATCCCTGTCGGGCGCAAGAAATTGTATTTTTCCTTGTCCTTTGTATTTTCTTGCATCGTTTGATAAAAGTTATGGGAACGGAATATCGGAAAGTCCTATGGCCGTTTCCAGACATCCCATGCGTGAAAGTTTAACTTGTCCGTTCCTGTGTTATCCGATATCCCGTTCCAGTTTGACATCAGTTTCGGTTTCCATTAGCGACGGATTGCGATTGCAGGTGCCCTCGCGCATCCTCCACAGCCTTGAAGTCGGAAGAGATTTTCATCAGCGCGACACTGATGCGGCAAAGCTGGCTTATATCCACAAATCCCTTGACCGCCTCCATCAACTTTTGGGCACGTTCTTGACGGTGTTTCATGACAGCCTCGCTGCTCGTACCATTTTCTTTGGTAAGCCCGTGATTGAGGAAACGGTTGACTGCCAGCATATCGGTTGCTTCAATCGTGCCGATGTCACCTTTTCCCGTGCCGTAGCCAACCATTCCACGGATGGAATCGGCTTCATAAGGGGTGCAGTTGCGCAAGAACTCCAAGATGGTCTGTGCCTTTGCGCTGATAACGGGTCTGCTTTCCTTCTTCTTTGATTCCTTGTTCGCGGAATCAAAAGCCGCAGTATCCTTGATACCCGGCTCCATGTTTTTAAAATTGTCCATAACGGTTGTTTTATAAAAGATTGGTAAATCATTTGTTTTTCTCATGAGCAGCCAGATAGCGTGCAGCCTCGCTGTCGATTTCCTCCTGCGACTTCACCCGTACCCGTTTCATCCAAGCGTCAAGGTCTTCCTTGGCGAAGAAGCAAAGTTTTCCTCCCGGCTTATAGTAAGGGATTGCACGGCGCATCATCATCTTGTAGAGATAACTGGGTTTCAGTCCGAGGTACCGGGCTGCTTCGGTGGTGGTCATTAAATTGCGTTCACTTTCCATATTCATTCGTTTTATAATTGTTACTTGTACCATTGGGAAACCGGAACCTGCTGTTTGTCAGTCTATAGTTTTCTTCTGTTTCCGATGCAAAGTTAAGTTTGACCCGAAGTGGCCCAATGGGGAACAAATGGGGAAAGTGTACAAAAAGGAAATGCGCCATACCGTTGTGTGTGAGCGGTATAGCGCATGGGTATAATGAAAATATATTTTGTCGAATGGGGAAACGGCGGGCAGCTATGGGGTGTTATTCAGCCGTCTTGCATTTTCGATGGCCTTGTCGATGGCTTTACGGAAATTCCGGTTCTCTTCTGTCGCCCCTTTGCCGCAGACATCGCTGCGGTGTTTGTCATAGTAGGACTTGGATATGCCGCAATGCTTCAGGAACCCTTCCGCCCAAAGTCTGCCGCGTTCACGCGGCCTGATGGCCTGTGACACGGAGAACACCATGTAGCAGACACGCAGGTTTTCTTTCGGACGGACGGTAACGGGGCGTGAGGTCGGCTTCAGGTTCATGAAATTAACGAAGTCGCTTCCCGATGCAAACTCAAATTGGCAGTCATTGCATACTTCGTAGATGAACAGGCACAGGGCAAGGTTAACGGTGTCCATCCATAAGGCCGTTTCCTGCAACAGACTTGCACGGCTCATGGCTTGCCCTCCTTCATCCGGTTGATGTCAGACAGGATGCTTCCGGCGATACCATGCAGGCGTTCCACCAGCACGTCAAGAAACATCGGCTTGAAACAATATACGCAGAAATACCTGTCGCGCTCCTGCTGCCACTCGTTATATAAATGGTCGGTTTGTGCGTGAGCCGTGTCGTACTCCGCTTTCTTGGCATCGCATTCATCGGACAGCTTCATGTATTCCTCCGAATCCAACGGCAGGAAATCCAGACGGTTGCTCAGTGCCGAATATTTGCGCCAGAGTTCAGTGGCGGCGGCTTTCGCTTCCTCATAGCGGAGTTCAAACGGTTTCAGGTATTCTTCAAAAAGGGTTTCAAAGTCCACAGCCTGCAATGGCTTCCTGTCAAGGGACAGGTATGTTCCACTCTCCGAAAAAAGGGAGGATGAAAATTTCAGAAGCTGATCCGCGTCCTTTTCCGCCAATGATTCCGCTTCTTCTACAACCGTGTTCGTCTCGCTGAAGTCCCGGTAAAACAGGGATAACAATAGGGCTTGGCCAAAAGAAAGTGAACCTTGCTCGCAAGTGGAGAGAAGCATGTTCACTTCGTGCAACCGTTGTGAAATATTTGATAGCGTACCACTCATAATCATAGAAACATTGTCATATATGCCGGAAGATACAGTATGTCTTCTTCCTTACGCATATCTTTCGTATAAACCAGATATTTGTTTTTTATCCGTGCCGAGAATTTTCTGCAAAAGGCATCCAAGGAAGCATGTGCCTTATAGCCGGATGATTTCACCTCGATGGGACTTACCTTGTCGACTTCGGCTATCAGAAAATCCACTTCGTAGTTATGCTTTCCGCTTTCTGTGGGAAATGTGTAATAGTACAACTCATGTCCGGTGGCTTTCAACATCTGGGCGATGACATTCTCATAGACATACCCTAAATCCGCGCTCAGTTTGTCACTGAGAAGCTTATGATAAATCGTGTTGTCGGTGAACTTCTTATCCCAAAATGCAAGAGTGACGAACAAGCCAGTGTCGCCAACGAACATCTTGTATTTGTCCGGAGCTTGATGTAATGCCATCCCCGCACCCGGATCATTGGCATGATAAGCCATGTTGACCACCATTGATTCCTTGATTTCTGAAATGATTTCAGCCAGTTCGGAATTACGTTTGCCATCTGTCGCGCTCCATGCCAGATACCTGTTGGCGTTGCTTGTCAGCTGTGCCGGAATCTGATGGAACATCTTGGAAGCATTGCCGGTCGGATCAATTTTATTGAAATCGTCTTCATACAATGTTATGATGGAACGTTTCACACTGTCTACCTTTTCAAGATTGTTGGTGTCAAGATAGGAGGCCACAGCCTGCGGCATACCGCCGATAAGCATATACAAGCGGAAATCACGCATCAACTTACGGTTCGTGGCATCACCCAAAGAAGTCCTGTTGTGGAAACAACTTTGGAGCAACTTTATCGTTGCGGTATCTCCCAACGCCCACTTGAACTCTTCATAGTCCATCGGAAACATATGGACTTTGACTTCCTCGCTTGGAATAAGAATATCCTTGACGTTCTTGCGGATTGAAATCAGCGAACCTGTTTCTATGTAATCATATTTTCCGTCTTTTACAAGATATTTGATTGCCTGCCTTGCTTTAGGCGCAAGTTGGACTTCATCGAAGATTATGGCGGACTTGCGTTCTTTCAATTCTATACCGTACTCCAGTTGCAGCCGCATGAAAATACGGTTAAGGTCAGATACATCATTGAACAAGTCGCGGATTTCGGAGGAACATGCGGCAAAATCCACCAATATATGGGTGTCGTATTCGTTTGTCGCAAATTCTTCAGCAACGGTGGACTTCCCGACACGCCTTGCACCCTGTATCAGCACGGCTGTTCTGCCCTCATCTGTCCGCTTCCATCGCAGAAGTTCATCGTAAATTTTCCTTTTGAATATCATAGATTGACTTTTATTGATGGCAAAGATAATATGCGCTGCACGAATCTCAAAATATATTCAGTTAAAAATAACACTAATCTCAATTTGTTTAGACACAACGCATAAATCTCAAAATTTATATTACACAATAATACAGCAATCTCATTTTTAGATGAATCCAAGATTCTCTTGTTCTAATCTGTGGCTTCTTCCCGCTCAAACATCCTGTCCACCATATCCACCGCTTCAATCTTCTTGCTGTCGACAATTTTGGCGTAAATCTGCGTTGTGCGCACATCGGCATGACCCATCAGCTTGCAGGTGGTATAAAGGTCGGCTCCAACGGTCATCATCATCGTTCCGAAGGTATGACGGCTTGTGTGGTAGGTGATTTTCTTGTCAATGCCCGCCTTTTCCACCCATTGTTTGAGTATCTTGTTGGTTGTGGGTCGTGATGGCAGTTCTGCAAACACAAGTGTTTCATCATTATTATCAGGCTTTCGTTCAGGCAGCCACTTGACGGCATTTTGCGAGAGCGGCGTATAAATGGGCGTAGATGTCTTCTGCTGCACGGTGGCAATCATATACCTGCCGTCATTGCAAATAATATCTTTCCAGCAAAGAGTTTCCATGTCGCTCAGGCGCAGCCCGCAGTAGCATGAGAACAGGTAGGCTTGCTTGACAGTCTTGTTGCGGCATTCCGTAGCGATAAGAAGTTTCACTTCCTCAATGGTAAGGAACTGGCGTTTCGACTCCGGCTTCTTGACCCGCTCCGAAGCGGACAACAACATGAACGGATTCTCGTCCAGCCACTCTGCCCTGACTGCGGCGTTCAGGGCTATGGAGAGTTGGGAAATGTAAGACACGACAGTTCCCTGTTCAAGCGGTTTACCATGCCTGCCTGTATAAGTGTGCTGGATCCAGTCAATGAAGCCGAGTACCCATTTCTTGTCAATGTCACCCATCCTTGTGCTTTTGCCATA
The DNA here is from genome assembly GCF_963931395.1 of Barnesiella sp. An22. NCBI lineage: Bacteria > Pseudomonadati > Bacteroidota > Bacteroidia > Bacteroidales > Barnesiellaceae > Barnesiella > Barnesiella sp. An22. The sequence goes on from NZ_OZ007014.1 coordinate 2,237,526, forward strand.
TTGGTTGATGATTTTTATGATGCTTCCCAGTTTCTCGACACGCTTGATTCCTTTGCGCTCCTGAATGGCATAGAATTTTTCCAGCCAGTCCGCCAGCGTGAGTTTCTGCCACGCTGATTTGCTCTTGATTCCGGCTTTGGAGTTTGTAATCTCGATGATACGTTGAGACTTGATGGCCTCGACTGCTTCACGGGTGGCGCGGTTCTGCTCCCTGACCCTTGCGTTTACTTCCGGCAAGTGGTACATTTTCAGAAACTCATAACTCCGTTTGCCGTTGACATAGATGTCAAGGTAGTACGATTCAGAGCCGTCAGCAAGTTTCTTGGTGCGCACTCTTACAGGCTCTTTCAGTTTGCTTGATTTCTTGTTTGCTGTCATATCTAAAATGCTTTATCTATCAATGAAACCGCTTCCTCTTTTTTCTTGTCTATGATTTTGGCGTAGATTTGTGTGGGACGTACATCGGCATGTCCCATCATCTTGCTTGCGGTATAAAGGTCAACCCCTGCGGTTATCAGCATCGTGCCATAGGTATGGCGGCTCAGGTGGAAATGAAGATGTTTGCCCAGTCCGGCCTGTTCCGCCCATTTCTGTAAATGCTTCCGTAGGACGCTATGTGACGGAAGCGAGAATACGGAAGACTCCGGTTCTCTGCGCTCAGGAAGCCACGACAATGCTTTGGCAGGAAGCGGAAGCGATATGGGTTTGGAGTTTTTTTGCATTACTACCGATACAAAGTGCCGTCCGCCGTTGACCGATATGTCTTTCCAGCACAAATTCGTAACGTCATCTACACGCAACCCGCAATAGCAGGCAAACAGGAATGCCATGCGTATATTCTCCTTTACATAAGGGGTATTCTCCAGCTTGCGGACTTCATCAAGGGTCAGAAACTCACGTTTGCTCTCCGGTCTCGCTATCTTTTCTTGGAAACTCAACAACTTCCAGGGATTGTTCTTTATATATCCTCTCTGCCATGCCGCAGACAGGATGATGCCGAGAATCCAGAAACAGGAACAGGCTGTGGCTTGGGCAAGCGGCTTTCCCTGCGGAGTGAGAGGCTCGGATTTCAGCCACTCGGCATAATCGGTACAGAATTTCTTGTCCATGTCACAAAGCCTTGCACCGGGATAGAACTTCTCGAACTTGGTACGTGATGCCCTTAAATGCCGATATGAAGGCTGCCCCCGTTGCTTGTATTCCTCCATCAGCAAGTCTATAAAATCGGACAGCGGCATTTTGGATTTGTCTTTGGCCGCTTCCTCCCGCGCCTTGTCATCAACCATGTCTTCGGTCTTGGCGAGAATAATCTCCTCCGCCTGACGGAGTGTCTTCGCGTTCTCACGTTTCGCCTTGACGGATGTTTCCGGCACAAGATACAGTTTAAGGAACTCGTATTCGTGCTTGCCGTCAACAGTACGGTCTATAAAAATGGATTCACGACCGTCCGAGAGTTTTCTTCTACGCAACTTGAACGGACTTTTATCTACTTTTGACTGCTTTCTTCTACCCATTATGCTTCAGTTATTTATATCCTGATGCAAAGATAGAAAATAGCTTTGATATAAGTATCAAAACAAGTAACAAAAATAATTCAAATAAGGGTATAAATGGAGTTTTACAGGAATGTATAAGAAAATGAACTGATTTATATAATAAGCAGATATACAATTAAATACATTCGTATTTTGTAGAAATATTATCCTTTCATTTCTCTTTGATTATATGTATTTATTCTTTTCCCTCTGTTTCCTGTAAAGTTCCACGATCTGCCCCGGCACTGCGTTCTCCTTGAAATGGAGGCCTATGTTCCTGAAGCTGTCCGTGCTATCGTCACACCATGACTGTTGCCATTCCCGCCTGATTCCGGGCAGTTGTTTGAAGATGGCGCGGCAGACGGCAAGGTACTGCATCTCGTTCCCGTCCGCCATCATTTTCGCGAAGCGGCGGTATTCTTCCCTATGGCTGTCCTTCCACTGGAGGATGTCCGCCTTGAACTGTTCGTATGTCTGTTTCTGCCCGTCCATATTCATATTGTATTATTACAGGTTGATATCTAAAGATAAGTGGAAAAGGGAAACTGTCAGTCTAATAGGTTCACCAGTTCCTTCTTCATCTCGTCGTCAATCTTGCGGTACCGTGCGAAGGCCCGGCTCCCTTCTGAATGTCCCGACATGGAGGCTATCAGGTTCGGGTCCTTGACCTGCCTGTACAGGTTGCCGATGAAGGTCTTGCGCGCGGTGTGTGTGGTCGCCACTTCGTATAAGGGTCTTGCCACATCTTCCCTTGTCTTGGGGTCGAGGACTATGACCTTGCGGTCGATGCCCACGTACTTGAGTATCTCCTTTATCTTCTTGTTGTAGCCGAAGTGCGAGAACCGGGGGAGCAGGGCGTTCTCCAGATCCTTGTAGCGTTCCAGTATGTCCCGTGCTTTTTGGTTGAGCGGCACGCGCACTGTATTGGCATGTTCCATCTTCGTCTTCTGCGGGATGTACTCCACGAAGCCGTCCACGATGTTTGCCTTGGTCAGCCTGTTCAGGTCGCTGACACGACACCCTATCAGGCACTGGAACATGAAGATGTCACGATAGACCGGATAGGTTGCCCCCATGCCGCTCAGGTCGGCGTAGTACACCTTGTCCCGCTCTTCGAGCGTCAGGTAGAACGGGTCGCCGTACATCGGCCGGGCAATCTGGTACTGGTCAAAGGGATTGTTCCTTGTCAGCCCGCGCTTGACGCACCACTTGATGACGGTGCGGATGCGGTAGAGGGAGCCCGACATGCTGTTCTCGGAACGCTTCTGTTCGACGTTGCGGCGTACCTCATTCCGGTAGAATACGGGGTACATGTCCACGTACTTGTGTTCCTCCTGCATCCACAACTTGAAGTCCCTGATGTCGTCCGCCGTGACGGTGTCGATGCACAGGTGGAAACCCCTCTGGTGTAGCACTTCGTGGCGGAAACGCTCGTAGCGCAGCACCTTGTTGAGATTGTCGAGATGGTGCTTGCGGCTTTCATCCGCAAGCGGTGTTTCCTCGACGTATTTCCGTATCTGGTACGAGAGCAGGTACTCGTCGGCCTTGTTGCCGCCCCTCGCGTTGATGCCGGGATGGTGGTATTCCTCTATCAACCCCTTGAGCCAGCTGCCGTCCACGCCCCGGTGGTACTCTTTCGTGATGAGATGGGTGATCTGCTGCACGTCCTTGTCGAAGTTCATCTTCTTTTCCTCCGACACCAGGGCCACGCGGGGCTTGTATCCCTGCCGTTCCGGGCTCCAGTGGTTGGGGTTGATGGACAGTTCGCTTGCGGCCTTGATGTCCACGCCGCCGATGTCCCGGACACGGAAATAGACACGTGCCTGGTCGGTGATGTTGTTCTTGGCGGCGGTCTTTCGGATGAATGCGGTCACTTTCATATGTATGTCCTCCTTTCTGTTTAGTCTATCATCTCCACAAGCCTGCGCTTCATGTCATCGTCTATCGTGCGGTAGCGACTGAATGCCCTGCTGCCCTCCACATGTCCCGACATGGAGGCTATCAGGTTTGGGTCGGGCACCTGCTTGTACAGGTTACCCACGAAGGTCTTGCGTGCCGTATGGCTGGTGGCCACCTCGTACAGGGGCTTCTGCACGGTGTTGTAGCCGTGCGTGTCGAGGATGGTCACCGTCCTGTCTATGCCGCAATGCTCCAACAGTTCCCGTATGCCGAGGTTGTAAGTGTGTATCTGCTTGAACGGGAACAGTCTGTCGGCATTGGCATCGTAACGTTCCAGTATCTTCAACGCCTTCTCGTGCAGCGGCACTCTGACGGTTTTCGCCTGGCACCTCTTCGTCTTCTGCGGCATGTATTCCAGGAAGCCGTCCTTGATGTTTGCTCTCGTGAGCCTGTAAAGGTCACCCACTCGGCAGCCGACATAGCAGTGGAACACGAAGATGTCCCGGATGACGGCCAGCTTCGGGCAGTCACTCAGGTCCGCATCGTAGAGGATGTTCCTCTCTTCCGAAGTAAGAAAGAAAGGGTCGCCATAGGTGGGCTCCTTGCAGCCGTAGAGGGCATAGACCTCGTTGTCGGAATACTTCATCTTCTTGCACCAGTGCAGGAAGGTGCAGAACAGGTTCATGATGTTGATGACGGTCGTGCCGGAAAGCGGCCTCGGCCTGTGGTTGATGAGCATACGGGGAGCATAGAAGTCGGGGTACTCCTGCCGCAGCTTGTACTCGTTCACGACATAATCCCTAAAATCGTTCATTTGCTCCAGCGTGACGGTCTCCACGAAGAGGGTGAAGTCCGCCTCGCCCAGTATCTCCCGGCGGTAGTCGTGGTAGCGGGTCATCTTGCGCTCGAAGCGGACGATATGCTCCTTGGTCCTCTCCGCACCGTCAAACTTCTCCAGATACTCATGGACGCGGGCAAGCAGGTTCGGATGGTTGCGCTCGAAGGCGCGGGCAGGGTACAGCACATCCTCGATGACCTGCTTCATCCACCTGCTGTCCGCCTTGTCCGAAAAGGTCTTCTCCGCCCGCTCGATGATGGCGGCGATCTGTTCGGGCAGGCGTTTCTGTTCGGCGGCAGGGACAGCCGTCGTGCGCCTGTAACTGAGACAGTCGGAGTCCCAATACTTGTCCTGCACCTCAAGGGGAGAGACCACCTTTATGTCCACGCTCTTCTCCCTGACCCGGAAGCAGATGTTCGATGTCTCGGGGGAGCATTTTTTCAGATAGACGGAAACTTTCATCGGCATCGCTTTTTGATTCACACCGCAAAGGTAAACAAATTCCCGTATATGTTCCCATATATCCCGAAGAAACCTGCAACGGATTAAGACAAATTAAAAAGTCGTTCCCGAATCTGATACCACATAAAATACAGTATATCAATGATTATATTTGCACTTGTTTAGCTCTTTTTTTCATTTTGGCCTTTATTCGACTTCCCGAATATCATATATTGCAGTTCCACGCTTTCTTTTTTTAAATGCTATCATAGGAGTCAGGGTAGCAAAGGAGGACGACTATTATGGCAAAAATCGAAGAGATAATTAATGCTGTTGACAACAAATTACTCGAGATGGGGAAAGACCATCTTATACTACAACAAGCGAGTAAACTCTTATTAGCATTAGGTATTATAGAAAACTCCAAGGAGTTAAAACAATTACTTGAAAAAGGGGAAATTCCTCATGCCTACAAGACAAATACGTCTCCAAAACAATGGATATTACCGCTTTCTGAAAATGGGAAACACAGAAAGGTCCAATTAGATAAAAAGAAATCAAAAAAAAACTCGAAACCGACAAAAAAGAAGGATAAAGACCAAAACTGTAAATCAGAAGTTTTCCATTGTACGATTTGTGGATATGCCGCTATGATACCCGAACAACTCCGCTCGGACCAATATTTAGTATGCCCTATTTGTAAAACAAGTCACATCAATCCGCTATGGACTTCCAATGAACCGACAAACGATCAACGAGGCCAGAAAATTTATAAAAAAATCTTGTTCTTTTCTATTGCTGTGCTTAGCATAGTGTTGGCCAGTCTTACTGACAATTCATCAGACATTGGCTCCTCTGTGCAAAATAGCAAATTAGACGCATCGGTATATCAAGTGAAGCATTTTTTAAATGATAATTTAAAAGATCCTAGTAGCTATGATCCCTTAGAGTGGTCTGCTGTACAAACAACACCCGATGGACAATACTATGTTCGACATAAATACAGAGCAAGAAATGGATTCGGAGGAATGAATATAGAAAATAAAATATTTTACCTAGACAAAAATGGAAATGTAATAGGATATAAAGACTTTTAAAACGAGCGTATCTGTTCATGAACAAACTATTTCTCAGTAAAGTAACTAAAAAAGCAAAAAGAACATAATAACATGAAATTCAAGACTATCGACAATTTGAAAGCAGCCGGATTCGAGGGATTCATTCCGGTAGCACAACTGAAAAACGACAACTCGGCAATGCCCCAAGTGCCAGGGGTATACATGGTTGTCTATATGGGTAAAGGTATACCCGAATTTCTCTCACATGGCACAGGCGGTTTCTTTAAAGGGGAAGACCCCAATGTACCAATAGCCGAATTGAAATCGAACTGGATAGAAAACACTTGTGTAATCTATATCGGTCAAACTAAAACAACCATTCGCAAGCGAGTGAAAGATTATTTGAAATTTGGCTGTGGTCAAAAAGTAGGACATAAGGGAGGTCGTTACATTTGGCAAATAAAAGAATCAGACCAATTACTGTTCTGTTGGAAACCTACACCTGATAAAGAGCCTGGCATAGTTGAGAAATCACTCATTAACCAATTCAAGGAACAATATGGTGGGCGACGACCGTTCGCCAACCTCAGAGACTAATAACACGCCAATCATTATGAGAATCAAGGTCCAAAACATATTGTGGCCTTGATTTTCATTTTAAACAAATCTTACAAATCAAACATAAATCTATTTTTTCATGCTATCGATCTCCACCCGATTGACCGAATCGCGCCGCACCCGATAGGGCAACAACTCTTTCAACTTGCTCTCCAGCTGCTCGACGGTGAGGTTGCGCGAGTTTACCGACCCGTCGGGGTTGATGACTACAAAGGCGGGAACCGAGGCAAGAGCGTAACGCGACTCCACCACCTCGGGCTCGGCAGCGATACACTGTTGGGCTGGCAGACCCAGAGTCTGCACCCGCTCGCGCCATTGTGCCGCATCGGTATCGAGTGCCACCGACAGGAATGTAGCGCCCCGATAGCCATACTCCTTGTATAATTGCCCCAGCCGCACCATAGCCCGGCAGGCCGGGTCGCTGTCCGACAACCAGAAACCGATGACTACATAGCGGGCATAACCCACATAGCCCGACAGCGAGGTGCTCCGCCCCCACATATCGACCAGAGACACATCGACATAAGGGCTGCCCGGCTCTATCTTGTCGGCATTGCGCAGCCGCTGGGCTATGTCGGTCAGCACCTGCGCACTCTTGTTGCGGCTGCCCAGCTCCGACAAAAGCTGCTCCAACTGAGCTTCGCTGAAACGACTCTGCATCGACTCGAGCAGCCAGAGCGAGGCCGGCGAATTGCGATTCTGACGAATAAACCGATAGGCACGATCGGTCGCCTCGTCGTCGAGACGACCATATTGTCCATACATCGACGACTCGAGCGTGGCCGTCATCTGGCTGTCGGCCACCAGTTCGAGATAACGCTCGTGCAACCGGCCGCGCAACGAGTCGAGCCGATGAACTTCGGCCTTGTACAACTCGAATGCCGCATTTTGTTCGGTACCCGTCACGGTCGAATACAAGGTATCCATCGTGGCCTCCATCGAGCCGTTCTCCAGCACAAACAGCACCGGCACGGCCAGCGAGTCGAGCGAACGGTTGAAACGCAAATAGGCCATGATAGGAACCTCTTGCTCCCCGCGAAACGAAAAGAGGCCGTCGTCGACAATCGCACTGTCGAGATTGACCAGCTCGTCGCCATTGCTATGAGAGAGATAGATAATATTTCCATTGGCGTCGGCATTGTTTACATGCCCGTCGATCACATACGAAGTCTCTACACCGCTCTGGCAACCTGCGCACAGCAACAGCGGCAATATCCAATAATAGGCTCGGTTCATATTCTTCGATTTCTGAAGAACAAAGATAAAGAAGATTTTTGTTCATTCCCTCTCGATTGCCCCACGATCCTCTATTTTTCTACGTTCAAAGCCCGTAGAAAATCGTACAACAGTCCCTCTTCATGGTTGGGCAAACGCACTCATTTGCCCGGATGACTATCTCTCATCGTGATCATCGAGACTATCCCATACCGAATCTTGCTGTTCGAGATACTCTTCATAATAGTAAGCAAAACCCTTTCGTCCCGAGACTCCCATCGTATCGCACCACTCTTGATAATCGGCTTCCAACTGCTTATCGTCCTCCATCATCGACCGAAACATCTCTTCCGCCAAATCCAAAGTGCGATATTGCTTAATAATATCATCAAATATGATTGTAATATCATTACTCATGGCATTCCTATTTATCAAATGAACACATTATTGCATATCTTGGTTTACAAATATAGAAAATCTTTTATAAAAAGTGATTGAAAACTTGTAAAAAAGCGAAAACAAATTAGACCTTTACGCATCATCTTTTCACATTCCGTGTTTCCCATTTGCCTCTGCTCTCACCTTTCGCTATCTTTGAAGAAGACAGGATGCGGCTCGGCCCAGGCAAAGTTGAAAACTGCGTTTTCCATTTGCCTCTGCTCTCACCTTTCGCTATCTTTGGAGAAGATAGGAGACGGCTTGGCATAGTCAAATATTGAAAACCATGTTTTCTATTTGTCTCTGCCCTCACCTTTCACTATCTTTGTATCAAATAAAGAAGACAACATGATTTACAACGAACGTGATACTCGTAAAGAGGCTGTATGCGAAGCTGCCAAGCAGATTATGATGGCGGCCCGCACCGCACCCAAAGGGAAGGGAATAGATATTATCGAGATCGCCACCGTCACCGGCGACGACCTGCTGGCGCTGGCCCACCGAATGAGAGAGGAGAGCGAAAAACGCGACATGAAGTTTTTCCTGCGCGATGCCGGCAACATCGAACAGTCCGACGCCGTTATCCTCATCGGCACCCGCCGCCAGGTACAGGGCCTCAACTGTGCCTATTGCGGCTACAAGACTTGCACCGAGAACCCGCAGGAAAATCCCTGCGCCATCAACTCGATCGACGTGGGCATCGCCATCGGCTCGGCCTGCTCCAAGGCGGCCGACATGCGCATCGACACGCGGGTAATGTTCTCGGCCGGAGCCGCAGCTCAAGAGATGAATCTGTTGCCCGGCTGCCGACAGGTGATTGCGCTGGCACTGAGTGTATCGTCGAAGAGTCCCTACTTCGACCGTAAATCGCAAACCCCGAAAGCATGACCCCCACGACACTCTTCCCGGCCGAGTGGTACCCGCAATCGGGTATCCAGCTCACCTGGCCCCACGAAGCGACCGACTGGGCCTACATGCTCGACGAGGTGACGGCCTGTTACATCGACCTCGCCCGCGAGATTGGCAAACGCGAGCGGCTGTTGATTGTCACACCGCATCCCGAGCAGGTAAAACAACTGTTGCAAGGGGTGGTCGACCCCGAGGCGGTGACCTTCGCCGAGTGCCCCACCAACGACACGTGGGCCCGCGACCACGGCGGCATCACCCTCCTGCGCAACGGCGAGCCCTGCATCTACGACTTCAAGTTCAACGGGTGGGGACTCAAGTTTGCCGCCAACTACGACAACCTCATCACCTCGACGCTCTATCGGCAGCAGCGATTCCAGGCCCGGTACGAAAACCGGCTCAACTTCGTAGTCGAGGGGGGCGCACTCGAAAGCGACGGCGCCGGCACCCTGCTCACCACAAGCGAATGCCTGCTCTCGCCCAACCGCAACGGCGAGTGGTCGAAGGAACGCATCGAAGAGTATCTGAAAGAGACCTTCGGACTGCAACGCGTCTTGTGGCTCGACCACGGTTATCTGGCCGGCGACGACACCGACAGCCACATCGACACCCTGGCCCGGTTCGCCCCCGACGATACCATTGTCTACGTACGGTGTACCGATACCACCGACGAGCACTACGAGGCGCTGCGCCGCATGGAGGAACAACTGCGCACCTTCACCACCCTCGATGGCTCGCCCTACCGGCTGCTGCCCCTGCCCATGGCCGATGCGGTACATGACGAGAATGGCGAGCGGCTGCCTGCCACCTACGCCAACTTCCTCATCATGAACGATGCCGTGCTATACCCCACCTACCGGCAACCGGCCAACGACCGGGCTGCCGCCGAGGTTCTGCAAGCCGCCTTCCCCGGCCGGGAGATGGTGGGTATCGACTGCTCGCCGCTCATCCGGCAACACGGGTCGCTGCACTGCGTTACCATGCAATACCCCGAGAATGTATTACGATAAAATGCTATATAACATGACCGAAAAGAAAATCAAAGTCGGACTCGTCCAACAACATAACAGCGGCGATAGGGCCGACAACATGAACCGGCTGAAACAGCGCATCGAACAGTGTGCCGCCCAGGGGGCCCAACTCGTGGTGCTGCAAGAGCTGCACAACAGCCTCTACTTCTGCCAAACCGAATCGACCGACAACTTCGACCTGGCCGAACCCATACCGGGCCCGTCGACCGAATTCTTCGGCCGCCTGGCCGGCGACCTGCACATCGTGCTGGTCACCTCGCTCTTCGAACGCCGCGCCCCCGGGCTCTATCACAACACGGCCGTCGTCTTCGACACCGACGGCTCCATGGCCGGGAAATACCGCAAGATGCACATCCCCGACGACCCCGCCTATTACGAGAAGTTCTACTTTACCCCCGGCGACCTGGGCTTCAAGCCTATCCAGACCTCGATAGGTACACTGGGCGTGCTGGTGTGCTGGGACCAGTGGTACCCCGAGGCTGCCCGCCTCATGGCCCTGCAGGGAGCCGACCTGCTCATCTACCCCACCGCCATCGGTTGGGAAAGCTCCGATACCCCCGAGGAGCAAAAGCGCCAGCAGGATGCCTGGATTATCTCGCAACGGGGACACGCCGTAGCCAACGGTCTGCCGGTCATCGCCGTCAACCGGGTGGGACACGAGCCCGACCCCTCGCAACAGACCCGGGGCATCCAGTTCTGGGGCCACAGTTTCGTGTGTGGTCCTCAGGGTGAGATATTGGCCGCAGCACCCAGCGACAACGAATGGTGCCAGGTAGTCGAGGTCGACCTCGGCCGCAGCGAGAATGTGCGCCGCTGGTGGCCCTTCCTGCGCGACCGCCGCATCGATGCCTACGACAACATATTACGCCGCTTTATCGACTGATTACACGGGGTGTCGGAGGCTATCCGACACCCCGTTTTACTATGCGGCCCGATGCCCGGCTCATTTTTCTTGCCGGTGCACCGTTATTATTTGATAAAAAAAGAGGATAAATAACCGCAAAACAGCTATTTTTGTAAATCATTATCGCAGGATATATGGATACGAAATTAAATAGCACCGACAAACAACTGAACCTGGACAAGCGCTACATACGCATGGCGCAAATCTGGGCCGAAAACTCCTATTGCCAAAGGCGTAAGGTCGGAGCCTTGATTGTCAAAGACAAGATGATTATCTCCGACGGATACAACGGTACGCCGGCCGGATTTGAAAACTGCTGCGAAGACGAGAGCGGACACACCTTCCCCTTCGTGCTGCATGCCGAGGCCAACGCTATTACCAAAGTGGCCCGCAGCAACAACAGCAGCGACGGAGCCACCCTGTATGTCACCTCATCGCCTTGTATCGAATGTGCCAAACTGATTATTCAGGCAGGCATCAAGCGTGTGGTATTCTCGGAGTATTACCGGCTGCAAGACGGTATCGACCTCTTGCGGAATGCTCATGTCAAGGTCGACTTCATCGACCCGCAAGCCGACGAGCACAAACCGCAGGAGTCGGGACAGTAACCCCACGGAGACAATCGCGCCGCAAGCGATTTGTCAATCGGGAGTCAATACCGCCCGAACCATCGAAAAAGACAGATACCAAGACGAGAGGCTCCAGAGAGAAACTGGGAAAAGCCCGTCGCCCCTGTGAGCAATCTCGCCGATAATATGTTTTTCTTCTATAACAACAGAACGCGTTTAAATTATCCGCATCGATTATGAACAATAACAAAGCCCGCTTCGTCTGGATTCCCCTGCTCGTAGCCGTAGCTATCGTGGGGGGCATCTTAATCGGACGATTCTTCTCCATTCAAAATCCCTTCGGCGGCAGCGCGCAATACGACAAAATCGAAAGCCTGCTGCAATGTATCGAACAACAGTATGTCGATACCGTAAACCGAGACGACCTTATCGAAAACGTCATGCCCAAGATTCTGGGCGAGCTCGACCCCCACTCGGCCTATATTCCGGCCCAAGACCTGGAGAGTGTCAATGAAGAGTTGGAAGGCTCGTTCAGCGGCATCGGCATTCAGTTCAATATCCTCAACGACACCATCAACGTAGTGAGTGTAATCCCGGGCGGTCCCTCCGAAAAGGTGGGCATTCTGGCCGGCGACCGCATCGTCGCCATCAACGACTCGGCCTTCGTGGGCGAAGGCATCAGCAACGAGAGCGTAATAAAAAATCTGAAAGGTCCCAAAGACTCGGTAGTCAAACTCACCATCGTGCGCAAGACGGCCAAGAAGCCCCTCACCTACGAGGTAACCCGGGGCGACATTCCCGTGAACAGCATCGACGTCGCCTTCATGCTCGACGACCAGGCTGGCTACATCAAGGTAAGCAAATTCGGACGCACCACCTACGACGAGTTCATCAATGCCCTCTCCAAGCTGAACAACGAGGGAGCCCGGAGCTTTATCATCGACCTGCGCGGCAACAGCGGTGGTCTGATGGATATTCCCATCAACATGGCCAACGAACTGCTCCCGGCCAACCGGCTGATTGTCTATGCCGAAGGCCGGGCCTTCGAGCGTGAGGATGCCGTCTCGAACGGGACCGGCACCTTCCAGGATGCACCGCTTATCGTCCTCACCGACGAATGGTCGGCCTCGTCGAGCGAAATCTTTGCCGGGGCCATACAAGACAACGACCGAGGTCTGATTGTAGGCCGCCGTACCTTCGGCAAGGGGTTGGTACAACAGCAGATTCCCTTCCGCGACGGCTCGGCCATACGCCTTACGGTAGCCCGCTACTACACCCCTTCGGGCCGCTGCATCCAGAAACAGTACGAGCTGGGCAAGGCCGACGATTACAGCATGGATATTGTCAACCGCTATAAACACGGCGAGTTCTTCAACGCCGACAGCATCAAACAGAACAAAGAACTGGTATACCACACCGTCAACGGACGCGAGGTATACGGTGGAGGCGGCATCATGCCCGACATCTTCGTACCGCGCGATACGACCGGATACACCTCGTACTTCAACAACGTAATCAACGAGGGTACCCTCTACCAGTATGCCTTCGACTTCACCGACAAGAACCGCGACCGCCTGTCGAAAGCCAAAGACCTCGACGACCTGATGCCGATGATCGAGGGCAACAGTCTGCTGAACAGCTTCGTGCAATATGCGGCACAAAAAGGCATACGCCCGCGCCCCGTCTACATCAACATCTCGCGCCGACTCATCATCAACACCTTGCAGGCCTACATTGCCCGCAACATCCTGGGTGAAGAGGCTTTCTACAAACTGCTGCTGCGCGACGACGAGACGCTGCGCAAAGCCCAGGAGGTACTGGCCGACGAGCAGAACTACAACCGGCTGTTGAGCGGGACCTCGACCGCAAGCACGGGCACGAAATAGGAGCGACACGTCATGCACGACAAACACCAGCTCAGGCAAACAATCAAGCAGTTGAAGCGGGCCCTCACTCCTGCCGAGCGGGAGGAGCTCTCGCGACGCATCTGCGCGGCCATAGAGTCGCTGCCCGGCTTCGACCGGGTGAGCCGCCTCATGCTCTATCACGCTCTGCCCGACGAGGTAGACACTCGACCGCTGCTCTCGAGATGGAGCACGGCCAAACAGCTCTATCTGCCCATTGTCGCCGGCGACGACCTGGTGGTGGCCGCCTATGACGAAGGGGCCGTGAAGCAGGGAGCCTTCGGCATCTGGGAGCCGGCCGACGACACGGCCGTAGACCCCTCGCTGCTCGAGTGGATTGTCGTGCCGGGGGTAGCTTTTGACCGCCGCATGAACCGGTTGGGCCGCGGCAAAGGCTACTACGACCGTTTGCTGCAACAGACCCCGGCCCGAAAGATAGGCATCTGCTACGGACTGCAAATGGTCGACGAGATTCCAGCCGAGCCCCACGACATACAGATGGACCTGATTATTACCGAAAACGACATCATCTATAAAAATAACGAACCATGGCACTGATAAACGCCGAAAGTAAACTTTGCGACGTCATCCTGAACGAACCCTCGATTATCCCGGTCATCAACCGATTCGGAATTATCTTAGGTGTCGGCGACAAGAGCATACGCACCGTATGCGAAGAGAAGAAACTCGACTGCGAGTTTTTCGTGACGATTCTCAACACCTTCATCAACGAAGACTACTTCCCCGAGAACCGGCTCAAATCGTTCTGTGCCACCCAGATTGTCGACTACCTCACACAAACCAACGCTTACTACCAACAGTTTCAGATCCCCAATATCGAGCGGCACTTCAACTCGCTCATCTCGCAGAGCGACAGCGACAACAACAACCTCGAGCTGATGAAGCAGTTTTTCGAGGAGCTGAAGAAAGAGCTGCTCTCGCGCATCGAGCGCGACCGCACCAGCTGGTTCCCCGCCATCAGGGCCGCGGCCGAGCAGCTGCAAGGCGAATATTATGGCGAGCACATACGCTACGACCACGACGAGCCCGACTCGCTCGAAGAGAAACTCGACGACCTCAAGAGCCTCTTCGTCATTCATCTGCGGGGCGAGTACGACCTCAACCTGTGCCACGGTGTTATCTTCGCCCTGTACAGCCTCGAGAAAGACATCAAGCAGCACAACCGCATACGCAACCGCATCCTGCGCCCCATTGCCGATGCCATGCTCAAAGCCTGCCACGATAAAGAATAACCCAAGAAACTGCTCATGCGTATCGCCGTCGTCACCCCGCATACCCTGCTGAACTTAGGTCTGAAGCATCTGTTCCAACGATACTTCGACGTGACCCCTGCACTCTACAACCGAGCAGAAGATTTCTTCGACGACACCCCCGAGCAGTTCGATGCCTACCTGCTCTTTGCCGACGCCGTATTGCAATACAGCGACTTTTTCCTGCCCCGCAAGAGCCGCATCATGCTGCTTACGGCTCACGGCGACCAATCGTCCGAATCGTTTGCCCCCACACTCCCCATCGACGAAGAGAAGGAGAGCCTGCTCGAACGCCTCGAACGCTTTGTCGAACAGCTCGGCCGACAAGCCGAAAGCCTGCCCCAAGAGCTTTCGCCTCGCGAGACCGAGGTGTTGAAACTGGTGGCCAAGGGATTTATGAACAAAGAGATTGCCGACCAACTCAACATCAGCATCAACACCGTGCTCAGCCACCGCAAGAACCTCACCGCCAAACTGGGCATCAAAACCGTATCGGGGCTCAGTTTCTACGCCATGATGAACGGCTACATATCGGACATCGACAACAAATAACCGGCTTCCCCGCCCCCCTGTTTCGAATCAAATTTTATCGTTTTTCGATAAAAATATACTGTTTTTCTTGTTTTTCTCAAAAACATTTCTTTCCTTTGTCTTATCAATACAACACAGCTTATATGTTTTACGACAAGCAGACAAAACGGAAAATACAATTACTCAACCTGTTAATTGCATTGCTTATACTCATTCCCATCGTACTCGACTTCTCCAAGGGATTCACGATTGGGTTCAACTCTTCGTTTATCGGATTTGAAAACGGACTGGGAAAATCGTCGTTACAGATAAGCACCATCAAGCCCGACAACCTGCAACTGAGCGAATTCGGCTCGATACCGGGCCTCACGCTATCGACCGGCGGGATCCTCTACATACCCGACTCGATGGTACCGCAAGGGCTGAGAATCTGTGCTGCAATCTTTACTCTGCTCTCACTGGCCTCG
This sequence comes from Barnesiella sp. An22, assembly GCF_963931395.1. NCBI lineage: Bacteria > Pseudomonadati > Bacteroidota > Bacteroidia > Bacteroidales > Barnesiellaceae > Barnesiella > Barnesiella sp. An22. The sequence goes on from NZ_OZ007014.1 coordinate 2,253,151, forward strand.
TTCATAGCCATGATTGTGATGCTGGTCAAGCTCATCCGTTCGGTAGCGGCCGACGGTTTGATGAACCACAAGAACATCCGGCGCCTGCGACTCCTCTCCTACTACATGATTGCCTTCTACTTCATCAGCTATATCGACCTGTTCATCGCCACCGGATACTACCGTTCGCACCTCGACCTGGGCGGTTACACCCTTTGCTACCCCGAGATGAGCCCGGCAGTCACCATCCCCTTTATCTTGCTGTTGCTGGCCGAGATACTGAACATAGCCCACAAACAACGCGAAGAGTTGGACCTCACCATCTAAATCATTGCCTATGCCGATTATTGTGAACCTTGATGTCATGATGGCGAAACGGAAAATTTCGCTCAACGAACTTTCGGGCAAGATAGAGATTACTCCCGCCAACCTCTCTATACTCAAGACCGGGAAGGCCAAAGCCATACGCTTCTCGACCCTCGAGGCCATCTGCAAGGAGTTGAACTGCCAGCCCGGCGACATACTCGAATATCAGGGAGATAACGAAGAGACAACAAAATAACACAAACACCAATATGTATCATTAAATCAAAACACAATGAATTTACGAATGGTAAAATCGGGATTAGTGCTTGCTTTCCTGGCCGTTGCCCAATGGGTATCGGCACAGCAAGCTCCTCAGATGGAAGCATTGCCCATCGATCCCAACGTGCGCTACGGTGTGCTTGACAACGGTCTCACCTACTATGTATGTCACAACGAAACCCCCAAGAACCGTGCCGAGTTCCACATTGCCCAAAAGGTAGGCTCGATTCTCGAGAACGAAGACCAACGCGGTTTGGCCCACTTCCTCGAGCACATGGCCTTCAACGGTACCGAGCACTTCCCCGGGAAGACGATGCTCAACTACCTCGAGAACAACGGTATCAAATTCGGTGTCGACCTCAATGCTTATACCGGTTTCGACGAAACGGTATACCGCATCTCCAACGTCCCCACGCAGAATCAGAATCTGGTAGACTCGTGTCTGCTCGTGCTCTACGACTGGGCTTGCGCCATCTCGCTCAACGATAAGGATATCGACGAAGAGCGCGGCGTTATCCACGAAGAGTGGCGTACGCGTGCCGATGCCAACTGGCGTACCTGGGAGGCTACGGTACCCGTCATGTTCGAGGGCAGCCAGTATGCCAACCGCATGCCTATCGGGACCATGGAGGTAGTGATGAACTTCCCCTACCAGGCTCTGCGCGACTACTACCACAAATGGTATCGCCCCGACCAACAGGGTATCATCGTAATCGGTGACTTCGACGCCGACAAGATGGAGGCTCAGATCAAAGAGCTCTTCGGCAAAATCAAAATGCCCGAGAACGCTGCCGAGCGCGTATACTATCCCGTACCCGACAACAAAGAGCCCATCTTTGCCTTCCACAAGGACAAAGAGGCCGCCTACACTCGTGTAGACATCTACATGAAACACGATCCCATGCCCCGTGAAATGCGCGGTACCATCAACGGGGCCATCACCGACTACATGAACGGCGTGATTGGCATCATGTTCAACGACCGCATCACCGAGATTACCCAGAAACCCGATGCTCCCTTCATTGCCGGTGCCATCTTCGACGGCGACTTCTTCGTATCGAAGACCAAAAGCGCCTTCACCCTCATTGCCGTGGGTAAAGACAACGGTGCCATCGACGCCATCAAGGGTATCATCCGCGAGGCCGAGCGTATAGACCGCTTCGGGTTCACCGCTTCGGAGTACGACCGGGCACGCGCCACGATGCTCTCGAACTACGAGAACCTCTACAACGAACGTAACAACCGCAAGAATGTCGACTATGCCGAAGAGTATATCCGTCACTTCATCGACGGCGGCTACATCCCCGGCATCGAAATGGAGTATAACCTCATCAAGCAGATGTCGCCCGCTATCACGGTCGATATGGTGAACCAATATGTAAAATCGCTCATCAGCGAAGAGAACATGGTCATCTCGCTTACCGGTCCCGACAAAGAGGGTATTACCTACCCCGACAAAGACCAGGTACTGGCTGCCATCAAAGAGGTAGAGGCCGAAGAGGTTGCCCCCTATGTCGACAAGGTATCGAATGAACCCCTCATCTCGAAAGAGCCCGCTGCCGGCAAAGTGACCAAGAGCGCTGCCGGTAAGAAATTCGGCACGACCGAGTGGACCCTCTCCAACGGTGCCAAAGTGGTGCTCAAACCCACCGACTTCAAGGGCGACGAAATCACCATGCTGGCTGTCAGCAAAGGTGGATATTCGCTCTACAACACCAACGATCCGGCTCTGGCCCGCGACCTGAAATCGCTCAACGAAATCGTTGAACTGGGTGGCCTCGGCCAATTCGGCAAGACCGACCTGATGAAAGCCCTGGCCGGCAAGAAGGTATCGTCGAGCTTCTCGATGGGCGGGGCTCAGGAATCGGTATTCGCTTCGTGTGCCACGAAAGACCTCGAGACGATGATGCAACTCGTATACCTCACCTTCACCGACCTGCACCGCGACGACGAGGCATTTGCCGCCTGGAAAGAGCAATCGAAAGCAGCTCTCGTCAACTATGCCAACACGCCGCAATACATCTTCAGCGATTCGCTTTCGGCTACCCTCTACGACCACAACCCCTTGCGCCGTCAGTTGAAAGCCGAAGACATCGACCAGATCAGCTACGACCGCATTCTCCAAATCGCCAAGGAGCGCCTGGCCAATGCCGCCGACTATACCTTCATCTTCGTAGGTAACTTCGACACCGACTCGCTCAAACCCTATGTAGAGAAATACATCGCTTCGCTCCCGGCCAGCAAGAGCCGCGACAAAGTGGGCAAACTGATCGGAACTCAAAAGGGTATCGTCACGAACCACTACAACCAACCGATGGAAACGGCCAAATCGACCGTCTATGCCATCTACTCGGGCGACGAGAAATACAACCTGCGCAACAACCTTATGCTCAGCATTCTCAACCAGGTAATGGACATTGTATATACCGAGACCATCCGTGAAGAAGAGGGTGGAACCTACGGCGTAGGTACCATGGCCAACTTCTCGTCAATCGACAACGAGTGGTTGTTCCTCTTCGGCTTCGACACCAACCCGCAAGACGAGAAACGTCTCACCGACCGCGCTCATGCCGAGTTGATGAAGGTTGTGAAAGAGGGTCCTCGCGAAAAAGATTTCACCAAGGTGAAAGAGTATATGCTCAAGAAACATGCTCAAAACCTGCGTGAGAACTCCTATTGGAGAGATGTGATTTCTGACTTCGAGTTGGGCTACGGCGACAACGAGAGCAACTACGAAGAGACCCTCAACAGCATCACCATCGACGACATGAAGGCCTTTGCCAAGAAGCTCTTCACCGGCAAAAACCTCATCGAGGTAATTATGACCGGCGTCGTAGAAGAGGAGGCTAAATAAAGACTCTACCGTACGGTAAGGCACATCCTTGCCGACGACACCCATAGCGGGGGCATACACGATGTATGCCCCCGCTTCTGTTTTAAACCGTAGCGCGAGTCACCCCGCACCCGATGCGGGGTCCAGAGAGGGGCCGCAAACGGGAAAGGGCCTTTACCGGGTATTCCTGGATACCGCGTCAAGGCGCGGTATGACGTGGCAGTCACCCCGTACTACGATGCGGGGGCCAGAAAAGTGCCGCTTGTGGGTGTTGCCTTTGCCGGTATTCCCCGCCCGTATTTCCTGGATACCGCGTCAAGGCGCGGTATGACGTGGCAGTCACCCCGCACCCGATGCGGGGTCCAGTGTGTGGGTCACCCCGCACCACGATGCGGGGTCCATTTGCCGGTATTTCTGGATACCGCGTCGTAGCGCGGTATGACGTGGAGCACCGCGTCGCAGCGCAGTATGACCAAGAAAGTGCGAAATGACCGTAGTCACATAAGGCGCAAGTGAGCTGCGAGCACGAAGCAAACACCGCCTTTATCGGGCCGGGAGGAGACTAGCCGACTGAGGAAGAAGGGCGAGGACTGTTTGAGCACAGCAAGTTCCGCAGCCCCCGAGGGCGGTGACAGACTCCGAGCGAGAATGCCCGATAACAGCGGCGGCACTTCTTGGTTCGTTCTTCTTGCTGCTGAGAAGAATGAACATACCGGGTCACCCCGCACAGCGATGCGGGGTCCAGCGAGGGAGTGCGGAATGACGGGACGGCGAGGTCCGGGAAAAGAGCTCGACAACAACGGCGATACCTCTGACTTCGTTCCTCTCGACGATAAAAAAAACGGACATATTCCCTCCAAAAAAGAGCAAAAAACAGGGGCTCGAAACAAAAAAATAGCGATGTTCAACATTTCAAATGTTAAAAATCAGGGCCGAAAAATTTGCTCTATCAACAATTCTTTTGCTCTATCAACAATTTTGGTTAAATTTTAACAGTGCAACGCCTTGGTTGTTAAATCCTTTAACAATCACCATTTGCATATTTCTCCTCCGAATATTATCTTTGAAATACAATCCTTCCCGATAATACCAAATCCTATATAACGACATGTTCAAAAAATTGTTGATGACCCTCGTGCTATGGGCTGTTGTATACCCGCTCGTGGCACAGACACAGGGCGACACCATCTACCACTTTCGGTTCGAGCCGGGGAACGACGGCCTCTATACCGCTTACCGAAACAACGGCACCGAGCTGACCCGTCTGCTCTCGTGCGTAGTACAGAACAAAGAGGCGATACTCGCCGGCACCATCCCCATCCTGGTCGACGGCTACTGCAGCTCACTCCACGACGAAGCGGCCGCCCGGGCCATCGCCCGCATCCGGTCCAACCGGGTGAAGAGCGAACTCATCACTCGCGAGGGGCTCTCCGAAGCCTGCTTCACCACCCGCAACCACACCTCCGGCGGCGACTATGTAACGGTGCGAATCGCCATCCCCGCCCAGCCCTCCGAGAGCGGGCCGGAGCAACAGGCCGAGGCCGAACGGCTGGAGGCTGAACAGCAACGCCTGAAAGCTGAACAACAACGCCTGGAGGCCGAGCAACAGCGGGCCGAAGCTGAAGCACAACGAGCCCGGCTGGAGGCCGAGAAACAACGTCTGGAGGCAGAGAAGCAACGCCTGGAGGCAGAGAAGCAACGCCTGGAGGCCGAACGGCAGCGGGCCGAGGCCGGGCACCCGGAGCACGACTCCTACCACCTCGCCCTGCGGGCCAACCTGCTGCGCTGGGCCACCCTGACACCCGATTTAGGGCTTGAATGGCGCATCTGCCCGTCGTGGGGCCTGATGGTCAACGGCTCGTGGACTTCTTGGACATGGAACGACAAGGACCGCCGCTACGCCCTTTGGGAAGTGGCTCCGGAAGTACGTTACTATATGGGTGAGAAGAAAGCCTGGTATGTGGGCGCGATGTTCAAGGCAGGGCAGTTCAACTACAAGCTCTCCGAAACAGGCAAGCAGGGCGACCTGATGGGTGGCGGCATCACCGGCGGCTATCAGCTGCGGCTGAACAAGGCATTAAACCTTGATTTCAACCTCGGTCTGGGCTACCTGAATGCCGACTATGAGAAATATGAAGTCATTGACGGTGTGCGAGTACGCCGCGGCAACGAGACAAAGGACTGGTGGGGCCCCATCAATGCCGGTGTGACATTGGTATGGAAGTTATTCTAACTCGGAGGAATCGAATATGAAAGCAAGACAATATATAAATATGATGGGAATGGCAGCCGCTGTGCTGCTCTCTTCCTGCGTGAAGGACACGCTTTATGATACGCCGCATCCCGACTACGGGAAGATTGCGGTGACAGCCGACTGGTCGGCCCGTGGTGAGGGCATCGATATACCTGCCACATGGACGGTCAACATGGGCGACTATACGGGTACGGAGACTTCCGCCACCCATGCCCCCGACCATCTGTTTGCTCCGGGCAGCTACACCCTTGCGGTGTGGAATCCGGCTGAAGGAATCACGGTAAGCGGTACCACCGCCACCGTTGCCGCAGCCACGGGAAACCGGGCAGGCACGGATGCCTTTGTGAACAATACTCCGGGATGGTTCTTCACCTATACGGAACAGTTGAGCATCGAGAAAGACAAGGACTATCCGCTGACCGCCGCGATGAAGCAGCAGGTGCGCGAGCTGACGCTTGTCGTCGAGCCGACGGGTGATGCCGCCGGACGCATCACGGAGATTGTTGCCCATCTGACGGGTGCAGCCGGAACACTCGACTTCGCAACCGATACCTACGGAGCCGCTTCGAGCGTCGTACTGCCCTTCACCAAGATAACCGAAGGTGATGATGCCGGCAAGTGGAAAGCCACGGTGCGGCTGCTGGGTGTGACCGGCACGGAACAGCTGCTGACGGGCGAAATCCGCTATGCTGACGGCAACCCGACCCCCACCACGTTGAAAAGCGACCTTACGGAAGCTCTCAAGGAGTTCAACACCGGAAAGGGCGAATCGCTGACCCTCGGCGGAACGCTGGTTGAGACTCCCGAAGGCATGGAAGTGGACGGAGCCGGAATTACCGGCTGGGAAGAAGTGAAAGGTGATGATGTAAATGCCGATTTGTAAATAATTAGCAAACCGAACGCAGAAGCAAAGCTGGCTTTGATTATGCTGAGGTGCAGTAATTATTGAAATGGAATTTAACAAATAAAATGACAGATATAATGAAGACAAGATTTTTTGCACTTGCGGCGCTCGCCCTCGCACTGGCAGCCTGCAATAACGACAACGAGATTCTGAACAATGACGGTCCCGTGGCCGCCCGGTTTATCGCCGACATCGCCCCCGCCACCCGCGCCAGCGGAACCACATGGACTGGCGGAGACCGCATCGGCGTCACCGACATCGGCAACGATACCCGGTACGGCAACGTGCCTTTCATCCTGAAGAACGGAACATTTGAGGCAGAAGAAAAGGTCATCTATATCGAAGATGTAAAGACCCATACTTTCCGCGCCTACTATCCGTACAACGCAGCGGGAGGCACCCTCGCAGCCACGACCGATGCCACGGCGCAGCAGAACCAGCCTGCCATCGACTTCCTCTTTGCTTCAGGAGCCACGGGGGACAAAAACAGCCCGGTAGTGAGCTTCACCGACAAAACGAAGGATGGCGGTGCAGACAACTCCTTCCACCACCGCATGAGCCAGATAACCCTTACCTTCGAGGCGGGCGACGGCGTGGATTTCAGTATGATCAAGCCTGAACGTTACACGCTGGACGGATTGAAACTCACCGGTACGTTCAACACGGCCGACGGCATTGCCACCGCAGACGACGGGGCACAGACCGGAGAACTGACCATGGAGCTGGCCGACGGCAACCTCACGTCATCGGTCATCCTCTTCCCGCAGACAGCTGCATCCCTGCCGTTGACTGTGAATTACAGAAGTCAGAATTATCGTGCCACGCTCACCGTGCCCGAAGGCGCACTGCAGGCGGGCAACAACTATACCTATACCGTCAAGGTACGCAACAAAAACCTTGAAGTCAGCGAAGCCACCATTGCAAAGTGGAACGATGTAGACGGCGGAGAAGTGGGTGCTGACCTGTAAGACAATGAAGAATTAAGAATGAAGAATTATGAGACATAGATTATTTATCCCCGCAGCCACCGCGCTGCTGATAGCCCTCACCGCCTGCACGCAGGACGAACTGGCTGACGACAACCGTCTGCCCGAAGGTGAATATCCCGTAGTGATCCGTGCCACCGGACTGTCCGTAGAGGCAACGCCGCAGGCAGCCCCATCCACCCGTGCCACCGTGGACGGCGACTGGCAGGGCGTACAGACCGTGGCACTCAAGATGGGCGACGCGGTAAAGGAATACACCATAACGGCTACGGATGCCGACGGATACAAGAGCGCCACGCTCTCATGCGAGAACGACCCGCACTACTGGACCAGCCGCGACCCGATTACCGTATCGGCATGGTGGCCCCTCGACAAGGCTGACATCACACGGATGCCTGCCGTGAAGGTGGCGGCTGACCAAAGCAAGTTGGCAGACTTCCAGAACAGCGACTTTATCTCTGCTGAAAACCAGACGGTAAAATTTGACGACCCGAAACTCACCTTTACCCACCGCACGGCACGCGTGGCAATCGAACTGAAGCCCGGCACAGGATTCACGAGCGTGGACGGTGCCACAGTGAGCCTCGTGAGCCTGTCCACCGATAACGGCAACCCGACCGCCATCCAGACCTACCACGCAAGCGGCAACAGCTACGAGGCACTGACCGCCCCGCAGACCGTTGCGAAAGGCGAGCCGTTCATCCGCGTGGAACTTGGCGGCGGCAACTTCTACTTCCGCCCGCAGAACGACGTCGTGCTGGAGGCGGGCAACCGCTATAAATATACCGTCAACGTCAATGCCACGGGGCTGACGCTGGCAGGCTGTGAAATCGGCAAATGGGACGACGGCGGCGGCGAGAGCGGCGCAGCCGAGGATTTGGGCTACAACTACGACACCACCACCAAGACCTACACGGTCTATAATGCAGACGGCCTGCTGGCATGGGCGGAAGCCGCAAAGAGTGATCTCAGCTTCAACTGCACCCTGACTGCCGACATCGACCTAACGGGCAAGACGTGGACGCCGATAGGTAGTGGCCTCATGTCTAAATACGGTTACCAAGGCACCTTCGACGGACAGGGACACCGCATCACGGGGCTGGCCATCACTACGGACAATCCGAGCGGTGAGAGTGCTGCGTTGTTCGGCGGTATCGGCGGCAACGGCGAGGTGAAGAACCTGCAACTGGTGGATGTGGACTACGATGTGAAACAAACCGGTGCGGCCGGCGGCATAGCAAATGCCAACTACGGCACCATTACTGCCTGCTCCGTAAATGGAGATATTACTGCAAATAGCGGTGATGTCGGTGGCATTGCGTCTATCAACCGCGGTAGCATTATTGGCTGTTGGTTCGATGGAAATTTAACAACGAATTATGCTAATGGCGGCATCGCTGCTTACAACTATAGCACCATCACCGCCTGCTTCTATGGCGGAAACGCCGGACATGGAGCAAATAATCAAGGAGGAACGGTAGGTGCCACGAAGGTGGAGGGTACGACCACTTGGCAGGACGCTGTTGGTGGCATGAACGCTGCCCTTACCGACAACGACTACCAGTGGGTACTCGGTACCGACGACCTGCCCGTACTGCAAAAGAAACAATAACGAACCCTAAACAACACGCATCATGAAACGAACAACCATCCATATATCCGCAGCCCTCGCCCTGCTGCTCGGCCTTGCCGCCTGCACGCAGGACGAAGCGGGCTTCCTGCCGGAAGGGGCGGAAGGCACACCCATCGTCTTCACCGCCACGGGACTGAACCCCGCGGCGACAGCCACCGCCGGTACCCGTGCCCCCGTGGACGGGAACTGGGAGGGCGTGCAGAGCGTGGCAGTCCTGATGGACGGCACGGTGAAAGCGTACGACGTGACGCCCACCACCGCCGACAACACCAGCGCCACGCTGACCTCCACCGACCCGCACTACTGGACCAACCACACCGACCGCCTCGTCACCGCCTGGTGGCCCTACACCGCTGGCGAGACAACCCCGCCTGCCGTGAAGGTAGCTGCCGACCAAAGTGCCCGGAAGGACTTCGAGGGCAGCGACCTCATCGTGGCCGAGGAACAGACGGTGAGCTACGGCAACCCCACACTCCGCTTCACCCACCGCACGGCACAGATAACCGTCGTCCTGACGAACTACACCGAGGGGCTGGCGTCCGTGCGGCTGACGGGCCTCTCCACCGAGAACGGCAACCCGGCCGAAATTGCCCCGTATGACAAGGGCGGCGACACCTACACCGCCCTCGTAGCCCCGCAAAGTGTGGCAGCGGGCACGGCCTTCATCACCTGCGCCTTCACCAACGGCAAGGTCTTCGTCTATAAGATGAAGGAGGCTACCGACTGGCAGGCGGGCGAGGAATATACCTACACCGTCTCCCTCGCCGCGGCAAAAGACCCGGGATACACCGTGTCGGAGGACGGCAAGACCTACACAGTCTATACCGCCGATGGCCTGCTGGCATGGAATAAGGCCGTGCAAAACGACCTCACGCTAAACTGTACCCTGACCGCCGACATCACCCTGACGGGGGAATGGACACCGATAGGCACAAGCATCAGCAACGCATACAAAGGCACCTTCAACGGTGGCGGCCATACCATCACGGGGCTGACCGTTACGGGAAGTAACGAATATGCGGGTCTGTTCGGACGTATCGGCTCCGGCGGCAAGGTGATGAACGTGAAGTTGGAGGGCGTACAGATAGAAAGCGATAACGAAATGAGCGCTGTCGGCGGCGTGGTGGGATATAGCTATGGCAACATTGAAAACTGCTCGGTGTCGGGCAGCGTCAGCAGCAACTCCACCGCAGGTGGCGTGGTGGGCGCTCAACTGAGCGGTTCCATCACCGGGTGCAACACCTCGGCCACAGTGAAGGGCGTGACCTATGCCGGCGGCATAGCGGGATATACGAATGGTGGTGGCTCCCTGACCGGCTGCTATGCTACGGGCAGCATAAGCGTTGAAAATAACACAACAAATGCTGCCTGGGCCGGCGGCGTGGTGGGATCTAACGGAAGCAGCACCCTAACCGCCTGCTATGCCACGGGCAGCGTGACCAGTAGCGGAAGCGGCACCATCTATGCAGGCGGCGTAACGGGAACCAACGATTTTGGCACCCTGACTGCCTGCTACCATGCCAATGGGACTATCAGCTGCCCAGGAGGAACTACAGGCGGCGTGGCGGGACGGAACTACAAGGGCCTCATGTCGTATGGCGGTATCATCACCGCCTGCTACTGGGGAAGCAACGGCCAGATACAAGGCATCGGTGAAGACCAGGTAGGCACCGGCGGAACCACGATGGTGACGGACGGTAACTGGCAGAATGCCGTTACACAGATGAACGCCGCCCTGAGCGGTAAAGGCTGGCAGTACGAACTCAAAGACGGCAACAGCCTGCCTACCTTGAAGAAAGAACAGTAAACCGTCGGGCGTCGTGTCACCCCGCACCCGATGCGGGGTCCAGTGTGTGGGTCACCCCGCACTACGATGCGGGGTCCAGAGAGGAAAGGCGAGGCATTCATTTGCCGGTATTCCTGGATTCCGCATCAAGTGCGGAATGACCGGGAGGGTATTTCTGGATTCCGCGTCGCACCGGGTCACCCCGCACTCGATGCAGGGTCCAGTGTGTGGGTCACCCCGCACCACGATGCGGGGTCCAGTGGCGTGAGTCACCCCGCACAACGATGCGGGGTCCAGTGTGAGAGTCACCCCGCACCACGATGCGGGGTCCAGAAAAGTGCCTCTTGTGGGTATTGCCTTTGCCCGTATTTCCCGCCCGGGTATTCCTGGATTCCGCATCAAGTGCGGAATGACCGGGAGCGTATTTCTGGATTCCGCGTCACACCGGGTCACCCCGCACCACGATGCGGGGTCCAGTGGCGTGGGTCACCCCGCACTACGATGCGGGGTCCAGTGGCGTGAGTCACCCCGCACCACGATGCGGGGTCCAGTGTGTGAGTCACCCCGCACAGCGATGCGGGGTCCAGTGGAGTGAGTCACCCCGCACAGCGATGCGGGGTCCAGTGGCGGGTATTTCCTGGATACCGCGTCGTAGCGCGGTATGACGTGAAGCACCGCGTCGTAGCGCGGTATGACCGAGAGGGTATTTCTGGATTCCGCGTCACACCGGGTCACCCCGCACCACGATGCGGGGTCCAGAGAGGAAAGGCGAGGCATTCATTTGCCGGTATTCCTGGATTCCGCATCAAGTGCGGAATGACGTGAAGCACCGCAGTATGACGAGGGAGTGCGGAATGACGGGACGGCGGTATTCAACCGATAAAAAAAGGTATCCCCTCACGACAGAGAGAATACCTTATATCTATCTTAGAAAAAACTCTATTCTATTTGAACCGCAGTTCGCCGAAGTATTCGGGGCGATGGAAATCGGGTTTCTCGACCGGAATGGGCGACCAACTGAGGTAGTGCGGCAGCGACGAGCCGTCGGCACATTTGTAGAAGTTGGCAGCCACGGCCTCGGGCAGATGTTCGCCGTCGAGACCCACGAGGTCGAAAGGAATAGCCACGAGCAGCTCCCACGAGAAGAGCCCCTCCATCTCGCGGAAAGGCTTGTTACCTGCCGACGCGTAGCGTTTGATACGGGCCATCTTCTCGGGCGAGAAGTGCTCGGCGTCGGAGCGGCTGGTGCGACGGGCGGCCAGAGCCGTGCCGATGCAGTTGAATTCGAAGTTGTAATAGTATTTTTCGCCGGGAATCTGCACGAAAAACTCTACGCAGCTATCTTGCCACACCGGCGAGTTGTCGGTGCTGTTGACAGCCAGCAGGTAGTTGCCCCGCACGAAATAGTCGATATAGAGATACTCCTTGTCGCGGGCAATCGTAAACGATACAATAGGTTTATAGGGAAATTCATTGGGCCAGTCGACACAGTCGATAGCCTGTCGCACACCCTGAGTCTCGAGCACCTCGGAGACTTGTGCCAACGGTTTGTCGCTCAACCCGGCGACAAAAGGTACTTCAATAACTTTTTTCATGATGTTTATCTTAATGCAATATATAATCTTTTATCCCCCACACAAATCCGAAAACAGACATGACGATGATGATGATACCGATAGCGCGGTTGATAAACCAGATGCTGCGCACATTGAACCGCGAACGCACTTTATTGATGACATAGGTAATGAAAAACCACCAGCCCACCGCTCCGATGAGGATAGAGAGATAGCCCACGACATGGTGCCACAACTGCGATTCGGGCAGGAAGAAGTTGAAACGGGCAAACAGACCTATATAGAGGAACAGAATAAGCGGATTGGAGAAGGTGAGCAGGAAGGCGGTAATGAAATCTTGCGTATAGGAATTGATCGACGAGTTGGCTTTGCGGATATTCTTCGCCGGGTTCTGCCGGTAGAGATAGAGGCCGAAGCCCACCAGCACCAGGCTGCCCAGAATCTGCAATACATTCTGATTGGCTTCGATAAAATCGATAACAATCGACATACCCAACCCTGTGAGCAGGGCATATATCAGGTCGGACAACGCGGCTCCCAGCCCCGTAACGAATCCCGACCAACGCCCCTTGTTGAGCGTGCGCTGGATACACAATATCCCTATCGGCCCCATAGGTGCCGATACCAATATGCCGATGGCCAATCCTCGAATAATCGTATAGAGCGCTAAATTCATACAGTCTAAAAACTATCCTATCCCGCCGGGAAAATTCCGGCAAGGGAATGCAAAGATAGTACAAGCCGCGTGTAGAACCAAATTTATTAGTGTCCTCTGTGGCCGAACTATTGGTGGGTAGAGTCCAACAGCAAATGCAAAACTACAAAACGTTTATGAAGAATCTGTATTTGGGCGAATCAAAATTAAGTTTTTCCCGAGGTCTTCGATTCAATTTCTTTTGTATCTCTTTGATTTTCCAGTCGGAGAAATCCTGAAAGTTGGCCTTTTTTGGGATATATTTCCGAATAAGCTTGTTTGCATTCTCAATGGCTCCTTTCTGCCAGGCTGAATAAGCATCCGTAAAATAAACCTTAACTGGCGGCCTACCTTTGAGGCTGAGTTGTTTGGTTATCTCCTGATGTGCTGCAAATTCACAACCGTTGTCGGTGGTAATCGTATGTATCGTTTGCCTATATGGGAACAGCAGTCGGATGACCGCCCGGGCCGTCGGTAGGGCTTTCCGTCCCTGAGGCAACTTTTCCATGAGTATGAAATTGGTCGAACGTTCGGTTAGGGTGACGATGGCATGACCGCAGGAGTCGATGATGGTGTCCATTTCCCAATCGCCGAATCGGGTTCCGTCTGCCTCCTTGGGGCGCTCGTGTATGCTTGTGCGGTTGGGTATATTGGTCGCTTTTGTCGGACACAGGATTTTGCCTCGCTTTTTGTATTTGAGCCCATGAGGCATATGCAGAGCCAGTTTCCCGGTCGTATCGGCATGGACATGGTTGTAGATGGTCTGCTTGGCGATGTGGATACCTTCTTTCCTGAGTACTCCCGCTATCTGGGCCGGAGACCATTCCTCCTCTTCGATCATGCGCTCAATTCGCCACCATAGATCTTCCGGTTTCCTGTGATGGCCCTTAAATCCGTGCTTGCGGCTATCACACTGCCTCTGAGCATATTTCCATATATACTCTCCTTCCGGCTTTGAGTTGCGCCTGATTTCCCGACTGACTGTCGATTTTGATACTCCTATTTCCTCTGCTATGCGAGAACGGCTCCATTTCCTTTTCAGACCAAGATATATTTCATATCTTTGGGCTTCGATTAGTTGATTTGACATGGCAATACAAAATTAATTAATCGTAGGGAGATTTCGGTCTCCCTTTTTTGTATTGCTGTTGGACGCTCTCAGGGGCTTTGCGCCCCCGCCGCTATGGCTTCCCCCGCAGTGTTTTTCATAGTTCTTGTTCCTTCCTTACTCGAAAAACGTTGCGTTTTGATTTGGATTCTTCACCGAACTATTGGTGCATCTCTCGCAAATATACAAGATTATGTTAGAAAATAGGCACTCGTTTTATCGATTTTTATCTGAGAAGTGCGGGATTTTCTCTACCTTTGACTTTCGAAAACGACATTATCACTTTTTTAATGGCTTCGCAGCATGAACAACCTGCTTGTGATACTCGAAAACCTGCTTACCGATTAGAGCTTATGAACGACAAAAAAGAGAAACGTCCACGCCTCGCCCGCTACATCGCCATAGGTATGCTGCTGGGCCTTTCCCTCGGGGCGGTCATGAAGAATATCCCGGCCGGCATGGGCATAGGTCTTGCCCTGGGCATGATGTTTTACCAACTCTCCTCCAAGCCCGACCAGGGGAAGGAGGACAAAAGGAAAAATAACAACTTGACCGATTAAAGTCATTCCCCTCTTTTTGCGAGGATATTCCAGAGATTTTATGTAAATCTGTATAAGGAATATACCTCTTTGAAATCAAGAGAGTTAGAAGAATTACCTCGTTTTCGGGTAATGAGTTGGTAACCGTTCCTAATTGCCGTGGTCTGCATCGCTTTGCTTGTTTGGGAAACTCTTACGGTACAAAGGTATGAAAAATATTCAGACTGAAAGGATCATTCCAAAAATTATTTTAGTCAGAATATTGAGCATTCATCCTTATGCAGTCTTGGTTGGAAGCAATTAACGAACAAGGAAGCCACGGTAAAGGCAACTCCTACTCCTACCACGCCTGCCCATCCGTAATGTTGCCAAAACAGACCTGAAACGAACGTACCAGCAGAACCGCCCAGGAAGTAGATGGTCATATAAACGGTATTGACACGGTTGATGGCGGATGCGTCAAGGGCGACTACGCTGGTCTGATTTGACAAATGGATGCATTGCATACCGGCATCAATCAACAGGATGGCAACTATCATCCACAGGTAGCTGTCATTCCCTAAAAATGCCAGCAGCCATGCAGCCAATACCACACATCCTCCGGCAATAGAAAAGAACCTTGCACCGTACTTTTGGATATAGCCGCTGATGAAAACCACCGTGGATGCACCTGCCAATCCGCACAAACCGAGTGCGCCGATAATATCGTCACTCGCAAAGAAAGGCTCTTGCTTCATCCGGAAAGCAAGGCAACTCCACAACGCAAAGAACGAGCCATAAGCCAATGCCGCCCTCAACGAAGCGATACGCAAGTACGGGTATTTGGCAAGCAGACGCAACAAGGATTTCATCAGACCCGCATAATTTTCACGTGAACGAACAGGCAGAACGGGAAGCATCTTGTAAATCATAAGAAAGCATCCGAGCATAAACACACAAGCCACAAAATAGACGGAACGCCATCCCCACATATCAGCCAGGAAACCACTTAACACCCGTGAGCCAAGAATGCCTATGAGCAGACAGGACTGTATAATCCCCACGTTGCGTACCTTGTGTGCTGGTGCTGAATGGAAAGACACCAACGGGATGAAGAACTGCGGCATAACCGAAGATGCTCCGGCAAGCAAGGATGCGCCCCACACCCAATAGATGTTAGGGGCAAGTGCTATGGCAAGCAATGCGCACGATGAAATGATATAATTGGTCAATATCAGCTGCTTTCGTGAAACCAAATCGCCAAGCGGAATGACAAACACAAGTCCGACTACATAACCTATCTGGGTCAATGTCGCAACCATGCTGGCAGAAAAGTCGCTTACCCCAAAATCCTTTGCCATGCTGCCCAACAAAGGCTGGTTGTAGTAGCAGTTGGCAACGGAAAGCCCGGTAGCGACTGCCAGCAGAGCCAGCAGAGGTGCCGGAATGCCGTGGTTTTCTCTCAATTCATATTTCATCATTTATTCCTCCTTTCAGTATGACACAACTTTCAATCCAATCAAGGAGGCAATGAGCGTGGACAGGAAGAAAAGCCGTATGGGAGTGGCCGGCTCTTTGAAAACGAATATCCCAATCAAGACCGTGCCGACCGCTCCGATACCCGTCCAAATGGCGTATGCCGTGCCCAAAGGCAAAGTCTGAACCGCTTTGGCAAGTAATGCCAT
The DNA here is from genome assembly GCF_963931395.1 of Barnesiella sp. An22. Lineage (NCBI taxonomy): Bacteria > Pseudomonadati > Bacteroidota > Bacteroidia > Bacteroidales > Barnesiellaceae > Barnesiella > Barnesiella sp. An22. Next base: position 2,269,690 of record NZ_OZ007014.1, read on the forward strand.
ACTCAATACCGTGGAAGCCAAGAAACCGCTCCCCCACAAATAAAATTCAAGTCCTGATGCCGCTTTCGTTTTACCCAAGCAGAATGTGAGGCTCACTTCAAACAATCCTGCCAAAAATAAAATTATCCAATTCATACCTATGATTTATTAAATTCGGGTGCAAAAGTAAGCAAGTAATTTCTAACCGTTTTTTACATTTGGTAAAAACGGATTTTGCATTTGACAAAAAAACAGCCGTTAGCAGCTGTTTCTGTGCGCTATTTTATAATTTTGCACCATAACAAAATGACTTATGGATATAAAGGAAATCATCAACCTGAGATATGCCATGCCGGATGCGTCTTTGGACAAGTTGCGGCAATGCCTGACGGAAGTCTCATACCCCAAAGGATTCCAAGTGTTGGAATATGGCAAGATAGAAAAAGACATCTTTTTCATCAAGAAAGGCATTGTCCGCGCCTATACTTCGGTAGAGGGGAAAGAAATTACCTTTTGGGTCGGCAAGGAAGGGGCGACTATTGTTTCCATGAAAGGATATGTGAATGACGAACCGGGGTATGAAACAATGGAGCTGATGGAAAATTCTGTCTTATATGTATTGGAAAGGAAAAAACTGAAAGAGTTATTCTTGAAGGATTTGCACATAGCCAATTGGGGACGGCGTTATGCGGAAATGGAACTGCTTGCTGCCGAGGAACGGCTGATTTCCATGTTGTCAGCCGTCGCCTCGGAACGGTATCACGAGTTGTTGGAGAAAGAGCCTGATTTGTTACAGCGGTTGCCGTTGGGAAGTATCGCCACTTATTTAGGCATCACGCAGGCAAGTCTGAGCAGAATTAGGGCACAAATAAAGTATCCGTGATGATTTCATCCCGGCGTATTGCATACAAAGAATATCTTCCTTGTTTAAAATTCTGTCGTTCATATTATTTTTTTCTGTTATAAGTTTCCTCTATAAAGTGACGGTATGTCAATCTCATTGCAAAGACACCATAATTCCGTATCGCCCCAGTCGGCTTCGACTGTAAAGAAACCGTATCTGTCAGGTTCTGAAATGACCGTCCTATGTCCGATTCGCTTGCCTATATATGTAGCTAATGATGAAGTGGCCTGCCATTCTATATCTACATCGCATTCAAACATTTCATTTATCAAGTCCATGTTCTTCTTAGTTTTTTTCTTGCTTTCATCCGTACCAATGACTTTCCGCAACCAATCTGCAACAGATTCATTGTAAACCAAATGCTCTTTAATATAGTCTTTCACCTCCTGATGCGCCTTCACATCCAGATTGTCGAAACTGATAATCTGCATTCTGTATTTAGCTTTCGGAATGTTCAAAGTAGAATCTGACGGAACAGCCTCCATTATATTGCACTCGTCAATAATGGCTTTCAGAATGTCTATGGTGGAGATCTCCAGACTATCAACAATTCTCAGTACTTCCTCCTTCAAAGATGCGTCTTTCAGATTGTCGTCTATGACATCATTAACTGCCCTTACAGATAAATTGGCGAATTCCTTGATATAACGGATGCGACCCGGACGCCCCAGAAGATTCTCGTCAATTGACAGCTTATTGGTGGTCAGAATATACAGTTTCCGCATGTCGTTGTAAACTCCGTCAATCATTTTTAGCAGAACTTCTTGCTCTTCACGGAAAGTTTTTTCCGCTTCGTCAATAAGGATAATGCTCTCGAAATGCAATGACTGAATAAATTCCAACATGCCGTCAACGGGCTTTGAGATGACAATCACCGGTAGTCCAATGCGGTTACAGAGCTGTTTAGCAGCGATTGTCTTACCTGTTCCTTTAATGCCGTTGAAAATCACTCCAAGATTCTTGTTGCTTTCTCTGAACAGGTCTGAAGTCCATGTCTTTATAATTTTCGACATAATATCCTCGCAGTCAAGGTCATAAATCTTGAAATCGAATCGGAAAGTATCATCTATCTTCTCCAGTCCCAAGCGTTTTGTCTGCGGTTGCTCATAGATGCGGAATATCCCGTTGCCGGGAGAAGTGAGCAACGAAGCATAGCCCGGAATCGGGTAAAGAATGCCACCGTCATTAATCCATTTCTGCTTTGATGCGATAGTCAGCTTTTCCTTGCGTACTTTTTCATCGGGATTGAGGTATTCTTCTTTGTAAAGGGTATAATATTCAAGGTCGACAACTTCATCAAGATAATTCATGCCGCACTTTCTTTCCAAACCTTCGTATGTGAAGCCGCTTTTCAGGGCGACTCTGCGAGAGGCGTCATTCCGTGGCAGGACGGCAATGGTCAGCGAGTCAGCCATCCGCTCATCGAACAGATAGCGTTTCATTCTTTTCACAACTTCCGTCATATAGCCTTTCCCTCGGGCCTCTTTATGGAGGAAATAACATATCTCGTAATTGCATTTCTCACCCGAAACGGTATTTGTCTTGTGCGGAGTGACTTCAAAAACGCCGAGAACCTTTTCCGGACGGTTCTTTTCCAAAATACAGAACATCAGCCCGCTATTCATATCCCTGCGGATTTTCCCTTCGGCCTCGCTAAGCGTGTTCATCGGTCTGAATCCGGTGATTGCCGCTATTTCCAAGTCGCTCATCAGGGTGAAAATATCGCGCGCATCATTTTCGTCAGGTGTCCTGATGACAAGCCTGTCTGTAACCAGCCCAATTTTCTGTGTTTTTACTTCTTCCATCTTTATGCTGCATTTATGATTACAGCACAAAAGTATGGCGAGGATGTATCATTTATCGGTACAGGTTGAAATAATATTTTGCTATCTCTTATGAAATTCTATAAGACTCGACTTTCTTAAATCGGAATAATCAGCATTCATTATCGCTCCATTGGAAAAGGTTGTTCCGTTAAGAGTTGTTGTTCCATGCTGGGAGTGTATATGCCCGAAAAGATGCAGCCGAGGTTGGACAACCGAAATACGGTTAAGTAGTTCTTCCGAACCGTAATGGATATTGTCGTCAGAGTCGAGGATGCCAAAAGGCGGTGTATGTGTAATGAGAATATCCGTATCATCGGGAATGTTTGCATAATGCTTGGTCTGGCGGTCAGTAATGCAGTCGCCCATGAACATCGGAACGCCATAGAATTTCACTTCGTTAATCTCAACTCCAGAATTGCATATGTAATGGACATTGCCGTCAAGTCCGTCAATAGTAGCACCGTAAAGGCAATCGTCGTGGTTGCCGCAAATGAATATCGTTTGCGGATAAGGAAGGTCGCAGAACCAGTTCATAAAATCTAAGGCTTCCTGCTCACTGCCGTTCATGGTAAAGTCGCCTGAATGCACGATTATGTCAGCTTGTGGTAAATCGTGCAACCGTCTGTGGCAACCATGTGTGTCTGAAATATGCAAAATTTTCATCTCGAATGCTTTCTTTGCCGACAAAGATAAAGGATTGCTGGCTCAATTTGCGATACAAGCAGAAACGATTCCATTGCTGTATATAAAAGTGAGACATGAGGAGGATACTTTTGCAATATTATTGAAATAATCTATATTAATATGTGTACGACATTAATTAATGAGAACAATGTAAAGCCTATTGCCATCTATGTGCATGGACTTGGTTCCGGTGCAGCATCAACAACAGTACGGATGGTATGTAAAATATTCTCTGAATACGAGTGGATAGCAATTGAAGTAAATGAGAATCCATTTGAATCGGTAAAAAAGATTAATGCCACTGTCAGCAAGTTCAATCCATCCTTATTAATGGGAACCTCATTGGGCGGATATTATGTGTTTTATGCAGATGCTCCACGTGCGACAAAGGTAATCTGCAACCCGGCAATGAATATAGCGGAGCTTATTCGTTACAAGATAGGATTCGGGACATATTCTTATTTTGTAGAAAGGCAGGACGGCAATACTGAATATACACTTGACGAAGCAGTTTGCAGACGTTTTACGGAATATGAGAGTAGTCATAAGGTAGTGAACGGGACAAAGAACTATGCCTTGTTCGCCGTACATGACGAACTTATAGGAGATGCCGATATGCTTGACAATATGGCAATGGTTTTCGAATCCGGTTACAGATTATTGTTGGATTCCAAAGGAGGACACCGACACCGGGCAGCAGCTCTGAAATTGCTACACAGAGAAATATCCAAATAATAATGCAAGCCTGCATCGGAAATAACTTCGGTAAAACCGTCAGTATTGACTGTGTCATGCGCCTGATTTTCAATCTCAAAGCAGTATAATTTAGTTAAGAATCAAATAATTGTGTTAATTATGTTGTATTATCCGAGATGTTGCATTGGATGCTACAAGTTTTTATTAACTTTACCGCAACCAACAAGATGCAATATGTTACAACTTCAAAAATACACATGGCTGATAGACACTATCCGCAAGGCAGGAAAGATTTCTTTGGAGGAGATTTCCGACCGTTGGGAGCGTAATAAGGATTTAAGTGATTACAAGCCCCTGAGCCGTGCTACGTTCAACCGATGGAAAGATGCTATTTTCAGCCAGTTCGGAATTATCATTTCTTGTCAAAGGTCTGGCGGTTATCTTTATTATATAGAGAATCCGGAGGACATTGATGAAGATGAACTGAAAAAATGGATGCTCGACTCGTTTGCCGTAAGCAACCTTATCAGCGAGAACCTTTCACTGAAAAACCGGATTCTGGTCAGCAAAATTCCGTCTGCCTACAACCATTTGGACACATTACTTGAAGCGATGAGGGAAAACCATGTCGTGACAATCACTTATTGCGGGTTCAACAAGTTAAATAGTCACACGTTTCCGATCGAGCCTTACTGTGTAAAACTGTTTGAAAACCGATGGTATGTTCTGGCTCACAATATCCACTATAATGATTACCGGATTTACGGGCTTGACCGCATTGAAGATTTGGAAATAACAACGGACACATTTAAGCTTCCCAAAGATTTTTCCGCTTCAGATTACTTCTCAAATTATTACGGAATTATATCCGACGGCAATATAAAGCCCGAACGGATAGTTATCAGAGCCTACCGTGATCATATTCCATATATGAACTCGCTTCCCTTGCATCATAGCCAGAAGTTGCTGGAAGATAACGGTGAATATGCTGACTTTGAGTTATTCCTTGCTCCTACATTCGATTTTACAATGAGATTACTTAGTGCAGGAGCCATGATAGAGGTCATTTCTCCGGCATCTTTAAGAAAGACATTGAAAGGATGGGTGTCGGATATGTATAATTTGTATAGGGAAGATTAGCGCACTTACAATCCTACAATACATCAACTATAAAAATAACAAACCTATTGGCAAGGTTAAATATGCGCTGATTTAATTTCGCCAATGGATGATTGATAAATGTAAACTTTCAAAATTATGATAAATAGCGGTTTTAAAACTCCAATTAGCATCAGCGATGCGATAGAGTATATTGAACAAAGAAAATTCTTACTCCCTGCAATACAAAGAAAATTTGTATGGTCAAGCGAACAGATTGAAGTGTTGTTCGATAGTATTATGAGAGATTATCCTATTAATTCATTTATGATATGGAACGTTACAAGTAGTCAAACCAAAAACAATTACAAGTTTTATGAGTTTCTCAAAGAATATAGAGCTTTTTTTAAAGATGAAAATCCATACATATCCACAAAAGGCTACTCGGACTTTATGGCTGTTATAGATGGTCAGCAGAGATTGACATCGTTATATTTGGGGTTAAAGGGTACTTATGCATATAAGATGCCAAGAAAGTGGTGGAAAGATAATGAAGACTGCTTACCTACAAGACGACTTTATATTAACTTGTCATCACAACTTCCCAAAGATGATGAAAGAAAGATGATTTACAATTTTAAATTCCTATCGGATAACGAGTTTGCCAAACTAAACGAAACTGAGGATTTATTTTTGGTTGGCGATATTTACGATTACAGAGAAGACGATGCTCTTGATGATTTTATAGACTCAAGACCTTGGAAAGATAAGAAATATGCAAAATCAACCTTGAGGAAATTGAGAAAGGTGATTTTTGATAACAAACTTATTAATTATTATCAAGAAGAAAATCAGGATATTGATACTGTACTCGACATATTCATTAGAACTAACAGTGGGGGAGAACCTCTTAGTTTTTCCAACCTATTAATGTCTATAACAACAGCTAATTGGGAGAAAGATGCACGAAAAGAATTTAAGTCATTGGTAGATGCAGTATATAATAACAATTTTATTATATCCGCTGACTTAATTCTAAAATGTTGTCTAGTATTGTTCAATGATAATATAAAATTTCAGGTAGCAAATTTCAATTCAGATAGTGTTAGTGTGTTTGATAAAAACTGGGATCGAATAAAAGAAAGTATTGAGGTAACATTTGAATTGTTAAAGAAATGGGGCTTTAATGATTCAAGTCTTAGAGCAAAAAATGCAATTATTCCTATTGTTTACTATATTTATCATAAAAATCTTGAGAAAGAGATATTAAAAGACCATATACATCAAGAAGAAAAGACAGATATGCGAAAATGGCTATGCATTTCATTACTCAAAGGTGTATTTGGTGGTCAATCTGATAGTGTATTGTCCCGTATTAGGAAAGTCCTCAAAAATAATATTATAGAAAACAGATTTCCTTTTGAGCAAATCAAAGCAGAGTTTGCAAGTGACGATGCCAAGAGTCTGTCATTAAGCGATGAGGTAATTGACGATATATTAAAGACACAAAAGGATGCTCCCGATTGTTATACAATTTTAGCATTACTTTATTCGCACCTGCAATATGATAAAGTTATATATCATAAAGATCATTTACATCCTGCAAGTAAATTCAATAAGCTAAAAGAGAGTGATTTTTCTGATTCAGAAAAATATCGTTTTTATAAGGATCCCGAAAACTGGAATTCTATATTAAACCTTCAATTACTTTCCGGTGCATCAAACGAATCGAAAAACGATGAGGATTTGAAAGATTGGGTAAAGGATAATAATATAGATTTAGCATCACATCTTATTCCACAGAATACCAGCTTGGATTTCAATGATTTTGTAACATTTATAACTGAAAGAAAAAAGTTATTATTATCGACTCTAAAATCCATAATTGGGGCATGATAATATTCTCATTGAACAATATTTCCGTGTAAGGAAATAGCAACAGTTTTGAGGCACTCTTATGGAGTGCGCCTCAAGACTGTTGGTAAGTGTCTTCTTATTTTTTTACAAATTTCGCTCATCCACACATTGGCTATATCGGACGGTACGGCAATCCTGCCGCACACATCCATTGTGATTGTTGTCCGTTTCATATCCCTGCCACTTTGATGTTACCGAATGACTTGCTCAGCTTGTCGCCCAGCATCGTGAGGTCGTTATCCAGCTTCTCCACGGTTATCTTCGCATAGATTTGGGTCGTTTCGATGTTCGTATGACCCAAAATGCGGCTTACGCTCTCTATCGGCATACCCTTGCAGAGGGCCAAGGTTGCGAATCCATGACGTGAGCAATGGAAGCTGATGTCCTTATTCACACCGCATTCCCGTATCATTTTCTTCAACGGCTTGCAGATTGACCAATAGTTCAGGTTGGGAAATACGAAGTTGTTTTCTTGAAACGGACGGTAACGCTCGATTATCTGTAAGGGGATGTCCAGCAGCTTCACTTGGAACGGTACGCCCGTCTTGTGCCGCTTGGAAATAATCCACTTCTCGCCGTTCACTTCCACGATGCGGTCGTTGGTCAGTTCCTTGATGTCCACGAAAGAAAGGGCGGCGAAACTCGCAAACACGAACAAGTCACGGATATATGCCAGTTTCGGATCTGAGAACTCGTGCGTCATTACCGCCTTCAACTCATCCTCCGTCAGAAACTCACGCTCCTTGACATTCGGGCTGATGTGGAACTGCGCAAACGGATTTCTCGGTATATGTCCGTTGAAATGCGCCCGCATCACCACACCTTTCAGCCACATGCAGTTTTCCCATATCGAACCGTTGTGCAGTCCGGCTTCGTTGGAAAGGAACACGGCGAACTCCTTGATGAAGTCGGGCGTAAGTTCAGGCATGGAGATGTCGTTCCGCTTGTAATGTGACCTGATGAATGCCGCCACATGGTTTCTTGCCCGTACCCTTGCCATATAGGTAGCCCTGACCCTGTCTTTTCCGACACGCTTCTTGAACACCTCGTTCTCACGGTCGAAGGCTTTGAGCAGCGTTTCATACTCGCCGCCTATGCCTTGATAGGCGTTGCGTACCATCTCTGCCGTCACAAACGCCTCACGGTCGGATATGCGCTGGTAGTGCTTGATGATTTGCGCCTTGATGTTGTCAAGCGCAAGGTTCGTTTCCCTTGCCTCCAAACTCTTGCCTTTGGCACGGTTGCCCTTTGCATCCCAAAGTTCTTTTGAGATGCTCCGCTTGCAACTGAACTGCGCCACCGTTCCGTTGATTGTAACCCGTCCCATGATGGGGACAGTTCCATTCTTCTCCTTGCTGCCGTTCGCATAGAACAGCACGCGAAATGTGCTCCTTGTCATACTCGTTCTTTTTTGGTTGCAAAACTATAAATCAACGAGTTAAACCTTGACAAGCAAACCTACGCAGAGCGGCGCAAACGGAACGGTGACTGTTAAATCTGCATTTCTGACGGGTAACGATTAGGAAACCGTTCTCTTTCTCCAATCCGCTTTGAAACGCTATTCAGCCCTCTATCCAACTTCCGCGATTTTCTCCTAACTACTTAATTCACAGATTACATTGCGTTAATCTGCCGAATTTTGGAGGTTTTTCCATAGATTTTTGATAATTTTGCTGCCGAAACCCATAGATCTTTTTCCCTGCCTCCTTTCAAGAGAGGAGCGGGAATACAACCATACCACTAAAAAACAAGACATAATGGTCATTCTTTTCAAAACCCCCGTTCAAAACATTATCGCGGTCGAGGCCGACCATGCCTTTTCGGCCGAAGAGACCCAAAAGTTATCCTGGCTTTTCGGAGAGGCCGAGCAACTCGCACAGCCCACGCTGTCGGGTTGGTTCGTAGGACCGCGCAAAGAGATGATTACCCCGTGGAGTACCAATGCGGTAGAGATTACGCAAAACATGGGACTCACCGGCATTACCCGCATCGAGGAGTTCTTCCCGGTCGAGAACGACCAGGCCGAGTTTGACAAGATGCTGCAACGACTCTACCACGGCATCGACGGCCAGATTTTCGAAATCGACAAACGTCCCGACCCCATCGTCTACATTGACGACCTGGCTGCCTACAACGAGCAGGAGGGGCTGGCCTTGAGCTCCGACGAAATCAACTACCTCAACGAGCTGAGCCGTAAAATCGGCCGCAAGCTCACCGACAGCGAGGTGTTCGGTTTCTCGCAGGTAAACTCGGAGCACTGCCGCCACAAAATCTTCAACGGCGTGTTTATCATCGACGGAGAGGAGAAAGAGAGCTCGCTCTTCAAGCTCATCAAGAAGACATCGGAGTACAACCCCAACCGCCTGGTATCGGCCTACAAGGACAATGTGGCTTTCAATGCCGGCCCGGTGGTCGAGCAGTTTGCCCCGGTGAATCCGCAACAACCCGACTTTTTTGAAATCAAAGATATAAAGACCGTCATCTCGCTCAAAGCCGAGACGCACAACTTCCCCACCACGGTCGAGCCCTTCAACGGTGCCGCTACCGGTACGGGTGGTGAGATTCGCGACCGTCTGGGCGGTGGCCGTGCCAGCTTGCCTATTGCCGGTACTGCCGTATACATGACGGCCTATCCCCGCACCGAAGAGGGTCGCGAGTGGGAAGAGGGGGCCATGGCTCCCCGCCCTTGGCTCTACCAGACGCCCGAGCAGATTTTGATCAAGGCGTCGAACGGTGCCTCGGACTTCGGTAACAAATTCGGACAGCCCCTCATCTGCGGCTCGCTGCTCACCTTCGAGCATGCCGAGAACGGCAAGAAGTTCGCCTTCGACAAGGTAATCATGCTGGCCGGCGGTGTGGGTTTCGCCAACATGCGCGACGCCCTGAAAGGTACCCCCGTTCCCGGCGAGAAGGTCGTGGTGATGGGTGGCGACAACTACCGCATCGGTATGGGTGGCGGCGCCGTTTCGTCGGTCGAGACGGGACAGTATGCCAATGCCATCGAGCTGAATGCCGTACAACGGGCCAACCCCGAAATGCAGAAACGTGTATCGAACGTGATACGTGCCATGTCGGAAGCCGACGAGAACCCCATCGTCTCCATCCACGACCACGGTGCCGGCGGTCACCTCAACGCCCTCTCGGAACTTGTGGAGGAGACGGGTGGTGTCATCGACATGGACAAGCTCCCGGTGGGCGACCCCACCCTCTCGGCCAAGGAAATCGTAGGTAACGAGAGTCAGGAGCGCATGGGTATCGTCATTCACGAAGAAGATATTGACCGTATCCGCCAGATAGCCGACCGCGAGCGCGCCCCCTTCTACGTAGTGGGCGAGACGACCGGCGACCACCGCTTCGTATTCCGTCAGGCCGACGGTGTGAAACCCATCGACCTGGCCATGGACGACATGTTCGGCAAGGCACCCCGCACGGTGATGACCGACCACACGGTTACCGAGACGTACGAAGATGTAACTTACAACCAGGCTCAGCTCGACGAGTATGTAGAGCGTGTGCTCCAGCTCGAGGCCGTAGCCTGCAAAGACTGGCTCACCAACAAGGTAGACCGCTCGGTAACGGGTAAGATTGCCCGCCAGCAATGCCAGGGCGAGATTCAGCTGCCGTTGAGCGACTGCGGTGTGGTTGCACTCGACTACCGCGGCCGCGCCGGTATCGCCACCTCGATAGGCCATGCCCCGCAAGCTGCCCTGGTAGACCCGGCCGCCGGTTCGGTACTCTCGATTGCCGAAGCGCTCACCAACATCGTGTGGGCTCCGCTGGCCGAGGGTCTCGACAGCGTATCGCTGAGCGCCAACTGGATGTGGCCCTGCAAAAACGAGGGCGAGGATGCCCGCCTCTACCGCGCCGTCGAGGCTTGCAGCGACTTTGCCTGCTCGCTGGGCATCAACATCCCCACCGGCAAGGACAGCCTCTCGATGACTCAGAAATATGGCAACGACAAGGTCTATTCGCCGGGTACGGTCATCATCTCGGCCGGAGCCGAAGTGTCGGACATCCGCAAAGTGGTTTCGCCCGTGCTGCGTACCGGCATCGAAAGCACCGTTTACTATATCGACTTCTCGTTCGACCGGCTGAAGTTGGGCGGTTCGGCCTTTGCCCAATCGCTCAACAAGGTAGGTAAAGAGGTTCCCACGGTACAAGACAGTGAGTATTTTGCCGCCGCCTTCAACGCCGTACAGGAGCTGGTGAAGAAAGAGCTGATTCTGGCCGGTCACGACATCTCGGCCGGCGGTATGATTACCACGCTGCTCGAAATGAATTTTGCCAATACCGAGGGCGGTCTGGAAGTATCGCTCGACGAAATACCCGAAAAGGATCTGGTGAAGATTCTCTTCAGCGAAAACCCGGGCATCCTCATCCAGGTAGAGAAGTGCGAAGAGGTAGAGAAGATTCTCAAACACGCCGGTGTCGCCTTCATCAAGCTGGCCCGTCCCTGCGAAGAGCGTCACCTGCTCATCCATAAGGATGGTGCCGACTACCAGTTCTTCATCGACCACCTGCGCGACGTATGGTTCGAATCGTCTTACCTGCTCGACCGCAAACAGAGCGGCGAAGAGGCTGCCAAGGCCCGTTTCCTCAACTACAAGGAGCAACCCCTGCAATACAGTTTCGCCCCGTCGTTCACCGGCACGCTGGCCCAGTATGGCATCTCGGCCGACCGCCGCACCCGCAGTGGCGTGAAAGCCGCCATCATCCGCGAGAAGGGTGTGAACGGCGACCGCGAAATGGCCTACTCGCTCTACCTGGCCGGCTTCGACGTGAAAGACGTGCACATGACCGACCTCATCAGCGGCCGCGAAACCCTCGACGACGTGAACATGATTGTATACTGCGGCGGTTTCTCGAACAGCGACGTGCTGGGCTCGGCCAAAGGTTGGGCCGGCGGTTTCCTCTGGAACGAGAAGGCCAAGGCTGCACTCGACCGCTTCTACAGCCGCCCCGACACGTTGAGTCTGGGTATCTGCAACGGCTGCCAGCTCATGGTCGAACTGGGTCTGCTCACCCCCGACCACGCCGAGAAACCCAAGATGCGTCACAACGATTCGCACAAGTTCGAATCGGAGTTCATCGGACTCACCATCCCGCAGAACAACTCGGTGATGTTCGGCTCGCTCTCGGGCTCGAAGCTGGGCATCTGGGTAGCTCACGGCGAAGGCAAATTCGAATTGCCGTACGACAAAGAGCGCTACCACATCGTGGCACAGTATACCTACGACGCTTACCCGGCCAACCCCAACGGTTCGCCCTACGCTATTGCCGGTATCGCTTCGGCCGACGGCCGTCACCTGGCCATGATGCCCCACCTCGAACGGGCTATCTTCCCCTGGCAGTGCGGCTACTATCCCGCCGACCGCCGGAACGACGAGGTAACCCCGTGGATCGAAGCCTTTGTCAACGCCCGCAAATGGGTAGAACAACACACCAAATAACACCGTATATTCCGCAGAGCGGGAGGGCATCGTCGCCCTCTCGCTCTGTTCATTTTAACACAACAATAACCATTACCACAACACTATGGGAGGATTTTTTGGTACTATAAAGAGAGAATCGTGCGTAACCGACCTCTTCTACGGGGTAGATTACAATTCGCACCTGGGCACCAAACGCGCCGGTATCGTGACCTACGGCAACGGCGTATTCAAACGGGCGATACACAATATCGAGAACTCGTATTTCCGCTCGAAGTTCGAGGCCGAGCTGCCCGAATTTTCAGGCAACTCGGGTATCGGCGTCATCAGCGACACCGACGCTCAACCCATCATCATCAGTTGTCACCTGGGCAAATTTGCCATCGTCACCGTGGCCAAAATCAACAACGTCGAAGAGCTCGAAAAAGAGCTGTTGGCCAGCGGCAACCACTTCAGCGAACACAGCAACAACATCATCAACCAGTCGGAACTGGTGTCGATGATTATCAGCCAGGGCAAAGACTACGTCGAGGGCATCCGCCTGGTACAGGAGAAAATCAAAGGCTCCTGCTCCATGCTGCTGCTCACCGAACAGGGCATCATCGCCGCCCGCGACAAGTACGGCCGTACCCCCATCCTGATAGGCCGCGGAGAGAACGGATACGCCGTGTCGTCGGAGACCTGCAGTTTCCCCAACCTGGGGTATGAACTCTGCTACAACATAGGCCCCGGCGAAATCGTGCGCCTCACGGCCGACGGTTACGAAACCCTGGCCCAGCCCGGCAAGAAGATGCAGATATGCTCGTTCCTGTGGGTATACTACGGCTATCCGGCCTGTGAATACGAGGGGAAGAACGTCGAGGAGATGCGCTTCCACACCGGTTTCGAGATGGGCAAAAGCGACGACATCGAAGCCGACTTCGTGTCGGGTATCCCCGACTCGGGTGTAGGCATGGCCCTGGGCTATGCCGTAGGCAAACAGATTCCCTACCAACGGGGCATTGTCAAGTACACCCCCACCTGGCCTCGCAGCTTCACCCCCTCGAACCAAGCCATGCGCGAACTCGTGGCCAAGATGAAACTGATTCCCAACAAGACCATGCTCAACGGTAAAAAGGTAGTATTCTGCGACGACTCGATCGTGCGGGGCACCCAGTTGCGCGACAACGTATCGGACCTCTACCGCTACGGCGCCCGGGAGGTGCACATGCGCATCAGTTGCCCGCCCCTGCTCTACCCCTGCAAGTTCCTCAACTTCACCGCCTCGAAGAGCGAAATGGAGCTCATCACCCGGCGTACCATCGCCGAGCTCGAAGGCGACCCCGACAAGAACATCGAGGCATACGCCCGCACCCATTCGCCTCAATACAACTGCATGGTCAACTGCATCTGCAAGAAGTTGAAGATTACATCGCTCAAATTCAACCCTCTGGAGACCCTGGTCGAATCGATAGGTCTGCCCAAGGAGTGCATCTGCACACACTGTTTCGACGGCAGCAGCTACGAATAGGCACCGTCCCCCCTACGGGATAAAGGCCTAAACCTCTATACCACCGCCCGATACAGCCCTGTCGCGTGGAGGTATGGAGGTTTTTTCCGCTAAAAGATTGATAATAACAATCATTTTTGTAATTTTGCAAGTCAGCAATAATACGACACAAAACATAAGAATATTTATAAATCATAAATCTCACATTAAATTATGAGTCTTAAAATCGTAGTATTGGCCAAACAAGTGCCCGATACCAGAAATGTGGGGAAAGATGCCATGAAAGAGGACGGAACCATCAACCGTGCCGCCCTGCCCGCTATCTTCAACCCCGAAGATTTGAATGCCTTGGAACAGGCTCTGCAACTGAAAGAACAGAATCCGGGTTCAACGATTACCCTGCTCACGATGGGTCCTCCCCGTGCGGCCGAGATTATCCGCGAAGGTCTCTTCCGCGGTGCCGACGGTGGTATCGTGCTTACCGACCGCGCTTTTGCCGGTGCCGATACGCTGGCTACCTCATACGCCCTCTCATGTGCCGTGCGTAAAATCAAAGACTACGACATCATTCTGGGCGGTCGTCAGGCCATCGACGGCGATACGGCTCAAGTAGGTCCTCAGGTGGCCGAGAAGCTGGGTATCCCCCAAGTGACTTATGCCGAGCAAATACTCAAAATCGAGAACGGCAAAGCAACCGTTAAACGTCGTCTCGAGCGTGGTGTCGAGACCGTAACGGTACCCCTGCCCGCCGTCATCACCGTAAACGGTTCGGCCGACGAATGCCGTCCCCGCAACGCCAAACTCGTGCAACGCTACAAATATGCCAAGACGCCCAGCGAAAAACAGGGCCTCAGCGAAGAGTGCCTCAAACTCTACGAGGAGCGTCCGGCCCTAAACCTCTATGAGTGGAGTGTAAACGATGTCGATGCCGACCTCACGCAGGTAGGTCTCGCCGGTTCGCCCACCAAGGTGAAAGCCGTACAAAACGTAGTATTCCAAGCCAAAGAAAGCAAGCAGCTCACGGCAGCCGACAACGAAATCGAAGACCTCGTAAAAGAGTTGATCGCCAATCACACCATTGGTTAATGCCCGTGTACTATGAACTAAAAAACTAACGATTATGAACAATCTGATTGTATATTGCGAAATAGAAGACGGCATTATCGCCGATGTGAGCCTCGAACTGCTCACCAAAGGTCGTTCGTTGGCCAATCAACTCAACTGTAAACTCGAAGCGCTCGTCATCGGCAGCAACCTCGACGGCGTGGAGAAACAGATATTCCCCTACGGGGCCGACACGGTTTATACCGTAGACGATCCCCGCCTCTATCCCTACACCTCGATTCCCCACACTTCGGTACTGGTTCACCTCTTCAAGGAACAGAAACCCCAAGTGTGCCTGATGGGTGCCACCAGCATCGGCCGCGACCTGGGTCCGCGCGTATCGTCGTCGCTCCATAGCGGTCTGACGGCCGACTGTACGGCTCTCGAAATCGGCCCGCACGAGGACAAGAAAAACAACAAGACCTACGAAAACCTGTTGTACCAGATTCGTCCCGCCTTCGGTGGTAACATCGTGGCCACCATCGTCAACCCCGAGTGCCGCCCGCAAATGGCAACCGTGCGCGAGGGTGTGATGAAGAAAGAGATCTACGACCCCAACTACAAAGGTGAGGTAGTGAAACTCGACCCGAAAAAATATGTATCCGATACCGACTTCGTAGTCGAGGTTATCGACCGCCAGATGGAGAAATCGAAAGCCAACATCAAGGGCGCTTCGATTATCGTAGCCGGTGGTTACGGCATGGGCTCGAAAGAGAACTTCGACATGCTCTTCGACCTGGCTGCTACGCTGGGTGCCGAGGTAGGTGCTTCGCGTGCCGCCGTCGATGCCGGCTTTGTAGAACACGACCGTCAAATCGGCCAAACGGGTGTAACGGTACGTCCCAAACTCTATATCGCTTGCGGTATCTCGGGACAAATCCAGCACATCGCCGGTATGCAGGACAGCTCGATCATTATCTCGATCAACAGCGACCCCAACGCTCCTATCAACACGATTGCCGACTATGTAATCACCGGTACGGTCGAAGAGGTAGTTCCCAAACTGATCAAATACTACAAGAAGAACTCCAAATAATCGCACACGCTGCCACCATAGCCGTGCCGCGAGAAGACCTCCGGCCGAAGAAAGCCGCGAGAAAAGGAGGTTTCATTCATATATGAAAAAGTAAAAACAAAATATGGCTAATTTCTTTTTAGACAACAGTGATCTGAAACATCACTTGCACCACCCGCTCATGGAGAAGCTGGTGGCCTTACGGGAACGGAACTACTCCGATGCCGAAAAATACGACTATGCGCCCTTCAACTTCGAAGACGCCATGGACAGTTATGAAAAGGTGCTCGAAATCGCCGGTGAAATCAGCGGTGAAATCGTAGCTGCCAACGCCGAAGACGTAGACCACGAGGGTCCCCACGTAGTCGACGGCCACGTAGTATATGCCAAAGGTACGCAGAAGAACCTCGACGCCCTGGTAAAAGCCGGCCTGATGGGTATCTCGATGCCCCGCCGCTACAACGGCCTCAACTTCTCGCTCGTGCCCTACATCATGGCAGCCGATATGGTGAGCCGCGCCGATGCCGGGTTCGTAAACATCTGGGGGTTGCAAGACTGCGCCGAGACCATCTACGAATTTGCCAGCGAAGAGCAGAAACAGAAATACCTGCCCCGCGTATGCGCCGGTGAAACCATGGCCATGGACCTGACCGAGCCCGATGCCGGTTCGGACCTCCAAGCCGTGATGCTCAAAGCCACTTACAGCGAAGCCGACGGCTGCTGGTATCTGAACGGAGTGAAACGATTCATCACCAACGGCGACGGCCACATTGCCCTCGTGTTGGCCCGTTCGGAAGAAGGCACCAAAGACGGCCGCGGATTGTCGATGTTCATCTACGACCGTAACGATGGCGGCGTAACGGTTCGCCGCATCGAAAACAAGATGGGTATCAAAGGCTCTCCTACCTGCGAACTCGTGTTCAAGAACGCCAAAGCCGAACTCTGCGGTAGCCGCAAGCTGGGTCTTATCAAATACGTAATGGCCCTGATGAACGGAGCCCGTCTGGGTATCGTCGCCCAATCGGTAGGCGTATCCGAAGCCGCCTATCGCGAAGCCATCGCCTACGCCCGCGACCGCAAACAATTCGGCAAACCCATCATCGAGTTCCCCGCCGTATACGAAATGATTTCGTTGATGAAAGCCAAACTCGACGCATCGCGTTCGCTCCTCTACGAAACGACCCGCTTCGTCGACATGTACAAAACCTACGATGATATTTCCAAAGAGCGCTCGCTCGAGCCCGAAGAACGTGCCGAGATGAAAGCCTACCAGAAACTGGCCGACGCCTTCACCCCGCTGGCCAAAGGCATGTCGAGCGAATTCTGCAACCAGAACGCCTACGACTGCGTGCAGGTACACGGCGGTTCGGGCTTCATGAAAGACTACGCCTGCGAGCGTATCTACCGCGATGCCCGCATCACCTCGATCTACGAAGGTACTACCCAGTTGCAAGTAGTAGCCGCAATCCGCCACGTGACCACCGGCACCTACCTCCACCAGATCGAAGCCTACGAGGCTGCCACCATCGCTCCCGAACTGGAGCCCCTGCGCGACCGCCTCAAAGCCATGAAAGAGGCCTATGTAAAAGCTGTCGAGTCGGTTACCGAAACCAAAGACAACGAATACATCGACTTCCAGGCTCGCCGCATGGTCGAAATGGCCGGACACATCATCATGGGTCACCTGCTGCTCGCCGATACCACACGCAACGAATCGTTCCGCCACTCAGCCGAGGTATACATCAACTTCGGTGAAGCCGAGGTAACCAAACACGCTGCCTTCATCGCCCACTCCAAACCCGAAATGATGGCCGACTATCGCAAGTAATACGAGTGTTATCACTCCATAAAAACGAGGCTTCTCCCCACACGGGAGAGGTCTCGTTTTCTATTATCTTCCGCGTCATTCCGCGCCACGCCAAGGAATCCAGGAATACCGGGCAGAAATACCAACCCAAGAAAGGCTATTTTCCCTACTCAAAGAATTTAGAATAATTTTAAACTGTATCTGCCGGCGAATTGTTATCTTTATCACCCAATTACAAACGACGACGATATGACAACGCACGACTATCATCACTTGGTCAATTTGCAAAAAGCATTCTTCAACGAACATATTACCCGCGAAATCCCCTACCGTTTGTGTGCCCTCGACCGCCTGGCCGAAGGAATTGCCGACCGGGAAAAACAACTGGCCGAGGCTTTGCGGGCCGACTTGGGCAAGTCGCCTTTCGAAAGTTATGTAACCGAAATCGGTATCCTGCTGCACGAGATACGCATCGTCAAAAACAACCTGCAGAGTTGGGCTCGCGACCGCCGGCGCCCCACGCCTCTCTTCCTCTTCGGCTCTCACAGCCGCATTCATTACGAGCCTTACGGGTGTGTGCTCATCGTTGCCCCGTGGAACTACCCGCTGCAACTGGCGCTGTCGCCTCTGGTAGGTGCCATCGCGGCCGGCAACTGTGCCATCATCAAGCCTTCGGGCGAAGCGCCCCACACGGCTCGGGCCCTGCAAGAGCTCATCGGCGAATGTTTCGAAGAGGAGTATATCGCCGTGGCCGACGGTAGGCGTGAAACGACCGAGGAGCTGCTGCAAGAACGGTTCGACTACATCTTCTACACCGGCGGTGTAGAGTATGGCCGCCACATCATGCAGGCGGCTGCCCGATACCTCACGCCGGTCACGCTCGAGCTGGGTGGCAAGAGCCCCTGTATTGTCGACGACGACGCTCACTTGCCCACGGCTGCCCGCCGTATCGTGTGGGGCAAATTCCTGAACTGCGGACAGACTTGCGTAGCGCCCGATTATCTACTGGTACACAGCCGGGTAGAGTCGCATCTCATCGAGCTGATGCGCCGGGAAATCGTGCGGCAATTTGGCCAGGACCCGCAGCACAACCCCGACTATCCGCGTATCGTCAACGAGCGGCATTTCGAGCGACTGGCGGCTCTGCTCTCGCACGGTACTCCCCTCTGCGGCGGCACCTGCGACCCTACCGACCGCTACATAGCCCCTACGCTGCTTACCGACATCGACCCGCAATCGCCCCTGCTCACCGACGAAATTTTCGGACCCATACTCCCCGTAATTCCGTTCGACGACATCGACGACTGTGTCGAGCACATCAACCTGCGCGAGAAACCGCTGGCCCTCTACTACTTTACCCGCAGCCGCAAACGGGCCCGCTACATGATACAGCACACCTCGTCGGGCGGCGCCTGCATCAACGAAACCATCATGCAGATTGTCAACAGCCAGCTTCCCTTCGGTGGCATCGGCAACAGCGGCATGGGGGCCTATCATGGCCGCACCAGTTTCGAGACCTTCAGCCACCAGCGCGGCGTAGTCACCTCGAACCAGCGGCTCTACTCCGAATTCCGGTTCCCGCCCTACGGCAACAAACTGAAGTGGCTTAAACGGGTTTTGAAATAAAAAATGTTACTCTTGTTATCTAAGAATTTGGATACCACATTGCAGCGCGATATGATACGCCTCGTCACCCCGCAGTCCCATGCGGAGCCCAAGGGGCCTATTTTCTCTCTAATATCTCATCCCAACATTTCATAGACAAAAGACAATCATTTTGAACTGCACCCCAAAAGTTTCGTATCTAACTTTTGGGATGCAGTTCATTTTAAGACAGTCTTTCTTGTGTATGACAAGGATAAGTAAACACTTATCTCACAACGACTTTAAACGAAGACTCTTTTGTACAAATCACATAGACGCCAGAATCGGACAACCGTACAACCCGATCACTCCCCGTATAAACGATCTGCCCTATAAGATTATACACCCGATAAATATCTTCTCTATTCTCCACATGCAGAGTATGACCAACAACATAGATGCGATGTTTTTCATTAACAATCGATTCAATGGCACTTTCATCAGCAGACTCTACAATATATTCAAAGTTCTTCCAATACTCGGAAACCCGATAAGCATCACTGCAGTTAATTGGCACATACAGTGTTTTATTATAGTCGCTAAATGTCTCAGCATCAATTATCGGGGGTATACTAGCTTGAACATGTACTTCCTTCAATTCATTACAATATGTTGTATTTACAACCGATTATTACTCAATATTTTATAGGTAATAAGTCAGAAATATGGTCGTTGTCTTTAATTGTACATTCTAAAGGGTGAAGATTTAACGCTTTTATTGATTATTAACTCAATTAGGATAACAATATAGGCGGTATCTTCTATTTTTCTATGCAATTCGTTTCCAATATTCCACTTCAGTTTTAGCTTATTGTTTAAGACGATAACAAAGGTAATGTATTTTGCTTAATTTATTCAATATTTCTTTACAGCACCATAAAGATTGAGTATTTCGCGCATTAAGTTGAGAAGAAAGATGGAATATCTGCTATTCTTTGAATAGTAAAATTTAAGAGGGAGAATCGTGTGGTCCTCCCTCTTAAATTTTATCATGTTAAAATATTATAGCTATTCCTAGGAATACAAAAGTTATCTTAGTTCTTATTTTGCTCAAACAAAAATGAATCAAAAGCATTTTCTGCTTGAATTCCTATTTTCAAAGTTCTATTGTCATCACTACTATTCGATAGAATCGAAACAGTCATGGTGTTTCCATCATTTATTTTTATAGAGTACCACTCTCTTTCTATTTTTTCATCTTCATTATCTATTGGAAGAGACTCACCGTTTTCAGACAACGCATTAATCCAAAAACTTTTATAATTCGTACATTTAATGACATAAACGCCACCCTCATTGGGTACTTCTATCTTGTTTTTATTGATATTTGATACATTGGTTTCCCATTTCATCGCTTCCCAATCTCCATCTTTTTCCTCGCTTTCACATGCGACAAATGTCGTTGCAAAGATTATTAATAAAAGAATTTTGAATAAATTTCCTGTTTTCATACCGTTAGTGGAATTAAATTGATAAAAGATTTATGTATAAAAAGTTATGTATACTTTTAATGGGCAAATATCATACACACAAACTATATGCAATATTCGCAAAATTTCTGAACATATGCAAGCAAGTAGCTGGAAATTTTGTCAATGAATCAGGGAATGTGCCTAGAAAAGGAGTAGTCCCTGGATTCTCAGACCTTGAAATAATGGCATTGAATATGACATCAGAAACTGTTGGTATTGACAGTAAGCCATTGTTGTTTGCAAAGCTACAGGAATATAAGATTGAAATTCCCAATCTTATATCACGCAGACAATACAATGACAGACGTAAAATCACTTCCTCCCTATGCAATACAATCCGGGAAAGAATGGCAGCGGAAATTGATGGAGGAGAAGATTGTTTCTGCATTGACTCTAAACCGATAGAAGTATGTCGTTTTTCCCGTTTCAGGCGTTGTTGTATGGGAAAGAAGAATTTTGAGAAAGCACCGTCAATCGGATACTGTGCATCACAAAGAGTGTATTATTACGGATATAAACTCCATGCAGTCTGTGGATTAAGTGGAGTCATCCATTCCTTTGACCTCACAAAGGCAAGTGTACATGACATTCATTACCTGAAGGATGTAAAAGTGGACTATAGTAATTGTACTGTCATAGGGGACAGAGGATATATAAGTGCTCAGGTACAATTGGATCTGTTTGAAACTGCCAATATCAGACTGGAAGTACCATACAGAACTAACCAGAAAGAATGGAAACCTACATTTCCAGCTTTTGCCAAAGCGAGAAAAAGAATCGAGACTCTATTCTCGCAATTGTGTGACCAGTTTATGATTATAAGGAATTATGCGAAAGATACAGACGGATTGTTTGCCCGGATTGTCGGGAAGATTAGCGCACTTACAATCCTGCAATATATTAACTATAAAAATGAGAGACCCATTGGTAGAGTTAAATATGCGCTAATTTAATTCCGCCAACGGGTGAAAGCAGAATAATATTTTGGAACGATAGTTCAGCTTGTAAAAAACTGGATACCGCATCGGAGTGCGGTATGACTTCTACCAGGCACAATCTTCATTTGAAAAGTATATTTCTATCCACCGCCATGCACATCTTTATAACTTGACAAAGAGACTGCGACGACCGCTCCGTAATGATTGCGATTCGCTCCCAAATTTGTATCTTTGCATTTGCATTTATAACAAGGGACAAGTGGAAGAAGATTTTTTGAACGAACTCAACGAGCAGCAACGCGAAGCCGTACTCTATACCGAGGGACCCGAACTGGTGATTGCCGGTGCCGGGTCGGGAAAGACTCGGGTGCTTACCTACAAAATAGCTCACCTCCTGCAGATGGGGTATCCCCCCTATCGTCTGCTGGCGCTCACCTTTACCAACAAGGCGGCCAACGAGATGAAAGAGCGCATCGCTTCGGTGGTGGGTATGGGCACGGCCTCGCGGTTGTGGGCCGGCACGTTCCACTCGATCTTCTCGCGCATCCTGCGGGCCAATGCCGACCGGCTGGGCTATCGCCACGACTTCACCGTATACGATGCCGCCGATTCGCTCTCGCTCATCAAGAGCATTATCCGCGAAATGCAGCTCGACGACAAGGTCTATAAACCGTCGACCGTGCAATCGATTATCTCGAATGCCAAGAATGCCCTTATCGAGCCGCAAGTCTATGCCAAGAACCGCGAACTCATCGAGATGGACACCCGCTCGAAGCGGCCGCTCATCTGCGAGATTTACCGCATCTACCGCCACCGCTGCTTTGTGTCGGGGGCGATGGACTTCGACGACCTGCTGCTCAACACCAATATCCTGTTCCGCGACCACCCCGACGTGCTGCAGCACTACCGCGACCTCTTCGCCTACATCCTGGTCGACGAGTATCAGGATACCAACTTTGCCCAGCACCTCATCGTGAGCCAGTTGAGCAAAGAGCACAACCGCATCTGCGTGGTGGGCGACGATGCCCAGAGCATCTACTCCTTCCGAGGGGCCAACATCCACAACATTCTGGGGCTGAGCAAAGAGTACCCGGGCCTGAAGATATTCAAGCTCGAACGCAACTACCGCTCTACCCAGAACATCGTGAATACAGCCAACAGCCTCATTGCCAAGAACAAGGAGCAGATACCCAAGCAAGTATTCTCGCAAAAGGAGGTGGGCAACAAGGTGAAGGTAATCAGTGCCTACTCCGATTTCGAGGAGGGGTTCATCGTCTCGAACCGCATTGCCGAGCTGCGCCTCACCACCCACTGCCACTACAACGACTTTGCCATACTCTACCGCACCAACGCCCAGTCGCGTACGCTGGAGGAGGCGCTGCGCAAGCGCAACATCCCCTACCGTATCTACGGGGGCACCTCGTTCTACCAGCGCAAGGAGATCAAGGATGCCATCGCCTACTTCCGCCTCACCATCAACCCCGACGACGAGGAGGCCCTCAAGCGGGTCATCAACTACCCAGCCCGAGGCATCGGCAACACCACGCTTGCCAAGCTCATAGACCGGGCACACGAGAGCGGCGACAGCCTGTGGAGCGTGATTTCCGACCCGCTGAACCACCACCTCGAGGTCAACAACGGCACGCTGAACAAACTGAAGGGCTTCAAGGATCTCATCGAGAGCTTCCGCCAGGCGGCTACCCGCCAAAACACGGCCGAGCTGGCCGAGACCATCGTCCAGCAATCGGGCATTCTGCGCGACATCACCGCCGAACGTACCCCCGAAAACATCAGCCGGCAGGAGAATATCGAAGAGCTGCTCAACGGTGTCATGGAGTTCTGCACCCTGCGGCAGGAGGCGGGCGAAACGGAGACCACCCTCTCGGACTTCCTGGCCGAAATATCGCTGGCTTCCGACCAGGACAACGGCGACGAAGCCGAGCAGGACAAGGTGACGCTGATGACCGTACACGCCTCGAAGGGACTGGAGTTCAAGCAGGTATTCATCGTAGGGGTCGAAGAAAACCTCTTCCCCTCGTCCATGTGTCAGGGTAGCGAGCGCGAAATCGAGGAGGAGCGCCGGTTGCTCTACGTGGCCATTACCCGGGCCGAAGAGAACTGCACCCTCACCTACGCCCTCACCCGCTACCGCAACGGCCAGACGGTATCGTCGCCTCCCAGCCGGTTCATCAAGGAGCTCGACCCCCGATATGTCGACCTGCCTGCCCAGGAGCGACTCGAAGAGCCTCGCGAGGAGAAAGTCCCGTGGCGCAGCTCGTTCGGTGGCGAATGGGGCCGCAAGCCCTTCCGTCGCGACGAGAGCGACGACAACCGCACCCCGGCACCCCGCCCCTTCACGGCACCCGCCCCGGCCAAGCGGCTCACCCGCATCGAGTCACGACCCTTGGGTACAACCCCGTCGGCATCGCAAGCCTCTACCACGACGGCAGCCGGCACCGTTGCTGTAGGCAGCCGCATCTGCCACGCCCGGTTCGGCAACGGCACCGTGTCGGCCATCGAAGGCTCGGGCGACAACAGCAAGATTACCGTCGAGTTTGACAACGTAGGCCGTAAGCAACTGCTGCTCAAGTTTGCCAAATTCACCATTTTATAAAACCATAAACCACTCAAACCGATACCCGCCATGCACAACGACATGCTATCGCAAATACCATCGCCCTGCTACGTGCTCGAGGAGGCACGCCTGCGCCGCAACCTGCAACTCATCCGCTCGGTCAAGGAGGCCGCCGGGGTCAACATCATACTGGCATTCAAGGCCTACGCCCTGTGGAAGTCGTTCCCCATCATCCGGGAATACATCCCCTGCTCCACCGCCAGCTCCATACACGAGACCCGGCTCGCCTTCGAAGAGATGGGCAGCCCCGCCCACACCTATTCGCCGGCCTATACCGAGCGCGATTTCCCCGCCATCCTGCGCTACAGCAGCCACATCACCTTCAACTCGCTGAGCCAATTCGAGCACTTCTACCCCCAGGTCGTGGCCGACGGCAACCGCGTGTCGTGCGGACTGCGCATCAACCCCGAATACTCCGAGGTCGAGACCGACCTCTACAACCCCTGTGCCCCCGGTTCGCGGCTGGGCATCACGGCCGACAAGCTGGCGCACCTGCCGCAAGGCGTCGAGGGGCTGCACTTCCACACGCTGTGCGAGTCGACCTCCTACGACCTCGAGAAGACCCTCGTGCGGGTCGAAGAGCGATTCGGCCACCTGCTGCCGCAAGTCAAATGGCTCAACATGGGCGGCGGCCACCTGATGACCCGCCAGGGCTACGACACCGACCACCTGGTACGACTCCTGCGCGACTTCAAGCAACGCCACCCCAACCTCGAGATCATACTCGAGCCCGGCAGCGCATTCGGCTGGCAGACGGGCCCGCTGGTATCGACCGTGGTCGACATCGTCGAGAACCACGGCATACACACCGCCATACTCGACGTATCCTTTGCCTGCCACATGCCCGACTGTCTCGAGATGCCCTACCAGCCCGCCATCCGCGGCGCCGTCACCACTCCGGCCCCCGGCCTGCACGCCTACCGCATGGGCGGCAACTCGTGCCTGAGCGGCGACTACATGGGCGACTGGTACTTCGACCACGAGCTCACCGTGGGCGAGCGCATCATCTTCGAAGACATGATACACTACACCACCGTCAAAACCACCATGTTCAACGGCATACCCCACCCCTCTATCGCCTGCCTCAGGAGCGACGGCACCGTAGAGATGTGGCGCGAATACGACTACAACGACTACAAGAGCCGCATGGATTGACCCCACACGGGTCAACCCTTGCGCCCCTCGATTTGTTACACCTTAAAAACCAACTTTTACAATGGGAACATTCTTAGGCATCATAGCCCTGCTCATCACCCTAGTCGCCTTCATCCCCCTGCTGGGGATACTCAACTGGATCACCATACCCGTATCCATTATCTTCCTCATTATCTGTGCCATCCTCAAGTCCGACACCGGCAAGACCCTCTGCATCGTCTCCATCATCGTAGGCCTGCTACGGCTCATCTTCGGTGGCGGCATCCTCTAACCCTCGAGGTCTCCTATGGCAACCATCTATCGCTCAGGCATCAGCCGGGGGCTGGTCACCGTTATCGCCCTCGTCCTGCTACCCGTCTATGCCCTCATGATATACTTGTCGGTGTGGATAGGGCTCGCCCTGCTGGTCATCCTCACCGCCCTTATCGTCGATACCCTGGTCAATACCCGGTACACCATCGACCACAAAACCCTGCGGGTACAAAGCGGACTCTTCGATAAACGACAATTCGACATCGACCGCATCACCGAAATCGCCCGCACCACCAGTCTGGAGAGCGCCCCGGCCGCCTCGATGGACCGCATCCGCCTGCGTCTGGACAAACGCCAAACGCTCATCCTCTCGCCCCGGCAACAACAGGCCTTTATCGACCACTTGCTGCGCATCAATCCCCGCATCGTCGTCAAGCCACCGCTATCGACATCGGTCAAACAAGTATAGAGGCTAAGGTTACCCCACTCCCAACACACCAAAGTGCAAAGGGAAAGGATAAGAATGCGGCTCAGCAAAAAACAGAGATAAACTTGTTTGTTTTGCGCTCTCCTTGCTCTATCTTTGACTTATTAAATACAGCATACGAACCAGCAGGATACTCAGTCGAAGGTTGTGATTCGCTTTCAAATTTGTATCTTTCAAGAAGATAGGCTGCGGCTCGGCAAAAAACACAAGTAAACTTGTTTGTTTTGCGCTCTCCTTGCTCTATCTTTGACTTATTAAATACAGCAGCCGTGCTTGTTCAAGAGTGATTCGATTCGTTGTGATTCGCTTTCAAATTTGTATCTTTCAAGAAGATAGGCTGCGGCTCGGCAAAAAACACAAGTAAACTTGCTTGTTTTGCGCTCTCCTTGCTCTATCTTTGACTTATTAAATACAGCATCCTGCATACTTACCCGTAGCGATGAAATGTTGTGATTCGCTTTCAAATTTGTATCTTTGACTTATTAAATACAGCATAGTCTAACGTCAATTAACGCGGTCGGGTGTTGTGATTCGCTTTCAAATTTGTATCTTTGACTTATTAAATACAGCAAAAGGTTCGGATGGAACTTAATCCAAATGTTGTGATTCGCTTTCAAATTTGTATCTTTGACTTATTAAATACAGCATTGATATTCCAAGAAATAAAAGACTTTCAGTTGTGATTCGCTTTCAAATTTGTATCTTTGACTTATTAAATACAGCAACTATTATAAAGATTGTATAATATGAGCAGTTGTGATTCGCTTTCAAATTTGTATCTTTGACTTATTAAATACAGCCAAACAGCGTAGAACCGCTACCGGCTACCGGTTGTGATTCGCTTTCAAATTTGTATCTTTGACTTATTAAATACAGCAATCATAAGTGAAGTAGTTGCCTTGCCTGGGTTGTGATTCGCTTTCAAATTTGTATCTTTGACTTATTAAATACAGCCCATCACCGAAAGCCGAGGCGTATGCAAATGTTGTGATTCGCTTTCAAATTTGTATCTTTGACTTATTAAATACAGCGAACTCGGCCAGCCGTGTTTTATCCTCATGTTGTGATTCGCTTTCAAATTTGTATCTTTGACTTATTAAATACAGCAGAGCAAAACAGAGAAACAGAGTTTTCTGAGTTGTGATTCGCTTTCAAATTTGTATCTTTGACTTATTAAATACAGCACAATCTGCATAGTACCTTATAAGTCAAACAATTAAAACAACAATCAGAATTAAAAAACTGAAGCTGTATTTTGTTAAAAAGCCGGCTTAGCTACCGGCTTTTTGCTTTCTAAAAAAGTTCAAGTTGTTGAGGAGGCACTTGCGACTTTGTCTCCTTGGCCTGGTAAAATATCTCCATCATCCCGAATTGTTTATCGGTGATGCACAAAATTCCCACTTTCCCTAACGGAGGCAACGAAAGTTTTACCCGACGCATATGCACCTCGGCATTCTCTCGACTGGGACAATGGCGCACATAAATAGAAAATTGGAACATTGTGAAGCCATCTTGTAAAAGTTTTTTACGAAATTCGGCATAAAACTTGCGCTCACGCTTCGTCTCTGTCGGCAAATCGAAAAACACCAAGACCCACATAATACGATATTCGCTAAAACGGTCGAGATTCATCACATCTCAGGATAAACAATTTTACGCAGCTCTCCACTAAAACATTTATAGAGCGATGCCGTAGTTTGGGCTACGGCCACCATCAAAGGGCTACGACGCCCTTGTACACTTACCTCTACGGTAGGTAGAGACAAGAGTTTGGCCTTCAACTCGGTTGTCAGTATGGTATAATCAAGGCCACTCGTCAGGATGTTGCATACCTCACGGTCGACATAAGGACGATAGGGTTCCATTATATCATCGGCCAGGCAATAGGCATTGTAACGATTGTGATGATGGATACCCCATGTTGGCAACAAGCCACTAACAACCAATGCACGCGCCACCACCGCTCGCACTATGGCATAGCCATAGTTAAGCAGATTGTTGGGTGGATCGCCTTCGCGATCACGACGGAAATACCCAAGTTCGGGAAAGAGAACCGACCAATAGTAGGCTGCTGCGCGAGCCTCCATATTGTCGGCATCGCCACTGCGTACCTCGCCTACCCAGGCTCGCATATTTTTTGCTACAATGCCTCTCGACTCCAGAACGGCCGCCTGATTGGCAATTTTCTGCTGTACTGTCTGCTGCCACAACTGTTTTTTCAAAGGTTGCGATGCCGCAAGTTGATAACGAAATCGTTCGTTCTGCGTTGTATTTCCACACAAAGGGAGCATCAGCCCTACGGGCATCCGGCTCTTATCACAGGTAATTACAGCACTATTATTCTCGAGTAGAGCCTCAAGCAGTCCATGGGTAACTGTAATTTGCGAGTGATCAAGTACCACGACACCTATATCTTCGATAGGAATTGTTCGCTCGGCTTCCCGCTTGAAGGTATCGGGCAACGCATCGTTTTTCGATACCTCGGGCAAGCGCAAAACCAACTGACCGTTGCGCAAGCTCAAGTATGAAGGATTGCCGAAATATAGCGTGCGCTTAATCATAATACTTCGTCTATTTCACCCAACACCGACAAATGCACCTTATGGGGATTTTGAGAGAAGAATGAGGTAAAGCTAACAATCCTTTTCAATTTTCCCATACGGATAGACAACGCATCATTCCGCTTCCCGTTGTACTTATCGTCTACCGTAGTTTCAATGTGGTATCTGAAACAATAATACATGGACGATATATTCTGCACCCGATAGAGGTACTTGTTCAGCAAGGCATAGTCGCGATGGTCCATGGCATAGCGATAATCCTCCTCGCTCATGCCCAGAATAAACATCTCGTTCTGCTGCAACGATAGCACAAACTGCCACTTCACATCGGGGAGGGTTTTCAGGAAGGCCTCTGAGAGGTCGGTTCGCTGCAACACACTGTCCCACACGGCTCGCGGCTGTGTGATGATGGCCGGTAATCCCGCACGCCGGCGGTCAACCGCACTCCAGAAGGTCACCACCTGTTCCTGGTATTTGCCCGACTCGTCGCGATAGATGGCCACATGATGGTTGTTTCCCGGGTTGGCCCAGGCTATGGGATTACCCTCCGCATCGTACCTGAGCGGGACCAGCGTATCGACCGCAGGCCGGGCCAGGCACCGCACGGTGCGAATGGCGACACGCCCCTCGGCATCGCTATATACAGGGGTGGCAAAGGCCTTTTTGGGATCATCGTCGTACTGGGCCAAACGGTCGGAGAGTATCTGGCGGATACCCTCGTCTACCACTTTGTCGAGAGACTTGCGATCGATTGAAGCAACGGGATATTTGAGCACGGCATACGGCACTTGCACGGGATTGCCCTGCTTGTCTTTCTCCCATCGGCGAATAATGCCATATACACTCTCTTCGCTCAAGGCTCCGCGAGGCACCAGCAACCCACGCTGAGCCACCACCCGCTTGCCCTTCTTGCGAGTGTAGCGCTTGCCGGGGGTTACCGACTTCTTGCCGGCCTTGAACGAAATCAATATCTTGTCGGCAGCCTCACGCACCTGGGCTACCGTGAAATGGGGCTGCGACTGGATATACCGTTCCAGATTTTGAGAGCGCACATCTTCTTCTCCCTCTTCTCCTTCTACCTTGCTTTGAGCGTTCATGCTGTTCAACCGCTGTATGTAGCCCTGCTTGGTGCAGGCTATCGTGAGGGCATCGATAGCATGGTGACGATGGTCGAGACGCTTGGTCCACCCGACTATCTGCTCTTGTTTCATCACACTGCCGTTGTGTTGCACCTCTTTCATCTCGGTAAGCCCTACCAATTGGTAACGGGGCAGATTCAGGTCGTGCAACACAGTATCCCATCCCCACGTATGCCTCAGAAAATCGGTCACCGTACCGCTGGTTGCCGTTATCTGGCGACACACCATCGAGAGCAGTTCGCGAGCCTTGCGGGCAATATACTGGCTCTCGCGCAACTGTCTGTCTATAAAATCCTTGGGAATATCTTTGCCGGGGGTAAGCAGATTGCGCCACTTGGGTTTCAATATCTTGCCCCGGTCCAGAAGGTCGTTTACCCGACCGAGATAGTTCCGGAAACTCTCCGCATCTTTCGACGCCATATAATCGTAGGCGGTTCTGTTTCCCTTCTCGCTGTTGCAGCGGCGACACGAACAAACCTTGTTCATAAAGCTGTTGTCGAAATACAACGACCGGGGTATGATGTGCTCGACCTCTACGCCGAAGCCCCGCAAAAAGTCGCTCACGTCGACCGGCTGTCCGCAATAGATGCAGCGGTGCTCGGTCTCCTCCCACATCTTATACTTCTGGATACGCGAACGTGTGGCGGTGCCATACTCGGCTATGCGGGCGGCAATCCGCTCGTTCTCACGCTGGGTGCGCAGGATAGACTTGTAACTCTTCTCCCGCTCCTCCTTGCTCTGCTTCAGCTCACGAGCCAGCTCCACCCGTATCTCGTCGAAACGGCCATAGCGGGCCATCAACGCATTCACCACATTGACCATCTGGTTGAGAATCTTCTCCACCACAGGCTGCCGCAACTCGTTTTTGCGAATAGCCGGCAAACGGTCGAGCAGTTGGCGCGCCTCGCTCTCGGCCTTGGTCTCGATGCGGCTGTGATTGTATCCGGCAGCGGCACACGCATCGGCATAGTTCAGCCCCAGTTGCAGGAAAGGTAAGATGCGGCGCATCGCCTTGCTCGACTTGTTGCCGAAACCGGCCTTCACGAAATCGAGCTTGCTCAAGCGGGCAAGCACCTCTTCGTCGTCGATACCGAACTGCCGGCGCAACACGGCCTGCAACTGCTCGCGGTCGTCGATCGAATAGAGTACATGCCAAAGCCTGTACAACGGCTCCTGCTCGAACAAAGTATCGATGATGGGCAGAATCTCGCCCGTCTCCTCGTCGACCAGCGTAGAGGTCGTCTCACGGACGTTGAACTGCAACAAACGCTCCTGGTCGGGGTAATCGCCCAATGCCCTGGCTATATCGATACGGGTCTTGTTGCCCGGGATACCGGCCTTGAACTGGTCGCCAAACCGGAAGCCGCCCGACTTGGGCAACCCCAACAGCTTCATCAAATCGCCTATCTTGAGCTTTTCATGCGTATTCATAAACTCCAGAATCCGATGCTTCTGCTCCAGCGAAATCACTAACACCTCGTTCCGGCGGTCCCTAATTTCAATGTGGTTTATGCTCTCCCACAACCGGCAAAGCTGAAACAGCGGAGAGGTGCGGGGTGCAACCCGGGGACCGGAAAACACCTTTTCGCCGGCCGCATTCACATAGGCGCGCTTCTCAAACTCGCAGAGTGAAACCAGATGCTTGCACGACTTCAGCGGCCGTTGGTAGTATATGATTTCGTCGCGTATGCTGCGGATATTCTCATCGGTCAGAACCTGCGGATAGAACTGTCGCTGACAGGCCATCACGCGGTCGAACTCCTCGACATACGCCTTACGTGGATAGACCTGCTCTTTACAGCGATAAAAGGGATCGGCACTCAACGACTTGAACAGATGCTGGCCAATGGTCAACCCCTCGGCCGTCAACTGGTCGTATCGGTTGAGAATCGTCTTCACATAATCGGTCGTCTTCTTATCGCCCGAAAAATCGCTCTTGGTCGACTTGTATCCCCGTTTTTGATTCAGATGCAGCAACACCCGCCCCAATTCGGGCAAGGCAATCTGTTCGGTCACCGCACGCGAACGCAATCCCCACAACTGCAATTTGGGCAATCCTCGCAACGAAGCATCGGGCAGCATACCCAAAGCCCGCAACTTCTCTATCAGCGCCGACCGGCGCAACTGGTAACGGTCATACCCCCTACGCTGTCCGCGCGTCTGGGTACGTTGAGCATTCACCGACTCCCCGTTACCCTGGGTAAACGACGACAACTCCTCGGCCGAAAGCTGCACAATACGGCTTCCCATTGCCACCAATTCACGATTATCTTCATCTTCACGAACAACAGCCCATCCTATACTCGAAGAGCCTAAATCCAGCCCCAATATATTTTTCATATCATCGTATGTTTATGGTATTCTCTATTTTTTTGTAAATGTAAAAATTTTTATCTATATACAATATTATTAAAAAAGAATTCCTATATTTGCTCTACAAATTTGAAAGCAAATCACAATAAGGATTATTCCGTTGTGAAAACATTTGAGAGGGGGAGCATCTTGCTCCTCGTCTTTTTTTATATAACCCAATCCCCTTTCTATTTACCCAAAGAGACTCTCATCTATCGCTATTCCAGAATTGCCGATAGCGTAGAAAGGCGTCGGTCAGGTCGGGCTGTATCGCCTCCTCGAAAAAAGCAGCATCCTTGCCCGGATGCCAATTTCCCACCACCTGCCCGTCATCAAGAATCACCGGATAGAACAAGCCGTTACGATTATGTATCCGGTGGCGGAACTCCTCTTCAAAAGCATGGTGCCGACTTTTATAGCCAATGAGATATTCGTCGTACGAGGGCAGCAGAATCACCTGCCGGCGGTATCCCCTCACCCGGCAATCGCGATGTATAAAATAAGTCTCCCCGGCATACGGCTCGGTAATCAACTCGCTGCGGATCGACTCGATGGCTGCCCGACACTCGCCCACGTTCAAATTCGACCACCACACAAAATCCTCGAGAGTGGCCGGGGCGTGACTCAGGAAATACTTCCGGGCCAACAAAGCGAGAGCCTCTTCCCGCAACATGTCCGGGGCTTGAGGTATTCGGTCATCGACCAGCGCATAGGTATTCTGCCTATCGTCCAACAAGCCGTTGCAAATAATACCGTCGGCCTCGGCTCTACGCAGATAGATTGACATCACGTGGGCATTATCGACCAGGCCCTGCTCCTCGAGGCTTTGCAAGAGTGCATCCTTCGGCACCGACCCCTTCCCCTCGAGCGACCGGCGAATAAGGTCATTGGCACGTTCATACTCCCACTCTTCAATCCTTCGTCCGCAATACAACAAATATCCCCGAATAGCAGTCCGGTTCTTATCGGCACACAACGAGAGCATCCACCGATAGTCCTTGGCCGCTACCAGTTGCCAGGTACACCGAAACAGATGCGAACGTACAATGCTGCCCGCATCATACGCTTCCCGGAAGGCCTTCATCGAAGGCTTCTTCAGCCTCATACCTACTGCCCAGCGCAACATCCTACACTCTTGAGCCTGCACCATACCCATCCACGAAACCAAATCGGGGACGGAGGAAAACCGCGAACTCGCCAATTGTTGATTAAGAAGTCGTATATGCGAAATATCCATAGCACTCTATTGTTCTGTAAAGATAGATGAAATATAGGCGACTCGACTGATCTTTGTTGAAAAAAACTCGGCCTATAACTAAAAGCGAAGAGAAAGAGGTACCGGATGTGTAAAAAGAGATTTGACCGAGTATCGGTAGATAACCGTAAAGCGGCCTGGCCGATAAAGTCACAGAGGGGCAGCAAGCCCGGCGAACAGCCTTTTCCCGAATCTCGCAGGCGATTCCCGGCCAATCGACCCGGCCGGACCTGAAGGGTAAGAGGCATAAAAAAAGAGGTTCAAGTTTCTTGAACCTCTTTGCTGAGCCACGACCGGGACTCGAACCCGGGACCTTTTCGTTACGAATGAAATGCTCTACCGACTGAGCTATTGTGGCGATTGCGGTGCAAAGGTAATACTTTTGAGAATACCGACAAACTCTTTGGCCTATTTTTTTCGCTGCAACCACATATTTTTTTCGCCCGACTCGCCCGACGGTTTCCGAATCGGCTGGTCCACCCTCTCATCGAAGAGAGCTAATCGGCTTACTCTACGCTACTTACACAGCCAATACCCCTTGCTGAAAACAAAGAGGCGGAACGAACTGCATCGCCCCGCCTCCTGTTGTGCGTATATCATCGACCGGCTATTTGGTTTTCTGCCGGCTGTAAGTCAACTGCAATCGGATATGGTCCATGTCGATTTCGGCCAACGCCGGAGCCGAGATGTAGGGAACTATGTCGGTCACCACCTCTTGCTCGTTGTACGAGTAGTAGTAATAGCTGCTACCCGACGATACGGTCTCGCTGTATACCGATACGGGTACGAGCACAATCTCCTCGTCGGCATCGGTAATTTCGGTACCCTGGCGCTTCTTCTCGATGACATCGTTCAGGAAGGTACGCAGCCCGGTAAAGCTATACTTGCGGGTATCGCTGTTGTATTCGGCATAGAACGAGCGTACGTTGTCGGCCAGCTCTTTCTTCTCGAAGAAGCTCTGGAGCTCGCTCTTCCGCACGAAGAGCAGGAATTGCGGCGGCTCGAGTTTGTAATTGCTCTTGGGCAACTCTTTCAACGGGACTTCCAAGATGAGCGAGTTGATGAGGCCCTGTATGGTAGAACCGCCAGCCCCTACCGACTCTTCGAACGAGCGGACAATCTCGCGTGTGGGGAAATGCAACAGTACGTTCAAGCCCGCCGGAGCCTGCAAATAGACCCGACCGGCATCTATATTGCTCTGCAATGTAGGGTCTATCTCTAACCGGATATGGTTGCCTGTGCTAATTTCGGGCGTTACAGCCATAAGGGTCTGGGTCGAAGCGTAGGTAGAGTCTTTATCGTTAATGACCGTGGTTTTGGTGTAGTGCAGGTTCATCACCGAGTTTTGCACATTCACTACGCAACCGCTGCCGTACGAGGTCTTCACATAGAAACCGGGGAAATATTGGGTAAACCGGCTGGGCGAAGAGAATACGAGCGGATCGGTTTTGTACTTCTCGAAGAGCTGCTCGGCCATGGCATCGGGCAACTTCACCCGTATGGTCTTGTAACCCAACTCGACCAGCGAATCGGGCAAGCCCAGGAACGAAGCGTTGTAACTCTTCAAAGCGATGGGAGCGCTCTGTGCATTGTAATATTCGGCCGGATCGACACTGCTGTATACCGGCGATTTGAGCTGTTTCTCGAGCGGATAGACACTCAACTGCATGGGCGCCAGCGAATCGCCTGTAAACGACTCGGTGTTGTAGCTCAAGTAAAGAACCAGCGAGTCGAGACGATCGACACCTACCGTATCGAAAGTAGAGGCCGACATAAACTGCGTGAGGAAATCGGTCTCCAACTTTCCGTATCCGGGTATCGAAATGCGCCCGATCAACTGGGTTATCGTGCGCCCCACCACACTATCGTTGGGAATAGACTCGGCTGTTACCATCTTTTGGAAAGAGGAATCCACCACGATTTCGAGATCCGTATCGACTATCGACGAGCCTATCATGCTGTTTTCGTCGCCACAGGAAGAGATGCCGATGCCTAAAGCAAAGACAAGAGCAACCGGCAAAAATTTAAAAACTTTCATTTCTATTTAGTAACTGACGTTATTCGTTCCCTACAATTTTACTGTAAAAGTCGTTATAGGCATCAATATAATTTTCGGGGTCCTGATATCCCAAGAAGGGGATATTCAGTTGCTGAACGTAATCGGTAACTTGAGAGTCGATGTGCTGGCTGGCCTGAATGACACCATCGCAATACTGCACGGCCAGCTTGTTGAGCATAACCGGGTCTACCGAATCGCCTACGGCGAAGGGGAGATCGCTATCCTGAATACCCTCGAGTTTCAATTTTTCGGCAAATCGAGGATCGAACGGAACTTTAAAATCATTGTCGTACAACGAGTAAATCACCTTGGCATCACGGAACGAGGGATCCTCGGCATAACTCTTCTTGATGTACAACGGAGCCAAGGCCGTAATCCAACCGTGACAGTGGATAATGTCGGGGGTCCACCGCAACTTCTTCACCGTCTCCATCACGCCACGCACAAAGAAGATGCTGCGCTCGTCGTTATCGGGGCGCATGGCCTCTTCGGCCACCCCGTCGGCACTACGCTGAAAATAGTCGTCGTTGTCGATAAAATAGACCTGCATACGAGCCGATTGAATAGAAGCTACCTTGATGATAAGGGGGTGATCGGTGTCGTCGATGATCAAGTTCATACCCGACAACCGAATGACCTCGTGCAACTGATTACGACGCTCGTTAATAGACCCGTACTTAGGCATAAACGTACGAATCTCGTGCCCTCTATCCTGAATACCTTGCGGCAAATGGCGACATACATGGGCAATCTCCGATTCCGGCAAATAAGGAGTGATCTCCTGGGCAATAAATAGAACTTTGGCTTCTTTCATTCTACCTCTTTAAACTCGATTAGTTTTGCAAAGATAATAAAAAAAACGGCGGGAACCACGAAATATTAGAAGTATTAACAACAAAAAATCGTCAGACTTCTCATATTTTCCCCTCAACCCAAAATATTTAAGGCCACAATCCATAAAAAAGCTCTCTTTGATTTCGTCAATTGGGTTTTATTTGCTTCTTTTGCACGATTTTTTAACCAAAGTTCAATTATGAAAGTATTCACAACAATCGCCGAATTGCGCCAACAGCTCGATTCGGACAGGAATGCCGGTAAAACGATAGGACTTGTACCGACAATGGGCGCCTTGCACAACGGACATTTGCAACTGGTAAAGACCAGCGTCGCCAACAACGACGTGACGGTGGTGAGTATATTTGTCAACCCTACCCAATTCAACGATAAAAACGATTTGCGGCTCTACCCCCGCACGCTCGACAAGGATTGTCAGCTGCTCGAGTCGGTAGGCTGCACCTATGCCTTCGCCCCCTCGGTCGAGGAGATGTACCCGACCGAAGATACCCGTGTATTCAACCTGGGCCCCGTGGCCGAGGTGATGGAGGGTAAATATCGTCCGGGACACTTCAACGGCGTGGCCCAAATCGTGAGCAAACTTTTTGACATCGTGCGCCCCGACAATGCCTATTTCGGAGAAAAAGACTTCCAGCAGATTGCCGTCATCCGAGCCATGGCTGCCCAGTTGGGATACACCTTCAACATCGTGGCCGTGCCCATCGTGCGCGAGGCCGACGGCCTGGCTCTGAGCAGCCGCAACACCCGGCTCACCGAGTCGCAGCGAAGAAATGCCCCCAAAATAGCCGAGACTTTATTTAAAAGTCGTACCTTTGCAGCCGATCATTCGGTGAAAGAGACTATCGATGAAGTGGTCGCCACCCTCAACGCTATCCCCGAGATGCGCGTAGAATACTACGAAATCGTCGACGGAAACACGTTGCAACCCGTTGCCGACTGGAACGACTCGGACTATATCGTGGGTTGCATTACCGTATACAACGGAGAGGTGAGACTGATCGACAACATCGCTTATCGACGTCCCGAAAAATAACACATCAGAACCATGCTTATAGAGGTTGTAAAATCAAAAATTCACAGAGTAACCGTTACTCAAGCCGATTTGAATTACATCGGTAGCATCACGATCGACGAGGATTTGATGGACGCGGCAAACATCATTGCCAACGAAAAGGTCTCTATCGTCAACAACAACAACGGCGAACGATTCGAGACCTACGTCATCAAGGGCGAACGGGGTTCGGGCGTCGTATGCCTCAACGGAGCCGCCGCCCGCAAGGTACAACCCGGCGACATCGTCATCATCATGGCCTATGCCCTGATGACTCCCGAAGAGGCTCGCGAGTTTACACCGGCCGTCGTATTCCCCGACACCGCTACCAACAAACTGATATAACCGAATAACCTGCTTGCGAATGCCTGCCCGATTCGTCGAGTGGGCATTTTCGCTATGTAACCCGACCGATAACAACCAAACGACCTGCTTTATCGTATGTACAGCCGCAAAGATATCTGGAGCATCGCACTCCCCATCTTAATCAGTCTATTTGTTCAAAACCTCATCAACATCACCGACACCGCCTTCATGGGGCGCGTGGGTCAGGTCGAGTTGGGGGCTTCGGCTCTGGCCGGAGTCTTCTATCTGGCCTTCTACATGGTCATCTTCGGCTTCAGCACCGGAGCCCAGATACTCATGGCCCGGCGCAACGGCGAGAGGAAATATCAGGCACTGGGCCCCATCATGGGACAGGGCACCCTCTTTCTGGTCTTCTTCTCGATACTGCTCGTGGGGGCCTCGCTGGTGTGGACACCGCGACTGCTCGACCTGCTCATCTCATCGCCCGCCGTATGCAAGGCCGGCGAAGATTACATGGAGTACCGAATCTTCGGGCTGATATTCACCTCGATAGGGGTCATGTTCCGCGCCTTCTTCGTGGCCATCACCCGCACCCGCGTGCTCATGGTCAACGCCATCATCATGACCGTGGCCAACGTCGTGTTCAACTACATCTTTGTGTTCGGTAACTTCGGGGCTCCCCAGATGGGCATCGCCGGTGCCGCCCTGGGTTCGGTCCTGGCCGAAGCCTCTGCAGCGCTGCATTTCTTCCTCTATACCCTCTTCTGCATCGACCGGGAGAAATACCAGCTTTCGCGCGTACGCTTCGAAAACTTCGCACTCATCCGCGAGATACTCAACGTGTCGGTATGGAGCATGATTCTCTACTTCCTCACCATCGCCACATGGTTCCTCTTCTTCGTAGCCGTAGAGCATCTGGGCGAACAGCCGCTGGCCATCTCGAACATCATACGCAGCACCTCTACCCTGCTGTTCATGCCGGTCAATGCCTTCGGCGCTACCGCCTGCACCCTCGTGAGCAACGCCATGGGGGCCCACCGCGCCGACGATGTGATACCCATCATCAAGCGCATTATCAAGATGTGCTACACCATTGTGGTACCCCTCATCGTCCTGCTGTGCATCTTCCCCGAGTGGATTCTGCGCATCTATACCAACGACAGCATCCTCATAGAAAGCTGTACGGCCTCGATCTACGTGATGACCATCTACTACATGCTGGCCCTGCCGGGTAACCTGCTGTTTCAATCGGTATCGGGCACGGGCGACACCCGCACCGCCTTCCTCATCGAGATGGTAACCATCGTCTTCTACACCCTGGCCATCTATGTGATTATCGTACGCAACCGCGTAGACATCTCGCTCTGCTGGACCGTCGAGTATATCTACTGGGGATTCAAACTGATGCTTTCGGCTCTCTTCTTCAAGAAGGCAAACTGGAGAAACAAGAAGATATAAGGGAACAAACAAATACAGCCGGAGCCGCCCCAACAGGTGGCTCCGGCTCTTTATTTCTACAAATCGTCGATGGCCGACTTTCGCACAACCTGGCCATTCTCCTTATCCTGATAGACCAGTTGCACAAAACCAGACAAAACCTCTCGGCGCTCTATACTGAGAGTGATGTCGCCCTCGTCTGCCGAAAACCGAGTGACATATTTACACTCTCCGTTTTGAAGAACTATCATGCGCCAAGCATCATCTTCATCTCCCATATAGCTTGTAAACCGCTCGACACACGATACGGGCCGGCCATACTTCTCGACCAGCATCTCCTTCAAAGTCTTGTAATCGCCATACAGATTTTTCCACTGGTCCTGAATGGGGAAACAGACGGTTATCCGGGAGACCAGGTCCTGGTTGTCGAGCGTGGAGACATAGACCTCGCACTGCTTGAACCCGGCAAAGTCGCCCTCGAGACGATGTATCTCGTCTCGTCGCCCCGAAGTCACTTCGAAACCTTTGCCTTGCATGCGCGAGAGGAATTGTGCCAAAGACCCGTCGATAGGTACGCCTTTGAATTTCAAGTGTGTGCTTTGTTCCATAGCCACCGAGTCGGCCGTAGCATCGACCTCGACCGGTTCCAAATCCTTATTCTCATCGTCGGGTTCGCTCTTCCATACACCGGCAATTCGAAGACACAACAATACCAACACGACAACCAGAAGAAATGTGAAGAATTTTTTCATACTGCAATCGATTAAAATCAAAGTCTCGTCGGCCTACCCCACCCCGACTACCGAGAAAAGTCCTGTGCAGAAGGAGCGGCAGACCTGTAAATCATTGACAATAATAGCAAATTTTTTTCTAATTTCCACGTCTGTCATACAAAATAATTGCATGCCTCGCGCGACTTTCGCAACGGGTCGAAGAGAAACGTATGTTATTCTTCGGTTTTTATTCGCATATTCCGCCGATTTTGAGTAATTTTGCACCGATTTATCCATCAGTGTAAAAATTTTTGTTTGAAAAACTATGTTCGAAAACCTGAGTGAAAGACTGGAACGGTCTTTTAAAATATTGAAAGGTGAAGGCAAAATCACCGAAATCAACGTGGCCGAGACGCTGAAAGATGTGCGCCGTGCGCTGCTCGATGCCGATGTCAACTACAAAGTGGCCAAGCAATTCACCGATACCGTAAAGGCGAAGGCGCTGGGACAGGATGTACTCACCGCCGTAAAGCCGGGGCAGTTGATGGTGAAGATCGTACACGACGAACTGGCTGCCCTGATGGGAGGCGAAACGGCCGACCTCAACCTGTCGCAAAATCCGTCGATTATCCTCATGTCGGGTTTGCAGGGTTCGGGTAAGACCACATTCTCGGGCAAGCTGGCCAAGATGCTGAAATCGAAAAAGGCCAAACGCCCCTTGCTTGTGGCTTGCGACGTGTACCGTCCCGCCGCTATCGAGCAGTTGAAGGTGCTGGGCGAGCAGATTGACGTACCGGTCTATACCGAGCCCGACAGCAAGGATGCCGTGAGCATCGCCGCCAATGCCGTGAAATATGCCAAAGAAAACCACTTCGACCTGGTCATCGTCGATACCGCCGGCCGGTTGGCCATCGACGAGCAGATGATGAACGAAATCGAGGCCATCAAGAAGAAGATAAACCCCACCGAAATTCTGTTCGTGGTCGATGCCATGACCGGTCAGGATGCCGTCAACACCGCCAAGGAGTTCAACGACCGCCTCGACTTCAACGGCGTGGTTCTGACCAAACTCGACGGCGATACCCGCGGTGGTGCCGCCCTCTCTATCCGCACGGTAGTCGACAAGCCCATCAAGTTTATCGGTACCGGCGAGAAGCTCGAAGCCATCGACTACTTCCACCCCGCCCGTATGGCCGACCGTATCCTGGGCATGGGCGATATCGTTTCGCTGGTTGAGCGGGCTCAGGAGCAATACGACGAAGAGGAGGCCAAACGGCTGCAAAAGAAGATTGCCAAGAACCAGTTCGACTTCAACGACTTCCTCAGCCAGATACAGCAAATCAAGAAGATGGGTAACCTCAAAGACCTGGCCTCGATGATTCCGGGTGTGGGCAAAGCCATCAAGGATATGGACATCGACGACAACGCCTTCAAGAGCATCGAAGCCATCATCTACTCAATGACCCCCAAAGAGCGCAGCAACCCCGAGCTGCTCAACGGCAGCCGCCGCCAGCGCATCGCCGCCGGTAGCGGCACCTCCATCCAGGAGGTGAACCGACTCATCAAGCAGTTTGACCAGACGCGCAAGATGATGCGAATGGTTACCCAGAACAAGGGCGCCATGATGAAAGGATTCAGACGGAAATAAGAAAACATACATTATCAACCATGAAACTGCCGGATATACTCTCACTACAACGACCGATTGCCCCCTAGGCAAATAGAGAGTGTGTCCGGCAGTTTTTTATATAATCTCTAATGCTTATGCAACTAATCGACGGAAAAGCGGTGGCCGACCGCATCAAACAAGAAATCGCCCAGGAGGTTGCCGACATCTGCAATGCCGGCGGCAAACGTCCCCACCTGGCAGCCGTCCTGGTAGGACACGACGGCGGTAGTGAAACCTATGTAGCCCACAAGGTAAAAGCCTGCGAACAGTGCGGATTCAAATCGACACTCGTCCGCTACGAGAGCGACGTGACCGAAGAGGAGCTGCTGCGCAAGGTCGACGAACTGAACAACGACCCCGACATCGACGGGTTCATCGTGCAACTGCCTCTGCCCAAACACATCTCGGAACAGAAGGTAATCGAGGCCATCGACTACCGCAAGGATGTAGACGGATTCCACCCTGTAAACGTGGGCCGCATGTCTATCGGCCTGCCCTGCTTCGTATCGGCTACCCCGGCCGGAATCATGGAGCTGCTGGCCCGCTACAACATCGAGACCAAAGGCAAACACTGCGTGGTGCTGGGCCGCAGCAACATCGTGGGTAAACCCGTAGCTACTCTGATGATGCAGAAAGCCTACCCGGGCAACGCCACCGTAACCGTATGCCACAGCGCTACCCCCAATATCAAAGAGATATGCCGCACGGCCGACATCATCATCGCCGCCCTCGGCTCGCCCGAGTTTGTCACGACCGATATGGTGAAAGAGGGTGCCGTCATCATCGACGTAGGTACCACCCGCGTACCCGACGCTACGAAGAAGTCGGGCTTCAAACTCACCGGCGACGTGAAGTTCAGCGAGGTTGCACCCCTCTGCTCCTACATCACTCCCGTACCCGGCGGCGTAGGGCCCATGACCATCGTATCGCTCATGCGCAACACCCTGCTGGCCGGCAAGAAAGCCATTTACCAATAAGACCTTCGGGCCATGACAGGGCTTGTCACCTTTTTAGCACCGCTTTTATTAGGGCAAACTCCGGTAGTTCCCGCTACCGAAGTTTCCCTGCTTTTTGCGGGCGATGCCATGCAGCACCAGGCCCAGATTACCTCGGCTCGCACCGGCGAAGGTTATGACTACTCGGGCTGTTTCGAACTGATTGCCCCCGAGGTTTCGGCGGCCGACTATGCCGTGGTCAACCTCGAAGCCCCCACGGGAGGCGCCCCCTACACGGGCTATCCCTGCTTCTCGGCCCCCGACGAGTTTCCCGCCGCCCTGCAACAGGCGGGTTTCGACCTCTTCCTCACCGCCAACAACCACTGTCTCGACCGCCAGTCGCGTGGAGCCCGGCGCACGCTGCAACGGCTCGACTCCCTCGGCGTCGACCACATAGGCACCTACGAGTCCGACCGTTCGCTCGAGCGTTTCCACCCCTTTGTCACCAACATCAAGGGCATACGCATCGCCTTCCTCAACTACACCTACGGCACCAACGGCTTCACCCCCACACCGCCCCTCATCGTCAACTACATAGACCGGGCACGCATCAAGCGCGACATCCGCCGGGCCCGGGAGCTCCAGGCCGAACTGGTTGTGGCCTGCCTGCACTGGGGCAACGAATACCAACTGCTGCCCAACGCCACACAAAAGGAGCTGGCCGACCTGCTGGTCGACGAGGGGGTGCAACTGGTCATCGGGGCCCACCCGCATGTGATTCAACCCATGGAGCTGCGCTGCGACAAGCAGGGCAATCCACAGGC
Organism: Barnesiella sp. An22; assembly: GCF_963931395.1. NCBI lineage: Bacteria > Pseudomonadati > Bacteroidota > Bacteroidia > Bacteroidales > Barnesiellaceae > Barnesiella > Barnesiella sp. An22. The sequence continues at coordinate 2,313,377 of NZ_OZ007014.1, forward strand.
GCTGGTCGTCTATTCGCTGGGCAACTTCATCTCCAACATGAAGACGCGCGACACCGTGGGCGGAGCCCTGGTAAAAGTGACCGTGGCCCGCGACCCGATAAACCGGGTGGTACTGAAGTCGGCCCAATATACGCTGGTCTACACCCGCCGACCTGTCACAGCGGCCGACCCCTTCGTGGTCGTTCCGGCAGAACAGGAGGTGCAGGCTCACCCGCAACGCCCCCACCTGAAGGGGTTCCTGCAAAAGGCTCGCGAAATCTTCTCGCGCTACAATCGGGGTGTAAAGGAATATTTTATAAAGACACGCGACTAATTAAATACCAGGGCGGGAAGTGCACATTCGACGCCCATAGACCCCGCATCAAGTACGGTGTGACAAACCGGTCATTCCACACTGCGACGCGGAATCCAGAAATATCCCGGACGGGATATATACACGTAAGGAAAAGCAAACAATCCCCAAAAATCTTAACTACTTACACCCGTCGATATACTCGATAATCGCCTCCTTGTCGTCGGGCGAGAACCAGTGCATGTCGGGGTCTTTCTTGTACCAGGTCACCTGCTTTTTGGAGTAGACCCGGGTATTGCGTTTAATCTTCTCGATGGCCTGGTCGAGGGTCATCGTTCCGTCGAAACAGGCAAACAGCTCCTTATACCCCACGGTATTGAGCGAATTGAGGTGACGGAGGGGATAGACCCGACGGGCCTCGTCGAGCAGGCCGTCGGCCATCATCTGTTCGGTGCGGCGGGCAATGCGGTCGAACAGCTCTTCGCGCGGGCGGATAAGTCCGATTTTCACGATACGGAAGGGGCGCTGCTTCACCTGCCGGGTGCGCAGGTCGCTATATCGGCCGCCCGTCTGGCGGCAAATCTCAATAGCATGAATCACCCGCTTGTGGTTCTTCAAGTCAACCTCGCCGTAGTAGACCGGGTCGCGCTCGCGCAACTCCTCGCACAGAGCCTCGAGCCCCACGCGGTGGTAGTGCTCCAGCACCTCGCGGCGCACCTCGTCGGTTATGGTAGGAATCTCGTCTATTCCCTTGCACACGGCATCGATATACATCATGGAGCCCCCGGTGAGCAGCACATAAGCGTGCTCTTGAAACAGCGTGTCGAGCAGGCGCAGCACCTCCTCCTCGTAGCACGAGGCGCTGTAATAGTCGGTCAAGGCCAGCTGCCCCACGAAATAGTGCTTGACCCGGGCCAGCTGTTCGGCCGTGGGGGCCGCCGTACCGATGGGAATGTCGCGGTAGAACTGCCGGCTGTCGGCCGAGATGATAGGCGCACCGTAGTGCTCGGCCAGCTGCAGGCTGAGTTCGGTCTTTCCCACCCCCGTGGGACCGGTCAATACAAGGAGGGTTCCTGCCATAAGATGAAGGATTGATATAAAAAGACCGACGAAACAGCCGGGCCTACCACTGGTGCCTCATGCTGCTTCGTCGGGATAAAACGGTTTGTTATTTCTCGGCTGCCATGCGGGCGATTTGTACAATCACCTCGGTGGCTTTCTCCATCGACTGGATGGGCACGAACTCGTAGCGTCCGTGGAAGTTGAGGCCGCCGGCGAAGATGTTGGGGCAAGGCAGGCCCTTGAACGACAACTGGGCGCCGTCGGTACCGCCGCGCACCGGTTTCACCATGGGCACCACATCGACGGCACGCATAGCATCGGAGACGAGGTCGACAATGTGCATCACCGGCTCTACCTTCTCGCGCATGTTGTAGTATTGGTCAGAGATTTCGATGCTGGCACAACCGGGGAACTCGTTGTTGATTTTGCGGGTGAGGTGCTCGAGCTCCTTCTTGCGGCGCTCGAAGCGGTCGCGGTCGTGGTCGCGAATGATATAGGTGAGCACCGTTTTCTCGACATTGCCCTCGAACGAAATGAGGTGATAGAACCCTTCGTAGCCTTCGGTATGCTCGGGCGTCTCCCAGCGGGGCAGCATGATGGCATACTGGTTGGCGATACGTATCGAGTTGATCATCTTGTGCTTGGCATAGCCCGGGTGCACGTTGCGGCCCTTGAAGGTAACGCGGGCTACGGCAGCGTTGAAGTTCTCATACTCCAGCTCGCCAATCTCGCCACCGTCCATCGTGTAGGCCCATTCGGCACCGAAAGCCTTCACGTCGAACTTGTGAGCCCCCTTGCCAATCTCCTCGTCGGGGTTGAAGGCCACCCGTATCTTGCCGTGCTTGATTTCGGGGTGGGCCAACAGGTACTCCATGGCCGTTACAATCTCGGCCACACCGGCCTTGTCGTCGGCACCGAGCAGTGTCTTGCCATCGGTCACAATCAGGTCTTGCCCTACGTAGTGCAGCAGTTCGGGAAACTCCGACGGCTTCAGCACCACATCCTCCTCAGCACACAGCACAATATCGGCACCGCCGTAGTTCTTGACAATGCGGGGCGACACGTGGCGCCCCGACATATCGGGGCTCGTATCGAGGTGGGCGATAAAGCCGATTACCGGCACCTTCTTGTCGGTGTTGGCAGGCAACGTGGCCATCAGATAGCCGTTATCGTCGAGGGTCACCTCGGTAAGGCCTATCTGCTTCAGCTCTTCGGCCAAAGCCTGGGCAAAGACCATCTGCCCCGGCGTACTGGGAGTCATATTGGTAAGCTCGTCCGACTGGGTATCGAAACTTACATAGTGGAGAAAACGATCTACTAAATTCATCGTATATGTTTTTTATTGGTTTTTCTTTCCGGTTCACGGTCCGATGGATTCGTCCAACAGACGAACAAAGGTAAAAATTTTTTTTCGTACATTTGCACTACCGCATTCAAAAGTAGAGCGTATGGCCAAAAAGAAAAAAAAGAGGAAAAAATCGTCGTCGAGCCAGAGGAGCAGCCTCAAGTCGCTGCTACTGCTGCTACTCATTGCCGGCGGACTGTGGTACCTCATCCAGCACGCCGACTCGTCGTCGGTAATCTCGGAGGTCACCCGCTCAGACCGGGCCCACATCGAGAAGGCCGAACTGGCCCGCACCCCGGCCGGCCGCCCCTCGCAGATACTCTACCGCACGGGATATGCCACCTCGTACAACCGGCAATGGAAGCTGCCCAACTGGGTGAGCTACGAACTGTTGCGCAACGAAACAGAGGGCGAGGTATCGCGCAGCGACCGATTTGTGAGTGACCCCGACGTGAAGGGTACCCCGGCCGACACCCGCGACTACACCCGTAGCGGATATGACCGGGGCCACATGGCTCCCGCCGGCGACATGAAGTGGAGCGAACTGGCCATGGACGAGTCGTTCCTGCTCTCGAACATCTGCCCACAGGCCCCGGGATTGAACCGCGGCCGCTGGAAAGAGCTGGAAGAGCTCGTGCGCGAATGGGCCCAGCGCGACAGTGCCCTGCTCGTGGCCTGCGGACCCATCGTGAGTGACTCGCCACGCACCATCGGACGCAACCGCATAGCCGTGCCCGACCGCTACTTCAAGGTCGTGGCCGCCCCCTATGTCGACCCGCCGCGAGGCATCGCCTTCCTCTTCGACAACAGCGACGAACAGCCCCGCATGCGTGCCCTGGCCGTGACCATCGACAGCGTGGAAAAATTAACCGGGATAGATTTCTTCTACAATCTGCCCGACAGCATAGAAACCCCGATAGAAAGCAAGTTATGGATCGAAACATGGAACCTGAACTGAATACCTCCCTGCCCCAAGATACCATTTGTGCCGTCTCTACCGCTCCCGGCCGAGGCGGCATCGCCGTCGTTCGCGTGAGCGGCCCCGAGGCCGTCGCCATCACCGACCGCATATTCCGCGCCCCCACCGGCAAACCGCTGGCCGAGGCCCGGCCCAATACCGCCCACTACGGCACCATCGCCGACGAGGCGGGCCACACCCTCGACGACGTCATCGCCACCCTCTTCGTCGCCCCCCACTCCTTCACCGGCGAAGATACCGTCGAAATCTCGTGCCACGGCTCCATCTACATACAACAGCAAATCGTGGCCCTGCTGCTGCGCCAGGGCTGCCGGCTGGCCACCCCCGGCGAGTTCACCCGCCGCGCCTTCACCAACGGCAAGCTCGACCTGTCGCAAGCCGAAGCCGTGGCCGACCTCATCGCCTCCACCTCGGCCGCCTCGCACCGCCTGGCCATCCAGCAGATGCGTGGCGGATTCAGCCGCGAGCTCGCCCGTCTGCGCGAGCAACTGCTCACCTTCGTATCGCTCGTCGAACTCGAACTCGACTTCAGCGAAGAGGAGGTAGAGTTTGCCGACCGCCAGAAACTCACCGACCTGGCCCGCGAAATCGAGCGCGTCATCAAGCGCCTCTCCGACTCGTTCAGCCTCGGCAACGCCATCAAAAACGGCGTCCCCACCGCCATCATCGGCGAGACCAACGCCGGCAAATCGACCCTGCTCAACCGACTCGTCAAGGAAGACCGCGCCCTCGTCTCCGACATCCACGGCACCACCCGCGACGTCATCGAAGACACCGTCGTGCTGCAAGGCATCACCTTCCGCTTCATCGACACCGCCGGCATCCGCGAGACCCACGACACCATCGAGAGCATGGGCATCGAGCGCACCTTCCAGAAACTCGACCAGGCCACCATCGTCATCTGGCTCATCGACGCCACCCACGCCCCGCAAGAGATCGAGGAGCTCTCCCGGAAGATACTCCCTCGCTGCCGCGGCAAGCACCTCATCATCGCCTTCAACAAAGTCGACAAAATCGATGACACCACCCGGCAGCAACTCACCCGACTGTACGAGCGCCTCACCCACGAGATGACCGACACCGCAATGATATTCCTCTCGGCGTCGCACAACCAGAACGTCGACGCCCTCGAGTCTATGCTGGTCGATACCGTCAACCTGCCCCAGGCCGACGAGAACGACGTAATCGTCACCAACGCCCGCCACTACGAGGCACTCATGCACGCCCACGATGCCATACTGCGCACCCTTGACGGCTTGCAAACCGGCCTCTCGGGCGACTTCCTTGCCCAAGACATCCGCGAATGCATGCACTACCTGGGCGAAATCACCGGCCAAATCTCGACCGACGAAATCCTCGGTACCATCTTCTCCAAATTCTGCATAGGAAAGTGATATAAAGAAAAGAAAATCATAAAAAGAGAAAATATATATCTGTAAAATGCGTATTATCAGGCACTTTTCAAGATATATGTATTTTCTCTTTTTCTTCATGTTTTCTGCGTAATTACATATTTTTTCCTTATTTTTGTCCCCAGTTTGTCCCCCAGACCATTAATGAGGGACAAAAAACTGTCCCCCGACAAAGGGAAAATTTAATAACCAATAAAGCAGGAAACAGTCATGGCAAAGAAAACTATCGCACAAAAGGAACCGGTCAAGCTCCGTGAGAAGAAGCTGAGCAATGGAAACATCAGCCTGTATCTTGACATATATAGAAACGGGAAGCGTCACAAAGAATACCTGAAACTATACTTGATAGAAGCAAAAACACCTATCGAGCGGGAACAGAACCGACAGACTTTAGCAACGGCTCAAGCAATTAAATCAAAGCGTTTAATTGAGATTCAAAACGGGGAATATACATTCACTCATCAATTCAAGGAGGATACTCCATTCCTGGAATATTACCGTAACATGGTTAAAGAACGGAATACTCCAGATACAAGAGGCAACTATGGCAACTGGCAAAGTTGCTTGCGTTATCTGGAGCTGTACTGCGATGAGAAAACAACTTTCAGAGATGTTACACCAGAATTTATTTTGGGGTTCAAAGATTTCTTAGAAAGTGTTGAAAAGGACACACACAAACGCAGGGGGCCGCGCAGAGAACGTGATGTGTTTCAAGGTCTGTCTCAAAATTCGAAAGCGTCCTATTTCAGAAAACTTAGCGCCTGTATCAACCATGCTTATGATGAAAGGATTATTGCCGTCAATCCATTACGCGGAATTGAAGGGTTCAAAGATGCAGAGGTCAAGCGTGATTATCTGACATTAGAGGAAGTCAGAAAATTAGCGGAAACGCCGTGCCGCTATCCCGTACTTAAACGTGCGTTCCTCTTTTCCTGCCTGACTGGATTGCGTAAATCCGACATCCAAAAACTCTTGTGGGGAGACGTGCAAAAATTTGGTGAGTTCACAAGAATTATCTTCAAACAGAAAAAGACCGGCGGCCAGGAATATTTGGATATTTCACCTCAAGCGGAAAAATATCTTGGAGAAAGAGGAAATCCAGAAGATCCTGTTTTTACCGGATTCACATACGGCTCCTGGACATCCGTAGAGTTGCAACGATGGAGCATGACTGCAGGAATAAAGAAAAATTTAACATTCCATTGCGGGCGCCATACCTTCGCAGTCCTGATGCTCGACTTGGGCACGGACATCTATACCGTATCAAAACTGCTCGGGCACAAAGAACTTTCCACGACACAAATATATGCCAAGGTTCTTGATAAGAACAAGCAGAACGCAGTATCACTTATTCCGGAAATCGGTTAACAGCATTTGATTTATGACAAGACAAGATTTCGTTATAAAAGTAGCCAAGATAAACAAGATTCTGGGAGAATTAAAATATGGGATAGACATAGACACTATTCAGGATTTTTCTTTTCTTACACCTCAGTTATTAATGTTAGCGGAATGGACGGCAGACATACAGCAATATATAAGCCAAGAGCCATCCCCTTCCCTTGCACGGCAAATTACAAGCATAGGATATACAGACGAAATAAAAAAGTATCTGGCAAAACACAAGGAAGACATAACTCCTACTGCTTGCGTGACACTACTTATTGATTCTATTAAAAGGTTACAGTCATTATTTGAAATATGCAGGCAGTATCAGCGTGAAGAAAAAGGCCAATACAAGGATTTGGTAGAGACGCTGGCCAATGAGCAAGTAGCAACCCTTTTGCAAAGAGCCGTTGATGCCGGACTGTTGGACAATCATTTCCAGCCAACTCCAGATACAAAAACACTACAACTGAGAGTCATTGCATTTGCAGTATCTTCTATATGCAAATTTCCACGAATTTATGTAGATTTCGAGAAACAATGGAGCCATACTACCTCGTATAGAATCAGCACATGCAGTATCCCTAAATACAGGACCAAATTCTACGAATACGCGAAATCCCTTTATCCAGAAGTGGACTTTTCGCCCTTAGAGTCATCGTGTGGGATTGAGACCTTCTATACCCCACAAAGTCCAGAAGATATAACCAAGATGTACAACGAGCTGATAAAATACAAGTATATTGCTCCTGATACAACGCTCGATGTCTTTAATGGGATTTTTGACAAAGCGAAGTTTGTAAAACCTGTCGAATGGATTAAGGAGCAACGCTTGCTGGCATATTTTTTATATTTGGCTTTTGGCAAATGGAACAAGAAGCCTCAAATCCGCAACTACGCGCCTATATGATACAGAAGCGAAAATAATCTGCATCGTTAGTAAAAAGGGGGCACAGTGCATCGAATGTCACCATAAAGACATATAAACGCCCCTTACCCCACCATGCGACTTGAGGCAATACGCAAAGTCACGACCATAAGTTGTCGGTGTTATCCAAAGTCATTCTGGAACACATCAGCATAAGCGTTGTTGCATGAATAGATATTCAGCACATACTGCCTTGATGTCCTGCCCCATTTGGCTGGCACAGAGATGAACTTGAAGACAAACGCCTTGATGCGGCTTGTTGCTTTGAGTCCGAACCTCTTCACGTCAAGCCTCGCCATGATGAATTTATAGAAGTTGCGTATGAGTGCCGTAAGCAGAAGAAACACCGTGTTTTCTCCCATGAAGGATTTTGGAAGCCTGTTCCAGCCGAATCCGTTATTCATTTCATCGAAGATGCGTTCCTTCCCTCCACGGAGGTTATAGAATTTGACAATCTCTTTCTCGGAAGACTCGTAGTCATTTGTAAGGATGCAGCGGTAGGTGTATTCGCCTTCCCACAGGTCAATCTCACCGTCAATTCGCTTCTGCCTTTGGATTACAAGACGGTATGCCCTCCCTTTCCATTTCTCAACAAGAATGGAGTTCAGTTCAAACTCAATGCCGCCCAGTTCCTCTCTCTTCCACCCTCTGAGTGCAAAGATGTCATCGTAGAGCGAACCGCAGCGGTTGGCGCGGATATAGAAAGTCATGCAATGCTTTCCGACCTCTTCCACAATTTCCTCTGAGCAGGATCCGCAATCTGCCCTGAAACGATTGACTGTCAATCCTTTCTGTTCAATCCTCTCAAAGAATCTCCTCAACGTGTCCTTCTGGTGGAAACGAACGTTAGTGTTGCCGTCGCTGTTCTCTATGCCGACAATCATGTCGCCAATGACAGCCACACCTGGACGGTACCCGAGAAACTTCTTGTATGTGGGTTTCGCATCAAACTTCTCAGCCTCTATGAACTGGTGGTCGAAGTCAACGTCATACCCCTCGCCCTCTTTCAGCTGCCCTGTGGACAATAGGCAATTGAGGAGCAGTGTATTCAGCATGTCTGCCGTGTTGAAGTCGTAGGTCTTGCCAGTGTCGGATGTGTAGGAAATGTTATCCTGGGTCAGTTCCTTTATGGCTCTGAGAATCGTGTCGGCACTGCATGTGCGAAATGTCGGATGAAGCGAGAGGTGGTACATCAGATGAGTGGTGACATCCTCTATGCATGAGCCGCCACAGAAATAAACGCTCATAAGCGAACGGATGATTTCGCTGTATTGATAACCATACAGCCTGCATCTCATACCGAGAGTTGAGTCGATTACAGATGAGAGATTGGAGTCAAATAGCTCCATTATTGAAAAAATTCCTCCAAAAGGAGAGAGTTTCTCAGATTTTATTGCTACCTTTACCATGTCTGTCGGGTTTGATACATATTTTGATTTGCAACACTAAGATAGGTGAAAAATCTGACATGGCAAAATCCTGAGCAACTTTTTGTTGCTCAGGTACTTAAAAAGTTATATTTGTAATAGTGTTGCGGAATTAAGGTTCGATAACAATTTCATTTGTTCTTCGGTCACAGTCACGGTCTTTACGTCTTTTTTTTTAAGTTCCTTTCTCGCTTCTTTAAGCTTAGCCTCTTTGGCTGCTTTTTGAGATTTCAGTTTGGCATTTTCTTTACGAAGACGTTTTACCTCTTCTTCCAGGGTCTCTTTATTGGATTGTGAATCTGATTTTTTCATTGTTTTCAGTTACTTAATTATTCTACTAAATTACTAAATATCAATGAAATACACAAATCTTCAAAAAACTATTTTGCCTGCTAAAGTGTTAAATTTCAGAGCATAATATGAACAATAACAAGGGCGTTTGATACTGCTTTTTTAGGAACGTAGAACTGGACACACTAATTGTTAAACTTTTTTCTTCCCTTTTCTCGGAAGCCTTCTTCAGCTTCCTTGTCGGGAAAGATTTTACATGCAAGACAGACAGCGTGTAAAGAACAGGAAAGGCAAGGAAACCGTCAGGGATTTAACGGAATACCCAACCCTGCGGGGAACTGAAAGTTCATCTTCGATTTGGGAAGGCTGCCGCTCAATCCGTGAACCGGTTAGCGTAGCGGTACTTGACGGCTGGACGGACGCTGTACCTTTGCATGGGAAAATCACTCCGACGGGGAATGCCGAAGCGGAGGAACGGTCGATGGCCCATGATAAAAGCGGACAGAAGTCGCGGAATAAAAAGACAGGACGGCAGGGACATACAAAAGGTTGCAGTGCCTTTCAAGGCATCCGGCTAAAACTGGGAGCAGGAACTGGAAAAAGGATTGTGATGACATGAAAAATCCCCCGAACTGACTTGCAGCCCGGGAGATATGCCCCCCTTTACCCGAGTCAACTTATCACCTCAAACTCATGCAGGTAGCAGAAAGCATCTTCGCACTTCTCACTCCATTCTGCATCAAGAGCTTCGACATCCTTTGCCGACCTTATTGATTTCCCAGTCTCTTTCTCAATCCACTTGAACGCATCTTCCTGATTCTCGAAGTATTCGCTGATGTACTCTTCTTCGGGCGTACAGGCATCAAAAAAATACCTGTCGGGGAAATAGACACCCGAACTGTCGTTCGTTTCATAAATTCCCATGCCCGGCTCTTCCGCCTGAAAATAATAGTAAAGTGACGGATATTTTTCCCTCACAAGGTCAAACACCTCATTGCAGGGAGACCATGCCGTCTCGGTGTATAATCTTATCACTTCGCCGTCCACTTCAAGGCTGCTCCACTCACCACGACAATATACATCGTTCCAATCCTTGCCCAAGGCATCCACAAGGCATCCCAGCCATGTAGTCCCGAAGCCGTTTTCCACTGAAGGTTTTTCCATGTCTTCCAGTCTTTTCATTAACTCATAGAGGCTCTTGATTTCTTTTGCGTCGCCCTCTATCACATACGCACTTGAACACCAATTAGGCATAACTCTTAAATTTAATCCGTTAAACTTTTTCTTTATCTTTCCCTTTTCTCGGAGCCTTACGGCTTCCGGTCGGGAATGATTTTCGTGCGTGAAAAGACTGCGGGTCAGGGGCAATAAGGCAAGTGGACGGCAAAGTAGCTGATGAAATACCCAAATCTGTGATTTGCGGAAAGCTGTCATCCGGTACGCAGGCCTGTCAGCATGGCGGTACTTGACATTCGCCCTCCGCAGTACCTTTGCACGGAAAAACAGGGCTGACAGGCAGCCGATGAGTACGAGAATGAGTAAAAAGATGGATATTATCTGTAAAAAAGATGCTATACCTTTGCCTATCAATATAAAATCACTATTTTTGCACAAAATCACATCAATATGATTATGTGCAATAACGATGAATTTATAAAATTGGTGACAGACTATGTTCTCTCCGTCTTGGATGAGAAAGTAACTCTTGTCCCATTAGAAAAATGCATATCCGATACTATTCCCATTGCAGTAACACAGAGCTTCAATCTTTATAAAGTTGAATTGCTCGGTCACGCTGTTGTATTTGCCTTAACTCATGATGGGAATGAAATATCTCCTGCACAGCTGAAACGGACATTTAATCTAATAGAGCATAAATGTGAATGCCCGGTCGTACTTGTTACAGACAACATAGCATCCTATAATGTGGGAAGACTGACCTCACAAAGGTCAAATTTCATCATTCCGAAAAAACAGATGTTCATTCCATCTCTGCTGATTGACCTTAAAAAGGCAAAAGCAACAGGAATAGATATAAAGGAGACCATACCTCCTATGGCACAGTGCTTACTACTTTACAATCTGGAAATAAAGTCCATTGATAGATGTGAGACAAAAGATTTGATGGAAATCTTTCAAGTCTCATACGCGACCATCAATCGTTCATTACGGTGGCTGAGCGAAAACGGTTTGGTTTCACTTGAAGGGAAAAAGACAAAAGAAGTAAGATTGATTTACTACGGAAAGGAACTATGGGAGAAAGCCATGCCTTTCCTCGTGTCTCCGGTTGAAAAAATTGCTTTTTCCGATTTCCTTCCGAGCGGAAGCCTGAAATGCGGTATAAATGCTCTATCAGAATATACACTAATCAATGAGGAAAATTCGGATATGTATGCCATCAACAGGACTGATATGCATCAGTCCGATATTCCAATCAATAAAGAATATGGATTATTCCGTATTGAAATCTGGAAATATGACCCGAAACTGTTGAGCCATACGGGAACAGTTGACAAACTGTCATTGTATTTGTCTCTCAAAGACAATGACGACGAGCGAGTTCAAATTGAATTAGATAATCTATTAAACGACATACAATGGTAAAAGGTATTGAGAAGTTCAAGGAGTTCTTCAAGGGATTTGAAGATTCCTATGTTATAATTGGAGGCACGGCATGTGAAATTCACGAGGAACTATATGCGCAGACTCCAAGGGCAACCAAAGACATAGACATCATTCTCGTAGTAGAAGCCCTGTCCCACGAATTTGTCTCCCGGTTTTGGGAACTGGTAAAAGCCGCAGGATATGAGCAGCGCAATATAGGAACAAGTGAAGGCAATCAGCATAAACACGAGTATTATCGGTTTATGAAACCGGCAAGTATGGAGTTTCCCTATCAGATAGAGCTTTTCTCACGCAATATAGGACTGTTGGACTTTCCGGAAGACGCCCACATAACCCCCATCCCGACAGATGATGATTTGTCAAGCCTTTCTGCCATACTTATGGATGATGGCTATTACAATTTCACGATAAAACACAGCTATGTTGAAGATGGTGTTCACATTGCAAATGTAGAGAGCCTTATCTGCCTGAAATGCAAAGCATTTCTTGAAATGTCCGATAGAAAGGCGAAAGGGGAACAAGTGGACAGCAAGCATATACAGAAACACAAAAAGGATGTGTTCAGGCTTGCAGCCATGCTTGCTCCTTCCGACAGTTTCGAGGATGTACCACAGACATTAAAAGATGATGTGTCACATTTCTGTGATGAAGTTAAGGACGAACTTCCCAACCAGGATTTCTTCAAATCGGCCGGTTTGCGAAACATTACCGGAGAGCAGATGTTGGAGCAACTGAAAGCCAGCTTTTTGTAAAATGACTCGATTACAATACGCATCCGACCTTCATCTGGAATTTGCGGAGAATGCCAGTTATATCAAGCATAATCCGCTGAAAGTTGCAGGAGATATTCTTGTATTGGCAGGTGACATAGGGTATTTCGGAGATGAGAACTACAGCCGCCATCCGTTTTGGGATTGGGCTTCCGACAATTACAAGCAAGTAATTGTTGTTCCAGGAAATCATGAGTTTTACAAAATGTTCAATCTTGACTCTTTATATAACGGTTGGACATCAAGAATACGGACTAATGTCATTTGTTATTATAATGCTGTTATTCCTTTGTCCGAACATACTGAAATAATAGCGACCACACTATGGTCTCATATAGAACGGCAGGATGCATTCCGGACAGAACTGGCTATATCGGATTTCCGGCGTATCAAATGTGGGGACAACGATTCTCTTAACTGGACGCGCTTCAATATGGAGCACGACAAATGCTTTAGATTTCTCAAAGAAAGCATATTCAAAAGCAATAAGGAACATATCATTGTAGTTACGCACCATGTACCGTCACATGAATTGCTTGCGCCAGAGTTCACGGGAAGTCCGTTAAACGGAGCTTTTACAGTCGATCTTACCGATTATATTACAAACAATCCTATAGATTATTGGATATACGGTCATTCACATCGTAATATTGATAAAATTATCGGCGGGACAAAATGTGTCACAAACCAACTCGGCTATGTATTCTATAATGAACATTTGGCCTTCAACCCAAACAAATTCATAGAAATATATTAGCGAAAATGAGAGCCGATCCGTCACGGACAGGCTCTCAAAAAATGAAAAAGTTGTTTTTACTTATGAACAAAAAGACTACTTATCTGAAATAAAGTTCTACTTTCGTGTGTCTGTTGGCTTCGTTCGGTACATAATACGATATGCCGCCCTCGTACATTCTGGTAATGCTTTCTGCCGATAAGCCACGCTTGATGAGTTCACCGGCAATGTAATCGGCTCTGGCTGTGCTCAACGCATTGTTGATGGAAGCTGTGCCGGTTGCGCTATCTGCCGCTCCCGTAACTTTCACAGACAGTCCATACTTCTTGGCTACATGAGCGAGCGCGTCAAGATTGACCTTTTGCAGAGAGTCCGTAAGGTGGGCGGTGTTAAGGTCAAAGAAGAAATAGACCGGAGAGCCTATACATTCGTCTCCATGCTGCATGAGGGCGAAATAACCGGCCGCAGAAATGGTATCTGAATGATTGGCTGGCATGTTCCGCATTCCGGAAATGCTGTCCTGACCGGCTTTGCAGATACTGTCTGTCTCCAAGTCTTGTGTAATGCCTGTGCCCACTTCGGCTGTAAAAGGCGAATTGCCGTTCCAATGGCGATTCTTTAACCGAGCACGGAGTGAGTTCAGCCCGCTGTAATTGTTTACGGGGAACCTCCGGTCATCGACATCCATGTCATCAAACAGATGCCCGTAAGTATCGAGCAGCCCTTCGATTTCGAGAATCTTCTTCAGTTCGTCCAGGACCCTTCTTTCCTTGTCCAGTTTGCCAACATATTGCCTGTTCTGTTCAGAAAGGGTGTTAGCATAGCCGGTCAGCCACTCGTTATGCCGTTCATACGGACGGGTGTCAACAGCACGTTTCCAGCCGACTTTGCCAATGCTGAACGAAAAGCCTGCCGTCAATGAAAGCATGTGGTCTCCGAGGTGGTTCGCTTTACCGTATCCGTCGAAGTCCTGGAAGGTGGTTATCCCGGACAATTCCATCAGGACACTTACCCTCTTGGACAAACGGTACTGACCTTGTATGCCGTATGATATGGCAAGCGGATTATGTCCGTTGTCTGCATTGTGCAACAGCCCAAGACCCGCATACGGAGAAAGACTCCATCGGACATTATCCTGTTTCGCATACCTGCTTCCGAGCAGATTCCACATCAGATCCGCATGGATATGATGATATTCCTGTGTGTACAGACGGCTGTCTTTGAATTGAAGTCCGCTGTAATTGATACGGGCACCGACTGACGGCGTGAACCATTTGCCCACACCTATAGTGTAAGAGGGCTTGAGTCTCCCGAAAATGTCCTCACATCCGAGCGGCGTGCCGAGAAATGCCGTTGCACCTCCAGACAGGCTGACAAACCAGTTGCCGCTCCTGCGTGTCGGGACTATCACTCCGTCAAGATAAGAGGGCTGTATCGGGCGTAGCATTTCGATACCGCTACAGAAACCGTCATATCGGACAGTATCGTTGTCCGACGATGCGGCATTCGCGTAGTTGTGCAGCGAACAAAGTGCCGCAAAGAATAAAATGATATGTTTCGTCATAATCTGATACTTTTATTGGTTGATTCTTTTGATTTATGGGACAAGGATGCCGGTCAACGCTTGGGCTTCCTGCCGATTGCGGGCTTCATCATGCGACTTGCCATCCTCATGCAGCGGAGCGCCCATGCACGGTTGTCCTCGTCTTCGTCCCGTCCCCATTTGAGATCGCTCTTGCTTCCGCCTCCGCCATGTGTTTCGGCAAAGGTGGTGGCATCATCGACCATGCCCAGGAATAGCAAGGTGGCGCAGTGCATGACCTCTTTCCCTTGTTCCGCTATAGACTGTACAAGAGTGCCGTCAAACATCTGCCGTTCCGGGCCGGTCATCCGAGCCGAAAGGTCACGGAACTCATTCACCATATTTTCCAGCATCGCGTCCTTGAGCAGACTGTCCACTTTGGAATGGACATCACGGGAGTATTTGTAGGCTTCTTCCTTGAGATGTTCTGTCCTCTCCTGAATGGCATCCATGTTCTCTTTGAGGTCGGACAGCTGTCGGTCAGCCAGCTTCAGCTTATCCTGTTTGTCTGCCAGTTTAAGCTGGATATAGGCAAGCTCCTTTTTCAGCTTGTCCGTCTCGGCGGATATGGCATCGGCATCGCCCTTGTGCTCTTTCAGTTCGTCTTCAAGAACAGCGAGCCTTGCTTCCTTCTCCGCCTGCTTCTTCTGGAGATTTTCCACCATAGAGGTCAATCCCTTGACCCTGCGTTCTGCCAGCCTGATGTCCGACCGGAGGTCCGAAAGGACTTCCTTATGACGGGCAATCTGCTCCTCGATGGTCGTACATTCCTCCGACAGCATACGGCGGTATTCCTCGGTCGTTCTGTGACGAGCGCCGGACTCTGAGACGCTGCTACCTCTGGCAAGTCCCCACTTCCTGTTCACCTCGGCAAAGTCGCTGTGCAGCTGCTTCATTCTCGCGCTGTACTCGTATTTGTCCTTTCCGGCAAATATCTCCTTGTATGCAAACTTGCCGTCCTTTATTGGCAGTAGCGTACAATGTACATGGGGATTCTGTTCATCGAGATGCGCAACAAACGCCGCTATATTCTGTTCGCCATACTTGTCACAGATGAATCTATAGGCATCCTTTGCCCACTGTTCAATTTCCGGCTTTCTGACGATTCGGCTGTTATCCGCTCCTTGCTCGAAATCCACATCCTGCTTTCCAAAGGCAAGCTGCCGCATCAGTTCGCGGGAGCCGCCGAGGATAATGTTGACCACCGTCCTGTACTTGGGTTCCACCAGTCCTTCGTTCGGGTCCTTAATACCCCGCTGACGGAGACTGTCGGCCATCCTATCCGGAATACTCCGGCTTTTGTCCACAGGACGCACCTTGCCGTTTACTATCTCAAAGTTCAGATGTTCCCTTGTCGGGTCGTAGTTACCTTTCTTCATGGCATATTCCGCCGCCTTCTCACTGCGGTTACGCAGATGTTCGTTACTTTGGGCGGTGGTGATGCCTTTGGAGACCTGAACGTCGAGAACCTGTTTTGCATTTGTCATACTGCTTCTTCTGTTGCATTGGATAATCTTTCATCCCAGCTTGCTGCCTGCCTGGACATCTCTCCCAATGGCTCCTGTCATTGGGGTATTAGGCTCCCCATCCCTTTGTTTGGTGGCAGACGGGCAAGCCCGGATGCCTGCTATAAACGGCAGGACGGCTACGCCGGCTGAAGGACGGATTATCCGTGGTTATACAATGGGGTTCGACAGTCCGCACCTGCGGATTTCTCCAGGGCTTTCGCCGCAGCCGACAGGAACGGGTCGTGAAGGTCGTCAAGGAGCAGCTGACGGTCGTCGTCGTGGTCGATGTCCTTTTCTTTCCCTGAGTTCAGAATTTGCTCTGCAAGGGTCTTTGACAGGTCAATGAATGACGGCCAGCTTGCTCCCAGATCAAAACAGAAGTATTGCATGAGCTTCATGCTTTCTTCCGGCTTCGACCGGCGCAACACTTTCCGCAGGGCAGCAAGGACGATGCACTCCACAGCGGCGGTGTGGATTTCCAGCACTCGCGCGTTCATTCTCTCCGGCAACTTCTGCAAGGTGACACGGCAGTCGTCTTCCGGCAGTTCATACTTGAGTCCGGCATCGGTGATGGCCTGGTGTACAATCTGACCACACGCAATACCGGCGTCATCGGAAGTGATGCTGCCGTTTATCCATTCGGACAGGATTCCGTTCAGTTGACGGACAATGCCTGCGGTTCCCTGTACAATATCGGGTACGGCATGGCTGCCATCATGCAGGTGCATGGTGATGACCATGCTTTTCGGCAGTTTCGTCCTTTCCAGCTGTCCGAATGATTCCAGCGTATCCAGAAAGGAACGGACAGTGGCCCTGTGCCACCGCCATTCGGTTGCGAGGTCTGAAACGGTCACATGACACTGCCTCGGCCTGAGCTCGAAATCCTGATTTCTTAAAAAAGGGGAAACAAAGCCTGCCAGCGACTTGTCCAACAGGTCGCAATAGGCTTCCGTCCTTGTCTTGCGTTCACCGACCTTTTCCTTGAGGAAGTCGAACAGACCGATACATGTCGATATGGTTGCGGTCATTTCTTCTTTATTCTTCATCTTCATTCTGTTTTTTGTGATTGACTATTGTGCGGATAAGATAAGGCCGCTTCTGTCCGCATTATCATGGCAGCCTCGCGTGATGATTGCAATGGTAGATGTCGGACATCTCATCCGGATGTTCCGACAGGTAAAGTCTCCTGTCCCTATCCTCCCATTCGGCCAGAACTCTGCCGGAGGGATAGAACAGGGCTGCCAGAAGGATATATGAGACGGTAACGGACAGGGTGAACAACTGCGGCACGATACATACAGCCAGTGCGAAGACGCCGCAGGCGACAAATGCCTTCGGACGGTCGAGCAGCTTGCGGAGCCATCTGTCCGTCCTCCTGGCGGAGAACATGGCGGCACATACGATGGCAGACAATACCGTGCCGAACTGTCCGGGATGTCCGGTCGTATAGACATAATGGAAAAGGAGCAACAGTACCACAAGCACCTGCGTGTAGAATTTGCGTGCCCGGGCATTGCCTGTCATGGCGCGGTAGAATACTGCCATGAAAGGACGGCGGCTCCTGTACAATGCCATCGGCAGAATGACAAGCAGTGCTATGAATACAAATTGTAATAGAAGGCTGGTCATAGGTAGGATGGCTTTGATGTCAAATGTATGGGCTGTTCAAGCAGCTCCAAACGTACAATGCCGTGTGTGGCCAACAGTATGATGGCTTCTGCATCTGGAGCCGTGAGATACATGGCGGCTTTCTTGATTCGCTGACGGAACTGCCT
Source organism: Barnesiella sp. An22 (assembly GCF_963931395.1). Classification (NCBI taxonomy): domain Bacteria; kingdom Pseudomonadati; phylum Bacteroidota; class Bacteroidia; order Bacteroidales; family Barnesiellaceae; genus Barnesiella; species Barnesiella sp. An22. The sequence goes on from NZ_OZ007014.1 coordinate 2,331,495, forward strand.
GTCCTGCTTGCGCAATGTGGCCAACGCCCTGTCCAAATCGTGTTCGGGAATGTTCCACACGGTGCCTTCGGCACAGCCTCCGTTCGGCTTGAAAGCCCGTAGGACCAGCGTGCGGGAAACGAGGTAGTCTGTCCTGTTGCTCCTTGCGATGACGTGCTCCCTGTAAAGGCTGGCATCGGCCACCTCAATCCATGTCCTGTGTGCATTGATCCAGTACACCATCTGTCGGTACAATGTATTTCTCATATAAAATCCATCAATAAGTCTTCCTTGTTCCTCCTGTATTTCAATGTGCCACTTTTCGAATGCAGTTTGAGATCAAGGCAAAGGTCGCCGTACATCAGATCGAGCGAATCGTAAATAGTGGCGAAAACGCAGCTGACCCTGCCATCGGCATCGGTCTTGGCGTTCATCTTGAACATCTGCCCGAATGCGGGATTGGAGTACGCACAGGTGCTGTGCCCGTACTGCTCCGTCGGCATCGGGATATGGTGGTACAGCGTAATCAGTTCCATGTCGTCCTCGAACATGTCCATTACCTCTTCCAACTCGTAGGTGTCGCGCAGAGGAAATGTAAGCAGTACATAGTCTCCGTAGAACTGCGGTTCCTCCATTGTCGTCACGTCGAGAAGCTGCGGCAACTGCAACGGGACGAAAGAAAGGAAATCGTTCAGAAAATGTCGTAGCATATTCATGTCTGTTTGTGTTTCGTTCATAATGTCCGGATGTATATCCCCATCAGCGTGCCGGGCAGTTCCGCCAGTCCGTTATTGTCCGACTGCAGGACATCTCCCAGCAGGGTAAAAGCCGCAGGCGTCTGTTCCGCAATGTGGCGCAACTTCTCTTTTTCGTATCCGGAAAGCAAGGCCATACAAATGCCGTCCATCGAGATGTAGGGCTGCAGTATCATGCACGCATATCCGAATGCCTGCGCCTTGGATTTCACTTTGTCCTCGCGGATGTCATTGAGGCAGGCAACCGCATTCTGTATAATCCGGCGGTTGGTACGCATGGCCATGTATATCATTGCATCCCGGTAGGATATCTCCTTTTTCTCCGCAGCAAGAAAAACCAGCGAGCAGCATCGTTCCGTGTCTTTTGTCAAATCCGACACATCCTCTCCAGTCAGACCATCAAGGTGTGTAAGAAATATGCGGAACATTACATCCTCGTCTCTGATGAAAGTTTTCAAGTCGGTAAGATTATGTATTCCACCCTGCAACGTTCGGGCAAGTAACCGACGGTATGCTGAACGAATGCCGTTGCCATCAATGGCAAGGGGCGGAATACTGTCAAGAGAAACAAAAAAAGGCCTTATACTGTCTGCCGCGTCTGCCAGTTCTTTGTCGTCGCAATAGGGAGAAGTCCTTTCCTTGAGCACAAACACGTCCTGATAGGAACGCGGTGCTGACCCTGCCAGACGGGTGAACTCCGTGCGGAGAGAATCGTGAACCTCGTTGCATTTACCGTACAGGTCGGAATGGGAATTGCCGGAAGTGTCCTGTGCCGCATAGAAAAAGACGGAATCCTTGAGGGACTGCCACCGGTTGATATGGATTGCCAGCTCTTCCGTCGGGAGGCTGTCCATGTTTCTGATTTCACTCAGGAACTTTCCGTATATTCCGGCAGGATCTTCTTTCATTGACGATTCGGCACTGCCATTTCCGTTACTACAAGATACGGACAGGAACATGGCTGCCGATGCGGCAACCAACCCGGTCAAAAGAGACCTTGATTTTGAATATGATTTTGTATCTATCATCTTGCAATTTCAGACTAAAAACGACACAAAACTATACAATATTTGCCATAAAACGCGATGTAAAACCGCATTTTGATAATTATTTTTATTCATATTCAACAGTATGATTTCCAATGAAAACAAGTGAAAGAAAAAGTAAGGTCAGAATACGATTTTTAGAATAAATATGTCGGAGTATGATTTCAGACAAACAAAAAACATTATCTTTGCATCGGTTATTATTTACAGCATAAGACAATGGCAAAAGTTGGATACATATTCAAGGCTAATCACTATGACTCATACGAGGCCGATAAGGAATGGATGTTGAAATTCGGCTGTGTACAGGTGATTGAGGAAGAGACTGACCATGAGTTGATGCGTCCGCAATGGAAACAGCTCATGAATGCCCTTGACCGGGGCGACGAGCTTGTGGTATCGAAGTTCAGTAACGCGGTTCGTGGGGTGCGGGAACTTGCCGTCTGCATAGAGATGTGCAGGATCAAGGTCGTGCGTCTGATTTCCATCCATGACCGAATTGACAGCCGTAATGAACTGTTCAAGGAAACTACGGCAGCGGAGGTTCTTGAAATGATTGGAGCCCTTCCGGAAGAAATAGCCGCATTGCGGAAGTCTTCCAGCCATATCATGCTGTTCCAAAAGAACATCAAATCTCCGGCCAAGACGGTGAAGACTTTATCCCGGACTGAACGGGAAAGAACCATCGTGGATATGTACAATGCCGGTTATTCTATGGATGACATAGCCAATGTAAGCGGATTCAGCAGCAGGAGTTCGATATTCCGTATTCTGAACAAATACAATGTCGATTTGAACAGAGGACGGACCAAAGGACCGAGACGGAAAAAGGGAACAGAAGAAACAGAGTGAAATTAAAGTCTTAACAATGGATAAAGAGATAGTTACAGAGCGACTTATATTGCGTCCCTGGCAAGAGTCGGATGCAGAATCCTTATATAAATACGCCCGGGATCCCGAAATCGGCCCTATTGCGGGCTGGCCTCCTCATACTTCTGTGGAAGACAGCCTGAATGTGATCCGGACTGTGTTTTCCGCTCCGGAGACCTATGCTGTGGTCCTGAAAGAGACAGGCGAGCCTGTCGGGAGCGCAGGAATCATGGACGGAGAAGGTCTGCACAGTGCTCAAATGCAGGCAGGCGAGGCTGAAATAGGCTACTGGATAGGCAGGCCGTTCTGGGGACAGGGTCTTATACCAGAGGCCGTGCGCCGCCTACTGCAGAGATGTTTCGAGGATTTGGGAATGACTGCCGTCTGGTGCGGCTATTATGACGGCAACACGAAGTCGCGCCGAGTGATGGACAAATGTGGTTTCCGTTTCCACCATACAGAAGAAGGCAATCCTTCCCCTCTGGGCGATATCCGCACCGTGCATTTCATGCGGATAACGAAGGCGGAATGGGGAAAAATTGAAGCAGTAAAAGAGTCCAAGGAGGAATATGTAATGGCAAAAAGGTCGGCGGATGAATCCGGCTCATATAGCCGTTTTCTTTCTGGGGAATGCTGCAACCGATTGGGGCCAGAGGTATTAGAAATGATTGCACAGACAACAGAATATCTTTCCGTACTGAACGACATAAAAACCTCGGGAGAGAACAGAGAAGAAATAATTTCAAAGATATTCAAGAATTTCGGAAAATACTCCAGTGTCGGCAGGAACTTCACATGTCAGTGTGGCAAACACATATCTATCGGAGAGAAAACAATAGTCAATGATAATTGCACGATGATGGACGAAAACTACATACACATAGGCAATAATGTGCTGATTGCGCCAAATGTGCAGTTTTATACGGCTTCTCATCCGATAGACTACCGGGAGCGTTTCGTGGAGAACTGGGATGAGTCGTCAGGTGAACTATTTTTCAGGACAAGTGCATTGCCGATAACCGTGGAGGATAATGTATGGATTGGTGGTGGAAGTATAATATTGGGAGGTATAACTATTGGGTTCGGCAGTGTGGTAGGTGCGGGAAGCGTTGTAACAAAGTCAATACCTGCAGGATGCGTTGCAGCAGGAAATCCGTGTAGGATAATCAGGAGGTTAGAACCCAGATATAAGCTACGGAAGATTGAAGGAAAAGACATTCCGGAACTGCAGGCATTGTTCAGAAATACCGTACTTATCGTCAACTCCAAAGACTACACCCAAGAGGAAGTAGAAGATTGGGCTTCCTGCGGAGACAGCATAGAGCATTGGAAAGAAGTTCTCTCCGTACACAATTATGTCGCAGCCCTTGACCAGGAGGGGCATATCATCGGCTTTTCTTCCATGAACACCGAAGGCTATCTGCACTCCATGTTCGTCCACAAGGACTGGCAACATAAAGGCGTGGCGAGTATGCTGCTTTCTGAGGTAGAAAAAATGGCTCTCGGATACGGGGTGCACAAAATAAGTGCTGAAGTCAGCATCACCGCACGACCTTTCTTTGAGAAGCATGGCTACAAGATGGTGAAAGAACAGAAAGCGAAGGCAAACCGGCTTTATTTGACCAATTATGTAATGAAGAAAGAGTTAAACTATTGAAATATGAGCATAAAAACAATACAAGTCTGCCAAAGTTGCGGATTACCTATGTCTGGAGAATATATGTTCGGTACTCATGGAGATGGGCATCCGTGTTCAGAATATTGCAGGAATTGCTTTCAAAAAGGATTTTTCACAGCAGCTTCGCTTGATGAACAGCAGAAAGCCATTGCCGTCTCCGGACGAAAAGGACATGCAGACCTCACTAACCTGAAGCGCTGGATGCCTGCTGTACAACAGGCGGCATGGATACTCGACCGGTGCGGATATGTCATACTTTCGACAATCGACGGGAACGGGTTCCCCCGCCCTGTGGCCATAGATGTGCTGCGACATGACGGAATAGCAACACTGTGGATGACGACCTCGTTGTCTTCGGAAAAAGTGAAACATTTGAGAAAGGAGCCAAAGGCCGGAATCTGTTATGTCCATGAGGCTGACAGCGTTACCTTAACTGGAACGGCTGAAATCATTTCAGACATGGAAACCCGCCATGCTCTCTGGAAAGACTTTATGAAGCATTATTTTCCGGAAGGTCCGGACGATCCGGACTACTGTATTCTTTGCTTTCATGCAGAAGAAGCCACTTTCTGGATAGACCGAAAATTCAAGCACATCGTATTATAAATGACAGATATGAAAGACGGAATAATTCTATTTTTGAAGGAAAACATCATTGGCAGGAACTTGTTTACCGAGGATGTTGTCTATAAACTGGAAAACGGGAAATTGGAAGGCGTATATAGCGACAGAATGATTTTCTCTGATTTGGTGCAGACTGAAAATGGTTTTAAGTTCAATATGACAACCATTACTCATGAACTGATATATTATGTGGATAATAAAGACAACAGGACAACTGTTGCCAAGGATTACACCGGGACGAGCGTGTTCTGTTATGAACTGGCCATGCGGAAAAGCACCGGTCAGTTTACCGGCTATATGCGCTGTATCTCAACGACAGTTAAAAATCAGACGATGGAAGCCGTGGTATGCGGAATATTCGATGTGAACTTTGACGGCAAAGAGCTGAAATGGCAAGAAAACCAGTTGTTGTATAGAGACAGCCCCATAGGAGATGGCAATTATAAGCCTGCTGCGTTCGATGCCAAAGTCCGTTTTCATCTTGATAAGGGGAAAGCCGTGTTTGAGTATCTTCCTACGCTTTGGGATGTAAATCCAGACACGTTGGTGAAAAGTTTGTCTAAAGACGATTACCCTGTTTATATATCAAAAGAAAGATAATAGTTTGATTACCTAAAATATCAATTTTATGGAATTATCGAACTGGTTCAAAGGCTTTGAGGATGGAATCGCCAAACTGTCGGAAGAGCAAAGAGAGACTTTCTTCCGCGAGTGCGGTAGAAACTGCGTGCAGTGCGGTACACTTCAGGTTTATAAAGACCTGTATGAACAGGCGGCCGGAGACCTTGACCGGTTTTTCGCCATAGCCGATGAACAGCCCGGCGTAAGATGTGAAACGGTAGAGAAAGACGCTGTTTATAACCTGTATTTTCTGGAATGTACATGTGAACTGCACAAGCGGGGCTATGTCTCTACACCTCTGCTCTGTGAATGCTCAAGGCAAAGCATCCTTTATGTCTTACAGTCGTTGTGGAAAGACAGGACATTCCAAGTAACCATTTGTGAATCTATTTTACGCGGAAGCCAACATTGCAAGATGCGGATTGAAGCAAGCAACACTGATTTTGCTGAATTTGAAACGAAAATATAGAATGGAATGACTTTAATATTGATATATTTGCTTCCTATCCTATTCATGCTCCATGAGTTTGAGGAAATGGTTATGCTGCCTGCATGGATTGAAAAGAATGAAAAAGATTTATCCCGAAGGTTTCCCGCATTGCGGTCAAAATTTTCTTTTCTACAAAGTCCTGCATTCGGCATTGCCGTATGTGAGGAGTTTGTTATTGTAAGTGCTTGTACTATGGCTACAATCATTACAGGAAACATGTTGTTCTGGTATATTTGTTTACTGGCTTTCAGTTTGCATTTCGTTGCCCACATTATACAATTCTTTATCATTCGCAAATATATTCCTGCCATTGTCAGCACCGTGTTATGTTTGCCTTATTGCGTCATGGCAATAAGTGCTGGTCAAGAGCAATATTCCAATGTAGAAAACGCTTTGTTAGGTGTTTTAAGCCTGGTTATTTGTATTGCCAATCTTTGCCTGATGCAAATCGTAACACCCAGAATTTATAAGTGGATTAAAAACAAGATGTGAATACCCGGAATGTGCATATCCCCCAAAAAGCGAAGTCAATTTGAGGGAAATGTTGGAAATCCTACAAAAAGAAACTGGAAACTTGGAGGTATAATCAAGAACAAATGTTACCTTTGCAAAGGTAACAGAAAAAATAGAATTGTTCAACCAATATGAAATGGCAAGTGTGCATATAGCTGCGCTTAACGGATAGCATTTTAGTCATAGCTATTCAGCAACGGACAGGCTTATAACAGGTTTGTCCTTTCTTGTTTTGCCATTATTCCAAATTTATAACCATGCGATGTGTCATGCCGCCTTATGCAGCAGGATTTGTCGCATCCTATCAAGTTGAACAATGAACTATACATATAAGCATATTTGGCTCATCAACTTTCCTGTAATGATGAGCATCCTTATCGAACAACTTATCAATATCACCGATGCCATTTTCCTGGGGCATGTGGGAGAAATAGAATTGGGCGCATCCGCCCTTGCCGGGATCTGGTATCTGGCTGTCTATATGCTCGGCTTCGGTTTCAGTCTGGGCTTGCAGGTCGTTATCGCACGGCGCAACGGCGAACAACACTATTCCGAAACAGGGAAGACGTTCTTTCAAGGATTGTTTTTCCTGTCGGGACTTGCTGTCTTTTTGTGTCTGCTCTCCAAACTGTTTTCTCCGATTATTCTAAGTCGGCTGATTACTTCTGCGGAAGTCTATCATGCCGTGATTGATTATTTGGATGGGCGAATTTGGGGACTGTTGTTCTCTTTTCCGTTCCTTGCCTTGCGCTCTTTCTTGGTCGGCATTACCCGTACAAAAGCCTTGAACGTGGCGGCCCTGACAGCCGTATTGGTGAACATTCCGGGCAACTGGCTGCTCATATTCCATTGGGACATGGGGATAGCGGGTGCAGCCGTCGCATCGTCTTTTGCCGAAGCGTGTTCATTGGCTGTGCTGACAATTCATGTCTTACGGAAAATGGACAGACGACTTTATGGTTTGTATTGGAACTTTGATAAAGGTTTGTTACATCATGTTTGTCGTGTGTCCGTATGGAGCATGTTCCATTCGTTTATCGGAGTGGCCTCGTGGCTTGCTTTCTTCGTAGCTGTCGAGCATTTGGGAGAAATGGAACTGGCAGCCACCAATGTCATACGCAGTGTCTCGACGGTGTTCTTTGTCATCGTCAATTCGCTGGCGGCTACTACCGGTTCGCTGGTAAGCAATTTGTTGGGAGCCGGACAAAAGAGACAGGTCATCCCGCTATGTAACTGTGTTGTCCGTTTGGGATATGCCATCGGCTTTCCGCTGGTCATCCTTGCCGTGATTTTCTATCGTCCGATTATCGGTATTTATACGGGAAGCACAGCTCTGATGCAGATTGCCCATTTGCCGTTTGTAGTCATGTTGCTGAACTACATCTTTGCCTTGCCCGGCTATGTCTATATGAACAGCGTAACAGGTACGGGGGCGACACGCATGACGTTTATCTTCCAACTGATAACTATCGTGGCTTATCAAATTTATTTGTGGAGCATAAGCAGTTTCAGCACGTCATTGTCCGTTTATTGGACAGCAGAATATCTGTATGTGATATTACTCGGCTTGCTTTCTGTCATTTATCTGAAATATAAACACTATTAAAAACAGAACGTCATAATGAAAAAGATATATCCACGCGCAGGCGACACGCAGACCGTGTACCTGAATGCCGTCGTGAAAGACCCGTCTATCGAGGTGGGAGACTATACCATCTATAATGATTTTGTGTCCGACCCGTTGCTTTTCGAGCAAAATAATGTGCTTTACCATTACCCTATCAACCACGAGCGGCTGATAATCGGCAAGTTCTGTTCCATTGCCTGCGGCGCGAAATTCCTGTTCAACTGTGCCAACCATACCTTAAAATCCCTATCCACTTACACCTTCCCGCTCTTTTATGAAGACTGGGATTTGGAGAAATCGGACGTGGCAACGGCTTGGGACAACAAAGGTGACATCGTGATAGGCAACGATGTGTGGATAGGCTACGAAGCGGTGATTATGGCTGGTGTTCACATCGGCAATGGGGCAATCATAGCCGCCCGTGCCGTTGTTACGAAAGACGTGCCGCCCTATACGATAGTCGGTGGTGTCCCTGCCCGACCGATAAGGAAGCGTTTCGATGAAGAAGTGATACGGAAACTCGAAACACTGAAATGGTGGGACTTGTCTGCCGAAAAGATACGGAGATGCTTGGCTTATATCGGGAATGGTGATGTGAACGGATTGCTTCAAATGCAAGGTGGTAAGTAGGAGCTGAATTACTACAACCTTGTTGAAAAGCCTTCAGACGGAAATGACTTCTATCGTGTGATTATATAATTATATAGTTATATAATCATATATAAAATGAATTCAATCACCTTATATTCATTCTTGTACAATTTCACTATATGACATTCTTCATATTTGATATACAAATAGATACGAAATAGATGCAACTATATAATTATATAAATATATAAAATCATAAATATATAATTATTAACTGTCTTTCCTTTGCTGTGAGCCGATAATTTTGTATCTTTGTAGGTGAATTATATAGCATAAATTCGCATGGACATGAAAAACAAGATTGTCATATTCAGCAACATCAAAGGAGGCGTTGGCAAGACGACCCTCTGTGCCTTGTTCGCAAATCATCTTATAGAGCATGGCTTCCCCTCATTTGTGATAGATGCGGACCTTCAGGCATCGCTGTTCCGTCACCGCCAACGTGAAAAGGACGCCGCACCGGACGCACAGATCCCGTGGAACGTGGAGATGCTTGACACGTCCGACCATAAGCGGCTCGTGCAGGTAATGGGCAAACTGAAAGAAGTGCCGGGCATCGTACTGATAGACTGTCCGGGAAACCTGAACGACCGCAACCTGGCATACATCTACCAATCAGCGGATACGGCAATAATACCCATATCATTCGACGCGGACACTGTGGACGCCACAGGCATATTCGTCAAGGCTCTGAAGTCGGTGTCATCAGCCGGCCTGATTTTCATCCCCAACCGAATCAACGCGGCCGAGAGGAAGGCGGAAGAGATACGGCAACGGGAACAGACCATCGGGTATCTCGGGCTGGTCGGCACCGTTACACCGATGGTGAGGCAGAGCGTGGCCATAAAGAGATATTCCACGCTGTACCCGTTGGAGAAAAACCAGACGGAACTGCTTGAACCGGCTTTCAATAAAATCATCGAGGAACTTGATCTTAAAAAATAAAGGCTATGGCAAAGAACAGCAGACCAGAAATAGACAACCCGCTTGCGAACATGGGACTGGACGACATCGTGCGGGGCATAACGACACCAGGCAAGGATAAAGAACCCGTCGTGGATGCGAACGGCGACCCTGCCGCAGAAAGGGAGACAAAACGCCGCAAGAGAGGCAAGAAAGCCTTTGAGGAAAACCTCGCAAAATATACCGGCATAAGCGAGCAGGGATTTGCCATCTGGCTTCCCAAAGAGGTAAAGAAACGGCTTGAACTAATCCGCCTTAATGCACACCGTAATATTCCTTTGAGGTCGCTTGCAGCCGCAATAATAATGACTTACATTGAGGAGAATGAGGAGAGCCTCAATGAGTTATAGAATTGATATTGTTATAATATATAATTATATAAAATCATAATTATATAAGTGCATAATTATATGGTTATATAAAAAGAGAAGAGTATGGAAATTCTGGTGATTATAGCCGTGTTCTGGGTAGTAGGCAAAATCCTTAAAGGGCTGTGGGGCGGATTCAGGAAGTCTGATTACCGGAGAGACCGATAACCCGTTGGAAAGATGAACATGCAGGACACAGGCAGGACATACATAGCTATTGACCTGAAGTCGTTCTACGCCTCGGTCGAGTGTGTGGAACGTGGGCTTGACCCGCTCACGACCAATCTCGTCGTGGCCGACAGGAGCCGGACGGAAAAGACCATCTGCCTTGCCGTCAGTCCTTCGCTAAAAGCATACGGCATTCCCGGCCGGGCCCGGCTGTTCGAGGTTGAGCAGAAATTAAGGGAAGTCAATGCCGGGCGCAGAAGAAACTCAAGGGGATACAGGCTGACAGGAAAATCTGTGTCGGACATTGATCTGAAAGCTCATCCGGACTGGGAGGTGGACTATATCGCCGCTACGCCCCGCATGGCTTATTACATCGAGCACAGCACGCGCATCTACAAGATATATCTCAACTATATTGCCCCGGAGGACATCCATGTATATTCAATAGACGAAGTGTTCATGGACGTAACGGATTATCTGTCCACCTACGGAGTCACGGCACACGAATTGGCAAGAAGAATGATCGGCGATGTACTGCGGCAGACTGGCATCACGGCAACCGCAGGGATTGGCACCAATCTGTACCTCTGCAAAGTAGCAATGGACATCGAGGCCAAGCACATCCCGGCGGACAAGGACGGTGTGCGCATAGCGGAACTGGACGAGATGACATACCGCAGGAAGCTGTGGACGCACCGACCGCTGACGGATTTCTGGCGTGTGGGAAAAGGCATAGCCAGCAAACTGGAGCAATACGGCATCTACACGATGGGAGACATCGCAAGGCAGTCCGTCAGGAACGAGGAGGTGCTGTATCAGCTGTTTGGCGTCAATGCAGAGCTGCTGATAGACCATGCCTGGGGATGGGAGCCTTGCACGATGGAATTTATAAAAGCCTATAAGCCGGCAACGAACTCGTTCAGCAGCGGGCAGGTGCTCCAGGAGCCATACACGGTACGGAAAGCCCGTGTGGTAGTCCGGGAAATGGCGGAAAGTGCCGCTCTCGACCTGCTTGACAAAAGGATGGTTACAGACCAGCTCGTGCTGACCATCGGCTATGATACAGCCAGTCTGTCCAATGAAGATGCACGGACAACATATAAGGGTGAAGTAACGACCGACTACTATGGCCGGAAAGTCCCGAAGCACGCACATGGCACGGCCAACCTTGAAAGCCCGACATCATCCGCCCGGCTCATATCAGAAGCCGTCATGGAACTTTTCGACCGGATTGTCAATCCCAACCTGCTGGTGAGACGCATCAACCTGACCACGAACCATGTCGTCGATGAAGAAACGGCAGCCAAGAACCCAGCTCCGGTGCAGTATGACCTGTTCACAGACTATGAAGCGCTGGAAAGGGAACAGAGGGAAGAAAAGGAAAGGCTTGCCAAGGAGCGCCAAATACAGACGGCCATTCTGAACATCAAGAAACAGTTCGGTAAGAACGCCATTCTGAAAGGACTGAATTATGAAGAGGGCGCCACTGCCAAGGAACGTAATGAACAGATAGGAGGACACAAGGCATGAAGCATCCATATGATGACATTATCGACCTGCCACACCATGTTTCCGAAAGGCATCCGCAGATGTCCATGTATAACCGTGCTGCCCAGTTTGCTCCCTTTGCCGCATTGACCGGACATGATTCGGCCATCACGGAAGCTGCAAGGCTGACGGAGGCGGAACAGGAACTGTCCGAAAGTGATGCTGAAGTGCTGAACAGGAAGCTGGCTTATCTGCAATCATTGGATGAAAAGCCGACTATTAGTGTTACTTATTTTGTGCCTGATGATAAGAAAGAGGGTGGAAGTTATCATACGGCGACCGGGATTGTCAAGAGTGTAGAGCCGGACAAAGGGGTTCTACAGTTTGAGGATGGCACGGGTATTCCTGTCATCCGTATTAAAGACATTGATGGGGAATGTTTTTTGACCGAATAGAAAATGTATTGTCAAATTATAAACGTGCAATGTTGCAATAAAAAACAGTAAAATGGATTACATAGACAAATATTCGATAAGCGTATGTACGAAAAAGCAGATTACGGCACAGGAGGTGTACGACATGATTTTCTCCGACTATCCTCCTCTTGTAAGGTTGCTTTTCAATATCCGTAATAAAATTGTAAAAAGGTTCGGGCTGAAAACCAGTAACGGCTTTAACGACCTTATAACGGAGAACTCCACCAATCACATACAAATTGAAAAAGACGACAGGCATCTATTTCTTGAAATCAAGATTGAGTGTGGCGAGCTGGTAAAATCGGAGCAGGCAATCAGTATCTGCACATCCGTTAAATTTCACAATGCTTTGGGACGGATATACTTCTTTTTCATAAAACCTTTTCATAAATTATTATGCCGCATGGCATTGAATAGAATAAAAATGTCAGAAGCGAATGTCGGTGGCCGATAAAAAAGGAGTTGGGATAGACCTCAGCAAATGCCGCAGCCGCCACCATCAGGACGGCTGCAGCTACTTTTCGCATCAGGCGACAGGCTTAAGCATTCTCTTTTGGTAATCGAGAATTTCATCAAGCGAAAGCCACTGCGGTTTCTCATCCTCCTTGAAACTGTCATGCAACAGTATCATGTACTCGATTTGTCGCTGTTCATCGCCAGCCCACAGGCGTTTTGGGTTCCTGTTGCCATAATTCAGATAATACTCGCAATCCGACTGCATTCGGGACAAAAGCATATAGCGGAACTTCTTGTCATGCTGTAAAACTTCTTCTTTTGTCATATCTTTTCTATTTTAATATCTGTTTAATCCGTTACCTCAAAAAAATAATTCAACTCGTCATCTTTCAGATTTTCAACCGCGTATAGGTCTGCCTGCTTCCATAGGTCATTGTAAAGTGCTGCGACTTCGGGGTGGCTCTTGTGATGCTGCCAAATCTTGTGATTGAGAACCAATACCAATTCGGTCAGAAACTTGTAGTCCTCATTCCACTCCTTGAAAGCACGGTTGTATGTGTCCCGGATAGCCGAAAGCCCAAACAGGTCGGCTATTGTGAAATCTTCCCAAAAGGTTGTCTGTACCGTGTAACCGTTCTCGCTCATAAATTCTCTGAATGTCATAATACTTCAATTTTAAGTTTGATTTTTTATTTTCCCTCTGATACAATCCTGTACCGGAAGGCTGTTTATTTTTCTGCCCGAGGATTGGCGGCCAGTCCAAGAACAAGGATGCTGCGAAAAATACGCTCGCCAGCGGAGACGGTGAGGAAGATTTTTCGCCAGCAAACAAGGAGGTCCTTGAGCGGACTGACAGGCGGCAATCGAAATTTGCAGAAACAATAGACGGCTTACGGTCCGGATTATAGAGGTAGGTGTACAGAGAATAATAGAAAAGGGAAAGATATATAAAGGTTAGTCCGGATGAGTCAGAACAGGTTGCCCGGCCCGCAAAAGGGTCTTTCATGCAGAATGAAAGGAATATGCCGCAACACATCCCATAGACGGCTGCGGCATTCATTGCCATGTTTGTCATTCTCACGCGGACTTTTTACGGTTTCTGGTCTTCCAGCCGTAAACATCGGCGACATACGGATAGAGGGAGCGGGTTCTCCGGCGAAAGCCTTCCTCGTCGATTTCCCCACTGTAGATTTTGGCGGCAATGCGTTCCGCTTCGTCCCTGTCTTTGGCTATACGGTACAAAACATAGTTTGTTCCGTCATGGTGAATCATGCGCCCCCGAATGTTGTAACCATCACCGTACCACTCGGCTTCATCACATTGGGAGTGCAATATGTCGGCGATATTGCTGCCCAGTATTTGGTAGCCTTGCCTCCGGCCATACCACAGCCCTAAATCGGCAAACACCATGATAACGCCGTCAATGTGCTTGTTCAAGTTATGCCGTTCGTCATCCAAATAGCCGTACACCTCGTCCGCCCATTCTTCTTCACTGACAATGTAAGTGTTGTCATCTTGCACCTCACGCTGAAATTCCTGGTATCTTTCTCTTGCATTATCATCCAACCTGTCCTCGCTCGACCAAATAATCTGTTTCATGTCTTTTAATTTTATAAGTTAATATTCTTCCTGTGCGGCTCAATTTTAACGAAGTCCCTATAGACACATTCGTGCTCTTTCCGGCAAAGTAAGCCGTTGGGTAGAATGTCATTGCCGTATACATAAACATGCACCGCTATTCTGCTCTCTGTGTCAAGTAGTTGGCAAAACTCTTTCCAGTGTTCAAATTGCGCTTTCGCCATTTCAACCAGAGTCTTTTTCCCTATATTGCCGACCCCATTTTCTTCCAACTGACACAGAACTTCTGCGTTTTCATTGTCGATGATTGCTTTTACCCATCCTTTGAAGCTGTAAATTGTCTCCATTTGATATGATTTTAATTGTTTGTTTTTCTTCCCTCTCTTCGGAGGTTTCGCCTCGTCCGACGGGATTTGATTTTATGTGCAGGATACAAGCCGGAAAGGAGGGAACAAGGCAAGGAGGAAGCGGACAGTCCATGACGATTGCATTTGTGTTCAAGAAGTATTGACGAGCTTGCGAGTTGATGGTTGTTAACCACAAATGTAGCCGCGCCTTGACGGTTCCCGCCCGGCTTAACTTTGCACAGGAAAATCAATGGACGGCGGGACCGGCATGGATGCAGTATAAAAGGAACAGGCTCGAAGAGGATAACAATGAGCATAAGAAAAGCGACCCGAAGGCCGCTTTTGACCGGGAAGCAGGAGGTTATTTTTTGCCCCGTTTCGGTTTCGCTGCCGGTTCCGCAGGAGCTTCCTCCTTTTCCGCTGCCGGGTAGAACTTGACGGCTACCATCGTGATGCTATTATGCTCGATGCCGTCTTTGTCTGTCCATCTTTCGGGCTTGAAATAGCCCTCCACGGTAAGCAAGGTACCTTTGGCCAGGTAGTCGAAAGACCCTTTGTTCTCGTTTTTGCGCCACGCTTCAAAATTCAGGAAAGCGGATATCCGGCTGGTCTGATCACCGGACTTCTCCTGACGGCCTACGGCCAGGGAGAAACGTGCTACACTTGCGCTGGTGAAACTGCGGATTTCAGCGTCCTTACCTACGAAACCTGTCACTGTGAATGTGTTCTCAATCTTTTTCATAATTCAATGCTTTTAGAAGTTAAACAAATCAATTTTACGATGCCCCAAAAAGTAGGTGCCGCAAAGGGATGCACCAAGGACTGCCAGCAAATACTCTTTATTTTTGGTCTCCCAAAACCGCAGGCCCGATAAAGGAAGATTTGTACAGCTGTGCATTGGTCAAGGCTTGTCAAGCCGCTCCCGACCGCATACTATCTTTGCGGCGGAAAATGATTGTGACTTCGGCCAAAAGCAGTAGTGAAAAAGTAGAACACGAAGCGACGGGCTTCGGAAGGACGTGTCCGCAAGGCGCAAGCAGGCATATTCTCCCCGTAGTGCCGGCATGAAGTCGGCTGGCCAGCCACACCCGCTTGACATTGAAGCGGCAAAAAGGAGCCAATGGCGGGCCAAAAAGTCCTGCGTGGAGGGTCATGACCGGAAGTTCGACAGCCGGCTTTGCGCAAAGCATCCGTCAGGCGTCTGTTCCGGCTGCAATGGGAAGCAGGAGGCAGGCAGGAAAGCGGGCAGGAATGCCCCCTGCGGGCAAAAGCATGAGGGGTGCTTTTTTGCGAATGGAATGTGATATA
>NZ_OZ007014.1:2352500-2667500 GCF_963931395.1 Barnesiella sp. An22
CAACAGTAACTCGTAGGTTCATTATGCAAAAGGCACGCCGTCACACTTTCGTGCTCCGACCGCTTGTAGGCGCATGGTTTCAGGGTCTTTTTCACTCCTCTGTTCGAGGTTCTTTTCACCTTTCCTTCACAGTACTGGTTCGCTATCGGTCTCTCGGGAGTATTTAGCCTTACGGGATGGTCCCCGCAGATTCGCCCCGGATTTCTCGTGTCCTGGGTTACTCAGGTGTCCATTCGACTTCCTTCGCATTTCGCTTACGGGACTGTCACCCTCTATGGCTACGATTTCCATCGTATTCTGCTATGCTCGGTCTTGTCTTTGTCATGGATCCTTCTACCCCGACGGTGCCGTAACATCGTCGGTTTGGGCTCTTCCGCGTTCGCTCGCCACTACTTGCGGAATCATTGTTATTTTCTCTTCCTGCGGGTACTTAGATGTTTCAGTTCCCCGCGTTTGCCTACCGCCATGCGGTATAGTCATTGCTGACTGGGTTGCCCCATTCGGAGATTTACGGGTCACGGGCTATTTGCGCCTCTCCGTAACTTTTCGCAGCTTATCACGTCCTTCTTCGCCTCCGAGAGCCTAGGCATCCCCCATGCGCCCTTTCTTACTTTCTTGCGGCTTCTCTTCACTAATGAAGAGCTGTCGTTTTGGGTTGATATGGTTTGCTTCGTGCTCTTGTTCTCTTTTTTTCCAACATGTCAAGGATCTTCTGTGGAGAATAACGGATTCGAACCGTTGACCCCCTGCTTGCAAAGCAGGTGCTCTAGCCAGCTGAGCTAATCCCCCCGCTACCACTTTACTCTCTTCTTTCTGTTCAGCTTCCTTTTCGGTTGCTTTCGCTTGAGAGTCGGTGTAGTCCCAGGCAGATTTGAACTGCCGACCTCTACATTATCAGTGTAGCGCTCTAACCAACTGAGCTATAGGACTGTCTCAAATCGTGCCCTGGCGGGTGTCTCTGTTTCCTTTTATATATGAATGAAAAGAAGCAGTGCGTTCAAGAGTCGAGAACCTTTCTCTTCGGCCTCTTTTTGGTGTCTCTTCTCCAGAAAGGAGGTGTTCCAGCCGCACCTTCCGGTACGGCTACCTTGTTACGACTTAGCCCCAGTTACCGGTATTACCTTCGTACGCTCCTTGCGGTTGCATGCTTCAGGTACTCCCGGCTTCCATGGCTTGACGGGCGGTGTGTACAAGGCCCGGGAACGTATTCACCGCGCCATGGCTGATGCGCGATTACTAGCGAATCCAGCTTCATGGAGTCGAGTTGCAGACTCCAATCCGAACTGAGACAGGTTTTTGGGATTCGCTCACCATTGCTGGTTGGCTGCCTTCTGTACCTGCCATTGTAACACGTGTGTCGCCCCGGACGTAAGGGCCGTGCTGATTTGACGTCATCCCCACCTTCCTCGCGGCTTGCGCCGGCAGTCTCGACAGAGTCCTCGGCCTGACCCGTTAGTAACTGTCAATAGGGGTTGCGCTCGTTATGGCACTTAAGCCGACACCTCACGGCACGAGCTGACGACAACCATGCAGCACCTCGCAGGCGGCCGTTGCCGACTATGGGCTTTCACCCATATTCCCCCTGCGTTTGAGCCCGGGTAAGGTTCCTCGCGTATCATCGAATTAAACCACATGTTCCTCCGCTTGTGCGGGCCCCCGTCAATTCCTTTGAGTTTCACCGTTGCCGGCGTACTCCCCAGGTGGAATACTTAACGCTTTCGCTGTACCACTTACATTATATCGCAAACAGTTAGTATTCATCGTTTACTGCGTGGACTACCAGGGTATCTAATCCTGTTCGATACCCACGCTTTCGTGCTTCAGCGTCCGTTGCACCCTAGTAGGCTGCCTTCGCAATCGGGGTTCTGCGTGATATCTATGCATTTCACCGCTACACCACGCATTCCGCCTACCTCTTGTGCACGCTAGCTCGACAGTTTCAACGGCAGCTCCCGGGTTAAGCCCGGGCATTTCACCGCTGACTTGTCATGCCGCCTACGCACCCTTTAAACCCAATAAATCCGGATAACGCTCGCATCCTCCGTATTACCGCGGCTGCTGGCACGGAGTTAGCCGATGCTTTTTCTTCGGATACTTGCAAATCTCCACTCGTGAAGACCTTTACTCTCCGACAAAAGAAGTTTACAACCCTTAGGGCCGTCTTCCTTCACGCGACTTGGCTGGTTCAGTCTGCCGACCATTGACCAATATTCCTCACTGCTGCCTCCCGTAGGAGTTTGGACCGTGTCTCAGTTCCAATGTGGGGGACCTTCCTCTCAGAACCCCTATCCATCGTCGCTTTGGTGGGCCGTTACCCCGCCAACTGGCTAATGGACCGCATGCTCATCTGTAACCAAGATTGCTCTCTTTAGACGAATCCCCATGCGAGATCTCGTCGTTATGGGGTATTAGGCCGGATTTCTCCGGGTTATCCCCCTGTTACAGGCAGATTGCATACGTGTTACTCACCCGTGCGCCGGTCGCCGCCAGAAGTATTGCTACCTCCGCGCTGCCCCTCGACTTGCATGTGTTAGGCCTGTCGCTAGCGTTCATCCTGAGCCAGGATCAAACTCTTCGTTGTATATCTTGTTTTTCTTATTTTATACCTTCGAAGGACTCCCGGCCGAATTGACTTCGTTCTCTCTTTTCTCTTGTACTACACTTGCTTCTTTTCAGTCTTGTCAATGAACTTTATTTCGTCTTTCCGAGTCAGGTCTTTTCGGCCCTTTCTCGCGGCGAAAGTGATGCAAAGATACACCCTTTTTCTTTTCCCTTCCAAATTTTTCAGCAACTTTTTTTCAAAATTTTTTCAAGGATGCCATCAATCACCTATTGATCTGCACCTTACAAAAATTTTTTTTTTTGAAGGTTTTTGCCAGCTCCCGGCAAACAGCCGGACATATCCCTACCCTTTTTCCTCTACTTATAGAGTATAGAGTGCAAGAGTCAGTCGACTTTTTTCTGTTTACCGCTAAACTCCTGGATGTCGAGGCGGATGATTTCGGTCCGATGAAACGATTTCTCGGCATACTTCAACCCAACTTCCTTATCGTCGGGCGAATACTTATCCAAGAAAAGCCGGAGGGCATGTCGACGCTCATCGGCCGAGAGTCCGATTTGTGCCCGACACTTGACAACTATACTCTCGTAGCCGGTCGTAAACTTGTCGGACACGACATGCGTGCGGCCTACGACACAAAACGAAGCCTCGCGATGCAGCTTGATGCAGTTGAGTTTTTTCCCTTCGGGAGCACAGTGCAAATAGATGTGGTCGTGCCCATCCCACACATAATTGATGGGGATGCCATAGGGGTTACCCTGGAGATCGACCAGAGAAAGGAGCCCATACTCGCCTTTCTGCAAGAGCTCACAGGCACGAGGTTCGTCGAGCAAGCGATCTTGCCGACGGACCATGGTGTTGTCGTAAATCATCTGTTTGCCGTATTATTACCAAAGGGTCATTTGCGAAGGGTCGACCTGATGCGACTTCTTTTGCTCCATCGCAGCCTGCTCTTCGGCTTCGCGTCTCTTCTTCTCTTCTTCCTTGCGCTTGGCAATCATCTCGGGGGTATCGGGCCGAGTAGGTATCAGCCAATTATCGCCAAAGCTGTCGAGCCCCGGAAAATCGTCGTCGACAGAGTCGACCTCGACCTTCTCGGGCGCTTTGGGCTTGCGCCGGGATTTCCTGGCAGGTTTCGGCTTCTCGACCGGCTGTGCAGGCTCCTCCTCGGGCTCGGGTTCCGACTCTTGCCGGGGAGCTTCGGGCTGTTCCGGTTGCACAGGTGTATCGGATTGCGGAGCCGTCTCCAGCAACGATTCGGGTACAGACTCGGCCGGCTGCTCGGAAACCGGTTCTACTGCGGGGACAGGTTCAACCTCGGGCTCATCGCTTTGCGGAGTATCGAAACTGATTACCGTAGGCTCTGGTTTCTCCACAACAGGCGGTACATCGACTGTCGGCACTGGCTTTTCCTCGAGGAGCTTTGCCGCCTGAAGGGCCTCCATCTGCGACAACAGCTCCTGACGCTGGTTGCGCAAGGCTGCTACCAGAGCATTGGCACTCTCCAAATCGGCTTTCAAGGTATCGAGTTCGCTCTGTCGAGTTGCAGCCTCCTGGGCCCGACTCTCCAGCCGCTCGTTGCGCTGCGCCATCTCGCCCAGCCGGGTTTGCAACCGGGCATTTGCCTCGCCCAACTCCTGTACGGTTTTGGAGAGTTGCGCTATACGGTCGTCTTTCGAGGCTTTGACCTGCTCAAACTGCTTGAGCTTGGCCTCGACTTCGTCGACCACCTTCAGGCCATTGCGCGCTTCGGTTAAATCGGCTTCGAGGACCTCTATCTGTTTGGTCTGTTGAGCTATCATCTCGTCTTGCCGGGCCAACTCTTTGCGAACCGTCTCGAGTTGAGCCTTCGCCTCCTGTTCCTTTTCTCGGGCTTCGGCCAGGTCGGCTTCGAGCGTCTCTATCTGTTTGACCAACTGAGCCATCTTCTCTTCCTGACGGGCCAATTCTTCGCGAGCCTTCTCGAGCTGAACCGTCGCCTCCTGCTCCTTTTCTCGGGCTTCGGCCAAATCGACCTGAGCCTGCTGCAAATCGTTGCGGAGCTGCTCGGCTTCGGCCGAATTGCCGGTCTGTTTCTTCAGCTCTTCTCTCAACTGGGCCACCTCGGCATAGGCAGCGTCGACCTCTTCCTGATGGACGGTCGAGACCTTCAGCTTATTGACCAGACTCTTGTTCTCGAGATCGAACTGCTCGCGCTCGGCTTCGAGTGTGGCGATACGGGCCTCCAGCTCGTGCACCTTGTCGGTCACGGCGCGTTTCTGCCGCTCGGCACTCAACTGAGCGCTCTGCATGGCATTGCGCTGCTCCTCGAGCTCCTTCACCTTGACCCGAGCCTCCTCGACCTCCTTCATCAACGCCTTGTGCTTGTTCTCCCACTTGCGGACAACCCACTCGCGAGAACGGGCATTGACATCGGCCACGAACTTTTTGAACGGCTCGTCGAGCTGCTCGAAGAGGTATTTTTTCTCGGCATCCTTATCGAGAGCGGCCACGACATACTCGGGCAACGAGCGGTTGAGCATCTCGACCATCACCTCGAGCATGGTATCGGGCAACTGTATTTCGCCCGACTCTTCGGACCGGGGCACCTCGGTATTATGCGACGGCTCTGCCGGAGCGGCCGACTCGGCGTGCTCACCTTGCGACTCCCGCTCACGAACACAAGCATTCGTAATGTTTTCGGCCGTATAGGGCTGCGACTCCATTTCATCGTCTTCGCCAGAGAAGCCCAAGGCTCTCCCCATTTTCTTAAATATCGACATAACTTATTCTTCTTTTTTATTTTCATTCAGGTCCAGACCCGGTTTCGTGACCAGCCCCTTGCCCTTTCGTCCGTTAATCTCTATCAATACAGGTTTCTCAAACTCCACTATTCTCAAAGATGCCGATTCGTACACCGCCGGCAGACTGTCGAGATAGGCCTCGTCGTAATAGCCATCGCCGGCAAACGAGTTGACTGTGAAATAGCCCACCCCAAACGAGGTGAGATTCTGGAAGAAGTGAGTGCCTTGACTCGGTTCTATCCGATAGTTATCGAGCGCCGACTCGACAATGAGCCGTGCCGACGAGATGTGGGGCCACTTGACCGGAATACCCAGCGACGAGTCGCTCGAGCCCCACCGGCCAGGACCTATCAAGATGTAATACTCTTCCCGCTCGGTAAAGGTACGATTTATTTTCTCGATTTCTCTTGCTATATTGACATTATTTGAAGCCTTGAAGTTTTGCGACTTCACATACACGATATGACGCACGTTGTCCATGATGCCGTGCCCCAGAGCGGTATTGCTCTTCAAAATGGTCTTTTCGTCGGGTACATCCATCACGTTATCGTTGAGCATCTCCTTCATGTCGACAATAGGCCGTATCTGCAACCAATAGACCGTACCCGGATTCCCGCTCGTACCGAGCAGTCCGGCAAACTCGATTTCGACCGGGCGTCCCATCTCGCGACTGCCCACCGTGAGCATCGTATCGAGAATGGTTGCCAGAGGAAAAGCATTGTGCTTGAGTATATTGGCGAAGGTAACCACCTTGCGGCCACCCTCGTAATAGCCGTCGCGAATAATCTGGTCCATCGGGTCGTAAGTCGAAACCATCAGCCGCAGCGAGTTATCCTTCTCAGCATCGCGCACCGAGAGTTTGAGCAGATTGAAGCCGTCGTCAATCGAGAAATTCTTTTCGCTCCGCTTCATGTCCAGCGCATAAAAGCGAGTCTGTGTATCGCGCAGCGCCAGGTCGAGGGTGCTGGTTTGCAATATCTTGTTAGGGTGCCGGGGCGAGAAGCGCAGACTGCGGCCGCCGTCGACAATGTATTTGCCCAGACCGACAGCCAAATCGACCACGCCATCCTCGGCCTTCTCGTCGTTGATGGGATAGTAGTTGATCGAGCGCCCTACCCCGGCAAACGACGGGTAATAGCGGTCGCCATACTGGTTGCCCACCACCTCTTGCAAAATGATGGCCATCTTCTCCTGGTCGATGACGTTGGAGGTGGCCGTCATATAGGCCTTGCTGTCGGCATAGAATACCGAGGCGTAGACGGCTTTCACGGCGTCGAGCACCAGCCGCAGCATCTCCTCCTTGTCGTCGAGAGCCGGAATCATGTAGGTCGAATAGATGCCGGCGAAGGGTTGATAGTGCGAATCTTCGAGCAGGCTCGACGAACGCACGGCAATAGGTTTGCCCACCACGTCGAAGAAGGCCAGCAGGTCGGGCTTCAACTCATCGGAGAGTTTGGCCTTGAGAAACTGCTCCAGAATCTCTTCGTCGGGTATATCGGAGAGCGCCACCTGATAGAGGTTGTTGCTCTCCATAAAAGTGTCGAATATATCGGTACAGAGCACCACGGTCTTGGGCACCGTCACATTCACCCCCTCGATGTCGTCGAAGATGGGGTTTCGCTTGATCATGGCGTCGATAAAGGCCAGACCACGCCCCTTACCACCCAACGATCCTTCGCCGATGCGGGCAAAGTTGGAGTACTTGTCGAAACGGTCGCGCTTGAAGATGGCCACGACCCCCCGGTTCTTCATCTTGCGGTACTGCACGATGGCGTCGAAGATGAGCTGCCTGATTTCGGAAATCTCGCTCAGGTCGGTAATGCGGCGCGGCTGCAACGCCTCGGCCATAGGGAATATGGCCCGCGAATAGAGCCAGCGCGATATGTGGTTGCGCGACGCGTGGTAGTAGAGCGACTCGTCGGGGATGATGTCGATATTGTCCTGCAGGTCCTTGAGATTCTTGATGGTGACAATCGGTTCGCCCGTGTGGGGGTTGATAAAGGTGAAGTCGCCAAAACCGAAATTTTTCAGAATCGTCTTCCGCAAATCGACCGGCAGTTTCTTGGAGTTCTTGTCGAGGAACGAGGCGTTCAGCCGAATGGCATCCTTGTGGTTCTCCCACTCCGACGACTCGATGATAAGCGGCAGATAGGGGTCGCACGAGCGTACATAGGAGCAGAACTTGATGCCGGCCTTCTTGTCTTTCACCCCGGCCCGGATAAACGACACGTCGGAGATGATGCCCAGCATATTGCCCGAGTATTTCTCGTAAATCTGCATGGCCTCCTCGTAGGTACGGGCCAGCATCACCTTGGGGCGCCCCCGCATGCGCAACATGCGCTCGTGCTCGTTCAGCGCCTCGGTCGAGAATATCTGCGACTGCTTCAGCACAAAGTTATAGAGGTGGGGCAATATGGAGGAGTAGAACCGGATGGAGTCCTCGACCAGCAGAATGAGCTGCACCCCCACCGAGGTGATGTCGACCTCGGCATTCATCTTGTCTTCGATGAGCTTGATGATAGCCACCAGCAGGTCTACGTTGCCCAACCAGCTGAACACGTAGTCAACACCGCTCAGGTCTTCCTTGGCAATGCGCCTCGACACCTCGTGCGAGAAGGGGGTGAGCACCACAATAGGTATATAAGGATAGAGGCGCTTCATGGCCTTGGCCTGGGTGAAGGTCTCGGAACAGTCGACCCCCGGCATGGTAATGATGAGGTCGTAGCGCTTCATGGCCAGCTCTTCGAAGGCCTCTTCGTTGGTCGTCACCTGCTTCACCCGCGGGGGAGAACTCAGGTTCAGCGACACATATTCGAAGTAAATCTGCTCTTCGACCCGCCCGTCTTCCTCCATGATAAAGGCGTCGTAACGGCTCGCAACAAGTAAGACATTGAAGACCCTTTTTTGCATTAAGTTAGCAAAAGAGGTATCTTTCAAGTATAATTGATTTATATTTGGCCGATTCATTGTTCTATTGTCGATTTTGGCTTACAAAATGCCATTCCACTTTTTTACGATTTAATTGTTCAAAAGTAGTAAAAAAAATTTTTTTATCCATAGAATTATGTACATTTGCAATAAGAGAAACGAGTATCTCTCCCAAGGAGGTACCCAACCAAGAATTTAACTTAACAATATCGCGACTATGAACATCGAGCACATCATGACATCATTGGAGGCAAAGCACCCCGGTGAGTCGGAGTATTTACAAGCGGTACACGAGGTGTTACTCTCTATCGAAGAGGTATACAACCAACACCCCGAGTTCGAAAAAGCCAAACTGATCGAGCGGCTTGTCGAACCCGACCGAATCGTTACCTTCAAAGTACCCTGGGTAGACGATAACGGCGACATACAGGTAAACCTGGGCTACCGCGTACAATTCAACAATGCCATCGGCCCGTACAAAGGCGGCATTCGATTCCACGCATCGGTAAACCTCTCTATATTGAAATTCCTCGGATTCGAGCAAACTTTCAAAAATGCACTTACCACGCTGCCCATGGGCGGTGCCAAAGGTGGTTCGGACTTCAGTCCGCGCGGCAAATCCGACGCTGAGGTCATGCGCTTCTGCCAGGCCTTCATGCTGGAGTTGTGGCGCCATCTGGGCCCCGACACCGACGTACCGGCCGGCGATATAGGCGTAGGCGGCCGCGAGGTGGGCTACATGTTCGGCATGTACAAGAAACTCACCCACGAGCACACCGGTACATTCACGGGCAAGGGCCTCGAATTCGGCGGTTCGCTCATCCGTCCCGAGGCTACCGGTTACGGAGGTCTCTACTTCGTAAAACAGATGTTGGCTACCAAGGGTATCGACATCGCCGGCAAACGCATCGCCATCAGCGGCTTCGGCAACGTGGCCTGGGGTGCTGCTTCGAAAGCTACCCAACTGGGCGCCAAGGTGGTTACCATATCGGGCCCCGACGGTTATGTATATGACCCCGACGGAATCTCGGGCGAGAAGATCGACTACATGCTCGAGTTGCGTGCTTCGGGCGAAGACATCGTAGCTCCCTATGCCGAGAAATACGGCGTGCAATTCTTCCCCGGCAAACGTCCCTGGGAACAGAAGGTCGACATCGCTTTGCCTTGCGCTACCCAGAACGAACTTGACGAAGAGGATGCCAAGAAACTGATCGAGAACGGCGTCATCTGCGTGGGCGAAATTTCGAACATGGGTTGCCGTCCCGAGGCTATCGACCTCTTCATCAAACACCGTATCATGTACGGTCCGGGCAAGGCTGTCAACGCCGGCGGCGTAGCTACCTCGGGTCTGGAGATGACTCAAAACGCCATGCACATTTCGTGGACGGCCGAGGAGGTTGACCAACGCCTGCACACGATCATGAGCGACATCCACGCCCAATGCGTGAAATACGGTACCGAACCCGACGGCTACATCAACTACATGAAGGGCGCCAACATCGCCGGCTTTATGAAGGTGGCCAAAGCCATGATGGCTCAAGGTGTCATCTAATCAAGGAAACCGACAAACCTATCTATACAGAGAGAGCGACCCCACACGGGGGCCGCTCTCTTTTTATCTTCCTATTTTTGTTTCTGTACTTGTATTGCGCACAATGGTATCGCCACCTGCAGATAATCCGCACCGAACAGAAGCCTTGGAGACCACGCCCGTGAAACGGGGGTACCCCTCCTGCTCCATCGACCAGTGAAAGCCGACACATCGAAGCCGCAGTTCGCTCAGAGCACCTTCACCAAATCGAGACGGTCGTCGCGCAACCGAGCCGTAGCCCAACTGATGGAGGTGATGGTATAGAGACTGCACGGCCGCACATCGTCGGCCATGTGGCGCAAATAGACGGGATTCTGAATGATGGCTTCGCCCACGGTAAGCAACCGGTTAGCCTCCAACTGCTCGCGTATGGTGCGGCAAAACTCATCCTTCTCAGATTCAAAATCGAGCGAAACGACAAAAAGCACTCCTTCACAAAAAGTGGTCAACGACACCTCGCGCTGAAATGGCAATATGTTGTCTACCCTATTGTCTATGGTCAGGTAGAGAATATGCTTGTTCAACAGAGAGCGTCTGTAACATAACTGATGTGAGAAGAATCCTTTTTTCATAATTGCTAATCTGGAGCTATTTTTTCAAGTTTCCTAATTTTCTTATCGGTGCACGATTCCCCGACTTGTTTTCGACGGGTCGTTCGGGCAGCGACTTCTGCCCGCTTACCGCCGGAATGCGGTTGTTGTAGTGGCGCCGGATGAGCGACAGACTGTCGACATACATAGCCGACGGTACCGGCTGAACGGGTAACACGACATATCCGAAGAGGCGCTGCAACGAGGCCACGGAGTCGGACTGCAACGGCAGCGTGCACCACCCCTCCCGATCGACATCGACCTGATTGTAGACAATATCGTTGTTGCTGTGCCGTATGGCCATGTAGACCTGCGGCTTCACCGCCAAACGGGGCATGAAAAGCACCTTGAACCGCAACTCGAAGTAGTCGCGAATGCGGAAGTTCTCGTCGGGCACGATTTCGAAAGCGAGCAGATTGGAGGCCTGTCGCGTATCGAATACATGAGCCCGCTTCTGTTTCCACACATCCACACTGTCGCCGGGTTGCGACATGGTCTGCGAGTTCTCCTCGGCCAGCAGTTTCTTGGCCTCGTCGTTCTCGGTCTGGAGCCGTTCTATCACCTGCTCGTATATCGCCATGTAATCTTCGATATGATGCCCGTACCACACCAGGTTGGTATCGAACTGCTCCTGCGTGATGCCGTGCTTCAAGAAAACCGCCTCGCGCAACTTCTTCTTGTCGGCATTGCTGCTGTACAGGTTGTAGTTCGATTCGATTACGGCCTCGGCCTTGTGCACGTCGACCAGCACATCGACCATCTTCTTTTTTCCGATTACATAGTCGGGGTCGTGACTGCAGGCAGCCAGCACGAAAAGCGCCATGACGAGATATACCAGCTTTCTCATATCGTTACTGCGGTTTGGCCTCCTTCTTGTGGTCGGTAGAGAGATAGCGGTGATAAAACAGAATGAGACATACGACACCGACCGAGATGGCCGAGTCGGCTATGTTGAAGACCGGGCGGAAGAACTCGAAACGCTCCCCGCCGATCCAGGGCATCCAGTCGGGCCAGTAGAAACTGAAGAGCGGGAAATAGAGCATATCGACCACACGCCCGTAGAAGAGCCCGGCATACCCCTCGCCCGGGACAAACGAGGCCACCATCGGCGGTATGGGATTGTCGAACAACAGCCCGTAGAACAGACAGTCGAATATGTTGCCGGCCGCTCCGGCGATAATCAGGGCCAGACAGACAATAAAGCCCGTGGGCATCTGCGGCTTGTTCTTCACCCGCCACAAGACCCACACCAGCAACACGACAGCTACGATGCGGAACAGCGTAAGGAACAGTTTGCTACCCACCTCCATACCGAACGCCATACCGTTGTTCTCGATAAAGGCAATGTAGAACCAGTCGGTCACATGAATGGCCTGGCCTATATACATATGGGTTTTCACCCATATCTTCACGACCTGGTCGATAATGAGTACAAGCACAATCACCACGAGGGCAATCTGGCCTTTGGTCAATTTCTTCATCTTTTCTCTCTTTTTCAAAAAAACAGATTCGACCTTCGTGCTTTTCTACGGCGAGAAGAGCGACCGAAGGTCGAATTGTATCAGCATATCGCTTCGATAAGTTTCGTAAAACGGGCATACCGTCCCGCGGCTTCCCGCAGGGAGCCGACAGGCAAAAGCGCGGCCCACTTATTTTTTGCGTCCATCTACCTTCGCATCTATGCCCAGCGTGGCATGAGGAACAGCCCGGAGTCTCTCTTTGGGAATCAGCTTGCCGGTTTCGCGGCAGATACCATAGGTCTTGTTCTCGATGCGCACGAGTGCAGCCTGCAAATGTTGTATAAATTTCATCTGACGTTGAGCCAACTGTCCGGCCTCTTCCTTGGAAAGCGTACTTGCACCCTCCTCCAGCACCTTGAATGTGGGCGACGTGTCGGTCACATCGTTACCGTCAGTATTCATAATCGAGGCTTTCAGCAAATCATAATCCCGATAAGCCTTCTCGAGCTTCTCGTTGATAATCTGTCTAAACTCTTCCAACTCAGCATCGGAATAGCGTGTTTTTTCACTCATAATTATTATTGGTTAAAGTTACACATTCCATCGGTTCATCCCCCTCCGGGGGTGCCTTACGTCAGGTCAAATATAACAGAAATATTACTATGGCTCTCTATTATTTCACGGATTTAACAATTTTGATATTTACCTTGAAGGTGTCGAAATCCAACTCGCTGACACCCTCGCCCGAGAGCGTGTCGACAATCTCGAAGGTATTGGCCAGCACCTGGCGCGACATGTAGTCGCGATACTCCTTCACAGCCTGGTCGGTCTCTTCGTTCGATGCGATGTAGACGTCGATCTTGTCGGTAATATCGAAGCCCGAGGTCTTGCGGATGTTCTGGATGCGGTTCACCAGTTCGCGGGCCACACCCTCGCGACGCAACTCGTCGGTCACCGTAATGTCGAGTGCCACGGTGAGGTTCCCCTCGTTGGCTACCAGCCAGCCGGGAATATCTTCCGAAATCACCTCTACGTCGCCCTTCTCGATGGTGGCCTGCTGGCCGTCGATGTCGAAGGTAAACGAACCGTTCTTCTCGAACTCGGCAATATCGGGTTGCGACATGGCGGCGATGGCAGCAGCCAGCAGCTTCATGATTTTGCCGTAGCGCGGGCCCAGTTTCTTGAAGTCGGGTTTCACGCGTTTCACCAGTATGCCGGCGGCGTTGTCGACAAACTTCATCTCCTTCACGTTCACCTCGCTCAATACCAGGTCTTTCACGGCCTCGATGTGAGCCTGCTGGTCCTGATTGAGAACCGGCACCATGAGGGTCGTGAGCGGCTGGCGCACCTTGATGTTGACTTTACGACGCAAAGCCAGTACCATCGAGGTCATGCTCTGGGCAATCTGCATGCGCTCCTCGAGTGCCGAGTCGATATAGCGGTCGCAACTTACGGGGAAGTTGGCCAGATGTACCGAACGGTTGTCGCGGCCGGTGGCCGTAGTGAGGTCGGTGTAGAGGCGGTCGGCATAGAAGGGGGCAATAGGCGCCATCAGTTTGGCTACCGTCTCGAGGCAGGTATAGAGGGTCTGGTAAGCCGAGAGCTTGTCGTCGGTCATGGCACCGCCCCAGAAGCGTTTCCGGTTCAGGCGCACATACCAGTTGCTGAGGTTGTCGTTTACAAAGTCGGAGATGGCACGTCCGGCACGGGTGGGCTCGTAGGCCGAGAGCTGCTCGTCTACCTCCTTGATGAGCGAGTTGAGCAGCGAGATAATCCAGCGGTCAATCTCGGGACGCTTCTCTACGGGAATCTCGGGCTCGGCAAAGGTGAAGCCGTCGACATTGGCATAGAGGGCAAAGAACGAATAGGTGTTGTACAGGGTGCCGAAGAATTTGCGGCGCACCTCTTCGATGCCGTCGAAGTCGAACTTGAGGTTATCCCACGGCGACGAGTTGGTAATCATGTACCAGCGCAGCGGGTCGGAACCATATTTTTCGATGGTGCTGAAGGGGTCGACGGCATTGCCCAACCGCTTCGACATCTTGTTGCCGTTCTTGTCGAGCACGAGACCGTTGGAGACTACGGCCTTGTAGGCCACGCTGTCGAATACCATCGCGGCGATGGCGTGCAGCGTGAAGAACCAGCCACGCGTCTGGTCCACACCCTCGGCAATGAAGTCGGCGGGATAAACCTCGCGTTTGTCAAAGGCCTCCTTGTTCTCAAACGGATAGTGTATCTGGGCATAGGGCATGGCACCCGAGTCGAACCACACGTCGATAAGGTCGCTCTCGCGCTTCATGGGTTTGCCCGAAGGCGAAACGAGCACGATGTCGTCGACGTAGGGACGGTGCAAATCTATCTTGTTGTAGTTTTCGGCCGTATATTCGCCCGGTACGAAACCCTGTTTCTTGTAGGGATTCTCGGTCATCACACCGGCGGCGATAGCCTTTTCGATTTCGTTGTAGAGCTCCTCGACCGAACCGATGCAAATCTCTTCGCTGCCGTCCTCGGTGCGCCAGATGGGCAACGGGGTACCCCAGTAGCGGCTGCGCGAGAGGTTCCAGTCCTGCAGATTCTCGAGCCATTTGCCGAACCGGCCCGAACCGGTCGACTGCGGTTTCCAGTTGATGGTGTTGTTGAGCTCAATCATGCGGTCGCGGCAAGCCGTGGTGCGGATGAACCAGCTGTCAAGGGGATAGTAGAGCACCGGTTTGTCGGTACGCCAGCAGTGGGGATAGCTGTGTACGTGCTTCTCGATTTTGAACACCTTGTTGGTCTGCTTCAACATCACACAGATGTCGATGTCGAGCGTAGCGTCGTCCTCGGTCAGTGCCGGGTCGTAGGCGTTCTTCACGAAACGGCCGGCATACTCGCGATAAGCCTCTACGTTGACATTCTCCTTCACAAACTCGGGATCGAGGTCTTCGAGCAGGTAGAACTTACCGGTCATGTCGACCATAGGCCGGCGGTTGCCGTCCTTGTCGAGCATCATCAACGGGGGCACGCCGCTGGCTTTAGCCACCCGGTCGTCGTCGGCACCGAACGTAGGTGCAATGTGCACGATACCGGTACCGTCTTCAGTAGTCACAAAGTCGCCCGTGATTACACGGAAAGCGCCCTTGCCGGGATTTACCCACGGCAACAGTTGCTCATACTCCATGCCGGCCAGGTCGCTGCCCTTGTATTCGGCTACGACTTTCCAGGGGATGAGTTTGTCGCCCGGCTTGTAGGCGTCGAGCTCCAGGTCGGCAGCCTTGGCGTTGAAGAGCGTGGGCACGAGTACCTTTGCCACAATCACGCTGATGGGCGCACCGGTATAGGGATTGTATGTCTGTACCAGATTATAGTCGATATTGGGACCTACGCACAGCGCCGTGTTGGAGGGCAAAGTCCAAGGCGTCGTGGTCCATGCCAGGAAATAGGGCTCACCGAAAGCCGCCATCTCGGGACGCGGATTGCGAATCTTGAATTGTGCGATACAGGTTGTATCCTTCACATCGCGGTAGCAACCGGGCTGGTTGAGCTCGTGCGAGCTGAGGCCGGTACCGGCAGCAGGCGAATAGGGCTGAATGGTGTATCCCTTGTAGAGGTAGTGTTTGTTGTAGAGTTGCTTGAGCAGCCACCACAGCGTCTCGATATAACGGTTGTCGTAGGTGATGTAGGGGTTCTTCATATCTACCCAGTAACCCATACGGTGCGTGAGGTCTTCCCACTCGCGGGTAAACTTCATCACATCTTTGCGGCAGGTAGCGTTGTAGTCGGCCACCGAAATGGTCTTACCGATGTCTTCCTTGGTAATGCCCAGCGCCTTTTCCACACCCAACTCTACGGGCAGACCGTGGGTATCCCAACCGGCCTTACGCATCACCTGAAATCCCTTCATGGTCTTGTAACGGCAGAAAATATCCTTGATGGAGCGAGCCATTACGTGGTGAATACCCGGCATACCGTTGGCCGAGGGGGGACCCTCGTAGAATACAAACGAAGGACAACCTTCGCGGGTTTCCAAACTCTGATGAAAAAGATCTTGCTTATCCCACTGATTCAGAACCTCCTTGTTGATTTCGGAGAGGTCGAAGTGAGAATATTCGGTGAATTTCTTGCCCATATATTTCTGAAATAATATTTACTTAAAAAAATCGGCACGAAGATACAAAAAAAAGCTGTAACCATGAAAGAAACAGCTTTATATTCTTTTCCGAAAGAAAATCATACGACCCCGTTACAAGTCGAGCGGAGCCTCTACCCACTCGCCCCGGCTCAACTGCCACACGGCGGTGTAGCCGGCACGGGCCAAGGCGTGCAGGGCTTCGGGGCGGCCGGCATTGATTTTGGCCGGATAGTGTGCATCGGAGTTGACAACTACCCGGATGCCCATCCGGTGCATCTGCTCGAAATAGTCTTCGTTGGGGAAGAAGCGGCCGCGCGTGGCAAAGGCCTTGGTGTTGACCTCGACCAGCAGGTGGCGCGAAGCGATTGCCTCGAGGTAGTCGTTCACCAGCTGCCGGTACCACGCCTCACGGTCAAGTCCGGGCCGATAGAGCGAGGCATTGAGCCCTATCTTGTCGAGGTGCCCCAGAAAGTCGAACCCGCCCAACTCGATCAGGCGGAACGAACTGCGGTAGAAGCGACGCACCGCCTCGTCGACATCGCCCCCGAAATAGGTATCGACGTAGCCTCTGAAGCGGTCGGGAGAGCCGTCGGTGTCGATAGGAGTTCCGTCGGGGGTGACGATGTAGTGCACCGACCCGATGCGGTAGTCGAGCGGCAGCTCCTGAAAGTAGGGAATCGAGGGGTTGAAGGTGTCGTCGAGAAAGTCGATTTCGAGCCCCACATAAAGCTCTATCTTCGACGCATAGAGCGATTTAAGCCGATGAAACTCATCGAGATAGTCGGCCAGCCGCTCCCGGTGCATGTTGCAGTTGTTGGCCACCGGGAAGGGGGCGTGCGACGATATGCCGTACGAGGCAAAGCCCTCGGCAACGGCCTCCTCGACAAAGTCAGCCATGGGGGCGTGCCCGTCACAAAACTCACAATGCGAATGATAATTGGTCAACAGATTCATATCATCTTCTTAAAGATTCACGGCCCGGCAGCGAGCGTTTGAACCGAACGAACAAAACGGTTATCGCCAGCGTGACGACAAAGGCTGCACCCAGCGAAACACCGTAGGGAAGCCGGAGCCCTTCGCGGGCAAAGAGTATATAGGTAACCGTCACCAGGGTCATAAACAGGGCCGGGACAAAGGTAATCCAATAGCATTTGCGTTCGCGGGCCAACCACACGGTGAGGGCCCACAGGGTGAAGACGGCCAGCGTCTGGTTGCACCAGGCGAAGTAACGCCACAGCACCTCGAAGTCGATCATCATCACCAGCCAGGCCAGGGCAAAGATGGGGAGCGACACCAGCACCCGGTTGCGTATCTTCTTCTGGGAGATGTGCAGGAAATCGGCCGCAATCAACCGGGCCGACCGCAGAGCCGTATCGCCCGAAGTAATGGGAGCGGCAATCACACCGAGCATGGCCAGAATACCGCCGAAGGTACCCAACCACCCTACCGATATGTCGTTGACCAGAATGGCCGGGGTCTTACCCGTCAGATAGCCGGAGAGCGCGGCAAACGACCCGTCGAAGAAGGCGATGGCGGCAGCCGCCCAGATGAGGGCCACGATACCCTCGACCACCATGGCGCCATAGAATACCCGGCGGCCCATCTTCTCGTTTTTCAGGCAGCGGGCCATCATGGGCGACTGGGTAGCGTGAAAGCCCGATATGGCTCCACACGCTATCGAGATGAACATCATGGGGAATATGGGATTCACGTCGGCATCGGGCCGGGTGTAGGCCATGGCTTCGGTAAACTCGGGCAGACTGTCAGGGCGCAGGAAAAGCGACACCATGATGCCGATGGCCATAAAGAGCAGGGCAAACCCGAAAATCGGGTAGAGCCGCCCGATGAGCTTGTCGATAGGCAGCAGCGTAGCCAGTATATAGTAGCCAAAGATGATGGCAACCCACAGGGTCGTGGTGGTACCTTCGCCCGTGAGCAGGTCGAGCAGATTGGCAGGATTGATGACAAAGACAGCCCCCACAAGCACCATCAGGAGCAGCGAGAATACCCGCATCACCTGCTTGATGCCCACTCCCAGTTCGTCTCCTACGAGTTCGGGAAGGCTGGCGCCGTTGCGCCGCACCGAGAGCATACCCGACAGATAGTCGTGCACGGCTCCACCGAAGATGGTACCGAAGACAATCCACAGGTAGGCCGAAGGACCGTAGAGGATTCCCATGATAGCCCCGAAGATAGGGCCCAGCCCGGCGATGTTGAGGAACTGTATGAGGAAAACTTTCCACGTGGGCATGGGGATATAGTCAATCCCGTCGGTCGAAGCATAGGCGGGGGTCGTCCGGCTCGGCTCTACGCCAAACACCTTCTCGACCCAGGCACCATACACAAAATAGCCTGCAACCAGCAGCAACAGGGCAATACAAAAGGTTATCATACTACAAATATACTTCTGCTTGTCAAATACTCTTTCACGAAAGAAGAATCTCGCACTCTTTCAAAATGCCATTGATACAAATCGAACGAAATCTTTATCGCCTCTTTTTCATGGAATCGTACAAAGGTAAAACCTTTTTATCATTCCGACAACCTATTCAAAAGAAAAAAGCCGCCATTCCTGCGAGAATGACAGCTTCCTAAGTTTTTATGACGCTATTCACTCCTTCACCGGGAGCACCTCGATCCAATAGTCGTCGGGGTCGTGAATGAAGTAGAGCCCCATCGCCTCGTTTTCGAAGCAGACGCAGCCCATCTCCTTGTGGAAGGCCCGCACCTGGTCGTAGTCGCCCTCGACCCGCACACACAGGTGGCTCTCGTTCTCGCCCAGTTCATAGGGCTGGTCGTGGTCGCGCAACCAGGTGAGTTCGAGCAGGAAGGGCGACACGCCGTCGGAGAGATAGACCAGCACGAACGAGCCGTCGGCAGCCTCTTTACGGCTTACCTCATAAAAGCCCAACGCCTTGTGATAGAAGGCAATGCTACGGTCGAGGTCGGTCACATTTACATTGAAGTGGTCGAATTTCGATTTTATCTCCATAGTCGTAGTATAAATTATAGAATGATTATAGAATAGTTATTGAATAGTCACACTGTCGCCCGTATGGCTCAACAGCACGAAGTCGGCCCCGTGCTGCCGGGCTATGGGTGCAAAGGCTTCGGCCTTGGCGACTGCGGGATAGAAGTGCATGGGCACGAAGAGCCCTACCTCGAACCGCTCGACAAACTGCCGGGCGCCCCGCATGTAGTCGCTGCCCAGCCGGGCATCGACGGGAAACATGGCCACGTCGAACCGGGCCACCGTCTGCCCCAGGTAGTCTAGCTCGGCCCGATAGGCGGCCTCGGCTTCGCGCACCTCCTCCTCGGTCGACTCGTCCGTCCAGTGCCAGTTGTTCAGGTCACCGGCATGAAATATCACACGGCCGCCGGTCTCGACCTCGAAAGAGGCGCCCAGGTCGGTCGA
Source organism: Barnesiella sp. An22 (assembly GCF_963931395.1). Lineage (NCBI taxonomy): Bacteria > Pseudomonadati > Bacteroidota > Bacteroidia > Bacteroidales > Barnesiellaceae > Barnesiella > Barnesiella sp. An22. The sequence goes on from NZ_OZ007014.1 coordinate 2,371,939, forward strand.
CCCGAAGGCGGTCACCCGCACCCGCTCGTCGGCAAACGACTCGCCCCGGCTCAAAAATGCCGCGTTGGGCAGATGGACCAACTCGCTGCGGCTGTCCATCTCGCGGGGAAACAGGTAGCAGATGCGGCTGTTCAGCCGGCTCCAGGTCAATATCTCGGGGTTGTAGTGGTCGCGATGCTCGTGCGACACCAGCACATAGAGCGGCTCGCCACGGCGAAGCACCTCGTCGAGGATGGCCTCGCCCCCGCGATAGTAGTCGAAAACGACGGCAAAGCCATCGGCCTCGAGCAAAAAGCCACTGTGAAAAAGATAGGTCAGTTTCATCGTCTTACACTTTTCATGAAAAACGTATATACAACACGCTGCGGGTTACGCAGGTTTACCGATAAGTTTACTGGCCAACGCCTCGGCACAACGCTCGCCGTCGATGGCGGCCGACACGATGCCGCCGGCATATCCGGCCCCTTCGCCACAGGGATAGAGCCCTTGCAGGCGAATATGGGTCATCGACTCGCGGTCGCGAGGTATTCGTACCGGCGACGAGGTGCGGGTCTCTACCCCAATCATCACCGCCTCGCGGGTGAGGAACCCGTGTGATACCTTGCCGAAGTACTTGAATCCCTCCTGCAAACGGGTGACGATGAAGGGGGGCATCCAGAAGTGCAACGGCGAGGCGATAAGCCCCGGCGAATAGGAAGAGCGAGGCAAGTCGTAGGAGTTGCGGCGGTTCACGAAATCGGTCATACGCTGGGCGGGAGCCGTCTGTTTGCAGTTGCCGTTGAGATAGCACTGGCGCTCGAGGTCTTCCTGAAACTTGATACCGGCCAGCACGCCATAGGCCGAGAAGCGGTCGGCAAAATCTTCGGGCTGCAGCTCGACCACCATGCCCGAGTTGGCCCAGACCGAACCGCGGGTCGAAGGCGACATGCCATTGACCACAATCTGTTCGGGCCCGCTGGCGGCCGGCACCACAAAGCCGCCGGGACACATGCAGAAGGAGTAGACCCCCCGCCCGTTCACCTGGGTGACAAAACTGTATTCGGCAGCCGGCAGGTACTTGCCCCGGCCGTGTGGATTGTGATACTGTATGGAGTCTATGAGTTGCTGGGGATGTTCCAGACGCACACCCACGGCGATACCCTTGGCCTCGAGCTCTACCCCCTTGTCGTGCAGCATGTAGTAGACATCGCGGGCCGAGTGGCCGGTGGCCAGAATGACGGGGCCGGTATACTCCCGCCCGTCGGCCGTGACGATGCCCCGCACCTCGTCGCCCTCGATTATGAGGCTATCCATGCGGGTCTCGAAGTGGACTTCGCCCCCCGACTCGACGATGCGGTTGCGCATGCGCTCGATGACGGCGGGCAGTTTGTCGGTGCCGATATGCGGATGAGCATCGGAGAGAATCGATACCGAAGCGCCATGCTGGCAAAAGATTTGCAGAATGCGGTCTACGTTGCCCCGCTTCTTGCTGCGGGTGTAGAGCTTGCCGTCGGAGAAGGCACCTGCCCCACCCTCGCCGAAACTGTAGTTCGACTCGGGGTCGATGCGCTGCTCGCGACTGATGCGGGCAATATCCTTGCGACGGTCGTGCACGTTCTTTCCCCGCTCGACCACGATAGGGCGCACCCCCAGTTCAATCAGACGCAGGGCGGCAAACAATCCGGCCGGGCCGGCTCCTACCACCACTGCCTGCGGCTTACCCGATACATCGCCATAGTCGATGCGGGGAAACTCGTCGTCCTGCGGGAACTCGTTGATGTACAGGCGCACCTTCAAATTGACCATAACGGTGCGCTGGCGAGCGTCGATCGAGCGCTTCAGCACCCGCACGCTCTTTACCGTGCGTATATCTATTCCTTGCTCACGAGCCACATAGGCCGCTATATTCTGTTCGTTGGCAGCCTGCTCGGGCAAAATTCGTAATTGCAATTCCTGAATCATAATCTTCTTTCTGTTTTATCCGAAGAGTTGACGGAAGGCCTCCTCGACCTTGCGCACCGGAATCAACTCGATGGAGAGCTTCGAGGTGTCGAAACCCTTGATGTTGTTCTGCGGGATAAGCATGCGTTTGAATCCCAGCTTCTCGGCCTCGAGGATGCGCTGCTCGATGCGGTTGACGGGACGTATCTCGCCCGAGAGGCCCACCTCGCCGGTCATGCAGGTGCCGGTCTCGATGGCCATATCCATGTTCGACGAGAGGATGGCACTGATGACCCCCAGGTCCATGGCCGGGTCGTTCACCTTGATGCCGCCCGCGATATTGAGGAATACATCTTTCTGAGCCAGTTTGAACCCCACCCGCTTCTCGAGCACGGCCAACAGCATGTTCATGCGCCGCAGGTCGAAACCCGTGGCCGACCGCTGGGGCGTGCCGTATGCAGCGGTGCTCACCAGAGCCTGCGTCTCGATCAGGAAGGGGCGCACCCCCTCGATGGTGACGGCGATGGCTACACCGCTCAGCCCCTCGTGGTCTTGCGTAAGCAGCATCTCCGAGGGGTTCGAGACTTCGCGCAAACCGTTCTGCCGCATCTCGTAGATGCCCAGTTCCGACGTGCTGCCGAAACGGTTTTTGATCGAGCGCAATATGCGGTACATGTAATGCCGGTCGCCCTCGAACTGCAGCACCGTGTCGACTATGTGCTCGAGCACCTTGGGGCCGGCAATGCTCCCCTCTTTGTTGATATGCCCCACGAGCAGCACCGGCGTGTTGGTCTGCTTGGCAAACTTCAGCAGCGAGGCGGCACACTCGCGCACCTGCCCTACACTGCCGGGCGACGACTCCATGGCCGTGGTGGCGATGGTCTGTATCGAGTCGATGACCACGATGTCGGGGTCGACGTTGCGGATGTGTACGAAAATATCTTCGAGCGAAGTCTCGCACACGATATAGCAGTCGGGAGCACTGCCGCCAATGCGCTCGGCGCGCAGCTTCAACTGGCGGGCACTCTCCTCGCCCGATACATATAATATTTTATAGCCTTTCAGCCCCAGGACGGTTTGCAGGATAAGGGTCGACTTGCCTATGCCCGGCTCGCCGCCGATAAGCACCAGCGACCCGCGCACGAGACCGCCGCCCAGCACCCGGTTGAGTTCGCCGTTTCCCAGGTCGATGCGCGACTCCTCGGTCACCTGTATGTCGTCGATGCGTTGCGGACGCACCCGATTCTCACCCGAGAGGCTGTATCCGCTGCCCGACGAGGCGGCAGGCTTCGTGCTCACCACCTCCTCGACGTAGGTATTCCATTCGCCACACACGGGACAACGGCCTATCCATTTGGCCGACTCGGCCCCGCAATTATTGCAATAGTAAACCGATTTTGTCTTTGCCATATTTTACGATACGATTTGCCTCCGGCGAAACTCGGCACAGGTAATGGCTGCCGCCATGGCGACGTTGAGCGATTCGGAGGTAGGTTGTCCAGCCGGATAGCTGGGGATATAGAGACGGCTCCCGATGTAGGGCTCGAGCTCGGGCGATATGCCGTTGCCCTCGTTGCCCATGACGATGACACCCCGGGGAGTCAGGGTTGAACGATAGAGGTCGACCCCGTCGAGAAAGGTGCCGTAGACCCTGGTGCGGTCCATTGAACCGAGAAAATCGGCCAACGGGGTATAGTAAAGGCGCACCCGGGCCAAGGCCCCCATCGTGGCCTGTACCACCTTGGGGTTGTAGAGGTCGGCCGTCTCGGGCGAGCAGACGATGTGCCGGATGCCGAACCAGTCGGCCAGGCGCACAATTGTACCCAGATTGCCAGGGTCCTGCACGGTGTCGAGAGCCAGCACCAGCTCCTGGCGCAGGGCCTCCACATCGAGCCGATAGCGGGGTATGCGGTAGATGGCCATCACGTCGGTGGGGGTCGTGAGTTGCGACACCTTCGCCATCTCCTGCTCGGTCACCTCCTGCACTGGCCGGTCGAACGCGCGGGCATGCGCATCGATCCACCGGCGGGTAGCCAGCAGCGTGTCACACTCGAAGGCCGCCCAGGTATCCTCGACCAGTTTGTGACCCTCGGCTATGAAACAGCCTTCGTCGCGCCGTCCTTTCTTACGGGCGAGCGATTGTATGCGTTTGATTTGATTTTTACTAAGCATCGCTTATCCGATAATTCGATAACAATAGAGCCCCCGACCGAGACCAGCCCACGCGTCACGCCCCTCAATCCCGGGCGTTCATAATCCAGGCATTTTCAAAAAGGGGCTGCTCCTTGACCAGTTGCGAGAGGTATTGACGGGCCTCTTCGAAATCGTTGAACGAGGCCACATAGAGCCGCGCCTTCCGCGCCGTCTCATAGATGTGCAGGTCGCACGCAACGCCCTGCTGGCGGAAACACTCAATCTGTTTCTCGGCCAATCGTTTGGAGGGAAGCGACGAAACTATGATGTAATAGGTATCGGCAGTAGCGGGTGCATCGGCTGTGATGGCCGTCGTCTCCTCGGCGGCAGGAGCAGTTTGCTGCGACTCGGCCCGAGTGTCGGGCACGTCGCCTTCGTCGAGAAGTTGGGCCGTATCGCCGGCCGTACCGAAGAGTTCGGCCGAGAGCAAACCGGCGTAGTTGACGGTGGTATCGGGGGTATGGACGGGCTTCGACAGCATCAGCAGAAAGACGATGACCGCCGCAGCTACAGCCACGGCCCGCAACGTGCGACGCGGGAACGAAATGTAGATGCGGTCGGGAGTCTTCGCCTCTTCGACCACGGCCACTTCGTTTTCGACCTCGGGCTCTTCCAGCAGATTCACCTCGACCGGGGCAAACCCGAACCGGGGATATTCGACAAAATTGGCCTCATCGGCACAGAAACTCAACCCGCCGTCGCGCTGTACGAAACGGCCCAGCCGACCCAACCGATATTCGCCATCGGCCTCGATGGCCCGGCGAATGGAGCCGACCTCGCCGTCGAGGGCTTCGCGAGCCTCGTCGTACGACAGAAAACCGGCACGCATCACCGAGCGGAGCAACCGCTCGTCGTCGCCTGTCTCGCCGGGGAGAAACCCGATACTCCGCACCGGGGGCAAAAACGAACTCCCGTCGGGCAGCAGTCGAGCTTCGCGGTAAGTAACCGTAAACACACCCAACCCGGGCACCGAAACCCGGTCGTTGTGCAGCAACAAATATTCAATATGACGCGCCAGTTCAATCATACAACAAAGGTACGCATTTTCTTTCGTCGGCGCAATAGGTGGGGAAAAAATCTTTACATTCTTTCGGCGGCAATCAGGGTCTGCCTCCTGCACGGAACAGACGAACCTACCCGCTACTCCTCTTGCCGGAGCAACTGCTCGGCCGACTCCCGGTCGTACCCCAGCTCGACAGCCCGCTTCAAATCGGCCTTGGCCGACTCCCGTTCATACCGGGCCAACTTGCCCAACGCCCGCAACACATAGACCACCGGGTCGTCGGGGTCGAGCTCCATGGCCTTCTCTATATCCTTGTCGGCCTTGGCATACTGCCCGGCAAAGAGGTAGGCTTCGGCCCGCCCCACATAGAGAATCTCCTTCTCGGGGTTGAACTTGATGACCTGCGAATAGACCTCGATGGCCTCGGGGTAGTAGCCCATCACCTTCAGCAGCGAAGCAAAGCCGATGCGACCGTTGGCACTGGCGGGATTGATTTTGAGCAACCGCTCGAAGTCGGCCCGGCTCGAAATCGTATCGCCCCGCCCCAGCTCGATAAGTCCCCGCTGGTAGAGGGCATCCTCGTCGGAGTCGTCGATCATCAATATCTGGCTGTAGTCGTTATAGGCCAAGTCGATGCTGTCGATTTCGGAGTATAGGGCCGCCCGGTTGCGCAGCAGCGTGACCGAGTTGGGGGTCATCAGCAGACCGTTGGAGTAGCTTCTGAGCGCCTCGTCGTATTTGCCGGCATAGCGCTGCACGGTGCCCAGATTCGACATCAGCAGCGAGTTCTGGCCGTTGGCCGGTTCGGTACGCAACGCACTCAGCAGGGCATGCTCGGCCCCGGCCCAATCCTTGGCCTTGATGCAACTGTCGGCCTTCTCGACCCACTGGTAATAGCTTTGCGCCCACAGCCCCAAAGGCAAGAGTAGAATCAAAAACAAAAATCCAAGTTTTTTCATACCCGATATTTTACCTAACAAAGGTACAGGTTTAGACCTTATTCTCCCACTCCGGGATTCTAAAAAGTACTCAAAAAAAACAGTCCTTGAAAAAATTTCTGTTATTTTTGCGAATTATGAAGAGATTCGATACAATATTCCTTTTCCGCCCGAGCCTTTGGGATCTGTTTTTGCTGGTAGCCGTCGCCTCGCTTCTGACCGCATGCTGCAAAGACGACGAGCCCGAGCCTGTCCCCGTAGACCGCACGGTGCTGGTCTACATGCTCTCCGACAACAGCCTGGGCTACTACGGGTATGACACGCAAAACATCAAAGAAATGCTGCAGGTGGCCCAGGCCGGCGAACTGAACGGCGGCAATCTGATTATCTATCGCGACGGTGGCGACGCCAATCCGCAACTGATTCAGATAAAGCGCGATGCCTCGGGGCAGGCCCAAAAGGTGATTGTGAGGGAGTACCCCAACCGCAACTCGGCCACCGGCGAAGTGTTGAGTGCAATCGTCGACGAGACCATCGAGCTGTTCCCCGCCTCGGAGTATGGCCTGATACTCTGGTCGCACAGCACCGGATGGGTGCCGGGCAACTCATCGTTGGCCCTCTCGCGCAAACGGTGGACGGGCCCCCTTACCCGCTCGTTCGGGCAAGACGGTTCAAACTACATGGAGCTCGACGAACTGGCCAGGGCCCTGCCCGACCATCGGTTCCGGTTCATCCTCACCGACGTCTGCTTCATGGGTAGCGTCGAGTGCGCCTACCAGTTGCGCAACAAGACCGACTACTACATAGGCTCGGCTGCCGAGGTGATGGGGACCGGCATGCCCTATACGCTCACCATCCCCCTGCTCTTTGACTACCGGCTCGACCTGAGCAGCGTGTGCCACGCCATCTATACCTACTACGACGGACTCTCGGGGGCCTATCGGACAGCTACCACCAGCCTGATTGACTGCAGCAAACTCGAGGTGCTGGCCGACGCCACACGCACCATCTTCGCAGCCCACAGCGAGGAGGCCGCCCCCGACCTCACCCAGGTGCAGCACTTCGACCGCCAACGGCCCTACATCTGTTTCGACCTGCGCGACTACCTGTCGAAAATTGCTACGGCCGACGAGATGAGCCTGCTCGACCAGGCCCTGGCCGCTACCGTAATCTACCGGGCGGCCACCCCCTCGATTCTGGGAACAGTGCCCGTCAACACGCACTGTGGCTTGAGCACCTATGCCTTGGGAAGCGGCGACGCAACCCTCGACAGCTACTACACCACCCTCGACTGGTACCAACAGGTCTACCCGATTGCCAATTAAGAAACCAATAAAAACCATTAACTCTATATTTTACGTATGTCTATTCTCAATTCGCTATTGACCTTGTGGGCACAAACGCCCGACCTGCCGGCTCCCGAAGAGGTAGCCCAAACCTGGCAACAAAAGCTCTCGTCGCTTTCGTCGCTTTCGTTCGAGCAATTCATGGAGCAAGCCATCTCGGCCATTTTGCACGGTCTGGTGAAGGTAGCCATCGCTCTGGCCGTCTTCTTTATCGGCAAGTGGATTATCAACCGCATCCACAGCTTCGTGGCCAAAGCCTTCGTCCGCCGCAACGTGGAGCTCTCGCTGCGCACCTTCCTGCTGAGCCTCATCCGCATCATACTCATGCTTATCCTCATCGTCATCGTCATCGGTATCCTGGGCATCAACACCAGCTCGTTCCTGGCCATCTTTGCCTCGGCCGGTCTTGCCGTAGGTATGGCACTGAGCGGCACGCTGCAAAACTTTGCCGGCGGGGTGATGATTCTCCTCTTCAAGCCCTACAAGGTGGGCGACTTCATCGAGGCGCAAGGCTACTCGGGTACCGTCAAGGAGATACAGATATTCAACACCATACTCAACACACCCGACAACAAAACCATCATCATACCCAACGGCGGGCTCTCGACCGGCAGCCTCAACAACTACTCGAAAGAGGGGCGCCGCCGCGTAGACTGGAAGATAGGCATCGCCTATGGCGACGACTTCGACACGGCCCGCACGGTCATCCTGCAACTGCTCGCGGCCGACAAACGGGTACTGACCGAACCGGCCCCGTTCGTGGCTCTGAGCAGCCTGGCCGACAGCGCCGTCGAGGTGACCGTTCGCGCCTGGGCTGCCGCCAGCGATTACTGGGGTGTCTATTACGATTTCAACGAGCAGGTATACAAACAGTTCGAGAAGTACAACCTGCACTTCCCCTACCCGCAAGTCGATGTGCACATGATCGACCAGTAACCGGTACGACACAAACACATTATCCCCGGGAGGCAACCTGCAAGATGGTTGCCTCCCGTTTTTTTTCAAGGAAATAGCCCCCACTCGTATACAACGGTCGGCCGTTTATTCGTATATTCGTGCCCTAAAAAAGAGACGATACGATGATACGCGAGGTTACCCCACACGATGCCGACGCCATTACGGCCATCTACAACGAATATATACTGCACAGCACCATCTCGTTCGAGACCGAACCGCTCACCCCCGAAGCCATGCGCGACCGCATCGTCCACATCGCCGACCACTACCCCTACTTCGTAGCCGAAGAGGCGGGCACCGTAGTCGGATACTGTTATGCCCACCCCTGGAAAGAGCGGGCCGCCTACGGCCACACGCTCGAAACTACCGTATACCTGTCGCCGCTCGGCCAAAACAAGGGATTGGGCCGGGAACTCATGCTCCGTCTTATCGAGGAGTGTCGCCGGCAGGGCTATCGGGCCCTGATTGCCTGCATCACCGGCAACAACGAGGCCAGCCGCGCCTTCCATGCCCGGCTCGGGTTCGAACAGGTATCGCTCTTCAAAGAGGTAGGCCATAAATTCGGGCAGTGGCTCGACGTAGTCGACTACGAGTTGCTGCTGGCTCCACAAGCCGCCCCCGACCGAACCGAATAAAGGACGTTAAAATTTTGAAGATTTACAATTTTAATACGCAAAAGCGGTTCAACATTGAATGTCTTTTTATAACTTTACGCCAATAATGAGGTGAAAAAGGACTGTCTGTAAGCAATTACATCTCCTGCTCATTGCTATATAAATGTGGACAAGGCAGATAATAGCTTGGCCGAGGTCCATTTTTCCCGCTGGACACCATCGGGCTGTCGGACTTTTAACAGCCGGTCGCTGCGGGAACCGAGAGCGATAAAAAATAAAAAAAATATAAATGATAAGTAAATGGAATTACTTACCCCTAACATCCAACCAACAACAGATAGCCCAGAGATTAGAGGCCCGATACCCACGGGTCCCTGCGCTCTGTAAACTACTGACTCAACGAGGGGTAACTTCTGTCGCCGAAGCGGAGAAGTTTTTCAAACCCCAACTGTCCGATCTGCATGACCCGTTCCTCATGCGAGATATGGAGAAAGCGGTAGTTCGGCTCAACCGCGCATTAGGGAGTAAAGAAAAAATTATGATTTATGGCGATTACGACGTGGACGGAACGACGGCCGTATCGCTGGTATACAAGTTTTTGCAGAATTTCTACTCGGGGCTCGACTACTACATCCCCGACCGCTACGACGAGGGTTACGGCATCTCCGACAAGAGTATCGACTATGCCGCCCAGAACGGCATCACGCTCATCATCGCCCTCGATTGCGGCATCAAGGCCGTGGAGAAGATTGCATACGCCAAGAGCAAAGGCATCGACTTCATCATCTGCGACCACCACATGCCCGACGACCAGTTGCCCGACGCCGTGGCTATCCTCAACCCCAAACTCGAGGGAGAGACTTACCCCTACAAACATCTGTCGGGCTGCGGCGTGGGGTACAAGTTCATGCAGGGTTTTGCCCTGAACAACGGCATCGACATAGCCGCCGACCTGGAACCGCTGCTCGACCTGGTGGCCGTGAGCATCGCCTCAGACATCGTGCCCATCACCGGCGAGAACCGCATCCTGGCCTATCACGGCCTCAAGCGGCTCAACTCCAACCCCAGCATGGGACTGCGCGGCATCCTGAAGGTGTGCGGACTGAACAACAAAAACATCACCATCAGCGACATCGTCTTCAAAATCGGGCCCCGCATCAACGCCTCGGGTCGCATGCAGTCGGGCAAAGAGGCGGTAGACCTGCTGGTGGCCAAAGATATGGCCGGCGCCCTCGAAAAGAGCCAGAACATAGACCAGTACAACGAGAACCGCAAGGAGCTCGACAAGCGCATCACCGAAGAGGCCAGCAAGATACTCGAAGAGCATGTCGACATCAACCACCGCAAATCGATTGTCATCTACAACAAGGATTGGCACAAAGGCATCATCGGCATCGTGGCCTCGCGCCTGACCGAACTCTACTACCGCCCGGCCGTGGTGCTCACCCTCTCCGACGGACTGGCTACCGGCTCGGCCCGCTCGGTACAGGGATTCGACATCTACAAGGCGGTGGAGTCGTGCCGCGACCTGCTCGAGAACTTCGGCGGCCACACCTACGCCGTGGGGCTCTCGATGAAGGAGGAGCACATCAAGGAGTTTACCGCCCGCTTCGAGGAGCATGTGGCCAAACACATCCTGCCCGAACAGATGGAGCCGCAAATCGACATCGACACCGAAATCGACTTCAACGAAATCACCCCCGAGTTCTTCGCGCTGCTCAAGCAATTCAACCCCTTCGGACCCGGTAACCAGAAGCCCATTTTCAGCACCCGGCACGTGACCGACTATGGCACGAGCCGGCTCGTGGGCAAGAAAAACGAACACGTGAAACTGGAGTTGGTCGATAGCAAGTCCAAGAATATCATGAACGGCATCGCCTTCAACATGAGCCGTCACTTCGACCACATCAAGGCAGGCAAACCGTTCGACATCTGCTACACCATCGAAGAGAATACCCACAACAGCGGATCGATACAACTCTTTATCAAAGATATACGCCCCTCGGAATAACCGAGCGGAGGCTAAACCGCATCACGGCAGAGGCACGGCAACCGACCCGGATACCGTGCCTCTGCTGTTTTTATCGGCTTCCGCTATCATGCCAGGCCCCCTACCGATTTGCGGCTTTGCTCCAATTTTCGTCACCCGATTTCTATATCGTAATAGATAAAATTGTATTTTTGCAGTCGATTTTCAAGGAAAGGCATGCAAGAGCTTATCTACGAAATATTGAAGAAGTATTGGGGATACGACCGTTTCCGCCCTATGCAAGAGGAGATTATCACCTCGCTGCTCGACGGACACGACACGCTGGGACTCATGCCTACCGGCGGGGGCAAGTCGCTCACCTTCCAGGTACCCACCCTCTGTCGCGAAGGGCTCTGCCTTGTCATCACTCCCCTCGTGGCCCTGATGAAAGACCAGGTCGACAACCTGCGCGCCCGGGGCATACGAGCCGCCTGTATCCACGCGGGCATGTCGCGCCGCGAGATGGTGGTCACCTTCGACAACTGCCTCTACGGACGATTCAAGTTTCTCTACATCTCACCCGAACGCATCGACACCGAGCTCTTCACGGCCCGCATCAAGGGGTTGCCGGTCTCGTTTATCGTCGTTGACGAGGCACACTGCATTTCGCAATGGGGCTACGACTTCCGCCCCGCCTACCTGAAGATTGCCCAGATACGCCACACCCTGCCTCACGTTCCCGTGCTGGCACTCACCGCCACGGCAACCCCGCGCGTGGCCGAGGATATACAACAGAAACTCGACTTTCACGACGGGCGCGTATTCCGCACCCCCTTCACCCGCCCCAACATCTCGTATGTCGTGCGGCAGGGCGAGGACAAGATGCAGCAACTGCTGCGCATCCTCACCCGGGTGCCCGGCAGCGCCATCGTCTATGTGCGCAACCGCAAGCGCACCAAAGAGGTGGCCGAGGGGTTGACGCGGGCCGGCATCTCGGCCGACTACTACCACGCCGGTCTGGGACAGGAGGAGAAGAACGAGAAGCAGCGCCGGTGGAAAGAGAACGAAACGCGGGTAATGGTATCGACCAACGCCTTCGGCATGGGTATAGACAAGCCCGATGTGCGGGTGGTGGTGCATCTCGACATGCCCAACGCTCCCGAAGAGTATTTTCAGGAGGCAGGCCGGGCCGGTCGTGACGGGGCCCGCGCCTACGCCGTGCTGCTCTATGCCCGGCGCGACAAGGCCAACCTGCACAAGCGGCTCACCGAGGAGTTTCCCGACAAGGAGTTTGTGCTGAAGGTCTACGAGCGAGTGAGCAACTTCCTCGAGATTGCCCTCGGTTGCGGCATGGATTCGATATTCGAGTTCAACCTGAAGCGCTTCTGCACCACCTTCAACTACACCGCCACGCCGGTGCTCAATGCCTTGAAAATACTCACCATATCGGGCTACATCGAGTTTATCGAAGAGACCGACACCCTCTCACGCGTGATGATTCTGGTGCACCGGGAGGAGCTCTACAACCTGCGCGACTGCGACCCGCAGACCGACCGCGTGCTGCAATGTCTGTTGCGCTCCTACACCGGGCTCTTTGCCGACTACATATACATTCACGAAGATCCGCTGGCCCAGCGGCTCGGCATCGACCAGCATGCCGTCTACGAAGCACTGCTCAAGCTGAACCGTCTGCATGTGCTCCACTACGTGCCCCGGCGGCGCACCCCCTACATCGTCTACACCCGCGAACGCATGGAACCCCGCTACGTGCACATCACCCGCGAGGCCTACGAAGAGCGACGCAAACGCATGGCCGACCGCATCGAGAGCATGATTACCTATGCCACCTCGACCCGCTGCCGGCAACAGATGCTGCTCGAATACTTCGGAGTGAAAAGCGACTACGAGTGTGGCTGTTGCGACAACTGCATCGAACGGCGCAAACACGAGCGCCCCTCGATACAGCGCCCTGCACAGATAGCCCGGGCCGTGCAGCAGGTAATCGGCACCGGCACCGTAAGCCGCAACCGGATAGTCGACTCGCTCCCCTATCCCGAGGACGAAGTGATCGAAGCCCTGCGCTTCCTGCGAGATGAAGGATTCGTCGTCTGCGAAGACGAAATTCATTATAAAAACAAGGAATAAAAAGAGATAAAAAAAAGATTTAGGTATTTAGGTATTAACAAGTAAGGTTTTAAGAAAATGATTAAAGGTTTTTGCTACATCATGCTCTTCTATGTACTGGGAGAGATGGTAAGCCTGCTCATCGGGAAACTCATTCCCGGCAGCGTGTGCGGCATGATACTGCTGTTCCTGGCACTCACCCTCAAGTGGGTACGTCCGCGCGACGTCGACAAGGCCGCCTCGGCCCTCACCCGCAACATGGCCCTCTTCTTCGTCCCCGCCAGCATCGGACTCATGCACGAGTACAAGATACTCATGAGCAACTGGGTGGTCCTGCTCACCGTCTCGGTAGTGACTACACTGCTGGTCATCATCGTGGTGGGAGTCACCGAAGAGCATCTCGACCGCAAACTGTCGCACAAGAAAGGAGGGATTGAACAATGAACGCCATATTCTCCTCCACGCCCTTCATCCTGCTGCTGGTTCTGGGCAGCTATCTGGCCGGTTGCAAACTGCATCAGAAAAAACATATCGCCCTCTTTCACCCCCTGCTGGTAGCTATGGTGCTCATCATCGCGCTACTCTCGCTGCTCGACATCGACTACGACACCTTCTGCGCCGGCAGCAGCTTCATCAGCTTCCTGCTGGGCCCCTCGGTCGTTGCCCTGGGATACGCCCTCTACGAACAGATCGAGCAGATACGGGGCAAAGAGATTCCCGTGCTCACGGCCGTCTTTGCCGGAGGTATCGTGGGCATCGTGAGTGTCATCGCCATCTGCCGCATAATGGGAGTCGACGAAGCCATCACCTCGTCGCTGCAACCCAAGTCGGTTACGATACCCATCGCCATCTCTCTCTCGGAGCATTCGCACGGCATCCCCTCGCTCACGGCCGTCATCGTATTTGGTTGCGGATTGCTGGGCGGCATCATCGGCCCGGCCGTACTCGACCGCTGCCACGTCAACAGCCGCGTAGCCCGCGGTCTGGCCCTGGGTTCGGCCGCCCACGGACTGGGTACCGCCCGCGCCATCGAGCTGGGAGCCGTCGAAGGTGCCATCAGTGGCCTGGCCATCGGTCTGATGGGGGTCATCACCTCGCTCCTCATCCCGGTGTTCGAAACCCTCATGCGCTGACAATCACTCCCCACGACCGTGAGCCGTGGGCTCCAGAGCGAAAAATAAATAGAATATTTTGGGGCTAACCCTTGTATATTCCAATAAAAGGCACTATCTTTGCAACGCTTTTACAAAAAGCACCAAGGTTAGATTCGCTAGCTCAGCTGGTAGAGCACAACACTTTTAATGTTGGGGTCCTGGGTTCGAGCCCCAGGCGGATCACGGAAGAGAGGTCTTCAATGGTGAAGACCTTTTCTTTTTAATTTGCACAAAGCTGCTGGCATTCAATTCTTTGCATTCTCTTTTTGAGCAGCATACAAGGTGGTAACACCATCAAAAAAAACGAGAAAAAGCGACACACTTGGACGTAAAAATCCCCTTTTGGACGGGTTTTGTGTTACCATAGCTGTGTTACCAATCTCACAAATGTGTTACCATTATGAGTAAGTACGTAAGACTGTTCTTCAACCGGAAGAAGAAAGCCACGGCAACAGTGGCAGGAGCTATCGAAATCGTGGTTTGTTTACAGCGTGAACGCTGTTATTTCCATTCAGGACATAGCGTTACCATTGCCCAATGGGAGAATGGAACTGTGGTAAATCATCCTCGTGCTGTTGTCATCAACGAGGACATCCAAAAGAAAGTAACCGAATTTGAGCATATCCTTATCGCCATGCAGGTGAATAAGGACGACATGACCATCTCTCAATTCAAAACTTATTTGAGTGCGGACGGCGGCAACCGACGTAACTTCATGGCTTGGCTTAGGGAGCGTATCAATAACCGTCCGCTTCGTGAAGGTACTCGTAAAGGGCATTTCACCACCTATAAGGCTCTTGAACGGTTCGGTAAGTTTAAGACCTTTGACGATGTAACCCTGCAACACATCTATCAGTTCGACCTTTTCATAAGGGAAGAACAGACCTACACAACCAAAGGGAAACCAATCATCAGAAGTCAGGCTGCCATCCACAATTACCACAAGCGGTTCAAGTCGTATGTGTCCGAGGCTTTCCGTCTTGGGCTTATCAAAGAAAACCCCTACGAGCGTTTTCAAGACAAGCGTGGTGAGAAAAGCGACCGCCCTCATCTCACAGAAACACAACTGAAAAAGTTAATCCGTATGCGGGAGGAAAGCACAGATGCAGTAATGAACAGGTATCTTGACTTTTTCCTTTTCCAGACGTTCACAGGCATGGCATACAGCGATGCTAAATCGTTTGATTACGACCAGCATGTCGTTTCTATTGACGGCAAAGACTACATTGATGGGCATCGCATAAAGACAGGGAATGAATTTGTTACGCCCATTCTACCCATCACGCGGAAGATATTGGAACGAAACAACTACAAGATGGAGATAACCTCCAATCAGAAGTACAACCAATTTCTTAAAGGCATAGGCTTGGCTCTCAGTTGTTCTTTTCCTTTAACCACACATATAGCCCGTCATACATTCGCCTGTACGGTGGCTCTTGGGCAAGGCATTTCCAAAGAAGTTCTACAAATTATGATGGGGCACACTTCCATAAGGACGACTGAAATTTATGCAAAGCTGCCCATGCAATATGTTTCGCAGAACATTGGGGATAAGATGTTCAGGGCATGGAAATAAAGATGACCATTCCACATAAAAGTCTAAAGTGCTGATATTGATAGGGGGTCGTTGAAATGACGCCCCCCCTTCTTGTAATTCTCCATTCGCATTTTAATAGATGATTCTTATTTTCTAATAGGGGGTGACCAAAATGGACACCCCCTTGGATATCAATCACTTTGATTGAATCTGGGATAACAAAGATTTTGAGGAATTATTGGCTGACTATAAAAACAAGTGAATTGTGAATATGAGGTGAAATGAGTAGTAAAATCCCACTGTGTGATAAAATAAGGCTTAAATAGTTGATTTTTCCCAGAATAAAATGGTTTATCTTAGAATTTTACTACCTTTGTATTTGGCTGGAGGCGACTCTTGCCAGACATACGATAAATCAAAGAAGCGTTATGCTTGTCTTGTGATTGGAAACGTAGGAAATTTTCAATTGTGCACAAGAGATGGCATAGTGGTTCTCACGCTATAGCGTGGGCTGCTATTTCCATATCCGTGCACAGGTTTTTCCTACGACCTCCAATCAGACGTGGCATCGCAGTTCCACGCTTTGGTGTAAAATAATATGAGGTCTTCGGGGACTGGGAGACAATGTTTTGATTATGACAGAAATAGAGTCACCAGTTAACAAATACATAGATGTTTACATCAACAACTATGTAAGGCAATTTCGCAACTTCATCACAAGCAATTACATAGTTAATATAGGTGGTGTTGCAGGTTTTATTGCTGCAGACGACCATGATTTGTCCTTTCTTCTTCGCAAATTGCAAACGTATGGTTTTGAAGTGACAATATCCAACGGGCAAGATACCATAGATGAAATACAAGTAGAATATACTATTAGAGGGAACGCAAATGATGAATTTTTTGGATACAAGATAGAAAACTTTGTATCGACAATATATTTGTCAAGTAAAACGGGAATTTCCATTGTCGGAATACTGGTTATGCAAATCATTTCACAGATTATGTGCAAGTCCAAGATTGTGTATAAGGCTGTCATTCTTGACCTTGACGATACGATATGGAAAGGGACTCTTGCAGAAGATGGTATCGATGCAATCAAACAAAATCTCCTTTCAAATGATGCAATTCCGTTTATTGGGTTTATGCGTTTCATACAAGCCTTAGCGAAAGAGCTTGGGTTGTACATTGCAATATGCTCACGCAATGACAATGAAAAAGTTCTGTCTGCCATTGATAGGCTTGATGAGAATGAATTTCCTCTTAAAGGTCAAATAGACTGTATTGTCGCCAATTATAACGATAAGAGCAAAAACATAAAAGCCATAGCACAAAAGTTATCAATATTAACAAGTGCTTGCGTTTTTATCGATGATAACAAAATAGTTCGTGACGAGGTAAGACAAAACTTGCCAGAGGTGTTTGTTCCTGATTGGGATAATCATGATGAACTTCTAACTTTACTTTTAACTTGTGGTGTCTTTGATAGATTTGAGCTTTCGTTGAAGTCAAGAAATCGTAAACGATTATATGCGGTCTTACAGCAAGAACGTGAGAAAAGTTATCTTCCGCAGTTACTTGTCAAGGTTAGTGATGACATAAACCATGTGGAAGCCATGCGCCTTTATGCAAAGTCCAATCAATTCAAGTTTTCAGAAAAAAAGCATTACGAAAAATGCAGGTCTCTAATTTTTGAGATATATAGAAGTAACGGTGAAAACTTGGGAGTTTGTTCTGCGGTAACTTATGCGGAGAACAAACAGAATATCCATGTACTAAACTGGGCTATCAGCTGTAGGTATTTTGAAATTGGACTTGAAGAATACATCTTGATGTACATTTTTGCTTTAGCAAATAATCGTACTATAACATTAGCTTTCGATGATACTGGGTTTAATGGAAAAGCCATTGAGTTGATAGACAAGTATAAAGATATTTTTATAGAGAATGATAAAGATGGAAATATATGTTTTGTTCCAAACAGGCAGTCGATAAACGACATGCAACTTAATACCAATCTAAAAGAATATTGCAATGGATAAAAAATACATTTATACAGTTGGTTACACCTTATTTCAAAAAGGTAATATCATAGATGTCAACCATTTGTTTGATACATTAAGAGAACATGGTGTAAATTTTTTGATAGATGTGCGTTCTGTTCCTTTTTCCAAGCAATATCCACAATGCAATGCAGATAACATGAAGATTGCAGGAAAGGAATTGGGCATACCATACATGAATATGCCGGAAATTGGTGCCAAAACCAGTAGTCAGCAAGAGGTATTTTCTAAGGCAGCGGACATCTTCTTCGAGCAAGAGGTTTTCCCCATAGCAAAAAGTTATCGTCCAGAGAAAACAGAATTGCTTGGTTCGGATGAGATTGTAGATTTTCGTAAATTTAGGCATGATGAGCATTTTGTAAGCGGATTAAAACGCATTGAAGATGCGTATGACAAAAATTACACCTTGTGCTTGATGTGCAGCGAAAAGAAACCGATGGATTGCCATAGATATTTTTTGGTGAGCAAAGCACTTGAACAAAGATACGGTGACTGGCTTGAAGTGAGGCATATCGTCGAAAAGCCTGATGGTGGAATCTACTTTATATCAAACTCGGATTTGGATAAGCAACTTGAAATATTCGTTTGCGAAAAGAAAAAAGTTCTGAACATGATGTTCAAGGAAGAAATCCTTGATAATTATTTCGGAAATACCGAGCAAGAAAAGCTCTATGACTTCTGCGATAGATATTGGAATTTATTACATGGATGGAAAAGGTTTAACTACAATAATACCGAGAACTATGATTAACTTATTCAACATTGGCTTTACAAAAAAAACTGCAAAAGAGTTTTTTGGAATCATCAAGGCAAACAAGATTGATTGCCTTGTGGATGTACGACTTAATCCTAATGGGCAATTATCACGCTTTGCATTTGAGCAAGATTTACCGTATTTCCTTTCAGAATTGGCAAATGGCTGTAAATATAAACACCGTGTGGACTTGGCACCGACTAAGGAATTACTGAAAGAGGTTAGAGATAAGTCTTGTCCTATGAGTAAGGATTACAAATTATTTGAGGTGGCATATAGGAAACAGCTTGAATACAAATCCAATATTTCCAACTTTGTTGAAGAGTTTGGAAAGTATGAAAATGTTGTGCTGCTATGCTCTGAGCCGACAAACGAAAAGTGTCACAGAAGAGTTCTTAGCGAGATGCTTCTCAATAAATTTAGAAACGATATTAAATTCGGAGGAAACCTATAATGAAAAAGCGAGTTTTTCTTCTTGCTGTCAGTTGCAAGAACGGAGGATTATGCCCTGGTGGCATTGATTTAGATAATCCTAAAGAGTGGATTCGTATTGTACGTGATGACGGTCAAGCTGGTGCAGTACAAGGGCATGAGATTGATTTTGCCCAACCGCTTGATGTGATAGAGTTTGACGGTCGTTCGATGCCACAGGGTAAACAAAAAGAGAACTGGGTGATTGACAATCATTCTTGTAGAAAGATTGGTACAGAGTCAATGAAGAGAGTTGTGCAAGCTTTCAGGGAATATGGCTATCATGGCTTTTGGAATAACGGTTATTCGTATTTGAGAGAGGATGAACTGGAAAATGTAACTCAACCGTCTGAATCTATATTATTGGTTTCAGATGTCAGACTTTATAAAAATGATTATGGCAAGGCTAAGATTGATTTCACATGGAGTGGGTTGCGTTATCCAATGAGAGGGGTGTCTTTGACTGACCAAGATTTTTACGATATATTGGATAATGAAGAAGTCTGTTATAAGTATGCCATTATTGTCATATCTATTCCCAAGGATGCCGACTGGACACATCCTGAAACAGGTGAAAGAAGGGCATATAAATTTGTCAGCAAGGTGTTTGGAAGCAATAAATAAATAATTTGAAACTTTACTAAGTACCCATTTTTTGAAGTGGAAGAAGCAAACTCACATCTATTCAGATATTGTACGTTTGGTGGTGTACTTTTAAGGTACATCATCTCATTTACATTCTGATATTATTTTGTATAGAATTGATTTTCCAGTCATATTTTCCATCTGCCACATCGCCAACCTCTTTAAGTGTATGGCGATGTTTTATTCCATCAACTGGCTGTCGTCTCTCCGCATAGTCACAAAGCCATGCGCCGACCATATTCTGCTGTTCGGTCGTTTCTCCGTACTCCTGCATCACGCTCTTGATGTCGGCGGCTTCGGACGGGGCGAAGAACGACTTGTGCTGCTCCGTGCCGAAATGGATAATCGCATCAATGGCTCGCCTAAATACCTCGCTTGCCTTGTAAAGCATATCGGCAAGCACGTTCAGAATATGCCTACTCGCTTTGAGCGTACTTTGCAACAGGCGGATGGTCTTGTCTTTCTCCGCCGTGGCCTGATTTACCGCTTGGCTGATGCGCTGCCGCTCGCCGTCCTTTTGTTCCTGAAGCTGCCGCAGTGCCTTGTCCCTTTCCATGCCAAGAGAGCGGCTTTGCACCAAAGCCCTGTCACGCTCCGCTTCGGCTTTCTGCTTTTCTGCGACCAATGCCTTTGTCCGTTCTTCCGCCTTTTCCTTTACGGCTTCGGCAAAGGCTTTCTTCATGCGCTCGTTCTCGGCTTTCAATTTGGCATTTTCCTTTTCGACCGCTGCGGACTTGCCGACCCCGACAAGGCTGCCGAAGCTGTTCAGTATGCTGTCCACTTTTGCCTTTCGCTCGTCTTTTAACTGTTTCTCCTTTTCGGCAATCTCGCTGTCGAGGGAATGGCGGTACTGCTCTTTCGCCTTGTTCTCGCCCTCCACGAATAAAAGTTCCGCTTCGGCTTCCTCCTTGGCGGCGATGGCTGCTTGCCTTGCGGCTTTCGCCTGTTCCGCTTCCTGTTTCTGCTTGGCGATGATGAAGTCCGTGCGCTCCAGATGTTTCTTGCCCGTCACCTCCTTTGAGGTGCCCCTTTCCATATCAAGACACTCAGCCAAAACCGTCTGCATCTCACTCATGGCTTTCTCGTCCAGTTTGCAGGACTTTCCCGTATCGTGGTTCATCCAGTCCCATACGATGTGAGCATGGAAGTTGGGCTTCCATGTGGCATTGTCGCCGGGTATTCCGTAATGTCCCTCGTCACGGTGGATGAACACTTGCAGGGCTGTGATTCCCCAACTCTGCTTACACACCTCGCAGAAGTGCCGCAGCTGTTCCATCGTGGTGTCGTCCTTGATGACGACCACGCCCTCCTTGAGCGGAGTGCTGCCACGGACAATGGTCACCTTGTCCGTCTTCTTGTTCACCCTTTCCCGGTCTTTGGTCTGCATCGCCCGTCCTGTCTTTTCCTTGACCATAGTGGCTATCTGATTGTAGCGGTCGGTGAGCGTGGCTTCACCGAAATCAGGTGATACCCATGCCTCGTTTCCTGCCATGAGGTCGGTACGGATGTAAAACTTCTCCTTGCGGATATTGGCGAGGTATTCCGCTGTCCGCTTGTTATGCGCTTCGCTGCTGCCGATGTTGCACGGCTTGATGTTGATGGATGTCTTCTGTGCCATAGGCTTGTCTGTATTTGGGTTTCACTTCGGGTTATTAGGGCGGAGCCTTAATCGGAGGGTGCAGGGAGAGGGTCACTTCCTGCTCCGGGTTCTTAGGGGTGGAAGCCACTAAGCGGAGTTTCCAAAGAGAGGGTCACTCTTTGGTTGGGTTGCACAGGGCTGAAAGCCCTTGCCGGGTTCTTAGGGCAGAGCCATAAGCCCCTCGGGAGAGCCCACAACTTCGGAGCGTAGCGGAGAAGTTATAGTGGGCTATATCTGGGCAAGCCCAGCATTTATCCATGCCGTAAGTCCTCTCCTGCAAAAACCACTAACCGTGTTGTCGCTTTCAGTCGGGAAAGGGTACGCTCCCCATATTTCTCTGCAAGCTGTTCCTTCGTGCAGTTGGTGTTCGTGATTAGGAATTTGCCCTTCCTTTCGCAATCGTCCACGAAATCAGGGAACACATTGAAGTGGTTGCCGTATTCCTGATAGGGTTCTTCACGCCCTATGTCATCAATCACAAGCAGATGGCTACGCATCACTTCGGTGTAATGTCGGTTCATTTCGCGTGCCAGACAGATGGAGAATACTTTGTGAAAATAGTGCTGTATAATGCAGGGAAGTATTTGCAAACAAATGGTGGTCTTTCCTCTGCCACAGTTGCCCATACAGAACAGTCCAAGCCCTTTGTTGTCAGTCAACCAATCTACAACCTTATCGTATTCGGGCTGCCACATGTAGTTACAGCCCAAGAAATGCCGCAATCCTGCATCCAATACTTCTTTGGCATTGGGCAAACGGATATGCAGCCGTTGCGGTTGCAGGCACACTTTTCGCTCGGCAAAGAAATTTACTGCCGCTCTGAAATCTATTCTGTTGTCTGAATTAATATCTACCATTCTGATGTGTTTTTGAATTTGTCCGGATTGTCGTCAGTCAGTTTTACGCCGACTTGCCAAGCAGGATGAGCCTTCTGCCTGTAGTCTCTGTTATTCCCTTTTTTCATCAACCAGTTTACAAAATGCTGCTGCGCATCGGCTGGCGATTTAGACTGGATGCCGCATGTCCGGAGATAAAGAAAGAACTCTCCAAGCATTTCCTGTATCTTCATGTCGTCCACTTCTATTCCATGCTGGTTCGCATATTCCTTCACGTTGCCCAACCATTTGTTGTCAGCGTACAAAAGAGCCTGCAAGTCGTTTAAATGGAGCGGTTTCTCTTTAGGAATAATAGATTTATTTATTTTGTCTATACTGTTTATAATGGTTCCGGCTGCCGTTCCATCCAGTGTTCCATTTGCTGTCATATTTCGCTGTACCGTTTTGTTGGTGTCCACCTTTATTAAAAGAGTGTAGCCGGGAATAGAGGAATTGTTTTTTCCCTCTTCGTAAGCGATAAGTCCACGGTCTTGCAGTTTCTTCCTCAACCGGCAGAGTGTCTGGCGGCTTATGCCAAGATTGTTGGTGATTCGTTGTGTACTGCATCCGAAAGGGACTTGCCAACATCGGCGTCTACATTCCGCCAAGAGAAAGAAATACAGTTGCGTTTCCTTTGCCGAGAACATCTGTATTTCATTCTCCCGCCAAAACTGCCCCATATAGTCAAAAGAACGCGCTCTCATTTTATTTTCGGTTGAGTAAAGCTGCATCCACTTCAAGTTTGCTGAAATAAAGATGCTTGGCATTGAGATGATATGGTAACTGTTTACGCTGGCAACGCTTGCGGACAGCTCCGACTGACAAGCCGAGATATTCCGCCACCTGCTTCACGTTCATCACTACATCGGCGTGTCTTTCCATTCGTTGAACCACATCGTTCACGACTTTGATATAATGTTCCTGTTTCATAATTCTGTTATTTTAGTGTGACAATTTGCCTCCGATTGTGGTACTTTTCAACCGTGAAGCGACACAAAGGTACAGGGCAGGCCTTGTAAAAAACAAAATACACAACAGAAATCTGAAGGATTTTAGAGCTATTTATCAATCAGCCCCATTTTCATACTCTAAATCATACTCTGATGCTCATTTTAAGGCACTTAAAGTAAAGGTCTGTGTTTTTTTGTGCGAGTCTGTCAAATGAAAACAAGTGAAAATAACCCCATAAAAAGAACCGTAAATTCAAATTAAAGCTGTACATTTGCAAATGAGCGGATGAAGAGAGTCCGTTGCGAGTGTTTATTAACCGTGTTACCACATTGTGTTACTCACTCAAAATGAACAATGTTATTGAATGTCGGAAGACTCTGATACAGAATAAGATGGCGTTTGATATTTGGTAATAAAAAGGGCTATTTTCAGATACCAAGCGGATCACCGAAAAGCCAGACACTCCGATAATCGACCGATTACCGGAGTGTCGCTTTTTAAAAGTCCCCTATTATTCTCGCCGAGGCGGGGCAGTAAGTTCTCCCGCCCAGCTTGAAAAGAGTATCCCCTCTGTCTCAATCCAAAGCCCGAAAGTTGAAATCGGACTTATTGCAACAGGCCTTTTGATAGTCAAATCCATAGAGACGCATGTACGCCTCTTTGATCTCTTTGGCCCCGTTGTAGAACGGATCGGCGGTGTGTAGCTGAGTGGTTACGGTTACCTCCATTTCGGGAGTCAATACGGTGCCGTTTACCCGTTTGATTTTTTTCGGCGTTACTTTAAATACCCTTGACATATCGGTTTTTCGTTTTAAGTGAAACATTTTTGATTAACGATATGACAAAGGTAACCCCACCGATATGCCGAAACGAAGCACAGGCGAAAGCATTTTACCAAATTTATTCCAAGGGCTTATTTCCTTGTTTCAACAAAGATATCCCCTCCTCCATCGGGAGTGTCGGGTGGTATCGTTGCCATACCTCCCGGGCCAACTCGCACATTCGCTTTTTGACCCACTCGGGCTCGACCACCTCTATCTGCCCCGCCTGCTGCAACAGCAGTTGCATGAAGTCGAAGGTAGGGCGTACCTGCAACTCGAAGGTAATCGACTTGTCGTCGCGGGCTATTTCGCGCTGCGACGCATGCAGCGGCAGAGTCTTGATATACCAGCGGGCCCAGTCGTAGGTCTTGATGACGACCCGCTCTATCCCTATATCGTCATCGGCCATAATGCCTACACAACCCTCGAAATAGCGGTCGATGTCGAAATCGGCAGGTAGATCGAAGAGCTTGTCGGTAACCTTGACGCTCAGCATGCGGTCGAGTGCATAGGTGTAAATAGTGTTGTATTTAGGACTGCGCCCGATGAGATACCAGCGACGACGAACCACCTTGAGGTGATAGGGCTCAACCTCGAAAGTATAGGCAGTCGGCTTGTTGAAGGACTGATATTCCAGCTCGACCACCCGATTCTTGCGCATCGCCTGCAGGAGGGTTTGCAGGTAACGGCTGCCCGAGGGTATCTGCTCGAACGAGATGCGGCTCTGCAAATGGCTGTCGGCCTGCACCTGGTTGAGGGTGGCATACGAGTCGATGAGCCACGAGCGCAGGTTGTTGCCCTGCAGCTCGTCGTCGGCTATGTAGTAGCCATAGCCGGCCTTGGGGTCGCACTCGACAATCACATCGAAGATGGTCTCGATGGCCTCCTTGTGGTTCATAAAGGTACGCCACGGGAGGCACTTGCCGTCGCCCAGGCCCGAGTCGGCCCAGGCTTCGCTTATCTGCCGGAAGGTAATGCGGGGGTGATTTTTAATGAGATCGACCAGCCATATATATCGGCCGAATTTGTTTGCTGCCATAGAGGTAATGAATTATATTTCGTGAAGTTACGGTTTTGTTATGAAAAAATCAAGCATAGCTCTTATTGATTGAAGCCAATCTTTCCGCACGCCCCGCTCCGGCCTATCTTTTCCTCGTTACAGATTCGGATAAGATACTCCCACGAGGGAGCAGTGCCGTCGACCACCTCGGTCAGGGTCACCTTGCGCACGATGTTGTCTATCTCGCCACCGCTGAAGTTGTAGGTCGCGGCCAGCCGGGTAGCCTGCTCGTCGGTGAGTACGGGCAGTTTGTCGAGCCAGATGTTTCGCTTGGCCTCGACCGAAGGCTTGTTGAAACGTATCTTGAAGAGGAAGCGCCGCTCAAAAGCCTTGTCGAGATTGTCGACCAGATTGGTCGTCGCAATCAGAATCCCGTCGAGCGTCTCCATCTCTTCGAGAATAATGTTTTGGATGGCATTCTCGGTCTGATCGATGCTACCCCTTCCCGTCAAATTCTGGCGGGTGGAAAAGAGGGCATCGGCCTCGTTGAACAACAGGATAGGCTTTTGTGCCGAGTGCTTGCATATACTGCGATAACGGGTAAATATCTGCTTGACTATCTTCTCGCTCTCGCCATACCACATGCTCTTGGAGGCGCTTATATCGACATGCACAATATCGCGCCCCGACTGACGGGCCCACTGCATGACCGACTCGGTTTTACCCGTGCCCGGCTCTCCATACAGCAAAACGGCGATTCCCCGGGGAAGTGATTTGGCCTCGAGCCGGGCGACCAATGCCCGATAGTTCTCTTCGTTCAACACGTTGCCTACCAGCGACAGTTGCTCCTGCTCTTCAGGCGAAAAGAAGAGCCGTTTTTCCCGAATACCGGAGGCCCGAATCAACTCCTTGTCATCGATCTTCTCCACAAAAAACCGGGCATCCTCTCCGAAATAGAGCTCTTTCCCCCGGTCGGTGAGTATCAGTTTCGTCTGTTTCCCGAAGAAACTGCTCTCGGTTACCATCTCGATCAGATCGAGCCGCTGCAACTTGTGAGACCCACTTTTGAAGAGGCTCAAATTGGCACTGCAATCTTTCGGGGAATAGATAAGATTCAACACCATGGGCAGCTCAACCCCCGATCCATCGATGCAACCTTCGCACGCCAGATAGAACAAAATTCTGTAACCGGGCTCTTCAATCAGGTTCTGCACTTTGGCCAGGCAGGAGATGTGATGGTTATCCTTTTCCATCGCAACCAGTTTTGCTTCCATTCTATAGGTATCCCTCGCGGTTTTGGTTCCACGCCTGGAGCGGTCGACATACTCCTCGACCATTTTTGCAAAGCCATAACAATCGCTCTCTACCTTCGTCTTGAGCCGCTCAAAATCTTCACCCAGGAAAAGGCGCTCCCCTGCGGTTGTAAGTTCCAGATACTCCTTGTCTACCAGCTCCATCAATCCGGCGACAACCAGCGGATGTTCTCTGGAGAGTAAAGCATGCTTTGCTTGTAAGCGTGCCCCATAGTTCTTATAGATATCTTCCAGAATATCATCCACATCCGAACTGCTATTCTCGGTAAAACCGAAACACAGTTTATAAAAGATTGCTCGCTCATCCAGTTGAGGCACTACACCCTTCAACTCTTTCACCAGCGACATCCCGGCATTCTCCCGCTCCAGGAACTCGATACATTTCAGAGAATCAACATCAGAAGAACTTCGATTTTGCAGCACCGTGTCGACCGCCTCGCAAAAGTCATATTGATTAAACACATTTCCCGGCATATACTCTTTCGGATGGGGCATCTTGTTTTCCAGGATAGACTCGATTACGTAATCGGGTATTATGAACATCTGTTCTACCACTCGAAATTCACTTCTGTTGGTCTGTACCACCAGATGCTTTCGAACCAACGACCGGATAGCCACTACATACTCCATCATCTGCAACAGCGTACAACCGAAGTAAGCGACCAGGTCGTTCAAGTCGTTCTTCCGCCCTCCGCATCCACAATCAAAAAGAGCCGTAAAGACAACAGCCTCATCCACATTATCCAAATGAAGGCGAGCCTGCACCTCGCCCAACAACCCCGAAAGCTCTTCCCCGGTAAGTCCCTTAAGTTTCCGATTGTGCAATTTCGAAGCCGTCAGTTTAAGCAGTTGAATCATCGTTCTTTCCATACTTTTCTAAATTTATGCCACAAAGTTACATATGGACCTATGCCAAAATATAGCATAGGTTTGGAGAGATGCAAAAATTTTTCATATTCACACGACTCTTCTACCAGCAACCCCTGTACGCACCGAGGGCGACCCGTCGGCCAGATAGACCGATGAGTCGCCCTCGGAGAAAACGGGATAGGTAACCAGGTACCTACTCCAGTATGTCGGCCGGAGCCAGAGGCATGTAGGGACCGTCTTTCACCTCGAAGATGACGGTACCGCTGCACAACACCTCGATGGTGTGCCACTGCCCGCGGGGAATGTTCACGCCATAGGCTCCCTTCGTGGGATCGAGTTCGTAATGGGCCGTCACCTGACGGTCCTCGTTGTAGAAGTCGACATTGAGCCGGCCCCGCAACACGACATAGGTCTCGGCCGTGTGCATGTGGCGGTGTATGGGCAACACCGTGCCCGGCTCGAGCGCATTGAGCAGACGTTGCGCAGGGGCGTCGAGCGTCTCGTGAAAGTTGTAGTTCATGCGCAACCGGGGGCTGGCCTGGGCTTCGGCCGTCACCTGGTCGAGCAGTTTCTCGTCGATAATCATTTTTTAGCTCCTTTCTTTTTGTAGTTTTCGATGGTTCCGAAGAGGTCGTTCATACACTTGTCTCTTCTGAAATGGCGCTGGTAGTAGTGGTATCCGTTGCGCCCCTTCTGCTCGAGCTCCTGCTTGGGGACCCGCGAAATGGAGAGCACGAGGCGCACCATCTTGTCGATAGAGTCGGCATTGGCACCATAGCCGCACCGCGCCTCGCGGACCACCGACTGGGCCTCGCCGTTGGCCATCACCAGCACGGGCTTGGCATTGAGCATATAGGCCTGCAGCTTGGCCGGCAGGGTCACATTGAATGCGTTGTTGTTGCAGAGCGAGAGCAACATGATGTCGGCTTTCTTGAAAAAGGCCGACATGTACTCTATCGGATAGCGTTTGTAGAGATGGACCGTATCTTCCATTTCGCGGCTCTGCACAAACTGCTGCACCCACTTCTTCTTGCGGCCGTCGCCGATGAAAATCCACTGGATGCGTTTGTCGTCCTTCAACCGCTCGGCCACACGCATCACGTTCTCGAGGTTCTGGGCCTCACCCAGATTCCCGGCAAACATGATGCGGAACCCATCGGGCAACGGGGGCAGCTGATCTTCGCTCACCTCATCGCCCTGCAAGGCATCTTCGCCCCAGTTGGGCAAGTCCTCGATGCAGTCGTTGCGCACGCCGCGCTGCTGCAACAGCGACCGCACGCCGGGGGCCGCGATAAAGATCTTGTGACAGTTGCGATATATGCGGCGCATGATTTTGTCGACGATGCCAATGATGTATTTGTTGGTGATGCCACCGGCTGCCAGACTCTCGGGCCACACATCGAGCAGCCAGAAGTAGATGGGTATGTGCTGTATCTTCTTGGCCAGCACGGCGGGAATGCCGATAAAGGCCGGCGAGAGTTCCTGCACAAAGATGAAATCGAACTTCTTGCGGAGCACGATGCTCAACGTATAGATAAAGGTGAAGAAGAGGCTCGACACGTAGTTGAGCACCATGCGTATGGCCCGGCCGTTGCCGCGCGGTATCACCGGCACGCGTATCACGTTCACCCCGTTGACTACCTCGCGCCGGCGGCGCCACATGCCATACCCGTCGTAGAAACGGCCCTGCGGGTAGTTGGGGATACAGGTGATGACCGTAACCTCGTAGCCCCGCTTCACCATCTCGAAGGCTACGTCGTTACCCCTGAAGGTCTCGGGGTAAAAATAGTTGGTCAAAAGCAGACAGCGCTTACCTTTCACTCCAGACGACTCGCTTGACATAATCGGTATAGGATAAGATGATTCGTACTACCTTGTCGCTCACGTTGGGTATCGAGTAATCGGCTACCGGGCGGAAGTTGCGGTGCTCGAGATTCTGGTCCTGCAACTCGGCCAACCCTTGCATCACCCGCTCGGGATTGAGACCCACCATCATCACCGAGGCCTCCTCCATCGCTTCGGGACGCTCGTGCGCCTCGCGGATATTCAGGGCCCGGAAGTTGAGAATCGACGACTCTTCGCTGATGGTGCCGCTATCGGAGATGACCGCCCGGGCATTGAGTTGCAGCTTGTTGTAATCGCTCAATCCCATCGGTTTCATCAACCGCACCAAGGGGTCGAATTCGACCCCGGTCTGCTCGATTCGCTTGTGGGTGCGGGGGTGGGTCGACACGATAACCGGATAGCCGTACTCCCGGGCAATGCCGTTCAGAATCGTCACCAGATTGCCGAAGTTGCGGTCGCTCGAGATATTCTCCTCGCGATGAGCCGAGACCACGAAGTAACGGTCGCGCTCGAGCCCCAATGTCTCGAGTATGGTCGACGCCTCGATCTTGGGCAGGT
Organism: Barnesiella sp. An22; assembly: GCF_963931395.1. NCBI lineage: Bacteria > Pseudomonadati > Bacteroidota > Bacteroidia > Bacteroidales > Barnesiellaceae > Barnesiella > Barnesiella sp. An22. The sequence continues at coordinate 2,401,499 of NZ_OZ007014.1, forward strand.
AGCGGTTCAGCACCTCGTACATGGGGCTGCCGGTCTTGATTACGCGGTCGGCCGGGATGCCCTCGTGCAGCAGGTATTCACGGGCGATGCTGCTGTATGTCATGTTGATGTCGGAGATATGGTCTACAATCTTGCGGTTACTCTCCTCGGGGACCCGTTGGTCGAAACAGCGATTACCGGCCTCCATGTGGAAGATGGGGATGTGCCGCTTCTTGGCCGCAATGGCACAGAGGCACGAATTGGTATCGCCCAGCACCAGGAAGGCCTCGGGCTTGACCTGCTCGAGCACGGGGTCGATGTTGATCAATATCTGCCCGGCCGTAGAGGTAGCGTTGTTGCCCGCCGCATTGAGGAAGTAGTCGGGCTTGCGCAATCCCAGGTCCTGGAAAAATATCTCGTTCAACTCATAGTCGTAGTTCTGGCCGGTATGTACCAGCACATGGTCTATGGCCGGACTGGCGTCCAGTTTCTGCAACACGCACGAAAGTCGGATGATTTCGGGTCGTGTGCCCACCACAGTAAGCACTTTCAAAGGTTTCATAATCTTATATTGAGTTGTTTCATGGTTCTTGTTCTACGGGTTCGAAATAGGTATCGCCGTCGTCGGGATCGTACCACTCGTTGATCCAGAACTGGGCATACAGTATTTCATCGCCGATATTCGATATATTATGCGTATACCACACGGGCATATCGACATAGGCCGGACGCTCGCCGTCGAGGTAATAATCGAGCACCTCGTCGGTACCCACCCGGCGCAGCTGTATGCGGGCCTTGCCCTTGATGACGACAAAGCGCTCCATCTTGCGCGTGTGATAGTGGTTGCCCCGAGTGACGCCGGGCACCGTGGTCGAGAAGCTCACCTGCCCCCCTACCCCTATCTTCACCGTCTCTACAAAACTGCCGCGTGCATCGGTGTGCTGCACCAGCTGCACCGGGAAGTGCTGCTTCATGTCGATGTAGCTGCGGAAGGTGTTGAACAGATTCCACTCGTGCCGGTTACAGAGCGGCGGGATAATGCCCTGCTCGAGGTAGAGGCTCTTGAACTGGCCGAAGCGGTCGAGCACCTCGCTCACCTTCATGGTAAAGTCGAAGGGCACTTCGTCGCGTTCGACCACCACCTCGGCAATCTCGGACTGACGGCGGATCCGCTTGCAGATGTATTCGCACAACGAACCCACATAGATGAGATGCACCTCGCTGTCCTGCATCACCACCGGCTCCTCGCCGTGGGTCAACTTATAGGCAAACGTAGCGATAAACGAGTTATAGTTGGGGCGGCCGAAGGGTCCGAAGACATTGGGTACCACCAGCCCGGTGAACGAGGCCCCCTGACGGCGGGCCCACTCCTCGAACAGACGACGCCCCTCGCGCTTGCTGCGACCGTACTCGTTGCCGCGCTCCTCCTGTGTACTCGACGAAAAGAGCACATAGGGGCGCACCTCGGTCGACTCCATCGCCTCGATGAGCTGGCGCACCAGCTTCACGTTGGTCTCATACAGCACCTGCGCATCGGGGTGACGGTTCATTGCCGCCAGATGCACAATGACATCGCACTGCCGCACAAACGCCTCCAGCCGTTCCCGGTCGGCAAAAAAGGAATCCTCGAAAGGTATCCGCTCGAACACTTCGGGCCAGAGCCCCAGCGTATGGTACAGATGTGTACCCACGAAACCAGCCTGCCCGGTAATTCCTACTCGTATCATACCCCCTCCTATGCTTTCAGGTTCAAATCGTCACGCACCAGATCGAGCTTGAGCAGCAATTGCTTCATCTCCTCCACGTCGAGGCGATGCGTGTTGTGAGAATGATAGTCTTCGATTTGCGAAATCACCTTGTTGCCCTCGACAAAATATTTGTCGTAGTTCAAGTCGCGGCTGTCGCACGGGATACGGAAGTAGTTGCCCATATCCACGGCACGCGCCATCTCCTCGCGAGTCACCAGCGTCTCGTACAACTTCTCGCCATGACGGGTGCCGATAACCTTCACCGGCGTATCCTTGCCATAGAGCTGCTTCAGGGCCGTGGCCAGAGTCTCCAGCGTAGCTGCCGGCGCCTTCTGCACGAACAGGTCGCCGTTGTGACCATGCTCAAAAGTATATACCACCAAGTCTACCGCATCGTCGAGCGTCATCATGAAGCGTGTCATATTGGGGTCGGTCATCGTAATCACGGCATTATTCTTCATCTGGTCAATCCACAAGGGGATGACCGAACCGCGGCTCGCCATCACGTTGCCGTAGCGCGTGCAGCAAATCGTGGTCGTCGCCGAGTCGCCCAACTGACGCCCCTTGGCGATAGCCACCTTCTCCATCATCGCCTTGCTGATGCCCATGGCATTGATGGGATAAGCCGCCTTGTCGGTCGAGAGCACCACCACATTCTTCACCCCGTGTTCGATAGCCGAGTCGAGAACATTCTCGGTCCCCAACACATTGGTACGCACCGCCTGCATGGGGAAAAACTCGCACGAAGGCACCTGCTTCAAAGCCGCGGCCGAGAACACATAGTCGACACCCGTCATGGCTCCGTCGATACTGCGCTTGTCGCGCACATCACCGATATAGAATTTCACCTTCGGGTTCTGCAACCGATGGCGCATATCATCCTGTTTCTTCTCGTCGCGGCTGAAGATGCGTATTTCGCGCACGTCGCTATCGAGGAAACGGCGCAAAACCGCATTGCCAAACGACCCGGTCCCCCCGGTAATGAGCAATATTTTATCTTTAAAAATCGACATAATGTTATATATTAGATTTACTGTTTTGTCACTTGGTTTATCAGGTCGACCAGTCTCCGGCATTGATGCTCGGGCGACTTATAGGTCAATATATAGTGTCGGGCCTTTTGTCCCAATGCCTGCAACGACGCTTCGTCCCGACTCAATATCTCGTCGATTTTCCGAGCCAAAGCCTCTTCCGAAAGCTCGTCGACGGTAAAGCAATAGTCGTAATACTCCTGCGGAATACCCGGCAACTTATACAGCAAAGCAGGCGTGCCGGAAGCCAAATACTCGATTGTCTTCGAAGGGAACGAATATTTGGTAAATTCCCCTTGTGGCGTACGGGGATTGATTAGTAACGTCGCCTTGCGCTGCCAGGCCAGAATCGACTCGCGAGGCAGCTGTCCCTGATATACAATGCGACGGTCCTCGGCAGCACACTTTTGCAAAAACTCCCGTGAATTGCCATCGCCACAAATCACCAACCGATAATCGGGATTCTTCAACGACATGAAGCTCTTCAACAAAGTCAGTATGCCATATCGCGAATCCAAAGTACCCGTGTAAAGCACAATCTTCGTGCTATCGGTTACTCCACAACTATTCACATCGTCGACAGTCGTCGACGACTCGTCGGCATAATACATACCCTCGATGACCGTAGACGCTTTCTCACCGACCGGTAACCGCTCCCGCATGTATTCGCTCAAAAGCACGTAGCCGTCGACCTGCCGGTACAACCGTTGTTGCACCTGCCGGTTGATGGCATGAAATACCGATTTTATGCCCGACCTGTCGGAGTCCATATATTCGGGTAAATCGGGAACGACAAGAACAATCCTTACATTCTTTCTTTTCCGCTTCACATCGACGGCCGCTTTTAGGAAAGGCGTATGGATGCTATACACCATCAGCACGGTTGTCTCTCGAGGAGCCTCGTCGACCCATCGTTTCAAGGCCCGTCTCATGTGTAACCAGCGGCTTATCAACTTATAGCCGGTGAGATTACAGAACCCGACATCGGTCAAGGTCACCCCCGCCGGCATCGAATCGGTCGACCGCAACGTATAAAATGGAGTAGCATACCGTTTCGGATAAGAGCCGATAAAGGGCGCGTTGAACACCTGAACCTCGACATGCCGAGCACTCAGTCCACACACATATCCCCATTGCAAGGCATCGGCTGCAAACTGAATCGGGCCTCGACTGTTACGAATGATTTCGTCCCGGTTACTCTTGGGGAACAATCCCATTAAAAAAGCAGCTCTCATCGTTCTGTTTCTGTTTCATCGTAAAAACTCATCGGTATCATCGCCAAACAAACGATTCGAAAATGGTACGATACTCGATGTAAAAATCGCCATATATCTCGGAGTTGAAGAATACATGAAAATCATACACGGTAAATGCCATAATCAGCAACAAGGTACCCACCCGAACAATTTTATTGTCGATACTGCGCACCATGTGCGGATAGGTAGCTATCATAGGCACCTGCAGATACATGCCCAAGCGGGAAAACAACTGTGCCACAAATCCCAGCGGGATAAACAGGAACGAGAGTGCGGTCAGCTTAAACAACAACCCGATCTCCCGGTCTTGCTTCTTCTCGTAATAGAGCACCATGCACATCATCAGAATCTGGTAGACAAATCCTATTCCCGTCGCCAGTTCCGAGGTCTCTTTGCCCTCCTCCAGGTAATAGGCATATTTACTCAATCCCAACGACGAGAGGGTCTCCTCGACCATGTGCAATACGATATTCTGCAATAAGAGAATGGTAAAGAAGAGAACGCCTCCTATAATCACCCCCTTGTTACCCATCTTCCAGTTGAGATAGCCCAGAAATACGATGGGCAACAATATTTTGGCACTGCTGTGAAACAGCGAAGCAAATACGATAATCAATGCCGCCACGATAAACCGCTTCTTGAAAATATAGGGTACCGAAAGCAATACCAGGCCCATGGCCAACGCCTGACGAAACATCGAGGCATGCACCAGCATGAAATAGGGATTGAACACATACAGGAAGATGGCAAACCAATACCATTCACGTGGTACATACTTCTTGATAAACCAATAATAGACCCCTATCTCGAAGGCAGAGAGAACAATCACCAACGAGAAAAATCCAAACGGTTTGAACAGACGATACAAGAGTATCCATCCCACCTCCCAACGCTCGTCGGGATCGGAGTAGTCGAACCGGTCTATCGCATTATATATTGTGAACTTGTCGATATACTGTTCATAGTCATTTCCCCAATAGTAGCGTATGGACAAAAAGACAAACAGAATCACCATCGCCAAGGGGAAGGTCCACGACAGCCGCTTGTAGCGGGCCAGAAAAGCCAACACGACACACAACAGTCCTATAACAATCGTTTCAATCATGCCTTACAATTTTCTTTTCGATAGTCGAGCTGTTGTTCATACAACTCGATATAGTGCTCGAACTGTCGATTTTTATCATACCGCGCACAGGCTTCAGCCCTGCAGGCCTTTGCATAAAACGTTTTTCCCTTTTCACACATTTGGATAACAGTCTCAATCAACTGCTCCATATTTCCAAGCTCCACAACCCTCCCTGTAGCCGATGTTATCAGTTCAGGCAAAGCCGTATCGGCATACACTACGGCCGGAGTTCCACAGGCAAATCCTTCGGCAATTGTCAACCCAAACGACTCCTGATACGACAGACTCACTACCACATCGGCAGCCGAGTATATCGAAGCCAGTTCGTCGACACTCCCGGTGCGTTCGATACCGATAATCCCCTCGGGCAATTCGGCTATCTGTTGAGGGGTGAGTCCCACCATCACAATAGCAAAACGGTCGACCGGCAACGCGGCTCTCAACTTATAGTAATCGGACAATCCCTTGGCAGCGCTCCAATGCGAAGCAACCCCCACAACCACAAAGCGATTGCCCCAGCCGTAGCGTTCGCCCAACCGGTGTTGGTCTTCACGCGGATAGAAAACGGAGGTGTCTATTCCGTTTGTTATCACCCGAACCGGGACTGTACTCACAGCCGAATTTCTCACGACCGACGCCAACCACTCCGATACTGCGACAAAGGTCAATCGAGGCACCGCCGTAAAATACGAAACTTTCTGCTTCAATACCCAGGGCATCGTGCGGAAAACTCCCTTCAACTCTCCGCCCACATCGCTATTCCCACAACGGGGACACCGGCGACAACCGTCGTGCCACTGCTTACACCCGTAATAGGCAAAGTGAGTACAACCTCCCGTAGCCACCCAACAGTCGTGCAGAGTCCACACAACCGGGATACCGGCCCTCTTCAGATACGAAAAGAACAACGGGAAGTTCAGATAATTCTGATGAATATTGTGCAGGTGTATCAAGTCGGGGGAGAGCTTTTTTATCTTCTTGATAAAAAGCCAGGTATCGACCAACGACCCGAAGCCCTTCAGATTGAGGATGCGTGAAAACAGATAGGTGTGCAGCAAATAGGACAATCGGCTGCGAGTAATCCGTATCCCTCTCCCGGCCTCGAGACGAGCTTCACAAGCATAGGCAAAGGTATATTGCCAGCCGTGCTTCTCGGCTATGTCGCCTATCTCGGCAGCAATACGACCCGTAGACCACAGGTTGCCGTAGGTATTAACAATCAACAATCTCTTAGTCATGTGTGGATACCTCCTTGTTCAACACTTTCAACTGGCGGTTCATCACAATCGGCTGCACAATACAGTAGGGCAGCAAACCGATAATGGTCGCAGTAACCACAATCGTCCACGATGCGTGCGAAGCCAAAGCAACAATGGCTCCTATCTTAAAGACAGTTGCAAACAGAAATCCGTACAACTGACATTTGAGCTTGCCCAACCCGTTGGAGATGCTGGTCAACACCGAGACCCATATCATCTCGCAACTCATCAAGGCAAACAACAAAGCCACCGAAACATCTACGTCAATAGCCTTGCTACCCAACCAAAGTTTCAATATCGGGTCGAGAAAGGGAATAATAGCCAACTGCAACAACACCGAAAGCGCGGCTATGCCGTACAGAAAACGTATCAACTTGAGTATCCAACCATAGCGTTTCTCTACAAATGCCTTCGTGACGGCCGACCATACCGGTATCAAAGCCAAGGCCACCAATGAGCTTACAATCGAAAAGAGCTTGAAATAGATTTGATATTCAACTACAAACGCAGGGGCAAAAAAGTAGGAGATGATAAACTCGTTGGTAACCGTAATGACCATGTAAACGACCTGCACCAACAGGAAGAGGAACCCGAGCGACAAGACATCGTTCGCCTTGTTCCATCTGAAGCAGTGGAAAGAGGGCAAACAACTTTTCAGCTCCTTGCCAAAGACAAGAGCCGTCACCACCAATAGGGGCAAAGTTCCCGAGATGGCTTGTACCCACGACAGGGTTATGAAATCTTTCCCTATCTCGCCCGTAGGGGTATATACCCACAAAAAAAGCAACATCAGCACCGTCGAAATCAGATTGAGCAAATTGGGCCATGCCGACTTCTGCAACGCATATAGCACCGATAGAATCAACTTGAAAAAGAAAAAGGAGAATACACCGCAGAGCGTTACGATTACCCCCTGATATAACTCCTCGGCCGACAGTGCTTCGGTAGAAATATTAAAGATGCGGTTCCAGTCGATATACCGGCTCACAACGAGTGTAATCAGAGTAACCAGCAGGGTAATACCTCCCATCAAGATATAAGCCGACGAAATATGACTACGGGCACTCTCGTAATTTCCCAAACTCAAATCGGCGGTCAAATGGTTGCGTAGACCATGACCGATACCCAAATCGAACATATTGATCCAGGTCAAAACCGAATACATGGTAAACCAACAACCCAAAACCGCATTGTTGTTGAAATAACGCAGATAGAGCGGGAACAGTACAAACGAGATGAGAAAGCCCAACCCTCGTACGACAAATGCACCCAGTACATTGTCGACCAGATTGCGATTACCTGTATATTTCTGCTTTATGGTATTATAGCTTATCATATGGGTTTATACAACTGCAGTAAAAAGCCGTCAGCCATCTATCTTCTCCAAATAATTGCCCGGTATATAGACCGTGGCTACGGTAAAGAGGTTGTCTATGCGTACCACCACGCGGCGATGGCCGGCTATGCGCACCAGTTCGCCTTCGATGCCGGCAAAACTGCCGGCGACAACCCGCACGCGGTCGCCCCGACGCAGGTCGTGAGGCAGCACCTCGATTTCGTTCTCGTGGTGTTCTACCAGATAGATGAAGTCCTCCATCTGCTTGTCGGGCACCCGCAGCAGCGAGCGGCTGGAAAAGTCGCGCACATACCGCATGGGGTAACCGTAGTCGTTGATGAGCGAAATGCACTCTTTTTTACGACCATGCACGAATATCAGCCCGCTGATGAAGGGGACTTCGACCTTCTTACGCTTCCCGCCAATCTCTTTGACCGTCTCGTGAAAAGGGATAAAGTGCTTCACCCCCATGCGGGTAAGCAGCTCTTTGATCTTGCGTTCCTGGCGATAGGTTTTCGCCACGTACCACCCTTCTTCTTCGGTCTCCGGCATATTCGGTTCGGTTTTGACAAAGCCTAAGCCTCCAGGCGACAAAACGTCGTCCTCGACTACATCAGGCACTCCTGCTATCTCTTGCATTTTAACCTCTTAAACAGAGTTGTAAATACAATTTAACTATGCAAATATAACGAGAAATAGTTACATTTTAATATTATTTACGCTATTATTCCCAATAGATAAAAGAATTTGAATGCCTTTCTGCAAGGCCTTTTAAAGAGGGGATGCAAAAAACACCGCCATCCCCCTCATACCGAGGAGAATGGCGGCTCCATCATCTTCACTAAAACAGATAAAAATAAGAACGCTTTTTCTAAAGATTAACTCACTTATCCGATGCAAAAGTTATGCGATAGAGTTTTGGGCTTGAGGCTCGTCTTTCTGCGGCTCCTGCGTAGGAACGCTGTCGGTGGGCTCTTCGGTCAGGCCGAGCAGATAGAGATTGGCTTGAGGCTCGTCTTTCTGCGGCTCTTGTGTGGGAACACTGTCGGTGGGCTCCTCGGTCAAGCCAAGCAGATAGAGATTAGCTTGAGGCTCGTCTTTCTGAGGCTCTTGAGTGGGAACACTGTCGGTGGGCTCCTCGGTCAAGCCAAGCAGATAGAGATTAGCTTGAGGCTCGTCTTTCTGAGGCTCTTGAGTGGGAACGCTGTCGGTAGGCTCCTCAGTCAAGCCAAGCAGATAGAGATTGGCTTGAGGCTCGTCTTTCTGAGGCTCTTGTGTGGGAACGCTGTCGGCAGGAGCCGGCTCCTCATTCAGACAGAACAGAGACTTTTCACTCTGCGGTTCTTGAGAGGGGACACTGTCAGCAGGAGCCGGCTCTTCATTCAGACCGAACAGACTTGCCTCTCCTTGGGGTTCCTGTGCAGGAACACTATCGGTTTGTGCCGGTTCTTCGCTCGGACTCTGTGCATACGAAACAAAAGATGAAACGCTAACCGACATCATAAATACTGCGACTGATAACATTAACTTTTTCATAATTCCACATTTTTAAGTTATACACTCTATTATTCCATTCTTCGCCTAATGAAAATACAATCGCCGTGCCAATGGCGCCAATATGCACATAAAGCTCTATTTATTAAGATATTAAAAAATAATACCACTTGTAGCATAGTGTGGAATAGTGTGGAACAGATGTGGAGAGGTGTGGAAAAATTCCACACCACACACCCAAAAAGCATCGGGACACCCCAATTGGAGTGCCCCGATATAGATGTACGGGAACCGAGATCGAAAGGCGACAATCACCCCCACCCGCCCGGCTTCACTCGATGTGATACAGTTTGAGTTTGTTGTAGAGTGTCTTGCGATCGATGCCCAGCATTTCGGCCGCCCGGCTCTTGTTGCCTGCACAGTGTTGCAGAGCGGCCACAATCTTGGTGCGTTCGCTCTCGGGGTCGTGCAATGCGGCCGTCCGTTTCGCAGACTCGGCAACCTCCAGCCCCAGATGTTCCACCCCGACGGGAGCTCCTTGCGACAGCAGGGCGGCCCGCATTACGGTATTGCGCATCTCGCGCAAGTTACCGGGCCAGCGATAGCGACAAATCTGCTCCATGGCATCGGGCCGGAATCCCGGGACGGGCTTCTCCAACTCGCGATTGGCCTGGTCCAGAAAGAAGTTGGCAAAGAGTGGAATATCTTCGCCCCGCTCACACAGGCGAGGCATATGGATGGTAAACTCATTGATGCGGTGATACAAATCTTCGCGGAAGGTACCCGCGGCTATGGCAGCCTTCAAGTCTTCGTTGGTAGCGGCAATCAACCGCACATCGACCTTAATATCGGTCGTGGTACCTATCGGCTTGACCCTCCGCTCCTGCAACACCCGGAGCAGTTGTATCTGCACGTCGTAACTGAGGTTGCCTATCTCGTCGAGAAATATCGTACCGCCGTCGGCCTCGACAAAGGCTCCCACCTTGTCTTCGATAGCCCCCGTAAACGACCCCTTCTTATGACCGAAGAACTCGGAGGCGGCCAACTCCCTGGGGATGGCTCCGCAATCGATGGCCACAAACGGACGGTCGGCTCGCTTGCTCAACTGGTGTATCCGCTTGGCCACATACTCTTTACCTGTACCACTCGCCCCGTTGATTAAGACCGACATGCTGGTAGGGGCTACCAACCGTACATACGAATAGAGCTGCCGGGCAGCTTCGCTCTGCCCCTCGAGATAGCCGGGCTCTTCGGGTGCAGCCTTTGGCTTGGGCTGCTTCGGTTCGACGGCACGGACGGCGGCCCCGAGTACCTCGTTGATTTTTTGCAACAGATCTTCGGGATTGACCGGCTTGGCTATATAATCCTTGGCCCCCAGTTTCATGGCCTGGACGGCCGAGGGGATGGCTGCATAACTGGTCATCACGATAACCGGCACCGGTTGCCGCCGGGCATTGAGCCACTCCAGCAGGTCGATGCCTTCGCCATCGGGCAGCCGCAAGTCGCACAGCACCAGGTCGACGGCTTCGTCCTGCAGTGCACGCCGGGCCGCTCCCACCCCCGAAACCGAGGTGATGGCAAAGCCCTTTTTGGTAAGCCACGTCTGCAGCATGAGGGCAAATGTAGTATCGTCCTCGACGATAAGAATATGGTTCATGGTTGTTGTTCCTCCTTTCTTAAAATAGCTTGCAACTCGTCCCGTATCTGCCCGGCACAGGCGAGCAGAGGGGTCAAGTGTTCCGACAGGCTATCGCTCCACGGGGCAGCCCCCTCCTCTTCCAGTCGCGAAAGCAACGGCAGCATGTCCGAGAGCTTCAGCATGGCAAAAAGCGGCTGCCATTTGTGAGCCATACGGGTAACGACTACCCCGTTGCGCGTCTCGCGAGCCTGCTCCAGCTCTTCGATCTGGGTCGTAAGTTCGTGCAAGAGGGTTTCCAGTATCTTCACACGGGCGGCCCGGTCGTCACCGGCAAACACGGTGAGCGGCGAAAAGTCATATCGCCCCTGCGACTCTTCACCTTCGGCGGTCACAGGCTGCGGCTCGGCTACGGCCCGAGGTACCTCGTGCCAAATGGCCGACAGGCAGTCGGACAGCTGTGCCAACGAGAAGGGTTTGCGTAACACACGCGAAAAGCCTTCGGACAACAGACGCTCCGAATCGCTGCGGGCCGTGACCACGACCACGGGAATATCCCGGGCCCGGGGCACCGACGAATCGCGCAACGATTTCAAGAACTGCACACCATCCATCTCGGGCATCTGCATATCGGTAAAGACGGCGTCGAAGGGTTCGTGTTCCAGATAGCTGACCACCTCTTCGGGCCGCACACAGGCGACCGCCTCCACGCCGAGTTGTTTCAACTGGTTTTCAAAGAGGGTCAATTGTATCTTGTCGTCGTCGAGCAACAGGCAGCGGCGCCCGGCAAAGGCGGGAGCTTCGGGCTCGGCCTCGCCGTCGACCTTGTCGAGCGGAATCTCTACGGTGAAGGTACTGCCCACCCCCTCCTGGCTGCGCACATCGAGCCGGCCGCCGAGCAGGTCGACCAACTGCCGGGTAATCGTCAAGCCCAACCCGAAGCCTTCGATACCCTGGGCCGACGACAAGCGGGTAAAGGCCTGGAATATCTGTTCCAAATCGTCACGGGCAATGCCCCGCCCCGTATCGCTCACCGAGAAGACCAGGTATTGTCCCCGCACGAATAGATGCACGGTGACCCGTCCCCGGGCGGTAAACTTCAACGCATTGGAGAGCAGGTTGTCGACAATCTGCTGGATGCGCAACGGGTCGCCCGCAAAGGTGGCATTGGCCGACGGTTCGGCCTTCAACTCCAGCGTCAACTGCTTCTTCTCGGCCACCGGCTGCATGGCCGAGACAATCTTCTCGAACAACACCCGCGGATTGAAGGTAAGGTGATTGACATCGAGTTTATGCGACTCCAGCCGATAAAAGTCGAGCAGGTCGCTCACCAGCGACAGCAGATGGTCGGACGACGCCTTCATATTTTGCAGATAGAACCGCTGCCGCTCGCTGTTGTCGAGCCTCATCATCAGTTCTACATATCCGATAATCGAACTGAGCGGAGCCTTGAAGTCGTGCGTAATTGTCAGCATCAGCTTCTCGCGAGCCTCCAGCAGCTCTTCGGCCCGACGGCGGGCCTCCTCCAGTTCGCGACGCCAGCGGTCGTCGCGCATCCAGCCCCGCCACACCATGATGCCGAATATCAACGCCAGCACGATAGCCCCCGAGGCCACCCCCACCAGAGCATTCATCGACTCCTGGCGGATAGCCTCGTTGCGATCGAGAATCCGCTCCGAGACCAACAGTTGCTCCTGCTCGAAGCTACTCATCAGCCGGCCTATCTGCCCGCTCAACCGCTGGTTGTCAAACCGCAGTCGCCAGCGTTCCCGCTCGAGGGCCTGCTTCGAGAGCTCGCGACTCTCGTGAAAACCGCTCTCCATGGCCTTCAGGTCCAGAGCCAGCGAATCGCTCAAAGCCCCAATCCGCCGCGACTCCGACCGAATGCTGTCGAGTCCGCCCGGCGACTTGCCCGATATGGCATCGGCTATGCGACCGAACAGATTGCGCCGCTTGCGCTTCTCCATGAGCGAATCGCTCTTCTGGGCCAATTTTTGCTGATGGGCATGAATAAGGAGCAAGGAGTCTTGCTGACGCATGATGTCGTCGAACTTGCGATTTTGTTCCTCGGCCACATCGATCGACGTACTCATCAACCGACGGATGACCGAATTTTTCCGGTTCAACAGATAGACAATGCTGTCGATACGCGACAACTGCACCGAGTCGGCAGTGATGTTACACAACGAATCGACGCACGACACGGCATCGTTCATCAAACGCCGGTACACCGGATAATCGGAATAGCGTCCCCACACCAGCGATTGCCCCAGCGTCTCGGTACGATAGAGCAGCGACAGCGCATCGGATACTCGATGGCGCTTGGCCGTCATATCCTCCTCAACCTCACGCACCGATACCAACAGCCCTATCTCGTGATAGACAAACCACGAGGAGGAGAGCAGCACGACAACGAGCAGCAAATATCCCCACAACGCCTTGTTGCGGGTAGCTTTTCGGGAATAGGAAGCCATAGTTCACGATTTGGCGGTGAAGATAAAAAAATTTCCACAAAAACCATCCCCTCCTCCCCCCGCTATTTTTCATTCCACCTCTTCCTCCCTGCCCGAAACGGCCCCACGCCTGCCCCCCAACTACATGCCGGCCATCAGCATCGGCCGCCATTCATGACATACACTCGGGGGCATCACACCTTTTTAATAAAGAGGGACGAAAAACAGCCCCTGTCCACGGATCAAAACGCACCACGGCCTGCCACAGGTTTCCCGTTCACTTCTGCCGCCTGCTTACCCTACCCATCCCCCTCCTCAAAAACGGTCCGGACCGGATCCGTTTCACAGCTTTACAGCGATATATCCCGTTTTTTATACCCCACTCATACAGAAACGGAAAATATGAACATACAGTAGGGAAATCTCATCGCGATAAAGCATATATAACTACCTATTTTTGCAGTGGATAAATGAAACAAACGTTATGAAGAGACTTTTATTTACATTTGCTGTTCTCTCTACGCTTTTTCCTCTTAAAGCGCAGGAGACACTCACGCTCGAGCAGTGTCTGCTCATGGGCATCGAAAACAACCTCCAGCTACAGACGAGGCGCAACGACATCACGAAAGGCAAACACAATGTTACCGAAAACCGTGCCAAACTGCTGCCTCAAATCAACGCCGTAGGGTCGTTCAACGACAACTTCAATCCGCCCGTATCCGTAACCGACGGCTCGGCCTACGGCAACCCCTACAACGTGACCAAGACCTTGCAGTACAATGCTTCGGCCGGGCTCCAGTTGCAGATGCCGCTCTATAACCAGACACTGCTCACAGCGCTCGACATCACGAAGATGATGGACCGCATCAACCGCCTCTCTTACGACAAGGCCCGCAACGACCTCATAGAGCAGATAACCCGCATGTACTATCTCGCCCAGAGCACGGCAGAGCAGATTGCCATCATCAAGGACAACATCGCCCGACTGGAAGAGCTGCGAGATATTACCGTAGCCTTTTTTGACAACGGTATGGCCATGGATGTCGACGTGAAGCGAGTGAACATCAACCTGGAAAATCTGCAAGTACAATGCGACAACGCCGAGGCCATGCTCACGCAACAGACCAACATGCTGAAGTATGTAATCGACTATCCGGCCGAAAAGCCCATAGCCCTTACCGCAGTCAATGCGGCAAGCGTCGAGGATATTGAACTCACCGGACTTTACGAGTCGTTGCCCGAGCTACAGCTGTTGCAACAACAGAGCGAACTGGCCAACAAGCAAGAGACGATGATTCGGCAAGGCTACCTGCCTTCACTCTCGCTCACAGGCAACTTCACCTACTCGGCTTTCACCGACAAGTTCTGCAACTGGTTTCACTCCGGCCCCTCCAACCACTGGTACAACTCATCGGGTCTGGGCATCACGCTGCGTATCCCAATATTCGACGGACTCGAGAAACGCTCCAAGATACGCAAGGCCAAACTCGATGCCGAGAACGCCCGCCTGGCCTACAACGACGCCCTCAAAGGGTTGCACACCCAATACCTCAATGCAACCTGCGACCTCATGAACAGCAGGCGCAACTTCACCAAGCAACTCGACAACTACCGGCTTGCCGAGGAGGTCTACGCCGTTACGGCCGACCGCTACCGCGAAGGCATAGCCTCGATGACCGAAGTGCTCCAAGACGAGATGCAGATGAGCGAAGCTCAAAACAGCTATGTGACCGCCCACTACAACTATCGCGTGACGGCCTTGTCGCTCTTGAAACTGACCGGCAAACTCGACTCTCTGCTGAAATAGACCTTTTCACAGAGCAACCGAACAGCGCACAAACACACTCATAATCAACCATTTTAGAATTTACTTCAATGAAAACTCCGAACAACAACATACAGAAAACCAACACCCTGGAACAACAAGCCAAAAGATTACGGAAACAGCGCTCCCGCCAAATCGTAGCCAGCATCTTCGGCATTATAATCCTCGTATGCGGCATTGTGAAAATATCGATGATTTTTCTCGACTACAAAAATACCGAAACCAGCAACGATGCCCAGATAGAACAATATATCTCGCCGGTCAACCTTCGTGCCTCGGGCTACATCAAGCGAGTATGTTTCACTGAACACCAGAACGTAAGAAAGGGTGACACCCTCTTGATCCTCGACGACCGCGAATACCGCATTCGCGTGATGGAAGCCGAAGCTGCGCTGAAGGATGCTTTAGCCGGCGCATCGGTCATAGGACAGACACTGCAGACGACACAGGCTTCGGCCTCGGTCTACGAGTCATCGATTGCCGAGGTTAAGATACGCCTGGCCAAACTCGAGAAAGACCGCACCCGCTACCAGAACCTGCTTGAACGCAATGCCACAACACCGATACAACTGGAGCAAATCGAGACCGAATACGAGGCTACCCAGAAAAAACTGGCCGGACTGATAAGCCAGCAAAAGGCTGCCATATCGGGCGTGAACGAGGTATCTACCCGCCGCCAAAGCACCGAGGCTGCTGTCGAAAGAGCCCGCGCCGCACTCGAGATGGCCCGCCTCAACCTCTCCTACACCGTAGTCGTGGCTCCTTGCGACGGCAAACTCGGACGCCGTGCCGTCGAGGACGGGCAGTATGTTTCGGCCGGACAGACTCTCACCTACATCATACCCGACACCCAGAAGTGGGTGATTGCCAACTACAAGGAGACCCAGGTCGAAAACCTGTATGTAGGTCAGGAGGTAGCCATTACGGTAGATGCTCTTGACGGACATGAGTTCAAGGGACGCATCTCGGCCATCTCGGGAGCCACCGGTTCCAAATACTCGCTCGTTCCTACCGACAATTCGGCCGGTAACTTCGTGAAAATACGCCAGCGAATCCCGGTCAGAATCGACTTCACCGATCTGTCCGAAGCCGACAACGAACGCCTGGCTGCCGGCATGATGGTAATCGTAAAAGCTAAAATCGATTAAGCAAGCTGGCTCGTGAAGCATCTCTCACAAAAAGCTTAGAGTCATGAAACAAAATACGATAAGCCTCACCTATGGGGCAAAATATAAGAACTACCCGTTCTACAACTGGGTACCCAAGCCGCTGGGCATCATACTGCTGATACTGCTGTTTATCCCCATCCTCACCGTAGGTGGCGTTTATACAGCCAACAGCGGCGAAATGACAAGCGGACTGGGCATACAGTCGGAACACATACAGTTCGTGGGGTTCGTCACCTCCGTGGGCATGGCGGCCTTCTCGCCCTTCTTCTACCAGTTGGTGTGCATACGCCGCGAAAAGATGATGTGTGTCGTAGGGTTCTCCCTGATGTATCTTCTCAGCCATATCTGCGCCATCACCGACAGCATATTTGTGCTGGCCCTGTGCAGCCTCATCATGGGGTTCTTGCGCATGGTACTCATGATGGTCAATCTGTTCTCGCTCATACGCTACGCTTTCGGCATGGAAGCTACGCAAAACATCACACCGGGCAACGAACCTGTCGATGAAGAGGGATGGGACCGACTCGACTCGGAGAAGAGCAAGAGCATGCCGATAATATATCTGTTCTTCATGATCCTGGGACAGTTGGGTACATCGCTCACGGCATGGCTGGCTTATGAATACCAGTGGCAAGACGTGTACTACTACATGATGTGTATGACGCTCGTAGCTATACTCATCGTCCTCGTCACCATGCCTTACCACACCTACAACAACCGGCGTTTCCCCATTACGTTCCGCAAGTTTGGCAATGTGGCCGTTTTCAGCGCCATGATGACCTGCGGCATCTACGTTCTCGTGTATGGCAAAACGCTCGACTGGTTCTCCGACCCCACCATCGTACGCTCCACGATACTTACGGTAGTCTTTGCCCTCGTGTTCTTCTACATGGAGTGGTCTCACCAGTCGCCCTACTTCCTCATGGGGGTATTCCGCCTGCGCACCATCAACATGGGTATCGTCCTGTTCCTCCTGCTCATGGTGTTCAATACCAGTTCGATGTTTGTCAACGTGTTTACCGGCATGAGCATGAAAATAGACAACTGGCAGAATGCCGCCTTGGGCAACTGGAGCATGCTGGGCTATTTCATCGGGGCCGTGATAGCCATCTTCCTGGGCTCCCGCAACGTAAAGCTGAAATATCTTTTCGCTTTAGGTTTCTTGCTCATCGGCCTGTCGTCCCTGTTCATGTATTTCGAAGTGCAGACCGACGGTCTGTACGAGAGGATGAAGTACCCGGTAATCATACGCTCGACCGGCATGATGCTCATCTACTCCCTCACGGCCGTGTATGCCAACCAACGCATGCCCTACAAGTATCTGTCGACCTGGATATGTATCATGCTCAGTGTGCGTATGGTTATTGGCCCGGGTATCGGTTCGACCCTCTATTCCAACGTGCTCCAGCACCGCCAGCAGCACTACATCACAATGTTTGCTCAAGATGTAGACCGCATCAACCCCCAGTCGGCCGCCGACTACGACCAGACGGTAAACGGGATGCGCTGGCAAGGCCGCAGCGAGACCGAGGCCGAACACATGGCTGCCACGTCTACTAAAGGCAAAATACAAGTGCAGGCCACCCTCTCGGCCGTCAAGGAGATGTCGGGGTGGACCTTCTACGGTTGTATCATTTCAATGCTCTTCGTACTCATTTATCCATACAAGAAGAGGGAATTATCTGCTTGGCGGGAATAACAACCCGCCAAGTCAGATAATTTTTATTACCTTAGTGGCGATAAATATTTGCCCCTATGGAAAAAACACTTTATGAAAAGGCTACGGCCCGGCTTGACACGCTGCAAGAAATGATGTCGGGCCAGGCCGATGTGTGCTCGTCGGGGGGTACCGTTTCTGATTTCCCGGCATGTATGAAAGAGGGGTTTATCAGTTTCGGTATAGGCCTCATCGTGTGCCACGAAGGCGAGTTCGAGTTCACCTTGTCGGGCCGCTCCTACAAGGCCAGCCGCAACGAAACCGTCTTTATGCCCGAGGGGGGTCTCTTCCGCGTTACACGGCAATCGGCCGACGTGCTCCTGAGCCTCATCATCTACCACACCGAATCCATCCGCGACATCATGGGGGCCATGGTACAATCGGTACACCTCTATACCCTCATGTCGTCCAACATACCCTGTGTGTGGAGTACCGGCTGCGAAAACGACATCGCCCGGTACATCTCCCTGATAAAGGCCAAAGATATTTCGTCCGAAGATTTCTTTTCGATCAACGAGCACAAGTTGCTGCTGCTATCACTCACCTACCGGCTTTGCTCCGTGTTCAGCCAGAAATTCCTGTCGAACAGCCCGACCCATGCCCGGCGCACCGAGATATTTCTGAAACTGATACGACTCATCGACCGCCACTTCATGCACGAGCGGGGTGTGGCATTCTATGCCGACAAGCTATGCCTCTCGCCCAAATATCTGTCAGAACTATCAAAATCGGTTTGCGGATATACCGTTCAAGAACTGGTATTCAAAAACATAACACGCAAAGCCATGTCGCTGCTCGACAGCACCCACAAGACCGTAGCCGAAATTTCCGACGAACTCAATTTCCCTACCCCATCGAGTTTCGGCACATTTTTCCGCAAGCAAACAGGCTTATCGCCTCAAAAATATCGCAACCAAGCATAAACCGAAGTACAACAATCATTACCGACACCTATGGAAATTTTGTTTTACCAATACCCTCCATGCAGCACCTGCCGCAAAGCGGCCCAATGGCTGCGCGACCATCACATCGAGGTAACAACCCGGCACATCGTAGAGACTCCGCCCACGGCTCAAGAGCTCGTCCAATGGATTGCCCGCAGCGGGTTGCCTCTGCAAAAGTTTTTCAACACCAGCGGCCAGCGATACCGCGAGCTGCGGGTGAAGGAGCGCATCCCCACCGCCCAGCCCCAGGAGCTGATCGAGCTGCTGGCCTCGGACGGCATGCTCATCAAACGCCCGTTGCTGGTCACCGGCGACCGGGTGCTCGTGGGTTTCGCCCCCACCCAATGGGAAGAGGCTCTATGCCCCCAGTCGAAATAACGGTACACCGCCACCCCCGAAGCGGACAAACCGAAGCAAACAAAAAGAAAATTAAAGAGTTTTACTTGCACGATTCGCAAAGAAACACTACCTTTGCGCCGCTAATGCAAATACTAACCAATTAAAAAATTTCAAATGGCAACAAAAATCAGATTACAGCGCTTTGGTCACAAAGACTATGCGTTCTATCAAATTGTAATCGCCGATAGCAGGGCACCACGTGATGGTAAGTTTATTGAAAGGATAGGTTCTTATAATCCGAACACTAATCCTGCTACAATAAATTTGAATTTCGAACGGGCTTTGTATTGGCTGACAACGGGTGCTCAACCCACCGACACCGTGCGCAACATCCTCTCTCGTGAAGGTGTATTGCTGAAAAAACACTTGCTGGGCGGTGTAAAGAAAGGTGCTTTTACCGAAGAAGTTGCAGAACAACGCTTCGAAGCCTGGTTGAAAAACAAGAAATCGGCTACCGATGCTGAAAAGGCTAAAATCTCTGCCGCTAAAGACGCTGCTGCCAAGAAACGTCTCGAAGACGAAGTAGAGAAGAACAAAGTGAAAGCCGAAGCTGTTGCTGCTAAGAAAGCTGCCGAAGCTGCCGCCAAGGCCGAGGCTGAAGCCGCTGCCAAAGCAGAAGCCGAAGCTGCCGCTGCTGCAGAAGCTCCCGCCGAAGAAGCAGCTCCCGCTGCCGAAAATGCTGAATAATCCAAAACTTAGACAGCATATCGAGACGGAGTATCCACACCAGGATACTCCGTTCTCTTTTTATAAACACCTTTCTACTCCGCACCCTACCCTCTCGCACCCCTGCCGCCAAGGAGAATTTAACACATCGATTGATTCCATTAAAGCCCATTCACGACTTTTTTTATAAAAAAGGATAAAATAAATTCCTTTCCCTACTAGGGACCCTACTCGATATAGAGTTATTATTATATATGATAAAAATTTTTTTTGCAAAAAACAGATTTGCAAGCCTATTTTACGGGGGGGTAACCATGAAAAACAGATGATCGAAAAAAAACAGATAATCGAGAAACATCCAATAAGAACACATTTTTTTCACTAAACTTTTATATCATGAGAAAACATTTTTTACTATTCTCTCTATTGTTTGTTCTCTTGCCATTCTTCACGACACAGGCACAGGAGAATAAAGCAATCAACATTCCACAACTCAACATCAACTGGAGCACCTCGGCCTACCGACTGGAAGTACCCGAAACCATTCTGGGCGACCGCAGCGGCGGAGCTACCGACCGTACGGGAAAATCGTTCACCGTGGCCGCTTGGATAAACATGAATCAATTTACCAACGGAGGCTATAAAAATCAAGGCAACGTGATTATGGGTCACGGCGCCCGTGCTCACATCAACTACAACGGTAGTCTGGTATTGGCTACGACAACCAACGGTACCCTCAAAATCATTTCGGGAGGTGGCAACACCGTGTCGGGCAATATCAATGCAACCATCGACTTGAATACCTGGACCTACCTGACGCTGGTCTACGACAACAGCGACTTTTCGGTAAAGGTCTACAAAGACGGTACACTGGTCGACTCTCGCAACAACGGCTCGCAATTGACTCTCTTTGACGACGACCCCTGTATCTTCTTCGTGGGTGGTGCCGGTTTCTCGGGCCTCTGCGACGAAATGCAGTTCTATAACAAAGCTCTTACGGCCGACGAAGTAGCCCAAGCCTACAACAACAATCCTCAGGGCGTCTCGGGTCTGACTGCCTGGTACGACTTCAACGAAATCGAGAGCGGAACAACCGGTACGTTTGCCAACAAGGCTACCGGCTCGGCTCATGCCGACACCAAGGCTGTATTCTATAACCTCACCAACGCCACGCTGAGCAGCGACGGTGGCTATACCTCTATTAAGGCCTTTACCGAAACTGCTCCTACCTTGGCCGAAGGCCGCACGATTGAGACCACCACGATGTACACCGTAACCGTACCCGAGACCGTAGAGAACGGAACCCTCTCGGTCATGAGCGGCAAAACGGCCCTCAACGCCGGTGAAAACCAGGTAGAGGCCGGCACCGAATTGACCATCACGGCTACGCCGAGCGAAAACTATTTCGTAGAGTCGCTTACCGTAAACGGTACTCCCGTTGAAAACGGCGGCACTTATGTAGTGAACGAAAATGCCACCATCGCCGTTTCGTTTGCCGAAATCGAAATGCACAGCGTATCGGTTGCCATCGACGAGAGCGTAGACTATCAAATCACCATGGACGGCGAACCGGTCGAAGACCTCACTTCGATAGTTGCCGGCAGCAAACTGACGCTGACCATCAACGCTCTGCCCCAAGGCAAGAAACTCGCATCGGTAACCCTCGGCGACGAGCCCCTCGAGGCTAACGAAGACGGCACCTACACCTTCACGGTAACTGACGACGCTACCCTCACCGTTACACTGGCCGACATTGCCTACTATACCGTAACCTTGCCCGAAACCGTAGAGAACGGTACACTTACCGTTATGAAGGGCGACGTAGCCCTCAACCCCGGCGAGAATACCCAAATCGAAGAGGGTACTACCCTGACCATCACCGCTACCCCCAACTCGGGTTATGAAATACTCTCGCTGCAAGTCAACGGCGAAGATTTCACCAGCGGCAACACCTACGTAGTGAACCAGAACGTAACGATTACGGCCTCCTTCCAGTTCGAAGGCCCCAAAGCCGTACTGGTTCCTGAAATCAGCGGTCAATACAAATATCAGTTCCGCTTCGACGACAAAGTATTGGGCGAACACGAAAATGGCGTGAACAACTCGTGGAACAACGGCAATGTAACCGGTACCGACCACCGCGCCCGCAACTTCACCATGTCGGCCTGGATTAAGGCTGTCAGCACCGGTGGCGACGGTCAGATTCTCGGTCACGGACAATCGCTCTTCTACAACGCCACGGGCACATTCGGTGTATTCCTCAACAACGGTCGTCTCACCTTGAAAGCTCGTTCCTGGGAAGATGGCGGCAGCTGCCCCGGTATTGCCGAAGTAGCTACCAATGCTACCCTCACCACCGACGAATGGGCCTTCATCTCGGTAGTAGTAGATGATGTAAACAAGACCATCAAACTCTACAAGAACGGCAAACTGGCCGGTACGGGCGACTTGGCAACCATCGTTGAAAACGGCGTACGCGAAGGCCACGGTATCGGTCTGCTTCAAGACGAGTGCGTATTCTTCGTAGGTAACGGCGGTTTCTCCTGCTATGTTGACGAAGTACAGGTATGGACGAAGGCTCTGGACGAAAAAGAGTTGAAAGAGTCGATTCGTGGTGGCTACACGCAAGAGAACATGCCTCAGGAACTGGTAGCCTACTACAAGATAGAGAATGACTCGGAAGCCGAGTTGGAGAACAAGGGTACCTATGGTGCTTGCCCGGCCGGCGTGGTTGAAGGGACAACTCAATACAGTTCGACCTATTGGACCGATGTATATACCTGCGACTTTATCTCGGTACAAATTGTAGAAGGTCACACCTTCCCGACCAACAACCTCACCATTACCCAACCGACCGAAGGCGGTACGTTCAAAGTAGTAAACGCCCAAAATGAAGAGGTAACCGACGGCCCCATCGACCAATTCACGGCTCTGACCGTTGTTGCCGAACCGGCCGAAGGATACCGTCTGGACAAAGTATTGGTTAACGGCGAAGAGAACAGCGGCACGACCTTCGTAATCGAAGACGATACCGAAGTAACCGTAGTCTTCACCAACCAAGCTACCGTAAGCTACACGACCGCTGCTCATGGTCAGGTAGAGATGTTTATCGACGATGCTACCGAGGCCACCGCATTCGGCGAAGTTACCCTGGGTTCGAAAGTAACCTTGAAAGCTACCCCCGACGAAGGCTATGAACTGACCTCGCTCCTGATCAACGGCGAAGAGAAGATTGACGAAGTATCCGACAACACCTACACCATCGCTTCGCTCGACGACGATGTGACCGTCGAAGCTGCCTTCAGCGAAAAGGTTCTCTACTGGCAAATCACCTGCATGGTTGAAGGTAACGGTACGGTTACCATCTACGACGAAGAGGGCACGCAATACCCCAGCGGTTACAGCCAGATTCCGTCGAATGTAGACATGAGACTGGAATTCGAGCCGGCCGAAGGATACGAAATCGTTGACTTCTACGAAACCGATGCCGAAGGCGAAACCACTTCGTTGCTGACTCAGATTCAATCGAATGTATACAATATCGGCCGCCTCACCGGCAACCACATCTACAACGTGAAGTTCAGTGCCATCAGCGGCATCGAAGAAACCATCGACGCCCTCTCGATCTACTGCAACGCCGGCATGCTCTATGTAAACGGCCTGGGCGAGAACGCTACGATTGAAATCTACGACATCACCGGCAAACTGGTGAAAGTAGCTCACGAAGCTCCCGTCAATGTAAGCGACCTGTACAACGGCTGCTACATCGTGAAGGTAGCGATGAACAACGCCGAGAAGGTGGTAAAATTTATCAAACGATAAGCCTTTGCATTTCGACCGACCGACAGTAATCCGTTGCGGTCAATAGCCAACCAATCGGGGCCGCCTCGCATCGCGAAGCGGCCCCGATTCTTTACACCCCTTCCTGCCGGCATCGATAGTCCCCGAAAACGATACAACGGGGGGAAGAAAAAACAAGGGCCATATCTTCGTCGCGATATAGTCCCTGTTGTATATCATAAAATCGGAAATCGAAATTCTATCAAATCATTTCTCGCAGCACCCTTTGGAGAAAGTCTTATCCCCTTGACAACACTGCCACAACCGCTTTTCTGCTCATACCTGCCAGCGGTCTCGACAAAACGCCCGACTCCACCTCATACAAAGGCAAAGCTATTTCAAATGTGCATCGAACGTAACAAGCAGCATCACGCCACTGGCCTCTTTTTTGGAGTACATGATGCCGATTGTATGGCCTTCCCAGTAGCCCTGGTATCCGGCAGACATACCCCATTTGTGCTTCTTCATTTCTATACCCAACATATTCAATTCGCGGCACATCTGTTCGGCTACGTTTTTCACGTTTTTCGCCTCGGTCTTCACATGAAACTGAACCGACTTGACAGAGTCGCTCTTCTCATCTACGCAGCTAACCGATACATAGTCTACCACATAATCCGCGTAAGGGAACTGCACGTTGGCAAACAGGGTCGGCTGGCCAGAAAAGTCCTTATCGGTACGGACGTTGGTAAATAAAGACGGGGTCGTCAGAGCCACGCCTTGCAATACAGAGAAGGAAATCTGGCGAGTATTCACCACCCCCAAAGGACGCTCCAGCATCATCGCCACGGTGAGCGGGAAAGACTTATCGATGTATTTCGTATAGTCCACAACCAAAGCCTCACGGTCATCCGACTCGCCATAATACAGAATCACCCGGGTCTCCTTCTCCACACCGTCCTCTTCCAGCAGGCCGGTTTTACTGTTCACGCTGCGATGCCGCACCTCCCGCTCAACCCAGTTGCCCTTATCGTCATAGCGGAGTATCCGGTAGTTATCCACGCTCAGCAGGGTGGAATTATTATAGAACACCGACTTCTCGATACGCTCAGCGGCCGAGTTGTATTCATACATGGTGGTCATTTCGCCCAGCAAAGCCACATCGTTTTCAAAAACGAGCAGCCCGTTTAACTCATCATATTGATACTCTGTACAAAACTGATTACAACGCTCCAGAAGATAGCCGTCGGGACTGTATTTGCCTGTATCCTGTACGGCTTGATTGTTGACCGAGATCAAGCGGCCGTCGAAATCATAAGTATATACCTCGTCTCCACTTTTTATCATTTTCACATGGCCATAGGCATCCTCGACAACGGCATCGTAATACTTCTGCGCCCCGACCGAAGGAATGCTCAACAGCAAAACGGCACATAGGGAAACAATCCTGTTTTTCATATCTGTCCTAACTTTTAGGCCACAGCCAACCACGTGACGGAAAGAGGGTATGGCACAATTACGGAAACGGGGTCACATCTTGTTTTCAGACGCAATCCCGGATAATTAAATTCTTGTGGAGCTGGAGGGATTCGAACCCTCGTCCAAACGAGGAACTAATGAGCTTTCTACATGCTTATCTTCGCTTTGATTGTCGGGTACAGACAAGACCGAAGCCACCAATCTGTACCTTAGTTTCTAAAATTTCATCGTCGGCCCGAAACCTGCCTCCGACTATTTCCGATATTATTGCACCACCGATTCGGTACGCTTCGGAACCACAGCAACCGGGTGATGTCTTGTCTCCGCAACTGTTGCAGAGATTAAGCTAATCTACTGTACTTCGATTAAGCAGCAAGAGCGTAGTTATTTTCGCCAGTTAAATTTTTGCTGTCTGAGATTATAGAGCGGGGCAACAAACGCTCTGCATGCTTACCCACCACTTCTACCCGCTGTCAAAACCGGTCAGCCCCAGTGGTAAACTTCGTTCTCCCCCTCGAACGCTTTCGATGAGGGACAACAAAGATAATGCTTTTCCGGCAGATTCTACCGGCTTCCCCGAAAAAAAAATGAATTACAGGTCTCAACTCTTCAACAGCAGAATGAGTTTGATGGCCAGGTCGAAGAGCACGATTTTGGCATTGGCGTTCTGCCCGATGTCGTTCTGGGCATCGCTCAGGTGCTTCATTATGGCCTGTACGTTGCGCTCGTGAATGAAGGGGGCAAAGCGGGTCGAGAACTGCTCCTCCTCGCGATTCATATACGACAGTTCGGGCATGTGCAGGTTGTAGATATAGTTCTCGCGCACCATGCGCTGGGCATAGGCCAGGAAACGGCGCAGGCGCTCGCGACCCAGGTCGGCCACCTCTTCGCTCCACGCCTTCAGGTCTTTTATCTTGCGCCCGTAGGCCAGGCGCATCACCTGCACAAAGTAGTTGAAGAACAGGCGACTCTCCTCGTTCAACTGGAGCGACTCGCACGCCCGCAGATAGCTGCCCTCGGCCACATGGGCTACAGCCAGGGCATCCTGCGCGGCAATGCCGTAACGGCTCTGCAACGCCTCGGCAATGACCGGCGTGGGGAGCGAACGCATCTCGATGAGTTGCGACCGCGACCGTATGGTACCCAGCACCCGCTCGGGGTTGTTGCTCACCAGCAGGAAGACACTGCCGGGATAGGGCTCCTCGAGCAGCTTGAGCAGCTTGTTGGCACAGGTATCGTTCATGCGCTCGGGCAACCAGATAATCATGATTTTATAGGGCGACTCGTAGCTCTTCAGCGACATCTTGCGCAAGATGCTCTCGCTCTCCTCACCATAAATCATGGCCTGCTTGTTCTCGGCATTGATGTAGCTCAGCCACGAGTCGATGCCGAAATAGGTATGTTCTTTCAAGAACTCGCACCACTCGGGCAGATAGTCGTCGCAGATGCGTTTCTTCTTCTCGACCTTGACAATGGGAAAGACAAAATGCAAGTCGGGATGCGTGAAGGCCGCATACTGCTTGCACGACGGGCACACCCCGCAGGCATCGCCCTGCTGACGGTTGGTACAGTGTATATAGCGGGCATAGGCCATGGCCATGGCAAACTTGCCTATCCCCTCGGGACCGCACAACAGTTGGGCATGGGCTATGTGGCCGCTGTCGACCGAACGCAGCAACCGCTGTTTCACCTCGTCTTGCCCGATTACATCTTTGAAAAACATATCGCGTTCTCTCCCCTCTTCTCTTTTAATAAACCTGCTTGGCTATCTGGTAGACACTGTCGACAGCCATGAGCGAATAGAAGTGTATGCTGGGCACTCCCCTCGCCTTCAACTCGCGCGACTGGGCCGTGCACCACTCGATGCCCACCTGCTTCACCTGCGAGTCGTCCTTGCACTTGACCACCTCGCGCACCAGCGCATCGGGTATGTCTACATGGAATACCCGCGGCAACAGGGTGAGCTGCGAAGCCTTCGAGATGGGTTTCAGCCCCGGCACGATAGGCACGGTGATACCGGCAGCCCGGCAGCGGTCCACGAAGTTGAAGAACTTGCTGTTGTCGAAAAACATCTGCGTCACGATGTAGTCGGCCCCCATGTCGACCTTCGCCTTCAACCACTTCATGTCCTCGTCGGGGTTGGGCGACTCGTCGTGCTTCTCAGGATAGCCGGCCACCCCATAGGAGAAGGGGCGCGAGCTGACTACATCCATGGGGGTGCCGTCGATGAAGAAACCCTCGTTGAAACGGTTCACCTGCTGCTCCAGCTCGATGGCATGCTCATACCCGCCCGGCACCGCCGTGTAGCGGCTCTCGTGTTTGGCCTTGTCGCCCCGCAGGATAAGCAGGTCACATATCCCCAGAAAGTTGAGGTCGATCAAAGCATACTCGGTCTCGTGGGCCGAGAAGCCGCTGCATATCATGTGAGGCACCGTAGGTATCTGGTATTTGTTCTTGATGGCGGCGGCCACCGCTACCGTACCGGGACGGCTGCGCTCCGATACCCGGCGGAACAATCCGTCGGGCGTATCCTTGTAGACCAACTCGCTGCGATGTGTCGTAATATTGATATAGAGAGGATCAAATTCACGCAGCGTGTCGATAGTCTTGAACGACTTCTCGATACTGCTCCCCTTCAGCGGGGGTAATATTTCAAACGAAAAACCGGTACTCCCGTTATTCTTCAGTAAATCGGCAACCTTCATAACTCTTTTTTCTGCGAGGTCCTCGCCGGGAATTGTCTCACCCCGACAGGTCACCTCCTGTTGACACATCTTTTTTACGAAAGACAAATGTACAATAAAATCCCGAAAAAGAGAAAACCGCCTACTCCTTTCTGCTTCAACTGTTAAAGACTATATATAAAACAGCCATTTTCGATTCACATTGATTAAAATAGATTAAACGCAAGAAAATTTCTGCTCAAATATTATGTTTGAAAACATATTTACCCCTATATTTGCACTGTGTTTTTCATGGTATTAGATTTAAGGTTAACAAAGATTGGTTGTCGTGAGACAATCAATTTTTTTTTGTGCCTACTCGAAGGGGGCAACCGTACGCTCCCAATAGATAAAGTCAACTTGCACACCTCCCACCCAAATGTTAGAATATCCAAACAATACCCAAAAAGAGGGAGGTAATTTGGTTTGTATACCCAAAGATTGTATTTTTATCCCCGAGATAAGTCCTTATTCAGGACAAAACCTAATAAAAACCTATTTTTATAAAAAAAGACTGATATGAAAAAGTACATTTGCACAGCATGTGAATGGGTTTACGACCCCGCAGTAGGTGATCCCGATGGTGGCATCGCTCCCGGCACTCCGTTTGAAGATATTCCGGAAGATTGGGTTTGCCCGGTTTGCGGCCTTGGTAAAGACGCATTCGAAGAGGTAAGCGAATAATTCGCAACACACCTCACACCATAGAGAGTCTGTATCGCCCACCCGGCGGTGCAGACTTTTTTTATTTCGGCGCAACCTGCCCCTGGTATTCCTGGATTCCGCATCGGGGTGCAGAATGACAGAAACAGCACGGAATGACAAGATCCACAAAAAATTTTCGTCCATTTCAGATTCTCTACAAAATCAAATGTATAAATTTGAAACATGAAAATACTGATTATAGAAGACGAACCCTCCCTGCGGGAGATTATGCAACGGGCATTGGCACAGGAGCGCTATGTGGTCGAGACGGCTACGAACTATGCCGAGGCCGATGCCAAACTGGCGGCCTATACCTACGACTGCATTCTGCTCGACATCATGCTGCCCGACGGCAACGGGCTGCAACTGCTCGAGCATCTGAAGCAGCAGCGCAAGCGCGAAAACGTGATTATCATCTCGGCCCGCGACTCGCTCGACGACAAGATTCTGGGGCTCGACATGGGGGCCGACGACTACCTGCCCAAACCCTTCCACACGGCCGAACTGCTGGCCCGCATCAAGAGCGTGCTGCGGCGGGGCAAGAGTGGCGGCGAAATGGCGCTGTGCCTGGGCAACGTATCGCTCGAGCCTGAGAGTTCGCGGGTGCTGGTGGCCGGCCACGAACTGCCGCTGTTGAAGAAAGAGTTTGACATCCTATTCTACTTCATGCAACGCCCCAACCACCTGGTCGACAAGTCGGTCCTGGCCGAAGCCGTGTGGGGCGACCACGCCGACCAGGCCGATAACTTCCACTTCGTTTATGCCCAGATGAAGAACCTACGCCGCAAGCTGGCCGATGCCGGTGCCGACATCGAGATAAAATCGGTCTACGGGTTCGGCTACAAACTTATCCCCCCGACCGAATAAAACCTCTATCGCCGCATGAAACTGATCTATCGCATAGCGTTGCGCCTCTCGGCCGTACTCATCCCGCTCATGGCTTTGTGGGCCACGCTGTTCTATTTCATGACGGTCGACGAAATCAACGACGAGGCCGACGACGCCCTCGCCGACTACTCCGAACTGATTATCGTGCGCATGCTGGCCGGTCGGGAGCTTCCCCCGCTGAACAGCGGCTCGAACAACAGCTACTCGATTACCCCGGTCACGCGCGAATATGCCGACTCGAAATCGCATATCGAATACTACGACGCCGAGGTCTACATCCCCGAAAAGGAGGAGACCGAGCCGGCCCGTATCCTCTCGACCATCTTTTGCGACAACGACGACAACTACTACGAACTGAAGGTGTCCATGCCTACCTTCGAAAAGGAGGACCTCGTGCGCACCATCCTCTTCTGGATTGTCCTGCTCTACCTGGTTCTACTCCTTACCCTCATCGGGGTAACCACCTGGATATTCCACCGCAGCATGCGCCCGCTATACGCCTTGCTGCACTGGCTCGACAACTTTACGCTGGGAAAAACCAATACACCGGTCCCCGACGACACACACATCACCGAATTTCACAAGCTCAACGTAGCAGCCCAAGAGGCAGCCAACCGCTCGGCAATGCTTTTCGAACGGCAGAAACAGTTCATCGGCAACGCCTCGCACGAACTGCAAACCCCACTGGCCATCCTGGGCAACCGCATCGAGTGGCTGCTCGACAACACCGAGTTGAACGAGAAACAGGTCGAAGAGCTCTTCAAGATGCAACGCTCGCTCGGTCACATCGTCCGCCTTAACAAGACATTGCTGTTGCTCACCAAGATAGAGAACGGGCAATTCCCCGAGAGCACCGAGGTAGATGTGGCCGCCCTCATCCGGGAGCAGGCCCCGCTCTACAACGAGATTTACGAGTCACGGCACATCGATTGCCGCATCGACCTCCCCGACCGCTTCGTCGTCTCGATGAACGACTCGCTGGCCTCGACCCTCATCACCAACCTGCTCAAGAATGCCTATGTGCACACCGAGCCCGGCCACGGCATCGACATCGCGCTGCATAACCGCACGCTCACCGTAACCAACGACGGCGACACTCCGCTCGATGCCGACCACATATTCGACCGCTTCTATCAGGGGAACAAAAAAGAGGGCTCTACCGGTCTGGGGCTGGCGCTGGTCAAGGCCGTATGCCGCTACTACAACCTCGACATCGAGTACCGATACACCGACGGGCGACACTGTTTTGCCGTCACCTGGCCCCAAAAGTGAGAAAAAAGTGATTTTTTTCGAGAAATTTCCCAAAATTTCAAATTCACTTCAAAATTGTACTCAATCTTTGTACCATCAAAAGAAAACAAATGTATAACCCATAAAATTTTGAACATTATGAAAAAGTTATTGATTCTCTCGACCATTCTGATGATCTTCGGCATTACCACCGCTTGCGCCGACAACGACAAACCCATTGCCGTAACCCAGTTGCCCGCCAAGGCCCAACAATTCATCAAGAGCTATTTCCCCAACGAAAAAGTGGCTCTGGCCAAAGTCGAGCGGGAATTCCTGGAGACCCGCTACGAAGTGGTATTCACCAACAGCTCGAAGGTAGAGTTCTGGAAAGATGGCGAGTGGAAAGAGATCGACTGCAAATACTCGGTCGTTCCCACGAAACTCATCCCCACCCAAATCGCTCAATATGTATCGCAGAACTATCCCGACACCCAAATCGTAAAAATCGACCGGGACAAACGGGACTACGAGGTAAAGATCACCAACGGTCTGGAACTGACATTCGACAAACAATTTAATCTGATAGACATAGACGATTAACCGCACCACATCGTTGGTTTATGGGGCCCGTTCTCGCAGAGATTGCGAGAACGGGTTTTTCCTTTTACCCGGTCTGCATCCACACGGCACCGCAACAATCCCCGCGTACCGGCAAAAAAAATACCGCCGAAGAGAAGAGTCTCCGGCGGTATTTTTTCAACCTATACTTATATCTTACTTGATAATTTCGAGGCGTTTGAAACACTTCTCGATCTTATCGAGAGCAATGTCTACTTGAGCACGTGTGTGCGTAGCCATCAGCGAGAAGCGAATCAGCGTATCTTTGGGAGCTACGGCCGGAGCCACAACCGGGTTGACGAAGATACCCTCGTCGAAGAGGTCGCGGGTTACCCGGAAGGTCTTCTCGTTGTCGCGGATAAAGAGCGGGATAATAGGCGTGCAGGTGTTGCCTATCTCGCAACCGATGCGACGGAAACCTTCGAGAGCGTAGTTGGTCACATCCCACAGGTTGGCGATACGCTCGGGCTCACTCTCCATAATGTCGAGGGCGGCACCTACGGCAGCC
Organism: Barnesiella sp. An22; assembly: GCF_963931395.1. Classification (NCBI taxonomy): domain Bacteria; kingdom Pseudomonadati; phylum Bacteroidota; class Bacteroidia; order Bacteroidales; family Barnesiellaceae; genus Barnesiella; species Barnesiella sp. An22. The sequence goes on from NZ_OZ007014.1 coordinate 2,433,468, forward strand.
GTCGAAGCCGGCGTGATGCTGGCGCTGAAGATATAGGAGCGAGAGTTGTGACGCAGGTAGTTGGCCGTCACCTTGTCGGTAGCGATGAATCCGCCCAGCGAAGCCAGCGACTTGCTGAAGGTACCCATAATCAGGTCTACATCGTCGGCTACCCCGAAGTGGTCGCAGGTACCACGACCGTTGCGGCCGAAGACACCGATACCGTGAGCCTCGTCGACCATCACGGCGGCATTGTATTTCTTGGCCAGACGCACAATCTCGGGCAGGTTGGCTACGTCGCCCTCCATCGAGAAAACACCGTCGGTCACAATCAGCTTCACCTTGTCGGGGTCGCAGTTACGCAGTTGCTCTTCGAGCGATTCCATATCGTTGTGACGATATTTTACCGGAGTCGAGAAAGACAAACGGCGGCCTTCGATAATCGAAGCATGGTCGAGCTCGTCCCACAAAATATAATCGCCACGGCCGGTCACACAGGATACGACACCCAGATTGACCTGAAATCCAGTTGAGTAAATGATAGCCTCTTCCTTACCCACAAACTTGGCCAACCGATGTTCCAACTCTTCGTGAATATCGAGTGTACCGTTCAGGAATCGCGAACCGGCACAACCCGTACCATATTTACGGATGGCAGCGATAGCGGCTTCCTTGATTTTGGGGTGATTGGTAAGGCCTAAATAGCTGTTCGAACCGAACATCAAAACTTTTTTACCATTGATTAAGACCTCGGTGTCCTGATCGCTTTCTATCTTGCGGAAATAAGGATAAACACCCAGTGCCTTGGCTTTCTGCGGAGCATCATACTTCGACAGTTTCTCTTGCATCAATTTCATAGTTTATTGCTGTATCTATTTTGTTATAAACTATTTGCACAACCACGACGTTTCGTAAAGTGCCTTTGAAAATACAGGGTGCAAAGGTAACACAAATATCCGAATAAAAACCATTTTTACTAAAAAAAACTCCGCTTTATCTCTAAATTCGTATTTCATACTCCCCTGTTATCGAACAAATCATTATATTTGTAAATATGCTTTTTGTTATTTTTCTCATTCTTTCATAAAGGATGTAGAGTTACACGTCTCGATTACTCACAAAAAACGACAGTTATCCAACCAAAAGACCCGAAACATGACCACAAATTCAAGGCCCTGGCAATTGTTTACCATCTTCATAAGCAGCACATTTACCGACATGGACGCCGAGCGGGACTACCTGAACAACATCATCGCCCGTGATTTAGAACGCGAATTTGAGAAACGGCGTGTGTCGCTGACCTTTGTCGACCTGCGCTGGGGGGTGCACACCGATAAGGAGAAACGACAAGACGAGCGAGAACTCTCGGTTCTCAATGTATGTATGGAAGAGATAAAGAGAAGCCGCCCCTTCTTTGTGGCCCTGCTCGGCCATCGCTATGGATGGGTACCCTCTCAAGAGTGCTTCCAACGGATTCTCAACCAGATGGACGACGAAGACCGTTCTCTGCTGCAAGGAGCCGAAGGGTACAGCGTTACGGCCATGGAAATTCTGTTCGGGGCTCTGGGACGCAAGGACCTTCTGCCCCACAGTCTGTTCTACTTCCGCGACAAAGAGTCTTACGACAATATGCCTGCCGAAAAACTACCGCAGTACATCGACCCGGTAAATTCCGACAAACTGGAACACCTCAAACAGCATATCCGTTCACGCTGCGAAGCCGAGCGGTTAGACAACGTACACACCTATCGTTTGGAATGGAAAGACGACCGCTTCACCCGACTGGAAGAATGGGGCGAACAGCTGAAACGGCAGTTACGCCACGAGATAGAGACCGAACTGGCCGACACGGCCAACACCGCACCCCAAACCTGGATTGAGGCAGAAGAGCTCCAACAAGAGATTTTCCGGCATACACAGACTCGCCTGTTTGTCGGGCGGCAGAAAGAGCTCGACACGTTGGAACATTTTGCCCTCACCCGACAAGGGGTCATAGTCATCCCAAGCTACCCCCTGATGGGGAAAAGCGCCCTGCTGTGTCAACTGTACACCCGGCTGGTGAAACGACCGGAGTTCATCGTGCTGCTGCACTGCACCAAGGTTTCGCTCTATGCCGACTATACCTACCGTATGTTTTGCCGATTCGCATCACGGCTATGTACCGAACTGAACATCCCGTATGCCGAACCCGACAAAGTCGGGAACAAAGCCCGTTTATATTTTCTGGATTTGGTACATCAGGCTACGGTAAACAAGCGTAAGGTTATACTTCTCATCGATTCGACCGACGCATTCCGCCCATCGGACGACGCATCCAATTACAGTTGGCTCCCCGACGAAGCCTGCTGCATACTCACTTGCAAAAAAACAGCCGAAGAGGGATACGAAAAGGAGATTACAATCTATAAACCAGAGGCTCAAGTGCTTTCTCTTCCCTTTTTAACCCGGCAAGAGGCGCTATTGCTTCTTCAGGAACAATGCCGGTTGTATCACAAGAGCATACCCGACTCCTTAATCGACCTGATTCTATCCAAAAAATACACCGGAGACAAACCTCTCGAATGGAGTCCCGACGAATATTACGCCTATTACAATCCCCTGTGGATAAAGCTCCTGGTCTGGTATCTGGTTTCGCTCGACGAGGCCGACTATGCCAAGGCCCGATACTCCGGCAGCGAGACCGACAACGAAAAAAGGCTGGAGAACTATCTGCTCCAGTGTGTGCAGGAAGCCCCGGTCTTCCCCTCCCACCTCGTCGTCCAATCCATCATTCCCCGCCTGCTGCACGACGTGGACAAAAATTTCTTATGGAACATCCTGTTTCTGCTCGCATTCTCCTACCGGGGCCTGAGCGAAACCGACCTCAAAGTGCTGCTGGGGCCATCGTGGAACCCGCTCGCATTCTCCAACATACACCACTATCTCAAAGACATACTTGTCCAAGACTACGAGTCGGGAACCTGGTATTTCACCTACCAGCACATATCACAAATGCTCAGCAAACTGCCCTCTCAAAGGACCAAGCAAGCCCTGTTTTTCAATCTGTCCCTATACTACCTCGGCCCGGGCAAGAACCGCCCCCACGCATCTCAAAAAGAGGTCTATTACTGTCTGATGGCCGATCTGCCCTTAACCGCCGCATACACTTGCATCGACCCCGACCTGAGTAACGAAAATCTGGAAACGACGGTTACCGAAATAACCGAAAACATCAAATCAGATGACCAAACAATGCTGCCCTGGGTTATCAACATGTTCTGCCTATCACGGGATCAAGCCCATCAATACAATCGAGAACGGGTTAACAACAATGATTTTTGGGAAATGATGGAATCGTACGGTTACACCCGATTATACCAGATAGCCATAGAGTACCTGTATCCGCAACTGAACTGGTGGAGAAAGGAGATTGCCTTGCAGTTTGCCCAAGGCATCGAGAGCAGCGTCAAAGCGTATGCAGACCGCCACCCCGAAAACAGCGATGCCTGGAAACTGCTCAAAGAGCTTTATTACAAGATACTCGATTCGGCCGAAGCCATGGGAGATTTCCAAACGACCAAAAAGTACGCCCAGCTTATCGATTCGCTGGAGGCTGATAAAAAAGAGATACTGGACAGTATAGGCGACCAAATGAAAGGCCGGGCGGCCCTGAACGAAAAAGACTACGCACTCGCCGAAAAACTGTTTACACGTTCCTACTCGAAAGACAAGCAGAATTACCAAGCCTCACCCCACGACATTCAACTCGCATACAATATATTCTCCAGTTGCCTGCACTTGCTCGACCTGTATCGCCGCACGTCCAACCGGGACAAGCAACGGAGACTGATTGAAGAGGCTCAAACCTATATACCTCAGATTTCGGCCCGCACCGAGTTCCTTGACACCATAGCCGCTTTCTGTCACCTGGCCGGACAAGCCTACGTCGATATGGACGACAGCAAAAAAGCTTTGCCATTCCTTACCCAAGCCATCGAGATGCGTACCGCCCTGCACGAACAGAACTTGCAAAACGACCACTACACCATCGAATTGGGCATTGCCTATGAAACATTGGGCACCTACTACGAAGACCGCAACGAAAACAATCGGGCCTTGACCTGCTACCAAAAACAATTCGACCTGTTCCAGAAAGTTCTGATTGCAGACCCTCAAAACATGGAATGCCGGCACTTCTTGTTGATTGCCGCCTGCCACTTGTGGGATATACATAAAGAGGTATCGGACGAGTCCAACGAAAAGTGGGAAGAGCTGAACAACACCCTCGTACAATTAGGTATCACCACCGACTCTACGATATGGGAGCCCTATGAACTGCAACACGTAGGCCAGGCCTATTTCTTCTTATACCAGATCTGGGAAAAACAATCGCCCGAAGAGCAACTGTATACCCCGCAGGATATGTTCACCGCCCTGCTGGACGGTTGGGCCCTTCTCGAAAAATCTTTTATCCAAACCCAGATACCCCGCTTCATCGTGCTCGGCCTCTTCTGCCTGTACTACCGGTTGGAGATTGCCGTCAAATACGGCTTTGACCAGAAAGAGGTACTCGAGCTGTTGATCAACTCCTATTATACCTATCAAAGCCCGGAGGTATCTGCCGACATTCCATTGGGACAAACAATCGTTACAAGAATCGAACGAATGCTCTCCATGTTGCAGAAAAAAAAGGCAACACCCTTGCAATCACTCTTCTCCTCGGCCTACGAAAAAGGCGACTATGCCGAAGCGATTGCCCGCTATGACGAGATACAAAACCCGTCTGTCCACGAGCAAATGGTCTATGCCCTCTGCCTGTTGAGAGCCAACCTGAAAAAGAAGGCCGAGCTCATATTCAACGACATCCGCCAACAGGCCACCGAGCGGGATGTCCGGTTGCTGGCTACCCTCAATTTAGGCACATGCCTCTTGTTGAACGGCAAAATGGATGAGTTTCAAACGCTGTTCAAAGAGCTCACCGAGGTCGAGAAACAACGGGAACAGGCGCAACTGCTGCTCCATGCTTATCGCCTATATGCCTCCTCTCTCGAAGACAATCGCCCCTGGTACAAACGCTGGTTAGGGTCACGACCAACTACAAACCGTCCCCCCTTGTCTTTGCCCAAACCTTACGGTTGGGAAAAGATATAAACCGACAAACTGCAACCCGCAGAGCAAAACCTATGTAAAAAGATAATATCCAATATATTACAATCGGTTACAACTTCCTGCTCCATCTATTATGGAATCAGGGATATCAGGTGAATATACCCAACCGCAACCCCTGCTTGTAATTGTTTTGTAATAAATTCGTCGGGTTATTACCCAGAATTTGAAAAAAATTGCGAAATTTGCCGATTGTATAACCCTTATGACAGAGAACAAATATGAAATTCTCAGCACAACAAATAGCAGATTTTCTGCATGGTGAGCTGGTGGGCGATGCCTCGGTCGAGGTGAGCAACCTCTCCAAAATCGAAGAAGGCACCCCGGGGACACTCACCTTCCTGGCCAATCCCAAATACACGCATTATATCTACCAGACTCATGCCAGCATTGTGTTGGTACATCGCGAGTTCGAGCCCGAGCATCCCATCGAGGCCACGCTCATCAAGGTCGACGACCCCTATGCCTGCCTGGCCATGCTGCTCAATCTGGTGAACGCTTCGCTCACGGCCAAGCAAGGTATCGAACAACCCAACTACGTAGCCGCATCGGTCACACTCCCCGACGACATTTATCTGGGAGCCTTTGCCTACATTGGCGAGCGGGTAAAACTGGGAAAGAATGTCAAGATATACCCGCAGGTATATGTGGGCAACGACGTCACCATCGGCGACAACGTCACCCTCTACCCGGGTGTGAAAATCTATCACAGCTGCGTAATCGGCAACAACTGCACCCTGCACGCAGGCGTTGTCATCGGAGCCGACGGTTTCGGGTTCGCTCCGCAGGCCAACGGCGAATATGCCAAGATTGCCCAGATAGGCAACGTGACTCTCGAAGATAATGTCGAGGTAGGTGCCAACACCACCATCGACCGCGCCACCATGGGCTCGACCATCATCCGCAAAGGGGTGAAACTCGACAACCTCATACAGATTGCCCACAACGTAGAGGTGGGCGAACACACCGTTATTGCCGCCCAGGCCGGTATCGCAGGGTCGGCCAAGGTGGGCAGCCACGCCATGATAGGCGGCCAGGTGGGTGTGGCCGGCCACATCAGACTGGGCGACCGCATTCAGGTGGGAGCTCAGTCGGGTATCCCCAACCACGTCGACGACGATGCCGTCATCATGGGTTACCCCGCCGTCCCCTCCAAAGAGTTTGCCCGGCAGGTGGTCTACATCAAGCGTCTGCCCGAACTGACTCGCACGGTCAAGGAGCTCTCCAAAGAGATAGAGTCGTTGAAAGAACAACTGAAAAACAAATAAAACTCAATATCGATGAAACAAAAAACCCTCAAAAACAGTTTCTCGGTGAGCGGAAAAGGATTACACACCGGTTTGGAAATCACCGCAACCTTCCTCCCCGCCCCCGAACATCATGGATATAAGATACAGCGTATCGACCTCGAAGGGCAACCCATTATCGAAGCGCTGGCCGAAAACGTAGTAGAGACCAGCCGGGGCACGGTGATTGCCGAAGGCGATGCCCGTGTAGGCACTATCGAACACGCTATGGCTGCCCTGTATGCCGCCGAAATTGACAACTGCCTCATTCAGGTAAATGCCCCCGAGCTGCCTATTCTCGACGGCAGTGCCGCCGTGTATGCCGAAGAGATAGAACGCTGTGGCCTCGTAGAGCAGAATGCCGAACGGGAATACTACCTGATTAAATCGAAAATCGAGTTGCACGACGAAGAGAGCGGTTCGTCGATTGTCGTTCTGCCCGACGATGAGTTCAGCATCAATACCCTCATCTCGTTCGACTCGCCCATACTGAGCAACCAGTTTGCCAGCCTCGACGACCTGCACGACTTCAAGAAAGAGATTGCCGGTGCACGCACCTTTGTCTTTGTGAGAGAGGTAGAGCCCCTCGTAAAGCACAACCTCATCAAGGGTGGAGACCTCGACAACGCCATCGTCATCTACGACCAAAAGACCTCGCAGACCGAGCTCGACCGTCTGGCCGACCTGCTGGGCGTGCCCCACAAGCATGTAGACGAACTCGGCTACATCAACAACAAGCCGCTCGAGTTTGACAACGAGCCGGCCCGCCACAAACTGCTCGACATCCTGGGCGACATCGCTCTGGTGGGCAAACCCATCAAGGGCCGCATCATCGCTACCCGTCCGGGGCATAAAATCAACAACCAGTTTGCCCGCCTCATCCGCAAGGAGGTTCGCCGCCAGGACATCCAATGCCCGGTCTACAACCCCAACAAGGCTCCGCTCATGGACATCAACCGCATCCGCCAGTTGCTCCCCCACCGCTACCCCTTCCTGCTCGTCGACAAGATTATCGAGATGGGAACGCGCCACATCGTAGGTGTGAAAAACGTATCGGGCAACGAACCCTTCTTCCAGGGCCACTTCCCCGCCGAGCCCATCATGCCGGGCGTTCTGCAAGTCGAGGCCATGGCTCAGACCGGTGGTCTGCTGGTATTGAGTACCGTCGAAGAGCCCGAGCGCTACTCGACCTACTTTATGAAAATCGACAATGTCAAATTCCGTCAAAAAGTAGTTCCGGGCGACACCATCATCTTCCACCTGTCGCTCATGTCGGAGATACGCCGGGGATGTGCCTACATGAAAGGCTATGCCTTCGTAGGTGAACGCATTGTAACCGAGGCCGAATTTATGGCACAGATTATCAAGAACAAATAAATACTAAAACGAAAAAACATGAAACAACCGTTAGCATACGTCCATCCCGATGCCAAGATTGCCAATAATGTGGTAATCGAGCCGTTTGTTACGATCGATAAAAACGTAGTCATCGGCGAAGGGACTCAGATAGGCTCCAATGTAACCATTCTGGAAGGCGCACGTATCGGCAAGAACTGCAAGATATTCCCGGGAGCAGTCATTGCGGCCATTCCCCAAGACCTGAAATTCAACGGCGAAGATACCATTGTAGAGATTGGCGACAACACTACCCTGCGTGAATGTGTGACGGTAAACCGCGGTACCGCCGCCAAAGGCAAAACCGTAGTCGGCAGCAACTGCCTCATCATGGCCTATTCGCACATCGCCCACGACTGCGTCGTAGGCGACAACGTCATCATCTCGAACGCTACCCAGGTAGCCGGCGAAGTGGTTATCGACAACTATGCCGTCATCGGCGGGGGCACCCTCATCCACCAGTTCAGCCACATCGGTGCACACGTGATGATACAGGGCGGCTCGCATGTCAACAAAGACATCCCCCCCTACATCAAGGTAGGACGCAACCCCATCTCCTACGCCGGCATCAACTCCATCGGTCTGCGCCGTCGCAACTTCAGCAACGAGACCATCTGCAACATCCAGGAGATTTACCGGTACCTCTACCTGTCGGACATGAACAACAGCGACGCTATCGAACGCATCGAGGCCGAACTGCCTGCCACCAAAGAGCGTGACGAAATCGTCATGTTCGTGCGCAACTCCAAACGGGGTATCATCAAAGGCTATCTTTAACAGCCTGCACGATAAAGCAATGGCAGAGGCCGACCTCATAAAAATGTTGGGGTCGGCCTCTGTTTTTTCAGCCCTGTCGTCTATCGGCAAACGGCTCTTATCTCACCTTAAAAGGTCAATCGTACTCCCAAATCACCGGTTTGAGGATCGACCAGACTCAAACAGCAATCATAGCTATTCCGCTTATTGATAGTGTTTTTCCCGTACCGCTACTCATAAACATCACTTCGCCCGTCTGCAAATCGACAATATCTTCCGAATAAAATTTTAAAATTCGATAATATTTTAATGAAATAATTTTACAGTTCGAAACTTTTAAATACATTTGCATATTGTAGAATAATATGATGGGGTATCCGAAAACCATTGAAAGAGTAGGAAAAACGAAAAAAAGAAACCATGAAAAAGATTTTCTTAGCGGCAGCTTTGGCAGCCCTGGTACTGACAAGTGTGAATGCACAGGAAAAGTACAAGCCCGAAGCCATGACAGTCTCGACCGAATTGAACTATTCGCCCGGCGGTGCTACCGATGGGGGCTTTACTCTGCCCGAGTATGGAGCCAAAGTGCGTCTGCACTTGAACGAGAAGATGGCCGTCCGCCTGAGCTTGGGACTGAACACGACTACCGATAAAACGACCACATTCTACGATGATGCCAATCAAAAAGAACAAGAGTCATACGACAGAACGACTCGTACCACATTCTCGATTATGCCCGGTTTTGAGTACCATTTTACCAAATACGAGAGAATCTCTCCTTATGTAGGTGGTGAAATAGGGCTGTTGGCTTCTGCTTCGAAAAGTAAAACCGACAATACCGAAAACGATAACTACACAGAGACCTCACGTCCCGGGTTGGGATTCGGAGTAAATGTATTCACCGGTGTAGACGTGTATCTGTGCAAGGGTCTCTACCTGGGCTTCGAACTCGGTTTGGGCTATAACTCGCTCAACACCAAGAGAGGTTCTACCACCACAGTTACCGGCTCGACTACCAACGAAGACAAAGGTACGACCGCCGATTTGGTTAGCTCTTTCGGCTTCCACGCCACCCCGTCGCTGCGCGTAGGCTGGTGCTTCTAATCGACCAGAAAGAGCTTATCGACTTGTATATCAACAGCGAGGCATATCAACACGGTATGCCTCGCCTCTTTTAAATATAGGTATCGCCCTACCCTCGACGGCCGACAGCTGCCGAAATATAGATGTCGCCTCCATATTTTTACAGGCATTATTTGGTAAGCGAAAGTTTTTTACTACTTTTACATATCCAAAAAAAGAACCTAATTACACAACATCATGATCTATAAATTCAGAATTGTTTCGGACGAAGTTGACAATTTCAGACGGGAAATCTGCATAGACTCCGATGCCACCTTTCTCGATTTGCACGATGCCATACTCGACTCGGTGGGCTTCACCAAAGATCAAATGACCTCGTTTTTCATTTGTGACGACGATTGGGAGAAAAAGACCGAAATCACGCTCGTAGACATGGGCAAAGATTCCGACGAAGATACCTGGATTATGTCCTCGACCCGGCTGAGCGAGCTGATCGAAGACGAGGGCCAACGTCTGGTTTTCGTATTCGACTACATGACCGACCGCATGTTCTTCATGGAGTTGAAAGAGATTGAGCCGGGCAAAGACCTCGATGCCCCCATCTGCACCCGCAAAGAGGGAAATCCCCCGCAACAGACCATGGACTTCGAGGAACTGGAGAAGAAGAATTCCGCCAACAACACATCGGACCTCGACGAAGATTTCTATGGAGACGAAACCTACGACCCGTCGGAACTCGACGACGAAGGCTTTGCCGACCTGAACATGGACGACGATTACACGCTGTAACCGATTCGCCCCCGAGGGCAACCGTATAAACGCATTGCAGGGCTGCTTCGCTATCGCGCGAGGCGGCCCTTTTCTTATACACAAGAGAGGCGAGACATCCTGCTCGGCTCCCGTTACTCGACGATAGTGGCGGCAATGTGGCACACCCCGCCGTCGTTACGGAACTCACACAGATAGATACCCTGCCAGGTACCCAGGTCGGGGCGGCCGTTGCGAATGGGTATCGTCAGCGACGGACCCAACAGCGAGGCCTTGATATGGGCCGACATGTCGTCGTCGCCCTCACAAATGTGGCGGAAGTAAGGAGCACCGTCGGGGACTGCCCTGTCGAAAAACGAAGCGAAATCGCGACGCACGTCGGGGTCGGCATTCTCGTTGATGGTCAATGCCGCCGAAGTATGCTTGATAAACAGATGGAGCACACCGGCTTGCGGCAACTCGGGCAAGCGGGTAAAAATCTCTCGCGTTACCAGGTGATAGCCTCGCCCGTAGTGAGGCAATGTAATCTCTATCGTTCGAACCATAATACAGTTATTTTATACAAAGGTAGTGAAAAAGGGGACACAGAAACAAACTGAAAATCCTCTCTCCCAGGTTAGAAATACTTATATAGACACATCTAATTAAAATCAGTATACAATCGGTCTTTCGACAGATCCAATTTTTCCTCTAATAAAATTTTTTTATCATCTAATGTCGTTATCTTGAGTAAATATTCTCCCTTTTTTAGAAGAATCTTGGTAAATTTATTTTCTTCTATACTCATACATAGTTCTTCATCTATATACACATTACAAGCCCTTGTATACTTAATTTTAAGATTGGCGCTATCCAAAACTAAATTTTCATCTGTACGTTTCTGAGGGGCATTATATTTTAAAGTTCTTAGCCGGTTAGTCAACCTTTCCATTGCAGCCCGGAAATAAGTTCCCATTTGAAATGGCAATTGCTCTAAATCTTTAATTTCACTCAAATCTTCAGGAAAGTTTTTGGGCCAACGCCATACTGTATTTCCCTCTCCGTTTTCAATAACAACAGGAATTATATGCGATTTATATTTCAATGCAGTTCTAATTTCCCTGGCTACCCAATCCCCTTTTTTGTGACACTTCTTCATAGACTGAGGACTCAAAACCAAAATAAAATCCTTACAAGAAAAAATCGCATCAATAATTTTCAGATTAAACTTTCCATCTTGAATGGATGTATAATCAAAGAATACATTTGGATAATGGTCTTTTTGTAATGCTTGTTCTATTGTCCTCGCTACATCACGTCCATCAATTCTCCTATAACTAATAAAAATATCGGTATTATCCCTTTGTGGTACATATCTATCTAATGCGTCAATTTCCAACGGCGTTTCTAAGATTTTTCTAATTAAATTACCTAAATATATAAAAGGGGAAGAAATAATTTTGAATGGGGAACTCAATCTCTGTCTCTTCCACAGCACATTAAAATCAATATCAAGAAGTCTTGCTAACACTCTTATAAAGGCTGCTTCACGACCTTCCATCTTGGCATCAATTCCGAGTATTTCATTATAACGCAGAGCTTCAGGAAGATACTCTTTATCTGCGCCATAATCTACTATAAAAGGTATAATATGATTAGAACGGCCTAAATCTATAAATTTCTGTACTTCACAATTTACCCAATGTGATTTCGCAGAATTAGGAGAACAAATTACAATTAAAAATTTTGACTTCTCTAATGATTTTTGAAGTGTATCAGACAAGAGTCCCGAAGACAACTCATTTACATCCGTAAAAATAGGTGTTAATGTAGCCCCAGGATTACCTCGCTTAATATAGTTTGGCAATTTATAGGTTTCCAATCGCTTTTGTAACCACTTAGCCCATTTAATATCAGTACGACTATAGGTTATAAACGCTAAATACTTATATTGTAATACCATCATTTTTAGCAATACATACAATAATAGAACAAGTCCCCTCAGCGGCCCGTCTCGTGGAAAAACCGATACTTAATCCAATAGTAGAAACGCTTGAATACGTTCGAAGGCTCGGGTTTGAAATGAACCGTTACATCTACCTCGTCGCGATTGAAAAACAGAATATAGGTCGACGACACCAATGCTACATGATATTCAAACTTTTCGATCCCGTAAATGTTTCGCAACAGAATCGTGCGAAAGGGGTTGTCGTCGCTCATCTGTGCAAACGTAAGGGAATCGTCGGTCAACGTAACGCCATACAGCGTCCCGCAAAGAGTCATAAACTCATCGAGATTCAAATCGGATAAGGTTTTAGGCGGGCTCGAATACTTCTTATACAAAGCCTTAATGACACGTTTAGAAATCATAGCACCACAAGAATATGAATATAAGCACTTTTTCCTTGGATAAATATAAGAAAGAATAGGTATACGCCCTAATTCCCATTAAGAATTCTTCCTCTAATTAACATATAGATACATAACAAAACAAATATTAGCCATTCAAGCGTTAATAAATGCTCATTCTCCCTTCACTTCTTGACTCGCCAAGCGGCATAGCACCAGCACAAGACCAAATAAATAGGACCTGCACTACGAAAACAGATTGGTCACAGTTGATCGTACACCTTTCGATCGACAAAAAAGGAAGCGTGCGGATGACTATTTATTCCGCACCCAAAACGAAGAGCAAAAATATTCGGTCACGACAACCGATCTTTGAGCGACTGAAAATCGTAACTGCCGGGCGACTGATAGATACGCAGCCCGAACTCACGAGTGATGCCCAGGGTATGGTCCATAAGGTCGGCGGCTATGCCTTCGTAGATTTTCCACACCTTTTCCGACGAAAAGAGATAGAGCTCTACGGGCAATCCCTTCTCGGCCATGGGCAGATAGCGCACCATGTAGAGCATATCGGGGTTCGACTTTCCCATCTGCCGGATATAGTTCTCGAGATAGACCCTGAAGAGCAGGGTATTGGTGACTCGCAACTCCTCGACCAGAAACCGGTTACCGGCCGCACGGGCATCGGCAATGGCCTGCAACCGCTGCGATACGAACTCGCCAATGAGGAAATTGGACTCGAACTGGTGAAGCTCCTCCTCATCGAGAAAGGTAATACTGTTCACATCGAGCAGAATCTGCCGCGTGATGCGGCGGCCGCCACTCTCGAACATGCTGCGCCAGTTGGTGAACGAACCCGAAACCAACGCATAAGGGGGTATGGTCGTGGTCGTGTTGTCGAAGTTTCTCACCTTCACCGTGTTGAGGGTAACGTCCTGCACGATACCGTTGGCATTATGCGCCGGGGCGGTAATCCAGTCGCCCTTGTGCAGCATGTTGTTGGCCGACAGCTGTATACCGGCCACAAAGCCCAGAATCGTATCTTTGAATATCAACATGAGTACGGCTGCCGAGGCTCCCAATCCGGCAAACAACCGGGCAGGCGACTCGTCGATGATGGTACCCACGATACTGATAAATCCAATTGAGAAGAGTATCACTTGCAACGTCTGAATACCGCCCTTGATGGGGTAGTGGCGCAGCTCCTCCTTCTCGTTGAAGATGTCGAGAAAGGCATTGAGCATGCCGTTCAGGAAACGGAGTATCAGCGCAATGATATAGACCTTGCAGATGCGTTCGGTCAATACATACCAGCTACCCTCCGGCTCGAATGCCGAAGGCAAAAAGGCATAGAGGATAAAGGCCGGCGCCAAGGCTGCCAACCGGGCCACCACCTTCTTGTCGTACAGATGGTCGTCCCATTCGAACTTGGTACGGCGAATAACCGGCAACAACAGTTTGTTGATGAGCAGCTTGCAAACCACATCGCACACCACGGCAATGAGTACGATCAAAATCACATAAATCAAGGTATACCCTATCTCGGTGGTATCGAACATGAGACCGGCTACGGCATGCAACGAATTTTCGACAGACTCCAACATAACAATCACTTTTTCATTCTACAACCGGCTGGGCTTCACTCTTCTTGCTCTTATCCTTCTTACCGAACGAGAAGCGATACCCTACCGTATAGGTAAACCCAAAGGGCGAACCCTCGGGACCGAAGCCCGGGATAAACCAAGGCTGAGAATCGGCATTCTTCTTGTAGCTGAACATCATGCGGTAGCGCACGGTCCAACCCATATAGAAGTTCTTATAGACCTGAACACGCAAACCGCCCAACAGTTCGCCCCAATGGGCCCACGACTTCTGCCCGGTCATGCTCAGTTGCTCGGTCTCTTCCCAGTACGACGACTCCATCGTGATGTTGTCGATGTCGTAGGTAAAGAACGAAAATCCATATCGCACACCGATGTAGAAGAAGCTCATCTCCTCCTTGTTGTAACCGAAGTTGTAGTTCATGCCTATGCGGTTGTAGAGCGATGGCTTGGTGCGATAGGTGAAATTCAGCTCCTCGGGGGTATTGTCGGCATAGCCCAACCCAATCTCCCACACCGGGAAGAATCGATTATGCAGGTCGAGCTCGGCCGCTATCTCGTAGTTGCCGTAACTCTGACCGAAGAGTTTGGTCACCCCGTCGAGTATATTTACATTCACCGTCAAGCCGTTGAAGAGAGGATAGATATACCCCTTGATTTTGGGCTCCTCGGGCTCGGGGGCCACCACACTGTCGGGTTGCGTAGTCGCAACCGTATCGCGCCGGGCCGTAGGGTCGACCGGCGTAATGCGACGTTGGGCCACCGACGTCAGGGCCACCAGCAGGAACAATATGAACAGTTTACTCCTCATCGGGTTCGGGGGTTTGAACGGTATAATACAGGCGCACGCTCTCTACGTCGTCGTTGGTTATCTCGTGCACGATTACGGCTACCGAATCGAGCACATGGCGGGTATAGCGACAAGTCTCGATGCTGAAGTTATACATGGCACCGCAGTCGATCGAAGCAAAATAGGGATAGGCCCGATAGACAAACGTGAGCGTGTCGTTGTTGCGGGGCGACGCGAGCGACTGTTGCAAATAGCGAATGACATATTGCGTGGAGTCCTGGGTAAAGCGCAACGGCAGATAGACCTGACTGACCGCGACGGCCGAGTCGAGCAGCATCGAATCGTTGGGCTGCCCAATCCCGTATATCGAAATCGAGTCGATGGCCAGGGCCTGCTCGTTGATATTGTAGGCATAGAACTGAGCCCGCGGTATGCTGTTGCGGTTTTCCACACAACCGTCGCTGCCGCAACTGCCCAACAGCAGCGCGCAGCCACACAGCCACAGCCACCAGGCGGCCCGGGATCTTCTCAGAAGCGCTCCCATTTCACCACATCGTTAAACGGTTTACGCTTCCGCTCCGTCTCGGTGGTATCGGCCGGATAGCCTACGGGCAGGAGGACAACGGGTTCCCACGAGGGGGGCAGATTCAACACCTCGCGACAACGGGCTACGTCGAAGTTGCACACCCAGCAGGTGCCCAGCCCCTGCTCAACGGCAGCCAGGGCCAGATGCTCGGTAGCAATGGCGACGTCGACATCGCAGAAGTCCTTGCCGTCGGAGGCCCGTTTCCACGAAGCCTCGTGATTGCCGCACACCACGATGCAGGCCGGAGCCGCCGCAAACCATTCGCGCGGGTAGCACTCGTACAGCGCCTTCAGCTGCTCGGCCTCGCGCACCACCACAAAGCACCACGGTTGAAAATTCACGGCCGACGGTGCCAGCCGGGCGGCTTCGAGCATATATTCGAGTTTGGCACGTTCGACCTTGGCCGGAGCAAAGGCGCGCACCGACTTGCGGGCCTTCACCAACGCAAGCAAATCGGGATATTTATTTTCGTTCATACTATTCAAAGAGTTTCGACAGATTCGATTTTATTTCAGCTCGCTCTCTATCTGGTAGTTGTTGCGTTCACTCGAGTTGCGCGAAATCAATTCGCCCACAAAACCGGCCAGGAACAACTGGGTGCCCAGAATCATGGCCGTGAGAGCCAGATAGAAATAGGGCGAGTCGGTCACCAACCGATAGGGCAACCCGCTGTACAGGCAATAGAGCTTGTTGGCCCCCACCACAATCACGGCGATAAAGCCCAACACAAACATCAGGCTGCCCAGCAACCCGAAGAAGTGCATGGGTTTCACCCCGAAGCGAGAGAAGAACCACAGGGTAATGAGGTCGAGATAACCGTTTACAAACCGGTCGATCCCGAACTTGGTCTTGCCATATTTGCGGGCCTGGTGATGGACCACCTTCTCGCCTATCTTGTCATACCCGGCATTCTTGGCTAGGTAGGGTATATAGCGGTGCATGTCGCCGTAGACCTCGATATTCTTCACCACCTCCTTCTTGTAGGCCTTCAATCCGCAGTTGAAGTCGTGCAGATTCCTGATGCCCGACACCTTGCGGGCCGTGGCGTTGAAGAGTTTGGTGGGTATGGTTTTGGAGAGCGGGTCGTAGCGTTTCTTTTTCCACCCCGACACCAGGTCGTAACCGTCGACCGTAATCATGCGGTAGAGTTCGGGTATCTCGTCGGGGCTGTCCTGCAAATCGGCATCCATGGTGATGACCACATCGCCCTCGGCCCGCAGGAAACCGGTATAGAGCGCCGGCGACTTGCCATAGTTGCGACGGAACTTCACCCCCTTGATGCAGGGGTTCTTCTCGCGCAGCGACTCGATGACCTGCCACGAGTTGTCGGTACTGCCGTCGTTGATAAACCAGATTTCGTATGAAAACTTGTTGGCGGCCATTACCCGCTCGATCCACGCTGTCAGCTCGGGCAGCGATTCGGCCTCGTTATACAAAGGTACGATTACCGAAATATCCATATTCCTATTGTTTTGTATGATTTGACTTTGCACGCAGTTTCACGAGCCACGCTATCGCAGCCGACAGCAACGACCCGAAAAACAGATTCACCCACATGCGCTCTACCACCACCGACATCGGCGTGGGCACGTTGCCCTTCTCGAGCCCCTCCTTCATTGCATCGAGCAACGAGGGGTCCTTGGCCATCAGATTCAGAGCCTCCATCAGCTCGACAGCCGACTGGAACTGAATCTTGATGTACTCGGGGTTGATATAGACATAATAGATATACTGGGCCAGACTGCTGATGAGCGACGTGAAGAAAAAGAGCATGATACCCATCATCCACAGTTGGGCGAAATAAGCCTTCGTCCCGCTCATCACGTCGTACTTGCGCATGGCATAATAAACCACTACGGGGATACACAACAGCATGAGCAGAGAGACTGCATTACAGAAAAAGGAGTCCATGCTACACACCTCGAAAACAAACTTGACCACAAAGTAGAGCCCCATATACACGCCCCACTCCATGGCAAACTGCACGATACTTTTCGACTCTTCGTTTTTTACCATCAGAAACTCTTTTTTCGAATATTCGTTAGCGTACAAAGGTATCACTTTTGCGACAATATTCATAGACGACAGTGCCAAAAATCGTTGCACCGCATTCAAAATAGCCGGCCCCGACCGCTCCCCCGAAACCATAAGAAAACCTAAAAGCGGCGAATGACTTGGCAAATCGAGTCATTCTCACTACCTTTGTGGCCCTTTTATAAAGAGAGTATGAAGAGACGATATGTAATGATTATCACCGCCCTATGCGCCGCCTGCTTCTCGCTGATGGCCGACATGCCCCGGGACTACTACCCCAATACCCTCGAGGGGAAGAGCGGTGCCGAACTGAAGACCGAGCTGTACAACCTGCTCAAGAACCACACCCGCATCGCCTATGGCTCGCGCAACTACGACGGGGCCTGCACCTGGACCGTATTCAAGCAGAGCGACGTAAGGCCCAACGGTAAAGTGTGGGACATGTATTCCAACAACACCTACAGCTTCTCGAGCGGAGCCGCCAAAGGGATGAACATCGAGCACAGTGTGCCCAAAAGCTGGTGGGGCGACAGCAACTACGACGATACAACGCCGGGCTATCCCTACCAGTACGATGCCAGCTACGACCTGCACCACCTGGTTCCGGCCGATGCCAGCGCCAACTCGGCCAAGAGCAACTACGCACTGGGCGAGGTGGTTACCCCCTCGTTCGACAACGGCGTGAGCAAGATAGGCACCGGCTACGCCAACGGCAAGGCCACCAACCTGTTCGAGCCGGCCGACGAGTACAAAGGCGATTTCGCCCGCATGTATCTCTACTTTGTCACCTGCTACCAAAACTACACCTGGCAATCCCTGGCCAACACCATGTTTGCCCAGAACGCCTACCCCACCCTCAATGCCTACGGCCAGACCCTGCTGCTGAAGTGGCACCGACAGGACCCCGTGAGCCAGAAGGAGATCGACCGCAACAATGCCGTCTACAGTTTCCAGGGCAACCGCAACCCCTACATCGACTACCCCAATCTGGTGGAGTACATCTGGGGCGACTCGATCGACTATGAGTTCAGCTTCTCGGGCGGACAGACCTCAACCCCGGCCATCACCGTATCGAGCAACCGCATCGACTTTGGCTACATTGCCGACGGCACCTCGAAACATGCCGAGGTTTACCTCAAGGGGCGCAACCTTACCTCGCCCGTCACAGCCCAGATTCTCAACGACGATCGCGGCGAATTTACCATAGCCTCGACCTCGTTTGCAGCCGATGCGCTCAACACGACGGGCATCAACCTCACCGTCACCTTCTCGCCCCAGACTACCGGGGCACACAACGCCACGCTGCGCCTCACGAGCGACGACCTCGAGTCGGCTACCGACATCGCCCTTTCGGGCTCGGTACTCTCGTCGCAAATCACCTATCTCGAGATTGTGGGGTTGAAATCGTCCTACAAAAAGAGCGACAGCCCCGTGACCCTGCAACTGAACACCGATGTGGCGGTCGAATGGACCATCGACGGACAAAAGGCCACCCAATTCAACCCCGCCAACCTTACGCCGGGGCTCCATACGGTCCAGTTCACCACCTCGGCCTCGCGAGGCAAGATGCGTGTACAAATTGTCGAATAACCCTAAATGGAACCGATTATGAAAATAGAGCAATATATCCGTTATATCGTAGCCTCCCTGATAGCCCTGTCGCTGCTCTGCGGCTGCAAGGAGGAGAAAGAAGAGAGTCAACAAACCGCGTTCAACCTGCGGGTAGATGAGTCGGTAGCCTTCAAACTGCCCAAGTCGACCACCTATACCCTGACGACCGACAACCCCATTATCGACTACACCCGGTCGAGCAATGTGCTCACGGTCACCGCACTCAAGGAGGGCAAGGCCCTGCTCACGGTGGTACTCGACTCGGGCGAAAGCCGCAACTACACCTTTACCATCACGGCCAATGCCTACCAGATAGGCTTCACCATCAACTCTACCCCTCGCGTGGAGTCGTGGACGGGCTCCTCGCTCGAGACCGAAAAGACTGCCGGTCTGCAGGTGAGCTGCGAACCGGGTCTCGACATCACCGGCTCGACAGCCAGCGCCACCACTCGCTCCTACGCCTTCCTCTACCCCGAGACGGGCAAACTGCTGCGCTTCTCGGCCGAGGGCGACTTCACCCAAAAGGGCTCCCTGAGCAACGCCATTGTGGCCACCCGCGAAAGCCACAACGACCCGGTACAGTACGAGAGCTGCACCGCCACCATCGAAAAGGTGAACAGCGAGGGCAAAATCTGGTTCACCCTGCAATTTGCCGATCGCAGCGACATCCGCATCGTCACCGAGGTATTCTAAATTTCAACTATAACCCTAAACAAACGGCCCCGACGCCAATCGTGCGTCGGGGCCGTTCCCCTTTATATAACTGCCTCTCTCAAAGCAAATGCTATTTCAAAACCGGCCGGTCGTTCCGTACCGTCCTGTTCAACCGTTCGACCATACGCTTCAGGTGGGCTTCGTTCTCTTCGTCGCTAATCGTGGGGTCTTTGGTGAAACGCCGGCAAGGCAATTCGGGACAACCCCCGCAATTTGCCCGCCCCTGCTCCCGGCAACAGCGGTAGACGGGGCACTCGTCGTCGCCGGTATACGACAACCAAAAGACCTGCCCCTCGATGGCCCGACATCCCCGGCACGATGCCGGATAATTACCGCACTCGGCACATACCGCGCCACAAGGCGAAGGGTTGGCCACCTCATCTTTCCACAGCCACCATTTGCATTTGTTCCTGTCGGGGTGCTCGGTATTGACAAAATAAGATACGGCCCGGTAGAGATAAAGCTGACAACGGTCGATGGTGCAACCTCGCAAGCGGCACTCCTCGACATACAACTCCTCTCCGCTCTTC
The DNA here is from genome assembly GCF_963931395.1 of Barnesiella sp. An22. Lineage (NCBI taxonomy): Bacteria > Pseudomonadati > Bacteroidota > Bacteroidia > Bacteroidales > Barnesiellaceae > Barnesiella > Barnesiella sp. An22. The sequence continues at coordinate 2,454,074 of NZ_OZ007014.1, forward strand.
CCGCGCAACGACTCTATCGAGGTATATCCCATGGCCAAGAGGTCTTGCTCGGTCCGTTTCCCTACATTGGGTATCTGGCGCAATTCGGTCATAACTATCTGTTTCTATTCTATCCGTCTATACCACTCTTCCGCAGTGATTTGCATAAAATGCTCGGTACGCACATCGCCCAACGGAGAGACTTTTCCCGTCTCGGTATGGTGGTAAGTAAACCCACACTTCTCCATCACCCGGCGCGATTTCATATTACCCTCGTAATAGCCACACCACACCCGCCGTATCCCCAGGGTCTCGAAACAGCGGTGCAACAGAAAGCGCACTGCCTCGGGGATAAGTCCCTGTCCCCAATAGGGACGACCTATCCAGTAGCCGATTTCGGCATCAGCAGCCTCCATGGCGGCACTGTGCACTCCATCGCCAAACATGATGCCCACACTCCCCACCGGCTCACCTGTAGCCTTGAGCACTACGGCATAGGTCTCTGGAGCCGAGAGCACACTGCGGATAATCTCCCGACTGTTTTCTACCGAGGTATGAGGAGGCCATCCGGCCACAGGCCCCACCGCCGGATCGCAGGCATAGCGATAGAGCGACGGTGCGTCGGCTTCGCTCCAACGGCGAAGCACCAGCCGCATGGTTTCGAAATATAGATTACTGTCCAACATTATTCCAGGCATGTAGTATAGTTACACAATGGTACAGGCGCGTGAAACTTGCTATTCCGTCTTCCTCCCCATGACAATACAACCCGTCGTATGGACCGATTCGTACGATATGTCGCCAAACGAAGCTTCGCTCAACAGATGAACAATCTCTTTTCTGGAATATATGCGAACGTCTCCATCACGTCCAAAGCGAATAAACAGGTTCATCAACTGCCTCAATGGGAAACCGACGTGATAGTCGCTTATCAACAGACGGCCTTCAGGCCTCAGCACCCGACGGAACTCCGAAAGGGCTTTTGCCGGAGCAGGATAGTGATGAAATGAATCGTTGCATATCAACAGGTCAAAAACGCCATCATCAAATGGAAGATATTCAGCATCGCCCCAAAACAAGCTGGCCTTTTCTCCCAAATTCGAACGGGCTGTATCGAGCATCTTTTCCGATATATCAATACCATACAAATTCATGGCCGGACATCTGGAGCGAATCAAATAGAGCATCTCTCCAGTTCCACACCCTACATCCAACAAACTACTTATTCCCTGTAACGAGACTACTCGTTCCAATATCGAGCGATACAGTCTCCTCGCATGGGCTCCATATCGAGTCGTATCGTAAACGGCAGCCTGATGGTTAAACGAAATTCGGGAATTTTCCTTAGCGTTCATTAGATTATCATCGACAGGATTTCCCCCGTTACTTCTCAATCTTCACCTTGGCAATCATCTTGCGAATCTTACCCTCGCCGATAACCGGGGCATGAGCATCTTCGGGAAAGAAGACGGCCACCTGTCCGGGCACGAGGTGCAGCCACGAGGTGGGGCGGTCGGCATAGAGTGCGCAATCGCCCTCGGGGTCGTAGGGTTTCACCTCGTCGATCACATCTTCGAGCGCCTTCCACCCCATGGTTTCACGACCCTCGAGCAGAATCTGCACATCGATGTAGTCGCGGTGTACCTCCAGCACCTGCTTTTCGGCCGGCATGCACTCGGGGTTGACGTTGTTGATGAAGAGGTTGTCGCCGTCGAGTTCGATGCGGCCGCACGGTGTGTGCAGGATGTCGTGGCTCTTGACGTAGTCGAACAGCATCTTGAACCGCGGATGAAGCGCCTCGATACGGGCGGTATTCTGTAAATTGGTAAGTATCATAGCTTTTTGTTTTAATTTGAATTTCAAGTTTCGAGACCGGCTACTCCATGTTGTCGGTCTTGGGCCGGAGGAAGTAGAGCTGCAAGGCCAGTGCCACGGCTACCACAATGGCCAACATGGCAAAGCCGCTACCCAGGTTACCGCCGTCGGTCCATCGGCCCAGCAGGCTGGTAATGAAGGCTCCGGCAAAAACGCCCACCATATTCATAATACCGTAGGCCGTGGCCTTCTGCTTGGCCGAGACGAACTGGCAGAGGATGGGCATGTTGTTGGTATCGAACATGCCATACCCGATGCCGAAGAGGAGTCCGGCGCCCACCACGGCCACGATGCTGTGGCCATAGCCCAGCAGGAGCAGCGACGGTATGGTGAGGCCCAAACCGATGGCTCCGGTGTAGACCCGACCCCGCAGATTCTTCTGTACCCAGCGGTCGGAGAGTGTTCCACCGATAATGACACCCAGAAACGACGACACGGCTATGGTGATGGTCGAGAGCGGACCGGCCTGCGACATGGGCATATCGAGATTCTCCTCGAAGAGCGTGGGCAGCCAGTTCTTGGTAGCCCATCCCGGGAGACTGGGAGCGGCGAAATAGAGCAGAATCACCCAAAAGGCGACGCTGCTGAAGAGCGACTTCAGACTCACCCACACCGGTTCTTTGGCCGGTGCTGCCGTCTCGGGCACCGGCTTCTCCAGATTCACATCGGGCTTTTTATCCCGCAGAAAGAGGGTCAACACCACGGCATAGGCGATGCCGATGATACCGAACCAGTGGAAAGTCGTGTGCCACGAATAGGCTGCGGCCACCGTAGCACCGAAACCGCCGATAGCCTGGCCGGTATAGAGACCCGTCATGTGAATGCCCACTGCCAGCGAGCGCGATTTACCCGTGTGATAATCGGCTATGAGCGAAAGCCCCGCCGGAATATAGAGAGCCTCGCTCACCCCCATGAGGGCCCGAAGCCAGAAAATCTGATTGAAGGTAGTGGCAATACCCATGAGGTAGGTCACTGCCGACCACACGAACAGGCTGCCCACAATGAGCCATTTGCGGTTCAGCCGGTCGGCGATAATGCCCGACACGGGGCTCATGAATCCGTAAATATAGAGGAAGATGGCCATAAGCCAACCGAAGTTGGTGGCCGACTGCAGCTCGACAATATCGACCTGCATGGCATCTTTCATGGTACTCAGCATCTGCCGGTCCATATAGTTAAGCAGAGCGACACCCCACAAAAGAGCAACAACAATCCAAGGATAAATTTTTGAGGTCTTCACGATAAAGATTTATAAACAAACTATTAAAAAAAAGCTACGACCGGGAAGGACAAGTAGTCCCCTCTTGTGCTCCCGGTCGTGCTCAATTATCTATTCAGCATTTCCTGGCACAGTTCATACCCCTTGGTCATCATGCGGGGGATATGGAACGGGCCTTTGAAGAGATTCCCCTTAGCGGGCTGGGCCACACTGCCATCGCGATGCAGGTATCCAAACCACTCACCATACAGCGCGTCGGGGAAATGGGCGTATGTCCAGTCGCTTATCTGCGTGTGTAACTTCAAATATTTTTCATCGCCGGTCACCTTGTAGGCATAGAGCGTGGCGATGATAGCCTCGGTCTGGGGCCACCAGAACTTCATGTCCTGCGAGTAATCTTGCGGCGGATAGTTCTTGCAGTCGCGGAAGTTGATGATACCGCCGAACTGCTTGTCCCAACCCCACTCCCACGACCATTCGAGTATGGTGAGGGCCAGACGGGCGATTACCTCGTCGCCACCCCGGTCGGCTGCCACGTCGAGCAGGAACCACGAGGTCTCTATGCAGTGCCCGGGATTGATTACCCGGCCGTTGATGGTATCGATAAATTCGCCACGGGGACCTACCGTCTCGAGCAGAGCCTTGAACTCGGGGTGCATGAAGTAGTGCTCCAGCGCATAAAGCGAGGTGGCAATCTGCTCGTCGAGTTCGGGATCGTCGATTACCTTCTTGATGCGCGAAGCCACGTTGATCATAATCATCGTGATAGAGTGCCCTTGCGCCTCGACCGTGGGCAGGTATTTGGGCTCGAGTATGCCGGGAGTCGAAAGGAAACGGCGCATGGCCTTGAAGAGGGCGAGAGCCTTCTCGGCATACTCCCGGTTACCGGTAGCCAGGGCATACTCGGCCATGGCTATGGCGGCGAAACTTTCGCTGAAGACGTAGCGGCGTTTCCGCAACGGAGTACCGTCGGCGGCCACCTCGAAGTACATGCGGCCGTCGCTGTCGAAACAGTGGGCCTCGATAAAGTCGAGCGTACTCTTGGCGGCATCGAGCCACTCCTGGCGTTTCTCTATATGATTGTAGGCATAACTGCACGTAAAGGCAAAGCGACCTTGAAACCACACCGACTTGGTGGTGTCGATGAGGCTGCCGTCGCGGTCGACACAAGTGTACACCCCGCCGTTTTTCCGGTCGAGGCCATACTTGAGCCAGAACGGCATGATGTTGTTCAACATGTCGTTTTTATACCGCTCGGCCCAATAGCTCAGATAAATTCGAGTATCCATTGTCATCGCCTCCTATCAAAACTTGTTGCAACGCTCGAAGAATCCGATAGCCTCCAGTTCGGACTTCATGCGAGCCTCTTCTTCGTCGGTCATATTCTGGAACGGCGTGCGGTTCTTGCCCAGGTCGAGCCCGATCAGTTTCATAATGCGCTTACCGGCCACGATGTTGCCCCGGTAGTGACAAATCACGTTGATGACGTCCTGTGCAAAGTTCTGGAGCTCGCGGGCTTTCTCGATGTCGCCGGCGTTCCAGGCGTCGATAATCCCTACCAGATTGATACCGTTGTAGTTGGTCGTACCACCTATACCGCCCTGTGCGCCGCCCATAGCCAGCGAGGGGAGTATGGTTTCGTCCTGCCCGTGCAGCATGTCGTATTTGCCGTTTTTGTAGAGGCGGCACTGGTTGTATTCGTAGATACTTTCGTAGGTATATTTGATACCGGCGAAGTTGGGAATGCGGCCGTCAACGGCCTCGAGAAACGAGGTCATGGGCAGATAAGCACCGTTAAAGGCCGGTATGTGGTAATAGTAGAAGGGAAGTTGAGGTGCTCCGGCAGCAATCTCCTCGCAATATTTCACCAACTCTTCGATGCGACCGATTTTCGGGAAGGGAGGCGCCATGGCTCCAATACCCCAAGCCCCAAGTTTCTGGGCATGCTCGGCCAACCGTTTACTCTCTTTCACACAGCAACTGCCTACATGTACAATCACCTTGAATCCGGCGGGGGCGACTCTCACCCACTCTTCGGCCAGTCGCATGCGCTCCTCTTCGGTGAGCATGTAGCCTTCGCCCGACGAACCGTTGATAAATACACCTTTCAGGCCGTTCTTCACCAACATGCGGGCATAAGCCTCGATGGGCTCTAAATTCACCTCTCCTTGTTCGTCAAACGGCGTAAACGGAGCATCGATCAATCCTACTATCTTTTCCATATCTTTTATTAGTAAATTATTTTATTAACTACTGGCAAATTTAGGATTTTATATTTATTAAAACAAGTAGAACGAAGAAAAAATATCTTTCATTTCAAATTTGCTCCTTCTGCTCAGAGGAGTATACCTTTCCCACCGGTACGACAGACGTAGCGCCATCGGTATCGCGCCACTCAAAAGCGCCTATTTGTGAACTCCTTACACCAGGTTTCACCTCGCCACATACCATTATCAAGAGTGAATCGTCAAGCAACAGCACCCCTCCGGCTCGGTTCAGCCCCTCGACTGAGGGCGAGACCGACCAGTCGCCACGGGTCGTATTATAGATAAGTACCTCGTTATTAAATCGATACCATTCAATTGGTTTCTTCATGTAGTCGGCGGGAGCCCTGCCTTCCATGGCTTCTTTAAATATTTTATAATCTACGCCTCCCGTCAACAGCAGGCAATTACCGACAACAGCCCCGCTCCCTCCCGAGATGGCATACCGTCCACCGTCGGGCGCGACAGGGAAAGGCACAGGATTGCCCCACTGCCGGGTCGCCACATCGTAGGGCACCATATCGGCAGGAATCGTACAGGTGCGCGTCGACGGGTCGTAACTGAAACCTCCGGCCAGATAGAGCTTGCCGCCCGCAGCCAGCAGAACGGGTTGTACCCGATTCGGAGCCGGATAGTCGGGAAGCCGGGTCCAGACCCGACTCTTCAGGTCGAGGGCATAGAGGGCACGACCGCCATCGAACTGGTTTCCGCCCGTTACATAGACTACCCCGTCGACCGATGCGGCAGCTCCGTTGTCGATAGCCACAGGCAACGGCGGCAAATCACGAAAGCCCCACGCGGCCACGCTATCGGGCCCCGGTTGTGACTCGATAAGGAAAGCCCGCGTCACCGCCGAGTCGGCATCCATACCACCTACGCATACCAACCCCTCGTCGGTCTCGGCCGTGGCCCCGTAGGCCAATGCCTGAGGCAAATCGGGCAACACCCGCCAACCGCTGTCGGGCCGAGCCATATCCAAGGCATAGAGGCTGCTGTAAAACCGTTTCACACCCCCATCGGCCGCCGGCACATCGGGGAAATTGCAGCCGCCACCTACCACCATATAGTTGCCCACCATCCCGGCAAAGGGGGCCGAAACGCCTCCCGGCACAGGATAGTCAGGCAAACCTACAGATTCACGACTGCCGCCAGTCGAGCCGCCGCAGCTCGCCAATACGAGCCACAATCCCAGCACTACTCCACATTGTATCGTTTTCATAAACAAGCCAAATTTTCGACCGATTACTCTCATCTATAATCAAAGGAAAGGAACAACCGGAAACTCCATCCTCCCACCCTTCGACCCTGTCGGCCGTATCTTATATTTTCCCAAATATACACTTAAGCATCAATTTTTGCCACTTATTCCTAAAAAAAGTTTAGTTACTTAAGATTTAAATCCTACATTTGCATAAATGATAATCCCTTTGTTGAAACCATGAACCTGCTCTCCGAAATCGAAAAAGGCACCCGCAGTGCCGCCATGAAGAAAAAAATCATAGGATACTATCTTTATAACCAGTCGTCTACCCTGCCCGACCTGGCCAAGGAGTTGAACATAAGCGTACCCACGGCTACCAAGTTTGTCTCCGATATGCTCGACGACGGCTACATCATCAGCTACGGCAAGATGGAGACTGCCGAGGGGCGTCCTCCTACGCTCTACGGACTGAACCCCGATTCGGGTTATTTCATCGGTGTCGACATCAAAAAGTTCTCTATCAACTTTGCGCTGATGAACCTCATCGGCGGAATTATCGAAACCCGCATGGATGTGAAATGTCAGTTGGAGAATACCCCCGAAGGACTTGAACTCCTATGCGACCATATACGCGACTTTTTGCAAGCCATCAACATAGACCAGAAAAAGATACTCAACATTGGCATCAACATCTCGGGCCGGGTCAATCCCGAGTCGGGATACAGCTTCTCGCAATTCAATTTCGAGGAGCGTCCCCTGGCCGAGATTATGACCGAACGAGTAGGTGTGGCCGTAAGCATCGACAACGATACCCGAGCCATGACTTATGGCGAGATGGTCAAAGGGGTAGTCAAAGGTGAGAAAGACATCATCTTCATCAACCTCAGTTGGGGACTGGGCAGCGGACTCGTATTCGACGGCAAGCTGTACAAAGGCAAATCGGGATTCAGCGGCGAGTTCGGCCACTTCGGAGTCTTCGACAACGAACGGCTGTGCCACTGTGGCAAACGGGGATGCCTCGAGACCGAAGTCTCGGGCGAAGCGCTGTATCGGGAGTTGCTGCACTGCGTGCACGAAGGCAAACAGTCGATTCTCTCCGAACGAATCGAGCACGACGAGGCGTCGCTCACTCTGCCCGACATTGTCGAGGCAACCAACCGGGAAGACCTGCTGTGCATCGAGCTCACCGAAGAGATAGGTCAGAAACTGGGCCGGTACCTGGCCGGGCTCATCAACCTGCTCAACCCCGAGCTCGTGGTTATCGGAGGCGTACTCGCCCAGACCGGCGACTACATATTGCAACCCATCAAAAGCGCAGTACGCAAATACTCGCTCAACCTGGTCAACAAAGACTCGGCCATCGTCCTCTCCAAACTGCAGGAGAAGGCGGGTGTCGTGGGAGCCTGCATGCTGGCCCGCAGCAAAATGTTCGACTTCGGCAAGGAGTAATCTCTACCCTTTTTATTTGTCGCTTCGGTAATAAATTCCTATCTTCGTGATAAGAATATTATTACTGTACCCGATACCATGAAAAAGAAGAGGACTACCTCGGATACCCCTCACCAGAAAGAGACTATCGTATTCAAGGGAGATGAAGACAAAGAACCCATAGAGTCGGCATTGGACGATTTTTTCGACTTCGATTGGGATCCCAAAAAGGGAAAGGAGACTCACGTCAGCCCGTTGCATGTACAGATATGCGACTCGCTGGACACCCCCGTTTCGTTCGAAACGCAACGTACCCAATATGCCATAGACCGGGTGAAAGTGATAAATATCTCGACCAACGTCGTTGCCATCAACTACGACGATGACGAGGAAATCAGGTGGGACGACACCATCACGTTCGAGCTGCTCTCGCCCGAGGGAAGAACCTATGCCAAGAACCACCTGTCGTGCACCTTCTGGACCGAATTGGATACCCCGCTCCTCTCTCGATTCTCCGTAGAACTGAACGACGACCCTACCGGAGAGTGGAAAATCAGAGCCTTTTCGCCCACCTGCGAAGAGGAGTTGTCGCTCTCGTTTGTAAATCTGCCCCACCAATACGACGAAGTTTTCGAGATAAACAACTACCTGGTTTTCAAACCAAGCGAGATAGTCGACCCGGAGAGTACACCCCCTGCCAACTACATCGGCATCGCCCCGAAAGAGGACGAAAGCTACACCATAGGGCTGTGTTGCATAGGGAAGGACAAGGAACCCGCCTCCTACGAGTATGAACTGAAAATCAAGAACTCCACGGGCATCACCACCTACTATACGACCGGATTCTTTACCAGTCAGCCCGACAACGAAAACAACCTGCTCTACATCATGCAAGAGTCGGTCGACTTCGTCCAGTACGAACCGGGCGACTATACCGTGGAGATTTGGGCTTTCGGCGACAAAATCATCGATGCCCCTCTGCATATAGGCAAGGAGCAGACCGGCGAATACAACCTCTACACCATACAGACCCGCCCCCCTGTGGGCAATATCAAAGAGGCGTCGGAATCCAAACCGGGAGAACGCGATGCAATGGATGCCCTCCAAGAGATGGTCGGCCTCCGCTCGCTCAAGCAGAGCATAGCCGACCACATCAACTACGTGAAGCTGCTGACCGCCCGCAAAAAGGCGGGACTGAAAGCGACCATCCCGCCCCTGCACATGATTTTTACCGGGAACCCGGGTACCGGCAAAACGACCGTGGCCGACTTTATGGGCGAGATATTCCACAAGATGGGGCTGCTCGAGAAGGGGCATGTCGTCTGCACCAACCGCAGCAAACTGGTAGGAAAATGGATTGGCGACACCGAGCAGAAGACCGAGGCGGCCATCGAAGCGGCCAAGGGCGGCGTGCTCTTCATCGACGAGGCTTACAGCCTCTACACCAACGACAAGGATGGCGACCGGCGAGACTATGGTAACCGGGTAATCGAAACGCTGCTGCCCAAACTCTCGGACAGCAACTTCGGCACCATCGTCATTCTGGCCGGCTATCCGGCCGAGATGGAGCAGTTGATGGAATCGAATCCCGGCCTGAAATCGCGATTCCCCTTCACCTTCCATTTCGAAGATTATTCGCCCAAAGAGCTGCTCGAGATTGCCGAGCTCACCATACGCCGCGAGGGATACACCCTCACCGACGAAGCTCGCGAAGCCCTCTCCCAGCTCATCAAAGCCGAAAGCAAGAAACGCGACCGCCACTTCGGCAATGCCCGTTTCGTCAATCGGATTATCCAGTCGGAGATTTTGCCGGCCATGGCTACCCGGCTCAACAAAAGCGGAATTTACGATTCTCCCGGCGACAACCGGCAGGCACTCATCACCATCGAGCGAGACGATATACCCAAACATGTCGACGAGAAATCGCTCGTCGTCACCGAACCGTTCGACGAAACGGCCATCGACGAGGCTCTGGCCCGGCTCGACCGCATGATCGGGCTCACCCAGGTCAAGGCTGCCATTCACAACTTTGTTACGGTAGCGCGGCTGTTGCACCGGAACGGAAAGAACTTCTTCGGAGAGATTCCGCTCAAATGGAGTTTTGCCGGCAATACCGGCACCGGAAAGAGTACCGTGGCCCAGATTATGACCGATTTGCTGAAAGCGATGAATATCCTCGACAACGGCAATTTTACCGAAATCAAGGGCGAACAGCTCTACAACGTGCCCGACTACAAGGTCGACGAAGTGCTGCAAGAGGCCATGAAACGATCGCAACAGGGGCTGCTATTCATCGACGGCGACTCTCCCAAATTCAAAAATGCCGCCAACACCTTCGACAGCGAACAGTTGCGCATCAAACTGGCCGAGTATACCTCGACCCTGCCCGGTGCCCACGCCCTCATCATTGCCGAAAATCGGGCACCCCGCCAAGAGCTTGTAGAGCAACTGATTGACAACGGAGCTCCCGAGGTCGACCACACCCTCATCTTCGAGGATTACACCCAGGACGAACTGTTCGAGATTCTGAAGCAGATGCTCTCCGACAAGGAATTTGCCATCGACCCGGAGGCCGAGGCCGTCATGCGACGCTACATCAAGCATCTGGCAGCCGATCGCCGCTCGTGCTATGCCAACGCCCGCACGATGAAAATCATATCGCGCACCATCATACAGAATACCTACCTTCGACTCAGCAACATGCACGAGGCTCCGGCCCGGGCCACCGTTCTGCCTGTCGACGTGGCTTGCTTCGACATCGACGGAGTGCCTCCCCGCCACACCATAGGATTCTGTTGACGGGCAGAGCTATCGGTTCAGATACGAGGGGTTACGCTTCAGCCACATGGCGGCATACTCGCACGAGGCCCGCGGTGTGAGGTTTTGCGACAGGGCATAGTCATACGCTGCCTTTACCAGGACAGCAGCAATGCCTCTGCCTCCAATCTCGGGGGGAACGATGGTGTGCTCTATATCGAGGCAACCGTCGGTAATCACATACGACACATAGGCTCTGACGCCGTCGACCGTAGTCTCGAAAAGACATTTCGGTACATCATGTACAATCTCCATAGCTCTGTCTGTTTAGTTATACAAATATATATACCCGTTGAGATAAGTCGCAAACAAGAGCCACAAAAAATAGGGGACAAAGAGCCACGATGCCGCCTTGTCGCGCGGATAGGCCCCCACGATATAGATTAGCGCGAGCACATCGAGCAGCAGAATATCGACCAGCCCCAGCAACGGATACCTGAAGGTAAAGAAACAGAGACTCCACAAGAAGTTGAGCACCAACTGCACACCCCATATCGTGAAGAGCATGCGGTCGCGGGCCCGATCGATCAAGCGTCCCAACGAGACGCCCATACACACATACAGCAACGTCCAGGCTATGGGAAAGGCCACACCAGGAGGGGTAAGCACCGACTTGTCGAGCCACGGATACCACTCGACCATCGACCGGGCCTGAAACAGACTGCCCGCAAATCCTACCCCCAGACACACCAGTACCGGGAGCAGATAATAGACGATTCTTTTCATCTTTGCTTGTTGTTAAAGAGTTTATCTCTTCAACAAACCGGCGGGCGTAAAGTTTGGTTACAGAAACATCGTCAGCAGCGGAATGCTCACCACCGAGAGCAGCGTGGTGATGAAGGTGCCTTCGGCCATAATCACCTCGCCCCGCTTGTATTTGATGCAGAACAGCGTGCCATACGAGGCTACAGGCATAGCCGACAGTACCACATTGATGTCGGCTATGGTTTCATCGACACGGAATACACGCGAGAGGCACAGGATGAGCAACGGTATCAACATCAGACGCAAAGCCGACATCAGATAAATCGAGGGGTTGCCGAACATCCGGCGGATGGGGACTTGCGCAATCGACGAACCGATAATGAGCAGCGCAGCCGGGACCGTGATATTGCCCAACAGAAGACAAGGTGTGGTAATGACCCGCGAAGGAATCCAGCCGGTCACCACTATCAGAATCGAAAGATACGACGCAATCATGGCCGGACTGTACAGCGTACTCCAGTCGAAGCGCATCTTTCCCTGGTCGCCCGAAATGAAAAGGGTTCCGAAAACAAAAATCAGCAACGTACTGGGGAAATTGAGTATACAGGCATAAAATACGGCACTGGGACCAAAAATCGAGGCCACGATGGGGTACCCGATGAAACCCACATTGCCAAAGGCCAGCATGAAACTGTATATGCCCCGTTCCATAGGCTTGACCGGCATATAGTGCGGCAACAGAAACGCCGCCCCAATCAAGAGAATATAGGTGGCAAAACCGACAACGAGCAGAGGCAGAATCAGGGTCTTGTCGGGAAGCGTGTCGCCCATCACCGACGAGAGTATCAGACAGGGACAAGTGACATTGATTACCAAGTTGGACAACTTGCGGTCAAAATCCGCATCCATCATATTCATCTTGCTCAAAGCATAACCGACGATTACCAGAATGAACAGGATAATCATCTGTGTGATTATAGCCTCCATCGTATACTCTACCTTAAAAAATACCCTATAAAAGAAAAAGGCACCCGTTTCTGGTGCCTTATCTTTTGAGCCTCTTGTCGGATTCGAACCAACGACCCCGAGATTACAAATCACGTGCTCTGGCCAACTGAGCTAAAGAGGCAGGTGGGTAAGCTATCTACATCGCGCCGCTACAACCGGCTACCCTTGCTGCGGTCAAGCCCTGGGGGATTCACAAGGAGCTGGCCGTATAGGACTTACCCGGGCACAAAAGTAGATATTTTTTCGCAGATAGCAATAGTATTGTACAAAAAAATTTACCACTTTCTCGTATCTTCCTAAGAACAAAACATTTAACTTAGGCCTAAGTCTCTCACATTTTTCCACAGTCCATTTTATCGAGGACATTTACTCCGATTGTTCAACAAAAAAATCTACATTTGTACTCCCGAAACCCGACGATGGTTCGGGACATAAAACCGAAAAACCATGCTACAAGAGATTAAAAACCGCATATTGGCCGGTGGGGAGATTACTCCCGACGAGGCCATCGACCTGGCTCTGCATGCCGACCGCACCGAACTCTACGCCGCGGCCGACGAAATCCGCCGGAAGTTCTGCAACCGCACTCTCGACAGTTGCTCCATTATCAATGCCCGCTCGGGTCACTGCCCCGAAAACTGCAAGTGGTGTGCCCAGTCGGCTCACTACAACACCCACATCGAAACCTACGACGCCATACCCGAAGAGGAGGCCATGACGATGGCCCGGCTCCACGAGTCGCAGGGCATCAAGCGGCTCTCGCTCGTGACCAGCGGCCGCAGCGTGCAGGGCTCCGACCTCGACTACTTCTGCAACCTGTACCGCCGCATGGGTCGCGAAACCCACCTGCAGCTGTGTGCCTCGATGGGTCTGCTCAAGCGGGAGGAGCTGCAAAAGCTGAAAGAGGCCGGCGTGAAGCGCTACCACTGCAACCTCGAGACCGCCTCGTCCTACTTCCCCGAACTCTGCACCACGCACACCTCGGAACAGAAAAAGGAGACCATCCGCGCAGCCCAGGAGGTGGGGCTCGAAATCTGCTCGGGCGGTATCATCGGCATGGGCGAGACTCTGCAGCAACGCATCGAGCTGGCCTTCGAACTGAAGGAGCTGGGCGTCTGCTCCGTACCCATGAACATCCTCAGCCCCATACCGGGCACCCCGCTCGAACACACGGCCCCCATCAGCGACGAAGATATACTGGTGACCATCGCCATCTTCCGCTTCGTGCTGCCCCGCGCCTTCATCCGCTTTGCCGGTGGCCGGGCACGCCTCTCGCGCGACACTCAGAAACAGGCCCTGCTGGCCGGACTCAACGGTCTGCTCATGGGCGACATGCTCACCACTCTGGGGTCGGGCGTCAACGACGACAAGGCCCTGATTGCCGAGGCCGGATACGACCCGCTGTAAAAAGCGACAGACGGTAACAACAACCGGGGCTCCCCACTCTGCCCCACACTGCATAAAAAGGCTGTTGCCCCTCGCGAGGCAGCAGCCTTTTGCCGTTTATTCAAATTCAATCTCTCGGGGTATTCCCCCGCCGTTCAGTCGCCCGGTTCCAGCTGGAAAATCTGCTCGACCGGTTTCTGGAATACCTGGGCAATCTTCAAAGCCAAGATGGTCGAGGGGACAAACCGCCCCGTCTCGATGGCATTGATGGTCTGCCGGCTCACACCGGTAGCTTCGGCCAGTGCCTGCTGGGTCATGCGAAGCTCGGCCCGTTCGGCCCGTATCCTATTCTTCATGGCTCAACGATTTTTTAAGGCGCCACAACTTCACCTCATACACTACCAAAAAGACCAGCAAGACCGTGAATATATTCCCGATCATGACATACAGATAGTCGAGTTCATAGAAACAGAGAGCCGACACGACCACAAAGGCCGTATTCAAATAAAGCGCAACCAGCAACGAGTTGAGCCGCACCTGAGTGATGAGCTCGTCCTCAATAGGCTCGCGCGAACAGACCACAAACAGACTGCCCACGCTGATGCCTATGATGGCTATGTTGTTGAGGAGACCGATCATCACATTCGATGTCAACACCCGATACAACCCGCTGGCGGGGTCTATCCCCTTCAGCAAATAGGTGGGGAAACCGTTGCAACCGTCGACAAACATCATAAGCCCGATAATAAAGGTGGGAATGAGAATAGCCCAACCGACTTTCTTAAAGCTGTGGGGCAACAGAAAAATCTTTTTCATAAGCATGACTGATTTCGGTTTGTAAATAGATGGATTTCTCTCTCGCTACAAATGTAAAGTTTATTTTACATTTTGACAAGCAAACACGACATTTTTAGTTCCTAAAAAAGGTTAATCCCTATCGAAGGTCGCCATCCCCTACCCGTCTCCCGACTCACACGCCTGCCGCATGGCCACGGTACCATACAGCGCCGGGAGCCCCTGCGGAGCTCCCGGCATCACTATCTGTACAACCCCGAGGGGCCAGACACATACACACTTATTTCACCAGCACCTTGGCCACCGACCCGCCAAGCCGGACCACATAGAAGCCGGCTGGCAGAGCGATACCGGTCGTGCCCTCGGCCACCGCCTGACGGGCCACGCAGATACCGGCCGCATCGTAGACCTCGACCACACCGGCCGCATCGGTCTCGACACAGAGCTCACCGTCGGCTCCATACATCCGGCTCGAGTCTGTCGTAACGGCATCGACCGAACCGGTCGTACCCACGACGATTTCGTTCGACGGGTCAGAATAGAGATACTCCGACTCCCCGTTGGTAACGGCCATCACATAGTACGAGAACTGTTCGGTATCCCGCTTGTTGGATGTCTCTACGCAGTACGTTTCGTTGTAGGGCATGTCGTAGGCATAGACACGAATCACCTGGTCGCCGGCCGACAGGTTGGCCTGCTCGACGGTTACCCGGTCTAAGAAAACGATTCCCGTACTTCCGTAATCGGCATTGCTGGGGTCATCGAATCCGATGGCCAGGTAGTAGCTTTCGGTAGGTTCAAACTCGAACGAGAGGGTCATCTCGGCATCGGTCAACGTCTGGAACTGCCATTCACCGGCCTCTTCGGTAGCAGCATTGACCAGGCAGACACCCACCTCGGTAGCCGCCGAACAGTCTACCCGCTTCACATCCATGCTGATGGTTACGGTCGAAGCCGTATTCGACTCGACGAAATAGATTGGGGTATAGAGCATGCTGTAATAGCCCATAATCATGTAATAGTTTTTCAATCCAATCTTTCCATTGGCCATGACGGGAGTAATGGCATACCAGTCGGCATATTCGGTATAATCGTTGAGAGCGCCCTGGATAGCCCCGTAGACGGGCGACGACTCGGTACCCTCGGTCACCCGGTCGAAGGTCTCGTTGTCGTGCGTGAAAGTACCACTCGCCGGCACCGTATAGAGCGACAGGGTCGTCAATTCGTAGAAGGCGGCATTCTCGGCAGCCGTCCAGTTGGCCCGGAAACCGGCATCGCTCACCTCGGTTGCCGGCAATGCCGTGACCGAACCAATCGAGGTAGAAGCCGCTTTGGCCAGTACCTCGTTCGAGGGCTCGGAGACCAGCGTGCCGTCGGTAGCCCGCACCGTATAGTAGTAGACCTTACCCTCCTGAGCACCGGTTACGGCATAGCTGGTGGCGGCCACCGCCTCATCTTTCAGCAGATATTGCGGCTCGTTGTTCTCGTAGTAGTAGACGTCGAGCAGATAACCCGTAGCCCCCGAGGTAACCTCCCAGTTGGCCACAAAACCGGTCGACGTAATATCGGAGGCAGCCAGGGCCGAAGGGGCATCCAGCGTGGGTTCCACCGGCTCGACCGGCTCAACGACTCCCATCTGCTCGACCTTAATATCGTCGAGGAAGATGTCGGCATCGGCATAAAACTGAATGGCCATATTCTCCACCCCGCCATCGGTCTCGATGGTACCGGTTTTCCAGGTGGTCGTGGCCGTAGCCTTGCGGCCGTCGATCAGTGACGAACCCGAGCCCCACATCACATAAACCGAGGTCGACTCTGACGAGGTGCGATACGAAAAGGTAATTTTGAAATGACCGTTGTCGCCCGACAGGTCGAGCACCGGGGTCATCAGCATCGAAATGCCGTCGCCCACCACATAGGCGCAACCACCGGCCTGATAGACCGAGACAGCCGTCCAGCCATAGGTATGCACATAGTCATACAGGATATATCCCTCGGACGAGAGAATATTGGTCATGTCGGGCTCGGCTTCGGAACCGGCCGTGAAGAGGCTGAAATCCTCCTCTACCACCGTTTGCCACTCGCTCTCTTCGGCCTGCACCGCAGGGGCGGCCAGGCGATTGACCGACGGGAGCGACTGCACCCCGGCGCTATTGTATCGCCACAGATGGCGATTGGTATCCTTCGTCAACAACTCCTTGTGCTCTCTCTTCACCACGGGTCTGTTGCTCCACTTCGAGGTGGCAACCGGCGACGCCGACATCGAAACGGCCAACGTACCTATAAGACAGACGGCAAAACTTTTCAACAGATTATGTTTCATCGGATTATTATTTTTTCGGTTTGTACTAAATTGCTATTCTCCAGATTCACCAGATAGACTCCGGCAGACTCGACGGCGAAAGTCGACTCGCCAGCCGGCAGAGCATACGAAGCAACCCGACGACCGTCGACCGTATACAGACTCACGGCAATCGGTTCGTCGGCCGTCACCGTCACCACACGTCCGGCCACCGACAGCTCTACGCGGCGGTCAGCCTCCACCCGGTCCACACTCGAGGCCCAGAAGGTCTTTTCGAGGATGCGCGACTCGTTGTTCCCCTCGTACAGGCAGGCGATGCCATAGCGGTGATTGCCCACAGAGGCCCCCTTGTCGATGAAGCAGCGGGTCGAGGTATACCCGATGAGCTCGTCGTCGCGATAGACGTTGAACCCAATGGGATAATAGGCATCTTTCAACGGGTCGTAATCGTCTTTGAAAACAGGCTCTTCGCCCGCCACAAAATCGGTAGTCGGGTCCGGCTCGGCCAGGTTGGCCCTGAAGTAGACATTGGCCGGCAACAAATCGTCGCGCCATACGCCATCGACCTGCACCAGATTGCCCAATCCCGTATCGACCGATGTCGGATCGTAAACTACTTGGAACGAATTGACATTCGACGAGGCATGATACCCGATGAGGTAATCGTAACCAGCCTCGATCTCGACCGGGTCCTTGAGGAGCATGTCGCGCCACGAACCGGTGGCATACTCCGAGGCATCGCGCGTAGCGACCACTTCGAAATCGTCGGTCCCGGCCACGGCACGCCACACGCGCAACTCATACACCGTCTGCTTATAGCTGGTAAAGGGGAGGAATCCCAACCGGTCGAAACGATAGCCCACGTAGGTCTTCAGGTCGGCCGCATTGAACCGCTGAGCCACGTCGACTTCGGCCCCGTCCAGCGTATGGAACGACACGTTCTCGTTACCTATGGTGATGCTCGAGCGGGTCAACAAAGGGTTCAGGCTCCACTGCAACACCGTTTCGCCATAGAGCGAGTTGCCCTCGAGCTCTTCGATTCGGTTCTCGGGCACACGCACCGTTTTATGAACAAACGACGAGTACAGGCCGTCGGAGTATACCACATCGACCTTATACTCGGCCTGCGTGGCCGTCAACGAGCGGTCTACATACGATTCGGTCGTAGGCTGTGCTACCAGTTCGTTGTTACGGAACACCCGGTAATTTCGCACCGAGCCGGTGGTTGGTCGCTCCCACGTCAAGGTCACGACTCCCTGCTTGGCCGCAGCGACCAGATTGCCCACCCCTTCGGGTTCGTCACCCTTGACAAACGAGAAGGAGATACGTCCGTTGTTCTCGGCTATATCGTTCAAGGCGGCATAGGAATACTTGCCGTCGTTGGAGTGCAGGGCGGGTACCGTGACATCGGACAAGGTCGTAACATTCGACGTACCCGGGAAAGGTGCCCCTCCCGAGTTGATATTGCCATACGATTCGAGGGTAGTACCCGGCAGCGTGTTGGCCGATGCACATACGGTATAGAGCCCCTGCTCGCTGCTGGAGTTGACCTTGTTCAGATTCACCCGCGGGGCAATGCGGCTCTCATCGGCGTGGTAAATTACAAGACCATGCCCCGGCAAAGAGCGGTCGAAGCCACTCTTTTGCCGGTTTTCCAGCACGAAGTAGTCGCCATCGCGCATCGTGTTTATCACATAAGCCACCGGTCCGTCGGTCACGGCCTGCATATTGTCGATGGTCTGCGACTCGGAGAGTACGGTCGGGGTCACCCATCCGAACTGAATCTTCTGCCACATGGTATAGTGACAGGGCGAGTCGCCCGAGCGGCCGTAGGTACCCCAGGCACCGCCACCCATCAGGTCCCATTCGCCGGTACCCACATACGAGCCGTTCTGCTCATAGTCTACATCGTAGAAGTCGGGAGCCCCCAGATTGTGGCCGAACTCGTGGCAAAACACCCCCACGGTCATCATCGACAGCATGGGCACATTGTAGAGCAGCTCGGGCTGAATGGTATAGGTGCGTACCCGTATGCCGTCGACCCAGGTATCGTACAACTCGCCGCTATGCGACCAGATGTCCTGGGTACTGCCGGTCACCTCCTGGCCGGTACCCTGATGGATGATGGAGAGACCGTCGAGCTCGCCGTCGCCGTTGTTGTCGAACTGCGAGAAGTCAATCTCGTCCTGTACCAGGGTCAATGCCTCGCTGATGAGTTCGGTCATATTCTCGGTACTGTACATGTTTTTGTTTTTCGACAGTTGAATCCAGCCCACGACCGTAGTCTGAATATCGAGCTGTCCGTACGAATTTTCGAGATAGAAGTCCCTGAAACTACCCGTATTCTGATAATTTGCAGTATTCATCATCGCATCGAAATCGTCGCGACCGAACGTGGTCTGAGTATCGGCAAAGTTCACCAGCAACATCAGCAGCTTGCGTTGCCCGGTCGGGGGGAAGGTACTTGCCAACTGCAAACTCGGGTTTGTAGCCTGCTGCATCTTCATCAATCCGCGCCGATCGAGCAACCTGACCCGACTGGAGGCCCGATGGTCGTTACCCGTATAGGGCACCGACGAGGCTACTACCTGGTCGTCTACCGCCTCGGCATAAACCAGATACCCGTTATCGGATCTTTTCAAAACATGTCCGTCGAGCGACTCCATCCAATGAAAGTGCTCATCGCCTTTCAACTTATACTTCACAATCGTACCGTCTGGCTGAATATAGGAAATATCTCCCGGAAATGCCGGCATCGAAAATGCCGGCGTATTCCAGAAGATACTCATCAGACAAACTACGCATAACCATTTTATACGCATATTCATCTACACAAAATTATTTTACAAACTTTACACTATTTCCATTTGCACTGACAATATAAACGCCCTTGCTCCAATCGGCTATCGGCAGATATACAACCGAGTCATCGGCTTTTACCGAGGTCATCAGCCGGCCCGACATCGAGTAGACGTTGACCACATCGCCGGCATTCACGCCGTCGACTTTCAGGGTCGAGCCATCGACTGCCACATAGAAGCGTACGACCGACTCGACCTGAGAAACGGCCGAAATCTCCTTCATCTCGATCCACGGCATGACGGTAAAACTGTAACCCTTCAGCTCGGGCAAGAACTCGTCGGCCCGGCAATATTCGCCATTGGGCACAAAATCGGAACCCTCGACAGCCTGCTCGGGCTTCACATAGAAGGTAGTCTGTCCATTGGCATGTATCCGGGTATCAGCTCCGAAGAACGAACCTACGGTCCACTCTTTGTCCAGGTCCATCATCAGCTCGTCAAACTCCAGGGCTACGTAGAAGGTACCGGTAACCTCGGCCACTTCGGCCAGAGTCCAACCGATTCGCTTCGACAGGTAAATGCCCGAATCGCCGAACTTGTCGGACAGGAGAGCCGACTCTTCGTAGAAGGGGTGTTCCAAATCGGGGCGGCCATCCTTCTCGGGATAGAATACCACTTTCACATGCTTTTCGGCATCGTCCTCTTGTCCCGTATTGATATACAGGCCATAGGCCATCAGATTGAAGGTAATCGACGAAACCTCGACCTTCTGGTTGGCCGGCATTTCGAAACGCTCGGCTATGGAGCGGTAGTACCGGTTGACTCCGACTACATAGTGGAACAGCACTTCGTAGGTATCGCGCGTCTGTATGGTACCGTCTTCGCGATAGGCCGGGAGGTCGGCTTGCTGATAAATCAGGTCTATTTGGTCGTTGACCGTCGACACGGCCTCGGTGGGGAATCCGCCGTCGTCGATGACATAACAGTTCGTATTGATTGTAAACTCACTGCTGCCGCCTTTGTTGGTAGCTACCAGCTTAATCGTGTAGCTACCCGATTGCGAGAACGAAATATAGGGTTCACGAGCCGTGGGGTCGGAAATCTCGGCCGTGCCCGATACCGACCATTCGTAGCTGTCGGCACCCTCGACCTGATTGATCATCTTGTAAGGCATGTCGGGGAACAACAACGGCTGGCCGTTGAAGAGCGAGTTCAGCGTATTGGGCATATAGATGGTTCCCGAAGGAGGAAGCACATCGCTCGATTTTCTCAACGAGAAGTCCTCGATACAATAGTATCCGTCGCTCGCCACCTCGGAGTTTGCCCAGAAGGCAAAGCAATATTCGCCGGTGGTCTCGGGGGTATAGGTCAAGGTTATCAACTCCCAGTCGGTCATCACGCTGTCGGTCACAGCCATCAACTCGTCCTGCATGTCGTAAGCCTGTTCACGCCCAACTGTAAACCGGAAGGTGGCCGGGTTGTCACCGCCCGGCAAGTAGAGGTAGAACGAAACGGTATATTCGACACCGCCCTCCATCTCCAACATGGGGGTGTAGGCAATATCGCGACGGTTTCCGGGAACCGACGGCGAAGCCACCAGATAGTAGGCTCCCGAAAGGGCCGGTTTAGAGCGCAGGGCTGCTGTGATAAAAGGCTCGTCGCCGGTTGCCAGCCAGCCGACAGGCAGATACGACACACCGTCGTAGTGAGTCTTGTCGTCGAAGGTCTCCAGATAGGGAATAGAAGGAAGCCATTCGGAACCGGCCGGTTCGTCCGATTCGATTACGAAGTCGTCGACCAACATGAAGCCGTCCATCGAGAGAGCCGAGCAAGCCCAGAAGGCAAAACAGTATTCGGCCGTTTCGGTGGGGGTAAAGGTAACCTCTACCTTTTCCCAACCCGACGTAGTGGTATTTTCGTAACTCTTCAATACGGTAGTCTGTGCCTCTACGGTCTGGCCGTTACCCACGGTAAACTTGAAGCTCGGATTGCGGGTCATGGCCATCAGGTTTACATGGAACGATACATTGTAGGTAACCCCGGCCTCCATCTCCAGCATCGGGGTGAAGGTGACATCCTGACGTCCCACCGAATAGCTGGGATTGGCTCCAAGCAGATTTTCGCCCGAGATGGGAACATATCCCCACTCGTCGCCGTTGAGGGTCTGGAATGCATTGTCGGTATTCGATACCCATCCGTTGGGCAATACGGCATCGCCGGTGTAGTGAGTGGAATCGTCGAAGGTCTCGGTGTAGGGCAACGTAGCCTCCCAGGCCTGTTCGGGCTCGGCAACAATCTCTTCAATCGAAAAGGTATCGTAAAACACATCACCGGCCGACGACAAGGTGGAGCTGTTCCACAACCCTACGCAATACTGACCGTCCTGCGACGGGGTATAGATGAATTCGGCCTGCGTCCATTCACTGATTGCCTTATCCCGATCGCTATACATGTAGGAGAGATGGCTATCATAATCCTGCCCCATGCCCACGGTAATCTTCATCTCCGACGTGCGGGGCGTCAAACCGGGCATCATGTATTTCACACGGATTCTATAATCGGTCCCGGCCTTCAACTCGAGCATAGGCGAGAAAGCCACATCCTGCCGGTTGCTCATCTGCGGATACCCCGACACGATTACCTTGTCGCCCGTATCGGCAACCCGACCATAACTGACGGCAGTCACGGTCGAAAAGGAGGTTCCACCCAGAGCCACCCAACCCTTGGGCAAACCAGATATGACACTATCGACATAGTGTGTAGCATCGTCGAAGGTCTCCTCATAAAGGAGCTCCATCTCTTGTGCTTACAGAGGCAAGCCTATCAGGCCTGCAACCAACGTAGCAGCCTATCCGTTTCAAAACAAGTAAAGGTTTTCTCATACTGACTATTTTATAATGATTATCGAAAATTCATAAGTCTTCCACTACAAATATAGAAAAATAAAACAATATTTTATTATTAAGCAAAAAATGATTATTGAAGTTAAAATTTATCTCAAAAGCTAACATTATGACAGGTTACATTGTTCAATAGAGAAAACCTTGTCAATGGCTCTTGAATACAAACGGGCTTATCTCGTCCTGCCAATTCTCAGCAGGTGAAGACAAGAGCAAACCGGGGCTTCCTCGCCAATTCACCCCCAAGCGACAAGCAAAAAAAATGAAGCAGTAGAATATCAGCGGGGATAAAAAATCAGGGCCTAGTCGACCAAATCAGCAACCCGGCAAAGGCAACGACAGTACGACAAGCCGCCGCAATGGCTGGGCAATCATATAGGATAAATAAAAAAGGAGGAGCTTTTTCCCGCAAGACCTTGCACTTCCGACCAAATGCTTAACAGTCTTGCAATAACGGATAATGTCGGCGTTGTGTGTGTTTTTTTGTGTTTCAGGTAGATAGATAGGATAACAAGATTGGTAGCACTCACGACGATTGCGTCACTGAGCACAATCAAACTTTGCAAAGATAGGACTTTATTCTTAATTGCAACTATTTTTATCGTTATTTTTTTTGCAAAAAAAAGATTTTTCATTCGGTTTTTATCTTCAGACTCAATGACAGAATGGATTCCATGACGATTTTACCAAACATACCGCACAACCCAAACACACGAGACCATGCCCCACCCTCCCCATTTTCACCACCGACCGACAGAGTCATTTGCCCAATCGCTACTTTTGTCGTAAATTTGAGTCCGTTTAACATCAGACTATGATCAGTTACTTACAGATAGAGAATCTTACCAAATCGTTTGGCGACCGCATCTTGTTCGAAAACATATCGTTGGGTATCGGCGAGGGCGACCGCGTGGGACTCATTGCCAAAAACGGAGCGGGCAAAACCACTCTGCTCAATATACTGGCCGGGAAGGAGGATTACGACAACGGGCAAATCACCTGCCGCAACGGATTGCGGGTAGGCTATCTGGAACAGTCGCCCTCGTACGCTCCCGAGCTGACAGTCATCGAAGCCTGCTTCCAATCCGATAACGAAACGGTGCGCCTCATCGCCGACTACGAACGGGCCCTGCAGGCCAACGACCCCGACCGGCTGCAAGAGCTGCTCGACCGCATGGAGCATGCCAAGGCCTGGGACTATGAACAACGGGCCAAACAGATACTCTCGCAACTCAAGATTACCCACTTCGACCAACCGATACGGGAACTTTCGGGCGGACAGTTGAAGCGCCTGGCGCTGGCCAACGTGCTTATTACCGAACCCGACCTGCTGATTCTCGACGAGCCTACCAACCACCTCGACATCGATATGACCGAGTGGCTCGAGGAGTTTCTGCGACGCTCCAACACCACACTGCTCATGGTCACCCACGACCGCTACTTCCTCGACCGGGTGTGCAACCAGATTGTCGAAATCGACGACCACACCCTGTACAGCTACAAGGGCAATTACAGCTACTACCTCGAAAAGCGCGAGGAGCGCATCGAGATACACAATGCCGAGATAGACCGGGCACGCAACCTCATGCGCACCGAGCTGGAATGGATTCGCCGCCAGCCTCAGGCCCGGGGCACCAAAGCCAAATACCGCATCGACGCCTTTGCCGAGTTGCAGGAGAAAGCGCGACGCGAGAAGGCAGCCGGTCAGGTGCGGCTCGAAGTGAAATCGTCGTATATCGGCTCCAAGATTTTCGAGGCCAAGGGTATCACCAAGAGCTTCGGCGACCTGAAGATTATCGAGGACTTCGACTACACCTTCACCCGTTACGAAAAGATGGGTATCGTGGGCAATAACGGTACGGGCAAGTCGACCTTTATCAAGATGCTTATAGGCCAGGTACAGCCCGACCGGGGCCGGTTCGACATCGGCGAGACGGTCAAGTTCGGCTATTACAGCCAGGAGGGCATGCAGTTCAACGACCAGATGAAGGTCATCGACGCCGTGCGCGACATCGCCGAGGAGATTTCACTGGGCGACGGCCGCAAGCTCTCGGCCTCGCAGTTCCTGCAACACTTCCTCTTCACCCCCGAGACCCAGCACAACTACATCTACAAACTGAGCGGCGGCGAGCGGCGGCGACTCTACCTCTGCACGGTACTCATCAGCAACCCCAACTTTCTGGTGCTCGACGAGCCCACCAACGACCTCGACATCGTCACCCTCAACGTGCTCGAAGACTATCTGCGCAACTTCAAGGGGTGTGTGATTGTCGTCTCGCACGACCGCTATTTCATGGACAAGGTGGTCGACCACCTGCTGGTATTCCGGGGAAATGGCGTACTAAAGGATTTTCCCGGCAACTATACCGACTATCGCGAATGGCGCGAGGCTCAGGAGCAGAAGGCCCGCAACGAACAGGCCGAACGCACCCGCCAGGAGAGCAAAAAGGCGGCCCCCGAAAAACGGACCTCTGCCGAGAACAGCCGCCGGCGCCTCTCGTTCAAGGAGAAGAAGGAGCTCGAGCAACTCGAAACAGAGATTGCCGCACTCGAGGAAGAGAAGAAGAGCATCGAGACCGCCCTCTGCAGCGGTACCCTCGGGGTAGACGAGCTGACCGAAAAATCGAAACGGCTGCCCGAGGTCAACGACCTGCTCGACGAGAAGACCCTGCGCTGGCTCGAACTGAGCGAAATCGAGGGATAATTCAACGTGAGTTCGAAATCAGAATTAATATATTTATCTTATTATTAAAGAAAGTCCTGCCTAATATATATTATCTTGATAATATAAGTGTTATGGTCAAAACAATTTGCAAAGCAAATGAGATTGCTCCCACTATTGAGACTTATCCATTTTACTCTTTTAATGACTTTCAAAGATTGCTTTTCAACTTACCTGATTTTTCTTGACTGCAAATATTCTTCCTTACCCGGAAAGTTCCAATTGCCGATAGCGCCTGTGTTGTATCTAAATACAACGCGCGGAGAGTACCGAATGTTACCCGGGTCAGACTCTACACGTTCCTGCTCTTCTTGTGACAGGGCATAGGGATAGATAATGAAATCGTATTTATCCAGAAGGATGCGCCGGAAGCCGATTTCGTAAGGCTCGTCAGAAGATGTTGAAACTGCTATTGAAATGCTATGAATGTCATCCAAGGTGTTCTTTATATCATTCAGATCCGTTCTGTCAAGACCCGATATCATGAGTAAAGAATCAATCTTTTCTTCGCTCGGGTCCCAGTTGTTGCAGCCCTGTTTGTCATCAGTAAATACACTGAAAGCAGATACTTTTCCTTTCTCAAATTCGATATAGATGCTGCGTCCCGGTTCCAGTTGTTGACGGATTTTGTGATAGAGGTCTTCCATTTGTGCATGGTATTTGACATAGTGCCTTTCCATTATATGGGCATCGCATCGGTCGTTGGGGTTAAAAATCCATAGCAGTATTGCCAGAATGTTGGCGACATGCCATGCCAGGAATATTCTTTTGTGCCTGGTATTGAACCTCAATGATTTGAAAACGGATATAACAGAGACAACAAATGCCGGTATGACAAGCAGGAAAGCAAATGCAACAATCAGAATTCCTACTAATTTGTCAACCCACAACAAGATAATTGCTGCCGATACTATAATGACAGATATATATTGTACGATTATCCAAGTGCGGGTTGGTGGTGCTTGCTTTATTCTATCCAGCTTCATGACAGGTTCTTTTGGTTTGTAGCAAAGATAACATATTATGATTAACAATTGTATAATTCATAATAATTTCGCTCTATATAAAATGATAGAACATTCCAGGCTCCGCTCTTTCAACAACTTCATTGTCAACATTCTCTCGGCTATCGCTGCTTACTGTTTCTTCCCTAAAAAGCCATCGGTGGAGATCGATTTTGTTGATGACGGACAGTTGGTACTCTTCTAAATTATTTCGAACTCACGTTAATTCAGCACGCCCCGCATTCTACAACGCCACGAGCGCGGCCCGTACACCACCGGTACAGACCGCGCTCGCGTAAACTACACGTCCGCCTCTCCCCGGGGAGCGACGGGGCAAACATCAACGTTTGAAATAGATATATTTCGGCTCACTGGGCTCATAGGATTCGTCATCCCACAGGGTACTCGTAATCATCAAATCGGCGCTGTACCGGTTGCAGGCAATAGGCACATTGTGCACCCGACACTGACGCAACAGCATCTGTATATCGGCCTCGTGCGGTTGCGGGTTGAGATCGTCGATAAGGAAGATGGCCAAGTCGACCTGATGGCGTACCACCAGTGCGGCAATCTCGGCATCGCCACCCAACGGGCCCGAGTTCATGCAGGTAACATCGGCGGGGATATTCAACTCCTCAAAAGCCTCCTTAACCAGCCGACCAGTCGTACCCGTACACACCAGATGATGATGTGACAGCAACTCGGCATTGTGTTTCACCCATTCCACCATATCGGCTTTACGGTTATCATGCGCAACCAGCGCAATGGTTAATCTCTTTTTCATAGCTCCTTACTTTTAAGATTGAACACTTTGATATTTTCTGTGGATAGACCGCTGGTGTATCATCAGCACCACGACGGCTATCACGAATGCAATGAAATCGGATATGGGCATGCTCCACCACACCCCGTTGGTCGACCAGTAATCGGGCAATATCAGCAGCAACGGCAGCAGGAAAAGCAACTGCCGCGACAGGGAGAGGAATATCGACACCGGCGCCCGCCCTATCGACTGGAAGAAGTTGGAAATCACAATTTGACAACCCACAAAGGGGAACATGGCACAACAGATGCGCAACCCCACCACCGACAAGTCTACCAACTCTTCGCTCGTAGTAAAGAGGGCCACGATGGCATGGGGAAACAACTCGCTCAAGATAAAGCCCACGGTCATTACCGACACTCCAGCCGTGATGCCGTAGCGCAACACCTTGCGCACCCGGTCGTACTGCTTGGCACCGAAGTTGTAACCCACGATAGGCTGCATGCCCTGAGTAATACCCATCACAATCATCACAAAGAGCATGAGCGTGCGGTTCACGATACCGTAGGCACCGATGGCCAGGTCGCCGCCCGTACGCTGCAACGCGTTGTTGATGAAGATCACCACCACGCAGGCACACACGTTCATCAGGAAGGGCGACATGCCTATCGAGAAAATCTTGCCTACCACCCGGGCCTTCAGCCGGGCATAACGGCGGTCGAAGTGAACGAAACTGTTTTTATTGGAAAAGTGCACCAGCACCCACACCATGGCTACCGTTTGCGAAGCTACCGTGGCCAGTGCAGCCCCCCGGATGCCCCAACCCAGCGAGAAGATGAAGATAGGGGCCAATATCACGTTGCACCCCACCGTAAGCAGCGACGAGAGCATGGCCTTGCGGGGATAACCCGTGGCCCGCATCACGTTGTTGAGACCGATAAAGACATAGGTAATGGGGGTACCCAGCAGAATCACCTGCATGAAGTCGCGGGCGTAGGGCAACGTGTCGTGACTGGCACCGAAGAAGAGCAGAATGGGATCGAGAAACAGGAAGGTCAACCCACCGAAGCAGATGGCATTGACAATGCACATGAACAACACATTGTGCACTACCTCGGTAGCCCGCACCTGGTCGCCCTGCCCCAGGAAGATGGAGCTGATGGTGGCACCGCCTATACCCACCAGCGTACAGAAGGCAACCACCAGGTTCATCAACGGGAAAGTAATGGCCAGACCGGCGATAGCCAACGCCCCTACTCCATGGCCGATAAAGATACTGTCGATGATGTTGTAGAGCGATGTAACAGTCATCGCGATAATAGCCGGCACCGAATACTGTACCAACAGTTTACCGATAGGCTCGGAACCGAGAATCAATGGGGAAGTACGATCTGTCATAGTTTTTCCTAATTTCGCAATTATGCCAACAAAAACAGAACCCGATGAGCAAAGCCCTGTTGCAGGCCCCGTTCTATCTTTGTCTCTCCGCGACAAAGGTACAAATTATTCGGCACCCTTGGCATGAACATAAGTATTTTATAACAAATCGGTATTTTTAATAAAACACACAGAGTGCAACAGTTGTTCGCAAACCGCACATGAC
This sequence comes from Barnesiella sp. An22, assembly GCF_963931395.1. Classification (NCBI taxonomy): domain Bacteria; kingdom Pseudomonadati; phylum Bacteroidota; class Bacteroidia; order Bacteroidales; family Barnesiellaceae; genus Barnesiella; species Barnesiella sp. An22. The sequence continues at coordinate 2,482,846 of NZ_OZ007014.1, forward strand.
ACACTCGTCTACGACATTATCCCTCTCGCATACACCCCACGCACCATCGCGGTTCATTAAAAAAATTAAATTCTCCGAAAACAGAACTGTTTTTTGCAACTCCTTGTTATATTTGCGAAAGGAACAGGGAGTCTCGGTCACGTACGGCACGCGGCGACAACCCGCAAGAGCCTCCGTTCCAATCTGTTATCCAAACCGTTAATTCAGAAAACAATGAAAAAGCTTTTATTATTGGTTATCATAAGTTTAGCTCTGTTCTCCTGCGAGGGTCCCATGGGTCCGCAAGGTCCGCAGGGAGTACCGGGCGAAGGCATGTACTGGAAATACTACACCTACACCGTGAAGTCGCAAGACTGGGAACTCGTCACCACCGAAGACGGGCTCAACACCTACTACATGTATGTGTTCCAAAATGCCGACATCACCGACGACCTCTACCTCAACGGCTACGTGCTGGGCTACCTGGTACAATCGCCGGGCACCAACGACGAGGTCATCACCCCCCTGCCCTACACCATACACCGGGGCAGCACCGACGCCCAGAGCGGCCAGGAGATGCTCTGGACCGAGACCTATACCTACGACTACATGCCGGGCAGCGTGGCCTTCTATGTGCAATACAGCGACTTTGCCCAACAGCGCCCCGAGGATATGGTATTCCGCCTGGTGCTCAACAATTAGGAATCCTGTAAAACAAAGACAAATAAATCTCATTTCGAGGCTGTACCCGGCAAACGAGTGCGGCCTCGAAGTGTATATGGGCCCTGCCGCTCCTTATATTACTTCCTCCCCGGCTCAATTCAAAATCAGTCTCTCGTTTTTGGCCGGCTATCGAAGCCGGACATAGAAGGACCCACACCGGCCAATAAAAAGGGGAATATCCACTCCCATCCGGCCATACGACCAAACGGATAACCCAGATAACCAAGACAATAAACATCCACCCCAATAAAACGGCTGCAGCCACCACATTTTGAGAAACTTTGCAAATTCGCGGTCCTTTTTGGTTCTTTGTTTGCATCTGTTTGGTTTCTGTAAAGATTATTATCTATCTTCGCTATTGATATGGCAGTACAAACAGATTTACCCCAAATAGCAGCCCTGAAGATAGCTGCAGAAAAGCGTTTCGGTCACAAGATAGAGAGCCGATCCGACTTTACCCTTTTCGGTGCAGAGATTGAACGTGTCACCAACGAACATCTGGCCGACAACACCCTGCGCCGCCTCTGGGGGTGCATCAAAGGGTATAGCACCACCTATACCCGCACGCTCGACGTGCTATGCCGTTACATCGGGTTCAACCACTGGGAGGCATTCTGCAGCCATCTGAAACAGGACTCCAAAACCGAATCGGACATTCTGCAAAGCCATCACTCCATCCGGGTCGAGGAACTCGCCCCGGGCGACCGGCTACGCATCGGGTGGCTGCCCGACCGCGTGTGCATCATCGAATTTCAGGGCGGTCGCACCTTCAAGGCCATCGACTGCAAAAACTCTACCTTGCAAAACGGCGACAGCTTCGAGTGCAGCATACTGATGAAACACTATCCGCTCTTTGTCGACAATCTGGTACATGGGGGCGAACTGTGCCAGCGATATGCCATGGGCCTCGACAACGGGCTGACCATTCTCGAGAAACTGTAATCCGGGTTTACCACCCGGTAACGGCATCGCACCGCTCACCGATTATTGCCTGTCCGCCAATTTCTATTACCATATTTTTTTCAGACTCTCATTATAATCGCTATATTTACTCCCCGAACTACAAATAGCGAATCATGAGGATATATTCCAAGCCCACATACCTGGAAACGGCGCCGTCCGATACGTCCATCACCATTCTGGGGACAATCAGCGAAGGGCGCATGTTCCGCATCTACAAGGCGCAGAAAGGGACCAAGTATATTATCCTCAAGACACCGATTGCCGACGATTCGATGCTGCTCGAGATTCTTCGCCGGGAATACGAGCTGTCCTGTAACCTGAATCACCCCTGCATTGTCAACACCCTGGAGTTCAACCCCAGCACCCCCGTGGGGCCGGCCATTGTCATGGAATATATCGACGGCCTGACGCTCGACGAATTTGTGGCGACCAATCCCACTCTGGATGAGCGCAAGTCGGTGCTCAACGACATTCTCGATGGGATGGACTACCTGCACCACCGCGGCATCATACACAACGACCTGAAGCCCGACAACATCATTGTCAACGGCAACAAGGCGGCCCGCATCATCGATTTCGGGTTCTCGGCCAGCGCCGACAGCGCCTACAAAGGCTACATCGGCGGCTCCGACGGATACACCGCCCCCGAGATTCTCAACGGCACCGGGTCGGCCGGGACGACCTCCGACATCTTCACGCTCGGCCGCCTGATAAACCTGATTTTCGGAGGCCGCAAATATGTGCATATAGCCCGCCGGTGCAGCCAGACAGACCCGTCGGAACGGCCCCGGAACATACAGGCCCTGCGTGCCCTGATCAAACGCCGGGACCGCCAGCCGCTCATCATTGCATCGGTCGCCGCCGTGCTCATCGTGGCCGCATCGGTCACGGCATCCCTTATCCATCGGCACAACGAAACGATGCAAATCGAGCAACGCATTACCCAAGGCATCGACTCGGTATATCAGAAAACGGCCAATAAAATCAAGGCACAGACCCTGCAGGACTCTATCCAAACCGAAAAGCAGATTGTCGAAAAAGTAGCCTCCTATACCCAGGAGACCGAGCAGGCCCGACTCGCCCAAAAGCTGCAACGCCGGGAAGTGCTCCGCAAGCGTTTCGAAAAAGAATTCGCCCCCTATTACGAACCGGCAATTGCCCAGATAAAAAAACAGAAATACAAGGAAATGGCTATCATGTACGCCGGTCCCTATTACAGATTCACGATGCCCTACCTGAAATCGATTGTGCAGAAATATCCGCCACACCCCGACGGCACGGTATCGGAAGAGACCGACGTGGCATTTGCGGTATACACCCGCCAACATAGCACCCTCGACTCGCTGTGCTACTCGCTGCCCTCCGTCAACACCCTCCCACCCACACAGCACGACTCGCTCGTACGCGTAATGGTCCAATTGGGCAAGAAGCTGGGGTTCTGACCACTCGCAAACAAAACGAGCCCCGACTTTACAATCGGAGCCCGTTCCTCTTTTCACGACGTTGATATTAAATTATACAACAATCCCCTGTGAGTAGCAGTAAAATATACAAAAAACAAAACATTAACACCTGTAAATTTTCATCTCTTCAGCAATGTGACAATCAACGCGCTATTACATGAATTGTATCCACTTCACCAGCTTGTTATTGGCATCGAAATAGAAGTAGCAATAATCTTTGTTGTTATTGACCTCATAGTGGTAATCGCCAAAGATGTTATACTCTTTCTTCATGTCCAGGAACTTCAAGGAGTAGCATTTGAGTCCACCTTTATTACCCATAAAGACGAACCGGCTCGTACCGATTTTGGAGGCATACTCTTCCACGGCCGATTTCGGCATACCCTTATAGAAGTCGTTGAAAACCATAGACTCCGCTGTTTTGTAAATGGAACATCTGGTTTTACCGTCCTTCGTAGCCAACACGGCACATATAATGGGCTTTTCCACACTTCCCCGACAAATAGCATATATATCCATCTCCTTCATATGAAGCAAAAAGATTTTCCCCGAGACAAAAAAATTAAAAGACTGGAGCATATCCTGTGATTTCAAATATTGCAAGGTCTCCCCCGAGAAAGTAGGTATCAGCCGCACCGTCTTACCCAACTCGCCAAAATCATCGATTTCCCAAGTCATTCTATCGCAGAGTATCGGTTGGTTGTTAACGATAAGAGCTTCTATGGGCAAACTGATAGGAGTTGTCCCTTCAATAATATCAAAATCGTCGTATGCAAACAGGCTTACCGAAGTTAACAGCCCCACCAGCAAAAACAAAATTTTTTTCATAACCGAATATTTAATGTGTGTATATCAATCTGCATAACTCTCCGGCACCCCATCGCCCGCCGAGGCGTGAACACCCGGCATCCACGGAATTGTCTGCCGGGGCTCACTCCTCGAGATGCGATGAAAAAAGGTTAGTTCATCTCCTGTACCGCCTGAAGCATCTTTTGGTTAATCTCATTGAATCGGCTTAACTGAGCAGGAGACAATTTGCTCGTAGCATCCGCCATTTTCTGGCTGACCTCCTGAGCCTTGCTCATATAACTCGTATACTCCGACACGGCACTCAAATCGCCGGCACTAGCCTTTTTCAGTAACGAGATGTACATATCGACATACTCTTCATACGAATCCAGCAGGGAATCCCAATCTTCTGAACCGCTATCGCTGGAAACTGCTGCATCGCTGGAAAAGTCAGAACTGCCATCCCATTCAATATACTCGCCATCTTCGTTTTCTATAACTATATTGGCAGCTTCATAAGGAGTAAACTGAGTAACTTTTTCAAAGACTTTAGCCTTCTTAGCTTCGTTATATGAACATTCAAAAATTATATCGGCTGTACTCCCCTCATCTCCTGTAAGGAGGTTTTTCAGTTTAAGTTCATCTTCGTCTCTTACTTCCAAGTCGAAAAGTTCGTTCCCATTTTTATCTACAAGATTAATCTCAGCTCCATTATAAACATCCTCAAAGTCAATATCATTGGGATCTACATTCTTAAGGCCACTTCTTACCATCTGCAAGGTAACCTTGAGATAGATACTCTTAGTACTATCTTCATCTTCTACGATGCTCAGCTCGGCAGGTTTATCTGCTACGACCAAACATTTTGACACGGTTCCCGAAAGGAATTTAGTATCTGTGGGTTTAATTTTGGAACCATCAGATTCCGAACAAGATGCCATCATAGCCACAATAGCGGCAAGTCCAAATACAAAAAGAGTCTTTTTCATAATAGTTTTGTTTAATTTGATAATTTTGTTTAATACAGATAGTTATTTAGATTTTGTCTTTACTGCCTTTATATTACAGATTGGGGATAAATTACCCGTGACACGCCATCAAACATCTCACGGTTCAAGCAGATTTCTGTTCGTCTTACCAATTCAGCAAGGTACGCCCCTCTTTGTCGGTGAACTTACCGGCCAAGATCATAATCCAGTCGATGAAGGTCCAAATGCCCAATCCACCGAGCGTGAACAACATCGCTATGGCCGTTCCCGTTTTCCCTACATAGAAACGGTGTGCACCCAGACTACCTAAAAAGAAACAGAAGAGGAAAGCAACCAAACGGCTCTTCTCACTGGCTCCCGACTTTACATCGCTATTGATTCCTGTAGGTGTTCCACATTTGGGGCAAGCTACCGAACCTTCTTCAAGGTTAGCTCCACATTTTTGACAATACATAGTTTTTAATATTTAAGGTGAATACTAATAAATGTTGATTTTTCTGCAAATATCCATATTCACCCTTAAAATACCATAGCCCTTTTTGGGCCTACTTTTAGGGCTACGAATCATATCTACCTCATTTTCAATAATAAATATACCTAAATACATAGTCCTATCCCGGGAACATGCAGGACCTCCCCCCGGGTGCAGAGCCACGCATCCCCTACCGCGCGGCACAAGGCAGAAAACAAAAGCGCCCTGAAAGTATTGTAACTTTCAGGGCGCTGCCTATTGATAAAACGATTATTTGCTTAACAAGCCTTGAAGCTCATGTCGAGCCCTTTCACCGAGTGGGTGAGCGCACCCACCGAGATGAAGTCGACGCCACACTCGGCATAGTCGCGGATGGTGTCGTAGGTGATACCGCCCGACGACTCGGTTTCATATTTGCCGCCGACAATTTTCACCGCCTCGCGAGTGAGCTCGGGCGAGAAGTTGTCGAGCATGATGCGGTCGACGCCGCCCACGCGCATCACTTCGCGCAACTCGTCGAGATTGCGCACCTCGATTTCGATTTTCAGGTCTTTGCCTTTCTCTTTCAGATAGTGGTGACAGCGGGTGATGGCATTCTCGATACCGCCGGCAAAGTCGACGTGATTGTCTTTCAACAGAATCATGTCGAAGAGTCCGATGCGGTGGTTCACCCCGCCGCCTATCTTCACGGCAGCCTTCTCGAGCATGCGCATGCCCGGGGTAGTCTTGCGGGTGTCGAGTATGCGGGTGTGCAGTCCCTCGAGCCGCTTCACATAGCGGCGGGTCATGGTGGCGATACCACTCATGCGCTGCATCACGTTGAGCATGAGGCGCTCGGTCTGCAACAGCGACTGGATGCGCCCCTCGACTACAAAAGCCACATCGCCGGGTTTTACCTCGGCACCGTCTTCGATATAGACGGTCATCTTCAACTCGGGGTCGAAGCGGTGGAATATCTCGCGGGCTACCTCTACACCGGCCAATACGCCGGGCTCCTTAATCAGCAATTTCGATTTTCCCATGGCCGTTGCGGGTATACAACACAAGGTCGTGTGGTCACCGTCGCCTATATCCTCGGCAAATGCCAGGTCGATCAACTCGTCGACCAACTGCTCGGTAGTTTTCATATCTTTCTCTTTTTATATTTTTTAAACAACCGCAAAGATAACACAAGGGAAAGAGCAAAACAAGTTTGATTTTACTCTTTGTTTATAGTAATTTTGCAGAAAATTTACAAAACAGCATGAAAATATCGCTACTGGTCGTAGGAAAAACGGTGGAACCGTACTTTGTCGCTGGCATCGAGGAGTACAGCAAACGGCTCGCGCACTATGTGCCGTTCGAGACGATTGTCATCCCCGAACTGCGCAACACCAAAAGCCTCAGCACCGACCAGCAAAAGGAACGGGAGGCCGACCTCATCCTGAAGGCGCTGCAGCCCGGCGACTACATCGTGCTGCTCGACGAGCACGGCAAGGAGTTCACCTCGATGCAGTTTGCCGCCTATCTCGAAAAGAAGATGGCCAACGTGGCCAGACGGCTGGTCTTCGTCGTGGGGGGCCCCTACGGATTTTCCGACCGCATCTACCAGACGGCTCACGAAAAGATTTCGCTCTCGAAGATGACCTATTCGCACCAGATGATTCGCCTCATCTTCACCGAACAACTCTACCGGGCCATGACTATTCTCAACAACGAACCTTATCATCACGAATAAGCATGAAACGGTTTTTCTACCAATCAATCCTCACCGCAGCCCTGTTGCTGGCCTGCACCGCCCCGGAGGCCCATGCCCGGGAATACAGCAGTCAGGTGGGCTCGTTGTGGAACTTCACCGTGTCGAAACAGTTCGGCCGGGTGAACCTGCAACTGCAGCAAAACGTATGGACTCTGGGCAAATACTACGAGCGCTACATGCCCATCTTCACGGTATCGTATACCGCCATACCCAAGTATTTGAAATTGAACGTGCTCTACTATTACATGAACCAGCAGACTCCCCCGGGCACCTACAAGAACCGCAACCGGTACCACCTGGGGGCTACCTTCTCCTACCCGGTGAACCGGTGGTCCATGTCGCTCAGCTCGCGATTTGAGTCGACCTACACGGTGGGCACCAGCAAACCGGTGAACAAGTGGCGGAACAAGTTGCTCTTCAGCTACGCCATCCCCGACAGTCGCTGGACCCCCTTCTTCCACGCCGACATATTCCTCATGCTCAACGGCAGCCACGCCGGTGAGTTCGACCGGGTATGGTACGACGCCGGAGTCGAATACCGCATCGACAGCAAAAACGCCATCGAGTGCAAGGTGCGTGAGGAGCACCTCATCAGCACGGCTCCCCAGCAACTCAACACCTTTATTTCATTTGGCTATAAGCTGAAGCTGTAAGCAGAGAGGAAGAGACATCACCCCTTAATCGACCCAGAAGAGGTCGCTCATCACATCGTCGGAGGTGAAGATACCCTGGCGGGTAATACGCATCACACCGTTGTCGATAGCGAGCCGTCCGCCCCGCAAGTGCGGCTGTGCCTGCTCGAGACAATATTGCAGACGCTCCTCGCCGAAGTCGGCCCGCAACCGTTCCAAATCGAGACCCCAGCAGGTGCGCAGCGAGGTAAGGATACGCTCGTTGTAGAGGCTGTCGCGGCTCTCGCGCTCCTCGTCGCAGGCCGTTCGCCCCGACTCGACAGCCTCGACATACCTGCGCAACGAAGCGGGATTGATGCGCCGCACCCGACCGTCGTAGCTGTGAGCCGCCGCACCAAGCCCCAGGTAGGGCACCCCGGTCCAGTACGAGGTATTGTGCCGGGCATACCGCCGGTCGCGGGCAAAATTGGAAATCTCGTAGTGCTCATATCCGGCAGCGGCCAGCCGGTCTATCAGTTCGTCGAACATCCGCAGCGACAACTCCTCGTCACACTCCTTCACCTCGCCCCGCTCGCGCATGCGCCACAGGGCCGTGCCCACCTCATAAATAAGACTGTAAGCCGAGATATGCGGCACGCCCAGCGATACCGCCTGTTGCAGATTGGCCTGCCATCCCTCGAGGGTCTGGCCCGGCAGTCCATAGATGAGGTCGATGCTGAGGTTGTCGTAGCCGGTCGCCTGGCAAAGCTCCACCGCCTCGACAGCCCCCCGGGCCGTATGGCGCCGGCGCAGGAAGGCCAGGTCGGCATCGGAGAAACTCTGCACACCCATACTCAAGCGGTTGACCGGCGTATCGGCCAGCGACGCGACAAACTCGGGAGTCACATCATCGGGATTCGCCTCGAGGGTCACCTCGCTGCACGCCCCCCAGTCGACCACCGTCGAGAGGGCGTCGAACAGTCGGGCCCGCTCGGCCACCGTGAGCGTCGAGGGTGTCCCCCCGCCCAGATAGACGGTCGACACCGGCTCTCCCCCCAGCTCGTCGCGACGCAACTGCAGTTCGCGGCACACCGCCTCGACATAGCGCCCGCGCCACGACGAGTCGGTCGACGAAAAGAAGTCGCAATAGACACAGCGACTCGTACAAAACGGAATATGTATATAGATACCAGCCATCAAGGTGCAAAAGTACAAAACTTCGATTCACAAACAATGTTTTGTAACATAGTTTGCACCGTTGCTTTTTCGGAATATAATTTCTAATTTGCGAACGCTTTGTTTCAAACGCGCTACAAGCGTTCTTGTTTTATCAAAAAACTTTAATATCATGAAAGTTTACCAATCTCACGAAATCAAAAACATCTCCCTCTTGGGAAGTAAAGGCTCGGGTAAGACCACCCTCGCAGAAGCTATGCTCTACGAGTGTGGTGTAATAAAACGCCGCGGGACCGTCGAAGGTAAGAACACCGTATCGGACTATTTCCCTGTGGAAAAAGAGTATGGATACTCGGTATTTTCCACAGTTTTTTATGCCGAATTTTTAGGAAAGAAACTAAACGTGATCGACTGCCCGGGAGCCGACGACTTCGTGGGTAGCGCCATCACCGCCCTCAATGTAACGGATACGGGAGTCATCGTCATCGACTCGCAATACGGTGTCGAGGTAGGAACTCAAAACATCTTCCGTACAGCCGAAAGCCTGAATAAACCCATTCTTTTCGCCATGAACCAACTCGACGGCGAAAAGGCCGATTACGAAAACGTAATCCACCAGATGCGCGAGACATTCGGCAACCGAATCGTTCAAGTGCAATACCCGCTCAGTTGCGGACCGTCGTTCAACGCCATGATCGACGTACTGCTTATGAAAATGTATAGCTGGTCGCCCGAAGGCGGCAAGCCCACCATATCGGACATTCCCGAAAGCGAAATGGAAAAAGCTCGGGAACTGAATCAAAAACTGGTCGAAGCCGCTGCCGAAAACGACGAGACCCTGATGGAGAAATTCTTCGAGCAAGGCTCCTTGACCGAAGACGAGATGCGCGAAGGTATCCGCAAGGGATTGGTAACGCGCAGCATCTACCCCGTATTCTGCGTGAGCGCCCTGCGCGACATGGGTGTGCGTCGTATGATGGAGTTCCTCGGCAACGTGGTTCCCTTCGTATCGGAGATGCCCAAACCCGTGAACACTGCAGGCGAAGAGGTAGCCCCCGACGCCAACGGCCCCACGAGCCTCTTCTGCTTCAAGACAACAGTCGAGCCCCACATCGGCGAGGTCTCCTACTTCAAAGTCATGTCGGGTACGGTACATCAGGGCGACGACCTCGTGAACGTAGATCGTGGCGACGGCCGCGAGCGGTTGGCCCAGCTCTTCTGCGTGTGCGGCCAGATACGCACCCCGGTCGAAGAACTCCAGGCAGGCGACATCGGCGCTTCGGTCAAGCTCAAAGACGTGCGCACGGGCAACACCCTCAATGCCAAAGGCTGTGAATATCACTTCGACTTCATCAAATACCCGGCTCCCAAATACCAGCGGGCCATCAAGCCGGTCAACGAGGCCGATGCCGAGAAGCTGAGCGAAATCCTCACCCGCATGCACGAAGAGGACCCCACCTGGCAAATCGAGCAATCGAAAGAGCTGAAACAGACCATCGTCTCGGGACAGGGCGAATTCCACCTGCGCACCCTCAAATGGCGTATCGAAAACAACGACAAACTCGCTGTCGAATTCATCGAGCCGCGCATCCCCTATCGCGAAACCATTACCAAGGCTGCCCGTGCCGACTACCGCCACAAGAAACAGTCGGGTGGTGCCGGACAGTTCGGCGAGGTTCACCTCATCGTCGAGCCCTACTACGAAGGCATGCCGGCACCCGACACCTACAAGTTCAACAACCAGGAGTACCGCATGAACGTGCGCGACACCCAGACCATCGACCTCGAGTGGGGCGGCAAGCTGGTGGTTTGCAACTGTATCGTGGGTGGTGCCATCGATGCCCGCTTTATCCCGGCCATCGTCAAGGGATTGATGGACCGCATGGAGCAAGGCCCCCTCACCGGCTCGTATGCCCGCGACGTGCGTGTATGTATCTACGACGGTAAGATGCACCCGGTAGACTCGAACGAAATCTCCTTCCGCCTGGCCGGCCGCAACGCCTTCAGCGAAGCCTTCCGCAACGCCGGGCCCAAGATTCTCGAGCCCGTTTACGACGTAGAGGTGCTCACCCCGTCGGATGTCATGGGCGATGTGATGAGCGACCTGCAAGGGCGCCGCGCCATCATCATGGGTATGGCCAGCGAAAAGGGTTTCGAAAAGATTACCGCCAAGGTACCCTTGAAAGAGATGTCGTCCTACTCGACCGCACTCAGCTCGATTACCGGCGGCCGCTCGTCGTTCTCGATGAAATTCGCCTCGTACGAACTCGTTCCTTCCGACGTTCAAGAGAAGCTGCTCAAGGCCTACGAAGCTGAACAAACCGACGAATAAAGCCCCGTTTTGTTAAATAATTAAAAAGCCACTGGTTTTTCCCAGTGGCTTTTTTGCATATAAACACTTATTTGTTAAATTTGCGGGAAAGTGTTAAACAATAAGCTTTTATAGGTTTTCATAAAATAAAACAAAAATAGCGGATTCGGTGTTTATGTAATAAATTTGTGCAAATGATGTAAAAAACACAAGCACCGCACCCGTTCAACCGGAAAAAACAAAGAGGCAAACGCAATGAAAAAGTCAACAATCTGGCTACTGGCCATCATTATGGCACTCACGTTTATCGGGTTGCTCTATATACAAATCATGTATATGGAGAACATGATAAAAATGAGGAACGAGCAATTTACCGAAGCCGTTAAACGGAGCCTGTATGCGGTATCGACAAGCCTCGAACTGGACGAAACGCAACGCTATCTGGACGAGTACCTGGAAGAAGAGGAAAAGAAAATGCTCTCCTCTTACGAACAGAGAAACGACCAGCAAGACATCACTACGCACCATCAGTTCTCCATCGTGTCGCCCGACGGTTCGGTGGCGAGCTTCTCTTTCCGCGAGCAGACGAGCACCATCATCACCCCGGCAGCTCCGCAGCCCAAGGACCACAACACCCTCATCAGCACCTACCGCAACATGCAAGAGGCCCGCAAGGGACAATACCTCTACCAGAAGGGGCTGCTCAACGAGGTGATACTCAACATGCTCAGCAAGGCCAGCACGCGGCCCGTGATGGAGCGTATCGACATCAAGAAACTCGAGACCTACCTGAAATCGGAGTTTGAGAACAACGGGCTCAACCTGCCGTTCCAGTTTGCCATCTACAACAAGAACGAAAAGATTCTTTACAGTTCCAACCAGTACGATCCCAAGATCGAAGGGAACCTCTTCACCCAGGCCATCTTCCCCAACGATCCGCCGGCCCGTATCAACTACCTGAAGGTCTACTTCCCCACCAAGCGGAACTACATATCGAGCTCGGTCAAGTTCATGATACCCTCGTTTGCCTTCACCTTCATCCTGTTGGTAACCTTCCTGTTTACCATCATCGTAGCCTTCCGCCAGAAGAAGCTCACCGAGATGAAAAACGACTTTATCAACAACATGACCCACGAGTTCAAGACCCCTATCTCGACCATATCGCTGGCGGCCCAGATGCTCAACGACCCCTCGGTGGCCAAGAGCCCGGCCCTGTTCCAGCACATCTCGGGCGTCATCAACGACGAGACCAAGCGGCTGCGCTTCCAGGTCGAGAAGGTGCTGCAGATGTCGATGTTTGACCGGCAGAAGACGCTGATGAAACTGCACAACGTCGACGTGAACGACATCGTGACCAGCGTAATGAGCACCTTCAAACTGAAGGTCGAGAAGTATGGCGGCGTAATCGACGCCGACCTCGAAGCCGAAGATGCCATCGTATCGGTCGATGAGATGCACTTTACCAACGTCATCTTCAACCTGCTCGACAACGCCGTGAAATACCGCCGCGAAGAGGAGCCCCTCTCGCTCTTCATCCGCACCCGCACCATCGGCGACAAGGTCGAGATTTCGATTCGCGACAACGGTATAGGCATCAAACGGGAAGACCTGAAAAAGATATTCGACAAGTTCTATCGCGTATCTACCGGCAACCGCCACGACGTGAAAGGTTTCGGACTGGGCCTCGCCTACGTCCACAAAATCATCACCGACCTCAAGGGCGACATCCGCGTAGAGAGCGAGATTAACCAAGGTTCGACATTTATAATTACACTACCACTAATAAAAAACAAATGATTATGGAAGAAAGATTGCGTATTCTACTCTGCGAAGATGATGAGAATCTGGGCATGCTGTTAAGAGAGTATCTGCAAGCCAAAGGCTATGCCGCCGACCTCTTCTCCGACGGTGAAAGCGGATACAAGGCATTCCTCAAAGGCAAATATGACCTGTGCGTGCTCGACGTGATGATGCCTAAAAAAGACGGATTCACACTGGCCCAAGAGATTCGTACCGTAAACAGCGAAGTCCCCATCATATTCTTGACTGCCAAGTCGCTTAAAGAAGACATCCTCGAAGGTTTCAAAATCGGTGCCGACGACTATATCACCAAGCCCTTCAGCATGGAAGAGCTCGTGTTCCGTATCGAAGCCATCCTGCGCCGCGTAAAGGGCAAGAAGGGCAAAGAGGTGACCATGTACAAGATCGGACGCTTCACCTTCGATACCCAGAAACAGGTTCTCGCCATCGACGACAAAAGCACCAAACTCACCACCAAGGAGTCGGAGCTGCTCAGCCTCCTGTGCGCTCACGTCAACGAGATTCTCGAGCGGAACTTCGCCCTCAAGACCATCTGGATCGACGACAACTACTTCAACGCACGAAGCATGGATGTTTACATCACCAAACTGCGTAAACACCTCAAAGACGACCCGTCGATCGAAATCATCAACATCCACGGCAAGGGCTACAAACTCATTGCCCCCGATGTAGAAGCCAAAACGAAATAAACCTCGTCTGCACAAACTCCTGAAAAGGCGGCCCGCAAAGCCGCCTTTTCTTATGTCCGACAGCCTGGTCCGGAGCCGACACGACACACCCCGGCCATCAATTCATCGTCTTAAAATTTGTTTCTACCTCGGGGGTACACTATCTTTGCAACCAAACCACATCAAACGAAAAAAAAACAGTCCATGTTACGTATCCTTACATTCCTATACCAGTGGCTCATCGCCATGCCTATCCTGCTCGTACTCACCCTGCTCACCGCCATCATCACCCTCATCGGGTGCCGCCTGGGCAAAGGCAACGTCTGGGGCTACTACCCCGCCCACATCTGGTCGCGGCTCTTCTGCATCTTCTCGCTGGTACGTATCGAAGTACGCGGGCGCGAAAACATCGACAAAAATACCTCCTATGTATTCGTGGCCAACCACCAGGGAGCCTACGACATATTTCTCATCTACGGCTACCTCAACCACAATTTCAAGTGGATGATGAAAAAGAGCCTGCGCCACATCCCCTTCGTGGGGAGCGCCTGCGCCGCCGCCGGCCATATCTTTGTCGACAACTCCACCCCCAGCGGTGTGAAAGAGACCCTGCAACAGGCCGAAGCCACCCTGCAGGGCGGCATGTCGCTCGTCGTATTCCCCGAGGGAGCCCGCACCTGGACCGGTGCCATGCGTCCCTTCAAACGCGGAGCCTTCCAGCTGGCCGTAGAGTTTTCGCTCCCCGTGGTACCCCTCACCATCGACGGAGCCTTCGCCGTGATGCCCCGCACCACCTACAACTTCAAACCGGGAAAAATCATCCTCACCATACATCCGCCCATCTATCCCGATAAGAATCAAGGACATGACCTCGACCGGCTGATGAAAGAGTCGTATCAGGTAATCGAATCGGCTCTCCCGTTGAGAGGATGAAGTGTAAAAAAATATTAAACACGAGAAAATTTGTGCCTCTAATGATGGCCATATAAAAATAAAATTGCAACTTTGCAGTCGCAAAACAAAAACAAAGCTTGTCCGGTGGTGTAATGGTAGCACTTCGGATTCTGGTTCCGCCTGTGAGGGTTCGAATCCTTCCCGGACAACAAAAAACCACCTTCTTTCTCGAAGGTGGTTTTTTTGTATACACTACGATATATTGTATATATGATATATATTATATATCTTTGCTACATACAGAAAGGAGAAAAGACATGGAGACTACATTAAAGAGAAAAAACATAGACCTCCCCGTGGATACATTGAAAAAATTGTCGATAATGGCCGTAGCTCAAGGGAAGAGTTTGAAAGCCTATATCGAACAACTGCTCATTTCAAAAGCCAACAGCATAAACATAGAGGTGAGCGAAAACCCATCACCCTCGGGCGACACGTGGTTCGACAACCCCGAAAACATGGAATCGGTACAGCGAGGAATAAACGAAATGAAAGCCGGCAAAGGTAGAACCTGCACGACAGAGGAGATAAAGAAACTCCTAGAGTTATGAATTACCGATTGATACTTACTCCCGAAGCCGAACAACATTTGCTTGCGTGGAAAAAATCGGGGCAAAAGAAAACACTCCAGAAAATAGTCTCCCTCTTCGAAGAGTTGCAACAGCACCCCACAACCGGTACCGGGCAGGACGAGGCTCTGAAAGGTAACCTGCAAGGGTTTTAGAGCAGACGCATCGACAAAGGTTCCCGACTCATTTATCGAATCGACGACGACATCGTTACCGTATTTGTGGTTTCGCTTAAAGGGCATTACGGAGAAAAATAAGGTTTCCTATCTTATTCGTTCCTCGCCTTTCACTATATTTACAGAATACAGGAGGCGGCTCCGCATGGTCAAATGTTGAAAACTGCGTTTTCCATTTGCCTCTGCTCTCATCTTTCACTATATTTGTAACAGACATTGGTTGAATACAACGCTAAAATCTTTTCGTCATGCGACAAATCATCACCCACTTTACCGACGATGACCTGTATAAGTTTACCATGTGCTGTGCCGTAATCGACAACTTCCCGCGAGCACAGGTGAAATATACCTTTACCGACCGCGACAATACCGTCTATCCGGCCGGATTTGCCCAGGCTCTGAGCGAACAGATAGAGATGCTCGACTCGGTCATCATCACCGACGAAGAAATCGAGTTTATGAAACGGCAGTGCCGCTATATCCCCACCTGGTTCTACACCTACCTGAAGGGCTTCCGCTACAACCACGAGTGGGTGAAGGTGCGTCAGGACGAGGAGGGGCACCTGCATGTCGACATCGAAGGCAGTTGGGCCAACACCATTCTGCTGGAGGTGAAACTGCTGGCCATCATCTCGGAACTCTACTACGCCATGACCGGCCAGAACCAACACTTCGACTACGACGCGTACTACACGAAAACCAGCGAAAAAGGCAAACGGCTATTGGAGGCCGGGTGCGTATTCAGCGACTTCGGTACCCGCCGCCGGGCCTCGTTCGAGAGCGAAGATACCGTGGTGCGTGCCTTGAAAGCGTGCGATCACAGCCAGCAATGGCCCGGCCGGTTTGTCGGCACCAGCAACGTATACCTGGCCATGAAGCACGACCTGCTGCCGGTGGGCACCATGGCTCACGAATTTATCTGTGCCATAGGGGGCATGTTCGGCCCGCAGATGGCCAACCACATGGCCATGGACTACTGGCGCAACACCTTCCGCGGTGCGTTGGGTACCTTCCTCTACGACAGCTTCGGGTGGAACATATTCAGCATGAACTTCTCGGAAGACTTTGCCAACCTCTTCAAAGGACTGCGCATCGACAGCGGCGACAACTACGAGCAGCTGATGAAGATTGTGGAGAAATACCGCTCGCTGGGCATCGACCCCAAGAGCAAGCAAATCATCTTCAGCAACGCCCTGAATACCCAGCAGGCCATCGAGATACAACAGTATGCCCGGGACTACTGCCAACCCTCGTTCGGGATAGGCACCCACTTTACCAATGACTTCGACGGCATAAAACCGATGAACATCGTCATCAAGCTCATTGCGGCCAAAATCACCGAATCGTGGTCGTTCTACAACGACACCTGCAAGATAAGCGAAGACGACGGCAAGCACACGGGTAATGCCGAGGTGATTGCCCGGTTCATGGAGGCGCTGCATATGAAATAATTTGGGGAGAATCGGATTCCCCCCTGTTATCCCAGATAGCGCAGAATAGATACAACGAGGGGTTGTGTACGTGAACTTGCGTTCCGTCACAACCCCTCGTGCCACACTATCTTCTTACTTACTCTCTGTCTATCGTACCGAGGTGGCGGTCAGACTTCGCTCGCTGGTCCCGGTGGTTGTAGAGCCGGAACCTACGGTATAGTCGAAGTCGCAGGTGTAGTCGCGGGTACCGTCATGCAGCGTGCGGACCTCGATTTTCAACCCCTTTATGTCGGGGAACTCACGCTTTATATCGTCCATGCGGAACGAAGCTACCCCCCACAGGAAATGGTCCAGGTCGGGATCGTCCATGCGGTTGTGCCGCAAGTTGAGGTGCAGGTAGCCCTCCTCGTCGAGCGCGGCGGCTTCGGAATAGTCGCGCACCAGATTGATCATGTGCTTCTCCCTACCGAGACCGCGCGTTTCGAACTGTACCGTCAGGTACTTTTCGCTCGTCCACATGCTCAATATGTTCATCGGGTCGTTGCCTATGCTGTCGGTCGTTTCGGGAGTAATAGGTATCACATTCTTCACCAATACCGAGTCGATGTCGTTAACCACAATGTAGTAGTCGTACCCCTCGCGCTGCCCGTCGAGAAAGGTGAAGTTGACAATCACCCGCTTGCCGTTCTTGGTCAGGTAACTCGGCAACCGGTCGCCGTTCGAGGGGAACATGGTCTTTTTATCATCGAGCAGGATATAGGGCGAGTGTCCCTCCTCGACCACCATATCGCCCACGGCATAGGAATAGGGCACGTAATAACCATCTTCGTCATCGCCGCAGGAGGTCAACCCGCACGACAGGATTACACCCAGCAATCCGGTCCACAGCATGTGTTTCATTTTCATATCTTCTTGTATTTAATTTTATTCGCTTTTATGGGATAAACGGGCACGACCTCCAAATACTGCACTGGCTACTGTTAAAAAGTGAAAAACAATTTTTCTATCGCCTGCCATGCAGTATTTTTACATCGTTGCATTTATTCAATAACAGGATTCACCCCATGAACGAAGCAGAGCTGGTAGCGCGTTGCAAGCAGAAGGAGCCCTCGGCGCAAGCCGAACTCTACCGACGGTATGCCGGCGAGTTGTTTGCCCTCTGTATCCGATACGCCGGCAACCGCGAGACGGCCAAAGACCTGCTTCACGACGGATTCCTCAAGGCGTTCACCTCGCTCGACAAGTTCGACTACCGGGGCGAGGGTTCTTTGAAAGCGTGGTTGAGCCGCATCATGGTAAACACGGCGCTGGAAGAGGCGCGGAAACAGGCGCAGCATTTCGATGTCGACCTCGACGAGGCTCCCGAGGTGGCCGATCCCGACTCGACCGACGACGGCCTGGTGCAACAAATCGCCCCCGAGGTCTTGCTCCGCTTCATTGCCGAGCTGCCCGAGGGGTACCGCACGGTATTCAACCTCTACACGTTCGAGAACAAGTCGCACAAGGAGATTGCCCGCCTGCTGCATATCAACGAGAAAAGCTCCTCGTCGCAGCTATACCGGGCACGCACCTTATTGATGAGTCGAATAAAAAGATATTTGGCACAACATGGAGACGAATAAAAACAGTAACGACTGGCGAAAGAGCTGGCAAAAACAGCTCGACCACTATTCGGTCACGCCCCCGCCCGAGGTGTGGGAGGGGCTGAGCGAAGAGCTGGCCCCCCGGGTGCGCGTGGGCCGGCGGGCCGTGCTGTGGGCTGCCGCGGCCTGTGCAGCCATTCTGATAGGATGCTTCGTCGGGCTGCAATATCTCTCGCCGGGAATACCCGCCCACGAGACTCCGCTGCAAACGGCTCAAGCCGACCGTCCAACAACGGGCCAACCCACCCCCGCCCTCTCCAACGAGCCCTCTGCCTCCAACCCGGCAACACCGCTCTATACCCAAGCCCAATCGCCGGCAAACGGCCACACGGCTCGGGCAGCCCGTCGGCCTGTCACTCCCGCCGCTTCCCTGCCGACAGCGGAGAGCGAACCGATAGCCGAATTACAACGGGTCATACCCGACACCACCTCCACAACCGGCCAACCGGGCTACGAGGCAGAAGCCCATGAACAACCGGCACAACCGGCAACACCATCGCCGCGTACGCGCAAAGGCTACTCGCTCTACCCCCGCTCGGGCGAGAGCGAACAGGCAGCCTACCGCCCGGCCCGCACACAGACCCGCACAAGCGGAAGCTGGACCGTGGGGCTCTCGCTGGGCAACAGCCTTATTACCGCCGCCGACAACCGCAGCGGATTCGGTAACCTGGCCCCCTACGCTACGGCCGAGATGGCCAGCCTTCCTTCGCCCGAAACGGGCGTGACGCCCAACGGCAAGGAGGCATCGGCATCACCCTACCAGCAAATCATGCTGCAAAATATCAACGCCCAACCTACCACCGACGTGAAGCACCACTTCCCCATCTCGGTAGGCGTCACGGTGCAAAAGTCGCTCAACCCGGCTCTCGCTCTCGAAACGGGACTGGTATATACCTACCTCGCCTCCGACCTCATGGCCGGCGATGCCGCCTACTACACCCAGAAACAGCAGTTGCACTACCTGGGTATCCCCCTGAAGCTGCAATGGAATTTTCTGCGCAAGCGCTATTTCAACCTCTATGTCATCGGGGGCGGCATGGCCGAGAAGTGCATCTATGGCAGCCTGTCGTCGCACTACGAAGCCAACGACCGCCCGTCGCTCAATCAGGACGAGCGGCTGAGCATTGACCCGCTGCAATGGTCGGTATCGGCAGCCGTCGGCATCACCCTCAAGCTGGCGCCTCACGTCAACCTCTACGCCGAACCGGGCGTGGCCTACTACTTCGACGACGGGTCGCAGGTCTCGACCATCCGCAAGGAAAAGCCCTTCAACCTCAATCTGCAAGCCGGTTTACGATTCGACTTCTAACCAACTGTTCGTCAACGGCGAACCTCTATCCGGCGTCATAGCGCCCGACCCCGTTGTGCCCTGTCATCGCCCGACCGATAAAAATTTTTCCGCTTTTTCTGTTACAAAGCCGATTGCCGTTCGTTACATTTACAGAAAACAAAAAGAGAAACCCAAGTCGTTCAAACCCCGACAATGAAACAGGAACCGCTGCTATCGGCTTTCACGCGTTTGCGAGACAATCTGCTGTCGATGTCGCGCCGCATTCTTCAAGACGAAGACGACGCCTCCGATGCCATACAGGATGCCTTTTGCCGCCTGTGGCCCCTGCGGGGCAAGATTCGGGACGAACGGGAAGCCTCGGCCCTGACGGTCACCACCACCCGCAACCTCTGCATCGACCGGGCCCGGCAAAAGTCCCGTTTCACCGAGTACGACCCCGACCAGTGCGATAGCTGCGACGACGAAACGACTGCCGAGAGCGACGCCGTATCCGAGCGGTTCAAGGCGGTACGGCAACTCATCGACAGTACCCTGACCGAGAACCAGCGGACCATACTCGAGATGCGCGACTTCCGCGGACTCGAAATCGAAGAGATTGCCCAAGAGCTGCAGATGCAGCCGACAGCCGTACGCATGAATCTGTCGAGAGCCCGCAAGACCATACGCGAACAATATAAAAAACAATACGACCATGACCGGTAAATCATCGACACACAGCACCCGCACCCCTCACGACTGGGAGCAGCTCATCGAGCGATACTACGCCGGCGAAACCTCGCTGCACGAAGAGGAGGAGTTGCGAAAGTTCCTCTTCTCGGGAGAGGCCGACGACCGCTACGACGACACCCGGGCCGTACTCGCCTACACCCAGATGGGCCGGCGTCAGACGGCTCCCCGCGTGCATGCCACCCGGCACCACGCGCTGCGGGTCTGGGCGGCTGCCGCCTGCATAGCCCTGATGCTGGGAGGCGGAATCGTCTACTACACCACGGCACCACGCGATACCTGTGTAGCCTATGTCTATGGCGAAAAACAGACCGACCCCGAAGCGGTAATCTCGCAGATGCAGCAATCGGTATCGCAGTTTGCCTCGACCGATGTCGCCGTAGAAAGTCAGCTCGACGCCATCTTCTCACCCCTCGAATCTATACCTTAAACATGCTCGTTATGAAACGGTTATACAAAATACTCATCACTTGTCTGCTGCTCGTCGGCACATCGGTCGCACAGGCTCAGGAAAGTCTGGCCATCGCCCCCCTCTTCGCGGGGCAGTACAACCACGACAAGCAGGCGGTCGTCGTCCTCATCAAGGGGGATAAACTGAAGGAGTACCACCTCTCGCTCTTCCGCAGCATCGCCATTACCGACCGCCCCGACGACGTGGCCCTCTTCGAAGCGGCCGTGCGAACCGACAGCTCCAAGGCCAACAACAGCGAAACGGTGAAATCGGGCAACAACACCATAGCCGGCTACTACCAACTGCCCCCGGCCTCACCGGGCGGAGAGAACCGGTTTATCCTCTTCCGCAAGCTGTCGCCCGACGATGCCACCCTCATCTACCTCGAGGGCCACACGCAGCTCGACCGGCTCATCAAACTCTTTATCAACAAGAAACAATAAAAAAACAATATCGATATGAAACCTATTCTTACGCTCTTGCCTGCGCTCCTGCTCGCCCTGCCTGTCGTGGCGGTCGACATCGAACGCGACACCACCGTCTACTTCAACCAAAAAGAGATTCAAATCAAAGACTCGGCCGACATCGTATCGGTCAAGGTTTTCGAAGGGGATACACCCTACCAGAAATTCTACGAGTCGCGCTACGCCGACGGCAAACGGCAAACCTCGTGGGAACTCTCCGAGTCGGTAGCGTTCCCCTTCTCCGACCTCATCACAGGCAACAAGGCGAAGAAATGCAAGCGCTTCGACCCGCACTGGTCGGGCGTAGGCTTCGGCTTCTGCAACGGCATGGGTAACGGCATGCGTTTCCTCAACAACCCCAACGGCATCTCGCTCGACTTCTCGGGTTCGTTCGAAATTTTCTGGAACTTCATCACCGTCTATACTCCCATCAGCGGCAACAACTGGGGATTCGTCACCGGCTTGGGTATCGACTGGCGCAACTACGTCATGAACGAAAACCGCTACTTCGTCAAACAGGAGGGGAAAATAAGCGTCGTGCCCTGCCCCGAGGGTGCCGACCTCGACTTCTCGCGATTGAAGACCGTCGACCTCACCGTGCCTCTGCTCTTCGAGTGGCAAACCCACAAATTCCTGCACGGCCCCATCTTCTTCTCGCTGGGCCCCGTCATCGGCATCAAGACTTACAGCAGCACCAAAACCAAATATACCACCGCCGACGGCCAGAAGATACAACTCTTCGAAAAGGGCATCAAGCCCAACCCCATCAACCTCGACATCATGGCCCAGGGCGGATACGGTACCTTCGGCTTCTACGTGAAGCTCTCGCCCTTCAACGTCTTGCAGCAGAGCCGTGGTCCTCAGATGCGCAGCTTCTCAGCCGGCGTGATGCTCCACTTCTGATACACGACATTCATACTCATACGACCCCGACCGGATAGAAACCGTCAGTTTCTGTTCGGTCTTTTTTCTACATATAAATGTATATTTATTATATAATACGATAAAAATACGTGTATATATTCAAATATTCCCGAAAAACAGCCGCTAATATTTGCATTATTATTACATTTGCAAACGAAATCAGAATAAAACCGACATGAACGAGAAAACCAAAATACCTGCGCCCCTCATCGCTATCATCCCGCTGGTCGTACTGGTGGCCCTGCTGGCCATGGTCATCCCCATCTTCGGGAGCGATGCCCTGATGGGCGGCAGCCAAGTGTCGCTGCTCGTCGCCTCGGCCGTATGCGTGGCCCTGGCCATGGGACTGTATAACTACAAATGGAGCGTACTCGAGGAGGGCATGGCCAAAAACATCAAGAAGGTGACCCCGGCCATCATCATCCTGCTGCTCATCGGGGCCATCTCGGGCACCTGGATGCTCAGCGGCGTGGTGCCTACGCTCATCTCCTACGGCCTGCACATCCTCTCGCCGCGCTTCTTCCTGGCTTCGTGCTGCATCATCTGCGCCATAGTCTCGGTCATCACGGGCAGCTCCTGGACCACCATCGCCACCATAGGTGTGGCTCTGCTGGGCATAGGCAAGGCCATGGGATTCGACACCGGATGGATTGCCGGCGCCATCATCTCGGGGGCCTACTTCGGCGACAAGATTTCGCCGCTCTCCGACACCACCGTGCTCGCCTCGTCGACCACGGGAACCAAACTCTTCACCCACATACGCTACATGCTGGTTACCACCGTGCCGTCGATAGTCATTACCCTCGTTATCTTCACGGTGGCCGGACTGACGATGAGCCACACCGACAGCGCCCAGAGTGCCCTCTTTGCCGACACACTGGCCCAGAAGTTCAACCTCTCGCCCTGGCTGTTGCTGGTGCCTCTCATCACCGGAATCCTGATTGCCGTCAAGCTGCCGACCATCATCACCCTCTTCATCTCGTCGGTTGTGGCCGGTATCTGCATACTCATTTTCCAGCCCCACGTTCTGCTGCAAATCGCCCAGAGCGATACCCTCGACTTCGCCACCGGCTTCAAGGCCCTGATGACGTCGGTCTTCGGCAGCACCGCCCTCTCGACGGGCCACCCCGAAATCGACGCGCTAGTGGCTACCCGGGGCATGCGGGGCATGATGGACACCATCTGGCTCATCATCTGCGCCATGTGCTTCGGGGGAGTGATGTCGGCCAGCCACATGATAAGCAGCATCACCAACCTCTTCGTGCGGTTCGTACACAAGCCCAAGAGCGCCGTATGCTCGACCGTTGGGGCCGGCCTCTTCTTCAACGCCTGCACGGCCGACCAGTATCTGTCGATTATCCTCACGGGCAATCTGTTCAAGGATCTGTATCACAACCGCGGGCTGGAGAGCCGGCTGCTCAGCCGCACGGTGGAAGACTCGGTGACGGTCACCTCGGTGCTCATCCCCTGGAACTCGTGCGGCATGACCCAAGCTACCGTGCTGGGTGTAGGCACGCTCACCTACCTGCCCTACTGTTTCTTCAACCTGCTGAGCCCCCTCATGTCGATACTCGTAGCAATCACCGGCTTCAAGATAAAACAGGGTATTGCGGCCCAATTCGCCCCCAAAGCGAGCGAAACGGTCAAGGGTGCACCCGATGCCGGCCATGTGCTCGTGGGGTAAGCACGCGGCGTCCAAAACAAGCAGAAAGAATTCGGGAAAAAACAGTTACTCTTTACTCTCGGGGAGTGTCGTGCTGCTCAAAATCATGTCGGCCTTGTCCACATCTTCGGCAAAGACATTGAGCCGGATGGCCCCCACCGACGAATTGGTCAGCGGCAGCACACTCGAGAAAATCTCGTTCGACAGGAAACAGGGCACACCGTTTGTCTCCAACACATCTTTCACGATATTCGCTTCGACCGACGAGTCGAACGTACGATACAACACAATCTCTTTTTCCATAATGGAGCGTTTTAGGTAGTGTTACAAATAGGCGGCATACAAAGCGACAAGCCCAAACGGCTTCCTTTTTGGCTAAGATAGTGAAAGAAAAACGCAAAAGCAAATAAAAGCCGGGAATTTCGCCGGAACAACGCCTCGACACCTGCCTGATGATTTTGAAGATATAACGCCCCTCCGCACAAAAATCCCTACCCGCCTACCGGTTTTCTTCCAACGAGTGCCACAGATTCTGCACCGCCCCGGTATACTCCTCGACCGACCGCGCCTTCAACACCCGCTTCTTCAACCGCCGGTCCACGTCGGGCAACAGATACTCCCAAAACGTAGCCATGCGGGCGAGCAACTGATGCACCCCCTGCAACACCCCGGCATAGCGGGTGAACACCTGGTCGTGCAGCCGGGCCACCCGGGCGTAACCATCGGGCGGCATCGCTCCGTCGCCGGCATAGGCCTCGGCCAACCAGGGACGAGCCAGCAATCCCCGCCCCACCATCAGGCCAGAGAGCCGGGGGAAGCGCTGCTCGATGCTCCTCATCGCCTCGACCGTAGTCAAGTCGCCATTATAGACCAGCGGAAGGTGACACGCCTCGTAGAACCGGGCAAAGCCGTCGAGGTCGGGCTCGCCCTTATACTGCTGCCGCCCCACCCGGGCGTGGAGCGTAATCTGTCGCACCGGCGAGCTCTCGAGCAGCGGCAACAGGCGCAACGACTCGTCGGGGCTCTCCCACCCCAGCCGCATCTTCACCGAGAAATCTATCCCGCCATACCCCTCGAGCGGGCGCAACAGCCGCTCCACCTCGTCGGGGAAAGGCAAGATGCCCGACCCTTTGTGCCGCTTCGCCAGGATGGGAAACGGGCACCCCAGATTGAGGTCAATACGCCGATACCCGCAGGCCGCTATACCGTCGACCAACCGGCACAACTCGTCGGGCTGCGAGGCTATCAACTGCGGCACCACCGTCATACCCCGGTTATTTTCGGGAGCAATATCGCGCAAATCCTTCCGGCGAAAATCATCTTTCTCGATGCGGACAAACGGCGTGTAAAAGGCAGCCACCCCACCGAAAAGCGAGGCGTGGGCACAACGGTACACCGCATCGGTATACCCTTGCAACGGGGCAAAACAGACGGGCAATGACATGATGGACAAAAGTAGTACAAGCCGAATAGAAATCAAAATTATACGGCACACTTATCGAGCGGCCCGCTCACATCTCCCGCCCCATGCACCCGGATACAAAAAGAGAGGGCTGCATCGTCTACGACGACACAGCCCCCGCTTGGACTTTATGGCCTTATCCCGCGGCAACCCGGCTCCGAAGCCAGGACACCCGTCGGGGAAAAGGCATTATCGGCTTAGCGATTCAGCACCTTAACCGTGCGAACCACTTTACCCTCTTTCATCACCTTAACCACGTAAACGCCCTTGGCCCCGAGCGTAATGCTCATGTGCTGGCCGGCAGCTACCGTAGCCTCTTCCTGAGCCACAAGCATACCCGAAACATTGTATACGCCTACTTGATAAGCACCGGCTTCGGCAAACTCTACAAAGAGGAGATCTTCAACCGTATAGGTGCGCATCTCATCGGCTACGCCATCTTCTACGGCATCTTTCTGATCAACCAGGAATACCGGATAGGACTTCGTGTCTGAGCCGAGCGTATTCTCAAGCGTCAAGGTAACGGTATAATCACCGCTCTTGCTGTAAGTCAGCTTCGTAGAACCTTCGGTATCGGTACCGGTCGATTCGGAGAGCTCGCCACGTTTGGCAGTCCACGTCGGGAGAGTTTCTACCTGGAAAGCAGTACCGGCAATAAACGGACAACCCGAGATGTAGAGCGGTCTTTGCGGAGTTTGCACACCCGAACCTTGAGCCGTCGAAGCTACCAGTTTGAACGAGCAGGCTTTTGCACCCTCTTTCGAACCTTTCGACAAGAAATAATTCTGGTCGTTGGCATCGGTTTCAAAATCCCAGTAAGCGATTACCTTGTCGGGCAGGTCAGAAGCATCGAGACCGGCTTTCACTTGATTCACCTCTTCTTGAGTCATGCCACCGTCCCAAATCAACAGGTCGTCAACGATACCGTTGTTGGTAACCGGTTGTTCACCACGACCACCGGCGAAGCAGAACCAGTCGGAAGCCGAAACATCGTAACTTGCCTTGGGAACCCAATCCTCGGTTTTTCCACTTGCAGAAGAACCGTAGGTCCAGGTAGACTCTTGCAGAACACCATTCAGGTAGAAGAGCGAGCGGAATTGACCTTGATCGTTATACTCGAAGGTAAGAACTACATGGTTCCAAGCATTGGGCGATACAATCGTATTGGGGAAGGTATAGTTCACGGCAACCGGAGAAGCATTACCGTCGCCACGAACCGTATAGGCGGTAACCCGGCCTTCGCTGGTAATGTTAGACCACATCCAGCCCCAGTTGTTTACAGGCCATCCACCCGCACGGTTCTCGATGCTGAAGAAGGCAGAAGACTCGGGCAACGTAGTAAAGCGAACCCAAGCCGATACCGAGAAGGATTTACCACCTACGATACCTGCTTCATTCAGGTTACCGCCAATCCAGCTGTCGTTGATTTCGATACCGCGCGACGAGGCACCATCGGCTTTTCTACCGGTATAACCCAGTGTGAGCGTTTGGTCGAGGTCTACCTTCACTTCGGCGGCCGAAGTCTCTTCGCCGTCAACCGTCAGCGTATAGATTTCGGGCAGAGCACCTACGGACTCGCTCGTAATCTGTACATAGTAGCCGAAAGTAGATGTTTGACCGTTGCAAGTTACCTGCAGGTCATAACCACCAATCTCAGAGATACCGTCTTCTACCGAGAATACCGTCGTATTGGTAGCTTGTTTTACAGTCTCGCCGTCGCTGTTGAGCAGTTTCCAGTCGGCAGGATCGTGACGAGGATCGACGTAAGAGATTTCGAAGCTCTCGTTCGGTTTGATTGTCGTCTTGTCGATTTGAATGTCGTCGGTCGTCGTGTACTCACCCATATCCATATACTCGCTCCAGGAGATTTCGGAATCGCTCTTCATGTCGACCGAAACGGCAGCAACACCCAGACGGATGCGGTCAGAACCCTGCAAGTTGGTAGGAATCGAATAGTACATACCGGCCCACGACGTAGTGATACCCATAAAGATAGGCTCTTCATTCTCTTGTTGAGCATAGAGCTTGAACATCGAAGCGTTTACATCGAGGTTGTAAACCGGCTCGCCCAGAGGCTTGGTATTGTTCATTTCGAAGATGACCTTGGCATCTACGCCCTTGTAGTGAGAAGCCAGCACTTTGGCTATCTTGATGACAGGAGCGGCAGGAGTAGTCATCTCGTTACGCGTAATCGAGAATTCGCCCAAGTAGAGTTCCAGATTCTCGGCGTTCTCAAAGTGGAGAGCAACCATGGCAATATTCCGGTTGGCCAGCGAAGCCAAAGTACCACTGATTGTAAAGGTCTTCTCTACCCACATTTCGTCGTCGGCCTCGCTATCGGCAACCGTCAATACCTTGAAACCAGACTCACGCAGAATTGTGGTCTCGTCACCAACGGCAGAGAGAGCCAGATTGATGTCGGCCTGACCACGGATCAATTTGTAACGAACCGTAATCTTATCGCCCGAAGCCAGCGTGAAAGCCGTCTTGAAGAGGTGCAGATATTCATCGGCTGCCGAACCGAAGATGCGCAGACACGAACCGCCTACATAAGCATCGTCGAAGGTAAACTTGGCATCCAGACCATTGGCAACCACCTTGTCGGCCGTTTTGCCCAAGAACTCGGAAGCAAACCAGAAACGCCAGGTAGGCAGATAGTCTTGTACACCAATGTTGTACCACTCGTTGTCGTTCTGACGTTCGCCCATCCAGTTGAAGAACTGACCGTTACCCAGATTGAAATAGGTGATGAACGGCTCGGTGGCCAAATCCCAGCTGAGCGAGCTGCGAGCGGTCATAAAGGCCGACATACCGAACCAGCCTTCGTTGGGGTGGTGGCTGCCACGATCGAATACCGCAATCTTGTCAATCGGGTTACGACGGCCGTTCGAGAAGAACTGCTCGATTACATTTTGATAACCCAACTGTTTCGACATATCGGTACTGCCATAGTTGGCACGGTCGGCCCACAACATGTTGAAATCGTGAGCTCCCCACAAACCGATAGAGACATTGTAGTCCTCGAGCAACGTCCAAGTCGAGGGGTCACCACCTTGCATGTTGAAACCGGCATACAAGTCGAGCAAGCTACGGCCGGGAGCCTGGCTATTGATCGTACCCGTATTGAACGTGCTCAACGGAGTTCCCCACCAGTTGTAGTTCAAGAACAGTGACGTACGGATGTGCTCTCCATCGCCAAAGGTTTCGTTGTTGTGAGAACCGAGACCCTGGTCAAAATTGATCTGACCATTATCGTTCGTACCATCATACCAGAAGTTCTCGGCTACGGGGTTTCCTTGTTCGGTCAAATATTTGTGTACCTCTTCGTTCAGAGCGCGCACATTAGACAGCATCGTCGTATTCGAAGTGTTGAACTCCGAGTTATAACCGAGACCATCTACACCGTGATAGTGAAGGAATTTGGCTACCTTCTCACGAATGGTCGCATTCTTGGACATGTTATCCAAAGCGGTAGCCCAATCGGAAGACAAACTGCCCCAGGGAATAGAGGCCACACCCGATACTCCTACACCGTTTTTATGGGCGGCATCGGCAAAACCACCGGGCACCCAGCCTTGCGGAGCGGTCCAGTTGCCATAGTGGGTAACATACGACCACATACTGAATACTTCGGAATCGAACTTGCCGTTAGGCCGTGCATTCGGGTTACCTCCCGAAGCGGTACCTATGGGAACCCAGAACACCAGGTTCTTGTCGGTCTCTTCGGTCAATGTTTCGTTAATCTGCGTGTTGGCATTGCGGAAACGAGCTTTGGGTTTCACACGCGAGATGTAAAAGTTTTCATCTTCAAACAGGTATTCTCCCGGAGTCCATTGGGAAGCATACTCTCCAAGACCTTGGCTATTGGGCCATGTCATGTACTCCTCTTTCAACTCTTGTGCATTGGCCGTGAGCGAAAGAGCCAAGATTCCGGAAAACAAAAATAGATTTCTTTTCATGGAAATTGTTTTTAGGTTAATAATGAATTATGTAATCTCAGTTTTCTTTTTCCTTACTATCAAGCGATTTGAGAAGGAGGAGAGTATAAGTTCATACTCCCTTCCCTCCCAAACCTTTTTTACTTAGAGCAATACCGGTATATCAACGACCTCGATCGAGAACACCTTACCGCCTACATTACCCGAAAGGTTGTAGGATACGGTCGTCTGTCCGGCCGACGTGGCAACAGTCAAACTACCCGACGTCACTTCAACTTCAGCGCCATCGATGTTAAGGGTAGCACCGGCAAGCGAGTATTGACCATCGTAGCTTCCTCCATTATAAGGAAGGGTCAGCGTAATCAGGCTGTATCCCGATGTAGGAGCTACAAGCACTACCAGATTACCCGATTCGTCATAGATAGCCGAGTTCTGTTGATCGATATCGGCAGCCGTCAGATTCAGATCTACCGGCAATGCAATCACCTGTACCGTAGCGACATCAGACGTTACTCCGGCAACCTCGGCCGTCACATCGGACGAACCAACGGCAAGACCCGTAATCGTACCATGCTTGTTATCGCTGCCGGTCTGTTCGGCCTTAACTACTTCGGGATTCGTCGATTTCCACGTGACATCATAGGGGTTGTCGCCACCCGAGAGAGTCTTCGCGTCGATAGCCCATTGTACCGATTGGCCGGCAAAGATAGTACGGGCATTACCCGAAACCCACAGTACCGAGTGGATGCCCTCGGTAACGGTTACCGGAACTCGTTTTTCTTTACCGTTGGAGGTAAGAATCAGTTCGGTTTCACCCAGGGCAAGGCCTCGCAAGGTAATCATATTGCCATCGTATGCCCCTACGGAAACTTTGGTAGGATCGGCAGCCTTGACCACCGGTTTATGATAGGCATAAGAAGTAGCCGGTATTACACCCGTTGTCAACAGCACGGTACCCCCCACAGGCATGGAGATGGGATCTTTGTCGACGGTAATTTCGTCGACCGGATAACGGGTCTTGAAATCTTTCACCCGGAAGGTGGCAACGAATACCGTATCGGGAGTTATGCAATGAATCTCGGTATCACCCTCTTCTACACCGGCACGCACCGAAAGCACGGCATCGAAACCTTCGTTTTCCACATATTCGTTGGTCTTGCTGGTAATCACAACCGAGCTGCCCGAAGCGATTTCCCAACGGTAGGCACTGTAGGCATTCTCGATGTCTTCCTTCAAACCCGACTGCACGTTCATGGCAATGCGAATCGTGTCAGACGTATTTATATCCATCTCCTTCTCGTAGGTATAGGCAAAATACATCGGCAGGATTTCCTTACCGGGACGAGTCTCCAGGTAAGGCATATTGGCATAGGCTTCGCCGTAGAATGTGGCGAATATTTGAGGAGCTATCGTAATTGTACAAGAGCCCGACTTCGCCGTCGAGGCGTCACCCAGCGTGACGGTTACTTTTCCCTCACCCGACTCACGAGGCGAAACGAAGTGAACCGTTACAATACCTTTCTCGTAATTGATGGTAGTCATGGGGTCATAAGCCGTAACACCCTCGAGTGTAACCTGGGGCTCATAATCATACAGCAAGGTCTTGGGCGAAACGGCAAACATAACCGAGTCGTGCAGCATGTTGTAACTTTGTTTAGTGGTCATCTCGGGCATAGTGCTGTCGTTGGCGACACAAGTCACCCCTTCGGGCAGGTTGCGCAAGACGGTAACCGAGGTAATGGCATACTTGCCATTTTCCAACGTAGCTTTCAGAGTCGTCTCTCTCTCCTGTCCACCATTAACGGCTACAATAGCGCTATCGCCCAACAGCTTGGCTACAGTCTCGTCGGCAAGCGACCAAGCGATGGGGGTATTGATGATTTTTCCGCTCACATTGGTAACCTTGGCCGAAATCTTCACCGTATCGCCTACCCGCAAAGAGATGTCCGTGGGATTGAGGGTGATATACACCTCGGTCGCACCATCGAGCGTGGCCTCCTCTTCACAGGCAGAGAAAATGGTAACGCCAAAGAAGAGAGCCAAAAATAATATAATGCTATATCGTTTCATTGTTCCTAAAGATTTATAGATTAAAAGTTGTGCGGTACTACCAATAAATATTCGTTATCGGGACTCTGATCGCCACGAGTTTCGTTAGCAATATCCCAGAAGACACGTGAACCACCCCAGTTAGGCTGACCAAGAGCCTGTACGAGCGAAGCGATTTCCAACGTATTGTTCGTAGTTTCTACAATAGGGATACGACGCAACTGCAACTCGGTATCGACATTCTGGTCTTTCAAGTTGTTCACCTTGACCGGGAACAGACGGGGATAACCCGTACGGCGGAAGGTCGTCCACGCCTCGGCACTCATGGGGAAGTTGGCGATATATTTTTGCGTAATGATTTTTTCGAGTTTCACCTCATTGTCATCGCTTTCGTTCCACTTTACGCACACGTTCACACGACCGGCGATATTGTTCTCTCCATTATAGGGATCGACGTAATCCACATCGTTCACTTCGGTTTGCTCCAGATACTGGGTGATTACCGACTCGTCGGTGATGCCGTTTTCCTGGAAGCAAAGGCGTATACCGGCTTCGTAAAGTTCCTGAGCCGTACGGCCTCTCGTATTCCAACCTCTCAGAGCGCCCTCGGCCATCAGGAACAGGCTCTCAGTACGTTTGAAGAAGGGCTGGTGCATATATTGGAACTCACCCGTAAGAGTGGCAAAAGGACCGTAACCGCCCTTGTCCTTACCGGTGGTATTGTTGTTACGCATGTTGATGCCGGCACGAACTCCATACACATCGATGGGAGCGGCAATACCCGACGACTTGTCTTTAATCGTATAGGCGTTGGTATCGAACCAGCGGGTAAGCAAGGGGTGATTGCAGCGTTTGAGAATGTTCTCCAACGAGGCTCCCAGGCGAATATCGTTCCACGAGTTGCCAAGTACATACCACGAACAGGCATTTTGCTCTTGATAGTAGGCGATGTCACGGGCATCGGTCTCGCTGAGGACTCCGATATCGTCGGTTACAGCCTGTTCAAATTTCTGCTGTGCCGTACCGGCATCGTATTTCACGATGTTCATGGCCATACGCATCTTGATGCTGTTGGCAAACTTCACCCACATGCGCCAGTCGCCATTAGACAGGGTTCTGATGGTCAAGTCTTCGATCTTGGCAATCTCATCACGCGAGGGCTGACGCTCCTTCAAAATACGGATAGCCTCGTCGAGGTCGTTGAAGATTTGTGCGTAAATATCCTCACCTTTTTCATAGGTCAACGGCGGATTACGTTGCAGGTTACGCCAATCGTTAAACGGTGCGGCACCATAGAAATCGACGATTTCATGACCTTGATAGGCTTGAATAATCAGGGCAACGGCACGCCATTCGGGTTTGCCCAACTCGGTGGCATGGTGAATGGCATTGTACGACTGTGTAAAAATCGAGTTATCCATCGGGCCACCCAGATAGTCGTTGGGATAGGTGTAAAGCGTAGGCAGAGCGCCACCGAAGGCGAAGGTACCTTTGGTCGTCGTCCAATATCCGGCGTAGTTGTCGATATTGTTGGACCGTTGGTATTGATAGGCATGAGGTTGCCAGCTACCGCCCTTGGTGTAGCTGATCATATAGGGGATGGCTCCACGAAGCTCTTGTTCGAGCACGGTAATATCGGTGGCACCCGCACCCTCTTCATTAGTGTTGTCCATGTCTTCCTGACGTCCGATCATCCAGGGATACTCCTCCTGAAAGCGGTCGCCGCAAGAAGTGAAAAGACCGACTGAAAATACGGATTCAAACACGAAGAATCCGATTGCATATATTGTTTTTCTCATCTTGATATTATTTAAACCCAAATTCATTATAAATCAAACTTCAAAGTCAAAGCGAAACTGCGCGTCGTAGGCAACGTGTAGCAGTCGATACCCGAGTAACCGTTGGCAGCCGATACCGATATGTCGGGATCGACGGGCGAATTCTTATAGATAAAGAAGGCGTTCTTTACCGAGAATTGCACCGTCATGCCTTGTCGCTTGCCGAAGAGGTTAGGCATGTCGTAGCTCAACGAGATATCGCGCATGCGCACGCTGGTTGCATCGTAAACGTGGTCTTCCATGGGGAATGCACCGATAGTCATGTAGTAGTTCTCTACCGACACTTTGCGACCCGAACCGTCGGGCAACTCCTTGAGGACATACTCCTTGCCGTTTTGCATCACGCGCTCGCCATTCAGACGATCTTGCGCCGAACGCTCGGAGAGGCCGTACAAGTCGTAATCGGCCTCGGTCAGCGACATCACCTTACCTCCGATACGTCCCTCGAGCAAGAAATAGAGGCTCAGGTTCTTCCAGGTGAAGGTGTTGTTCCAACCGAAGTTGATGGGCGAAGTCATGTTACCTACATAGGTTTCATATTTGCCCGAGGTCATCACGGGAACGGCATTGGCATAGTCGCCTTCGTCGTTGACCTTGATATAACCGTTTTCGTCACGAGCGAAAGAGTTTACATAAATATCGCCATAACGGCCGCCTTCTACATATTTAATCTTGAAGGCATTGGGGCCCATCTGTACTTCATAGGGAGCACCCGTTTCCGTTTTGTAAGTTTCCAGGATGCGGTTATCGTTCCAAGCGATGTTGAATCCGGTTTCCCAACGCCAGTCGCGGTTGATGTTCCACCGGTAAGCGGCCTGGAATTCCAAACCGTAGTTGCGAATCACACCCGTATTGACAGGCTTGGACTCGCCATTGGCCGTAGTCACATACAGGAACTGATTGCGAAGTGTAGAGTTGTAATAGGTCAGGTCGAAATTGAATTTGTTTTCAAACATCCATACATCGAAACCCGTCTCGAACGAAGTGGTCGTTTCGGGCAGAGGATTGTCGAACAACGGCGGACGAGTACCTACGGTTCCCGTACCGAAGTCAATAGACTGACGGGCAAACAGGGTATTGGGAATGGGGTTACCCACAACCGACCAGCTGCCACGCCATTTCAACTGGTTGAGCCAGTCTCGGCGAGGCAAGAACTTGTCGAGAAGCACGTTGACACCGGCCGAATAGTAGTCGAACGATTTGTAACCGCTGCCTTGCGTAAATTGCTGGAACGACTGGGCCCACTCCAAACGATAGCTACCATCGAGGTAAACCTTGTCGAACAAACCGAGAGATGCCGTAGCGAAAACGGCCGTACTCCAATCGTTGTTGTTCCAGCTGTCGTAGGCCGAAGTGGCACTACCGTTGGGGTTGTTGGGACGGCTGTGCTTGCTGTTCTGAGGAACGAAGGCATTGGGGATACCGCACGTATCGATAGCGGTAGTAATGTTCGTATTCCGATTATAATGACGGGTAAAGCTGGTACCCACGGCAGCATTGATGTCGATCTTATCGGCGAAACGGTCGTTCCAGGTAAGCATGTGATCGTTATAGATATCGCTCGAGCGAGAATTGCTGGAGTAATATTTACCGCCCACATAGTCAAATGCGGTTCGGAACATACCGGCATACTCTTCGTTCAAGTTGTTGTTTATCACATAGTCGACACTGAAACGGGTCTGATATTTAATGTTTTGCCAAATCTTGGCATCCAAAGTGACATTGGCCAGCAAACGATCCCGTTTAGCCACATCGTTATTCATGTTGGTCACCCAATAGGGGTTATTCAGATACTGGTCGTACCAGTACCAGGTTTGCACCGGCTGTCCGGCCAGTTTGGGGTTACCGGTCTGGGGATTGCTCACGATATCATCGGCGGCCGTACCCGTGTGTTGGTAATTGTGTTTGAAATAGCGCATATCGATGTCGGCCGGCGTACGATACAGAGCATAGAGGGCACTCAACGCCTTACCTACAACCGGGCCGTTATCGGTTTTCTGGTGAATCCAGTTCAAGCTGGTATTGATGTTGATTCGCTTGTCGAACAGGGAGAAAGTCTCCTTGAACATCACATTGTGACGGCTGAACTTGTTTCCGGGGAGCAGACCGGTTTGATAGGTATTGTTGTACGAGAAGTAAGTACGGAAGTTTTCGGTACCACCACTCAACGTCAAACCGTTATTGGTCGTCAGACCCATGTTGAAGAAGTCCTTCACGGCACTGCGAGCCGTATTCATCAGATAGGGAGCCGAGGCGATTTCATCGGCCGAACGGGTTCCGATTTTCGGGCCCCAAGCCGACCATTGATTGTTGTCGCTGATACCATAGATCTGTTGTACCTTGGGATACATGGCGATGGTCTCGACCGAAGTGGAACTCGAGATATTTATCTTCACGGCACCCGCAGCACCCGACTTGGTGGTAATCACGATTACACCGTTGTTGGCGGCACTACCGTAAAGGGCGGCAGCATTCGGGCCTTTCAGAATGGTCATGCTCTCCACATCCTCGGGGTTGATGGTCGACAGCAGGTCGTCGCCGCTGCGGTTACCACCCAGAATCATGTTGTCGGTAGCCTGCGTACCCATACCGTCTTGCATAGGCACACCGTCGATCACAATCAACGGCTGGTTGGTACCCAGAATCGAGGTGGAACCACGCAGTACAATCTTAGAAGCACCACCACCCGCACCGGTATTATTAGGAACGATAGTCAGACCGGCACTCTTACCTTTGAGTGAATTGATGAAGTTCGTCTCCTTGATACGAGTCACCTCTTCGCTTTTGATCGTTTGAGTGGCATACGTCAGGGTCTTGGACTCTCTCGATATACCCATGGCGGTTACAACCACCTCGTCCAATACGCGATTCTCCTCCTTCATAACTACATTGTACGAAGAAGCTCCCGCCAACGAGAGTGATGTTTTCTGATAACCCACATAACTAAAATCGAGAACAGCGTTGTCGTTCGGGACCTCGATTGTATAGACACCGTCGATATTCGTAGAGGCACCTGTTGACGTTCCTCTCACCAATACGCTCACGCCTATTAAAGGTTCGCCCGACTCATCGGAGACTACACCCTTGATCTGATGCTTGCCCGACTGAGTTGTCTTCGCTGTTGCCACTCCTGCCCCCTGGGTCATCACACTGGCAACAACCGGGAAAAAAAGAGACAAGAAGAGCACCAAAAGCCCAAATTTACACTTGTGATTTTTTTCATGTTTTTTAGATTTAAATACTTAATTGATTCTATATTCCACTATTTTCTTCTTTTCTGGGTTTCTTTGTTCATGGTATTTGCTTTTCCATAGTATCATTATGCAAAAGGTTATTTCCAGTATAGTTTTTCACATACTACACTATATTATCAACCCTAAACAGACTCTTTTCCCTAGTGTTATTTGTTTAATTTCCTTCCGTACTTTTAATATTCATCAATTTTACAGGTAGTAAAAGCAAGAATAATTTACTGATATTCATATAATTTATACTATTGAAAATATCTAAAAAAAAATTTGCTTTTCATCTTCAAAAAAGACAGAACTCCCATAATACAGACACCCCCGCTCTTCCTCCCGCGACACCCGTTTG
Source organism: Barnesiella sp. An22 (assembly GCF_963931395.1). NCBI lineage: Bacteria > Pseudomonadati > Bacteroidota > Bacteroidia > Bacteroidales > Barnesiellaceae > Barnesiella > Barnesiella sp. An22. Next base: position 2,519,724 of record NZ_OZ007014.1, read on the forward strand.
CCCGACGACAGGCAAAAAGTTCGGCCTCAACCGCCGCTGTGGTATTAAAAATTCCATCGCCTGCTTTTGTTAAATATGGCTAACCCACCCCCAGTGACAGGCGAGTTTGACCTATCTTTATGCCTCTCAATAATCGATACCGCTTCATGTTCAAAAAAACTGTAATTCTCATCACAACAGCAGCCCTCTGGAGTGCCGGAGTATCGGCCCGAACCTTCTCGCCCGAGGCGGCTACGGCTGCCCGGCAACAAATAGAAACGCTCTTGCAAGACAAAAAGGCGACGGTGGGTGTAGCCTGCTCAATCGACGGAGACGACTTTGCCCTCAACGACACGGTGCGCTACCCGCTCATGAGTGTATTCAAACTGCATGTGGCCGTGGCTGCCCTGCAACGCATGGAGACCGAGGGGACCCGGCTCGACGAAGCTTTGACCGTCGACTCTACTCAAATGCACCGCGACACCTACAGCCCGCTGCTCGGACTCTATCCCTCGGGCAACTTTCGCATCTCGTATGCCGACCTGTTGCACTATGCCCTAGCCTTGAGCGACAACAATGCCTGCGACATCCTCATCGACTATGCCGGCGGCATCGGGGCGATAAAGCATTGCATCGACCGGGCGGGCATCACAGGGTACGACCTCGCCGAGACCGAGGCCTCGATGCACGCCGATATACCCGCCTGCTATCGCAACTGGGCCCACCCCTCGTCGGTGGTACAACTGCTGCAAAAGATTCTCGACGGCTCGTTGCTGAACGAGGAGCATACCCGCTTCATGCGCACGACCCTCGTCGAGACCTCGACAGGGCTCAATAAAATCAGGGCAGGCCTTCCCCCGGAGATTGTTCTGGGGCACAAGACCGGCAGCTCGGGACAGTTGCCCAATGGCCTGACGATTGCCGACAACGACGCCAGCTTCTTCTGCCTGCCCGACGGCCGCCTCTGTTTTCTGGTCGTCTTGGTGAAGGACTCCCGCGAAAGCGAAACCACCAACGCCGCCCTCATTGCCCGAATTGCCCGCATCGTCTACGACACCGCCACCGCGAATCAACTCTCCCGATAAAGCCCCATCACAAAACACAAAGGGCCTGCCGACAATCGGCAGGCCCTTTGCCATATCTCAATCTCGGATGATTACCAGATGATTACCCGATCGGCAGGAGCCAGATACATGGGATCGCCCTCTTTGATATTGAATGCCTTGAAGAAGGTATCGATATTACGCAGGGCAGCGTTTACACGCCAGCGGCCCAGCGAGTGGGGGTCGATTTTGGTCAGACGCAGAATCTCGGCATCGCGAATGTTGCCGGCCCACAGGTTGGCATACGACAGGTAGAAGCGTTGGTCGGCAGTGAAGCCATCGATCAAGGCAGGCTCTACCCCGTTGAGCGAATTGCGGAATGCCGTGTAGGCTACACGCAGACCACCGTGGTCGGCGATATTCTCGCCCAGCGTGAAGTGACCGTTGGCATGAACCGTATCGAGCACGATGATATTGTCGTACTGTTTGGCCAGAATCTCGGCCCGTTGGTTGAACTGCTCGGCATCTTCGGGCGTCCACCAGTCGTTCAGGTTACCATCCTTGTCGTATTGACGGCCCTGGTCGTCGAATCCGTGAGTCATCTCGTGACCGATAACCACACCGATAGCACCGTAGTTCACGGCATCGTCGGCATCGAAGTTAAAGAAGGGCGGTTGCAGAATACCGGCGGGGAAGCAAATCTCGTTCGAGGTGGGGTTGTAGTAGGCATTCACCGTTTGCGGGCTCATGTACCACTTGGTCTTGTCGACAGGTTTGCCCTCGTCTTTGAGCGAGTAGAGCGTTTCAAACTCGGCAGCACGACGCACGTTGGCGTAGTAGCTCTCTTTCGGGTCGATGGTCAGGCCGCTGTAATCGCGCCATTTGTCGGGGTAACCGATTTTTACGTAGAAGGTATTCAGTTTCTCGTGAGCCTTGGCTTTGGTGACATCGCTCATCCATTCGAGGCTGTCGATGTGCTGGCCCAGAGCCGTCTGCAAGTTGGCTACGAGCTGTACCATGCGCTCTTTGGCTTCGGGGGGGAAGTATTTGGCTACATACATTTCGCCGACGGCTTCGGAGAGCAGGCTGTTGGGCACGTTGAGAGCCCGTTTCCAGCGGGGTTCGATCTGCTCTTTACCCGACAGCGTCTTGGAATAGAAGTCGAAGCGGGCGTTTACGAAATCGTCGCTCAGGTAGGGAGCGGCACCGTCGATGCAGTTGAAGGCCAGATAGTCGCGCATCTCCTGCTCGCTCAGCGTCTTGAGCAGTTCGTTCACGGCCTTGAGCGTACGGGGCTGGCCGATGTTGATTTTCTGGATGCTGTCGAGACCTACGGTCTTGAAGTAAACATCCCAGTCGAGACCGTCGTACTGTTTCTTCAGGTCGGCAACCGTCATCACGTTGTAACCGGCTTGCGGGTCGCGCAGCTCTTCACGCGTGAAAGCGGCCTTGGCAATAGCCGTCTCTACCTTCAGCACCGTAGCGGCAGCCTGCTCGGCAGCCTCTTGCGTATAACCCGAAAGGGTGAAGAGGGTCTTGATATAGTTGGTGTAACTGTCGCGAATCTTGCGGCTGTTCTCGTCGTCGGATACGTAGTAGTCGCGGTCGCCCATGTTCATACCGGCCTGGTACCAACCGGCGATATTCATCGAACTGTTCTTGGCATCGGCATCGACATAGATGGCGAAGAACGGAGCCGACATGGTACGGTGCATCTCACCGATCATGGCACTCACGGCCTCTTTGCCCGAAAGCGACTGGATGCGTTTGAGCTCGTCGGCAATAGGAGCGGCCCCCTCTTGGTTCAGGCGCACGCTGTCGAGCCCCATGTTGTAGAGGTCGCCAATCTTCTGGGCTACGCTGCCCGGCTCGGCTTTCTGTTTGCCCAACTCATCGAAGAGCAGACGGATTTGCTCCTGGTTGTTCTCCCGCAGTTGGTCGAAAGAGCCATAGCGGGCATACTCGGGTTTCAACGGATTTTTCTGCATCCATCCGCCGCACGCATACTCATAGAAATCGTCGCCGCAAGCCACCGTCGTATCGAGGTTGGTCAGGTCGATACCCGGAGTCTTGGTGACCGATTTGTTTGTACAGCCTGTGGCTATCAAAGCTGCTGCAAACGATAAAATCATTACTCTTTTCATTTTACAATATATATTTATGTGTTTCATTTACCCTGTTTCTGCAAATGCTCCAGCGTCTCCGAAGCCTCGGACCACTGCCACATGGCATCGTCGAGCTGCTTTTTCAACTGCCCGTGCTGCTCGTAGAGCGAGGTATCGGCAGCCCCTTCGGGAGTAGAGAGTTTCTCCTCGAGCGAAGCAATCTGCGCCTCGAGGTCGGCCACCCGCTTTTCGGTGTCGGCCACCTCCTTCTCTGCTTTCCGCAAACGCCGTGCCAATTCCTTTTGCTCCTCATACGAGAGTTTCGACCCTTCGGGGGCGGCCGAAATGGCAGGTGCGGACTCGGCCTTCGGCGAAGCTACCTTCTTATCGGTCACCGCCGTAGCCGGGTTGCGCTGCTCGAGCTCCCGCAGCGATTCGAGCTTGCGGCTCTCGAGGAAGTCGTAGATGCCGCCCAGATGCTCGCGCACCCGTCCGCCACCGAACTCGTAAACCTTCGACACCAGCCCGTCGAGAAACTCGCGGTCGTGCGACACGACGATGACCGTACCGTTGAAGTCGCGGATGGCCTGTTTCAGTACATCCTTGGTGCGCATGTCGAGGTGGTTGGTAGGCTCGTCGAGGATGAGCAGATTGACAGGCTCGAGCAACAGCCGTATCATGGCCAACCGCGTGCGCTCGCCACCCGAGAGCACCTTCACCTTCTTGTCAGACGCTTCGCCGCCAAACATGAAGGCACCCAGGATGTCGCGTATCTTGGTGCGGATATCGCCCACCGCCACGCGGTCTATCGTCTCGAACACGGTGAGCGACTCGTCGAGCAGGCTCGCCTGGTTCTGGGCAAAGTAGCCGATCTTCACATTGTGCCCTATCTTGAGGGTACCGGTGTGGGAAATCTCGCCCATGATACACTTGACCATGGTCGACTTACCCTCGCCGTTCTTTCCCACAAAGGCCACCTTCTCGCCCCGCTTGATGGTAAAGGTAGCGTCGGCAAATACCAGGTGGTCGCCATAACTCTTGCCCACCCCCTCGGCAATGACGGGATAGTCGCCCGACCGGGGAGCCGGCGGGAACTTCAGGTTCAGGTGCGAGGTATCCACCTCGTCGACCTCGACCCGCTCGAGCTTGGCCAGTTGCTTGATGCGCGACTGCACCTGCACCGACTTAGTGGCCTTGTAGCGGAACCGCTCGATGAAGGCCTCGGTATCCTGTATCTGTTTCTGCTGGTTTTCATAGGCCCGCCGCTGTTGCTCCAGACGCTCTTGCCGCAGCACCACATAGTGCGAGTAGTTGACCTGATAGTCGTAGATGCGGCCCATCGAAATCTCGATGGTACGGGTCGTCACGTTGTCGATAAAGGCGCGGTCGTGCGAGACCAGCACCACGGCATTGGCCCGCGTGGCCAGAAAGTTCTCGAGCCACTGTATCGACTCGATGTCGAGGTGGTTGGTGGGCTCGTCGAGCAGCAGCACGTCGGGACGCTGCAACAGCAGTTTGGCCAGCTCGATACGCATGCGCCAGCCGCCGCTGAACTCCGACGTGTCGCGATTGAAATCGTCGCGGGTAAAGCCCAGACCGATCAAAGTCTTCTCAATCTCGGCCTGATAGTTGGAAGCCCCGATGAGCGAGAGTTGCTCGTTGGCATTGGAGACCCGCTCGATGAGCTCCTGATAGTCGGCCGACTCGTAGTCGGTACGCTCGGCCAGCTCGTTGTTCATGCGCTCGATGCGCGCCTGCAGCTCAAAGATGTGCGAGAAAGCCTGCTCGGCCTCCTGCATCACCGTGCGGGTATCGGTCAGGTTCATCTGCTGGGGCAGATAACCTATGGTGAGGTCCTTCGGCATATTCACGCTGCCCGAGGTAGGCGCCTGCAACCCGGCTATGATTTTCAGCATAGTCGATTTGCCCGCCCCGTTCTTCCCAACCAGAGCAATGCGGTCCCTCTTGTTGATGACATAAGTAATGTTGTCGAACAGCGTATTTCCACCAAATGCAACCGAAAGTCCTTCTATCGATATCATATTTCTCGTTTTATCGGTCGGCAAATATAAGCAAAAAAGCCCAGCTTACTTGAGTTTTTTTGTTAATCCTTTAACATCACCATCCATCGGATACGATGAAAATGCCGAAATCAATCTCATTTTCCCGCCCAGATTTCGGAATCTGGATAAAAAGCCGTAAACTTGTAAGCGTAAATCGCACTTTCCCTTATGACTCCTTTTCTATACCGCATAGCCCAAGCCTTCTACGAGCGTTACGGGCACGACATTTCGCAACTGGCCTTCGTCTTTCCCAACCGGCGGAGCGGCATCTTCTTCCAGAAGTATCTGGCCGAGGTGGCAGGCAAACCGCTATTCTCGCCCCGGGTAACGACCATCAACGACCTCATGGCCGAGCTCTCGCCCTACACGACCATCGACCGCATCAGCCTGCTGGTGATGCTCTACAAACGGTACATCGAGCTGCGGCAGAGCGACGAGACCTTCGACAACTTTGTCTTTTGGGGCGACATGCTGCTGGGCGACTTCGACGACGTGGACAAGTACATGGTCGATGCCCGACAGCTCTATACCAACATCCACGACCTGAAAGAAATCGACGAGTTTTACCTCACCGACGAACAGATTGCCATCATCAAACGCTTCTGGGGGCACCTCTTCTTCCCCTCGACCGAAAGCGAGAACAAGCAGCAGTTCATCCAGTTGTGGCAGATTCTTTTCGACCTCTACACCCGACTGCGAGACGACCTGGCCAGCCAGAACAAGGCCTACGAGGGGATGATTTTCCGCGACGTGGCCGAGCGTTGCCGCCGCAAGGAGACGCTCGACCTGCCCTATACGCAGGTGGTTTTCGTGGGATTCAACGCCATCACCGAGGCCGAACGGGTATTCATGGAGTATCTGCGCGACACGGGGCTGGGCGATTTCTATTGGGACTACTATGCCCCTACCCTGCACGACCCGTACAACAAGGCGGCCTTCTTCCTCAACGACAACAAACGGCGATTCCCCTCGAAAATCGACCTCGACGAGCGCATCGAGCAGGTGCCCCGCATCGAGCTCATCTCGGTGCCGTCGGCCGTGGGGCAAGCCAAGCAGGCGACCGACATTCTGCAACGGCTCATCGACGAAAAGCAGCTGTCGCCCGAGCGGGCCATCGACACGGCCATCGTCCTCCCCGACGAGGAGTTGCTGCTACCCATGCTCTACTCCATACCGCCCGAAATCTCGACGGTCAACATCACCATGGGATACACGTTGCAACACACGACCGTGGCGGCTCTCATGGATTCGATATTCCAGATGCAGCGGCACGTGCGCTTCTCGAAGGGCGAACCGCGTTTCTACCACATCGACGTGAAGCAACTGCTGGGGCACCGCTTCATCGCCGCCCGTCTGGGCGACGAAGGGCAACGCATCACCGCCTTCATCAACGGCAACAACCGGGCTTTCGTTTCGCCCGACGAGCTGGGCCGTCACCCGTTGGTCGAGCTGCTGTTCCGCATCCCGGCTACGGCCGACGAGGCAGCCGACTACCTGACCCGCCTGCTCGAATATCTGCAACAGGATACCGCTGCCGACGAACCGGCCGAGGCGACCGACGAGGAGAACTCGCCCGTAGGATTTTCGGCCGTGGAGCGGGAGTTCATGTATCACTACTACATCACCATCAAGCGGTTGCGCGACGTGATGACCGAGCAACGTATCGCCATGGGGGTCGACACCTTCTTCCGCCTGCTGGGCAAGATGGCGGCCTCGATTTCGATTCCCTTCCGGGGCGAACCGCTCTCGGGATTGCAGGTGATGGGTGTGCTCGAGACACGAGCTCTCGACTTCGAGAACCTCATCATCCTGTCGATGAACGAAGGCATCTTCCCCGTAAAGAAGGTGGCCCCCTCTTTCATCCCCTATAACCTGCGGCGGGGATTCGGCATGGCAACCACCGAGCATCAGGACAGCATCTATGCCTACTACTTCTACCGCATGATAAGCCGGGCCAAACGGGTATTCCTGCTCTACGACAGCCGTACCGACGGCCTCAAGAGCGGCGAGGTGAGCCGCTATGTCTATCAGCTGAAATACCACTATCGCCTGCCCATCCAGGAGATTCAGATCAACTGCGACATCGCCACCTTCTCACCCACGACCATCACGGTCGACAAGCACCGCTACGGCATCGACCGCAAGCTGGCGGCCTTCCTATCGGGCGGCGACAGTGCCCTCTCGGCCAGTGCCATCAACCGCTACCTGAACTGCCCCTTGCAGTTCTACCTGCAATATATCGAGGGACTCGAACGTCCCGACGAGGTGGCCGAGAGTGTCGACAGCGGTACCTTCGGCAGCATCTACCACGGCATGATGCAACGCATCTACGAACGCATCGAGGGCGACCGCGAGCAGGTGACCGTCACGGCCGACCACATCGACGCCATCCGCAAAGACAAGCCGCTGCTCACCCACTACCTCGAGGAGTGCTTTGCCCGCGACTACTACAAAACACCGCAACACCCCCGGCCGCTCACCGGATACGACTACCTCACGGGCGAAATCATTCTCAAGCTCATCGACAAGACCCTCGAGAAGGACCGCTCGCTCACCCCGTTTGTCTACCGGGCTTCCGAGTTGCGCATCACGGGCGAAGCTCCCATCAGCGGCCAACGCGCCGTGCAACTGAAGGGGTTCATCGACCGGGTGGACGAGTGCAACGGCCGCATCCGCATCGTCGACTACAAGACCGGCAAGGAGCGGCTCGACTTCAAATCGGTCGAAGAGCTCTTCGACAGCTCGGCCACCGAACGCCGTAAAGCCATCCTGCAGGTGCTGCTCTACTGCAAACTGTACAAGATGAACTATCGGCCGGCCTCGCCCATCTACCCGGCCATCTACATCATACGCAACCTGTTCGACAAATTCGAATGGAACATCCGCTACGAGAAGGATCTGTTCACCGACTTCGCTCGCGTAGAAGAGGAGTTCGACCGGTGCCTCACGGCCTGCCTCGACGAAATCTTCGACCTCGACCGCCCCTTCACCCAGACGACCGAAGAGTCGCACTGCCAATATTGCGACTTCAAGTTGCTGTGCAAGCGATAAGCCGGAAGGAAGCAGGCTCATAACATTGATTATCAAACTAATATATAAGCATTACAGAACCGAAAAATAATTCTTTACCCAACCGGAAGAGTAAAAAGAGAATTTATTTTTATCGAAAAACGATAATTTTTTATTGATTTTCTTTGCAAATTCAATTTTTATATCTATGTTTGCATAGAATAAACGACGAAGATAAACGACTCATGAGCTTTTTCTTCCGAAAAAGAGTTTATCTTTGTCAAATCGAATGAAACAAAAACATTAAACAAAGCGATAAGACAATGAAAAAATTTTTCACTACAACCTTCGCCTGTGTGCTGGGCGTATTGATTGCAGGCATCTTGCTGATGTTCCTTTCGATTGCAGCACTCACCGGTATGGTGGCTACGACCGAAACGACATATACTCCCCAACCGCATACCATCCTGAAGCTCGACCTGGGGAGCGTGACCGAACGCAGCCAGGAAGACATCATGGGTCTTTTGCTGGGCAACCAACAGAAGAGCAACGGTCTCGACAACATACTCAAAGCCATCGAAACGGCCAAGGAGAACAAGAATATCGACGGTATCTACATCGATGCCGGCGGCTTGAACGTAGGCATCGCTACCCTCGACCGCATACACCGTGCACTGGTCGACTTCAAAGAGAGCGGCAAGTTTGTCTATGCCTATGCCGACACCTACTCGCAACGCGAATACCTGTTGAGCGCCGCTGCCGACAGCGTGATGCTGAACCCCGTGGGAGCCATCGACTTCAGAGGTCTGGCCAGCCAGGTGATGTTCCTGAAAGGTCTCTACGACAAACTGGGCATTGAGATGCAGGTATTGAAAGTAGGTACCTACAAATCGGCCGTAGAACCCTACATCAACACCCAGATGAGCGACGCCAACCGCGAGCAGACCATGGCCTACATGACCCCCATCTGGAACCACCTGCTCGAGAACCTGTCGAAAGACCGCAACCTCACCGTCGAGCAACTGAACAACCTGGCCGACACGCTGCTGATTACGGTCGACGCCAAAACGCTGGTGGCCAAAGGACTGGTCGACACCCTCATGTATCGCCCCCAGATGGACAGCTTCCTCAAGAACAAAGTGGGGATAGATGCCGACGACGACCTCATCTTTGCTTCGGCCAACGAGGTAGCCACAATCAAACAGAAAAAGAACAAGGCCAAAGACGAAATCGCCATCGTTTATGCCGAGGGCGGTATCGACCTCGACCCGACTACCGGCATCCACTCGGATGAACTGGTAGAGGAGCTCACCAAGATACAAAAGGACGAAAACATAAAGGCCGTGGTACTGCGGGTGAACTCGCCGGGCGGTAGCGCCTACGGATCGGAACAGATATGGGCCGCCATCGAAGAGATCAAGGCTGCCGGCAAACCGGTTGTCGTATCGATGGGCGACCTGGCTGCCTCGGGCGGATACTACATCTCGTGCAACGCCGACCGCATCTTTGCCAACCCCACGACCCTCACCGGCTCGATTGGCATCTACGGCATGATTCCCAACTTCGGCGGACTGGTTACCGGTAAACTGGGTGTCACCTTCGACGGTGTGCAGACCAACCGCTACGGCAACTTCGGTGCCTTCAACCGTGCCATGACCCCCGACGAGCGCAACCAGATGCAACGCTACATCGAACGAGGCTACGAACTCTTCACCTCGCGTTGTGCCGAGGGCCGCGGCATGAATCTCGAGGCCATCAAGAAGATTGCCGAAGGTCGGGTTTGGGACGGACAGACGGCCCTCAAGATAGGATTGGTCGACGAGTTGGGCGACCTCGATGCAGCCATTGCCTGGGCTGCCCAAAAGGCCAACCTCGACAAATACAAGACCAACGCCTACCCGGCTCAAAAGACGGCCATGGAGCAGTTGCTCTCGGAACTCAACTCCAACGTGCGGACGCGCATAGCCGCCTCGTACCTGGGTGAAAACTACAAGTATATACAAGCTCTGGAACAATGCAAGAATATCGACCCCATACAGTATCGTATGGAAGATATTGAACTCTATTGATACCGATTCTCATGTATGGCAAATCGATTAAAATAAATCGTTGGCTCATCCCGCTCAGCTGGTTGTACGGCTTCGGGGTCGGTCTCAGGAACAAACTCTTCGACTGGGGTATTCTCCCGGTCGAAGAGTTCGACATTCCTGTCATATCCGTGGGGAATCTGGCGGTGGGTGGCACCGGCAAGACTCCCCATATCGAGTATTTAATCGAATTGCTGCAACCCAAATACCGGGTGGCCGTACTCAGCCGGGGCTACAAACGCAAGAGCCGGGGCTTCGTACTGGCCGACGCCTCGTCGACCGCCCGCGAAATAGGCGACGAGCCTTACCAGATAAAACGGAAATTCCCCGGCATCGCGGTAGCCGTCGATGCCAATCGCCGACGCGGTATCAAGCGACTGAAAGAGCTGCAACCCGACCTCGACGTGATTCTGCTCGACGATGCTTTCCAGCACCGCTATGTATCGCCGCTGGCCTCGATTGTGCTCACCGACTACAACCGGGCCCTACACCTCGACAAACTGTTGCCGGCCGGTCGGCTGCGCGAGTCGCGCCACGAACTTTCGCGGGCCGACATCGTGATTGTGACCAAATGCCCCGCCGACATGAAGCCCATCGAATACAACATCATCTCGCGGTGGCTGCACCTCTTCCCCTATCAGCACCTCTACTTCACCACACTCGACTACGGCAAGTTGCAGGCGGTATTCCCCGAGAAGGCCCCGGCTCGCGAACTGACTCTGAAAGATCTGCCCGCTACGGCCGGACTGATGGTCCTCACCGGCATAGCCAACCCGCGGCCCATGCTGCAATATCTGGCTCGATACCATGCCCCGCAAGAGGAGCTGCAATACCCCGACCACCACGACTTCTCGAGCAGCGACCTGGCTCATATAGCCCAACGGTTCGAGTCGATGAAAGGAACGAAAAAATACATCGTTACAACCGAAAAGGATGCCGCCCGATTACGCTCGGCCGCTCTCGACGACTCCGTGAAACAGGCCCTCTACTACCTGCCCATCCGGGTACGGTTCATGCAGTATGCCGGCATCTCGTTCGACGAGAAGATAACCGATACCATCTACAAAAACCGCCGCATCAAGCGTCCCCGCAAATAGTCAGAACTCCACCGTAATGCCCAAGGTAGGCAATATGGTTCCGCTCTGCTGGGCGATATACTTCGTGCGGTAACGCTCCGTGCCGTTGTCGTCGACATAGGTTTCGCCCGTACTGATCAGGAGCGGCTGATTGTCGTACTTGAAGTTGAGTACATTCTGCAAATCGATATAGAATCCCAGCATCACCCCTTTGAAATAGAACGACTTGTCTACCCGCAGGTCTACCTCGTAGAAGGTCTTGAGCCGCCCCGTATTGTAGCGGCTGTAATCGTAATAGGGCCGGGCCGTGGCATCCCAGGCCGGGATGAGCGACGAGACATATTCGTCGTAAGGTGTATAGGGAGCTCCGCCCATCAGCCTCACCTTCATGCCAATATCCCAGTTCTTGGGCAGTTTATAGGTACCCGATAGCGTGAAGAGGTGCCGGTAGTCCCAGGCCGAGGGCAGGTAACGCCCCGTAGCGGGATTCTGAAACTGGCTGCGGTACCAGGTGTACGAAGCCAGGGCCGTGAAGCGTCCCAGCCCCAACCAGCGAAGCATCACCTCCACGCCATAGGCCCGCCCCCGAGCGGTCGAGGCGGCCGCCTCGTTGCCCGAAACACCGTAGTCGGTACCCTTGCAGGCCAGCGGGATGCTGTCGGTGAGCGAAAGCGGCGAGTGGGTATACTTCTTGTAAAAGCCCTCGACCGTAAGGCGGGCCCACCGGTTGATATAATACTCCAGTCCCACGACCGCCTGGTCGGAACGGATGTAGGTGAGCCGCAAGCGGTTCACCAGCACATCGTCCTCCTGATAGCCCATGGTCGTATAGGCCGGCAACTGATAGTAGCGCCCTATGCTGCCGTTCAGGTAAATGTTACCCGCCACATTGTAGGAGAGAGCCAGCCGGGGCGAAAACTGGTTAAGAGGATTGGACATCGACGACGAGTAGTCGCAGGCATCGAGACGAAAGCCGAGCGAAGCCGTGAACCGCTCGTTGGCCGACTTGTAGCCCGCCGTGGCAAAAAGCCCCCAGCGGAACAACCCCAGGTCGGTCGAGTAGCGAATCTCGCGAGGCACCTCGGCAAAAGCCCGCTGAAAAGTGCGGTTGGTATAGACGGCATAGTCGGCGTTGAGACCGGCCGTCACGTCGAACGGGCCCAGCAACGAGCGATTCTCGAGCCGCAGGTGGTTCTCGGTCTCGACCGACTTCAGGCGCAAGGTCAGGTTCTCGTCGGTCGACTCGTCGTTGTCGCGATACTTCACGTTGCTGTTGCTCATGTAGCTGCGGCTCAACACCACCGTCTGAGTGTGGTTTCCCGCATAGTGCTTGTAGACTGCCCCCAGCGTATAAGTGTTCTGCTTGATGGTCGGCAGGTAGTTGAGCAGGTACTGTTTCGACTCGTCGGCCGGGTCGGTCTCGGTATTCAGCTTCATGTCGTCAATGGCCCCCAGCCCCAGCACGGTGAGCTCGTGCGCCTGCGAGAAACGGGTCTTTATCTTGAACTGCGCATCGGTATACCGGGGCAAAAACGGCATGTCGAGCAACGAGAAGAGCAGTTGCAGATAAGATTGCCGCACCGACACCACATAGGTAGTGCGGCTGCCGATGTGCCCCTTCGAGCCCACCGCCAGCTCCGACGCCCCCACCGTACCCTTGAAGGTATAACGGTCGGGCGTACCGTCGAGCAACTTGAAGTCGAAGACCGAGCTCAGCGCATTACCCCGGTTCACCGGGAAAGCCCCCGTATAGAAATTGACCTCGCGAATGAGGTCGGCATCGATAATCCCCACCGGTCCGCCCGAAGCCCCCTGCGACTCCTCCAGCCCAATGTCGAGCGTATAGTCATACGAAGTAATACGGAACTCGGGCGACACATAGGTCTTGTACCCCACCGACGACACCTGCACCCGATAAGCCCCCGGCGGCAGATTGCCGATGCGATAGCCGCCCACCGAGTCGGTCGTCGTCCCCCGCGAGGAGTTCCAGATACCCACACTCACGAAGGGTACCCCCTCACCCGTTTCGCGCGAAACCACTCGACCCTTTACCGAATAGGTCTGTGCACACCAGGCACACACCACGACACACAGACTACAACCCAACAATAGATACCGTTGCCACATACTTTTCAATTCCTTTCCAAAGCCCTCGATCCAAATACAGAGAGCCACAGGCTATATACAACCGGCTCTCCGATTTTGTTCAGAATAGAAAAAATCGCATGTCACGATTACGTAATACGGCATTCTTGTCCGTATTAAACAAAAGACAATGCCATGAAACAGCCAGCCACTATAGCCCTATCCAACCTTTTCGAATGGAATGCAGACGAACGAAACTCCCTTTGCAAAAACAATATCGCCCAAGAATATTCCATCGAGCCATTCAAAAGTGATAAAAAAGACTATATCCGTCCCCGATATAGCCCGCAAGAGATAGTCCCAACACTATCAAAAGGAAATACTTCTCCCGAAACTTGCCGGGGAAGACTTACAATCCTCTACAGATTGCCGAAGCCTCATCTTTTCATTTCGTAAGTATTGTTTTTCTATCATTTTTTACCGTAATTTGATGTCGAAAAAACAAGCAGTTCCTCGACAGTATTACTCCATGCAAATTACCAATCTACAAATAGAAGAGATTCGAGCTGGGAAAATCAAAGCCTTCGAGATTTTGTTCAAAGCCTTCTATCCCCGGGTCAAAAGTTTCGCCTTGGGCATGATCAAAAACCCATACGAAGCCGAGGAGATAGCCCAAAACGTATTTCTGAAAGTGTGGACTAACCGGGAAAAGCTGAAATCGACATACTCTCTGAGCAGCTATATCTTCACCATAGTCCACAACGAAGTATATGACTTCTTTCGAGAGAAACACTACTTGCTCGGATACCGACAAAACATACTATCGAATATTCCCAATCTGCAGTACGAAATAGACTCGGAGTACAATATCAAGGAAATCAAGGCTATCGTCAACCGTACATTGGAAGAGATGCCTCCCCAGCGCAGGACTATCTTCAAAATGAGCCGAGAACAATTTCTCAGCAACGAAGAGATTGCCCAGGCCCTGGGACTGTCGAAACGAACCGTCGAAAAACACATCGGTCTGGCATTGGCTACCATCAAGAAAAATTTAGGTGATTTTCTCTTCTGGTTGTTCCTGTTTTTCATTCAATAAACACACGCAATCAATTATTCCGAGAGTCGGTTTCCGGTATTTTTTAAGAAAAATATACCCGGCCATTACGTGTACATCTATGCTTATCCGTATTAACCATATAAAATCAAACCCATGGAAAACTCTATTCCTACCCAACAAGAACTGTCCGGCTACTTCTTCAACCGATGCACCCCCGAAGTGGGCCATAAAATAGAACAATGGTTCCTGGCTCACGGCAAAAGCCAAGAAGCCCGAGAGCTGTTATTCTCCTTATGGGAAGAGCTGGAGGAGACTACAACGATATCGCCCGAGGAAACCGAACAGGCATTTATCCGGTTCAAAGAGCAACTGCTCCTCGACAACGAACCGGAAGAGAACGAATCGGAAAGTTGGGCCAGTCGATTGCTCTTCCGGGTTCAACGTATTGCCGCCATTCTCATACTGCCGCTCATCCTCGTTTCGGGGTACCTCTTCTACCAAAGTCAGAAAGAGGCCAATATGGTATGGATAGAAAAAAGTACTCCCTACGGAGACATCAAGCGGATTACCCTCCCCGACAAGACCACCGTATGGCTAAATGCAGGTAGTACGATTATCTATCCCGAAGAATTCATAGGGAACACCCGCCAGATATTTTTCACCGGAGAGGGGCATTTCACCGTAGCCAGGAACAAAGAAAAGCCCTTTATCATCAAGTCACACGAAAGCAGTATCGAGGTACTCGGTACCCAGTTCAACCTGAAATCATACAGCAACGACAATCGCATAGACATAACATTGCTCGACGGTTCGGTAGCTTTCTATTATCCTAGGAAAACCGACGGAGAAAACCGCTGCAACATGGTTCCCGGCGAACAGATACAATACAACCGCACGACTCACGAACTGGAAAAGAGCCGTTTTATCCTGTCGGACTACTCGTCGTGGAAAGACGGAAAATACTATTTCAAGAACGAGACCTTGGCAGATATTGCGAAACAACTCGAACGCAACTTCAACGTCAACATTGTCATCAAGAACGACTCACTCAAAAACATTCCTTATCACATGGCCTTCGTCAACAACGAGACACTCGACGATATTTTGCAAGCCATGAACCTGGACGGCTACCTGACAATCAAGCGCGATGGTAAAATCATAGAAATTTATTGACAAACAAACTAACACACTTACCATGGAAAAACACAAAAGTCCGCATTTCATCGGTATATCCAAGAAATGTAAAAAATGTATTATGCTGTTTTTATTGTGCTTTGTCTTTACAGGATATGGACAAAACATCTCGGTCAACTTCCCGAACATAACGGTTGAAAGAGCTTTGGAAATTCTTCGCAATCAAGAAGGCTACTCGTTTTCGGTCAAGACAAACGATGTGAACTTGCAGAAAAAAGTAAATGCCAATCTCCAAAATCAACCTATCGAAAAAGTATTAAGTACCATATTTCAAGGACAACCCGTATCTTTTGAAATCGACGGCAAAATGGTCCGAATCATCAAAGGATCGGATAGAGATACGAAAGCATCGCAAACCGCTACCGAGAATCGGAAAATATCGGGACGGGTAACCGACCGTCAGGGCGAACCGCTTATCGGCGTAAGCATTATCGCCAAAGGTTCCAACGAGAAAGGTACCATGACCAATATCGACGGATACTACTCGTTGAGCGTACCCGACAAATCGATTTTGCAATTCTCGTATATCGGCTACGACACGCAAGAACTGAAAGTCGGGAAAAGCGATATTCTCAACGCCACGCTGCAAGAAAAGATAAACGACCTCGACGAGGTAGTAGTCATCGGATACGGCAGTATGAAAAAGAGCGACCTGACCGGCGCTGTCTCTACCGTAAAAACCGAAGACCTGCCCATGTCGGCAAACACTTCGATTTCGCACATGCTCTCGGGTAGAGCCGCCGGTATCACTTCGGTCCAAAACAGCGCCCAACCGGGAGGCGGCGTAACTCTGCGGATACGTGGCGAAGCCTCTACCGGTGCCGGCAACGAGCCGCTGTACATTATCGACGGATTTCCCATCGGCGGCTCTCAGGTGGAACCGGCGGCCGATAACCGATATACCGACTTCGGTTCGCGTAACCCGCTGAACTCGATCAACCCCAACGACATCGAGTCTATCGAAATTCTGAAAGATGCCTCTTCGACGGCTATCTATGGAGCACGAGCTGCCAACGGTGTCATTATCATCACGACCAAGAAAGGGCGAGAAGGTAAACCGGTAGTCAATTACAGTGCCAATTACGGCGTTCAGCAAATTGCCAACAAGACCGAAATGATGAATGCCCAGGAATTTATGACCGAGGCCAACAAGTTTGCCAAAGAGCAATGGCTCTACAACAACCGCATATATCCCTATGGGAATACCGACCCTTCGACCATCACAGACCCCATTGTCTATCCCTATACCGACTCTGCCATTCGCAACGCCGGTGAGGGTACCGACTGGTACGACCTCATCACCCGCGAAGGAATGATCCATCAGCACAACCTCTCGGTATCGGGCGGAACCTCCAACCTGAGATACATGGCTTCGTTCAACTTCTTCGACCAAAACGGTGTGGTACGCAACAGCGATTTCACCCGCTATACCGGCCGTCTGAATGTAGAACACCAAATCAACAAAATCTTCAAATACGGTGTCAACGCCACACAGAGTTACATCAAATCGACCAACGTACCTCTGGGGACCGAAGATTTCGAAAACTCGGGCCTCATCAACTCGGCCATGTCGTACGACCCCACGACTCCGGTATACAACAAAGACGGGAGCTATGCCCAAAGCGAGCGCATGACAACCGTACCCAACCCCGTCTCCATGCTCGAAATCGACGACTACACTCAAACCAAACGCTTACTGGTAAATGCCTATCTCCAGGCCGAAATCATCAAAGGGCTGGTGGCCAAAGTCAATATCGGATTCGACGACCAAACCGGTGTGCGCAACTCCTATATCCCCACGACTACCCTGTATGGGAAACAAGAGGGAGGCAAAGCCAGCAAAAGTATGGCTCAACAATTCGACCGATTGCTCGAAGCCACGGTCAACTACGATTTCTCGATAGCCAAGGCTCACAAATTCAATATCCTGGCCGGCTACTCTTATCAGGACTTTACCAACGAAGGATTCTCGGCAGCCAACTCGCAATTCTTCACCGACATATTCAAATACAACTCCCTGGCCTCGGGCGAAGCAGCTCGTCCCACGGTTGCCTCCAACAAGTCGAAGACCATGTTCATCTCCTACTTCGGACGTATCAACTACAACTTGTTCGACAAATACCTGTTCACCCTCACGGCCCGTGTCGACGGTTCGAATCGTTTCGGTGCCAATAACCGATATGGTATATTCCCATCGGGGGCAGTTGCCTGGCGTATCAAGCAGGAAGATTTCCTGAAAGATGTCACCTTCCTCTCGGACCTGAAATTGCGATTGAGCTTAGGGCAAACCGGTAACAGCGAAATAGGCAACAATGCCTTTGAATACTATACGGCAGCCTGGCAACAATATGTCTTCGGCAACTCGGTAAGCACAGGTACGGCCAAGTCGCAAATAGCCAATCCCGACTTGAAATGGGAAACGACAACCGAGTTTAACCTCGGTTTGGATTTCGGCTTCTTCGACCAACGGTTGAGCGGAACTTTCGAGTTCTTCAAGAAAGAGGTAAAAGACCTTTTGGGATACCGTACCCTGAAATCGTTTATGGAGGTATCGACCGTAGCCGCCAATATCGGCAAGACGCAAAGTACCGGTATAGAAATTTCGTTGAAGAGCCGCAACTTCACCGGCGAGTTCAAATGGGATACCGAGTTTAACTTCACGCGCTATGTCGATAGGTGGAAAGAACGAAATCCCGAAGACGAACTGAGTCCCTGGCAAAAAGCCGACGACCCCATACGGGCTCATTATGGCTACCTCTCCGACGGTGTGCTGGGTATCGACGAGGCCGCCCCTGCCTCCATGCCGAACCTCCTGCCCGGCGAGTACAAGATCAAAGATGTGAACGGTTATCTGCGCGACGAGTTCGGAAATCTGATTCCCGATGCAAACGGTAACGTACAATACACCGGAGGGCCCGACGGTATTATCGACGAAGCCGACATCGTGCTGCTGGGCACCTACGACCCGGGCTTCTCGATTGGATTCGGCAATACCTTCGAATACAAGGGTTTCGACTTGAATATTTTCTTCTATGGCATGTTCGACCGTATCGTCAACAACGCCACCCGCGGAAAATTCTCGATTCCCAATATCCGCTTCATCCTGAACGGGCAAAACATGATGAAAGAGATTTCGGAACGCTGGTCGAGCGAAAACCCGCACAGCAAATACCCTTCGGGATTCGTAAGCCAATATCCTCAACCCTCGGATTACCTGTGGGAAGATGCCTGGTTTATCCGCTGCAAGAACATCACGCTGGGATACACCCTCCCCTCGAAATGGATACACAAGGTATTCTCCCGCGCACGAATCTTTGCCGACATATCCAACCCCTTTGTCATCACACCTTATTCGGGCAACGACCCCGAAACCGATTTCAAAGCCGGGTATCCCAACCAACGAACCTACTCTTTTGGTGTTGACATAACCTTTTAATACTATTTGAATCATGAAAACCAGGAATATATTTTTCTCATCGTTGCTGCTCATAGCAACTTGTTCGTGCTCACTGGAGAACGAAACTTTCGACCAACTCAGCGCCGATAACGTAATGACAACCGAAAGCGATGTAAAAGCTGCTGTCACAGGCATCTACCACGAACTGCGCGGTGGCGGTTGGGATCGCTATAACTGCGCTTGGGGATCTCTACTGACCATGCAAGTAGGATGTACTGACGAGTGCGACTGCAACTGGGTTTGGGACAAACAGCTCGACTTTCTGTGGACTGCCGAGACGACCGACCTCAGTGCATTCTACTTAGGCATGGTTCCGGCTGTCACCAAAGCAACCGCCCTGCTCGAACGCATGCGCCCCATCTCGATTTCGGCACCGGTAAAACGCCGTTACATGGCCGAAGTACGTTGCCTCCGGGCCATGTGGGCATACGACCTCTACGATTTGTACGGCACCGTTCCCCTGATTACCGACCCCGATATTGCGCTCGATCCCGAAAGGGCACAGGACTATATGCCCGAGCGACCCTCGGTCGAGTGGTATGTCAACTTCATCGATACCGAACTGAAGACCGCCGAAGAGAACCTGCAGACCGCCAGTGAACTGAGTGCCAGCGACTACGGCCGCATGACCAAAGGCATTGCCCAAATGTACATGCTGAAACTGTACATGCACGAAGCCGGTCAAGAGCGTCATTACCGCAACAACGAAGGCAAGGCCATGATGTGGTGGAGCCGGGTCGACTCGATTACCAACGTAATAATCAACGACGGCGAATACATGTTGCAGAAAGACTACATGTCGATATGGTCGCCGTCGAACCAACAAAACAAAGAGGTCATTTTCCCGATTCCCAATTTCCCGCAAGGCGGATTGGGCAACTGCTTCCTGGCTCATGCCCTGCCCGCCGATTATGTATCGCGGAACGGCATCTCTCTGACCAAATGGGGCGGATTCCTCGTACCTTGGGATTTCTACGACACCTACGACCCCAACGACAAACGCCGTAATGCCCTACTGGCAACCTACTGGAACGGCAAAAAGATGGTCGACCGCCGTACCGAATACACCGGCAAACCGGGAGCCATCCCCATGAAGTATCAAGAAAACCCCAATACGACCGGACAATGGGATGCCAGCGAATATGTAATAAACCGCTACGCCGAGGTGATTCTGGCCCGGGCCGAAGCCTTGAACGAGCTTCACGGCCCCACGCAGGAGGCCAAAGACCTGGTACACCAAATCAGGAGCCGGGCATTCGACAACTACGAAGGGAGCAAATACGAAAAAGAGATAAACGACATTACCGACAGAGATGCGTTCCGCAGCCATCTCTTGAAAGAGAGGGGTTGGGAGTTCTGCTGGGAAGGCATGCGTCGTCCCGATCTGATTCGCCATGGCGAACTCATTTCCAACGCTCACGCCCGCGGCAAACTCATGGCCGAACCCAAACACATTCTGTATGCGATACCTCAATCGGTTATCTACGAAAATCCTAATCTTAAAAACAACGAAGGTTTCTAACTATGTCACACTACAAAAACCTCACTTGGATACTGCCCGTCGCCCTCGCTCTTTTTGTCGCATGCACCGACAAAGACAACGATGGAATACAGTCGGGAGACCAAACGGTCTCTTTCGACCCCGATTTGACCTCGCTCATACGGAATCCGGCCTCGGGTTGGACTCTCTACGACGATGCCAACGACTACGTATCCAACGCCAAAACCTACTGGTCGCAACAAGATGCAGCCGCCGAAAAGTATGCCTCGATTTTTTACTGGCGCTCCCGATGGTCGGAACTCGAACCCGAAGAGGGAAAATATGCCTGGGAGCACGACGAAAATTTCAAGGCCCTCATTCAAGGGGCTCTCGACCGGGGGCTGAAACTGGCCTTCCGAGTCTATGTCGACGGGCAAGACAATATCTACAACGGTACCCCCGACTTTGTAAGAGAAGCAGGAGCTCAGGGGTATGCGGTGCATCGGTTGTGGGATCCGGCCGACGAGAACAACAACTGGACCCCCTATGCCGATGACCCTGTATTCCAGGAGAAGTTCGGTAACTTTATCCGGGCCTTTGCCCAGGAGTTCGACGACCCCGCACGAGTAGACTTCATCGACGCCTACAACCTGGGCTGGTGGGGCGAAGGCCATCATGTGCAATATCTCAACAACAGCAACAAGTACAGCGTGTATCAATGGATTACCGACCTGTATGCCGAGAATTTCAAGAACGTACTGCTCGTGGTCAACTTCGGTACCGAAATAGGCTTTGCCTATGAAAAACAACTGGCTATCGACAAGCACGACTTCCTGACCCGCCGCGACGGAATCGGCAGCTACTGGTTCCAAGATACCGAGGTCGAAATCATCAATTCGCTATTCCCGCAAAAAGCCTTCATCGCCGAAGGTTGTTACTGGGGAGGCAATTCAAACAGCTATCAGCCTTGGAGCACCGACCCTCTGTACGCCGACAAATTCAAGTCCTGGGCCGATTTTTATGCTCAGGCCTACAAAGACGCTATCCGCGGCCATGCCAATACCCTCGATTTGCGAGAAGCCACCGAAACCCGCGGCTGGGTAACTCATGCCAAGGAGTTGGTAAAAGATTTTATCAGCTACGGCGGCTATCGCCTCACTCCGGTACAGATAGAGTTTCCTCCGTCGGTCCAGAGCGGACAATCGCTGACGATAAAACATACCTGGCGAAACAGCGGTGTGGGAGTATGTCCCAACAACAATCGTCGCTGGAACTATAAGTACAAAGTCTCGTTTGCCCTGCTCGATTCCGAGAGCCAGGAAATCGAACAGATGATTACCGACGACAACGCCGAGCCTTCGGCCTGGATCAAGGGAAAAGACAAAACCTACAGGACAAGCGAAATCGTGTCCCTGCCCGCCGGCAAATACATTTTGGCCGTGGCCATCACCGACGACACCCAAGAGAAAAAACCGGGTCTCAACCTGGCCGTAAAAAACGGTTCGTTCACAAACGGCTGGTTGAAGATAGGCACCTTACATGTAACCCAATAATTCATCAACCCTAAAAACACAACACAATGAAAAAGACACTTTTTTATCTGGCATCCATCCTGCTCGTAGCAGGCACCTCTTGCTCGGAAAAAGACGACGAAGGCGGAGGTAAAAACCAAGAAAGCAACATCGTGCTTTATGCACCCGACGACTTGGAAGAGTTTGACCTCCTGTATGAGAACCCTACCAAGAAACTCGACTTCGAATGGGAAGGTGACCAAGCCGGTGCTTCGTATTCGCTCATTTTCAGCCTCGACGAAGAGATGAACGAACTCAAACGCATCGAAGTGGGAACCGAAATGGAATATACCCTCACCCATCAGGATCTTGACGACCTGCTGGCCGAACTGGGTGTAGGTGAATATAAACGGGGCGAATTGTATTGGGCGATCGAAAGCAACAACAACGGCGCCTTGTCGCGCAGCGAAGTGCGTAGCATGAAACTCTTCCGCTTCTACAAACCGTTTATCGACCCACGCGACAACCAGGAATACCGGGTTTGCCGCGTTTACGATCCCCTCACCGAAGACTATGCCGTATGGTTGGCCGACAACCTGCGGGCTACCACCTACTCCGATGGTACCCCCCTCACCGAGAACGACGTGAAGTTCTACACTCCGCAAGAAGGTGAAGACGAATCGTGGACCAGAATCTTCGGCGGATACTACACGTGGACAGCTACCATGCGCGGGACTCGTGGTGCCGAAGAGGGCGAAAAGATTCAAGGCCTGGCTCCCGAAGGTTGGCACATCCCGACCAAAGCCGAATGGGATTTCCTCATCAACGCTTGTGGCGACCCCACCATGCCGGGAACCATACTCAAAGAGAAAAACTATTGGGATCCCAATGCCGGCGATGTTGGACTCAATTCCATCGGATTCAATCTGGCCGGGACCGGCTACATCTGGAGCATTCCCGAGAACGATATTATCGAGGCTTTCGCCACATCTTACTACTGGACAGCTACTGCCCCCAAAGAGGGTGATGTTTATCCGTGGAATCCCGATCCCGCCAACTTCCCCAATCAAGGCGTGACCTACGGCTTCACAAGCAACGACTCGGGGGCAGCCCTCTACCCCTACGACCGTACTCGTGGATACTGCGTACGCTGTGTCCTCGACTAAACTTTTTATCCCTGTTATTGCCGGGGTCTCCGGCAATAACAGGCACTCTTTACCATTAACCTCGAAAACAATATCATGAACATCAAAACTTTGGCTATCACATGCCTATTTATACCTCTACTGGGTACGGGCTGTACCGACACCCCACAGACCAAACAGCCCGAGACCTCGCCCATACTGGCCGAACGGCCGCCGATGGGATGGAACAGTTGGATCTGTTTCGGGACCTCGGTCACCGAAAATGAGGTCAAAGCCAACGCCGACTTCATGGCCGAACACTTGAAGCCACTCGGCTGGGAATATATCGTAATTGATGCCGGTTGGTATGCCCCCGGCATGCTGACTCTGGAAGATTACGAATCGAAGGCTCCACACCAGCTTATCGATTCATTCGGACGGCTCATCGTCGATCCCGAGAAATTCCCCTCATCCCGAAACGGCGAAGGGTTGAAACCCATAGCCGACTATCTGCACGGCAAAGGGCTGAAACTGGGTATCCACATCATGCGGGGTATCCCCATTCAGGCAGTCGAGGCCAACACGCCCATCAAAGGGACTTCGTACAAGGCCCGCGACATCGCCAACATCGACTCGCAGTGCAAATGGTATTTCGGTTTCTACGGGATAGACATGAGCAAACCCGGAGCTCAGGAGTATTACAACTCGATTTTCGAACTCTATGAATCGTGGGGCGTCGATTATGTCAAAGCCGACGATCTGCTGTCGCCCGTCTATGCTTGCGACGAAATAGATGCCATTGCCCAAGCTGCCCGAAAGGTAAAACGCCCGATTGTCCTGAGTCTCTCTCCCGGTCCGGCTCCTGTCGAAAACGTAAGGCATCTGCAAAGCGTGGCACAACTCTGGCGCATATCCGAGGATTTCTGGGACAACTGGGAAGCATTGAAAGCCCAATTCCCCCTCTGCCGCAAGTGGCAAAAGTATATTGTCAAAGGTCACTGGCCCGATGCCGACATGCTCCCTGTCGGTCCGATGGCCCAACGAGCCATGCGAGGTGCTCCACGCATGAGCCACTTCACACCCGACGAGCAATACACCATGTTTACCTTGTGGGCCATGTTCCGCTCTCCTCTGATGGTGGGATGCAACCTGCCCGAAATCGACGACTTCACGCTGAGCCTTATCACCAACCAGGAAGTAATCGACATCAACCAACGCTCAAAGGGGAACCGTGAATTGTTCGAGACTGACGGGATAATCGCCTGGTATGCTCAAAGCGAAGATGAAACGGCCCATTACATAGCGGTATTCAACACAACCGATACGGCGATAGAAGACTACACTTTCCCGCTACAGGCCATCAACTACATAGGCGACGGACACATCACCGACCTGTGGAAAAACATACCGGTAGAGATACATAACAATGCCGTTACGTTCAATATCCCGGCTCATGGCGTAAAACTTATGAAACTGACCAAATAGAATATTTATGAAATCATCACATTTACTGTATATTATCCTCCTGATTACCCTTCTATCGACCGCCTGCAAAGACAAAGAACCGGAAACACCGGGCAACTCGGGCGACGATATACCGGCAATCGCAACCAATACGTGGCTGTTCAACAGCCTCGACAACATGGAAAACTACACCACCACAACCCCCGAAAACCGATACGACATGGATGTGGTGCGCAACGAATACGAGAGTGTACAGCTCGTCATACAAACCGACTCCAAAAAGAGCCTGACCATAGAGCGTAGCGGCGATGCCGATGCTATCGAATTTCAGTGCCGCAAAGTTGCCTCCTTCAACGGGAAATACGATGTGCTGGTCCCCTGCGACAACGAGATAGAACCCGAAGGTAAAATCGTGCGGGCCTGGCTTACGTTCAAGATAAAGCCCAATGCCGAGACCAAACGATACAAAGAGGTCATTCGTTTCAAAGAGGGCCGCCAGGAGTATGCCGTGGCCATATCGCTCAATGTAGTCGATGCTTCGCTGCCCGAGACCCCCTCTATCGCTTCGGTATTTGGCATTAACCCCCAGAACTTTATTTTCTCGGGGTTGTCTGAAGAGGGAAAAATCGAGAAGAGAAAAGAGGCTTCGGACCTGTTGCTCGAATATCGAATTTCGCCCTACTTCTCCACCTGGCTGAGCGGTACGATGAAGACCGAGTGCTTCTCATCGCCCTACGACTGGAACGACGACCGTACGTGGAGCTACCTGGCCGACAAACGGTTCAACCGCATTGCTCTCCCCTCTCATGGCCTTTCGGACGAAGAATTACAAGCCATGCTAAACAAGGCTCGCGAAAACGGGCTCCTCGAAAAAGCCTACTTCTATCTATGGGACGAGCCGACCAAAACAGCCGAGTATGAAGAGATCAGGAGCATGGCCGACCGCATTCACCAATATGCCCCCGAAGCCAAAGTGCTCACCACCTTCTATTGCGGCCCGACCGATGGAGAGTATAAAGACGATTTGTTGGCCACGTTCGACCTGCTGAACGGAGCCACCTCGCTCTTCTGCACCAGTGTATGGGCCTTGCAGGGCAGCGAAACCTGGGCCGACCGGTGCAAAGACAAACTACGCCCGGACCAGGAGTGGTGGAGCTATGTGTGCATGTCAATCACCCCCGGTCTTGCGTCCAACTCCACCGCCATTGAAAACCGGGCCACCATGTGGCGTTGCTACAAGGAACAAACTTCGGGATTCCTGTACTGGGTTGTCAACGGTTTTGCCAGTGTCTATCCGCTACGGCCTCGTTCCGATTTGCCAGAAGGAGACGGCGTACTCATCTACCCGGGCGAATCGTTCGACTCGGACAAGCTATGCACCTCGATCAGGCTGGAACGGTGGCGCGACGGTGCCGAAGAGTACGACATGCTGATGATGTACGAGAAGAAAGTGGGACGCGAAGCCACACTCTCGCTTTTGAACAACGTATACAAAGGTCCGACCAACTACACCAGTCAAAGCAAATATGCTTTGGCCCTGCGAAAAAATTTAATTGAAGGCAT
This sequence comes from Barnesiella sp. An22, assembly GCF_963931395.1. NCBI lineage: Bacteria > Pseudomonadati > Bacteroidota > Bacteroidia > Bacteroidales > Barnesiellaceae > Barnesiella > Barnesiella sp. An22. Next base: position 2,546,021 of record NZ_OZ007014.1, read on the forward strand.
CTCCGAATAAAACAAGACACTACTATGCAATCTACCTTTCTCAAACACCTGCTTCTGACAGGCGGTATCCTCTTATTGGGGTCATGTCAGCAATCAATCGAATGCTATCTGGTACCTTCGGTCGACAAAGCATCCGACTTTCACGAACTCCAGCCCCACAATTCAGCCGCTCTCATGCTTGCCCGAAACGAAGCCGAACACATTCAACTCGTTTTCAAGGGCCAAATCGGTGAGACTTATACCATACACCGGACAACCAAAGACAACGGTATTCAATACTCATGCCGACAGATTACTCCCGTATACGGATTCGACGATGCGCTGGTACCGGTCGAAGATGACAAAATACTACTGACCGATACCATTGCCAAACTGTGGATTACCTACCGCACGACCGATAAAACGGTACCCGGGAAATACAATGAGCAACTGATTATTGCCGGGAATGGAAAACAACAGAAAATAAAGCTCGACCTGCATGTATACGATGTCACTCTGCCCACTACCCCATCGATCCCGGCTACATTCGGTATTATCGAGAAAAACCTCATCGACTCGACATCCGAAGAACAGACTTTAAAAAACAAGCTGGAATGGGCTGAACTGTGTCTGGACTACCGCATGAATCCCTATTTCTCGACCTGGTTGGCCAACAGCATGCGACACGAGGCTTCGTCGTCGCCCTGGAAATGGGACGATTCCCGCACTCTGGCATTTCTTGCCGATCCCCGTTTTAACCGTTTTGCCATTCCCTATCACTCGCTCTCGCACGACGAACTGGACGGCATGCTGCAATCGCTCGAAAAGCACCACTTGCTCGACCGGGCATATTTCTACCTGTGGGACGAACCGGCATACATGAACGAATACCGGCTCATCGGCCAATATGCCCGGGAGATACACTCGCTCAAGCCTGAAGCCAAAGTGCTCACCACCTTCTATTGCGGCCCGAAAGACGGGCCCTATAAAGATAAACTTTTTTCGGTCTTCGACTTGTGGCAAGGCGACACCCAGATATTTGCCATGAGTGCCTGGGCATTGCAAGGGAACGAAGCCAATGCCGATACGTGCCGCTCTCTGCTCAAGGAAAACGAAGAGTGGTGGACCTATGTGTGCATGGGGCCTGGCGAAAACCAGCCCAACCTGCTGCTCTCGATGACGGGATACCAACACCGGGCCGTGCTGTGGCGCAGTTGGAAAGAGCGTACGACCGGATTTCTCTACTGGGCAGTCAATGCCTATGCCGAAACCGATACCCTAGCCTTCCGCAAAGACCTGCCCGAGGGCGACGGCATTCTCATCTATCCCGGCCGGTATTTCCATTGCGAGCATCCTGTCGTATCGATTCGCATGGAGCGTTGGAGAGACAGTATGGAGGATTACGAATATCTGGCTCTTCTCGAGAAGAAAATCGGACGCGCCAAAAGCGAAACGCTCGTTCAGTCCATCTACAGCAATCCGAATGAATTCACGCAAAACAGCCACGAGATAGAAAAATTCCGAGAATCCGTATTGGAAATTCTCTGCCAATAACTTGTCTAATATTAAATTTTACATCTATGAAAACAAACACATTACCAAAAGTTGCGACACTTGCGACAGCCTGTATCCTTACCATTCTGTCTGCTCATGCCGACGTCGGATCTATTTCGTTAAAGACTTCGGCAGCCGGCCTCAATGCGCTGGAGACCACTATCGGGTCCAATCAAATAACCATAGAAACCTGGCTTTATATCGACGACAATACGGGGTTCTTTGCCAGTAACATGCACAACGACAAAGGTTTTGTATTGGGATTTGACGGATGGTTCAAATTCCAGCTCGACGGCGAGTCGCTATGGATCGACCCTACTTCGTGGAAAGGGAATTGGACCCATATAGCCTGCGTGGCCGACGGCAGTCAAATCATTGTTTATGTCAACGGCGAGGTTGTCGGCTCACAAAGCAATATCGCCGGTTACGACACAGCCGCCGACGGCTATCCGCTATACTTGGGTCGTGCCCCTTGGGGAAATCCCTGCATCTGCAAGATGGCCGATTTCAGACTGTGGAGCGTAGCCCGCACACCAGATGAAATCAAAGACAACTATCAAAAACAGATAGACCCTTCGACCGAAGGACTAATTAAAAACTTCAATTTTGCCGAAGGCAGTGGAGACCATACGGTCAACCTGGCCGACCCCGAAGGCAACCAGGCCTGGTGCATGGGAACCATAGATACCGATTACAGTTGGGAAACGGTTGCCGCAACTCCTGCCAACTTACGGATAGAAAATAAAGCCGACCACTCGTTCGACCTCTTATGGGACGGGACCGAAGGTAATACCTGGAGTGTAGAATTGCTCGACGGCGACCAGACCGTCGAGAGCCGTACAAACCTCACTGAGCCGAGAGCCAGTTTTACGAACCTCGACCAAAAGGTCTATACCGCACGTGTAAAAGCTCACTCCTTCATGGAGACCGACTTTTCCGAACCTCTCGCTGTAGACCTGTCGCCTGTATCTTCAATCGAGCAAATCGCTTCGTCGGTTTCCATCATCCGGCAAAGTAAATCTCTTCATATCACGGGCATACCGAACGGTACTCGAGTAGCTCTCTACTCCAGCCAAGGCATTCTGTGCGTCCAGACTACTGCCGGCGACCAATCGGCTGTTATCGAAACAAGCGGCTTCGCCCACGGCATATACATCGTACAAATAGAAGGAGTGAACAAATCTTATAAAGTAACTCTCTAAATCAACTCTTTTCATAGAAAAGGCGGGAACATCGATCTGTTGTTTCCGCCTTTGTTACAAAAAAACTACCAGTCGATAGGGGCGATACCCTGGCTCTGCAAATAGGCATTGGCACGACTGAAGTGCCTACAACCGAAAAAGCCATGGTCGGCCGAACGGGGTGAAGGGTGTGCCGCCTCGAGCACCAGGTGCTTGCTAGTATCGATAAGCGAAGCCTTGGCCCGAGCATAGCTGCCCCACAGCATAAAGACCAGATGCTCCCGTTCGTCGCTCAATTTGCGGATTACGGCATCGGTAAAAGTCTCCCACCCCCGGTTTCGGTGCGAACCGGTTTCGTGTGCCCGCACCGTGAGTACCGAGTTCATCGGGAATACGCCCTGCCGTACCCAGCGGTCCAGATTGCCCGATACCGGCATGGGGTTGCCTATGTCGCTCTCGATTTCCCGGAAGATATTGCAGAGCGAACCGGGAATCGCCACACCTTCGGGAACCGAAAAACAAACTCCGTAATATTGCCCGGGATTGGGATAGGGATCTTGCCCCAGAATAACGACTTTCACGGACTCGAAAGGGCAGGCATTGAATACCTGAAAAATCTGATGCCCCGGCGGCAATACCTGCACCCGAGCATACTCGCTCCGCACAAAGGCGACCAACTGCTCGAAATAGGGTTTGTCAAATTCTTCTTGCAATCGACGTCGCCAACTCTCCTCTATCTTTACTTTCATGGCTTCAACTATGTAACAGCAAAGATAACAAATCGGGGAGAAAACAGAAACCGAACTTCTGTCCTATTCTGGTACAGGCAAAAAATTTGTTCCTTACCCGAGAATAACAGCCCAACCGTTTCATGTCACAATCTTTCTGTGTATTTTTGGATTTTCAACCGGGAAGGCCGGCATGTTCCGACCCTCCGCCGAGTATTCTGGCTCTCCCGTTCATTTGTCACGACCATGAAACACCATGTAAAACGCCCTGCACTTCTGCTGCTTTGTGCCGCCGCACTCTTCTCGATTCTACCCTCCTGGAGTAACGAAAGCTACCAACCGCTGTTCTCTACGGCCGGGTTCTTTGCGCTGCCCGAAACGGGACGCGAGGTCTACAACATGAACCCGGCCTGGCGATTTTACAAAGGGCCGGTCGAAGGTGCCGAACGCAACGACTTCGACGACCGCTCCTGGCGACTGGTCTCGCTCCCCGATGGAATGGAATATCTGCCTACCGAGGCCAGCGGCTGCATCAACTATCAGGGCGAGGTGTGGTATCGCAAGCACTTTACTCCCGACGAGGCCTGGAGAGGGAGACGGCAGTTTCTCCACTTCGAGGCTATCATGGGCAAATCGAAAGTGTGGCTCAACGGCGTGCTGCTGCAAAGTCACTACGGCGGATACCTGCCGGTCATCGTCGATATTACACCTTATCTGAAATATGGTCAAGACAACGTGATTGCCGTGTGGGCCGACAATAGCGACGACCCCGCCTATCCTCCCGGCAAAGAACAGGCGATGCTCGACTTTGCCTACTTCGGCGGCATCTACCGCGATTGCTGGCTCGTCGTGCACAACCCCGTATTCATCACCGACCCCAACTACGAAGACGAGAAGGCTTCGGGCGGACTGTTTGTCTCGTACGATCGGGTATCGGAGCAATCGGCCGTGGTCCATATCGATACGCACATACGCAACGCGTCGAACCGGATATTCCGCGGGAGGGTCGTATGGCAGTTGTATGACCACGACGACAAACTCATCTTCAACCTTGAGAAAAAGCTGTCGTTGGCCGCAGGGAAAGCCCACCGGGTATCGGGCCAAAGTCAAGTTCTGCAGCCCCGCCTGTGGTCGCCCGACTCGCCCCACCTCTACAAACTGCACGTGTATGTACAGGATACCAACGGCAAGACTGTCGACGGCTACTATCGCCGCATAGGTATCCGCAGTATCGAGTTCAAGGGAGAGGATGGCTTCTGGCTGAACGGCAAGCCCTACCCCGAACCCTTAATCGGCGCCAACCGCCACCAGGATTTTGCCGTCATCGGCAACGCCCTCTCCAACAGCCTGCACTGGCGCGACGCCAAGAAGCTGCGCGATGCCGGCCTGCGGGTCATCCGCAACGCCCACTATCCGCAAGACCCCGCCTTTATGGATGCCTGCGACGAGCTGGGGCTCTTCGTGATTGTCAACACGCCGGGATGGCAATTCTGGAATCAGGAGCCGGTCTTTGCACAACGCGTGTACAGCGACGTTCGCAACATGGTGCGGCGTGACCGCAACCACCCGTCGGTATGGCTGTGGGAACCTATCCTCAACGAAACCTGGTACCCCGACGACTTTGCCCTGAATGTCGTGAACATCCTGCACGAAGAGTATCCCTATCCCTACTGTTATGCCGGATGCGACGTGACGGCTCTCGGCCATCAATATTTCCCCGTACACTTCACTCACCCGCTGAACGGCAAGGGCGGGGCCTTCAACACCGATACGCTGGACCCCAAAATCAGCTATTTCACACGCGAATGGGGCGACAACGTCGACGACTGGAACTCGCACAACTCGCCCAGCCGAGTCAACCGGGCCTGGGGCGAGGCTCCCATGCTCAAACAGGCTCAAGGCTATGCCAAAACCGACTATCAGTATACCTGCTACGACGTGCTCTACCGCAATCCCCGACAACATGTGGGGGGCTGCCTGTGGCACTCGTTCGACCACCAGCGGGGCTACCATCCCGACCCCTTCTACGGGGGCATCATGGATGCCTTCAGACAACCCAAACTGTCGTACTACATGTTCTGTGCCCAGCGCCCGGCCAAAATCAACCCCGACCTGCCGGCCGAGACGGGTCCCATGGTCTATATTGCCAATGCCATGACACCCTTCTCGCCCGAAGATGTAACGGTCTACAGCAACTGCGACGAGGTGCGGCTCACCTATGGCGGCAACGGCAATACCCGGATTTACCACAAACCCCAGAATCACGAGGGGATGCCCTCGCCCGTGATTACATTCAAAGTGGCATTCGACGTGATGCAGGACAAGGAGCTGGCGCGAAACGGAAAACATGCCGACTCGTATCTGCTGGCCGAAGGAGTGATGGACGGCAAAGTGGTGGCCACCCACAAGGTAATGCCAAGCCGCCGCCCCTCACGTCTGCTGCTCTGGGCCGATGACGAACGGGTAGAGCTGACGGCCGACGGCTCGGACCTGCTGACCGTGGTAGCCGCCGTAGCCGATGACAACGGCAACATCAAGCGGTTGAACAACTACGAGATAAAATTCGAAATCGAGGGCCCCGGCGAACTGGTAGCCAACGAAGAGACCTTCACCAATCCCCGACCGGTCTTGTGGGGTACGGCTCCCGTACTGGTAAGAGCTACGACGACGCCGGGCGAAATCAAAGTGCGGGCTTCGGTCGTGTGGTCGGGCAAACATACCCCCGTATCGGCCGAACTGACCCTTGTCTCCCACCGCCCCGCTCTCCCGATAATTGCCGACAGCGAGGAGCTGAAACAGCTACAAAACCAGTCGGGCGATACCCGTCAGGCCCGACAATCGACCTCGACCGACTGCGAAAGGCGCATCGAAGAGTTGCAACAAGAGCTCAACCGACTGAAACTGAAAGAGGTGGAACAACAGCAAAGCGACTTTGAATAGCCATCGCCCTGCATAGACAAGTCTCTCCATGGCACAAAAAAAACCGCGCGGCACATCTCGACGACGTATCGCGCGGTTCGTTTATCATATCCTATGTGTATTATTCAAACATGTGGCGCAACTTGCTGAATATACGCTGCTTGGTCGTGAGCGTAGGTTGCATGTTGGACGAGTTTTTCATCTCTTCGAATTGTTTCTTCTCGGCCGCATTCAGGTTCTCAGGGATGTAGACCGATACGTTCACTATCAAATCGCCCACGCCGTAACGGTTGACCGAGGGCAGACCTTTGCCCCGCAAGCGGAATATCTTGCCCGGTTGCGTACCCGGCTCTACCTTGATACGGGCTTTGCCGTCGAGCGTAGGTACATCGACCGAACCACCCAGCACAGCCGTAGGCAGGTCGAGCAGCAGGTTGTATATCAGGTCGTTCTCGTCACGAACCAAATCGGGGTGCGGCTCCTCTTCAATGAGGATAAGCAGGTCGCCGTTCACACCGCCATGACGGGCAGCGTTACCCTTGCCGGCCATCGAGAGCTGCATGCCTTCGGAAACACCGGCGGGGATGTTGAGGGTGATGACCTCCTCCTCTCGCACGATGCCTTCGCCGACGCAGTGGGGACACTTCTTGGTGATGATGCGTCCCTCGCCACCGCAATCGGGACAGGTCGTCGTCGACTGCATGGCCCCGAGGAAAGTCTGCTGAACCCGAGTCACTACACCCGAACCGTTACATTTCGTACACGTGGTATAGGCGGTTCCGTTCTCGGCACCCGTTCCCTTACAGTAGGTACAGCTTACATATTTGGGCACCTTGATTTTCTTCTCGACACCGGTGGCAATCTCCTTGAGGGTGAGTTTTACCTTCACACGCAGGTCCGACCCTTTGTTCACATGCCGACGGCCGCCACGTGAACTGCTGCCGCCGCCAAAGCCTTCGAATCCGCCGAAACCTCCGCCGAATATATCGCCGAAGTGCGAGAATATATCCTCCATGGACATACCGCCGCCACTGAATCCACCACCGGCAGCACCGCCCACACCCTGATGCCCGAACTGGTCGTAACGAGCCCGCTTGTCGGGATCGCTCAACACCTCGTAGGCTTCGGCGGCCTCCTTGAATTTCTCTTCGGCCTCCTTGTTACCGGGGTTCTTGTCGGGGTGATATTGAATAGCTTTCTTACGATATGCCTTCTTTATCTCTTCGGGCGTCGCACTTTTGGCGACTCCCAGCACTTCATAATAATCTCTTTTTTCCATTGCTCTCTATCCCTCCAAATCGTTATTCACCCACTACTACCTTGGCAAAACGAATTACCTTGTCGTTAAGCGTATAGCCTTTCTGCACGGTATCGATTACCTTGCCTTTCTGGGCAGGGTCGGGAGCCGGGAATGTAGTCACGGCCTCGTGATACTCGGTATCGAAATCGGCACCTTGAGTGGGAATCTCTTTCACGCCGTTTTGTTCGAGATAGGTTTTGAATTTGTTGTATATCAAATTCATACCCTCTTTCACGGCTTCCAGATCGTTACTGTTTTCCACAGCGGCCAATCCACGTTCGAAGTCGTCGATTACGGGCAGGATAGCCTTCATGCAGTTCTCGCCGCCATTCTTAATCAAATCGGCTTTCTCGCGCAAGGTCCGTTTACGGAAATTATCAAACTCGGCCATCAACAGCAGATAATCTTTCTGCATCTTTTCGATGGTCGCTTTCAACGTGTCCAGCTCGGCTGACAATTTGGCAGCCTCATCTACCTCGCCCTCTTCGGCAGCGGCTTCGGTTTCGCCCTTCTCCGCATCCTGGGGCTGTTGCTCACAAGCCTCCTCTTTGTTCTTTTCAGGAACCTCGTCCTCAATTACTTGCGATTTTTCGCGGTCTTTCTCTTCAGCCATATTTTTAGTTTTTCTTTTTTTACGATTCATATTCTGCCTCCTCGAAGAATTATCTTCAACAAGCATTTATATAGTATCAAAAACACTGCCAAACCGATAGCGACTGTATTTTTGTCACGCCCGGCCTACCCGACTGTCAGCCTCACGCTCGTGCCCGATAAAACACCAAGGGGCAGCCCCACCGGGCCGCCCCTCGTATATCTGCGACAGCGTGTCGTCGGCCTATTTCCGGGTCGGTACGATTTCGAATATCTCGGCATCGCCCGTGAGCTGTACGGACGCAACACCGGGCTGCAAAACCACTTGACAGAAGGGTTCGGTTGCCGTCACCTCGGCCAGTGTAGAACCGTCGGCGGCCAACTGCTTCACCGTTACGGCCAGCGGCTTGCCATCCTTCCGGCTGTTCATCAACAGAGCATAAGCCTCCACACCGGGTTTCACCCCGAAGGTGATGGTACCCTCGTTGCGATAGCTCGTGCCCAGCTGGCCGTCGAACAGGTAGAGAGCCTGCTGCATGTCGTCGGCCTTCAGGTCAAAGCCCAACCGCTCGAGACGAGGCGGATTCACCTCGAACGAACGTATCGAGGCATAGTTGGTGCGGGCCGACTCGAGCCGTTTCAAACGAATGTATCGGGCCTGTACCGGCTCGCCCTGCCAGTCGATGACATACTGCTGCTTCAACTCGCCGGTGAGGGGCGTCCACGTCTTTCCGTCGGCCGAATATTCTACCACGGCGTGGTCGAAGTAGTCGACATCGTCGACCGAATTGCGGCCCTGACGAATCGAGAGTTCGGTCACCGGCTCAATCTTGCCCAGGTCGAGGCCCATCCAGTCGCCGGCCTTCTGAGCGATACCCGACGTGTAATAGGTTGCCGTGTCGTGGTCCAGCATCAGTTTCGCCTGCGGAGTCTTGATTGTGCTGAAGGTACCGATGCCCTTGTAATAGATGGGCGTCTCGCCCCACACGCGAGCCAGGAAACCGTGGGCCATATCGTCCATGGTATTTTCGTAGAAGGGTTGCAACTTCATGGTTCCGCTCTTGTGAGCCTCGTAGGCGGCGCGGTCGTCGCTACTCATCAGGTTTTGCACATAGAGGTTCCAGAAGACGGCATGGTCGCCATCCGTGAGATAGAGGCGGGCCAGCTCGATGGTCCGTTTGCCGCGCGCACCCAGCTTTTCAAACTCGACGAGCCAGGGGGTCAACTCTTTGACCAAGCCCCGGTTGGCACAGTTGCGCTCTATGGTAGCGGGGGCTTTCTCTACCCGGTCGAACTCCTGCCAGAGGGCATCGGCCGCAGCGTCGTCCCAATCGGCCAGGCGGAAGGTACGGGTCTCCCACGACTCGTCGCGGCGATAGCCGTTCTCGGTATCGCACGAGTGAATGGCAAAAGTGCGGTATGCCTCGCGAGCCTCGGGCATCAGTTCGCCCAAACCCCGCTCCCAGTTGTCGATGGGGTTGTAGTCGGCCACGTTCCAGGTATAATCGGCCACGCCGTAAAGGGCCAGCTTCGAAGCCTCGCCATGCTCCATGGGATTGCTGGCGATACCGCAGAGGTCGTCGGACGTCAAGGTGGTATCGAGCCCGTAAACCGGGCCTTGCAGAATGACGTGACGCACATAGTCGTTCACGGGATAGTTCCACCAGAAGTAAGCCGGCCGTTTGATGCGGCTGTTGACCCACGCCATCGTCTCGGGCGTGAGGTCGCTGCACACCACGTCGCCGGTCCAGAATACCTCGACCGAGGGGTCGAGCGTGTTGCCATAAATGGCCAGAGGTCCCTGCGGTGTGGGGTTGGCCCACAGCTTGGAGTAGTCGGTAGGACAAACCGTGAGGTAAGCCACGTCGCCCTTGGCCTTGACAAAGTCGGCCGTCAGGCGGTTGAGCAGTTCGGTCTGTTTCACGGGGTTGGTACCCTCGCCCGATATGTCGTCGAAGAAGAGGGCAAAGGCACGCACGCCCAGGTCGTACATCCAGTTAAACTTATTCACCAGATTCTGATAATCCTCCTCGTTCCATTTAATATCCTGCCCCGGGTGAATGGCCCACACGAAATCGACCCGGTTGCGGCGGCAGGCCTCGATGAGCTCCTTAATCTGCTCGGCCTCCTTCTCGGGATAGGGCAACCGCCAGTTGGGGCAGCTGTGATAGGGGTCGTCTTTGGGACCGTAGAGGTAGCTGTTCATCTTGAACTTGCCGTAGAAGTCGATGAGCGACATGCGTACCTCGTGCGACCAGGGAGTGCCGTAAAAGCCCTCGACCACACCACGATATTTCAAATCGGGGTAATCGTTAACCTCGACATAGGGCAAACGGCCGTCGGCTGCCGCCGGACTCTCGAGCAACTGCCGCAACGTCTGCAAGCCGTAGAAGGCACCCCGTTCGTCGTAACCCACAATATCGATACCCTTCTGATTCACACACAGCCAGTAGGCTCCCGATATGGCTTTCACGCCTTTACGTTCGGCCTGTTTCTCGCCATAGTCGACGGTGAGTTTCACCCCCTTCTTGTTCTGGGTCAGGAACGGCACATCGGCCGAGAAACGGCCCTGACGGTCCTTGAGGTTCACCCCCTTCGACAAATCCAGCACATGCGCCCGGTCGAGGGTCATCTGCTGCGGCGTAGGGTTCACCACAATACCGCCGTGATCGAGCTTCTTGCCCGGAACGGCCAACACATCTTGCGACTCGGAACGCTGACTCGACAAATCGAATTCGGCCTCCTGAGCCCACACACTACCGCAGGCCAACATCGCGACAGCCCATGCGGTCAATACTTTGCTACACTTCATCATATTTTTTGGTTTCTGTTGTTTTCCATTGGTCAAGACGGCACCAGCACGAGACCGCTCCCCTCTTCCGGGTTCAAAAATAGCAATTATTTGCCTTTCTTCAAAAATTTCCGACTCAACCAACGACGCACCGGTTCGTCATAGAGTTTCAGGCAAAGGTAGGCCACCGCCACATTCCACACATACACGCACAGGGCCACCTGCCAAGTTTCGCCAAAGGTGAAGTAACCCTTCTCGATGAGCCAGGCATAAAACAGATACATGAAGGCATAGTGGGTGATATAGAGCGGATAGGAGATGTCGCCCAGAAACTTGCACACCCGGGTCGAAAAGGCATCGGTAGTAGCCCCCGAAGCCCCCAGAACAATCAATACCGGGAATACGGCGACGATGCAAACGGTCTCGAACAGTCCGTTCAGGCTGAAGCTTTCGGTCCCGGGCAGATAGGGCACATGAAACAGCACCAGCAAGACGAGTGAGCAAATCCAAAAGGCACCCCGCACCCGCACCGGTTTGAAGCGACGCGAGAGCAGCAGCCCCATCGAGAAGGGGAAGAGCATGCGCAACAGACCGCCCACGAAGTTGACCGTGTCGAGCGTCCACCCTACCCCGATGTTGCCGTAACCCGACACGTCGAAGGTGGCAAAGCCGGCCAACGCCAGCCCCAGCACCACCACGACGCCGGTCAGGACCCGGGTCGAGAGCCGGTGAAGCACCAGCGCATAGAGCAGGTTACCGATATATTCGAAGAAGAGCGACCAGCTGGGGCCGTTCAACGGGAACATCTCGCCATTGCCCCGCACCTCGTAACCGGCACCGGGGACGGCCGGGATGAAAAACATGGCACATAGCAGGGCCAGCATCACCATCGAGGTGGCCACATGGGTACCGTCCCACTGCACCCGCCCCTGCAGGCAAAAGGTGATGGCTCCCAGCACCGCCCCCATCACCACCATGGGGTGCAGGCGGATAAGCCGGCGTTTGAAAAAGTTTTTCAGCGTCAGGCTCCGGCCCCAACGGTCGTCGTAGGCATACCCGATGACGAATCCCGACAGGATAAAAAAGAAGTCGACAGCCAGGTATCCGTGATTGATACCTTCGATAAGGGTTCCCCCGGCAAAGGCATAGCCTTCGAACACGTGGTACCACACGACCAGGAGGGCCGCCACGCCCCGCAACCCGTCGAGCAGTTCGTAATGGGGTTTGGTATCGGAGAAGGCGGCAGAAGAGATGTTTTGCATGATGATGAATTTTTCTACTGGATGAATTTCTGTTTTTCGTAGCAGCGTGCTACGACTGCAAAATTACAGCAGTTGCCGCACTTGAAATTTGACCTACATCAAAAACGGCCGGGACTCCCCCACTATTTTTTGGCCCGGCGCAACCGGCTGAGTGTCGAGAGCGTGATGCCCAGATACGAGGCGATGTAACCCAGTTGGGCCCGTTGGCACACCTGCGGAAACTGTTGCTGAAACGCCTCGTACCGCTCGCGGGCCGAGAGGGTGAGTCGCTCCTTGTGCGAACGGTGCAACCGCCGGTATTCGTTCTGGTGAATGATGCGCCCCCAGTTGGCCAGCTCGAGATTGGTCTCAAACAGTTCGCGCAGCCGCGATAGCGCAATGCGATAGGCCACCACCTCCTCGAGGGTCTCGACATACTCCTCGCTCACCTTGTCGTAATAGAGTTCGTCCATGCTGAAAACGATGCCCCCCTCGCACGAAAACGAGGTGGTTATCTCCTCGCCGTTGACCAGCCAGAACGAGCGCGTCATGCCCTGCTCGATAAAGTAGGCATACTTGCAGTAGATGCCGGCCCGCACCAACTGATACCGCCGGGGGAAGCGGCACTCGGTCACGCTCTCCTTCAAGGCCTGCACCGTCTCGGGCGAGAGCGGATACAACGCATTTATCGTTTCAATCACTACATCCATCATAGACTTGTTCTCCTCTCCCATCAAGGCTCTACACCTCGCACATACCGCTCCATACGAAGCAGTTGCGATAGCAATCGGCCAGGTCGACCTCCCGGTCGAACAGTCCGAAGACCGACGACCCCGACCCCGACATCGAGGCGTAGACCGCACCGGCCTCGTAGAGGCTCTCCTTGATAGCCCCCACCTCGGGGAAGCGGGCAAAGACACTCTTCTCGAAATCGTTGACCAGCCGGTCGCGCCACTCGGCCACCGGCCGCGCAATGGTCACGCTCACCGGTTCATCGGGCTCGGCAGGAGTCACCAGCGAATAGGCCACCGCCGTAGGCACCGCCACGGCCGGCTTCACCAGTACCAGACGGTACCCCTTCAGCGAGAGAGCTACCGGTTCGAACTCGTCGCCTATCCCCTTGGCCAGCAACGGCTTGTTGTGCAGGAAGAAAGGACAGTCGGCACCCAAAGCGGCCGCCTCGCGGTCGAGCTCCTCGTCGCTCAGCGGCAGGTGGAAATAGTCGCACGCCATCGCCAGCAGAAAGGCAGCATCGGCCGACCCACCGCCCAGTCCGGCCCCGAAGGGTATCGCCTTGTGCAGGTGTATCGACACCGGCGGCAGGTCGAATCGCTCGCTCAACCGCCGCCACGCCTTCATCACCAGATTGTCGCGGCTGTCGCCGTCGATGACTATCCCCGACAGCGTAAGGCTCGTAGCCGGGTCGGACGTCGGCACCAACTCCAGCGCATCCTGCAGCTGTATGGGATAAAACACCGTTTCGAGATTGTGATACCCGTCGGGGCGACGCGAAACGATTCGCAGCCCCAGGTTGATTTTTGCATTGGGAAACCGTATCATGGTTTTGTCTGTTTTTCGAGTTTCTCGGCGAAATTAACCATTCTCCCCCACATAGCCAACCTTCTCCTAAAAAAGAAATGAAGAAGGCATTTGTATATCCCCGATTTCAATCTTCTGTGTTCTCATGAGTCCAATGGTTTAGTCGTCGAAATAAGGTGTACTTATGTAGTATAGATAAAAATCTACCGGGATATTCAGCTTGGCGATTCTTTGCCACATGTCGGGCCGTATTCTGAACTGGAAGTTATAATGTCCCATACTGCAATGGAGTATCAATCCGCTGTTTTTGAAACGGCGGAAAACTTTTCGGAACGACTCTAAACGGCTTTCTACCAAGTCCAATATTTCGGTGGATTGATATACCAGATCGAAATATTTCGATGCTTTTCGGTTGTCGAACGTATCGTAAAACCAGACGTTTTTCTCATCGAAGACCGGGTGAGTGCCGAGCTCGGTGTAGGGTATGTCGGGGTATCCTTTCCGCTTGATACGGGTGGGGGATACTCCGGTCATCTCGGTAACGATGCCCGGGTCATTCTTCCCGGTCTCGATATAGAGTGTGCAGCCCATCTCGGTTCCGGTCTTGATTCGGTTAATGTTATTTTTCTTGCTTTTACTGAACAGGTACAGGTCGAAGTCGACCAACAATCCGTACGGTGCGATACGCTTCCACAGTTCCGGTGGAATGCGGAATTGAAGTTTATGCCGGTTGACATAACAGAAATGAAGGAGGCATTTGTATTTGTAGTTTCTAAAAATCTTTTGGAAAGAGCTTTTCTGTTTCTCTATCATTTCGAGCATATCGATCGATTTGAAAGGTATCAGATGGTCGTCTTTTTCAAAATAGGTAGTACCGGATAATTCCCACAGGTTTTGTTTAAAGAACTTCCCGGGTATTTCCTTACTGGGTATTGTATTGTGGGGTCTTGTTCTGAATATTTCGCCTTTTGTTGTAGCCCACGAGGGTTGTATACCGGTCATACGGGTTACGACCGAGGGAGCATCTTCTTCGGTATCGATCCAAAAATCGCATCCCATTTCTATTATTTTATCGTCGAATGTAATCATTACTTTTAATCTTCCTTTATTCTATGAGTTATGGGAATGTTTGTTTCGATATGAAAATGGTCTATTCACTCTCGATTGATAATGGTTCAGTCGTCGAAATAAGGTGTACTTATGTAGTATAGATAAAAATCTACCGGGATATTCAGCTTGGCGATTCTTTGCCACATGTCGGGCCGTATTCTGAACTGGAAGTTATAATGTCCCATACTGCAATGGAGTATCAATCCGCTGTTTTTGAAACGGCGGAAAACTTTTCGGAACGACTCTAAACGGCTTTCTACCAAGTCCAATATTTCGGTGGATTGATATACCAGATCGAAATATTTCGATGCTTTTCGGTTGTCGAACGTATCGTAAAACCAGACGTTTTTCTCATCGAAGACCGGGTGAGTGCCGAGCTCGGTGTAGGGTATGTCGGGGTATCCTTTCCGTTTGATACGGGTGGGAGATACTCCGGTCATCTCGGTAACGATACCCGGGTCATTCTTCCCGGTCTCGATATAGAGCGTGCAGCCCATCTCGGTTCCGGTCTTGATTCGGTTAATGTTATTTTTCTTGCTTTTACTGAGCAGGTACAGGTCGAAGTCGACCAACAATCCGTACGGAGCGATACGCTTCCACAGTTCAGGCGGAATGCGGAATTGAAGTTTATGCCGGTTGGTATAGCAGAAATGAAGGAGGCATTTGTATTTGTAGTTCCTAAAAATCTTTTGGAAAGAACTTTTCTGTTTCTCGATCATTTCGAGCATATCGATCGATTTGAAAGGTATCAGATGGTCGTCTTTTTCAAAATAGGCAGTACCGGATAATTCCCACAGGTTTTGTTTAAAGAACTTTCCGGGTATTACCTTACCGGGTATTGCATTGTGGGGTCTTGTTCTGAATATTTCGCCTTTTGTTGTGGCCCACGAGGGTTGTACACCGGTCATACGGGTTACGACCGAGGGAGCATCTTCTTCGGTATCGATCCAAAAATCGCATCCCATTTTAATTATTCTATTTTTTAATAAGCCCATAATAATTATATCATTTATATTTGAAGGCAGGACTACTTATCGTCTTCAAACGGCATTGATTGTGCAATGAAAGCATAAAATATCAGCAGGGTATTTCGATAGAATTTCATGGTACGCAAGTTGGGGTGTTTCTTTTCTCAAAGAAAGGGAATATTTATAAAAAAACAAAATATTCTCAAAGAAATGAAAGGCGATTACTTCATTAAAGTTAATCGCCTGTAAACGTATATATTTATACACCTTCGTCTTCCCAAGTTTCCGGGTTCCAGTTTTTTTCAATACGGTCTATTAAAAATTCTATACCCCAGATTCCGCTGGGCGGATATTTTTTTTGCTTTTTTGTCAGTTTTTTTACTAATCTCCATTCATTATTTTGAATATTGGTAATTTCCCACCCTTTGAACTCTCCGCAAACTTTTTCTACTTCTTTGAAATATTTAGGGACTTTGAACTTTTTGACTTCGGAAAAACCAACTTTGCGAATGTATTTTCTTCGTAAAGCTATTCCCAACGGAACGAAACAGATATATCGTTCTTTCTGCTGGACTAATTTTTCCAAATCGACAGGTTCATGATATACCCCCGGAAGCAAGCGTATCAATGTCACTTGATTCACTTCGGCCATGTATTGGATATATGCATTTCCTATTGCCGTAGGGACTTCAAAAATATCCCCGATTTCAATCTTTTTCCTTGTCATAAACTATAAATTTTTAATATAACTATTTTCCACTTTTATAGCTTCTTCGTATATCGGATTTTTACGGGACATGGATTAAAGTCACCAATGCAGCTATAAATGCAAAGAAGCAAAAAATACTCTTACAAGACAATCAAACTGAAGTTTTTCTCAGGAAAAGAGACAAAAAAATACATTTTGGCCTGAAACCGAAAAGGAAATGGAACCGTTTCCACATTCTAAAAATGAATAAAAATTTTAGTATCTGCAGAATTTATTCTAAATTTACCCGCATAACTCAAAAAGTGCTTAGATGAACAAAAGAATTCTCACGGCAGGCGCTCTCCTGCTCGCCCTATCGTCATTCGCATACGGGCAAACCTCGACCCGCGATTTCCTGCATCGCAACCCGCAGTTCTTCGGCAGTACGGGTACCCCCTACTACTGCAACGACACCACCGACACGCCGGCTCCCGAAGGGTTCGTCCCCTTCCATGTCGACCACATAGCCCGGCACGGTTCCCGCACACACGACTCGAAAACACTGGTGCCCAACCTTTACAAACTCATGAACCGGGCCGACTCGCTCGGCATGCTCACCTCGCAGGGCAAACTGCTGAAAAGTCAAATCGACTCGATATACCAGCGCATGAATCACCGCTGGGGCGACCTCACTCCCCTCGGGGCCCAACAACACCGTGATATGGCCCGCCGCATGTACAACCGCTTCCGCCCGGCATTTACCCCGCAAGACGGCCGTGTGAACCTCATCGCCCAATCGACTACCGTACCCCGCTCCATGGCCAGCATGGCGGCCTTCGTGGCCGAGATGCGGGGCTACACCCCGGAGGCCGATTTCTCCATGGACCCCAGCAACGGCTACGACAACACCCTGCGACCTTTCAACAGCAAGGACTACAAGCAATACCTGGCCAAAGGGTCGTGGAAATCGGTACTCAAGGAGTATCAAACGCGGCACACCCCCACCCGGCTCATCGACCAGACCTTCAAAAAAGGGTGGGAAGAGCTGATTCCCAACCCCGTCACCTTTATGACGCACCTCTATGCCCTGGCCATGATTCTGCCCAATACCGACTACGGCATCGACCTCTTCCCCTGGTTTACCGAGGATGAGAAGTACGACCTGTGGAGTGTGAACAACCTCTCGCAATACCTGCGCAAGGCCAACTACCCCGACGGCCAAGGACTGCCCGTGGCCATAGCCAAACCTCTGCTGGCCGACATGCTGGCCACCTCGCAGGCGGCTGTCGACGGCAACGGCATCGAGGCCAACCTGCGATTTGCCCACGGCGAAAACACCATCCCGCTGCTGGCTCTGCTCGGCATCGAGAATGCCGCCGTGGCCGAGTCTGACCCCGAGAAGGTGGCCGACTGCTGGCAGGATTTCAAATACAACCCCATGGCCACCAACATCCAGTGGATTCTCTACCGCAACCCGGCCGGCCGGGTGCTGGTCAAGGTACTCTTCAACGAGCAGGAGGTGAAGTTGCCCATCGCTTCGGGCCACGCTCCCTACTACGACTGGGAGGCGTTCAAAGCCTACTGTGCCGACCGGATGGAGAGCTTCCCCAACGTAGCCCCCGCCCTGCCCTAAAAGCCGAGACCTGCAACCTCACTATTTCACTGCCGATATACCTACTTGGGCCTGAATGCGAGACGAATCGTCCCCTTCAGGCCCAAGCCTGTCACTCCCTCTTGTTGAAAACTTCTTCATAAGATTTGGCTCGCCCTGTACCTCGGCACACAAAGATTATATACCTTTGCATCTCGAAAGAAAGCGATATATGGAAACTCGAAGAAACTATACCCCCCGTCAGAAGAAAACCTATGCCCCGAAAGTCTCGGAACAGGGCAAGATACAACCCCAGGACACCGAGCTCGAAGAGGCCGTGTTGGGAGCCCTCATGCTCGAGAAGGATGCCTACACCACCGTGTGCGACATCCTGAAACCCGAGTGCTTCTACGACCCCAACAACCAGACCATTTACAGCGCCATTGCCAAACTGGGTGCCCAGCAACGCCCTATCGACATGCTCACCGTCACCGAGCAATTGCGCCTCGACGGCAAACTCGACGAGGTAGGCGGTGCCCTGCGCATCTCGGAGCTGACCGGCCGGGTGGCCTCGGCGGCACACATCGAGTATCACGCCCGCATCGTGGCCCAGAAATACCTGGCCCGCGAGCTGATCGAGTTTTCGAGCGAAATCCTGAACAAGGCATTCGACGAGACCAACGACGTCGACGACCTCATGCAAGAGGCCGAGGGGAAACTCTTCGAGATTTCGCAACGCAACCTGAAAAAGGATGTGGTGCAAATTGCCCCCGTCGTGAGCGAAGCCATCAAACAGATACAGGTGGCAGCCAACCGTACCGACGGTTTAAGCGGTCTGCAAACCGGATTCCACGACATCGACAAAATCACCTCGGGGTGGCAGAACTCCGACCTGATTATCATCGCCGCCCGCCCCGCCATGGGTAAGACCGCCTTCGTCCTCTCCATGGCCAAGAACATGGCGGTCAACTACAACACCCCGGTGGCCATCTTCTCGCTCGAGATGTCGAACATCCAGCTGGTGAACCGTCTTATCATCAACACCTGCGATATTCCGGGCGACAAAATCAAGAGCGGACAGTTGAGCCCCTTTGAATGGGAGCGCCTCATGTCGCGCATCGAGATTCTGCAAAATGCCCCCATCTACATCGACGAGACCCCCAGTCTGTCGGTATTCGAACTGCGAACCAAAGCCCGCCGGCTGGTACGCGAGCACGGCATCAAAATCATCATCATCGACTACCTGCAGCTGATGAACGCCAGTGGCATGTCGTTCGGCAGCCGTGAGCAGGAGGTGAGTACCATATCGCGGTCGCTCAAGCAGCTGGCCAAGGAGTTGCAGATACCCATCATCGCCCTGTCGCAGCTGAACCGTAGCGTCGAGTCGCGTGGCAACGACAAGGACAGCAAGGAAGCCAAGCGGCCGCAGCTCTCCGACCTGCGTGAGTCGGGAGCCATCGAGCAAGATGCCGATATGGTCTGCTTCATCCACCGTCCCGAATACTACACCCGCTCCAAGGAAGACGGCAACGGCAACAACATCGAGGGTTTGGCCGAGTTCATCATCGCCAAGCACCGTAACGGTGCCACCGACATCGTCAACCTCAAGTTCATCTCCTACCTGGCCCGCTTCCAGAACTACGACGAGGATACCCGCCTCTCCGACCTCAGCGCGCCGGTCACCTCGAAATTCAACGCCGCACCTGTCGGACAGATGGCAGGCGGTCTGCCCGGCGACCCGCTGCCCGGTAGCGCACCCCTGCCGGGGAACACCGACTTTCTGAATCCCGGGAAAGACGAAAAATTACCCTTCTAAGGGTCCGAACTTTATTTCCTCGACGATGTTACTCTACCAAAACAATCGAAGTAACATCGACGTATGGAAAACAAACGACAAAAACGACAAAAAATCTGGATGGCCATCGGCGTAGCCCTGGCCATTGTCCTGCTATTGTTCTGGCTCACCCTGGCTATCTGGATAGACGATGAGCCCGAAGCAGCCATCGTACCTCATACCGAACAGATTGCCGATAGTTAACGCACGTTAAAATCGACAACCGCCGAAACCTTTCTCCCCCCAGCGTTGTTTTATTATCGAAAACGGCCCCCACAGAGCCCCTCCCACTCGGGAAGCGAAGCGTCGCCCCGCCGGAGACAGGCCGGGAGCCCGATTCAAAAGAGTTTGATTTATACGATAATATTCTTGTTTTTTGTGTGTTTCATTGGTATTATATTATCCTTTGTTTATCCTGTATAAACATTATCCTCTTTCTTGTTTTTGATATATTTCAAGTAGTAAAGCCCCGTCGTGAGACGAGGCTTTGCTATTTTAAATCCTTGCCGATTCCAATCCATACGTACCCAGAAGCAACCCGGCGGTCAGCGTATGCCCCGCCGGTTCAACTCGCGCTGATAGCGCACGGCGTTGCGCTGGTGCTCGGCCAGCGTCGTGGCAAAATTGTGATACCCCGAAAAATCCTCCCGGGCACACATATACAGATAGTCGTTGGGCCGGTGGTTCAGCACGGCGTCGATAGCCTGCTTCGAGGCGATGCGTATGGGACCCGGCGGCAGCCCCGTCACCCGATAGGTATTGTAGGGCGAGTCGATGGCCAGATGCTTCTTGAGGATACGCCGCAAGGCAAAGTCGCCGCAGGCAAACTTCACCGTGGGGTCGGCCTGCAACGGCATATTCTTGTGCAGACGGTTCATATAGAGACCGGTCACCGTACCCATCTCGTCGGGTTTGTTGGTCTCTTCCTCGACAATCGAGGCCAGCGTAGCCACCTCGACGGGGGTCAAGCCCCAGGCCTCGGCCTGCTTCTCGCGCTCGCCGTTCCAGTAGCGTCGATACTCCCGCGCCATCTTCTTCAAGAAATCTTCGGGAGAGACGGTCCAGTAAAACTCATAGGTGTCGGGCAGGAAGAGGGCCGGCAGCGTAGCCTGCGTGAACCCCAGCTCGGCACACACGCTGTCGCTTTGCAACAGAGCCGACAGCTCCTCTTTCGAGAAACAGAGCTGGTCGGCAATCTTCCCGGTCAGCTGGTCGAGGGTACGCACATTGTTGAAGGTCACCCGCACCGGTGTCTGACTGCCCCGCGACAGCTTCAGAGCCACCCGCCAGGCACTCATGCCGGGCTCTACGGCATAGGCCCCTTCGCGCTCGGCCGCATCGAAGCCGCACAGCGAAAGCATACGCCCCACCCGAGCCACCGCCCGGTCGTCGCCCAAGGCGGCATACAGGGCACTGTCGAGCTGTGCCGCACTCCACTGCCGGTGCACATACACCATCGAACGGTTACTCACGACAGGGTCGTAAAGATAACCTTTGGCCACCCACAAGGCAACACATGCCACCACAAACACCACAGCCGCCAATGACCCAAGCAATATTCCTATCCTTCTCTTTTTCTTTACATTTGTCATAAACAATCGGTAATACTACATGAACATTTTATATCGGGACGACAAAAATAGCGAATATTCGCGAAATAAAATAGGCCAAAAAAATTTGCAGATTCAAATATTCGCCTTATCTTTGCGCTGCGTTTGGAAAAACGCCGTTCAACAACGGCACCATCTCTGGAAGGATGGGTGAGTGGCTGAAACCACCAGTTTGCTAAACTGACGTACTCGAATGGGTACCGGGGGTTCGAATCCCCCTCCTTCCGCCAACGCTTCAAAAAGCCTGCATCGTCGAAGCGAAGCAGGCTTTTTTCTTTCTTCCATCCCGCAAAATTAGCCCCGCAACTTTGGAATATTGCCGCTTTGGTTGTATTTTTGACCCGAATAAAAGACAGGAGACAAAGGAGTATAGAGTCTTGCACAAAACGAACTCCCCGAGAGACCCCACAACAGGAATCGGGGTGAATTTATGCGCCACTCTATCCCGAACAAAATTTTGTAACATTTCAATTTAAATTCAAAATTAGACCTCATTTTTGCTGCATGAAAATTTACTCATGAAAAAAATTCAAAACATTATGACTCATCGAAAATTCTTTTTATCGGTATTGGTTTTCATGCTTCTTTCGTGGTCGGCGGCCGCCAAAACTCCGGCTTTCAAAAACGACTCGCTCAATATCACTCTCCCCGATACCGACTACTCCGACGAGCTGAGACTGATACGCATGCACATGCCCGACATCGAGGTCGGCAACGGTATCTCGTTCCAGCCCAAAAACAAAAGCTACAAGCTCACCATGCGGATACGAATGCAAAACATGGTCGACGTCGATTTCAACGAAAAATTCGAAGCTCAGGAACTCGACGCGCGCGTGAAACGGTTGCGTCTGCGATTCGACGGATATATCTATACTCCCAAGCTCACTTATCTCGTACAACTGGGATTCTCGCCATACGACACGAAAACCCTGCCCAACGGCAACAGCAACATCGTGCGCGACGCCATGATTTACTATGTGCCCAATGCGACATGGAACATCGGTTTCGGACAGACCAAAATCCGGGCCAACCGGGCACGCGTCAACTCGTCGAGCGCCCTGCAGTTTGTAGACCGATCGATTGTCAACTCCGAGTTCAACCTCGACCGTGATTTCGGTGTCTTCGGCGAGTACAACCAGCACCTGTTCGGCTCATTCGATTTGGCAGCCAAAGCCTCGATTACTACGGGCGAAGGGCGCAACTGGGGCAACAACAAGGGCAGCGGACTCGCCTATACGGGCCGCATAGAGTTCTTCCCCCTGGGCCGCTTTACCGGCAAAGGCGATGCCATGGAGGGCGACTATGAACGCGAGCAGACGCCCAAGATACTCCTGGCCGGAGCATACAGCTACAACGACCGGGCCTTGCGAGCCCAAGGTTCCAACGGCGACCTGCTCCGCTTCGACCAGGCACGCAACCTCTCGTCCTATTTCGTCGATTTCATCTTCAAATACCGAGGCTTTGCCTTCTATACCGATTTCATGGGACGCACATGCACCTCATCGCCCCTCATCAAATCGGGCGAAACCGTCGAGCAATATATCCTCACCGGCATGGGTCTCAACGTGCAGGCCAGCTACCTGTTCCCCTCCAACTGGGAAATAGCTCTGCGCAACTCGACCATCAAGCCCGACAAAGAGGTACAGCCCTACACCAATTACCGCTGTTACAACCAGTCGACCCTGGGCGTAACCAAATACCTCATCGACCACCGGCTCAAAGTACAGGCCGACCTCTCCTACAACTACAAGGACGAGTTCACCGCCTCGGATTACAGCCGCTGGCAGTTGCGGTTCCAGGTAGAGCTGGGATTCTGACCCGCTCTGTCCATTCGACGAAACCTAATACCTAAACAATATAGATCATGGCCATTCAGTACGATTTTGACACAATTATCGACCGCCACCACACCGGCGCAATGAAGACCGATGTGCTGGGCGAACGATACGGTCGCGAAGACCTCATTCCCCTGTGGATTGCCGACATGGACTTCGCCGTAGCTCCCCCGATTACCGAAGCCCTCGTGCGACGTCTGCAACACCCTGTCTACGGCTATGCCGAAGCTCCAGCCAGCTACTGGCAGTCGATTATCGACTGGCTCAAATACCTGCACGGCTGGGAGGTGAAACGCGAGTGGATTACCTACATTCCCGGCATTGTCAAAGGCATCGGCCTGGCCGTGAACGTATTCAGCAACCCCGGCGACAAAATCATCATACAGACTCCCGTCTATACTCCCTTTATGGCCGTGCCCGAGGGCAACGGCCGGCAAGTGGTGCACAACCCCCTCAAGTGGAACGGCACCCACTACGAGATGGACTTCGACCACCTCGAGTCGATTATCGACCCGCAGTGCAAGATACTGATACTCTGCAATCCCCACAACCCGGGCGGTGTGGTGTGGCCGCTCGCCACGCTGCAACGTGTGGCCGACATCTGTGCCCGCCACCATATCCTCATCATTGCCGACGAAATCCATGCCGACATGCCCATCTTCGGCTCCAAGCATCACCCCTTCGCCTCGGTATCGGAGACGGCCGCCCAGAACAGCATCTCGTTCGGCGCCCCCTCCAAGACCTTCAACATCGCCGGGCTGGTGAGTTCCTATGCCATCGTGCCCAACGAGACCATCCGCAAGCGGTTCTTCGACTGGCTCACGGCCAACGAGCTGAACGAACCCACCTTCATGGCCACCATCGCCACCGAAGCCGCCTATAACCACTGCCGCGACTGGCGCGAGCAGATGCTCGCCTATGTCGAGCAGAACATCCTCTTTGTCGAGGAGTTCCTCCAGCAACATATCCCCCAGATCAAGGCCATCAGACCGCAGGCCTCGTTTATCGTCTGGCTCGACTGCACCCGGCTGGGGCTCGACCACGACGCCCTCATCGACCTCTTCGTCGACAAGGCTCGGCTCGCCCTCAACGACGGCGAGATGTTCGGTCCCGAAGGCAAAGGCCACATGCGGCTCAACGTGGGTACACCGCGGGCCGTACTGCAAAAAGCACTCGAGCAACTGGAGGAGGCCGTGAACCATCTCGACCGATAGAGAGGTTACGGGCCACTTTGCCGCCAAAGAAGTATCGTTTTCGGAAAATATTTTATACTTTTGCACCCAATTGGTACAAGAGACCGATACCTCTGTACCTCACCACAATAATAAGAAAATCTGAAAGAATCGCTTTATGAACGAACTTGCCACAAAGTACAATCCCGCCGACGTAGAGGAGAAATGGTATGCTTACTGGTTGAAAAACGGGCTCTTCAAGTCGAAGCCCGATGGTCGCGAACCCTACACCGTAGTCATCCCGCCCCCCAACGTCACCGGTATTCTGCACATGGGGCACATGTTGAACAACACGATACAAGACATTCTCGTACGCCGGGCCCGCATGGAGGGCAAGAACGCCTGCTGGGTACCCGGCACCGACCACGCCTCGATTGCCACCGAAGCCAAAGTGGTGAACAAACTCGCCGCCCAGGGTATCAAGAAGAGCGACCTCACCCGCGAGGAGTTCCTCAAATATGCCTGGGAGTGGAAAGAGGAGCACGGCGGCATCATCCTCAAGCAGCTGCAGAAGCTGGGTGCCTCGTGCGACTGGGACCGCACCGCCTTCACCATGGACGAGGTTCGCTCCAAGAGCGTGCTGAAGGTATTTGTCGACCTCTACAACAAGGGGCTCATCTACCGCGGCGTGCGCATGGTCAACTGGGACCCCAAGGCCCTCACCGCCCTCTCCGACGAAGAGGTTATCTACAAGGAGGAGCACAGCAAACTCTACTACCTGCGCTACTACATCGAGGGTGAGGACAAATATATTGTCGTGGCCACCACCCGTCCCGAAACCATTCTGGGCGATACGGCCGTGTGCGTAAACCCCAACGACCCCCGCTACACCTACCTCAAAGGCAAGAAGGTAATCGTGCCGCTGGTCAACCGGGCCGTGCCCATCATCATGGACGACTACGTAGACATCGAGTTCGGTACCGGCTGTCTGAAAGTGACTCCGGCTCACGACGTAAACGACTATATGCTGGGCGAGAAATACAACCTCCCCACCATCGACATCTTCAACGACAACGGTACCATCAGCGAGGCCGGCGGCCTCTATATCGGCATGGACCGCTTCGACGTGCGCAAGCAGATTGCCAAAGACCTGCAGGCTGCCGGGCTGCTCGAAAAGGTCGAGGACTATAACAACAAGGTAGGTTTCTCGGAGCGTACCAACGTAGTCATTGAGCCGAAACTCTCGATGCAGTGGTTCGTCAAGATGAACAAACTCGCCGAGCCGGCCCTCAAAGCCGTGATGAACGACGACATCAAGTTCCACCCCGACAAGTTCAAGAACACCTACCGCCACTGGATGGAAAATATCAAAGACTGGTGTATCTCGCGCCAGTTGTGGTGGGGACACCGCATCCCGGCCTACTACCTGCCCCAGGGCGGATTTGTCGTAGCCGAGACTCCCGAAGAGGCCTTGAAACTGGCCCGCGAAAAGAGCGGCGACGATTCGCTGCAACTGAGCGACCTGCGTCAGGACGAGGATTGCCTCGACACCTGGTTCTCGTCGTGGCTGTGGCCCATCTCGCTCTTCGACGGTATCAACAACCCCGGCAACGAAGAGAT
Organism: Barnesiella sp. An22; assembly: GCF_963931395.1. NCBI lineage: Bacteria > Pseudomonadati > Bacteroidota > Bacteroidia > Bacteroidales > Barnesiellaceae > Barnesiella > Barnesiella sp. An22. The sequence goes on from NZ_OZ007014.1 coordinate 2,572,272, forward strand.
AAACTACTACTATCCCACGAGCGACCTGGTTACGGGCCCCGACATCATCTTCTTCTGGGTAGCCCGCATGATTATGGCCGGCTACGAATACACCGGCGAAAAACCGTTCAAGAACGTATACTTCACGGGTATCGTGCGCGACAAGATAGGCCGGAAGATGTCGAAGTCGCTCGGCAACTCGCCCGACGCCCTCGAACTGATAAAGACCTACGGCGCCGACGGTGTGCGCATGGGCCTCATGCTGGCCGCACCTGCAGGTAACGACATTCTCTACGACGATGCCCTGTGCGAGCAAGGCCGTAACTTCAACAACAAAATCTGGAACGCCTTCCGTCTGGTGAAAGGATGGAACGTCGACGAGAGTCTGGAGCAGCCGCAAACGGCACAAATCGCCGTCAAGTGGTTCGACGCCCAGCTCAGCCGCACGCTGGCCGAGGTAAAAGACCTCTTCGGCAAATACCGCCTCTCCGAGGCCCTCATGGCTGTATACCGCCTCTTCTGGGACGAGTTCTCGTCGTGGTACCTCGAGATGATCAAACCCGGCTACCAGCAGCCTATCGACCGCGCCACCTACGACGCCACGCTCACCTACTTCGATGCCCTGCTGCGCATGCTGCACCCCTTCATGCCCTTCATTACCGAAGAGTTGTGGCAACACCTCTACGAGCGTAAAGAGGGCGAGAGCATCATGTATGCCCGCATGCCCGAGGCTCACCCCGTCGACGACACCATCATCGACCGCTTCGAAACCACCAAGCAGATTGTGGCCGGTGTGCGCACCATACGTCTGCAAAAGGGTATCGCCAACAAAGAGCCCCTCACGCTGCAAATCATCGGAGCCCACGACCACGCCAACGATTGCATACTCACCAAGATGACCAACCTCGAGGCCATCGAAGCCATCGACGAGAAAGACCCCGCCGCCGCTTCGTTCCGCGTACACGCCACCGAGTATGCCATACCGCTGGGCAACAACATCGACGTAGAGGCCGAGCTGAAGAAACTCGAAGGCGAGTTGCAACACGCCCAAGGATTCCTCAAAACCGTCATGGGCAAACTCAACAACGAACGTTTCGTACAAAACGCCCCCGAGGCTGTCGTAGCTCTGGAACGCAAGAAAAAAGCCGACGCCGAAGAGAAGATAAAATCGCTCGAAGAGAGCATCGCCGCCCTCAAGAAATAACCGGGACCGTAATCGGTCGCACACCATACAGAAGAGTGTGGTTCCTCTCCATCGGGAACCACACTCTTCTTTTTATATTCCTCGATGATAGAGATCCGTAATCTAATGAGATACTCCTTATCCAAACAAGACCGGCTCGGCCTGCCCCGGCCACTACTCCGCAACCCAGAGACCGAGGGAAGTTTCCAGACCGGCAGACACAAAAAAAGTGCCCGGCACAACCGGGCACTCCATATGATTCACGAAATAGAATATCAGAATTTATAGTAGAGACTGAAACTCAAGTCGTTGCCGCTCAGCGACAGACCCGAAACGCTGTTGCCGTTGTATTTGTCGCGATAACCCAGGAAGCCATAGTGAGCTACCAACGAGAAGTTCTCGGTCAGGTTGAAGGCCAAGCCCGGTTTAAAACCGATTTCAAAACCAGTCTCCGAATCGAAACCTTTGTGTTTCCCGGTAGAGATACCAAATCCACCATCGACCAACAGCCCTATGATACCTTGGTTGAAGAAGGTCCAACGAGCATAAGGAGCAATGTAAAACGAATTGTAGTTGTCCATGTGTGTATAGCCGATAGATCCGGCAACGGTCCACGCATCGTTAAACGCATAGCCAAACTCGGGGGCAATACGGAATGTCGTGTTTTCGGTATCACCGTCGTAAGTCAAACCAAATTGACCACCCACAAAAAATTGTGCATTGGCTGTCAACATGCCAAACACAAGCGCTAAGGTTAAAACTAATTTTTTCATTTTACGTGTTTTTTAGTTTAAATTGTAAGAACAAATATAAGAATTTGTTTCCAACAATCCTATTTTTAACCTCTCTTTTTTCACAGAGCTGTTAAAATAGATAAACCGCAGAGTCAAATCGATAACGGTTCCTGCCGACCGATATGCCGGATGCGCTACTGCTTTGTCAGTTCAAATCCCATCAACACGCCATCGTATTCCGACAACAGGTTACTGATGGTCTGCAGTGTAGAGCTCTGTGTCTTCGAGGCAATCGAAACCAGCACATCGACCAGTTTGTCGACATTGAAAAGTATCTCCATCGTATTGCCGCTCTTGGTAATATCGGCATCCATTACCATCACCGGGATATGCCCGCCTACCAGCGTAAAGGTCACCACAAACTTGCCGCTCGGCTCATCCTTCACGATATAGCCGTTCAGTTTGGCACTGCCGTAGTTCATCACCATAGTCGTATCGGCAAACGAGAAGGAGACGCGCGACGAGGTAATGCCGGCCTTCTCGTAATAGGTAGCCAGTTTGTCTTTCAGGCTCGAAGCTACTACCTCGCCTCCGGCCGACTTCAACAGATCGTCGCTCTCAAACTTGCAGGCCGGAGCCGAATAACGCCACGTACCGGCCAAATCGGCTACCGTGAGTGTAGCATCTTTGTCGGTCAGTGCTCCTACCACTTTGTTGACCGTCGACGAATTTAACAAATCGCCCAGCGAAAATTGCGCGTGGGCACTGCTCCCGAATAAACATAGTCCGCACAGGGCCAAAATCCATCTTTTCATAATCCAATCCTATTTTCTGTTATTTGTTTCTTTTATATGGTATTACTTCTGCAAATATACAATTTTATCGGGAAATATGAACCGTATGCCCTACACCTTCTCGAGGCGAAAGGGTGTGAGCAGATAGTCTCCTCGTCTCTTTTTCTCTATAAAAAAGCATCGGCTTTGAACCAAAATCGGCAAACGATGTTATTATAGACAGAAAGGGCGCCCGGGAGGGAGGTTCTCCACAACGTAACGGTAAAAGGAGGAGCAGCCATTGCGAGTGGACGAATATCGCTCCAGCCCCTTTCACTACCAAAAAGGCAGACATCCGTCCCGGGATAGGACGCATGTCTGCCTTACCTTTTTTTACACTTCTGCTATCGACAAAAAACTCAATGCAAGGGGCGGCCTATGCTGCGATAGACAAAACCCAACTCCTTCATCTCGGCCGGGTCGTAAATATTACGACCGTCGAATATGACGGGCGACTTCATGGCACGAAGCACGGCAGTCCAGTCGGGCATGCGGAACTCTTTCCACTCGGTAACGATAAGCAAGGCGTCGACGTCGGCTACCGCCCCGTAAATATTTTCGGCATACTCTACCCGGTCGCCTATGCGACGACGGCACTCGGGCATGGCTACCGGGTCGTACACCCGCACGCTGGCCCCGGCGGCACACAACCTATCGATCAGAATCAGGGCCGGAGCCTCGCGCATGTCGTCGGTCTCGGGTTTGAACGAGAGCCCCCACACGGCAAACTTGCGGCCCGCCAGATCGCCCCCGAAGTAGTCGTGCAACCGATGGTAGAGCAGCTCCTTCTGCGACTCGTTCACCCGCTCCACGGCCTCCAGTATCTGCATGTGGCAGCCATTCTCTTCGGCGGTCCTGATGAGAGCCTTCACATCCTTGGGGAAACACGAGCCCCCGTAGCCACACCCGGCATAGAGGAAACGGCTGCCTATGCGGTCGTCGGCACCGATGCCTTTGCGCACCGCAACCACATCGGCACCCACTTCATCGCACAACAAGGCAATTTCGTTCATGAAGCTGATACGGGTTGCCAGCATGGCATTGGCAGCATACTTAATCATCTCGGCCGAAGGTATATCGGTGATGATAATGCGGTATTTGTTAATCATAAACGGCTTGTAGAGCTTCTGCATCAAAGCTTCGGCCCGTTTGCTCTCCACGCCTACGACTACACGGTCGGGGCGCATGAAGTCGGCAATGGCACTCCCCTCCTTGAGGAACTCGGGGTTCGAAGCCACATCGAACTCAATCGACACGCCCCGCTTGTCGAGCTCGCTCTGGATGGCCGCCTTCACCTTGCGGGCCGTACCCACCGGCACGGTGCTCTTGGTAACCACCACCAGATAGTCGTTCATGTAGCGACCCACGGTGTGGGCCACGTCGAGCACATAGTGCAAGTCGGCCGAACCGTCTTCGTCGGGCGGCGTGCCCACAGCACTGAAGAGAATCTCTACCCCGTCGAGACAAGTCGACAAATCGGTGGTAAAGCGCAACCGCCCCGCCTTCATATTGCGGAGAACCATCTCGTCGAGTCCAGGTTCATAAATGGGAATATCGCCCCGCTCGATGCGGGCTATCTTCTCGGCGTCGATGTCTACACACACCACATCGACACCGATTTCGGCAAAACATGTTCCGGTAACGAGGCCTACATAGCCTGTACCTACTACCGCTATTTTCATATATATCTTTTTTTGTACCGTAAAAAATACGAAAAGACGAGAGCAGAAAGAGGCGTAAACCCTCGGTTTTCAGCCTTTGAACAATCCCCGCCCTATCTTCGTGGGGTAAAGATAGTGACATTTTTCGAGCTATGCGCTCTTTTCTGTCGATTTCGTCGAGAAAAGAGCTCCAAAACGCACTCCACTCGAGCCAAGAGACACACAAAAAGCATTCATTTCAAGGTCATTACTTCTCCTATTTACACCACGAAAGCTAACAAAAACCTCGGTTCGGCTGTTCTATCTACAAAATTTTTACTATCTTTGAGCCGATTTTCGACTTATACTCAAAGTGTATGAGGGCGATTCCTGGGGATTCCCCACGCACTTAATCCATCTGCGAATAGACGGAAATTAAAAAAGAGAAACATGAATGTAAAGAATCTTTTCTTATGTGGCGCAACCGTGCTATTGTTAGTATCTTGCGCAAACGAGGAGAATCAGGTCGATTCGGGATACGGTTCCATAAACGTAAAAGTTTCAGCCGATTACCAAGTAGTACCTGTCACTCGCTCGACCACCGAAATTACCGAAACCACCAATCCCGATGTCAGTGAATTTGCCTTAAAGTTGGTATCTGCCGACGGCAGTTTTTCCCGCGCCTGGGACAGTCTGGCCGACTTCGACCCGGCCGAAAAAATTCCCGTAGGCACCTACACCATGAGCGCCTACTACGGCAACCTCGAGGAGGAGGGGTTCGACAAGCCCTACTACCTGGGGCAGTCCGACGTAGCCGTACGCTATCGCGAGAATACGCCGGTCGAGATACTCTGCACCCTGGCCAACGTGAAGGTGACGGTCGAATACTCCGATGCCTTCAAGAAATACTTTGCCGACTATGCCACCACCATACATGCGGCCGAGGGTGACTATATAAAATTTGAGAAAGAGGAGACCCGTGCCGCCTATGTGAAACCCGGCAAGATAACCATACAGACCTATCTGAAGAAACAAAACGGCATCGAGTCGACCTTCGAACCGGCCGCCATCGAGAATGCGCAACCGCGTCAGCACTACCGCATCAAACTCGATATTGCCGACAATGCCGCGGGCGAAGCTCAACTCAGCATCAGCTTTGACGAAACAACCGAGACACAGCCTATCGCCATCGACATCTCCGACGAGGTGATGGTAGCCCCGGCCCCCTCGTTCCTCCCGGCCGGATTCGAGCCGGGCACGCCCCTCGAAGTGAAAGAGAACAGCTACCCCGACAACCGGCAGGCAAATATCTCGCTCACAGCCAAGGCCGGCCTCTCCGCCTGCACACTCACCACCTCGTCGGCCTGCCTCGAAAGCGAAGGGTGGCCCCGCGAAATAGACCTGGTGAACCTGAGCAGCGAAAACCGCGCCCTGCTCTCCCGTCTGGGACTGAAGTTGAAAGGCTTTACCGAGATGGGCAGCAAGATGGGATTCATCGACTTTGCCGAACTTTTTGCCCACCTGCACACCCTCGACGGGAGCGATATGCACACCTTCACCCTCTCGGCCAAAGACATGTATGGCAAGGTGAGCGAATCGCCCATCACCTTGTCGGTCAAGAGCATACCCATCACCTTTGCCTTGCAGACCCCCGAACCGGTATTCGTGGGCAGCAAATCGGTTACGATTCCCGTCGAGTTCGATGGAGCCTACATCGACCAGGTGAAATTCAGCTACCTCAACGCCGAAGGTGCGAAGGTAAACAGCAACTCGACCGTGGTCTCGAGCGAAGGCAGCCTCTACCAGATAAAGATTTCGATCGAAGCTACCGACAAGCCCGTCGTAGTCGAGGGCTCGTATGCCAACGGAGCCAAGACCTCGACCATCTCGATACCGGTCAAGACCCCGGCCTTCACCATCACCGCCGAGGAGTATGACATCTGGGCCCGCCGCGCCACCGTCAAACTCACTGCCGAAGATTCGCAGTATCAAGAGGCCGTAGACCGCTATGCCGTGCTCTTTGCCAACAGTACCGGCCAGTGGGAAACCGTCGCCTCGACCTTGAGCCAGGGCCGCCGCGTCATCACCGGCCTCAACCCCGACACCCGCTACCAGTTGCGAGGTTCGTGCAACAGCGGCCAGGACAACGTCAATTACAGCGGCGACCTCACCCTGCGCACCGAGTCGGCAGCCGCCGTGCCCAACGGCGACTTCGAAGAGATAGCCCAAACCATCTCGGTAACCGATATGAACCAGGGCGGCAAATACTCGGTATGGCCCGTTAACTACCAGAATACCTGCAGCTTCACCATACAGGAGCCTACGGGCTGGGCCAGCGTCAACGCCAAGACCTGCAACCTCTCGGCCGCCAACCAGAACTCGTGGTTTGTCATCCCCTCGACCTACAACACCACCCTCACGTGGGACGCCTACCGCAGCTTTGCTCCGAGCACCGTAACGCCCGACCTCTATCGCGACCTCACGGCCCAGAGCGGGAGCAACGCCATGGTGGTACGCAACGTAGCCTGGGATGCCAACGGTACCACCCCCGCCACATCGGGCGGTGCCTTCAATACCACCTACTACAACACCAACGTGCCCAACATAGCCAACCGCTCGGCCGGCAAGCTGTTCCTGGGCAGCTACTCCTACTCGGGTGGCAGCGAAACCTACACCGAAGGGGTGAGCTTCGCCTCGCGCCCCTCGGCCTTGAAAGGGTGGTACAAATATGCCAACGACGGCAACGACCCCACCGAAACGGGCGTAGTGACCGTGACCCTGCTCAACGGGCAGAAGGTGATTGCCACCGGCACGGCTCGTCTCTCGGCCGCTGCCGACTACACCGAGTTCTCGGTGCCCGTCACCTATTCGGTAACCAATCAGAAGGCTACCACGCTGCGCATCATGATTACCTCGTCGAACCACGCCTCTTACAACCAGAGCGAAGAGGGTGCGGCCATAAAGACTTCGGTCTCGAACGGCCAGTACGAATCGGCCTCGCGAGGTGCAACCCTTACCATCGACAACTTAACTTTCACCTATGAATAAGATAAAGCATAACCCTATGAGAAATATATTAGGCATCTCTCTGGCCGTAGTTCTGGCCGTGGCCGCCTCCTCGTGCGACCGGGAGAAATTCACCTACGACCTGGGTATAGAAACCCCGTCGAGAAAAACCGGGACACTCGACCTCTCGACCTTCGGAGCCATACCCAACAACGACACACAAGTGATAGAAAAAGCACCGGTGAGCCGGGCCGTCGATACGGGCGACTTCACCGTGCAAATATACCCCTCGCAGGGAACCGACACCCTCGAATGGAAATATAACGAGATGCCCGAGATTGTCACCCTCAACGTGGGCGACTACAACGTGGCCGTATTCTCGCACCGCGTGCAGCCGGCCGAATGGGAACACCCCTACTACTATGCCGACAAGGCCTTCACCATCGAAGAGAACCGGGTGACCCAACTCGACACGGTAGTGTGCACGCTGCAAAACATCAAGGTGACGGTAACCTACTCCGAAGACCTGAAATCGTTCATGGGCGACGACTGCAAGGTGACGGTCGACATCGGCTCCGGCTCGCTCGACTTCTCGCAGACCGAAACCCGCGCCGGATACTTCCGCTCCGACGGTGAGAGCAACCTGCTCATCGCCACCTTCACCGGCACCATCGACGGGTATGAAGAGGTAAACCGCATCCAGGTCGACAACGTCAAGGCCGGCGACTGGCGCAAGATTCACTACGACATCAAGCGACCCGAACCGGGCAGCGAGACGGGCGGCGTAACTCCCTCGGTGACCCTCGACGCCTCGTGCGAGACCATTGACCACGAGGGCAACGTGACCATCGAAGAGGAGATTATCCCCGACCCCAATCCCGTAGACCCGGGCACCGACCCCGATCCTGACCCCGAACCCACACCGGGCGAGGCTCCCCAAATTACGAGTGAAACCATACAACTGGGTACCCCTGTCACTATCACCGAAGGGTTGAAAGTGGTGGTCGACATCACCAGCAGCGACCCGGCCGGTCTCACGGGACTCACCGTCGACATCGATTCGCCCACACTTACTCCCGAGGAGCTCTCGGGCATGGGCCTCTCGGCGCACCTCGACCTGGTGAACCCGGGCAACCTGAAAGAGCCCATCGAAGGACTGGGATTCCCCACCGAAGGCAATGTGCTGAACCAAGCGAAAGTAACCTTCGACATCAGCGACTTCATGCCGCTGCTCGGTCTGCTGGGTGCCGGTACACACAACTTCATCATCAAGGCGACCGATGCACAAGGCACCACAACCGAATCGTTAATCCTTGTAACCGAATGATATGAGATACAATATAAAGAGATATTTGGCTGGTACGCTCCTCTTCCTGCTCCTCTTTACCGCCTGTAAAGAGGAGGATATGGCACTGGGCGAAGGCTCGGTGCGACTGAGCGTGCGTGTCTCGGACGACGTGGCCGTTGTCACGCGGTCGGTCGACGCAGGCATCTACAACTCCATGCAAACGCGCATTTACAGCAGCAAAGGACTCGTCCGCTACTACGATGCCACGACACCTATCCCCGAAACCCTCAACCTCGCCAGCGGTCAATACCATGTGTTCGTACTGGCCGGCGACTCGGTGCCTGCGGCATTCAACACCCCCTACTACACGGGCTCGACCGACTTCGACGTGCGAAGCGGCGAGACCACCACGGCCAGCGTCACCTGCACCGTGGCCAACACCTTGGCTACCGTAGCTTTCGACCCGGGCCTGAACGAGGTGGTGACCGACTGCAAGGTCAAGATATTTACCATCAACGGCGAACTCTACTTTACCGAAGCTACCGCCGACTCGGTAGGCTACTACCTCTTCAACGGCAAGGAGCGTGACCTGGCCTGGAGCTTCGAAGGCAAGAAGACCGACGGCAGCAGCTACACCCTGTCGGGTGTGGTCGAAGATGTGCTGCCGGCCACCAAATATGCCTTCTCCTTCAGCTACAACGCCGAGAGTGCAGCTACGGGCGGTACTTTCCTCGACGTGAAGGTAAACGAGTCGACGGTCGACTCGACCCACAACGTGGTCATCACACAGCGGCCGCAAATTGTCGGCGACAAGTTCGACCTGACCGAGACGCTCTACTACGAGACCAACGGCGGCAGCCAAACAGCCGTATGGGTCAATGCCGCTACCCGGCTGCAACGGGTATGGTTTTCGTGCGACAAACTCACCGCTTTGGGATTCCCCACCGACTCGGTCGATTTCCTGGCAGCCGACGGCTCGCCGGCTACCGAATTCGAATCGCGGGGCATCTCGTGCAAGCACACCTATCAGGAGGAGAAGGACCTCTCCAACGCCAAGATTACCCTCTCGGAGAGTTTCGTCAAGTCACTCCCGAGCGACGAATATACCTTCACCATCAAGGCCCTCGATGCTGCCGGCAAGGACAATACCGCCACTCTGTCGATTATCGTGTCGGACGCCGTTGTCGTGACCGTCGACCCCGAACGGGCCGACATTTGGGCATGCCGGGCTACCCTGCGAGGCAACGTGGTGAAAGAGACTGCCGAGCCGCTCACCTTCCAGTACCGCCGGACAGGGACCAACGACTGGACATCGGTGGCCGCCAACCGTTCGGGCTCGGCCCTGTCGGCCGAGGTAACCGGCCTTACACCGGGTACGACCTATGAATACCAGGCTGTCGCCGGGGCACAAGCATCGGTCAAGACTGCCACCTTTACCACCGAAGCGGCTACTCCCCTGCCCAACAGCAGTTTCGAGAACTGGCAAACCCTCTCGAAGGTCATGGTATTATACGGGCCCAATGAAGAGATGTTCTGGGACAGCGGAAACCACGGGTCGGCTACCCTGAATGTAAATGTAACCACTCCCGACGAGACCTACAAAAACAGCGGTAAATATTCGGTGAAACTGAAATCGCAATTTGTAAGTTTCCTGGGCATAGGCAAATTTGCAGCCGGCAATCTCTTTGCCGGGCAATATGTGGGAACCGACGGAACCAACGGCATCCTCGATTTCGGGCGCCCCTTTACCTCACGTCCGGCCAAGCTGAAAGGCCATATCAAGTACACCCCGGGAAGCGTCGACTACTCCGAGACCAACGATTTGCCCAAAGGCTCGACCGACATCGGCAACATCTATATCGCAGTCGGCGACTGGGATGCCCCGGTGCGCATCACCACCAAAGACAAGAACCTATTCAATAAAAACGACGAGAAGATTATCGCCTACGGCGAATGGGACCTCACCGGCGAGACCCAAGGAACCGACGGCGGCCTGCTCGAATTTGAAATACCGCTCGACTACCGTTCGCTCGACCGTATACCCAGCTATATCGTGCTCGTGGCCTCGGCCAGCAAATATGGCGACTACTTCACCGGAAGTACCGGCAGCACCATGTGGATCGACGACTTAGAATTGATTTATGAATAAACTTATCTATCCCATACTCGCGCTGTTCCTGTTGATTCCCGGCCTCTCGCGGGCCGAGGAATTCGACCGGGGCATCGTGCTGAACACCTTCATACCCAAGGGACAATGGGTTGTGGGCAACTCGATCTCCTACTCGGAGTACAGCAACAACAACTACCAGTTCCTCGTCATTGAGAACATCGACGGCATAGGCTACAACTTCAAGATAAGCCCCATGCTCTGCTACATTGTCAAGGACAACCTGGGCCTTGGCGGCCGCTTTGCCTACGAGCGCAGCCTCACCAAGCTCAACAGCGCCTCGATACAACTGGGCGACGACCTCAACTTCGATGTCAACAACGTCTACAGCCTCAGCCACACCTACTCGGGCATGGCCATCATGCGCAACTACATCAGCATAGGCAACAGCAGCCGGTTCGGCCTCTTCAACGAACTGCAGCTCAACCTGGGCGGTGGCGAGTCGAAGATGGTAAACGGCTCGGGCGACGCGCTCACCGGCACCTACGAGCGGTCGTTCAACTTCAAGATTGGCATCGCACCGGGGCTCATGGCCTTTATCAACGACTACACCGCCATCGAGGTGAATGTGGGTGTGCTGGGTTTCAATTACAGCCACGTGACCCAAACGACCGACCAGGTCTACACCGGTAAACGGTCGCAAAACCTGGCCAACTTCAAAGTAAACATCTTCTCTCTGGGATTAGGTATCGCTTTTTATTTATGAAAAACTGGAAATACATACTCATCGCCATAGGCTTCATGCTCCCCGGTCAATCGCTGCTCCACGCTCAAGAGCTCGACTCGACGGCCGTAGCCTACCCCGTGCAACAAGAGGTACCTGCCGCCTCGCTTGTCGCCGCAACGACGCCGACCGAACCCGATACCATCGTGGAAAAACGCGGGTTCAATCGCAAAAAGTACAAACGCGGACTGAAAAACTACCTCTTCATACCCAAGAAGCAGTGGATTATGGGTCTCACCCTCTCGCACGGCGAGTTTGACAGCAAAGACAACAACCTGCTGATTTTTGTCAAGGATTTCAACTTCAAGGGCAACATCACCACGCTCAACCCCTTTATCGGATACTTCATCAAAGACAACGAGTGTATCGGTATCAAACTGGGATACAGTCACCTGAGCGCCAACCTCGACAACCTCAGCATCGACATCGACGAGGATATGCAGTTCAACCTGAGCGACATGCGCTATCTGGGCGAGACCTTCTCGGCCTCGATATTCCACCGGGCCTACATCGGTATCGACCGCAACAAGCGGTTCGGCTTCTTCAACGAAACCGAGCTGGCCTTCTCGAGCGGCTCCAACCGTTTCGTGCGAGGTACCGACGAAAACCTGCGCAACACCAAAACGACCACTTCGGAAATCAAACTGGGGTTGAACCCGGGCTTCTGCGTGTTCATCATGAACAACATCAGCACCAGCGTCTCCTTCGGGGTAGCCGGTCTGCGCTACGGCACCATCAAACAGACCACCAACAACGTAGAGACGGGTAGCCGACGCTCGAGCGGGGCCGACTTCAAGCTCAACCTCTTCAACATCAACATAGGCATGTGCCTGCACATATAGAATGAAAGTCATGCGAAAAAAGATAAGCTACATAATCCCGTTGTTCTGCGCGTTGCTATTGGCATCGTGCATCCAGAACGACATCCCCTACCCCCGCATCAAGGCTCAGATTCTTGCCATTTCCGCCCAAGGTCAGGTGGGTGCGGCTACCATCGACAACGCCACCCAGACCGTGCGGATAGAACTGGCCGACACCGTAGACATGCGGCGGGTACGCATTGAGTCGCTCTCCGTAACCGAAGGAGCCACCTCTACTCTACCGGCCGACTCGACCATCGACCTCACTCACGACTATTCGATTACCCTCTCCATTTACCAGGACTACACCTGGACCATACAGGCGGCCCAAAACATCGCGCGCGCCTTCAGCGTCGAGGGGCAAATCGGTGCCCCGGTATTCGACGCCTACAATCACCGGGCTGTCGCCTATGTAAACAAGGATGCCGACCTCTCGAAAATCCACATCACCGAACTGGTGCTGGGTCCCGAGGGGATTACCACCTACTCGCCCCAAATCGAGAATATCTCCGACTTCTCGCTGGGATACCAAAAGGTAATCATCACCTACCACGACATCATGGAAGAGTGGACTCTCTACGTCGTACCCACTGAAAGCGAAGTGTCGACCGACGGGGTCGATGCCTGGACCAATGTGGCCTGGCTGCATGGCAGCGGCAAGGAGGGGGCTCAGAACGGATTCGAAATCAAAGAGGCTACCGCCGAAACCTGGGAACAGGTACCCGACTCCTATATCACCCACGACAAAGGCTCGTTCACGGCCCGCATGATTCACCTCAAGGCCAACACCACCTATGTGTGCCGCGCCGTATCGGGCGACCTCACGGGCAACGAGGTGACCTTCACCACCGGCTCGGCAGCCGAACTGCCCAACGGCAGTTTCGACTACTGGAACCTGGACGGCAAGGTATGGAACCCCTGGCCCGAGGGTAGCGAGAACTTCTGGGATACCGGCAACAAGGGGGCAACAACACTCGGCGACAGCAACACCCAGCCCACCGACGACACCTGGTCGGGTACCGGGCAAGCGGCCAAACTGGCCACCAAATTCGTGGGTATCGGCTCGCTGGGCAAACTGGCAGCCGGCAACATGTACGTGGGCAACTACCTGCGTACCGACGGCTCCAACGGTGTGCTCAACTTCGGCAAACCCTTCACCCAGCGGCCCACTCGTCTGAAGGGATACTTCAAGTACACCACGGTGCCCATCAACAAGACCAACAGCGACCTGACCGCCCTCATGGGACAACCCGACACCTGCCAGATATACATCGCCCTGGGCGACTGGAGCGACCCGGTAGAGATTCGCACCAAACCCAGCGACCGCAAGGTGTTCGACAAGAACGACCCGCACGTGATTGCCTATGCCGAGATTTCATCGGGAGAGTCGGTTCCGGAATATACCCCCTTCACCCTCGAACTCGAGTACCGCGATACCTCACGCATCCCCTCCTACATCATTGTGGTAGCTTCGGCCAGCAAATACGGCGACTACTTCACGGGTGGCGACGGCAGCGTGCTCTTCATCGACGACTTCTCGCTCGAATACGACTATTGACACCTCGCCCGGCCATCGGGCCCACACCATACACCGAGGCCCTGCCCCACTCTGCTACGAGCAGGAGGCAGGGCCTCGGTGTTTCGTCTCCATATCCTCCGCATGGACCTCGGGTCATAAACCGCCCGCACGACAACCTCCAAACCTTTTCCTCTAAAAACAGACTTTCCCCCCCCAAAAAACAGACAAAGAGCTGCCCCCGATTACCGGGAACAACTCTTCGTCGATCATATAAATGACGCCTCTCTCTTCAAAAAAAATTCATTCAACGTCGGTTCTGAACCGGGCCATACACTCACCCGGCATACCGCCGCCTCTATCGCTTGCCCTTGCCTTTGGCCTTGGCCGGTGCATACTTGATAGGGAGTCGCGGACGCTGCATGGCCCGCACCACCAGCCACACCCCGCCAATGACAAACGGGATGCTGAGCCACTGCCCCATGTTCAACGACATCGAAGCCTCGAAGGCCACCTGGTCGTTCTTGATAAACTCGATCAGGAATCGCGACAGGAAGGTACCGATGAGGAAGGTACCGAAGATGAGCCCCTCGCGCTCCTCGGCATTGCGACGCCAATACATGTAGAGCAACAGCCCGAAGAGCAGCAGATAGCACAGGGCCTCGTAAATCTGTGTCGGATGCGACGGAGCCGAAAATACGGGAGGCGCACCGGCCATCCACTCCGGCAGATTCTCGATGAAGCGGAAGCCCCACGGCAGCGAAGTCTCGTGCCCGTAAATCTCGTGATTCATCAGGTTGCCCGTGCGGATAAAGGCCGCCACCAGAGCCACCGGCACCACCAGACGGTCGAGCGTAAAGAGCATGCTGCGATGCGTCACCCGGCGCGAGTAAATCCAGATGGCTATGAGAATACCGATTGCACCGCCATGACTGGCCAAGCCGCCTTTCCAGATTTTCAGAATCTCGATCGGGTGCTGCGAATAGAGGTCCCATTCATAAAACAGGCAATGCCCCAACCGCGCCCCGATGACCATAGCCACCACCACATAGATAAAGAGCGAATCGAGCCACTTCACATTCAACTGCTCGTGGCGATACATGCGGTCCATCAGGCTATACCCTACGATGAAACCAATCGCGAAAAAGAGCCCGTACCAACGAAGCTGAATAACCCCGTCGAACAGTGCCGGGTTGGCAGTCCAAGTGATAAAATCAGTAATCATAACCTTCGTAAAAAACAATGCCCTGCCCGTGCAAACACACAGACAGGGACAAAGATACATATTTGTCGGCGAAAACGGGAATCTTCCGCCCCGATTCTTTCGTCACATCATACCAACCGGCGCACCAGCTCGTCGCGGTCGCCATAGAGCAAATCGATCATCGGTATCTCGATAAGCGTGTAGCAACCAGGGCGCTGCAACATGGCAGCACGGGCCGTACCCACCAGAATCTGCGCCGTCAGGGCCGGGTTATTGATGCTCATGTCGAACTCGAAACGCTGGTTCTGCGTCTTGCCCGAAACACCCTTGCGCACCATGTTCACACCGTGGCCCATATCCTTGAGGGCATCGACACTCTCGACCTGCATCACGTGCGTCTCGTCGTGAGCAAAGTAGTCGTCGGTCCTGATAGCCTGGGCCACCTCGTCAAACTGGTAACCCTCCTCGAGTTCGATGTAGACCATGCGGCGATGGATGCCCGTACCCAGGGGGATAGTCATCGACAGGGCAGCCTTCACGCCGGCAATCGCCTTCACGGCCACCGTGTGACCCATGCTCATGCCGGGGCCGAAGTTGGTATAGGTAACCCCCTTGGGCGCACAAGCCTCCATGAGGGCACGCACCACCGAGTCGGTACCCGGGTCCCAGCCGGCCGAAATGATGGCCACCGAGTTGTGCGCCTTGGCCTGGGCATCGAGCGTCTTGCGCAAGTCGCCTATCTGGGTGTGAATATCGAAACTGTCGACCGTGCGGATACCCTTCTCGAGAGCCTTCAGGGCATAATGCTCCACCTCGCGGGTAGGCGTGCAGAGGATAGCCACATCCACCCCCTCCAATTCGTCGAGCGACGTCACCACCCGATAGTCCGCCAACTCCCGGGGAATATCGGTTACCCTACGACGTACCACACCCGCAATCTCAAAGTCGGGTGCCACCTGCAAGGCCTCCAATACAAAGTGGCCTATATTGCCATATCCTACTATGGCAGCTCTGATTTTCTTCATATCTCGTTTCTTTTTTTAATTTTCGAGGCGTAAAGATAGTAAAAGGTGAGCGGAGAGGCAAACCGAAAACACAGTTTTCAAGGTTAATTATCCCGAACCGACTCCTATCTTATTTAAAGATAGCAAAAAGTGAGAGAAGAATAAAAACCTCCTCCCCCTGTTTCAGCTATTTTTAACCAGCTACAAATACACTCCGCCAGATTCAATGCTGAACCGTTACGGTCCAACCCGCCCCCTCGACCTCCAGACAAAAGGTGCACGACCGGTCTCCGTCGTCGGCAAGCCGAAAACTCCAGCACCGACCTTCGACGGTAATCTGCCACGATGTAATCTCGAGACTACGGCTTGCCTCCCATCCGGCAGACCAAGGCAGCACCACACTCCACAACCAGCACCCCAAAGCCGAAAACAATTTACACGCTACGATACTCGTCATACCTCATCCCTATCGTTATGCCGCCGACGCTCCGGCAGCGGTTATACAAAAAGGGCGTAAGCTGCATCATCCATCCGTTTTCAAGGCTCTGGTAAACCCACACACAAGACAAACGACAAGCTCACGCCCGTTGTATAACAAGCGTGAGCGTCCAGTTGTCATTATCTCTGTGTGTTAAGAATTTACCAGATTCTGAAAACGAGATAATTTCCGAACGCTTTTTACGTTTCCCTCAAAAATTCAGCCGTAAAGTTATCACTTTTTTTCGGTTGCACCTCATGCAAAACGAGAAACATGATGCCCGACATACTCCAAAATCCATACAAGAATCCCGGCTGTATTGTCTGCAAGCCGAAAAATCAGGGTGAAGGATACCCTGCAAAAAAGGGGCTGCGTCGTGCGTTACGACACAGCCCCAAGAAATGTGAGAGTAATCTCTTCTGAAATTTATGGAATTAAAGCTATTCCCTATTAGCCATCTCGGTCATCTTGTTGAGTATGCTAACATATCTTTTCTGTTGTTTCGGAGTCAGTTCGTCATTTACCCCAGACAGTTTCTCAGAGAGTTCAGTCGCCTTTTGGGCTATCTTTGCATACGACACAGCTGCTGACAAATCTCCCGAGGCCGCCTTTTTGACCGCAGCCACATATTCGTCGACACACTCTTCGTAGAGATCGAGTACGGCATCCCAATCACCATCTGCCGGAATATCCAAAGAAGCCGATTCGGTCTTTTTGGGCCGCCATACCTCTTCTGGTTCTCCAAAGATATATGATATGTTTTCTGCCTTGTCGAGAATTCTGCGAGAGTACTTGTAACGGAATTTGAAATCGTCAACTGGTCCCCAACAGTCGTAACATCCATCCCGGCAATATCTTTCAAGAAGGAACATGATTATAAGATCTCCAACCTTCATTTTTTTCACGTTCATTCCCAGAAAGTTCTCTGTGCCCATCACAAGTGGATATTCCCCACCTCCATATTTTATTGTTCCATTTTCTATTTCCAGATAGTTATATTCCTCATAACTAATTCTATAGTCATATACGGCAGTGTAATATCCTTGCGCAAGGTCTTTCATCCCGGCCTTCCTGAATCGGGCAGTACGATTGGGTGCTATGGATATTTCGTAGACTTTCGTCGAATCGTCACAGTGAAAAAACAGAGGATTGTCAATAAGACCTTCTCCATAAATCAGTCCATCCTTTTGACTCGATTCTATAAAGTTCGAACCTTTAATATTGTATGGGATAATCTGTTCTCTATTCCGGTTGAACTTGAATATGGTATTGACCGTAGACGAATCGGCATTGATAAGCCAGGTATTGGATGGAATCTTATCGAGTTCTGCACCATTATCGTTGATCATCGATGTCCAGGCTGACTCGTAACGAGGATTATCTTCAATATAGACAACCGCGTTGCTGAAGATTTCGTATTTCTCTTTTTTGAAATTTTTCCCGGCTGTCGCGATTATGGAGTCAGCCTTGTTCTTGATGTCCATAAGAGCCTGATACCTTACGAACGGCGTGGCTATCGAATCATAAACCGAGAGTAAACTATCGGTTTCACGATTGACACGTGCAGCCTCTTCGGCAGGATCAAGAGGTTTGCATGAGACTGCCAACAAGGCCATTACACCGATTGCTATCCAATTTTTTGTTTTCATAGTAACTGTTTTTTTAATTTTTGTTAGCAAATATAATGAACGGCTTGGCTCCACCAATAGCCCTTTTTGGTCCTTTTGACAGAACAAGTATAGAGACGAAAAGGAAGAATTGAGAAGATTTGCTCCGATTAACCTCAATGTATATCTGATTTTATGAATCCCCCCTTTTTAGGGACGGGCGAAGTTCTTGGGCAAGATGTCTTTGAGGCGCCGGTTCTCACGCTCGATGGCCCGCATGGCGTTGTCGATGACAGTGCCTATCGCTGGGGTGTGCGCCTGGGCGGCAATGGTCGCCCAGCGGGCCTCGGCGGGAACGTAGAAGATGTTCTCGGCCGTATACTCGTCTTTGTCCTCCTCGAATCCCTCGCCCTCGTCGACGAGCTGCCGGTATTTGGTTTCGAACTTGTCGGATATGTATTTCAGGAAGATAAGGCCCAGAACTACCGACTTGTACTCCGACGCGTCGATATTGCCGCGCATCTTGTCGGCTGCCTTCCAAATCTCCTTCTCAAAGCCTATATCGGCTGTATTCATTGCTGCCATAGATACTCACAAATGGGATATTTGGAGTAAAGGTAACAACTTTTACAAAAAAAATACCATTTACGGGAGAAATTAGACGCCTCGTCCCAGATGAAACGGCTTTGCTCCCCCGCGGCATATGCCGCGGGCAAAATGCGATGCCACGGCCCTCACTCGTGCAGGCCCCGGCGGCGCAGGTAGTCGAGCAGGAAGGCGGGGCGGTCGGTCTGCAAGATGCGGCAGCCCAGCGAGTCGACAAGGCAGCCATACTCCCGGTCGGGTGCCGAAAGCGCACGGTCATCGTCGTGTCCGCCAGCGAGGGTGTCCCACAAGAGGTTGTACCAGATGAGCGACTTGCCTCGGAGCGAACGGGCCAGCTGACGGGGCAGCGGATTGTCGTCACGGGCATACAGCAGTTCGAATGCGGCCGGCTGCATGGCGCGGACAAACGCTTCTACCTGCTCCCGGGCTCCCGGTTTGTCGAGGTTGACCACCGGCATATAGATGACCCGGTCGAGGTATTTGCCGTAGAGGGCTCTGACTTCGGCGGCGGGACGACTCCCCTTCATCACAATCTGGCGGGTGGTTCCTGTCTTTTCGAGCAGCTCGTACACCTGGTCGAAGTAGCGGTCGGCCTTGTCGAGGTTGATCATGACTTTTCCCCGGGCCAGCCGCAAGGCCTCCTCGAGGGTGGGTACCCGGTGACGGGTCCTGATGCCGCACCCGTTTTTCAGGTACAGGGTGCGTATCGAGTCGAGCGTCCACTCCCCTACCTTGCCTCTGCCGGTTGTGGTGCGGTCGAGCGTGTCGTCGTGCATCAAAATCAACTTGCCGTCGCGGGTGCGCTGCAAATCGAGTTCGACCATGTCGACCCCCATATCGATGGCGCTCTGTATCGCCGCCAGGGAGTTCTCGGGGAAGTTGCGCCAGTCGGCCCGATGAGCAACCACGATTACCGACGACAGTTCGCGGTCCAACAACCGCTCCCGTATCTGTTCGGCCCGCTCTTGCGCCCAAGCCGACACGGCCAGCAGCCACAATGTGGCCACGGCCCATAACCTCAAATGTTTTACACTGTTGATTTTCATTATCTTACCTTTTTATGCCAATAAAAAAAGTTCCTCGATACGAGAAACTCACCCAATGATATGTTTTGAAAGATAGATAATGAAGTGGAGTATAGCGGACTCGAACCGCTCACCTCGACACTGCCAGTGTCGCGCTCTAGCCAGATGAGCTAATACCCCTTGAGCTGATTTGCGCTGCAAAGATAAGCGCTTTTTTCGAACCGTGCAAAGATATTTTCAACTTTTTTCTGCATTTAAAATCGAGAGCCTCATCTTCAAAGAGTTATATCCCGAAAAAAAAAAAAATAGACCATAGAAAAAAGCGGAGCGAATGTAGTGAACATCCGCCCCGCTCGCAAGGAGATGAAATCTTTTACGTTTCTCTCTTATTCTTGCTTTTATGCTATTTTGTCACCGGGACAAAGGTGAAATCGAACCGATAGGTGTCGAGCGGCAACCGGTAGGCGGGCAATATGCCGGGGCCACAGGTGGCGGTACCTACCCCGGTTTGGGCGGCATCGAGGTGAACGGTGACCGTACCGTCGGCATGCAACTCGTTTACGTGGGTGGCGGCATCGATGCAGGCATCAGTGTAGGGCGTGGCGCTGAACTGGAAGGGTGCATCGGCCGTGACTTTCCAGCCGTTACCGGCCTCGCTGCCGAAGGTTACCCAACGGGTATCGGTGCGATTGCCGGTAGCCTGGGGCACCACATAGCAGTGGAACATTGCGTCGGGGCTGGTCTCGTAAACGGCTATCTTGCCGGCGAGGCGGTCGACGTAGGTCTCCATATCGCCCCTACCCAGATAGGTTACCCGACGGCAGTTCCCGGCCGGCATCCCGAAGGTGAGGCCCACGCGGGGCAACGACTTCACCACCGTGGTGTCGGGGGTGAATGTGGTGTGTACCGTCAACACGCCCTTACGGTCGAAGGCGTAGGTGAGTGTGCCCTCTCCTATCGATTGGCCCTGCGCATTGGTGAGCGCAATGGCCACCTCGCATCCGTTCTTGCCCGGCTCGATCGAGGTGACCCGCTGCGATACCGACGAGAGGCCGGCCTTCGCCCACAACTGGCCGCTGGTCTTGTCCTTCTTGTCGTTCTCGGTCAAGGGGCGGTAGAGCGAGAGCACCAGGGGCGAGGCTATCATCTCGGCGCCGTTGTAGCGATAGGAGGTCAGGGCGCCGGTCTCGGGCGATACGGAAGCCGATACCCGGTCGTTGCTCCAGGTGTAGCCGTCGCGTTTCAGCGACCGGCCCGAAGGCAGATCGATTTTTGCCTCGTAGCGCGGATTGGCCTCGAGCACGAACTGGTCGTAGGCCACCTCGTCGGTCGTCTGGACAAAAGCCGTAGCGTGGTTGGGGGTCCAACTGAGGTTGAGGTAGGCCTCTCGGGCGTCGCGGGGCAGTGCCACACGACCCAAGGCGACATCGACCGTCTGGTGCGGAGCGCAGGCAACCACCTGCTCGCCCCGGGCCACGACGGTACCGTTGTCGGCCGTCACGTTCCAGTGCAGGGTATAGGCGTCGAGGTCGGTAAAGTCGTGCCAGTTTTTCACCGTGACGGTGAGGTTGTCGGCATCGGTGAGGGTCGACTTGATGTATTGGTACACATGCTTGACGGCATGGAGATGGGGATGCGGTTCGCGGGCTGCGTTGACCAGACCGTTGCAGCAGAAGCTGCCGAACGAGGGTATCCCCTCGGGGCCGTAGTCGCCACCGTAGCTCCAGTACCAGCGGCCGTTGGCATCGACCTCGCGGAACGACTGGTCTACCCAGTCCCAGATGCAACCGCCCTGAGCCATCGGCTCCGACTCGAACACCTTCCAGTAGTCCTGCAGACCGCCCTCGCTGTTGCCCATGGCGTGGGCATACTCACACAGGATGAAGGGGCGGTAGATGTCGGGCTGGGCCAGATAGGCCTTTATCTCGTCGATGCTGCGGTACATGCGGCAATAGATGTCGGTATTGAAATTCTGCTCGGCGCGCTCGTACTGCACGGGGCGGTTGGTCTCGACCGACTTGAGCCAGCGGTAGGTGTGCTCGAAGTTGACACCGTTGCCGGCCTCGTTGCCCAGCGACCAGATGGAGATCGAAGGGTGGTTTTTGCTCCGCTCGTACATGCGCCGCGTGCGGTCCATGTGAGCCTTGAGCCAGGTGGTATCCTTGGCCAGCGTAGCCGGGCCGTAACCCATGCCGTGCGACTCGATGTTGGCCTCGTCGATGACATAGAGTCCATAGCGGTCGCACAGGTAGTACCAATAGGGATTGTTGGGATAGTGGGCGCAACGCACCGTATTGATGTTGTTCTGCTTCATCAGCTGTATATCTTTCAGCATCAGCTCCTTGCTCACGGTGCGGCCGCGGTCGGAGAACTCGTGGCGGTTCACCCCCTTGACTAGGACGGGCACCCCGTTGATGCAGAAGCGGCCCTCCTTGATTTCCGAGGTCTTGAAGCCCACCGGGCAACCGGTCGTCTCGACCACCCGTCCGGCCTCGTCCTTCAGATTCACAACCAACGTATAGAGATAGGGCTGCTCGGCGCTCCAGGGGTGAGCATCGGGTATCACCTGCTCGAAGCTCACGATACTGTCGGCCGACACCTCGCGGGTATCGCGCACCACCAGCCGGTTGTCGGCATCGTACAACTCGTAGGCCACGGTAGGCTTTTCAATCCCGCCGACTCCGCCCACATGCACGGCCAGCGACAACTCGCCATCCCGGTAGTCCTGCCGGTCGAGCGGCGACACCACCTTGTAGTCGGCAATATACTGCTGCGGCGTGCTGTACAGATAGACATCGCGCTCGATGCCGCTCAACCGCCACATATCCTGACACTCGAGATACGAACCCGCACTCCAGCGATAGACCTCGACGGCCAGCACGTTTTCGCCCGGTTTCACGCGGTCGGTCACATCCCACTCGGCCGGGGTCTTGGAGTCCTGGTTGTAGCCCAGCAGCTCGCCGTTGAGCCACACGTAGTAGAACGACGCGGCCCCCTCGAAACAGAGCACGATGCGACGCCCGGCCCACGAGTCGGGCACGGTGAAGGTGCGGCGATACGAGCCCACCTCGTTTTCGGCGTAAGGCACCAGGGGCGGATTTTTCTTGAAATTGAACATGGGGTCGTCGAACTCGTACGACTCGTTCACATAGATGGCCGTACCGTATCCCTGACGCTCCCAGTTGCCGGGCACCTCTATCTCGTTCCAGTTGCCCACGTAGTAGTCGGGGCGGTAGAAGTCGACCGGCCGCGTGTCGGGGTTGCGCACCCAGTTGAACCGCCAGGCTCCGTTCAGACTCATGTAGTAGGGCGACGACTCACAGGCCTGCTCGCGAATAGCCTCGACATCGCCCGCCGCATAAGGCCACACATAGGCATGCGGGGTCAGTTTGTTCAGTCCCGTGGCATATTGGCTTTGCCACTCGGGCTGGTTCTGTTGGGCCTGCATGGTCGCTGCCGTCAGGCAAGCGAGGCAGAGGCCCGTCCATATTGTTCTCTTCATCGTTTCAAAAAAGTATAGATTTCAAAAAAAGTTACCTTCACACATCCTCACTCCAGCGGGAGCCCTACCCGACCGTCCTTGATTTCGGCCAGCTTGCGGGCCAGTTCCTCGACAACGGCCGGATATTGGGCAGCCACGTTTTTCGTCTCGCCCTTATCGCTGCGCATGTCGTAAAGCTGAGGGTCGGGGCTGTTACCGGTCTCGATACCCACGTTGCTGTTGTAGGGGCTACCCTCGCCCGGTTCGAGGTATTTCCAGTCGGCGGTAATAATCGAGAGGTTGTTCTGGGCATTCTGCTCGACCAGCGAGCTGCGCCCTTGACGGTCTTTGCCCAGCCAGGCATCGAGCCAGTTCTCGCTGTCGGGAGCAGCTCCGGCAGGCATCGACACCCCCAGCAGCGAGGCCAGCGAAGCCATCCAGTCGAGCTGACAAACCAGCGCGTCGGAGACTGCCGGTTGCACATGACCGGTCCAGCGAAGAATGCACGGCACGCGGGTACCGGCCTCGTACAAGCTGTATTTGCCTCCGCGGAAGGGTCCGCCCGGCTTGTGGTTGCCCAGCAGCTCGACAGCCTGGTCGCGATAACCGTCGTCTACCACCGGCCCGTTGTCGCTCGAGAGAATCACAATCGTATTCTCGTCGAGCCCCAGCCGCTTCAGCGCAGCCATCACCTCGCCCACGCTCCAGTCGAACTGCAGCAGCACGTCGCCTCGCGGTCCCATACCCGACTTGCCGGCAAAACGGGGGCCAGGCACCCGGGGCACATGAGCATCCTGCGTGGCAAAGTAGAGGAAGAAGGGCTCGTTCTTGTGCTGCTCGATGAAGTCGATGGCCTTGGCCGTCAACTCATCGGCAATCCGGTCGTCTTTCCACAGAGCCGACTTGCCCCCCTTCATAAACCCGATGCGCGAAATGCCGTTCACAATACTCTGGTTGTGACCGTGCGAAGGGAGCATGGTGAGCAACTCGGGGTTGTTCTTGCCCGTAGGTTCGCCGGGAAAATTTTTCTGATAGCTGACGTAGATGGGGTCGTCGGGGTCGAGATTCGCTACCCGCCCGTTCTCCACAAACACGCAGGGCACGCGGTCGCCCGTGGCCGCCATGATGTAGGAGTAGTCGAACCCGATGTCCGACAGGTTGGGCGAAATGAGCCCGTTCCAGTCTTGCGTCCCCTTCTTGTCGCCCAACCCCAGATGCCACTTGCCTATGGCACCGGTCGTGTAACCAGCCTCGTGAAACATGTCGGCCAGGGTGTAACGGTCGGGGCGTATGATCATACCGGCATCGCCATCGGCAATGCCCGTGCCCTGCCGACGCCAGGCATACTCGCCGGTGAGCATGGCATAGCGGGCCGGCGTACTGGTGGCCGCCGCACTGTGGGCATTGGTAAAGCGCACCCCCTCGGCGGCCAGTTGTTCGACGTGGGGCGTGCTGATGGTCTTGGCGCCGTTGCAACTCAAGTCGCCATAGCCGATGTCATCGGCATAAATGAATATGACGTTGGGCGTTTGCGACTCCCGCTCGGCGGCATGGCTCGCGAAAGGAAGCGGCAGAGCCATCAAAGGTAATATCAAAGGTATCGATTTCATCTCTTTCTCTGTTTTGTGTATCGTATGGATGGCACCCTTGCCCCGCATAGAGCAGGGTGCGGTAAAAGTCAAAAAAAATTGTTCTTCGGGAAGCCGTATCAGGGCTATCCCCTGGGCTGTCGGGCGACTATTGCACCATCACCTCGTCGAAGTACATCCAGACCTTCTGCCCTTCGCGCACATCGCCGGCCGGACAGAGACCCGGATTCACCACCTCGAACTTCAGATAACGGGCTTTCACCCCGAGGTTGTCGAAACGGGCATCCTCGATAGCCATGCGGTTCTCGAAAATCTCCTCCCGAGAATAGCGAATCTCGCCCACCGGGCGGTAGTTCTTCTTGTCGTTCGAAACCGACAGCCTGATTACGGCAGGCTTGTGAACCGCCATGCCCGAGTTGGTGATGCAGCCGAGAGTCACCTCGCTCACCGGGGTCTTCTTTCCCAGGTCAATCACAAACGTGGCATCCTGGTCGTACCAGCCCACCCACTCCGAATCGGTATGGCGCAAACTGCCCCGCACACCGTTAGTGAGTACACCGGCACTCCCGTTGTTGGCTATCTCCCGTTTGCCCGTAGCCAGATTCCACTGCATATCCAGGGTGAGGGTCTTCCCCATCTGCACACCTTGTGCAAAGGTAGCCGCCCGAACACAGGTGGAGGCATCGACCGTAAACGGTTTTTCGTATAGCGGCGACGTGGCCACCGGCTCCGTGCCGTCGCAGGTGTAGCGTATCTCCACATCGGGGCGGATGCACGAGAGGTCTACCCGCAGTCTCTTCTTCTCGGGGGTAACCCGGTGGTCGATGTTGTACATCGAGCGGGCGCAAGTCACGCCCAATGCCTCGAGGTGAGGCAACACCCGGTCGAGCCGGGCGAGGAATCCGGGCCAATCCTTCGTGCCCTTTTGAGTCCAGGCCACATCGGCCAAGGCCAGCAACCGGGGAAAAAGCAGATACTCCACATCGGCCGGCGAGTTGCAGAACTCGGTCCACATCGAAGCCTGTACCCCCATCAGCAGCGATTCGTAGGCCGGTTTCCAATCCTGCTGCACCGGCTCATACTGGTAGACATCCTTCAGGGTATTGTTGCCGAAATAGGTAAACGGCTCGAACCACTGGGGTCCCTGATAACGAATGAGGTAAAGCACCCGGGCCGGAGTCATCACAAACCGATGCCCCTGTTCGGCCGCCTTGAGAGCCGCCTTGCCCAAACCTTGCCAACCGTAGATGATGGCCCCCTCGGGCAGGGTACTGTTGGTGAGCTCGTCCCAGCCCATCACCTCCTTGCCCTTGCTGCGCACATAGTCGCACATGCGGGTCATAAAGTAACTTTGCAGCTCCTCGATATGGTCGATGTGCTCGGCCTTCATGCGGGCCTGGCACAACGGGCATCGTGCCCAGTTTACCTTCGAAGCCTCGTCGCCACCCAGGTGTATGTATTTCGAGGGGAAGAGTTCGACAATCTCGTCGATGACATCCTCGAGAAACGAAAACACGCTGTCGTTGCCGGCACAATAGACAATCTCGGAGTTCTTCCCGCCGATGCCCGGCAACACCCCGATAAAGCGGTCCTCCACGGGGCAGGCCAACTGCGGATAGGCAGCCAGCGACGAATTGGTGTGGGCCGGCATCTCAATCTCGGGGATTACCTCGATCTGACGTTCGGCCGCATAGCGCACAATCTCCCGAATATCGTCCTGCGTATAGTATCCGCCCTCGGTAGCCTCCTCGCCCCGCTCCTGGTTGCGGCGGTTGGGAAAGAGCTCGTCGCGCTTCACGCGCCAGGCTCCCACCTGCGTGAGGCGGGGGTACTTCTTAATCTCGATGCGCCAGCCGTTGTCGTCGACCAGATGCAAGTGCAGCTTGTTGATTTTCAGTATCGAGGCCGCCTCGATAATCTGCAACAAATCTTTTTTGGGCATAAAGTAGCGCGACACGTCAATCATCAGCCCCCGGTATCCGAACCGCGGAGCGTCGTCGATCGTCATCGCCGGCACCCGGCAAAGGTTACGCGCCACAGGCTCCACCCCCTCGATGGCGGGCGGGAGCAACTGACGCAACGTCTGCAAGGCATAGAAGAAACCGGCATCGCCCGACGCCTTTATCGTCATCCGCCCGGCAGACACCTCGAGCCGATAAGCCTCGGGGGGCATCGAGGGCACCGTCGTCAGCCGCACATCGGGCTCGGGAGCTCCTACCTCGATGGCCGGCAGAAAACCGGCCGTGCGGCCCAAGCGGTCGACAAAAGTCGAGACCATCTGCAACTGCGACTCACACTCCACCCCGATTGTTGTCGAGGGGGTAAAGTAGAAATAGCCGCTGTCTACGCTGCATGTCATCGGCGCCGGTATCACCGGCAACGCCTCGGCCCCGACCGACTCGCCCGCCCATACCGGCAGGCTCAACCCCAGAGCGCAAGCAATCCATAGTTTTATTTTCATGGCTCTCCCCTCGTTTATTCGTTAATGGGAAACTCGTTCAAGATCGGGTCGTCGTATTGTATTTGCAGCCGCTTCAGCTCCTTCTTCAGGTCACGGGTAATCTCCTCGGTACCCTCCTGCCCGTAGATGTTGTACATCTCGCAAGGGTCGTTCTTCAAGTCGTAGAGCTCCCACACGTCGATGTCGTTGTAGAAGTGGATGAGCTTGTAGCGATCGGTGCGTACGCCATAGTGGCGCTTCACCATGTGCTCGGCAGGGAACTCGTAGAAGTGGTAGTACATCGAGGTACGCCAGTCGGCCGGCGACTCGCCCCGCAACAGCGGAACCAGCGACTCGCCCTGCATGTCGTCGGGCACGGTAACCCCGGCCAGTTCGAGGAAGGTGGGCGCATAGTCGATATTCTGCACCATCTGAGGAATGTCGCCCCGTTTGTCGAGCCCCTTGGGCAGGTGCATGATGAGCGGCGTGTGCATCGACTCTTCATACATGAAGCGCTTGTCGAACCAGCCGTGCTCGCCCATGTAGAAACCCTGGTCAGAGGTATAGACCACGAGCGTATTGTCGAGCAGCCCCTCTTTCTCGAGGTAATCGAGCACCCGGCCCACATTGTCGTCGAGCGACTTCACCGTCTTGGCATAGTCGCGCATGTAGCGCTGGTATTTCCAGTGCACCAGCTCCTCGCCCTGCAGGTTGTCCTTGTAGAACTTGTCGATAATGGGATTATAGAAGTTGTCCCAGGCAGCCTTCTGGGCCGAATCCATACGTCCGTAAAAAGACTCATACAGCGATTTCAGTCGGCTATCCTTATCGGCGCGCAACATCTTCAGGTCGTAAATCAGGTCCATGTCCTTGGCGATGCTCATCTCTTGAGCCGCAGCGGCCAGACGGCCCTCATACGTATCGTTGAAGGTCTCGGGATAAGGGAACTCACGGTCTTCGTACAGCGTGAGGTTGCAGGTATCGGCCATCCAGTTGCGATGAATCGCCTTGTGGTGGATAAAGAGGCAGAAGGGTTTCGACTTGTCGCGCTTGTTTTGCAGCCAGTCGAGACTCTCGTCGGTAATGATGTTGGTCACATAGCCGTGCTTGCGCACCGTATCGTTGTTCTGTGTAATGAAATCGGGGTTGTAATAGTCGCCCTGTCCCGGCAGAATCTCCCAGAAATCG
Organism: Barnesiella sp. An22; assembly: GCF_963931395.1. Taxonomy (NCBI): domain Bacteria; kingdom Pseudomonadati; phylum Bacteroidota; class Bacteroidia; order Bacteroidales; family Barnesiellaceae; genus Barnesiella; species Barnesiella sp. An22. Next base: position 2,600,824 of record NZ_OZ007014.1, read on the forward strand.
AAACCCGTAGGCAACGACTCGAGGTGCCACTTGCCCACGATAGCCGTCTGGTAACCGGCCTGCCGCAACAGTTTGGGCATGGTTTGCTGCGAGCTGTCGAACCAGCAGGTAGTGTTGTCGGTAAAACCGTTTTTATGACTGAACTTGCCGGTAATCATGCAAGCCCGGCTGGGACCGCTCAGCGAGTTGGTCACGAAGCTGTTGGTAAACCGCACGCCATCGCGAGCGATGCGGTCGAGATTGGGAGTCTCGATATAGCGGGTATCATAGCAACTCATCATTTGAGCCGTATGGTCGTCGGTCATAATATAGATGATATTGGGGCGTAGCGCCTCCCTCTTGGTGTTCTGGCACGAAGCCAAACTACCCACTACCGCAAAAGAGGCTACGGCATAAAGCCAGTTGGAGTCAATCGATTTCATAAGGATTAAAGCACTTATAGGTTGGACAAATAACAGATTCTACAAATATATAAATAGAAAAGCACAATGACAAATGAGACATCCATCTCCATACGACTTTCGCAAAATCTTCTTACCTTTGTAACTGATATAACCGTTCAAAAACCGTTCGAAATGATTATCTTCAACACCACCTATCACGCCGACAATGCTCGCAAAGACGAGTTCATCGACTGGCTGAAAGAGTCGTATATCCCCGCCGTCGTGGAGCACGGCCTGCTGCGGGAGCCGCAACTGACCCGCATCTTTGCCGATAACGAAGACGAAGGCACCAGCCTCTCGCTCCAGTTCAAATCGCCCGATACCGAATCGCTGGAACGCTGGCACGAGGAGTGCGGCGAGGCGCTGCTTGCCGAGATGCAAAAACGGTTTGGCGATCAGGTTTTGGGATTCAGCACCTTGCTCGAAGTAATCGACTTGTAAATGACACCCGAGAACGACCGAGTAATCATAGGCATCGACCCCGGCACCAACGTGATGGGCTACGGCATCTTGCGCGTAGTCAAGAACAAGCCCGAGGTGGTGGCGCTGGGGGTGATTCAGCTCAACAAGTTCGAGAGCCACTACCTGCGTTTGCGGCGCATCTTCGACCGGGTGCTGGGCCTCATCGAGCAATATCTGCCCGACGAGATGGCCATCGAGGCTCCCTTCTTCGGCAAGAACGTGCAGTCGATGCTCAAACTGGGCCGCGCCCAGGGGGTAGCCATGGCGGCCGCCCTCTCGCGCGATATTCCCATCACCGAATATGCCCCCCTGAAAATAAAGATGTCGATTACCGGCAACGGCGGTGCCTCGAAAGAGCAGGTGGCCGCCATGCTGCAACGCATCCTCCACATCCCCGATGAGAACATGCTGCCCCAGCTCGATGCTACCGACGGTCTGGCGGCCGCCCTCTGCCACTTCTACCAGACCAACCGGCCTCAGGTGCCCAAGAGCTACAACAGCTGGAAGGACTTCATCAGCAAGAACCCCGACAAGGTCTCGAACGGGAAACCTTCGCCCAAGAAATAGCGTCCGACCCGCGTCGCATCAGCTCCCGCCCCGGCCCTCGGCTACACATTATCTCCACATCGGGCAGAAAATTTGTTTGTTTCCTCTGCCTTATCGGTCGAAAAACAGAATATTTCACCACCGCACCCACCCCAAAGAAGAGATTATTTCGAGAGGCCGAACGATAATTAGCGTTACCTTTGTACATCGGGATTTCCATCCTGCCCGTTTTGTATTCACGCCATACCTATAGATGATATGACTACACTGCAACAACTACTCGACCAACGCATTCTCGTGCTCGACGGAGCCATGGGAACCATGATACAACGCTACGGACTCGGCGAACGGGAGTTCCGGGGCGAACGCTTTGCCCACACCGATGTGGAGCTGAAGGGCAACAACGACCTGCTATGCCTCACCGCCCCGCACATCATCGACGAAATACACCGGGCCTACCTCGAGGCCGGGGCCGACATTATCGAGACCAACAGCTTCAATGCCAACGCCATATCGATGGCCGACTATCGGCTCGAAGGGGCCGTGCGCGAAATCAACCTCGCCGCCGCCCGTCTGGCCCGCCAAGCGGCCGACGACTACTCGACTGCCGAGAAACCGCGCTTCGTAGCGGGGTCGGTAGGACCTACGAACAAGAGCTGCTCCATGTCGCCCGACGTGGAGAATCCCGCCCTGCGCAGCCTCCATTTCGACACCCTTGCCGCAGCCTATCGCGAACAGATGGAGGCGCTCGTCGAGGGAGGCGTAGACCTGCTGCTCGTCGAGACCATCTTCGACACCCTCAATGCCAAAGCCACCCTGTGGGCCGCCCGCCAGGCCATGGAGTCGGCGGGTCGCGAGGTGCCCGTGGTGCTCTCGGTCACCGTTACCGAAAGCGGCCGCACCCTCTCGGGGCAAACCCTCGAGGCGTTCCTCACCTCGGTATCGCACGCCTCCCTGCTGGCCGTGGGACTCAACTGCTCGTTCGGGGCCCGCGACATGAAGCCCTGGCTGCAACGCCTGGCGGCCATGGCCCCCTGCTACGTGAGCGCCTATCCCAACGCGGGACTGCCCAACCAGTTGGGCGAATACGACGAAACACCCCAGTCGATGGCCGTACAAATCAAAGAGTTTATCGACGAGGGGCTGGTCAACATCGTGGGCGGTTGCTGCGGAACCACCCCCGAACACATTGCGGCCTATCGCGAACTCGTGGCCGGGGCCGCACCCCGTCGTCCGGCTTCCCGCGACCATAGGCTGCACTTGAGCGGACTCGACGACCTGGTAGTCTCGCGCGAGACCAACTTCGTAAACATCGGCGAGCGATGCAACGTAGCCGGCTCGCGCAAATTCCTGCGGCTCATTCACGAAAAGAACTACGCCGAGGCGCTCGACATCGCCCGCCAGCAGGTCGAGGCGGGAGCACAGGTCATCGACATCAACATGGACGACGCCATGCTCGACGCCCGCGACGAGATGGTCAACTTCCTGAACCTCATCGTCTCCGACCCCGACATCTACCGGGTACCCGTCATGATCGACTCGTCGAAATGGGAGGTCATCTCGGCAGCCCTCAAGTGCCTGCAAGGCAAGGCGATTGTCAACTCCATCAGCCTCAAGGAGGGTGAAGAGCTCTTTCTGCAACACGCCCGCGAAATCAAACGGATGGGGGCGGCTGTGGTGGTGATGGCCTTCGACGAACAGGGGCAGGCCGATACCTATGAACGCAAAATCGAGGTTTGTGCCCGAGCCTACCGGCTGCTCACCGAGGTAGCAGGCATGGCTCCCTGCGACATCATCTTCGACCCCAATGTGCTGGCCATAGCCACCGGCATCGAGAGCCACGACAACTACGCCGTCGACTTCATCCGCGCTACGGCCTGGATTCACCAGCACCTACCCGAGGCCAAGGTGAGCGGCGGGGTGAGCAATCTCTCCTTCTCCTTCCGGGGTAACAACTACATACGCGAGGCGATGCACGCCGTCTTCCTCTACCACGCCATTGCCCAAGGGCTCGACATGGCCATCGTCAACCCGGCCACCTCGGTGACCTACGACGACCTGCCTGCCGAGACCCTCACGCTCATCGAGGATGTGGTGCTGAACCGTCGGCCCGATGCGACCGAACGGCTCATCGACTTTGCCGCCCGGCACCGGGAGGAGGCCGACAAACCGAATAGGACCGAACCGCAGGAACGCACAAGTGTACCCGTAGCCGACCGGCTGCGACAGGCGCTTGTCAAAGGGTTGTCGACCCACCTCGAGAGCGACCTGGCCGAAGCGGTGGCCCAATACGGGTCGGCCATCGCCGTCATCGAACAGCCCCTCATGGAGGGGATGAACCGCGTGGGCCAGCTCTTCGGCGAGGGAAAGATGTTCCTGCCCCAGGTGGTCAAGAGTGCCCGCACCATGAAGCAGGCCGTGGCCATCCTGCAACCCCTCATCGAACAGGAGAATGCCCGCACGGGCGAGACGGCGAAACGGGGCAAATTCATCATCGCCACCGTCAAGGGCGACGTGCACGACATCGGCAAAAACATCGTCGGCGTCATCCTCGCCTGCAACAACTTCGAGGTGATAGACCTGGGCGTAATGGTCCCGGCCGAACGCATTGTCGAACGAGCCATTGCCGAAAAGGCCGACTTCGTAGGGCTGAGCGGACTCATCACCCCCTCGCTCGAGGAGATGGGACACGTGGTGGCCGAGATGGAGAAGGCCGGCTTGCGCACCCCGGTCATCATCGGTGGGGCCACCACCTCGCGACTGCATACCGCCGTGAAGATAGCCCCCCGGTATAGCGGACCCGTCGTCCACGCCGGCGACGCCTCGCAAAATCCGCTCATCGCCGCACAACTGCTCAACCCGCAGACCCGCCAGAGCTTCATCGTCTCGCTGCAAGCCGAGCAGGAGGCTCTGCGCCGTTCGCAGAAACCGGCCGACACCCTGCCCCTGGCCGAGGCCGAACAGCGGGCTCCCCGCATCGACTGGGCCCACTACGTTGCGCCGCGTCCCCGGGAGTTGGGCCGCCACACGATTGCCCCCACCATCACCGAGATTCGCCCCTACATCAACTGGCGGGCCTTCTTTGCCGTGTGGAAGATAGGAGCACAATATGCCGCCATAGCTGACATGCGGGGCTGCGACCACTGCCGGGCCGCCTGGCTCGCCGCATTCCCCACGGCCGAGCGGGCCAAAGCCACCGAAGCGATGCAACTCTACAAGGAGGCCAACCGACTGCTCGACACCCTCGAACGCGAAAACAACGATTCGCCCCGAGGGGTCTATCTGCTGACCGAAGCATCGAACCGCGACAACCTCATACGCCTGCATCTGCCCGAGGGCGACGTGCTCGAAATTCCCTGCCTGCGCCAACAGGTACGCAAGCCCGAAGCCGATGCCTGCTACTATGCCCTGAGCGACTTTGTACGCCCCGAGCAGACCGGAGCCCCCGACTATGCCGGACTCTTTGCCGTCACGGCCGGCGGCGACATACAGCGACGCATCGAACGGCTGCGCCTCACCGGCGACGACTACAACGCCCTGCTGTTGCAATCGCTGGCCGACCGCCTGGCCGAAGCCGCTTCGGAGTGGTTGCACCTGAAGGTGCGACGCGAACTGTGGGGATATGCTCCCGACGAACCCGCTCTCGGTCTGCCGGCTCTCCTGGCCGGAAACTACCGCGGCATACGCCCGGCCGCAGGCTACCCCTCGCTGCCCGACCACTCGCTCTTCTTCGACTGGGACCGGGCGCTCGACCTCGGAGAGATAGAGATTACCCTCACCGAAAACGGGGCCATGTATCCCAACGCCTCGACCGCCGGGCTCTACCTGGCTCACCCCGATGCCCGCTATTTCCACATCGGCCACATCGCCCCCGACCAGCGCGAGCGGTATGCCCGTCAGCGGGGTCTCTCGCTCGAGGCCACAACCAAATGGCTCTCGGTATGATTCGTAATTTTTAACCCACACAGAGAATTAACAAATCTCATCGAACCAACCACCCGTTGCGATTGTTATAGCCGGGACAGACCAATCATCATCACAACTATGACACACCATCGCCTTCGGGTCCTCCTCCTTGCACTGTCGGCGGGCATCGCGCTTGCTCAGGCTCAGGCGGATATGGACGACCTAATCGCCCGGCTCGACACGACGTCGAACTACCAGAGCTCGTTTACCTACCGGGTGACGCTGCCCATCACCGACTCTGAAATCGAATACCGCGCCCGACTCGACTACCGCAGGGAGCCGGCCGATACCTTGTGCGGGTACAGTTACCTCATTGATTACAAGGCCGAGAACGACACCTGCCACTATCGCAACTTTGCGGCGTATGCCTCGGGTCACTGCTTTCGATTCGACCGCAACCGGCTGCGGGAGTATCACCACGACGAAAACCCCGAGCCCTTTGTTCCACGGGGCCGCGATCTCGGGGTGCACCGCTCGGGGTTGTTTGCCGAACTCTTCCCGGCCGAGATGGCCCGGCAACTGAACGAATTTCGGGCGAAACCCGACTGCCGGGTGCTCTTCTTCCCCGACACGACGGTGCAGGGAGAACGCTGCCACGCCATACTGGTGACCGACTCGATGCGGGGCGAGGTGGCCCGCACCATACTCTATACCTTCGACCCCACTACCGGACTGCCTCTCTACCGCGAGACCGAGAACAATCCCGGCCATCTGGGTTCGCAAACGGTTGTGGTGAGGTATGGCCCGAGCCGTACCGACACCCGTTTCTCTCCCGACCACTTCGGCGAAGAGCATCTGCTACACGCCTACAACGAGGTGTTCCACCTCTTTCGCGAAGGGAGCTATGCCGCCAGCGACCGCGTGGGACAACAGGCTCCCCAGTTCGACCTGCCCTGGGGCGGGCGCCGTTTCACCTCCGACCACCTGAAAGGGCAGGAGGCCTTGCTTTTATTCCTCGACTCTAAAGGAGAGTTTTGCACCCCGGTGCGACAAACAGCCGAATCTCTGTCGTTACAAGAGGGGCTTACCCCCGTATTTCTCTATGAAGAGAGGCAACCCGAGACGACCCCCAATCCGGCCGGAGCCATCGTACTGGAGCACGCGGCAAACACCGCTACCGCCTACGGCGTGACCGGCTACCCCACCCTCTTTCTGCTCGACCCCGAGGGGAGAATTCGCTGGGTCAAGGTAGGCTACACCCCCTCGCTGGCCGAGGAGCTGGAACTGGCCATCCGACAGATGCGCCACCCGTCGAAACAACCTCCACATTAAAAATCATTTATACATTCACTACAATGGAAACAACAGCATTCAAAGGCACCCCCGTACATACCTACGGCAAACTGCCTCAAGTCGGGAGCATCGCTCCCCAGTTCACCCTCACCCGCGGCGACCTGACCGAACTGCGCAGCGAAGAGCTAAAGGGACGACGCATCGTCCTGAACATCTTCCCCAGCCTCGACACCGCCGTCTGCGCCACCTCGGTGCGCAAGTTCAACCAACTGGCAGCCTCGCTCGACAATACCACCGTCGTAGCCGTGTCGAAAGACCTCCCCTTTGCCCAGTCGCGATTCTGCACGACCGAGGGCATCGAGAACCTCATCGCCGCCTCGGCCTTCCGCTCGCCCGAATTTGGCAGGGAATATGGTGTCGAGATGGTCAACGGTCCCCTGGCCTGCCTGCTGGCTCGCGCCGTAGTGGTTATCGACGAAACCGGCCGGGTAATCTACGAAGAACTCGTGCCCGAAATCACCCACGAACCCAACTACGAGGCGGCCATCAACGCGCTGAAACAAAACTGGTAACGGCACTCTCGCCTCATTCGACAAACCCGAGAATCGCCTTTCCCGACTGGTGTGGAGAGGCGATTCCCTTTTAAACACATCACCATCAAAAAGCAAGAAAATCTATCATATTTATTACAAACTATTCCACATTTTATCAAAAAAACATTACTTTTACACATCAAATCATCACATTGAATAGACATTTTATAATTTTAACACACAACATTATGCCTAAAAAATTCAAACTTTTAGCAGTGCTAGCTGCATTGTGGTGTCTGATACTTCCGGCACCGGCAGTCACATCGCACCATGCCGTTGTGAAACAAAATGCACAAACGACTATCCAGAAACCACGCGAAGTAAAGGCCCACTTCAAGCATCGAAGTGTCAACACCATTCGAGGCAACCGGGCAACAGCGCCAAACAACATCGCCTCCACCGCCTTTTCACTCAAAAAGATACCCGCCGCACAGACGGTAACGATGCCCAACCTCATCGGGTCGGTAGTCCAGAGCAACGCAGGTCTCGACGTGGGCATCTACTCGATACAAGCAAACGGGCTGACCGCCATCAAAACCGACTATACCCTGAATGCGAGCAATGGCGGTGCCGCCCTGGACGGCAAATACATCTGCTGCTTCATGGACCAGTACATGGGGCAGGTATACGGCGCATACTACCGGCTGTTCGACATAGATGACTGGTCGCTGCTCGAACAAAACTACCAGGCCGACTTCAACCTGATGGCCGAGTGTATGACCTCCGACGGCAGCGACATATACGGCTGCTTCTACAAACAGGACCTGAGCGGATACGAGTTGGGCAAAATGAGTCTGACTCCCGTGAAACGGACCGGCACCATCTGCTCGCTCGACGAGCCCTATATCGCACTGGCATGCGATGCCAAGGCGCTATACGGAATCTATGGCGACGGACGCCTGGTAGAAATCAATAAAAGTACGGGCGAAGAGACCCCACTCGCCAACACGGGCATCGTGTCGAACCACCTTACTTCAGCTGCCTATGACAGCAAAACGGGGATTCTCTACTACGCATCCTGTACCGACACCGAGACCGCTCTCTACTCGATCGACTTCAACAACGCCTATGCCGTGGCCAAAATCTGCGACTTGCAGGGCGAGGTATGCGGCATGCACCTCATCGCTCCGCTTGCCGAAGATGGCGCACCGGCTGCGGTTACCGACCTGGCCGTATCGTTCACCGACGGCTCTCTGAGCGGAAACGCCACATTCACCATGCCCGTCCAGACGTTTGCCGGCGGCAGCCTCACGGGCGACCTGCCCTACAGCATCCGGGCAAACGACGAAGAGATAGCTCACGGCCAGGCTGCTCCCAGTGCGGCAATCGACGTACCGGTTCAAGTGGCCGAAGCAGGCATGTACAAATTCACCGTGCTTGTGAGCAATAGCGTGGGCGACTCTCCCTCGAGCAACAAAGTGAACCTGTGGGTGGGCCCCGACAAACCATACGCTCCCGCAACCGTGACTATCGCTTACCAAGAGGGTACATTCGACATCAGCTGGGATGCCGTGACCACCTCTGAGAACAACGGCTATTTCGACGCAAGCCGGGTGACCTATACGGTAGTTCGCTACAACAACGGCGTGGAGGAATCGGTCGTTGCCAGCCACATCGCCGCCACACAATGCACCGACGCCGTAGCCGCACCCGAGAAGCTCTCGATATATACCTATAAGGTAGTGGCCGAGTTCGAAGGGGTAACCTCGAACGAGACCAAATCCAATGCCGTAGTAATGGGTAGCATCATGCCGCCATATACCAACGCATTTGCAACCGGCGACGACTTCCTCCCCTTCACCGTTATCGACTCGAACGACGACTTCAACACGTGGGGCTGGAACGAGTCGGGCTGTGCATACATCGGGTACAGCTGGCAGAACGACATGAACGACTGGTTAGTGTCGGCCCCCGTAAAACTGGAAGCAGGCAAAGCCTATCGCCTGGCCATCGATGCACGAGGTGAGGCTAACTACAAAGATCACTTTGAGGTCAAGATGGGAACTCAGGCCAACGTGGATGCCCTGGTAACCGCACTCATCGATACCGTAGAACTGACCGATGCCACCTATCGCACCTACTACGCTGTCATCGCTCCCGAAACAACGGGTACCTACTACATCGGTATCCACTGCTTGTCCAAGATAAACATGGGAGCCATCTACATCGACAACTTCACCATCGAAGCTCCTATCCCCGACACGGCACCGGCCATTGTTGAAAACGTAAAATTCACGGCCCAACCCGACGGATCGGCAGCTATCGACGTCAGCCTCAATGCCCCCGACAAGAACATCGCCGGCAACCAACTCGCCTCCATCACATCCGTAACCGTAACCCGAGACGGCGAAATGGTGAAACAATTCACCAACGTATCACCCGGCGCTCCCCTCTCCTTCAAAGACGAAGTGGGCAAAGAGACAACCGTTCACTACACCATCGTAGCCTCGAACGAATCTGGAGCGGGCATACCCTATGACCAGGATGCCTATGCCGGTCTGAAACTGCCTGCCACCCCTACCGACTGCAAAATCACGGAGAGTGCCACTACTCCCGGAGAGGTGACGGTCACCTGGAATCCCCTGGCACAAGATGTAGACGGCGACTCCATCAACAGCGACCTGATTACTTATACGATGGTCGACATCAACGAGCAGATTGTGGCCACCGGACTCACGGCCGAAGATGCCAGAAAGGGCTGGACTACCACGATTGAAATACCGGCCGATGAGGAACAGGCTCTGGCCATATTCTATATTTTCGCCGAGAACCGTGTCGGCCGCAACCCCGTCAACGGCTACACCTCGATGATACCCGTAGGCGAGGCCTATCAGGTTCCATTCAAGGAGTCGTGTCCCGAGGCACTGCTCCAACATGTGTGGATGAACGAAGGGGCATACTGGAGCACGGCCCAGTCGTGCTACCAGCCGGTGTGCATGCCGCAAGACGATGACCAGGGCATGTTCTACCTCGAGCCCTTCCTGGCCAAGGAGAACAACCTGCTGCTCTCGGGCAAGATTGCAATTCCCGAGAGTGACAAGATAGGGCTGTCGTTCTACTATTGCGGAACGACCGACGACCTGTTTGACCTCGCCCCCACCGTGCGCATTCCCAGTGGCGAAACCTATTATCTGACCGAACCGATACATACCAATTCGGCAGGCACGGGTTGGCAACACGTATTTGTTTCGCTGGCCCAGTTCAAAGGTCAAACGGTTCAAGTGGGTGTGAATGTAAATGCCCGCTCACAGCAAGACTACTTCCTGCTCGACAACATCGAGGTACGCGAGTTTGCCGGATATGATGTGGTCGTTACAGACTTCACCACTCCCGCAACCATGACTCTGGGCGTCGACAACCAAGTGACAGCCACCATCTCCAACGCCGGTACTTACGAAGCCGACCACATCGCCGTACAACTGCTTGCCAACGACGAGGTAGTCGAGACCGAAACCATCGATCACCTTGCAGTATCGGCCCAGCAGACGGTCGAAATGACGGTATGCCCGCCCGTTACCCAAACCGAAGCAATCAGCTACAAAATACATGCGGCGTTCGATGCAGACGAAGACCTCTCCAACAACGACAGCGAGGCCAAGACGGTAGAATTTACCGCCTCTAATCTCCCGACTGTAACCCTGAATGGAGAGGTAGAGGGCAATCGGGTCACCCTCTCCTGGGAGGCACCCGACACGGAGAGCAAGACCGTGCAGGTAACCGACGACCTGGAAGGGTACGAGTCGTTCTCGATCGGGAAGGCCGGCAACTATACCTTCTACGATATGGACGGCGACGACACATTCGGACTTGAAGGCGGTGTCATGTTCCAGAATCAGGGACAACCCATGTCGTATATTGTATTCGACATTGACGGTATCGACGAAGCAAGCCAATCGATGGTATCAGACTTTGCCCACTCGGGTTCCAAATGCCTGGCAGCCTTCGCCTCGACAACCAAGGCCAACGACGACTGGCTGATTTCGCCCGAGCTCCCCGGCATTCAACAGGTAATCAGTTTCTGGAACCGCTCGGTGAATGTCAACTATGGCTTCGACCAGTTCGAAGTACTCTATTCCACCACGGGCAACACGCCTGCCGACTTCACGAAACTGGGCGATACCTACGCCTCGAATCTGGGGTGGTCTCAAGTAGAAGTAGAACTGCCGGAGGGTACCAAATACTTTGCCATCCGGTACATCTCCTACATGACCCTGGCCTGGCTGGTAGACGACATCAGCTACACATACGGTACCCCCAGCTACACGATTGCAGGTTACAATATCTATCGCGACGGCATCCGACTCAACGATAAGGTATTGACCGAAACCCAGTATGTCGACGACCTCTCCGGCATCCCGTCGGAGACGGGCTCGCACCGCTACCAGGTAACTGCCGTATACGCCGAAGGTGAATCGGGACTTTCGAACGAATACGAAGCAAGCGTATCCTCCGGCATGGAAGGGCTCTCTGCAGACAGCATCTCCATCCGGGTAGAGCACAGAGTGATTCGGGTCGATGGAGCCGACGACATAGCGGTATATGGCATAGACGGCAAGATTTACGGGATTGGGCACGACACGGCATCCATCGCCGTAGAGCCCGGCATCTACGTAGTAAAGGCCGACGGCCAGGTGACCAGAGTCTGCGTGCGCTAATCTCCCCCCACAGACCATAAAAGAGGGCAACCCCAGAGTCTACGACTCAACAGGGTTGCCCTCTTTCTATTCTTCTTTTTCTTCGGCTTGAATCGACGAGTTACATTCGTCAATATTACTCTTGAAAGGGAATCACCAAACGGTATTCCTCCCATTCAAAAACAAAGATATGGTATTACGCAAACCGATTGATGATAGAGGCAATCTCGTGCACATCGTCGTCGGTCAGATAAGACGACATGGGCAGGCTCAATACCTCGTGGGCTAGCGTTTCGGCCAGCGGCAGATGCAGGTGGTTGTATTCGCGATAGCACTGTTGCTTGTGCGGCGGTATGGGGTAGTGAATGAGACTGCCTACCCCCTGCGACTCGAGATAACGCATCAGCCGGTCGCGCTCGGTGCACCGCACCACATACTGGTGCCAGATGTGTTCGCCGGGCTCTCCGGCCTGTGGCAGGATGAGCCGCTCGTTGTCAATCGACTCGGTATAGAGGCGCGCTATCTCGACCCGACGGCGGTTCTCCTCGTCGAGGTGTTTCAACTTTACCAAAAGGAAGGCGGCCTGCAAATCGTCCATGCGGCTGTTCACCCCTTTGTATTCGTTGACATAGCGCACGGCCGAGCCGTAATTGCCCAAGGCCCGCACCACATCGGCCACCTCGCGGTCGTCGGTAGTCACGGCCCCGGCATCGCCCAGGGCTCCCAGGTTTTTGGTGGGATAGAAACTTTCGCCTGCGGCATCGCCCAGCGCCCCGGTATGGTGCGAACCTTGCAGTCCGGCGACCGACGAGACGGCCCCGAAGGCTTGGGCATTGTCCTCGACAATCTTGAGTCCGTGACGGGCAGCTACCGACTTCAGTGTCTCGTCCCAACAGGCCCGGCCATAGAGGTGCACCACCATGATGGCCCGCGTGCGCGGGGTAATGGCCTGCTCGATCAGCGAGGTGTCGAGGTTGTAGGTATCGACCGAAGGCTCTACAAAAACCGGCACCAGTCGGTTGTCGGTTATGGCCAGAACCGAAGCCACATAGGTGTTCGACGGTACGATAACCTCGTCGCCCGGCTGCATTACCCCCCTCTCGATATAGGCTCGCAACATCAACCGCAGCGCATCGAGCCCGTTGCCCGTAGCCACCGCATAGCGGCAACCCAGGTATTGGCACAACAGCTCCTCAAGCTGCGACACATATTTGCCCCGGATATACCAGCCGCCCTCGATTACCTCGGCAGCGACGGCCTTCATCTCGGCCATATAGGGTTCATTCGCCCGTTTCAAAGAGAGGTGGGGATATTTCATTCTTGACTGTCTATCTGCTTAAAATCGTTATACTCGCGCACATAATCGGACTCGTCGTAATAGTCGGAGGTCAGCACCAGACACACCGAGCCCGACGAAAAGTTGTTGAGGACCCGCCAGATACCCGGCACGATGAGCAAGCCGTAATAGGGACGATTCAACGTCACCGTGCGGGTGTGCTCGCCATCGTCGAGCAACACGTCGAACGAGCCGCCGGCTGCCACCAGAAACTCGTACAGCTGCTTGTGCGAATGGCCGCCACGCTCCTCGCCGCCCGGCACATCGTAGAGATAATAGACCCGCTTCACGGCAAAGGGTAACTCGCGGTTGTTCTCCACCACCGTAATGCTGCCGCTCTCCTGCATGTGCTTGGGCAACTGGATGATGCGGCAATCGTCTACCGAAACCCGTTTACTCATCTCGACCTCCTTTCAACAACGTGCGATACTCCTCGAAATCTTCGATATAATCGGCGGCATCGTAGGGGGTCGACGAAAGCACCAGCGCCAACGAGTTGGTGGAGAAGTTATCGAGCTCGCGCCACATCATACGAGGCACATAAAGCCCGTAGTACGAGCGGGCCATGTGGTAGCGCCGCGTCTCGGTGCCGTCGTTCAGCACCACGTCGAAGCTACCCGAAAGGGCTACGATGAACTCCTCTTGCTGCCGAAAGGCGTGACCGTTGCGCCGCTCGTCGCCCGGCACGTCGTAGAGCCAATAGGTGCGCGCAATCTCAAACGGGATGTGCCGGTCGCTCTCGATAAACGACAGGTTGCCCCGCTTGTCGGCCACTTTGGGCAAATCAATCAATCGCACTCGATCAAAGATCATCGTTTGCCAATCTTATCAAATACTGTCCATACTGGTTTTTCTTCATCGGTTCGGCCAGCTCGAGCAGTTGAGTCCGGTCGATCCATCCCATACGGTAAGCTATCTCCTCGAGCGAAGCTACCTTGAGGCCTTGACGGTGCTCGATGGTTTCGATGAAGTTGGAAGCTTCGTAGAGCGACTCGTGCGTACCGGTATCCAGCCAGGCAAAACCACGCCCCATCAACTGAACACCCAGTGCCTGCGACTCGAGAAAAGCCTGATTTACCGAGGTAATCTCCAACTCGCCCCGAGCCGAGGGTTTCACCTGCTTGGCCACCTCGACCACCCGGTTGGGATAGAAATAGAGCCCCACCACGGCATAGTTGGACCGCGGTTTGGCCGGTTTCTCCTCGATACTGATGGCTCGCCCACTCTCATCGAACTCGACTACGCCATAGCGCTCGGGGTCTCCCACCCGATAGCCAAACACCGTAGCCATGCCCTTGTCGGCCTCGGCCACGGCCTGCCGCAACATGCGGGTAAAACTCTGTCCATAAAAGATATTGTCGCCCAACACCAGACAAACGGTGTCGTTGCCGATGAACCGTTCGCCGATGATAAAGGCCTGGGCCAACCCGTCGGGCGAAGGCTGCTCGGCATACTCGAACTTCACGCCGAACTGACTGCCGTCGCCCAGCAACCGCTTGAACCCGGGCAGGTCGGTAGGCGTGCTGATGATGAGTATCTCGCGAATCCCAGCTAGCATCAATACCGATATGGGATAATAAATCATGGGTTTGTCATACACGGGCAGCATCTGTTTCGACACACCCCGCGTAATGGGATACAATCTCGTACCGGAACCTCCGGCCAATACTATGCCTTTCATTGTATATCTGTTCTAACAGGCAATCAACGATTGCCATACATTTGTTCGTAATATTTTTGATAATCACCGCTTACTACCTCGTCGACCCAGTCCTGATGGTCGAGATACCAACGCACGGTCTTCTCGATACCCACCTTGAAGGGAGTCTCGGGATACCAGCCCAACTCGCGGGCAATCTTCGACGGGTCGATGGCGTAGCGCATGTCGTGTCCCGGGCGGTCACCCACAAAGGTAATCAAATCTTCGTTGATATTCTCGACATCGGTCTTCAATACCCGACGATATTCGGGCTCCTCGCGCATGATGCGGGCAATGATGGAAATCACCAGTTTCACGATGTTGATGTTCTTCTCCTCATTGAATCCGCCCACGTTGTAGACCTCGCCTATGCGGCCGCGCTCCAGCACGGCATCGATAGCCTTGGCATGATCCTCGACATAGAGCCAGTCGCGCACATTGTCGCCCTTGCCATAAACGGGAAGTTTCTGGCCGGCCAGGATATTCTTTATAATCAGCGGAATCAATTTCTCGGGGAAGTGGTACGGCCCGTAGTTATTCGAGCAGCGGGTAATGTTTACCGGCATGCCATAGGTCTCGTGATAGGCCCGCACAAAGAGGTCGGCACTGGTTTTCGAAGCCGAATAGGGCGAACGCGGATCGAGCGGCGTCGTCTCGGTAAAGAAGTGCTTGCCATAGGTGTGCAGGTCGGTACGGCCGCTTACTACCCTGCGCACGTCGGGGTCGGTAATTTCGAGCGGATGCGGTTCGTCGTAGTCTTTGGTCAGCGAACCATACACCTCGTCGGTCGACACCTGCAAGAACTTCTTCCCTTCGGCATAGACCGGCTTACCCTCGGCGTCCTTCCCGCGATACCACGCCTTGCGGGCGCAGTCAAGCATGTTCTGGGCCCCCAGAATATTGGTTTCCAGGAAGAGTTGCGGATTGGTGATACTGCGATCGACATGCGACTCGGCCGCAAAGTTGACCACATAGTCTATATCGGTCTCGGCAAAAATATTGGCTACCAATTCGGCATTGCGTATATCCCCTCTGATGAATCGTACCCGAGGGTCGGCAATCTCCTCCTTGATTGTACCCAAGTTGCCGGCATAGGTGAGCTTATCCAAAACAATTACGTAAATATCATTCCCATACTTTTTTAGTATGTATTTCAAGAAATTAGCCCCAATAAAACCGGCCGCGCCGGTAACCAAATATTTTTTCATAACCTGAAATTTTAAAATCCGTCGCAATTTACGACTTTTTTAAGAAAAAATACAATACAAGTTTCATTATGTTTCAAAGTTACATCAAAGATTCTGCCCTACACATCCATTTACCTTTCACAATAAAAAGAGAAGAAAAACATCTCTTACCTCCAAACGAGTTCCAATAAATCGATAGATGCGCTACCAAATACAAAAACACGAGACAATATTGTTAAAATATATTTATCACATTAGGGATAACTCGATTCCCCCGGTTTAATATTATGCGAAGGTTTCGTTTTTTCAAGCTTTCGCTTACCATGAAACAACAAATTTAAAAACCAAATATCCATTAAAAACACTCTTTATGAAAAAGAATTTACTTTTATCGTTACTTTTTGTAACAGGTTTATTTACCACCAATCACATCGAAGCAGCCGTTACTCCTCTGGATGGAGCCGTAGTACCCGAAATCAGCACCGCCGATTCGCCCAAATGGTATCTGCTGATGTCGTCGCACCTCTCGGACAACACCCGTAAGAACCGCTTTCTGAAATTGGACGGCACCACATTGTGCACCGAACAATTCATGTCGGGCATTCCCGAAGGTCAAGTAACCGAGGCCTTCATCTGGCGCTTGGAGTCGGCCAACGATGGTACAAGCACGCACGCCTATCTGGTCAACAGCAACGGTCAGCGGGTATTTGTTCCCACTTCGGCTACAGCAGAAGACGGATCGACACACGTAAATACCCCGCTCGAAATGAACGAGACCGGTACGGTGTGGGACGTAATCACCAGCCAATCGACCGGTATCAGCAACGATTGTGCTGCCAACCAATACGCATTGCAATATATCGGATATAGCGGGGCTCGTGCCTTCATGAATGCCATGGACGGCGGCACCCAGTTCGGCGTTACCATCTACGCCGCCGGCGTACACCAAGCCTCGGGCTGGTTCTTCTACGAGACCGACTACTCTCCGGCAGTGCAAAAAACTGTCACCATTGCATCAAGCGATGACAGCAAAGGCTCTGTTTCAATCGAGGGCAGCAACGAAAACAGCGTAGAGGTTGGCTCGACCGACGCCGTAACCGTAAAAGCAGAGGCCGCCGAGAACTATATGTTTTACCGTTGGGTTGAAGAGGGTACCGAAAATGCAGTCAGCTACCGCCCCACCTACTCCTATGCCGGAGAGGAGAGCATCAATCTCGTGGCCGAATTTGTAGAGAAGGACTACCCCATTATGACCCGTTTCTATGTAGTCGATTTGAATCAACAAAACCGTTACCTGAGTGCAGCATCCTATACCGCAGGCAGTGAAACTCACGAAATCTTCTCGTGCGAGAGCGAAAGCGACCTGCCTTTCACCCCGTATGTACAACTGCATACCCCCCAAATCGAAGGTGCTGTCATCGACAAGACCGAAACGCCCATTCAACTGACCGAAGGGGTTGAATCGTTTACCTTGAAATTCAAACAATACAACAACAATATCTCCTATAACAACGGTAAAGAAGAGTTCATCTGCGAACCCGAATTGGTATGGACTCGTCAAGCCGTATATGTCGACTGGAACAACGACATGGAGTTCAACGGCTCAAACGAAATCTACGAATCGATGGGCGAAAACAGCGCCACCAACAATTTCGGCGACCCCAACGGTAGCATTGCCGAGGGTTGGCAACGCAGCATCGCTATTCCTCAAGGGACCGAAGCCGGTACCTACCGCATGCGTGTTATCTACATGGCCCCCGATCCGGTTGACGGCTGGATTAACAAGGTATTCGGTGAGTTCTACAACGAGCTGAGAAACGGTATCGCCTATGACTTCGAGATTCAGATTTCTCCGGCATCGGGTATCGAAAGCGTAGCTGCCGAGACCATCTACTACGACTCGCAGGCTCAGACTATCGTAGCACCCCACATGGAGAAAGCCGCCATTTACAATCTCGCCGGCCAAGTCGTACTGCAAGCCGAAAATGCCGATGCTATCTCGGTTGCAGCTCTGGCTAAAGGTGTATATGTAGCTCACATAGACGGAAAGGTGATTAAATTCATCAAATAATCCAGTAACACTCGTAGGGGAGGAAAACAAACGGAAAGCCTCCCCTACGCTTTGTTTCTACTCACCCTCCCCCCCAAAAAAAATTAAAGAAACTCCTCATGAACAAATTTTTCAAATCCCTATTCATCATTCCTCTTGTAGCCTCGGCCTTACCGATAGCGGCAGCCGATACGACAGCCGACAGCTACATCACGTCGGATCCTTTCGAAACAATGGTCCGTCTGGGACGCATCAGCGAAAACAGCCCCATCTACCAAATGCCGGCAGGCTCGGCCAATGGCGGATACATCACCTCGGCTACCACCTCGGGTAATGCCATTATCTATCCGCTGGGATATGTCAAATCGAGTGCCCCAAGCAGCTACTTTACAATCGTATCGAAAGAGACTTCGCTGCTGATTGCCGGCGAAAGTTTCGAACTCAATGCCACGATGTCGGTCGACCCGTCGAGCTACGTAATCACGGCTTATACCGACTGGGACCGCAACGGTATATATGAAAAAGAGTCGCAAACGGCACAAGTAAACGCCTCGACCCGCAGTTTCGTGCAACCCATCACCATCCCCGAGACGGCTGCATTGGGTAAGACCCGCGTGCGGATAAGAGTCGAATCGTCCACCCCCTCGTCGGCCGATGCCTCGATTTCGGGACGCATATACGACTTCGTAGTCTATGTGATGGAGGCTTCGGATCGGACCGACTGCTTCATCAGCGTAACCTCGAACAACAACGAATTGGGAACGGCTCTTATCGAAACAGCACCAAACGAAGCCGGCCGCTACGAAATCGGCAGCCAGGTTACCGTCAAGGCCGTTATCAACGAAGAGTCTGAAACCGTGATTGACTTCAAAGGCTGGCAAGAAGGCGGCGAAATCGTGAGCGAAGAGGCAGTCTACACCTTTACCGTGAGCAAGAGTACGAGCCTCATCGCCGTATTCGAAGCGGCTGTTCCCCAACTGGCTACCCCCGAGGTGAGCACGGCCGAGAATCCCATTTGGTATCAGATTATGAATGCCCACACCTCCGAAACCCGCAAAGAGCGTTATATTGCCTACGACACAAACATCGGCGGCGACTATACCACCGAATTGCGCGTAGAGAAGCCGGCCAACCAAACCGACAAGTTCCTGTGGCGGCTCGAAGACGCCGGCAACAATCAGGTGTATATTGTAAACCGTGGCACCGACCTGCGCATATCGGGATCGAAAGTGCTCGAGACTGTAAACTTCACGGCTTCGGCTACCGGCAACCGGTTTGAAATCGCCCCCAGCGGAAACGCCAACGGCAGCTATTCGATCAAATACGAAGGCGACAACTCCTACCTGCTCAATGCCAAGGACGGCGTGTGGAGCGTAGTGCTGTACAATGCCGGTATCGGTACCGGGTCGGGCTGGTATTTCTACAAGGTGTCAATCAAAACACCCACCGCTATCGACGATGAAACCCAAAGCGTAGCTCCTCGGGCCCGGCTCTACGACGGACACCTCACGGTAACCGGTCTCGACGGCCGCAACCGGGTGAGAGTCATCAGCCTCTCGGGACAGTTGCTGGGCGACTATCTGGCAACCGATACCACCTTCGAAGGCGACCTGCGATACTCCGAGCGATTCATCATCGTAGTCATCGAATCGGAAACAGGAAAGACCACCTCACTCAAACTTCTCGACAGCAAACTCTAAATATCAAACATACCAACATGAATACCAGTAAATTTATATATCCGGCCAGCGGCCTGCTCCTCACCTCAGGCATGTGCTTTGCCCAAGAAAGAGATGCCGTAGCCACGACCGAACGTCCGAACGTCATCTACCTGCTCTGCGACGACATGGGATACAGCGACATCGAGGCCTATGGCCAGCAAATGATTTCGACTCCCAACCTCAACCGGCTCGTCAACCAGGGTATGACCTTCACCCAATTCTACGCCAGCACCGCCGTGAGTGCCCCCTCGCGAGCCTCGTTGATGACCGGCCAACACACAGGCCACACCAAAATCCGTGGCAATAAAGAGATTCAGCCCGAAGGGCAGGAACCGCTCGACCCGAACGTAGAGACCTTGGGCAACTTGTTCCAAAAAAACGGGTATGTAACCGGCTGCTTCGGCAAATGGGGCATGGGCTATCCCGGCTCTGGTGGCGAAGCCAACGACATGGGCTTCGACGTGTTCTACGGCTACAACTGCCAGCGCAAGGCCCACTCCTACTACCCCGAATATCTGTGGAACAACAAGACCAAGGAGTATCAAAACGGGCGCTACTCGCAGGATGCCATCCACGAGCATGCCATGAAGTTCATCGAAGACAACAAGGATAAAGCCTTCTTCGGCTACTTCACCTATACCATCCCGCATGCCGAGCTGCGCCAGCCGCAAGACAGCATTGTGGACATGTATAAAGGCAAATTCCAGGAGCCCAAACCCTGGTATAACGACGGCGACTACGGAACGGCGACCGACCCGCGCACCCAGTTCGCTGCCATGATTACCCGCCTCGATACCTATGTAGGCCAAATCATCGACAAACTCGAAGAGCTGGGTATCGCCAAGAAGACCCTCTTCATCTTCACCAGCGACAACGGCCCTCACAACGAAGGCGGTGCCGACCCCACATTCTTCAACACCGAAGAGCGGCTAAGAGGATTGAAACGCGCCTTGTACGAGGGCGGTATGCGTGTACCCTACATCGCTTACTGGCCCGGAACCATTCAACCCGGTTCGATTACCGACCTGATGGCTGCCGGCTGGGATATGATGCCAACCTTCGTCGAACTGTTGGGCGAAAGTCCCAACTGGCGCGACGAGGCCATGGACGGCTTGTCGATACTCCCTACCCTCACCGGTAAAGGCGAGCAACAACAGCATGAGTTCCTCTATTGGGAATTTCACGAAGAGAACGGACGCCAGGCCGTGAGAGCCGGTGAATGGAAACTGATACGCCAGAATATCAAGAACGGCAATCCTACCCACGAGCTCTACAACATCGACGAAGATCCCCACGAAGACAATAACCTGGCCAACACCTACCCCGACAAGGTAGAGGAACTGAAGGTCATCATGGACCGTGAACACACGCCGTCCACGATATTCAACTTCGGACGCTAAAGGTACACAACACACCTCTTCAATTTGATAAAAACAGATAGCGGCCTCGAGTTCATTCTCGAGACCGCTATTCTGTTTCTGCCCCTCACACGAGGCTATCTCTCTCAAACCGGCAATCAGTCGATGTTGGCATTGAGCTTGTGCCACTCGGCGATGGGCGGGATAATACCCATTTCAATCACTTCGTCGCGCAGTTCGCACAAGTGTTTGTAACTGTTCTCAAGTTCCTTCTCCTCCTCGGGCGTACCGTAAACGGGGTTGTAGTGAACGCCGTTGCGGTCGATAATCGTCTCCATGGCCATGAGGATGTGGTTGAACTTCCCTTCCGAGAGGTACACACCGGCCGGCCAGGTAAAGGGATTTCCACCCATGGCGGCGGCAATCATCTCGATCGAGAGGTAAGCCGGGCTCTGGAACGACGAGCGACCACGCAGGTCGATAATGTGTTTACCGCCTTGTACTACCTGATGGCGAATCTTCTCCCAATCTTCGGCAGGCAACTTGTCGGTACCGATCAGGTCGGTGAGCGGCGTACCCTTCACCTTGGTCGTCGAGGCAAAGACAGCCATCTGCTCGCCATGACCGCCATAGGTACGGCAATTCTCGATTTCGTCGGCAACGGCATGGAAATATTTGGCCAGTTCGCTTTGCAGGCGGGTGCTGTCGAGAGCGGCAAGCGTCGATACCTGCGAAGGTTTCAGACCCGAATAGAGCAGAACGATGAGGCCCGTAATATCGGCCGGGTTGAAGATAACGACAACATGTTTCACATCGGGGCAATAGGCACGCAGGTTTTTACCAAATTCGGCAGCAATCTCGGCATTACCCTTGAGCAAGTCTTCACGAGTCATACCGGCTTTACGGGCAGCACCACCCGACGATACCACGTAAGCAGCACCCGTAAGAGCCTCTTTCACATCGCTCGTATAGGTCAGGTTCACCCCTTTGAAAGCACAGTGACGCAACTCCTCGGCTACCCCTTCGAGAGCCGGAGCATACGGGTCGTACAAACATACATTGGGAGTCAAGTGCATCATCAAGGCCGTTTGAGCCATGTTCGAACCGATCATACCGGCTGCGCCGACGATCGTCAATTTCTCGTTTGTCAAAAATTCCATAATCGTTTTTATTTTAAGTTCTGTATTTCGTATTTGAACTACATGACGAATATAGGTAAAGAGCCGTGCAGAAGCAAAAGAAAACCGAAGTTTTCCAGTTTGACTATGCCAAGTGCATCCTTTATTCGTGTAACAAAGATAACAAGTAAAACCCGATTTTGATTATCATTCTTTTTTACTTTCCATAACAAAAGGTTATTGCTTGCCGCATGCCCAAATCGCCGAAACGATAATCTTCTCATATAAAAACGATTAGCCAGAATCTCACAGAATGCCGATGACAAGGGACTTTGGTCCTAAATTGACAAAAGCCTTGCCAGAGAGCTTCACCGAACCGAAACAGAAATTTCAAATCTTTTACACACCCCCGTAAATTCATGGATTTTTTTTACTCGGTTTTCCAAATAATCTGTACTTTTGTACAAAATTTAGGATATGGGGAAAGAAACATCAGAAAGGATTCAGACCTCTCTGCTCAATGCAGCAGAGAAAAAAGCATTAGTTTGGTTGGCTCAACGTCAGCCCTCGTGGGTTACGTCGGACTTCCTCACCTATACGGGTCTGCTGGGTGCAGTCATCTGCGCAGTCGGTTTTATACTGGCACATATCGATAAGAATTACTTGTGGCTTTCGTCACTGGGTCTGTTCATCAACTGGTACGGCGACAGCCTCGACGGCACGCTGGCACGTGTGCGCAATACGCAACGCCCGGTCTACGGATTCTTTATCGACCACTCGCTCGATGCCATCACCATCTGCATCATGTGTATCGGTGCCGGTTTGTCGCCGATGTTCCGCCTCGATGTAGCCATGCTGGTACTGGCCGGTTATCTGGTGCTCTCGATTTATACCTATATCTCGACCATCGTCAAAGGCAAATTCCTGCTTACCTACGGTAAACTGGGCCCCACCGAATTGCGACTGGTTATCATCTTGATTAACACCATATTCATATATACTTCGCTCGAAGATATCAAATGGACTATCGGCGGCCAGACACTGGGCTTGTTCGATGTAGCCGGCCTCTTCATCGCCTGCTTCCTCTTCATCGCCTGGCTCGTGCAATTCGTAACCGACCGCCGCGCCCTGTCGCAACAAGACCCGTTGAAACCCTTCCAGAAATAAGTAACGAAGCGAAAAGGTCGTGAAAGCCGGAATATTGAAACTACGCATCTATCTGCAATTCGTGGTCAGCCGCCTGTTTGGTACAGGGGTCGACACCTTCGTGCTATGGATATGTGACCACTTCATATTCACCAGCTATTTCGGCAAATACATACTCTCACCCACCATCAGCTTCGAATTTGCCGTACTGAGCAACTTCATGTGCTCCTACTTCTGGATTTGGAAAAGCCGTCTGGGACATCGCTCCACACGCGATTTCTGCCTCAGATTCCTGGTATTCAATCTTTCGTCGGGTGCAGGATTCCTGATCAAGATGGTATTCCTGCTCATCTTCCAGAAGATATTCGAGTGGAATGTAGTCTACTGTAATCTCGCCGCCCTGCTCATCTCGGGTGTATTCAACTACCTGGTGGCCGACATGTTGGTATTCAAGTCGAGCAAACAGGTAAAAGTGGGCAGCGTGGGCGGTGGCAGCGACGAGTGTGACTCGCTGGGCGCATAACCGCCACTCTACGCCTCTTATCAAACACAACACCCCACACGTAACGGCAACCGACACACCTATCAATGGCCGCTGCATGCGCTATACATACGCCTCACGAAAAAGCACATTACCCCACTACTTCTATTCCCGATTGAACATATCGCCCGAATGCGATGCCAAGCCCCTTGTACAGGCAATACCAGCCTGCCACCCGGGGGCTTTGAAGATTGGGCCATAAAAAAAGGGAGCAAACGAAATGCTTGCTCCCTTGAGGTGATTGAGTTGGGATTCGAACCCAAGACCCACAGCTTAGAAGGCTGTTGCTCTATCCAGCTGAGCTACTCAACCGACCTTTCATAGAAAAGTGCTGCAAAGTTAGGGATATTTCGCGATATTCCAAATATAAGAATCTACTTTTTTTAGCTACACCCCCAAGCCCGTGCATCAGAAGGGATACCCCACCGTGAAGTGAAAGGCCGAGTCGCGCTTGAAATTCTGCGAAGCAATGGCCCAATGCTCCTGTCCGGCAGCCGGGTTATAGGCTTTCATACCCAAGTCGAACCGCAAGAGGAAGTAGCTGAAGTCGAGACGAATGCCCAGACCATAGGCCAACGCAATCTCCTTATAGAACGAGTCGAGTCGGAACTGCCCGCCGGGCTGCGCCTCGTAGTTGCGAATGGTCCAGATGTTGCCGGCATCGACAAAGGCGCCTAACTCGACTTTCCAGAAAAGTTTGGCCCGATACTCGAGATTCATGTCGAGCCGGATGTCGCCGCACTGGTTGATAAACTCCGACACCAGGTTGTTGCCATTGTAGCTACCGGGGCCCAACGTACGCACCGACCACCCCCGCACACTGTTGGCACCACCCGAGTAGTAGCGTTTCTCAAAAGGCAGAATATCGGAGTTGCCGTACGGAATACCGATACCGCCCCCCACGTGAAAAGCCACCGAGTTGCGGTCGTCGATCAGGTGGGTAAAGCTGTAATCGAAATCGAACTTGGCATACTGCGAATAGCGGATGCCGAATATCTTGTAACCGTCGGTCGGCTGCGACTTCGAGGTGAGCCGCGAAAAGGCGTTGAGCACGTTGCCGGCCACCTCCCCGGCAGCCCGCAGCGTATAGACGTTGGTGCGACGCTGCACGGGATTGGAGGGGTTCAGGTTCGAACAATAGAAGGTATACCCCATGCGCATGATGAAGTGATCCTCGTAACTATACCGCAACAGCGGGTTGTCGGGGGCGATGGTCTCGAGGAAGTCGTCGGTCTTGTGGGGCAGATAGACGTAGTTTATATCCAGCAGGTCGTAGTTGTGGCGGAAGAATCCGCGATTGGTCGTCCACTTGTATTTCCAGGCCGTGCCCCAGATGACACGGGTATACTCGGGCCGCTGCTGGAAGTTGAAGTTCACGCTGTACTCGGTGCTGGCCTTCATGCGCCGACGGAAATCGGTGCGCAGAAAGGGAAAGAGAAACTTCGGGTAGGTGATGCCCACCTCGCCCCCCAGCTCGGTGTAGCGGTCGTTGATGAGTCCGCTCAAGTCGCCCGAGAGACTCTCGTAGGCCCCGCGCACCTTGGTCGAAAAGGTCTCGGAACCCTTGAAGATGTTGCGGTGCTCGTAGGTGGCCCCCACGGCAAACCCCAGGTCTCCCTCCGAATTGGTACCCTCGACCTCGAGCGAAACCGACTGAGGCTTGTCCTCGCTGAGCAGAATATAGCAGTCGAGCTCGTTGCGCCCCTCGGCACTTCGACCGGCCGATTCGAAACGGATATTGACATACTTGACAATGTGCAACCGGCCGAAAGCGGTATAGGTGTTGTCGACATCGCGGCTGCTGAAGAGGAGCCCCGGCCGGATAAAGCAGTTTTCGACCAGTGTCTCGCGACGTATATAGGGGTGATCGCCCTCGATGAAATAGTAGTTTTTGTACTCCCCGGCGTTGGAGACGTCGATAGCATCGGTAGCCGTAGGGTCGTAGGAGAGCACGAAATAGATTTTGCGCATGTAGTAGCGCTCGTAAGGTCGATAACCCGACGTGTTGACCATCGAATCGGGCCGTATGTTCAGCGTCAGGTTCACCGCCTTGGAGTGGTCGGCGGTATCGGCCGTATAGGTGATGAGCTCCTTGTTGAAGGCATAGAAACCGTCGCTCCGCAAGATGTCGGAGATGCGCTGCCGCTCCTCGTCGAGCACGTTCCGGTCGAAGTTGTCGCCCTTCTTCAAGAGCGAATGGTTCGAGAACCGCCGCTCGATCAGCCGCGACAGAGTATCGTTGGCAATGTGATAATCGACATTGGCTATATAGTGCGGCGTATTGGCCGACACGCGATAGACCACATCCATGCGCTTGCCCCGCGAAGTGGTATCGGCCTCGACCCGGGCAGACATATAGCCCTTGTTGAACATCGCCTTCTCCATCTGCAGGCGCGAGTTCTCCATCAGCATCGGGTCGTAGATGACGGGCGGGGTTCCGGCATTTCTCACCCAGCGGTTGAACCACTTGGTCGAGTCGTTGCCCGAGAGGTTGTAGAGCCCCAGCGTGAAACGAAACAGACCGAACATCCGGTGGTTGGGCTCCTGTCGCAGATACGACTTCAGATCCGAGGGTTTCACCTCCTTCGCATCGGTCTCTATCTTCACATGGTCGAGCAGATAGCTGCCGTCGGGGACATGACGGGTAGGACTGCACGCCACCAACACCCCACAGGCGATGGCTACTCCACAGGCTGTTATGAAACGTCGCATTCTCAAGGTTCCCCGAATTATATGGATTTTATACCTATCTCGTTATCGTAATAAGGCACTGCAAATATACACTTTATTTTTTCAAATCCCCTCTATTTGCCGGCGAGATGCACAACCGAGGGCTACACTCCGGTTGAGGAGTTTTGGCAAAGACACATTATTATATATCTTCTTGTTGCAAAAACAAGCAAAATAAAAGCAAAATTAAATTTCAGCCACAAATTTTCTTTCAAAACTCTTGCTTATTTCACGAAAGAGTTTTACATTTGCAATACCATTTAATCACACAGCATGATGATTATGATACTACATGTCATTTCTCTATCGATTATTATTAGCGAACTTATTGTCGTGAGTCGGTAAGGTGGAAAGGCGTATGTAGTTACTTCAATTCATAGTTATAAACAATCAAGAGTAATTGTAAAACCTTTCCACCTGCGCGGAAAGGTTTTTCTTTTTTTTGTAAACAGTAGATACGATGAAACATCAGTTACGAAGCACAACCAGTACGGCCGGCAGGCGAATGGCCGGAGCCCGGGCCCTGTGGCGGGCCAACGGTATGAAGGCCGAGCAGATGGGACGCCCCATCATTGCCATAGTCAACTCGTTCACCCAGTTTGTCCCGGGGCATGTACACCTGCACGAAATCGGACAGACGGTCAAAAAAGAGATTGAGAAACTGGGGTGCTTTGCCGCCGAATTCAACACCATCGCCATCGACGACGGCATAGCCATGGGACACGACGGCATGCTCTATTCGCTCCCCTCGCGCGACCTCATCGCCGACAGCGTGGAGTACATGGTCAACGCACACAAGGCCGACGCCATGGTGTGCATCAGCAACTGCGACAAGATAACGCCGGGCATGCTCATGGCTGCCATGCGGCTGAATATCCCCACCCTCTTCGTATCGGGCGGTCCCATGGAGGCCGGACACCTCGACGGACGGGGCCTCGACCTGATCGACGCCATGGTCGAATCGGCCGACGAGAGCATCGACGACGAGCAGGTGCGCCGCGTGGAACATGCGGCTTGCCCCACCTGCGGCTCCTGCTCGGGCATGTTTACCGCCAACTCCATGAACTGCCTCAACGAAGCCATCGGGCTGGCCCTTCCGGGCAACGGCACCATCGTGGCCACGCACCGCAACCGCGAACGGCTCTTCGTCGAAGCGGCCCGACAGATTGTCGAAAACTGCCAGGCCTACTACCGCGACGGCGACGAGAGCGTGCTGCCCCGCTCGATAGCTACCCGCGCGGCCTTCCTCAACGCCATGACGCTCGACATCGCCATGGGCGGCTCGACCAACACCGTGCTGCACCTGCTGGCCATCGCCCGCGAGGCGGGTGTCGACTTCACGATAAGCGACATCGACCGGCTGTCGCGCAAGTCGCCGGTACTCTGCAAGGTGGCCCCCAACTCACACTACCACATACAGGATGTGAACCGGGCCGGCGGTATCCTCTCGATTCTGGCTATCCTGGCCGACGAGGGGCTTATCGACACCTCGGTGCACCGGGTCGACCGCCACACGCTGGCCGAGGCCATCGAAGCCTATGCCATACGTGGCGGCGTATGCCCGACCAAGGCCAAACAGGTGTGGCACAGCGCACCGGGCAACCGTTTCAACCTGGTACTGGGCTCGCAGGAGAACTACTACAGCGACCTCGATACCGACCGCAGCACAGGCTGTATTCGCGACTTCGAACACGCCTATGTCAAAGACGGCGGCCTGGCCGTGCTCTTCGGCAACATCGCCCAGGATGGCTGCATCGTCAAGACGGCCGGTGTCGACGAAAAGATATTCCACTTCAAGGGCCGGGCCAAGGTATTCGAGTCGCAGGAAGAGGCTTGCGAAGGGATACTCGGCGGTCGGGTCGAAAGCGGCGACGTAGTGGTGATTACCTACGAAGGCCCCAAGGGTGGCCCCGGCATGCAGGAGATGCTCTACCCCACCTCCTACATCAAGTCGAAACACCTGGGCAGAGCCTGCGCCCTCATTACCGACGGACGCTTCTCGGGCGGCACCTCGGGACTGTCGATCGGCCACATTTCGCCCGAGGCTGCGGCGGGAGGCAATATTGGTCTCGTACGCGACGGCGACCTCATCGAGATAGACATCCCCAACCGAAGCATCGAGCTGCTGGTCGACGATGCCGAACTGGAACGGCGGCGCGCCGAAGAGCTGGCGCGAGGCCAGGCGGCCTTCACCCCCCGACAACGGCAACGCACCGTATCGAAAGCCCTGCAGGCCTATGCGGCCCTGGTCAGCTCGGCCGACAAAGGTGCCGTTCGACTCATCTAATCCCCCTCTAAAATCTACGAAACGATTATGGCAACAGAAAAAATACGCGGAGCAGAAGCGCTCATCAGAGCCTTGATTGCAGAACAGACAGAATACATCTTCGGGTATCCGGGCGGAGCCATCATGCCGGTATTCGACGTACTTTACGACTATCGCGACCAGATAAACCACATACTCGTGCGCCACGAGCAGGGCGCCACCCACGCCGCCCAGGGCTACGCCCGGGTATCGGGCAAGACGGGTGTCGTGCTGGTCACCTCGGGACCGGCGGCGACCAACATCATCACCGGCCTGTCGGATGCCATGATGGACAGCACGCCGCTCATCGTCATCACGGGGCAGGTAGGTTCGTCGCTGCTGGGCTCCGACGCCTTCCAGGAGACCGACGTGGTGGGCATCACCCAGCCGGTCACCAAATGGAGCTACCAGATACGCCGCAGCGACGAGATTGCCTGGGCCGTGGCCCGCGCCTTCTACATTGCCGGCAACGGACGCCCCGGCCCGGTAGTGCTCGACTTCGCCAAAGATGCCCAGACGGGATTGACCGACTTCGACTACCAGCCCTGCCAGTTCATCCGCAGCTACAACCCCTACCCGGCCATCAAGCCGGCCGAAATCGATGAGGCCGCCCGCCTCATCAACCAGGCCCGCAAACCCCTTATCCTGGCCGGACAGGGCGTGATTATCGCCCAGGCCGAAGCCGAACTGGCCGCTCTGGCCGAAAAGGCCGACATCCCCGTGGGCTGCACCCTGCTGGGCCTCTCGGCCATCCCCACCGACCACCCGCTCTACAAGGGCATGCTGGGCATGCACGGCAGCGTGGCCGCCAATATCAAGACCAACGAATGCGACCTGCTCATCGCCATAGGCATGCGCTTCGACGACCGGGTAACGGGCGACGTGAACCAGTATGCCCGACAGGCCCGCATCATCCACATCGACATCGACCCCTCGGAGTTCAACAAAAACGTGAAGTGCGACGTGTCGGTACTGGGCGACGCCCGGGCCGTGCTGCAGGCCCTGCTCCCGAAGGTGGAACCGGCCCGACACACCGAGTGGCTCGAGTCGTTTGTCCCCTGCGAAGAGGCGGAGCGCGTCAAGGTCATCGAGCCCGAGATACACCCGCAAAAGCCGCTCATGAACATGGGCGAGGTGGCCCGCAAGGTATCGGAGGCGACCGGCAACGAGAGCATTCTGGTAACCGACGTGGGCCAGAATCAGATGCTGTCGGCCCGCTACTACCGGTTCAAGCACCCGCGCAGCCTCGTCACCTCGGGCGGTCTGGGCACGATGGGATTCGGTCTGCCGGCAGCCATCGGCGCCAAGATAGGCAACCCCGACCGCACCGTCTGCTTCTTTACCGGCGACGGGGGCATACAGATGACCATCCAGGAACTGGGCACCATCATGCAATACGGCATCGATGTGAAAATCATCATCCTCAACAACAACTTTCTGGGCATGGTGCGGCAGTGGCAGGCCCTCTTCTTCGACCACCGCTACTCCGAGACCCCCATGCTCAACCCCGACTTTACAATGATAGCCGCAGCCTACGGCATAGACGGCGAACGGGTAGCCACCCGCGAGGAGCTCGACGATGCCATCGAACGGATGCTCTCTCACCGCGGCTCCTACCTGCTCGACGTACAAATAGACCCCGACGGTATGGTATTCCCCATGACTCCCGCCGGAGCCTGTGTAACCCACATCATGCTCAACGCTACCGAAAAATATGAATAACGATATGACAGACAAAACATTATATACCGTAACCGTCTACTCCGAGAATCAGGTGGGCTTGCTCAACCAAATCTCGATTATCTTCACCCGTCGACAGCTCAACATCGAGAGCCTGTCGGTATCGGCCTCGGCCGCCGAGGGGATACACAAGTTCACCATCACCACATACAGCGACCGCGAAACAATGGAGAAGCTGGTCAAGCAGATCGAGAAACGCATCGACGTACTGCGAGCCTTCTTCTACACCGACGACGAAATCGTATTCCAAGAGGTGGCCCTCTACAAGGTGCCTACCGACAAACTGCTCGACGACAGCCGTATCGAGGAGCTGATACGGAAACACAACGCCCGCATCCTGGAGGTGAACCGTACCTACACGGTCATCGAGAAATCGGGGCATACCGACGAAACCCAAGCCCTCTTCGAGGAGCTGAGCCGCTACGAGGTGATGCAGTTCGTGCGGTCGGGCCGCGTGGCCATCACCAAATCGACGGTCGAGCACGTAAGCCTGTTTTTACAAGAACAACAATATCGCCAGAACCAACTATGAAAGAGAATCAAGCACTTTCGGAATCGCCCGTCCAGCCGGTCTACACCCACAGCTATACGGTAGAACCGGCCGAGGCCAATGCCCAACAGGAGCTGCCCTTGCCCCTGCTGGTGAAGCGGATACTCGAGGTAGCCACGCTGCATGCCGAATCGTGGGGCATCGGGTACAGCGACCTCATCAAACAGCGGCAAGTGTGGGTACTCTCGCGACTGAGTATCGAGATGACCCGCTACCCACGCATCCACGAGAACTACACGCTCGAGACTTGGATCGAGGGGTACAACAAGCACTTCTCGTCGCGCAACTTTGCCATCTACGGGGCCGACGGAACCCCCTGCGGCTATGCCCGCACGATATGGGTGGTAATCGACCTGGAGACCCGGGCATCGGTCGACCTCAGCCAGCTCGACTACATCGCCCGCAACATCACCGACCGTCCCTGCCCCATCGACAAGCAGTCGCGAGTGCGCGACGTGCACGACGACCATCCCGCCACGCATCGCGTGGGATACATCGACATCGACCTCAACCGGCACGTCAACAGCGTGAAGTATATCGAGCATCTGCTCGACCTCTTCGACCTCGAGCGCTACGACCGCCAGCAGGTGCACCGCTTCGAAATCAGCTATGCCAACGAGGCCCGCTACGGCACCCCGCTGCAACTGCTCAAAGCCGAGGAGGCGCCCGACAACTTCGCCCTCGAGATACGCGACGACCAGACCGTCTATTGCAAAGGACGAATCATTTTTGAAAACAGATAAATACAAATTCCATAACCTCAAAACGTAAAAGAACATGGCAATCATGAATTTTGGCGGTGTTGACGAGAACGTAGTTACCCGCGAAGAGTTTCCTTTGGAGAAAGCAAGAGAAGTACTCAAGAACGAGACAATCGCCGTTATCGGGTATGGCGTGCAGGGCCCGGGACAGAGCATGAACCTGCGCGACAACGGCTTCAAGGTGATTGTAGGCCAGCGTAAAAATTCCAAGACCTGGGACAAGGCGGTAGCCGACGGCTGGGTACCCGGCGAAACGCTCTTCGAAATCGAAGAGGCCTGCAAACGGGGCACAATCATCGAATACCTGCTCTCCGATGCCGCACAAATCGAGGTGTGGCCGCAGGTGAAGAAGCACCTCACGCCGGGCAAGACGCTCTACTTCTCGCACGGCTTTGCCATCACCTATAAAGAGCGTACAGGCATCGTGCCTCCCGCCGATGTCGACGTGGTACTGGTAGCCCCCAAGGGGTCGGGTACGAGTCTGCGCCGCATGTTCCTGCAAGGCCGCGGCCTCAACTCGAGCTACGCCGTATTCCAGGATGCGACCGGGCACGCCAAGGAGAAGGTATTGGCTCTGGGTATCGGGGTCGGCTCGGGCTATCTGTTCGAGACCACCTTCAAACGCGAGGTTTACTCCGACCTCACCGGCGAGCGCGGTACCCTCATGGGGGCCATCCAGGGTATTTTTGCCGCCCAGTACGACACCCTGCGGGCTCACGGTCACAGCCCCTCGGAAGCCTTCAACGAAACCGTCGAGGAGCTTACCCAGTCGCTCATGCCCCTCATCGCCGAGAACGGTATGGACTGGATGTATGCCAACTGCTCGACCACGGCCCAACGGGGAGCCCTCGACTGGTGGAAGCGTTTCCGCGACGCCACCAAACCGGTATTCGAAGAGCTGTATGACGAGGTAGCCAAGGGCAACGAGGCTCAACGCTCGATCGACGCCAACAGCAAGGAGGGATACCGCGAAGGGTTGAACAAGGAGCTGAAGGAGTTGCGCGACAGCGAAATGTGGCAAGCCGGTGTTACCGTGCGCAAATTGCGCCCCGAAAACAACTGATCGAGCCATAGGTTTAGTTTATATAGCGAGAGGCCTCCGTATTCCCGGCTGGGAACGGAGTCCTCTCTCGTTTTTTCACCATTCGGCGTCTTTCCTAGAACGATGTGCACCCGGCCGACCATTTATTCCGTAACATCCTCCATAGCCACATACAAACGTAACTCGACCATCCCGGGGTGTGTAAGAAGATTTACCCGGCTTTTTAATATTGTATATAAAAATTTCATTATTTTTGAACAAACCAAAAAACCTGCATACCATGAAAAAGATTCTCATCGGCCTCTCCTGCCTGGCTCTGACCCCGAGCCTGTTGCAGGCCCAGCCGCAACTGGTGGGCCACCGGGGCAGCTATTGGGGCGTGGAAAACACGGCCGAAGCCTTTGTCAACGGAGCCCGGGCCGGATACGACGGCCTGGAGTGTGACATCAAGATTACGGCCGACGGCGAATATGTTATCTCGCACGACGACGATTTGTCTCGCCTGGGCCATTCGGTCTCGATCGAGGGCTCTACCCTCGCCTCGCTTCAGGAGTTGGAGTTGAGCCAGACCCGCGGCGGGGTGGCCTATACCGGCCGACTCTGCACGCTGGCCGAGTATCTCGACATCTGCAACCAGTACGACTGCTTCCCCGTAATCGAACTGAAATGGTGCACCGGCATACACTCCAACGAATCGGGCAACAACGACTTTTCAAAGATACCCGGTCTCATCGGCCTCATCCGGGAAAAGGGGCTTGCCGAGAAGGCGGTGATACTCTCGTCGATGAGAGGATGCCTCGAATACATTCGCAGCAACTACCCCGAGATACAGATACAATTCCTCACCGGCCAATACTGGGCCAACCACTTCGACTGGTGTGTCGAACAGGGATTCGACGTAGACATACAAATAGGCTATTTCGACGAGAAGGCCGTCAAGCAGTTTCACGATGCGGGACTGAAGGTAAACGTGTGGACCGTCAACTCGGAGAGCAACTTCCTCACCTACTACGACTACGGGTGCGACATGATGACGACCGACTACTTCAAGCTATCGGACATCACGGCCGACATCTCGGTGGGTATTTCGTCGCTCTGGTCGAAACGGAAAAGCGAACTCTCCTACCTCACGACCGAAGGACAAAACGCAATGGGTGTTTATGAGGGGAAACTCTACATACCCAACCGCGAGACGGGCCGCTTCGTGGTAGTCGACGGAACCGACGGCTCCCTCATCGCAGAACACGACACCGGACTTTCGGGCCGCAAGATGAGCGGACTGGCCATTACCGACGACGGAGCCATGCTGCTGGGTGGTACCGGTGGCGATTCCGATACACTTTATATCGCACAGTGCGACCGGGAACAGGGAGACATCGTACAACAGTTTGCCCTGCCCGTACCGGGATTGGGCGAGGCCGACTATCTGGCTGCCACCGGAGCCTTCTATTCGGCCGAAGGGGGCTATCTGGCCACAGCCGGGAACTCGGGAATGGCAGCTATCATACCCTTTGCCAACGGTACGTTTGGCGAGCCTCGCGTCATACCGGGTCACGGCATGACGGCCCCCGCTTCGCAAGCGGTCATCCGCGATGCGAGTTCGTTCTTCATCACCGGACAATACTGCCCCCGCAAACTCTACAACCTCAACGGCGAAGTAATCGGTGAGTTCGGCGAAGAGAGACCGGCCACCGATGCTTCGAGTGCCGTATGCTTCACATTAGGCGGGAAAGAGATTTTCGTCTCGGCCGAGAATAAGGTAGGCATTCTCAAAGTATTCAACATTACCGGCGGACTGGCACAAGCTACTGTTATCGGCAACACCACCCCGGCCATGGGACGTGGAGCCAATGCCAACCTCACCACCCCGCTGTGCGTGGAGTATGTCGACGACTATGCCATCGTCTACTTGCTGGCACCCAACAACGGCATGGCGGCCTACAAGATTTACCGGCGGGGCGCCTCGACCGTAGAGCCGGCAACAGACGACGGAATCCGCATCTTTGCCAGCAACAATCTTATTCAGGTCGAGGGTGTCGCTCCGGGCCAATCCATTGCCGTATATGACCTCAAGGGACGGCTTATCCAAAGCACGGTGGCAGAGAGCGGCTGCACAACAATAACAAACTCCCAACCCGGGCAAACCTATATCGTAGTCACCTCGGGCCAGGCTGTCAAAGTATGTCTGTAAATGACTGACTAAAAAAGATACCCCAGCCGCACGTTGAAGGCCGGGCCTACCGACACGCTCTTGAAATCGGTCGAGGCGAGGTTCAGCCCCCCGCCCAGTTCAAACAGCAGGTGACGGTACCACACCCGACGAAATCCCCAAAAGGGAGTCATCACGAAACCTCCCGAGTTATCGACATGCCGGCGATAATAGGGCGGCAGATAGTATTGCAGATTGCAGGAGAGGAATCCGCCGCTGTTCTTGAACGCATTCTTCCCGGCCTCGTAGCGTTTCGAGAGGTTGTAATAGTAGCGCGGTTCCACCGAGAAGACCGGATAGAGGCCCACGCTCCAGCGGTGTTCCCGCTCGCCCCAAAAGCTGCTATACGACGCATATTGGATGCCGGCCTGAGTTCCGACCCGGGTCACGAGCGAAAACCGGTCGCCCAGCGGGCACTCATAGGCATACATCAATCCGGCCAGTTCGACCGAAACCGAATGGTTGGAGACAACCTCTTGCGCCGCAAGCGGCGAAAGGCTCAAAACAGCGGTAAAGAGACAAATGAACTTTTTCAATCGCATGGCTATTCTATACTATACTTCAATAGTCATAACGAAAAAAAAGAGGCGCCCCCTACTCGGGAGAGCGCCTCTCTCATATAAAATATCTAAAACGGCTTAACGGCGACGTTGCTGTTTGGCACGTTGTTTCTGTTGCTCGCGCAGGGCAGCCTGCTGCTGGCGTTGAGCCTCTTCGAGGCGAGCCATGAAACCGCTCTTCTTACGAGGCTTCTTCTGGTTCTCTTTCAGCTCGGCCAATACCTTCTCTTCGTTGATACACTTACGGAAAGCGTAGGTTTGAATAATGGTAATCAACAACGAGAGGAAGTAGTAGTAGCTCAAACCGGCCGAATAGTTGTTGAAGAATACCAGGAACATGATGGGCATGAGGTACATCATGAATTTCATACCGGGCATCTGTTGTTGGCCGGCCGTGTTCTGCATGTTGATTTTGGTATAAATCAAGTTGGTGATGGTCATCAACAGACAGAAAAGGCTGATGTGGTTGCCGAAGTAAGGCGTGATGAGCGGTATGTAGGTATCCCAACTTACGATGGCATCGTAGGTCGAAAGGTCTTTGGCCCACAGGAACGATTCACCTCGCAGCTCGATAGACGAGGGGAAGAAGGTGAACATGGCAATGAGGATAGGCATCTGCAACAGCAGCGGCAGACAGCCACCCATGGGGTTGACACCCGCCTTGCTGTACAGGTCCATCGTGAGTCGCTGACGCTCCATGGCATTCTCCTGCCCCGGGTACTTGTCGTTAATCTCCTTGATTTGCGGAGCCAGTACCCGCATGCGGGCCTGCGACTTGTACGACTTGTAGGTGAAGGGGAAGAGGACGAGTTTGATGAAAATCGTCAACAACAGAATGATGACACCGTAGTTGCTGAAGAACTTGCCGAGGAAGGTGAAGACCGGGATGACGATAAGGGTGTTGATCCAGCGGAAGAACTTGTAGCCCAGCGGCACGAGTTTGTCGAGGTCGAGGGTCTGGTCGCCCGAACGGCCGTCGTCATACGACGACAACAGGGGGTACGAGTTGGGTCCCAGGAAGATGTTGAAACCGGCCACCTGCGGCTCTTTCGAGTCGTAGTCGATGGTGCTCTCGGCGTGGAAACGCTTCAGGTACTTACCCTCTTTGAAAGACTCCGAAGTGAAGGCTCCGTCGTTGAACTTGCCGTCAGCAATGAAGGCGGTCGAGAAGAACTGGTTTTTGAAACCGATCCATTTGAGACTGGTGGTCGCCTTCTCGTCGTCGCTGCCCGATTCGCTCAGGTGCTCTACGTCGTCGCCGGCAAACTTGTAATAGAGGGCACTGTTACGCTCCTCGAACATACGTCCCTGCTCCTGACGACGCATCGTCTGGTCCCAGATGAAATCCCAGTAGACCACGCTCGAGGGGATGACCCGGTCCATATCCTTCTGCCAGATGTCCATCTTGAGCATATAGCTGTCTTCGGGCAAGGTGTAGCGGATACCCAGCCGGCTGCCGTTGGCCAGTGTCAGCGTCATGTCTACGGTACTGTCGTTGACTACCGGCTCGAAGTAGAGGTCGCGGGTATCGATTACCCGGGCATTGGTGCGCACGATGAAGCCATAGTCGTTTTCGTTGCCGGTGAAGAGAGTCACCTGCGTCGAGTCGTAGGCCATATAATCGTTGAGCACGGCCTCGTAGAGGCGGCCGCCCTTGTTCGAAAACTTCAGGGTCACCTTGTTGTTCGAGAGAGTCGTAAACTCTTCGGTACCCTCGGCACAGGGAGCAAATTCGCCAAACTGAGCCACCAGACCGGCCTGCTTGAGCGAGTCGGCCATCTCGGGCGAGAGGGTATCGGTTTGAGCCGGAGCGGCTGCCTCAGCGGCCTCGGCCATACGTTCTGCCTCGACGGCAGCAATAGAGTCGTTGTACCGGCGTTGAGCTTCCAACTGCTCGGGCGATGGCTGCATCCACCACGAGAAGAGCAGCACGACCACTACCATCAGTACAAGACCTAAAATCGTGTTCTTGTCCATTCTTCGGTTTTGAGATTACTAAAAATTTATTTTTTCGAGATTGCGGCTTTGATGAAATCGACGAAAATGGGATTGGGATTGAGCACGGTGCTGTTGTACTCGGGGTGATATTGCACACCTACATACCAGCGTAACGAGGGAACCTCGACCACCTCGACCAGGTGAGTTTCGGGGTTTTCGCCCACACAACGCATGCCGGCATCCTCGAAGGCCTGGCGATACTCGTTGTTGAACTCGAAACGGTGGCGGTGACGCTCACGGATGTGAGTGGTACCATAGGCCTTGGCGGCAATCGAATCCTCGGCCAGCACGCAGTCGTAGGCACCCAGACGCATGGTTCCGCCCATGTTGGTGATGCTCTTCTGCTCCTCCATCAGGTCGATGACGTTGTGTTTGGTGGTTACATCCATCTCGGTCGAGTTGGCATCGGTCAGCCCCATCACGTCGCGGGCATACTCGATGACCATGCACTGCATACCCAGGCAGATACCAAAGGTAGGTATATCGTGCTCACGGGCATACTTGAGGGCTACGAACTTGCCTTCGATACCGCGTTGTCCGAACCCCGGAGCGATAATCACACCGTCGAGCGACGAGAGCATGGCGTCGACATTGCCGCTGTTCAGCTTCTCGGAGTGGATGTATTGCAAATCGAGCTTGCGGTCGTTGTAGGTAGCGGCCTGGAAGAGCGACTCGTTGATGGACTTGTAGGCATCGGGCAACTCGACATACTTACCCACCAGACCGATACGAACCGTTTCGGTGGCATTTTTCATGCGGTGGAGGAAGTTCATCCACGGCTCCAAATGGGGCTCGCCATTGATGGGCAGGCCGGTCTTGGTGAGCACGAGCTCGTCGAGATGCTGCTGGTGCATCTTCAAAGGCACTTCGTAAATCGTGGGTACATCGATCGACTGGATGACGGCAGCCGGGTCTACATTACAGAAGAGGGCCACCTTCTTGCGCAGGTTCAGCGAAAGGTCGTGCTCGGTACGCAGCACCAGAATATCGGGCTGGATACCTACCTCCTGCAACTGTTTTACCGAGTGCTGGGTAGGTTTGGTCTTCAACTCTTTGGCAGCAGCGATATAGGGCACATAGGTGAGGTGTATGCACACACAGTTCTTGCCCAACTCCCAACGCAACTGACGCACGCTCTCGAGATAGGGCAACGACTCGATGTCGCCCACCGTACCGCCGATTTCGGTAATCACAAAGTCGAACTGGTTTTTCGAGCCCAGCAACTTGATGTTGCGTTTGATTTCGTCGGTGATGTGCGGAATGATTTGTACCGTTTTTCCTAAATAATCGCCACGGCGTTCCTTGTCGATCACATTCTGATAGATGCGGCCGGTCGTGATGTTGTTGGCCCGGGTCGTGGGCGTATTGGTGAACCGCTCGTAGTGGCCCAGGTCCAAGTCGGCTTCATGGCCGTCGACCGTCACATAACATTCTCCATGTTCATAAGGGTTCAGCGTACCCGGGTCGATGTTGATATAGGGGTCGAATTTCTGAATCGTCACCTTATATCCACGAGCCAAAAGCAACCGGGCCAAAGAGGCCGAAATAATACCTTTTCCCAACGACGAGGTTACACCTCCCGTAACGAATATATATTTAGTTTCCACGATAAAATATGGTTTTATGTATTTACACTACGGGGCACAAAATTAAGAAAAATAATCTACATACCTGCATAATGTACCGGAGAATTATTTGCAGATGAGAAAACCCGGTTTCCTTTTTGCCACTCCGCACGCTTTTCGCTATCTTTGGATAGACAGGCGCGGTTCGGCAAAATCAAAATTGAAAACTACGTTTTCTTTTGTCTCTGCGCTCTCCTTTTGCTATCTTTGTTACACGAAGAAAGATGGCGGTTCGGCCAAGCAAATAATGCTAGCATTTTTGCTTGTCGCTCACCTTTTGCTATCTTTGTAAAATAATTTAACAAGAGGAAAATGTCCTGCCGGGGTTTCATGCTCCGAGACATGGATTTACAAACGACAAAATATATACGACTCTATGGGTTCACGAATGACCACACTTCTTATCGGTATTCTTTCTGTAACCGGTTTATCGGCCACAACCGTAGCTCCCGCCGACAGTACGGCCAGTGCCGCTCAGCCCTTGCCGGCCGATACCACCCTTGTAGCCGACAGCCTGGCAGCACGGCCTGCACAGGTTACTCCCTTTGACTCGATACAATACCAGCAAGAGGCCGACAAGAGGCTGCTCTCGTTGATGGAGACCGACACGACCGAACAGATGTTGCCGGTCATCAAGATGCTGCGAATGCTCGAATATGCCGACAGCATAAAGGCGGCACAGGGTTCGAACGAAATTCCGGTGAACCCGCTGTTCCTTCCCATCGTATTCAAGGAACAGATGTCGACCCCGCTGCAACATCTGCCGGAGGCTGACAACAACCCCTTCAAGCCCCGTTCGCTCACCGTAAACGACCAGTGGCTGCAACGGGAGATTGAGCGGGAGAAGACTCGCGAAATGGCACAGAACTATGTGATTGTCAACTATCCGAAGATGATTCACTACAACCTCGACAATCTGCCCGAGGTTCCCAAGCAATACATCATCGAAAACGACCCGGTGAAACATGTACTCTCGATTAAGGAGAAACCGCTTATCATCAAAAACGATGTGGGCAAGGAGAAGATAAAGCTGAAACGCTGGGTCGTCAACTTCCAGTCGGCCATACAGTTCTCGCAGGTCTATGTATCGGAGAACTGGTATCAGGGCGGAACCAGCAACGTGAACCTGCTGAGCGACCAACAGTTCTCCATCAAATACAACGACCCCAAAGAGCAGCGCATCCTGTTCGAGAACCTGGTGCAATGGCGTTTGAATATCAACAGCGCCCCCGAAGACACGCTGCGCTCGGTGCGTGTGAGCGAGGACCTGTTCCAGATTAACTCGAAATTCGGTCTCAAGGCTTACAACAAATGGTACTACACGGCCACCCTCAACTTCAAGACCCAGTTCCTCTCGAGCTATACGGCCAACACCAACGACAAGGTGGCCGCCTTCCTGTCGCCGGCCGAGTTGAATATCGGTTTAGGTATGTCGTACCAGTACAAGAACGACAAGAAACAGTTCGAGACGTCGATATCGCTCTCGCCCCTCTCCTACAACCTGCAGTTCATCATCGACAACGATATGGATCCCAGTAGCTTCGGCATCAAATCGGGCAAGAGCATGAACCAATACGGTTCGTCGTTCGAGGGTCGCATCAAGTGGGAGTTCTACCACAACATGGTGTGGACCTGCCGCCTCTTCTACTTTACCAGCTACGACCATGTGCAGGGCGACTGGGAAAATACGTTCGACTTCATTCTCAACCGCTTCTTCTCGACCCGGCTGTTTGTGCACCTGCGCTACGACGATGCGCTGGCCCTGAACAAAGACCTGGGCCACTTCCAGTTGAAGGAGTTACTCAGTTTCGGATTTAACTACAAGTTCTGATGAAAGCGGCGGCCTGGCTTCTGGTGTGTGCGGGATTTCTCCTGAGCTCTTCGTCGATAGCCGACGAAGAGTGCCGCTACGACGACAAACCGCCCTATCGCAGCTTCATTCTCGAAGGGTACAGCGAGGCCAGTGCCCGACACTACTTCGATACGGCCCCTATCGATAATTGGGAAGGTATATGGCTGATGACCGAGACAGGTGAACGGGTATCGATAGAGAGGTTCAAAGATGTGCGA
This sequence comes from Barnesiella sp. An22, assembly GCF_963931395.1. Taxonomy (NCBI): domain Bacteria; kingdom Pseudomonadati; phylum Bacteroidota; class Bacteroidia; order Bacteroidales; family Barnesiellaceae; genus Barnesiella; species Barnesiella sp. An22. Next base: position 2,642,447 of record NZ_OZ007014.1, read on the forward strand.
TTTTCCGAAATCTTCACCCATCGCATTGTCAAACTGGAATCTTCTGTCCGAACCGAAACCCCTATGGGTACTGTCGTGGGATACTTGACTCGCGGCGTGGAAGCTAACACCTGCTTCGTATGGCTCTACAAGCACCGGCTGACAGGCTCGATTCTCATCAAGCCCAAGCGTTATTCGGCCCGTCTGACAACCGATCTGAACGGTATCGTCTTTTGGGGCAACAAGACCAAAAACCTGGGCGACCTTTTCGACCCACGTTCGGGTTTTGTCAAAATCTATCCCCAACAACTCCCCGACGATACCGAAAACCGGGAAATCCGCTATTTGTAAAAAAACAATTACAATCAGAATTTGCGGAAGACAAAGCGCTCGTCTTCGCCTCGCGTGAGCACCATCTTCGACGAGTTCAACGTCTCGATGTGAAACACATTCACATTATCGATGCCCATCGGCTTCAGGTTGAAGACATCGGGCAACACAGCCGGATAGGACGAGGGTTCTACGATGCTAAACCGTAATTCGCCGTTCTCTTTCTCATAATTCCCGTAAAAAGACTCGCTTATATTCGAAATTCCTTGCCGGTGAATTAACTGCAGTTGAATGATACTGGTCTGAAAATTGTAATATATACTGTCGTGGGGGGTCATCGTTTGCCCCTCCCACATCTCGGTGAGCTGCCACTTGCCAAAAATAGGGCCTATATACCCATCGTTCTGCGTACACGAAGTGACGGCTACAACCAATAAAACGCCCAATAAAACGCGGCGTACTATATCTATTATTCCTTTCATTTCCCAATCGTTAAAATTCCACTCTTCTTGATTCCAATAGCAACACCCCAGTTGTCGCCATACAGCTTGCCCTTGTCGCCGGCCAGCGACAACGAGAAACTCCACCCCGCGAGTTTCGCAGGCGTGTAATGACACTCGAGCAATCCCGACAAATCGTGCTGGGTATCGGCCAGCGGGAGCTGCAACGACCCCCACGAAGTCCGGTACGAAGCCAACACTTTGTATCGCCACTCGGGGGTAATATATCCCATGGCCCCTACGTGTACCCCACGCATGCGATTAAACTTATACTTCAGATAACCATCGGTATTATACAAGGTCGATTTGGCCATCGGGGTACCGTTGGACTGCCCGTAATGAGTCCAACCATTATAGAAGTAATTGTTGTAATAGTCGTCATAACCCGTTGCTTCGGTCGTCAATACCGGGTTGACGTAGTCGGTCGGGCACCAGTTCAAAGGGCCGCCCTGATTGGTAAAGTCGACATATTCGACCACCACGTCGGAGAGCCAGTTCTCACGACCGCTCTTGTACTCGATACCCCACAAGCCATCCCAGCCGTTGAGCTTGCCCATGCCCGAAGCATCGTCGTAATACCATTCGAAATATCCCCGGATAGACGACTTATTCTTAAAAGTATACTGTGCCGACAGATTCCACTGCCCCACGTGGTTGCCATAGTAATAGGCCTGATCGCCCTGATTGGTACTGCCGTCACCCGAGGTCGGAACCAGAACCTGCAGGAAATCTTTCAGTCGCGTGGGGCTTTTCATCGTAAGCGAGTCAATCAGTACCCCCTTGTCATAATAGCGACGAGTCCCTCCGAACTGGGCAGCCAACTCGGCACCGATAGTCACCACAAAAGGTTTGTCGGGATTGGTACGGAACGAAATCGACTTGTGGTGATACAAGGCTCCGGTAGTGATATACCAGTTGTAATAGTTGTAATGCTCCCGGGCATAATCGCTGTCCATGAATTTACCATAGGCGATGTCACCTTTGATCTGTACCCACCCTTTCGTATAGGGGATGTCGACAAAGTCGATAAAGCCGGCCCGCACCTGAGGAATAGGACGGGCATTACCCGACCAGACCAAACCGCCGGAGCTCAACTCGAAGTTGACAACGGGGTCGGTCAACTCGCGATTCCCGGCCGAGATGAAAATCTTGCGATATTTGATACCAGCATACAGTTGTTGAATGCGGAACGAAGAGACCCGGGGTCGACGCTCAGAGAGCCCCTGGTTCACATCGTAGTGGGCTACCGGCGAAGTAGACGAAAGCAGTCCCACCAAATCGGCACCGAACTCATAGGAGAAGCGTTTGCTCATATCGATATCGCGCGACAAGGCGGCTCGCAAATAACCGCTCTTTCCATGAGTTACCAGACCGTGCTTGTTGGCCGACAAAAAATAGGGAGCAAAGGTGCCACTACCGGCATTACCGACCATCGACACCGCGTAGTCCATCGAATATTGAGCAAAAGAGTAGAACGAACCGCACATCATCCACACAAGCATAGAAAGCAGCACGCCCCAAAAGCGACGATACATCATGTATAAATTTTCTAAATACTGTTGTTATAGTAACGGCAGAGAGGCGATACCCCCCTACCCGAACAGCACAAAAGTAATACATATATCGTTATGAGGCAACCGGCTACGCTTTATTTAACAAAATCGAGGGAGAAAGTACATGACAATGCACCTCCTCCCCCGATTGATTCACAGAGGATATAATTCCAACCGATTAGAACGAGACACCTACACGGAAACCCAGATTGCTACGTCCGTCGATTTCGTAGGTCAGCACCTTGCTCTTGTTGGTGGCATAGTTGTAATACATGGCCAGGTGCAGTCCGTACCGATAGTTGGGACTAGGGAAGATACTGATACCGATCTCGGGCGAGACAGCAAATCCCCAAGTGTCGCGATAGAGTTCCCAAGCCTGCATGTAGGACGACATGCGGCTGTAATTGGCCCCCATCTTTACCGTCATGTAGGGCTCGAACATACCACTGGTCGTGAAGCGATATTTGGCCAGAAGGCCGAACGGCAGCTGAAACAGCGAGTGCTGTTGGTCGGTCGTGAGTGCCGAACTGGAGCTCAAGGCCAAAGTCTGACGGTCGATATATTTGTTGTTGGTATGATATGCGATATAAGCACCTATGGCCATGTGGGGCATCACGTAATATCCACCCTCGAAGTTCATACCCCATCCGCTCGCCTTGTCGGCATAACTGTTTCCCATCGGAGCATTGAATTGCCAATCGACATTGAAATAGGTTTTCGAAACGGCTTGCGCGTTTCCACGGGTCGGCACAACCACCATAAAAGCAGCAGCTACCACCCATAACGATATGTGTTTAATAGTTTTCATAATTCGATTTCTGTTTTTATTGGATATACAAAATGGGTAGTCACGTTATTGATTGGTCAAATAGGGCGACTGGTTGAAAGCCTGATCGATGGCTCGGATAACCAAAGTCTGGTTCACCCGGGGAGAGCTGCTCTGCAAACCGGCCATATAGGTATCCCACAGCACCGGCAACCGCTTGCTTGTCGTGGTCTGGTCGGTCAGGTCGACCAGCTCGGCCAGGAAGGAGTTCACGCTATAACTGTATACTACCGGATAGGGATAATACCAACTGCTCCAGTAGGGCCCCCAGTAGCCGGGACCCCAATAGCCGGGGTATCCCCACCACCAGTTGGGACTGGGATAGTTGACAAAATAGTGCACATCCTCGATGTAGCTGACCTGCAGACCCAGGTCGGCCTCCTCCTTGGAGTCGACCAGCATAAAGCCTCGGGCTGCCATATTCTCGGCAAAGGTCTCGAGAATATAGTTGGCCTCGTCGTTGGTCCAGTAGGTGGCTTTTTCGCTATCGGTAATCAGCAGCACACTATCGGGCATGTAGTAGGTAAGATAGTCGCCGAAGCTGGCCGATTTGTCATAATCGGTAAACACCACATAATCGTCATCCAGCTTGGAGAGGCTGGGCTCTTTCTGACAAGCAGTAATGGCTGCCACGACAAAAAGAATCGGGATTAGTTTTTTCATAATCGTTCTGTTTTTGATTGTTTTGTGATATGTTATACCTCAAAAACAAAACAGGCCCGATATGGTTCGAAATCGGGCCGACTTTTTAGTAGGATAGCATTGTCTTTTTCGGTTGAAGATTCACAGCCGATGATACACGGCATCGACCTGGGTAGCTATGTAGTCCCAGTTATACGGAGTGAGGTCGTATTGGCAACGGGTATCGGTCTGTGCCAACTTGCGGGCAAGCGCTTCGGCAAGCGAGCGAATATCGCCCGTTGCGAAAAAATCGTCGGCCGGGAGACAGGAGAGGCGGTTGGCGGGAATATCGCTGACCAGCACCGGCAGGTGATAGCTCAAAGCCTCGAGCAGTACGATGGGCAACCCCTCGTGAAACGAAGGCAACACAAAGAGGCGGGCTTGCGAAAAGAGTTCATTCAGCTTAGCTCCCCGAATAAAGCCGGTAAGCACCACCCCCCGCTCCCGAGCCAGCTGTTTCAGCGTGGTCGAATAGTGGTCTTCGTGGTCGGCATCACCCGCAATCACCAGTTTGTACCCCTCGTGAGGTATCTGGTCGAATGCCCGGATGAGCAGGTCGAACCCCTTCTCCTCGACAAACCGCCCTACGGCCAATACATATTTATGGGGCTCCAGCCCCAACGAGGCTATATAGTCGGTCGTCGTGGCTATGGCAGGAGTATTCACCCCGTTGTAAATCAGGTGAGCATTGCAGCGATGGTACTTCTCGCGCAGAATATTGTCGATGACGGTCGAGATGACAATCACCTCGTTGGCATACTTGACACCCATACGTTCGCCCAACCGCAGCACAGCCTTGGCCACCCGGTTCCACTTCTGCCGGTCATAGTCGGGACCATGGTGAGTCATCACCACCTTTAGTCCCAGCAACCGGGCAAAGGGGACCAGCAACGACGGCCCGATGGCGTGGATATGCAGCACGTCGGCATGCACCCGGCGGGCATAGAGAATAGCCAGGAATGTATGGACAATGGCCTCGATACTCTTCTTGCGGGGTGCATAGGTGTCTTTCAGGCGAACGCCTTTATACGTAGTGATTTTGTTTTGCGGAGTCACGTAGCACGAACGACGCACTACCGTCACGTCGTGGCCCATGGCAGCCAAGCGGGGATACAGCTCCTCGCAATGGGTCTCCACCCCGCCCTGAATATCGGGGATTCCACGCGTACCGGCCACGACTATCTTCATCGCCACGACTATCCTTTCTGCCCTATTCGGGCCTATTGAGGTTTCCCTGTCGGGGATCCTGACCCACATCGTACCACTTCTTGTCGATGCAGACCGGTTTGCCCAGCAGCGAACGCATTTTATTCTTGAGTATCCACCCCATGGGGTGACGCACGTAAGAGAGCTTTTTCATCACCGGCGAAACGGTACCGACCATCCAGCAATTCTTGGGGCACCGCCGTACCAGTTCGCGCACATGCTGTGCCTGCTCGCTGTTCCAGATTTCGTCGAACGAGCCGGCCTTCCGGATGTTGCCCATGCCCTCTTTCCAATATTTCGACTCCAGTCCGTTGCAGGGATAGACCTCGCCATACGGGTCGATAAAGCAATTCATCAGACCAGCCTCACAGGGCAGCAACCGACGGTTGCCCTCGATGTAGTTGATGAGCCCCATGTTGAAGAAGGCTCGGGCCCACGATTTGGGGTGTTTCTCCCGCATCTGCATCTCGATGAGTTGGGCAAAGTTGGCACACACCGTATCGCGATTGGTGATGACGTTGTCGTCTTTATGGAAATAATACGAGTTATGGAAAGCTGCCGTGGCAAACTCCATATCGAGCGCTTTGGAGAGGTGATAGAGCGAAAGCATGTCTTCGGAGTTGTTGTTCGATACCGTAATGCCGAAACCTATATCCTTCACGCCCATCTCTCTCAACTTCAAGAGGGTACGAAGTCCCTTATCGAAACCGCCGGGACGCCCGCGCAACTCGTCGTTTTTTTGCGACAGACCCTCGATGCTGATGCGAATGCCAATTTTGGGGAACTTCTTGGCCAACTCGATTACGCGGTTCTCGAACCACCCCGACGTAGAAATCACTACCCGGGGAGCTTTGCGAAACGCTACCTCTACAATCTTATCCAAATCTTCCCGAACAAAAGGCTCGCCACCCGTAATGTTAATAAACTTGACTCGAGGCAAAACCTCCAACTCCTCGGGACGAATTTCTTGCCGGGGATCGGTGGGATTCTTCCAGATATTACACATCTTGCACTGCATGGGGCAGCGATAGGTGGTAATAATGCTTATATCGGTAGGTGCAGAAATCTTCATTTTTTTCAAATATCGTGCAAAGATAAATCTTTTTCCCAGTCTTTCAAATTTATATTTACCCTTCTATTCCATACACTTTTTTCAGTTCTTGCCAGTAACGCTCTTCCGAAAATCGAGCCCTGGCCCGCTTCGAAATTGCCTGCCGATCGGTATCGGCAACCGACATGCGAGCCTCGATTGCCTCCTCAAGTTCCTCCTTGTCGCCCATGCGAAACAGAGAACCATCGCCCTCACGTATCAGTTCGGGGATACCGCCCACCTCGGAACCGATAACAGGGGTACCCATGCACAGCGACTCGATAATACTCAACGGATTGTTCTCGTACCAAACCGAGGGAACCACCATCGTACGAGCCCGCTTGACCAACCGGACCACCTCTTTCGAAGAGAGATGCCCCAGGAACCGAATTTTCTCAGAAGCATACTTCTTACGCAACTCCTCGGCCAGCGGTCCGTCACCCGCTACATAAAGCGGATAAGGCAAATTTTGCGCCACGTCAAGCAACAGGCGTATGCCCTTCTCTTCGGAAAGACGCCCCACATAGCAGTAGTATGGCTCGGAGGCAGACTCCTGTTCCTCGGGCTGAGACAGGAAGTCGAGCTTCTCCTTTTCGATAAAGTTGCAGATAACGGCCAGTTTGATATAGTCATATCCGCAAACCCTCATCTTCTGGGCCATAAACGCGCTGGGGCAGACAAAAGCATCGACCCAGTGCTGCAACTTCCGCCTATTCCACCACAACGCTTCGCCATAGGCCAGCGCACTGGCCACGGCACTATCCTTCATGCACTTGCGCCGCAGCACCTGCGTCAGGTCGGTAAAGCAGGCTTCACAGATTTTGCCACGACACAAACAGTTGTACGAGGGGCACAACAGTTTATAGTCGTGCATGGTCCACACTACACGGCAGCCCATCTCATGAGCCAACTTGACCACAATGGGAGAAAGATAGGAGTGGATGTTATGGAAGTGAACTATGTTGGGACGGAAATCGTCGAGGATTCGCTGGAACGAACGTATAATATCACCCGTACCAAAAAGCCGGTTGGCGGCTTTCAGTTTCTCCATCAACCCGCCCGAGAAGGAGACTTCAGAGGCAAAATAGCGGGCCGTTTCGCAGGGTAAATTTTTCGGATAAGCCATCGCATAGACGGCGACTTCATAACCCATCCGACGCAACAAAGCCTCGAGGTTGATCATGCTGATACAATCTCCCCCTCTCGGATAGTAAAACTTATTCACCAACAGGATGCGTAGTTTTTGTTTCATGGGCGGCGTGCAGGTTATTTAAATATCCGAGCGGTAAACTTGTTTTTTGTCCATACCCACTTGTAGAGACAAATGGGACCGACAATTCCCGCTCCTATTATAAATAACGCAGAGAGCACAAACTCTATTGTATTGCCACCCGACAATATGTGTGTTAAAATCGCTTTTCCGCCCGCCATAATCCAGGTATGGAAAAGGTATATGGTCATCGACATCACCCCTATCCGGCTTAAACCCAGCGATACCGGTCCCGTCGAGCGCGAAAGCCAGGCAGAAACCGAGAATACCATAAAGCTACCGGTAATGCCCAACACCAGTAAAAGGAGCGTAGCCACTACCCCGGACGGCATGTTGTCATAAACAACCGAGAGCCCTGCCACAACCGCAATCCACAACAACGGATACCGGCTCATGGCCTGCCGCAGGCCTCCCGACCGAGCCACCCACATGCCCCATACAAAGAAGACCAGATGGGAGCACAACTGCCGGATGCAGAAATATTGTGGCGCCGTGTCCCAAAAGAACAGTCCCAATGCCATTATCGAGAAGATAATGAGCCGACCTCCTTTCTTGAAGAGAGGAGCCAGGCAAAACGTAAGGAACAGCACATACACGAACCACAGGAAATATCCCGCCTCGGGCAAATAGAACACGCGATACAGCGCATCGAGTGTCACCGGATGGTCTACCTGCATCACACGGCCTATCCCCACCTTGGTCCCCACGATAGCCCACGAAAGGATAAAGTAGGGAAGCATCAGACGCTGGAACTTGCTCCACACAAACGGCAGATAGTCTGTCCGACGGGTAGAGCAATCGTAAAAATAACCCGCTATGATAAAGAAAAGCGGCATGTGGAAATAGTAGATAAACCGCACGAGGCCGGTATACCACAGCGGAGCATCGTCGGGTACATAATGACCTATAACCACCAGGATAATACCTATCCCTTTGGCTATATCGAATGAAATGTCCCGCACCTTTTCCATATCACACTCGTCGAGCCTTATATATCCAACTCCCTGTCCAAGGTCCGAATCAACAACCGCTTGTAATCGGCCTCGTTGTAGAAGCTGTCAAAAACAGCCGTATACTCCTGCTCCATAAGGTCTATATCCACCGGCTGAGAATCGAACGAACATATTCGTTCACACAACCCGTTCAAATCGTTTATATCGGCAGGAATCGCATAATGTTTACCGGCAAGCGGTTTCTGAAAAGCGTCTATGACAGTAGAATAGACAGGTATCACACCGTTGGCCAGATATGAGCTCAATTTGGTAGGAGTCGAAACCCGGTTCAACGGAATATCCCGTCTGAGGATAAAGCCGTATTTATATTTTTGCAGCTCTTTATCCAACTCCTTCAAAGGGATATATTTGATTTCGGCCGAGACATGGTATGCCTCCGCAATGCGTTGCGCCTCTTTCTTATCGGCGGTCAACAAAGTCAAGGTAGCCTGCTCTATCCGCTTTTTTATCAATGAAAACAGATATACCGTTTCTTCTATGCACTGCCATTGATTCACCGAACCGGCATAGACAAACGAAGCCCTGTCGTATTTATGCCCGTTATCAGCAAGGATGTGAGAAACAGAGTCTGTTTTTTGCTTGTTGAAACAGGGTATGATTACATAATTCGTCTTGTCATAACCACACTTTCTACGATAATATTGGCGCATCGACTCCGAAATGAATATCACCAGCAGAGCATGTTTCAATATGTGATGTTCCAGATAGGTAAAAAGTTTTACCTTGAGCGCATTTTTCAAGCCCGAATAGAGATAGGCCACCTCCTCGGCAAAAATACCCTGGAACCAGTAGATGATCTTTTGGTTGGGATTTTTCAACAGCAAGAGGAAATAGGCTGCCGGCGAAATCGTGACAACCACATCGTCGCGTGCTATATCCTTTATCGAGGAAACCGGCTCTACACACGCGCCATATCGCTCTTCCAGCGCTTGCCTGATGAGTTGCAGATAATAATTTACCGCATCATTCGGGTCGTTTTTCCGGGTGTATATTTTTATATTCATGATCTATTATCCTTGGTTCAGCTGATAACGCATCGGGAAAGGTAATCATTTTTTTCGCAATTTGGCCATACCCACCTGCACTAATTGTTCTTTTACATAACGCGGCATGGCTATCCACAAGAGAACCATCAAAATAGCCACGTATAGAATTTGAAGATAGATACTCGAAACTCCATAGTAAATAAACCCGGCGACCAGACAACCGCCCAGCGGAATCATTCCTGCATAAGGAATCCTCACCCGGAAGAACCGTCGTGAATCGACCATGCGATACAGGAAGAGAAACAGGTAGGTGAGAATCGAAGAGGCCACGATGCCCCAAATGGCCCACCGCTGTATCAGCAGGAAATTGAGCAGCAAATTCAGTGCCGTCGCCAGGATAACCCCGGGCAGGTTCCGCGCCGTCTCTTTGGAGCACTGATACCCCATATCGAAAAACGAAGTCAGCGAGAAAAAGATGACCGATATTCCCATCGGGAATAGATATTGGGCACTGGCCTGGAAATTCTCATCGACCAACCATCCGTAATTCCATTTAATCGCAAAAATTACCAAAATCACAAATGCCGAAAAGACATACATCTGGGCATACAATACCGACGAGAAGAAGCTGTTCTTGTCCTGCGAACCATATTGTTTAATGGCCGTCTCCTGCCATGCCTGATAGATAATCAGCGAGAAGGTCTCGAGAATCGAGGCGAACTTCATGGCCACGGCATAAATACCATTGGACTCGAGCCCCAGATAGTGATCGATAAACAATCGGTTGGAACTTCCCAGCAACCACCAGCACAAGGCATTGGGCAGAAGGGGCAACGAATATCTGATCATCTCACGATTGATCTGGGGGTCGGAAAAATCATATCGGAAATACCTCTTCAAGATTCTCAACTTGCATTCGATAATACACATCGAAAGGAGTCGCGACAAGATATTGGCATAAAAGATACCCAGCACCCCGCAATCCAAGCCAATGATAAACAAGCAACTGAAAACAATCGTCAGGAACGACGTCAGAATACCTATATAAACGAAATAGACATTCTTTCCCAGCCCTCGAATGACTTGAATATAAATCTCGTAAAACATGAATACAACGGTCAAGGCTACAATCCAAGGTAGAAACCGTATCTCGAAAAAGAGGAGACAGACGAGCCCTATGGCAAAAGCGACAAGAGTCGACCTCAACAGAAACCGACAGGTAAACGATATGATATCTTTTCTTATCCTATCGTCTTCGTTGTCAAGCAAAAAACGGAATACCCCATCCCGCAACTGAAACGAGAGGACCCCGATTCCCAAAAACGATATATTCAGGGCAATATCGTAGTAACCAAAATCGTCGGGAGCAATAAAATAGGTATACAGAGGGACCAATAGGAAAGTTATCAACTTGGAGCCTAAGTTTCCTATGGCATAAATAAAAATATCGTTGATAAATTTCCGGCTTCTATTCATACTCTTTCTATTCTCGTTTCAGACTTTGCATGCCGTTCCTTCAATATAGAAACATCTCTGACCACAAAACCCAACAGAATCATAACAATAATGCCCGAGCCTTGCAGAAAAGCACTGCCCGCAACCGATTCGATGGTGGCAAAAGCAATAATCAACAACCCTATCTTATACAGTTGTAACGACTCGACATCGGCATCCCTGGGCTTTATCTTCCTATATACCCATACCCAAAAGTAGAAGAACAGGATAATCCCCACGATACCAAACTGAACCAGTTCGGGGAAAAAGGTATCGGAAACAAAGGGGCAATCTCCCTCTTGCAACCCCCACACGTTTTCGATATTATAATTCTCATACACTCTTGAGTAGCCCACGTCGCCCGATGAATAGGTCGCATAAGAGGCCAATCCCGAGCCAAAGACAAAATGGTCCATCAGAATTTCGGGAGAGCGCACATATAATATAGCTCTTGCAAAAGAGTCCTTCTGGTCTTCCGAACCGGTAAACAATCCCGACGAGATGAAATAATAGTTTATCTTACCCCAAGCCACATACAATACGACACAAAACACCAGAGCAATCGTTATCCATTGTTTGAGTTTGACCCGTACCAATATTCCCGGTTTGTACCAAAAGAAGATATACATGGCCACCACGAAGAAGCCATAAAATTTGGAACGGGTACTGAAAAAGCCCACCGCCAACAGGAGCATCATCACAATCTTGTCTCTCTTGGTAAGATTTTGATAGGAGCAATAATAGTATATCAGGAACAAAACCGTACTGATAATACCGTAATGGGCTACATGAAAAAAGAATTTCATTCCAAACCCCGAAAGGATAATCAACAGCATCAGCCCACTCAGGAATACACACAACCGTTTGAGGAACTGCTTCTGGGAAGCATCGAACCGAACACCCATGGAATAGGCGGCATAAAAGGCGATAAAGGGTTTGATCTGGATAAAGAAATCGTACAGAATCGCCTTGGGCGTGTTGTAATGAAGGGCAAACATGGAGTACAACAAATAGAATGTCATCACCCCGACAACCGCAAACAGGCCCTTGTACCGCTGGTGATTCTTATTGGCCAGCATATCCAACATGCACAACAGCGCCATCAGCAACGTGATCAACTCATCGGAGCTTTGAAACCATAACATCTGATAGGTATAAACTCCTACAATGAGCATCAAGAAGAACAGCCCAAAGAATATTTTATTCAAGGAAACCATGGCTTATCCTCTTCTCGTATGTTTCTCCTCCGAATATCCGTATGTGTGTGTTACTTCCGTATCGTTCAGTACAAATATGACATTCTTCAACGAGCCCTCTGCCGCAAAATCCATCGCATTGAATACGCTGTTCTTGGGTGTATAGTTGGCTCGACAAACATAGAGCGTAGCATCGGCAAAGCGAGTCAACGAGAAGGTATCGGATACACGTTCAACCGGAGCCGTATCGATAATCACATAGTCGTAGCGTTTACGCAGGTCGTTCATCAGATTATCCAATTGGGGAGAGAGCAGCAACTCGGAAGGATTGGGCGGAACAGGCCCGGCCGTAATGACGTCGAGCGACTCGACCGGCGACTGAATCAACGAGCTCTCATCCATTCCATTCTTGGCTATCAGATAACTGGTCAAACCCGATGTCGACGACAGGCCCAGATAATTGGCTATTTGCGGGCTACGCAAATCCAGGTCGATCAAGACCGTGCGCTTGCCGGTCATGGCAATCGCATAGGCCAGATTGAGGCTGACAAACGACTTACCCTCTCCCGGCTCGGACGAAGTCACCAACAGTACCCGCTTATCGCCACCGGGCAAGATAAACTGCAAGTTGGAGCGCAACAAGCGGAACATCTCGGCTACCGGCGAATTGCCGTGCCCCTTCATCACCAGATATTCAGACGATGAGTTGTGCCCGATTTCACCAGCCACAGGCAGATTGGTGAGACGACGCAGGTCGTTGCGGGTAGCAAACCTGACGTTGAAGATACTCTTCCCATAGAGATAGACCATCGGCAGCACCAGCCCCACACCAAAGGCAATAGCCAGCAACAGCAACGACTGGGGCGATACCGGTTTGTTCTTGCTATAGGCCGCATTGACAATACGACATTTGGGCGAGGTCGAAGCCAAGGTCATGGCATTCTCCTCACGTCGTTTCATCAAGAAGGTATACAGTTCGTTTTTAATCATCTGATTCCGCTTGATATCCAGGTAGGCTCTCTCCTGCTCAGGGAATCCACGAAGTCTATTCTTAAACTCGGCTTCCTGCTTCTTCAAATCGGCACGGGCTATATCCGAACTCTCCTTGGCCTTAGATACCGTGTTCAAGATATTCTCACGCATGGCATCAATCTGAGCCGTAAGCGTAAGCAACGACAAGTTCGAGTCCTTGGCCGTACGCAACAGACGCATCCGCTCCAGCAACAACTTGTTATACTCGTTGATAGCCTCGGCAGCACCCTTGTCGGGAAGACCGGTTGTAACCGGCACCAACGAATATTTGTTTTCGGGCCTATTCAAGAAACTGTCTACCATCGAGATAATCGAGTATTGCGTCTCGGCCTCGAGCAACAGTTTGCGATACTGGCTGTTGGCCTCAAGAATAATTTTGGCCTCAGAGTTAATATCCGAGAGGTCGTTTTCCCGTTTATACTGTTCGATAACCCGCTCGGCCTCATGCAGTTCGTTCTCGACCGTCACCAAACGGTCATCGATAAAGGCCAGCATGTTTTCTGCTTTCAGGTTTTTATTCAGCACGGCATCCTCGTTATAGCATTCGATAAGGGTATCGAGCATATCTTGTCCCCTGCGCCGGTTCGAATCTTCGATTTTCAAAGAGATGCCATTGGCTTTTTTATCCGACAGGTCTATTTCGAGACGTTTCGCCAACCGTTCGGCCTGTGCATCGTATCCGTTGATATGAGCCACAAAGCGCAACTTCTCGTCCGGTTTATAGTAGGGAGTCTTGTCAATGACTATCCCCTCGCCATAATCGACTTTTATCGGGAACGAGGTGGCTTCGGTCTCGGCCAAAGTTTCAAAGAATCCCCGCTTCAGCACCACCTTGATCTTATCACTCGACTTGTCGGTCTGCACTTTCACAACAAATCCGGAGACCAGAGTATCCAACATCGACTCGGGCACATCGACCGTAATGGGCGAATTGCCATAATACTCTTTCTTGCTGAAAAAATTCTTCTTGCTCGTATAAACCTTGTTCAGCTCGAGCCGCTGCACCATTTCGCGAATGATGGTATGAGACGAAATCACCAAGATTTCATCATTTACCGAACCTCCGCCTATCATACCGTCCAAGGAGAATCCTCCTCCCGACACCTCGCTCACCAAAGACGACAAGCCGCCGCTACTGCCCTTCTTTTCGTCTTCGTTGACCAGAATATCGGCCAGCACTTCGTATTGTGGCTTGGCAATCTTTAGATAGCATGCGACCAAGGCCACGCACACCACTACAGAACCGACAAAGAGGTACCATTTTTTGCAAATTGCACGCCACAAGGCTACAACATCGACACTATCGTTTCTTCTTTCGGAGGTATAATTTTCTTCCATAAACGGGTATTTTCTTTTTTACTTAATAAACAACGCTATGGCCAACGAAGCCAAAACCGAAATTGCACTCACTACCGTACCGGCTACCGAGATTCGATACGAAGCCAACTGGTTATAATCCGAGTTGTTGCGCTGGGCCCGGTTGGGCATGACATAGACTACATCGTTTTGCTTCAAATAGAAATAGGGCGACTCGAACAACGCCTTGTCGGTCAGGTCGAAGCGATGGAATATGCGCTTGCCATCCTCTTCGCGTATCAGCAGTACATTCTTACGCTCGCCATAGATGGTCAAGTCGCCGGCGGCACCGATGGCATCGAGGACCGACACCCGTTCGGTCTGAACAGGAATCTGACCCGGATTCTTCACTTCGCCCAATACAACGACTTTGAAGTTCATAAACTGTACCAGCACAAAGGGATCTTCCAACTCGGGACGAATCTTGTCTTCGATATATTTGGCCAACTCGTTACGAGTCATTCCGGCTGCATGAATACGCCCCACAATCGGGAAATAAATGTCACCATCACGACTTACGGTATACACCTGCAGATTGGGAACAATCGTAAGTTCCTCTTTCCCAGGTTCAGAATAAGATACTGCAGGCAAATTGTAAGGTGCAGCAGCATCGGGTACAACCGACGAAACGGTAATAGAAAGCATATCGTCGGGGGCAATACGCAACTCGTAATTACCTACATCGACCTGGCCGCTTACCTGCTCTGCATCCAAATTTTCAAAATAAGTCGTCTTATTGGTAGCACACGACGTGAGCACCAACAAAAGGGCAAAAATACTTAACCGGTTTATTTTCATTACACTATTTTTTTCTTCCCGGAATTTCCAGAAAATAATTCTAATTTATAACGATGTACCCCCCTCGTTTATTATATCGCCCCTCTTATCTTTTGACAGTTTTCATAACAGTTTTTTACCCTATTTTCTTTAATCTTCGAAAAGATTCTTACTATCAAAATCTTAACCGTCTTTTCAAAAATTCAATCGCTTTTCCTACAAATGATTTAAACGGGCCATAAGGCTCCTTGTTTGAAAAAGTTTATGTACGTTTGTAACACTTTTTGATATACGTTATGGACTTGAACTTTTCTTGGAATCTCTCCCTCCCCGAAATATATGGAGTCGGGATATTTGCTTTGATTTGGATTATCGAAATAGTGTATCAATTCTACCTGTTCGATCGCCCGTTCCGTTTTTACAAAAAGAGCGAAAAGGGTAAAATCTCATATTCTTCCGAACGCCCGCCCCTATCGGTCATCGTCTATGCCCAGAACGATGCCGAGAACCTTATCCAGTTCATGCCCCGCATCCTGAACCAGGACTATCCTCAATTCGAAGTTATCGTGGTCAACGACGACTCGACCGACGACTCGAAAGACATCCTCACCGCTCTGCAGACTCAATACGACAACCTATACCACACCTATGTACCCGAAGGGTCGCGCAACCTGAGCCACAAAAAACTGGCTCTCACGCTCGGAGTGAAAGCAGCCCAATACGACATCGTCGTATTCACCAATGCCAACTGCTGCCCGCCCGACAGCCAATGGTTGGCCGCCATCGCCCGCAATTTTGTACCGGGCACCGACATTGTGCTGGGCTACACCTCCATGCAATCGAAAGAGAAAGCCCCCCACGATTTCGGCTACTACATCTACGACAAATTGCTCTTTACACTGCGTTACCTCTCATTTGCCCTCATCGGGCGTCCCTACATGGGCGAGAGTTCCAATTTGGCCTATCGCAAAGAGCTCTTCTTCAAGAACAAGGGTTTCTCAAAGCACTTGCATCTGCACTATGGCGACGACGACCTATTTATCAATGAGATAGCTACCCGAGAAAACACCCGGGTAGAACTCTCACCCTCTTCCCAAATGACCGCCGTCTACCACGACAATCACGGAGCCTGGAAAGAGCTGAAACTGCAATACGACTTTACCGCAAAATACCTGCATACGGCAGCCAAGGCGGTATTCGGCATGGGCAAGGTATTCGACTATGCCTTCAACATTCTGTTTATCCTGCTGTTGGCCTGGGGCATTTTGAACAACTGGCTCTTGGCCATCATAGCCCTGTTGCCGGCTGTGTCGATTTTTGTCATTAAAGCGGTGGTATACCGGCGTGCGGCCAAAATATTCCACACTCCCCGCTACACATTCGCCCTGCCCCTCTTCTCGTTTTTGCAACCGTGGGTAAACCTCTATTTCAACATCATAGGTTCAGCCTCCCGGAAAAAGAATTTCACTTGGCGATAACCAGTCATACCTCATCGGGGCCCGGCAAAAATCAGGGTATAAAAAAACGAAGAGGCCATGCCGCTCAAGCGGGGCACGACCTCCTCGATTATCTGAACTTTGTACCTTCGTACCAAGCGGCGGCTATTTAACCGCGATTTTCTTCTTCTCCGATACGGCAGGGGCGCTCTTTTTGGGAATCTTCACCGTCAACACGCCGTTGTTCTGGCAAGCCTCGATGGCATCGGTATCGACATTATCGGGCAAGATGAGGGTCTGTTGAAATTGAGAATAAGAGAACTCCCTGCGCAGATAGCGCCCCTTCTTACTCTTCTCGTCTTCCTCTTGTTTACGCTCGACCGTGATTACCAGATGATTGTCTTTATCGACCGTAATTTCAAAATCGTCTTTGGTAATACCGGGAGCCGCAATCTCTACCTCATAGGCCTTCTCGGTCTCTACAATGTTGATAGCCGGGGCGGCACTGTTGGTCTTGGCAATCCACTCGTTGCCGAAAAAATCGTTGAAAATACCGGGGAGCCAGTTTTGTTGATGCTTTGCAGGTGTCATAATCTTTACCTCCTAAATAAGTTTATACGTTAAGTCGACGGACAGTTTGTCGCGTCGTTCTCCCTTACAACAAAGAGGCCCGCCCTTTGGCTTGGATAGAGGGCGTTAAAGTTGACGAGAAAAGCTCAAAAAGCGTTACGGCTCCACCACTATATCGTAACGCAGTACCTTATAGGTAACGACAAAGGGACGTCCCGAGACGCGAGTCGGAGGAGAGTCGACATGGTAATAGTTACGCGAACGGTCGAAACTGTCGATTTCGCACTTGCGCGTGGTCCCGGGCAAAAGGTCGCAATCGACCGTCTGGGTGCGATAGTCGATCATCTGACCACCGGGGTCGCGGTAGAAGAGTTGGAGCACGACCCGCGAGAGCCTGAACGGCGTATTGTTGCGCAGCAGAAAGCTCTCGCGCGTATCGCTCATGCGCTTGTCGAAGGCCAGCATGTCGACCGCCAGCGGCGAAAAGCGCAACGCGCCATAAAGCGTCGAGTCGTTATCGTCCTTCCCCTCCCGTACAATGGGACTCGGGTCGGTGTCGACCACCGGCTTGTCCATCTGTCTCGTCGAGATTTTGGGCACAGCTCTCTTGCGAGGCATGATGCCCGACGACTGCCCCCACATGGGCAGTACCGACAGTCCCACCACGAAGGCGAGAAGGAGCATCTTCTTCATAACCACACGCTTTTACAAATCCATACTAGCGAAATCAATAGCGTAAATATCAACAGATTACGAGCCGTTCCACCCAATAGTGGATTCAAGGCAACGCCACGGCGACGCCCCATCTCTACCCAAGTCGTCACATGTAAAATCAGGTACAGCACCACGGGAACCAACCCTTCGTAATAGGGAGCCAAGGGGAGCAGCGACGGCAACACCAGCCCCACGGCCACAAAGCCGTTGACCAGGTACCACCCGCGGGCAAAGGGACGGCCGAAAAGGACCACCGTCGTGCGCTTGTTGGCAGCTGCATCCTCCTCCATGTCGCGGTAGTTGTTCACCAACAGGATATTGATCGATAGCAACCCCATGGCAATGGAGAGGAGAAAGACCGCCATATCGAAATGCAACGCCTGCACGTAGTAGGTGAAGTTGACGGCTATCAATCCGAAAAAGAGGAAGACCGTGAGGTCGCCCAGCCCGTGATAGGCCAACGGATAGGGCCCTGCCGTATAGGCCAGTGCAAAGAGTGCGATGACAATACCCACGGGTATCAGCCACCACCCGGCAAAAAAGACAAGCCCCAGCCCCACCAGACAAGCCAACCCCAACACCAGGAACGTGCCCACGAGCATGGCTCGCGGCGAAATGTCGCCCGAGGCTACAGCCCGGCGAGGGCCTACCCGCTGGGCCGTATCGCTGCCCTTCACGTAATCGAAATAGTCGTTGGCCATGTTGGAGGCAATCTGCGCCAACAGGGCAAACAACAGGCAAAGGAGTGCCGGGGCCCAACGGAAGGATCCGTCGTAAAAGGCATAGGCCGAGGCAGCTATCACCGGACTCGCCGAGGCCGGCAGGGTGCGGGGACGAGCCGCCGAAATCCAACTCTTATTCATTATTCTTTTCTTCTTTCTCTTCTTGATCGTCTATTTTGAAACAGGCCCGTATCGAGCTGCGTATCGTCTCGGCTTCGGGGTGATTGTCGCGCAGTATCGTGAGGATTATCCGCAGATACTTGTCTTTATTGGCCAAGCCGCACAGGTTGCACACGTTGCTGTTGGTGACCATCGACTTCTGGTTATAGACCTTCAGCACCGACCGGTAATCCCGATTTTTGACAAAGGTACGAAATTGATTGCAAATGTTGTTATACAAGCCTCGCACGTCGGTATCGTCGGTCAGGTGGTCGATGTGGTCTTCAAACGAAGCTATGTCGTTGAACCGACGGTCTATCTTGTACTCCAGATTGCGCCGTATGCGGTGCCGCGTATGCAGCAATGCCTGCGACTCGATCTCCTGCGCAAAGAGCTGAATGACGTTGTTCTTCACAATCTCGAACACCTTGTTGGCATTGCGCTTCATACGCCGGGCCACAGCCTTGATTACCCCCTCGAGCATCAGCAGATTCTCCACCTCGGCCACCTCGGGCACATAGATGTGACGGCTGCGCAGATACTCGACCTCGCGCTCGGTGCGCCGGTCGCGGTCGACGATACCTCGCGATTCGAGGTGGTGTATCTCCTTCAAGTCGGCAAAGGCTCGTGTAGCCTCGATTACCTTGTTGCAACCGCCCAACGGCTTCACGATATACTCGGGGAAAATATAGGGATAGAGCTTCACATCGATACTGCCCGTAGCTGCCCCCTCAATAAAAAGCACCGGTTTGCGGCTGCCCAATATATCGAGATACATGCCCTCGGGGAAAGAGTCGCTGTCGTTGATAAACTCGTAGTCCCAGGTCATGTGCTCGGCATCGAACGACCGCACCCAGATACAAGTGCTCTCGACCCGCGACGCGGCAAAGTCGATGTCGTGCGTCAAATAGACAAAGGTACAGTCCTTGCGCAGGCTCTCGATGGAATCCCACAACGATTTCAAGATGGAGTGATGCAGATAAAATTCGGGGTCCTCGACCAGAATCACGGCATCGGGCATAGCATAGAGCACCCCCGCGATGTAGTAAAGCACCGCCTTTTCGCCCGAGCTCAAGCGCAACGGGTTGAAAGGCTCGGAGTCCTCGCTCTGAATCAGCAGCTTGCCCTCGGCCCGCAGCATCTTGTTCTTGGGGAATATGCGTTCCCACAACTTCTGCACCCGGTCCAGACGGGTACGGGGCAACTCCACATGTCCCCCTTTCTGTACCTCGAACTTGTAGCTGAACAGATTGCGAAACTCCTCGCTCAGCAACAAGAAAAGCAACTGGTCAAACTCGGTAGGAGTCTCTTTCGAGACGTAGTGCGAACGATCGATAGCCTCCTTGTACTGCGCCTCGATAGAGCCGGGCCACACCTCGTGCGGCGGCATAAGGCACAGTGCCTTCTGTGCCGAAAGCCAAAAGGCGTGCTCCTTGCTCTGGCGGGCTATTTCCAAACCGAAACGGCTCTTGCCCGCACCGTTGGCACCAATCACGGTTACGGTTCGCGACGACAATTTATCGCCCGGCAAACCATTGTTTTTTTTCGGGAGCGATATTTCCATGGTACACGTTTTAATGTTACAGAAATCCTTTCTCAAAAATAACTATTTTCGGGAATAATCCATACAAGATACCGAACTATTTTTCTACATTTGTAAAACCGTAGGATACGGTTCGGCACGGGCAAACCGGGGAAAATATAGTTCCGCAGCCTCTGCCTCTCCGTATCGTTGAATACGATTTTTAACCGCTAACTCATCAAAACTATGTTTTCAGGAATTGTCGAAGAAGCCGCTCCCATCGTAGCCCTCAAACACGATAACGGCAATCTGCACCTCACGCTCAAGAGTTCGTTCACACACGAATTGAAGATAGACCAAAGCGTCGCACACAACGGCGTATGCCTCACCGTGGTCGACATCGACGGCGACTGCTACACCGTCACCGCCATACAGGAGACTCTCGACCGCACCAATCTGGGCTCGCTCAAGGTAGGCGACAAGGTGAACCTCGAGCGCAGCATGCTCATGAACGGCCGCCTCGACGGCCACATCGTGCAGGGCCACGTAGACCAGACAGCCCGTTGCGAACGAATCGACCTGGTCGATGGCAGCCGCTACTACACCTTCGTCTACGACCTCGACCCCAAGATGGCCGCCAAAGGCTACATGACCGTCGAGAAGGGTTCGGTAACGGTCAACGGCGTGAGCCTCACCGTATGCAACTCGCAGGATAACAGCTTCCAGGTGGCCATCATCCCCTACACCTACGAACACACCAACTTCCACCAGATCGAAGTCGGCAGCATCGTCAACCTCGAGTTCGACATCATCGGCAAATACATCAGCCGCATCATGCACTTCGAAAAAGCATAAACTGCCATGACCGATATTTATGAACTCATTGCCCACCGGCAGAGCGACCGGCAATACGACCCCAATCGTCCGGTAGAACCCGAAAAGGTAGCCCGCATCGTCGAGGCCGCCCGTCTGGCCCCTTCGGCCTGCAACGCCCAGCCGTGGCACTTCATCGTGGTCGACGAGCCCGAGCTGCGCAACCAGGTAGCCGACGCCGTGGCCAGCCGTCTGCTGGGGATGAACCACTTCACCAAACAGGCCCCCGTGCACATACTTGTGGTCGAAGAGCGACCCAACTTCACGGCCGGCATCGGCGGTATCATCAAAGACAAGCAATTCCCGCTGCTCGACATCGGCATCGCCGCCGCCCACATCACCCTCGCCGCCACCGCCGAAGGGCTGGGCAGCTGCATCCTCGGCTGGTTCGACGAAAAAGCCGTTCGCCGGCTGCTCCACATCCCCGACAAAAAACGGGTTCTGCTCGACATCGTGCTGGGATACTCTACCCAACCCCTGCGCGAGAAGAAACGCAAACCCGCCAGCGAGGTGATTTCGTATAACAAATACTGAGACCTCACTCCATAGTATAGACACAGCCGGGCAGGACTATCCTACCCGGCTGTGTCTGTACTATAAAGGCTGAATAATCGTCAATCAACGATTCCAGATTTTATACGAAAATGATATTCCCCATGTCCAGATAAGGTCCGGATCGTTTTTTTTAGTATCACCCAAACCAAAACCCACAATGGCAGAGACACCGAATTTTTCGGTAAAATACCAATCATAAGAAATATCGGTCATCAAACCATAATTGGGGCACAATCCAGTATTTCCGAATCGCAAGTCCCAGGCAAAATCTTTGATACAAAGACCGAATCCCACATTCCACGGATAGCCATAATCGCTTTTAAGGAATCCAAAATCACCAAACAAGGATAAACCACAAAAACCACCCGTACGGTATTTCAAGCCAATAAAACCACTGCTGAATCGACTATATCCCGCATTCACGGCAAAATAAGGGAAGCCCTCTACAGGGACCGACATCCCCTCCCTCATGATTGGCCCATAAGCATCTCCTATTTTTTGTACAGAAGAAGAAATCGCATCGCCTCCCGGATTACCCTTGGGCACAGTTCCTCCCGAAGAAGAGTGAGAAGAAGAACTTCCCCTCGACCGACTCGACGAGGAGCCTCCCGACGAATAAAGCCGTATGGCATTGCACCCTCGCGACAGCGTCGCACTACTGCTGTACCAACGGGTTCCATCACTGGCCACGCCATACCATTGGTTGTTCTTACCCGAGATGGTAACGGTCACACACTCCGAGGCTCCACACTTATGCAGACCGATATGACTTGATAGTTTTACCCACATAGCGGCCATTTAAATACACTTTTATCGGCCCCTGCCGCTCCTGACTGGTCCAAAAGACCACCCGGGTTTGCTGGGGTGGAGCCGGGGTTTCTTCCCGTATAATTTGGGTCTCACCCGACCATATCTCTTTCACCTTGGTCTGCGCCTCTATCGTGAAACTCATCAAGAGCAGCAACATGATAAAACAGAAGATTCTTTTCATACACATCTCTCCTTTTTAGTCAGGTATATACCCGTTTTGAATAGCCAATTTCTTCCAATATTCCGCCTGCTCAGAATCTTGTACTACCCCCAAGCCATTGGCATAGCTAACAGCCAAATTATATTGGGCCTCAGCATTCCCCTGCTCGGCTGACTTACGCCACCAATAAACGGCCTGAGCATAGTCCTGAGCGACTCCTCGACCAGTTACATAGCAAAGGCCCAAATTATATTGGGCACCAGCATACCCCTGCTCGGCCGATTTGCGATACCAATAAACGGCCTGCGCATAGTCCTGAGCGACTCCTTGACCAGTTGCATAGCAAATACCCAAACTACATTGAGCCTCAGCATCCCCCTGCTCGGCCGATTTACGATACCAATAAACGGCCTGCGCATAGTCCTGAGCGACTCCTCGACCGTAGTCATAGCAAAGGCCCAAATTACATTGAGCCCAAACATCCCCCTGCTCAGCGGCTTTACGATACCAATAAACGGCCTGCGCATAATCCTGAGCGACTCCTCGACCGCGGTCATAGCAAACGCCCAAATTATATTGAGCCGAAGCCTCCCCCTGCTCGGCCGATTTACGATACCAATAAACGGCCTGCTCATAATCCTGAGCGACTCCTCGACCGCGGTCATAGCAAACGCCCAAATTATATTGAGCACCAGCATTCCCCTGCTCGGCCGATTTGCGATACCAATAAACGGCCTGCGCATAGTCCTGAGCGACTCCTCGACCAGTTGCATAGCAAACGCCCAAATTATATTGAGCCGAAGCCTCCCCCTGCTCGGCCGATTTGCGATACCAATAAACGGCCTGCTCATAATCCTGAGCGACTCCTCGACCGCGGTCATAGCAAACGCCCAAATTATATTGAGCACCAGCATTCCCCTGCTCGGCCGATTTGCGATACCAATAAACGGCCTGCGCATAGTCCTGAGCGACTCCTCGACCAGTTGCATAGCAAACGCCCAAATTATATTGAGCCGAAGCCTCCCCCTGCTCGGCCGATTTGCGATACCAATAAACGGCCTGCGCATAGTCCTGAGCGACTCCTCGACCGTAGTCATAGCAAAGGCCCAAATTATATTGGGCACCAGCATTCCCCTGCTCGGCCGATTTGCGATACCAATAAACGGCCTGTGCATAGTCCTGAGCGACTCCTTCACCGTTGTAATAGTAAACGCCCAAACCATATTGAGCCAAAGCCTCCCCCTGCTCGGCTGACTTACGCCACCAATAAACGGCCTGCGCATAATCCTGGGCGACTCCTCGACCGCGGTCATAGCAAAAACCCAAACTAAATTGAGCCTTAGCCTCCCCCTGCTCGGCCGATTTGCGATACCAATAAACAGCCTGTGCATAGTCCTGAGCGACTCCTTGACCATTTTCATAGCAAACGCCCAAATTATTTTGAGCCAAAGGAATCCCCTGCTCGGCCGATTTGCGATACCAATAAACGGCCTGTGCATAGTCCTGAGCGACTCCTTCACCGTTGTAATAGTAAACGCCCAAACCATATTGAGCCAAAGCCTCCCCCTGCTCGGCTGACTTACGCCACCAATAAACGGCCTGCGCATAATCCTGGGCGACTCCTCGACCGCGGTCATAGCAAAAACCCAAACTAAATTGAGCCTTAGCCTCCCCCTGCTCGGCCGATTTGCGATACCAATAAACAGCCTGTGCATAGTCCTGAGCGACTCCTTGACCAGTTACATAGCAAAAGCCCAAACTACATTGAGCAACAGCATACCCCTGCTCGGCAGCCCGACGTAGCAGTTCGACACCCTTCTCTTTGTTCATGTAGATACCCAGCGAATCGTTGCCGTTCAAATAATCCATCCCTAAGCTATACAACGCCTCGGGTGTCGTGTCATTATCTGCCGCGGGTACAATGCCCCATGCCCATAAAGGCATGAACAGGAGAGCAAAAACTATTTTTCTGTACATCGTCTTTTATGTTTTTCAATCATGTATAGATTTCATTTGTGAACAAATATAGTAAAAAAGTTGAAAAACAAGATCATCGAGATAAAGAACTTTTCTCTATCCCCTCTGTAACCAAAAGAAAAACACTTATTCAGCAACTTCACCAGACTGTAAACTACGACTGCCAACCAAATAAAAAGAGACTATCAAACGTAATAAGAGACAAACACAACTATAAACAGAAAAATTATATTGTATATTTGCTCACGAAACCCTAATCCTTGTATA
>NZ_OZ007014.1:2672500-2950000 GCF_963931395.1 Barnesiella sp. An22
GTTGCAGACTCCAATCCGAACTGAGACAGGTTTTTGGGATTCGCTCACCATTGCTGGTTGGCTGCCTTCTGTACCTGCCATTGTAACACGTGTGTCGCCCCGGACGTAAGGGCCGTGCTGATTTGACGTCATCCCCACCTTCCTCGCGGCTTGCGCCGGCAGTCTCGACAGAGTCCTCGGCCTGACCCGTTAGTAACTGTCAATAGGGGTTGCGCTCGTTATGGCACTTAAGCCGACACCTCACGGCACGAGCTGACGACAACCATGCAGCACCTCGCAGGCGGCCGTTGCCGGCTATGGGCTTTCACCCATATTCCCCCTGCGTTTGAGCCCGGGTAAGGTTCCTCGCGTATCATCGAATTAAACCACATGTTCCTCCGCTTGTGCGGGCCCCCGTCAATTCCTTTGAGTTTCACCGTTGCCGGCGTACTCCCCAGGTGGAATACTTAACGCTTTCGCTGTACCACTTACATTATATCGCAAACAGTTAGTATTCATCGTTTACTGCGTGGACTACCAGGGTATCTAATCCTGTTCGATACCCACGCTTTCGTGCTTCAGCGTCCGTTGCACCCTAGTAGGCTGCCTTCGCAATCGGGGTTCTGCGTGATATCTATGCATTTCACCGCTACACCACGCATTCCGCCTACCTCTTGTGCACGCTAGCTCGACAGTTTCAACGGCAGCTCCCGGGTTAAGCCCGGGCATTTCACCGCTGACTTGTCATGCCGCCTACGCACCCTTTAAACCCAATAAATCCGGATAACGCTCGCATCCTCCGTATTACCGCGGCTGCTGGCACGGAGTTAGCCGATGCTTTTTCTTCGGATACTTGCAAATCTCCACTCGTGAAGACCTTTACTCTCCGACAAAAGAAGTTTACAACCCTTAGGGCCGTCTTCCTTCACGCGACTTGGCTGGTTCAGTCTGCCGACCATTGACCAATATTCCTCACTGCTGCCTCCCGTAGGAGTTTGGACCGTGTCTCAGTTCCAATGTGGGGGACCTTCCTCTCAGAACCCCTATCCATCGTCGCTTTGGTGGGCCGTTACCCCGCCAACTGGCTAATGGACCGCATGCTCATCTGTAACCAAGATTGCTCTCTTTAGACGAATCCCCATGCGAGATCTCGTCGTTATGGGGTATTAGGCCGGATTTCTCCGGGTTATCCCCCTGTTACAGGCAGATTGCATACGTGTTACTCACCCGTGCGCCGGTCGCCGCCAGAAGTATTGCTACCTCCGCGCTGCCCCTCGACTTGCATGTGTTAGGCCTGTCGCTAGCGTTCATCCTGAGCCAGGATCAAACTCTTCGTTGTATATCTTGTTTTTCTTATTTTATACCTTCGAAGGACTCCCGGCCGAATTGACTTCGTTCTCTCTTTTCTCTTGTACTACACTTGCTTCTTTTCAGTCTTGTCAATGAACTGTGCCCTCCGTTTTCGCTCCGGTTGACCCGGTGTTCTTTCGAAAAGCGATGCAAAGGTAGGCGTTTTTATATATTCCCTCCAAATTTTTTGACGACTTTTTTCTAAAAAATTTTCGAGGATGCCATCAATCACCTATTGGTCTGCATTTTACAAACCGACCTTATAATTGTATATTTGATTGCAGTCGACCACGCGCACCAAATAGATGCCTCGATTCAATCCGACAACTATCTCGCCACGGTCATCTACGGAACCGGAATAGAGAAGCTGCCCCGACAGATTGTATACGGTAACCTGCCCACAGCCCGATAGACCGGAGACAACCACCCGACCGTCGGCGGCATAGACTCGCGGGGTATCGGCCTGAGGTCGGGCCATGCCCGAGAATTCGGCCGTCGTCACCCTCTGCACCGGCGACCAGGGCGAAACCACATCGTCGCAAAGAGCCCGCACCTGATAGTGATACTCGCTCAACGGCTCGAGATCGTGAACCACATACGAGGTGACCTGCCCTACCCGCTCCTGCGTGTGGACGGTATTGAGATAGTCGCCATAGACAATCGTGGCATCGTCGATAGCCACGTTGCCGGTTGCCTTGTGGGCATAGGTTATCTTCATGGCCGTTACCCCCTCGTCAATCGAGAAGGTGTAGCTCGGATAATATTTCGACGTATTGACGTAGCGCAGGGTATCGACCGACGCCCAGTTGCCGCCCACCTGTTTCTCGACCACCACATAGGAGCCGGAACCCGACGAGGCGAAGCGGTACATGAACGAGAAGGAGACGATGCCCTGAGGATAGGTGGGGGTACACAGGTATTCGCCCGTTGCCTTCAGGGCTACCGAGGGTGCCGACTGGCCACTGCTGGCCGCCGAGGTGTAGTTGCCGCTCGCATTGCCGCTCCAGCCGTCGGGCAAAGGTTCGCCCTTGGAGCCCACGTTGTCGAAACCTTCGGTCACGGTGTGCTGCTCGCCACTCTGCGTAAAGCAAAGCACCTCGTAGTCGTCGGCGGCCTGCACCTCTTCCCAGTTGATGCGGAAGGAGGTATCGGTCACTTCGGAGGCATCGAGCAGTTGGGGCGTCTCGAGAGAATCGGTAACAAACTGCATGCTATATGCCGCAGCAACGGTAGCGGAGGGGGGTGACGGCATCGACCCGATAGGTGTAGCGCGTCAACGGTCGGAGTCCGGTGAAACGATATTCCAGACCGAGGCCGGCCGACTCTCCGTCACAGATGTATTCGCGCTCTGCATCGAACTGCATCGCAAAGCTGCCCAGTTGCGAAAAGTCGTCTTTGGGTGCTTCGGTCCATTCGCTCGGGTCGTATACGGCCGAGGGGTGCGTAACGCGGGATTGGCGATAGAGGGTCTTGTCCTGTCCCCAATAGGCTATTTCGCCAGCAAAACCTACCACGTCGATGATGATGCCGTTGCGGCAGAGTGCCACAGCGTCGTTGCCGTTGAAATTGAGCGGCGAATCTTCTCCGCCGGGAATCATCTGCGAAGCCTTGGCGCGGAGCGTGGCGTCGGTCGACTGCTCGTTCAGCAGCAACCAGGTCTCGCCATTCTGCAATACGGCATTGCCCAGCGGGGTATCGTTGTAGAAACTGCCGCCGCCGTTCGACTCGATGCGCAGGCTGTATGCCGAGAGGTCAACGGGAGCGCCCGTGCCGTTGTAGAGTTCGATGGCCTTGTTGTAGCTCGAGCCCTCGACATAGGCCGAGATGATGAGATCGCCGGCAGACGTATTGCCCCGCCAGAGCGATACCCGGTAGTCGGTAGCCGAGGGGTAGTTGACCCATTGCACCGTAGCTTCGGATGCCGTGATGTCGGTAGCACCAATAACGATGAACGAGGGTACCACAATCAGTTGCACGGGGATGCGATATTGCCGCTCGAGACCTCCACCCACGATGGTCAAGGTGTCGCGATATTCGCCCTGTGCCGGGCGGTCGCAAGCGATTTCGAGGCTATACCCGTCGCTCACCTGTTGCGGCGAAAGTGTCGTGGCCGACAAGGAGAATATATTGCCTTGAGTCCAAGCGATACTTAAGGCAGAGGTGAGGTTGTCGCCCAGAATCTCGAGTTGTGCCGAGCGGCTGTCGCCCGCCAGAATCACCCCCATGTCGACCGACTCGCCGTAGCGGGGCATCGCCAGGAAGGGAGCCGTCTCTTCGGGGAAGGCGTAAGCCTGGCCCATGTGGTCGCCCCACACATATTCGACCAGGTCGGGGTAATCGATGTAGGGATTGCGGTTGCCCTGTATGGCGTAGACCGAATCGTTGCGAGCCATCTCGCGTTCGCTCGGCGGATCCTGCCGATGCCACTCGAGCAAGAGGTCGCGGGCCCAATTCTTCCACACCGGATAGGTATTGTTGTCGACCATGGGCGATTGCCAATAGTCGTAGAGATTTTCGTAGGCCGTGACCACATAGAGGTAGGCCCGGGCAAAGTCGCCCTTGTACTCGTCGGCCGGTTCGAAGCAGCGGTCGGTATAGTCGGTACCGAAACCGTTATACCCGATTTTGGAAACGCCGTTGTCGAAGCCCGGAGTACCCGTAACCTCGCCCAGCGGCAAGTTATTCTTCGACGAGTTGGCCGAGCCGTCGGCCGGATAGAGGTGATGCAGGTCGCGGTAGGCGTTGTTCTCGTAGGCACCCCACCAGCTCTTGGGGAATGAGTGCTCGATGTGCATGCCGTCGACCGCCTTGTAGCCATCGAAATAGCGCACCTCGGAGGAGTAACGGTCCCACACACGGCCGTCGTCGAGGCGGTCGGTGCGCGAGAAGCCCTCCCAGGTAGCCCCCTCGCCACTGCCATAGTCGAGGGTGTGCATGGCACTCACTATCTGGTGCAAGGCGGTTTTCAACTCGGCTCCACTCTTGCCGTCGGCGGCATAATAATAGCCGGCAGGCACCTCGGCCCTCAGGTAAGACCCAAGGGAGAAGATTGCCATTGCCACTAAAATTATCTGGATAAATTTTCTATTTTTCATGGCTGTCAAGATTAAAATTAAGGAAAAGCGGGAGAGCCCGAAGCCCTCCCCTGTTTCAAGTCGTTTTTATTGAGCGCTGCGTACCCGCACCGTGCTCTGCATGGCACGCGATACCACCCGCACGATATAGATACCCTCGGGCAACTCCCATTCGGCCTCCTCGCCGTGCAGCACACGCGAACCGCACAAGCGGCCGTCCATCGTGTACCATTGGGCTACGGCATTCATGGGGGCATTGAGGATATGCAGCGTCGTACCCGAGGTATAGACAAGGATATGGTCGTTGGCTACCTCATCGACAGCGGCCGACCACGTGG
The DNA here is from genome assembly GCF_963931395.1 of Barnesiella sp. An22. Lineage (NCBI taxonomy): Bacteria > Pseudomonadati > Bacteroidota > Bacteroidia > Bacteroidales > Barnesiellaceae > Barnesiella > Barnesiella sp. An22. The sequence goes on from NZ_OZ007014.1 coordinate 2,677,242, forward strand.
CTACCGATACGGTATTGGAGACTGTCTGTGCCTCGTCGCCCACATAGGGGGTGACGGTGTAGTGATACTGTACGGCCGGGGTGAGGTCGATCACCTCGTATTCGGTCACATTGCCCACGCGACGAGGATAGCCGTCGAGGGTAACCTGTGTAAATCCGCCACCGCTCTTCACTACCACACTGTGCAAGTAGGCCCGGTGGTCTTTCTCGGCCATCAGGGTGATTTTCGAGGAGGCCGTCCCCTCCTTCACGGGGATAGTGGTGGTAGTGGTACCATTGAGGGTAATCTGGCCAATCTCCTGACCATCGACCGAAACGTAGATTACCGACTGGTCGTCTTTATAAGGCTCGGCAACCACCGTTATCGAGACATCGCCGGCCGAGAGGTCGAGTGCGGGCGAGGTGGCGCTGCCGGCCTTGCTGCCCGAGCCTAAACGCAGTTTCCCATTCTCGACAGCCGTATACCCTTCGTAGGTCCAGGTATCGGGGTTCGACGAGAATACGACGCTGAGTATCTCTTTCTCGGGAGCGCTCGACGAGTAGTCGTCGTACCACACATTCAGTTCATAGTTGGTAGCTCCCGACTTGGGTGTCCACGCAGCCACAAACGAGGTCTTGCCTATCTCCTTGGCCGGCAGAGCCACAAAGTCGTCGATGGCCTGACCGGTGAGGTTGACTACCACAGCCGACGAGATGCCTCCACCCGTGATGTCGAGCGTAGCCCGATGCGAGCCTACTACCGTAGAGTGGTAAGAGAGTTCGACCGTAGCTCCGTTGTTGACGGCATCGGCCGTGAGGGTACGGGGATTGACCGAGAAGCACTCGCTGTCGGTTCCGCCAATCTCGAGCGACACTTCACCCTCGATATTGCGGCCCTTCACCTGAATCTGCATGGTGACGGGGTCGGATACATTGACCGAAGCAATGCCCAGGTCGATAGTCGATCCTCCTTGAGGAGCCTCGATATAGGGCGAGTTTTGTCCCGCAGGCGAGAAAGGCTCGTTACGACGGTCGCCGAAAATCAAATCGACCAGTTCGGGATAGTCGATGAAGGGGTTGCGGTTGCCCTGCTTCGATGCATACACGGCCTCGTTGCGGTCAATCTCCTTCTGGCTCACGGGGTCCAGCTCGTTCCAGCGGAGCAGCATGTCGAGCTGCCACTGTACGATATGCGGATAGGACGACACGAAGATACCGCCCCAGTTGTTGATACGGTTTTGATAGCGCGTAGCAAAATAGAAATAGGTACGGGCAAAGTCGCCTTTATACTCGTCGTTGGGTTCGAACACCGTACCGGAATATCCGGGCGTTACACACTTGCCCCACTTGGAGAAACCGTTTTTCGAACTCGAAGCACCCGAGCCAACCTCGCCAAAGGGATTGTTGCTGCGCATACCATTCACCTTGCCATCGGTGGGATAGACATGCCACACATCAGACTTCATGGGCGACTGTTCGCTAAACCAGCTCTTGGGTACCGAGTGCTCCCGGTTGTAGCAGTCGCCTTCGCTCGAATAGGTACCACACTGATCGGTTCCAAATACAAAATCGGTTACATCGGAATACATATCCCACACCTTCCCGTCGGGACGCTTGTCGGTCGTACGATAAAGATCCCACAAACCGCTGTACCCCACATCGGTCGCGTTGTTGATGATGGTCGACAAGCTCTTCTGTAACTCTTCGCCACTCTTGCCGACGGCTGCGTCGTAATATCCGGCAGGCACTTCGGCCCACAACGAGAGAGAAAACAGGCAGGCTGCCAAGGCAAGCCCGAAACGATTGTGTGAAATACGATTCATAAATTGTTTTATTTAAGTTTTCTTGTTTTTGGAAAAGGGTGATAAAGGTAATGATAATTTATCAAAATCTGCTTAAGAACCGTCCATTTTTATAAAAAAATCAGCGGGCCGACTTCTACCAGAGAAGCCAGCCCGCCGTGATGGAGTTACTTTCGCCAAGCGAGTTATTCCGATTCGAGTACACCCGAATGGCCCCGCTTCTTGTCTTTCCATATCTGGTACCGATAGACCAGACAGGTAGTAACGAAATAGACTCCTGTGAGTATCCACAACATCGTGTAGGCATGGCGCACGTCATAGATACCGGCCCCGGCCGTATTCATGCGCACAAAGCCTTCGATACCCCACGTCGATGGGATGATGGCTCCCAGCCATTGCCAATACTCGGGCATGGCGTAGCGCGGCCAGGTGATACCCGAAATGAAGAGGAAGATGACCGAGGTGAAGACAAAGAGCAGGAACGAGCTCTCGCGCTCCCGCACAAAGACCGAGAGGGTCATGCCAAAGAATATCGAGGCCAGCAGGAATGGCACGGCAAACGAGTAGATCTCGACCTGACTGCCTATCTGCGGGAACTTGAACAGCCACGGTATGAAGTGCAGGATGTAGGCCGTACACAACACATAGAGGCTGAAGTAGCACAAGGCTTTGCCTATGACCAGATGCAGCACGTTGTTGTGCATGTGCTCGCGTCCGCTGTAAAAGAGGTGCAGCTGATGGTGCTCGTAGATTCCCCCGGCCAGCATGCCGATACCCAGAATAAGACTCTGCTGCAGGATGAGTATCAGGATGGCGGGCAGCAGGAAAGAGGCCAGACCCGACTCGGGGTTGTAGAGGTTGACCGAGACGTAGGGAATGGGCTGAGTGGCTACGTTGATCTGCTCTTGCGTGGCACCGCCCAACGACTGGGTTTGCAACCGGCCGCCCAGATTCATGGTCACATCGGTGAGTGCAATGAGGAATCCTTTGTAATTGAGCAGGATACTCATATCGGAATAGAACGATACGACACTCTGCTCGCCCCGTTCGATCTTCTGGCTGAAGTCGCTCGGGATAAACAAGATACCGTAGCAGTTCTTCTCGTGCATCATGCGCTTGGCCTCATCCATGTTGGCACAGTAGGAGACGATACGGGCGTTCGGCGTGGCATCCATCTCGCGAGCCAACTCCCGACTCAACGGGGTGCGGGCATTGTCGACCACCACCATAGGTACATCGCGTACCACCTCGGGATTATAAACCGCAGCATAGACGATGGGATAGACAAAGGGCAAGGCAAAGAAAAAGAGGATAACCCCGAAATCCTGAAAGACGGCACGGTACTCCCGCCGCCAGATGTAGTAGATGTCGGCCAATCCTATTCTTATGGAGTGGAAAAATTTCATAGCAATCTGTTTTTTACATCACGGTACATATACCTGCCGCATGAGGGCCTTTTTGAGCCGGGGCAACAACGGGGTCGACGCTACGGCAAAGAGAATGAGCGCCACATAGTGCCAACGCGAATAGTAGAGCGGTATGCCGTTGAGTGCCTGGTCGACATAAATCAAGAAGTAATGGCGCACGGGCAACACATACGACATGGCCTGGAAAGGCAGATACATGGCCGGTACCGGGAACGAGAAGCCGGCAATGGAGAGCGACAAGACCCCCACCAGACCGGCGGCACTCAACCCGATGCGCAACGAGGGGGCTATGCTCATGATGATGACGGCAAAGCTCTGGGTCGATACCACCAGCAGCAACATGGCTGCAATCATGTGCCAGATATTCCCCTGCATGGGGTAGTGCAGGTAGCCGTACAGCAGGGCCAGATAGAGGAGCCCCATGGCAAAGAAGATGATGGTCTGGGGCACCAGCTTGCCGGTAATGGCGACGATAATCGAGTCGTCGGCCGTGCGCAGCCACTCGCGAGCGGTGGAGCGTTTGATTTCGGACCCGATGCTGAAGACCGTCACCAGCAGAATCATCAACTGCAGCAGACCGGGAAGGAACGAGTTGTTGAGGTAGACCGAGTAGCTGATCCACGGGTTGCCCAGTGCGTGCATATCGGTGGCAATGGGCTGCAACTTGGCCATAATCTGCGACTCCTCTACCCCGGTAGCGAGCAGCACCTGCCGCACGACCGCCCCCGAGGCCAACACCGACATGGTCTTGAAACTCTTGTAGAGCAGCGAAGCGGGTATGTAATAGGCGTTGTTGGTGTAGAACGAAATCTCGGGCTGACGTCCGGCCGTAGCCTTGGCCTCGAACCCCTCGGGAATCATGAGGAAGCCGAAGATGTCGCCCGACTGCATCAACTCGCGGGCCTCGGTAAAGCTGTTGAGCTTGTAGAGCACGTCGACCGACTCCAGAGCACCCAACTGCTGGGTGAAGTCTTGCGACGAGTTGGAGTGGTCCTGATCGACAATGGCCACCGGTATCTTGTGGGGCAGCCCTTCGTGCATCAGGGAGAACATGAAGAGGCAGCAAAACAGCGGAGCCACCACCATGCACAGCACATAGATGGGGCGCGACACGAGCTGCCGCATCTCCCTGACGATGCTTGCCCACAAGCCTGTTCTATTTTCCGTTTGTTCTGTCATATAACAATCTCCCGACGTTAAACGTGTGCCGGAATCCGGCTTACTTATTGCGTTTCAACAGTACCGACATGCCCGGACGCAGGTTCTCGACCGGTTCTACGGGACGAGCCTTCACCTCGAAGGTCTTGGCATCGTACTGCCCCGTCACCTTGGTGGCCCGCCATACGGCATAGGAGCCCATGTCGCGAATGTAGAATACCTTGAGAGTAACCTCCTTGTTGCCGAGTGCGGGAATGACGGCACGCACCTCGGCCCCCATCGTGAGGTCCTTCAGCAGGTCTTCGCGCACGTTGAACGAAACCCACATGTCGTCGAGTTTCAACACATTCATAATAGGAGCTCCCAGGCTCACCAGCTCGCCCACGTTGGGGAATATGTCGGAGATTTCGCCATCGGTGGGAGCCGTCAGGTAAGAGTCGTCGAGTATCGACTCCACTTCGGCCACACTGCCTCGGGCGGCAGCAACCATGGCAGCGGCAGCAGCCTTGTCTTCGACCTGTGCTCCGGCCTTGGCCATCTCGTATTGCGAGCGGGCGGCACTCTCGGTAGCGACCATCGCCTTGTACGAGGCTTCGGCCTCGTCGCGCTTCTGTGCCGAAATGACACCTTTCTTATACAGCGACTCCATGCGGTCATAGGTCTTCTTGGCTATCGTAAGACCGGCTTGAGCCTGCTGCCACATGTCGTAAGCCGAGTTGAGCAACTCGATGCGGGTACCCTTGTCGACCTTCTTGTTCTGGGCTTGAGCCACCGACTCCATGGCCTCGGCTTGCGAGAGCTTGGCCTCGACGAGCGACGAGTGTATGTGCACCAGCGTATCGCCGGCCTTCACATGCTGTCCCTCCTCGACCATAAACTCGACCACGCGCCCGGGCAGTTTGCCCGACACCCGCACCTGGGTAGCTTCGGCCTGCCCCTGGATAATCTGGGGTTCGGGTTTGAGCAGGAACAATCCGATCAAGGCCAAAACAACGATAATGACAATCAAAGCAATGAGTCCAACGACCAAACTGCGTTCTTTCTTTTCTTTTAGATTTTCCATCGTAAATCTTGTTTTGCTATTTTTTTATTTTCTTTTTCAATATCTCATGGTTCCCAAAGCCTTGGCCAGGTAGACCTCGCACAGGCGGGTGTCGATTTCGGCATCGATTTTCTCCGACTGGGCTTCGAGCCAGGCAGTCTGGGCCTCGAGCACGTTGGTCGTGGTAAGCACACCCTCTTCAAAACCCACCTGGGCATTGCGCAGGTTTTCGTCGGCTTTCTCGAGATTCTTCACCGCCATGCGGTAGGTGCGGTAAGCCTCCGAAGCCTTGAAGGCGGCCTGGTTGACCTGCAACTCGATTTTCTCTTTCGTGTCGGCCAGTTGCAGCTTGGCTACGACAGCCTCGCTCTTGGCCGCCCGTATCTTGTTGTAGTTCTGCCCCCAGTGCAAGATGGGAATGTTGAGCATAACCCCCACGCTGAACATGCCGTTGAACTCGTTCTTGAAGCCATTGAAGGCGTTGGGATTGGAGAACGAGTAGGTGCCGACCAGCGCCAGCTTGGGCAACATGTCGGAGAGAGCCAGGTTTTTCTTCTTCTCGTAAATCTTGGCGGCATAGTCGAGACTGAGAACCTCGTTGCGGTTTCTGAACACCTCGTCCATATCGTAGGCGAGCGGTTGCTCCTGCGGCTCTACCCGCTCGAGCGACTCGTCCTCGAGCGTAAATACCGAGTTTACCGGCAACCCGCAAATCTGGGCCAGCGCCATGCGCGACAGGGCCAGACCGTTGTCGACTTTGGCCAGCGTAATCTGCGCGGCATTGAGCCGCACGGCTACCGTGAGGCCGTCGGACTGGGTAGCTACCCCCTCCTCGATCATATCCTGCACGTGGCGGTTGAGGGTGTCGAGCAGGGCGGTGTAGCTCTCGGCCAACCGCTTTTTATGCACAAGCGATACCACCTGCCAGTAGGCCTCGTCGGTTTGATAGACAATCTCCTTCTCGGCCGTGTTGCGCTGCGTGACGGCCAGTTTTTCGGCATAGCTGGCGATGTCGTTCAACGCCTTGATTTTACCGCCCATGAAGATGGGCTGCGTGAGGGTAACCAGACCGACGTAGACATTGTGCACATCGAACTCGAAAGCCTCTTTCGGGATGAGCGCTACGGTCTGGGGAATGGGCTGCCCGTTGTTCAAGATGGGCTCACCCGTCATCGGGTTGGTCACCACATTATATTTATACTCCTGAGTAGCCAGGTCGAAGCTCTTGGTGGGCAGATACTGATCCTCCTCGAGCAGCGAGATGGATTTCTGGTTATACATATAGGTACCGCTGAAATCGATTCCCGGGAAATAGGCTCCCCGAGCCGACTTCTTGGTATAGCCTGCACCCTTGACCTTTTCCTCGGCAATGCGCAGTTGCTTATTGTTCTTCAAAGCCATGCGGCGGCACGAGTCGAGCGACACGGGCTGTTGCGCCGAAGCGGCCAGGAAAGAGAGTAGAAAGAGGGCGACCAGCACTCTTCCCGCCCCTAAAGTTCGGTTGATTCTCATATCTTTTTACCTTTTACACGTTGCAGGGTTAATACTTGCCATGCTTATAGTTGCCTAAACAATTTTATATCTTAAAAAAATAATGCCCTCGGCATTACCCCGCAAAAATACGCCGAGTTTAGCATTAAACAAATATTTGATGAGTTTGTTTTCTATTTTTACTTTTTTTTAAGAGTCTCACCCCACCCCGTCGACAGCAGGCCACGAAGGTGCCCGACTCACTCTTTCAGGGTAAACGAGCGGGTGCCTATCTTGTAGTTGTCGGCAAAGATGTCGACCCGATACTCACCCGGATAGAGGAACTCCTCGACCGCCCAGTACATGGTCACATCGTTCAATTCATCGCCGGTAAACTCGATGAGCTTGCGGCACGAATAGTTGATTTCGCGATCTTCGAAGGGGAAGACGTCGGCCCGGTCCTTGACCAGCACGTCGCCGTCGGGTTTCACGATGCGGGCATAGATATACTTCTCGCCCACCTCGGCCGTCACGTTCTTGGCTATGGAGAAGGTAATCTTTATCTTGTCGGTCTTTTTGATGCGCTTGGCCACCTTGCCCCGCGAGTCGATGGGGGTAACCACCACGCCCACGGCATCGAGCTTCGAGGCCAGCGTCACCTTCTCGGTGAGTTCCTCACGCTCCTGTTTCAGCTGGTCGGCCGTAGCCGATACCTCGCGATAGCGGCGGGTCACCTGGGCATTCTCTTCGCGCAGCTGCTTGTTGGCGACGTTGAGCGAGTCGATCTGCATCACATAGTGGCGCATGATACCGCGCAGGGTAGCCAGCTCTTTCTTCAGCTCCTCGATACGGGCCGAACTGGTATTCTTCACCGTGCGCAACTCTTCGAGCAGGCGCTGTACCTTCACCTTCTCGGCATCGAGTTTCTCGATGAGCGAGTCGTTGTTGAACATCATCTTTTGCCCCTCGAACTGGTCGTACTGGGCAGCCAGGTCGCTATACTCCTTCTCGAGTTCGCTACGCTGCTTGTCAATCTCGACCTGCTCCTTGAAGTCGGACATCTGTTTGTGCTGTATATAGATGAAAATACCTGTCCCTATCAGAGCGACAGCCAACACGGCAATAATAATCACTACCAGATTACTTCTTTTCATAGTTTATCAGAAGCTATTATTTTTCTGCAAAAGTAACGCATTCTCGCCAACCAGCCAAGGTGTAACAGATTATTTAAGTTATAAATGTTAAAATAGTCTATTCATGCGGCACCCACAGGTAGATAAGCAACGGCGGCGACCCTGTCGGCAAAAAGAAAGTAAGCCCGGCTCACAAAATCTTTTTCTCATAAAAATAATTAAGTTAACACCTATTGCAAACGATTTTCCCTATCTTTGTGAAACCTTAGAACAGTTATACGCCTAAGCAATGATGGGAAAATTGATCGAATTTTTCAAAAAGCACCCGATAATCAAAACATTAGTACAGATGGTTATCGTCTTTTTTCTGTTAATCGGAATCACCCTCTACGGGCTGAAACTATATACACGACACGGGAAAGCCGTGCTCGTGCCCGACGTAAAGGCCATGGCCTTGCCCGATGCCCTGCGCATACTCGACCGGGAAGGCTTCAGATACGACATCATCGACTCGCTGTTTATCGACGAAGCCGTGCCAGGCACGGTCGTAGAGCAGACTCCGGCCGGCGGCAGCAAAGTGAAGGAGGGACGTATCGTCTACATCTCGATAAACGCCTACTCCCCGCGCATGATTACCTGCCCCAAAGTGGTCGACATGTCGATGCGCCAGGCGCTTTCGCTGCTGGAGAGCCGGGGCCTGAACGACGTACGCATCCAGGAGGTTCCATCGGAGTACCCCGATTTGGTCATGGGGCTACAATATCAAGGCGAAACCTTGCAAGCCGGCGACAAAGTACCCGCCGGCAGCTCATTGACACTGCTCGTGGGTAACGGTGTACCCGAAGTCTACACCGACTCGACCACCGACGAAGAGGCTCCACAAGCCATGGATACCGAATCGCTGACCGATGAAAGTTGGTTTAACTAAACAGACGATGCGACAAGAATGAACTTTTGCGACGAAGACATAGAAGCCGACGATAAAATCGTTGCCGAAGAGGGTGAACGGGAGCTTTACGAGCACTTTCGGTTTGTTGCCGACAAGGGGCAGAGCCTGCTGCGGGTAGACAAATTTCTGGTGGCCCGCCTCGAAAACTCGTCGCGCAACCGGGTGCAACAGGCTGCCGAGGCCGGCTGCATACTGGTCAACGGCAAGCCCGTCAAGTCGAACTACCGGGTGAAGCCGCTCGACGTCGTTTCGGTCGTCATGGACCGCCCCCGCTACGAATTTGAAATCATACCTCAGGATATTCCCCTCGACGTCGTCTACGAAGACGATGCCGTGCTGGTGGTGAACAAGCCGGCCGGACTGGTGGTACATCCCGGGCATGGCAATTACAGCGGTACGCTGGTAAACGCCCTGGCCTACTACTTCCGCAACACCCCCAACTACGACGTAAACGACCCCCGGCTGGGACTGGTACACCGCATCGACAAAGACACCTCGGGTCTGCTGGTCATCGCCAAGACTCCCGAGGCCAAGACCAACCTGGGACTGCAGTTCTTCCACAAAACCACCCAGCGCAAATATGTGGCGCTGGTGTGGGGATTGATGGAACAAGACGAGGGTACCATCGAGGGCAACATAGGCCGCAGCCTCAAGGACCGGCTGCAAATGACCGTATTCCCCGACGGCGATCAGGGCAAACACGCCGTCACCCATTACCGAACCCTGGAGCGTCTGGGGTATGTCTCGATTGTCGAATGCCGACTCGAGACCGGGCGCACACACCAAATCAGAGTACACATGAAATACATAGGCCACACGCTTTTCAACGACGAGCGCTATGGCGGAGACCAGATACTCAAGGGGACAACCTTCTCCAAATACAAACAGTTTGTTCAGAACTGTTTCGACATCTGCCCCCGACAGGCACTGCACGCCAAGACACTCGGCTTTAAACATCCCGTCACAGGAGAAGAGATGTTTTTCGACTCGCCTATTCCTCAGGATATGACTCAGTTGTTTGACAAATGGCGCAACTACACCGCCAATCGAGATATATAGGAGATATTATAAACCCAGAGAAAAAGAACTACCAATCAATAAAAGACGGTTCTATACCTTAAAAACAAGAGTTATGGAATGCCCAAAAGAATTTGACGATATCAGGCCGTTTTACGACCGCGAATTCCACGACAAGATGAAAGTCTTGGTCAAAGAACCAAAATTCGAACACGCCGTGCGCTACGTGCTGCGCGATGTCAACTACGACGTATTGTGCCAGCAACTGCTCTCGCTCGACAACAAGAAAGATTTTCAACTGCTCGTCATGCGCGCCTTTCTCGAAGTGCTCACCAAGAAGACGACCAAAAGTCTCTCCGAGAAGAACTTCGACCTGCTCGAAAAGACCAAGAACTATACCTACATGTCGAACCACCGCGACATCATTCTCGATGCCTCGTTGCTCAACCTGCTGCTCATTCGCCATGGCTTCAACACCAGCGAAATCGCCATCGGAAACAATCTGCTCATCTTCGACTGGATATCCGACCTGGTGCGGCTCAACAAAAGCTTTATCGTGAAACGCGACGTGGGGGTACGACAGATGCTCGAAGCGGCCCGGCAACTCTCGGGGTATATCCACTTTGCCATCACCCAGAAGAAGGAGTCGGTCTGGATTGCCCAACGCGAAGGCCGGTCTAAAGACTCGGACGACCGCACGCAGGAGTCGCTCATCAAGATGTTGGGATTGGCCGGCAACGGCAACCTCATCGACAACCTGAAGGAGATAAACCTCGTGCCCGTATCCATCTCTTACGAATACGACCCGTGCGACTACCTCAAGGCCCAAGAGTTCCTGCTCAAACGCGACAACCCCGACTTCAAGAAGTCGCAAGAGGACGACCTGCACAGCATGGAAATCGGGCTGCTCGGCTACAAAGGCCGCGTTCATTTCGAAATATCGCCCTGCATCAACGACGAGCTCGACAAACTCTCGCATCTCGAGGAAAAATCGGAAATTCTGGCCCGGATACTCAAAATCATCGACAAGGGCATCCACTCGGGCTACATGATTTACCCCGGCAACTACGTCGCCTACGACATGCTCAACGGCACCAACCGGTTTGCCGACCGCTACACTCGCAAAGAGTCGCTCACCTTTACCAACTACCTGCACTCGCAACTGGCCAAGATACCCGACTCGGACGACGAAAAGAATCGGGAGTTCCTCGAGCGGTGCATTCTGCTGATGTATGCCAACCCGCTGAAAAACAAACTGGTGGCAACCGGGCAAGAAGCCTGACAAAAAACGTATAAGACAAAACGATGAGTGGTTTCCGTACAAAACGGCTCATCGTTTTTCTTCTCAAACTCAAAACAAAATCTATGCGGTTACCTCTTCTTCTCATTCTGCTGCCGCTCCTGGCCCTCACGACCGACGCCTATATCTACGGGCGAAACCTGCGAAACCGATCGCGATGGGTCAAGATACTCTGGTGGTCTGTCACGGCCGTCGTGCTCGTAGCCGTATTCGTGGCCGTGCTTTTCCAATTCAAATTCAGGGGGACAATCGACATCAATGTGGCCATGTGGATATTCTATGGTTTTTTCCTCGTCTACATGCCCAAATGGTTCTACTCCATCTGTTCGCTGTTCGATTACCTGCCCCGTCTGTGGCACAAACGGCGGGGACGCTGGGGCCACTTCGTGGGTCTCGCGCTGTCGTTCTACGTCATGGGCAGCATGCTCTACGGTGCATTCTATGCCCGCCAGCATCCGGTATATAACTACCGTACCATTACATTCGACCGATTGCCCGAAGCCTTCGACGGATACCGCATCGTACAATTCTCCGACCTCCACATCGAGACGCTCGGCTCGGCCGGGCGATACCTGCCCCGATGGGTGGCCGACATCGACAGCCTGCACCCCGACCTCATCGTCTTTACCGGCGATCTGGTGAACCGGCAGGGCGGCGAACTGCCCCGCTACATGCCTGAGCTCTCGCGGCTCTCGGCTACCGACGGAGTCTACTCGGTGCTGGGCAACCACGACTATGGCGACTACTATCACTGGAGCTCGCCTGCCGAACAGGAGAAAACCCTGCAACAGCTCATCGCCGACGAGGGCCGCATGGGGTGGCACATGCTCAACAACCGGTCGGTATGGCTGCACCGCGGCAACGACAGCATCGCCCTCATCGGGGTCGAAAACTGGGGCATGCCCCCCTTCCCCCAATACGGACGGCTGGCCGAAGCCTACCCCGCGCTGAACGACTCGACCTTCAAGATACTGCTCTCGCACAACCCGCTGCACTGGCGCCACGAGGTGATTCCGCAGAGCAACATCGACCTCACCCTCTCGGGCCATACCCACGCCATGCAGTTGAAGTTGGGGTGGAAAGGGTTTGAATACTCGCTGGCCGAACCCATGTACCCCGAATGGAGCGGTCTCTACACCGCTCCCGACGGACGACACAAACTCTACGTCAACGAGGGCATGGGATGCGTCTTCCTGCCCATGCGCATAGGCGCCCGCCCCGAGATTACCGTCATCACGCTAAAGAAAGAACCATGAATACGACGTTCCCAAAAATCCTGGCCCAGTCGCTGGGTATCGCCGAACCCCAGGTAGCCAAAACCATCGAACTGCTCGAGGGCGGGGCCACCATCCCCTTCATCAGCCGATACCGCAAGGAGGCCACCGGCTCGCTCGACGAGGTGCAGATAGGCCGCATCAAGGAGGATTATGACCGACTGTGCGAACTGGCCAAACGCAAAGAATCGATACTATCGACCATCGACGAGCAGGGCAAACTCACCGACGAGCTGCGCCAGCGCATCGACTCGTGCTGGAACGCCACCGAACTCGAAGACATATATCTGCCCTACAAGCCTCGCCGACGGACTCGCGCCGAGATTGCCCGCGAACGCGGTCTCGAACCGCTGGCCAAAATCATCATGTCGCAACGCAACGACCGCATCGAGGCCAGCGCCTCGCGATTCATTACGGCCGAGGTGCCCGACGCCGAAAGCGCCATCAAGGGAGCCTGCGACATCATGGCCGAATGGGTGGCCGAGAACGAACGGGCCCGCAACACCGTGCGCCGCAGCTTCGAGCAGAGCGGTGTCATCGCGGCCAAAGTGGTCAAGGGCAAGGAGACGGAGGGCGATAAATACCGCGACTACTTTGCCTGGAGCGAACCGCTGCGGCGATGTGCCTCGCACAAGATTCTGGCCGTGCGCCGCGGCGAAAAGGAGGGTATCCTGCGGGTATCGATTACCCCCGACGACGAACAAACTCTCACTCGCCTGCAACGCCTCTTTGTCAAGGGCGAAGGCGAAGCCTCTACCCTCGTAGGGGAGGCGGTGACCGACAGCTACAAACGACTGTTGCGACCCTCGATTGAGAGCGAATTTGCCGCCTCGTCCAAAGAGAAGGCCGACGATGCGGCCATCGCCGTCTTTGCCGAGAACGTGAAGCAGTTGCTGCTGGCCCCTCCGCTGGGGCAGAAACGGGTATTGGCCATCGACCCCGGATTCCGTACCGGCTGCAAGGTGGTCTGCCTCGATGCCCAGGGCAACCTGCTGCACAACGAGACCATCTATCCCCACCCGCCCCGGCAGGACCGCGCAGGGGCGGCCCGCAAACTCACCCAACTGGTCGAGAGCTACAAGATTGAAGCCATCGCCATAGGCAACGGTACCGCCGGACGCGAGACCGAAGAGTTTGTCACCAACCTGCGCTACGACCGCAAGATACAGGTCTTTGTCGTGAGCGAAAGCGGGGCCTCCATCTACTCGGCTTCGAAGGTGGCCCGCGAGGAGTTCCCCGACCAGGACGTGACGGTGCGAGGTGCCGTGTCGATAGGCCGGCGGCTCATCGACCCCCTGGCCGAACTGGTGAAGATCGACCCCAAGTCGATAGGCGTGGGGCAATACCAGCACGACGTGGACCAGACGAAGCTGAAGCGGTCGCTCGACCGTGTGGTGGAGTATTGCGTCAACTCGGTAGGCGTCAACGTCAACACCGCCAGCAAGCACCTGCTCACCTACATCTCGGGACTGGGCCCTCAGCTGGCCCAGAATATCGTGGAGTACCGCCAAGCCAACGGCGACTTTATGAGCCGCAGCGACCTGCTCCGGGTGCCCCGCATGGGTGCCAAGGCCTTTGAGCAGTCGGCCGGATTCCTGCGCATACCTCATGCCGCCAACCCGCTCGACAACTCGGCCGTTCACCCCGAGCGCTACGCCATCGTCGAACAGATGGCCGCCGACCTGGGCTGCACCATAGGTGAACTCATCGAGAACAAAGAGCTGAAAAAGCAGCTCGACCTGAAGCGATACATCGCGGGCGACGTGGGCATGCCCACCCTCACCGACATCATGGCCGAGCTCGACAAACCCGGGCGGGACCCCCGCCGCTATATCGAGATGATGGAGTTCGACGCCAAAGTCAAGGGCATCGACGACCTGCAAGAGGGCATGGTGCTCAACGGCATCGTCACCAACATTACGCAGTTCGGCTGCTTTGTCGACATCGGCATCAAGGAGAACGGCCTGGTACACATCTCGCAGATGGCCGACCGCTACATCGCCAACCCCGCCGAGGTGGTATCGATGCACCAGCCCGTGCGGGTACGGGTCATCGGGATAGACCGCGAACGCAAACGCATACAACTCTCATTAAAAGATGTATCATGAATACCGCTTTAATCAGTTTGGCTTCCAATTCGCCCGATAAACGGGAACAGATGGAACAGGCCTTTGCCGAGTTGCGGGCCATGGGCATCGTGGCCCGGTCGTCGTCGATTTACGAGACGGCCCCTTACGGAAATCCCCGACACCCCAACTACCTCAACGCCGTGGCCTGCATCCGCACTGCGGCCGAATACCCGGTGCTCTACGATACCCTCAAGGAGATGGAGCGAGCCCACGGCCGCACCCCCCAGTCGAAACTGAGCGGCGAGATTCCGCTCGACATCGACATCGTCGTGTGGAACGGTGAGACCCTGCGCCCGCAAGACTACGAGCGCGACTACTTCAAGACCGGACTGCACGAGATACAACCTGTTGAGAACCAACAACCCCACCCGATTGTTTCACATTAAATACGATTCGATATGAAAACAGTAGAAGAAACCTTACTCAAACGTACTTCGGTACGCCGTTACGAATACGACAAGATACCGGCCGAGACTCTCGACTTTATCTACCGGGCCATTGCCAACACCCCCACCAGTTACAACGGTCAGCAATTCTCGGTCATCGCCATCGACGACCAGGCCATCAAGGAGGAGCTCTATGCCATCACCAACCAAAAGCAGATCAAAACCTGCGCCACGCTGCTGATGTTCTGCGCCGATTTCCACAAAATCGACGTGCTGGCCCAAAAGAAGGGAATAGACAACCCCCACTTCGAAAACACGCTCGACGGGGTGATGGTGGGTATCATCGACGCCGCCCTGGCCATGCAGAATGCCGTAGTGGCCGCACAGGCCGCCGGTCTGGGCAGCTGCTGCGTGGGATATGCCCGCACCGCCAATCCCGAGAAGATTGCCGAAATTCTGAAACTGCCTCAGGGCACCTTTGTCATCTGCGCCCTCACGCTGGGTATTCCCCGCGAATCGCCCGATCTGAAACCCAAGCAACCCCTCTCGCTCGTGGTACATCACAACCACTATCGCACCGACGACATGAGCGCCGACCTCGAGCAATACGACCAAACCATATCGGAGTATAACCGCCACCGCAGCGGCACTACCACCGAAAACGACTGGTGCGGCCACATACTCGACTACTACCGCATCGCTCTCGACTACGACATGGAGGGTTACCTCAACAAACAAGGATGCAAATTACCCTTCGTACCGAAAAAATAGAGACAATTTTCGGTTATCGACAAGGTAATGTTCCAACGGAAAAAGGGGCGGTTAGGCGATATTTTTCAGCCTTTTGTCGATATGGTTTTGATATGCCCGGCTGCGGACATACATTTGTATCACAATTAATTAATCGCCCTATGTAAATATTACAGACTATTTTTTTCGATTAACTATTCTATATATTTTGGTTATGTAGCAATTTCGCTGAGAAGCGAGGTTGCTACTTTTTTTTCTACGGCTCACACCCCGATGCCGCACAGATGCAGAATATCGTCGGGCGTATCGACCAGATGGGTAGCACCGGCCCGGCTCAACTCGTCGCGCCCCCGGAATCCCCAGATTACGCCGGCCGACTCTACCCCGGCTGCACGGGCGGTACACATGTCTACGTCCGAGTCGCCTACATACAACGTATCGACCTTCTCCACCCCGGCACGCTGCATGATGTCGTAGACAATATCGGGAGCCGGTTTCGTCGGCACCCCTTCGCGCTGTCCCAGTACGGCTACAAACGGCACACGGGGAAAGTAGTGGGCAACCAGCTTCTCGGTACCCGCCTGATATTTGTTCGAAGCCACCGCCAGCTTTACACCTTGGCCCGACAACTCATCGAGCAGACGCACTATACCGTCGTAGGGGCGAGTGTGGTCGGTATTGTGTTCGGTATAATATTCGAGAAAGAGAGTGCGCATGTGAGCCACATTCTCGGCCGTGCGAGCCGCTTCGGGCAAGGCACGTTCGAACAGTTTGGTGATGCCGTTGCCCACGAAATAGAGATACTCCTCTACCCGATGTTCGGGGTAGCCACAACCCCGCAAAGCATAGTTGGTACTCGCAGCCAAGTCGGCTATCGTGTTCAACAACGTCCCATCCAAATCAAAAATAACCAGTTGTTTCATCTTTTTTCCTTTTATCCGTGCAAAGATAGTGAAAGTCGAAGGCAGAAAAACAAGCCCGCTTGATTTTTATGCTGAGACGCATCCTATCTTATCTAAAGATAGTGAAAGGTGAGAGCAGAGGCAAATAGGAAACATAGTTTCCAATATTTGACTATACCGAACCGAATCCTATCTTATCCAAAGATAGTGAAACTCGAAGGCAGAAAAACAAGCCCGCTTGATTTTTATGTCGCAACATCCCCAGCCTTCGTGAATCCATGGCCCTATTTTTTGTGCACAAATACCCGACTGCCGCCCCTCGACAAGCAAACAGACGGGGCCGGCCGACATTTTCACAGATACGACTTTTAGAACAAATATATATACATAACGACCTTGTGGAGAGGCCTGTCACAAGGTAACTTTGCACTGTTTTCTAACAAAAGGATATGGAACAAACACACGACATAAAGGGCATTCTGTTTAACTTTTCGGGTACAATCGACACCGAGGGATGCGAATGGTTCGACCTCATTTGGCGGAAATATCGGGAGACCGGTATTCCGGTATCGAAGAGCGACTACCTGTGTGCCCACGAATATGCCGAAGCCCAGATTTCGGAATGTAATCTCATCGAGCCCGGGTTCAATCTATATCAGATGCTCTACATCAAACTCTCGCTGCAAATCAAATATCTCATCGACAAAGGACTGCTATCCGACAACGTATGCACCCGCAAGTATCCGCAGCAGTTGGCTACCCTCTGCTACAATCGGGCCATCATGCACGTGAGACAAAACGAATTGATTCTCGAACAACTGGTCAAGCAATATCGACTGGGTATCGTAGCACAGTCGTACGGCAACCTACCGGCCATGCTGGTAGACTTCGGGCTCACCCCCTACTTTACCGACGTGATCGAATCGAGTGCCGTCAACCTCAACAAGCCCGACCAAGCCATTTTCAAACTCTCGGTCGATGCCCTGCACATTGCCCCCGAAGAGACACTGTGCGTGAGCAATTCGCTCAACAACGACCTGTTGCCCGCACAAGGCATCGGCTGCCAAACGGCTTGGCTGAATCTGCGCCCGGTACCTCCGGCCAAACGGGTATCGAACTATCATATAACCTCCTTAACAGACCTTAATGCACTATTATATTCAAAAAGCAATACATAATGTAGGAATACGAAAAAAGGAAACAACTGCTTACTATTGAATTGAATACTGTGTTGTGAAAAACAAATCTAACTAAATATTCCGAACGCTGTGCGCGAGTATAGCCGAGGAAGGCTCTTAGCATAAAAAGTGTATTGACTTGATGGAAGGTCCAGGGCGCGATGTCCAGGACCTTTTTTTTCGCCATATCCTTTTTCGGCAACAAGAAAAACTATACCGACAAGAGTTGTTTATAGAGAATATTGCTAACTTTGCACAAAAAATAAAAAGTATTGTTTGTCTAAAATGGATTGGATACAAAGTCTGCTATTTAATGACGCATCGGTAGCCCATACCGTAATCCTATACGCCTTTGTCATTGCGGTGGGAGTAGCATTGGGCAAACTGAAGTTCTTCGGAGTATCTTTGGGAGTTACGTTTGTTCTCTTCGTCGGGCTGATAGCCGGGCACTTCGGCTTCTCGGCCGAGAAAAACATACTCCACTTCGTACAGGAGTTCGGTTTAATTCTCTTTATTTACTCCATCGGTCTGCAAGTGGGACCCAGCTTCTTCTCCTCGTTCAAGCGAGGCGGGCTCACCCTCAATATGCTGGCCGTGGGTATTGTAGTTCTCAACATTGCTGTGGCGCTCGGCATCTACTTCCTCAACGAAGACCAGGTGAGCATGCCCATGATGGTGGGTATTCTCTCGGGTGCCGTTACCAACACCCCGGGACTGGGTGCCGCACAACAAACCCTGTCGCAGCTGCGGTTCGACGGTTCTATCACCGAAGTCCCCGAGATTGCCCTGGGCTATGCCGCCGCTTATCCGCTGGGTGTAATCGGCATCATCGCCTCGATGCTGGTGATTCGGGCCATCTTCAAGGTGAAGCTCGACAAGGAAAATAAGCAAATCGAGGAGGAAAACCAGTCGAGCCAACTCGTGCCCCACGTGGTTACCTACCAGGTAGAAAACAAACTCATCGTAGGTAAAACGCTCGACGACCTCGCCAAGCTCATCGACCGCAACTTCGTGGTGTCGCGTATCAAGCACAACGACGAGGTGATGATTCCCAACTCCGACACGCTGCTGCAAGAGGGCGACCTGTTGCTGGTGGTTCTCTCGCTACAGGACGAAAGCGCCCTCGAAGCCTTCATCGGACGCCCCGTCGAGATGAACTGGGAAGCCATTCAGGCACCGGTGGTTTCGCGCCGTATTCTGGTTACCCGCCCCGAAATCAACGGGCGCAAAATCGGTAGCTTGCGGCTGCGCATGGGATACCGCCTGAACGCTACCCGCGTGAACCGTGCCGGTTTAGACCTGTTGGCCAACCCCAATCTGGAGCTGCAAATCGGCGACCGCCTCACCGTAGTAGGCCGTATCGAAGACATCAACCGTCTGGCCGAAAAGTTGGGCAACTCGACCAAACGTCTGCACGAGCCCAACATGGTAACCCTCTTCGTGGGTATCTTCCTCGGTATCATTCTGGGTAGTATTCCTATCGCCATACCGGGCATGAGCGTGCCGATGAAACTGGGTCTGGCCGGTGGTCCTCTGGTCGTTGCCATTCTGCTGGGCCGCTTCGGTCACAAGGTACACCTGGTTACCTACACCTCGACAGGCGCCAGCCTCATGCTGCGCGAGGTAGGCATCTGCCTCTTCCTGGCCAGTGTGGGCATCTCGGCCGGCGGCGAGTTTGTCAATACCATCATGTCGGGCGGCCTCGTGTGGGTATGGTGGGGATTCCTCATCACCGTCATTCCCCTGCTCGTCATTGCCGTTATCGCCCGGGCTCACTACAAGATCAACTACTGCTCAATCATGGGTCTGCTCTCGGGAGCCTGCACCGATCCCCCCGCCTTGGCTTATGCCAACAAGGTTTCGGGTAACGATGCACCGTCGGTAGCCTACTCGACCGTCTACCCGCTCACCATGTTCCTGCGAGTTCTGTCGGCGCAGTTGCTCATCCTGCTCTTCTATTAACGAAGCATACCTTTTCGAAACTATCTTCACGAGGGGAATCCACACGGGTTCCCCTCGTTTTTTCACCAGCCTCTCTCCATAAGGGAAAACGCATAACCATACACCCCTGTTTTATCGATAAAAGAGACCGCTTTATCCACAAAAAAGGGAACTCTCTCTATTACATTTTTCTTAATGGCTCGCCAAGTGTTAAATTTGAGTTCGAATTTAACGTATCGGTTATGAAAAATTTAATAATATCCACCGGCATTTTAACGCTTCTCTGCTACTCGCCGCTGCATGCTCAGGAACTTCAGGTGAGCCAGGAAGAGTCGATGCCCGAAGTGTGGACATTACAGGATTGCTTCGACTACGCCCACGACCACAGCATCACGCTGCAACAGAACCGACTGTCGATCGAGGAGAGCTCGGTCAATACCAAGGAGGCCAAAGCCCAGCTTTTCCCCTCGTTCGACTTCTCCACGTCGCACAACTACGGCAACTACCCCTTGGCCGACGGCAGCCAGGCCGGCAAAAACGTCTACACCGGCACCTACGGACTCAATGCCTCGTGGACCCTCTTCGACGGGAAGCGCCGCAATACCATCAAGAGCAACCAGCTGCAAGAGCAGCAACAGCAATATGCCTTTCAAGAGAGCCTCGACAACCTGCAAATCGAGATTCTCACCGACTATCTGCAAATTCTCTATGCCGAGGAGGCCGTGAATATCTGCAAGCAGACTGTCGAGGTATCGCTGAGGCAAGTCGAGCGGTCGCGCGAACTGCTGGCCGCCGGCTCTATCTCGAAGAGCGACCTGGCCCAACTCGAGGCCCAATACAGCAACGACAAGTACCAACTGGTATCGGCCGAAGCCAACCGCGACCAACTGCGGCTCAACCTCAAGCAACTGCTCGAACTCGACATCGACGTAGAGATGAACCTGGCTCTGCCGCCCATCGACGAGAGCAAGGTGCTCGTGCCGCTGCCCGACAAGAGCACGGTCTATGCCACGGCGCTGGGATTTATCCCCTCGATACAGAGCGGCAAGCTCGAACTCGAGGTAGCCGAACTCAACATAGCCAACGCCAAGGCCGGCTACTACCCCAACCTCTCGCTCAATGCCGGCATAGGCACCGGACACAACACCGACAACAACGGCGGTATAGGTACTCAACTGAAACAGAGTCTCAACGAGTCGATCGGGCTCACCTTGTCGATTCCCATCTACAGCCGCCGGGCCAACAAGTCGGCCGTAGAGCGGGCTCGTATACAGCAGAAAATCAGCGAGCTCGACCTCAAGAATCAGGAGAAAAATCTGCTCAACCAAATCGAGAGCGCCTGGCTCGACGCCTCGTCGGCCCAGTCGCAATACCTGGCCGCCCGCGAGCAGCTCAATGCCACACAGACATCGTTCGAGCTCACCGAAGAGCAATTCTACCTGGGCATGAAAAATACCGTCGAGATGCTCACCGCCAAAAACAACTGGCTCTCGGCCCAGCAAGAGGAGCTGCAATCGCGCTTCATGGCGCTGCTCAACCTCAAGCTGCTCGACTACTACGAAAACAAGCCGCTTACGCTCGATTGATTTGACAATCTCGAATAATAAACTGATCATCACGATATGAAACGAAAAAAAATCATCATTCTCGCCGTGTCGATAGTCGCAGTGATTATAATCCTGTGGTTTATCTTCGGACGGAAATCGAACAGCACAAGCTACATCGTCGAGACGGCCACGGCCACCCGAAGCGACGTATCGGAGGCCGTCACGGCTACCGGTACCATCGAGCCGGTGACCAAGGTCGAGGTGGGTACCCAGGTATCGGGTATCATCGACAAACTGTATGCCGACTACAACTCGATTGTCACCAAGGGACAGCTCATCGCCGAGATGGATAAGGTGACCCTGCAAAGCGAACTCACCTCGCAACAGGCCACCTACGACGGTGCCAAGGCCGAGTACGAGTATCAAGAGAAGAACTACCTGCGCAACAAGGCGTTGCACGAGAAACAGCTCATCAGCGACACCGAGTTCGAGGAGTCGACCTACAACTATGCCAAGGCCAAGAGTGCCTACGAGAGCAGCGAGGCCAATCTGGCCAAGGCCAAGCGTAACCTGGCCTACGCTACCATTACCTCGCCCATCGACGGGGTGGTCATCAGCCGCGCCGTCGAGGAGGGACAGACCGTTGCCGCCGGATTCGAAACGCCTACCCTCTTCACCATTGCCGCCGACCTCACCCAGATGCAGGTGATTGCCGATGTCGACGAGGCCGACATAGGTGGCGTGAAAGAGGGGCAACGGGTCGAATTTAGCGTCGACGCCTACCCCAACGACACCTTCGAGGGCACCGTGACACAGGTGCGTCTCGAGGCTACCGAAGAGAGCAACGTGGTTACCTACGAGGTGGTCATCTCGGCCCACAACCCCGATTTGAAACTGAAACCGGGCCTCACGGCCAACGTCACCATCTACATCGCCGAGCGGCGCAACGTCATCAACATTCCACTCAAGGCACTCCGCTTCGTCCCCGATATGCCTTCGGGACAAGCTCCGGCAGCCGAGTCGCAACCGCAGCCCCAGAAGCCGGGCAACGACAACCTCAAGACTATTTGGGTACAAGAGAACAATACCTGGACTCCCCGGCAGGTAAAAGTG
Source organism: Barnesiella sp. An22 (assembly GCF_963931395.1). Classification (NCBI taxonomy): domain Bacteria; kingdom Pseudomonadati; phylum Bacteroidota; class Bacteroidia; order Bacteroidales; family Barnesiellaceae; genus Barnesiella; species Barnesiella sp. An22. The sequence goes on from NZ_OZ007014.1 coordinate 2,699,738, forward strand.
GGTATGGACAACGGCGTGAATGTAGAGATTTGCGAGGGGCTGAACGAAGGCGAAACCGTAGCCATCGACCGCAAGAGCAACGGCGGCCTGCCGGCCGCTCAGCTCTCGGGAAACAAGGAGGAGAGCCCCTTCATGCCCAAACCGCCGGGAAAGAAGAAATAAAGAAAGGAAACCGACAGCATGGCAACAAAAGAGATCATACGTCTGGAGAACATACGGCGCAACTTTATCGTGGGTAACGAGACGGTACACGCCCTGCGGGGGGTGAGCTTCACCATCAACGCCGGCGAGTTCGTGACCATCATGGGCACCAGCGGCTCGGGCAAGTCGACCTTGCTCAACATTCTGGGCTGCCTCGACACCCCCACCTCGGGCGAATACTACCTCGACGGCATCCCGGTACGGAGCATGGGCAAAAACGAGCGGTCGGTGCTGCGCAACCGCAAGATTGGTTTCGTATTCCAGTCTTACAACCTGCTGCCCAAGACGACCGCCCTCGAAAACGTGGAGCTGCCCCTCATGTACAACTCGGCCATCTCGGCCCGCGAGCGGCACGAACTGGCCTCCAGGGCACTCGATGCCGTGGGACTGGCCGAACGGAAAAACCACAAGTCGAACCAGATGTCGGGCGGACAGCAGCAACGTGTGGCCATTGCCCGGGCGCTGGTCAACGACCCGGTCATCATTCTGGCCGACGAGGCTACCGGTAACCTCGACACCCGCACCTCGTTCGAGATTCTGGTTCTCTTCCAGGAGCTGCACGACCGGGGACGCACCATCATTTTCGTCACGCACAACCCCGAACTCTCGGCCTACAGCAGCCGCAACATCGTGCTGCGCGACGGGAAAATCATCAGCGACACCCCCAACGACCATCCGGCCTCGGCCCTGGAGATGCTGAAAAAACTACCGGTAGAAAGCGATTAAGGAACAAACGACTATGAATCTGACCAATCTCACCAAGATAGCGCTCAAGGCGCTCAACAATAATAAGATGCGATGCTTCCTCACGATGCTGGGCATCATCATCGGCGTAGCGTCGGTGATTACCATGCTGGCCATCGGGCAAGGGTCGAAGCGGAGCATCCGGGCCCAGATTGCCGAAATGGGGTCGAACATGATTATGATTCACCCCGGCAACATGGAGCGGGGCGGCGTGCGGCAGGATGCCTCGTCGATGCAGACCCTCAAGCTCAACGACTACCAGGACATTCTCGACGGCACCGAATATGTGTCGGCCTGCTCGCCCTCGGTCAGCAGCAGCGGGCAGTTCATCTACGGGGCCAACAACTACCCCAGCACCATCTACGGCGTGACCGAAGACTACCTCGAGATACGCAAATTCTCCATCGACGAGGGCAGCATGTTCACCCCGCAAGACGTGCTCACCTCGGCCAAAGTCTGCCTGGTGGGACAAACCATCATCGACAACCTCTTCCCCAACGGCGAGAACCCTATCGGCAAGGTGATACGATTCGACAAGATACCGCTCAAGATTGTGGGCACACTCACCCCCAAGGGCTACAACAGCATGGGCATGGACCAGGACGACATGGTGCTGGCCCCCTACACCACGGTGCAGAAGCGGGTACTGGCCATCACCTACCTGCAAGGCATCTTCTGCTCGGCCCTGACCGAGGAACTCACCCCGCAGGCTATCGACGAGATTACCCAGATTCTGCGCAAGAATCACAAAATCAAGGAGGGCGAAGACGACGACTTCGAAATACGGTCGCAAGAGGAGATGAGCTCGATGATGAGCTCGACTACCGACATGATGACCATCCTGCTCGCCTGTATCGCCGGTATCTCGCTGCTGGTGGGCGGTATCGGCATCATGAACATCATGTATGTATCGGTAACGGAGCGCACCCGCGAAATCGGGCTGCGCATGTCGATCGGAGCCCGGGGCATCGACATCCTGGCCCAGTTCCTCATCGAGGCGGTGCTCATCAGCGTCACGGGCGGTATCATCGGGGTGCTGCTGGGCGTAGGAGCCTCGATGGTGGTCAACCTCGTATTCAACTGGCCGGTCTACATCCAGGCCTATTCGGTGATACTCTCCTTCCTGGTATGTACCTTCACCGGCATATTCTTCGGCTGGTACCCGGCCCGCAAAGCCGCCAACCTCGACCCCATTGAAGCTATTCGTTATGAATAATCGACATTCATATACTCAAAATCTTTATCTTTGTACCATGACACCCAACCGGCAACATATACGCCTCCGATGGAATCCCCTCTTCATCCATGCCATTGCATGGACGATTGTCTTTCTCTTCCCGCTCCTCTTCATCGAGCGGTTCGAGAGTATGGGGCGCATACGCAACTTCAGCCTCATGAAGTTCTATATCCAGCCCATCTGCATCGCGGTCATCTTCTACATCAACTATCTGTGGCTTATCGACCGGGTGCTGTTCCGTAAAAAGCCGGTACAGTTTATCCTCCACAACGTGCTGCTCATCGTGGTAGCCAATGTGGCCATCTATCTGGTACACCGCATGATTATCCCCGACGAGTTCCTGTTCAGGCGGCCGGGCGGACCTCGTCCTCCACGGCCGGGGCTCATGCAGTGGCAGGATTCCATCACCCTGGCTCTGATGGTGGGATTGAGCGTAGCCATCAAGATGACGCAGAAGTGGATTGTCACCGAGAAAGAGCGCAAGCAACTGGAGCAGGAGCGCACCGAGGCCGAGTTGAAGAACCTGAAGAACCAGCTCAACCCGCACTTCCTCTTCAATACCCTCAACAACATCTACTCGCTCATCGCCATCAGCCCCGACCGGGCGCAGAGTGCCGTGCTCGAGTTGAGCAAGATGTTGCGTTACGTGCTTTATGAGAATACCCAACCCTATGTACCCATGGAGAAAGAGCTGGAGTTCAACCACAACTACATCGAGCTGATGCGGCTTCGGCTCGCCCGCCACGTGAAGGTCGAAGTAGATATGCCCCGGGGGCTGTGCCGCGGATACCAGATTGCGCCGCTGCTCTTCATCACCCTCATCGAGAATGCCTTCAAGCACGGCACCAGCGCCACCGAACCCTCGTTTGTGACCATCGTCATGCGCGAACCCTCGCCCGGTGTCATCGAGTGCCGCATCGAGAACAGCTGCTTCCCCAAAGACGAGAACGACAAAAGCGGCTCGGGCATCGGGCTCAAAAACCTCTCGCGACAGCTCGAACTGCTCTATCCCGGCAAGTACACGCTGCATGCCGAGAGCGATGCACGGGTCTACCGCTCGTCGCTCACCATCGACTTGAACTAACCCAAATACGTGGAGACTATGATACTGAAATGCTGCATTATCGACGACGAACCCCTGGCCATCGAACTGCTGGAGAGTTATGTCAAGCGTACCCCCTTCCTGCAACTGGAAGCCTCGTTCAACTCGGCCGTGCAGGCGGTCGAACGGGTTTCGCGGGGCGACATCGACCTCATCTTCCTCGACATACAGATGCCCGAGCTCGACGGCATGGAGTTCTCGCGCATGATCGAGGGGCGCAGCCGCATTGTCTTTACCACCGCCTTCGGACAGTATGCCGTAGACAGCTACAAGGTCAACGCCATCGACTACCTGCTCAAGCCCATCGCCTATGCCGATTTCCTCAAGGCGGCACAAAAGGCGCTGCAATGGTTCGAGCTGTCGGAGGGAAGTGCCACAGCCAACGCCGCAGCCACTCCAGCCGAAACCTCGGCTGCTTCTCCTTACATCTTTGTCAAGAGCGACTACAAGCTCAAGCAGATACCTCTCGACAAGATTCTCTACATCGAGGGATTGAAAGACTACGTGAAGATTTATCTCGAGGGCGAGCCGCACCCCATCCTCTCGCTGCTGAGCCTCAAGTCGCTCGAAGAGATGCTGCCCGAGGGGCAGTTCATCCGGGTGCACCGCTCGTTCATCGTGCAGGGGTGTAAAATCAAGATGATCGACCGCAACCGCATCGTCTTCGGCAAGGAGTATATCCCCATCTCCGACACCTACAAGGAGTCGTTTGCCGAGTTCATAGCCCGCCACTCGCCCATCGCCGGCAAGCCGCAAGGCTGAACACGATGCACGCCATAAACCACACAAGGAGCAGGCACCCCGGCAACGGGACGTCTGCTCCTTGGCTTGTTTACTTAAATTTATTTCAGTTTCAGGAAGCGTCGTAAATCGAGCGGAAGAAAGAGTTCAGCTGCGCGGCGAAGAGGATACAGGCCGCCGTCAGGGCTCCATACATCACCCAGGTACCGGCACAGTTCCAGCAGGGGTTCGCTGTCAGCTCGCGGGCAAAAGCTACACACAAGGCCGTGCAGATGAGCAATATCAGCACCAGAACCACCAGCGAAATTTTCGTCTCGAGGCTCCACCGCTTGCGCGGCAGTCGGTTCATCACCCGGCGGGTAAACCACCGGTCGCGCCGGGGTTGGGGAGTGTGTCGGTCGAAAAGCTCCCGCCACTGGTCGTCATTCCACTCTTTCATATCCGTTTTTCTTTAAATATTCTCCTAATTTTTGTTTGGCCCGCGAGAGGTACGACTTGATGGTCCCCTCGGGCATACCCGTCACCGCGGCGATGCGGGCGATGGCCATATCCTCGACGAAGTAGAGGGTAACGACCGTACGTTCCTCGGGACGCAGTATCGACAGAGCTTGGGTCATGTCGAGCCGGCGGTCTACCGGCTCGGGCGACTGGGGTATCGTCGCCGCCTCGTCCAAAGGCTCGAAGTAGCGGTCGCCCCGCTTGCGCAACTCGTCGTAGTAGAGGTTGTAGGCCACCCTGAAGAGCCAGGTCGAGAACGAGGAGAGACCCTTGTAGCTGCGCAGGTGGTAATAGACCTTGATGAAGGTCTCCTGCGCCAGGTCATCGCTGAGCGATTCGTCGCCACCGGTGAGGCTCAGAAAGAAGCGCTTCACTCGCCCCTGGTATTTATCGACCAGCGAGGCAAAAGCCTTGCGGTCGTCCAGCAGGGCGCAACGTGCCACCCACATCATATCCTCGGTCTTCTCCATCGTGTCGAGTCCGGTTATTCGGGTTGATTATCGGTGTGATCGTTATCGGGGCGCGACGATACCCGATAGAGTATCAGTTTGCCCGCACCCACCAGAATAAAGATAGCGGCCAGACCCAACAGGAAGATTCCCACGCCATCGCCAAACTCTTCGGTACCGTTGATACTCCACAACACAATGCTCCAGATGGCAAAGCCCAAACCGATACCCAGGAATACCAAGCCCTGGTTGAGGGTCACCAGCTTGTCGGGGCGAGCCTGTCGCGACCGGGGCGACTCGAAAAATCCGTCGGGCAACTCACGCCCGGCCTCGATGGCCTTCTCGATAACCTGATAGTGGGCCTTCTGCTTCTTGTTGCGGTAGTAGATAAAGAAGAAGATAATCAGGAAGGCAAACAGGAAGGGAACGGTTATGCCCAACACTGGGACAATCGCATCGAGAATATCCTCGGCATCGGCCTCTGTAGTATAAAATGTCCTGTCCCGTTCCAGTTGAAGCTCGGCCATGCGCAACCGGTAGGCTTCGCTCCCGGTCATACCATCGAGCGTATCGCTATCGGCCACCTCGGCGGTAGCCTGTTTCGTTGCCGGGGCAGCATTCCCGGTCTGTGCCATTACAGTTGCGCCCGTCCACAACACGAGTGAAAGGAGCGCTGTCATTACAAATCGTTTCATCTTGCTATCTGTTTTTAATTTATGTATCATTTTTTTGTTCATCTCTCTTTCCGGAAATTCAACCATAGACGCAAGTCACCCCCCGGCAGGTTGCAGACACCCCCGATTTTTTTCAAAAAAATTTCTCGACAGGGCATCAGCCCCCGCCCGAGGCACAACAAATTTACTCATAATCCAAGAAAATAGGGCCACAAGCAACCAATGCCCGCAAAAAAGCGGTAATTTTGCACCGCGAAACAAATAACGAAGCTATGAAACCCAAAGAAATCAATAAAGTCGAGATTCGTAATCTGCAACGCGAAGACTACGACCAGTTGGCCAACTCGTTCACCCGCGTCTATGCCGACGGCAGCGACGTGTTCTGGACTCCCGAACAGATAGACAAACTTATCCGCATCTTCCCCGAGGGGCAGATCGTGACCGTGGTCGACGGCAAAATCGTGGGATGCGCCCTCTCGATCATCGTCAACTACAACGATGTGAAAAACGACCACACCTATGCTCAGGTGACCGGCAACGAAACCTTCAACACCCACACCCGCAAGGGTAACATCCTCTACGGCATCGAGGTATTCGTGCACCCCGACTACCGCGGCCTGCGGCTCGCCCGCCGTATGTATGAATACCGCAAGGAGCTGTGCGAAAAACTCAACCTCAAGGCCATCATGTTTGGCGGCCGGTTGCCCAACTACCACAAGTATGCCGACCACATGCGCCCCAAAGAGTACATCGACAAGGTGCGCAAGCGCGAGATATTCGACCCGGTGCTGCTCTTCCAGCTCTCCAACGACTTCCACGTGCGCAAGGTGATGCGCAACTACCTGCCCAACGACGAGGAGTCGAAACATTTCGCCTGCCTGCTCCAGTGGGACAACATCTACTACCAGGAGCCTACCGAAGAGTATATCTCGCCCAAGACGACCGTGCGGGTGGGACTCGTGCAATGGCAGATGCGCAGCTACAAAACGCTCGACGACCTCTTCGAACAGGTCGAGTTTTTCGTCGATTCGGTGAGCAGCTACCAAAGCGACTTCGTTCTCTTCCCCGAGTACTTCAACGCCCCCCTCATGGCCCGCTTCAACGACGAGAGCGAATCGGAAGCCATCCGTGGTCTGGCCCAGTACACCGACGAGATACGCGAGCGGTTCATCAACCTGGCCATCCGCTACAACATCAACATCATCACCGGCAGCATGCCCCTCATCAAAGAGGACGGACTGCTCTACAACATCGGCTACCTGTGCCGTCGCGACGGTACCTACGAGATGTACGAAAAGCTGCACGTCACCCCCGACGAGATGAAGTGCTGGGGCTTGAACGGCGGCAAAGCCATCCGCACCTTCGAGACCGACTGCGCCAAGATAGGCGTGCTCATCTGCTACGATGTCGAGTTCCCCGAGCTGTCGCGCATCATGGCCGGCGAGGGCATGCAAATACTCTTCGTCCCCTTCCTCACGGACACGCAGAATGCCTATTCGCGCGTGCGCGTCTGCGCCCAGGCCCGCGCCATCGAGAACGAGTGCTTCGTGGTCATTGCCGGTAGTGTAGGCAACTTGCCCAAGGTGCACAACATGGACATCCAGTATGCCCAGTCGGGAGTCTTCACCCCCTGCGACTTCGCCTTCCCCACCGACGGACGCCGCGCCGAGGCTACCCCCAACACCGAGATGATTCTCATCTCCGACGTCGACCTCGACCTGCTCAACGAGCTCCACACCTACGGCAGCGTGCGCAACCTCAAGGACCGCCGCAGCGACCTCTACGAGGTGAAGATGAAAAAGGTAAGTCAGGAATAACCACGGTGTTTCCAGTATATGCACGCAGGGGATAGAACGTCGATTCTATCCCCTGCTGCTATATTCCGGATCAAAGTTTATTGCCTTACATACACGACAGTCTCGTCGCCTTGCGAGAGATACAACTTATTGTCCCGTATCATATAATTGAGGACAGAAGTCTGCGAAACTCCGTTCAACGTCATATTTAGATTGTGACTATACTGTTAATTATATTAACTAAACGTAAGAAAAATCACAACAAATATAAAAATGAATCCCCAGATTGGCAATATCTCGTCTCAATTCATAAAATTATGAATTGACAGGCGGAATGAATATATAAAAAAAGCCGGCTTGCTGCATGCAAACCGGCTTCTCGAAGAGCGGCAAACGAGGCTCGAACTCGCGACCCTCAGCTTGGGAAGCTGATGCTCTACCAACTGAGCTACTACCGCATCTGTTTCTGTGGGGACAAATGTAGACGTTTTTTTTCGACTTTACAAATTATTGCCGTACTTTTACCCTTAAATTGAGAAAAGAAGTCATGGTAAAGATTGGTCTGTTATCCGATACCCACGCCTGGTGGGACGACCGTTACGCGAAATATTTTGCCGAGTGCGACGAGATTTGGCACGCGGGCGACATCGGCTCGGTCGAGCTGGCCGACCGCTTCGAGGCGCTGAAGCCCTTCCGGGCCGTCTATGGCAACATCGACGGTCACGAATTGCGCCTGCGCTACCCGCAACACCAGCGGTTTACCATCGAGGGGGTGGACGTGTGGATGACCCACATCGGCGGATACCCCGGCAAATATGCCCGCGAGGTGATACCCCAGATTTACATTCATCCGCCCAAACTCTTCATCTCGGGCCACTCGCACATCCTGAAGGTACTCTACGACAAAACCCTGAAATGCCTTCATATCAACCCCGGAGCCGCCGGTCTGTACGGATTCCACAAGAAACGCACCCTCGTGCGCTTCGTCATCGACGGGGCCGAAATCAAAGACCTCGAAATCATCGAACTGGCCGACCGTAGGCAGGGTGGCTAACACGGTCTGCGGCCGCTCGACAATCACATCTTCATGGAATAACAACTAACTATCAGATATTCAACTCCTGACGCACGGTCTCGATAAATTCCCAGAATACCGAGGCGAAGGGCTCGATGATGGAGCGCTTGGGGTCCTCGGCCGGAATGAGGGCGCGCAGGCCGCCTTTGAAGCAGCGGATGTCGATGCGGGTACCCATCTCGACAGGCTCACCATCGAGGTGCATGGCCCCCGGTTTCTCGCGCTTGATGACGAGCGACTCGGTGGTAAAGCTCTTGATGTTGGCATCCTGGTCGATATGCTTGGTGAAGAGCAACAGGGCCAACCCCGCCGTGTCGAAGGGGGTAAAGGGCATGAGCACCGTGACGTCTATTTTGCCGTCCTGCATGCTGGCATGGGGGGCGATATAGGCGTTGTTGCCATATTGCGAGGCGTTGCCGCAGGCAATGAGGAAGGCCTTCTCGGTGACAGTACCGTCGGGCATCTCAATCTGATAGGTCTCCGACTTGTACTTGAGGTACTCGGTGAGCGCCTTGGCCACATAGGCCAGCTTGCCGCGACGTTTTCCCTCGGCAAACTTGAGGCTCACCAGCGCGTCGAACCCCACCCCGCAAGTACAGAAGAAGGGGCGGCCGTTGGCCGTGCAGTAGTCGAGGTCGGCGATTACCCCATCGTTGACAATCTCGAGCGCCTTGCGGGCATCCATCGAGATACCCAGGTGGCGGGCCAACCCGTTGCCCGAGCCCACCGGCACGATGGCCAGCGCCGTGGAGGTGTTTATCAATTCGCGGGCAATCTCGTTGCAGGTACCGTCGCCCCCGACCGAGAGCACCACATCTACCCCGTCGGCAACGGCCTGACGGGTCATCTCGGCCGCATGGCCGGCATATTGGGTGAAGCGGCACTCCACGCTGTATTTCGACGGGTCTATCACCTCGTCGATCAAGGCGGGCAGCTCTTCTTTATCTTTGGTTCCCGAAATGGGATTTATGATGGCTAAGATTTTTTTCGGTGCAGGCATAGCATCTTTTTTGTTTCGAACATAGAGGTAAACCGCTCGTGTGGAGCCTCTTGCATCGATGTCGACACAGCCGCATCCGAGCGACCCGGCTCGACCGCGATTTACCACAGCGGGGACAAAGATAATAAATATTCCCTATTTCACACACTCAGGCCGCGGCTTCTGCAGGCAAGGCTGTTAAATAGCGTTTCACTATCGAGGCTATTCACAAACATCTTGCTACCTTTGCTGTTGTTACATCACATACAAACAACTAATCTCGAATACTGTTTTATGAATGCTTTTCAAAATCCGCTGGTCCGTATCATCGCCTCTATCGCCGTGGGGTTGCTGTTGATATTCTATCCCAACGCCGCCCTGCCCACCATACTCTTCATTATCGGTATCCTGGTGGGGATACCCAGTCTCTACACCATCCTCTCCTATCTGCTGAGCGGCAACCACAAGAAGGATCTGCCGTTCCCCGTGATGTCGGCCATCCTGCTGCTGTTCGGGTGTTCGCTCATCCTGGTGCCCAGTTGGTACATCGGGGTGACCATCTACGTGCTGGGGGGTGCACTCATCTTAATCGGAGTTTACCAGTTGCTCTATCTGCTCACACTGAAGAAGACCATCAAGCGCAAGGCGGGGTGGCTCTCCTATCTACTGCCGGTGATTGTTCTGCTTATCGGCATCGAGATTCTGGTCAATCCCTTCTCAGCGACCGAGCGCATCATTGTCGCCACCTTCGGTGCGGCCACACTGCTCTACGGCATCACCGACCTGATGTACTACATTCGCCTGCGGTAATCGGGTCGATTAAAAGTCGATGGAGAGACGCAGGTTTATCTGCCTGCGGGTAAGGTAGTTGGGCACGGCATACTGGGCATTGGTAATGTCGGTGACCCAATAGTAGGAGTTCACGTTGCTGATGTCGAAGAGGTTGAACACGTCGATACCAATCCACACGCTTTTCAGGTTGCGGAAGATACCCCGCTGCAGGAGTTTGTCTTCGCCCCCCACCAGCAGACGCGAAGCTCCGATGTCGATACGCTTGTAGGCCGGGGCCCTGAAGTAGCCCGCCTGACGTCCCTTGCGGGGCGAACCCACCGGCAGACCGTCGGCCAGGATAGCCCGCAGGCTGAATTTGTATTTGGGGAAGCGGGGCACATAGTCCTGGAAGTAGAGCCCCACGCTGTACCGCTGGTCGGTAGGTCGGGGCAGTTTGATGCCGCCGATTTCCTCCTGCGTCTTCATCAGCGAGAAGGTGAGCCACGAGTCGACCCCGGGCACAAACTGCCCGAAGAGCTTCAGGTCGATACCGGCGGCGTAGCCCTTGGCCTCGTTCTGCCCGCTGTACCACACCCGCAGGTTGTCGATTTCGTAGGGAATGAGGTTATCGAGTTTCTTGTAGTAGAGTTCGGCCGTGAATTTGAACGGACGGTCCAACGCCCGGAACGAATAGTCGCCGCCGAGCACCACGTGTATCGAGCGTTGCGACTTGATGTTGCGGTTCAACTGCACCACGTAATTGTTGGAGGCATCGCACACCGTGTCGCGCAACTCCTTGTAGAAGGGGGCCTGGTAATAGAGACCGCCGGCCAGGCGGGCCGTAATCTGCTCGTTGGCAGCCGGAATGAAGGTAATCGAGGCCCGCGGGCTCACCAGCGTCTCCTTGTTGAAGCCCCAGTACGAGGCGCGCAATCCGCCGGTGAAGATAAGCCGCCCCCATAGGGTACGCATCCGATAGGTATCCTGCAGATAGGCCGAGAGGCGGTGGCTCTCCATGTCCTGCTTCGAAAAGAGGTTGTAAATCATCTCGACCGACTGCCCGGTATGCGGCAGCGAATAGCCGGCCGAGTCGCGCATCTCCCACTCGCGCACGCGGTCGTAAATCTGTTCGTACTGGTGGGTGAATCCCCACTTCAGCTCGTTCTGTCCCAACTTGGTAGCCCCCTTGATCGAGGTGGCAATCACCGAGGCCTTGAGGCGGTTGCGGGCATGCTCGTGATAGGTGCCCACGCCCAGCGCGCCGGTATTCTCGCTGCCCTCGCCGTCGCCCGTATCGGCCAGCTCGTCGAGCCAGTATTGACCCGAAATGTCGTAGGTCACCAGTTCGTTGGTGACAAAGGCCGAGGTCATCAAGGCCCACTGGGTATATTTGTCGGGGAAGAAGTTCAGCGACAGAGCCCCGAAATAGGTCTCGAACTTGTCGCGCTCCCCGCCGTCGAAATAGACCTTGAACTGCTTGGCATTCGTGGCCGTACCAAACGAGGTGTTGCGCTCGTGGGGGGTGAACTTGTAGTCGTTGATGGCAATGTTGCCCAGAAACGAAGCCTCCCACTTGGGGGCGAACTTATAGGTGAGATAGGTTTGATAATCGAAGAACGACGGCTCATACTCGCCCTTGGTATCGAGCGAGCTCAACAGGGTGGAGTTGGTCTTGTAGCGGATGCCGTGCAGTTGCGAGAACTTCTTGGTACTCTGCCCTATCGAGGCGGTGGCTCCCAGAAAGCTGGCCGACACCGACCCCTCGAAAGCCTCGGGATGCTTGTAGATGATGTCGAGCACCGACGACATCTTGTCGCCATACTCGGCCGAGAAACCGCCCGACGAAAAGCCTACGGCCCCCACCATATCGGGGTTGATGATACTCAACCCTTCCTGCTGTCCCGACCGCACCGTGAGCGGACGATACACCTCGATACCGTTGATATAGACGATATTCTCGTCGAAGTTACCGCCCCGCACCGAGTATTGCGAACTCAACTCGTTGCTCGAGTTGACCCCGGCAAAGGTGGTGAGCATCGCCTCGATACTGCCGCCCGAAGCATCGGGCATCAGCTTGAGGTCCTTCGTGTCGATGGTCTGCAACGTGCTGGTCTGCCGGCGGTGAGTCGCCACCACCACCTCGCTCAGCATCTTCGAGTTTTTGTTCAGCCGCACCGACAGCGAGACGTCTTTCGTGAGGTTGAGCAGCTGCCGCTGCTCCTCGCGGTAGCCCAAGCAGGAGTAGATGACCACAATCGAGTCGCCCGCCGGTATGGAGAGCTGATACTCGCCCTTGAGGTCGGTCATCGTGCCCATGGTCGTCCCCGCCACACGCACCGTAGCCAGTTCGATAGGCTGGTTGTCGCTGTCGTAGACCCGGCCCGTGAGTTTCACACGCCCTTGCGCCGCCAGCTCGAGCACCGCACCTATCGCGACAAAAAGGAGTAATATCTTGTATTTCATCGGGATTCTATACACACCGTGCCCCGTTTGTCGAGAGGCACATTTAATAAACGCAAAAAAGCGTCGTTCAGTATGCGGCCCGCCGAAAAGTAGCGAAAAAAGTTTTCGCAGATTCCCCGCGTAAGCATTAGGTTTTGTATCTTTGCTACTGGAAGAGATGCAGGCTCGTGTCCCCGCTCGTCTGTACGCCACACAGCCGGGGCCGAACGTCACCTCCTCCAATTCATGAAATACAAACCGTAAAAACATTACCCTTATGAATAATCTGCACGATCTGTTGATGCACCGCCGCAGCATCCGCAAGTATACCGACCAACCGCTGTCGCCCGACTCGGTGAAGCTGATTCTCGAGGCCGGGCTGCTCGCCCCCTCGTCGAAACGCTGTACCCCTTGGGAGTTTATCGCCGTCGAAGATAAAGAGGTGCTGGCCCGCCTGGCTGCCTGCAAGACGGCCGGAGCCAAGCCTGTCGAAGGGGCTGCCTTGGCTATCGTCGTGACGGCCGACATGACCCTTACCGATACCTGGGTCGAGGATGCCTCGATTGCCGCCATACTCATGCAACTGCAAGCGGCCGACCTGGGGCTGGGCAGCTGCTGGATTCAGGTGCGCAACCGATTCGGGGCCGACGACGAACCGGCCGAAGACATCGTGCGCAGCATACTGGGCATACCCGAAACGATGGGCGTGCTCTGCATCCTCTCCATCGGTCACAAGGACGAGGAGCGCAAACCCTTCGACGAAGAGAAGATGATGTGGGAAAAGGTGCATATAGGCAAATGGGAATGAACGAGGCAGCGATGAAGATAATCCTGATCGGTGCCGGTAACCTGGCTACGCGGCTGGCACTGGCGTTGCGGGAAAAGGGCCTTGCCCCGGCGTGGGTGTATAGCCGCACCGAAGAGTCGGCCCGGCGGTTGGGCGAACAGTTGCCCCGCTGCCGCTACACGACCGACCTCAACAGTCTGCCTGCCGACGGCGACCTCTATATTTTCGCCGTGAAGGACTCGGTACTGCCCGACCTGCTTGCCCGTATGCCGGCCAACAACGGGCTGTGGGTACACACGGCCGGCAGTGTAGACTGCGAGATATTCCACCCCTACTCGGCCCGCTACGGGGTCTTCTACCCCATGCAGACCTTCAGCAAGGAGCGCGAGGTGGCATTCGACAACATTCCCCTCTTCATCGAGGCCAACAGCGAAGCCGATGCCGACCTGCTGTACCACCTGGCCGCCCGGCTCTCGGGCCGCGTCTACCGGGCCGACTCGGAGCAACGCAAGTATCTGCACCTGGCTGCCGTCTTTGCCTGCAACTTCACCAACCACCTCTATGTGCTGTGCGACCGCATCCTGCAGGAACACGGACTGCCTTTCGAGGCGATGCTGCCCCTCATCCGAGAAACGGCCGACAAGGTGGCCGACATGTCGCCCTTCGATGCCCAGACGGGCCCAGCCATCCGATACGACCGCAACATCATCGCCAAACAGGAGGCGCTGCTCTCCGACCCCACGATGCGCGAGATTTACAGTCTGATGAGCCGCAGCATTCACGAAATCCATAACCCCGATAAAACCCAACAACCATGAGCCGAACCGATTTCGACCTGACAAAAATAAAAGCCTTTGCCTTCGACGTGGACGGCGTGCTGTCGTCCGACTCCATACCCCTGCACCCCTCGGGCGAACCCATGCGGGTCATCAACATCAAAGACGGATATGCCTTGCAACTGGCGGCCAAACTGGGATACCCCGTGGCCATCATCACCGGCGGACGCACCGAGGCGGTGCGCAAACGCTTCGAGGGGCTGGGCCTCTCGCACGTCTACATGGGCGTGGCCGTGAAAATCAAGATATTCGAACAGTGGCTCGCCGAGTGCGGCCTGCAAGCGAGTGAAGTGATGTACATGGGCGACGATATTCCCGACTACGAGGTGATGCGTGTGGCCGGTCTGCCCGCCTGCCCGGCCGATGCGGCACCCGAAATCAAACAGATTGCCCGCTACGTTTCGCCCTTCTGCGGCGGGATGGGTTGTGGCCGCGACATCATCGAACAGGTGCTGCGCGCCCAAGGCAAATGGATGGCCGACGAAAAGGCGTTCGGCTGGTAAACCTCAGAAAAAACGATTGACTATGTTATCGAATCTCCAGAAATACGAAATACTGCTGGCGAGCAACTCGCCACGTCGCCGCGAGCTCCTGGCCGGGCTCGACATCGAATACCGCGTAACGGCTCTGCCCGAGGTAGACGAGTCGTACCCCGCTACCCTCTCGGGCGAAGAGATTCCGCTCTACATCTCGCAGGAGAAGGCGGCCGCCTATCGCAGCCAGATGAAAGAGAACACGCTGCTCATCACGGCCGATACCATCGTCTGGCTCGACGGCCGGGTCTATGGCAAGCCGCACGACCTGGCCGATGCCAAAGCCATGCTGCGGGCCCTCTCGGGTAAGACGCACACCGTCATCACCGGGGTTACGCTCACCTCGATGCAAAAGCAAATCTCCTTTGCCGTATCGACCGAGGTCGACTTCGCCCCCCTCACCGACGACGAAATAGACTACTACGTAGACCGCTACCGCCCGCTCGACAAGGCTGGCGCCTACGGCGTGCAGGAGTGGATTGGCTACATCGGTGTGACCGGGTTGCACGGCAGCTACTACAACGTAATGGGGCTGCCTATCCAGCGGCTCTACACCGAGTTGAAGAGATTCTAAGAGTTATTCCACAGAAATACCTACAAACGGCTCTCGACTGGACCCCGCATCGAGGTGCGGGGTGACACACGTCATTCCGCGCTACGACGCGGAATCCAGAAAATACCCGCAAAAGGCTATACCCTCGACTTCACCTTCTGGACCCCGCATCGAGGTGCGGGGGACACGCACGTCATACCGCGCTACGACGCGGTATTCAGGAATAACCGAAAATTACCGGCAAAAGCCTATTCCCTCGACTTCACCTTCTGGACCCCGCATCACGGTGCGGGGTGACACACACGTCATTCCGCGCCCCGACGCGGAATCCAGAAAATACCCGGGCAGGAATACCGGCAAGAGATACTCACCTCTCCATATTCCAAAAGCTGGCCCCCGTATTTCGATGTGGGGCAACTAGCCGCATCATTTATAAGGCGATGCCCAGAACCAAGCCTCGTTCGAGGTGCTGAACGAGTTGTCATAGGGTTCGCCCTCGGGCGAGAGGGTGACGTAGCGCGGCATCACTTTTCCCTCGATACGGGTCTCGTTGTCGAAACCGCTAATATCGGAACATTGCAGATAATAGAGGTTCTTGCTCATGTAGTAGTTCAGGTAGTAATCGGTCGTGCAAGCCACTTGATGATTCCAGTTGGCATCCTCGTTCACCGTGACGAACTGGCCCGTTTTCAACCGGTCGCGCACCTCCGAGAGGCCGAGCAGATTGCCCTCCTCGTCCATCACATAGGCGCCCCAGGTGGGGTCTACCCACACCCACTTGTCGAGGGTGCAGGAGTAGACGGCGTTGATGACGTGGCAGTCGTTGATATAGCTCTTGGGCAGGCAGGTGACATAGCGCGACTTGAAGCCCATGGCCAGATAGCACTCATTGAGCATCTGCGCCATCATGCGGCAGTTGACACCCCGGTCTTCGCGCTTGCAGATTTCGTAGATGGCAATGGCATTCTTCACCTTGGGATTGTATGACGACCCGTCGTGACGGATGGTGTTGTGTACCCACAACAGCAAGTTCTTGATTTTCGAGATTTCGTCGCCCGCACCCGCAATGCTGTCGAGGTTGAAGTAGCGGCGCACCCGCACCAGGTTGCTGTCGTTGGGCGCCATATAGGTAAAGGCCGGCAGCGAGTCGGTAGAGGCGGTGTTGTCATAGCCGGGCGACTTGCGGAGTATGTAGTTGAAATCGCCCACCTCGCGCAACTGGGCCAGGAGCCGCTGAAACCGCTTGTCGCCCCGGATATTGTCCAGGTCGGTATCCTGCCGGGCATGGGCATAGTCGTAGTAACCATGCCGGATAGCCTGCTCGAAGGCATCGACCGCCGCCCGCTTGCGACCTTTAAGAGAATAGCAGCAGGCCAGGTTGTAATAGGAGTCGGAGAAACACCACGAACACTGATTGACCACCGAGTCGGGCAACGACTTGCAACGGTCGAAAAACTGCCGGTAGGTCTTCTCGACTAAATTGTAGTTCTTCCAACTCTTCTGAATCACAGGTATCACCTGGTTCTCGTAATAAACCACCACGCTATCGGTATTCCATTCACTCTCGGCAGCCCAGCTCCCGAAACAGAGGGGCAAAAGCAACAGCCACAAAAATCGTTTCATAGACTCGTATGTTTGTTCGTATTATGTTTGTTCGTATATAGATGAGACGCAAATATATCGTATTTGTTACAACTTTTTCTCGTTTTTTTTAGACAAATAGCGTTTATCCTATTGGTCCCCGCATCGCCGTACGGGGCGATACCACAATAGAAGAGAGGCGCGACACGGGTCTCTCTCCCCACGACACACCTCTCGTCATCTTTCACACTTGCCCGGTCGTTATCGTTTCACACCTTTGACGACAATCACCTCGCGATTGCCCAGCACCCGGAAGAAGTAAGTTCCCGGGGCCCAGCCCGAAGCGTCGACTGTCACTTGCCGCTCTACGTCGCTCAACTCGCGGCTATACCATTCGCGACCCTTCTCGTCGACTACCATCAACCGGCGGGAATCTTCGGGCAACTGCACCGTTACCTCCTGGTCGAAAACCGAGGGACAGAGCGTGGCCGGAGCTTGAGCTACAGCCTCGACGGCACTCACGCCATTCACGCTTTGCGTCACCTTGATGTCGTAGGTCGATATGCTGTCGTTGATGGTAAGGGTAGCCACCCGCTCGTCGATGCCGTCGGGCAGACGGTCGTACGAGACAAGCAGCGTGTCGAGGGTAAGCCCGTTGGGCTGACCTACCACGCGGCACCAGTCGGCACTGCTCTCGATAGGGGTCTCATAGCCGTAAATCGAGAAGAAGGGATACTTACTCGTACCGGCCTCTTTGCCTACCACCAGCGGACCGCGGTCGGTCGGGATGGGCGACATCACCGAGTGCACGATCGAGGGCATAATCAGATAAGAGGTGTGGTTGGCTCCGGCGGGGAAATAGGTGCTCACATCGACCCACTGGTCATCTTTATACATATAGGCCGTGTTGCCGTGGTCGCGGAAATCGGCCATGGCAAACGACACGTCTACACTGTCGTTCTTCTCGGGGATACCATCGACCACGATAAAGAACTCGTCGTCGATGACCTTGGGGTTGAACTCAAAGGCAGTGCCTACCATCGTACTGCCCGAAGGGGTATCGAGCTCGAACACACGCCACCAGGTGGAGTCGAGTTTCTTGCCCGGCAGACCGTTTTCGCTGGTATAGAGGTGCACGCCCACGTCGGCAATCTGGTCGGTGAGGCTCGTAGCCGAAGCGGTAACAAAATAGACATAGGCCCCGAATACCAAAATGGGACGCGAAGGTTTGGAGAACTTCTCGGCGTAGGCCGTAATGCCTATGGTATTGGTACCGGGGAAGGTACCCCAGTCTTCCATGTCGAAGGTGGTCGGCTGGTCGCCCGGCTCGAAGTTGGTAATGAGTCCGCTGTACTCGACCGATACATCGGTGGCATCTTCCGACTCACCGTGCTCGTTGGCCACCTGCAGATTCACCGATTGCTGGTGCAGGAAGTTATAGGCCACCACGGGATTCTCTTCGTTCGAGGTTACCTGGGCATACGACTCAGGGCTCACACCGCCGAAGGTCCACTGCCACGAAGTGGGATACCCCGTCGAGTTGTCGTGATACTGCACACCCACCAGCGGGGCCACCATGGGCAGACGCGTCTCGCTGTACCGGAAGGTGGCAGGCGGCAGAATGTGAGCTACAGGAGCCACACCGGTCACCTTGACAAAGGCGGTGCGGGTCTTGGTATCGCTGCCGTCGGCATTGCTCACCGTCAAGGTCACGTCATACACGCCGTCGCGGGTATAGTATACCCGGGGATTCTGCTCGGTCGAGGTCTCCGGCGTGCCACCGGGGAACGACCACTGCCAGGCCGTGGGGTCGCCGGTCGACATGTCGGCAAAGGCAATCTCCTCGCCGGTAGCCACCTCTACCTGGTCAACGGCTTCTACACCCGTTATCTGCAACCCATCGATGGCAAAGTCGCCCATATAGCCGCCCACGTTCATATCGTCGTCAGAGCCTGCGGTGTAGGTGAAGCGTATCTGCACCTGTTGGCCGGCATACTTCTCAAGCGATACGGCAAACTCGTGCCAGCGCCAGGGTTTCTCGCCGTTCTCGTCGCCACTGTTCCACAGCAGTTCCGAGGTGGCAAAGGCATCGGTCGATACCGAGATATGCAAGCGGCAATAGTTATCCATATTCTGGCTGAAGCCCACATAACCCTTCAGCATGGCGTTGGCCGGCACATCGAGTTGCGGACTGGTAGCCGTGGCAATGCCTCGTTTAAATACTTTATACGGGCCTTCGATAAAAAGCGACTGCGTGTCGTCGGGGTCGATGGCCGTGAAACTCTTGTCGCCGGTCATCTTTTTCAACTCCCACGAGAAAGACTCGGCATCGGTCAGAGTCCAGCCCTCTGCTCCGTCGTCAAAGTCTTCCTCCCACACGGTCACGGCGCTACCTGTACTCTGGCAACTGAAGTCGGCCGTCACACTGGCCGAGGTCGAACGGAACAGCTGTTTCTTCATCGATTGTTTCCCGGCAAACGAAATGTGCGGTGCCTCTTCGGTCGGGGCTACCCGATCGTGCACCCGTTCGTTGGCCCATTGCTGCGCTCCCACCGGGCAAACGGCCCAGAGCGCAGTAGTCAAGATCAGGTTTACAATAACGCTTTTCATACACTTACACGATTAAAAAATTATTGGATGAATTTGATTCGTTGCAAAATCTCCCACCCGCTATCCAGCAGGCCGTATGGCATAATATGTAGATGAAGTTTTTTCATAGCTATCTAATATCGGCAGGACTACAAAACTCAAAGGTAGTAAAAATTTACAATTTGAAAATATTATTGACGATATTTTTTTAATTAGAAAATAAAATAGGATTACATTCTAAAAAAATATAATAGATTTTGCATCTTATTCTGGCAATTTGTTCTCTGCCCTGCAACTCGCTCCATAAGCTCCTGCACTCCATACTCTACCCGCTTGCACCGGGTGCATACATTTACTACCTTTGTCGCTCGAAAATATCGCCCACTGTGAACCTCTATATCTTCAACCCCGAGAACGACCTGGCCCTGGCCTTCGGCGGCATCAACTACACGCCGCCCCCTGCCGCCCAACGCATCGCGCGCGAGCTGGCCCTGCTGCCGCTGTGGTATGCCCGCGAGGGGGAGGAGACGACGATATGCTCTGCCGAGCCGGCGCCCGACGACTTCCGCCGCAGCCTCGAGCCGCTGGGGCTCGCGGTCTCGACCGTCGCGTTCAAGCAAATCGGCGAACTGTCCTTCGACCGCATCGAGGTGTGGGGGTGGAACCTCGCCCTGGCTCACCACCTGCATCAGGCCGGCGTGGACAATCGGCTGCTCCCCTCGCCCGAACAGTGCAACCACTTGCGCCGCCTGGCCCATCGCCGCCTGGCTACCGAGGCGGGCCGATACCTCGCCTCGCACATCGACTACCCCATGCCCCCGCTGCCGGTCGAGCTGCATACACCCGACGAGGTGCAGGCCTTTACCGAGCAGAGCGACCGCAAGGTACTCAAGGCGCCCTGGTCGGGCAGCGGACGCGGCCTCTACTGGAACCTCTACGGCTACGATACCTCGCTGGCACAATGGAGCAACGGCGTGTTGCAAAAGCAGGGAGTACTGATGGGCGAACCCTTTTACGAGAAAGAGCGTGACTGGGCCATGGAGTTTTACAGCGACGGCACCCGCGTGACCTTTGCCGGATACTCGTCGTTCCTTACCGACAACCACGGAGCCTACAAGGAGAACCGGCTCACCACCGATCACCGCCTGCACAAGGAGCTCAGTGCGGCCGTCGGCACCCACGTCGTCACGGCCGTGCGCGAGGTCCTTGCCAGCTTCTTCACCGAACGCATTGCCCCGGTCTATACCGGCTACCTCGGGGTCGACATGATGACCTACCTCGCCCCCGACGGCACAACCCGGCTGCACCCCTTCGTCGAAATAAACCTGCGCATGAATATGGGCGTGGTGGCCCGCCGCATCGCCGACCGCTTCGTGGCTCCGGGCTACGAGGGGCACTACCGCATCGACTATTTCCCCCGGCCCGGCACCCTCTATCGCGACCACCTGGAGCGCCTCCACCAACACCCCGCCCGGATTGTCGACGGCCGCTTCGCCGGCGGATACTTTGCCCTTACCCCGGTTCTACCCGACAGCCAATACCGCGCCTGCATCGAATTTGATGCCCGATGAATAATACCCGCAAAACTACCAGCAAAAAGGATTTTACCCAGCTACACATCTCTGGACCCCGCATCACAGTGCGGGGTGACACCCTCGTCATACCGCGCCACGACGCGGTATCCAGGAATACCCACAAAACTACCGACGATAGACAATCTACCGGGCTACACATCACGAGGCCCAGCTACGCAAATTTAAGACATAAACAATTGTATATAAACTGATTACATATCGAGAAAAGGGTTCGAACAGGTACAAAAAAAAATTGATTGTCTCACGACAACCAATCTTTGTTAACCTTAATCTTAATCTAATACTATGAAAAACACAGTGCAAATATAGGCACTTTCTGTTATACAACATAATTTTCAAGCATATTTCATACCGATTTAATATTATTTAAGTATCGACAAACCAACCAACGATGCGGCAAACCATTTTTACTCCTTGCAGTAAGAGGCAAACGTCAGGCGGTTTGCACGGTGTGGCGATATGTCGTATCTTTGCAGCCATGAAAGAATCACAGTCACTCATCGAAAAGGCGTGCCGCAACCTGAACATCGATTCGCTGAACGGCATGCAGAAACAAATGCTCGAGACGGCGCAACGCCCCAACGACATCATCCTGCTATCGCCCACCGGGTCGGGCAAGACACTGGCCTTCCTGCTGCCGGTGCTGCTGCGCATCGACCCACGGGCTGCCGGTGTGCAGGCGCTGGTGCTGGTACCGTCGCGCGAACTGGCGCTGCAAATCGAGAGCGTGCTGCGCAAGATTGCCGCAGGCATCAAAATCGTATGTTGCTACGGAGGCCACTCGGTGCGCGAGGAGAGCAAGTCGCTCGAGGTGGCTCCGGCCCTCGTGGTGGGGACTCCGGGCCGCATTGCCGACCACCTGCGCCGCGGACGCCTGTCGCTCGACACCCTCGATACGCTGGTACTCGACGAGTTTGACAAATGCCTCGCCCTGGGTTTCCACGACGAGATGAAAGAGATTATCGCTCCGCTCGAGGGAGTGAAGAAAAAGATTCTCACCTCGGCTACCGACAGCGAATCGCTGCCGGCATTCACCGCCCTGCGCCGCCCGGTGAAGCTCGACTTTCTGGGCTCGAAACGGAGCGAGGAGAGCACGAACGAGCGGCTGACACTCTACCGCATCGACTCGCCCGTGAAGGACAAACTCGACACCCTGCTGCTCCTGCTGCGCAACCTGAAGCCGGGGCTTACGCTCGTCTTCTGCAACCAGCGCGAGAGCGTGGAGCGGGTGCAGCAATTCCTCACCGACCGGGGTATCATTGCCGAATCGTTTCACGGCGGCATGGAGCAGGCCGACCGCGAACGGGCCCTCTGTAAATTCCGCAACCACAGCAGCTACATCTGCATCTCGACCGACCTGGCCGCCCGCGGCCTCGACATCCCCGAGGTGAAATATATCATCCATTATCACCTGCCTGTCGACCTCGAGAGCTTCACCCACCGCAACGGCCGCACCGCCCGCATGCACGCCGAGGGCGAGGCCTTCCTGATTGTGGGCCCCACCGAGCAACTGCCCGAGTATGCCAATCAAGCGACCGACTTCAGGCTGGACCCCAAGGCCAACTGGCTGCAAACGCCGCCGATGGCCACCCTGCACTTTGCCGCCGGCAAGAGGGAGAAGATAAGCAAGGGCGACATCGTGGGATTCCTTACCCAGAAGGGCGGACTGACGGCCGACGAGATAGGACTCATCGAGGTAAAAGACCATTACAGCTACGCCGCCGTGGCGCGCAACAAGGCACACGAAACGCTGCGCCGCCTTCGCGACGAAAAGATAAAAGGCAAAAAGGTAAAGATTTCGTTCAGCTACTGATGGCTCCACGCCCCTCTGCCCCCACTCCCCGATAAGGAGTCCTGCAAAGTGCCTCTTGGGGGAATTCTCCTTTGCACATATTCCTGGATACCGCGTCGCAGCGCGGTATGACGTGCGTGTCACCCCGCACTCCAATGCGGGGTCCAGAGACAATCTTCAGCAATAAGTCTTGCAGGTATTTCCCCTTTATTTACCGGCCTCGACCATCTGCTCGAAAGCCTTCCACAACCTGTCGTCGGGCACGGGAGCCGTTACGCTGATGAGCTGTTTCGACACGGGATGGACAAACTCGACATGGCGGGCATGGAGCGAGATGCCGCCGTCGGGGTTGGAGCGTTCGGCCCCATACTTCAAATCGCCCTTGATAGGCGACCCCATCTTGGCCAGCTGGCAGCGTATCTGGTGGTGACGCCCCGTTTTTAAATTCACCTCGAGCAACGTATAGCGGTCGCTGTGAGCCAACACACGATAGTCGAGCACCGCCCGTTTGGCCCCCGGCCGCTCCCGGTCATAGGCCACCGACTTGTTGCTCTTCTCGTTGCGCACCAGGTAGTGCACCAGTTCGCCGCTCTCCTGCTCGGGGGCATGCTTCACGATAGCCCAATACTGCTTTTTCACCTCGCCGTTGCGGAACATCTCGTTCAACCGGGCCAGTGCCTTGCTCGTTTTGGCAAAGACCACCACACCGCTCACGGGGCGGTCGAGGCGATGAGTTACCCCCACGAAGACATTGCCCGGCTTGTTGTACTTCTCCTTGAGCCAAGCCTTCAGCATCTCGCTCAGCGGCATGTCGCCCGTCTTGTCGCCCTGCACGATTTCGGAGCAGGTCTTGTTGACGATAATCACATGATTGTCTTCGTAGAGTACCTCCATAGTTATCCCGTTTTGTTTCCGGCACAAAGATAGTGCAAACCTCCCAAGCATGCAACCCGAGAAAACGCTAACCTCGAGCTATGAAACACACGCCCGCAACAATCAGCAATATGCCTACTACCTTAGGGACATTCAACGGCTCATTCAATAAGAAATATCCTATCAGCAACGTAATAACATACCCCAGACTCACCATCGGATAGGCCTTGCTCAACTCCATTCGCGACAGCACATAAAGCCAAAAGAGCATACTCACGCCATAGCAAAGAATGCCGCTCCACAGGTAATAATTGTGAAAAAGGAGCCGGAGCATCTCAACCACAGAACCCTTCAAGGACCAATTTGTCATGCCCATCTTCAAAAAATACTGGGCAACGGCTCCCAACAAAATACTGATAAAGGCCAACAGATAAATCATACTTACATCTTTTTACACCAGATAGCCCGATCGGCCAAATCCAACATATACCGGTCTCCCCGACTATCGCCATAGGCATATAAACAATAGCTCTCCCGCCGAGGTTCCTCTGCCAGAAATCGGTTTACTTTCTCTTGCCCGTAACAATTCCGAGAAGAGAATCGCCCCGTCAACCGACCTTGGTCATCGACCTCCACTTCGGTCGCAATCACATGAGATATACCCGACTTTCGTGCCCATGGCAAAATCCACTCTTTCACACTGGCACTGACGATATAAACCGTATCGCCCTGTCGTTGATGCTGCAACAACTTTTGAAAAACCGAATGCTTTATCATCTGGTCTACAGTATCGGCAAAACATTCGCCCCAACGGCAAAATTCATCATACGACATTCCTTTGAAGAAATGAGAAAAAAACTTCTGCTTCACTTTCCAGTTGGGATACATCCTCAATTTATAAGCCACCAATAGAGGGGCATGCCACAACAGGCCTCCGTAAAGAGCAGGTGCACCCTTTACAAATTTAATAAATTCCAATAAGGTATCTTTGCGAGTAATCGTTCCATCGAAATCGAACGTCGCCACAGTCCTCTTTTTCATATCAGATGTATATAATTACAAAGAAAGAAAGTATCCATCCCACAACACAGAGTTGGATGAACAGATCGTGCATCAATACACGAGTAGGGCTTCCACTTTTTACATCGACAATTGTCAGCTGCAAGTAGCGAATAAGTCCGGCCAACACGAAAACCGACGTAACATACAAATAGGGAGTTCCCATACGAGAAACCACCTCTTCCGACACCGTGTACATGATGTAACACACCATAATTATGGTTGCCAGAATGGTTATGACTTGGTTTATAAAAGCCAAATTATACCTGCTCACATTTTTCCGCAATACTACTCCGGTTTCTTCAAATGCCACTACATCGTCACGACGCTTGGCAAAAGCCAGAAAGAGAGCCAACAGGAATGTCATCAATATGATCCAATGTGAAATCCATATACCCGTAACCAATCCACCCAACAAGACTCTCAAAACAAATCCTGTAGCAATGATAAAAACATCGACTATTGCTACATTTTTAAGTTTTATGCAATAGACGACATTCATTATAAAATAGGTCAATAACACCCCTGCTACTTTATAAAAAAGAGCTTGGGGGAAATAAATGCAAGTCAACAATATGGATAGAACTGCCATTACCCCCATTAGACAATAACCCATATTCTTCGAGACTCTCCCCGAAGCAATAGGACGAAAGCGCTTCTTGGCATGCCTTCGGTCTGCCTCAACATCCCATATATCATTGAAACAGTAAATCGAACTTGCCATAAAACTGAATGCAAAGAAAGCAACCACTGTTGCCAAGAAATAGTCGTAATGAAGAATTTGCCCAGAAAAGAACAAGGGAAGAAAAACAAATCCATTTTTTATCCATTGGTGAGGCCGCAGTAGAAGAATAAAATCTTTCATCTTCAAAAAAATATTTAGACTAAAAACAAAAGTATATGTAAAATTTTACAGTCACAAATATCACCTTCTTTATCTGCAAGAATTATTTACAACACATTGTCATATCCATCCTAAAAAAAGTTTCGTTTCCAAGCCGTTTTTTGTAACGAAACTCGAAGTTTTTACGTCTATATGAGAAAAGACGATACCGAATGAAACAGACGATCCCGGCCACCCTGCTTGCGGTGGCTCTCTCTACCTTGTGCGCACACGGTGCCACCCCCGAAACTTCGACTCATGCAGACGATTCCATCGCCGTAGTCTATGCCGATACCACCGGCCTGAATGTCGACTCTATCGAAAGTTCGCTCAAGCAGGTCGACCTCGACGAGGTGACTGTCGAGGCATCGTCGTGGGTGCAGAAGGCCGACCGCAACCTGTTATTTCCCAACGCCCAGCAGATAAAGCAATCGCGCAACGGCTTGCAGTTGCTCCAGAAGTTGCAGATTCCCGGCGTCATCATAAACCCTTCGGACCAAAGCATTGCCCTGGCCGACAAGAGTGAGGTGAGCCTGCGCATCAACGGCCGCCCCGCCGACAACAAGGAGATTCAGGCCCTCTCGCCCGAGCAGATTGTACGCGTCGAGTACATCGACAATCCCGGCGTGCGCTACGGCGAGGTGGGTGCCGTAATCGATTTCATCGTCAAGAACCCCACCTCGGGCGGCAGCTTCATGGGCGACATCAGCCAAAGCGTCAACCGGGGATTCGGCGAATACTGGCTCGCAGCCAAGGTGAACAGCGGCAAGTCTGAGTTCTCCTACTCGGGTTGGTGCTCGCCCCGTTGGAATATAGAGATGCTGCGCGACAATACCGAACACTACGAACTGCCCGACGGCACCCGCTATACCCGCACCGAGGAGAGTCTCGACGGGAACAAATTCGAACAGTGGACCAACGGCCATTCGCTCAACTACAACTACCTCGACCCTCAAAAGCAGATGTTCAATGCCTCGCTCAACTTCTATTATGGTCATCAAGAGAACCTTTACCGAGGTATCCTCACCGACCATTCGCCCGGCGGCACGACCAGCCTCATGCTCGACGACTCGAAAACGCATCGTATCAGGCCCTCGCTTAACCTCTACTATCAATACAACTTCGACAAAGACCAGCTGCTCATGGCCAACGTCGTGGCCAGCTACGAGCGACCCAACAGCCACCGCATCTATACCGAGGACGAACTCATCTATACCGACAACGGCTTTACCACCGGCTCGTCGCTGGTCGACATCGACAACCTCATCAAGAGCCGCACCTACTCGATACTGGGCGAAGTCGACTATGAAAAGAGGTGGAAAAACAGCCGCGTGACGGCCGGTATCCGCCACACGCAGTCGTGGATTACCAACGACTACGTGGCGCAGGGCGTCGACGACCACATGAACCAGGGCAACAGCTACATCTTCGGTGAATACTGGATGCGGCTGGGAAAACATTTCGACTTCTCGGCCGGCGTCGGTTACAGCCTCTACTCCTATGTGCCGCGCGACCGGGAGTCGCACCTCTACTCCATCTGGCGCCCCCGTATCTCGGCCCGATACACCATCGACGACCACTCGTCGCTGCGGTTCAACTTCGTGCGTATGGGCAGCGTCATCAGCCTCGACATGCTCAGCCCCGTGGTACAGGACGTCGACGGCATACAGCAATCGACCGGCAACCCCGACATCAAGCCCTATGCCACCTACAAATACGACCTGCAATACCAGTACAACCGCGGTATCTTTTACGGCAAACTGGGAGCCTTCTATACCCATGCCCCGGGTGCCATCATGCCCGAAAAGGTGTGGGTAGGCGACAAAATTCTCACCCGCTACAACAACCAGCGAAATGCCGAAGAGCTGCGTTTCTACCTCGATACCCGGGTAACGGCCATCCCCAACTGGCTCACCCTCAGCGTCGGACCCGCCTGGCACCGCTACTGGATGCGGGGCAACAACTACACCCACGTCTACAACAACTTCTATTGCTACGCCACCTTCGAGCTGTCGCACTGGGGATTTTCGCTCGAGGGAATGCTCGAGACCAACTTCAACCGGTTCTGGGGCGAAACACTCAATGGCGGGGAGAATGTACACACCCTCAAACTCACCTACAACTACAAGGACTGGAATTTCGGGGTGATGGTGTTCGACCCCTTCGTCAACGACTACAAAGTGAAAAGCGAAAACTGGAACCGCTACGCCGGATACCAACAGACAATGACCTCGAACATGGTCAAACAACTGGTTGTCGTCAGCGTGAGCTGGAACCTCAACTGGGGCCGCCGATACGAGGCTGGCGAGCAGCGCATCAACAACGCGATAGGCGGCGGTGGTGTCAATGCCGCCGGCAAATAACCCCTGTCCGTCGGGCCGGCCCCTCCCCCCCCGCGGCCAACAGGTTCCCGGCCTGGCATCCAACAGAAACAAAACGGGGCCGTATCGTTTGCGCGATACAGCCCCGTTCTTTATGCAGGTTTCCGAATTACATGTTCATACCACCGCAGCAGTGGATAACCTGACCCGTTACATACGACGACAGGTCAGATGCGAGGAACGTAGCCACGTTGGCCACATCTTCGGGCGTTCCGCCACGACGCAGAGGAATCTGTTTGGCCCATTCGGCTTTCACCTCGTCGGAGAGAGCGGCCGTCATGTCGGTGATGATGAAGCCCGGAGCGATAGCGTTGGCACGTACACCACGCGAGCCCAGCTCTTTGGCAATCGACTTGGCCAAACCAATCATACCGGCCTTCGATGCCGAGTAGTTGCACTGTCCGGCGTTACCCGATACACCTACCACCGAAGCCATGTTGATGATGCTTCCGCCCTTCTGTTTCATCATAACGGGCGTAACGGCGTGGATGAAGTTGAAAGCCGACTTGAGGTTTACGTTGATAACCATATCCCATTGTTGCTCGGTCATACGCATCATCAGACCGTCGCGAGTGATACCGGCATTGTTTACCAGGATGTCGATACGGCCGAAGTCCTTCACGATTTCGGCAACCACGCTGTGAGCCTCCTCGAAGTTGGCGGCATTCGAAGCATACCCTTTGGCACGTACACCCAGAGCGGCAATCTCTTGCTCGGTAGCTTTTCCGTTCTCGTCGATGGCGAGGTCGGTAAATGCAATATCAGCTCCTTCCGAAGCGAATTTCAGGGCGATAGCTTTTCCTATACCCCGTGCTGCACCAGTAATGACAGCAACTTTTCCTTCCAGTAATTTCATAATTTTCTTGTTTATATGCAGGGCCGCAAGTCGCCTCGCCGCCCTCGGTTAATAAAATTATCGTTTTATCCCGTACAAGATGAAATCCAGGATGTAATCCTTCAGCCGCGACCGCTCGATGCCCGACTCGGCAAAGTTGTCGCGAATGTAGGGCACATCGAGCCCCCGCAACGCATAGTGCAGCACCGAGGCGGTAGCCGTCACATTGGGGATATGAAACACCCCCTGCTCGACCCCTTCGGTGAGGATGCTCCGCAAGAGCGCCTCCTCGCGGATGTCGATGCTGCGCCGGGCCTTCTCCACCTTCCAGATGTCGCGGAAGAACTCGGCCCGCAGCGTACCGTTGCGCACCACCGCCTCCTTGACCGCCTCCAGCCGGGTGTTGATGTAGTGGAGCAACTTCTCCTCGGGCGGCAAGTCGCGGTTGGCAAGCCCCTCGAGCCGAGCATACAGGTGCTCCGACTCGGCCTCGACCACGGCCCAATAGATTTCGTTCTTGTTTTTGAAATAGGTATAGATCGTGCGACGCCCTTTCCCCGACGCTTCGGCTATATCGTTCATCGTCGTAGCTGCCACCCCTTTGCGGGCAAACAACTGGCGAGCCACATCGATAAGCAATTCACGCGTACGAACCATAAACCTGTCTCTTTTTTTTCAGTTGCACAATCGTGCAAAACGTGTGCGAAATTACATATTTTTATTATTAAAAACCAAAGTATGCACTTCGTTTTTCAAACCGCACGAAGTGCTAAAAACTTTAACATAACAATAACAATCTGACACACAATATTTTAATTCAAAATCATCGAATCAGACAAAAAAAATATATCCAAACATTTGCTTTTTCAATTATTCTCCGTACCTTTGCACTCACAAACACCGCGGGGTGGAGCAGTGGTAGCTCGTTGGGCTCATAACCCAAAGGTCGTCGGTTCGAGTCCGGCTCCCGCAACCAAGACAAAGGGTCGCAACAGCGACCCTTTTTTCGTATCTACCCCTCCCCCTTCTCTTATGTCGGCCTCCCGAAAATATTCAGAGGATACAAAATTATTCCGTAATTCTGCAAAAGGAATATACCTGCTTGAAATTAAGATGGTTAGAGAATTTACTTCGTTTTTGGGTAATGGGTTGGCAACCGTTCAATTTGCTGTGGTCTGCATCGCTTTGCCTGTTCGGGTAACTCTTACGGATGCAAAAATAAAAAGAATATTTTAAATATCGTTCATTTAGGGGTATCTATACGCATCGAACTAATGAATGAAACAGGAATATCATTTTCCTTATAATAGACCCCTCTTAATATATGTCCATCTTTTAAACAAGACGTAGCAATATAATAATTCTCCCTCTTGTCGTTTTCCGTCTTACCTATGAAGAAATTCAAAATGATATATTTATAGATTTCAGACCAATTTTCTACCTGAAACTCTTTTCTATTACTTGATAAGGTTGAATATCCTTCAATGGTAAAATGTTTGAGGACATGAAATATTCCCCCTTGAAACTGATAGCTTTCATTAATGCCTCTACACAAATCAAGTCGGAGTATTCGATTAGAAATAGAACTGTCTTTTTCCACCTTGAACACATATGCCATGGTTTCTCCTCGAAGGTATTCTAAGAATTCTTCGTCTGTATATTCTCGTATTAATTTATGTTTGTCGTATTCTTTTAATGCCCTAACAATTAATCTGTCATCATTTTGTCCAAAACATTCAGGATGTAAATCTACAATTTTCAAATACTCTCGATTAAGGATAAAACGACAGAAAGCAGGACTCGGAACTATAACAAAATAGTTTTCAACATTTTGTTCAATCTTATATGAAATGAATCGCCAAGATTGAGGGGCAACTTGTGCTAAACAAAAGTCTTTGTCCTCATGACACATTAATATTACAGCAATTTCTTCAACTCGCTTTTTTATTGCGATATATGCCTTTTCTAAATCAATCATAAGACTTTTGTATTAAAAGTCAAAACGCGTAATAATGACTAATCAATATTTCCCCAAGCGTCAAAATCATCCATCATGTCATTAAATTCACGGTTCTCATCATCCCAATTTGACCGCCCGCCATAGAAATTTTCATTATCAAAACATTCTTGTTCAAATGCCATTTGTTCTCTATAATTTTTCTCCCTTTGGATATAAAAATCATTAATTGATGATGCTATTTTTTTAGCAATTACAATTATATCTTTTTCTGAATACTCTTTTGAAGACCATTGGAAACAGCCATCATAAGATTTTAATTCTGGATAAAGTTCCGAATATCCACCATTTTGAAAGATAAACCAATCTTTTTGCGTTTCTCCAAAATAGCGAGATGGTTTTATTCTTTCTATGATTATCAAATTATAATCCCAACTTTTCTCGTACTCATAACCTTCATGTTTATTTTCACCAGTTTGCATAAAACCCTTTCCATATGATGTATAAAGATTCCATTCATATGATTCATCAAATAGACTTAACTTACTGTCTATTCTTTTCAGGGAAGCTTCTATATTTTCATATAGACGATCTTCTCTCGTAGGTTTTCCTTTCTTATAACCAATCTCATTTTCATTATGTTGATAAAATGTATAATTTCTAATCATGTCAATTTGTTATATTAATCAACAGTAGGCGTATATTTACTTTGCAGAAATACATGGACACGGAGTCATACACGAATGCTGCCTCAATTCGATTACAAAGATAGGGGATTTTTGTGATAATCCCCTATCTTCTAATGTCTTTATTTGTTTTAGGAATGGATTTTAGAGTGTATTTTATATTTTCAACCCTTTACCATGTTTAGTGGATATAAAGCCTAATCCCTTTCTCCATTCATGTGCTTTCTCCTTAAACCACTGCACAAGCGGAATATCATTCACGTATATGTGGTAGTGCCCTTTTCTATTCTTGTCCTCTTCAAATGAGAAAGTTGCATTTTCATCACGGAACTTTCGGTTGAACTCGGGGGAATAGAAATCACCTTTTAATCTAACCTTCTTCAACTTGCATAACTCTAGGATTACTCTTTCAGAGAACTTCAAGGTATTTCGGCAGAAGTCAATCAACGGTAACAGCTTTTCCACATAAGGGAAATACCGCTGTATCTTGTCTATATACTCGTTGAACTTGGTGCGTTCTTCCTTATGTTCCTGTTCCATTGTTTCAATATGCTGTACCAACATTTCGTTCTGCCTTTCAAGTGCGGATATGCGTTGCTGCAATTCTTCCCTTTCCACTTTCAACTTATTGCTGCCCAAAAGAGAACCGACCTTTGCCACAAGTGCCGCTTTTGCCTCGGTCTTGGCGGCTTCCAGCTTCTCTGACTTGATTTCCTTCCGCACTTCGTCAAGCTGCCGTTCCGCCTGTTGCCGCTCGGTCTGCAACTGCCGCACGTTGGCTTCAAGCACTCCCGTCTGCCGGTAAAACGTCTGTTGCCGCGCATGTCGGCCATCCGTATCTGGATGAACAAAGAGAATACAAACGACCCGAAGGATTCGGTTATCCCGAATGACAACGACGACAACAATTGATTTAAAACAATTTAAACTCCTATTTATCAATCTATTATAACAGGCATTTCCATAATTCCATCGAAAAATTTCATACAGTAAGAAAAATAGCTTATTTTTGTTTTTAATATTATTTACGACAATTATGAAAATGCCTAAAAATCGCGCCATATACATAGGAGTGGTGGCCTTGGTGTGGGCCTTTGCCTACTTCTACATTTTCAATGCCAAGATCGACGTCAACGGCGACAACTGCCGCTACTACACCTATGCGACGGCTCTGGCCACGGGTCAAGGGTATACCGACATCTCGGCTCCTACACCCCACCCCACCAACGCATTTCCGCCGGGATACCCGCTGCTGATGATGCCGCTGCGCTTTTTCACCGACAGTGTCGTGGCCCAAAAGGTGCTCAACGGGTTGTTCCTGCTGGGGGGTGCGCTGCTGCTCTTCTTTCTGATGGTCAAACGCAAGTTGCCCGACAGTCTGGCCCTGGTGGGGGCCTGTGCCGCTATCCTGAGCGACCGGGTGCTCCACTTCTCGACCATGATGATGAGCGAGATGTCGTGCTTCTTTGTCTCGGCGGCGGCCATCTATCTGCTGACGCTGATGAAGGAGGAGAAACCTTTTTATAAAGATTGGGCCTTCTACGGCATGCTGGTGATGGTACTGCTCTGCTACCACATACGTACCCAGGGAGTTGCCCTGTTTGCCGCCGTGGTGCTCTTCTTCCTCTGCTCCAAAAAGTGGAAGGAGGCAGCGGGTACGGTGGCGGGATTCGTTGTGGGCTGCCTGCCGTGGGTGTTGCGCAACAAGGCGCTGGGCCTGGGACAGAGCCGCTATTTCGAGTCCATTGCTCAGGTGAACCCGTGGCGACCCGAAGACGGTTCGCTCGACCTGGGAGGTATCGTCGGCCGCTTCTTCGACACGCTGGCCATGCTGGTATCCAAGGCATTGCCCAACTCGGTGATTCCCTACTTCAAGGTCGACTACACGCCCGAGGTCTCGGCCGGATTCCTGCTGTGGGTCGCAGCCATCGTGCTCGTGGCCCTCATCGTGCGCGGCTTCTGGTCGTTCGGTAAATACCGCTGGGTTCTCATCGGCTACACGGTCTTCACCTTCGGCCTCATCTCCATCTTCAGCACCCCCAGCGAAAACCGTTACCTCACCTCCATTATCCCCTTCCTGAACATGGGTCTGCTCGTGGGGCTCTACGAGGTTGTCGTCTGGGCCCTGCGCCGCATGGGCTCGAAACTGGCCTTCTCGCCCTGGATTCTCGCCCTGCTGCTGCTCACGAGCGTGGGCAACATCAAGGAGTTGCATGCCATGAACCGGATGCCTTTCCCGCCGGCCTATCAGAACTTTTTCAGAATGGGAGCCGTGCTGAAGGAGCATGTATCGCCCGAGACGGTGGTAGCCTCGCGCAAAGGCGAACTGCTCTACATGTTCTCGGGAACACGGGTTACCGGCTACGCCTTCTCGCAGGACGACCGGGCCGTGATACAAAAGATGCTCGACGACGGGGTGGAGTATGTCATCCTCGACCAACTGGGATACAGCTCGACCTACCGTTACCTCTACCCGGCTATTCAGAAGAACGACGACCTCTTTTTCGTCGCCTCTCACATACCCGCCCCCGACACCTATCTGTTGAAGTTCGACCGAGAGGCGGCCCGTAAGAAACTGTCACAAACCAACCCCTAAATCATGAGTGCAACCGACAAGAAATCCAAACAGGCAGTCATTGCCGGAGCCGGTCCTGCGGGACTTACCGGCGCATACGAACTGCTGAAACATACCGATATTCACCCCGTCGTATTCGAGGAGTCGAACGAAATCGGGGGTATCTCGCGCACCGTGCGCTACCACGGCAACCGCATGGACATCGGGGGGCATCGCTTCTTCTCCAAGAGCCAGCGGGTGACCGACTGGTGGAACGAGATTATGCCCCTGCAGGGCTCGCCCTCGCTCGACGACCGGCTGCTGCACACCACCGACAAACCTTTCGCCCCCGGCGGTCCCGACCCCGAGACGACCGACCGCGTGATGCTGGTGCGCAACCGCATCTCGCGCATCTTCTACCTGCACAAGTTTTTCGACTATCCCATCTCGCTCAAGCTGCAAACCTTCACCAACATGGGGCTGGTGCGTACCATCGAAGCGGGCTGCGGATACCTGTGGTCGGTATTCTTCAAAAAGCCCGAGACCTCGCTCGAGAATTTCTATATCAACCGTTTCGGCAAACCGCTCTACCGCATGTTTTTCGAAGACTACACCGAAAAGGTGTGGGGCGTTCACCCCTCGAAACTTGGGGCCGACTGGGGTGCCCAGCGGGTAAAGGGGCTGTCGGTATTTGCCATTCTCAAGGACATGCTCAAGAAGAGTTTCTCCAAGAAAGAGAATATCAAAGAGGTGGAGACCTCACTCATCGAGCAGTTTGTCTACCCCAAACTGGGACCGGGCCAACTGTGGGAGACCGTGGCCGACGAGGTGCGCCGGCACGGGGGTGAGGTGATTACCGAGACCCCGGTGAAAGAGATTCATATCGCCGACAACCGCGTGACCCACGTGACCGTCGAGGATGCCCGGGGCCGTCGCGACGTGCCCTGCGACTACCTGCTCTCATCGCTTCCCCTCAAAGACCTCGTCCGGTCGATTCGCGGCATCGAGGTACCCGACGAGGTGAAACGTATCGCCGAGGGGCTGCCCTACCGCGACTTCATCACCGTGGGGCTGCTGATGAAAAAACTCGCCATCGACAACCAGACCAAAATCAAGACCTTTGCCAACCGCATACCCGATACCTGGATCTACATACAGGAGCGCGACGTGCGCATTGGCCGCCTGCAGGTCTTCAACAACTGGTCGCCCTACCTGGTCAAGGACTACGAGAACACCGTGTGGATAGGGCTCGAATACTTCTGTACCGAAGGCGATGCCTTCTGGCAGATGAGCGACAAGGAGTTTATCGACATGGCGGTGGGCGAACTGGCCAAAATTGGCATCATCGACCCGGCCGACGTGCTCGACTCGGTACGTATCAAGGTGAAAAAGGCCTACCCCTCCTACTTCGGCAGCTACTACGAACTGGACCGGGTGAAGGCGTTCCTCGACGGCATCGAAAACCTGTGGTGCATCGGCCGTAACGGACAGCACCGCTACAACAACATGGACCACTCGATGATGACCGCCATGGTAGCCGTCGACCACATTGCCGCCGGTAACCCCGACAAGAGTGCCGTGTGGTCGGTCAACACCGAAGAAGAATATCACGAAAGCAAATGAAAGTAACCGACCTGTTCCACAAGCTCTTCTACGGCTCTACCGACAAGCTGCTCGTTCAGTTCGTGCGCTACTTCTTTGTCGGCGGGTTTGCCTTTGTCGTCGACTTCGGGCTGCTCTATATCCTCACCGAGTATGCCAGGCTGCACTACCTGCTCTCGGCCACCCTCTCGTTCATTGCGGGTCTGCTGGTCAACTACATCATCAGTTACCTGTGGGTATTCAACGGCTCGAAATTCAAGAACCGACTGGTCGAGTTTCTCTTCTTCGCCGCCATCGGCGTGGTGGGGCTGGCACTCAACGACGCCCTCATCTGGCTCTTTACCGACTGCATCGGCACCCACTACATGTTCTCCAAAATCGTAGCCGCCGCCATGGTCTACCTGTGGAACTTCTTCGCCCGCAAATATCTGGTATTTCGGTAATACACGCCATTCCGCGCCACGACGCGGTATCCAGAAATACCCGAGCAGGAGTACCCGAAACAGTTTACAACGCCTTCCCCTCACTGGACCCCGCATCGTTGTGCGGGGTGACACGTACGTCATACCGCGCTACGACGCGGTATCCAGGAATACCCGGGCAGGAGTACCCGCAACAGTTTACAACGCCTCCCCTCACTGGACCCCGCATCGTTGTGCGGGGTGACAGAACGGCAGAGTGACCCGAAAACAAAACAGGGGAGCCGCCCCAACGGGCAGCACCCCTGCAACAGTCGATTCAATACGTTTTTTACTTGTTAATCAGGAACCAGGCATCGGTAAACTGCGGATAGCGGGCCTGCAAAGCCTCGCGTGCCTGAACGGCCGACGGACGATTGTCGAACGAACAAGCTACCACACGATACCAACCGGCGGCATTCTGTGCCAACACAGCGGGATAACCATCTGCGCGCAGACGCTCGCAAAGGCTCTGTGCATTGAGACGTTGACGGAAACTGCCCACGATTACATTGTACTCTTTGAGCAGAGCATCGTTGCCGTCGACGGCGCTGATGCGCTCGCTCTGCTCGCGCACGGGTGCGGAATAAGAGGGAGTAGTCGTAGTGGTTGTCGAGGGAGTCGTTACCACGGTCTCGGCCGGTGCGGGTGCAGCCTCTTCGATTTTCTTCTCCTGGGCCTTTTCATAGGCAGCCCGATAGGCGCTTTGGCTCGACTTACACGAAGCCATACCGCCAATCAACAAAAGGGACAAAGCCCAAATCCAATTCTTTCTCATAGGACTTTATAAGTTGTTTTAAAGATTTGTTCTATTTTTTCGATTTTACTTCACGCTGCGAAGATAATGCAAAAGTAACAAATAAACCACATTGACTGTCTCAATCTTACCTGTTAAAAAAGATATTTTCCCTCACCTCCGCCCGGCAACGCAAAGGCTCCATCACAGCATGCCCTTGGTCGAGGGCAGCCGGTCGTCGGTGGGGTCTCGCCGGATGGCCATCTTCAATGCCCGGGCAAAGGCCTTGAAGATGCCTTCGATCTTGTGATGCTCGTTCACCCCCTCGGCCTCGATGTGCAGATTCATGCGGGCGGCATCGCTGAACGATTTGAAAAAGTGGAGGAACATCTCGGTGGGCATGTCGCCTATCTTCTCGCGATGGAAATCGGCCTTCCACACCAGCCACGGACGCCCGCCCAGGTCGAGGGCCACGCGGCACAAGGCGTCGTCCATGGGCAGCGAAAAACCATAGCGGGCAATCCCCCGCTTGTCGCCCAACGCCCGGGCAAAGGCGTCGCCCAGCACGATGGCCGTATCTTCGATGGTGTGGTGCTCGTCGACCTGCAAATCGCCTCGGGTGTGTACCGTGAGGTCGACCCCGGCATGGCGACCCAACTGGTCGAGCATGTGGTCGAAGAATCCGAGGCCGGTGTGAATATCGGTGCGGCCCGTCCCGTCGAGGTTGAGCTCGACCCGCACCTCGGTCTCGGCCGTACGGCGTTCGAGCGTCACCCGTCGGGTAGCGGCACACACCACTTGGGCCACCTGCCACCAGTCGTCGGTCACCGCCTCGCACACCCCGGCCAGACCGGCTGTCTCGACCTCGGCCACGCCCCGTTCGGCCGGAGCGTAATAGATGGCCCGGCAACCCAGGTTGGCTGCCAGTTGCACATCGGTCAGACGGTCGCCAATGACGTAGGAGTGGGCCAGGTCATATTCGCCCGTGGTATAGCGGGTGAGCATGGCCGTGCCCGGTTTGCGGGTGGGGCGGTTCTCCTCGGGCAGCGAGGTATCGATACAGATCCGGTCGAAACAGATACCCTCGTTGGCCAGGGCCTGCACGATTTTCTGCTGCGCCGGCCAGAAGGTCTCGGCCGGGAACGAAGGGGTACCCATACCGTCCTGATTGGTCACCATCACCCACTCGAAATCAAGACGGGCCGCCACATAGGCCAGGCTCTGGAACACCCGGGGACAGAACTCCAGCTTCTCCAGCGAATCGATTTGAAAGTCGACGGGCGGCTCGACTACCAGCGTGCCGTCGCGATCGATAAAAAGCACTCGTTTCATAGACTCATTCTTTTAGGATAACGGCTTAGCGCCTGAAACAACAGATTCATTTCGTCGGCCGTGCCGATGGTGATGCGCAGACAATCGTTGCACAGCCGCACCGACGAGCGGTTGCGCACCACAATGCCCTCGTCGAGCAGCCAACGGTACACGGCCGTGGCCTCGTCGACCCGCACCAGCACGAAATTGGCATCGCTGGGATAGACCCGCTGCACCAGAGGCAACGCAGCCAACTGCCCGACAAAACGGTCGCGCACCGCCAGCGTATCGGCCACCCAGCGGCTCACCTCGTCGGCCCGGTCGAGCATCTCGAGGGCATAGCGCTGCACAGGCGCGCTGAGGTTGTAGGGATACTTCACCCGATTGAAATAGTCGATAATCACCGGCGCGGCAAAGGCCATGCCCAACCGCACCCCGGCACTGCCCCACGCCTTCGAAAGGGTTTGCAGCACCACCAGATTGGGAAACTCGGCCAACCGGCCGAGCCACGAAGGGCGCGACGAGAAGTCGATATACGCCTCGTCGACCACCACGATACCCTCGAAACCGGTCAGGAGCCTTTCAATCTCCTCTTCGGGGAAGGCATTGCCCGTGGGGTTGTTGGGCGAACAGACGAAGAGCAGCCGGCTGTCGGCATCGGCCGCAGCCAGAATAGCCTCGACCGGGAGCGAAAAGTCGGCATTCAAGGGCACTTCGCGATAGGCCACGTCGTTAATGTCGGCACACACCCGATACATGCCGTAGGTGGGAGCTATCGACAAGGCATTGTGCCTGCCCGGCGTGCAGAAGATGCGGTAGAGCAGGTCGATGGCCTCGTCGCTCCCCACCCCGAGGAAAATCTGCTGAGGCGTTACGCCGCGTTGCCGGGCCAGGCGCTGCTTCACGGCCCACTGCAAGGGGTCGGGATAACGGTTGTAGGGAGTGTTGAAAGGGCTTTCGTTGGCATCGAGCCACACCGAAGCCTCGCCCGAAAATTCGTTTCGGGCCGACGAGTAGGGCTGCAACCGACGGATGTTGGGGCGCACCCACTGCTCTATGGATTTACTCGGGGTTGTCATGGTCATTCGCTTTATTCAGGTTTTGCAAACGTATGGTCACCGCCCGACGGTGAGCCTCCAGCTCTTCGGCGGCAGCCATGGTCTCGATGACGGGGCCGAGATTCTTCAGCCCCTCGGGCGAGATGTGTTGAAAGGTTATCTTGCGGGTGAAGCTGTCGAAATTGACCCCGCTGTAAGCCCGGGCATATCCGCTCGTGGGCAGCGTGTGGTTGGTACCCGAGGCGTAATCGCCCGCACTCTCGGGAGAGTAATAGCCCAGAAATACCGAGCCGGCATTGACCACACCCGCGGCCCACGCCTCGGCATCGGCCCGGTGCACAATCAGGTGCTCGGGGGCATAGGCATTGACCAGGTCGAGCTGCTCCCGGTCGTCGTCGAGCAGCACAATCGAGCTGTGGGCAAGCGACTTGGCTATCCATTCGTACCGGGGAAGCCGGGAAGCCTGGCGTTCGATTTCGTCCGGCAAACGGTCGGCCAGGTCGCGACACGACGTCACCAGTACCGACTGGCTGTCGGCCCCGTGCTCGGCCTGCGACAGAAAATCGGCCGCCACGAAACGGAGGTCGGCCCCGGCATCGGCCACCACCATCACCTCCGACGGTCCGGCCGGCATGTCGATAGCCACGCCTTGCATCTGCACCTGTTGCTTGGCCGCCATCACATAGCGGTTGCCCGGCCCGAAAATCTTGCTCACCGCAGGCACGCTGGCCGTACCGAAAGCCAGGGCCCCGATGGCCTGCACACCCCCCAGTTTGAAGATGCGGTCTACCCCCGTGGCACGAGCGGCATAGAGGATAGCCGGGGCAACGCGTCCGTCGCGTCCCGGCGGCGTACACATCACCACCTCGCGGCACCCGGCCAACCGGGCGGGAACGGCCAGCATCAGCACCGTCGAGAAGAGGGGCGCCGTGCCCCCCGGCACATAGATGCCCACCCGCTCGATGCCTACGGCCTTCTGCCAGCACCATACCCCGGGTGTAGTCTCGACCTTGTGCAGGGCCACGGCCTGCGAGGCGTGAAACTTCGTAATGTTGTCGATAGCCTGCCCGATGGCCGCCTTCAGCTCGGGCGACACGGCGGCCGACGCCGCCTCGATTTCATCGGGAGTTACCTGAAAACCGGCTAACTCCACCCCGTCGAACCGGCGCTCGTAACGCCGCAACGCTTCGTCGCCTTCGACCCGCACCGCCTCCAACACCTCGGCCACGGCACGCGACAAGTCGGCCAGGTCAATCTTCGGCCGGGCCACAATCTCCGCCCACTGCTCGCGGGGCGGGTTGTCATATATCTTTACTGCCATACTACAAAATCATCTTTTCAATATCGAGCACCACGATACCTTCGGCACCGGCGCCCTTCAAACGGTTGATTATCTCCCAAAAGCGCTTCTCGTCGAGTACCGTATGCACCGAGCACCAGGACGGATCGGCCAAAGGCATGACCGTGGGGCTCTTGATGCCCGGCAACACGGCAAGCACGTCGGCCAGCCGCGTTTGCGGCACATTCATCAGGATATACTTCTTGCCATCGGCCGCCTGCACCGACTCGAAACGGAAGAGGAGCTCGTCGAGAATCTCCTGTTTTTCGTCCGACAGCGAATCGGTACCGATAAGCACCGCCTCCGACTCGACCACCTGCTCTACCTCCTTCAGCCGGTTGCTCACCAGCGTACTGCCCGAGCTCACTATATCGAAAATAGCATCGGCCAGGCGAATGCCGGGGGCAATCTCGACCGACCCGGCTATCACGTGAATATCGGCCTCGATGCCGTTGCGGTGCAGAAAATCGGAGAGGATACCGGGATACGAGGTGGCTATCTTGCGCCCCGAAAACCAACCGAGGCCCGGGTAGTCCACGTCCTGCGGGATAGCCAGCGAAAGGCGGCATCGTCCAAAGCCCAACTTCTTGAGCACCCCTACGGGACAGCGTTTCTCCAACACCTCGTTCAAACCCACGATACCTACATCGGCTACCCCCGAGGCGACCGACTCGGGTATATCGTCGTCTCGCAAAAACAACACCTCGACCGGGAAGTTCCGCGCCGAGACCAACAGGGTTCGCTTTCCGCCCGGCAACTTGATGCCGGCCTCTTCCAACAGGGCCATCGACTCTTCATAGAGGCGCCCCTTCGACTGAATGGCAATTCGCAACATGCTTCAACTCTTTTTTAAAAGAAAAAAGGCTTACCGCAACTACGGTAAGCCTATATAAATATTCTCCATGCCATTTCTACATGCACGACTCACCGTACCCCTCTGCGAGGAATATGCAAATGATGGTGATGATGCAACGATAGAAACAACATAATGCTCAATTATAATTCACGACAAATATAGCGCTTTAAAAACAAAATGCAAATTATTTTCCAACTTTTTATTCAAATTGTAAATTTATATTCGAATATCTGCAATATTTGCCACTACACAAAGAGAGAGACCACCCAATAGATGCCGGCAGCCAGCAGGGCGCTCACCGGGATGGTGAGAATCCAGGCCACCCACAGGTCCTTGGTCACACCCCAACGCACGGCCGAGAGCCGCTTGGTGGCACCCACGCCGATGATGGCACCCGTGATGGTATGGGTCGTGCTCACCGGAATCTTCAGGAACTCAGTCAGGTAGAGGGTAAAGGCTCCGGCCGTTTCGGCTACCACCCCTTCGAGCGGGGTCACCTTGGTAATCTTGGTACCCATGGTCTTGACAATCTTCCAACCGCCCGACATGGTACCCAGCGAGATAGCCGTGAAGCACGAGAAGGCTACCCAGTTGGGCAGGTCGGCTATGCTGTCGATACCCGCACCCAGCCCCAGCGAGTGAGCCGCAATGAGGGCGGCGGCGATAATACCCATCACCTTCTGCGAGTCGTTCAGGCCGTGGCCTATGCTGAACATGGCCGACGAGACCAGCTGCAACCGCTTGAACCACACCTCGGCCTTGTGCGGATTGGCCCGGCGGCAAATATGCAACACCAGTATCGTGAAGCCGAAAGCTACCACCATACCGATAAAAGGAGCCAGAAAGATGAAGGCAGCTATCTTGAGAATGATGTTGAGCTGTATGGCCCCGAAGCCGCTGGCCATGATGGCCGCCCCGGCAAAGCCGCCGATAAGGGTATGCGACGACGAGGAGGGGATGCCTTTCCACCAGGTGAAGAGGTTCCAGATGATGGCGGCAATGACACCCGACAGAATGATAGGCAGGGTGATAAACTCCTCGACTACCGTCTTGGACACGGTGTTGGCAATACCGAATCCGCCGATGATGTACTTGGCTATGAAGAAGGCAACAAAGTTGAAGAAGGCCGCCCACAACACCGCCTGAAAGGGGGTGAGCACCTTAGTCGATACGATGGTCGCTATCGAGTTGGCGGCATCGTGAAAGCCGTTGATAAAGTCGAACAACAGCGCCAGAACTATGATAATAATCAGCAACTCCATGGCACCCGGTCGTTAGGCATATTTCACAATCAACGTCCGCAACACCTTGCCCACATGCTCGGCCGAGTCGGTAGTCTTCTCGAGTATCTGCATGATCTCTTTCACCTTGATCAGTTCGATGCAATCTTTCTCCTCCTCGAACAACCGTTTGATGAAGAGTTCATACACATCGTCGGCCTGGTTCTCGATGTCGTGCAACCGGGAGCAGTACTCGCGCAACCGGGTGGGGTTCTTGCGGAAACGCTCGAGCTCGTCCATCGCCTTGCAGATGCAATCGGCCTCCTGCTGTACCAGCAGGCTCAACTCCTTGCCGGTTGCCCCAATGGCATGCGGGTTGTAAATCGAGATACGTTTGGCGCAACTGTTTATGCCGTCGATTACATCGTCCATGTGCGAAGCCAACGCCTGTATGTCCTCCCGGTCGAAGGGGGTAATGAAGGTGGTACCCAGTTCGTCGAAGATACGATGCGCCAGGCGGTCGCCCTCACGCTCCAAGTCTTTAATACGTTTGTAGTAGGCATCGCGCTCGTCGGATTTGTCGTGGTCCATACTCTCCACCAGTACGGCCGACGAGGCAACCAGCACCTCGGACAACTGTTTCAACAAAGGAAAAAACTTGGGTTCTTTGGGGGTGAATCGGCTAAAAAAGGAATTTTTCATCGTCGTATTGTATAGATATTTAACACTGTCTATGTTCAAGAGAGCATCGGTCGATACCCTTCGAGACAAAGCGAGGGCGAAAACTCGCTGTATGATTGTCCGCTACAAAGATAGCTGGTCGAAGATAGACAGGATATTACATTTGTTTTAAATTTTTACACTACCTAAATTTTTTTCTCCGGCTCGCTTTATCGGAAAGATTGTCTTACTTTTGTTCCACATCTGTACA
The DNA here is from genome assembly GCF_963931395.1 of Barnesiella sp. An22. Taxonomy (NCBI): domain Bacteria; kingdom Pseudomonadati; phylum Bacteroidota; class Bacteroidia; order Bacteroidales; family Barnesiellaceae; genus Barnesiella; species Barnesiella sp. An22. Next base: position 2,743,452 of record NZ_OZ007014.1, read on the forward strand.
CAACCGACCGATGAGCGACACGATAGTCATACAAACGACCGACGACGGGGTGCCTACCCTCTACCTGTCCGGGCTGGACGAGCACTACCACTCGACCAAAGGGGCCCTGACCGAGGCGCGCCACGTCTACATCGACATGGCTCTGCGGGCCCGGGACAAACGCAATATCGACCTGCTCGAGGTGGGATTCGGCACCGGCCTGAATGCCTGGCTCACTCTGCTCGAGGCCCAGGAGCGAGGATTGCACATCCGCTACACCGCATTTGAGCTCTATCCGCTCGACCCCGAGGTTGCCGACCGACTCGACTATCCCGCCCGCATCGCCCCGCAACAGAGCCCGGCCTTTGCCCGGCTGCACCGCTGCGAGTGGGACCGCCCGGTCGAAATTGCTCCGAACTTCACCCTGCTCAAACGTCACGCCGACCTCACCCGCACCCCGGTCGATGGGCTCTACGACGTGGTCTACTTCGACGCCTTCGCCCCCGAGAAACAGCCCGAGATGTGGAGCGAGTCGATATTCCGCACCCTCTACGACCATCTGGCTCCCGGCGGCATACTCACCACCTACTGCGCCAAAGGCGAAATCAGGCGACGGTTGCAGTCCATCGGCTTCACCGTCGAGCGACTGCCGGGCCCACCCCACGGCAAGCGGGAGATATTGCGAGCCAGCAAACCTAACGGACCTACTCATAAATAGCCTCGGCCACCGAGACACTCAACTCATCTCCTACTCCCACCCGTTGCAACAGGATATGATAGCTCTCGTCGGTCTCATCGAACGAGGTGACCGTGAGTCCCACCCGGGTAAACTGCTCGACCTGCTCGGCTACGGGGAGTAGCTTGCGCGAAAAGACCTGCGAGACGAGTCGCTCGTGTATCTGGTTGAGATGTCGACGCCCTTGCGCATGAGCAATGAGCAGACGCCCGCCGCAACGCAGATTGTCGGTTACCAACCGGGCTATCGTGTCGACCGGATAACGAAAATGTGGAAAAACCGAATAGAGCAGAATGGCATCGAAGCGACCGGCCAACCGGTCACGCTCCACATCGGCCTGAATAAAATGTACACCTTCGCCGGCATAGCGCAACGAAGCCTCATGCAACATCTTGGCCGAACTGTCTACGGCCACAATCGGCACATAGGAGCCTACCCGTTCACGAATATAGGGTATCATCACACCTGTACCCGTACCTACATCGAGCACCGTCTCGCCCTGCGAAAGCCTCAAGAGCGACAGCAACGACGCTATTTTTGCGGCATCGGGGCGACTGGTGCGGTCCCACACGCCGGCCATCTCGTCGAAGAAATTCATATTGCCTCCTTTCTCTCGAGACACGAGCCAAGGTAGTCGCACCACGCGTCGAGCCCCGTTCCTCGAGTGGCCGATGTTTCAAAAAACCGAATATCTGCGTTGATTTTCAAGGCATTCTCTTTCAGCCGGTCTATACGACTATCGACATAGGGCAACAAATCGATCTTGTTGATTACACAGATGTCGGCCCCGGCAAACATATAGGGATACTTCAGCGGCTTGTCGTCGCCCTCGGTTACACTCAGCAAGACAACCCGCAGATGCTCACCCAAATCGAACATGGCGGGGCAGACCAGATTACCTACATTCTCGATAAAGAGCAGCGAGTCGGAGACTTGCAGCTCGTCGAACGCCTCGGCCACCATGCGGGCATCGAGGTGACAACCGTTGTGGGTATTGATTTGGACGGCGGGAACACCCAGTCGACGGATACGGCCGGCATCGTTGTCGGTATGTTGGTCGCCCTCGATAACTGCCACTCGCCGGAATCCCCGCTCGTCCAGACGGACGAGGGTCTGTTCCAGCAATGCGGTCTTGCCCGATCCCGGCGAACTGACCAGATTGATGGCCACACACCCCATCGAACTCCAGCGAGCCCGATTTTGCCGGGCCACCCGATTGTTGTCACTCAATATATCCTGCTCTACGGCAATATTGACCGCCGTGTCGTGCCCATGAGGCAACCCCCGACGGTGCATCTCTTCGTGGCTCATCTCCCGATGGCCACAACCACAAGTGGTACACATAGTTTTATTGTTTTGTTTTTAAGGTTTATCTTCATCAGACTCGACCGTCAACGACGTGAGGCGAAACTCTTGCCCGGCCTCCAACCGGGTATCGTAGCCACCGCATTGCGGACAAGGCGCATAGAGCGATGCGGGAGCGAAAACAGCACCGCAAGCCCGGCATCGCGAACGGGGCGACACCCGGGTGAGTGCCACCCGGGCACCGGCATAGTCACTGCGATCGAGTACCATCTGCAGGGCATAGGCAAAAGCCTCACTATCGACCCCCGACAGCTCGCCCACCGTCACCTCGACGGTTCGTAGCGTACCGCCGCCATGCCGGCACAACTCGCTACCGACCAACTCGACCACACTGCAAGCCAACGACAATTCGTGCATAACGTCACCCTCTTCAATCGGTTTTCAAAATCGCACTCCGCTCCAGCCACGCCGCAGCGACAGCCATCTGCCCCACGGCAATACCGGCATCGTTGCATGGCACGAGAGCCGGCAAATAGGGCTGCAACCCTACTTGACGCAACAGGGCCATCAGCCGATTGGTCAAGAGCCTGTTTTGTAAAACACCTCCCGAGAGAACCACCCGCGACAGTTTCTGCCGGGCAGCCTGCCGGGCCACCTCGGCACACCACATGGCGGCGTAGGTGTTGTGAAAGGCCATGGCTATCTCACCCCGGGATACGCCGTTACGCAGGTCGTTCACCATAGCCACCACCAGCCACGAGATATCGAGAGGATTATTATGGTCGAAGGGATAGACCTTCGTCACCGACTCGTCGGCCAACTGCTCCAGCTTCTGCGGAGCCTCGGCCTGATAGCGGTTGTAATCGGCTACCCCCAGAAGCGAAGCCACGGCATCGAAGAGCCGGCCCGCACCCGAACTCAGCGGGGTGTTGATACGGCGGGCTATCAGGCGACTTATCAGTTTGATACGGTCGGCTCCTACCCGTTCCACGAAATCGGGAGGCAAAGGCATCGCCTCGCCGTAGAGCGAATAGAGCAGCGACACGGCCATGCGCCACGGTTCACGGGCAGCCACATCGCCTCCCGGCATAGGCAAATAGGGCTGATGCGAAAGACGGCGGTATCGGGTACGCGAGCAGCGCAACAGCTCCCCGCCCCAAATCGTACAGTCGTCGCCGTAACCCGTGCCGTCGAGACACAAGGCCAACACCTCGCCCTCGAGGTCATACTCGACCATCACGGCCACGGCATGAGCGTGGTGGTGTTGTACCCGATAGAGGGGTATATGCTGCTCGGCGGCATACCGTTCGCCCCACATCGTAGCCGCATAGTCGGGGTGCAGGTCGCACACCACACAGTGGGGTGTGAAACGAAACAGCGTGGCAAAATGCGAAAACGACTCTTCGAAAAAGGCAAGATTCTCGCGACAAGACAACTCGCCAATGTACTGCCCCAGCAGAATATCGTCGTGTTTGCCCACGGCAAAACTCGAAACCTGCTCGGCCCCCACGGCCAGAATGCCTTCGGTGGGTTGCAGGTTGTGCAACGGTTCGGGCGTATACCCCCGGGCCCGACGCACGGGACGGCACAAGCCGTCATACTCGCACACCACCGAATCGTCTATCCGGTTGTAAATCTCGCGATTGTACGACACCACCAGTTCTACTTGCGAGTCGAACTGGTCATGAGCCTCACCATCGGCAATGACAATAGGATTTCCGCTCAGGTTGGCACTGGTAACAACCATACGCCGCAACCGGGGGGCCGCCTCGAACAGGTCGTAATGAATGGCCATATAGGGCAAAAGTGCTCCCAATGAGCGATACCCCTCGTTGAGCCAGGAGGCATGGTGAGCCCGTTCGTGCGACACGACGATGGGACGGCGCCACGAAGTCAGGGCCCGACGCTCCTCGTCGGTGAGGGCCAGGTCGTCGGTGGCGGTAGCCTCGTCGCGATACATCACGGCCAACGGTTTGGCGTACCTCCCCTTCAACTTGCGCAGGCGGGCCACCGCCTGCGCATTGTCGGCATCGCACAACAAGTTGTACCCGCCCATGCTCTTCAGGGCAACCAGTCCACCGCCCGACAGGGTCGATGCCACACGCTCTACCAGACGACGGTAGTCGCGCTCCAGCTCTCCGCTCGAGTCGCGCAGCGTATACACGGGGCCACAACGATTGCAGGCAATAGGCTGGACGTGAAACCGGCGGTCGCTCACATCGGCATATTCGCGGCGACAGGTGTCGCACAGTTCGAAGTCGCTCATGGTGGTCACCCCACGGTCGTAGGGCAGAGCCTTGATGATAGTAAAGCGGGGGCCGCAGTGAGTACAGTTGATAAAGGGGTAATCGATACGGTGGGGCTGTCGACGACGGTCTTGCAAACACTCGGGACAGATGGCTATATCGGGGCTAATGCGGGTAATCTCGTTGCCGTCGCTGCGACTGGGAGCAATCTCGAAGCAATCGTACGTCGTAGTAGCCGGAAGAGTCTCGACATCGATTCGCTCGATGGTAGCGACTGCCGGAGCCGCTTCGGGCAACGCCCTCACGAAACAATCTTTCTGCTCCTCGGTCGCCTGCAATACAACGAGTACACCGTCGTTGCTGTTATCTACATAGCCGTGTAAACCCATTTCGGTAGCCAGGCGATAGACGCAGGGGCGGAATCCCACACCCTGTACAAGCCCCCTGACATGTATGTGATACTGATTCATCTGCAAATGTTTTTTTCAGACTCCTCCTTAAACAATCGAGGCCGGTAAGTTGTTCATGGGGCATACTCGAAAAAACGAACGAACATGTGTCTGGCTATTCCCGGGAAGATTGTCGCCATCGACAACTCACCCACCCTGCGTATGGCAACCGTCGATTTCGGCGGCGTGTACAAAGAGATTTGCATTCAATATACCGACGTCTCGACAGGCGACTACATCCTGGCCCACGCCGGTATGGCCATTGCCCGGCTCGACCGGGAGGAGGCCGAAGCCACCTTGGCCGACTTCGAAACACTGGCCCGTCACCTGAACCCCGAGAGCCATGTGGTATGACAGCCCCTTCCGGGATCCCCGCAACCTCACTGCCCTGCTTCGGGCCATCCGGCAGGAGGCCGTACAGCCGATCCGCATCATGGAGGTGTGCGGCGGACAGACCTATGCCCTGTCGCGCTACCGCATCGAAGAGCTGTTGCCCGATACCGTACGGATGATTCACGGCCCGGGCTGCCCCGTATGTGTCACCCCGGCCGAGACCGTAGCTCAGGCGCTGGCCATAGCCCGCATGCCCGACACGATACTCTGCACCTTCGGCGACATGATGCGTGTGCCCGATACCGAGGGCATCAGCCTGCAACATCTGCGTACCGAAGGGCACGACATCCGCATCGTCTACTCACCGCTCGACGCTCTGAAGATTGCCCGCGAGAACCGGCACCGACAAGTGGTATTTCTGGCTGTCGGCTTCGAGACCACTACCCCGCTCTACACCCTGCTGCTGAGTGAAACCATCGCCGACAGACGTGATAACCTCTCGCTGCTCACTTCGCTCTTCACCCTGCCCGCTGCAATCGAACAGCTGGCCCGCGATCCCGAATGCCGTATCGACGCCCTGCTCGCGGCCGGACACGTCTGCTCGATTACCGGCCTCGAAGAGTACCGGCAACTGGCCCGGCAGACGGGACGTCCCATCGTCGTTACCGGCTTCGAACCGGCCGATCTGCTCTACGGCATCTACCGGGCCGTACAACTCCGGGCCCGGAGAGAGACCCGGGTCGTCAACGCCTACCCTCGGGCTGTCGCCCCTCAGGGCAACGTGCGTGCCCGCCGCGAGACAACCCGCTATTTTACCCCTTGCGATGCCCGTTGGCGAGGGTTGGGAACCATTGCCGGCAGCGGGTTGAAACTGCGCCCAGCCTATGAACAATATGAAGCACGAAACCGTTTTCACTGTGCGATACAAAACTCTGCCGACACCTCGCCCTGCCGGGCCGGAGAAATCATGAAGGGACAGATTTCGCCCTGCGAATGTCCGCTCTTCGGTCGAGGCTGCACCCCCGACTCCCCGCTGGGCCCCTCGATGGTATCGAGCGAAGGTGCCTGCGCCGCATTTTACCGCTACCGAACCGCTTAAAAAAAAGAAGAATATGAATATACCCGATTGCCCTCTACCCACGCAGCCCAACGACTGCATTACCCTGGCTCACGGCGGGGGCGGACGCATGACCGGCCGGCTCATCGAGACCCTCTTCTATCCGGCCTTTGCCAACCGCTGGCTCGAGCAGGCTCACGACGGAGCCACCCTCACCATCGCCTCACCTCGCATAGCGTTCACCACCGACTCGTTTGTGGTGTCGCCCCTCTTTTTCCCCGGAGGTAACATTGGCGACCTGGCCGTAAACGGCACGGTAAACGACCTGCTCTGCTGTGGAGCGACGCCGCTCTACCTCTCGGCCGCCTTCATCCTGGAAGAGGGATTGCCCCTCGACACTCTGCGGAAAGTCGTGGAAGCCATGCACCAGGCTGCCTTACGAGCCGGAGTGTCGATTGTCACCGGCGACACCAAAGTGGTGGAGCATGGCAAATGCGACGGACTCTACATCAACACCTCGGGCATAGGCGTCGTACCCGGCAATATCGAAATAGGCCTTCACCGAGTGAAGAAAGGCGATGCCATAATCGTGACCGGCCCGATAGGCAATCACGGGGTGTCGATTCTCTCCACGCGCGAAAATCTGGGATTCGAGACGACCATCGAGAGCGACACGGCCGCCCTCACCCACATCGTGTCGAACCTGCTGGCCGGAGTCCCCGACGTGCACATGCTGCGCGACCCCACCCGGGGAGGCCTGTCGAGCACCCTCAACGAGATAGCCGAGGGGGCCGGCGTAACCATCACCCTCGACGAAGAGGCTCTGCCCATTGCCCCGTCGGTACGGGCGGCCTGCGACCTGCTGGGGCTCGATCCCCTTTATGTGGCCAACGAAGGCATTCTGCTCGTATTCCTGCCCGACGAGTATAGCGAACAGGCCCTGCGCCTCATCCACAACGACCCGCACGGGAAGGAGGCCCGCCTCATCGGCCACGTGACCGACGACCGTCGGCCCGAAGTACTACTGCAACTTGCCCTGGGGCAAACCCGGGTTCTCGATATGCTGAGCGGTGAGCAACTGCCGCGCATTTGTTGAAACGACCAAACACCTATCTGTCATGGGAAAAGAAAAAACATTCTACCAAGAGCTGAAGGCGAAGGGTTATACCCGCCGCCAGTTTCTCAAATTCTGCGGCATCATGGGAGCCATGCTGGGACTGCAGCAAAGCGGTCTGGCCCAGGTGGTCGATGCCCTGCAGTCCAAGCCCCGCAAACCGGTACTCTGGTTTCACTTTCAGGAGTGCACCTGCTGCAGCGAGTCGTTTCTGCGCTCGTCGCATCCGCTCGTGGGGCAAATTCTGCTCGAGATGATTTCGCTCGACTACTCCGACACCCTCATGGCGGCCAGCGGCTTCCAGGCCGAAGCCGTGCGCGACCGCTCCATGAAAGCCAACTGGGGCAAATACATTATGATTGTCGAAGGTTCCATACCCTTGGGCAATCCCGGCTACTGCACCATTGCCGGCCGTTCGGCCAAAGAGATTTTCGACGAGGCCGCCCAAGGAGCGAGCGCCATCATCGCCTGGGGCAACTGTGCCTCGTCGGGCTGCGTGCAGGGTGCCTATCCCAATCCCACCGATACGAAACCCGTGCATAAAATCATATCGGGCAAACCGGTCATCAACGTGCAGGGCTGTCCGCCCATCGCCGATGTCATGGCCGGGGTCATCACCTACATCCTCACCTTCGACCGACTACCCGAACTCGATGCCATGGGGCGACCCGTCACCTTCTACGGACGCCGCATACACGACACCTGTTACCGCCGGCCAGCCTTCGATGCCGGACTCTTTGTCGAAGCCTTCGACGACGAGAATGCCAAGAAGGGGTATTGCCTCTACAAGATGGGGTGCAAAGGCCCCAACACCTTCAACTCGTGTGCCGTCATCAAATGGAACGAGGGGGTAAGCTATCCCATCCAGTCGGGACACGGCTGCATCGGTTGTGCCGAACCCGGATTCTGGGATGCCGAACCCCTGTATCACCACCTGCCCGATGTCAACGGATTCGGCATCGAAGCCACAGCCGACCAGATAGGACTGGGGCTCACCGCCGTAGCTGCGGCCGGTGTGGCGGCTCATGCCGTTGTAACCAATATACAGAAACGTAAACTCATTAAAAACCAGATGGACAACGACGAACCCAACCGCGAGGCTTTCGCCGCCGACGAACGGCAAATCGAGCAACAGGAGAGAACTCTCGAACGGAAGGCGCACCACCTGGAACAGGAGAAAGACTAACCGCTAAAAACACCGAACCATGACCAAACGAATTGTTGTAGATCCCATCACCCGAATCGAAGGCCACCTGCGCATCGAGGCCGACATCGAAGGGGGCGTCATCACCGACGCCTTCAGCTCGGGCACCATGATACGCGGCATCGAGATTATTGTCAAAGACCGCGACCCCCGCGACGTGTGGGCCTATGTAGGGCGCGTGTGCGGCGTATGCACCTCGATACACTCGCTCTGTTCGGTACGGGCGGTCGAGAATGCCCTCGGCATCGTCGTACCCCCCAATGCCGAGCAGGTGCGCAACCTCATGCAGTCGGCCGTAACCATACAGGACCATGTGACCCACTTCTACCAGTTACAGGCTCTCGACTGGGTCGATGTGATGTCGGCCTTGAAAGCCGATCCCCGCAAAGCGGCCGAGGTGGCCCAAAGCCTCTCGCCCTGGCCCAAGAACTCGATAGGTTACTTTGTCGAGATACAGGAACGCATCGAGCGGTTCATCGAGACCAGCCGCTTCAGCATCTTCTCCAACGGCTACTGGGGACACCACGCCTACAAACTGCCGCCCGAGGTCAACCTCGTGGCTCTGGCTCACTATCTCGAGGCTCTCGACGTGCAAAAGGAGATGGTGAAGATACAGACTATCTTCGGCGGAAAGAACCCGCACCCCAACTTCCTGGTGGGAGGTATGGCCTGTGCCATCAACATCAACGACCCCAACGCCCTCAACATGGAGCGGCTCAACTACGTAGCCCAGATTATCGAACGCACTCAGACCTTCGTGCAACAGGTATACCTGCCCGACGTGCTGGCCATCCTCTCCTACTATCCCGAGTGGACCCGCATCGGTGGAGGCCTGCACAACTACATCGCCTACGGCGACTACCCCATGGGGCACTACGGCGAATTGTCGACCTACAAGAGCCCCCGAGGTATCGTCGTCGACCGTGACCTGTCGCGGGTTGTCGAGTTCGACCCTTGGGCCATGGACGGTCTGCTCGAGTTTGTGAACAACTCGTGGTACTCCTATTCGCAGGGCAAGGAGGTGGGCCTGCACCCCTCGGTAGGCGAAACGCATCTCGACTACACCGGAGCCACACCCCCCTACCAGTACCTCGATCGCGACCAGCCTTACAGCTGGATAAAAACCCCCCGCTACAAAGGCATGCCCATGGAGACAGGTCCCCTGGCCCGCAACATCGTGGCACACGCCTGCGGCGACGAAACCTACCGAGCCATCACCACCCGATGTCTCGACCAGCTGGGAGTCGGCTACGAAGCCATGTACTCCACCGCAGGTCGCACCCTGGCCCGAGCCATCGAAGCCAGTCTGCTGGCCGACTGGCAAACCGACTTCTACACTGCCCTGCTGCAAAATATCAAGAACGGCGACTACCGCATGTTCAACGGGGTCAAGTGGGAACCCCGCACCTGGCCCGAGACGGCACAGGGCGTAGGCCTCACCGAGGCTCCCCGCGGCTCGCTGGCCCACTATGTAAACATCAAGGATGGCAAAGTGTCGAACTACCAGATGATTGTGCCCACCACCTGGAACGCTTCGCCCCGCGATACTCGCGGCCAACGGTCGGCCTTCGAGGCTTCGCTCATCGGCACCCCGGTCGCCGACCCGCAAACTCCGCTCGAAATCATACGCACCATACACTCGTTCGACCCTTGTATGGCCTGCGCCGTACATCTCTACGACGAGCGGGGCGAACACATACACCGCTGTGAACTGATATAACGATAACCTCAAAAAAAAGAAACTGTTATGATAAGCCGTCGAAAATCCTTACGCGAGATATACGTCTGGGAGTTACCCGTGCGTATCTTCCACTGGGCCAATGCAGTCGCCATTGTCGTACTGTGTGTGACCGGTTACCTCATAGGCAATCCACCGGCCATCCAGCACGCCACGCCCCCCGAGGCCAACTACTGGTTTGGCTGGGTACGGTTTATCCATTTCGTAGCCGCCTTTGTCTTTATCCTCAACTTTCTCGTACGCCTCTACTGGGCCTTTGCCGGCAACTCGTTTGCACGCTGGAACAACTACCTGCCCCTCACCCGAAAGCAGTGGCGGGGCATACGCGACACGACCAAGGTCGACGTGCTGCTACTCTCGCCCAAACCCCTCTACGACATCGGACACAACAGCCTGGCCGCCTTTACCTACTTCGGGGTATTCGTGCTGTTTATCATCCAGACTGTCACCGGTCTGGCCATGTTCTGCGTATCGACCAACAACGTGATGGAGCCCTTCTTCTCGTGGATACTCCAACTATGCGGCGGATTCTTCGTCGTGCGGCAGATTCACCACCTGGCCATGTGGGCCTTTATCCTCTTCTCCATAGCACACATCTATCTGGTCTTCTACCACGACTACATCGAGCGCAACGGCATCGCCTCATCGATTATCGGCGGGTGGAAGTTCATCCGGGAAGATTTGGCCGAGGAGTATGAAACCGAGCAAAACCAGCAACAACAGATACACCGACAAAAAGAAGAGATAAGCCATGAAACGAAACGAAAATAGGCCCCGCCAAACGGCCCCCGACAGCGAACCTATCCTCGTGCTGGGAATAGGAAACCTCGTGCTCAACGACGAGGGGATAGGCATACACATCGTACATACCCTCAGCCAAATGGAGATGCCTCTCGGCGTCGATGTCCTCGACGGGGGGACCGGGGGACTGGCCCTGCTGGAGACGTTGCAAAGCTATCCTCGCATCATTCTCGTAGATGCAGCCCTCGACAACAGTCCGGTCGGGACCATACGAAGACTCTCTCCCCGATATTCCCGCGACTACCCGCCCCTGCTGAGCGCCCACGAAATAGGACTGAAAGAGATGATCGACGCCATGCTGCTCCTGGGTGAGGCTCCGCAAATCGAACTGCTGGCCGTGAGCGTGCGCAACTGCCACAGCCTGGGCATGCACCTCTCGCCCGAAATCAGGAGAGCCATTCCCCAGATTCTGCAACTGGTCTTCGAGATTATCAAAGACCTGCGTCACGGCCGCTATTCGATTACGCTGGGATAATGCGTAATCGCACTCGCCCGCACCCGCAAGACAACGACTCTCACTCCGGTACGCCGCGCTTTTTTCGGTTCAAAAATTGGGTCCATTTGTATCGTCGTGACAAAAAAATTGTGTAATTTGGCTCCCCGAAATCCAATAAAACACATTCATCACTTATGAAAACCAAACACACCCTTCTGCTCGCCTTGTGCCTGCTCCTGTCGGCAGCACTTCAGGCTCAAAACGACACCGTAAAGATACTGGCCATCGGCAACAGCTTTGCCGACGACGGCATCGAGTACCTCGACGAGGTAGCCCGCTCGGCCGGGAAACATATCATCGTGGCCAACACCTACATAGGCGGATGCTCCATCGAGCGCCACCTCGACAACGCCCGCCACGACCGCCCCGCCTATCACTACCGCAAAAATGTCGACGGTCAATACTCCGAAGAACGTGGCACAACCCTACTCGAAGCCCTAAAAGACGAGGAGTGGGACTACATCGTATTCCAGCAGGTGAGCTCCCTGGCCGGGCAGTACAGCACCTACTTCCCCGACCTGGCCGAACTCATGGACTACGTTCGTGCCCATGCGACCAACCCCCACGTACAATATGCCCTGCAGCAGACCTGGGCCTACGCCAAGAACTCGACACACCCGGGATTCTTCCGCTATGGTAAGAACCAGCAGGCCATGTACGACGACGTGGTATTCTCCTACGACCAGGTGGCCAAGCGTCTGCACATAACCATCGTTATCCCCACCGGCACCGCCATACAGAATGCCCGCAGCAGCAGCCTGGGCGACACCCTCTGCCGCGACGGCTACCACCTGAATCTGAAGTATGGCCGCTACACGGCTGCCTGTGCCTGGTTCGAGACCTTCTTCGGCGAATCGTCGATTGGCATCGCCTATCGCCCCGACGGAGTTACCGAGCAACAGGCCGCCATTGCCCAGCACGCCGCCCACGCCGCCATACTCTGCCCCACGGCCGTCACCGACATGTCGAACTATTAACCCCCTACCCGTACAACCATGAAAACAACCGATATACGGATGGCCTTCCTGCTGGCTCTGCTGCTCGTTCTCCCGCTGCAGGGCCAGGCCCAAGAAGTGCACAAAGCGAACCCCGGCAGCCCCCAAGCCACCGCACTCTACCCCAAAGCCCCGAACACAATACGGCTCGTCAGCTACAACGTGGGGGCCTTCACCAAATACACCTCGGGCAGCTACGCCTCGATAGCCCGGATGATGCTGGAGCTCGATGCCGACGCCGTGGCCTTGCAAGAGCTCGACAGCTGCACCACCCGCACGGGCGGCATCTTCCAGATAGACCGTCTGGCCCGCCTCATGAGGTGGCACTATGCCTATGCCCCCGCCATGCCCTACCGGGGTGGCTCGTACGGTATCGGGGTGGTGTGCCGCAATCGCATCGGCCACCACTACACCATCGCCTTGCCGCCGGGCGGCGAACCTCGCACCGTGGCGGTTGTCGAGCTCGACGACTGCATCGTAGCCTCGACCCACCTCGACCTGCAGGCCGAGACCCAGGTGCGTGAAGCCGAATACATCAACCGAATCTTTACCGAACGATACGGAGAGAGCAACAAGCCGGTATTCCTGCTGGGCGACCTGAACGCACAGCCCGACTCACCGACCCTGCAGACCCTCAAGCAGCACTGGACGGTGCTCTCGGTCGAAGGCAATACTTACTCGTCGCGCGAGCCGAAGATGTGCATCGACTACGTGTTGCAACTGAACAACGGCGTGCCCTGCCGGGTGACCGACTCACAAATCGCCACCCGATTCCACTCGGGCGACGTCACCCAGGCATCGGACCATCTGCCCATCTACGTCGATGTAGAGCTACTCCCCACCGAGTAGCCCGACATCGGGGGGGAGCGCGACCGCTCCGGGCCATTTCGTCCGCCCGAGGGGCCATTTCATACACTCCACCCCGCGGTTGATACATTCGCGACCGATTCGTTTGTCCCGAAAAAAATTCTTCTTTACATTTGTTCTCGACGAAAGAGAGATGTCTGACTACCTCATCATATCGACTTCGACCGATCTGGTGCGCATCGCACAAGACCGCATCATCTATATCTCGTCGGACGGGAACTACTCTACCTTGATTCTGGCCGACGGGGAGGCCCGGTTAGTGACCTACCAGTTGGGGCAAATCGAGAAACTCATCGCCGAACAACTGGGTAGTTCGTCGGGCAAAGCCTTCATCAGGATAGGTAAGCAACTGATTATCAATCGCAGGTATATCTACTACATCAATCTGCCCAAACAGCAGTTAATCTTGTCGGACAACAGCTCGAACAAATATACGGTGACGCCCTCGCGCGAGGCGCTCAAACAGTTGAAAGAACTCGTTGAATCGGAAAGGGAATAAAAGATGACAGACTTCAAAGACAATATCAGAGACGACGAAATACGGATTATCGGTGACTCGGGAGCCACGGCCCCCAACGGTCCCCAAAACGACAGCCGATGGTTGCGCTGGGTGATTGCCATCGTTATCCTCATCGGGGTGGTCATTGCGCTGCTTCTGCTGCTCTCGCCCGGGAATGAGGCCCCCGAGGCCGACGAAGAGGACATCTCCTACTTCGAGCAACAGCCCTCCACGGCCACGGTGCCCGAACCCCGGGCGGTCGACCGGCTGGGCTCCTGCCCCGATACCCTCGCCACGCCCTACACCCAGACAATCGACACCACCATCAACGACATCCCGCTGCGCATCCATATCCCCCACGGGGCCATCCCCTCGCTGCAGGTAGGAGCTCTGAACGAACGGGATTCGTCGATTATCTTCGTAGCCCAGGCCGCCGACATCCGTCGCGACAACCGCAAAATCGTGGGCGCCTTCGTGCTCAAGGGCGAACCCTTGGCCTGGGGCAAAGCCAAAATCGGCTACTGTGCCATCATACACGACACCATCACCGTAGGCGTGGCCGAAAACTCCCCGCTCTTCGAGCGGGCCACCGAGACCGGCGGCTACTTCTTCCGCCAATATCCGCTCGTCGACAACGGCAAACTGGTCGACAACGAGCCCAAAAACAAATCGATACGCCGCTCGCTGTGCGACCGCAACGGCGAAATCATGGTCGTCGAGACCCTCTCGAACGAGTCGTTCCACGACTTCGCCCAAGCCCTCGAGGACCTCGGCGTCACCCACGCCATCTACCTGGTAGGCAGCCTCTCCTACGGCTGGAGCACCGATGCCCAAGGGCAGCGCCACACCTTCGGCCGCAAGTCGTACCGCATGCCCGCCAACACCAGCTACATCCTCTGGCGCAAACGCTAATCCGCACCACCCCGCACCCCTTGTATCAAATGCCAGGCGAAGGTCCATTTCATACACCCCCGCCGCCATTTCATACACTCCCCTTTCACCGACTTTTCCATCGGTCATCTTTTTATCATCTTTGTGTCACGACGACAGGATTCGGCCCGGCATAAAGCGCCACCCCGTTTGCGCTTTTGCCCACACCCTTCGCTATTCCGGTAAATAAAAATCGGCCGGGGGTAGATAGAAATCATCCACCTCACGCCTCTATATCAACAAACGACTGAGAAAACAAGCCCGCCACCCGCCTCCGGCAGCAACCGGCACGGCACACGGGCTATAAAAAAGGGGACTGAGCGACAACTCACGCAACGTCTATTCATAAAAAAGAGTCCAGAGGGGACCTCGACTCGAACTCGAGGATGTTACACTTATCCTACCTGTTTACGCCCCCCATTCCACCGGGGGCCCTCGTTCGAGTCAGCAGCGGGGTGCGCACTCCACACCGGGGTCGCACCCCCGCTTTATCGGTACGAGGAGAGGAAATAAAATCTCTAATAAGACTCTAACTTGCAACAATAGGTGGTAACTTTAGCTCCGTCCTTATAATTTCTGTAGCCAAAATATCTATTCTCTGATAATACAATTCTGCTTCTTTCCCATTTAACGATTCGTGAACCTGATCCTTTCCCTTATTGTAATGCCTTGTCTCCTTTCTGTTATTTGCAATACTCATCAAGTCTTTTATCGTTGTCTCACCAAAGAAAGGATGTAATTCTGGGAAATATTCGTCAATTCTTGTATCTTTTTTATTACGAAGAGAGCCATTCAATGGATATAAATAGTTAATCATATCTATAACCTTACCCAATATAAGAAAACAGGAACGCACATCTGCTTCTACAGCACTATTATGAACAGCCATTAAATCCTTTATTTCCTCATTCAAGTTATCATAATTATTAAGAGCGGTTTGAATCTCATTCAATGCAGAAATTGGCATATACCTATTTTCAGGGAAACAAGTAACACTTATATAGGAAGAACGCGTTTTTTTTAAAAAAGATTCTACATCATCAATATTAGACTTCCAACCTTTAGGCATCTCTCTAATATCAATAATACGAATGCTCCTATAAGTAATCTGATTATATGGAGAGTTTAGGGGAAAATATATTGTATATTTCAAAAGCATTGTCAACTTTTCGACAAAAGAAGATGTTTGAATCGCTAATTTAGGGACAGTCGTTTAATTCCGTCATTATGAGTCAATCGGCAGACTGTCCCGGTAATTTTTCCGATCGAACTCATCTTTTTATATTTTCGGCTCCGTTTCGGAGCCCCTTTTTTCATTTTTGGACCCAACTGGAGCCAATACTCCAGTGAAAGGGCCGTTTCTCACTCACCTCGAACATCAGGCAGCCTGAGCAATTTCGTTGACTTCCCGCCGGACGAGCTGTACTGCATTCGCCGTGTGGATGCCAAAGAAGATGTACAGGATTTCGGTCAACTTCGTCCTTGCCTTGATGCGTTTCAGGCCATAGTGTTCCTTCTGCGTTCCGAACGAGCCTTCCATCCTCGTTGCCCTCACCCTCGCCAGCTCGTTGCGGATGATGTCGTTCTCTTTCTTTTCCAAGGACGGACGGCCACGCTTGACGAATGACGTCTGTATTCCTCTATCCTTGCAGTACCCCCTGTTGGCGCTGCCGGCATAGCCTGCATCTCCTCCAACCTTCTTCGCGTCCACACCGAAGAGCTTTCGGTGCATCTTCAGGCAGTGCGTAAGCCTGGTTCCCTCGTTGAAGGCATTGAATGACAGCTTCTCGATGAATGAGAGTCCGTCAACCTGGATGTTGTTGCACTTCGCACCGAACTCTACGCTCTTCACTTCCTTGCCTCTCACGATTGGCCTCACATACGGCTTGCTGATGCTCACTATCCTGTCCTTGACACTCTCGCGAGGATTGTTGTTCTCGAAGTGGGCCTTCTGCTGGCGGTACACTCTTGTGATGATTTCAATATCGCTCTTCTGTCTGGCTGTCAGCAATTTCTCCGCGCCTGCATTCTCCCTCTCCAGTGTGCGGGTCTCCTTCAGTATCTTCCCCAAAAGGTTGAGCAGGCGTCTGGTCAGTTTCCTGGTCTGGACTTTCGTATGCCTGCGCCGCTTCCTGTACGACAGGTTGGCCTTCTCTACGTCTACGTACTTCGTCCTCGGACGGTGCACATTCAGCTTGGCACTCAGAGTGCACATTATCTCATATGACTTCTCTATTCCTTCCCACAGAAGCTTCGCATCCGTAGGATAGCGCATCTCGCTCTCGTAGCAGGTCGCATCCGTATACATCGTATCCAGGTCCTTCATGTACGGTTTCCAGGCTCTTGCCAGTATCTCCTGCTGCTGTTGGATCTTCAGCCCGCGGGCCAGCTCCGAAAACACGTCGTCCAGAAGTTTGTAGTTCGTCAGAGGATGCATCGGGTCTATTCTCACATCGCAGAAGAGCTGATAGTGGACGTTGCCGTTAAGATGCTCCATCAACTTCGGGCTGCTCAGACCTGTGTACATCTTCAGGAACATCAGCGCAACCTTGCCCTCCGGGGTGAAGTATGTTTTTCGCCCTTTCTTCGCTCTCATGCTCTTGCTTATCAGTCCAAAGTTCTCTGCCATCTCACCAAGCGGCAGCCTCTTCCTGATTTTTCCCAGCTCGCTAGTCTCGAACGTCCGCCTATACAATTCATAAAAATCGAACTCCGTGAAAGGAAGATCGGGTGATATTTCAGAGAAATTTTGTACCTTAGCCATGCAGATTAATTTTTGCGATACCTCCAAATTTGGCTTTTCTAGGGCAATTGGAGGTATTCTTTTTATCTTTAGCTAAGATACAAATTTTATATTACATTGGCAATCAATTCGTTATAAAGTTTTATTCTTTTTACGACAGTCCCTAGCTAAAATTTATGCTTAATCTTATAAATCCCTCAGGTTTTTACGTTGATCCTTGACTTTCTCCACAAGAGAGGTGGAGGTAAACTCTTGATTGGTTGCTTTAAGCTCAATGATTTTAGCGGAGTATTCTTTGATTTTATCCGCTATGAGCATTTCAATGTACTCACGATTGGGGCAATCTGTCTTTGGTTCATTCTTGGAGAAGTCCCAATGTGCAGGATTTACGGATATGCCAAGACTGACATATTTCCGTTTTCTGTCTTTTGTCACCCTCAACATTAGAGGTGATTCATTGTTACTAAGTACCTTAGACTTGTAACAAACTGCTTTTACTGTAATTCCCACGGTTTACACGCTGGTTTACACAGACTGCGTATATTGGGGCGAAATCAAGGGGGTAAAAACAACAAAAAAGAGAGCTACATTGCTGTAACTCTCTGATTTTCAAGTGGTGCCACCAGGAATCGAACCGGGGACACAAGGATTTTCAGTCCTTTGCTCTACCATCTGAGCTATGGCACCTTTATTTTTGCGTGTGCAAAGGTAATGGATTTGTTTGAATCTACCAAATTTATCGTTTACTTTTCTATCGAAAAGCGAAACCACAGGGCACTAAAAGGAAGACAAGAACGAGCCTATAATCTGTTTATCAGTCTTATAACAGTACCGAGAGAAGAGCGTAAGTTTTTAATCTCGCCTCTTCTCCCGGGTATATTTTACAGCGGCCGGTATGGCTTACTCTTCCTCTTCGGCGAGCGAATTCCAACCTTGAGCCCGCAGGGTTATCTCGACATCGTCGCGGGTAATCATGCAACAGCCCAAGTCGGGCTTGGTGATGTGGCCTATCACCCGAATGCCGGGGATGGCGGCGACGGTGTCGTGCTTCTCGAGGGGTACGGTGAAGAGCAATTCGTAGTCTTCGCCTCCGTTGAGGGCGGCGGTGACGAGGTTCATGTTGAACTCGGTGGCCATGGTGGCCGTCTGGTAGTCGATGGGGATGCGGTCTTCGTAGATGCGGCACCCGACATGGCTCTGCGAGCAGATGTGGAGTAGCTCGGAGGAGAGGCCGTCGGAGACGTCCATCATGGCGGTGGGCACGATTCCGGCCTTGTCGAGCTCTTCGATAATGTCTTTGCGGGCCTCGGGTTTCAACTGGCGTTCGAGCAGGTATTCGTGACCTTCGAATGCGGGTTTGAAATCGGTCTCGCCGGCAAAGACGCGCTTCTCGCGCTCGAGCAGTTGCAACCCCATGTAGGCGGCACCCAAGTCGCCGCTCACACAGATGAGGTCGTTCTCGCGGGCGCCGTTGCGATAGACAATCTTATCGGGGTCGCCCTCGCCGATGCAGGTGATGCTGATGGTGAGGCCGGTCATCGAGGCCGAGGTGTCGCCGCCCACCAGATCGACTCCGTAGATGTCGCAGGCGAGTTGTATGCCGGCGTAGAGCTCCTCGAGATTCTCGACCGAGAAGCGTTTCGACACGCCCAGCGAGACGGTTATCTGCCGCGGGGTCCCGTTCATGGCGTAGATGTCGGAGAAGTTGACTACGGCCGATTTGTACCCCAGGTGTTTCAGGGGCACGTAGGTGAGGTCGAAGTGGACCCCCTCGAGCAGCAGGTCGGTGGTGACCAGCACGCGCTTGCCCGCATAGTCGAGCACGGCGGCATCGTCGCCCACCCCTTTCAGCGACGAGGCGTTTTTGAGTTGTATCTGCTTCGTCAGGTGGTCAATCAGTCCAAACTCGCCCAACGTAGCTATTTCGGTTCGTTTTTCTTCCATAGGTATAGCCGGCAAAGCCCACGATGCTCATGGGCTTTGCTCTGTTTTTATCGGTTGATACTTAAAATTGTTCTACCAGTTCCTTCATGATGAAGGTCATTTTGGGCTGAGCGGCAGCGGCGGCCTTCTGCACCTCCTCGTGCGAGCACTTCTCCACAATGCCCTCGACGCCCAGGTCGGTGATGACCGACACGGCAAATACCTCGATACCGGCATGACGGGCCACGATTACCTCGGGCACAGTGCTCATGCCCACGGCATCGCCGCCGATGATGCGGAAGTAGCGATACTCGGCCGGTGTCTCGAACGTGGGACCTTGCGTGCCCACATAGACCCCCTGCTGTACCTTGATGCCGTTCTTCTCGGCAATCTCGAGGGCCTTGGCAATGAGTCGATGCGAATAGGCCTCGCTCATGTCGGGGAAACGCACGCCCAGCTCGTTGTAGTTGCGGCCGTGCAGCGGATGCTCGGGGAAGAGGTTGATGTGGTCGCGGATAATCATGATGTCGCCGATGGCAAAGTCGGGGTTCATGCCTCCGGCCGCGTTGGAGACAAAGAGGTGTTCGATGCCCAACTCTTTCATCACCCGCACGGGGAAAGTCACCTGCTTCATGTCATATCCCTCATAGAAATGGAAACGGCCTTGCATAGCCATCACATCTTTTTTACCGAGCTTCCCGAAGATAAGTTTTCCCTGATGCCCCTCGACAGTCGACACGGGGAAATTGGGGATTTCGGTATAGGGAATTTCGGTCTTGTCGGTAATATGGTTTACCAACTCGCCCAACCCCGTACCCAATATGATAGCGGTCTTAGGCAGTACCTGCACCTTCGAGGCAATGTAGGCAGCTGTTTCTTTAATCTTTTCAATCATCGCAGTAACTATTTTAATAAATAACCAAGATTGCAAATATAGTGAATGGTGAGCGCAAAGACAAATAGAATAACAGGTTTTCAAATTTCGTGCTCCCTCCAAATCGGATTTTAAACGAGATTCCATATCCTCTACATATATAATAATGAGCACAGCAAAGCCCGACGTTCCTTGATTTTGCAAAAAAAGACAGAGGACTCTTCGCTCCCCACATAACGCCTGCGGCGATGTTTTTGAAGAGACCCGATTCTCTTTTTTCTTAAATTTCAATAAATAATCACCGGATAAAGTCTTTTCTCGCTATCTTTACAAAAGATAGTGAAAAGCGGGTGTAAACAGGAGAGAATCGCCGTAATTCAAGAGTTGTTCTGCCAAGCCGCTTTCTATCTTCCATAAAGATAATACCATCGAAGATGAAACGTATTCTACTCGGTCTCGTAGCCCTGATATGGGGGCATATACTCCTTGCCGACAGCATGGGCGGTACACTGACCGAATTACAATTCGAATCGGGAAGCATCAATCGCAGTTACAAACTCTATCGCCCGGCCCATCTATCGCCCGGGGCACCGCTGGTTTTCGTGCTTCACGGCTACGGCGGCAGTGCCGACCCCGAGAGATTCGGCATGGATTCCATCGCCGACAAATACGGGTTTGCCGTGTGCTATCCCCAAGGCGAGCGCGACAAGCGGGGCAAGACATGCTGGAATGTGGGCTACCCCTTTCAGGACGATATGACCATCGACGACGTGGCATTTCTGTGCGAACTGGCACAACACCTGCAACAAACCTATCGACTGAGTGCCCGCAACACCTTCTGCACAGGCTATTCCAACGGTGGCGAAATGTGCTATCTGCTGGCCTACAAGGCCCCTCAGGTATTCAAGGCAGTGGCTCCCATTGCGGGACTCACACTCGAATGGATGTACCGCGAGCTGGCTGCCGACACTCCTGTCCCCCTGCTCGAAATTCACGGGACGAAAGACAAGACCTCGATGTGGAACGGCGACCCCGAGAACCGAGGCGGCTGGGGCGAATACATTGCCGTACCCCTGGCCGTAGGCTATTGGGCGGCCCAAAACCGATGCACCCACGAGGAGACCGACACGATTGCCTCGCTCAATCCCGAGTCGGGACATTCGATTGTTCGCCACCGATATGTCGGCGGAACCGACAACCACGAGGTGTGGCTCTATGAAATCACGGGCGGCACCCACTCATGGGGCGAGAAAGACCTGGTCACGGGCGAACACATCTGGCAATTCTTCAGCCGCTTTGTCGAACCCGAAAAAACGGCAGTACCCCAGCCGGCAACACGCTAACGACTATTCAATTATCATTCTTAAATAAAATTCATCATGTTCACAAAAATCAAATGCTTATTTGTGCTTTTAGCCGTTCTTTCCCTATCCCTTCCGGCCAGCGGGAAAGAGAAATATCCCCCCTTGCGGGTGGGCTGTTCCATCGGTTTCAACGCAGTCGACTACAACCGTCTCAAAACCATGAAAGAGGCCGGCATCGACTGTATAGAGATATCGTTGGGTGCCGGAATTTTTACCAATAAGGAGAAAAGCGACGAAGAGATTACGGCCCGCATGAAGAGCGCCCGACAGGCTGCCGACTCGGCCGGTATCGAAATCTGGTCGATACACATGCCCTTCGGCAAAGAGATAGACCTCTCGCAAAGCGACGAGTCGATAAGACAAAGCACCGTAGCCTTGCAACGGCGTATTCTGCGGTTCTGCAAGATACTGCAACCCCGGGTTATCCTCTTTCACCCCAGCTGGTATTTGGGACTCAACGAACGCCCCAAACGCATCGCCCAACTCTTGCGCTCGGTCAACGAACTTAACCCCTTGGTCAAAGAAGCCGGCGCCATCATGGTCATCGAGAATATGCTCGGTCACGAATTGCTTCGCAACGAGAAATACGAACGTCCGTTGTGCCGTACGGTCGAAGAGGTAGAGCTGATTATGAAACAGATGCCCAGCGATGTCTATTCGGCCGTCGACATGAACCACATCGACAACCCCGAACGGCTCATCGAAGCCATGGGCAACCGGGTGAAGACTCTACATGTCTCTGACGGGAACGGCCGGGCCGAATGCCACTACATGCCCAACCCCTGCAGCGGGAAAGGCGACAACGATTGGAACCTGATACAACAGGCTCTCTATAACGCCGAATACACGGGGCCCTTCATGTACGAGGTCAACTCAAAAGAGTACAACAATCCGCAAGAGCTCTACGAGTGCTACCAAATGCTCTATCGTGCGTTCATCGAATCGATTCAACAGAAACAATAAATAACGACCTATGAAAGATTTGAGCAGCATCTTGTCGCACTTTGCCTTGGAAGGCAAAGTTGCCGAAATAAAACCGCTGGGTGCGGGCCTCATCAATGACTCGTATAAAGTGACGACCACTCCCCCCGAGGCTCCCGACTATGTGCTGCAACGCATCAATCACACGATTTTCACCAACGTGGATATGCTCCAGAACAACTTCTACCAGGTGACGACCCATATCCGTCACAAACTGGAAGCCCGGGGCGAGACCGATATCGACCGCAAGGTGCTCACCCTCATCCCCACGAAAGACCATAAGCTCTACTACTTCGACGGCGAGAGCTACTGGCGGGTGCTCATCTTTATCCACAACGCCAAGAGCTACGAGGCTGTCACGCCCGAATACTCCTACTATGCCGGCCAAGCCTTCGGCGATTTTCAGGCCATGCTCTCCGACATACCAGTCGAGTTGGGCGAGACGATTCCCGACTTCCACAACATGGAGTTCCGCCTGAAGCAACTGCGCGAAGCCGTAGCCGCCGACCCCGTGGGGCGCGTAGCCGAGGTACGTCCGCTGCTCGACGAAATCGAGAAACGGGCCGACGCCATGTGTCTGGCCGAGCGTCTGCACCGCGAGGGTAAGCTACCCAAGCGCATCTGCCACTGCGACACGAAGGTAAACAACATGATGTTCGACGAGAACGGCCGGGTGCTGTGCGTGATCGACCTCGACACGGTGATGCCCAGCTACATCTTCTCCGACTTCGGCGACTTCATGCGCACCGCCGCCAACACCGGCGAGGAGGACGACAAGAATCTGGACCACGTCAACTTCAACATGGAGATTTTCAAGGCCTTCACCAAGGGCTACCTGGAGACGGCTCGCGTATTCCTGATCGATGTCGAAATCGACAACCTGCCCTACGCCGCCACCCTCTTCCCCTACATGCAGGCCGTGCGGTTCCTCGCCGACTACATCAACGGCGATACCTACTACAAAATCAAGTATCCCGACCACAACCTGGTGCGTACCCGCGCGCAGTTCAAGCTGCTGCAAAGTGCCGAGGCTGCCGTACCAGCCATGAAAGCCTATATCGACGAGTGCCTGGGGAGGTGATTCCCCACCGCCGTCCTGCGGTCGTGAACCGTTGTAGCGGATTATGAGTTTCTAAACATACGGGGCCGTATCGGAAACATCGGTTTTCCATGCGGCCCCGCATCATCGTTCGCCCGACAAAAAGATTATTTCAGATGCTTAAAGATAGCGTGATGACGGAAGAGAAGAGAAAATCGATCAGAGGTCTGATTTATGCCGTGGTATCGTCGGCCACATTCGGACTTGTGCCCCTCTTTGCCATACCTGCCTTGAAGGCCGGGGTTTCGGTCAACTCGGTAGTATTCTACCGGTTTGCCATATCGGCCCTGCTGGTAGGGCTCGTGCTGCTGGCCCGACGCGAGAGCTTCCGTATCGCAAAGCGGCAACTGCCGGTCATTGCCGGCTTTGCCCTGCTCTATGCCGCCACCTCGTTCCTGCTCACGCAGTCGTACCTCTACATACCCAGCGGACTGGCTACCACGCTGCACTTTCTCTACCCGGTGCTGGTGACGATATTGATGGTCGTTCTTTTCAAGGAGCGGCTCTCGGTGCCCGTTGCCGTGGCCACGCTGCTGGCCCTGGGCGGCATCTACCTGCTGAGCGGGAGCAACGGCAGTGAGGTGAACCCTACGGGCATGGCCCTGGCGCTGACTACCGTACTCACCTACGCCTCGTATATCGTGGGGCTCAACCGCTCGAGCATCGGCCGTATCGACAGCCTGAAGCTCACCTTCTACATCCTCTCGACCGGGAGTCTCTTTTTCCTCGTCAACCTGCTGGTGCGAGGCGAAGGGCTGGCTCCCATCCCGTCGTGGAAGAGCGGCATCGACCTCTTCATGCTGGCGTTGGTGCCCACACTCATCTCCAACCTCACCCTCATCCTGGCCGTCAAACATATAGGCTCTACCACCACCGCCGTGCTGGGCTGCATGGAGCCGCTCACCGCCGTGGTCATGGGCATCCTCTTCCTGGGCGAGAGTTGCAGCCGTGTGCAGGACTGGGGTATCGGCATCATACTCGTGGCCGTCACCACGGTTATCGTGGCCCGCAATCCCGAAGAGCTGAAAAAGGTGTGGCAACGGGCCCCGCGATGGTTCCGCAAAGGGTCGTCACGCATGAGGCGATGAATGCAAATGCGACGTGGGGGCACGGCTGCCGCGATTCTCGGCAATCTCTACCGCGTAAACCCCGACACAGATGAGCACCATGGCCAGAATCTGGGTCCAACTGAAACGGTCCTGTCCCGTGAGAAACGAGACAATCGAAGCCACCATGAGAATGAGATAGCCGTAGATGGCGATCACCGTCGTCTTCAGATACCGCAGCCCGACGGGCACCAGCAGATAGCTCAGCACCGTGGGGAATATCAGCACAAACAGCAACGCCGCCAGCGGCCACAGGTGAAGCGGCGACTCGAACAACGGGGCATCATAGCCGGTAAAGGCCATCACAATCAAGCTCGACACAGCCGCCCCCGAAAAGGTGTAGCGCATGAGGGTATAGGTACCCGTGCGCTTCAGAAACTGGTTGCTCAACACCAGATAGATGGCATAGATGACCGAGCTCATCAGGCAGAAGAGATTACCGGCCAACGCATCGGAGGCGAGGTCGTCGCTCTTCTGGGTGAGGATGCAGAGCATGGCGCCCCCCAACCCCACCAGAATACCCACCACCTTGAGCAGCGTGATGCGCTCGTGCATGAAGAGCACCGATATGACGAAGACCCAGATGGGCTGCATCGAGGTAAAGATGGCGGCCGAGACCGGGGTAGTCTTGCTCAGCCCCATCAGATAGGAAAACATGTAGCCATAGATGCCCACGGCTCCCAGCAGGAAGAGTATCCACTTGTCGCGGGTCGAGGCCTTTTCGGGCCGGGCAAAAAAGCCGAGAATCCAGAAAGCCACGGCGGCAAACACGCACCGGAAGGTAGCCCCGGTAAGCGGGGCAAGCCACAGGGGCAACAGGTAGTGCAGGGCGTTCACGTTCAAGCCGCCGAAGACCTTCGACACCACCATGGCCCAGTTGGCCATCGCTACTTTACTACGCATCATCTTCATGTCTGTATGGGATTAGCGGGAGCATCGTCGAACAGGAACGAGTGCCGTTTCCAATAGGCCCACACCACCGCCAGCAGCGTGATACCCAGGTTGAGTTCAAAGGCAAACCGCTGGGTGCGAATGTGGAAGAGCGACTGGAGGGCATCGATAATCACCGGGCAAAGCAGTATGGCCAGGTAGTTCATGGCCATGACCAGCGCCAGGGCAAAGGTTGCCCGCGAGGCATCGGCCACCCGGGTAGTCTGGTCGTAAATGACGGGTTGCATTACCCCATAGCCCAACCCGATGAATACCGCCCCGACGGCCAATACCCACTCGCTGGACGACAGCAGAACAAGCAACAGCCCTATGGCAATGCTGACCAGACTCGTAAACTTGGTGAGCGACCCCAGAAACGACAACACGGGATTGAGGAAGAAGCCGGGCAACATGATGGCCAGAAAGAAGAGCGAGATGATAAAGCCCGACGCCCCCGTATCGAAATGGTACTCTTTCATCAGGAAGGGCAGGTTGAAGCTGACGATAATCACCAGATAGGTGATGAGTCCATAGAAGGCCATCAGCCCCACGAGCCGCCCCGTGTCGATGCGTCCGGTCGAGCTCTGGGCCACCGGCCGGGCCGAAGTCGAATCGCCCTTGAGCGAGAAGGAGAGCAGCAGCGAAAGCACGGGAGCCAGATAGACGACAAAGGGCAAGTGCCAGTTCACCTCGGCCAGATAGCCGGTGAGCATCGTGGCCAATACCAGCGTGACGTTGGTGATGGCCGAGCTCAACCCGAACTGCTGCGTGCGGTATCGCCCCGTGAAATGGCGCGAGATGAGGCCTGTCGAGAGCGGCACGATGATGCCCGCCCCGATACCCAGCAGGGCACTCACGGCAATCAACTGCCACATCTGCCCCGAGAAGAGGTAGAGCACCCCGCTCAAGGCAAAGACCACCAGCCCCACCTGCAACAGCAGCACGTTGTTCACCCGCTCGGTGAGTTTGCCCGAGAGCAGGATGAAGGGTATCGTCAGCAACGAAGGCAACGAGGTGAGCAACTGTATGTCAAACTCGGACGCGTGGGGAAAGATGGTGGACAACTGCCCCAGAATGGGCGAAACCGCCAGCCCCGGCAAAGCGCTCAAGGCCGATATGGACCATATCCCCAACAGTGTAATGAGCGGAATCGTACCCCGCCCGGTTTCAATTTTCATAGTCTTGCAGTTTTCGGTCGGCATCCCTGCCGACCCGTTTACAGGGTGAGAACAATCTACACCCCCGAAAGTTTATCGCCCCCTTTTTTAACAAGTGCCAAATTGTGCAGGAATTGCCCCCGCGCACTAAACATTCACCCGGTCGGGACTGTTGTCTCATGCAGAAGCCGTCCTCCCCGGGAGTGCCGGTTTCGCAGGTTTAATTCATTAAAAACTTTATACAATGAGAGATTTTAGTTTAAGAGAAGGAGATGCCAAAACAAGCATCTTCGGGTCCGACGAAATGTTGAAACCCTCGCCCGTAGAGCGCATACCCGATGCACCTACCACCCCCGAAATCGCCTACCAGATGGTCAAGGACGAGACCTTTGCCCAGACTCAACCCCGCCTCAACCTGGCCACCTTCGTCACCACCTACATGGACAAGTATGCCACCAAGCTGATGAACGAGGCCATCAACATCAACTACATCGACGAGACGGAGTATCCCCGCATTGCCGTGATGAACGCCAAGTGCATCAACATCATGGCCAACCTGTGGAACTCGCCCGAGGAGGCCAAATGGAAAAGCGGCGCCGTGGCCATAGGTTCGTCCGAGGCTTGTATGCTGGGCGGTGTGGCCGCCTGGTTGCGCTGGCGCAAGAAACGTCAGGCCCAGGGCAAACCCACCGACAAGCCCAACTTTGTCATCTCATCGGCCTACCAGATTGTGTGGGAGAAGTTTGCCCAACTGTGGCAAATCGAGATGCGCGAGGTTCCGCTCACGCTCGACAAGCCTACCCTCGACCCGGAAGAGGCCCTCAAGATGTGCGACGAGAATACCATCTGCATCGTGCCCATCGAGGGAGTTACCTGGACGGGCCTGAACGACGACGTGGAGCGACTCGACCACCTGCTCGACGCCTATAACAAAAAGACCGGCTACGACATCCCCATACACGTCGACGCCGCCTCGGGCGGATTCATCCTGCCCTTCCTCGAACCGCACAAGAAGTGGGACTTCCGCCTGAAGTGGGTACTCTCCATCAGCACCTCGGGCCACAAGTTCGGCCTGGTCTATCCCGGTCTGGGTTGGGTCGTATGGCGCGACAAGAAGTATCTGCCCGACGACATGTCGTTCAGCGTCAACTACCTGGGTGCCGACATCACGCAAGTGGGGCTCAACTTCTCGCGTCCCGCCGCACAGATTCTGGGCCAGTACTACCAGTTCATCCGGTTGGGATTCCAGGGCTACAAGGCCATCCAGTACAACAGCATTCAGATTACCCAATACCTGCACGACGAAATCGGCAAGATGAAACCCTTTGTCAATTACAGCGACCGGGTAGAGAACCCGCTCTTCATCTGGTACATGCACCCCGACTATGCCAAGAATGCCAAGTGGACCCTGTATGACCTGCAAGACCGTCTGCGCCAAAGCGGCTGGATGGTACCCGCCTACTCGCTGCCCAAGAGCGTAGAGAGCTACGTGGTCATGCGTATCGTCGTGCGCCAGGGCTTCAGCCGCGACATGGCCGACATGTTGCTCAAAGACATCTGCGACGCCGTGGCCGACCTCGAGAAACTCGAGTATCCTACCCCCACCCGCATCGCCCAGGAGAAAAATATCGAGATCGAAAGCACCATGTTCACCCACACGGGCTATCGCCGCAAATCCAAAAAGTAACGGTTATGAAAAAGGTTATTTCGATAGCTCAAATCGAGCAAACCCTGCACGAGGCCCACAACCTCTACCGCAACAACCACGACGGCAAGAATGCCGACTACATTCCCTATCTGGCCGGCATCGACAGCCAGCTGTTCGGCATAAGCGTGTGCCTCACCAACGGGCACCTCATCGAGGTGGGCGACACCCAGTACCGGTTCGGCATCGAATCGGTCTCGAAGGTACACACCGCCATTCTGGTGCTGCGCCAGTACGGGGCCGACAAACTGCTCTCGATGATCGGGGCCGATGCCACAGGGTTGCCCTTCAACTCGATTGTGGCCATCCTGCTCGAGAACGACCACCCCTCTACCCCGCTGGTCAACGCCGGTGCCATATCGGCGTGCAGCATGGTGCAGCCGACCGGCAACGCCCAGGCCAAGTGGGAGGCCATCGTCGAGAACATCACTCAACTCTCGGGCAGTGCTCCCGTCCTGATCGACGAGCTCTACAAGTCGGAGTCGGACACCAACTTCAACAACCGCTCCATCGCCTGGCTGTTGAAAAACTACAGTCGCATCTACGACGACCCCGACCTGTCGCTCGACCTCTACACCCGCCAATGCTCGCTGGGCATCACCGCCCAACAGCTGGCCATCTGCGGAGCCACCATCGCCAACAAAGGGGTCAACCCCAAGACGAGCCAACAGGTGTTCGAGGCTTCACTGGCCTCCAAGATTACCTCGCTCATCTCGACCGTAGGTTTCTACGAGCACACGGGCGACTGGCTCTACACGTCGGGGTTGCCGGCCAAGTCGGGCGTGGGCGGCGGCATCCTGGGCGTACTGCCGGGCGTGATGGGCATCTCGGCCTTTGCCCCGCCTATCGACGAGGCCGGCAACTCGGTCAAGGCCCAACTGGCCATTCGCTACATCATGAACAAGCTGGGCCTTTCGGTATTCAGCGGCGACTCGGTGATTGTCTCGGCCTGACCGGCAATCGCCTTCCTACAAGACAAGAGAGCCGGGTGCGATGGCACCCGGCTCTCTTGTCTTGTAGGAAGGCCAAAGGATTACGCATCGCCCTTGCGCCGGGTCGCCTGCTGGGCCCAGTTGGTCACATAGACGGTGAAGATGGGAAACATCATCATGCCCAGAGCCGCCAGCACGACCGACAGAATCTTGCCGGTAGCCGTGACCGCATAGATATTCGACCCTACGGTAGTCACATCCATAAAGGCCCACCAAAGAGCGTCGGTATAGTGCACGACCAGCGGATTGACATCGTGCTCGATGACAAAGAAGAGCAGGCTCGAGAAGTAGACCGTGGCCAACAGCATGGTGAGGTACGACACCAGCAGGCTCGACGCCCGGTTGCGTGTGAACCACCCCACCACGATGGCCAGCGCATAGCCGCTACGCACCAGCGGGATGAACCGCAGGAAGTAGCCGGCCTGAGGCGAGAAGTCGACGTGCATGAAGGTGATGATGTTGAGATAGGGAATCGATACCAGGAAGAAGACAAAGTGGCTCTTCAGATAGCGCCACTTGTGAGGCGAGAGTACCAGCTCGAGCAGGAAGTCGAACATGAAGAAGGTGCACACCCACAGCTGCACGGTCATGTAGCTGCCTTGATTGAGGAACGAGAGGTTGCGAAACGTATCGACCGAAATGGTAATGATGAGAAACACCGACAGCACCAGAATAGCGATGTGCAGGGCGCCGTAGACTTTCGATTCGTACCGTCGCCACCCCGACGGAGAAGTTTGTTTTTCCATTTTTTCTTTCTTTATAATTTCATGCCGGTAAAACAACAACCGCCCGATGTTTGTTTATCTGCATGAATGTGGCTGCTCCACCACGACAAACTTAATTCAAAACGTATATGGCAAACATCGGTAAATCTGTCAAACTGGGCGTATTTACGCTCGCTATCATGAATGTAACGGCGGTCGTCTCGCTGCGCGGACTGCCGGCCGAGGCCGAATATGGCGTAAGCTCGGCCTTCTATTATCTATTTGCCGCACTGGTATTCCTCATTCCCACGGCTCTGGTAGCCGCCGAACTGGCCGCCATGTTCCAGGACAAGCAGGGCGGTGTGTTCCGCTGGGTGGGCGAAGCCTTCGGCAAGAAGGCCGGCTTCCTGGCCATCTGGCTGCAATGGATCGAGAGTACTATCTGGTATCCTACGGTACTGACCTTCGGCGCCGTGGCCATCGCCTTCATCGGCATGGACCACACGGGCGACATGCTGCTGGCCTCGAACCGTTTCTACACCCTGGCGGTGGTGCTGTTCATCTACTGGCTGGCCACCTTCATCTCGCTGAAGGGGCTCGACTGGGTAGGCAAGGTGGCCAAGGTGGGCGGTCTGGTGGGTACCATCATTCCGGCCGGGCTGCTGGTGGTTCTGGCCATCGTCTATCTGGCCATGGGCGGCAAGTCGCAGATGGACTTCTCGGGGAGCTTCCTGCCCGACTTCTCCAACTTCGACAACCTGGTGCTGGCCGCCAGCATCTTCCTCTTCTATGCCGGTATGGAGATGGGCGGTATCCACGTGAAAGACATCAACAACCCCTCGAAAAACTACCCCAAGGCGGTATTCATCGGCTCGGCCATCACAGTGCTCATCTTTGTGCTGGGTACCTTTGCACTGGGTATCATCATCCCGCAAAAAGACATCAACCTCACCCAGAGTCTGCTGGTCGGATTCGACAACTATTTCAACTTCATCAAGGCCTCGTGGCTCTCGCCGGTCATTGCCATCGCACTCGCCTTCGGTGTGCTGGCCGGTGTGCTCACCTGGGTGGCCGGCCCTTCGAAAGGTATCTTTGCCGTGGGCCGCGCCGGGTATCTGCCCCCTTTCTTCCAGAAGACCAACAAGATAGGCGTACAGAAAAACATCCTCTACCTGCAAGGTGCCGCCGTCACGCTGCTGAGTCTGCTCTTCGTCGTGATGCCTTCGGTACAGAGTTTCTACCAAATCATGTCGCAACTCACGGTGGTGCTCTACCTCATCATGTACATGCTCATGTTCTCGGCTGCCATCTACCTGCGGTACAACATGAAGAAGAGCAACCGCCCGTTCCGCATCGGCAGCAAAGGCAACGGCATGATGTGGTTCATCGGCGGCCTGGGATTCCTGGGCTCCCTGCTGGCCTTCGTGCTCAGCTTCATACCCCCCAGCCAGATTTCGGTAGGCAGCAACGCCGTGTGGTTCTCGGTGCTCATTATCGGTACCCTCGTCGTGGTGATTGCCCCCTTCATCATCTACGCGTCGCGTAAACCCAGCTGGACCAACAAGGAGAGCCAGTTCGAACCCTTCCACTGGGAGGAGACCGCTGCCCCGACCACAACTCACCCCCAAAACTCGCAACCCACAGGGGCTACTCCGTCGGCATCCGGTCGAGGGGCTACCGCTTCAGCCCAACCGACTCCGGCATCACAACCTCATTCGAAACCGACCGCACCGACAACCGACCCGAATGCCGGAACGAAAGGCTCTACCCCGCCTCAACCGTAAACGGTCTCGCTACAAACCCATACGAAAAGGCCGGCGTCCTCTTCTCGAAGACGTCGGCTTTTCATGCGTTCAATGATCCTTATGCCATCACTCGGCCGGCTTGACATTCCACACAAAGAGTGCCAGCACAAACGAGAGGATGGAAGCTCCTATCCAGAAAATCGATACGGGCAGGAAATCGTAAGTGACCACATCGCCCGATACCGTTTTGAAGTTCTCGATGAGCGTACCCGAAATGACATCCTGCAGACCGGCGGCTATGTAGCTGGCCATGCCCACTACACCCAAGGCTGCCCCCGTAGCGTTGCGAGGAACGATGTCGACCG
The DNA here is from genome assembly GCF_963931395.1 of Barnesiella sp. An22. Taxonomy (NCBI): domain Bacteria; kingdom Pseudomonadati; phylum Bacteroidota; class Bacteroidia; order Bacteroidales; family Barnesiellaceae; genus Barnesiella; species Barnesiella sp. An22. Next base: position 2,775,889 of record NZ_OZ007014.1, read on the forward strand.
CCATCAGTCCGCCCAGGAAGCAGATGAGCACCCCGATAGCCACCCCGAAGAGCACCATGCTGATGACATTCAGCACCAGACTGTCGCCGCCCAGCAGGAAGAGGGAGAGCCCTATGGTGTTGAGCACCCCGAAGATAAAGGCCGGCATGTTGCGCTTGCCCTTGAAAAACTTGTCGGAGAACCACCCCGAAAGCACCGTGCCGAAGATACCCAGCAGGGCATTGATGCCGATAACCGTCGTGGCCAGTTCGAGCGAATAGCCCTTCTCCATCTCGAGAAAACGCACGCCCCAACTGTTCACCGCATAGCGGCTCACATACATGAAGGCACTGGCCAGAGCCAGAATCCACACGTAGGGATTGCGCAGAACACCTTTCTGCGCCTTGTCGGTCGACTCCTTGGGCGGATTGCCCACATGGGGCAACCCCTTGCTCTCGGGGCTGTCGTGCAGGAAGAAGATGATGATAAGCACCCCTATCGCCCCGGCTATGAACGAGCCCATGAACCCGGCCTGCCAGCCCAGCCAACCGACGACCGACCCGACGAAGATGAAGGAGAAAAACTCGCCCAGATTGTGGCTTGCACTGAAGAACCCGTAGTAGGTTCCCCGCTCCTTGGGCGAAAACCAGCGCGACAGGGCTATGATGGCAGGGCCGGCACCCATCGACTGAGACCAACCGTTGAGGGCCCACATGATGAAAAAGCAGACAAAGAAGGCCATCGACGAAAGTCCGATGATACCTTTGGCCAAGCCCAACACCCCCACGATGAGGTTGGCTATGGACGAGACAATGAGCCCCGTAGCCATAAACCGCTTGATGTTGGAGTGGTCGGCCATGAAACTGTTCACAAACTTACCGATGGCATAGGCAAACAGCAACGCCGAGCCCACGATGCCCAGCTGTTGGTCGTTGAGCATTCCGCTCTCGACAATAGGAGTCTTCACCACATTCAGCCCGGTGCGACATACATAATACAAACTATACCCCAGGGTTCCCGCAAAAAAACTTTGCAATCTCAATTTCTTCGTCAACTTGGCAGCCTCTTCATCGGTAAGCGATGCCGGCCTCTCGGCCGGGGGCAAGGCCCGATAAAAGTCGACGACTTTTCCCAGCATTTTTTTCAACATTTCTCTAGCGCTTTAATCAGATTTAATAATGTGTGTTTCGTTGCTTTTCGCTTTCGTTTCGTTTTATACGCAAATATAAAAAATATACCTGACAATCGGGCTATCTTTCTCCTCGAAATATACTCATCGGACACAATTCTCCAAGCCTCAGGTATAAGCAACCTTTTTCTCCATGCAGCGATTGCAGAGTGCTACGACACAAACCGATAACGAAAAACCTTCTTTTTCCTTTGTTCTTCGCCCGGTTTGATTTATCTTTGAAGTGGTGACCTTGACAAGCAAAACAGGTTGCCCCAAACAGCAAAACCATGAATGTACATCTCCTCCTTACTATTCTGGTTACCATGCTTTGTGCCGGTTCGTGCGTGGCCCAATCGTGGTACACGGGTGAGGAGCCGCTGCGCCGGGCTGTAATTCAAAAAGATGTTTTATCGGATTGTAACCGCAATGCCGACGGCGATGTGGTGAACGTAGTATCTACCGGCATTGTTCCGGGCGAAGGAATGCGTCCGTCCATCACGGTCGAGCTGGCCAATCGCCACAACCGAACGGGCAGAAAGTATGCAGTCTATCGGGTCGACGACTCCGGGAAGAGCCGGCGGGCTGGTTCGGTGAAGAGACCGGTGTGGGGCGTGGTATGGGGATACCGCGATAACCAAAACTACCACGCCGTACTGATGCGGGCCGGAAACGACGACTTCTACGGCTACCAGCTGCCCGAACTGCAATTTACCATCCTGACCGTAGCCGATGGCGACACCTTGGTTCACTCCCATTGGCAGCGAATCGCCTCATCGGCCATCCGCCCCGAGACCGACTACAACCGGCTGCACATTGTCCCTACCCAGGGCGGATACGAAATCTTGCTGGGCGACGAGCGCGAATGTCGCATCGGCTTTTGCCGCGACGACCGCCTCTTTGGCGACCGGGCGGGTATCTACGTGGGGCGCGGAGCCTGTGTTGAGCTGAAGTCGTGGAAGGTTACACCGTGCGAATATCCCGAACGACAGGTCGTCTGGGAACCCGAAGCCCTGAACGAGTACCTGCGCCACAGCACCGACCCCACCGAAGGGGTCTATGAATTCCTGCAAGCCTCCTCGTCGAGCCTCAACACCCGACTGGGCGGCAACTACCGGTTGGCCCTGGTGGCTAACGGGACCAACTACCTGCTCGTCTACGAGAGCGGGGCCCAGCGATTCAACGACCAATGGCAAGCGGGCATGGTGAAGGCGGTACTGCGACCGACAGGACTCGCCAACCTCTTCGACGTCACCTGGTTCGATGCCGAACACAAACCGCTCAAAGAGGGGGTAAAGGCCATGATAGGCGACAACGGGGTACTTACCCTCCACTTCAGCCGCGAGGGAGTAATCATCGAATGGAACCGGGCCTTCGGTCCCAAAGAGCAGGCTCGGGACGCCCGGCAATCCGACGGGAACTACCCCACCCCTAGCTCGTCTGTCACCCCCTAACCCCTGCCCCTCACGCAACGGAGTCTCCCGTATCGGCCGCGCAGAGAGAGAGTCTGCGGTCACATCCTCCCCCCCTGTTTCCCTGCAAACGCAAACAACAAGGGCGGCCCCGCTGTCGGAACCGCCCTGTGCAGTATGGTTGAACTTGTATTCGTCTCGATTAGTACGAGCGGGCAAAGAGCACGCGGCGAGCCGACGGCTTGCCGGTAACCATGCAGACGCCCGGCGTGGTATCGCCATCGAACGGGATACAGCGAATCGTCGCCTTGGTCTCCTCCTTGATGCGCTCCTCGGTCTCGGTCGTGCCGTCCCAGTGAGCCAGGATAAAGCCGCCCTCCTCGATCTTCTCTTTGAACTCGTCGTAGCTGTCGACCGTAATGGTGTGCTCCTGACGGAACTTGAGAGCCTTCTGGAAGATATTGGCCTGTATCTCGTCGAGCAGACCTTTTACAACCTGCTCGATGTTGTCGACGGGCAACGTCTCTTTCTCGAGCGTATCGCGGCGCATCACCTCTACGGTGCCGTTCTCGAGGTCGCGGGCTCCCATGACCAGACGCACGGGCACACCCTTCAGCTCATAGTCGGCAAACTTGAAGCCCGGGCGTTTATTGTCGGCGTTGTCGTATTTGACCGAGATACCCATGGCGCGCAACTTGCCGGCGATTTCGTCGGCCTTCACGTCGATGGCGTGCAGTTGCTCGGCATTCTTGTAGATGGGGATAATCACCACCTGGATGGGAGCCAGTTTCGGCGGCAACACCAGACCGTTGTCGTCGCTGTGGGTCATGATGAGGGCACCCATCAGACGGGTAGATACGCCCCACGAGGTAGCCCACACATATTCGAGCTCGTTGTTCTTGTTGATGAACTGCACGTCGAATGCCTTGGCGAAGTTCTGCCCCAGGAAGTGCGACGTACCCGACTGCAGGGCCTTGCCGTCCTGCATCATGGCCTCGATGGTATAGGTATTGAGGGCACCGGCAAAACGCTCGTTGGCCGATTTCACACCCTTGATTACCGGCACGGCCATGAAGTTCTCGGCAAAGTCGGCATAAACCTCGAGCATGCGACGAGCCTCGGCCTCGGCCTCCTCGCGGGTAGCGTGGGCGGTGTGCCCCTCTTGCCACAAAAACTCGGCCGTACGCAGGAAGAGGCGGGTACGCATCTCCCAGCGGAACACGTTGGCCCACTGGTTGCACAGGATGGGCAGGTCGCGATAGGAGTGAATCCAGTTTTTATAGGTGTTCCAGATAATGGTCTCGGAGGTAGGACGGATGATGAGCTCCTCCTCGAGTTTGGCGGCGGGGTCTACCACTACGCCCGTGCCGTCGGGGTTGGTTTTCAAGCGGTAGTGAGTCACTACGGCGCACTCTTTGGCAAAGCCCTCTACGTGCTCGGCCTCGCGGCTCAGGAACGATTTCGGAATCAACAACGGGAAGTAGGCATTCACGTGGCCCGTCGCCTTGAACATGTCGTCGAGCTGGCGTTGCATCTTCTCCCAAATTGCATATCCATAGGGCTTGATTACCATACAGCCCCGCACGGCCGACTGTTCTGCCAAGTCGGCCTTTACCACCAAGTCGTTGTACCATTGCGAATAGTTATCGGCACGCTTGGTCAATTCTTTCAACTCTTTTGCCATTATTTTATGCTGTTTGTTTATTGACACGAAAAAACTTCTCCCCTGCCCCAAGCAAAGGATTTGCCCCAATAGCGAAAGTCGGGTACAGAGTCAAGCGGAAACAGCCGTTTCCACTGTTTGACCATGCCCGGCCACATTCTATTTTGCAGTGTGCAAAGATAGTGAAAGGTGAGCGGAGAGTCAAAAGAAAAACGGAGTTTTTCAGTTTTTGACTATCCCGAACCGTATCCTGTCTTATCCGAAGATACAAGAAAGATGAGAGCAAAAACAAATGAAACCCAGAGTTCCAAATGGAATTGCCCCGACCGAGAACTTGTTTTACAACCGAAAGGTTACCGCTTGTCGAGCTGACCGCGGCGAGCCATATCGATCATCTTCTCGCCCGGTATCAGATAGATTTCGAGCCGCCGGTTCTTGGCCCGCCCCTCCATGGTACGATTCGAAGCGATAGGCGAAAAGGCACCGGCCTCATACGTCACCACAAAGTCGGTATTGCCCCCGTTGCGGGCAAACCAGTCGCGCACGGCCTGTACCCGGGAGCGGGTCAGGTCGAGGCTGTAAGCCTCCGAGCCGGTATCGTCGCTGTGCATGACCAGCATCACATGGTAGTAATCGGGTATGCGCAGGTCGGCCAGGAAGGGACGCAGAAAAATGTCGGCCTTCTCGCTCAGCACCGTATCGTTGGGCAGGAAGAGGTTCGAAGCGGCTATGGTAGCCTTGATTACCTCGTAGTTGCGCACCAGCTTCAGGTCGGTGAGACGGGCCTTCTGCAAGCGGCGCATCTCACGCGACTGGGCGGTGCGTATCTTGCGGGCCTCCTTGTCGAGCTCGGGTATCGAGATATTCTCGTCGAGGGTCAACTGCGTGAGGTCGATATGCTCGGTCGGGGCCACTTCGCCTTTCGACTTGTCCGACGAGAACCACGACGACACCGTGTTGGCCGCCTTCTGAAAGACATTCTGCGAGGCCGCCTCGACGGGGAGCAACGCGGCTACACCCAGCAATATGATAAATCCTGTTTTCCTGTTCATCACTCGCCTCCTCAGAAAACACCCAGCGACTCTTCGTAATCCAATTCACCCCGTACCAGGAAAGGCATATCCTCGTCGTCGATTTTCACGCCGTCCTTGTGGGCACACTTGCGGGCAAAGTCGATGATGTCGTCTTCGTCGAGTTCCACCTCGTCGCCGGCATCCTCGTTGAAGAGCCCCTTCTGTTCGTAATAGTCGTACACGACATCGGTAATGTAGACAATATCGTCGTAGCTATACTTCTCTTTCAGTTCCTGGGGCAATACATTCTTTATATACTCTACAGCCTTGTCTTCGTCGTAGGCAAATATATCTTCGTTTTGGCTCATTTTTTCTATGTTTTTGGGGTTATTTGATTGGGTAAAAGTACAAATCATTAACGGCTTTTGCAAATCGACAGAAAAAAAATAAGTTTTTTTGTTGCAGATTCAAAAAGTTTATCTACATTTGCAGTGTACTATTAAACTAATACACCAAAACAGTAAAACAATTTTATCCCGAAATACTATGTTACAGATTGAGAATCTTGAATTTAGTTATCACAAAAAGAAGGCCCCCATCTTCAACGGCATAAGCCTGACGATACAACCGGGTTCGGTTTACGGGCTGCTGGGTAAAAACGGAATCGGTAAATCGACCCTGCTCTATATGATGTGCGGCCTGATGTTTCCCCACAAGGGACGCATCACGCTCGACGGTGTGGAGGTGCGCCACCGCCGCCCCGAAACGCTCGAGAAGATTTTCCTCGTACCCGAGGAGTTCGACCTTCCCCCTATCTCGGTCGATGCCTACGTACGCCGCAACAGCGTCTTCTATCCCCGCTTCGACCGCGAGCAGTTCGACCGGTATCTGGCCGACTTCGAACTGGAGAATGTCAAGAACCTGTCCAAGACCTCGATGGGACAGAAAAAGAAATACCTGGTGAGCTTTGCCCTGGCCACCAACACCCCGCTGCTGCTCATGGACGAGCCTACCAACGGCATGGACATCCCCTCGAAGAGCCAGTTCCGCAAGGTCATCGCTTCGGGCATGAACGAGCAGAAGAGCATCGTCATCTCGACCCACCAGGTGCGCGACCTCGAAAACATGATCGACCGCATCGACATTCTCGAGGGCGGCCGCCTGCTGCTCGACAGCGACACGGCCGACATCACCTCGCACCTGCGATTTATCAAGGGAGCCGGCGAGGCCGACATCGAAGGGGCTCTCTACTCGGTCTCGACCATTGCCGGATACAGCGCCATCCTGCCCAACCCCACGGGCGAAGAGACGCCGCTCGACATCGAGATGCTCTTCAACTACGCCATCGAAAAACCGGCGGAAATCGAACGTATATTTGCCAACCCTGTAAAATAAGACGACCATGAACGAATATGACATAACCCCCAACGCCCAAGAGGCAGCCGCCTCGGTAGCCTCACGCCCGACGGCCTCCAACTTCTTCAGTCTGAAACGCTTCGGACGCTACTGCTCCAAGCAGATACACGAGTGGAAACGGGGACTGTTGCTCCAGTTCTTTTCGCTGGCAGGCATCTACACCCTCTTGATGTTCCTCTTCCACTCGACCGACGAAGAGGGACTGATTCCCTCCATCGCTTCGACAGGCATACAGATAATTATCTGGCTCGGCTTCTTTGTCTATATCGCCAAGAGTGCTTCGAGCCTGGCCGATCAGATAGGCCGCCGCTCCAAACGGGTGCTCTACCTGGTGGTTCCCGCCTCGACCGCCGAGAAGTATATCGCCCACCTGCTGTGGACCATCGTGCTCTACCCCATTCTCTTCTTCGCAGCCATCCTGGTGGCCCAGTATGTCTCGGAGACAGCCTCGTCGATGATACGCGGCGAAGCCTTCAACCCGGGCACACCGCTGCAAGGCTTGCTCACCTTCTGGAACAACAACATGTACAGCACCTCGTTCCTGGTGAACTACACGATCAATATTATCGTTACCTTCACGCTGGGAGCTACGCTGTGGCAGAAAAACAGTTTTCTCAAGACCATTGCCGCCTGCTTCCTGCTGGGCATCATCGTCATCATCTTCTACACCACCCTGCTGGGTAAGGAAGAGCTGGAGTCGATGTTCACCTACCTGGTCGTAGGCAACTACTTCGACAGCTTCAACAACAACGACTTCGTGTGGATACTCAACGGCATCAGCGCCGTAGAATATCTGCTGTTCGGATACATCGGATACATGCGCATGAAAGAACTCGAAATAAACGAAACCAAACGATAAGTATGCAATTCAAAGAGAACCAAACCATCTACCTGCAAATCGCCGAACGCATCAGCGACGAGATACTGCTGGGCCACTATGCCATTGGGGCCCGCATACCCTCGGTGCGCGAATACGCGGCCCTCGTGGAGGTAAACGCCAACACGGTGATGCGTTCCTATGAATTTTTGCAGACCCAGGGTATCATCTTCAACAAGCGGGGAATCGGCTTCTTCGTCTCGCCCGACGCCAAACACAAAATCACGGAATACCGGCGAAACGAATTCCTCAAGACCGAACTGCCACGCTTCTTCATGCAGCTCTATACCCTGCACATCCCCATGGACGAGATTGACTCCATGTACCGGGAATTTATCGAAAACCTCACGTCAAACCCCTCAAACCAAGCATCATGAAACGCTCGACCATAGTCCTGTTAATTGTTCTGGCCGTGATGATATTCGCCCCCATCATCGCCATCAAAGTCATCAGCAACCTCTCGCCCGAAACGAAATTGAAGAATCTGAAAGAGTTGCTGGATTATAATGAAAATGCCAACGCCCCCGTGCGGTACCTCGTTATCGACGATACCGACAATGACTCGGTATACTCCTGCATCTGCATCTTCATCTCGACCCGCGACAAGAAAGATTCCCGGAAGGGTATCGTCTTTGCCAACGGCGAAAACTACACGGGCGACACCCTGCACCTCACCGACCAGTGGCTGGAGCAGCCGTCGGCCGACGACTCAAACGACTCGATACCCCAGTCGTGGTTCGGCAAACAGACTCTCGACTACGACCATAATACCCAACTCATCGTCGAGAACCACAACCCCAACGTCACGCTCCATTTCTCGGAGAGCAACTTCGATAAACTCATCGTTCAATCGCAAGGCGACGTGGTCGTGCGGGAATCGAACGTGGGCATGCTCGTCGTGCAGGACAGCATAGGCCACAGTGGGACTGCCTGCCAGCAATGCAATATCGGCACACTATTTGCATACCTTAACGACAAATGTTCGTTGAGCCTCTCGAAAAACAACATAGGCACCGCCTTCCTTCCCAAGGCGCTCAACACCCTGTCGATCGAGGGCAACAACATTGGTGTGACCGGCACTATCGACCTCATGGAGTTCAACCTATCGAAGTCGATCGACAACGACAGTATCGACGCCGTGAGTTTCGGCATCGGTATGAAATACACCTCCGACGACAAGGATAAAAAAGAGAAAAAATAAGAACAGACCGATCTATTCATCACACATTTTAATTGACTAAAACAGATGAAACGAGTTTTCAAACTGGGTATTCTGCTGGGAATGCTACTCTCGGCATTCACTATGGCCCACGCCGCTGCGGCCGATTGCAAAATAAGCGGCACCGTGACCGACTCGATCAGTGGCGAGGCCATCCCCTTCGTGACCGTAGGGGTAGAAAACAGCGACGGCAAGGTATTATCCCGCGTGGCCTCCGACGTGAACGGAAGCTTCACCGCCACGGCTGCCGCCGGCAACCGTTATACGCTGGCCATCTCGTCGGTAGGCTATGCGACCAACCGCGTAGAGGTAGCCATCGAACCGGGCGAACGCACCAAGGCCCTGGGCAACCTCACCCTCACCGAAGGGACCGAACTCTCTGAGGTAACCGTCGTGGCCCAACGCCCCCTCATCAAGAGCGACATCGACAAGATAACCTACGACATGGAGGCCGACCCCGAGGCCACGAGCAACAACGCCCTCGACATGCTGCGCAAGGTGCCCATGATTACCGTCGATGCCGAGGAGAACATCCGGCTCAACGGACAGAGCAACTACAAGGTGCTGCTCAACGGCAAGAGCTCGGCCATCATGTCGGGCGACAACCTCAAGGAGGTACTCAAGAGCATGCCGGCCAGCTCGATCAAGAATATCGAAGTCATCACCAACCCCTCGTCGAAATACGAGGCCGAGGGCGTGGGCGGTATCATCAACATCGTCACCGTGTCGCGACGCGACTCCAACGGCATAGTGGGCAGCGTGGGGGCCAATGCCGACAACCGCGGCGGATTCGGCGGCAACGTCTACCTCTCCTCGCAAATTGGCAAGTTTGCCTTCTCGGGCCGCTACTCGGGCAGCCGCTACACCAACGGCCACGGAGGCCGCTCGAAAGCCTTCTCCGAGACCTACGGCAGCGACGAGTTCAACCACTCGGCCGGTTACGGCAAGTCGCGATTCGAAGGGCTCGGCCACAACCTCTCGATCGAGGCCAGCTACGAAATCGACACCCTCAACCTCATCAGCTTCTCGGCCTTCGGCTGGCTGGGCAACAACAAGTCCAACTCCAACCTCGACTACACCTACTACAACCGGGCCAACGACATCAGCAGCCAATACCAGTCGCTCACCCGCTCGAGCAGCGACTACGGTTCGGTGTCGGGTACGCTCGACTACCAGCGCTCGTTCGCCAAGAAAGACCGCACCCTCACGGCTTCGTACCAGTTTGAATACAACCCCAACAACTCGGACTATACCACCGAGAGCAACGGCCTCATCAACTGGAACAGCTACATCGAACGCAGCAAGAACAAGGCTCACGGTACCGAACAGACCGTACAGATCGACTACTTCGACCCCCTCACCGAGATGCACCAGATCGAAGCCGGCGCCAAGTACATCATGCGCTGCAACGTGAGCGACGGCAACCGCACCCAAAGCCTGTGGGACGAGCCTACCGACACCTGGAGCGACGTGCTGCTGCCGGTCAACGACCTCGACTACACGCAGCACATTCTGGGCCTCTATGCCGGCTATGTGTTGAAGATCAAGAAGTGGAGCGGCAAGGTGGGTGCCCGGCTCGAATCGACCTGGAACGACGGCCGCACCACCAACCACAACGCCGAGGGAGGTACACAAGAGACCCGCTTCGACAACGACTTCTTCAACGTGGTACCCTATGTGACCCTCTCGTGGCAACCGCGCGAGATGCAGACCGTCAAGCTCTCCTACACGCAGCGGCTCAGCCGTCCGGGCATCTGGCAACTCAACCCCTTCAAGGATACCTCTACCCCCATGCAGGTGACCTATGGTAACCCCAACCTCGACTCCGAGATTTCGCACACCTTCTCGCTGGGATATACCCTCTTTACCGCCACGGGCATGAGCCTGGCCGCCGAGCTGAACGGCCGCGTGCAGAACAACGGTATCGAGCAGACCATCTTCATGGACGAGAACGGTATCGCCAACGTCACCTACGACAACATAGGCCGGGTGCGCGAGGGCAAGCTGAACGTATTCTTCTCGGGCAACGTGCTGCCCACGCTCAACCTCTACACCAACCTCTCGGGCGGATACAGCGACTACAGCTCGGCCCGGGCCGGTTACTCCAACAAGGGGTGGGACTACAACGGTTTTCTGGGTGCCCGCTGGAATGCCTGGAAAGACGGTGCCATCAGTGCCAACGTGGGTTACTATTCGGGATTCCGCATGCTGGTGGGAACCACGGCTCCCTTTGCCTTCTGCGGCTTCAGCGTGAGCCAGTCGTTCTTCAACAAGCGGTTGCAGGTGAACCTCTCGGCCAGCGACCCCTTCTCGAAAGAGCGCAAGTTTGTCATGCACATCAAGAACGACGACTACCGCATCGACAGCTACAACTACAACCCCTGCCAGTATGTACGGCTGGGTATAACCTACTCGTTCGGCCAGATGAAGAGTGCCGTGAAGAAGGCCCGCCGCAGTATCAACAACGACGACCTCAAGAGCAGCGGCAGCGGTGCCGGTAGCGGCGCAGCCAGCGGCATGGGAGGCTCGGGCAGCGGCACGGGCATGTAACGAACGACATACGACGTATTAACTTCCTGATTTAAATAAACGAAAAAGGCCCGTATCTCTGCGAAGAGGTGCGGGTCTATCTTTTTTACCGGTGCGTATGGGCGAGAGGAGAGGAAATACCGTCGGGCCTTACGGGCGAAAGCGCGGGACCTGCCTGTCACAAAATCTGCTTTTTGCAGGCTCTCAACCGGTTCTTGATGCGGAATATCTGGACCTTCACCGTACCCACCGGCATATTCAGGCGTTGGGCTATCTCGTCGTAACGGTATCCTTGCAGATAGAGGGAGAAGAGCGTGCGGCACTTGGCCGGCAACAGATTCATGATCTGCTGAATATCGGTGGCCGATATGGCACATTCGGCATTGATTGCCTCCTCCATGTCGTCGGCAGCGTCCAGTTGGAAATCGGCTATCATGGCCTGCTGGCGGGAAGAAAGACGGCGGCAATTCAGGAAGAGATTGAACATGATGGTGCACAGCCAGCTCTTGAAACTCCCCGTATCGTGATAAAGTTCTTTGTTTACCAGGGCTTTCAGAGCCGTCTCCTGCAACAGGTCTTTTGCCTCGTCGTCGTTGTGGGTCAGACTCTTGGCAAAGCCCAACAGAGCACCTTGCAGTTTTACCACATGCTGCTCAAAATCTTCTTGAATCATTATTTGTACTTGAAATTAAATAAAAGAATAGGGTGGTAAAGGTAGGCTATTATTTCCACAGCAAAAAATAAAAAGGCATTTATTTTCAGACAATAAGAAATTATTCCTATTTAGGAGCCTTTTTATACAGCACGACCGCGATTACCGTGTAGAGGATATTGGGTATCCACATGGCCAGCATGGGCGAAGTGGCTCCCGATACGGCAAAGGTCGAGGTCACGGTCGAGAAGAGAATGTAGGAGAAGCTCAACAGCAGCCCGATACCGATGTTGATACCCATGCCCCCCTTCACCTTGCGCGACGAGAGCGACATGCCTATGGCCGTGAGGATAAAGGCGGCAGCCGCCATGGCGAAGCGCCGTTCATATTCGATTTCGAAATTCTTGATGTTGGCAACCCCCCGCTCCTTCTGGCGGATAATGTAGCGGCGCAGCTCGGGGGTGGTCATCATCTCGCTGTCGTTCTGCGAGATAAGGAAGTCGGAGGGCTCGATGGGCACAATCGTATCGAGCGAAGTACCGCGCACCAGTTCCTCACGCATGCCGTTGAAGTTGCGAATCAGGTAATTGTTGACCCGCCAGTGGTAGGCCGAATCGTAGTTGACCGTCTGGGCCGTGAGGCGCGACTTGAGCACCTTGTCGTCGAACTTCTCGAGCGAAAATCGGTAGCCGGTCTTGTTGCTGTTGTCGTAGCGGGCGATATAGGCGATGACACCGGGCTCGACCTGCAACTGGATGTTGCTGGCATAGTCGACCCGTTTGTTCTTCACATAGGTATTCATGTACTCGATGCGGGTCACGTTGGCCGGCGGTATCACATAACAGCTCAAATAGAGGTTCAGCGCCGCAATGATGGCCGCCGAAATCATATAGGGCACAAAGAGCCGCTTGAAACTGATGCCGCTCGAGAGCATGGCGATAATCTCGGAGTTGTCGGCCAGCTTCGAGGTAAAGAAGATGACGGCAATGAAGGTAAAGAGCGGGCTGAAGAGGTTGGCAAAATAGGGCAGAAAGTTGAAGAAATAGTCGAATATCGTAGCCGACAACGGCGCCTTGAGAAACGAATCGAGCTTCTCGTTGATGTCGAACATGATGGTGATAGCCAGAATAAGGGCTATCGCAAAGAAGTACGTTCCCAGAAACTTCTTGATGATATAGATGTCTATTTTCTTCAGTACCTTCATCATGCGACGTTTTACAACCGTGTAGTCACCCGGCGCACCATCTCGTCCTTCCACGGCTTGAATGTGCCGGCCAGAATCTGGCGACGGGCCTCCTGGGTGAGCCATACATAAAATGCCAGGTTATGTATCGAGGCAATCTGCATGGCCAGAATCTCTTCGCTGATGAAGAGGTGGCGCAGATAGGCCTTGCTGTAACAGGTATCGACAAACGAGGTACCCTCGGGGTCGATGGGCGAAAAGTCGTCGGCCCACTTCTTGTTGCGCATGTTCATAATGCCGTTGCGGGTGAAGAGCATGCCGTTGCGGCCGTTGCGCGTGGGCATCACGCAGTCGAACATGTCGACCCCGCGCTCGATACCCTCCAGAATATTGGCCGGCGTGCCCACCCCCATCAGATAGCGGGGCTTGTCTTGGGGCAGAATATCGTTCACCACCTCGATCATCTCGTACATCTTTTCGGTAGGTTCGCCCACGGCCAGACCGCCGATAGCGTTGCCGTCGGCCCCCAGGTCGGCCACATGCTTGGCCGCCTCGGTACGCAGGTCGCGGTAGACGCACCCCTGCACAATGGGGAAGAATGTCTGCCGATAGCCATAGAGCCCCTCGGTCTCGCAGAAGTGTTTCCACCCCCGGTCGAGCCAGCGGCGGGTAAGGGCCAGCGACTTCTTGGCGTAGTCGTAGTCGGCATCGCCCGGCGTACACTCGTCGAGCGCCATCATGATGTCCGACCCGATGATGCGCTGCGTGTCCACCACATTCTCGGGCGTGAAGAGGTGTTTCGACCCGTCGATGTGCGAGCGGAAGTGAGCCCCCTCTTCGGTGAGCTTGCGGCGGTCCGAGAGCGAGAATACCTGAAAGCCCCCGCTGTCGGTAAGAATCGGGCGCTCCCACCCGTTGAACTTGTGCAGTCCGCCGGCCTTGTGCAAGATGTCGAGGCCCGGCCGCAAGTACAGGTGGTAGGTATTGCCCAGGATAATCTGGGCCTTGATGTCGTCGCGCAACTCGCGCTGATGCACGGCCTTGACCGACGCCACCGTGCCCACGGGCATGAAGATAGGCGTCAGTATCGTACCGTGGTCGGTCGTGATGACGCCCGCCCGCGCGCTGCTACGCTCATCGGTATGTATCAGCTCAAAATCCATCGTCTGTCGTTCAAGTTTGAAAATAAGGGGAGACACCGCACTGCCCCGACCCGCACCTCGGTGCAGCCGCCGGAAGCCCCGGGCTCAGATTTTTCCTGGGCAAAGATAGTGCAAGCCGCGGGTAAAATCAAATTTATTTGTGTTTTGCCAGAAGCATCAAGCATTTATATAGATGTGGAAGAGATCAGGGGCTCTGCTGTTTCGGGGTCATGGCCCGACTTTTTCTAAATATTTTTATAATATTATTAACGGTTAATTTTCGGGAGAATCGCCAAAAGGTTACCAAATTGCGGGTATCTTTGCAAATGGTATGGTGAAACCACGAACGACAAGAGATATGCGACTATGGTTGTGCGGCCTGTTTCTGACGGCCGTCGGTACCGTGTGCGCACAATCCACCCCGCCCCCCATGCGACCGGGCAACGGCTCGGAGCTGGAAATCAAAGGGGGCGAACAGTCGTGGCCCCGCACCGAGCAGATGCCTACCTCTACCCCCAACGACCACTTTATCCAACGTCGGCTGGACGACCATCTCGAGAAGGCTTCGATTCAGATGATGAGACCCTCGACCCTCTTCCCCGAAAACCCCTCGGAGTTCATGCTCAACGTCATCCTGCTGCACGCCGTGAAGGACAGCATCGCCAGTCTGCACGACGAAACGATTGCCCGCATGGTCGACCATTTTCTGGTGCGCAACCTGCTGCGTCCCCTCTCGGACGACCGGCCCGGCCCGGTCAACAACTTCACAATGGGGGCACCCAACACCATGCCATTCGGTGCAAGTATAGCTTATGTGGGGATTATCGACCCCGTGGAGCTCTATCGCGAATGGAAACGCAAGAAGCGGGCCCTGCGCACCAAGATGGTGCTGATGACCCTCTTCGGCGACGACAACCGGCTGCTCACCAAACAGGAGACCGACTCTATCAAACAGAACCTCGAGAAGAAACGGAATGCCCCGGTGAGCCGCATCGCCAACCCGGTGCTCATCTCTACCCTGCTGGCCAACGATACCATCGTGGCCCCGTCGAAACCGAAATTTACGGCTCCGCTCTGGGGCAAGGAGCGCCCCCAATTCAAACTCGAATTGCCCGCCACGACCAACGATTCGAGCGCCCGGCGGCCGGAGCTTCCCGCCATCGCAACCGATACCCTCGCCCTGCCCGACTCGACGTCTACCGACCGCCCCGATTCCCTTTCGGTCCAACCTCGGAAATAACTCCGCCTTTACCCGTTTCCACCCCATAATCACCCGCCTGCCTTCGAACTTTCGAGGGCCGTGCGTGTTGTAGCGTGTGGAGTGACGACATTTTGTCAGAAACAGAACATGCTACAAATGACCCCGTTACCCTACGCCCCCACGGACGGACGGATAAACGAGGACATTTTGTCATATTAACCGACTGATTTTCAGACAATATTTCATCCTTTTGGGTTTGGCACTTCTTTTGACTATACAAGGGCGTAAACACAACCAAGAAATTAGAAAGGAGAACATCATATGAACTTTGACAATTTTACAATCAAATCGCAAGAGGCCGTGCAAAAGGCCGTGCAGATTGCCCGCGACCACAACGAGCAGTCGATCGAGCCGGTGCACCTGCTGAAAGGGATTTTGCAAGTGGGCGAAAGCCTTACTTCGTACCTCTTCCAGAAGCTGGGTGTCAACGCCGGTTTGCTGAACAGCCAGCTCGATCGTGAGATAGAATCGTTGCCAAAGGTAAGCGGGGGCGAACCCTACTTGAGCCGCGAGGCTAACGACGCTCTTCAAAAAGCCATCGACTACTCTCAGAAACTGGGCGACCAGTTTGTGGCTCTGGAAGCCATGCTGATGGGTCTGTTCCTGACCAAAAGTTCGGCTTCGTCGTTCCTGAAGGATGCCGGCGTTACCGAGAAGGAGTTGGGAGCTGCTATCGATGAGCTGCGGAAAGGGAAGAAAGTAACCGAAGCTTCGGCCGAGGATACCTATAATGCGCTGAGCAAATATGCCATCAACTTGACCGAGCGTGCCCGCAGCGGCAAACTCGACCCGGTTATCGGGCGTGACGACGAGATACGTCGGGTGCTGCAGATCTTGAGCCGGCGTACCAAAAACAACCCTATCCTGATAGGTGAACCGGGTACCGGTAAAACGGCTATCGCCGAGGGGTTGGCTCACCGTATCGTACGTGGCGATGTGCCCGAGAACCTGAAGAGCAAACAGATCTTCTCGCTCGACATGGGTGCCCTTATCGCCGGTGCCAAATACAAAGGTGAGTTTGAGGAACGACTCAAATCGGTAGTCAACGAGGTAATCCAGAGCGAGGGCGAAATCATCCTCTTCATCGATGAGATTCACACCCTGGTAGGTGCCGGCAAGAGCGACGGTGCCATGGATGCCGCCAACATCTTGAAACCTGCCCTGGCCCGTGGCGAACTGAGGGCCATCGGTGCCACTACCCTCGACGAGTATCAGAAATACTTCGAGAAGGATAAGGCTCTGGAGCGTCGGTTCCAGATCGTTATGGTCGACGAGCCCGACGAGATGAGCAGTATATCGATTCTGCGTGGTTTGAAGGAACGGTATGAAAACCACCACAAGGTGCGGATTAAAGATGATGCCATCATCGCTGCCGTACAGTTGTCGGAGCGGTACATCACCGACCGGTTCTTGCCCGATAAGGCCATCGACCTGATGGATGAGGCTGCCGCCAAACTGCGTATCGAGGTCGACTCGGTGCCCGAGGCCCTCGATGAAATCACGCGGCGTATCAAACAGCTCGAAATCGAGCGCGAGGCCATCAAGCGTGAAAACGATACCGAGAAGCTGCAACAGCTGGCCAAGGAGATTGCCGACCTGAAAGAGGAGGAGACCAAGTTCCGCGCCAAATGGCAATCGGAGAAAGAGCTTGTCAACCGCATACAGCAGAACAAGATCGACATCGAGAACCTGCGTTTCGAAGCCGATAAGGCCGAACGCGAAGGCGATTACGGCAAGGTGGCCGAAATACGGTATGCCAAAATCAAAGCCAAAGAGGACGACATACACGCTACCCAGCAACGCTTGCACGAGTTGCAGGGCGACAAGGCCATGATCAAGGAGGAGGTCGATGCCGAAGATATTGCCGACGTCGTATCGCGGTGGACCGGTATCCCCGTGAACAAGATGATGCAGAGCGAAAAAGACAAACTGCTCCACCTCGAAGAGGAGTTGCACAAACGGGTAGTGGGTCAGGACGAAGCCATCACCGCCATTGCCGACGCCGTGCGTCGGAGCCGTGCCGGCCTGAACGATCCCCGCAAACCTATCGGTTCGTTCATCTTCCTGGGCACGACGGGTGTAGGTAAAACCGAGCTGGCCAAGGCCTTGGCCGAGTATCTGTTCGACGACGAGAACATGATGACGCGTATCGATATGAGCGAATATCAAGAGAAGTTCAGCGCTACGCGACTCATCGGTTCGCCTCCCGGATACGTGGGCTACGAAGAGGGCGGTCAGTTGACCGAGGCTATCCGCCGGAAGCCCTATTCGGTAGTGCTGTTCGATGAAATCGAGAAGGCTCACCCCGACATCTTCAACATCCTGTTGCAGGTACTCGACGATGGCCGTCTGACCGATAACAAGGGGCGGTTGGTCAACTTCAAGAACACGATTATCATCATGACCTCCAACATGGGTTCGTCGCTGATTCGTGAGAACTTCGAGAAGATGACCGATGCCAACCGGGCCGAGGTAATCGAAAAGACCAAGGAGCAGGTTCTGGAGATGTTGAAACAGACCATACGTCCCGAGTTCCTCAACCGTATCGACGAGACCATCATGTTCACGCCGCTTACGAAGAACGAAATCGAACAGATTGTATCGCTGCAAATCGACAACATCAAGAAAATGCTCGAGAAGAACGGTGTTACGCTCGAAATCACGCCCAAGGCCTTGAGCCTCATCGCTACCGAGGGCTACGACCCCGAGTTCGGTGCACGTCCTGTAAAACGGGTTATCCACCGGCTCATCCTCAACCAGCTGTCGAAAGACCTGCTGGCCCAGAAAGTGGATCGGTCGAAACCTATTGTGGTCGATGCCGAAAACGATCAAATCGTATTCCGCAACTGATGCGGGTGTGAAATAAACCATACGGAGCCGTGCTGCCTGAGGCGACACGGCTCCTTTTTTTATATTCTTTCCCTCCCTCGAAGCCCGAGCTCCCGCCAGGGAGTGAACCGGGCAAAAACAGAGAGGCTACGTTCCCGTGAGGAAGCATAGCCTCTCATTTTTTTTCAGCCTACCTAAAAAACCTATAAATCATGTATGAAGTGGTTGTTTACTTTGCTGCGGCATCAGGAGCCGGGGGATTGATGGCCGGAGCATCGGAGGCCGGACTCATCGGGCAACGCCCCTGACGCATCTGCTTGCCGTCGAAGCGTTTGTTCATGGGACGAGCGTTCCGGTCGAAACGGACATCGGGACGACGTTCGAGACGTTTTATTTTCTGCTCCAGATACTGGATATACTGGTCTTTGGTCAATACCGATTTCAACGTAGAGTCGCGGCGAGCCTTGGCAGCCTTCATCGACTCGCGATTGTTCTTTTGGAACTCCTTGCTTTTCTCGCGAAGCGCTTTCACCTCGGCATCGAAGGTCTCATCGGCCTCTTTCAACTGTTTCACCTGCTTGTCGCTCAGGTTCAAGTTTTTCACCATCTGTTCGCAGGGGAACTCACATTTTTCCCGGGGCTGTTTTTTATTTTGATTTCCGGCAAAAGCACTCATGGTCAAAGCCAATACCAACGCTACCGATACAACTGTTCTTTTCATAATCGTTTTCCTTTCGTTAAATGGTTAAGTAATTCATCTATTGGTCTGCTAATTCGAATTGCGTTTCTGCTTATATGACTACGGTTTGCCCCAAAAGTTTAATCCGTCCCGGATGTTTATTCTTAAATTTAAGACTTTTAACAAAAAAGGAGGTAAACCCTTCGGTGGGTCTACCTCCATTTATAGGTTTATAATCAATAATTTATACTATTTCTTACGGATTAGTTCGGTGAGTTTCAACGTCTGGAAAGTCATGTGAGCCACACTGCTTTCGTAGAGAATCCCCACCGTCTCGGGGTCGATCATCGTCAGGCAGGTATAGCCCCAGCTATCCTCCTCGTCGAGCATAATCTGGTTCTCGGGGAGCCAGGTCACCCCACCGTCGAGGCTGGCCTTGACAGTGATATGGTTGCGCCCCTTCGTCGTGTTGGGGTTGGAGAAGAGCAGAATATCGCGCCCCAGCACATTGTCCTGGGCCTCGACCCGAATGAGGCTGGCCATGCACACCGGCTCGGGCAACGCCTTGCGCGACGATTCATGTTCGGTCCAGGTACGCCCCAGGTCGCGGGTGATGGCCACGGCCCGACTGCCGCCCCGGTTGTCGCGCATGTTGAGCATGAGCACCCCCTCCTCAATCTCGACTACCTGCGCCTCGGTGGTGTTGGTGCGGGCCAGGTTGTGGATATGCCAGCTCTTGCCCGCATCCCGGCTGTACATGATGCCGGCATTGGGCACGTCGGTCGAGTCGATAAACTGGATGGGGAATACCAGCGTGCCGTCGTGCATGGTGATGCCCCGCCCAGGCCCTTGCAGCAGGAATCGCCACGAGGGGTCTTTCACCTGCGAGGTGATGTTGATGGGTTCCGACCAGGTTTTGCCGTCGTCGGTACTCTTGGTGAGCACGAGTTGTGCCGTGTGGTCCAAGTCCATGCCCCGCTGCGAACTCCACCAGGCCCGCTGGTTGCCCATGCCGTGTGTCCAGGCGGCGGCAATCCACACCGTGTTGGTTTTTGTATCGACCAGAATCGAGGGGTCGCCCACCCCGTTCTGTGCGGCAGGCAATCCGCCATACTCGCCAAACGAGAGCGGCAGGCGCATGGGTTCCCACGTCTTACCGCCGTCGGTGCTGCGGCTCAACCCCACGTCGATATGCTCCTGCAAGTCGACACTGCTGTTGTAGCGCACGTCGTAGACACCGAGCAGCGTACCCTCGTTGGTCGTCACCAGCCCGGGAATGCGGAAAGCCGCAGCCCCGTCGTTACCGGCATGACGCACCCCGATACCCATGCGATGCACGATACCGTCGGGCGAAACCCTATGGCACAAGGCTTTCTTACCGTCGAGCGAGACCGAGGCCAGCTCGGCACCGACCTTCGCCGAGAGCGAGGTGCCCGGCTTCATCTGCAGGCTCACCCAAAAGAAGTTGACACCCGGATACAACTCGTAATCGGCCTGGAGCACCACCCGTTTGTCGGGACGGGTCACCTCGGCACACTTGACCGAGTAGGAGGGATAGGCCGAGAGGGTCTTCCCGGCACTGAAACTCGATATGTAACCTACCGGCGCAAACCGATTCTTCCCCTCGTCCTGCCGAGCCTCGACACCCCCGTAGTAGAGCTTCACCGCAGCCACCGAAGCCCGGTCGGCACAGCGTGAGAAATCGAGTACCACCTGGTCGAGCACGCGGCTCTCCCGGGCGGGAATACGCAGATAGAACATCACATTGTCCTGCCGCTCGAGCAGTACAGGCACCTGGGCCTCCTTGACAAAGACCGTGTCGGCTGCCGGGGCTATCGAAGCCAACCCCGCCAGACACAAAAGAAGAATAAATTTACGCATGATACATTTCATTAAATTGTCGGGGGTAAAGATAACAGTTTTTCACGAATCGCTCCAAGAAACATTCAATTTTTACCCCCGCTTTTACGCCTCCGACAAAACGGGGTGACGGGTGTATCTTTCGGCCACTTTCCTTTGGAAATACGGGCCGAAAGGAGTATATTTGTATCAACGGAACGAAGCGAATATGTTACAACCTTTGGCAGAACGACTCAGGCCCAAGACCTTGGACGAATACATCGGGCAGGAACACCTGGTAGGCCCGGGTGCCGTCTTGCGCCGCATGATCGACTCGGGCAAGATCTCGTCGTTCATCCTGTGGGGCCCCCCGGGTGTAGGCAAAACCACCCTGGCCCACATCATCTCGCAACAGTTACAGGCCCCGTTTTTCACCCTCAGCGCCGTACAGTCGGGCGTAAAGGAGGTGCGCGAGGTGCTCGACCGCTGCAAGGCCAACATCTTCTCGAAGGTGCGCCCCATCCTCTTCATCGACGAGATACACCGGTTCAGCAAATCGCAGCAGGACTCGCTGCTGGGAGCCGTCGAGTACGGCACGGTGACCCTCATCGGAGCCACCACCGAAAACCCTTCGTTCGAAGTCATCCGCCCGCTGCTCTCGCGCTGCCAGGTCTATGTGCTCAAGCCGCTCGAGGTGAAACACCTGCAACAGCTGCTCGACCGCGCCATCCACTGCGATACCTATTTAAAGACTCGCGAGTTTGAGGTGCGCGAGACCGACGCCCTCTTCCGCTACTCGGGAGGCGATGCCCGCAAGCTGCTGAACATCATCGACCTCATCTCGCAGGCCGTAGGCGAAGACGAAAAGATTGTCATCGACGATACCATCGTCACCGAGCGGCTGCAGCAAAACCCGGCCGCCTACGACAAAAACGGCGAGATGCACTACGACATCATATCGGCCTTCATCAAATCGATACGGGGCAGCGACCCCGACGGTGCCATCTACTGGCTGGCCCGCATGGTCGAGGGAGGTGAAGACCCGGCATTCATTGCCCGACGGCTCGTCATCTCAGCGTCGGAAGACATCGGTCTGGCCAACCCCAACGCCCTGCTGCTGGCCAACGCCTGCTTCGATGCCGTGCAGAACATCGGGTGGCCCGAGAGCCGCATCATCATGGCCGAGACCACCATCTACCTGGCCAGTTCGCCCAAAAGCAACTCGGCCTACATGGCCATCAACCAGGCTCTGGAGACCGTGCGCGAAACGGGTAACCTGCCGGTACCTCTGCACCTGCGCAACGCTCCCACCCAGCTGATGAAGGAGCTCGACTATGGCAAGAACTACAAATATGCCCACGACTATCCCGGCCACTTCGTCGACCAGCAATACCTGCCCGACGCCCTCAAAAACCACGGGTGGTGGAAACCGCAGAACAATCCGGCCGAGAACAAGCTGAAAGAGCACCTGAACGAACTATGGAAAGGTCGATATAAATAAGATGTCAGGAATACCAACTCAAGTTAGCAAATAGACACAAAATCGCCTTTTATAGCGACAAAAAAGATATAAATTAAACAAAAACATAGAGAAAAAGAAGTACCTTTGCAATCTATCAATACCCAATTTATACCAACCACTAAACAAATATCGTTATGAAGAAGCACAATTTCTATGCAGGACCCTCTATCCTGAGCGAGTACACCATCAAAAACACGGCCGACGCCGTCCTCAACTTTGCCGGTACAGGCCTGTCGCTGATGGAGATTTCGCACCGCAGCAAGGAGTTTACAGCCGTTATCGAAGAGGCTCAAGCGCTGGTCAAAGAGTTGCTCGAGGTCCCCGACGGATACTCCGTACTGTTCCTGGGCGGCGGCGCGAGCCTGCAATTCTGCATGGTTCCCTATAACCTGCTGAACAAAAAAGCGGCCTACCTCGAGACCGGTACCTGGGCCGTCAACGCCATCAAAGAAGCCCGACTCTTCGGCGAAGTAGACGTAGTAGCTTCTTCGAAAGACGCCAACTTCTCATACATCCCCAAAGGCTACACCGTACCCGACGACGTGGACTACTTCCACTTCACCTCGAACAACACCATCTACGGTACCGAAATGCGTTTCGACCCCGATGTGAAAGTACCTCTGGTAGCCGACATGTCGTCCGACATCTTCTCGCGTCCCATCGACGTATCGAAATACGACGTCATCTACGCCGGTGCCCAGAAGAACCTGGCTCCTGCCGGTGTGACCATCGTCATCGTCAAAGAGTCGGCCCTGGGTCATGTAGAGCGTGCCATCCCCACCATGCTCGACTACCGCACCCACGTGAAGAAGGGTTCGATGTTCAACACCCCGCCGTGTCTGCCCATCTACGCTGCCCTGCAAACCCTGAAATACTACAAGGAGTTGGGCGGTATCAAAGAGATGGAGCGCCGCGACCTCGAAAAAGCCGCTATCCTCTACGATGCCATTGACTCGAGCAAGATGTTCGTAGGCACCGCCGCTCACGAAGACCGCTCGATCATGAACGTATGCTTCGTAATGAAAGAGGAGTACAAGGAACTCGAAAGCGCCTTCATCGAATTTGCCGGCACCAAAGGCATCGTAGGCATTAAGGGTCACCGCTCGGTAGGCGGCTTCAGAGCTTCGATCTACAACGCCATGCCCAAGTCGAGCGTCGAAGTGCTCATCGAGGCCATGAAGGAATTTGAAAAGAACCACTAATCCATAGGAGTATATCGACATGAAAGTATTGGTTGCCACAGAAAAACCGTTTGCCGCCGTAGCCGTGAACGGTATTAAAGAGGTACTCGATGCCGCCGGTATCGAAATGGCTCTCTTGGAGAAATACACCGCCAAAGCCGATCTGTTGAAAGCTGTCGCCGATGCCGACGGCTTGATTGTACGCAGTGACATCGTCGACGCCGAAGTACTCGACGCCGCCAAGAATCTGAAAATCGTCGTTCGCGCCGGTGCCGGATACGACAACATCGACCTGAACGCCGCCACCGCCAAGGGCGTGTGTGTAATGAACACCCCGGGCCAGAACTCCAACGCCGTGGCCGAGCTGGTATTCGGCATGACCATCCTGATGATTCGTAACCACTTCAACGGGACCTCGGGTACCGAACTCAAAGGCAAAAAGCTGGGTATCCACGCCTATGGCCAAGTGGGCCGCAATGTAGCCCGCATCGCCAAAGGATTCGGCATGGAGCTCTACGCCTTCGACCCCTACTGCCCCAACGAGGTGATGGAGAAAGACGGCGTGAAACCCGTGGCTTCGGTCGAGGAGCTCTACCGCACCTGCCAGTTCGTATCGCTGCACATCCCGGCCACAGCCGAGACCAAACAGTCGATCAACCACGCCCTGATGTCGCTCATGCCCAAAGGTGCCGTGCTCATCAACACCGCCCGCAAGGAGGTGATTCACGAAGAGGATTTGGCCCGCGTGCTCGAGGAGCGTCCCGACTTCCGCTATGTAGCCGACGTGGCTCCGTCGACAGCCGCCGCACTGACCGAGAAATTCGGCGACCGGGTATTCTTCACCCCCAAGAAGATGGGTGCCCAGACGGCCGAGGCCAACATCAACGCCGGTATCGCCGCCGCCCGTCAATCGGTAGGATTCCTCAAAGAGGGTATCGACAAATTCAGAGTCAACAAATAAACTCTCCCACGAGTTACCGTATCGAATAGAGAGCCCCTCCCGCCACGCGCGGGAGGGGCTCTTGCTTTTGTCGCAATACCCGATTAAGAGAGACAGGCCTCACAAGCACGACCCGCGCAACACCCCTCCAACGACAATCGGTCGCCCTATACAATCACAAAAAAAAGAGCAGAGCCCCTTGACTGGAGCCCCGCTCTTCCTGTATCTATACGATTCTGTTTATCAATCGTTGGTCAGTGCACGCCAAACGATGGCCGAAATGGCTGCCCCGAAGAAGGGTGCCACGATGAAGAGCCACAGTTGCGAGAGAGCCACGCCACCCTCGAAGAGAGCCGGGGCGATACTGCGGGCCGGATTGACCGAAGTTCCCGTGATGGGAATACAAACGATGTGAATGAGTACCAGTGCCAGACCAATGGCCAGACCGGCAAAATTGCCGGCACCCCGTTTCTCGTCGGTCGCACCCAGCACGACCAGCACGAAGATAAAGGTAAAGACCGTCTCGGCAATGAAGGCTTGCAACATTTCACCCTCGCCAAAGCTGTTGGCTCCCGTCATGGTTACTCCCGACGAGCCGCCCGTCGACACCAGTGCATAGATGATGGCCGAACCGATAATGGCTCCGATAACCTGGAAAATCATATACATGGCGGCATCCTTCCCGCTCATGCGTTTAGACAGCCACACGCCCAACGTGATGGCCGGATTGATGTGGCAGCCCGAAATACCGCCGATGGTATAGGCCATGGCTACTACCGAAAGGCCGAAGGCCATAGCCACGCCCAATGTTCCTACACCTGCACCGCAAACACCGGCTATGTTACCGGCAAAGACGGCGCTTCCGCAACCCATCAATACGAGTACCATGGTACCCAACATTTCTGCCAAATACTTTTTCATAATTTCAATGTTTTTCCGGTACAATTTTGCACCTTGGTTAGTAATTAGTTGATTCAGCGATTAAGATTCTCTATACAAAGAAAAAAAATAAATTCTAATTTGCATATAGATTCGCACTTTTTTTCTTACTTTTGAGGCCTTTTTTAAACAAAAGGATTGATTTTTAGGTTTGAATTTATATCATATCGGGTTAATTTAATTGGATTATGAAGATAACAGAAATCGCAGAAGGAATACACTATGTAGGAGTCAACGACCGCAGTAAACACAAGTTCGAGAACCTTTGGCCGCTCCCTTACGGAGTTTCCTACAACGCCTATCTGATTACCGACGAAAAGAATGTTCTGGTCGATACGGCCGATGCCGCCTATACCGACCGTCTGCTGGACCACATCGCCGAAATTATCGGAGACCGCACAATCGACTATCTGGTCATCAACCACATGGAGCCCGACCACTCGGCCTCGATCCAGTTTATCCGCCAGAAATATCCCCACATGACTATCGTGGGCAACGCCAAAACCCTCGAAATGGTGAAGGGTTACTACGGCATCGACGACAACACGCTGTGTGTGAAGAACGGCGATACCCTCACCGTGGGCAAACACTCGCTCACCTTCTACCTCACGCCCATGGTACACTGGCCTGAGACCATGATGACCTATTGCAACGAAACCCAAACGCTCTTCTCGGGCGACGCCTTCGGCTGCTTCGGGACTCTCGACGGCGGCATCAAGGACACCCAACTGAACACCGCCAAATATTGGGACGAGATGGTGCGCTACTACTCCAACATCGTGGGCAAATACGGCTCGGCCGTACAAACAGCCTTGAAGAAGTTGGCCTGCCTCCAAATCAAAACCATCTGCTCGACTCACGGTCCCGTGTGGGAAAACGAGGTGAATAGGGTTATCGACATCTACGACCGTCTGAGCCGCTACGAGGCCGAGCCGGGTGTAGTGATTGCCTATGGCAGCATGTATGGCCACACCGAACAGATGGCCGAGGTGATTGCCCGCGAACTGGCCGAAAACGGCGTCAAGAACATCGTGATGCACCACGTATCGCACGACGACCCCTCGTTCATTCTCCAAAGCATATTCCGCTACCAGGGTCTCATCATCGGCAGCCCTACCTACTCCAATCGTCTCTACCCCGAGGTCGAGATGCTCACCAGCATGATTGCCACCCGCGACATCAAAAACCGGGTATTCGGCTACTTCGGCTCCTTCTCGTGGGCCGGTGCCGCCGTGAAGCATCTGGCCGCCTTCGGCGAGTCGATGAAGTGGGAGACTCTGCCTTGCTGCGTGGAGATGAAACAGGGTCTCACCCCCGAAATCAAAGAGCTCTGCCGGGCTCTGGGGCACGAAATGGCCGCTCGCATCAACAAAGCCTGACACACTACTGCTCGACGCTCCGGCATCGGGCCGACATACCCCTAACAAGAAACCCTCGAGAACCGTTATTGCGGTACTCTCGAGGGTTTCTCGTTTTATCAAAAGGGGGGGAGAAAAAAGAAGTGTGTGATTATCGGAGGAAATGTGTGATTCTTCTCCTCCCCGACCAACAACAACGAGGGCGGTCCCTTTGCCAAGAGCCGCCCCCGCCGCTTTATCTTACAGCCTTACCGGCCTTTAATCTTTCTTCTTGAACAACCGCTTGTACCACGGCAACATCTCGCGCGACTGGTTGGCGTAACCATATCCGTAACCATATCGGCCACCGCCATACTGCCGGTAAGAGTAGGCTTTCGACTTCATGTTCACATCGTTCAAGATGAGATAGGTAGGCACGGCGATGCGTTTGGAACGAATCCAGCCGTTCAGCATTTCGATAGCCGCCTTGTTGGTATAGTTGGCACGAGCCACATACACCACGATATCGACGGCACGCGTCAGCAGGAAGGTATCGGAAACCATGCCCAGCGGTGCCGTGTCGAGTATCACATAATCGTAGTGGGCACGGGCATAGTCAATCATCTGGTCGAAACGCTTGCTCATCAACAGCTCGTTGGGGTTGGGCGGTATGGGACCGGCCATGAGCACGTCGAGATTGGGGTCGACACCCGAGGGGTGAATGAGCGAAGCCAAGTCGGTATTAACGCCCGACAGATAGGTGGTAACACCCTCGCGATTGGGTATGTGGAAGTTCTCGGAGAGGCGGGGCCGGCGAATATCCACCCCGATGAGCAGCACCCGTTTGCCGGTGATGGCAAAGCTCAGGGCCATGTTCGAAGCGATAAAGGTCTTACCCTCGTGCATGACCGACGAGGTGACGGCCAGCACCTTCTTGTCGGAACTGGTGAGTACAAACTGCAAGTTGTTGCGCACCAAGCGGAAGAGCTCGGCAATGGGCTCCACACTCTTCTTCTCGACCACGAAGAACTTGCCCTCAGGCTTGCGCGAAATCTCGGCCAGAATGGGTATGGAGGTGAGACGCTCGAGAGTCTTCTTGTCTTTCAATACGGGGTAGAAGACCATGCGCAGGTAGATGACAAAGCCCGGTATCAGCAAGCCCAACAAGACGGCCGCACACAGAATCAGCACCTTCTTGGGCGATACCGGCTCGTTGGTCGAGTCGGGGTCGTCGATGATGCGGGCTACCGGCACCACCATGCTCTTGGCCAGGGAGTTCTCCTCGCGTTTCTCCAGCAGGAAGATATAGAGGTTCTCCTTGATACGTTGCTGACGAATGATGTCGGAGAGCTCCCGCTCGTAAACCGGCACATTCTTAATCTTGTCTTCGAGGCGTCTGTCCTGTTTCGAAATATCCCGTTTCTTGATTTCGACCCCCTTGCGGATACTCTCGATGCCCTTGAGCAACAGAGCCCGCTGGGTTTTGACACTGCGAGTCAGTTCGGCCACTACGGGGTTCGACTCCGACGAGGAGAGCAACAGCCGTTCGCGCTGCTGCAGGCTCTTGTTGTATTCGTTTATCAATGCGGCAAAATCTTCGTTGTCGATACCCAGCACGGGGATAGGCATATACTCGTTTTCGGGGACGGCCAGGAACTCTTCGACATAGTCGACCAGACTCTTTTGCAACTCCAACTCGGCCAGTTGACCATCGGCATAGCCGGTCTGCTCGAGGTAGAGCTGGGCCTCGGTCGAAATGTCTATCAGGTTGTTGTGGCTGCGATAAGCCTCGACTTGCGCCTCGACAAGGGCCAGCTCTTCCGAGATGGACGAAAGGCGCGAATCGATAAACTCCTGAGTCTTCTCATTTCCCATATTTTTCAGGTTGGCTGCGTCGATGTTGTAGAAGTCGACCAGCGTACTGACAAAGTCCTTACCCTCCTGAACGACCGGGGTGCGGTAAATCACGGTGAGGATGGTTGCATCTTTCGAGGCAAAGGCTACCGTCAGGTTCAAGGTAATCGCCTTGCTCACGCTTCGCGGGTTGGAAAGGGTCATCAACAGCGTCTTCTCCAGCACGGGAATCGTATCGCCCGTGTAGCGCAACTGCACCGTACCGCCGGCAAACGGCAGCTCATAGGGCAACCCGTCGATAACCTGGTCGCAAAGCATCACCTTATCACCATCGAGGGTGTGAGTCTTGGCTTCGAGGTGAAACTTACCCCCATGCAACGGTTTGAGCTCGACCTGAAGCGGCGACTGTATTGCTCGCAGGTCAATCGAATCGAGCGCAAACTCGACCGGCGAATTGCCATAAAGCGGCGTGGTGCGCATGAACGATTTCCACGCATACGACTTGTACAACCCCAGCGCTTCGACTACGGCCGTTATCTGATTTTTCGAGCGGAATACCTCGATTTCGTTGTCGATATTGTTTTTGTAGGGCGACAAACCCAGACTCTCCAACAGCACGTTGCCGTTGTCGCTCTTGTTGTCTTGAATATAGACGGCCGAGGTCACCTCGTAGAGCGGGGTCTGCCTGAAGCAGTAGAAGAGCGCTACCGCAGCCAGCACCACCACACAGGCGACGAACCATTTCCAGTGCGCAAGGCACTCCAGCAGAAAACCCGTGACGTCGAACGACTCCTCCGAGTTTTTCTCCTCTGTATTCTTTCGCTTATCTTCTTCCATAGTTGTTATTTCGAAATACTCCAGGCCGTAATAATCAAGTTAGCAATCGTCAGCAAAATAGATGTGGCACTGAATATGAGCGTAGTCGTAGGCGGTACCACTACGGCCGAATTGGCTTTCGACTTGTTGGGCTCCACATACAGCACATCGTTTTGTTGCAAATAGAAATAGGGCGAAGAGATCAGATTTTTGTCATTCAGATTGATACGGGCAATAGACTTGGTTCCGTCGGCATTGACTCTCACCAGCAGCACATTGTCGCGCCGGCCGGTAATGGCCAGGTCGCCGGCCAGAGCTATCGCATCGAGAATGCTCACCCGCTCGTTTTCGATGGTAAACATGCCCGGACGGTTTACATCGCCCAACACCGAGATGTTGAAGTTTTGTATCCACACCGACACCTGGGGCAACTCGCTCAGATACTTGGGATAGAGCATCTCTTGAATCATCAGTTCCAGCTCGCTCTTGGTCTTGCCGGCTACGTGGATGCGACCGATTACCGGGAACTCAATATCGCCGTTCTGGTCGACCAGATAATACTCCACAGCCTTCGACGTATTGCCTCGTACATAAGCCTCGCCCTGGTTCAACCGCTTGTTGAACGGGATTACCACCTCGTGGTTCTTGGCCATCACCGAAATGTCGAGAATATCGCCCGGCGCCAAAATAGGCGACGGTTGCGGCGTAGCGGCATTCAGTACCTCGGACGGAATATTTTCCACATCAATCATATAGGGTACATTCTTCGAGGAAGAGCACGACGTGATTCCCCAAACAAGAAGTGCAATAAACACCCGATACAAATACTTCATCTTCTCCTTTTAATTTAAGTAAAGGTCTATTATAACCAATTTGCAAAAATAGCACTTTTTATACGGCCTGCAACATTTTTTACAAGAAAAACCTATTCCCAATCGGCCTCAAAAGGAGACAGCAAAAGCCCGCCCTCTCGCAACTATCGCAAACAACGAGAGAACGGGCTTCGCTAAAAAAAGCTATCGTACTGGCTTAGAAATTATAACGTATCATGGTGTTGATGCGGTTGGCCTGACCATCCTCGCGATTGAGGTTGGAACGTCGGCCATAGAGATACTCGATGCCTATGCTGCAATCGCTCGTGAGGTTGTAGAAGGCATTGCCCACGATATACTGGGCATAGC
The DNA here is from genome assembly GCF_963931395.1 of Barnesiella sp. An22. Classification (NCBI taxonomy): domain Bacteria; kingdom Pseudomonadati; phylum Bacteroidota; class Bacteroidia; order Bacteroidales; family Barnesiellaceae; genus Barnesiella; species Barnesiella sp. An22. The sequence goes on from NZ_OZ007014.1 coordinate 2,806,520, forward strand.
GATACGAGTCGGGCGAGAGTGCCCCCTGCTTGCTGTACACCCGGCTCTGGCTGTACGAGGCCGAGATGAAGAACTTGGGCGAGAAGGCATATTGCAAACCGGCCACATAGCCCAGGGTTTCGGGGGCATAGAGTTTGCCCTGCGTATCGGGGTCGGGAATCAGGTCGAAGCCCTCATCGTTCAATCCGTTCAGATACTCACCGTAGCCATAGCCATAGACTCCCTGGTAGTAGAGCGAGAGTTTGCGGGTAATGTGGGTGACGCCCGAGAGCTGTACCGCCCACCCCAGCACCGAGCGGTTGCGCTGGGCCACCAGGTCGCGGTAAGAGAGGCCGCGCAACAGACCCGAGGCCCGTATGTGGTTGTGACCGCCGTTCCAGCCATACTGGATATAGAAGGGTATATCGGGCATGCGCTGGTTGATGGCGGCGTTGTAGTCGCCGTCGAGCGTGCAGGTGACCGACGGAGCCTCGGCCGCCAGGGCCATCTGCCAGTGTTTGCCCATATTGAACGTGTAACGCATCATCACGTTGCGCACGCTGGTCATGCCGGTAGGCCCCTCATAGTCGATGGTAGGAGGCGCCGCAGCAGCATCGACAAAGGTGCTCCACGTCTGACCTATCAGGAAACCACGAGCCTGCACATAGGCCTGGTCGAGCCGGAAGCCGTAGTTTTGTCCCGCCCGGAAGTCACCGTCGATAAAGACCGTATACTTGCCCAACACCGAGTTGTCGCCCACCAACTTGAAGAAGAGGTGCGACGTGGTGGCATCCATCTGGAACTGGTTGCGTTCGGCCGGATTGCCGGGCACGGGAATATCGTAAGTGAGGAAGTCGCGATTGGGCACGGCTCCGTCGAAGTCATATGACGCGGTCACCTTCACATAACCACCCACACCGAAAGCCACCTTGCCCTTGCGGTCGACAAAGAGGAACCGGGGGGCACGCGGGTCTTGGAAGTGGAGTTGGCGCGTGTCGTAAAACATGCCTATCAGCTCACTGTTGGCTGCATTTCCACCCCACAGGAAGACGATACGATCCGAAACTTCGGAGGGCACTTGACGACCTCTCTGCTCGACCGCCTCGGTCGCCTGCGTGTCGGCGGCATCGGCAGCATCGGCAGCATATACCGGAGCCCCCACGAGGCACAGGGCGCAGGCACAAGAAAAGAACAATTTTTTCATATACACTCAGGATTTATAAGTTTTATTTTCAATTAAAACAACAGGCGGGTCAAATTGTTGAAGCAATCGTAAAAATAAGTAACTTTGCCCCCGACGAAAAGAGACTATACCCATGGATACAATCTTGTTAGCACTCACTCCCGAATTCGAGATGTTGAGAGATGAATTGGGATACGACGAGTATGAAGATTTCGATGCCTATGACATCATGTTTCAACAGGGATACGACCGCCAGCTCATCGAGGTAGCCGACGGCGAGACCTTCGAGGTTCCCGAGGGTTATCGAGCCACCCTCGAGAACGACGACCCCGACAACGAATTCTATCTGCTCGAAGACGAAGCAGACCTGCTCGAGAAGGAGAATTTCATCGCCGACTCACTGCCGAGCGGCAACTACCGATACGATGCAGCCGAAGATGCCTTCTGGAAAACCGACATGGATTCGGACGACTCGTTTCTATAAACCCAACTTACCGTTATGGACACCGCATCTGTCGAAATCCACCCACTCGCCCCGTTTCTGCCGCAGCAGGCTCGCATCCTGATGCTGGGCAGTTTCCCGCCACCCCGCAAACGCTGGTCGATGGAGTTTTTCTACCCCAACTATACCAACGACATGTGGCGCATCTTCGGCCTTATCTTCTTCGACGACAAGGACCACTTTGTCGACACGGCCCACAAGTGCTTCCGCCGCGAGGCCATCGAATCGTTTCTGCGCGAACAGGGCATCGCCATCAGCGACACCGTGGCCGTGGCCCGCAGACTGAACGGCAACGCCTCGGACCTCACGCTCGAGGTGGTCAAGCCGCTCGACCTGGCCCGTCTGCTCGACCAGATACCCCGCTGCCACACCATCGTCACCACCGGACAGAAGGCCACCGATACCCTCTGTGCCATCACCGGAGCCACTCCGCCCCCGATAGGTAGCTACAACCAAATTGTCTACCACGACCGAACACTCAGAATCTACCGCATGCCCTCCTCCTCGCGAGCCTATCCCAAACCCTTGCCCGAGAAGGCGGCCATCTATCGCACCATCTTTCAAGCCCCGGCAATAGAGTAATATTACCATATTACATTTATGTTACATTTTTACAAACATTTTCATTTCTAAGCAGAATTATATTACTTTTGCAGTCTCAAAAATTTTAATTCTATACACTCTTTTTATATGGAATCGTTATCTTTCATACAGTGGTGTCTCGATAATATCAATTATTGGACCATCACTTTCCTTATGATGATCGAGAGTTCGTTTATCCCCTTCCCCTCCGAAGTCGTGATTATACCCGCCGCCTACAAAGCTGCCTATGGCGAACTGAATATGTATCTGGTTATCCTCTTCGGTACCCTCGGTGCCGATATAGGTGCCATCATAAACTACTACCTGGCCCTCTGGATAGGCCGTCCGCTCGTCTACAAGTTTGCCAACAGCCGCGTGGGCCACATGTGCCTGCTCGACCAAGGCAAGGTAGAGACGGCCGAACGCTACTTCGACAAGCACGGCAGCATATCGACCCTTATCGGCCGACTCATACCGGCCGTGCGTCAGCTCATCTCCATACCCGCCGGTCTGGCCCGCATGAAGTTCTCGAAGTTTATCCTCTTCACCACGCTGGGTGCCATGTGCTGGAACATCGTGCTGGCCGCCATCGGATACGGATTCCACGCCGTCATTCCCGAGGATGAGCTCATCCTGAAGGTGCAGACCTACAGCCACGAGATACTCTACATACTCATCGCCATCTGTGTATTCATCGTGGGCTTCCTCATCTACAAAGGCACGAAAAAGACCAAATAAAAAAGATACTTTTGCCATCCGGTACAAAAGCCGTAGACTGGCGGGGCAACACCCGTAGCTGCGGCTTTTGTCGTACCTCTCCGACACGGCAACAAAATTTAGAAGACAGGAGTCGGCCCGGCATAGCCAAATACTGAAAACTGCGTTTTCGGTTTGTCACTGCTCTCTCTTTTCACTATCTTTTCATAAGACAGGATTCGGCTCGGCATAGCCAAATACTGAAAACTGCGTTTTCGGTTTGCCTCTGCCCTCGCCTTCACTATCTTTTCAGAAGAAAAGAGGCGGTTCGGCCAAGCAAATAATGCAAGCATCTTTGCTTGTCGCTCACCTTTCGCTATCTTTGTAGCAAACACACAAAAACCATCGCCATGATCGAAACCGAACTTTGCGCCTTCTCCCTCGAAGCCTGTCGGGCGGCAGCCCGCGCCGGCGTGACACGGGTAGAACTGTGCGCCTCGCCCTACGAAGGGGGCACCACCCCCTCGGCGGCCCTCATACGAAGGGCCCGCCAGATACCCCACCTGCAACTGAGTGTGATGATTCGTCCCCGCGGGGGCGACTTCTTCTATACCGACGACGAGTTCGACCTGATGCTCGACGAGATAGATTTCGTGCGCGAATGCGGCGCCGACTGTGCCGTGGCGGGTATCCTCACCCCCGACGGCCGTGTGGACGAAGCCCGCACCGCCCGACTCGTAGAGCGTTGCGGCTCGATGCAGTTTACCTTCCACCGGGCCTTCGACATGGTGCGAGACACCTCCGAGGGCCTCGAAGCTCTCGTGCGCACCGGCTGCTACCGGGTACTCACCTCGGGCGGACGCAACACCGTCAGCGAGGGAATCGACACCCTGCACTCGCTGGTGCGTCAGGCCGACGGCCGCATAGCCATCATGGCCGGCAGCGGCGTGAGTCCGTCGAACGTGCGGACTCTGGCTCAAGCGGGAGTCGACGCCGTGCACTTCAGTGCCCGCTGCCTCATCGAGAGCCGCATGACCTACCGCAACCCCACCGTCTCGATGGGGGGTGTGGAGGGTATCCCCGAATATGCTTCGGTGGGCGCCGACGAACGCAAGATACGCGAAATTCTCAATCAATTAACTCAATAAAAACCATCCGATATGAAAAAAACTCATGCCCTCCTGCTGCTGTGCGCCGGGTTGGCCTGCACGGTTGCAGGCTGTACCTCGTCGGGAATCTCGGCCGACAGTCAGCGACAACTCGAAACCGTGCTCGACGATTCGCCCCGAGCCGACAGCCTGCGCACTCTACTCAAGGAGACACCCCGCGACGAACAGGAAGCCATGGCCTATCTGCTGGCCTGGATGCCCCAGGGCGACCGCGACACCATGGACCTGGCACTGCTGCGCGAAAACGTGACCTACGCCTGCCGAGCCCGTGCCGAATTTCCCTGGACCAAGGCGCTGCCCGACTCGATTTTCCTCAACGAAGTGTTGCCCTACGCCTCAGTCGACGAGGTGCGCGATGCCTGGCGGAAAGATTTCTACGAGCGCTTTGCCCCTCGGGTGAAAGACTGTAAAGATATGCGTGCGGCCTTCGACACCATCAACCGCATCATTCCGCAAGTAGTGGGAGTTGAATATAATACCCTGCGCGAAAAGACCAACCAGAGCCCGTCGGAATCGATGCGCCAGGGCATGGCCTCGTGTACGGGTCTCTCCATCCTGCTGGTCGATGCCTTGCGCTCGGTAGGTATCCCGGCCCGCTTCGTGGGCACGGCTGCCTGGCACGACAACCGGGGCAACCACAGCTGGACCGAGGTATGGCTCGACGGGGCCTGGTACTCGACCGAATACTACTACCCCCCTGCCCTCGACGGCGCCTGGTTCATGGCCGATGCCGGACAGTCGACTCCGGGCGACCGCATCCACGCCATCTATGCCGTATCGTTCCGCCCCACGGGCGACTGGTTCCCGATGGTCTGGAATCAGGAGTCGCGCGACGTGCATGCCGTCGACGTGTCGCAACGCTATATCGACCTCTACGGCCAGCAGACCCAAACCATTGCCCGGGAGAATACCCACACCGTGGTGACCTTCGTCATGTACAAGGACAAACAGCATAGCACCCAATCGGAAGACCGGGTCGAGGCCAACGTCGACGTCTTCTGCAACGGCGTGCAATTGGGTGGCGGCCGCACCGCCGGTCCCTTGCAGGACATGAACGATGCCCTCAAGTTCCTGTTGAAGAAGGACCAGACCTACACCTTTGTCTATGAAAACGCCCGGGGCGAACGCGCTACCGTCGAGGCAACCGTCGGAGCCGACCCCGTAACCGTCACAGCCTATATGGAATAACGATACCAACTGCATAAAGAGAAGCCCTCGCCTGCCAACCGATGTGCAAGCGAGGGCTTCTGCTTTATCCTCTTTCAAGTTCTCTTTTTCGTTACAACTGTTTCAGCCGGGCTATGGTATCGAGCGGAGCCTCGGAGTGGAACACGAAGCTGCCGGCCACCAACGCATCGGCACCGGCCTCGACCAGCTGCCGCCCCGTCTCGAGGTTCACGCCGCCGTCGATTTCGATGAGGGCGTGCGAATTGCGCCGGGCAATCATCGCCTTCAGGTCGCGCACCTTGTCGAGAATACGGGGGATAAACTTCTGCCCGCCGAAACCGGGATTGACCGACATGAGCAGCACCACGTCGACATCCTCGATAATATCCTCGAGCAGCGACACCGGCGTGTGCGGGTTCAGCGAAACGCCCGCCTTCATGCCCGCCGCATGAATCTGTTGCACCACCCGGTGCAGATGCGTGCAAGCCTCGTAGTGCACCGTCATGATGGCGCCCCCTATCTGCTTGACCTCGGCGATAAACTTCTGCGGCTCGACAATCATCAAATGCACGTCGAGCGGCTTTTTGCACCGACGGTTCACAAACTCCAGTACAGGAAACCCGAACGAGATGTTCGGCACAAATACGCCATCCATCACGTCGATATGCAGCCAATCGGCCGCACTCTCGTTAATCATGTCTATCTCGCTGTTCAGATTTCCGAAATCGGCCGACAGCAACGACGGAGAAATTATTACGCTCATATCACTATCTTGTTTATACAAAAGTACAAAAAGAAATGCAGACGAAAAGAAGATAACAATAATTTTCTTTCGTCTGCATAATAGATTATTATCGTTTCTATTCAAATGTCGTCAATACAAAATCGACCATATTGAATCGTACTTTGTCAAAAAGCATCAACGATCTGAGCCCTAAATTACATTGATAAGAATACAATACACCGTCTGTATTCTTTTCCAACAAAACAACCATTTCAGGTACAGACACTTGACTATTTCCCAATTCGAGTGCTATGTTTTGCATTCGATAACACTCCGATATGTGCACACCTCCAATTCCTGCACCTCTGACAGTATCCAATTTACAATGAGTAGTGATGTATTCTTTGTTATTCGCAAAGAATCTTTCGTCTAACGAACCATATGAAGCATCACCGGTATCAATATTCATCAACATTTTATTACCGTGTACGATACCCTTGCCCAATAAATTCATACTGGATGAAAAACACATGTTTGGAGACACTTGGCTTCGTTTGGGAGCGGCTGATGGAACTGTAATTTTATGATTGACAAAATCAAGGGTTAGGTCTTTGAGTTGTAACATCAGTTCGCTACCGACCACAATATCGAAACAGTCAATATATTGGTCTGCCTCTTCGTTATGAGTTGTTATGTTTATGACATAAAAAGGAACATCCGTAACAATCATATCTCCAATTTTCAATTCCTTGGCTATTGCATAGTTTCCATTTTGTATACCTACTCCCCCAACAGTACTGGATGCTTCGAGTGGAATTAAATTATATTTAAGGGCTAATGATTCGGTAATAATATTTACTCCTGCGCCTGTGTCAAAAGTAATATCGGCTTCAACGCCATTTATATAACTGTCTCTTAGATGCATCAATACCGAATTGTTCTTTTCCGGACCAACCGGTACAATCTCAAACGGAATAGTCCCTGCCGAATTTTCAAATGTGATTTTATATGGATTGTATTTGGATAGAGCTTCGTATTGATCGATAAATTGCTGAACCCCTGCAATGGTTGTACTATCAAGATACGAGCGTATTGAACCAAGAGTTGAAGATAACATGTTTGCAGCAGCCTCATTATCTCCAGTCCTGCTTAAGTCCATGGCAAACATCATGGACGAACTGAGCATATTACCCAAATCAAGATTGTCTGACTGAGTGTTGAATAATTCCGTAAAGGCAGGAATAGAAACATCTGGACGATTCAACCTATTTCCAATAAGGCAACGAGAAAATATTTCAAAAAAATCGCTGATTGAATCTCTGGGCTCTGTTTGATATAAAGAGTCCAATGCAAACCAGTCTGAATTATTCATTGCATCAGCTATTTTTTCATCTGAACTTTGACTGTATCCAAATGAAAATGAACCTAAACATATCCCTAATGTAAGAATGAGTTTCTTCATAATCTGTTGTATTATTGTTTAACTTCATCATTACTATCGTAATTACAAAAATAGTGAAAGTCGAAGGTAGAAAAACAAGCTTGCTTGATTTTTATACTGAGCCGCATCCTATCTTCGTGAAACAAAGATAGGGAAAGGTGAGGGCAGGGACAAACGGAAACGCAGTTTTCGATATTTGGCTATGCCGAACCGACTCCTGTCTTATGAAAAGATAGTGAAAGGTGAGGGCAAAGCAAAGTTGCTCGCAAAATTTGCTTGGCCGAGCCGCCTCCTATCTTATCCAAAGATAGCGAAAGGTGAGGGCAGGGACAAATGGAAACGCAGTTTTCGATATTTGGCTATGCCGAACCGACTCCTATTCTACACCCCTCCTCCTGGACCCCGCGTCGCAGCGCGGGGTGACACCCCGTCATACCGCACCCCGATGCGGTATCCAGAAATACCCATACGACGAAACAAAAATTTGTCTATCCCGAGCCGACTCCATCTCCACTTATATTCTCATATCGAATACAGCTACCCCATGAATCACAATAAATAATATTTAGATACAATATTTTAGGGTAATTTATTTAGTGATTTCCAAAAAAGCACTTTATCTTTGTTAGTGTCAATACGTGCAGAGTTCTGCCTCACAAGGCAGTAGTCGCTGACGTACCAGGCCGCACAATCCCATAACATGCCTTGTGCGGACACTTGACCAACGACAGAAGTCTTACTAATATATAAAAACACATGAGAAAAAGATTTACTCTCCTTGCCTCGATAGCCATGGGTATTCTGGCCGGACAGGCTGCCGCTCCCGACTGGGGAGTGGCCGATACCTTGGAACACTACGAAATAGGCCCCGGCATCCAATACATCAAGATACGGTACGAATCGGTACCCCTCACGCTGTGGGCTACCACCATCGACATGACCAACCCCTACAATGCCATCGAGCAGGTGCAGTCGAACAACGCCGTGCCCGACCTCTCGCGCGAACTGGTGCAAGACATGTCGAAACGGCTCACCCGGCCGGGACATAAGGTGTGTGCCGCCTTCAACCACGACTTCTTCAGCTATGATGCCGGCATCTGCATCGGGCTCAACGCCAGCAACGGCCTCATCTCCTGGTCGTCGGGCAGCGGTCGCTCTACCTTTGCTATCACACAAGACAAAACGGCCTCGGTATTCTTCCCCGTGCCTCAGTGCTCGGCCTCGCTGCCTACCGGCGAGTCGGTAGCCATCGACCAGTTCAACTGGGGTATCGGCTACACCAACGGCGACTGCGTGCTCTTTACCAACCTCAACGCCCTCACGCTCGATGCCGAGGGGCGGTATATCAAGCTGCGCCCGCTCGGAGACTGGATTATCAACGGTGAGCCTACCGCGTGCGAGGTGCTCGAGGTATCGGACTCGCCGCTGCAAACCTCCGAGAGCGATTTCGTTCTCTTCCTGCGCAACACGAAACGCGATGCCCTGCCCGGTGTGGCTGTCGGCAGCGAAATCACTATCTCGCAGAAACTGATACCCGGCAAGTTCGGCACCCCGCCCGAGAATATCCTGCAGGCCTTCCACGGCTACCCCAGCATCGCCTTCGAGGGGAAACTGCACGAGGGCGAATACAACGATTTTGAAAACGGCCGCGAATACGAGCTCTCGTGCCGCACCATGGCCGGCATGTCGCAAGACGGGAAGACGGTCTACTTCGTAGCCACCGAACTCTCGGAGAACAGCGTGGGTATCAACTGCATCGACATAGCCAACTGGATGCTGGCCCACGGCGCCTGGAACGTGGTCAACTTCGACAGCGGAGGCTCCACGGCCATCGTGGTGAACCACACCATGCTCAACCTGCCGGGGCGCGGCTCGCTGCGTCCGGTCATGGACGGCGTGCTGGTGGTATCGAATGCCCCCGAAGACAGCGTGGTGGCCCACTACACCTTCTCGAAAAGTCAGTTGAACGTACCCATTATCTCGCTGGCACCGCTCACCCTCATGGCTCAGAACCAATACAAGGATATTGTCGAGCGTAACGTCGAAGGTTTCACCTTCCGCTGCGAACCGGCCGAGCTGGGTTGGGTCGACGACGAGGCCGTATTCCATGCCGGCGAAACGGTGATGGCGGGTAAAATCATTGCCGAAAAGGACGGTATCTCGGCCGAGCTGCCGGTATCGACCCGACCGGTCGAAGGCATTCATATCGCTGTCGACGAAGTGCTCATCGACAGTGTGCGCCCCTACCGCATCAACCTCGAGGGGAGCATCAACGGCCAGGTATATACGCTCGACCCGGCAGCTTTCACCTGGAGCTCGACCAACCCCTCGTGCTGCCGCATCGACGAGGGGGTAATCAAAGGCTTGGCCAACGGTGAGACTACCCTCACCGGCACCCTCGGTGACCTCACGGTAAATCTGCACGTAACGGTAGAGGTGACCCCGGCTACACTCGTACACGAAGACTTTGCCGACCTCACCGACTACCCCCTCGCCTCGACCGTAGCCAACACCCTCACCCTCACGCACGAGGGGCTGCCGGCCGGATGGAGCGACGGAGCCGTGCTGCGGTTCGACCAGAAGGCGGGACGCAACCCCTACGTCGAACTGGGCAAGAGCTACCGGCTGTACAGTCTGCCCGACTCCATTTCGCTGCAAATCAACCTCTCGGACGAGGCGCTGGCCGCCATCAAACACATCCGTTGCGACTTCACCCACCAAGGGGGTAAAAACTACTGGCAACCCGAGTATGTGCCCTCTCACACCGGCGACCAGACTATCACGTGGGCCTTTGCCCAAGAGGGTGGCGAATATCCCATCGAGGACTTCCCCCTCACGCTGCAGGCCATCCGCCTGGTGCTCAACGCCGGCAGCCGGTCCGAGGTAGCCATACCCCTGCGAGACCTGCGGGCCTACTACCCCGTGAAGGAGAACTCGGCCGTAACGACCCCCGTTGCCGAGAGTCGCTTTGCCTGGATCTCGACCGAGGGCTCGCCCGTGCTGCACTACCGCCTGTCGCGCACCGGTGCGGCCGACATCGCGCTGTGGACCCTCGACGGACGGCAACTCACCGCCTACACCACCACCCGCGAACTGCCGGGCTCCTACACCTACCCCCTGCCCGACCGCTTCCTCACGCCCGGGATATACCTCGTGACAATTCGGGCCAACGGCCAGACTCAAAGTTTGAAATTCAGGGTAAAATAAGATAAGGTTATTATAACAGCGGGGGAGAGCGGTGTGCGACCACTCTCCCCCGTTTTATGTTATCATTCGAGCTTATTCAACCTCACTCTTCGCTTTGCCGCAACCGATAATAAAACTTGTGATGCTCGAAGCAGACCTCGAGCAACCCGAAGCGGACAAAGCGAGCTATATGCTCCACGGCCGACCGATACGAAAGCCGGGCCAACCGGCTGTATTTGCTCACCGTTATCTCGCCATGCTCGGCCAGATAGTCGAGCAACATCTGCTCGCGCTCGGTATACTCCACAAGCGACCCGCGCTTGCTGTTCTTCTGCCGCCACACCGCCAGGTGCACGGCCGTAGCCAGTATGTTCTCGTCGGCAATGCGCACATAGGCCATGTATTTGCCGGGAGCCACCTGGGCCTGTATCGGTTTCTCCGGAGCCTTGGGAATCTCGGCAATGAGCACCGTCTTGCCATCGACCGTATAGGTGTGCATGACAATATCGACCTGCGGCTGGCAGTAGAGCCGGGCCGCCGCCTCGATCATGTAAATCTCCTCTTCGGAGCGCACCCCGGCAATGCGGCCGTTGTCCTTCACCCCGATGAGCAACCGGCCACCGTCGGTATTGGCAAAGGCCGACAGCGAGCGGGCTATCTTGCGGGCATCGGAGATTTCGAACTTGAAATCCTGCTGCTGGTGCTCTCCCTCGTCGATGAGCTGTTGCAGATAGGCTTTGTCGGATACCGGCTTCATACCTGCCCCTCCTTCATCAATCTACGCAGGCGGTAGCGGAACCGCAGCCAAAAGAGGAAGCCGGCCGAGAACAATCCTGCCGGGAAGGCGACCCACACCCCCACGACTCCACCGTCGAGCGTGAAACCACACAGGTATCCTACCGGCAAGGCTATCACGAAATAGGCCACGAAGGCAATCCACATCATGGGCTTCACGTCGGCCGTCCCCCGCAGGGCGTTGGCAAAGGTAATCTGCAAGGCATCGCCAAACTGGTAGACGATGAGCGAATAGATGAGCACCACCACAAGAGCCATCACCGCGGGGTCTTCGGTGAAACTGTATACGATAGGCACCCGAGCCAGGTAGAAGAAGAGACTGGCTGCCACGGCCAGCACCAGAATGATGCCCAGCCCGGCATGTACGGCCCGGCGCAGGTTGGGGAAATCGCGCTGTCCCATAAAGTGGCTCACCCGCACCGCCAGGGCAGCACCCATACCATAATAAATCATAAAGCCCAGCGTACTGACCGAAATCATAATCTGGTGAGCCGCCAACGGCACACTGCCCAGCCAACCCACCATGATGGCGCTCAGCGAGAAGGCAGCCGTCTCCATACCCATCTGCAAGGCCAGCGGCCACCCCAGGGCATTGAGTTGCACGAAGTCGTTGCGGTTGAAGCGCGAATGGCGCATCGCCTCCCGATAGGCCCGGTAGCGAGGCATCCACCACACCATCCCCACAAAGACCAGCAGCATGACTACCCGCGACACCAGCGTACTCACGCCGGCACCGAACAGCCCCCATTCGGGGCAACCGAAGCTACCGTAGATGAGCAGATAGTTCCCTATGATATTGAGAGCATTGCCCCCCAGCAAAATCCACATGGGCGTGCGTGTATCGGTGAGCCCCTCGGAGAACTGCCGGAAGCTGTTGAAGAGCATCACGAAAATGAGCGAGATGAGCTGCAAGACAAAATAGGGCCGTATGTAAGGCAACAACTCCACCGGCTGTCCCAGCCGATCGACAAAACAGTAGACCACATACATGATAACCGTGAGCAGCACCGCCACTGCCGTGTGAGCCACGAGGGCATTGCGGAAAACCCGCCCGATTCCCTGCACGTTGCCGGTCCCCTGCAACATCCCGATCAGAGGGGTAAGTCCGTACGAGAAACCCGTCGCAAAAATAATAGCCAGGTTAAATACGTTGTTGACAAAGGCAGCAGCCGCAAGCTCCTCGGTACTGTGGTGCCCGATCATCACCGTATCGGCCAGTCCCAATATAATCATGCCCAACTGCCCCACGACAATGGGGAGTCCCAGTTTCAGCAACGAAACGACCTGTTGCTTATAAGGCAATAGTGGAATCGCATTCATAAATACCATTTCAAAAACAGCGTGCAAAGATAGTGAAAGGTGAGCGACAAGCAAAGATGCTTGCATGATTTGCTTGGCCGAGCCGCATCCTGTCTTCGTGTAACAAAGATAGTGAAAGGTGAGAGGAGAATAAAATATCGAAACATCGTTTCAGATATTTTTTATCCCGAACCGTATCCTATCTTCTATAAAGATAGTGAAAGGTGAGCGACAAGCAAAGATACTTGCATGATTTGCTTGGCCGAGCCGCATCCTGTCTTCGTGTAACAAAGATACGAAAAGGTGAGAGGAGAATAAAATATCGAAACATCGTTTCAGATATTTTTTATCCCGAACCGTATCCTATCTTCTATAAAGATAGTGAAAGGTGAGCGACAAGCAAAGATACTTGCATTATTTGCTTGGCCGAGCCGCATCCTATCTTATCTAAAGATAGTGAAAGGCGAGAGCAGAGACAAACCGAAAACACTGTTTTCAAGAGTTTGGCTATCCCAATTCGCCCCATCCCTATCTGATTCTCCATTCAGCCCCCCACGGGCCCAACATCCTGCCCCACCCCACCGAGAGACAAAGAGAGAGGGGTTGCACTCACGCGAGACAACCTCTCTCTTCTGATAAACTTTTATGTCAAGCCGCTCGATTAGAAGAGCTTGGCAGGATATTCACCGGCATCGACCAGTGCCTGAATCTTGTCGACAACCGACTGACGATCGGCGGCATAAGTCACCCCAAACCACTTCGACGGCGTGTCGAGTACCGTAACCGTAGCCTTACCCGATTGGATGAGGTCGTTGACTACCAGCGGGATAAAGAACTCGGCCTTGATATTGCCGGCATTCTCCTGGAGGAATTTAACGAAATACTCTTCGGAGTATTTGAAATAATCGGGCGTAAAGCCCCACATGTTCATCGACACGGGCGTATTGTCGTCGATAGCCGTCCAGCTGTCGTCGTCCTCCTTGTACATGACCCGGCCGTCGCGACGCTCGATTTGCGTACGCTCAACCACCGAAGTCAAGTGTTTGGCGGCATTGGTCTCGCAGATACCGCGAGCCACGGTACCGCTCTCCGACAAAGTGTTGCCTACCCGGTAACCCACCATGCAATAGTCGTTTTGCTTACCCTCCTGATTCTTCAGATAGTCGGCCAGGATGGCAAAGCTCTCGCGGCCGTAGAAGTCGTCGGCATTGATGACGGCAAACGGCTCTTTAATCACATCCTTGCCCATGAGCACGGCGTGGTTGGTACCCCACGGTTTGGTGCGGCCTTCGGGGCAGGTAAAGCCCTCGGGCAGGTCGTTGATCGACTGGAACACCAGTTCGCACGGGATATGTCCTTCGTATTTGGAAAGAATCTTCTCTCTGAAATCTTGTTCGAAATCTTTGCGGATGACGAAAACTACTTTACCGAATCCCCCACGCAAAGCGTCGAATATCGAATAATCCATAATCGTTTCACCATTGGGGCCCAGTCCGTCGAGTTGCTTCAAGCCCCCATACCGGCTACCCATACCGGCGGCCAATACAAAAAGAGTTGGTTTCATAACAGTTTCTTGTTTTTTAGTTTTCCATGAGTTGCAAATGTAATTATTTTTTATGATAATGCACCCATGCGCTCCCGACTTTTCACCTCCGGCTCTGAGGAAGGTCTCGTTAATCGGCTCGGAAACAGAAGAAACACAATGCTAACAAACCGATTTTGTTCACGGCAACTATGTTAAAAATGAAACGATAGCACAAAAAAATTCTATTTTTGCTTTCCGTTTTCAAAAAAAACATCTTTATTTGCAACGAATAATAATTATTGAATCACTCTAAAATAAGATTGCCTATCGACAAAACATTACGCTGGAATAAAAAAAAGAGAGGTAGTAATGAACGATTTATTCGACCGCACCGACGAAGAATTGGTTGCGCTGTATGCCGAAGGTAATAATGGAGCTTTTGATGTATTGCTCAAGCGTCATCAGGCCCGTACTTTCAACTATATTTTCTACATTGTCAAAGACAAAGAGTTGGCCAACGACATCTTTCAGGAGACCTTTGTCAAGGCCATTATGACCATCAAGCAGGGACGCTACACCGAGAACGGCAAGTTCCCGGCCTGGATTTCGCGTATCGCCCACAATCTCATCATCGACTTCTTCCGCCAGGAGAAGGCCGACAACTACGTCGTATCGGACAACGAAACCATGGACATCTTCAACCGCAAGGAGCTGAGCGAGGGTACGGTCGAAGACGCCATCGTACACAACCAAATCGAGGCCGACATACGCAAACTCATCAAAGCTCTGCCCCACTCGCAGCGCGAGGTTCTCATCATGCGCTACTACAAAAACATGAGCTTCAAAGAGATTGCCGACCTCACCCAGGTAAGCATCAACACCGCACTGGGGCGGATGCGTTATGCCATACTCAACCTGCGGAAAATGGCCGAAGAGAACAACATTGTTCTCACTCTGTAATAAAAAAGAGCACCTCACAGATAATAAATCACAGGCCGACGACGTTTACCATATATAAACATCAACACTTCGGCCTATGAAAAAAACCTCTACTCCCAAAGACACCCTGACAATGAGAAGCTCAAAGACGCAACAACAGCCGTCGGCCTCGACAATCGACTTTATCAGGCAATTTGCCAGAGCCTACTCGTTCGAGCCGCAACTTCCGACCTCATTGGGCGGATTCGTGAATAACTGATACAAAGGGGGATTCCTGCCAACAGGGACTCCCCCTTTGAGTATCGGCCCCACCCCTTCTCTCTCCGTCTGAATCGGTCCTGCTCCAGACAGACAATCAATCACCCCTCCTTTATCTTCTTCACATTTCTTTGTGCAACAACTTTTTTTAAAAAAATTAGGTTGCCTATTTCCGTTTTTATTCTATAAATATTATATTAGCACGCCGATTTTCCTTATGGAATGCACGATTTATGACCTTAAAAATCTAAGTATCATTGAAAAAAAACACAAAATAGACGAATTGCAAACCTTTGATATGCTTTTCAAGAGAGGTATAGATTTTGATATAATTCAAAGTTAATGACACCGATAACTCAAGAAGAAAACGATTTCAACCACATTTTTAGAAGCTCTAAAAATGGGTTCATTCAATTTGCATACTCCTATCTCGGGAATATGCAAGATGCCGAAGATGTAGTCATGGAGTCATACATTCAATACTGGGAAAACAAAGACAAAGAGACCTTCAAGTCGACCAACATAAAAGGATATATCTTTACCATCATCCGCAACCGGTGTATCGACGTACTCGAAGAGCGCAAAAACCTGCTGCAAAAGAACGACGAACTGCACCGCCATCTCATCGGCGAAATCGAAATCAACATCTCCTCGCTCAAAGGGTGCGACCCCTCCGAGCTCTTCACCAGCGAAATCGAAGAGATTGTAAACGACACCATCAAAACCCTGCCCAACCGTACCCGCGAAATCTTCTACGAACGGTACCTCGAACAGAAACCCTACAAAACCATCGCCGAGAACTTCGGCATATCGGTCAAAGGTGTGGAATTTCACATCTCAAAAAGTCTGAACATGCTGCGCAAAAACCTGAAAGACTATTTGTAACCGACAACAGCCTCCGTATTTCCAACGAAAGAGAAGCAGAGCCTCACCCCAGACATCCACGACCCGCCTTAACTCCCCCCTTATAAAAAAATCTTATTTTATAACTAGGGATACAAAGATTTATAAGGTTTATATAATATATGAAAAAAGAAACATTATATAGATATTTTGGGAATTGCGCCACCGAAGAAGAGCGCAATGAGGTCGTGACATGGGCACAGGCCTCGCCCGAAAACCTGAAGGAATTTTGCCGGGAACGCAACATATACAATGCCGTTTTATTATCGACCGACGCCATACAGCACACCCAGTACGACTTCCGCCGCCACTACCGCATACAGCTTCTGCGCATTGCCGCAGTAGTCATTCTGCTGCTTTCGGTAGCCTTCGGAGCCTTCTACTTCACGCTGAGCGACCGTATCGTTCCCCTCTACTCACTCACGGTTCCCGCCGGTAACAGCAACACCCTGCTCTTGCCCGACGGTACCAAAGTATGGCTCAATGCCGAATCGACCATCAAATACCCCTCGTCGTTCATGGGGCTGCAACGCAACATCGAAATCGAGGGCGAAGCCTACCTCGAAGTTGCCCACAACCGATGGAGACCCTTTATCGTCAACACCCCCAACGGAAAGATAAAGGTGCTGGGTACCAAATTCTACGTCACTTCAACCACCGAAGAGAAAGACTTCATGGTATCGCTCATCGAAGGCTCGGTAAAAATCTCGTCGGGCGACAAGAGCGCGACCCTCAAACCGGGCTACCGCGCTCAATTCAAAGACGGCGAATTCAAGCAATCGGTCATCCGCTCGCTCGAGTCGGAACTGTGGAAAGACGGTATCTACTATTTCAAAAACCAATCGTTCGCCGAGCTCATGGATGGTTTTGAAAAGTGCTTCGGCGTAAAAATCAGTATCGACCGAGAGATACAGAGCAACGAGCGCTATACCGGTAAATTCTATCGCTACAACGGTGTACAACATGCCTTACACGCCCTGCAACACGACTTCGATTTCGATTTCAAATGGAACAACGAACATAATACCATTTACATAACTGCAAAACACAAATAACATCTCCATGCCTATGAACATATAACACACCTATTACCCTGAAACACCCAAAACATTTTTTATTCACAATCCTTGTTGAATACCCATAAACACACATATGTATAGAAAAAGTTTAAAAGCACTTATCATGGCTTTTGCTCTGGCTTACGCATTCGAAGCCAGCGCCGATGCGTATTCTCGCATCTCCCTATCCGAAGTGAATACTCCGGTAGAAGACGTTCTGAAAAAGATCGAAAAAGAAGCGAAGTGTCTGTTTGTCTTCAATACACAAGTGGATACCCAGCGTAAAGTAAACCTAAACGTCAAGAATAAAACCGTCAGCGAAGTTCTCGACATCATGTTCAAAGGGACCGACGTATCCTATTCGATACAGAACCCCAACATCATGCTTTCAAAAAGAGCTGTCGCTCAAGAGCAGGGCAAAGGCAACAAGGGTGCTGCCACTGCCGCTCAAGCCACCAACGGCTCGAGAATCGTAACCGGTAACGTGACCGACGCCTCGGGCGAAACCCTCATCGGCCTCACCGTAAAAGTAGCCGGTACCAGCGTAGCCACCGCCACCGACATCGACGGCAACTACTCGATCAAGGTTCCGGCCGGGAGCAACGAATTGGAGTTCTCCTACATCGGTTACCAAACCGTGAAACAACCCATCAACGGGAAAGATAAAATCGACATCGTCATGCGCGACAACACCAAGCTGCTCGACGAGGTAGTGGTTACCGCCATGGGTATCGCCCGTAAGGAAGAGACACTTTCCTACTCGACCCAAACCGTAGGCGGCGACGAGCTGACCCGCGCCAAAGAGGCCAACCTCATCAACTCGCTGCAAGGCAAGAGCGCCGGTCTGGTCATCACGCCCAACTCGGGTGGTGCCGGTGGTGCCTCGAAAATCCTGTTGCGTGGTAACGCCTCGATGCTGGGTAACAACTCGCCCCTTATCGTTATCGACGGTGTGCCCATGCAGAACAGCGTAAACGGTCAGATGGACATGGACGGCGGCGGTGCCACGATGATGGCCGACGGTTCGAAAGAGAGCAGCGACGCCCTTTCGCAACTCAACCCCGACGACATCGAGTCGATTACCGTGCTGAAGGGTGCCAACTCGGCCGCCCTGTACGGTAGTGCCGCTTCGAACGGTGTACTGATGATTACTACCAAGAAAGGTAAAGAGGGTCAGCTGCGTATCGACGTATCGAGCAGCACCACTTTCGAGACTCCGCTCAAGTTGCCCCAGATACAAAGCGTATACGGTGCACAGATGTCGGGTTCGGTAGCCAACGGGTTCTCGATGAACTCCAACAGCTGGGGCCAACGCATGAACACCCTCGGCGACGAGTACTACAATACGGCCAATTCGCCCTATCACCTCACCCGTAACGCCTACGACATCAGCGACTTCTACCGCATGGGTACCAACTTCAACAACTCCATCTCGTTGAGCGGTGGTACGAAAGTGGCACAGACCTATTTCTCTTACGGAAATACGACGGCCAACGGTATCGTCGAGACCAACAAGTTCGAGCGTCACAACATCGCCCTGCGTCAGAGCTTCTCCTTCTTCAAGGACAAACTCAAAATCGACATCTCGGCCAACTACATCAACCAGAAGACCAAAAACCGCCCCACCGGTGGTACCTTCTTCAACCCCATCTATCAGCTCTACACCTCGCCGCGTAACCTCGATATGAACTGGTACCGCAAGAACTACTACGACACCAACGCTACCTGGACCTCGAACCCCTATAGCTACATCGTGTCGCAAACCGGTTCCGACGGTCTGCCCATCTCGGTCGTAGAAAGCGGTAAGACTTCGACACTCTCCGACTCGAACTACGGCAAACAGGTATGGTATACCGACGCCATCAACCTGAACAACCCCTGGTGGTTGCTCAACCGCATGACCAGCGAAGAGGTAATCAACCGTACCTTCGGCAGCATCACGGCCAACTGGCAGATTATCCCCGACCTGAACCTGCAGGCCCGTATCAAATACGACTACAACGAGCGCAACGACGAGAATCGTCAATACGCCACCACCTGGGGTAATGCCGAGATGATCGACCGCGGCCGCCTCATCCTCGACCACACCAAATCGAGCGACTTCTACGGCGACTTCATGTTGAGCTACAACAAGCAGATTCAAGACTTCACCATCGGTGTAAACGCCGGCGGTAGCATGATGAACTCGTCGTACGACCAATGGATGATTACCCCCATCGCCAAATCGGGAGCCCCCTATACCGAAGACCTCTCGTGCAACCAGTTTGTGCTCTCCGACATCTACATCAACAGCAAAGAGAACTACGGAGGCCTCACCACCAAGAACTGGGAACGCGCCATCTTCGCTACCGCTCAGGTAACCTGGCAAGACAAGGTGACCGTCGAGGGTAGCTACCGCGACGACTGGTATCGCGCCTTCACGCAGTTCAAAGACATGGACCCCCACTTCGCCTACTATTCGGCAGGTGCTTCGGCCCAAATGAACAAACTGCTCTCTCTGCCCGAACAGATCAACGAACTGAAGCTCCGCGCCTCTTACTCCGAGGTAGGTAACTCGATTCCCAACAACTTGTTCCTGGCTTCGGCCTCGCGCAACCCGGCTACCGGTGCCTACATCAGTAGCGCCATCATCAACTTCAAGGATCCCAAACCCGAAACGACTCAATCGTTCGAGGCCGGTTTCGATGTAAGCCTGCTCGACCGCTCCATCTCGTTGCAAGCTACCTACTACAACGCCATCATGAAAAACCAGTTCATGAAATACGAAGGTGCCGCCGGTAAAGAGATCTATATTAACGGTGGTAAAGTGCGCAACCAAGGTGTCGAGTTGACCGCATCGTATATCTTTGCTCCCAACAACGACTTCAGTTGGATTACCACTTTCAACTACGCCTACAACGACAACAAGATCCTCACCGTAGCCCGCAAGCAAAACGGTCAGAAGTATATCCACGAAATCGACATGGGTAACCTGAGCGGTCTGAAAATCAAATTCGAAGAGGGCGGCTCGTATGGCGACCTCTATGCCGTAGACTTCATGCGCGACGAAATCACGGGCGAAATTGTAGTCGACCCCAACACGGGTGCTCCCTTCAAGCTCAACGGACAGGCCAACGAATACCTGGGCAACATGAATGCCAAGCACACCCTCGGATGGTCCAATACCTTCAACTACAAAGACTTCTCGTTCTACTTCCTCATCGATGGCAAGGTAGGCGGTAAGGTTATTTCGTTCACCGAGGCTTACCTCGACTACTTCGGTACCTCGCAACGCACGGCCGATGCCCGCGACTACGCCGTAGCCAACAACCTCTACTGGACTTCGTCCGACGGCGCCGTAACCAAACCCGGCATGTATATCCCGGGCACCAACACCCTGGTACCGGTAGACCAATACTACCAGACCATCGGCGGTGGTTCGCCGGTAGGCCGCAACTATGTATACGATGCCACCAACTTCCGTCTGCGTGAAATTTCGCTGGCCTATACATTCCGCAACCTCTTCGGCCCGAGCAAGAACCTGACGGTTTCGGCCAACGCCCGTAACCTCTTCTTCCTCTACCTCGACGCCCCCATCGACCCTGATACGTCGTTGAGTACGCAAAATGCCCTGGGTAACGTCGACATCTTCAGCATGCCTACTACCCGCTCGTTCGGTATCTCACTTAAAGCATCATTCTAATGAAAGGTAACATTATGAAAAAGACAATATATTCTTCCGTATTTGCACTGGCCGCTGCTGTAACCCTGGTAGGCTGCGGCGACCCCCTGCTCGACGACCTGAACTCCAACATCGAGGTAGGGTCGGGCGACCTCTCCATGGCCGAGACTTACGAACAAGCTGCCGGTATGTTCCTGACGGCCCAGCAGAAAATGCACGACGTGGGCGCCTCGAACGGTGCACACATCTACCAGGTGCAGTTCAACATCCATATCGACAACTACTCGGGCTACATGGCCGGTACCCAGAACTTCAGCGGTAACCTGCCCTCGACCTACCGCTACTTCGCCCAATACTGCGACGGTCCCAAAGCCAGCTTCTTCCTGGTAGCACAGGCTGCCCTGCCCGTCATGCGGTCGGCATCCCAGCTCAACCTGAAAGAGCTCGGCGCCATGTGTAACATCATGTACTGCTTCTCGGCCCTCGAGCTCTCCGACGTATACGGACCCTTCCCCTGGACCGACTACAAAAACGACGTGCAGGAACCGCCCGTTACCTACGAGCCCATGGACCAGATCTACGACTCGCTCTTTGTCAACCTCAAGGATGCCGGTCAAATCCTGAAAGACTTCACCAACACCTCGAAGGAACACCAGGATACGATTAACACCATCTTGGCCCAGTACGACAAGATTTGCGGCAGCGTAGAGACCTGGCGCCAGTTCTCCAACTCGATTCGCTTGCGTATGGCCATGCGCATGAGCAACGTCGATCCCGACCGCGCCAAAGCCGAAGCCGAAGCCGCTATCAACGACGGTCTCATCGAGAAAAACATCGAGTACAACACGATGGCTATCAACGGTACCAACCACCCGCTGGCCTTCATCTCGATTTTGTGGAACGACACCCGCATGAACGCTTCGCTCGAGAACATCATGAAGCGGCTCAAAGTCCCCTTCATGGACAAGATATTCGACAAGAACAGCGACGACATCCGTAACGAAGACGGCGAAGTGACGATGACAGCCGGTACCGCCATCGTAGGCGTACCTGCCGGTATCCAGCTCACCCCGCGCGACGACAACAACCAGTACACCAAATACTCGGGTGTATCGAGTGCCTTTGCCAACTTCCCGCTGGCTATCTTCAAACTCTCGGAGCGCTACTTCCTCCAGGCCGAAGCCGCCCTGCGCTGGAACATCGGAGGCTCGCTCTCGACGAGCTATCTGAGAGGTGTTGCCGCCATGTTCAGTGACTATAGCATCGCACAGACCGACCAGGAGTTCAAAGACTACTGGAACCTCGAATCGGCCGATACCTCGATCGACTATGTCGACCCGCACAACGAGCGCAACAACAAGGCCGGTCTGATCACCATCGGTGTAAAACTCAACAACAGCGACGACAACAAGACGAAGCTCGAAAAAATCATCACCCAGAAGTGGCTGGCCCAGTTCCCCATGGGTCTCGAGGCCTGGAACGACCTGCGCCGCACGGGCTATCCCCGCATCTTCCCCGTCAACGACATCGGTGACGGATCGCTGGGCAACGGCCGCATGATTCGCCGTATCCCCTGGAACATGACCGACGCCGCCGCTGCCCAGGATGTCAACACATCGGGTATCGAGGCTCTGGGTGGTAGCAACTTGATGCGTACCTACCTGTGGTGGGACGTAGAAGACCCCGCCGGACTGGGCGACAACCGCCGCTGGGAAACCGAGGCTATC
The DNA here is from genome assembly GCF_963931395.1 of Barnesiella sp. An22. NCBI lineage: Bacteria > Pseudomonadati > Bacteroidota > Bacteroidia > Bacteroidales > Barnesiellaceae > Barnesiella > Barnesiella sp. An22. The sequence goes on from NZ_OZ007014.1 coordinate 2,829,314, forward strand.
GGGAACTAATCTGTAACAACGGAGAGGCTGCGGCTCACCGGCTGCGGTCTCTCCTATTCTACCACAAATAAAACAACTTTTTGAGATTCTATTATTTAACTAAAAAACCAAAAACATGAAAGCACCGAAATTACTACTTTCCGTGTTCGCTTGTGCCGCCGTGGTGGGAAGCTATGCCCAAAACGTGCCGACACACGATTCTTACGTGATGCCTTTCGATGACGGAAAATCCAAACCGTTCTCCGAATACTTCAGAGAGTGGGAACCGGGTACTCCCCTCTCGGAAGACGAGAATTTCTACATCGCGCGCGTTCCCATGAAAGAGCGCTTTGTAAACGCTGCCACACAGGTAGATCCCACCATGACCCAGGATCGCAAATTCTGTATGTGGACTCCCATGGGTATCTCCGATACCTACTGGCAATCGCTGCCCCGCTATGTGTTCGACGGCGATAACTTCAGCATGTGGTCCTATGTAGACTCGCAAGGCGGCTGGTCGTTGCCCTGGGTGCGCGTGCCGGGAGCATACAGCGACGTAACCCACCGCAACGGTGTGGCCAACAGTGGCGGTCTCGTGTTCTTCGACTCTTGGGGTGGTGACAACACCGAGTCCAACAACAGCGTAAATATGCTGGTTGAAAAAGAGGGAGGCCAATTCAAATGGGTTGAGAAATTCGTGAAATTCCTGCGCTACTACGGTCTTGACGGTGTAGGTATCAACCCCGAGGGTACCGTGCCCAATGCTTCGGCCCTGCAAGATTTCTTCTCGCAATGCCGCGAGTATGCCGAGTCGATTGGCTGGCAGTTCCACGTATACTGGTATGGAACCAACACCAACGACGGTTATATGAACCTCGGCTCGGATTTCAACAAATCCAAATCGGACTGGTTGTGGAAAAACGGCAAGCAAGTGGTCGATATGTATATGCTCAATTACAGCTGGAGCGGCTATGCCAGCCAGTCGGTATCGGTTGCCGAAGAGATCGGAGCCAACCCCTATACCCTCTATGCCGGTTATGACATTCAGGGCAACTGGCTGGGCCGTGGCTCGTGGAAAATGCTGAAAAAGAACAAAATGTCTATCGCTTTCTGGGGTAACCACACCACCAACATGATTTACCAGAACTCGTCGGAGTTCGGTTCGGGCGACGAAGCCGTACAAGCCTGCTACCTCGAAAAACAAGAGCAGGTATTCTCGGGCGGTTACCGCAACCCGGCCAAACGTCCGGCTGTCGCCGACGGAATCACCAGCTCGAGCGAAGCTGCCATGGAGCGATTCCACGGTATCGCCGAGTTCCTGCCGGCACGAAGCGTACTGCAAGAACTCCCCTTCGTAACCCGCTTCTGCCTGGGTAACGGTAAATCGTTCTACGAAAAAGGTGAAGTGACTTTCCCCAACAAGTGGTTCAACGTGGGTGTACAGGATTACATGCCCACCTGGCGCTGGTGGATTACCGACGACAATAAAAACGTGCCCGAAGACTGTATCGAGGGCGGCTTTACTTTCGACGATGCCTGGTATGGCGGTTCGGCCATGAAATTCAACGGCGCCACCACCGTATCGAACGTACGCCTGTTCAAGACCAATTTCAACGTATCGGAAGACGATGCCGTTTCGATGACCATCAAACTGAAAAGCGGTACCGACACCCACATGAAGCTCTTCTGGTCGTTCGTAGGCAGCGAAAACACGTTGCACTACTATGACATCACCGGTGCCAAGGAAGGCGAATGGACCACCATCTCGGCCAAAGCTTCCGAAATCGGCATGAACGGCAACGTAGCTCTCATCGGTCTCAAGTTCGAAAACACCCCTGCCAACTACGAAATCCTCATCGGCGAGATGTCTATCATCCCCGCCAAAACGTTTGCTCCGGTACAACCCACCATCACAACGGCCGAAAGCAATATCCTGAAAAAACGTACCTACAACTCGCTTGACTTCAAGTTCAGCTGGGACTGCGCATCGACCAAAAACGACAACGATCCCTCGATACCCGTCTATAACGAAGATGTAGATACCTGGTATTTCGAAGTATATGTACAGGCCAAGGGCGAAGATCCTATCCTCTGCGGTACTACCTCGTCGTGGGCTCACTATGTAGTGGGTGCTCCCGTATCGGCCAACAACGAGGTAACCGACTACCGCGTGGGTGTATGTGCCGTAGCTCCCGATGGAAAAACCAAGAGCGAAATCACCTGGACCAACTACCTGACTACGGGCTTGACGCTGGTCGACGGTATCCAATGCGACAAACCGGTAATCAAAGCCGGCGAAGAGTTCACCCTCTCGCTCATCGACCCCAACCAGGAAGAACCCATGACTTGGGAGATTTACAACGCAGTTACCGGCGGTAACGCTGTCGCATTCCAAGATGGAGGCCGTTCGTTCACGACCTCGCTCGAAGAAGAGGGTTACTACGACGTGAAAGTAACCAAGACGGATTTGAGCGAGCTCATGTACCGCGGCTATGTACAAATCTCGCCCGAGAGCACGGGTGCTATCCCCTCGATTGAAGATTTCACCGCTTCGGAGACCAACATCACGCTGACCGACAACGGCGAGCCCGTCACCCTGAGCTATACCGGTAAGAAAGGCGAAGGTACCGTATCGCGCGGCTTGCAGGTAGAAGACCCCTACATGTTCCGTATCCCGGCCGAGTTCTTGCCCAACTCACAAAGCACCTACTCGATAGGTATGTGGATCAAACCCGAAAAATTCTCTCATGCCAAATATGGTATCGGCCTCATCAACCAACGCAACATGGATATCGGCTGGCCCAACAACAACTGGGGCGCTATCTGGGTAGACATCTGGCCCGAGACATACAACGGACAAGGCACCAAGATTTTGGGGAACAACATCGTATCGTACACGATGTACAACAACGAAGCCAAAAACTCGTTCAACGGCAACAGCAACAAGCACGAGATTCCCAACTTGAACTGCTGCACCGACAGACTCCTGTTCGGTGGTGAGTCTTACGGCCTGACCGAAGGTCAATGGACGCATATCCTCATCACGTTCGACGGACACTCTCAAGCCATCTATTTCAACGGTAAGAAAATAGCCGATGACAACGCTACGAAACACTCCTACATCGGTGGCGACTGTCCTATCTACATCGGCGGTTCGCGCGTGTACAAATCGGGATTCACCGGAGTCATCGACGATGTACAGGTTTGGCACAAAGCTCTGAACGAAGAAGAAGTGGTAGAAGCCATGAAGGGCTATGTCGGTAAAGAGATACCCAGCGACCTGAAAGGCTACTGGACGTTCGAAAGCGACAACTACAATGCAAGCGAAAAAGCCTTTGACAACAAAGGTACTCTCGAAGCCAACAACAAAGCCGCTTATGTAGAGGTGAAAGGTGCCGGTGGCGAGAATACATCGCTCAACGAAGAGTACCTCATGCCTGCCAACATCAACGTAGAGGGTAACCCCGCTATGTCGGGAACACTGCCCATCACCACCACATCGACCTTTACCGTGCCCGATGCCCAGGTAAGCAACGACGGCGACGAGGCTACGGTTACTTTCGACAAGGACGGCAAATACAGCGTAACGCTTACACTGGCCAATGGCTGGGGTGAGGACGTGATGACCAAAGACGAATACATCGTGGTGGTTCTGCCCGATGCCGTTGAGGATAATCTGGTGAACAACCTCACCGTATATCCCAACCCCTTCATTGACAATGTGAACCTGCAATTTGCTGCCACCGGCAACTATGTAATCGACGTATACGATGCACAGGGTCGCCTGGTAACTACCCGCAAACACGAGGCCATGGCCGGTGAAATCTGCACGCTCACGATCAACGGAGGCAAGGGTGTTTACTACGTAGCTGTCTCGAAAGACAACAAACGTATCAGAACACTCAAAGTAGTAGCCGAGTAATCATAGAGTAATTCAACTCCACCGCACACGCTCCGTCGTGTACGGTGGAGTTTATTACATAAATTTCATTCATACACTTTATTCTTAATAGCTTTTTTATTTATGAAAAAACTTTACCTTTTGATGCTTACGGCTCTGCTGGGCGGGGCCATAGCCAATGCCCAGAGCCCTCTCGAAGGGTATGAGGCTCCTACCTATCCCACAGTAGGGAACGTAGGGAACATTGTATCATTCAGCACATCGGGTGCTTTGGAAGATCTGAACAATGTTTCTATTCCTAAAGAACCCGGTGGTAAAATCGCTCAAGAGTTGTTGGTTGCTCCGGGTAGCAAAGTAGATCTCACCATCAAGATCAACACGTGGTGGGGACAATTCGTTACCTTCTGCGATGCCAACGAATCGAAAGAGATGACCCGCCTCATCCTCTGCGGAAACTCGGGAAAAGGTGGTTTTGAAGATAAAACCAATGGCGTGACGGTATATGTCGAGGACAATACCTCGAAAGTATCGGAAGGTACGCTTCCCTCGTTCACGGTTCCTGCTTCGGCCGAAGAGGGTACCGTCTATCTGCTGCGTATGATGTTCATCGGTGGAACCGACAACGTCACTACCTACGATGGCAGCTATGCCGAGGGTACTTACTACGACGTGAAGATAACCGTCAAATCGAATATCCAGAGATATGCCATCAACTTTACCGCTCCCGAGAACGGAACGCTCTCGATCAAGAACGGCGAAACCGCCATTACTCCGGGCGAAGAGGTTGCCGAAGGTACTATCCTGGACATCGCCGCTACCCCCAACAGCGGTTATGAACTGGTATCGGTAAAGAATAACGGCGAGGTTTATCCCAACTCGACCTATACGGTCAATGCTGCTGCCAACTTCACCGCCGAGTTCAAACAACTGGCCACCACGGGCGACGCCATGTTGATGTCGGCTCCCGGTTACGGAAGCGAAGAGGCTCAACTGCGATTCAGCGATACGGCTCTGGGCTCTCACAATACCGATCAAAATCAAGTATCGAGCGATCAACGGTCGCACAACTACACCTTCTCGGCCTGGGTTTCGCCCATGGGCTACAACGGTGTATTCATGGGTCACGTACAAAACAGCATTACCTGGAAAGTCGAAGGCTCTTACGGTATAGGTGTACAAGACGGTAAACTGGCCGTATGGTATCGTATCTGGGATGGCAACTCGACGGCTTGTGCCGGTGCTACGGCCCCTGCCGTATCGGAAACAACTACGCTCTATCCCGGCGAATTTGCCTTCATTACCTTGGCAACCAGCAACAACGGCAATACATTCACCGTCTACAAAAACGGTGAGGTAGCCCTCACGCAAGAGGTAGGTCAAGGTGGTCTGGCCCTGCTCTACGATGCTTGCGACTTTGCTCTTGGCGACTCGAAATACAACCAGATGGCCTCGAAAGTAGAAGAGGTTCAGCTCTGGAACCGCACGCTTACGCCCGAGGAGATCAAAGCTTCGATGTACGGCTTCAACGAAATCCCCGACGGTCTGGTAGCTTACTATCGCCCCGAATCGGCCACGAGCACTACGGTCGAGAATCTGGCCGGCGATGTCGATGCCTACTATCGTCAGAACGGAACACTCTCGAACAAGAGCTTCCCCATGGCTTCGGCTATCCAAATGACCAACGGTCGTGAAACGGTGAACGTAACCTACAACACCCCGGCCGAAGAGAATGCCGCTTATGAGCTGCAACGCTACAACGTGGCTCTGGCTCAATCGCCTGCTGCCGTGAAAACATACAGCAACCTCTATGCTGTAAACCAAGGCAACACCTACGAAATCAACTCGATTACGGTAAACGGTGAAGCTCTCGCCAACGTAACCGACCCCATTCAAGTAGGAACCGAAGATGTAACTGTCGATGTTACCTTCTCTTTGGCTTCGGCCATCGACGAGGTAGCCGCCGAGACCATCTACTTTAACAGCAACGTGCTCTACATGCCCCAAGGTGCAACAGCCGTAGTTTACAACCTGCTGGGTAGTGCCGTAGCCGAAAGTGCCGAACCGGCCACCGATCTCTCGAACCTGCCCGCCGGTATTTACCTGGCCAAGGTTTCGATAAATGGCAATCACACGATTGTTCGTTTCAAAAAATAATTTACCTTTGCAGTGCGCCCCGTACCCGGCTCTTACGAGTGCGGGGCGTTTTTCAAAAACAGAACGGACTTCATGGAATCGCGGGACTGAGAATCTTCCATTTCACTATCCTCAAAACCATGAGAAACAAGAATACAAGACAATTGAAACTTTCAATGCAAGTAACTATCATACGTCATAGAAAAACCGATACTTTTACTCTTTTGTAGCAATGAAAAACATATTTATCCTGCTTACCTTATTCATCTCGAGCTCCATTTTTTGCAGTCAAGCACAATCTTATACCATATACCCTGCCCCGCAAAAGGTCGTAGAAGGTGAAAACTCCATAGAACTCTCCAGCCTCATCAACGTAATTTGCGAAAGCAGCATCGGCGATGTGAGCCGCAACCGCATGGAAGAGGTTCTGGAAAAAGCAGGATACACCATCACTTACGCCGACGAGGCCTCGCAAACCGCAACCAACCTCTACCTCGGTGTGAGCGGCTCCGACGGAGCTGCCGCACAATATGCCTCCGAACATAGCCTGCCTCTCACCGTATTCGATGCGGGCAGCAACAAATTCGACCCCTACCTGTTGCAAATCAACAGCAACTCACCCCATGGCGACATCGTCGTTCTGGGCAATAGCGAAGGTTCGGAATACTACGCCTTCGCCACGCTCGAACAGATATTCGAGCAAGCCGGCGGGAACTCAATCCGTCAAATTACTTTCGAAGACTATTCTCACACACAATATCGCGGTATCGTAGAGGGTTTCTACGGACACCCCTACTCGGTCGAAAACCGACTCAGCCTCTTTGAATTCTGCAAACGATTCAAACTGAACGTATTTGTATACGGTCCCAAATCAGACCCCTACCACCTGGGTAACTGGCGCGACGACTACCCCACCTCGCTCACCGAGCAACAACGCTTTTTCGGCATGATTACCCAGGACGACCTCCGCACCATCACCCAGGCCGCCAAAGCCTGCCACGTCAATTTCATCTGGGCGGCTCACCCCGGCCTGCAAAACGGCATCAACTTCAACTACAAAGACCAGATGGACCAAGGCATCGATGCCCTGATGACCAAATTTGAGCATCTTTACAACCTCGGCGTACGGGGATTCGGCGTATTTATCGACGACATGAGGTATACCCCCAGCGGCAGCATGCAGGCCTACCTGGCCGACGAGACCCAGAAGCGGTTGCGCGAACGCTTCGTCACCGACGACCCCGACGACGAAATCGCTCCCCTCTTCTTCGTACCTACCGCCTATGCCCTCAACTACGGAGGCTCCTATACCCTCAACGACCTGAAGAGTGTCGACAGCGAGGTGGTCATCGCCTTTACCGGATACGACTGCTTCTCCAACATCCGGGCCTCGGCCATCAACGACATGGCCGGCCGCGTGGGCCGCAACCCCGTGATGTGGTGGAACAACCCTGTGAACGACGACCACGACGAACGCATCTACATGCGCGAGATGACTACCCACTGGACCATCGAGAACTCGGGGGCCATCAATACTCTCAACGGACTTATACTCAACCCCATGAGCCAGGCCCAGGCCTCGAAGGTAGCTCTTTTCGGCGCCGCCGATTACAGCTGGAACCCCAACACCTTCGACGTGCACCAGAACTGGGAAGATGTCTTTGCCCGCATGGCTCGCCCGGGCGATAGTCAAACGGCCGAAGCCCTCAAATGCTTTGCCCGCTTCTCCGACGCCCTGGTCGAGGACGACGAGATGATTGCCCTCTACGACGGTTTCAAATCGCACTTCGGGGGCTCGACCTTCCCGGCCGAAGCTGCCCAACTGCGCACCGAGCTGGGGAACCTCAACCAGGCCTGCAACTACATCGAGACCCTGAAAGACAGCGAATACAACGACTACCGTCTGATCTACGAAGACCTGCGCTGCTGGAATGCCAAGCTCAAAACCTTGAGTGCGATTGCTCTCACCGCCCTCGACATACTCGAAAACGACGGCTCCATGTCGCGGGCCGAAGGGTGGGAGAAATACCTCTCGCTGCAACAGCTCTACAACGGCATGAGCAACGACTCGACCTACCTCATCAGCGCACTCGAAGGGTACGGCACATCGACCTACGAGGTACACTACGAAGTGACCCCGGGCGACAGCTACCTGCGGCCGTTTGTCGAATACCTGGTCGGGAAAGCCGGCAACAACGTGCCGGGAACATGGCCCGAAAAGGATACCATTCAAATCATCTCCAACCTCGAGAGTTGGGAAGGGGTGAACCTCACGACCGAGTCTACCTCGTTCGAGTTGAGCGGACTCGACGCCCTCACCCTCGACCCGAATGAATATATCGGTATCTACTTCGGCAACCTCGAGAAAATCGACGTGGCCGCCACCGAGCTCACGCCCGGCATTGAGGTAGAGGTATCGGTCAACGGCAAACAGTGGAGCGCAGTACAACTGCCCGTCAGCGAACAGACCGTAGCCTACATACGACTCAAGAATACCGGCGACGAGAGCTTGACCGTCGGCTCCGACCGGCTGAGCGGCTCGTGCCTGTTCACCCCGGTAAGCACCACCCCCACGGTATCGACCAACATACCGCAATACGAATATTACGACCTCGACCGCGTTATCGACGGTAACCCCGACTCCTTCTTCTGGAGCAGCGAAGCCCAGGCCGAAGGGCAATACATCATGCTCACCTACCCCAACTCGCAACCGCAATACGAGATTACGGTCACCTTTACCGCCAACGACCAACCCTCGGGAACGGTCGCCATCGAAATATCGGACGACAATACCCAGTGGACTCCCATAGCCGAATTTACCGCCGAGCAGCTCGACGATACCTACTCGTTCACCTGCAACGCCAACGGAGAGTCGGCCCGCTATGTGCGGTTCGTCATCCGCAGCTACTCCGGCGGCTATTGGCTGCAAGTAGCCGAGTTCAAGAGCGAGATGGCCGCCAAAGAGACCCAAACCGCCGACCAGGACGGCAAGCAGATTGCCACCCTCTCAGACCGCGACCTTACGACCAGCTATCGTCCCACCGCAGCCGGATACATCGAGCACCGCTTCATCGAAAACCTCAACATCGAGACAATCGAGATTTTCCACAACACGACGTTCGACAACCGGTATGAGCTCCCCACCATCTACGTCAACAACGGTACCGAATGGATAGAGACGGGGCAACTCAGCTCGCTCTGCACCATCATCGACACCCACGAAATGGAACTGGTTACAGCCATCAAAATCGAGTGGAACGAAGAGAACATTCCCACTCTGTACGAGATACTCCCCTGTGGTACCCCCTATGTAGAGAAGCCCGGAACCGCTACCGCCATCGAGCAACCCGCCAGTGCAGGCACACGCCTCTATACCCGCGACAACCGTCTGCATGTAGAGTCCGATGCTACCATCACCAGCCTTACGCTGTACGACTTGAGCGGCCGTATCGTAGCCCGCTTCGCTCCTCAGGCAAGCACATTCGAGACGATGCTCGACACCACCATGCCCCGGGTACTCATTGCTCGAGTAAGCGACGGCAATCAAAACATCTCGACTTATAAAATAATATGGTAATCCAATCAGTTAATATATAAAGGAGAAAAACAAGAAAGAATATAAACATCTATAAATAAACAACATGAAACAAACAATGCTTTGGCTGGGATTGGGATTGCTCCTCTTTTCGAGCTGTACCAATTCATCGGAAACCCAGTTACAATATTCCGATTTTGTGAATCCGTTCATCGGGACGGGTGGTCACGGACACACGTTTCCCGGTGCAGTGGTTCCTCACGGAATGATACAACCGAGTCCCGATACCCGCATTTACGAGTGGGATGCCTGCTCGGGATACCACTACTCCGACAGCACAATCAACGGTTTTTCCCACACTCACCTGAGCGGTACCGGGTGCGGTGACTACGGCGACATTCTGCTGATGCCGACCGTAGGCAAACAAGACTACCGATACCTGGGTGCCGAGAGTCAGCAAACGGCCTACGCCTCGCCCTTCTCGCACAGCCGCGAAACGGCCACCCCGGGCTACTACTCGGTTATGCTCGACCGCTACCAAGTCAAAGCCGAACTGACGGCCACCGAACGGGCCGCCATGCACCGCTATCACTTCCCCGAGAGCCAGCAGGCCGGTTTTATCGTAGACCTCGACTACAGCCTGCAAGGGCAGCAGAATCTCGATATGAAACTCAATACCCTGAGCGATACCGAAATCGTGGGTTGGAAACGCACCAAAGGGTGGGCCGACAACCAGTCGATCGGATTCTACATGAAGTTTTCGAAACCCTTCACCTGCCAGATTGTCGACACGGTAATCGACATCATGCGCAACGGCAAACCGTATAAACTGGAGCAGAAGAAAGCCCTGCTTCAATTTGCCACGACCCAAGACGAAGAGGTGCTCGTGAAGGTAGGTATCTCGGCTGTCGACATCGACGGGGCCCGTCGCAACGTCGAGACCGAAATCCCCCACTGGGACTTCGACAGCATTGCCATACAGGCCAAAGAGAAGTGGAACGACTACCTGGGTACCATCGAGGTCGAGACCGACAACGAGACCCAGAAGCGCATCTTCTATACCGCCCTCTACCACACGGCCATACACCCCAGCCTCTTCTCCGATGCCGACGGTCGCTACCGCGGACTCGACCAGATGATACACCAGACCAAACCGGGGAAAGAAATCTACACCGTATACTCGTTGTGGGATACCTTCAGAGCATTGCACCCCCTGCTCACCATCACTCAACCCGAGTTGAACGACAAGCTGATCATGTCGCTCATGGAGAAATATCACGAGGGAGGTATCCTGCCCATGTGGGAGCTGGCCGGCAACTACACCGCCACCATGATCGGCTACCACGCCGTACCGGTCATTGTCGATGCCTACATGAAAGGATTCAACAAAATCGACGGCCACGAACTGCTCGAGGCCTGCATCAGAAGCTCGGTATACGACACGACCGGTATCATTGCCCCCAGCCGCATGGTCAACGGCCTGGTACCCATCTCGAAATATTATAAAAACAAAATCGGTTATATTCCTTACGATAAGGAAAACGAATCGGTAGCCAAAGGTCTTGAATATGCCTACAACGACTGGTGCATCTCCCAACTGGCCGAAGCCATAGGCGACACGACCACCTACGAAAAATACAAGAGTCTCAGCCAAGCCTATGCCAACTATTACGATGCCCAGACCAAATTCATGCGGGGCAAAGACCTCGACGGCAAATGGCACTCGCCCTTCCACCCCCGTTCGTCGGACCACCGCAACGACGACTATTGCGAGGGTACCGCCTGGCAGTGGACCTGGTTCGTACCCCACGATATAGACGGCCTCGTAACCCTGATGGGCGGTCAGGAGCAATTCATCGACCGGCTCGACTCGCTCTTCCTGGCCGACTCGAAACTCGAGGGTGACCTCGTGTCGTCCGACATCTCGGGCCTCATCGGCCAGTATGCCCACGGCAACGAACCCAGCCACCACATCGCCCACCTCTACAACTATGTGAACCAGTCGTGGAAGACGCAACAGCTCATCGACACCATCCTCTACAACCAATACTTCGACGACCCCAACGGTCTCTCGGGTAACGAGGATTGCGGACAGATGTCGGCCTGGTACGTACTCAACGCCATGGGCTTCTACCAAGTATGCCCCGGCTCGCCCATCTACTCGGTAGGCCGCCCCATCTTCGACAAGGTCACCATCAACCTGTCGAACGGCAAGAAGTTCGAAATCGTAGCCAACAACAACTCGCGTACCAACAAGTACATACAAAGCATACGTCTCGACAACATCCTGCTCGAGTCGCCCTTCTTCATGCACAGCGACATCATGAAGGGAGGACGCATTGTCGTCGACATGGGCAACACCCCGGTAAAGCAATAAATTCTTAAGCAATAATCATCCATAATACACAATCCAGTATGAAAAGATTCAATCGTTATCTCGCACTCGTGGCAGCAGTCCTGGCCTTGATCTCCTGCCAGAGCGAAGAAAACAGTTACGACCTGATTCCCTACCCCAACCACATCGAACAGATACCGGGGCGATTCTCCTTTGACAAAGGGACACAGATATTTGTCTCGCCCGAATGCGGCGACGAGGTAACCGGCGTACTGCAACAATTTGCCGACCAGTTCCAAAAGACCAGCGGCATGGAGTTGAAGTTTGCCGATGAAGAACGCAACAACGCCATCGTGGTGAAGGCAAACCCCGATTTGGCCGACGAAGCTTACCGCCTGAACATCGGTAAGAACAAAATCGAAATTGCCGCAGCTACCCCCAACGGCGTACGCTTTGCCTTGCAGACCGTCAAACAACTGCTCCCAGCAGCTGTCTACGGCGATACGCTGGCAACAGGTGCCAACTGGTCGGTTCCCTGCGCCGCCATCGACGACGCTCCGCGATTCGGATACCGCGGCCTGCACTTAGACGTAGCCCGTCACTTCTTCTCGACCGACGAGGTGAAACGCATTCTCAACGTCATGGCCGTGCACAAGCTCAACACGTTGCACTGGCACCTCACCGACGACCAGGGCTGGCGCATCGAAATCAAGAAGTACCCCCGTCTGACCGAAGTGGGCAGCATGCGCAGCAAAACGATGATTGCCAAAGAGTGGGACAACTACGACAACACCCCCTATGGCGGATTCTATACGCAAGACGAACTGCGCGACATCGTGAAGTATGCCGCCGACCTGGGTATCACCATCATCCCCGAAATCGACCTGCCCGGCCACATGATGGCCGCCTTGGCCTCCTACCCCGAGTTGGGTTGTACCGGTGGCCCGTATGAGGTTTCGGGACAGTGGGGCATCCGCGACGATGTGCTCTGCGCCGGTAAGGACAAGACTTTCGAATTTATCGACAACGTACTGCTCGAGGTGATGGATATTTTCCCCTCGAAATACATTCATATCGGTGGTGACGAGTGCCCCAAAGTGCGTTGGGAGAAGTGCCCCGCCTGCCAGGCCCGCATCAAGCAACTGGGTCTCAAAGACGATGAGCACGGCACGGCCGAACACTACCTGCAAGGCTACGTAACCGAGCGTGTCGAGAAGTTCCTCAGCGACCACGGCCGTGAGATGATCGGTTGGGACGAGATTATGGAGGGCGGACTCTCGACCCATGCCACCATCATGTCGTGGCGCGGTGTAAGCAACGGCATCGAAGCTGCCAAACAAGGACACGACGTGATTATGACCCCCACCAACCCGCTCTACTTCGACTACTACCAGTCGCGCGACACCCAAAGCGAGCCGCTCGCCATCGGCGGATACAACCCGGTAGACCTGGTCTACAAGTTCAACCCCGTGTCCGAGGAGTTGACCGAAGAGGAGGCCCGGCACATTCTGGGTACACAAGCCAACGTCTGGACCGAATACATGCTCACCAACGAACAGCTCGAATACATGATTCTCCCCCGTCTCGCCGCCTTGAGCGAAGTACAGTGGGACCAACTGGAGAATAAGGACTACGACCGATTCCTCAACCACATCGGCCACATCCTGGAAATCTACAACGCCATGGGACTCAACTACGCCAAACACCTCTTCGAGGTAGAGGGCGAGTACACCGTAAACGACAGCAAAAACTGCATCGAGGCTACGCTGCGCACGCAGGGCGATGCCCCCATCTACTACACCCTCGACGGCTCCGAGCCCACCACGGCCAGCACCCTCTACACGGGCCCGATCGAAATCAGCACCGACAGCGACACCTGCACCTTGAAGGCTATCGTCGTGCGCGATCAGGTGAAGACCCGCACCCTGGTGCGCCCCTTCTCGTTCAACAAAGCGACCGGGCACCTGGCTGAACTCAAAGATGCTCCCAACCCGAAATACACGTTTGGTGGAGCTTCGGTACTGACCGACGGTATCCGCGGCGATTTCAACTACAGCAACAGCTGCTGGCTGGGCTTTATCGACACCCCGCTCGATGCCACCATCGACCTGGGCGACACCCAGTCGGTAAGCAGCGTGCAGATAGGTTCGCTCGTACAATACTCCGAGTATATCTTCCCCCCGACGAAAATCACGGTCTATGCCGCCGACGGCGATAACCCCATGACCGAGATAGGCAAGCTCGACATACCCGTGGCACCCAAACAAGATGCCGACGGTGTGCGCCAATACACCTGCGAATTCCCCTCGGTACCGGCCTCCAAGATACGGGTCGTAGTCGAGACCACCAGCCAGATTCCCGCCTGGCACGGCGCCCATGGCGAAAAGGGCTGGCTCTTTGTCGACGAAATTTCCATCAACTAATCACCCTGCACACACATGACCAAACGCAATCTATTCCATAGCGCACTGTTTGCCCTCCTCCTGCTGGTGGGGGCAAGCAGTTGCAGCCAACAACCCAAAGAGCTCGACATCATCCCCATGCCCCGGTCGGTCGAGTATCACCGGGGAACATTCACCCTCTCGCCCGAGACGAAGTTCTACGCGTCGCTCTCGCCCGAGAGCAAACAGGCCCTGGCCCGCTACCTCGAGGGTACGGCTCTCGGTCAAGTTGCATTTGCCGACGAGGCCACCGGTAACGACGGCATCGAGTTGACCCTCTGCGACACGGCCACCGTGCCCGAAGCCGAGGGCTACCGCCTCGAAATCGGCAAGAAGGGGATACACCTCTCGGCCAGTACCGAGACGGGTATCTTCTACGGCATACAGACCCTGCTCCAGCTGCTGAACAACGGCGACGGCAAGAGCCTCCCCGCCGTGACCATAGCCGACTCACCCCGATTCCCCTACCGGGGCATGCACCTCGACGTGTCGCGCCACTTCTACGACAAGGAGTTTGTGAAGAAACAGCTCGACGCCATGGCCTACTTCAAGATGAACCGCCTCCACTGGCACCTCACCGACGGTGCCGGCTGGCGCATAGAAATCAAGAAATACCCCCGCCTCACCTCGTTTGCCGCCTGGCGTCCCTTTGAGAAGCTGAACGACTGGTGGACCGGCGGCCGCACCTTCTGCGACCAGGACGACCCGCGCGCCGTGGGCGGATATTACACGCAAGACGACATCCGCGAGGTGGTAGCCTATGCCGCCGAGCGCCACATCACCGTCATCCCCGAAATCGAGATGCCGGGCCACTCCGAAGAGGTGCTGGCCACCTATCCCGAGCTCTCCTGCTCGGGCAAACCCTATGTCGATGCCGACTACTGCATCGGCAACGAGAAGACTTTCGAGTTTCTCGAGAACGTGCTGCTCGAGGTGATGGACCTCTTCCCCTCGGAGTATATCCACATCGGGGGCGACGAGGCTTCGAAAAACGGCTGGCGCAACTGCCCCCGCTGCAAGAAGCGGATGGCCGACGAGCACCTGGCTTCGGTCGAGGAGCTGCAGAGCTACATGATACACCGCATCGAGCGGTTCCTCAACGACCACGGCCGTAAGCTCATCGGCTGGGACGAGATTATCGAGGGCGGACTCACCCCCACCGCTACCGTCATGTCGTGGCGTGGCGAAGAGGGTGCCATTCATGCCGTCAAGGCCGGCAACGCCGCCATCATGACCCCCGGCAAATATTGCTACCTCGATGCCTATCAGGATGCCCCCAACACCCAACCGCTGGCTATCGGTGGATACCTCACCCTCGAGAAGGCCTATTCGTTCGAGCCTGTCCCCGACTCGCTCTCGACCGAGGAGGCTGCCCTCATCAAGGGCGTGCAAGGCAACGTGTGGACCGAGTACATGCCCACCCCCGAGCACACCGAATACATGATATACCCCCGCATTCTGGCCTTGGCCGAGGTGGGCTGGACACCGGCCGAACTGAAAGACTGGTCCAGCTTCCACACCCGTGCCCTCCACGCTGTGAACTACCTGCGCAGCCGGGGATACAACCCCTTCCCCCTCGACAAGGAGGTGGGCGACAAACCCGAGTCGCTGCAACCCGTAGAGCACCTGGCCCTGCACAAGAGCGTGACCTATGCCACCCCGTACAGCAAGCAATATGCCGCACAGGGCGACCAGACGCTCGTCGATGGCGTACGGGGCGGCTGGATGTACAACGACGACCGTTGGCAGGGATTCCTCAACAGCGACCTCGACGTGACCATCGACCTGGGCAGCGAGACCGCCATCCAGGAGGTGAGCGCCGAATTCCTGCAACTGAAGGGCCCGTATGTATGGCTGCCCAAGCAGGTGACCATCTCGGCCTCGACCGACGGCAAGGAGTATAAGCCTCTGGCAACTGTCGACAACGACATCTCGCCCGACATCGACACCCTCCAGTTCAAGACCTTCGGCTGGCAAGGCAACACACAGGCCCGTTACGTGCGGTATCAGGCACAGTCGAACGGCATTGCCGGCGGCTGGCTCTTCACCGACGAAATCATTATCCGATAAACGACTATACGCAAAAAGCTATCTATAAACAAGAAAAAATGGAGAAGAAAAGCAAAGGAAAATCGACCAATCCCATTGCATGGGTTCCCACAGTCTATTTCGCCATGGGACTGCCGTTCATCGCGGTCAATCTCGTATCGACGTTCATGTTCAAAGACTTAGGAATATCCGATACACAAATCGCGTTCTGGACCTCAATCATCATGTTGCCGTGGACTTTGAAGTTTCTTTGGAGCCCGTTTCTGGAGATGTACCGCACCAAGAAGTTCTTCGTCGTGGTCACCCAGTTGCTGAGCGGACTCCTCTTCGGCGTGATAGCCTTCTCGCTGAAGTTCGATTATTTCTTTGCCATCAGCATCTCGACGATGGCCGTCATCGCCCTGAGCGGTGCCACGCACGACATCGCCTGCGACGGCGTGTACATGGCCGAGCTCTCGCCCGAAGACCAGGCCAAATACATCGGGGTGCAGGGTGCCTTCTACAACATTGCCAAGCTGGTGGCCAACGGCGGACTGGTAGCCGTGGCCGGCATGCTGGCCGAGCACTTCGGGGCTGTCGAAGGGGCTTCGATACAGGAGAACATGCCCGCCTATAAGGAGGCGTGGATGATTATCTTCATCATCATCTCGGCGCTGCTGCTGGTGCTGGGCCTCTACCACTCGCGCATGTTGCCCTGCACACAAGTACCATCGACCCAAAAACGGTCGAGTGCCGAGGTTCTGCACGAGCTGTGGGAGGTCATCAAAAACTTCTTCACCAAGAAACACATCATCTACTACATCTGCTTCATCATCCTCTACCGCTTTGCCGAAGGCTTCATCATGAAGATAGCCCCGCTCTTCCTGCGCTCGTCGCGCGACATCGGCGGACTGGGACTTACGCTCACCCAAATCGGTACGCTCAACGGCGTGTTCGGGTCGGCCGCCTTCGTGCTGGGCTCGCTGCTGGCCGGTATCTATGTGTCGCGCCGGGGGTTGAAAAAGACGCTCTTCACACTCTGCTGCGTCTTCAACTTCCCCTTTGTAGCCTACACGCTGCTGGCGGTGTTCCAGCCCGAGAACCTCTACGTGATCGGCGCCGGCATCATCACCGAGTACTTCGGCTACGGCTTCGGTTTCGTGGGCCTCACCCTCTTTATGATGCAGCAGATTGCTCCGGGCAAACACCAGATGTCGCACTACGCCTTTGCCTCGGGCATCATGAATCTGGGTGTGATGCTGCCGGGTATGATGAGTGGTTTCTTCAGCGACTGGCTGGGCTACGAGAAGTTCTTCATCTACGTCCTGCTGGCCACCATCCCGTCGTTGCTGATCACCTATTTCATCCCCTTCACCTACGACGATTCGAAAAAACAGCAAGAGAAATAACACCGCCTCATGGCCGTGTCAAATAAAATGCCGATATTTATCGGGCAAAGAATTTTATAATAAAACACCAATCCAAAAAACAAACAAAGAGAAATATGGACAAGAAAATGGCTATGCCTTGGGAAGACCGTCCGGCAGGATGCTCGGAGGTTATGTGGCGTTATTCGCAAAATCCGGTAATCGATCGTTACCATATCCCCACCTCGAACAGTATTTTCAACAGTGCCGTAGTGCCTTTCGGCGACGGCTTTGCCGGGGTATTCCGCTGCGACAACCGGGCCGTACAGATGAACATCTTCGCCGGATTCAGCAAAGACGGTATCCACTGGGACATCGAGCACGAGCCCATCCAATTCAAACCGGGCAACACCGATATGATTGAGTCGGAATACAAATACGACCCGCGCGTGACCTGGATCGAAGACCGCTACTGGATTACCTGGTGCAACGGCTACTACGGCCCCACCATCGGCGTAGGCTACACCTTCGACTTCAAGGAGTTCTTCCAGTGCGAAAACGCCCTGCTGCCCTTCAACCGCAACGGCGTGCTCTTCCCCCAGAAGATCAACGGCAAGTATGCCCTGCTGAGCCGCCCCAGCGACAGCGGCCACACCCCCTTCGGCGACATCTACATCAGCTATAGCCCCGACATGAAATACTGGGGCGAACACCGTCACGTGCTCTCGCCCACTCCCTTCCCCGAGAGCGCCTGGCAATGCACCAAGGTAGGTGCCGGTCCCATCCCCATCCTCACCGACGAGGGGTGGTTGCTCTTCTACCACGGTGTCATCACCACCTGCAACGGATTCCGCTACTCGATGGGTGCCGCCATCCTCGACAAGGACGACCCCTCGAAACTGCTCTACCGCACGCGTCCCTACCTGCTCGCCCCCGCCGCTCCCTACGAGCTGCAAGGCGATGTGCCCAACGTCGTATTCCCCTGCGCAGCCCTCACCGACGGCGACCGCGTAGCCGTGTACTACGGTGCGGCCGATACGGTGGTAGGTCTGGCCTTCGGATACATTTCGGAAATCCTCGAGTTTACCAAAAACAACTCTGTATTATGAACATACGCAATCTCATCATTGCGGGTATCTTAACGGCAGTCTCGTCCGTCCCGGCAGTGGCTGGCGAGCCTGTCGCTTATATAAACCCCTTTATCGGTACCACCAACTTCGGTACCACCAACCCCGGGGCCCTCTGTCCCAACGGGCTGATGTCGGTCACCCCCTTCAACGTCATGGGTTCCGACCTCAACGTCTACGACAAGGATGCCCGCTGGTGGTCTACCCCCTACGAGTATCACAACCGCTTCTTCACCGGATTCTCGCACGTGAACCTCAGCGGTGTGGGCTGCCCCGACCTGGGCTCCCTGCTGCTCATGCCCACCAGCGGCGAGCTGTGTGTCGACTACAAGCAGTACGGCAGTGAATACACCCAGGAGGAGGCGCACCCCGGCTACTATGCCAACCGCCTCACCCGCTACGGCATCGACACCGAGGTGAGCGCCACGATGCGCAGCTCGATTGCCCGCTTCACCTACCCCGGCGGCGAGAGCCACGTGCTCCTGAACCTGGGCGAAGGGCTCACCAACGAGAGCGGCGCCACCGTGCGCAAGGTGAGCGACACCGAGTACGAAGGCTGCAAGCTGCTGGGCGGCTTCTGCTACTACAACCGCCAGGGAGTATTCCCCATCTACTTCGTGATTCGGGTCGACAAGAAGCCCCTGCAGTCGGGCTACTGGAAGAAACAGCGCCCCATGACCGGCGTAGAGGCCGAGTGGGACCCCGATAACGGCAAATACAAAATCTACTCGCGCTACACCAAGGAGATGTCGGGCGACGACATTGGTCTATTCTTCACCTACAACACCCAGCCGGGCGAGCAGATACAGGTGCAGATAGGCGTATCGTTCGTGAGCACGGCCAACGCCCGCGAGAACCTCGAGCGGGAACAACAGGGATTCCGGTTCGACCAGGTGGCCCACGACGCCCGCCGGCAGTGGAACGACATACTCTCGCGCGTCGAGGTCGAGGGGGGCACCGACGAACAGAAGACCATCTTCTACACCGCCCTCTATCACATGCTCATCCACCCCAACATCCTGCAGGATGTCAACGGGCAATACCCCGCCATGGAGAGCCAGCAGATACTCACCACCCCGCACAACCGCTACACGGTATTCTCGCTGTGGGATACCTTCCGCAACGTGCACCCCTTCTTCACCCTCGTCTATCCGCAGATGCAGCTCGATATGGCACAGACCCTAATCGACATGTACAACGAGTGCGGCTGGCTGCCCCGCTGGGAGCTCTACGGCAACGAGACCCTCACCATGTCGGGCGACCCGGCCACCATCATGCTGGCCGATACCTGGCTGCGCGGCCTGAAGGGATTCGACGCCGAAACGGCCTACCGGGCCATGGTGAAATCGGCCACCGCCCCGAGCAGCGAGAATATCCTGCGCACCGACAACGACGACTACCTGGCCCTGGGCTATGTGCCCCTGCGCGAACAGTTCGACAACTCGGTATCGCACGCCCTCGAATACTATCTGGCCGACTTTGCCCTATCGCGCTTTGCCGCCGACCTGGGCCACAAGGAGGATGCCAAGCTCTTTGCCGACCGCTCGCTGGGCTACAAACGCTACTACTGCAAAGAGTACGGCACGCTGCGACCCATACTGCCCGACGGCAAGTTCTACACCCCCTTCGACCCCATGCAGGGCATCAACTTCGAGCCCTCGCCCGGGTTCCACGAGGGTAACGCCTGGAACTACACCTTCTACATCCCGCACGACATCGACGGACTCAAGCGCCTCATGGGGGGCGACAAGAAGTTTGCCGCCAAGCTGCGCAAGGTATTCGACGAGAACCTCTACGACCCCGCCAACGAGCCCGACATCACCTACCCCTACCTCTTTGCACAGGTCAAGGGTCAGGAGTGGCGCACCGACTCGCTGGTGAACGTGCTCTTGAAAAAGCACTTCAAGAACCAGCCCGACGGTATCCCCGGCAACGACGACACCGGTACCATGTCGGCCTGGGCCGTATTCAGCATGATGGGCCTCTACCCCGACTGTCCGGGCATCCCCCGCTACACCCTCACGGCCCCCACGTTCGACCGCATCACCCTGCACCTCGACCCGCGCTACTACAAGCACGACACGCTGGTCATCGAGTGTGAGCGCCCCTCGGCCGAGGCCATCTACGTAGACCACGTCGAGGTCAACGGCAAGCGACTCAAAGGCCGCTTTATCTCTCACGACGATTTGGTCAATGCCGGCACCCTCCGGTTCGTCCTCACCGAGAAGAAGAAATAACGCAATCAATCTTTCTTCATAAAACGAAACGGGACCGTCTCCTCACTGGAGCCGGCCCCGTTTTTATTTCAGGTAATATCTACTACTGTGGGAGCGGTTACCCTACTCTATCTTACTCCCACTCGATGGTCGAAGGCGGTTTGGAGCTGATGTCGTAGACTACGCGGTTCACGCCGCGCACCTTGTTGATGATGTCGTTCGACACCTTGGCCAGGAACTCGTAGGGCAGACGGGCCCAGTCGGCCGTCATGCCGTCGGTCGAGAGCACGGCACGCAAGGCTACGGCACGCTCGTAGGTGCGCTCGTCGCCCATCACGCCTACCGACTGTACCGGCAACAGTATCACACCGGCCTGCCAAACCTTGTCGTAGAGGTCGTTGTCGATAAGGCCCTGGATGAAGATGTGGTCGGCATCTTGCAGAATGCGCACCTTCTCGGGGGTGATGTCGCCCAAGATGCGCACACCCAGACCGGGACCGGGGAAGGGGTGACGCCCGATGAGCTTGTTGCTGATGCCCAGCTCGCGGCCCACGCGACGAACTTCGTCCTTGAAGAGCAGGCGCAGGGGCTCTACCAGCTTCAGGTTCATCTTCTCGGGCAGACCGCCCACGTTGTGGTGCGACTTGATGGTCATGCCGGTAATCGAGAGCGACTCGATCACGTCGGGATAGATGGTACCTTGAGCCAGCCACTTGATGTCGGTGAGCTTGCGAGCCTCGCGGTCAAAGATGTCGATGAAGCCCTTGCCGATAATCTTACGCTTCTTCTCGGGGTCGGTTACCCCTTTGAGCTGTTCGTAGAAATACTCCTTGGCATCGATGCCCAGCACGTTGAGCCCCATATCCTTGTAGTTGGCAAGCACGCTTTCGAACTCATTCTTGCGCAGCAGACCGTTGTCGACAAAGATACAGGTGAGGCGGCTGCCGATAGCCTTGTTGAGCAGTACGGCGGCTACGGTCGAATCGACACCGCCCGAGAGGGCCAGCACCACCTTGTCGTTGCCCAGCTTCTCTTGCAACTGGGCCACCGTGTGTTCGATGAACGAGGCGGGAGTCCAGTCCATGTTGCAGTGGCAGATGTCGCGCACGAAGTTGGTGAGCAACAGGGTACCGTCTTCGCTGTGGTATACCTCGGGGTGGAACTGTACGCCCCAGGTCTGCTCGCCCTCGATGTGGAAGGCGGCGGTCTTCACCTCGTGGGTGCTGGCCACGAGTTTGAACGACGGGGGGATGACCGTGATGGAGTCGCCGTGCGACATCCACACCGTAGAGTTCTCGCGCATGCCGTGCATGAGGGGGTCGCTGTCGTCGTGCCAGGCCAGATTGGCGCGCCCGTATTCGCGGGTATCGGCCGACTCGACCTTACCGCCCGAGGTGTGGGCCAGGAACTGCGCTCCGTAGCAGACGCCGAGCACGGGATAGACACCGCGGATACGGCTCAAATCCACAAAGAGTGCCTGAGGGTCGTTCACCGAATAGGGACTTCCCGAGAGAATCACACCCTTGATGCCCTCGTCGCCAAAGGGGAACTTGTTGTAGGGCAAGATTTCGCAGTAGGTATTCAGCTCCCGCAAGCGGCGGGCGATAAGCTGAGTGTACTGGGATCCGAAATCGAGAATAATAATCTTTTCCTGCATAATCGTAGGTCTTTATGTGTGTTGTATATGGTTGTTCATAATCTTTTCGCGTGTCAGTTGCTTGATGTTGTCGGGCTCGCCGGCCAGCCAGATGACGTCGTGAGCCTCGAAACGGATTTGACCGTCGGGCTGGTGGAAGGTACCGTCGGCCCGCTCGATGCCCACAATGAGGCAGTTGTTCTGGTTGCGGATGTTGAGCGACGAACTGGTCTGCCCGATCAGGGGCGAATCGTCGGGCACCACCACATGGGTGAAGGTCACCTCCTTGGCTTCGCTTTCGTCGTCGGTCGAGGCACTGCCCTCGACTACGGCGAGCAACGACTGTATCTGGTCGTCGGTACCGATTACCCCGATGGTGTCGCCGGGGAAGATGCGGGTCTCGCCCTTGGGTATGTTGATGCGTTTCGTTCCGCGCTGGATACTCACCACGTTCACGCCATACTCCTTGCGCAGGTTCGAGTCCATGAGCCGACGGCCGGCAAAAGGACAATCGGCATTCACGTCCATATAGGCCAGGTGCATGTCGCTCACCAGGCTGGTGTTGCGGCCGGTCTTGCGCAACTCGCGCTCGTTGAGATTGTCCATAAAGATGGTCTCGATGCGCATGAACTGCTTCTGAATACGCTTCGACAGCAAGATGAGCACCACGATAAAGATACCCAACCCCAACAGCACGCCGGTGCGTTGCGAGTGTACGATCGAGAGGTAATAGATGACGAAGAAGAGCGCCAACAGAATGCGGAAGACAATCATCAGCGTGAGGGGTACGCGGTTGGCCCGCCCCTCGCCCAGTTTCTTGATGAGGCTCATGTTCACCTCTTTCACCATGAGGGCCCACAGGAAGGGCGACATCGCTACCAGTGTCACCACGGCGGTGATGAGCCGGCCCCAGTCGGGCAGAATATCGAGCATGAGGGGCATGAACCACGATTTCGAAATAAGTATAATAGCCACAATGATGGCCGAATAGAGCACTACCCGCCACAGATATTGGGCAAGCGCCTCTTTCCACACCGCCTTGTGGGGCTTGATTTCGGTTCGGCTCTGACTGTACCGATCGATGGCCGTAAGCCATTTTTCGGGCAGATGACGCTCTACCCACCCATAGGCCGGGTCGGCCAAGCGTATGCAGTAGGGGGTGAGGAAGGTGGTGATGACCGAGACGGCTACCACAATGGGGTAAAGAAACTTGTCAATCACATTCAACGACATACCCAACGAGGCGATGATAAAGGCAAACTCGCCGATTTGCGAGAAGCTGAAACCCGACTGCATCGCGATTTTGAGCGACTGGCCCGAGGCCAGCATACCCACCGTGCCAAAGAATACCTGCCCCACGATAACCACCAGCGACAGCAGGCAGATGGGCAAGGCATATTGGCTCAGGGCATCGGGACTCACAAGCATGCCCACCGACACGAAAAAGATGGCGCCGAAGAGGTCTTTGACCGGGCCCACCACCTTGCCGATGCGTTCGGCCTCGTTGGTCCCCGCCAGAATCGAGCCCATGACGAAGGCACCCAGTGCCGACGAAAAGCCCACGTAGGTAGCCAGCACCACCATACCCAGGCAGAGGCCCATCGAGACAACCAGCAGCGTCTCGTCGTTCAGGAACCGGCGGGCCTTCTTCAAGAAGAGCGGCAGCACGGCAACCCCCACCACAAACCAGATAATCAGGAAAAAGAGCAACTTGGCGACACTCTCGATCAGCGCTGCCCCCTCGAAGGAGTTTTTCACCGCAATCGACGAGAGAATCACCATCATCACCACGGCAAACAGATCCTCGACGATGAGCACACCGAATACCAGATTGGCAAAGGCCTTCTTCCGAAGGTTCAAATCGGTGAAAGCCTTGATGATAATCGTCGTGGACGACATGGAGAGCATGGCGCCCAGAAACACGCTGTCGAGATAGGTAAAGTGCAGCAACCGCCCGGCTCCGTAGCCCACGAGCATCATGCCCGCCACCACAACCAACGCCGTAATTACAGCCGACGAACCCACCTGGAACAACTTCTTGAAACTAAACTCCAACCCCAGCGAAAACAAGAGTACGATAATACCCAGTTCGGCCCACAGGTTAATGTCGGCCTCATCGACAATCGTCGGGAAAAAACCGAAATTGGGCCCCACCAGAAAACCAGCGACAATATAACCCAGAACAACGGGCTGCTTCAGTTTCTTAAACAGCAAGGTCACTACCCCAGCGACAATCAAGATGAGAGCCAAATCGGTAATGAGTGAATCCAATCCTCCCATAATCAAATTTCGTTTTGAAGAGAAATATATTCGGTTCGATAGAGATTACGCATGCGGGCAAAGAGCGATATGAAATCGGTCGTCGAGCGGGCCAGCACGACAAACTTCAGGTCGGTCTTCTGCGCTCCGTAGTCATACTCGACCAGCACGTTGTGCAGGGCCACGTTGTATTGCCCCAGCAACTGTTTATAGCGTTCCAGATCTTCCACAATCTCGCCGGCACGCAGGTGGATGATGCGCCCCTCCCAATCGAGTTTGGCATGCCGCTCGTACTGCTCGAGGCTCACCAGCGTAAACAGGATAAGCACCGTAGAGATGACGGCAACCCAGTAGAGCCCTACCCCCACGGCCAGACCCAGAGCGGCCACCATCCAGATGCCCGCGGCGGTAGTCAATCCCCGCACCGATCCCTTGGTCTGGATTATGGCACCGGCACCCAGGAAACCCACACCCGTAATCACCTGCGCAGCCACCCGGCCGGGGTCGCCGTTTTTCAAACCCAAATAGACTTGTGGAATATAAATCGACACAATCATCGCCAGCGTCGCCCCCATCGAAATCAGGGCAAAGGTGCGGGCTCCGGCCACCTGGCCCTTGCGCTTCCGCTCAAAACCGACGATACCACCCAGCAACAGACTCAGCGCCAGCTTGAATACGGCCGAGGTGGCTGTCACCTCTGTGTCTGAAATCGTTGCCAGAAAATCTTCGAAGATATTCATATCTTACTTTTTAGCTGTACAAAGATAGAAAAAGGTGAGAGCAGAGGCAAACGAAAATACAATTTTTCATTTGTCTCACCCTCGCCTTTTACTATTTTTGTATCATTCAAAAAAAACTCATGATTAAACCTCTCACCTCACTGCGTTTCGTGTTTGCCTTCCTGGTATTCATGAGCCATAAAAACCTCTTCCCACACGAGGCTCCGGGATTTTTGTGGCACATCTTCCGAGAGGGGTATGCCGGAGTGAGTTTCTTTTTCATGTTGAGCGGTTTCATTCTGGCTTATACCTACCAACAGCGACTCATAAGTGGCACGGTGACCGTACGCTCGTTCTATGTAGCACGGATAGCTCGCATCTACCCGCTGCACCTACTGGCTCTGCTGGTATCGCTCTTCCTCTTGCGCTTCTTTACCCACCCATCGGCAAGCGATTTTGGAGAACTGGCACTCAACATTCTGCTGCTGCAAAGTTTCATTCCGGGACAAGAGTTTCTGTTCAACTCGGTGAGTTGGAGCCTCTCCGACGAAGCCTTCTTCTACGCCCTTTTTCCCGTAATTATTTTCTCAACCTTCCGTAACCGACGGCGGGAAGCCCAGACCATGTGGGTAGGGTTGGGGCTGGC
Source organism: Barnesiella sp. An22 (assembly GCF_963931395.1). NCBI lineage: Bacteria > Pseudomonadati > Bacteroidota > Bacteroidia > Bacteroidales > Barnesiellaceae > Barnesiella > Barnesiella sp. An22. Next base: position 2,855,636 of record NZ_OZ007014.1, read on the forward strand.
CATCGTGCTTTCGGCCTATCTGTTACGAAACAATCTATGGGAACATTGGACGCTCTACATCAATCCCCTTTTCCGCATCTTCGACTTTGTGCTGGGCATTGCACTCTACAACCTCTGCCACCGATGGGAATCGTACCTTCCGCTACAAGGTCGCTATACCCAACTCGAATGGCTAGCCCTGCTCCTAATTATCGTGGCCTACTGCACGGCCTTCTTTATCCCGGTATCCTTTCGCCGCAGCGTGTGGTACTGGTTGCCCATGGGATTGCTCATTGCCTCCTTCTACTTTCACCGCGGAGCCTTGTCGCGACTGCTCTCCCACCCCGTATGTGTCAAACTGGGGGAAATCAGTTTCGCCTTCTATCTGTTTCACTACCTGGTGATACAATGCGTAAAAATCGGGCTGCGACATCTGCATCTCGAGGTCTCGCTCACTATCGAATTTTTCATTGCCCTTGCTGTGAGCATCGCCACGGCTTATATCGCACATCAGTATATCGAGCAACCTCTGAACCGACTGATTCGCAAACGCTTCTCATCCTAAAACAAACAAAAGAGGCGACAACCCCGCGGGTCATCGCCTCTCGTTTATCTCGATATATGTCATTTACTGTACACCCGAAGTGGTTACTTCCGACGAAATCTTCTTTACCAAACCTTGCAGTACGGCACCGGGACCTACCTCGATGAAGGTATCGGCACCGGCAGCAATCATGTTTTGAACCGATTGCGTCCAACGTACGGGAGCGGTCAACTGAGCGATCAGGTTCTTCTTGATCTCATCGGGGTCGGTCTGCGGTTGAGCGTTCACGTTTTGATAAACGGGGCACTTGGGCGTGTGGAAGTTGGTGTGAGCGATAGCGTCGGCCAATTCGGCACGAGCGGGCTCCATCAGCGGCGAGTGGAAAGCACCGCCCACTTTCAGCGGGAGGGCACGTTTGGCGCCGGCGGCTTTCATCAGTTCGCAAGCCTTGTTGATGCCTTCAATGCTACCCGAAATCACAATCTGTCCCGGGCAGTTGTAGTTGGCGGCTACACAAACTTCGCCTTCGGCGGCTACCGATGCGCAGATTTCTTCTACTTTCGCATCCGGCAGGGCAATGATGGCTGCCATGGTAGAGGGATGAGCTTCGCAAGCCTTCTGCATGGCCTGAGCACGAGCCGAAACCAGACGTACACCGTCTTCAAACGAGAGAGCACCGGCAGCTACCAGAGCCGAGAACTCACCCAGCGAGTGACCGGCAACCATGTCGGGGTCGAAGGCGTCGCCCATCGTCTTGGCCAGAATGACCGAGTGCAGGAAGATGGCCGGCTGAGTAACCTTGGTTTGACGCAGGTCCTCGTCGGTACCGTTAAACATCAGGTCGGTGATATTGAAACCCAATATCTCGTTGGCCTTATCAAACATCTCTTTGGCTACGGGGTTGTTCTCGTAGAGGTCTTTACCCATACCTACGAATTGGGCCCCTTGTCCGGGAAATACAAATGCTTTCATTTCTATTGTTTTTAATTACGGAAATTTTTCCTTATTCCAAAATCGTTGCAAAGTTAAATCAATTTATCAGGATGAGCAAACTTTTACATATCAATATCATTTTTAACCGGGAGAATAATCGTAAACAGACATCCTCCCCACCTCCATGCAAAAGAATTACGTCGCGCCTAACCCCGACAACAGCCATGTGCCGGGAGACAGATTGTACCACCAACGAAATCTACCGCTGCAACCGAACCTATTCGTGAGCCGATGTGTTAATCAATTTTGATATGGATTTGTTGTATTATACAAATATTCTTTCTTATTTTGTTCCGTAAACACTAAACTGGTATACAAAAATGAATACACTCTCTGCAATATTGCTGCTTTTTGGTAACTTGGGAACGACCGAAATAATTATAATCCTGATTATATTTTTGCTTTTATTCGGCGGTAAAAAGATACCCGAACTGATGCACGGTCTGGGCAAAGGCGTGCGCAGTTTCAAAAAGGGCATGAACGAACTCGAAGACGAAATCAATACCCCTCTTGCCCCCGACAACAAGGAGAAATCGAAAGAGCAACCCAAGGAGGGAAACAAATAAATACGACGGCTTTGCTACTACCCGTCGGGCACATCGGTAAAAATCGAACTTTGTCGCCGTGCGGTTCTCACACTGCAGGCCGAACTGTTGTATTTGTATGAGCAACGAACTGAAAGAGATGAGTTTTTGGGAACACGTCGAAGACCTGCGTAAGGTTATCTTGCGTTCGGTCGGAGCTATCGTCGTGCTGGCCATCGTCTTCTTTGCACTCATGCCCCATATCTTCGACAGCATTATTCTGGCTCCCTGCCACTCCGACTTCATTCTGTACCGGTGGCTCTGCGCACTCAACCAGCACACGGCCATCCTGCCCGACTTTTGCAACGACCAGTTCGAGGTCAAACTCATCAACATACAACTGGCCTCGCAGTTCTTTATTCACATGAGTACCTCCATGTGGCTTGCCCTGCTGGTGGCTTTTCCTTACATCATCTATGAACTGTGGACTTTCATCAGTCCCGGACTCTATGCGGGCGAGAAACGTCACGCCCGGGGTGCCTTCCTGGCCGGGAACATCATGTTTTTCATCGGTATTGCCGTCGGCTATTTTCTAGTATTCCCCCTCACCCTGAGGTTCCTGGCCGAGTATCAGGTGAGCGAAATGGTGCCCAACCAGATTTCGCTCGACTCTTACATGAACAACTTCCTTACGCTCAACTTCGTCATGGGGTTGGTCTTCGAGTTGCCGCTCCTCTGCTGGCTGCTCTCGAACATGGGGCTCATCTCGCGGCAATTCTTCAAGACTTACCGCCGCCACGCCATCGTCATTCTGCTCATTCTAGCCGCCTTTATCACCCCCTCGAGCGATCCCTTCACCCTTTCGGTCGTATTCATCCCGCTCTATGCTCTCTACGAAATCAGTGCCTGGGTGGTGAAACCCACCCCCAAAGAGGAGGAAGAGGAGGATGACAACGAGAACTCTCCCGCTTAAAACCAATCTCTGAAAGCTGGCACACGGGCCTTGCTGATGATGACCTTCTCGGTCGTAGGGGGTGTGAGTTGCAGCACCATGCGCCCGCCAAACCAGAGGCTCACGCCGGTAACGGCCTTGTGGGCAATGATGTATTGCCGGTTGGCCCTGTAAAAGTGGCGGGGGTTGAGCTGTTCGGCCAACTCGTCGAGAGTTTGCTGAAAGTCGAATGTCTCGCCCGACTGCATCACGGCCTTGACCGAACCGCCATCGATGTAGAAATAGCTGATTTGCTCCACACTCACGGGCACGAAGCGGTCGCCCTTGACGGGGACCAGGAAGTGGGTTTTGTAACTCTCCTCCCGCTTCAAGGCCCGCATCACCGCCTGCAGGTCGGCAGCCGGTTGCGGGGTGCCGCCCAGCATCTTCAGTTTGTCGATGGCCTTCTGCAGGTCGCCGCTGCCGATGGGTTTCAACAGATAGGCGATGCTGTTCACCCGGAAAGCCTGCAAGGCATACTCGTCGTAGGCGGTGGTAAAGATGATGGGACAGGTGATGTCGATATGCTCGAAGATACCGAAAGCCGACCCGTCGGCCAGGTGTATATCCATGAATACCAGCTCGGGCATGGGATGAGCAGCAAACCACTCCAGCGCACCGGTCACACTGTCGGTCTCGCCTACGATGTCGAACTCGGCATCGACCTCTTTCATGGCCGCCTTCAGGTTGCGCAGGGCCGCTTTTTCGTCTTCTATAATCAAGGTCTTCATATCAACGGCAAAGTTACTTTAAAGTTTTTCTCGCTCTCCTCGATGGTGATGTCGCGCCCGAAAAGCAAGCGGTAGCGCTTGGAGAGGTTGGCCAGCCCGATGCAGGTACTGCTGCTGTCGGTCAGTTTGGGTTGCAGGCGGTTGCTCACACACAGTCCGTCGCCCTCGGCACCGATGCGTATGGTGAGCGGGTTGCGGTTGCTGATTTCGTTGTGTTTCACCGCATTTTCGACCAGCATCTGCACCGCCATCAGCGGCACTTGACGCTGCATCAAGACTTGCGGAATGTCGATGTCGAAGTGCAGGTTATCCTCATAGCGCATCTGCAGCAGATAGATGTACGACTGCACGAAGTCCATCTCCTCCCGCAGGGTGACGGTGTGCGTCTGGTTGTCGTGCAGCGTGTAGCGCATCACCCGCGAGAGCTCCTGCAGATAGTTCTGCGCCTTGTCGGGCGACTCCCGAATGAGCGAATAGAGCGTGTTGAGCGAGTTGAAGAGCATGTGCGGGTTGAGCTGGCTCTTCAAGGCCTCGTACTGGTTGACGAGATTTTCGGTGCGCAACTGTTCGTTCTCGAGCAACATGCGCTGGCTGCGTCGACTCTGGTGGTCCAAATAACTGGTGCCCGTAACGATACAGGCAATGAGTATGTCGCGCAACGGATGCAGGTAGTGATGCAACATGGCCGTGATGGCCGGGACTCCGAAATGTTCATGGGCATAAACAAAACCTTTGCCCAACAGATTACAGGCGACCAGCGTAACGACAAAGGTCACCGCCACCCGCCGCCAGCTCAACTCGGCCGTCGGCTTGTTGAGCCTCATCATCCCGATATTCAGGAAGAACAGCAGCACGGTAGAGAGATAGGTAAACAGTATCTCGTAACTGACGTTGGCCCAATGTACATCGGGGAAGAGGCGGCTGCCCGCCTCGGGCTCGGAGAGCGCAATCAGCTCGGGCAGGTGCATGAGGAATGCCACCAGAATGGAGATGGCATTCATCATCAGGAGGAATCGCTTATGGATGTGAAACAACTTCATGCCCCAAAGTTATCATTTTTTATCCGTAATCGTGGCAGCCACATACATTCCCGGTCTGAAATTGGAGTAGGGTTGCAGAATGCGGGCATAGACCTTGATGGAACGGTTGACGTTGTCGACCATCTGGTCTACCGAAACAAGCTCGGCCGAGAAGGTGGTATCGGGCATGCCGTTGACCTTGAAGGTGAAGCGGGTACCCGGCTGCAGTTTGTTCAGGTCTTTTTCGTAGGCCGTCAGCTGCAACATGGGGTTGTTCTTGTCGATGACGTCGCAAACAGGTTCACCCGCAGCAAAATACTTACCGGCGTTGATGTCCATGTTGGTCACATAACCATTGCGCGGAGAGCGTACCTCCAGATAGGTGCGTATGCCTTTCCGGTTCAGCGACGCCGTGTCGGTACCCAGCAGGGCAAGTTGTGCGGCGGCCGCTTCCATGCGGCTCTTCATCGACAGGTAGTCGGCCTTGCTCTGTTGCAGACGCTTGAGCGAAGCCGATTCGCCCGATACCAGACGTTGCTGACGCTCATACTCCTTCTTGAGATATTCGGCCTGAGCGGCGGCATCGAGATAGGATTGCTGGAGCTCGATATAGGCCGGATTGGCCAGCGTAAGAATCACCTCGCCCTTGCTCACATACTTGCCGGGCAAGACCCGAATATCCTGCACCGAACCGCCCATACTCAGCGTAACGGTGACGTGATTTTGCGGCGGCATCACGATAATGCCGTTGAACGACGGCGGATTGGAGACGTTGGTGGCTCCGCTCACGCCATCGACCTTAGGGGTCTGGGCACTGTCGCCCGAGGCTTGTGCCACGGTGTCGGCCGGAGCAGCCGACCCGGCCGACGGAGTCGACGAATTGGAACACGATACGGCCAGCAAGGCAAGGGCCACGTAAATCATTCGTTGTTTCATCAGGTTCATTCTGTTATTCATTGTTCTTTGAGTTTTTGAGGTTGGGTAATTAAAGGGGGTGAACCGGCGGCTCACTCGGTATAGAGTTCGAGCTCGAGCACGGTGATATTGTAGGCATATACCGTTTCGATGTAGCCCCGACGTATTTCGCGGGCGGCATTCAAGCTCTGGATAAATTCGCTAATGTCGGTTTCGTTCTCCTGGAATTTCTTGACGGCACTGTTTTGCAGGGCCTCGGCCTCCTTGACGGCAGCCTGCTGGTAGTAGAGCAGACGCTCGCACTGGCGCACCAACTGGTTCTGCAGTTCGCTCACCCGGTTGGAGAGCTGGCGGCGATTGTCCTCGGCCTGCCAGTTGGCAATCTGCAGGTTGATGCGGGCCTGCTTGGCCCGGCTTTGCTGCGGAAAGAAGAGTATGGGGAACGATACGCCCACCATCCACGAGTTCAGACCCGAGAGGGGGGCTATCTTCTGGCGCACATAACCGACCGAAATTTCGGGGAAGAAGCGGCTGCGCTCGATCTTCAGCATATCCCGCTTCTCCTGTACCTGGGCACTGAAGTAGTCGAGGTGACGCGACGAGAGCGACAGACCGTCGGTCTGTCGCTGCATCACGGCCAGTGAAGTATCGGCCGGCAACAGGGCCTCGTCGCTGTAACAGGTCCAAGCAAACCGGCGCTCGGCCAGGTTCAACTCTTCCGAAGCCTCCATCCAACGGGTGTGCAGGTCGGTGGCCAGGGCCGTAATCATGTTGCGCTCGGCCAGGTCGATGTCGCCCTGCTGGTAGCGTTGCTCGCCGCTGTTCCGCAACCGCTCGGCCAGCTCCTTCTGCCCTCGATAGAGGGCGTCGATGTGGTAGGCATACTGGTAGTAGGCCCACGCCCGTTTCACCTCGGCCGTAATCTCTTTCTTCACCATGTCGCGGTAGCTCTCGCCCTTGCTTATCTGCGTGTTGGCCAGGGCATTTTTATAGAAGGGGGTGAGCAGCGAGCCGAGCGACTGCTCGATCGACAGTTCGTTGTCCTTGCTGCTCTCGCCGTTCAGTTGCCCCCAGGAGTAGCTGAACGAGGTGCTGCCGCCGTCCCAGGCTTCGCCCTTTGTGACGCGGGCCAGGGAGATTTCCGACTCGGCCATCTTCAACCGCGGGTTGTTGCTCTGGGCCATCTCGATGGCCTGCTCCATCGTCACGGTCTGCTGGGCCTGTGCGGCAGGCACGAAGGCTATCAGCAAAGCCAGACCCAAAGCAGCCTTACGGAGAGAGCGGCGACTCTTCCGGCGCAGCCGTTTGGCGGCCAGGATGCTCACGATACGGTAAAATGCGGGGATAATGATGAGCGTCAGGGCGGTCGAAACAATCAAGCCACCAATCACTACCGTGGCCAACGGGCGCTGTACCTCGGCACCGGCCGACTTGGCTATGGCCATCGGCACGAAGCCCAGCGAAGCTACCAGACCGGTAAGGAATACCGGGCGCAACAGGTGCGGGCAGCCCTCGGCAATGATGCGGCTGGTCGTCAAGGGATACCGGGTACGCTTGCGTATGTCGTTGAAGTGGTTAATCATGAGGATACCGTTCAGCACCGCCACACCGAAGAGGGCAATGAACCCGACACCGGCCGAGATGCTGAAGGGGAGGCCGCGCAGCCACAGGGCCACGATACCGCCGATGAGCGAGAGGGGCACGGTAGAGAATACGACCAGCGAATAGGTGATGCTGTGGAAGGCAAAGAAGAGCAACAGCAAGATGAGCATCAGGGCGATGGGGATAACCACCGTGAGGGTGCTGATGGCATTTTGCAGGTTCTCGAACTGGCCTCCATACTCGAAGTAGTAGCCGGGCTTGAGTTTCACGTTCTTGTCGAGCGACTCTCTGATCTGGTTCACCACCTGCTGAATATCGGCATCACGCACATTCACACCGATAACCACGCGTCGCTTGGTGGCGTCGCGGTTGATTTGCAGGGGGCCGTTTTCCAGCTCGATGCTGGCCACCTCGCTGACGGGGAACTGTATGTTGTCTTTCGTGCGGACAAAGAGCTTGTCGATGTTCAGGTCGCTCACCTTGTTCTTATCCAGGCGCACCACGAGGTCGAAGCGGCGTTCGTTCTCGAAGACAACCCCGGCCGTCTCGCCCGCATAGGCGGTGCGGATAACGGTATTCAGCTCTTCGATGTCGATGCCGTAGCGGGCAATCTTGGCCCGGTCGAAGTGAATGAGCAACTGGGGCAGACCCATGGCCTGCTCTACCTGCACGTCGGCAGCACCCGGCACCTGCTCGACATAACGGGCCGCCTCGCGCGCCTTGCTGTACAGCTCGGCCATATCCTCGCCGTAGAGCTTGATGGCAATATCGGCCTTGGCACCGGTCATCAGCTCGTTGAACCGCAGCTGAATAGGCTGGCTGAAGTTGAACTCGGCACCGTCGATCGAGTCGAGGCACTGCTTCATCTTCTCCACCATCTCGGCCCGGCTCGAGGCCGACGTCCATTCGCTGAAAGGTTTCATCACAATCATCACGTCGGCATCCTCGACTGCCATCGGGTCGGTAGGCACCTCGGCCGTACCTATTTTGGCCACTACGTGCTTGATTTCGGGGAAGCGCTCCTTGAGCCGTTTCTCGGCCTCGAGCGAAACCTCGATACTCCGGCTCAGCGAGCTACCGGCCGGGAGGGTCATCTGCATGGCGAAATCGCCCTCGTCGAGCGTCGGGATAAACTCGGCACCCAACCGGGTGAAGAGCAGCAACGACAGCACCAAAGCCACGAAGGCGGCGGCCACCGTACCCCACACATGGGCCTGGCTGAAGCGGAGCGTGCGTTGATAGAGGCGGTTCAACCAGTCGAAGAAGCGGTCGGCAAAGGTCCGCTTCACGGTCATCGTCCGTTTCAGGCAAAGCGACGCCATCATGGGCACATAGGTGAGCGACAGGATAAGGGCGCCGATAATACAGAAGACGAGCGTCTTGGCCATCGGCGTAAAGTATTTGCCCTCGATGCCGCTCAAGGTAAGTATGGGGAAGAATACAATCAGGATAATGAGCACGGCAAAGGTAGCGCTGCGGGCTACACGGCCGGCCCCCTTCTCGACCTCGTCGTTCATCTCTTCACGCGACAGCGTGCGACCGCGCAACTGCCGCCCGTAGAGGTGGGCCAGGATACCCTCCAGAATGACGATGGACCCGTCGACCACAATACCGAAGTCGATGGCACCGAGGCTCATCAGGTTGGCCGAGACGTTGAAGATGCGCATCAGGATAAAGGCAAAGAGCATGGCCAGCGGGATAACCGATGCGACAATCAACCCGGCCCGTACATTGCCCAGGAAGATAATCAGCACCAGAAATACGATGATGGCACCCTCGACCAGGTTGCGAATCACGGTCGAAATATTCCGATTCACCAGCTCCGAACGGTTCAGATAGGGCTCGACCGACACTCCCTCGGGCAACATCTGCTGCACCTTGGCCACCCGTTTCTCCAGCTCCTTGGTCACCACGTTGGCATTGGCACCCTTGAGCATCATGGCGATACCGCCCACACACTCGCCCTCGCCATCCTTGGTCATGGCACCGAAGCGTTTGGGAGCGCCGAACTGTACACGGCCTATATCGCCGATGTGTATGGGGATACCGCCCCGGTTGGTCACCACGATCTGCTCCACGTCGTGCAGGTCTTTGATCATACCCTCGGAGCGTATGTAGTAGGCGCGGTTTATCTTTTCGATATAGCTGCCGCCCGTATTCTGGTTGTTCCGGCTCAAAGCCTCGAACACCTCGCCTATCGTGATGTTGAGCGAATAGAGAGCGTCGGGGTCGACAGCCACCTCGTACTGCTTCAGATAGCCGCCGAAGCTGTTGATTTCGACAATGCCGGGGATACCCGAAAGCTGACGTTTCACAATCCAGTCCTGGATGGTGCGCAGCTCCATGGCATCGTAGCGGTCTTCATAGCCCGGCGCCACCTTGAGCACATACTGGTATATCTCGCCCAGACCGGTGGTGATAGGCATCAGCTCGGGAGTTCCCAGTTCCGGCGGGATTTCGCCCGATACCATCTGAATCTGTTCGTTGACCAACTGGCGGGCATCCAGCGTGGGCACATCCTCCTTGAAAACCACCGTCACAAGCGACAGTCCGAAACGCGATACCGAGCGTATCTCCTCGACATTCATCACGTTGCTCATGGCTATCTCGATGGGGAAAGTAATGAGCTGTTCTACCTCTTGCGGAGCCAGCGTAGGCGACACGGTGACAATCTGCACCTGGTTGTTGGTGATGTCGGGCACGGCATCGATAGGCAGCGTCAACATGGAGTATATGCCGCCCGCCAGAAGCAACAGGGTGGTCAGGGCCACAAACAGCTTCCTTCGGATTGAAAAGTGTACGATCTTTGAAAACATATGTGATAGATACTAAATTTATAATCGTTACAAAGTTACTACCTCCCTCCTATTTCTCCGACTACTTGCCGGTGAACCGACCAAAATGGGGGTTGAAACGGAAAATCGGCCGGGTGATTTTCCCGCGCCCTCAACTTCTCCGGCCCGTAATCGCCGCCCCCTCCCCTTCCCGACCGACAAAACCCGACGGATACCACAAGGGGCCGCATCGCCTGTCGGCGACACAGCCCCTTGACTGGATACAACATGTAACCCGTGTTATGCCGGGTGATGGCGGGTATCAGAACCGAAATAGATTACTATCTTATTATTGTGCCATTCCCCTCATCCGGGAAATTTATCCATCAACCGCTCAAGCCGGCCGATGAGCTCGCGGCCGAGGGAGGTTTTCTCCTCGATGTGGCGGCAGACCATCTGGACGAAGGGGTCGCTCTCGAACTGGCCCCGCACCTGCTCGAAGTCGCCGTCGCGCTGGCTGGCCGAACCGTCGACCCCGAAGCCGATGCGCGAAACGGTCGAGAACTCCTTGCGGGCGTCTTCGTAGAGCAGGCGGTCGAGCTCCACGACCGACTCGTTCCACTGCCGCACGATGGCGACAATGTCCTGCGGGGTGAGCCGGTCGACACTCTTCCCATACCAACGGCTCATCTGCGAGCACACCCAGGTCCACTCCATGTCGTAGTAGCGGCTGTGCAGGTCGCGGAAGTCGGCTTCGGCCTGCTCGAGGGTGTAGCTGTTGTCTCCGGCGATGCGGTCGATTTCGGCCTCGACGGCCTGTTTGGGCAGGATGAGTCCCGCCAGGTCTACCCACTCGCCCAGCCCCAGCGGGTCGGTAGGTTGCAGCCTGCGGTGCAGGTCGGTAAGGTCTGCAAAGGGAGCCCCCTCGAGCCGCTTGATGATGGAGTTGCCCATGAACTTGTGCACGGCCAGCGTGTAGAGGTGTATCCCCTTCTCGAGCGAACTGTGCCTGATGGTGGTACTCTGGAACGAGTAGCTCTCGGAGGTTTCGCCCGAGGTCTGCTTGAGCCCCTGCAGGGTGTCGATGCTTTGCAGCATCTTCTGGATGGTATAGGGGCTGAGCAGGTTGAAGTTGATGCAGTCGAGCTTGTCGGGGTCGGTGCGGCGGTCGCGCTTGGGCCACTTCTGGGCATCACGTATGGTGCCCACGCTCTTGAGGTTGGCCCCCGGCACGAGGTAGGAGTGCTTGCCGTGCTCAATCAGGTAGGAGAAAGGCATGCCCGAGGTATCGGGGTGGTTGACGTGCCGCCCCATGATGAGCGAGAAGGCCCCTATCCTGGCGGGCCACAGCATGTAGGAGTCGCTGGTGGTCTTCGACCCGCGCTCGACCACACCCTGGTGGATGGGCCCCAGCTTGTACATGTGGTTGCTCTGGTTCGACCCGCTGCCGGCGTTCAGAAAAGAGAACATGCCGGCAATGAGCAGGCTCGACTTGTGCATGGTCACCGTGTAGGGGCCGGCAAAGATGGCGCAGGCCTCGCCGTTCTCGCCCTGGCAGTTGCTGAAGAAGAGCGAGTCGTGGGCCGAGAAGAGGTGCGAAAGGTGGCAGGCTTGCCCCACGAAGCAGCGCGACAGTACCGCGCCGTCGCTCACGCAGGCGCCCGAACTGATGATGAAGTCTTGTGCGGTGACGTTGGCCCCGATGGTTACGGGGGCCTCGGGGCAACTGTTGATGGTGCCGTTGTCGAGACGCGAGGCGCCGTCGATGCGACAGGCATCGCCGATGCAGAGATTGCGTATCGTCCCCGTGTTGACGATGTGCACACCGCGGCCTATGGTGCCGCAGTCGCTCGTCACGGTGGCGGTATAGTCGGCCACCAGCTGCCGGAGCCGCCCGATGAGGTCGGGCCGGTGGCGATACATGGCCATGAGGTAGGCCATCTGTGCCGAGAGCCGGTTGTAGATGGGAACCTCGCGGCCGCCCGTCTCGTTGAGTACCGACACCTCGGTGCCGTTGCCGAAGGAGCTCTCTCCCTCGGTCAGCAGCAGGTTCACGTTCTGAATGTAGCAGTCGTCGCCTATGCGATAGTTGGCGATGTAGTTGGCCACCCCCTCGATGAAGGTGTTGTTGCCCACCGTGCAGTTGTGCAGGGCGACGTGGTGCAGCCCGGCACGTCGGGTAAGTCCGCCCGGCAAGGCGAAGTTTTTTTCAAATACCCCTAGCCTTACCTGCCCCGAGAATCGGGTGTGGGTAACGGTTTCGGGCACGAAGCCTTCGGCTACAAGCACCTGGCTCCAGTCGTCGGCCACGCAACCCTGGGCTGTGAGCCGGCTGATTTCTGAGTCATTGAGTTTACGATAATTCGTCATACTGGCAAAGATTAAGAGGCCGGAGGAGGTAGCCCAGTAAATTATTCAGGCAAAGAGGCGCCCCGGTCAGGAGGCGCCTTCGTCGTCGTTGTTGTCGGTGGCAATCTCGTCGTAGTGCTGGAAGAGGAAGTCGTTGTAGGGGAAACGCGTGGTGTGAATCTCCTTCACACGCTGGTAGAGCAGCGACTTCAGCTCGTCGATGTTGGTCTTGTTGCGGGCCGAGATGAAGATGCAGTTGTCGTGCATCTTGGCCATCCAGGTCTCTTTCAGCTCGTCGAGCGAGATGTTTTCGCGGGTGCGCGGAGTGAGGTCGTCGGCCGCCTTCTCGACGTAGGAGAAGGCATCGATTTTGTTGAATACCAGAATCATGGGCTTGTCGGCCGAGTCGCACACCTCTTGCAGGGTCTTGTTCACCACCTCGATCTGCTCCTCGAAAGCCGGGTGCGAAATGTCCACGACGTGGAGCAGCAGGTCGGCCTCGCGAACCTCGTCGAGGGTCGACTTGAACGAGTCGACCAGGTGGGTGGGCAGTTTGCGAATGAACCCTACGGTATCGGAGAGGAGGAAAGGCAGATTGTCGACAATCACCTTGCGCACCGTGGTGTCGAGGGTGGCAAAGAGCTTGTTCTCGGCAAAGACCTCGCTCTTGGCCAGCAGGTTCATCAGGGTCGACTTGCCCACGTTGGTATAGCCCACCAGTGCCACGCGCACCAGTTTGCCGCGGTTCTTGCGCTGGATGCTCTTCTGGCGGTCGATGCTTTTCAGCTCCTCTTTCAGGTGTGAAATCTTGTCGAGGATGATACGGCGGTCGGTCTCGATCTGGGTCTCACCGGGACCACGCATACCGATACCACCCCGCTGCCGCTCGAGGTGCGTCCACAAGCGGGTAAGCCGCGGCAGCAGATACTGGTATTGCGCCAGCTCGACCTGCCGTTTGGCGTTGGCCGTCTGGGCCCGTTTGGCAAAGATGTCGAGAATGAGGCTGGTGCGGTCGAGAATCTTCACTTGCAGCTCCTTCTCGATGTTCTGCACCTGCTTGGCCGAGAGGTCGTCGTCGAAGATGACCATGCCTATCTCGTTCTCGTCGATGTAGTTCTTGATTTCGGCCAACTTGCCCGCACCGACGAATGTGCGGGAGTTGGGGGTGTCGAGCCGTTGCAGAAACTTCTTCACAGGCTGGGCACCGGCAGTTTCGGCCAGGAAGGCCAGTTCGTCGAGGTATTCGTTAGCTTTCGCCTCGTTCTGGGTGTTGGTAATCAACCCCACCAGAACGGTGCGTTCGGTTTCTTCTTGGGTTAAGATAAATTCTTTCATGCGTTATGCTCCAAAGACCTGCCATGCACATAATGCTTTTCGCCGGGTCTTTGTTTAGTTGTTAAACAGTTTTTCAATCGTGACAATCTGGTAATCGTAAAAGTCGCGGGTGGCAGCATCGGTGGTGACGGCCCGTTTCTGCTTGTAGAGCGTGAGTACCTTTTTGAGGGCTCCGCTCATGTAGGGTGCCATTTCGGCTACCGACATCGAGGGTCCCAGCGTGAAGCGGGTGAACGACTGCTCTTCGGCCTGGTGTGCCATCACGTGGCTGCAGGGAAAGGGAATCCCCTCGAGGTCAACATCGTCGGTCAGGGTCCCCAAATTCACCTTCACCGGAGTTCCCTGCAAATCGGAGTACTGGATGAGCAGCTCGATGGTCTCGCTTTGCAGGTCGCGCTCCACGTCGTTGAGCTTGCGGCCCTGGTAGGTGGCCTTGAAGACCTCAGCAATCACGTCGCTGAGGTAGCTCTCGACGGTGTAGTTTTTCACCGGGTCGATGGCTCCACCCTCACGGATGCGGAAGAGGGTAGCCGGTTTGATGAGGCTGGCCGGGAGGGTGCGGTGTATCGAGCTGGCGTAGTTGACGTTGGCTCCGATGCGTTGCAGCAGGTCGGCCGGGGTGAGCCAGTCGCGATAGGTACGGGCCTGGTTGAGCACCCATTTCAGGGCCTTCCGCTGGGTAGCCTTGTCGAGGTAGACATAGGGCAGCGTATCGTCGCCCTGGCGCACCTCGGTATAGAGCACACCGCCGATGTAGGGCACCACGTGGCGCAGGTGGCGGTTGTACTGTTGCACGAGTGCCGAGTATTCGTCGCGTATCGTACGGTAGTCTTTCCCCTCGTCGAAGAGCCATTTCTCGAAATTCTTCACGATAATCTTGAGATTCGATATGGCCATCTCGCCTGCCTTGAAGTGGTCGTTGCTCAGGTCTTCGGTCTGGTCGGTGGGGTCGTAGGTATCGGGGTACTGCTGGGCTCCGAAGGTGTACATGGGGTCGGCCTTCTTCTCGGCTATCCAGCGGTCGAGCGTGGCCACCTCGTCTTGCGGAGTGGCGGCACCGTCAATCAGTCGGTAACCCCAGTTGATGGCGTAGATGTCGTAGACTCCCAGGATGGGCGGGGTGAGCCGCACGCCGCGCTCATAGTCGCCAGGCTGGGCCACGAAGTTGTTGCGGGCATAGTCCATGATACTGGGCGTAGTACCATACTTTTGAGTAAACGAGGGGCTGCGCAGCGAGTCGATGGTGAAGGCGTAGCTGGCTCCCATGTTGTGCATGAGGCCCAGCGTGTGACCAATCTCGTGCGAGGCGACGTAGCGCAGCGATTCGCGCATGACGTCGTTGTCGAAGGTCTCCTGTCTCACCCGCGGGTCTACGGCTCCCGTCTGGGCAAACCGCCAGTTGTGTACCAGCGAGATGACGTTGTGATACCAGATGACATCGGCCGTGAGGATTTCGCCGCTGCGGGGGTCGACATAGCTCGGGCCCATGGCGTTGGCAATATCGGTGACGGCATATTTCACACAGCTGTACCGCATGTCGTCGGGGTCGAAGTCGGGGTCGTTCTTGGGATAGTCGCGGGCCACGATGGCATTCTTGAAACCGGCAGCCTCGAAGGCGGTGTTCCAGTCCTCCACACCTTGCTTCACGATGTCGCGCCACTTCTCGGGGAAGGCACTGTCGACGTAGAAGACAATCGGCTGCTTGGGCTCAACCAGCTCGCCTCTGAAGTAGGCTTCGCGATCCTCGTCCTTCGGTTCGAGCCTCCAGCGGTGGATGTATTGCGTGCGGTCTATGCGGTCCTTGTCGCTCGTGTAGATGTTTTTGGTACTCGAGAAGAAACCCACCCGACGGTCGTAGATACGGGGACGCATGGGTTGCTCGGGCAGAAGTACCAGCGAGCGGTGCATGGTCACGGTGCAGATGTTGTCGCCGGTGAAGCTGAGCACCGAGCGAATCTCGCAGTTCTGCGGGAAACTCTTGGCTCCCAGGATGTAGGAGTTGGCCGAGGTGTAGGTGCCCGTCTTTATCTTGGAAGAGGGATTGCTGGGCATGGGGCTGATAATCTTCTCGTTGGTCTTGAAGAAGTCGCTCATGTCCACCACCACGTCCTTGCCGTTCTTGGCCTCGATTTTGAAGGCCTTGATGATGGGGTCGCCAAAGTTCTTGTCGAACGAAGCAGCAATGGGGTCGTCCTTGTCGATGATGTTGCTATGCTGCACCAGGTGCATGAAGAGCGTCTGCTCGTTCTTGCTGAAGCGAATCATAAAGGGGTCGGTGGTCATCTCGCCGGCCACGAAGAGCTTGGGGTCGGTGGTAGCGGCCACCCGGCTCGAGAGCAGGAAGATGCGGTTCATCAGCGAGTCGGGCACCTCGACCAGCAGTTTGTTTTCGGTGGTCAGATGCAGGGTGAACATGCCCTTCTGCGTCTTGGCTCCCTTGACGAGCTTGTCGTATTTCGACTCTTTGGCGGTCGTATCGGCCACCTGTTCTTTCTTGTTCTCTTTTTTACTTTTCCGTTTGGCGTAGCAATCTGCGGGGGTCACTCCGGCAACGAGGAGGGCCGCAAGCGTCGCCCATACCAGTTTCTTCATATCTCTGTTTTTTGTGTATGCTTCTCTATTGAAGTGCAAAAATAGAGCAAACCGACTGCAGAAACAAGTGACAAGGCGTAAAAAAACTGAATGAGCGTGCAACCTATCCCGCTATTTTAGTGGCCATTCGTTCTTCTTTTAGGGCTTCATACCCCGATGTTCACCTCATCCTCCACAGGCCCAGCCTCGTGTCGCAAAAGGGAAAAACACCGCAGACGATATCTCCCGCATACCGTGCCGCAGCACGATACGACAGAGACGCCGCATCGGCAGTTGAATGACAAGAAAAACTCGGAAAGGCCCAAAAACCAGGCTTTAACGCAGATAGTCGTCGAGCGGAATGTTGTACTTTTTCAGGATGGTCTCGGGGTTGTACGACAACTTGGCCTCGCGCAGACCCGGATCGCCGGCATCGTCCTCACGGTTGATGTACTGCACCTCGGGGTGAGCCTCGACCATCTGTGCCGAGTAGAACAGATTGATGGCTTCGTAGGCACCCACCACCTCCTTACGGGCTTTCTCGATATGCACGACCAGGGTATCGCCCACCACTTCGCCCACCGAGAAGGCGGCAATCTCGCCCCCCACGCGCAGCACACCCCCTTCGAACGGCAATCGGTCATACTCGCGCAGCACTTGAGCCACCATGCTCTCTTCGTAGGCAAACAGCTCGCTGTCTTTGTGATAGGCCTGCATGTAGCGGTCGAAGAAGGCAATCAGTTCGGGCAGGTTCTGCGGCGTGATGGCTTCGTATTGGAAATCGGGATAGGTGCTCTTGAACTTGTTCACCCGGTTGCGCTTCTTGTTGAAGCGGTGCCCCACGAGGGTAGCCAGGTCGGTAGCCCGGTAGAGGTAGTCGCCCCAGTCGGGCAGCTCGGTGATGGGGCAACCATAGAGTTCGGCAATGGCCTGCGCCGCCGGTTCAGGCACGGCCGAGAGGATAAACGGCAACCCGTGCTGGCGGCAGTAAGCCCCCAGCAGCGGCAATGAATCTTTCAAATCGAGACTCCCCACCGGCACGGCAAAAGCGGTGTTTTGCAGATGGTCTTCCTCGCCCCCCTTGATAAAGAGGGTATCGCGGCAGATGGCATACTCGTAACCAAAATAACCGACCCACATATAGATGCCGCCAATCGAGAAGTCGCAAGTGCGGTAGCTTTGTCGGGTCAGGTAAGGTGCTATCTCGTGCAGCGAGTCGAGAGTAATCGGTTTGAATACCAGGTGGCAATCGGTTGTTGCCGGTTGTGTAGATTCGGGGGTGATGCCCGGTCGGGTTGTCTCCATGAGGCTGTTTCTTTACTTAAATGGCTCAGGTTAAGAACGATTCGGTAAAATCGAAAATCGTCTGAGCGACTTCGTTATCGGTCGTTTGTACTATTTTCTCGGTGCAAAAATAGATAAATTTTATTAGTGACATATTTATAAACAATCTATTTTACCCGTTGGTTCCGAAAATTTAAAACTAATAGACATTCTTTTTCATAAAAGACACAATATTCTTGTTCAACATCTCAAATTGATATATAAATATTTGTATTATTAGAAAAATGATATATATTTGCAGAAATTTTGCACTAATTGAATTTGAACTTTAACCTGAAAAAACCAAATGTCACTCATCATTCCTCAACGCTATAAACTCAAACTTCTGCCCGAAACTACCGAGATGGCCATCAAGATGTTGAAAGATGCTTTTCAAGAGCGACTTTCCAAAGCCCTGAACCTGCGCCGGGTCACGGCTCCGCTGTTTGTACTCTCGGGTACGGGGTTGAACGACGACCTCAACGGCAACGAGCGTGCCGTGTCGTTCCCCATCGCCGCCATGGAGGGACGTCGGGCCGAGGTGGTGCACTCGCTTGCCAAATGGAAGCGGGTGAAACTGGGAGCCTACGACATCGCCCCGGGATTCGGACTCTATACCGACATGAATGCCATTCGCACCCACGAAGAGCTCGACAACCTGCACTCGCTCTACGTCGACCAGTGGGACTGGGAGAAGACCATCACCCGCGAAGACCGCAACCTCGAATACCTCAAGGAGACCGTGCGCACCATCTACCGCGTAATCAAGGAGTGCGAGGCCCTCATCTACGAAGAGTTCCCCCACATCACCCCCACCCTGCCCGACGAGATAACCTTTATCCACACCGAGGAGCTGCTGCAACAGTATCCGCACCTCACCCCCAAGGAGCGCGAGGCAGCTGCGGCCCGACGTTACGGGGCAGTGTTCCTCATCGGCATCGGGCAACAACTCAGCGACGGCACCCGACACGACGGCCGCGCCCCCGACTACGACGACTGGACCACCCCCAACAGCGACGGCTACCTGGGGCTGAACGGCGATATTATCCTGTGGAACACCGTGCTGGAAATACCCTTCGAACTTTCGTCGATGGGAATACGGGTCGACAAGGAGGCGCTGCTCCGCCAGCTCGACATCTGTGGTTGCCCCGAGCGGGCACAACTCAATTTCCACCGGGCCCTGCTCCACGACGAACTGCCTCTCTCGATAGGCGGCGGTATCGGGCAATCGCGCTTCTCGATGTTTCTGCTCCAGAAAGCCCACATCGGCGAGGTACAGGCCAGCATCTGGCCCGAAGAGCAGATAGCCGAGTGCGCCCGGCACAACATTCATCTGTTGTAATCACTCCCGTGCTTTCGATTGATAATGAGATTTTTCCATACAACCGTACGAACCCCCGGCCACAGAAGCAAAAAAATAATTCGATTTTTTTTGGAACGAAGAGTTGCAGAATTGAAAAAAGCGTTCTATCTTTGCACTCGCAAAACGAAACTGGTGCGGTAGTTCAGCTGGTTAGAATACATGCCTGTCACGCATGGGGTCGCGGGTTCGAGTCCCGTCCGCACCGCAATAAACATTGGGAATCAATGTTTTACAAATCAAACACCCGATTTTACACCCAAAAATGTAAAGTCGGGTGTTTTTGTATTATTTAGGAAAAACGCCGACAACGGTACAGAGTTAATGCTAAGTAGAGGTGCTTAGGAAAAAGATTTTATTACTTTTGTCGAATCTTTAGATATTATTTTATGAAGCAGTTGTGGCAATACATCAAGAATCCTCAGGAGAATTGTCCTTATGATTTCAGTCTAAGGACGATGCTCTTGTCGGTAATGCTGTGTCTATTAGTACCACTATTCTTTAAAGTTCTGACTGTATCCGTATTTATCATTGCAGGAGTTGATTTGCCTGCAATGACATCTGATAAATCTGTTTTTCCTCTATGCTTTCTGATTATTGTACCTCCAATAATAGAAGAACTTGGATTCAGATTACCATTGAAAAGAAGCAGATTTAATCTCTACACATCGGTAGCCGTAATAGCCTTTATGTTTTCGGCAATTTTCGCAGGAGGACTCTATTCGGAACATCTATTATGCCGAATAGTATTCGCAATAATTTCATCAGCTGTCATAAACCTCATTGGGGGCAAATGGCTTCTGCAAGTACGATTCAAGGATTTCTTCTATTCAATAGCAATC
Organism: Barnesiella sp. An22; assembly: GCF_963931395.1. Taxonomy (NCBI): domain Bacteria; kingdom Pseudomonadati; phylum Bacteroidota; class Bacteroidia; order Bacteroidales; family Barnesiellaceae; genus Barnesiella; species Barnesiella sp. An22. Next base: position 2,875,488 of record NZ_OZ007014.1, read on the forward strand.
CTTTTCGCTATGTTGCATATAGCTAATTACAGCCATCAGACTTTAGATGTGTCACAGTGGTTGTATGTTGTTTGTTATGCTTGTGCCAAGATTCCTGGATCTATATTATATGGATACGCAAGAATAAAACACGGAATGTTATTCAGTATAGTCATACATATAATCAATAATATACCCTCAATAATTGTTCTCGCTTAACAAATAGTCAATAATATAAAAAAGACGGCGACCTTCATTGAAATTATACGATCGCCATTATTGTTTATAGTTTCATTCCTTGGCTCCTTTTCGGCTGTATAGGCTGACGTAATGATTGTCGGAGTTTGTCGTATTGCTCCTTGAACCATTCGCCAATCGGTTGCTTGTTTATGGTCAGTACCAGTTTCTCGTCATCGGCCGGATTCCTTTCTACCTTGAAAACATCATTCTTGATGTCAAACTTCCGCCTATATTCTTCGGAATAAATCCTGCCATTGCACCTGATAGCTTCTTTCTTTGTCAATAGGCTCTCTATCATTTCTTTGGTGAAGCCGATAGCTGCGCACAATTTTTCCATTCTCAGCATCTCCCTGAGCATCGGGAACCACTTGAAAGCCTTTTCAAGCAGGGTATTCAGCCGTGATATTTCCTTGTCTTTGGCTTCAAGTTCCTGATTGTGTATTCCTTGCAGATTACGTATCTGCCTGCTGTAAAAGAAGTGCCTCTTTGTGGATTAACAAGCCGTAATTGGGAGTTCTCTACATCGTATGTCATACCGCGCTACGACACGGCGGTTTGGTCATTCCGCACCGTGATGCGGAATCCAGAGAATACTGTCTGCGGCATTTCCCCGTTTGCAGCCCGGGGTTGGACCCCGCATCGAGTGCGGGGTGACACACTGCAGACATACCGCGCTACGCGAGGACGGTTTGTCTGTCATTCCACACCACGGATGTGGTATCCAGGAATATCCGGGCGGGACGGTCTACAAAAAGGAATATTCTCGGGAAAGAGATTTATCGGCTCCCGCTGTTCAACATTTTCTGAAAAAAGGCCGAGACTTGTTGCTCGATGCGGGTCATCGTGCGTTCGACCTGCCGGTCGTTCCACGAGCCGGAGCGGCGGGCCTCGTCGAGCAGGGTGCGACTTTGGGCATAGACCACCTTCTCGAGGCCGAGCAGTTGTTGGGTCATGCCGCTACCGTCGGGGCGGAAGAGGCGTGCCATGTGCAGGTAGTGCGACCCGCTGCCGCGCTCGATGGGGAAGGCTTCGCGCTTCAACGCATTGGCCCACTCGCACAAGGGGGCACGCAATGTATCGCCACTGGCCTGCAACAAAGCGGGCACGCCGCTGTTGCAGCCGAGCCACACCGGCAGCACCACCGAGCAGGGGGGATAGCCCAACACGGTCCACATTGTCGTAAACGCCGGCGACTCGCCGGGCTTTACCCCCTCGACCACCAGCGAGGCCGAGGTGCTGCGCCGGGGAATGAAATCTTGATCGACCACCCAGTCATCGCCCGAGAAATCGCGACCCAGCAACGTATGGTAAAACGAACGGGAGCAGACACCGGTAAGCCACTCGGGGGTAATGGCCTTTTGTGCCGCCACGGGGTCGAAAAGTCGAGCGGCATTGTCGTAGCGGATATAGCCGAATCCCTCGTCGGGGCGGCCCGACATCGAGTAGTTGGTGCGCAGCAGATAGCCGTCAGGACTATCGGCCACGTCGTAGCGGGTCACCTCGTGGTTGTTCACCTCGAAATAGGCGGCTCCCCCCTCGGCATCGATGGCCCCGAAATTGGCCTCCACCCCGATGGGCCGGGGCCACTCGTCGAGCAGACGGGCAAAGTCGTCGACCGTACGGCACACGGCCAAAGCCCGCTTCATCACCACCCCCTCGCGGTCGGCCAGCGACGAGGTATCGTTCTTGAGGTTATACGAGGCGGTGTTCATCACGGCAAACCCTACGCTGTTGTAGCCGGTCCACACCTCACGGGCCAGCGTGTCGGTACCATTGACCACTCCCACGAAAGAGAACTGGCCCTTGACGGCATCGAAGCGCACGATGCGGTTGTTGAGGTCGGAGGCATCGCGATGCTTCCACAACAGCGGACGTCCGTCGGGGGTCACCCGCCCCGAAACGACTGCCGAGGTACAGGCCCAGGCCGGCATCCCGGCCACCACACACAAGAGAATGAGGAGAAACAACCGTCTACACATGGCTTTGATTTTTTACAAACATAGGGAAAATTCTTCATTTTTTCCGTAAGTTTGCAAAGAACAAATACCGAAAGATTATGTCACAATATATTTTCGAACTGGAGATGCAGGTGCGCGACTACGAGTGCGACATGGAAGGCATCGTCAACAACGCCAACTACCAGCACTATCTCGAGCACACCCGCCACGAGTTTCTGGCGGCTGCGGGCATCTCGTTCGTCGAGATGCGCGAGCGGGGCATCGACCCGGTAGTGAACCGCATCGAAATCAACTACAAGATGCCGCTGCGCAGCCGCGACCGCTTCGTGAGCAAACTCTACATGCGCCGCGAGGGCATCAAGTTTGTCTTCTACCAGGATATTTACAAGGTATCGGGCGAACTGTGCATCAAGGCGGTGGTCGAGACGGTGTGCACCACACAGGGACGCATCACCCGCGGCGAGGAGTTTGTACCCTACTTCGAACGATTCCTGCAACAAGAGTAACCGACCAACCAATCATTCCCCCCCTCATCATGGAACAAGAGCTTCTCTACCGCATCGCGCTCTCGCGCATCAAGGGCATGAACAAGTCGCTGGCCCAGCACATCCACGAGACGGTCGACAGCCTGGCTCTGTTCTTCGAACTGCCCGAGGCCCAACTGCAACAGATGACGGGCATCACGGGACGAATACTCCACGACGATGCCCGCCGCACAGCCCTGCAGGCAGCCCGACAGGAGATGGAGTTTATCGAGAAGGGGAACATCACCCCGCTCTACTTTACCGACCCCGCCTATCCGCACCGGCTCGTCGACTGCATAGATGCGCCGCCGCTGCTCTACTACCGGGGTACGGCCGACCTGAACGCCGCCAAGGTGGTGAGCGTGGTGGGTACCCGCCGGGCCACCGACTACGGGCGCAGCTTCTGCGAGGCGATGATTCGCGACCTGGCAGCCCGTTTTCCCCATCTCGTCATCGTGAGCGGACTGGCCTACGGCATAGACATCTGTGCTCACCGCGCGGCCCTGAAGCAGGGGCTCGACACGGTAGCCGTGCTGGCTCACGGGCTCGACCACATCTACCCCTCGAGCCACCGCAACACGGCGGCCGAGATGGTTGCCCACGGCGGACTGCTCACCGAGTATCCCGGCTACCACGCCATGCATCCGGCCTTTTTCGTGGCCCGTAACCGCATTGTGGCGGGATTGGCCGACGCCGTAGTCATTGTCGAGTCGCGCGAAAAGGGTGGCGCCCTCATCACCGCCGGCATTGCCGAGAGCTATCACCGCGACGTCTTTGCCTTGCCCGGCGACATTCACCGCGAGAGTTCGGCCGGCTGCAACCACCTGATCCGCCGCAACCGGGCGGCCCTCATCACCTCGGCCGACGACCTCGTCGAAGCCATGTGCTGGCAGGTACCCCGACGCGAGGCGGTGCAACGCTCGCTCTTTCCCGACCTTACCGACGAAGAGCAACCGATTGTCGACTACCTGAAGGCCCGGGGCGAGGGGCAGATAAACCGCATGACCGTCGAACTGAACCAACCGCTGTCGCAACTGCTGTCGGTGCTGGTCGAGCTGGAGTTCAAAGGGGTGGTCAAGGCATTGCCGGGCGGAGTCTACAAACTGTAAACCTCATCGCACGCACAAAAAAAGCGGGAGAAAAGGGGCTCAGCCAGCCCGATTTCCTCCCACCGGTGGTATCTTCGATTTTATCTATCGCTACAAATAGGGTTGCGTGTCGTTGTCGCAATTGGTATCCCCGTCGCAACAGTCGCAATGGCCGTCGCAATGCTCCTCCTTAACCTCAAGTTCGAAGGTGGCATGGTCGATACCCAGCTCGTGCAGAGCCTGTTTCAAGCGATGTTTCACTTCGTGCATGCGCATGATGTCCGACACCACCACATGAGCCGTGAGCGCCGTTTGCGTGGTGCTGATGGCCCAGATGTGCAGATGGTGCACGTTGATGACGTCGGGGTCGGACGAGAGCACCTGCTCGACCCGCTCGACATCGATACCCTCGGGCACGCCGTCGAGCGCCAGGCGCAGGCTCTCCTGCAGCAGATGCCAGGTGGAGTAGAGAATCACCAGACCCACCACAATACCGATAATGGGGTCGATGATATTCCAACCCGTGTATTTAATCACTACACCCGAAATCAACACACCCACCGACACCAGCGTATCGGCCGCCATGTGCAGGTAGGCCCCCTTGACGTTCAGGTCTTTCGACTTGTCGGCAAAGAAGAGGTAGGCCGTAAAGGCGTTGACCACGATACCGATTGCAGCCACCCAGGCAATGGCACTACCGTCGAGCGGCGCCGGATTACGCAGCTTGTCGATACTCTCGTAGAGAATCACCGCCACCGCCACGAACAAGATAGCCGCATTGAGCAGCGATACCAGCACGGTACTCTTCTTGTAACCATAGGTATACTGCAACGAGGGTTTCGCCAGCGAAAGACGCAAGGCGAAAAGGGCCAGAACGAGGCTCACCACGTCGCTCAGGTTGTGACCGGCGTCGGAGAGCAGAGCCAGCGAATCGTAGTAGAAACCGGCTCCCGCCTCGGCCACGACGAAGAGCACATTCAGCACGATACCGATGATAAACGACCGGTTGAGCTTCTGCAAATCGGGGGCCGGGTGATGGTGGTGATGATGTTCCATAGCGACGGAATATCTGGGTTAGAAAGGCTTGAATCCCATAATTTCACGCACCTCGCGCAAGGTCTTCGAGGCGGTTGCGCGAGCCTTCTCGGCACCCATCTTCACGACACGGGCCAGATAAGCCTCGTCGTTCTGGATTTCGAGGAAGCGCTCCCGAATCGGCAACGTCACCTTGAGAATATCCTCGGCCAGTTGCTTCTTCAAGTCGCCGTAACGGATTTCGCAGGTATTGTATTTCTCTTCGAAGTAGGCAACCGTATCGGGCGAAGAGACGATTTTGAGCAACGTGAAGAGGTTCTCGACCGCCTCTACCTTGGGCGAATTGGGTACTTTGGGGCCCTCGTCGGTCACGGCACGCATGATTTTCTTGCGCAGCGTCTTCTCGTCATCAATCAGATAGACGCAGTTGCCCTCCGACTTACCCATCTTGCCCGAGCCGTCGAGACCAGGCACCTTGATAGGCTCGCAGCCGAAGTTGAAATTCTGCGGCTCGGCAAAATATTCGACCCCGTAGGTCGAGTTGAACCGACGGGCAAAACGGCGCGTCAGCTCCAGGTGTTGTTCCTGATCCTTACCTACCGGTACATAGTTACCGTGTTGAATGAGAATATCGACCGCCATCAGCGTAGGGTATGTGAGCAATCCGGCATTCACCCGCTTGTTGGTGTTGTTGCCGATAATCTCGTGCTCCACATCCTCATCGCTATCGGACTTGATGCCCAGTTGCTTGCGGGCCTTGTCCTTGAACGAAGCCGTACGCATCAGTTCACCGATACCCACGTGCATATTCATCAGCAGATACATCTCCGGTATCTCGGGCACATCGCTCTGTACAAACAGAGTCGATTTTTCGGGGTCGAGCCCCGCAGCCAGATATTCGCAAAGGATGTCGCGCACATTCTCATGCAGCGTCTTGGGATCGGGATGCGTAGTGAGAGCATGCCAGTCGGCTATAAAGAAATAGCTGTTGTACTTGTTCTCTTCCTGCATTTTCACAAAATTGCGCAGGGCACCATAATAATTTCCCAAATGTAAATTTCCCGTGGAGCGTATTCCACTAACTACAACTTCTTTCATTTCTCGTACAAATATATATCCTTATCATTATATTCGTTAGATGCCTCTCCGAGGCGGCTGCAGACTTATCGCCCGGGCGTTTGATTCGCTCCGAGGTCCAGCCCGTACGGGGCCCGGCAACACACTCCCGCAAAGGTACAAAAATAGCGGTAAGATGGTTTATCGCCCGAGTAAAAAATCACAACTATCCGCACAAACTACCGAGTCCCTGTTTGACAGAGGGGAACACAACCAGCGGAGCGGCGGAATCCGGAATGGCAGTGAGCGAAAACAAAGCCCGGTTCAACTCCTCTCCGTGGAGTGTAACCGGGCTCGTATATTCAATTTCGCTCAACTCTTTTTTTTGACGCTCTCAATCCAGGTCTTCCACCTCGTCGATAGGAAGCTGGCGACGGAATATCTCGCGGAAAGAGATCAACGTCTCGGTGCGCGACAGCCCGATGGGTTGCAGCTTGGTGTGGATAATCTCGAGCAGGTGCTGGTTGTTCCGGGCAAACAGTTTGATAAACATGTCGTACTGTCCGGTCGTGAAATGGCACTCGACCACCTCGGGAATTTTGTGCAACTCCTCCACCACGTGCTCGAAGTCGCCCGGATTCTTCAGGTAGAACCCCATATAGGCACACGTTTCAAACCCGATCTTGTTTGAGTCTATAATGTATTCCGATCCTTTGAGGATTCCCAGGTTGGTCAATTTTTGTACCCGCTGATGAATGGCGGCTCCCGAAACATTACACTCCCGTGCCACTTCGAGGAAAGGAATGCGTGCATTCGCTGCAATGAGTTTCAAAATTTTATAGTCCAATTCGTCTAACTGATGATGTCCCATGGTTCTTTTTTTCGATTTTTTACAACTGTTTTATTATTTTGAGAACAAAGATAGTAATAAATTTACAGGTTTCGATTATCTATCCTGTTAATTTTGCAGGAAGTATTCCGTATTAAAGATTTTTGACCGATACATCGGCTCCAAAAAAGTTACAATTTGAAACTATTTCTCCAATTTTCATTTACCAAACAGCCTCTACAGGGGATTATTAAGTGGCAAAAATACAGACTGTTTTCTATTTCGTTACATACACCGATTATCCCATTTAAACGCCTGTCGAGACGGGTTCGAGAAACTTTATAGTTCTATTTTTTTAAAGATTCCTTTAAATCTATTATATTTGTATCCACTTATAACCCCAACCTACTATGATACGAATCTCACCAGTCCGTGCCGATAACGATTCGGCTCTCGACTTTATCGAGCATATTTATACCGAGTCTTTCCCTCCAGACGAGCGGAGAGACTTCGACGAGGTCGTGCGTCTGTTGCGAGAGAACGACGATTTTGCCATTGCGCTGCTGTCTGACGAGGAGCATCCCATCGGATTCATCTCCTATTGGTCCTGGAGCGACTTTACCTATATGGAGCACTTCGCCATCGACAGCCGATGCCGGGGTGCCGGCTATGGTGCCGCAGCCATGACTGCTCTGCTGGAACAGCTCGGGAAACCCGCCGTGCTCGAAGTCGAGAAACCCGAAGATGACCTGAGTCGACGACGTATCGCATTCTACCAGCGGTTGGGCTTCGTTCTCTCCACGAGACCCTATACCCAGCCCCCCTACTCGCCCGACCGTCATTCGCTGGAACTTTACCTCATGTCGTATGGAGCAATCGACCTCGACCACGTTTTCGACGCGGTAGTAACCCGCATTCACAGCCGAGTCTACGGCGTAGAGTGAAGCCGGAACCGCCTGCAACCTACAAACCGTAGCTGACCGACTGATTGGCAAAATGTTAAAAGCCGAATTTAACATATTAAATAGCAACGAAAAGAAGGAATCTTAATGATATTATACTATTTTTGTACAAAAATGTGCCGTGAGGCAAAAGACTTTATTATGAAGAAACATTCATTTTTGAAATATTGTGCATGTATACTGCTCACACTCATAGCCGTATCGTGCTCGACCGGAAACAAAGAACAAAAGATTGTCACTGTAACCATACAACCTCAGAAGTACTTTGCCGAGAAGATCGCAGGCGATCGTTTCGACATCAACTGCATCGTGCCTCCGGGCAGCAATCCCGAGGCTTACGACCCTTCGCCTTCGCACCTCGTGCATCTGGGCAAGAGCATTGCCTACTTCAAAATCGGGCACATCGGATTTGAACTGGCCTGGATGGACAAGTTGGAACAGAACAATCCGCACATGAAAATCTTCGACAACTCCGAGGGTATCAACATTCTCTCGGGCACTCACGAGCACAGCGACAACGACAGTGACAATCACCATCACCACTTCGATGCCGACCCTCATACCTGGAGCTCGCCCAAGAATGCTCGTATCATCGCCAAAAACATGTACGACGCCTTTGTGAGCCTCGACCCCAGCGGAGAGAAGGTATACCGCCAGAACTACGAAGCCCTGCTGGCCGAGATAAACCAGGTCGACTCGGTGATGACCCGCAAACTGACACCCGTAAGCGGAACCATGTTTGCCATCTATCACCCCTCGCTCAGCTACCTGGCCAAAGACTACAATCTGCACCAGCTCAGCCTCGAATACAATGGCAAGGAGCCCTCGGCTTTCTATCTGAAAAAAGCAATCGACGTGGCTAAAGAGAATCACGTGAAGGTAATCTTCATCCAACAGGAATTCGACGCCAAACAGGCCGAATCGTTTGCCCAAGAGATTGGTGCGAAAGTGGTTTCCATCAACCCGCTCAGCTACAACTGGAGTGAAGAACTTTTAAACATCACCAATGCCATTGCTGGAGAATAAAATCATAGCCATCGAGAACCTGTGGCTCTCGTATGGCGACAAGAGTGTGCTCGAAGACATCAACCTCGACATCTTCCGAGGCGACTTCCTGCTGGTTTCGGGACCGAACGGCGGTGGCAAGACCTCGTTGCTGCGCACCATACTGGGTTTGCAGAAACCTACACAGGGAGCTATCTACTTCTTCGAAGGAGGCCGACAGGTCCCCTCGCTCGACATCGGGTATCTGCCCCAGAAAAACAGCATCGACAGCCGGTTTCCCATCACCGTAGAAGAGGTTGTAGCCTCGGGGCTGATGGGCAAGAATGCCAAACGCCCCAAGTCGGTCGAGCGGCGCGAAATAGACCACATGCTCGACCTCATGGGGATAACGGCCCTGCGCGAGAAAACCATCGGTGTACTCTCGGGTGGACAGTTGCAACGCACCTTGTTTGGCCGGGCACTCATCTCGCACCCCGAGATGCTGATTCTCGACGAACCCTCGTCGTATATCGACCGCCAGTTCGAAGTGCGCATGGTCGAAATTCTGCGTGAACTCTCGAGCCGGGGTACCACCATCATGATGGTTTCGCACGAAATCGAACCCTTCATCACCCTGTCGAACCGCAACCTCTATATCGACCACACGCTGGGCGACCGATAGTGGAGTCACAGAATCTGAAACTTAACACCCAACGAGAGGCGCAATATGTCCCAAAAAGAGATGTAGCGGTTGGTTATGGCACTGGTTACATACATATCGCATGTACTGAACTCGTAATAAAACGAAACCGAGCGATGAAACTTGCGGCGGGGTTCAGGAATACGCAGAGTCCACCGCTGTCCCAACCCCAAATTCATTCGTACACGGGTCGAGAACCAATAGTAACCATTGGGATACTTGTCGAGTTGACTCACCCAGTAATCCCGGTCCATAATCACATTGACGAAAAAGCTGCACGACAACGGCTCGAAGGTAAAAGGCGAGTTGCCCAACTGCACTTTCCACGGATAATAATTCTGTTTGAGCGTGAGAGAGACACGTGCATGGTCGTCGCTGAACTTGGGTATCAGCCCCAGTATGAAATCGGTCTCCCAGTGATCGCGCCCATAATTCCAACCCGTACCCACCGAAACGGCCCCCATCAGGCCTCCAGTCTGCAACTTGACATACCGAGGCACCAGACGATTCCATCCCGACCGATACTGTTCTACCCGATAATCGTATGCGGGCAGCTCGGTCGGAGTCTCACCATGAGCCGACATCCATACGCACAGAAGCGACAAAGTCACCATCAATCGGTTAAAAATAGACCGGTTCATAACTGTATCCCTCCGCGTTTATCGTAAACATCAGGTAGAAACGCTTCCCGATATAGGGCGTTTCGTAGTAGATTATACCGTCGCCAAACTTATCGGCTTCGGCAAACGTATGCCCATGCCCGTACAGGCCGCACAGAATCCCGGGCGACAACTTCACATAGAGATGAAAGACATCGGCTACATTATTATTGAACTGCTCGTCGCCCGGCGCCACGTGCATGGCATAAATCGTGCGACGATATGCCGGATTATCATCCTTGAGCTGGGCCTTGATAAAGGAGAAATCGGGTATCGGGTTGGAATAATCGAACTCCAGGGCGTTGGTGTTGAGGCAGATAAATTTCACATCGCCGGCCATAAAGGAGAAATTCTCCTCCCCGAAGACCCTACGATACACCTGCACTCCGTTGCCCAACACGTCGTGATTGCCCAACAGCACCACATAGGGAACCTTCAGTTCATTGAGTATGTCGCGCTGCCACAGAAACTCCTCAGTAACCCCGAAGTCGGAGACATCTCCTCCATGCAGCACAAAGTCGACATCGTCGCGACTGTTGAGATGCGCGACAAAAGCCTCGGTCTCGTCGTACCATCGCTGAGTATCGCTGATAAACGCAAACCTGAAACTGCTCTTTCCGTCCAGAGCCTTCTCGATACGGGCCACATTGCGGGCATTGATGCCGGTATCGCCCGTTACCCGGGCATCGTACGGACTGCTCTCCAACAAGTTACACGACGTAATCGTCAGCAGCAGAAGCAACCAGACTACATTCCGGCATCTATTATTCGGTAAATACACTATCCTCATACGGGCCAAAGGTATATCTTTTTACGCCACCGGCAAGAGCCGGCTTCTAAATAGGACAAGATTGCCGAACTATCAACCAACCCACCTCCAACAGCATGCAACAACTCGGGCTGTTGCTGCCGGGCATAAAAAAAGGGAGCGACCCGTGTATGGAGTCGCTCCCTTTATGCTATAATGTTCAGCTCGTTATCAGTTGGAGAAGTCGGTTACGTTCTTGCGGTTGGCAAACACACGGTCGAATTCCTCTTTGGAACCTACGATGAGCTTGTCGAACTCGCGTTGACCAGTACCGGCCGGGATGAGGTGACCGCAGATGACGTTCTCCTTCATACCCTCGAGCGTATCGACCTTGCCGTTGATGGCAGCCTCGTTGAGCACCTTGGTCGTCTCCTGGAACGAAGCGGCCGACATGAAGCTCGACGTTTGCAGAGCGGCACGGGTGATACCTTGCAGAATCTGCTCGGAGGTTGCAGGGATAGCATCGCGCACCTGGATGAGTTTGAGGTCTTTGCGTTTCAGCGCCGAGTTTTCGTCGCGCAGCTTGCGGGCCGTTACAATCTGACCGGCCTTGAGCGTTTGCGAGTCGCCCGGATCGGTAACCACTTTCTTGCCCCAGATACGGTCGTTCTCGTCCATGAAATCGCGTTTGTCGACAATCTGCTGTTCGAGGAAGCGGGTATCTCCCGGGTCGAGAATCTGTACCTTGCGCATCATCTGGCGAACGATTACCTCGAAGTGCTTGTCGTTGATCTTCACACCCTGCATGCGGTATACGTCCTGAACCTCGTTCACGATATATTCCTGTACAGCCGTGGGGCCTTTGATAGCCAGGATGTCGGAGGGCGTAACGGCACCATCGGAGAGGGGCGTACCGGCACGTACATAGTCGTTCTCCTGAACCAGAATCTGCTTCGACAGCGGTACCAGATATTTCTTCGTCTCGCCGGTCTTCGACACCACCGAGATTTCACGGTTACCACGTTTCACTTTACCGAAGATAACCTCGCCGTCGATTTCCGAAACGACAGCAGGGTTGGACGGGTTACGGGCCTCGAACAACTCGGTTACACGAGGCAGACCACCCGTGATATCACCGGCCTTACCTACGGCACGCGGTATCTTCACGAATACCTCACCGGTCTTAATCGTATCGCCATCCTCAATCATCAGGTGAGCACCCACAGGCAGAGCGTAAGTTTTGATTACCTGTCCGTTCTCATCGAGAATCTGAGCCGACGGTACACGGGTACGGTCTTTCGACTCGATGATAATCTTCTCTTTCAAACCCGACTGTTCGTCCGATTCTACACGATAGGTAACACCATCTTCAACGGCTTCGAATTTGACTTTACCGCCAACCTCCGAAACGATAACGGCGTTGAAGGGGTCCCATTCGCAAATCATGTCGCCCTTCTTCACGGTATCGCCGTTGTTGAAGTACAACTTCGAACCGTAAGGAATGTTGGCCGTCATCAGCACCATCTTGGTGTGCGGATCGATAATACGCATTTCGGCCAGACGACCTACGACAATCTGTACCTTCGTGCCGCTATCCGATACGCTCTCTACGGTACGAAGCTCTTCGATTTCGAGGATACCGTCGTAACGCGAGTTTACGCTCGATACGGCAGCGATGTTCGAGGCGATACCACCGACGTGGAATGTACGCAGTGTCAGCTGTGTACCCGGCTCGCCGATAGACTGTGCAGCAATCACACCCACAGCCTCGCCTTTCTGAACCATGCGGTTGTTGGCCAGGTTGCGGCCGTAGCACTTGGCGCAGACGCCTTTCTTCGATTCGCAGGTGAGCACCGAACGAATCTCGACTTGCTCGATAGGCGACTCTTCTATCTTCTGGGCAATAGCCTCGGTTATCTCTTCGCCGGCGTGAACCAGAATCTCGTTGGTGAGGGGGTTCACTACATCGTGAACCGATACACGGCCCAGGATTCTTTCGCCCAGCGAGGCTACTACCTCTTCGTTGTTCTTGATTTCGGTGCAAACCAATCCGCGCAGGGTTCCGCAGTCCTCCTCGTGAATAATCACATCGTGGGCTACGTCGACCAGACGACGGGTCAGGTAACCGGCGTCGGCTGTTTTCAAGGCGGTATCGGCAAGACCCTTACGAGCACCGTGCGTAGAGATGAAGTACTCCAGCACCGACAGACCCTCCTTGAAGTTGGCCAAGATAGGGTTCTCGATGATTTGACCACCCTCGGCACCCGACTTCTGCGGCTTGGCCATCAGACCACGCATACCGGAGAGCTGACGAATCTGGTCCTTAGAACCACGGGCTCCCGAGTCGAGCATCATGAATACCGAGTTGAATCCCTGGTTGTCGGCCGAAAGCTGTTTCATCAGGATGTCGGACAGACGCGAGTTGACGTGTGTCCACGTATCGATAATCTGGTTGTAACGCTCGTTGTAGGTAATGAAACCCATGTTGTAGTTGTTCATAATCTGCTCAACCTCGGCATTACCTTCGGCTACCAAAGTCTCCTTTTCAGGCGGAACGAGCACGTCGCCCAGGTTGAACGACAGACCGCCCTTGAAGGCCATGTAGTAACCCAGGTTCTTGATGTCGTCGAGGAACTGTGCCGAACGGGTCACACCGCAAACCTTGATTACCTTACCGATGATGTCGCGCAACGACTTCTTCGAAAGAATCTCGTTTACATAGCCGATCTCCTGAGGTACGTATTGGTTCACCAGCACACGGCCTACCGAAGTATTCTCGACCATGTGTTCGATGATGTTGCCGTCTTTGTCGACATCTTTCACCACTACCGATACGGGAGCGTGCAACGAAACCTTACCTTCGTTGTAGGCAATCTCGGCCTCTTCGGGGCCATAGAACTTCAGCCCCTCGCCCAGCGAACCGGGACGCAGTTTGGTAATGTAGTACAGACCCAGAACCATGTCTTGCGAAGGCACGGTGATAGGTGCACCGTTGGCCGGGTTGAGAATGTTGTGCGCACCCAACATGAGCAGTTGAGCCTCAAGGATAGCCTCGTTGCCCAGAGGCAAGTGCACGGCCATCTGGTCACCATCGAAGTCGGCGTTGAATGCCGTACATGCCAGCGGGTGCAGTTGGATAGCCTTACCCTCGATCATCTTGGGTTGGAAAGCCTGGATACCCAGACGGTGCAATGTCGGGGCACGGTTCAGCAGCACGGGGTGTCCCTTCATCACGTGTTCGAGAATATCCCATACGACGGGCTCCTTGCGATCCACGATCTTCTTGGCCGATTTCACGGTCTTGACGATACCGCGCTCGATGAGCTTGCGGATGATAAAGGGTTTATAAAGTTCGGCTGCCATGTTTTTGGGCAGACCGCATTCGTGCATCTTCAGCTCAGGACCTACGACGATAACCGAACGGGCCGAGTAGTCGACACGTTTACCGAGCAGGTTCTGACGGAAACGACCTTGTTTACCTTTCAAACTGTCGGAGAGCGATTTCAACGGACGGTTGGCCTCGGTCTTGACGGCGCTCGACTTGCGCGAGTTGTCGAGCAGCGAGTCGACAGCCTCTTGCAACATACGTTTTTCGTTGCGCAGAATCACCTCGGGAGCCTTGATTTCCATCAATCGTTTCAGACGGTTGTTGCGGATGATAACCCGGCGATAGAGGTCGTTGAGGTCGCTGGTGGCAAAACGTCCACCATCGAGGGGAACCAACGGACGCAGTTCGGGGGGAATCACGGGGATTACCTTCAAGATCATCCACTCGGGACGGTTGCGGCCCTTCGAAGCACGGAACGACTCAACGACCTGCAGGCGTTTCAAAGCCTCGGTCTTGCGTTGTTGAGAGCCGTCGGTGCTGGCGCGGTGACGCAGCTCGTAAGAGAGTTCGTCGAGGTCGAGACGGCACAGCAGGTCGTAGATGGCCTCGGCACCCATCTTGGCGATGAACTTGTTGGGGTCGGTATCTTCGAGCATCTGGTTTTCGCGGGGAAGCGAATCCATGATGTTCAGATACTCCTCTTCAGAAAGGAGGTCGTAAGTGGCCAGGTCGGTTTGAGGACCCGGTTGTATAACGATGTAACGCTCGTAGTAGATAACGGCGTCGAGTTTTTTGCTGGGCAATCCCAGCAGGTACCCAATCTTGTTGGGCAGCGAACGGAAATACCAGATGTGGGCCACAGGCACAACCAACTGGATGTGACCCATACGTTCGCGGCGCACCTTCTTCTCGGTCACCTCGACACCGCATCGGTCGCAGACAATACCCTTGTAACGGATGCGTTTGTATTTTCCGCAGTGGCACTCATAGTCCTTTACCGGACCGAAGATGCGCTCGCAGAACAGACCGTCGCGCTCGGGTTTGTAGGTACGGTAGTTGATGGTTTCGGGTTTCAGCACCTCGCCGCTCGAGTTCTCCAAAATCTCCTCGGGCGAAGCCAAACCAATCGAAATCTTCGAAAAGTTACTCTTTATTTTGTTATCTTTTCTAAAAGCCATAAATGTTTAATGTATAAAGAGTTATTGGCCCGGCCGCCGCACAGGGCGACGGCCCGACCGTTTGGATTTTATTTTATTCTAAGTTGACACTAAGACCGAGGCCTCGCAATTCGTGCAAGAGCACATTCAGCGACTCGGGGATACCGGGCGTAGGCATGGGCTCGCCTTTGACGATAGCCTCGTAGGCTTTCGAACGTCCTACCACATCGTCCGACTTGATGGTCAAGATCTCTTGCAGCACGTGAGCGGCACCGAAGGCTTCGAGTGCCCAAACCTCCATCTCACCGAAACGCTGACCACCGAACTGTGCCTTACCACCCAACGGCTGTTGCGTAATGAGTGAGTACGGACCGATGGAACGGGCGTGCATCTTGTCTTCGACCATGTGGCCCAGTTTCAGCATGTAAATGACACCTACCGTAGCCGGTTGGTCGAAGCGTTCGCCGGTACCACCATCGTAGAGGTAGGTCTTACCGTAGCGAGGCAGACCGGCCTTGTCGGTCCAGGCGTTGAGGTCGTCGAGGCTGGCACCGTCGAAGATAGGCGTAGCGAATTTCTCGCCCAGCTCGGCACCGGCCCAACCCAGAACGGTTTCGAAAATCTGTCCCAAGTTCATACGCGAAGGCACACCCAGCGGGTTCAGCACGATGTCGACGGGAGTACCGTCGGCCAGGAACGGCATATCTTCCTGACGCACGATACGCGACACGATACCTTTGTTACCGTGACGACCGGCCATCTTGTCGCCCACGCTGATCTTACGTTTCTTGGCGATGTATACCTTGGCCATTTGCACGATACCCGAGGGGAGCTCGTCGCCGATCGAGATGTCGAATTTCTTACGACGCAATTCGGCATCGTACTCCTTGTACTTCTTCAGGTAGTTGATGATGGTGGCACGAATCAAGTCGTTCTTGGCGGCATCGGTCGTCCACTTGCTCACCTGTACCGAGGTGTAGTCGATTTTGCTGAGAACAGCCTGGGTAAACTTGGTGCCCTTGGGCACGATGTCGGTACCCATAAAGTCTTTCACACCCTGCGAAACCTTGCCTTGTGTGAGCACGAGCAGCTTGTCGATAAGTATCGACTTCAAGCCGTTCATCTTCTCTTCATACTCTTCGTCGAGTTTGGGCAAGATGGCTTTGTCGCTGAGTTTCGATTTTTTCTTCTTGATGGCGCGCGAGAAGAGGTTGGTACCGATAACGACACCTTTCAGCGAGGGGGTAGCTTTCAACGAAGCATCCTTCACGTCGCCGGCCTTGTCGCCGAAGATGGCACGCAACAGTTTCTCTTCGGGCGAAGGATCGGACTCGCCCTTGGGCGTAATCTTACCGATCATAATATCGCCGGGGTTCACCTGGGCACCTACCCGGATAATACCACGCTCGTCGAGATCTTTGGTAGCATCCTCGCTCACGTTGGGAATATCGGAAGTAAGTTCTTCCATACCGCGCTTGGTCTCACGTACCTCGAGCGAATACTCGTCGACGTGAACCGAGGTGAGGATGTCTTCGCGAACCATACGTTCGTTCAGCACGATGGCATCCTCGTAGTTGTAACCCTTCCAAGGCATGAAGGCCACCTTGAGGTTGCGGCCCAGAGCCAACTCACCGTTTTCGGTCGAATAACCCTCGGTGAGAATATCGCCGGCTTTCACACGGTCGCCTTTGTGGCAGATAGGACGCAGGTCGATCGTGGTGCTCTGGTTGGTCTTGCGGAATTTGGGTAACTTGTATTCTTTAACGGCATCTTCGAAACTTACAAACTCTTCGTCTTCGGTGCGGTCGTAACGGATGCGGATAACCGTAGCATCGACAAACTCGACTACACCTTCGCCTTCGGCCATAATCTGAGTACGCGAGTCGCGTATCAACTGGCCCTCGATGCCGGTTCCTACGATAGGAGCCTCGGAGCGCAACAGAGGTACGGCCTGGCGCATCATGTTCGATCCCATCAACGCACGGTTGGCATCGTCGTGCTCGAGGAAGGGGATGAGCGATGCGGCAATCGAAGCAATCTGCGTAGGCGACACATCCATCAGGTTCACCTGGTCGGGCGATACGATGGGGAAGTCGGCACCCAAACGAGCTTTTACCCGATTGCGGATAAAGGTACCGTCGTCGTTCAACGGGGCATTACCCTGGGCAATAATCTGACCCTCTTCCACTTCGGCAGTCAGGTATACGACACCTTCGGGCGACAAATCTACCTTGCCGTCTTTCACCTTGCGATACGGAGTCTCGATGAAGCCCAAATCGTTGATTTTGGCATATACGCACAACGACGAAATCAGACCGATGTTAGGACCCTCAGGCGTCTCGATAGGACACAGACGGCCATAGTGGGTATAGTGCACGTCGCGCACCTCGAAACCGGCACGCTCACGCGACAGACCGCCGGGGCCCAGGGCCGACATACGGCGCTTGTGGGTAATCTCGGCCAACGGGTTGGTCTGGTCCATGAACTGCGACAGGGCATTGGTACCGAAGAAGGTATTGATTACCGACGAAATCGTCTTGGCGTTGATCAGGTCGATGGGGGTGAATACCTCGTTGTCGCGCACATTCATACGCTCGCGGATGGTACGGGCCATACGGGCCAACCCGACACCGAACTGGTTGTATAATTGCTCTCCCACAGTACGCACACGACGGTTGCTCAAGTGGTCGATATCGTCGACATCGGTCTTCGAGTTGATAAGCTCGATAAGGTATTTGATGATCTCGATAATATCCTCTTTGGTGAGCACCTTCACGTCGGGCGAGGTGGAGAGGTTTAATTTCTTGTTTATTCTGTAACGTCCTACTTCGCCCAGGTCGTAACGCTTTTCCGAGAAGAAGAGGTTGGTTATCACCTCACGAGCGCTGGCTTCGTCGGCCGGCTCGGCGTTACGCAACTGACGATAGATATAGAGCACGGCCTCCTTCTCCGAGTTACTGGAGTCTTTCTGGAGGGTGTTGAAGATAATCGAGTAGTCCGAGGTATTCCCGCCTTCCTTGTGGAGAAGGATGTTTTGAACCCCCGACTCGAGAATGTCGGCGATGTGCGACTCTTCCAGGACGGTTTCACGAGGAATCACGATTTCGGTACGTTCGATAGAAACAACCTCGCCCGTATCCTCGTCGACAAAGTCTTCGACCCACGACTTCACCACGTTACCGGCCAAGCGGCGACCGATGGCTTTTTTCAGGTTGGTCTTGGAGACTTTGAGGTCTTCTGCCAGACCGAAGATTTCGAGAATGTCCTTATCGGTCTCGAAGCCGATGGCACGCAGCAGCGTGGTCACGGGCAATTTTTTCTTCCGGTCGATATAGGCATACATCACGTTGTTGATGTCGGTGGCAAACTCAATCCACGATCCTCTGAACGGAATGATACGAGCCGAATAAAGTTTGGTACCGTTGGCATGCGTACTTTGTCCGAAGAAGACACCCGGAGAACGGTGTAACTGCGATACCACTACCCGCTCGGCACCGTTGATGACAAAGGTACCCTTAGCCGTCATGTAAGGGATGGGGCCCAAATAAACGTCTTGTATTACCGTAGCGAAATCCTCGTGATCGGGGTCGGTGCAGTATAGTTTCAGTTTAGCCTTTAAAGGTACGCTGTATGTCAACCCTCTCTCGAGACACTCTTCGATGGTGTATCTGGGCGGGTCGATATAATAGTCCAGGAATTCGAGGACAAAGTTGTTGCGCGTATCAGCAATGGGAAAGTTCTCGGCAAAGACCTTGAAAAGACCTTCGTTTTTTCTCTTTTCAGGCGGAGTGTCGAGTTGCAAAAAGTCTTGAAACGACTTCAACTGAACTTCAAGGAAATCCGGATAAGGAAGCGGATTTTTGATTGAAGCGAAATTTACGCGTGGTTTACCTATTGTAGAAGACATTTATAGAATGGATTAAGTGAACTTAATTAAAAATATATACACAAAAAGGTTAAGAATCACCGACTAAGATGATTCTTAACCAACCTATCTGATTACCAGATATATTATTTAAGTTCAACTTCTGCTCCAGCGTCTTCGAGTTGTTTTTTCAGAGCTTCAGCATCAGCTTTAGCAAGACCTTCTTTTACGTTGTTGGGAGCACCGTCTACGAGGTCTTTAGCTTCTTTCAAGCCAAGTCCGGTGAGTTCTTTCACCAATTTAACGATAGCCAGTTTGTTTGCACCCGGAGCTTTCAGAACAACATCGAACGATGTTTTTTCTTCAGCAGCAGCTCCGCCGGCAGCGGGAGCAGCAGCAACAGCAACAGCTGCAGCAGCAGGTTCAATACCATATTCGTCTTTCAAAATTTGAGCAAGTTCGTTTACTTCCTTTACGGTCAAGTTAACTAATTGTTCTGCAAAAGCTTTCAAATCTGCCATTTTTGTATGAATTAAATGTTATTATTCGTAATAATGTTTGTGTATAAAAAGTTATCTTTCTGATAGAGTCTGCAATACTCCATGAATAGTCGAACCGCCTGACTGAAGAGCCGATACCACATTCTTGGCAGGAGACTGCAAGAGGGCGATAACGTCAGCAATAAGTTCGTTTTTGCTCTTGATGGCAACCAGCGTATCCAACTGATCGGCGCCGATATAGAAACCTTCTTCTACATAGGCGGCTTTCAATACGAGGTCTTCAGAGGTTTTTCTGAACTCCTTGATCAGTTTGGCCGGAGCGTTACCCACATTCGAGAAGAACATCGTTGTAGAACCCTTCAAAGCGCCATACAGAGGCGAGTAGTCGGCATCGAGACCTTCGAGAGCCTTGTGCAGCAGGGCGTTCTTTACAACCAACATTTTGATACCTTCCTTGAAACAAGCGCGACGCAGATTGCTCGTTTTCTCGGCGTTCAACGTAGCGGTTTCGGCGAGGTAGAAGCAGCTATACTCCTTTACAGTATCTGCTATTTGTGCAATAATAGTGCCTTTATCTTCCTTTCTCATAATTCCATGTTTTAGTTCTCGTCAACTGATTTGGGATCAATCTTGATACCCGGGCTCATTGTACTCGAAAGATAAATACTCTTGATATAAGCACCCTTAGCAGCAGTCGGTTTCAGTTTGATCAGGGTCGAAACAAACTCACGAGCGTTGTCGCGAATCTGGTCGGCAGCAAACGAAATCTTACCTATGGAGGCATGTACTATACCATTCTTGTCGACTTTGAAGTCGATCTTACCTTGTTTTACTTCTTTTACAGCTTTAGCCACATCGGTAGTTACCGTACCGCTCTTGGGGTTAGGCATCAGACCACGAGGGCCGAGGATACGTCCCAGAGCACCGATTTTACCCATGATAGCAGGCATCGTAATGATTACGTCGATATCGGTCCAACCGCCTTTGATCTTCTCGATATACTCGTCCAATCCTACGTAGTCGGCACCAGCCTCTTTGGCTGCAGTCTCGGCATCGGGCGTACAGAGCACCAATACACGCACTTGCTTACCGGTTCCGTGAGGCAACGAAACGACGCCACGTACCATTTGATTGGCTTTACGAGGGTCAACACCCAAGCGTACATCAATATCAAGCGATGCGTCGAATTTGGTAAAGGTTACATCCTTCACCAACTGAGATGCCTCGCTGAGTGAGTAGGCCTTCCCTGCTTCAATCTTTGCTAAAGCTAACTTTTGATTTTTTGTCAGTTTACCCATTTCAATTGAAGTTTATTAGTTATTTACCGGGAATTCCCCTTTTACGGTGATACCCATACTTCTAGCTGTACCAGCAACCATGCGCATGGCCGATTCTACGGTAAAACAGTTCAAGTCAACCATTTTGTCCTCGGCGATTGCTTTTACCTGATCCCAAGTGATCTCACCCACTTTCTTACGATTGGGCTCGGCCGAACCACCTTTTACTTTGGCAGCTTCCAGTACCTGGATGGCAACGGGAGGCGTCTTTACAACAAAGTCGAACGACTTGTCGCTGTAATAGGTGATGACAACCGGCAAAATCTTACCGGCCTTGTCTTGGGTACGGGCATTGAATTGCTTGCAAAACTCCATGATGTTGATACCCTTGGAACCCAGAGCAGGTCCTACGGGAGGAGAGGGGTTTGCTGCACCACCTTTAATCTGTAATTTGATTTGTCCAGCAATTTCTTTAGCCATTGTTTTTAATTTTGATATTATTAAAATACCGAGGATTCATACAAGCGCGTAACCTCTTGTATTACTCCCGCTCTACTTGCGAATTTTCCAGTTCCAACGGAGTCTTGCGACCAAAGATCTTCACCATCACCTTCAGCTTCTTCTTCTCGTTGTTCACCTCTTCGATAATTCCGCTAAAGCCGTTGAAGGGGCCATAGTTTACTTTTACCGTTTCGCCTACGTGATATACAACGGCGGGCTCGTCGCCCACCTCTTGCATTTCGTCTACTGCCCCCAACATACGATTAACTTCCGAAGGCCGCAGGGGCTCCGGTTGATTGGATTTTCCACCCAGGAAATCGATGACGTTGGTGGTGTTGCGCAGGTGGTGAATAACCTCGCCTACTAAGATGGCTTCCACAAAAACATAACCCGAGTAAAGGTTTTTCTCCTTTACCACTTTTTTGCCGTTACGTACGGTGTAGACTTTTTCGGTAGGTATCAAGACCTGAAATACGTAATTGCCAAGATCAGTATTCTTGATTTCGGCATCAAGAACTTCTTTGACCTTGCTCTCTTTTCCGCTAATGGCACGCAGAACGTACCAGCCTTTTTTTTCTTCAGACATTGATTTACCTCCCTAATTAAAAACCTCCGTAAATAAGGTGCATGATTTTGTCAATACATTGATCCATTGCAAATATCACTATAGCGATAATAAGGGAAGCAAACATAACCACTACAGCACTATTTGCCAACTCCGATTTGGTCGGCCAAGATACTTTATGAACCAGTTCATTGTAAGAATCCTGGATATCGGCAAGTATTTTCAATTTCTTCATTGTTTCATTCAGTTTTGCACGGGTCGAGAGACTCGAACTCCCGACACCTGGTTTTGGAGACCAGTGCTCTACCAACTGAGCTAGACCCGTATAAAATCAGCCCCGCAATGAGGGCTGATTTTTGTATTTTATCTAAACTATTTCCCTAAGGGATTAGTCCAAGATTTCGGTGATTTGACCCGAACCTACCGTACGGCCACCTTCACGGATTGCGAAACGCAGACCTTTGTCGCAAGCAACCGGAGTGATGAGTTTCACGTTGATAGTTACGTGGTCACCAGGCATTACCATTTCTACACCTTCGGGGAGAGTGATTTCGCCCGTTACGTCAAGCGTACGGATGTAGAATTGAGGACGGTAGTGGTTGTGGAACGGAGTGTGACGACCACCTTCTTCTTTCTTCAAGATATAAACTTGAGCCTTGAATTCCGAGTGGGGTTTTACTTGTCCCGGGTGGCAGATTACCATACCACGTTTGATTTCGTTCTTGTCGATACCACGGAGCAACAGACCTACGTTATCACCAGCTTCACCTTCGTCGAGGATCTTACGGAACATCTCAACACCGGTTACAACCGATTTCTTGTCGGCACCCAAGCCCAGGATTTGCACCTCGTCGCCAACTTTTACGCGACCGGCTTCGATACGACCCGTAGCAACAGTACCACGACCAGTAATCGAGAATACGTCCTCAACAGGCATCAAGAAGGGTTTATCAACATCACGCGGAGGCAGAGGAATCCAAGTATCTACGGCATCCATCAACTCCATGATTTTCTCTTCCCATTTGGGTTCGCCGTTCAAGGCACCGAGGGCAGAGCCACGGATGATAGGCGTGTTGTCACCATCATATTCATAGGCGTTGAGCAACTCTCTCATCTCCATTTCAACGAGTTCGAGCATCTCTTCGTCGTCAACCATATCACATTTGTTCAGGAACACAACGATACGGGGAACGTTCACCTGACGAGCCAACAGGATGTGCTCACGAGTTTGGGGCATAGGACCGTCGGTAGCTGCAACCACGATAATTGCACCATCCATCTGAGCAGCACCGGTTACCATGTTCTTTACATAGTCGGCGTGACCCGGGCAGTCAACGTGTGCATAGTGGCGGTTTGCAGTTTCATATTCTACGTGCGAAGTGTTAATAGTAATACCACGTTCCTTTTCCTCAGGTGCGTTATCGATCGAGTCGAACGAGCGCATTTCAGAAAGACCCTTCTTAGCGAGTACCATCGTAATGGCAGCGGTCAAGGTCGTTTTACCGTGGTCTACGTGACCAATAGTACCAATGTTTACGTGGGGTTTGGTACGTTGAAACTGTTCTTTTGCCATAGTTTTGTATTTTTTATAAAATGATTAGCGTTCTAAAAACTTGGAGCCGATGACGGGATTTGAACCCGTGACCTCTTCCTTACCAAGGAAGTGCTCTACCCCTGAGCTACATTGGCAATATTTCTTTTCGAGCGAAAGATCGACTTCAACACCTGTGGGGAGATTCGACCCGGAGAACCGACGGCTTTTTCATCGTACCGTTTTCGCCTCTTTCTTGTGGGCAAAGATGGATTCGAACCACCGAAGGCGTAAGCCAGCAGATTTACAGTCTGCCCCATTTGGCCACTCTGGTATTTGCCCCTTTCAGTCTTTTCGTTTTTCATCGAGAGCCGCCGCCCTCTCATCTCACTCCGCTCTTCGTTCGGGACAATTTTGCACCCGCTCTTCACAGCTCATATCGGTGAGAAACGGGTGCAAATTTAGGCATAATTTTTAAACTACAAAAATATCGGAGCTTTTTTTTTATTTTTCCCTCATCTTTTCTTTCAACTTCACGAGTTGCTTAATGAGAGCTTCGATAGCAACATCGACCGCTTCTTCAAAAGAATCAGCCACTTTGCTCGAAAATACCGACTCGTTGCGAGGCACAAATACTTTTATGCCCGCTTCTTTATTTTGCGCAGTCTCGGGCTTTACCACCTTCAATGAAACTTCTACGGCAATGATGCCATCGTAATATTGTTCGAGTTTGGAAACTTTTTTCTGAATGAATTTTTCTAACTTCTCCGATGCGTCGAAATGAATAGCTTGAATACGGATTTCCATATTACCTCCTTTTTTTATGGCTTTCTTTGGGGGAAAGCCTGGTTATAACTTTGTTTCAGTTCTTCAAACGTGATATGTGTATATACTTCGGTTGAAGCTAATGAATGGTGCCCGAGCAGTTCCTTGACACTGTTGAGCCCGGCTCCGTTGTTGAGCATGACCGAGGCAAAGGTATGACGCAGTACGTGCGGACTTCGCTTCTCGAGGGTGCACACCTGCGACAAGGCTTGTTTCACCACCCGATAGACCAGTTGCGGATAGAGGGGCTCTCCGCTCTTCCTTATAAAGAAGTATTCGGCATCGCCCAACCCGGCTTCGCTACGCATCCGACGGTAGTCGGCTATCAGTTCGGCCAACTCGGCTCCGTAAGGGACCAACCGCTGCTTGTTGCGTTTACCGGTCACTTTTATCTCTCCTTCGCGCACATCCTCGTCTTTCAAGCCTATCAGCTCGGCCCGACGGATGCCGGTATTATAGAACATCTCGATGATCAACTTGTTGCGCACGCCTTCCAGGTCATCGCCATACGACACATCGTCGAGCAACTCGTCCATGGTATCGCGCCGCAAATAGACCGGCAATTTCTTCCTCACCTTGGGTACCCGTACATCGTTTACCGGACTGCCCGCCACAACCGACTGACTTACCAGATAACGATAGAACGCCCGAAGCGAGGAGACCTTGCGCGAGATACTGCGAGCCGTAAGCCCATCCTCAGACAACGAGGCTATCCACTCCCTCACCTGCTCGGGGGTAACCTGTTGCAGCTCACACCCGGGCTCGAGGGTTTCAAGGAACGCTTTAAACTGAAACAAATCGTTTTTATATGACAATACGGTATGAGTAGAAAGATTCTTCTCATACCGGATATATCTTAAAAACGATTCGACCAGCATAACTCGTAGCTTTTACTTACGCTACGAATATAAGGGAAATTATTGAAAAATCCAATACCTGCCGGCAATAAAAAAATTACTCTTCGTCCTGGTGGAGCTTCTGGATGTAGATAGCCCGCATCATCTTTTTACGGTTCGTTACCGACGGTTTTTCAAATGCCTGACGGTTACGCAATTCTTTTATTACACCTGTTTTTTCAAATTTCCGTTTGAATTTCTTCAAAGCCTTTTCGATGTTTTCGCCTTCTTTTACTGGAACTATAATCATAATTATTTAGATATTAGTTTATTTATTTCCTTTTGAATAATTGCGGTGCAAAATTATAGATTGTTTTGTGATTAGCAAAACTTTCGGCCCCTAAAATACGCCTTATCGATAAAATTTATGCAATGCCGTGTCGCAGGCCGTTCATCTTCGTTCCAATATTTTCACACGCTTTTATCTTCGTTTTTTCTCAAATATGACTACCTTTACAGTCCATTGAGATTTTTTTTCTTTCGGGTAACGACAATACCGGCTTCGGCCTCGACCGCTGCAACATCCGTTCAGGGACACGGCCGGCACATCGCCCGGATGGGAACAAGACACACATATAAAAAAAGAGATATTATGAGCAAATCGACATTACCCCGACTGAAAGCCCTGCGCGAAGAGATGGGCAAAGCCGGTATTACCGCGTTTATCATACCGGGGACCGATCCGCACCAAAGCGAGTATTATGCCAGCCACTGGGCTGCACGCACCTGGATTTCAGGATTCAACGGATCGGCCGGAACCGCTGTCGTAACCACCAACGAAGCCGGGCTCTGGACCGACTCCCGCTACTTCCTGCAAGCCGCGCAACAACTCGAAGGCTCGGGATTCGAGCTCTTCAAAGAGGGGTTACCCGATACGCCCACAATCGAACAATGGCTCTTAAAGACTCTGCCGCAAGGGGCTACCGTGGCTATCGACGGTACGTTGTTCGGCGCCTCGCAGGCGGCCAAGATGAAACAGAACTTCGAGAGACACGGCCTCCGCTTCGTCTCCGACTTCACCCCCTTCGACGCCATCTGGGAGGGACGCCCCTCGATTCCCAAAAACGAGGTCTTCATCCACGAAGAGAAATATAGCGGCGAATCGGTAGCCGACAAGATGACCCGCATCATGGAGCAGGTGCACCAAGCCGGAGCCGAGGCGCTGCTGCTGGCTGCTCTCGACGAGATTGCCTGGGCCTTCAACATCCGCGGCAACGACGTGAAGTGCAACCCCGTGGTAGTGTGCTATGCCTATATCGACGACGACCGCCGCATCCTCTTCATCGACCAGGACAAGATAGGCGACACCGTATGTCAGTATCTGAAGGCGAATGCCGTCGAGGTCATGCCCTACGAGAGCATATTCGACTTCGCAGGCTCTCTGCCCGTCGAAAAGAAGGTATTCGTCGACACCAACAAGATCAACTATACATTATTGAACAAGCTCAACGCCACGGTCGTTTCGGGCCAGTCGCCCATCGCTCTGCTCAAGAGCATCAAGAACGAGACCCAGCTGGCCGGTACCCGCGAGGCGATGATTCGCGACGGCATAGCTCTGGTTCGCTTCTTCCGCTGGCTCGAGCAGAATATCGACAGCGGCAAGGTGACCGAGATAACCGTAGCCGAAAAACTGCGTGAATTCCGCTCGCAGCAGAACCTCTACGTGGGTGAGAGCTTCGCCACCATTGCCGGATTCAACGAGCACGGTGCCATTGTCCACTACTCGGCTACCCCCGAGAGCAACGCCACCATTACCAACCGCGGATTCCTGCTCATCGACTCGGGTGCCCAATATCTCGACGGCACGACCGACATCACCCGCACCATTGCCCTGGGCAACCTCTCGCCGCGCCAGAAACGCGACTTCACGCTGGTAATGAAGGGGCACATCGCTCTGGCCACCTGCCACTTCCCGCAAGGCACCCGGGGCTCGCAGCTCGACGCTCTGGCCCGTCACTTCCTGTGGGACGACCACCTCAACTACCTGCATGGTACGGGTCACGGCGTGGGTCACTTCCTCAACGTGCACGAAGGTCCGCAAAACATCCGACTCGAAGAGAATCCCACCCCGCTCATGCCGGGTATGATTACCTCGAACGAACCGGGTCTCTACCGCACGGGCGAGTATGGCATCCGTTGCGAGAACCTCATTCTCACCGTTCCCGACTACCAGAACGAGTTCGGCATGTTCTACCGCTTCGAGACCCTCACTCTCTTCCCCTTCGACACCGAGGCGCTCGACCTCTCGATTATGACCGAGAAGGAGATCGAATGGCTCAACAACTACCACGAAATGGTATACGACCGCCTCAGCCCCATGCTCAACGAGGAGGAACAGCAATGGTTGCACCGCAAGACTACATCTATCTAACGGATACAAACTAAAAAAATAGATTCGATATGGCACTTATAAAATCTGTGCGGGGCTTTACCCCCAAGGTCGGCAAGAACTGCTTCCTGGCCGACAATGCCGTACTCATAGGCGATACCGTCATCGGTGACGAATGCAGCATCTGGTTCGGAGCCGTGTTGCGGGGCGATGTCAACTCGATACGCATCGGCAACCGGGTGAACATTCAAGACGGTGCGGTACTGCATACCCTCTACGAAAAATCGACAATCGAGATTGGCGACGACGTGTCGATAGGCCACAACGTGACCATACACGGAGCCACCATACACAACGGAGCCCTCATAGGCATGGGCTCGGTCGTGCTCGACCATGCCGTAGTGGGCGAAGGCGCCATCGTGGCTGCCGGTGCAGTAGTGCTGAGCAAGACGGTTATCAAACCGGGCGAACTCTGGGGCGGGACTCCGGCCAAATTCATCAAGATGGTCGATCCCGAACAGTCGAAGGAAATCAACCAGAAGATTGCCAAAAACTACCTGATGTACTCGACCTGGTACGAAGAGGAGTAACCCCTACCCTTCAACCCATACACCGAGGGGCTGCCTTTGCGGGCAGCCCCTCGGTGCGTTTAACCCGGGAGCAGGCGGGGCATAACCTCTGGTTATAGATTATAACTACAAAGAAATCATAACTTTTGAAATAAAAACCTACCTTTGCAGCGCGAAACCGGAAAACCACCCGACGGGTAAATGTGTTTTCCCCGGGAAACGGCCCGGTCTGTTTCGCCGCTCAAGTCAATAATACAAAACAAAACACTCTAATATTCAACTGTTATGATCAGCGAAAAACAAGGAAACGTACTTCATGGTATTCTATTGATTGTACTCTTCTCGTTTTCGGCTTTCTACATCGCCGAGATCCAGTTTATAAAAAATCTCTCGCTCAGTCCGCTCATCGTGGGTATCGTATTGGGCATGCTCTACGCCAACAGTTTGCGCAACCGGCTGCCCGAGACCTGGGTGCCGGGTATCAAATTCTGTTCGAAACAGATTCTGCGCGCCGGTATCGTACTCTACGGTTTCCGCCTGACGCTGACCGATGTGGCCGCCGTAGGTCTCCCGGCCATTCTGGTAGACAGCATCATCGTTTGCGGCACCATCTTCCTGGGCATCTTCCTGGGCAAGCTGCTGAAGATAGACAAAGACACCGCCCTGATTACCTCTACCGGCAGTGCCATCTGTGGTGCAGCTGCCGTACTCGGTGCCGAGCCGGTTATCAAGTGCGAAGGCCATAAGACCGCCATCGCCGTGTCTACCGTAGTCATTTTCGGAACCATTGCCATGTTCCTCTACCCCATCATGTACCGCTCAGGACTGCTCTCCAGTCTGTCCGATACCCAGGTAGCCATCTACACGGGAAGTACCCTGCACGAAGTGGCCCACGTTGCCGGTGCAGGCAATGCGATGGACCCCACCGATACGCTGGGCATTGCCGGTACAGCCACCATCACCAAGATGATTCGTGTCATGCTCCTGGCCCCCGTATTGGTCATCATGAGCTTCGCCCTTGCCGGACGTAAAAAAGTATCAGCCGACGGCACAGTGGCCAAGAGCAAGATTACCATTCCCTGGTTTGCTTTCGGATTCATCGGCATCATCTGCCTGAATTCCTTGCTCCAGTACCTCTTCGATGCCCCGACCGTAAAAGACATTCCCCTGAACGGAGCCATCGAATACCTCGATACTTTCATGCTGACCATGGCCATGACGGCACTGGGCGCCGAGACCAGCATTGACAAGTTCAAACAGGCAGGAGCCAAACCTTTCATTTTGGCCTTCGGGCTCTTCATCTGGCTGGTGGGCGGTGGTTACCTGCTGGTTAAATGGCTGGTCTAAGCAAGCCACTTTCTTCTCAAGGAAAAGGAGATCTCAAGATAAAAAAAACAATCCCCCTTGCCGGAAGCATGTAGCTCACAGGCAAGGGGGATTGTCGTATAGGTTCGTTTCGCAGCACAAGGGGGCTCAAGGGCCGCACTTCTCCACATCGGAAACCGGCACGGCCTCATGGCCATCAGCCCCGACGGCGTTTCTCGTCGGGACGGTTCTTGGAGGTTGTGCCCCGGCCCCGTGTATGGTCGGCCGGAGCACTACGCCCGGCAGCATCTTTCTTGTCGACACGCTCGGCCCGAGGTTTGGCCGGTTGTGCTCTGCGACGGCCCGACTCGTGAGTAGCAGCCGGAGCGGCATGACGGGTGCGACGCCCGCCTTGCGAATCGCTCTCGCGCCCCTCTGCAGCCCGATTGCGCGCCGGACGGTGGGTCGACCGCTCCTCGGCAGCCTCGGCCCCGAACGAGCTGTTGCGGCGCGACGAAGCCCCGTAACGGCGCAACTTGTACTCGCGCTGTTCCATGGGGATGTAGTGCAGCGGTTCGCCGTCGATTTTCACCTTGTCGCCCTCTTCGACCCGGCTGCCCAGTGTGGCCAGATGGCCGTTGATGGTGACCCGTTCGTCGGTAATGAGTTTGTCGGCCTCCCGGCGGGAGCAGAAGCCCGAGTCGCTGATGTATTTGTTGAGCCGGATACCCGGCAGAGTCTCTTTCTTTGCCATAGTCATAAAATATTTTTCAGTTATCCCAATACAATGTGTTCGGCCTCTACCGGCTCGTGAAGGAAGAGCGTAGCCGCCTCGGAGAATTTGCCGGTTGCCTCGGTGGTGAGGTAGCGGCAGTGGCCACCCTTCGAGCAACGGGTCTCAATCTCGGGGTGACGGTGCAAATAGTCGGCCAACCGGTCGGTTACCAGCGGCCCCTGTACCACCACCGATACCGACGGGGGCAGGTATCTCCTGATCTTATCGAGCAACAACGGATAGTGGGTGCACCCCAGCACCACCGTATCGATGGCGGGCGACTGGGCCAGCAGTTCGTCGATGTACTTCTTCACGAAGTAATCGGCACCGGGACCCTGCGCCTCGTTGTTCTCGACCAGCGGAACCCACATGGGGCAAGCCTGTCCGTAGACCTCGTAACCGGGGTACATCTTCTTGATTTCCATCTCGTACGACCGCGACTGTATGGTACCCGGCGTAGCCAACACACCTATGTGGCCGGTGCGGGTAAGCTCGGCCAGCGCCTCGACGGTGGGGCGTATCACCCCCAGCACCCGACGATCGGGAGCAATGCGAGGCAAATCGTTCTGCTGAATGCTGCGCAGCGCCTTGGCCGAAGCCGTATTGCAGGCCAGTATCACCAGCGAACACCCCTGATCGAAGAGGTGCAGCACCGCCTGCTTGGTAAACTCATAGACAATCTCGAACGAACGTGTACCGTATGGCGCCCGGGCGTTATCGCCCAGATATAGGTAGTCGTACTGGGGCAATCCCCGACGCACCTGCTCGAGTATGGTGAGGCCGCCGTAACCCGAGTCGAAGACCCCGATGGGGCCCATCGTCGTATGCTCTTTGTTTACATTCATCTCTGTTCCCGTATATATGGAAAAAGGATGATAAGTTACATTATCACCCTTTTATACAGTCCCTCGACGAGGGAATAATTATTTCAAGCCCAATTTGGCTTTTACCAACGGAGTTACATCTTCGCTGGGTGCGCCCTGATAGATGACAATAGGATAGGCCAAGTCGAAGATATAGGTGTATTTGCCTTCGGCACCTACCGACTTGATGGCGTCCATCAGTTTCTGTTGGATAGGAGCGAAGAGGGCCTCCTGTTGTTTCTGGATATCTTGAGCGGCCATTTCGCGGAAGCTCTCGATACGCGATTGAGAATCCTGAACCTCTTGCATGCGACGGGCACGGATTGTCTCGGGAATCGTGTCGCCCAAAGCCATATACTCTTTATATTTCTTGGTAAACTCTTCCTGAATCTTCATGAATTCATCCTCATACTTCTTGTTAATATCTTGAAGAGTCTTCTCGGCAGTTGCTTTCTCGGGCATCAGCATGAAAATCTCCTGAGAATTTACGGTACCGAATTTAAGGGCCTGTTGCGCTTGTGCCATGAAGCTCAGCGAGCAGAAGCACACAGCAGCAAAAAGAAGTTTTTTGATCATACTATATTTTTGTTTTTATTGTTAGTTACGAATAACAGTGCAAAAGTACGCAATTATTTTGAATATCCTAACTTTGCGAGCACTTCATTACTAATATCTATCTTGGGTGAAGCAAAAATGATATTGGGCGACGAAGCTCGGTCGATGACCATCGAGTAGCCTTTCTCCTCCGAAATTTTCTTGATGGCATTGTAAATGTCGTCCTGGATAGGTTTCATCAGACTCTCGCGTTTTTTGAACAGTTCGCCTTCGGGGCCGAAGTATTTCCGACGCAACTCTACCACCTCGGTCTCCTTGTCGCGAATCTCCTCTTCGCGTTTCACCTTCATGTCTTCGGTCAGGAACACCAGGTCCGACTGGTAGTTCTGATACATGGTCTTGGCCTCGGCCGCCTTGTCGTCGCACTCTTTTTGCCAGCGTTGCGACACCTGGTTCAACTGCTCGTTGGCCATCTCGTACGAAGGTATGTTCTTGAGAATATACTCCATATCGATCAACGCATATTTCTGGGCTACCGACGAAGCGGCAAAGGCTATCGCCGCGATCGCCAAAAGAACTATTCTTTTCATATCACATTTCAGGGTTTTAGTTATACATTTCTACGTTCTCGGGGAGAGACCGAACCAATCACCACAGTCTCCGAAAAATAAAGATAGCGCGATTCTCTTAAACCGCGCTATCCTTTTAAAGCATTTAACACAAAATGTATCTCTTTTTTCACAAATTAAAATTCCTGACCCAGGATGAAGTGGAAGTGGCCTCCACCCCGTTCGCCCTGTACCTTGTCGAAACCGTAGGCCCAGTCGATACCCATCAGACCAATCATCGGCAGGAAGATGCGCACACCCACACCGGCCGACCGTTTCAGCGAGAAGGGGTTGAAATTCTCGAGCTGGGTCCAGGCATTACCGCCCTCGACAAAGGCCAAACCGTAGATGGTCGACGAGGGTTGCAACAGGAACGGGAAATGCAGCTCCATCGAGAAGCGGGTGTAGGCCCGACCGTCGGAGTAAGGCGTCAGTGAACCGTTGTCGTAACCTCTCAAACCGATAGTCTCGGTAGCGTAGGTGTAGGAGCCGGTCATACCGTCACCACCCACATAGAAGGTTTCGAAGGGGGTCTGCTTGTATCGGTTGTAGGCACCCAGCAAACCGAAGTCGGCGCGACCCATGAGCACCAGCGTATACTTGTCGGAGTTGTTCAGCGGCGTATAGACGCGGCTCTTGAACTTAATCTTGTAATACTCGATCCAGCGGTAGAGTTTCTCGCGGTCGGCTCGCGACGAGCTTTCGTAGAGGCTCTTGTAGTCGGTCTTGGAGAAGAGCGAATAGGGCGGCGTGAACTGGGCCGAGAGGGTGAACTGCGAACCGCGGCGGGTGTAGATGGGGTTGTCGATAGAGCTACGACCCAGAGTCAGACCCAGCGTGAAGCTGTGCGACGTACCGTTCTGCATGTAATAGAGGTACTCCCAGTTCTTGAGGATATAGGCCTGGTAACCGAGCTCGGCCATGAAGGTGAAGTAGTCGTCGGGCCACTCCAACCGTTTACCGAAGCCAAACGACACACCCACCATCTGCAACGACTTGTTGGGGTCGAGTGCATTCTCGTAGGCATTCTGGTAATAGTCGTTGTAGTAGTTGTTGTAGTAGCTGCCGTAACCGCCATAGTAACCTCCATACAACGCATTGTTGTAGATGCTGTTGTAGGCATTGCTCAGGAACGAGCTCTCGATACCGGTCTGGCGGCTGTAATAGGCCGAGAACTGGAACGAGTTAGGACGCTTGCCACCGAACCAGGGGTCGTAGAACGAGATGCTGTACTGCTGATAGTAGCGGGCATTGGTCTGCGCACTGATGGTGAAAGTCTGTCCGTCGCCCTGCGGGATAATACCCTTGAACGATTTGGGGTTCAACAGGTTCTTGATGGAGAAGTTGGTGAATTTGAGACTGAGTTTACCAATTACACCCGTCTGGCCCCAACCGGCCGAGAATTCAATCTGGTCGTTGGCCTTCGACTCGAGGTTGTAGATAAGGTCTACCGTACCGTTCTCTTCGTTGGGCTCGGGTTTGATGTCCATGGTCTCGGGGTCGAAGTGACCGGTCTGGGCAATCTCACGGGCCGAACGCATGAGGTCCGACTTGCTGAAGAGTTCGCCCGGCTTGGTACGCAGCTCACGACGGATAACGTGCTCGTACAGACGGTCGTTACCGTTAATGACCACCTTGTTGATGCGGGCCTGCGGACCCTCGAAGAGGCGAATCTCCAGGTCGATGGAGTCGTTCTGTACATTCCCCTCGATGGGCACCAGCTGGAAGAAGAGGTAACCGCGGTCCATGTAGAGGTTGGCCACGGCATCTTCGTCCTCCATGGTCCGCTTGTTGAGCATCTTCTGGTTATAGACATCGCCCGGCTTCATGCCCAGCACGGCCGAGAGGTAGTCCGAGGGATAGATGGTGTTGCCCACCCAGTCGATGTTGCGGATGTAGTATTTGTCGCCCTCGTCGATGGTGAGGTAGACGTCGACGGTCTTGTCGTTGTAGCGTACCACGCTGTCGCTCACGATGGTTGCATCGCGGTAGCCCAGCTCGTTGTACTTCTCGATAATGAGGTTCTTGTCGTTTTTGTAGTTCTCCTCGACAAATTTCTTGGTACGGAAGAGGTGGAGCAGGTTGCCCTTCTCGTTGGTCTTCTTCATGGCCCACTTGATCTTCCGGTCCGAGAGAGCCTGGTTGCCCTCGATGTATATCTTGTGAACTTTGATTTTCTCTTTCTTGTCGATGTAGATGTCGACGATTACCTCGTTTTCGTGGGTGAGGTCATCGGTCTGCCGGATGTTTACCTCGGCATTCTTGAAGCCCTTCTCCTCGAAATGTTTCTTGATGATGGAGGTGGCACGGTCGACAATGTTGGGGGTAATCTGGTTACCCTTCACCAGCCCCAGACGCATCTCCAGATCTTCGCGCTCGCTCTTCTTGAGGCCGTGGTAATTGATTTGCGAGATACGCGGCTGTTGCTTGAGCTGAATTTCGATCCACGCCTTGTCGCCATAGGTCTTGGTCAACTTGATGACCACGTCGGAGAAGAGGCCCTGCCGCCAGAATTTCTTGGCAGCATCGGTAATGGCGTTACCGGGAATCTCGATTACCTGTCCCACCTCGAGCCCCGAGTAACCGATGAGCACATAGTCCTCGTAGTTGGGTGCACCGGTCACGGTAATACCGGCAATTTCGTATTTCTGCGGAATAGCCGAGTAGACAACTTTGGGGTTGTATATCGTGTCGAGCTTCTCTTCATTCTGTGCGGTTGCCGCCCATGAACACAAAGACAATGTCAAAAAGACGGCCAGATACCTTAAAGGCATATTATACTGTATTTTCAAGTTCAAATTCTTCATTTATAGTTGTTCACTCGTTTTGCCGAACCGACGTTCACGCGACTGGTACTCGACAATGGCCTGGTAGAGGCTCTCGCCGGTAAAGTCGGGCCAATACTCCTCGGTAAAATAGAACTCGGCATAGGACAACTGCCACAGCAGGAAGTTACTGAGGCGTATCTCGCCGCCGGTGCGGATGAGCAAATCGGGGTTGGGCATGTCGGCCGTGGTCATGTAGCGATCGAGGGTTGTCTCGGTGATGTCGTCGACAGCCAGACGACAGGCCTCGACCTCCCGGGCAATGCAGCGGGCGGCACGGGCAATCTCCCACCGCGACGAGTAGCTGAGAGCCAGATTCAAGACGATGCGTTTCCCGCCCGAGGTGTCGCTGATACACTTCAACAGACGGGCTTTGACGTCGGCCGGCAGACGGTCTATGTCGCCGATGACCGACAGGCGCACCCCCTTCTCGATCATGCCGGGGGTCTCGCGTTCGATACCGAAGACCACCAGAGCCATCAGGGCGTCGACCTCGGCTTGCGGCCGGTTCCAGTTCTCGGTCGAGAAGGCATATAGCGTAAGGTACTGTACCCCCACCTCGGCGGCGGCATCGGTAATTTCGTGGACTACGTCGAGTCCCTTGCGATGGCCCTCCGAGCGATCCAGTCCCCGCTCTTTGGCCCAACGGCCGTTGCCGTCCATGATAATGGCGATGTGCTTAGGCACACGAGTACGATTTATCTGCTCTGCGTATGTCATGTTTTTCAACGATTATCGTTGTTACAAATTTCTTTCTTGCGGCCAAATTCATACGTGATCGAAAACAACGTCGTTGAAAACCAATCGGTATTCTTCAGCACGCTACTCCTTATATTGTAGGGGTCGCTCAATGACTTGCCGTCGAAGCTGTCGCCCAACGTCTTGTGCATGGCAAACTCCAAACTTATGTTCCAGCGCGGGGCTATCTTGTATTTCACCCCTACTCCTAACGAACCGTCGACACTCACGTAACCACTCTCGACGGTCGAATATCCTACACCGGCTCCGGCCAGCAAATAGGGCGACAGGCGCTTGGTACCCAGATAGGAGTAACCCATTCCGTAGTTGAAAAAGTTGAACTCTATCTGTCCGCCCAACCGGTATTGCCAACTCTCGAACGAATAGTCGCTCCCGTTGGGAAACCGGTTGTCGAAGTCGCGGGTATCGCCCGAAAACTGCATGGCCGAAAAATCGGTCTTGACAGCCCACCGGTAGTTGAGCAAAAAGCGGAAGACCCCGCTCACCGCCACTCCCGGCCGGTGCCACGGCGACACTTGGTTCGCATCGCCCATATAACAGCTTATGCCTCCGGCCAGACCCGCATCGAAGCGGTAGTCTTGTGCCGACACGGCGGCCGTGCAACTGATCAACATCACTAATATCGGAATTATTCTTTTCATGTGCGCGCCATTTTTACATGCCTACATACATAAAACGGAATAATCCGATGAAAAGTATATGTCCCGTTCACTCTCCCCCATCGCTATCAAGGTATAGGCGGATACCGCAGGCGTCCTATCGCGCCCCGCCATATCTGGTTGTAGACGGTACCCGAGTTGTTTTCTCCACCAAAGATATAGATGTAGGGAATCTTGTAATCGTCGTTGGCTCGCGTGGTGGCCATACCGGCTACCTGACGCACGGGCATGAATCGCCACAGCGGCGATGCCTTCTGTGAAGCGCTGAAGTCAGAGCCGATGACCAGCACCGAGGCAAAGGCCCGCGGATTGATATAGGAGGGCATGGCCAGCGATTCGGGGGCTGCTGTCCACGTATTGCCGTTGTTGACCGACACATATACCGAGTCGGCCACCCCTTCGGCTTCGCGGCCGCCGATGACAATCCACGAGGTGTATTGGGTCGTAATCCAATATTCGTTGGTCGTAAAGGTGAAATAGGGGAAGAGCAACGCTCCCTCGCAGGGTTTTATCGACCCGGCGAGCTGTGCCCAAGCCTCACCGTCGTAACCCCAGGTGGCTCCCGTCAGGCGGTTGTTGGCCGTGCGGCCGCCAATCATAATCGACTGGGGGGTATTCAGGTCGTACTCCGACACGAAGGTAACCATCTGGCTGCTGCCCGTAACGGGGAAGTTTTCGGGTACGGGATAGGGGGTGAAACCCTCGGGACGCGGATAGCAGTCGTGTTTGTAGACGCCATTGTCCAGGACGACACCCAGCACGCGCGATTTCCACGAGCCTACCAGCGAGTAGAAACTTTGGCCTGTTGCGGTCCAGTTCGCACCATCTTCCGAGCGATAGAGCTCGCCGCTCTGGTCCAGCATATAGAGGGCGTCGTCGGTCGCCTGAACCGACTGCACTTTGGGTATAAAGGCAGTCACCGTCTGCGAAGTCCACTCGCCGGCATAGGGATCGTCGGTCATATATACGGTACAAGTCGAATTGGACTCGATAAACGAATAGGCTTTCCCCTTAAAGTAGACCGCCTTCTGCGCCGTCACGGCAACACCTTCGCCACACGGCAGCGGCTTCACCCCGAAGGGGGCGTTCCAGTAGAGCGAGTCGGGGTCCATCTGGTGAACGTTGACCTTCAGCGAATACCACTTCTCGGTCACCCCGTTCTGAGCGGTTACCACCAGCGACACCTTCGATGTAAAGTCAATCGAGTCGGTAGGCGAAGCCAAATAGTCGATGGTATCGTTTTTGGTGGCATCGCCGCGGTCCATGATGATTTTTGCCTGTGCCACGTTGTCGAACGAAATGTTGGCAATCAAGGCCGATACGTCGGTACCCACCGGCAGGGAGTCGGCATTGAAAATCTGCCCACCGTTCAGGTCGATGGTGAAGAATACGGTATCGAGATTGGCCAACACCGAGTCGTTGGCTGCCAAAGAGAAGCTGGTAACCCGCACACTCTCCGAGATGGTATAGGTTATCTCCTCGTCATCGGTAGAGTTGCACGAAATGCCAGATAAAAACAGAGCGGCTATACACAGAAAAAAGTATATTTTTTGCGTCTTCATCAACTGATATGCGTTACAAGTTTGCAGTTACAATCGGCAAATTTAGCAACATTTTTTTCTTTGCATACTACAAACTCCGATAATTATAATTATTTATGGATATGCCTCTACTTGTCGCTTAGGCTTTTCCGAGTTCAAAATGGCGAAAGGTGAACGTATGGGCAAACACTTCGAATTTGTTATGCCCAACCGCATCCGGTTTCCGTGAAACAAAAATAGCAAAAACAGCAAGGCCGCACGCACAATTTTAGACAAACCGCACGATTCGCCGGGTGAACGGTTGCTTTTTACCTATTTTCGTACCACTCGATTCGGGCCCGGCCGCACCACTCTGTCTGTTGCGGTAGCCGACCCATCGACGGGGCGGCCACACCCTGCTCCAGCACGAGGGGGCCGGTCTCAACACGGGCCTCGTCCCAGTAGCCCGCGTCGATAAACGACTGTAACAGAGCAGCACCACCCTCGACTACGAGATGCTGCAGGCGACGACGATATAGCTCGTCGAGCAGGGCCGGTATCAATGCCTCGCCAAAGGGCAGGTGCACCACCTCGACCGACGGCGGCAGCACCGGGTAGTCGGTCTCCGGGCCGGTCACCACGAGCGTAGGCAGGCCGTCGGTAAAGAGTTGCCGGTCGGCCGGCACGCGGGCATGCTCGTCGAGCACGATGCGCAGGGGCGAACGTCCGGGCCAGAGGCGCGTCGTGAGCGAAGGGTTGTCGGATATGGCCGTGCGGGTTCCCACCAGAATAGCGTCGGACTCGGCCCGCAGGCGGTGCACCCACACGGACGAGACATCGTCCGAGATACGGGCCGCCGGTTCACCCGGCTCACGCACCCGGTCGATGAACCCGTCGCTGCTCTGCGCCCACTTGAGGGTGACGAAGGGGCAATGGCGGGTCTGAAAGGTCATAAAGGTACGGTTCAACGCCAGACACTCGGCCTCGAGCACGCCGGTAACCACCTCGATACCCGCCTCGCGCAGCCGGGCAACACCTCGTCCCGACACGGCCGGGAAGGGGTCGAGACACCCCACGACCACCCGCGGAATGCGTTTGGCCACAATCAGTTCGGCACAGGGCGGTGTCTTCCCGTAATGCGAGCAGGGCTCGAGCGATACATACAGGGTCGACTGGGGCAACAGCGACTCGTAGGCCACCGAGGCGATGGCGTTCACCTCGGCATGAGGCTTGCCGAAACAGCGGTGATACCCCTCGCCGATGATGCGCCCCTCGTGCACCACCACCGCCCCCACCATGGGGTTGGGAGCCACATGGCCGCGCCCCAGCGAAGCCAGTTGCAGGCACCGGCGCATGAAAGCAGAATCTACATCTCTATCCATATCTTGAACTTTTTTATTTACCTTTGCCACACACCGAGACAGCGACACCCCGGCACGGCAGCCATCGGCAGCAGGTTTTGCGGGTCTGTATCGCCTCGGTTCCTAACAACTGTCAACATGCAACCGAGTATCAACCTCCTGCGCCACACCCTCCAGGGCATCTATCCGCCCGGCGAAATCAACGGCTTCATCCGGCTGATTTTCGAGGCACTGTGCGACTATACCCCTACCGATATACTGCTCCGCAAAGATACGATTTTATCTGAGGATATGCACCGAAAAATCGAAGAGATAGCCAGTCGGCTCGCCCGGCAGGAGCCTATCCAGTACATTCTGGGCTATGCATGGTTTTGCGACCGCCGCTTCTACATCGCCCCCGGCGCGCTCATTCCCCGCCCCGAGACCGAAGAGCTGGTGCGCCTCATTATCGACGAGAACCGCAGCCGCCCGCTGCGCATCGCCGACCTGGGTACGGGCAGCGGCTGCATTGCCGTCACCCTGGCTCGGGAACTGCCCCAATGCCGGGTCGAAGCGTGGGAACTCTCGCCCGAGGCCCTGGCGATTGCCCGCCGCAACGCCGAGCTCCAGCAGGTGACGGTCGACTTCTACCAGCGCGACATCCTCCACTACGACCTCTCGCAACTCACGCCCGGTTCGCTCGACCTCATCGTGAGCAACCCGCCCTACATCTGCCGGAGCGAAAGCCGGGCCATGAGCGAAAACGTGCTGGGCTACGAACCGCACGAAGCCCTCTTCGTCCCCGACGAGACCCCGTTGCTCTTCTACGACAAGATAGCCCGCGACGGTCTCACCCTGCTCTCGCCCGGCGGCCGCCTCTACTTCGAAATCAACGAGGCTCAGGGCCCCGCCTGCGCCTGCATGCTGGAGCGCCAGGGCTACGAACAGATACGCATCATACACGACCTCTACGACAAAGACCGGTTTGCATCGGCCATAAAACCTCACGCTCATGGCTAAAATACTGACACCCCCCGAAGCCCTGCACCGGGCCGCCGCCCTCTGCTCATCGGCCGAACACTGCACGGCCGACATTCGTGAAAAACTGGCCCGATGGGGCGTGACCGAAGCCGACAGCCGCACCATCATCGACCGGCTCGTGCAAGAGCGGTTTATCGACGAGCAGCGTTACGCCGTGGCCTTCGTCAAGGACAAATTCCGTTTCGCGGGGTGGGGCCGCATCAAGATGCGCTACGCCCTGCAGCAGAAACGCATCGACGGCAGCGACATAGACCACGCCCTCGCCACCCTCGACGAGGAGCAGTACAACGACCGTCTGCTCGAACTGCTGCAAGCCAAATCGCGCTCGATTCGCGACGACGACCCCGAAGCCCGACGGGCCAAACTCTTCCGCTTCGCCACCTCCCGGGGATTCGAATCAGCACTTATTTTCAACGCATTAAAACAGGTCGTGCCATGAAACGGCTCCATCCGCTCGACGACCTGCTCGACCTCTTCTTTCCGCGCCTCTGCCCCGTCTGCCTGCGGGCCATGAACCGCGACGAGCGGGGGCTCTGTACCGGCTGCCTGCACCGCCTGCCCCGCACCGGCTACCACCTCGACCCACTCAGCCCCATGGCCCAGCTCTTTCTGGGCAAGATTCCCATCGAGCGATGCGCCGCCTTCTTCCACTTCACCACCCCGGGCGACGTGAGGCAACTGATACACCACATCAAATACCACGGCGGCAAACGGTGCGGCCTCGTACTGGGCGAAATCTTTGCCCGCGAGTTACAGCCGCACCGGTTCTTCGACGGCATCGACACACTGGTACCCGTGCCCCTGCATCCCGCCAAACTGCGCCGCCGGGGCTACAACCAGAGCGAATGGATAGCCCGCGGCGTGGCACACGCCACCGGCATAGAACTCTGCACCCGTTGGCTGCAGCACACCCGCGACTCCCGCTCGCAAACCCGCAAGGGCATCTACGACCGCTGGCTCGACACCCACTCGGCCTACGACGCCCGGCTGGCTCCCGACCTGACCGGCCGCCACATCCTGCTCGTCGACGACGTGGTGACCACCGGCGCCACCCTCTTGGCCTGCGCCCAAGCACTCCACGCCCACGGCGAGCCTCGCATCAGTTGCCTCACCCTGGCTGCCGCGCAGTAAATATTTTCATATTTTTAGATTCCATTCGGCCGTTTATCTGCTATTTTTCTTACCTTTGTCTTTCGATTATCCTAAATATTATTCGTCATGAAAACGGTAGAACGATTACTGGCCGAGAAACTCTTAAAAATCAGAGCCATCAAACTGCAACCCGAGAATCCTTTCGTATGGGCATCGGGCTGGAATTCACCCATATACACCGATAACCGCCGTACCCTCTCCTACCCCGAGGTGAGAAGTTTCATCAAGGTAGAACTTTGCCGGGTTATTATGGAAAACTTCGGCTCGGCCGATGCCATTGCCGGCGTAGCCACGGGCGCCATTGCCCAAGGTGCACTGGTAGCCGACACACTGGGGCTGCCCTATGTATATGTGCGCTCGGCACCGAAAGACCACGGACTCGAGAACCTCATCGAGGGTAACCTGGTTCCCGGACAAAAGGTAGTCGTTATCGAAGACCTCATCTCGACCGGCGGCAGCAGTCTGAAAGCAGTCGAAGCCATCCGCAACGCCGGCTGCGAAGTCATCGGTATGGTAGCCATCTTCACCTACGGCTTCCCCGTTGCCACGCGCAAGTTCAAGGCCGCTCAGGTAGAACTGATTACGTTGAGCAACTACAACGCCATGCTCGAGACGGCTCTCGAGACCAACTATATCAAACCCGAAGACCTCGAGACTCTGCAAGAGTGGCGCAAAGATCCCTCGAGCTGGCAAGGTCCCAACAACACGCCCGCCGTATGACCAGCAGTTTCGAAAGTAAAACGGTGCGGATTGCCCACGCCGTAGAGAAGGTGTATACCCTGCTCTCCGACCTCTCGAACCTCGACCGCTTCCAAAGCGTGTTGAACGCTCCCGAAAACCAGAACAAACTCAAGATTACGGGATACGACAGCGACAGCCTCTCGATCGAGGTGAGCCCCATCGGCTCGGTCACCTTCCGCATCGTAAACCGGGAGCCCAACAAGACCATCAAGTTCGAGGCCGAAAACTCGCCGCTGCCCCTCAACCTGTGGATACAGTTCGTACCCACCGGCGAGAGCGAAACCGCGTCGCGCGTCA
Source organism: Barnesiella sp. An22 (assembly GCF_963931395.1). NCBI lineage: Bacteria > Pseudomonadati > Bacteroidota > Bacteroidia > Bacteroidales > Barnesiellaceae > Barnesiella > Barnesiella sp. An22. The sequence continues at coordinate 2,918,033 of NZ_OZ007014.1, forward strand.
CCGTCAAGGCCGACCTCAACCCCTTCATCAAGCCCATGGTGTCGAAACCCTTGCAAGAGGGGGTCGACAAAATGGCCGACATGCTGGTGGTGCTCCCCTACGAGCAATAATCAGGAGGTAGTCTGCCCGCAATCTATTTGTAGAATCTTAAAAACGTAACTCGAATGGCACAGAAACTTTGGGAAAAATCGGTACAGGTCGACCACGACGTAGAGCGATTCACCGTAGGCCGGGACCGGGAAATGGACCTCTATCTGGCCCCCTACGACATTCTGGGCTCGCTGGCTCACATCAACATGTTGCAATCCATCGGGCTCCTCTCGGCCGACGAGCTGGAGAAGCTGACCGCCGAGTTACGACACATCTACGCCGAAACCCAGTCGGGGCAATTCACCATCGAAGAGGGGGTCGAGGATGTGCACTCGCAGGTCGAGCTGATGCTCACCCGCCGGTTGGGCGACATGGGCAAGAAGATACACAGCGGACGCTCGCGCAACGACCAGGTGCTGGTCGACCTCAAGCTCTTCACCCGGGCCCGGCTGCAACATACCGTCGAGGGGGTAGAGACGCTGTTCAATACGCTCATCGACCAAAGCGAACGGTACAAACAGGTACTCATGCCGGGCTACACCCACCTGCAGGTGGCCATGCCCTCGTCGTTCGGCCTCTGGTTTGCGGCATACGCCGAGAGCCTGGTCGACGACCTCATCGTCATGCAAGCCGCCTACCGGGTGTGCAACCGCAACCCGCTGGGGTCGGCTGCCGGATATGGCTCGTCGTTCCCCCTCGACCGCACCCGCACCACCGACCTGCTGGGATTCGAGTCGATGGACTACAACGTGGTGTATGCCCAGATGGGACGCGGCAAGACCGAGCGCATCGTCGCCTCGGCCATCGCCTCGATAGCGGCGACGCTGGCCAAACTGGCCTTCGACGCCTGCCTCTACAACTCGCAAAACTTCGCCTTCATCAAGTTGCCCGACGCCTTTACCACCGGCTCGAGCATCATGCCGCACAAGAAGAACCCCGACGTATTCGAACTGACCCGGGCCAAATGCAACAAGCTGCAGGCCCTTCCCTACCAGATTACACTCATAGCCAACAACTTGCCTTCGGGCTACTTCCGCGACCTGCAAATCATCAAGGAGTTGTTCCTCCCCGCCTTCGACGAACTGGACGACTGCCTGCACATGGTCAACCAGATGATGTCGCAAATCGAGGTCAACACCCACATCGTCGACGACCCGCGCTACAACCTCATGTTCAGCGTCGAGGAGGTGAACCGCCGCGTACAGGCCGGTGTCCCCTTCCGCGATGCCTACAAGCAGGTGGGGCTCGAAATCGAAGCCGGGCACTTCACCCCCGACAAGCACATCGTCCACACCCACGAAGGCAGCATGGGCAACCTGTGCAACGACCGCATCACCGCCCTCATGCAGCAGACGGTCGCCAGTTTCGACTTCGCTCGCGCCCAGGAGGCCGAAGCCCGGCTTCTCGGTCGCCAAAACTCATAGGCCTATGGACTACCAACCGCAACCCGACCGCTACACCAACGGCATGATCTATCGCCGTTGCGGAAACAGCGGCATACAACTGCCCGTCATCTCGCTCGGATTCTGGCACAACTTCGGTCACATCGACTCGTATACCACCCAACTCGAGATGGTCAAATATGCCTTCGACCATGGCATTTGCCACTTCGATCTGGCCAACAACTACGGACCGCCCGCCGGCAGCGCCGAGGCCAATTTCGGCCGCATGATGAAGCAGTGCTTCGCCGCCCACCGCGACGAGATGTTCATCACCTCGAAAGCCGGTCACGACATGTGGCCCGGCCCCTATGGAGGCAACAGCTCGCGCAAGAACCTCATGGCCAGCATCGACCAGAGTCTGCAACGAATGGGGCTCGACTACGTCGACCTCTTCTACAGCCACCGCTACGACGGGGTTACCCCCATCGACGAGACCATGCAGGCCCTCGTCGACATCGTGCGCCAGGGCAAAGCGCTCTACATCGGGCTCTCGAAATACCCCATCGACAAGCTGCTCTATGCCCTCAACTACCTGCACTCCGCCGGTGTGCCCTGCCTGGCCTACCAGGACCGCTACAACATGTTCGACCGCCACGTCGAGGAGCACCACCTGCAACTCTGCGCCTCCAAAGGTATAGGCGTCGTAGCCTTCTCGCCGCTGGCCCAAGGCATACTCACCGGCAAATACCTGCACGGCATCCCGGCCGACTCGCGTGCCGCCCGCCCCGAAGGGTATCTGAAGACAACCGATGTCACCCCCGAAAAGATAGCTCGCGTGGCCCGGCTGAAAGCGATAGCCGACCAGCGGGGACAAACCCTCTCGCAACTGGCCCTCGCCTGGGTATTGCGCCAAAGCGAAGTGAGCACCGTAATCGTGGGCGCCCGCAACCTCGACCAGTTGAAGGACAACCTGCACGCCACCACGGCCCTGTCGCTCACGGACACCGAAACCGAAATGATAGAGGAGATACTGAAATGAAACGATTGCAACACATACTCCTGCTCCTGCTCGCCTTGGCCGCCGTTGCCTGCGACGGAGGCGACCGCGACCGCATACCCGCCGCAGCCGTGCGGGTCGAGTTTGCCAGCCAGGCCATGTGGGACCAGTATGGCGTAAGCGGCAGTTTCATACACCGCCGCTTTATCCTCAGCCAGAAACTCCCCGCCGGATTTCCCTACAACCTCTCCTCGGCTACCGGCTACGGAGGACTCATGCTCGTGACCAACGAGCACGCCATCCCCTTCGTCTACGACCTCTGCTGCCCTGTCGAAATCAATCCCAACATCCGCATCGAGTTCGACGAAGACAACTTCTGCCTGCGTTGCCCCAAGTGCGGCTCTACCTACGACATCTCGACCGGCGGCCCCATGACCGGCGCCGCCAAAGACGGTCGCTACTTCTTGCAAAGCTACCAGATAGCTCCCTACGGTACCGCCGGCGGGCAGCTCATCTTCCGCTAACCTGCACACCCGGTACAGTGCGCCCGGACTTCGCTTGTGGGGCCGGGTCACCTCACCACACGGGGAATGTCGGACGGGAACAGATTTTCGAGTCGTAATTTTGCAGAACCAAAAAAGCATTTTATCTTTGCAATCGCATTTGCGAAAATAGCTCAGTTGGTAGAGCACAACCTTGCCAAGGTTGGGGTCGCGGGTTCGAGTCCCGTTTTTCGCTCCAAGGCTGCCCGAATGGTGGAATGGTAGACACGAAGGACTTAAAATCCTTTGGCCATTGCGGCTGTGGGGGTTCAAGTCCCCCTTCGGGTACTGCATAGAGCTGTTAATCATTTGATTTTCAGCTCTATTTATTTTTCCAGGTAGCCAAAGGGGTGTAACAAAACAAAAGGAATCTCCTTCCGTAACCGATACAGAAGACTCCCTTACAATCAAAAAACAGATTGCACAAGTATCAAAAGCGAAGAGATATTTACTAGACCCTCCCCTACTTCACATTCTTGAAAGCACGCAGAATCATATCCACGGCTCCATCGATGCTGGTACGTTCGGTATTGATTACCAAGTCGTAGCCGGCAATATCGGTCCACTGTTTGCCGGTGTAGTGCCAGTAGTGATTGGCCCGACCGGTATTCACCCGCTCGATTTTACGGGCAGCCTCTTCGGGCGAAATATGGAGTTTGTCGACCAGCTGCTTCACGGCAAAGTCTCGGCCCGAGGTGATGAAGACACGCAGCACGTGCGGGTCGTCGCGGAGAATCCAGTTGCCCAACCGGCCGATGATGACACACTCGCCCTTATGAGCCAGTTCACGGATGGTACGGCTCTGGTTCACATAGATGGCATCGTCCTTCGAGGGGTTCATCGAGGCGGGTATACCGCTATCGGCAAATATCAACTCCCACAGGCGGCTGGTGGGGAGATTCTGCTCGGTCTGGGCCACAAAGTCGGTCGAGTAGCCCATCTCCCGGGCCGTCTGGTCTATAATCTGCCGGTTGTAACAGGGGCAGCCCAACCGGTGGGCAACAGCCTCGCCCACGGCATTGCCCCCACTGCCATACATGCGGGCGATGGTGATGATGCGATTGCCGCTCCACTCGTCGGCAGCCACAATCGCAGCAGCCTGCCGTTCGGCCTTGGGGATAAAGATGCGGTCGAGCCACCCGATGTGCGGGGCGAATACCCGAACCATAAAGCCCACGTAAAACATCGAGACGAGTGTACCTACGCCCACCATCTCCCAGCTCCAGCGACCGAAGAAGATGAACATGAATATCGTACCGATGAGCACCAGCGAAGTATCGGAACAGATCTTCACCTTGCCGAAATCTTTTTTCAGGAACTTCGATATGGCCAGCGGCAGCCCCTCACCGGCCAGCATCAGCGAGTCGCAACGCACCTCGCACGCAATGCCGAATGCCAACACGGCACCACCGATGAGCAGCTCGATGAATCGCAAGGGATAACCTATCATGGGGTTGATGTCGAAGGGGATTTGCAGGAAACCGGTCAACCACATCGTGAGGTCGGTATAGAATCCGAACAGGAAAGAGACCAGAATCTGGGTATACTGCCGGGCCTCGAAATTACGGCGCAGCAACAGAATCTGAATGGTGATGAAAAACACGTGCATGCAGATGGTGAGCTGCCCCATCGTCAGGTTCACTCCCGGGACCAACGACAAGATATAGGGGGGAGCCGATATAGGCGACGAGCCCAGGTTGGCCCGTATAGACAAGGAGGTACCGAAAGCGATTACAAAAAGAATAACTACAAAACTGGCATAGCGCCGCAGCCACTCTGCCTTACTCCTCTTCCCGTTCATAATTGGTAATATTTCAAAACAACTGCAAAATTACGCAAAAACCGGCTTAACCGGCTGGCCCTTACCCGGTCTTTAAACTTATTTATACTTGCGGCGAAGGGCCGAAGTCCTGCACGAAATGATATTTTTTACAAATAACCTAAATCTTTACCCTCAAATCGCTATCTTTGTAAAAGAGAGGATGTGGTTCGGCATAGTCAACCCAATGGAACCTGTGAATTTTCACTTGTATCTGCACCCCCTCTCACTACTGTTATTGCAAAGCCTTATTCAATATGAATACCACGACAGAACCCGGATATGTATATATTTTGACCAATCCCAGTTTTCGTGAAGACTGGGTCAAAATCGGGAAGAGTGCCCGCCCGGTCGATATTCGCTCCAAAGAACTGGATAATACCGCCGTACCATTGCCTTTCGAGATTTATGCGACCATCAAGACCGTAAAATTCAACGAGGTCGAAAAGCTCGTACACAAAACCATAGACCGATTAACCGACCTGCGGATTCGTCAAAACAGAGAGTTTTTCAATGTACCGCCACAAGTTGCCTTAGACATATTCAAGGACATAGCCCAAACCATCGACGACGCAGTTATCACAGAGTATCGCGACAACCGACCCATTCAAGAACCGGGTAACGATTGTCCCCCAACCAACAACAAGAGGGTGGTCAAGCGCGAACGCTTCCGGTTCAGCCTGGTCGGCATTCCTATCGGCGAATATATTACATTCATTCCCACGGGCATACAGGTAAAAGTAGCCAGCGACAACTCCATCGAATACGATGGCCGCATCTATAAACTCTCGCCCTTTGTAGGGACTTTCATGCCCGAAGACAAGCGCAATACGTCGGGCGCCTATCAAGGAGCCAAATATTTCGCCTACAAGGGGAAGGTTCTCGAAGAGCTGAGGAGAGAGGTTGAGCAGGACGATGAAGAGTTGGAAGAACAGTCCGAATCTGCTACAGAATAATTCAATATCGACATCCCAATATGCACACAGCCCGCTTTTGGCGGGCTGTGCTTTTATCTGAATCATCCGAAAGCGTCATGACCGTTCGGCTATCGTTCACGCTCTTCCATCCGCTCGTGCGAGAGGTTGATGGCAAAGAGCCGGCCTACGACCGGCACGCGGAAGAGCTTGACACGATGCGTAATGCGCGCATACCGGGTGAAAAGTATCACGATGAGGAACAGGATACCCAGCAACACGGCATAGCCGAACACCTGCTTGATCGAGACCAGCGTAGCCTGCCGCTGCAACTCGCCGAAGTAGGCCGAGAAAGGTACCTGGTCCGTGAGCGGGTTCACGGCATCGAGCGAGCCGCCCAGGGTGTAGTAGTTCGACTGCATCACCATCTTGAAGACCCGGGCCACCAGCGCCGAAGCGATGGGGCCGCCTATCCCCTCGCGCACGAAACCCACGGCACAAAGGGACTGAAAGAAGTGCCGGAAGGGCACAATCTGCGACAGATAGGTAGTCAGGGTCACATAAATCATCACATTGCCCGCATTCTTCAGGAAGAGCGGCAGGTAGAGCCGCTCGATATTCATGTCGGGCGAAATCAAGAAGTACATCACCAACTGATAGGCCACCATCAGCACAAACCCGATGAAGGTCACCGTCTTGTAACTCATCTGCCAGCGGGCCAGGAGCAGTAGCGACAGGAGTGCCCCGGCTACGACACCCAGCAGACCGGGTACATTGAGCGAGATGGCATTGAGCGAATCGTAGTGGAGGATGACTCCCGTAAAAGCTCCTTGCAGCACCGTCGAGGTGGCCGACAGGCAGTTGAGGGCGAAGAAGAGGAGCACCACCGTGCCGAAGTGCCGGTACTTGAAGGTCTCGGGCTCAATATAGGGGTGACGTATGTGCCACATGCGCTGCAGACTCAGGAAGAGAAACAGAGCCGCACACACCAGTGCCAGCCGTATGTAGGGCGAGTCGAACCAGTCGTAATAGTCGCCGTAGTTAAAGGCAAATGCGATGAGCAGCAGCACCACGCTCCAGAGCACGGCACCCAGCCAGTCGATGCCGAAGAGCGGCAACGGCGGACGCAGATAGAACTTGCGCAGCAGCCACTGCGAGAGGACAATCACCACCAGCAACAGCCCTACGGCCAGGTAGTGCATGTAGTGCCAGCTGTAAAAGTAGGTGAGGTAGGTGGTGACCAGCCCCGAGAATTGTATGCAGCCAAATACCGTGAGGTAGATAACCGGGAAGAATACGGCAAAGTTACGCGTGGGGGTGATGCGCAACTGTATCGACGAGAAGCACTCGAAGGTTCCCCACATGCGCAACACTCCCGTGAAGAAACAGGTTATCGCCAGTACCATCAGGTTGTCGGTGCTCATCGTGATGATATTGCCCACGATAAGCCCCACGGCCACGATGGGCAGAATGGTGCGTGTCGGCAACCTGAATTTCAGCCGGAACAGGACGGGGAAAATCATCGTAATGCCGATAAACGAGGCATAACCGGCCATGAGTATATCTTCCTGCATCAGCGTCGTGGCCCCCATCATCTCGCTCACCGACGAGAGGTAGATACCCCCCGAGCACTGGAACACCAGAATGCAAAAGAGAAACGACACTACCCGCGCCCACATGGGCACCCACTCCTTGAAGGCGGGCACCCGGCGCATCAAGTCATCGAGCGGAGTCATGGTCGCGATACTTTACCTCACACTCTACGTTCAATCCGGCCCGCAGCTTGTCCATATCCTCGGGCGAGTTCTCCTCCGAAAAGACGATACGCACCGGGATACGCTGCTCGACCTTCACGAAGTTGCCGGCCGAGTTGTCTTGCGGTACCAGCGAATACTGGGCACCCGTAGCTTTCGAGATGGACTGCACCCGACCTTTATAGACCACCCCGGGAATGGCATCGATGGTCATGTCGACCGGCATCCCCTTGGCAATGTGGGCCGTCTGGGTCTCCTTGTAGTTGGCGACCACCCACGCCTCGGCCTCGTCGACAATCGACACCAGCGTCTGTCCCGGCTGGATGAGCTGCCCCTCCTGAATGGTCTTGCGCGAAGTCACCCCGTCGCAGGGAGCCAGCACCACCGTGTACGACAAGTTCAGGTTGGCCAGGTCGAGAGCCGCCTCGGCCACAGCCACGGCAGCCTCGTTCTGGTCGAGGCGTTGCGCCTGTTCATCCTTCACCAGCGAGGCCGAACGTCTCTGCCGCACCAGCATCTCACACTTGGCCTTCAAGGCCTCGTAATTGGTCTTCACCCCGTCGTATTGCTGTTGCGTCACAGCCTCTTCGGAAAGCAGCTTCTTGTAACGCTCGTAATCCTTCTCGGCATTCTTCAGCAGCACCTCTACCTCCTCGATACCGGCATCCGACACGGCCAGGTTGTTGTGGGCCGTCGATACGGCCGTACCCATGGCGCTGCGGCCGGCCAGCGCATTCTGGTAGTCGGCCTCGGCCTGAGCCACCCGCAGGCGGAACTCGGCATCCTCGATGAGCAACAGCGTGTCGCCCTTGTGCACCGGCTCATACTCCTCGAAATAAATCTTCTTGATAAAGCCCTGCAACCGGCTGTTTACCGGCACGATGTGCTGACGTACCTGCGCATTGTCGGTATACTCGACCCGCCCCAGATGGACAAATCGCGAGCATACCCATACAAAACCAATCACCAGCAAGGCGATGGCCACGACGTTGAATACTATTTTGCGTGATTTCTTATTCATAGCTGTAAACGATTTATAATGTAGCTGTTAAATAAAGAAGTTTGTAATAATTGAAAGCGATATCGATCTGCGCATTGGCCAGCTGTACCTCGGCCGAGAGTTTGGAGTTGCTCGCATCGAGCATATCGGTGATGAGCGCAAGCTCGTTTTTGTAGCGGTTGGCGATGACGGTGTAGTTCTGGCCGGCCAGCTCTACGTTCTTCTTGCGGGTAACCAGCTGTTCATAGGCCTCGATATAGCGCACATAGGCCGCCTGCACGGCCAGTCCGGTCTGTTCGCTCGCATCGTCATATCGCTCCTGCGTGCGGCGTATGGTTAGCTTGCTGCGGCTGGCCGCCTTGTTGGTCTTGTAGAGCGAGGCCAGGTTGTAGCTTATCCCTACGCCTACATACCAGTAGTTGAAATTCTTGTTGATGGGAGGAACCTCGATGGTGATAGGGCCGTCGAAATGGTTGCCGGCCATGAGGGCAATCTTGGGCAGGCGGTCGGACTTCACGATTTTATCCTGATGCTTGTTCATCTGCACGGCCAGAGCCAACTGCTTCAGTTCGGGCGAGTTTTCCATCGCCTCGTTTTGCCAGTAGGCCGCATCGCCCATGGGCAGCGTGCGCGACAGCAGGGTGGTGTCGGGCTCGATCCATACCGACTCGTCGAGCCCCAGGTTGGTAACCAGATTGCGGTTGAGGATACCCAGCGTATTCTTGATTTGCACGACGGTAAACTCGAGGTCCGAGAGCAGCAGCTCGTAGCGGGTGATGTCGTTTTTCAACGCCAGACCCTCGCCCTGCTTGGCCCGTATATCCTTGAGCAACTGTTTGGTCTGCTCGATATTCTGCTCATAAACCTTGATCAGATTGAGCTGCTTGAAGAGGTCGAAGTAGTAACCCGCCAGCAGGAAACGCACCTTGTTGCGGTCTTTGGCCCAGTCGAGCCGGGCATTCTGCTCTTGCAACTGTGCTATGGCGATACCGTTCGAAACGGCTCCACCCGAATAGATGATTTGCGAAACCTCCAGTGCAAAGTTGTTTCCCAAGTGAGGCATCGGAGCCCGTTCCACCTGCGTGAAATCACGCTCCATCAGGGTTCCATCGCCCAAGTAACTAAAAGAAAGTGAGGCATCTATGTCGGGTAAGCGGTCGTTTTTGGCGACTCTCACCGCCTCGTGAGCCTCATCGATTGCCGTAAACGAGGGGCGCAGTGTCTTGCTGTTGCGATCGGCCAGGTCGAAAATCTCGTCCAGCGTAAACACCCGACAGACCGGCTCCTGAGCACATGCACCACCTGCACATAACGATGCACACAGCACCGCTATGGACAAATAGAATTTGTTCATTCGTAAAAAAAATTATGAATTAAAAATGTAGGATTAACTAAAAAAGAATGTATTGACCGTAGCTATTGATCAATCGGAATTGGCCATTCCCCATTGGTGAAACGAATCGAGTTTTGTCAATACTCCACTACGAAAATTATAAATGCGATTGGCTATGTTTGGTCTCATCAGATACATGGAGCAATATACTCCATTCGGGGCGAAAAGGTACAAAAAGATTCGGTATCTGTAGCGATTTCCTCAAAAAAAACAGAAATATTTTTCTTCTATATATCTTTCTCTCATATACATACACGCTTTTTCCGTGGCTACAATCTACCCGGAAACACCCGCCGAACCACCCGGTCGAGGTACAATCTGTAAAACGGGTACAACTATCTGTAATTTGTCTATTTCGCATGCGCCATACCCGCACTACCTTTGCCATCGACCCCCTCAGGGGGGCACGATACGCAAGATAAAGAGAGACAGCACGGCATAGAAGGCTCGACCGAAAGGTTTTACGCCGGCCCGGCACGAGAAAAATTCGGGCAAAAAAGTGTTTTTCCCGGACCGATGCTCCTCGAAATAGAAAATCTTTGCGTATTTTCGTAGGTGATTTTCAGTCAAGAAATCATCATCACGACACACAGTATTTAATAGTAACACAAACTTCTATGTTACAAAAAATCAGAATAGTCGCTGCAACTATCTGCTTTGCACTCATCACCCTGCTGTTTCTCGATGTCACGGGCACACTGCACCTGTGGTTCGGGTGGCTGGCCCGGATACAGTTTCTCCCGGCCGTGCTGGCATTGAATGTGGGCGTCATCCTTCTGCTGGTGGTGCTCACCCTGCTCTTCGGGCGCATCTACTGCTCCGTCATCTGTCCGCTTGGAGTATTCCAGGACATCGTTTCGTGGCTGGCCGGCAAGCGCAAGAAAAACCGCTTCCGTTATTCGCCGGCCCTCTCGTGGCTGCGCTACGGCGTGCTGGTCATCTTCATCGCCATGCTGGTAGCCGGGTTAACCGCCTGGGCCGCCCTCATCGCTCCATACAGCGCCTACGGCCGCATAGCCACCAACCTCTTTGCCCCGATATACCGGTGGGGCAACAACCTGCTTGCCCTCGTGGCCGAGCGCATGGACAGCTATGCCTTCTACTCGACCGAGGTCTGGCTCAAGAGCCTCCCCTCGCTCATCGTAGCCGCGGTCACCCTGGTAGTCATCGTCGTACTGGCCTGGCGCAACGGCCGCACCTACTGCAACACCATCTGCCCGGTGGGCACCACGCTGGGGTTGCTGTCGCGGTTCTCGTTCTTCCGCCCCGCCATCGACACGACCAAATGCAACGGTTGCCAGTCGTGTGCCCGCAACTGCAAAGCCTCGTGCATCGATGCCAAAAATCATGCTATCGACTACAGCCGCTGCGTAGTGTGCATGGATTGTCTCAATCGTTGCACCCAACACGCCATTCACTACGTGCCCCGCACCCGACTGCCGAAAAACGAAAAGACGGCCGAAGCGAAAGCTCCCGCTCCCGAGGCAAAGGGGAACAACTCCCGCCGGGAGTTCCTGACCCTCACCGGCGTACTGGCCGGAAGTGCCCTGCTGAAAGCACAGGAGATGAAGGTCGATGGCGGTCTGGCTGCTATCGAAGAGAAAAAGATACCCAAACGGGCTACCCCCATCACCCCGCCGGGCTCGCTCAGCGACTCGCATCTGGCCCAGCATTGCACCGCTTGCCAACTGTGCATCACTAATTGCCCCAACCAGGTACTGCGCCCCTCGGGCAACCTGATGACCTTCATGCAGCCCGAGATGTCATATGAGCGCGGCTATTGCCGCCCCGAGTGCACGCGCTGCTCCGAGGTGTGCCCCACCGGCGCCATCCGCCCCATCACCGTAGCCGAAAAGTCGAGCATACAGATAGGGCATGCCGTTTGGGTGAAAGCCAACTGCATACCCCTGACCGACGGCGTGAGCTGCGGCAACTGCGCCCGCCACTGCCCCGTGGGTGCCATCCAGATGGTGGCCTCGGACCCCGCCGTGGCCGACTCACCCAAGATTCCAGTCGTCAACACCGAGCGTTGCATCGGCTGCGGTACCTGCGAGAACCTCTGCCCGGCCCGCCCCTTCAGTGCCATCTATGTCGAAGGCCACAAACAACACCGCATCATCTAACCCTTCAAAAAAAACGAGGAGACAATGGAAAACAAATCGAACAAAAATATAAATCGCCGCAACTTTCTGAAAGTGGTAGGCGGCACGGCCCTCGCTTCGGCCGCCGTACTGCCCGGCTGTAAAAACCGGCAGGAGGCAGCCCACACGGCCACCACCGAAGTCCCCACCGACCAGATGACCTACCGCACCAACCCCAAGACACAAGACCGGGTATCGCTGCTCGGCTACGGCATGATGCGGTTGCCCAGCATCCCTTCGCCCGACGGCACCAGCAGCACCATCGACCAGGAGGCAGTCAACGAACTGGTCGACTATGCCATCGCCCACGGCGTGAACTACTTCGACACCTCCCCCGTCTACATGCAGGGCGGGTCGGAAAAGGCGACCGGTATCGCCCTCAAGCGTTACCCGCGCGACAAATATTTCGTGGCCACCAAGTTGTCGAACTTCTCCAACTACACCCGCGAGAACTCCATCACCATGTATCGCAAGTCGTTCGAGAATCTGCAGGTCGATACCATCGACTACTACCTGCTCCACTCCATCGGCAACGGCGGCATCGAGACCTTCCGGGCCCGTTACATCGAGAACGGCATGCTCGACTACCTCGTCGAGGAGCGCAAGGCCGGCCGCATCCGCAACCTGGGATTCTCGTTCCACGGTACCCAGGCTGTCTTCGACGAGGTGCTGGCCATGCACGAGACCGTGCACTGGGACTTCGTGCAGATACAGCTCAACTACGTCGACTGGCGCCACGCCTCGGGCAATAACGTCAATGCCGAATATCTCTATGCCGAGCTGGAAAAACGACACATCCCCGCCATCATCATGGAGCCCCTGTTGGGCGGCCGCCTGTCCAACGTACCCGACCACATTGCCGCCACCCTCAAGCAACAGGCTCCCGAGTCGAGCGTGGCCTCGTGGGCATTCCGTTTTGCCGGCTCTCACGCCGATGTGCTCACCGTGCTCAGCGGCATGACCTACATGGAACACTTGCAGGACAACCTGCGCACCTATTCGCCTCTCGACACCCTCACCGAGGCCGATCTGGAATTCCTCGAAGAGACGGCACAACTGATGCTGCGCTACCCCACCATCCCCTGCAACGACTGCAAGTATTGCATGCCCTGCCCCTACGGGCTCGACATACCGGCTATTCTGCTCCACTACAACAAGTGCATCAACGAGGGCAACGTGCCGGCCTCGTCGCAAGACGAAAATTACCGCAAAGCGCGCCGCGCTTTCCTCATCGGTTACGACCGCAGCGTACCCAAGTTGCGCCAGGCCAACCACTGCATCGGATGTGGGCAGTGCGTATCTCATTGTCCGCAAAGCATCAACATACCCAAGGAACTGCACCGAATCGACCGCTTTGTCGAGGAACTGAAACAAGGTAAAGAATTTTAAACTCGCTTATGGAATACCGCACATTAGGACGTACCGGCATACGGGTAAGTGCCATTGCCCTCGGCTGTGAGGGCTTTATCAACAAAAGCGCTCAAGAGGTGAAGGCCGACTTCGACTTTGCCATCGACCGGGGCATCAACTTTGTCGACATCTACTCGTCGAACCCCGACCTGCGCGACCACATCGGGCAGGCACTGGAGGGCCGCCGCGACCGCTTCGTCATACAGGGACACTTGTGCACCACCTGGGAGAACGACCAGTACCTGCGCACCCGCGACCCGAAGAAGACCATCGAGTCGTTCGACTCCCTGCTCAAGCAGCTGCGCACCGACCATGTCGATGTGGGCATGATTCACTACGTCGATGCCGAGAAGGATTTTCACACGGTCTTCGACCACGAGATTATCGAGACTGCCCAACGGCTGAAGGCCGAGGGCAAGATACGCCACATAGGCATGAGCAGCCACAACCCGCTCGTGGCCAGCATGGCGGTAAAGACGGGCCTCATCGACGTGCTGCTCTTCTCGATAAACCCCTGCTACGACCTGCTCCCGCCCAACGAAGATGTAGATGTACTCTTCGATCAGCAGAGCTACGCCGGGGCCCTGCACAACATCGACCCGGCCCGTGAGCAGCTCTATGCCCTGTGCGAACGCGAAGGGGTAGCTATCGACGTGATGAAGGTCTTCGGCGGCGGCGACCTGCTCGACCAGGAAAACTCGCCCTTCGGTTGTGCCTTCACCCCCGTACAGGCCATCGACTACGCCCTTACCCGCCCCGCCGTGGCTGCCGTCATGCTGGGATGCAAGACTCAGGACGAGATGGCTGCCGCCATTGCCTGGTGCCAGGCATCGCCCGAAGAGCGCGACTACACCGCGGTGATGACCCATCTCGACCGGTTCTCGTGGCGCGGACACTGCATGTATTGCGGCCACTGTGCCCCCTGCACGTCGAAAATAGATATCGCCGCCGTGAACAAATTCTACAACTTGACTGTTGCACAAGGTGAGATTCCCGAAACCGTACGGGAACACTACAAGGCGCTCGAGCACCATGCCTCGGAGTGCATTGCCTGCGGCGCTTGCGAAACGCGCTGCCCCTTTGGCGTGCAGATTGTCGAGTCGATGCAACGGGCCGCTCAACGATTTGGCTACTGACACAGTCGCGCAAAGACAAAAAAACGAACATGAAAGAGAAAGAAGAGAGTCCCTGCAAGGTACCCTCTGGTGCCGCGCTGTGAAAACGCGCCAGGTATCGCCGGGCTCATCTCACCCGAATAAACAAGTTGTAAAACAATCAAGAAGATTTGTATAAACGAATGAGGACAAAACTTTTACCCCTGTTTCTATGCTTTGCCGGAATCGCTTCGGCACAAACCGACTCGCTGTCTAACTCCTACCTGGCCATGGCCGGAAAACCCTCCGACCCGATTCACATCGGCGAAGTGGTGGTGACCGGTACCCGCAACGAGACCGACGTACGGCATCTGCCCCTCACCGTCTCGGTCATCGACCGTCAGGAGATCGAGCAGAGCATGCAACCCTCGGTACTGCCCATACTCACCCAGCAGGTGCCCGGGCTCTTCATCACTTCACGGGGTATCATGGGCTACGGCGTATCCAACGGTGCAGCCGGCGGCATAGCCCTGCGTGGCTTGAGCGGCGGCTCGGGCCGTATGATGGTACTTATCGACGGACACCCGCAATATGCCGGTATCTTCGGGCACCCCATCTCCGACGCCTACCAGTCGTTCCTGGCCGAGCGCGTGGAGGTGCTGCGCGGCCCGGCCTCGGTGCTCTACGGTTCGAACGCCATGGGCGGGGTAATCAACATCGTCACCCGCCAGTTGCACGAAGAGGGGGTAAAGACCAACGTCAACCTGGGATACGGCTCGTTCAACACCCTGCAGAGCGAAGTGACCAACCGCATCCGAAAGGGTCGGTTCACGAGCCTCATCAGCGGCTCGTACAACCGCACCGACGGCCACCGCTCCGATATGGGTTTCGAACAGTATGGCGGCTATGCCAAACTGGGTTATCGGGTTACCGACAACTGGAACCTGCGCGGCGACGTAAACGTGACCCACTTCAACGCCTCCTATCCGGGCCCGGTGAGCGCCCCGCTACTCGACGGCGACCAGAGCATCACCCGCGGCATGACCTCTTTTGCCGTGGAAAACAAATACGAGAAAACCTCGGGTGCCGCCAGCTTCTTCTACAACTGGGGCAACCACTGGATTAACGACGGTTATACACCCTCGAAAGGAGAGACCCCGCAAGAGAGCCGATTCCTCTCGTTCGACAACATGATGGGCCTGTCGCTCTACCAGAGCACGCAGTTCTTCCCGGGCAACCGCATCACCGTGGGCTTCGACTGGTTCCGCTACGGCGGCCATGCCTGGAACAAGTTTGTGAGCGGCGAGAAGGCGGGCACGACGAGCGACCTGGTCGACAAGCACGAAGACGAATTGGCCGGTTACGTCGACTTCCGCCAGGACATGGGCAGCTGGCTCACTCTCGATGCCGGTGTGCGCGTAGACCACCATTCGCGAGTAGGAACCGAGTGGATACCGCAAGCCGGACTCTCGTTCCACCTGCCCCGTACCATCGAACTGAAGGCCTCGGCCTCGAAGGGTTTCCGCTACCCCATCCTGCGCGAGATGTACATGTTCCCACCCCAGAACCCCGACCTGAAACCCGAGTCGATGTGGAGTTACGAACTGGCCTGGGCCCAACACCTGCTCGACAATAGCCTCACCTACGGCATCAACCTCTTCTACATCGACGGCAAAAACCTCATCGTCACCCTGCCCAACCCCAACGGCACTGGCATGCTGAACCAGAACACCGGCAAGATTGAGAACTGTGGCGTGGAGGGCGAGATAGCCTACCGCATCGACCCGCACTGGTCGGTCGAGGCCAATTACAGCTACCTGCACATGGAGAATCCCGTCGTGGGTGCTCCCGAACACAAACTTTACGCTGGAGCCCAATACACCCACAAGCGGTGGACCGTATCGACCGGCGTGCAATACATCGACAACCTCTACACGACGGTAGGCGACAACCCTCAGACCGAGGAGTTCGTCTTGTGGAACCTCAACGCCTCGTTCCGCGTGAACCGCTGGCTCGACGTGTGGGCCCGGGGCGAGAACCTGCTGGCCCAGCGCTACGAAATCAATGCCGGCTACCCCATCCCACGGGCTACGGTCATGGCCGGTGTGAATCTGAACTTCTAAACCCTAAACAATACAGCCTATGCAATCCAAATTCATCTCGATGGCCTTGTGGGCATTTCTCCCGGTCATGGCCGGCATCAGTTGCAGCACACAGGCTCAGAATCAGGAGCAACAGCCCTCCCAGGGAGAGCAACAGGTTGCTCGCGTGTACATGTTCAAAGAGATCTCTTCGGAGAATCTGGTCAAAATCTACGAAGCCCTGGGCCGCGAAGCTACCGGCAAAGTGGCCGTAAAACTCTCGACCGGCGAACCGGGCGGGCACAACTTCCTGCAACCTTCACTCATTCAACCGCTTGTGCAAAAGGTAAACGGTACCATTGTCGAGTGTAATACTGCCTATGGCGGCGGACGGGCCGACACCGAAAGCCACCTGAAGGCAGCTGCCGACCACGGCTTCACAGCTATCGCTCCGGTCGACATCATGGATGCCGAGGGTGAGGTTGCACTGCCCGTGCAGGGAGGCAAACACCTGAAGGAGAACTATGTGGGGGCTCACTACCCGCAATACGACTTCACCATCATCCTCTCGCACTTCAAGGGGCATGCCATGGGCGGATTCGGCGGAGCCATCAAAAACATGTCGATAGGTATCGCCTCGTCGGGCGGAAAGGCCTGGATACACTCGGCCGGGAAGACCAAAAGTAACCCTTGGAGCAACCTGCCTGCCCAGGACGATTTTCTGGAGTCGATGGCCGAAGCGGCCAAATCGGTAGCCGACCACTGCGGCGACAAAATTCTCTACATCAGCGTAGCCAACAACCTCTCGGTCGACTGCGACTGCGACGCTTCGCCCGAAGCGCCCCGGATGGGCGACATCGGCATACTGGCCTCGCTCGACCCCGTGGCCCTCGACAAAGCCTGCACCGACCTGGTGCGTGCCTCGAGCGACCCCGGCAAGGTGCACCTGATCGAGCGCATCGACTCGCGCCACGGCATGCACACCCTCGAGTATGGCGAGCAGATAGGACTGGGCACCCAGAGCTACGAACTGATCACCCTCGACTGACGGCCCACTGCTGCACATCGATATAAACAGAAAATCCCGACTCACGAATGAGCCGGGATTTCTTGTATCATCGGGCCTGCACTGAGGCCCTGTTGCGGTTACTCGACAATCGTGGGCGTAGTCTTGCCGTCGCAATAGCCATAGTAAGGACTGGCAGGTTCGTAGCTTTCGTCTACGAGACCGGTAGCATCGTCGATATACTGCACATTCGTCGGGTAGGTACAATGCTCGATTTTAGAGCCGGCACCGTCGTTGAACTGGCCGATGAAGCCCGAGATGTCCGAACTTGCGAAACCACGACGCATACGCATAATCACGTTCTCGGCACTGCAATTGGTAAATGCCACACCGCGGCCACCAACCACTTGACCTACCAAACCACCAGCCTGATAACCGGTTATCGTCACATCATCGACCGAGCAATTCTTCAACCAGGTATTGCCGCCTCCTATACCAATCCAACCGACGAGGGCACCCACATTCTGGGTCTGCAAATTGTCGGAGGCCTTGATGCGTACGTGGCGGGCCTGTACGTTCTCGATATTGACTGTCGTACTGTAATTGGCTCCGGTGTATCCGATGCAACCGGCAAAGTAGGCATACTCTTTGCTGTGGTCTACGGGGTTACCGTCGGTATCGACATCGACCTCACTGTTGGCCAAACCGTTGATGGTGATGTTTTCGAAGGTCAGGTTCTTCATCACACCCTCAAATTTACCCCATACGCCGGTGTAGGCATGATAGGTACCCAGCACGAAGGGGCCCCACTTGTATTCATACACGGCACCAAACTGTCCGTTCATGGAGAAGTTGCGCAGCACGTGGCCCTGACCGTCGACCGTATAGGTGTTCTCTCCGGTGGTATAGATGGGTTTCCAGTCCACACCGTTCATGTCTATATCGTTCTCGAGAAGAATGGTCGTAACGGTAGCTCTCTGCTTTTCGGTTCCGTCGGTATCGGTATAGGTCTCGGTAACCATCTCCGTGATATGGTCGGGCAACCAGGCAAACTCGTCGCGGGTGCTGATGCGATAGACTCTCACGGTCGGCCCGCTGGCATTACGAGTCTCCTCCAGAGCGGGTTGCACCGGAGTCACGGGCGAAGATTGCCACCACTCGGCACCGTCGATCCACTCGTTTACAAAGCCCTCTTCGATATTGATGGTCATGCTTCCGCCCACAGTGAGCAGGTTACCCAGAATCGTCGTCAGGTAGTTGCGCTGTATGGGTATGTTGGTGGTAAAGTCTTTGGTAAGAATCGACTCCGTACCCTGCAACCAATCTACACTGAAGTGAATGGCCTGTTGCACATCATTGGCAATCAGGTAGTCGACAAACAGCGTACGGTTGTTGGCCGTGGCGTCGTAGCCCCCTTCGTAGAACTTATCGCCCGAGGCATCCTGCTGCAACGTGGCGGTATAGACCACCGACGCGTCGGCATCGGCACCGCCCGAGGCTTCGCCCGTCACGGCGTTCAGCTCGACAAACCGGGTGCAATCGTGATACGAAACCTTGAAGTTGTCGGGCATCTTGGCACCGCTCGAGCCCCAGTCGGTAGTCACTACCCGCAGCTTGGCAAACGGACGCTTCAGCGTCATCGTCTCACCGAAGGTCTGCGACACGGCCACATTCTTGGCCAGGAAGTAGGCATCACGGCTCTCGTCATTCAACTGGGCATCCACACTATCCTGTATGGCAATGCGGGTAAAATCGGCCGTATTGTAGTGCAAGTCGGCCGTCTCGCCCTCGCGCACAAAGTCGGCCCAGGCTACAAACTTGTAGGTATTGTTGGGCGTCAGTCTGAAGTTGAAGGTAACCGGTCCGTAGGTATCGACCGTCTTCAACTGAGGCTCAGCAAGCAGCGTAGAACCGTCTTCGGAGTAAACGGCTACCTGATAACGCAAGTCATACTGACTCCAGTCTACATTCACCAATCCCCCTTGACCACTGTTAGTCCCCGGTACGGCACGCGTAATCTGTAAAGCTTCGGGAGCCTCAAAGCGAAGCGTTATCTCATCGCCGTTGGGGTTCAATCCCGGCTCATCCATCACTTCGGAACAGCTGGTTGCCAGTCCCAGCAACACCATTCCCATTAAATAATGATACTTTCTCATAACAGAACTATTAAAATTATAATATAACTAAACTGTCTTTTCTATTCCAATCAAATCAATCGGGTATGACCACCACAAACTCATCGTCGAAATCGTCGTCGATACCTATATTGCCGCTACCTATCTTCTTGGTCAGGAACGGTCCCCGCAACACGGTCTCGTGGTTGCGGTAGAGCGGTATATCTACATTCTGATAGTGGTTTATCTCCTCGCCATCCGTGTTATAGATAAATATATCGACAAGCACATGATCTTCGCGACCGTCGTTGGCCAACACATAGTCATAGGCCAGCAGCACTTCACCGCCGCTGGGTTCGTCGGGCGGCATCATCTCCATCGTACGCGACTCTATAAAGGCATTCAACATACCACTCTCGACATTGTATCCTACCCCTACATATTGTTTATATACGACTCGCACCAACAGGTTGTTGACCGAAGCCCGACTGCGTTTTTTCGAAAACTCGTTCCAGTCGGTCGCCCACAGATGGAACCGGGCCGAAGGACGCTTCATGTAGACCGGCACCAGCGGCTCTCCCGAGGGGGTTGCCGTCGCCGTACTGCCCGGTGTAGAGACCGAAATCTCTTCGCCATATCGCCCTACGGTTACCGAGAAGTCGCAACTACCCGCTGCCGCATTCTTATGGTGATTGACCATAGGGGTATGGTCTATATTCTCTCTCACGGCATTCAACTGCTGGGTATCGAAATGCCATTCACTCACCCGGACTTCGGGGGCATAATCGGCCCACGACAATACCCGGTAGTAGCCCTGAGGCAACTGGAAAGCCAGCGTATCTTGCGGAGGCTGAGCCAACCGGTCGACCGAAAATTCCCGCCGATCGACCAGGATACCCTTATCGACCGAGGCTCCGGCCGACGGCAGTTTGTAGAGTTCGACTATAAAGCGGACACACAGACGTTCGTCGGGGATATAGCCCGTCGCCTGCTCCTCGGGCAGCTCCTGCACGATACTGTTCCCGGTCTCGTCGTAAATCAGGCCCTTGTAATAGAGCGGAGGGGTGCGGTCGGCATTCAACTCGACCATCACCAATACCTCGTTTGTGCGGGGATACTCGTGTATGGTCTCATCGCAGGCTGTAACCCCCAGCGACAAGAGACATATAAGTATTGCTATATAAGACAGATTCCTTTTCATAGAACTCTTACCCTCCTATTTCTTGCGGGGGAAAGCCCACTTGTACGACAAACTGATTCCGGCCCGGGTTACTCCCCAGTAAAAATCGGAACCCGAACGGAACAGTTGCCCGTCCTTCCGATTCTGATATACATCGTAGTCATACTCGGCAAACCCGACACCGATATTGAACTCGACACCCCACTGCTTCTGCTTGCCCCACGAGAGGGCATATCCATAACTGAGACCCATGCCCCACAACGCATGGTTGGGGTCTTGGTAGCGACCCTTGTCGTTGACGGCGACATTGAACCCGACCACATGGGTATGCAACCCGATGAAATGGCCCTGCATCACCTGGCCCGGCCACCAGCGCAGCTCGGGCTGGGTAGCCAGTAAACGCAATTTGCGCGTGGGGGTAATGTCGTAGGGCGAGTACCATACCGGTATATCGAGTGTGCCGTGCGGCCACAACTCCACCTCTACCCCGGCGTTGGCCGTGGCGGCTGCCAGAAAGAGCAGGTTGGTCTTCACGGCCAGGTGCCACTTGCGGGGCTCGGCCACCGATACGGGATTTACCGCCGCCGGCTGTACGGGCCGGGGGGCCGGTATGCCGTCGCAGAGCGGCAACAGCTGGGGCTCGGCCGGCAGGTCACGAGGCTGTTCGTAACAGACAATGGCCATGCGGGCATTGCGGAAGGGAGGGAATACGTCGTGAATAATCCGATGCCACGTATACCCCTTGTCGAGAGCCATGATTTTCCGCTTGCGCCGCTCGTTGTCGGGCTCGGTACGCAAGATTTTCATCACCTCCTCCTTGTGGGGTATCTGTGCCCCGTTCTCGAGGGCAACCTCAAACGAATACCAGTCTTCCCACAGATTCACCACCTCCATCTGGTCGCGCGGGAACCCTGCCTCCTCGGCCAGATAGCGGGCCAATGCCTGCGAACGGTATTCGCCCAACTTGTAGTTCCAGGCCTTGGGGCCCTCGGGCGAGGCACTACCGCCTATCCACACACAGGCTATGCGCACGGCCGGATCGACCTGCATCCGGCGCAGCACCTGCACGATACTGTCGAGCTGGCGATTGGGTACCAGATTGTACTTGTTGACCCGAAAGACAACCGGAATAATCGAGGTGTTGTGAGAATAATAGACCGAGTCAATCTGGCTCTGAGGCAAGAATACGACATACTCGGGATAGGTAGCCCGAGGGAAAGCGGTCTCTCGAGCCTCTTGCGCATGAAGCAGTCCTATCGCCAATGCGCATAATATGGATAATAGCAACCCCCTTTTCATATAGTCATCGTTGCCTATTCCTTTTTTGTGTTCCTATGGTATATAACCGCTATCGGAATATTTTGGTTTGAGAACTATTTTAATACACCCAGTCACAAAGACAGAATAATATTATAAATATGCAAAATAAATTAAGAAAATCTATCCATCCTTTTTAGTCCTATTCCAATACCTGACTTTCAATCCTAAAAAGAAGGCTGTGCCCAAACTGAAAAATTTGGACACAGCCTGTTGAATGAAAACGATGAGTCTACCCGTCAATCACCTCAGAACATCAGTTTCATGCCGGCGAAGTAGCTGCGGGGCATCGAAGGTCCGTAGATGTAGCCCGAATCGCGTTCCTTACCCTGGTCGAAATCGCGCTGATAGGCGTTGAAGATATTCTGCACACCGGCGTTGACCTGCAACGTGATGGCCTTGTAGAGCGAGAAGTCATACGACACCTTGGCCGTCATGTCGAAGAAGTCGGGGGTAGTCACCGCCACATCTTTGGCTATGTAGCCCTTCATGTGCTGTACCAGCATGGAACCCGTGTAGGTTCCCGAGAGGGCAATGTTCAACGGCTTCACCGGGGTGTAGGTGGCGGTGAAGTAGCCATACCAGTCGGGGGTGCGGAAGATACGACGCTCGGCAGGCACCGACTCGTCGTCGCTCCACTGCTCGGGCTGGGTATAGTGGCTCCGCTGCCAGGTGACACCGGCCTGCAGCTGCACGAGCGAGAGATAGGCCACCTTGCCCTCGACGGTCACACCGGCCACCTCGGCCCCCTTGCCGTTGCGGCGCTCCTTCACCTTAGCGTTGTGGGTCTGGTCGAACCCGACCTCCTCGAGCACAAACACATGGTTGAGCCGGGTGTAGAACCCCTCGAGCAACAGGTTGCACTGGAAGGCTCCGAAGCGGCGGTACATGTCGGCCGAGAGGCTCACGCTGTGCGACTTCTCCTCCTTCAGGTTGGCCGCCTGCTGGATGATAGTCCCCTCGCCCCCTACGGCAGCCACGTGCAGGTCCTCGTCGTAGGTTTGCGGAGCCCGGAAACCCGACGAATAGCTGGCCCGCAGGTTGACGTTGGGCGTGGGGTTGAAACGCACATTGGCCCGGGGACTGAAGATAACGTGATCGATAAGGTTGTGCTTGTCGAGCCGTCCGCCCACGAGGAAACTCCAGCGGTCGTTCTTCCACTCGTTCTGCAGGAAGGCACTCTCGATATGCACCTCCTGGCGGGTGGTGCGGTTGTAGCCCTTCATCTCGTCGCGCAGCTTGTCGTAGTTATACTCGATACCGGCAGTCAGGTCGGCCGGCATGAAGAGACAGCGGTCGAAACTGTAGATATACTGTCCACCGGCTACCACCGTCAGGTCGCTGGTCTCGCCATAGGCATCGAGGTTCTGCTTCGTGCCGTAATAGCTGTCGCGGTCGATATGCTGGGCCGAAGCGTAGAGATTGATACGGTGTTTCTCGTTGGGAGTAAAGAGGCTGTAGCTGAGTCCTCCCCCGTTAATCGAGTGGTTCAACTGCTCGGCAATATCGGCCTCGTGGGGCGGACGGTTCAACAGGTTACCACCCCGGCGATACTCGTTGATGTGGTGATACTCCAGCGTAAGCTTGGAGTAGTTGCTGGTCTTCAGGTAAGAGCGGAATCCCAGCGTCTGCCCCTTCAGCTCGGGCAACTCGGTGAAGCTGTCGCCGTCGTGGTCGTAACCGGCACGCTGCCGGTTTTGCCCGAAGACATAGAGCCCCGCCTTGTTGTCGTCGGTCACGAGCGAGGCGTTGAGCGACGTGTTGTTCTCGAACTTGCCGCTACCTCCTATCGAGGTAATCGTGTGTGCCAGTGAACCGCTGTTGCGCAACGGCTCTCGGGTAATGATGTTGATGGTACCCGCAATGGCCGACGACCCGAAGAGGGCCGAACCGCCGCCCCGCATCACCTCTACCCGCTCAATCATGTTGGCCGGAATCTGTTCCAGGCCATACACCCCCGACAGGGCACTGAAGATGGGACGCGAGTCCATGAGTATCTGTGTGTAGGGACCGTCGAGCCCGTTGATGCGCACCTGCTGGAAGCCGCAGTTCTGGCAATCGTTCTCGACCCGCACACCCGGCTGAAAGTTGAGCCCTTGGGCCAACGTGCCGGAGTTGGTATTCTCGAAGGTCTTTATGTTCAGCACATTGACCAGCGTAGGGGCCAGTTGCCGCGTAGTCTCGCTGCGGTTGGCCGAAACCACCACGCCGTCGAGTGCCACGTCACTCGGCTCGATTTCGAAATCGATTTCCAGCGTCACACCCTTTTTCAGCGACACCTTCCGCCGGCCCGTCTCATAACCTACCGACGAGGCCTCGAGCACGAAATCGCCCTCGGGCAAATTCTTCAGAAAGTAGTGACCCGAACCGTCGGTCATCGTCCCCACGGTGGTCCCCTTCAACGAAATCGTGATGTAGGGCAGGTGTTCCCGCATATGCTTGTCGAGCACATGGCCCACAATGTTTATATCCAATGTTTTCTGAGTTGCCGTTTCGGCACGACTCACGCCGATATGCCACAGGCATATCACGCATAAAATAATGTATTTCTTCATTTTTTTCGATTCTGAATAGTTAAGACTCATCCATCCCCCACTCGCCAAGAGCAGGAGTAAACCTTCTGTTTCCTCTTATTTTACAGAATCGAAACGGGCGGAGCACGCAACCCGTGAGCCCCCCACTGCCTGAGTGTGCGTACGAAGCGGGTAGCCGGATAGAACAACCGGCACGAAAAGGCAAACAGCACAGCCGAAAGCAGCACCCCCACCGACGGCTCGGCCGTAGTGAGATGCGACAAAGCGTGTATGAGTTGAAACTCGGTAGTGGTGTGGCCGTGATGGGCCTTGGGATTGTAGGGGTGCGAGTGCACGATGGTCACCCCGTTTACCACGTGCGTGTGGGTAAACAGCGAAATGCAACCTATATATGAAATGAACAATACAGGTAGAAAGTATTTCGCTATGGAACGGAGCAGCCTGTTCATAATCTTTCGATTATCAAAGGCACAAAGGTAGGGCTTTTTATCTTACAATCCAATACGACAGGCAGAAAGAGGTCCATATTTACCTACAATCAGGTATCTCACTCCCCCACGGCTTCGGGCAAGGCGACAAAGGTGTAACCCCTCTTCTGCAAGGTGCGGATGAGCCGCTCGAGATAACGGTCGTAGAACTTGTCGGTGCGACGCTCATCGGTCCCCAGGTGGAAGAGCAGAATATGGCCGTTGAGCCCCTCGCGCTTCTCGACCTCCATCACCCGGTTGTAGATGTCCCGGCTGCTGCGATAGTTGGTCATGTCGGGGGTGGTATAATCGGCATTGGTCCAAGTGCCGGGAGTGAAGTTGACGATGCGCAGCCCCATGCCCCGCGCCCAGGCGGCGATGGTCTCGTTGTAGTATTCGTAGGGCGGCACGAAAATGCGCGTCTGTGTCGGGTCGATACCGGCCCGGCTCATGCGGCCGTAGATAGCTTGCATATCGCTCTCGAACTGCTGCCGGTCTACCAGCGTAGAGTCGCGACGCTCCCAGGCACAGTAGAGCAGATGCCCGTCGCTGTGTGCCCCCACGTAGTGGCCGGCTTGTATCAGTTGTGCAATGGTTTGGGGAAATCGTTCGTAAAACTCGCCCGTGAAAAAGAACGAGCCTTTCACGCCGCACTGCTGCAAGGTCTCGAGGATACGCCGGGCTCCGTCGTTCTTGTCGGCCGCCGTGAAGACGAGCGAAATCTGCCGCTTCGAGCGGTCGGTGCGCACAATGCCGCCACAGGCATACTCGTTGCGGTCGGGCCCTGCGGCCTCGGCTCCCTCCTGCTGCAGCGACGAGAGCAGATAGCTGAGGCTGGCCGTACCGTCCATCGTGGGTTCGTTGGTCGAATAGTCCTGCATGTCGTCGTGATAGACAATCTCGGCCGACTGGAACGGGGCGTAAGGGTCTTCGCGCGAGAGACGAACCCCTCGCAGGTTGTTGAATATCGAAGCATAGACCGGCCCGTCGACCAGTCCGCCCACGGTCGTACCTGCCCCCAACGCTATGAGCGGCGTGTGAGGGTCTATGGGATAGTCGCCCCACAAGGGCAACTCGGTAATCATGCTCGTGCCCCAGGGGTTACAGCCAAAGAGCCAGTCGATGAGAGCCGCCTCCATCTCGCGATAACGGTCGTCGCCCGTCAACTCACGATAGAGCCGGCACTGGGTAGCCACGGCCACCGTCAGGTTGTTGGAGCACCAGATGGCCGGCACCCCGTTGAGGAAAGGATTCCCCTCGGCCCGCTCTCGCACCCGCTCCAGGCCGCTGCGCAGGTTGCGGGTAAACTCGCGGCTCACGCGGCTGTCGTCCACCCCGGCCAGGTGATAATGGCCCAGGTTGATAAAGGGATACCACTGATAGTGGCGGGCACTGTCGGCCCCCATCCAGGGGGTTACCGGTTCGAATCGGCCATACTCGACCGCCTCGTTCAGAAACTGCGGCTCGCCGGTCGAGAGGTAGAGTTGAGCAGCAGCCAGCTCCATATCGTCGGTCCAATTACACTCTTCGTAAATATAGGGCGAAACCACCGATGCCGTTTGGCACACACCAGGATGCTCCACACCGTGACGATAGGCGTCGCGGGCCTTGGCCAGCAGCGTATCGGCCATCGCGGGATAGAAGTCGGCCAGCACCCGGGCCCCCAGCGCAAAACACGAGGCATACTTGCCGGCCGTACTGGCCACGCCGGTGGTGGCGTTGGTAAACTCGCCCCGCACCTGGGGCTCGCCCGAACAGTAGTAGACGGGACGTCCCAGCCCCTTGCCCCAACCGTAATCGATCTCGTCCTGCGAAGGCAGTTTGAACCCTTTGTGGTCTCGGTCGTCGGCTATCTGGTTATACATCTCGCCTTTCGACGGATTCATGCGGTTGAGCCAGTCGAGCCCCCATTTGATTTCGTCGACGATGTCGGGGATACCGTTGGTCCCGGGCAGGCCGTTGGCATCGTAGGCATCGCCATACGCTCCGGGATTCTTCAGGTAGGCAAACATCATCTGATAGGTGGCGTTGGCCGAGGTGGTCACGTACTGCAACTGGTCGCTCGCATCGTGCCAGCCGCCCCGCACGTCGATGTGTTGGCCACTGCGGGTGGGGTGATAGACGATGTAGCCGTCGTGGGTGTGACAGCTGTCGCGCTCGAAGGGATTGAAGCCGCAGCGTTGCTGACGCATGTAGCGCAGGATGAAGTCGGCCGTGCCGTCGTACACCCGATTGCCGATAACAAAGCGAGGCGAGAGGGCATCGCCGGCCCTCAGCCGATAGGTACCGGGCCGATTGCAGGCGGTGAAGTCGAGCCGATACATGCGTTGCATCCGGCCCCACAGGCCCGCAGCCCGAGGGGTGTCGAAACGCATCACCTCCTGACCGGTACAATCGTCGACCAATGCATACGACTCCAGGTCGATGGCCTCGTCGCTCATATAGACGGCCACCTTGGGCGAAGCGGGCAGATAGCCCAACTGGTTCACCCGTATCCACTCGCCGCCCCAGACGGCCGTACCGAGAGAGAGCGCTCCCGCCACGAGAGCCCCGACAATCTTTTTCATGTCTTTATGCTTTTACTGGTTTCTTAATCAACAGCAACAGCCCGATGAAGGTAAACAGGGCATTCATAATCAACAGTTCGTAGCTGAACGAATAACCGCCGAACCAGGCCTGCGAATTGCGGTCGAGAATGAAGCAGAGCACCGGCGAGGCGATGGCCACCAGCGGGATATAACGGTCGCGCACCTGTGCCTTCACAAAGATACCGAAGGCAAAGAGTCCCAGAATGGGCCCGTAGGTATAGCTGGCCAACGTATAGACGGCGTCGATGACACTCGTGTTGTTCAACAGGTTGAAGATGAAGATAACCACACCCATCACCACGGCCATGCCGATATGTACCCGTTTACGCAAGTGCACCACCTGCTCTTCGCTCTTCCCCTTCACGCCCAGAATATCGACCGTAAACGAGGTGGTAAGCGCCGTCAGGGCCGACCCCGCAGCCGAATAGGCCGACGAAATGAGACCCACGACAAACAGAATACCCACAATCAACGGGAAGTAGCCTTGCGTGGCAATCAGCGGGAAGAGTTCGTCGCTCTTCTGCGGAACGGCTATCCCCTCGGTAGCGGCATAGACATAGAGCAGCACGCCCAGCATCAGGAAGAGGGCATTCACAAAGAACTGCGCAATGCCGCTCGTAATCATGTTTTTCTGCGAATCCTTGGAGTTTTTGCAACTCAGGTTGCGCTGCATCATATCCTGGTCGAGTCCGTTCATGGCAATCATCGTAAAGACACCGGCCAAGAACTGCTTGAAGAAATAGCGTTTGTCGTTCACATCGTCGAAGAAGAACATCTGCGACATCTCCGACCCGCGTATCGTCTGCCACATTCCACCCAGGTCGAGGTGCAGGTCGCTGGCGATATAGTAGATGCAGAGTATCACCGAAACGATGAGACACACCGTCTTGAGCGTATCGGTCCAGATGAGCGACTTCACTCCGCCCCTGAAGGTGTAGAGCCACACCAGCCCTACGGTGAAAATCACATTCAGGATAAAGGGCAGATGTAGCGGCTCGAAGACCAGCATCTGCAACACCACGCACACCAGAAAGAGGCGCACGGCAGCGCCCAACATCTTCGAAATAAAGAAAAACCAGGCCCCCGTGCGATACGACGAAAGGCCGAACCGGTTCTCGAGATACTCATAAATCGAAACCAGATTCATGCGGTAGAACAGCGGCACCAGCACGTAGGCGATGAGCAACTGCCCCACGATGAACCCCAGCACCATCTGCAAATACGAGAATCCGCTGGCGGCCACCATACCGGGCACCGAGATGAAGGTCACCCCCGAAATCATGGAACCAATCATGGCAAAGGCCACCACATACCAGGGCGACTTGCGATTGCCCACGAAAAAACCTTGATTGTCGGCCCGGTGACCTACCACATACGAAATGCCGAACAAGACGATAAAATAAGCGAAAATGGTGATTAAGACAACTACGGGTGTCATGTGTTTCAGCTATTTAAGTTTACGGTTATTACTCTTCATACAACAGATAAGGACGGCGTTGCTCCCTGAACTTCTCCACATCGTCGTGCCACATGGTCTTGATTTCGTCGGCCGACTTGCCCTCCTCGATCATTCGGCGCACATAATCCACACCGATTAGCTTCTCGAAGAAGGAGCGGAAGAAGTGGTCGCCCAGATTGAGGTTGCGATAGGCATCGATCACATACTCGAGATTCAGCCCCTTGGCCCAAATCTCCTCGTCGGTAAGCCCCGTCAGGTCCACGCCATAGCACTTCTTGTTCAGTTGCGGCGGATTCTTGGCCCCCGGTACGCTGCGCGGCGTAAACGAAAAGTCATACCCCTTCATGTTGGGGTGACCATACACCTGGAAAGGCCAGTCGGTACCACGCCCCAGACTCACCGGCGTAGCCTCGAAATAGCAGGTCGAGGGATAGAGATAGACGGCACGCATATTCGGCAGATTGGGCGACGGAGGCACCGGCAGCACATAGTGCGTCTGGTGCGTGTAGTTCAGGCAAGGAACCACCGTGAGGTCGCACACCCGGTCCTCGGGCAGCCAATGCTCACCGTTCACCATGCGAGCCAACTCGCCCAGCGTCAGGCCATGCACCACAGGGATAGGCAACCACCCCACCCCCGACTTGTACTTCATGTCGAGGATAGGTCCATCGATATAGTGCCCGTTCGGATTGGGCCGGTCGAGCACAATCACCGGGCGGCCAAACTCGGCACAAGCATCCATCAACTTCACCATCGAAATATAATAAGTATAGAAGCGAAGCCCCACATCCTGAATATCGACCAGCAGCACATCAAACGAGTGCATCGACTCGTCCGACGGTCGGCCCGACTTGCCATCGTACAGCGAACTGATTTTTATTCCCGTCTTGGGATCGACCGATCCCGCCACATGTTCACCCGCATCGGCATCGCCGCGGAAACCATGCTCCGGCGAAAATATCGTCACCACATTCACACCGTCGGCCACCAGCATATCCACCAGATGGCGGTCGCCCACCATCCCCGTGTGGTTCGAAAAGACAGCTACCCGCTGCCCCTTCAACGCCGGATAATACTCGCCCGTACGCTCGGCCCCCACCACTACGCGGCTATCCTTGGCCCGGCATACCATCAGTGCAAAACAAAATAACAACAGAAACAGAAATCTCTTTCTCATGGTATCTATATGCTCAAAATAAATAATTCACAATTTATTTGTAAATGTAAACATATTTTCAGAGTAAGACAACCGCGATAAATATATTTAATAGATTTTATCAACTATACAGAAAGTACAATTGCCATGCCCCACATGAAGAAAGATAGAAGAGTCGCAAAACTCCGCCTTTATCGGGCAGGGAGCGGGCAAGCCAGAGATGGATAGAGGACGAGGAGTGTCTGAGCCTGTGGCGAGTTCCGCAGCCCCCGACGATGGCGCAACCTGCGACCAACTCGGCCCGATAACAGCGGCGGCGCTTCTTTTGTGTCACCCCGCACAGCGATGCGGGGTCCAGTTCATGACCCAAGAGGAATAACAACGGGGACTCTCTCCCCCCCAGATATTTCTGGATACCGCGTCAAAGCGCGGTATGACTAAGGGTGTCACCCCGCACTCGATGCGGGGTCCAGTTCATAACATAAGAGGAATAGCAACAGTGACTCTCCCCCCCGGATATTTCTGGATACCGTGTCAAAGCGCGGTATGACTAAGGGTGTCACCCCGCACTCGATGCGGGGTCCAGGAAAGGGCCGAAAAAAGAATGTATTTTGCAAGTGCTTCTGCCGGTATTCTCTGGATACCGCATCAAGCGCGGAATGACCAGATGACCGCATCGGGGGGCGATGATTAAAACGCGCAGCCCTCCGGCCTATGGGAGAAAGCGGAAAGAAAAATGGCGGAGAGGGACGAACAAGGGAAAAAGATGTTTGAGCCGAAGCGAATCAGTCGAAGGGCCCGGAGCAGTAAAGCCTGTGGAATAAATAACGATGTGGAATGAGCCCGGCGAGTTCTTTTTCGCCGGACCTCTCCGCCATTTTTAAGCTTTCGGACATCAGCCGGGAGCTTTCTTTTGGCTTCCCTTTTCTTTTGCGGGAAAAGAAAAGGGGAGATTCAGGACGCACGGACCGTGTATTCCTACTGGCCCGAATGGTACTGTCGGCTGTTTTCTTTTGTATAAACAGCGGCTATATCCTGGATTCCGCATCGAGAACCGTGTCAGGGGTGATGACTAAAACGCGCAGCCCTCCGGCCTATGGGAGAAAGCGGTGGGAAAAATGACGGAGAGGGACGAACGTGGGAAAAAGATGTTTGAGCCGAGGCGAATCAGTCGAAGGGCCCGGAGCAGTAAAGCCTGTGGAATAAATAACGATGTGGAATGAGCCCGGCGAGTTCTTTTTCGCCGGACCTCTCCGCCATTTTTAAGCTTTCGGACATCAGCCGGGAGCTTTCTTTTGGCTTCCCTTTTCTTTTGCGGGAAAAGAAAAGGGGAGATTCAGGACGCACGGACCGTGTATTCCTACTGGCCCGAATGGTACTGTCGGCTGTTTTCTTTTGTATAAACAGCGGCTATATCCTGGATTCCGCATCGAGAACCGTGTCAGGGGTGATGACTAAAACGCGCAGCCCTCCGGCCTATGGGAGAAAGCGTAAAGAAAAATGGCGGAGAGGGACGAACATGGGAAAAAG
>NZ_OZ007014.1:2955000-3443102 GCF_963931395.1 Barnesiella sp. An22
ACTCCCCAGGTGGAATACTTAACGCTTTCGCTGTACCACTTACATTATATCGCAAACAGTTAGTATTCATCGTTTACTGCGTGGACTACCAGGGTATCTAATCCTGTTCGATACCCACGCTTTCGTGCTTCAGCGTCCGTTGCACCCTAGTAGGCTGCCTTCGCAATCGGGGTTCTGCGTGATATCTATGCATTTCACCGCTACACCACGCATTCCGCCTACCTCTTGTGCACGCTAGCTCGACAGTTTCAACGGCAGCTCCCGGGTTAAGCCCGGGCATTTCACCGCTGACTTGTCATGCCGCCTACGCACCCTTTAAACCCAATAAATCCGGATAACGCTCGCATCCTCCGTATTACCGCGGCTGCTGGCACGGAGTTAGCCGATGCTTTTTCTTCGGATACTTGCAAATCTCCACTCGTGAAGACCTTTACTCTCCGACAAAAGAAGTTTACAACCCTTAGGGCCGTCTTCCTTCACGCGACTTGGCTGGTTCAGTCTGCCGACCATTGACCAATATTCCTCACTGCTGCCTCCCGTAGGAGTTTGGACCGTGTCTCAGTTCCAATGTGGGGGACCTTCCTCTCAGAACCCCTATCCATCGTCGCTTTGGTGGGCCGTT
Source organism: Barnesiella sp. An22 (assembly GCF_963931395.1). Lineage (NCBI taxonomy): Bacteria > Pseudomonadati > Bacteroidota > Bacteroidia > Bacteroidales > Barnesiellaceae > Barnesiella > Barnesiella sp. An22. The sequence goes on from NZ_OZ007014.1 coordinate 2,955,623, forward strand.
ACCCCGCCAACTGGCTAATGGACCGCATGCTCATCTGTAACCAAGATTGCTCTCTTTAGACGAATCCCCATGCGAGATCTCGTCGTTATGGGGTATTAGGCCGGATTTCTCCGGGTTATCCCCCTGTTACAGGCAGATTGCATACGTGTTACTCACCCGTGCGCCGGTCGCCGCCAGAAGTATTGCTACCTCCGCGCTGCCCCTCGACTTGCATGTGTTAGGCCTGTCGCTAGCGTTCATCCTGAGCCAGGATCAAACTCTTCGTTGTATATCTTGTTTTTCTTATTTTATACCTTCGAAGGACTCCTGGCCGAATTGACTTCGTTCTCTCTTTTCTCTTGTACTACACTTGCTTCTTTTCAGTCTTGTCAATGAACTGTGCCCTCCGTTTTCGCTCCGGTTGACCCGGTGTTCTTTCGAAAAGCGATGCAAAGGTAGGCGTTTTTATATATTCCCTCCAAATTTTTTGAGGACTTTTTTATGCTATAAAACATACTTTTCTCTCAACTTCCCCATTTTCACTCCGTTATAAACAAACTTTTTTTTCGCAAAAAATTCGTTCCTGCCACTCTACGGAGCAACAGGAACGAACAAAGGGTATTCGAGTGAAATTATCGGCTTATATCTTCTCACACGGCAACCCGAAAGCTTCGGCTACGGCAGGATAAACGATTTTACCGTCGACTACATTCAGACCTTTGCAGAGAGCTTCGTCTTCGGCACAGGCTTTTTCCCAACCTTTATCGGCCAGCTTGAGGGCATAGGGCAAAGTTGCGTTGGTCAAGGCCAAGGTCGAGGTGGCCGAAACGGCTCCCGGAATATTGGCCACGCAATAGTGCACGATACCATCGACTTCGTAGACGGGCTCGGAGTGTGTAGTCGGATGCGAAGTCTCGAAGCAGCCACCCTGATCGATTGCGACATCGACCAGCACCGACCCCTTCTCCATCAATCCCAGCATATCACGGGTGATGAGATGCGGCGCCTTGGCTCCGGGGATAAGCACAGCCCCGATTACCAAATCGGTCGTGGGAAGCTCGGCTCGTATATTGAATTCGGACGAGTAGAGGGTCTTGATGTTGGCGGGGCGAACCTCATCGATGTAGCGCAACCGGGCCAGCGACAAGTCGGCAATGGTAACATCGGCACCCATACCGGCGGCCACACAGGCAGCAGCATAACCTACCACACCACCACCGATTACCAGCACCTTGGCCGGTTTCACACCCGGCACACCGCCCATCAGTTTACCTTTGCCGCCCTGCGGGCGCTCCAGGAAGCGGGCCCCCTCTTGGGTAGCCATACGGCCGGCCACCTCGGACATGGGGATAAGCAGCGGCAGACTGTGGTCTTTCAGCTCGACCGTTTCATAGGCCAAACAGGTAGCCCCACTGGCCATCATAGCCTCGGTGAGCTTGCGGTCCGATGCAAAATGGAAATAGGTAAACAACAACTGCCCTTTGCAAATGAGGGGATACTCGGGCTCGATGGGCTCCTTGACCTTGACTATCATCTCGGCCACGGCATATACATCGGCAATGGTGGGCAATATCTTGGCACCCACACGCTCGTACTGCTCGTCGGGGAACCCGCTATTTTCGCCTGCGCCTTTCTGCACATACACCGTATGACCTCTCCGTACCAGTTCGTTCACTCCGGCGGGAGTCATACCCACTCGATTCTCGTTGTTCTTGATTTCTTTGGGGATTCCTACTATCATAGATTAAGATTTATAAGATTAAATTATTTCGGTTGAAAGATAAGAATTTTATTCTTTTTTTCCATCATGCCGAGCCCGTTTTTTACACAAAAAAGCGGGACGATTCGGGTTTAACCCCCATCGCCCCGCCGAGATGCCTGTATTTACGGGATTCAGTTTGTCTTCACCATCAATACCGAGGGGACTGCACGCTCGCCTTCGTGGTCGTACTTGCCATTGTCGCAAGGGTGATTGATCACGCCATAGGACTGGATATAGAGGGTCGAAGAGCCCCCACCGTCGAGGTTGAGAGCATCGGTCGCCCCCATCTGCCGAGCAAAGGTGCGCAGATCGTAGAGGTTCACCCCCTTGGCTCCATCGAGACGGCCATCGAAGACGATGAAGAGCACCCGATTGTCGTCGGTCGTTGCCACGCAGGTACGCGGGTGTGTATCGGTTGTAAACGAATTGGCCCACATGGCCACATCGTGCCCGTTGTCCATCATCAGCGGCCCCGACACGACTACCTGCTGATAGTCGCCCCCGAGCGAAGCCTCGTCGTTCGAGCTCCACGTCTTTATCTCCACCCGGTCGCCCGTGGCACAGAAGGCCCCGGTGGCACGAGTCGAAAACTCGTTGGTCTCGGTGGTAGCCACCACAGTGCCATTGCACTTCAAGAAGTGACGGCTTACACCGGTCGAGGTATTGAAAAAGGTTCCGTTTATCGCCGCCAACGCATTGGCCGCGATGGCCCGGTCGCTGGTAGTCTTGCTCAACGAGACCTCATACGAAACGACAAACGAAACATTGGCCTTGTTCAGGTCGATTTCCAACATGCTTATCGTTTGCGGATAGTCAAAGAGCTTTTGCACCTGAGCCGTCTTGCTCACGACACCATCCCGAATCTCCCGCTCCTGCCACGAAATCTGAGCGATAGCTATCGAGTCGGCCTCGTTTTCGCCCGAGGGGCGGGTAGGTATCGAGGCGTGATTGTCATCATCGCCACACGACGTGAAAGGTACGACTGCCATCAAGGCAACCGCAACCAGAAACAACTTACTCCACTTCATTCCTGTTCGATATTATACTCGGGAATACCGAATCAGAAGTTGAATCGCTCTTGCTTCATCTCGCCCAAGGAGTGCATCTGCCCCACATAAGTGACAAAGTGAGTAGTCTGCTCATGGGCACGCAGAGCCTCATCGTCTTTCCAGGTTTCACAAATCATCAACACATCGTGACGCGTAGCACTCTCGAAAATATCGTAAGCCACACAGCCCACCTCTTTGAGTGAGCATTCGGTCAACTTTTTAGCAATCTCCAAAAATTCGGCGCGACGAGCCTCATCGACTCTCACAAAAACATTTAATCTAATCATCGTTTTTACGGTTTATAGGGTTTCTTTTCGAGGGAGTAAAAATAGAGTTTTCCGTTCACAATAAAAAGAGAAAATAGCACAATAAATACAAAAGTAGATAAAGCAAAGAGGTCGCAAGGGTATCAATACCCCTGCGACCTCCCGGTACAATTTCATTATGCTTCGTTTCCCAATCCACGCCGCAGCGGGGACATTCTCCGGTCCATCAGAACGGCAGATCGTCGGTCGACGAGGCCGGCATGTCGGAAGCAGCCGGGGCCGGCGGGAACGGAGGTATATCGTTGGGCATGGGCGGCATATCGGGTACGCCCTGAGCTGCGGGAGCCGACTTCTCTATTTTCCAGGCTCTCACGTCGGTGTACCAACGGCCGTTAAACTCGCGGCTCTCGAGGTCGAAGCTGACCGTCACGTCGTCGCCGATTGCTGCCGGATATTGATCTACCTTATCGCCAAAAAGATTGAAACATACCTTGCGAGGATATTGCTCCTCGGTTTCCAATACATACTCTTGTTTCTTCCACGGGTTGCCGGCTCTCGATACACCCTCCTGCAACGGCAGCACGTGAATGATTTTTCCTTTGATTTCCATATTGAGTGTTACAAATTATTCGGCAACAAATATAGTGAAAGGTGAGAGCAGAGGCAAACAAAAACGAAGTTTTTAAGTTTGACTATGCCGAACCGACTCCTATATTCTGAAAATATAGTGAAAGGTGAGAGCAGAGGCAAACAAAAGAACGAAGTTTTTAAGTTTGACTATGCCGAACCGACTCCTATATTCTGAAAATATAGTGAAAGGTGAGAGCAGAGGCAAACAAAAACGAAGTTTTTAAGTTTGACTATGCCGAACCGACTCCTATATTCTGAAAATATAGTGAAAGGTGAGAGCAGGGGCAAACAAAAACGAAGTTTTTAAGTTTGACTATGCCGAACCGACTCCTATATTCTGAAAATATAGTGAAAGGTGAGAGCAGAGGCAAACAAAAACGAAGTTTTTAAGTTTGACTATGCCGAACCGACTCCTATATTCTGAAAATATAGTGAAAGGTGAGAGCAGGGGCAAACAAAAACGAAGTTTTTAAGTTTGACTATGCCGAACCGACTCCTATACCCCGAGAGTACGACGAAAGTCAAGCGGAAAATAAAATATCGGACCCCGATTTCAGATATTTCTTTATTCCAAACCGTATTCTATATTATCGGAATATAGGCAAAGCAACCAAACCTCGCAGCCGAACTTTTCTGTTTTTCATTCGTTATTCTGCAAAATCCTATTATACCCACAGTTAGCAAAAGGAGTTTTTAACGAAAGCCTTAATTTTATAACAAAGCTATTTTCTTGTAATTGGAAAAATCGCATTATCTTTGCAAAATGAGAATATATACATATAAGCCATACAATAAGTAAATGAAAGAAAAACAACTAATCCAAACCATTATAGAAGGCATTCAAGAAAAAAAAGGGAAAAAAATCACCACCGTAGATCTCTCGGACATAGAATCGGCTGCAGCTTCATACTTCGTCATCTGCGAGGGACAGTCGACTACCCAAGTGGCAGCGATTGCCGACAGCGTGAGAGAGTATGTGCAGCAACACACCGGCACCAAACCTTTCGGATACGACGGATACCAAAACAGCCAATGGATAATTATCGACTACGGCAGCATTCTGGTACATGTTTTCCTGCCCGAATACCGCAACTACTACAAACTCGAACAATTGTGGAACGATGCCAAATTGACAGAGATTCCTGACGTGGAATAATTTTTGATACACCATTTGCATCTTATACTATATATAAAATATGGGAAACAACAACATGTCTCCATTAGGGCCTAATAAGAAGAAGCGCATCCGGTTCAACCTGTACTGGATGTATGCGATTATCGCACTGCTTCTGTTTGGCCTCTACTATGCCAACGATCCTTCGATGAGCAAGGAGGTGAACTGGTCGGAATTTGAAAAGATAGCCAAGGAGGGCGGCATGACCAACGTAACGGTTCATGCCAAGAAAGACTACGTCGAGGCTCAACTCAACGACAGCACGGCCAAAGCTATTTTCAAAACCGACAAGATTACCGGCAAGCCCATCGTATACACCAACATACCCTCGGGCGACAGTTTTGCCACTACCCTCGAGGCGTGGAAAAAAGACTACGGTTTCAAAGCCGATGTCAACTACGAGAACAGCAGCGATCTGACCAATATCCTGTGGACCTTCGGCCCCATCGTATTCTTTATTATCTTCTGGATTTATCTGGCCCGCCGAATGACCAACCAGGGTGGTGGCGGTGGCGGCGGCGTGTTCAATGTGGGCAAGGCCAAAGCTCAGCTTTTCGACAAGGACGGAGCCGTGAAGGTAACCTTCGACGATGTAGCCGGACTCTCGGAAGCCAAACAGGAGGTCGAAGAGATTGTAGAGTTTTTGAAGAATCCCAGTCGATATACCGACCTGGGTGGCAAAATACCCAAAGGCGCTTTGCTGGTAGGCCCTCCGGGGACCGGTAAAACCCTGCTGGCCAAAGCCGTAGCCGGCGAGGCCAACGTACCGTTCTTCTCGCTGTCGGGTTCCGACTTCGTCGAGATGTTCGTAGGTGTGGGTGCGTCGCGTGTGCGCGACCTCTTCCGCCAGGCCAAGGAGAAAGCCCCCTGTATCGTCTTCATCGACGAGATCGATGCCGTGGGTCGTGCCCGTGGCAAGAACCCCAACATGGGTTCCAACGACGAGCGGGAGAACACCCTGAACCAGTTGCTTACCGAAATGGATGGTTTCGGGTCGAACAGCGGCGTCATCATTCTGGCTGCCACCAACCGGGCCGACATTCTGGACAAGGCCCTGCTGCGTGCCGGACGTTTCGACCGTCAAATCTACGTAGAGTTGCCCGAATTGAACGACCGAAAGGCTATCTTCAAGGTACACCTGCGCAACGTGAAGATCGACGACTCGGTCGATGTAGACCTGTTGGCCCGCCAGACCCCGGGATTCTCGGGGGCCGACATTGCCAACGTCTGCAACGAAGCCGCCCTGATTGCCGCCCGCAAGAACAAGAAGAGCGTACAGCGTCAGGACTTTATGGATGCCGTCGACCGTATCGTAGGCGGTCTGGAGAAGCGGTCGAAAATCACGACTCAAGAGGAGAAACGCTCCATCGCCATACACGAAGCCGGGCATGCCTCGATCAGCTGGCTGCTGCAATATGCTAACCCGCTTATCAAGGTGACCATCGTACCACGCGGTCGCGCGCTGGGCGCTGCCTGGTATCTGCCCGAAGAGCGGCAAATCACCACCCGCGAGCAGATGCTCGACGAGATGTGTGCCACGCTGGGAGGCCGGGCCGCCGAAGAGGTATTCCTCGGACGCATCTCGACCGGCGCCTCGAACGACTTGGAGCGGGTCACCAAGCAGGCCTACGCCATGGTGGTCTACTTCGGTATGAGCGAGCAGTTGCCCAACCTCTCCTACTACGACTCTACGGGTCAGGAGTATGGATTCACCAAACCGTACAGCGAAGAGACGGCCAAACTCATCGACAAAGAGGTGAGCCGAATCGTAAACGAACAGTACGAGCGCGCCAAGTCGATTCTGCGCGAGAATGCCGAGAAGCATGCCAAACTGGCCGAGGTACTGATTACCCGCGAGGTTATCTTTGCCGAAGACGTGGAGCAGATATTCGGCAAGCGTCCGTGGATTTCGCGTACCGAAGAGATACTGCAAGACGAAGAGGCAGCCAAGAAGGAGGAAGAGGCCGAACACAAAAAACCGGAGGCCGAAGGCAACCCGACACCATCTGACGAAAAACCTCAACCGACAGCCGAAGGCACGGCCGACCAACCCAAGGTTGAAAACGGCGAAACAAAAGGAAATGAAAAAGATACCTCCGACTCGAAGGCCTAACCGCCCGACAAGCGAGAGAATCTACATGATACAAGAGATACAGCCGACAATCGACTGTATCTCTTTTTTTATCGCTTTATCACAAAAAAAAAACTACCCAGAAGGGCCGCTTTATGGGATTATACCTATATTTGTAAACTATATGAAAGCGTAAAGCACAGCCTATGCCGAGTACCCGCTGCCCGCAACTGTCGCTATATGCCTTATAATTCACCCAACATCAAAAATAAGGAACCGTGAAAAATCTACTGACCCGAACTTTTACCGGTATACTGTTTATCGTTATCATTACTACGGCTGTCTTGTCGGGAGCCTATACCTTTCTGGGCATTTTTGGTATCGTCGCCCTGCTTGGCTATGTCGAATTTCTCATGCTTACCCGATTCGGTAGGCCATTCGATCAACTCACTTTTGTCATCGATATGGCAGGAGCCTGCGCCCTGTTTCTCACGGCCTTTTCCTATTCGGGCCAATTAGGCGAGTCGCTTCATAAAGCCTCGATACTCACCTACCTCATCTATCTGGTAGCACGCCCCATCATCCAGCTCTACCTGTCGCCCGACAAGTTGCCCGTCATGGGTTGGGCATACAGCATATTGGGACAAATCTATATCGTTCTGCCCCTTGCGCTGCTCGGTGTATGGGGATACAGTACCGAATATCAACTGCTGTACGGTCACCCCGAATACATACTGATGGCCCTCTTCGCCTTCATCTGGATAAACGATACCGGCGCCTACGTCGTAGGCAGCACGCTGGGGCGCCACCGGCTCTTCGAGCGCATCTCGCCCAAGAAGTCGTGGGAGGGATTTTTCGGCGGCCTGCTCTTCTGCATCATACTCGCCCTGTGCCTGAACTACATCATACCCGGCATGCTCACCACCGTGCAATGGGTAATCATGGGGATACTCACCTCGGTATTCTCGACCTGGGGCGACCTGTGCGAATCGCTGCTCAAGCGTACGGCCGGAGCCAAAGATTCGGGCAAACTGCTCCCCGGGCACGGCGGCATTCTCGACCGGTTCGACAGCGAACTTCTGGCATCGCCCGTGATATTCATCTACCTGACACTCGTTTTATAAACCAGATGCTTGCACCGATGCCATTTTTGCACTAATTTTGTAAGCATCAATTACACATACCTATGAGCGACCAACGTTACAACCTGCGCGGCGTATCGGCTTCGAAAGAAGATGTACACAACGCTATCAAGAATATAGACAAGGGTATCTTTCCCAAAGCCTTCTGTAAGATCATTCCCGATATTCTGGGCGGCGACCCCGAGTATTGCAACATCATGCACGCCGACGGTGCCGGCACCAAGTCGTCGCTGGCCTACATGTATTGGCGCGAAACCGGCGATCTGAGCGTGTGGCGAGGCATTGCACAGGATGCCCTCATCATGAACATCGACGACCTGCTCTGCGTAGGAGCCACCGACAACATACTGGTTTCGTCGACCATCGGCCGAAACAAGCTGCTGGTCCCCGGCGAAGTGATTTCGGCCATCATCAACGGCACCGAAGAGCTGCTTGCCGAACTGCGCGCACTGGGCGTGAACGCTTACAGCACGGGCGGCGAGACGGCCGACGTGGGCGACCTGGTGCGCACGATTATCGTCGACAGCACCGTGACTTGCCGCATGAAGCGCAAGGATGTGGTATCGAACGAGCACATACGCCCGGGCGACGTCATCGTGGGACTCTCGTCCTACGGCAAAGCCTCGTACGAAAAAGAGTACAACGGCGGCATGGGCAGCAACGGACTCACCTCGGCCCGCCACGATGTATTTGCCAAATACCTCGCAGCCAAATACCCCGAGAGCTACGACAACGCCGTACCCGAAGAGTTGGTATACTCGGGCAAGCTGAAACTGACCGACCAGATTGCCGAACTGGGTATCGACGCCGGCAAACTGGTGCTCTCGCCCACCCGTACCTATGCCCCCGTCATCAAGAAACTGCTCGACGAGATGCGTCCGCGCGTGCACGGTATGGTACACTGCTCGGGCGGAGCCCAGACCAAAGTGATGCACTTCGTGGAAAACATGCGGGTCATCAAGAACAACCTCTTCCCCGTACCCCCGCTGTTCAGCATCATCCAGGAGCAATCGGGTACCGACTGGCACGAGATGTACAAGGTCTTCAACATGGGTCACCGCATGGAGGTCTATGTCGACGCCGAGGATGCCCAACGCGTGATCGACATCAGCCGCTCGTTCGACATCGATGCCCGCATCATCGGCTACACACAGGCAGCCGACCACAACGAGCTAATCATCGAATCGGACAAAGGCCGGTTTGAGTACAAATAACGATCAAGTCACACCCCTAAAACAAGAAGCGTCATGTTAATCATAGGAATAGCCGGTGGAACCGGGTCGGGCAAAACCACCGTCGTGCGAAAAATCATTGAGAGCCTTCCTCCCGGACAAACAGCCGTTATTCCCCAGGACTCCTATTATTGGGACAGCAGCGATGTGCCGGAAGACGAACGTCAGAACATCAACTTCGACGAGCCGGCAGCCATCGACTTCGACCTGCTGGTCAAGCACCTCAAAGAGCTGAAGGCGGGCCGCCCCATCGAGCAGCCCATCTACTCGTTCCTCACCTGCACCCGGTCAAAGGAGACGATTACCGTCGAGCCTCGCGACATCATCATCGTCGAGGGTATCCTGATTCTCTGCAACGAAGAGTTGCGCAACATGATGGACATGAAAGTATTTGTCGATGCCGATGCCGATGACCGCCTCATCCGGGTCATCAACCGCGACATCATCGAGCGGGGACGCACGGTCGAGATGGTAATCGACCGCTACCAACGGGTACTCAAACCCATGCACCTGCAACACATCGAACCTACCAAACGCTACGCCGACATCATCATCCCGCAGGGCGGTCACAACACGGTCGCCATCGAGATTATGACCAACTTTATCTCTCACAAGCTCAAAGGGTAAGCCTATGCCGAGGAACATATCCCGCTGGATATATGTGCTCCTCGCCCTCTGTCTGCTCACGGCCTGCGGAGGGAACAAGCAGCACACCGCCGAAGAGGTGCCGAACGACTTCGACTCCATCTGCGAGCGGGGCGAACTGCGAGTTCTCACGCTCTACAGCTCCACCTCCTACTTCCTCTACCGAGGCGAAGAGATGGGTTATGAATACGAACGCATCAAACAGTTTGCCGACCACTACAACCTCAAGACCACCGTCATCGTAGCCGACAACATCAAGCACCTCACCGAGATGCTGCAACAGGGCAAGGGCGACGTCATCGCCTACGAGATGCCCATCATCGGCGACGCCAAAAACGAGTGGCTCTACTGCGGTGCCGAAAACATCACCCACCAAGTGCTCATCCAGCCCCGCAAGCCCAAGGACGAAATGATAAACGACGTGGTCGACCTCATCGGGAAAGATGTCTACGTCGAAGCCGGCTCGAAATACGAAGAGCGCATCAACAACCTCAACAACGAATTGGGCGGCGGCATACACATCCACCACATCGACAAGGATACGGTGGTGACCGAAGAGCTCATCGAGATGGTCTCGACCGGCGAGATACCCTACACCCTGGCCGACAACAACCTGGCGCAGTTGAACCGCACCTATTACAACAACATCGACATCCACCTGCAGGTGAGCTTCCCCCAACGGGCCTCGTGGGCCGTGAGCAAGACCTCGCCCGCCCTGGCACACGCCATCAACCAGTGGGTGAAGGAGAACCAGAAATCCGACTCCTACCGCAGCATCTCGCGCCGGTATTTCGAACTGAGCAAGTCGTTCCCCAACTCGGCCGTGCTGTCGGTCTCGAAAGGACAAATATCCATCTACGACCACCTATTTAAAAAGTATGCCCGCGAACTCGACTGGGACTGGCGCATACTCGCCGCACAGGCCTACAACGAGTCGCACTTCGACACCCTGGCCGTATCGTGGGCCGGAGCCCGGGGACTGATGCAACTGATGCCTCGCACGGCACAGGCCTTCGGGGTATCGGCCCAGGAGATTACCAACCCCGAGAAGAATCTGAAGGCGGCCGTCAAAAGCATACAATCGCTCAACAAAAGCCTCTCGGCCATCCAGGACAAAAACGAGCGGCTCAAGTTTATCCTCGCCGCCTACAATGCCGGGCTCGGCCACGTGCTCGACGCCATGGAGCTGGCCGAGAAGTACGGCAAGAACCCCTATGTATGGGACGACAACGTGAGCGACTTCATCCTGCTCAAGAGCAACCCCGAGTATTTCAACGACGAAGTGTGCAAATTCGGCTATTTCAGAGGGCGCCAAACCGTAGCCTATGTTCATGAGGTTCTGCGATATTACAAAATATATCAAGAAAAAATCCCCTTATAAAAACCTTTTTCTCCAAAAGTTTTTTATCTTTGTAAAAGATAGAAGTCAATCGGTCTGGTAGAAGAACGTCGATTTTCACCGGTCTCTGTACTCGTCAGTCCTCCCTCTCCCCGACAAGAGACGGGAAATGCCGTGTGTGAGTCTCCTGCTCGATGAACCTGAAATTGGCCCTATCGCCATCAAATGAATTGCCGTGCAGCATGTTTCGCGCCATCTTTTGCCACCATGCCGCCCTCTTTTTCAACTTACTAAATTTTGCGTATTACATATTTCTAACTAAAAATTTAAAACGATGAAAAAGAACAAACTGAATGTGGCTATTGCCCTTACCTTAGCAGCGACTCTCTGCTTCTCGTCTTGTATCGGATCGTTCAGCCTCACCAACAAGGTACTTAGCTGGAACGGCGGTGTAGGCAACAAATTTGTAAACGAACTCGTATTTATCGCCTTCCATATTATCCCGGTATACGAGGCAACCGTATTTGTTGACCTCATTGTGCTCAACTCTATTGAATTCTGGACCGGCAGCAGCCCCATCGCTCAGGAATCGACCAAGGAAGTGAAAGGCGAAAACGGTGACATCTATCTGGTAAAGACCGATAAAGACGGCTACACCATTACCAACACGGCCGACAACTCGACCATCGGTTTCGTATTCGACAGCAACGACAACTCCTGGTCTCTCTCGGCTAACGGCGAAACGACCAAATTCATGACCTTCGTCGATGACAACCACGTACAAATGGTAGGTGCCGACGGCAACAACATGACCGTAGAGCTTTCGCAAGCCGGTGTACTGGCCTACCAACAAGCTGCACAACAGCTCAATCTGGCTATGAAATAAGCACCGTATCACATACAAAAAGAGGCCGACCCAAAAGAGATTTTGGGCGGTCTCTTTGTTTTATTATAGAAAAAGATGACCACATTACTTTTTACCGGAGCAGGAAGTCTCCGGGAAGGGCTGGTTTACTAATACCTCTGATTTTCGTCTTTCATGTTTTTGGGCTATGCCATTCCCAATGACGGAGAGTTGTCAGACACACCCAAGAGTCCGTCGCGGACATGCGCCGCATATTTTCTGAGGTTATGGGCGAGGGCGACAAGGCCGAACTCGACATTGACCTTTCCGGCTGACTTGAGACGGAACCTCTTGAAGCCGTGATTGAACTTGATGTCACCGAATACGGCTTCCGGCTCGATCGGACGTCTGCTCCTGTGCATCAGGCCTCTCTCTCCGGTCAGCAGTTCCCGTGCCTTCCTTTTGAATGCGTTCGCAGTGTGGTTCACTTCAATGGTACGCCTGCCGGACTTCCCCTTGTAGCACATTCCACGCAGCGGACAGCCGGCGCAGTTCTTTGCCCGGTATACTGCCACGGATGACCTGTATCCCAGGTCGGAGACAGTGCTCCATGTCCCGGCCCGCTCCAGACGCTGCCCCATCGGGCACACATAGAAGTCTTTCTCCTCATTGTAGTACATGTTCTGTACCAAGAAGGCGTTGTCCCGGTATTTCCGCTTCATCTCCGCATGGAACATGGTGTATTTCACATACGCGTCAATCCCCTCTCCATCCATGTACGCGTAGTTCTGCTCGTTGCCATAGCCCGAGTCCGCGACTATCTCTTCGCTCTGCCGGCCGTATCTTTCCCTGAACGACTTCAGGAACGGTATCATAGTGCCCCAGTCCGTCGGCCTCCGGTAGATTCCGTAGTTCGTGATGAACTGGTTCTCCGTCGCTATCTGGACATTGTATCCCGGCTTGGTCTGACCGTTGCGCATCGCGTCCTCCTTCATACGCATGAACGTCGCGTCCTTGTCCGTCTTGCTGTAGCTGTTCCTTTCCCCCAAGGTCTCCAGATGATGCTTGTAGGATTCTAGCTTCGGAAGGGACTCGTCCTTCACCTTCTCTACGGACTTCCTCAGCTTTCTGTCGCTGATACCCTGCTCGTCCATCCTGCGCAGTATCCTTTCCGTACGCTCGGCCAGATCCGTCACACCGGACTCCTCCGAAGCACATTCCCTGTTCTCTTCGGAGAGGACCGACTCCGCCGTCTTGAGTACGGCATCCACTTTCGCCTCCAGTTTCTCCTTGTTCTTCTCGACACTCCTTTTCCATACGAAAGTGTACCTGTTCGCCACAGACTCTATCTTCGTCCCGTCGATGTACTGCACTTTCAGCGACACGAGCCCCTCTGCATTCAGAAGCAGGACAACCTGCCTGAACAGCCCGTCAAACCGCCCGTCCGCCAGACGCCCGCTCCTGAACCGGTTGATTGTTCTGAAGTCCGGCCGCGACATCCCTGAAAGCCACATGTAGTTCACGTTCTCCTGCAGAAGACGCTCCATACGGCGGCCGGAATAAACATTGCACAGGTAGGAGTAGACTATCACTTTCAGAAGCATGCGGGGATGGAAACTGCTCGTCCCTCCGCCCTTGTAGGTCGATTCTACAGAAGATATGTCCAGCCTGTCTATCACTGCGTTCACGATCCGCACCGGATGGTTCTTTGGGACGAGTTCTCCCAATGTCGGCGGAAAAAGCAGACTTTCGTTCTGATTGTAATCTTTATACACTATCTTTGCGCTCATGGTAAATGCTTGACTTTATTTTTAATTCTCACTTTAAATATAGCAATTATTTACCATAAAAACAACGGTTATTTCTTTGAAAACAAAGAGATAACCGTTAATTTTTTCTCCCCTCCACACTCACTCTCACGCATTCATTCTCTCATTGTGACCATCTGGCGTAATCCAAACAAAAAAGGATGACCCTTTAAAGTCTTTGACTTTTGGGTCACCCTCTTTTTTGTATCTATCCCCGCCAACGGCGAGACTATGCCGGGGAGGGAATCCCCTCCCCGAGCGGAATGTATCAATGCTCGGCAGCCACCTTCTCCAGGATGAGAACCAGGTGGTTCCAGAACTTCTCTACGGCCGGGATGTGCATCATCTCGTCGGGAGAGTGTACGCCCCGCAACGTGGGACCGAACGAAATCATGTCGAGTTGCGGATACTTCGTCAGGAACAGGCCGCACTCGAGACCGGCGTGGATAGCCTTGATGGCCGGGGTCTGCTGGTAAAGCTCCTCATAGGCAGCCACGGCAATATCCTTGATGTGCGAGTGCATGTTGGGTTTCCATCCGGGGTAACCGTCGCCATGCGTAGGCTCGGCACCGGCCATCCGGAAAAGACACTCTACCTGATAGGCGATGTCGTACTTCTCCGACTCGACCGAACTGCGCTGGCTCGTAGCCACCACAATCTTACCCGGCTCGGTCATCTTCACCGAGGCCAGGTTGGTCGAGGTCTCTACCAACCCCTCAATATCGTGGCTCATGGCTATCACCCCGTGAGGTGCCGCATAGAGGGCACTGACGAGCGAACGGGCCACTCCATCTTCAATCATGAACTCGGGTGCATCGGCCGTAGCAACATCTACCGTCACATTCGGGTCCACGCCACTCAACTCGGCAGCCACATCGGCAGCAAAGTGGTTGACCTCGGCCCGGATAGCCTCCTTATCCTCGGGATTCACGGCAATCACCGCCATGGCCTCGCGCGGTATGGCGTTGCGCAGGTTACCGCCGTCGATGGCACACAGGTGAATCTCGTGACGTTGCATGCACAGCCACAGGAAGCGGGCCAGCAGTTTGTTGGCATTGCCGCGGCCCAGGTGAATATCGCCACCCGAGTGGCCGCCCAGCAGGTTCTTCACCTCGACCCGCAAGTAGAACTTACCGGCCGGTAGAGGCTCCTGCTTGTAGGTAAAGGTCGACGTGGTGTCGATACCACCGGCGCAACCGATAAAGATTTCGGCCTCGTCTTCCGAATCGAGGTTCAACAGATATTTGCCGTCGATCATACCGGCTTCGAGACCGAAAGCACCCGTCAATCCCGTCTCTTCATCGACGGTAAACAGCGCCTGTATGCGACCATGCTTCAACTCCTTGTCGGCCAGCACCGCCAGAGCGGCAGCAATACCGATACCATTGTCGGCACCCAACGTCGTGCCCCGAGCCTTCACCCACTCGCCATCGACATACGTCTCGATGGGGTCATTCTCGAAGTCGTGTTTCACATCGCCGTTCTTCTCGCACACCATATCCATATGAGCTTGCAAGATAACGGTAGCAGCCCCTTCGCAACCCGGGGTAGCCTCTTTGGTAATCACTACGTTGCCCGTCTTGTCGACCTGGGCTGCCAGATTTTGTTCCCGGGCAAAAGCCAACAGGAACTCACGAATGCGCTCCTCCTTTTTCGAAGGACGGGGAACCTGAGTAATGGCATCGAAATAGTGCCAAATTGATGAGGGTTTCAGTTCTTTAATCTCCATTTTTTTCTATTTTAGTTACAATTTGTTCATTGCTAAACTTTCTGTACTCGAAGAAATTTATGTTAAATTTCCCGTTTTTACCGATTCTATCGTCAAAATATTTCCATTCTTCGACCAAATTCACATTTTCCTTTCCTATATTTGCACAGCAAAGACGGCCGTAAGGCATACACAACCAACACGTTTGTTTCTGCCCGCTCGGGGGTCTTTGTTTTACTATACAAATATAGTGAAAGGGAAGTGCAAAGACAAATGAAAAGACGAGTTTTCAAATGGACAGAGCCGAACCGATCTCTGTATTTTTAATGAAAGAAGGAATGTGGATTATTTTACTTTTTACCATAGGGTTTCTTGCACTGGCTGTCATACTCTTGGGCATACGGGTTTTCTTCGTAAAAGGAGGACATTTCCCCAGTCCGCACATCAGCGACAACAAGTACCTGCGTAAAAAAGGCATCACCTGCGCCGTCTCTACCGACGCCCGAGAGCGAGAAAAGAAAACAGTATAACGATATAAATTTTAGACTGATAACTAACATGAAAACTTTTACCCTTGCAATCCGGACTCTTACTGTGATTGCCATCTCTTTCTTGATGGTACAATGCGGCAATAAACAAAACGCCTCGAACCAAACCTCCGGCAACTCCGCCACATCGGCCTCCTTCGAGGGGAAATTACCCATTGCTTACATCAATGTCGATTCTTTGCTTTCAAAATACAACTATGCCAAGGATCTCAACGAGAAAATGATCAACAAGCAAGAGAACGCCCGCGCCGCTATCAACGAAAAAGCAAGACAATTAAAGAAAGAACAAGACGATTTCCAACGCAAATACCAAAACAACGCTTTCCTCTCGCCCGAAAGAGCTCAACAGGAATACCAACGTCTCGAAAAGAAAGCGGCCGACTTGCAAGAGTATGCCCAACGTCTCGACAACGAGAACATGCTCGAGCAACAAAAGATGCTCATGCAGATGAACGACTCGATCAACACCTTCATCAAAGAGTATAACCAAGACAAAAAATACGAGGCTATCTTCAACAACGCCAGCACTCTCTACATCAACCCCGCCTACGACATCACCAACGAGGTGGTCGAGTTGCTGAACAAGCGCTACGCCGCCGCCAAAAAATAATAAGATTACAAAACATTATTCATAAGACAAGGGGCTGTGTCGAAACAATTTCAGACGCAGCCCTTCTTCATTACAACAACAATCACACGGCATGACAGCAATTCGCTCCATTCTCTCCATCGGCATCGGACTGATGCTGCTGACCGGTTGCCAGCAGCAAGAGCAGGTTCAACCCGAAGCCCCCGCATCACTCGTCGGGAAACAACTGGTTGCCCTGGGCAACAGCATCACGGCACCCAGCGACTCGTGGGCCTGGGTCACGGCCCAACACTTCGACATGTCACTGACCAACCTGGCCGTGTCGAGTGCCTGTTGGATTGACTACCCCGGGACAGCAGTCGACACCAACCCCCAACCTGTATACGACGGCAACAACACCAACAACGTCATCTCCAACCAGGTATTCCGCCTCCTGCAAATGGTCGTCCCCGAGGGAACGGTCATTCCCGAAACCGAGGGCGAACCATTTCACAGCGACACCCCTGCGCCGCTCGTTGGGCACAAGCAGGCCGGCTCTGATTTCGACCCCTTCCTCGTGATTATCTCGTGCGGTACAAACGACTCGGGCAACGGAGTCATCGGCGACATCTCCGAGCTGGAGAAGCCCTACAACGAAGCCAACCGTGAGACCCTCTACGGAGCCATCAACTGGGCCGTATCGGCAATACGAAAATATTGCCCCGATACCCAGATTATGCTGCTCACCCCCATACAACGAGCTCCCCTGCCCCCTCGATTGCCGCTGTTTGTCGAAGCCATACAACGGGCCGGCGAGAAGCTGGGATGCCCCACCATAGACATGTACAACGAATCGGGCATCACCACCGAGGTAGAGACCCAAGGCCACAAGTATCTCTACGACGGACTGCACCCCAACGCCGAGGGCAGCCGCCTGATGGGAGCAACCGTCATTCGCCACCTCGAAAGTCTATATCCGACAGAAAAGAAATAAGAAAAACAGGCCACTCCCGTGGCCCAAAAGATTGAGGGAGGAGCGACAATGTTTTACAGCCTCCCCTCGTCGGCATAACTGAAGTACCCCTCTTCGCCCACGATGATATGGTCGAGCACCGCCATATCGAAGAGGGCGGCAGCCGCCTTTATCTTGGCCGTCACCTTGTCGTCGGCCGCACTGGGTATGAGATTGTTCGAAGGGTGATTGTGACACAGAATCAGGGCCGAGGCCAACTGCTGCAAGGCCGACCGCATAATCAGCTTCACATCGACCACCGTCGCCGCAGTGCCACCCTGGCTTACCCGCAAGGTATCGATTACCCGGTTGGCCCGGTTGAGCAGGAGCACCCAGAACTCCTCGTGCGGCAAGTCAATCATTTGCCCCCGCATGAGGCTGTACACATCGGCACTATGGGTAATAGCAGGACGCCTGGGCAACTCCTCGTCGCGCCTGCGGCGCCCTATTTCCAACGCCGCCATAATGGTAATGGCCTTGGCTTCGCCTATCCCTTTGAACGGTTTCACGAAATCGTCTATACCATATTTTCCCAGCCGGTTCAGGCTGTTGCCTGCCGCATTGAGAATGCGTTGCGAGAGCTCCACTGCCGTCTCGTCCACATTGCCCGACCCGATGAGAATGGCTATCAGCTCGGCATTGCTCAAGGAGCGGATACCGTGCAGCATCATCTTTTCGCGCGGACGGTCTTCGGCCGCCCACTCGGTTATCTTCAACTTGTCGCGCTTGCGGTCCATGGCTACTTTCCTTTACGCAGACGCACCTCTTCGGCTTCGTCCCGACCACGACCAAGAACCACCTTCAAGAAGTAGGCTTTCAAGAAACCCACACCATATCCGCACAATTGTATGAGACTGGCTACCACCGACAACGCGGCTATTTTGAGACGCTTGTTCACACACCACGACACGATAAAGACCGCCAGCAGATAGGCAACCAGCGGCAAGATGGCCGGCCACCAGAAGAGCGACCCTATAATCATGACCAACGCCCCTACGACAAAACAGGCCGGAAGCCAGTGAACGAGCTTCAGCGTATCGGGGTAAAGCAGGTAGAGCGAAATGCGCGACATCCCGAATATATAGACCTGCCTGAAAAACAGCCGCAGGTTCACCCTGCGCTTGTGGTAGACAAAGGCATCGCGTATGAGGGTAATGGAGAATCCGGCCTGACGGATGCGGGTACTCATGTCGATGTCCTCGCTGAACATCTCGCGGAATCCGCCCACCCGCTCGTAGACCTCACGCGAAAAGCCCATGTTGAAGGTACGCGGGGTAAACTTCTCGAGCTGGACCTTCCCGCCCCGGATACCGCCCGTAGTGAGAAACGAGGTCATCGAATAGTTGATAGCCTTCTGCACGTCGCTGAACGAGTCGTGAGCAGCATCGGGACCTCCGAAACAGTCGGTATAGTGTCGTTGCAAGGCCGCACTCAGCACCTCGAAGTAACGGGCCGGTATCACGCAATCGGAATCGAAAAAGATAAAATAGCGACCCGATGCCCGCTCCATACCGTAGTTGCGAGCAATGCTACGCCCCTCGTTCTCCTTATAATAGTAGTGTATGTCGACCGACGACTCGTAACGCGCCACGGCATCGGCACACCGCACGGTCGAACCATCTTCGACCAAGACGATTTCAAAATCCTTACAGGTTTGTTGCGACAGGCTCGCGAGCAGGTCGCTCACTTCGTCGGGCCGGTTGTATACCGGTACAATAATCGAGAAATAGGGCATAACGGTAATATTCTGTTTCGTACAAATATATAAAAAGGTAAGTGCAGAAACAAATGAGAAAACAAGTTTTCAAATTCGACTATGCCGAACCGGCTCCTATATCCGTGAAACAGATATACATCTTTCATCTCAAACACCCATCCAAGAGCCGGGCCGAAACATATCGGGCACAAAAAAACGGGCCCCGTTTGCACGAGACCCGTTTTTTATGGCATGAATGCGGAATCGATTCTTTATTTGGCACGCTCGATATACGAACCGTCGCGAGTATCGACTACAATCATCTCGCCCGTTTCGATAAAGAGAGGTACACGTACCGTAGCACCCGTCTCGACCGTAGCCGGTTTGGTGGTATTGGTAGCGGTATCGCCTTTGAGACCCGGCTCGGTGTAGGTCACCTCGAGCTGTACCTTTACCGGCAATTCGGCAAAGAGCACCGTCTCGGTCGAAGCATCGGAAACCACCTCGACAACCATACCCTCTTTCAGGAAGTCTACACCCGTGATAAGGTCTTTGTTGATAATCAGGTCGTCCCAAGTCTCCTGATTGAGGAAGTGATAGTGTTCACCCTCGTTGTACGAGAACTGATACGGACGACGTTCTACCCGTACATCTTCCAGTTTTTCACCGATATTGAAGCGGCGTTCAAGCACACGACCCGATACCACATCTTTGAGTTTGGTACGCATAATCGTGTTTCCCTTACCCGGTTTTACATGTAAAAATTCTACACAGAAATAGAGCTTTCCGTCCAAACGGATACAGGTTCCGTTTTTAATGTCTTGCGAGTTAATCATACTTTGTATACTGTTTTGTATTTATATTATTCTTTATTTCTGAACTTTCGAGGTACAAAAGTAAACTAAATCAATAAAATCTCAAAAAGAAAATCCCCAAAAATGGGTAATCTCTTGGTTTATTAAAAAAAAGTATCTATTTTTGCAGTCCGAAAAAAGGAATAATAACGATAAAAATATAACGGCAATGAAAAGAACATTTCAACCTTCGAACAGAAAAAGAATTAACAAACACGGATTCCGTTTGAGAATGTCTACTGCAAACGGTCGTCGCGTACTGGCCAGCCGTCGTGCAAAAGGTCGTGCTAAATTGACGGTTTCGGACGAAAGACATCCTTTCTAAAAAAATTTATCCGACATATGAAACGGGGCTGTATCCGACGATACAGCCCCGTTTCATATTATATCGGCACCTCCGGCCGATACCTGTCAGAACAGAATATTGGCCGAAGCTCCCCACGTGAGCGACCGGATAGCACTACTCCCCGAGCGGGCCTCCGAAACGCCCAACTCCTGCGAGGGCAACAGGCTGTACGAGACCAAGGCCGAGGTGTAGTCACAAAAGAAACGGGCCCCGAAGTTGCGCTTCATCATGTAACCAATCGACACACCGGTACTCCATACGAAGCTGTTGCGACCAAATTCGATAGACTCACAGTTCAGGGCATTCGACGGGATATAGTTGTACCCGGCCAATACCTTTCCGCCCAACGACCAGCGACTCGAACAGGGATATTGCAAGTAAACACCGGCCATGGCCCGCCCCTCGTCGATAGGTTCCAGTGCTGCATCGGGCCGGGTATTGAGCGAAACCGGAATATTCGACACCGTAGCCAAACCACCGCACCCGATGTATTTGTTGAAGAAATAGGCTCCCTCCACACCTATCCGGCTGCCAATGCCGGTATTGAGTTTCATGCCGTTACCGAGACCTATACGTCCCAGCCCCGACGAGAAACCCATGTAGAGGCCCACAAACGAGGGCTTCTCGAGCAAAGGGTAGTAGGTAGGATCGAGATTCAAACCCTTGTCTTTGAATATCAGATCGGCCAGGTAATAGCCCAGTTCGGTCGACAGGATACCGATGCCGGCACCGGCCAGTACATCGGAAACCCAGTGACGATTGTTCAACTGCCGGCTTACGCCGGTTACCGCTGCTACCGTAAAAGCCGAGATGCTGTACCAGGGACTGCGGTCGCCATACTCCTTGTGCAGCATCATGGCCGTCATAAAGGCCGTAGCCGTATGGCCCGAGGGGAACGACTTGTAGTTGCTGCCGTCGGGGCGCTGCACATGCGCCGTATATTTGACGGTGTTGACAACCGTAGCCATGATGGCGGCCGAAAAGGCATCGGATACCAGCATGCGACCCCACGAACTGCGGCTCTCTACGCCGAAGCCTTTCAGCCCCAGCATCACCACAGCCGGAGCATACTGCAGGTAATTGTCATACTCGTATTTGAACTTGGGTACATAGTCGTTACGCAACTGGCGGAAACGCTCGCGCCCCGGTATGGTAGCCACACCGGCAACCACCAAGGGCACCCCTACGTAAGTCATCTGGAAGCCCTTGGTCGAGGTAAACCGGTCGACCTTCTGGTTGAACCGCTGCCACGAGTTGAGCGGCCGTACATCGATTGTCGTATCGCGGGCTACGGACTGAAGCGTGATTTCGGCACGTGCCGGTAGCATGGACAGGACCACGACAACGGCAATCCACAATCTTGTCATGTGTTTCATCTTGTTTAAAAAGCTTTTAGCATAACGGTATTACCGCACAAAGGTAAGGGCAATTATGCGGTATATCCAAAAAACAGAGCCTTGTATTTACTCGACCGCCTCTATCTTTCCCAACGAAAGATACCAGATGAAGCCCGACACGCGGGCATACCCCATCTCGCCAATCAGCTGCATGTAGGTGCGCACCTGCTTCTTGTAGGACGAACGCTCTACCGCACCGAACTTATAGTCGATTACCACCACCTCGTCGGGGGTCTCGACCACGCGGTCGGGCCGATAAAACGAGCCGTCGGCCTGCAAGATTTCCCGCTCGCTCCACACCTTGGCCCCGGGCAGGAACCACGACCTTACCCGCTCGTCGCCCAGCCACGCCTCGAGTTTCTCGAGGGTTTCGGCTGCCTCGGCTGCCGAGAGTTCGCCGGTCTGTACAAAGGACTCGACCGTCTCGTCCAGACGTTCGAGGGTATCGACCTCGCTCAAGATGCGGTGCATCAGGGTACCGTAGGCGCGGTCGTTACCCTCGCCAAAGACACCCTTGCCCTGCAACCGCAAGTGCAGCCGGTTGCCCGGCTCAATCGAGCGATAGGGCCCCGAGAGTAGCGTCAAGGCCGTCGATTCCGCCGTCGGCCGCACCTCGGCCCGCCAGTCGCACCCCTCCTCGTAGTGCAGGTCTCCCCCATCGCCTCCGTCGGGGAAAAGTATCTCGTTCAACAACGCCGATATGCTGCCCACACTCTCCCGTTTGCCCCGGTTCTTCTGGGCCGGAGCGAAGATATGCAGCTCTTCACCGGCGCGGGTAAAGGCCACATAGGCCACGTTGAGGTTGTCGATATAGGCGTGCATCTTCTCGTCGAAATATTCGGTAGCGTAGTAGGTCTGGGCCAGCCGGCTGCCATACCGCAGGGGCAACACGGGAATCTGCGAGAAGGGCTCGCCCTGTGTGCGGCACCAGATGAAATTGGTCTTGTCGGTACGGTGGTCGAGTTTCCAGTTGCAGAACGGGATAATCACCACCTTGAACTCCAGCCCCTTCGACTTGTGTATGGTCATCACCCGCATGGCATCCTGCTCTTGCGGGGTCGTGACCGAGAGCTTGTCTTCGTTGTCGTCCCACCAGGCCAGGAACGAAGCCAAATCGGCCGTATGCGTGCGGCAATACTCCAGCACATAATCCTGGAATGCCTGTATATAGACCCGCTCGCCCCGCTCGTCGTCGACCTGGGCAAAGCGGGCGATAATGCGCTCGCACATCTCGTAGAGCGGCTCCTTGCGCACACTCTCGACAAAGCGCATGAAGTCGTCGTCGAGGTGTTGCCCCACATCGCCGCGGCGCTCGAAGTAGGTGAGTATCGCGGCCGTCTCGTCGCTGCCGGCAGCCTGCTGCCGGTTGTACTCATAGACTGCCATCACCCGGTTCAACTCGTCCGAGGGGTTCTGGATATAGCGCAGAATACCCACCAGCAGCCCGATGACCGGCGAGTTCTTGATGAGTAGCGACTCGCTCGAGATGACATCGAACCGGTAGCGCGGGTCGCTGTTCTCTTCGTTGAGGCGCAACAGCAGGTCGACCAGCAGCGTACCCTCGCGGGCCGTACGGGTGAGGAAGGTTATATCGCCGGGCGAATAGCCCCGGTCCTGCAACTCGCGCAACAGCTCGGGGATACGAGCCAGAGCCTCTTCACAAAAGTCGTCGCGGGTATCGGCCTCCCACATCGTCACCGACACCCGTCCGCCCCGTGCAAGGTTCGAACCGCACACCCGTTGCGCTATATCGGCATAGGCCTTGCGCACCTTCACCTCGAAACTGCCATCGACCAGAGCCGACTCGGCCACCTCGCTCTCCAGCCCCTGTTGCAACCGCTCGGCCGCCTGACCGAATATCCGGTTGTTGAACTCGACTATGCGGGCACAACTGCGGTAGTTGGTATCCATCGTCCGCTCCTCGTACTGCGACGGGCGGAAACGCGATTGAACCCCCTCGTTCAGCAGCGACCAATCGGAGTTTCTCCACCGGTAGATGCTCTGCTTCACGTCGCCCACAATCAGGTCGGTATAGTCGTGGCTGAGACTCTCGCCGATAAGCGGCGCAAAATTGCCCCACTGCAGATTCGAGGTATCCTGAAACTCGTCAATCATAAAGTGGTTGACCCGGGTCCCTATCTTTTCGTAGATAAAGGGGGCATCGTTCTCGTTGATTACCTCGTTGAGAATACCGGCCGTATCGGAGAGCAGCAGCACGTTGTGCTCCCGTTCATACTCCTCGATGCGGCGGTCTATATCGACCAGAATGCCCAGGGCATAGATATATTTCGAGCTCTGTACCGCCGTATTGTAGCGCACATAGGGCTCGCCGAAGGCATCGACAATCGTCTGCATCACCGCGTTGAGCTCGGCATACAGGGCATCGAAGCACCCGGGCCGGCTGCTTTTGACGAACCAGTTGTCGCCGTTGTCGACATTTCCCCTGAAAGTTGCGGTAGGCGGGTCGAATTTTCCGCCGGCCAACTTGTCGAAATAGAAAGCCCACGAATTACTCTTACCCTTGAAACTCTCGGCTGCCACACCGTGCCGGTCGAGCACCTCGCGGCCCGTCTCGCCCAACTCGCGCAAGAGCGACTCATACTCGCTCTTCACCCGGCGCATCTCGCGCAAATAGCGGTCGAGCACCGTTTTGTCCTTGATCTGGGCGAGAATCGACTCGCGGAAAAGTTTGTAATTCTCCTTCGACAACTCACCGGCCAATTCGCGCAGGTCGTCTTTGCGGTCGGCCCGGTTGCCCAGGCTCCACCAGTTGCCCGACTCGATACGCTCCTCGGCATAGTGCACCAACCAGTTGAGCAGCCCCTTCTGGTCGTCGTCGGAGAGGTCGGAATACATGCGGTCGATAGCCGAAGCGGTGACGAAGTCGTTGTCCATCTCCACCTCGAAACTCCCCTGCAACCCCACCTCGCGGGTAAAGTTGCGCAACACCTGCTGGAAGAAGCGGTCGATGGTACTGATGTTGAAGTAGGAAAAGTCGTGCAGCAGCACATACAGCGTATCGGCCGCCGTCGCCTGCACCTGCTCGGGGCCGCAGCCAAACAGCCGCGTCAGTTCACCCAGGTAGGGCGACCGCTCGGTGTGGTGAGCCAGCAGGTCGAGCTGTGCCACGATGCGGTGCTTCATCTCCTCGGTCGCCTTGTTGGTGAAAGTCACCGCCAGGATGCGCCGATGCGCCGAATCGCTCTTGCGGTAGATGCGGTAGTGCCCCTCTTCGTCGCGATAGCCCAACAGCAGTTTTATGTATTCGAGCGTGAGGGTATAGGTCTTTCCCGACCCGGCCGATGCCTTGTAGATGTGCAGCATAGCGATACTCCTCTCAGATTATGCGGGCCCGATACCCATCGGCCAGCAACAGTTCCAGTACCTTCTGGCGGAAATCGCCCTGTATCAAAATCTCGCCGTCCTTGTCCGAGCCGCCCACGCCGCACTTGGTTTTCAGCTTCTTGGCCAGCGTGTGCAGGTCGTCGGCCGTACCCACGAAACCCGTCACGAGGGTGACCGACTTACCGTTGCGGTTGCGCTTGTCGAGCGAGATGCGCAACTTCTGCCGGGCCGGTTCCAGCGTATCGGGTTCAACCTCTTCGTCGGTTTCGAACTTAAAATCGGGATTGGTCGAATAGACCACATTCAATCTATCTTTCCAGTCGTTATTCTTTTTCATTGCTGTTGTTTCTTGGATTCATACTCTTGAACAAAGATAGCGAAAGGAGAGAGCAGAGACAAACGGGAAAACTTGTTTTTCAAGTTTGGCTATGCCGAACCGCATCCTATCTTCGTGTAACAAAGATAGCGAAAGGAGAGAGCAGAGACAAACGGGAAAACTTGTTTTTCAAGTTTGGCTATGCCGAACCGCATCCTATCTTCGTGTAACAAAGATAGCGAAAGGAGAGAGCCGAGACAAATGGGAAACAAAAGTTTCAACATTTGACTTTGCCGAACCGCTATCTGTCTTCGTGTAACAAAGATAGCGAAAGCCGATGGCAGAAAGTCAAGCTTGCTTGAACTTTATGCAGAGGCGCATCCTATCTTCTACAAAGATACGGAAAGTCGAGTGCAGAGACAAATGAGAACCTGTTCTCAATTTGGTTATGCCGAGACGCATCCTATCTTCTACAAAGATAGCGAAAGGTTTGTGATAATACAAAAAGAGGGAGCCCCCGTATGCAGGAGCTCCCTCGGTATGGTGTGACTAAAATCGATTATTTCACGAATTTAACAACCTTTCCGTCTACTACGGCGATGTAAACACCACCAGCCAAAGACGATACCGAAACGGCATCGACATCGGCAGCGCTCATCACTACACGGCCGCTCAGGTCGTAAACCTTCACGCTGTGTGCGCCTTCGGCATAGAGTACGCCGGCAGCATAGTAAACAGCCGTGGCTTCAACCTCGTCGATACCCGATACAACCTGGAAGGTAACGGCAATCGCTACGCTCTCCTCTTCGACCGTAAAGTAGTAATAGCTGTCGTCTTCGTTGGCCGTGAGAGCCTCACCGTTTTTCGTTACGGTGCTTACGGCATAACCTTCGGCAGCCGTAACAACGGCACGCAACTGAGTACCGTATGCAACCTGAGTAAGATCGGCTACTTCGCTCCACGTGTTGTCGGCCTCGTTGAGAGCCTGGATTTCAACCGAGCCCTTGTCGGCCGGAACATCTACCGTCACAGCACCATATTGCGTGGCAGCGCCCTCTTCGGCAATCTTGACTACATAGTCGCAGTAGTTCAACTCGGTAGCCGTCGTAGAACAGGGGTCTCCGTCATAGGTAGCGCCCTCGGCCGTTTTGCAGACAATGAAACGGACAACCACCATCTCACCTACCGAAAGATCGGACGGGATGGTAATGGGGAAGGTTGCCGTCTTGTCGGTGGCCGAAGCCGTAGCACCCGATTGCGAGTCGTTATTTATATTGGTATAGAGTTCGCCCGTACCCGGAACACCTTCGTACCAGCTACCTTCGTAAGTACCGAAAATCTTGTCGGCAGCACTCGGTGTTACATCGCTTCTCAACAGGAATACCGTCAAACTACCCCAGGCATCGGAATAAGTAACCTTCAAATCGAAAGTGGCACCGGGATTGGCCAGGATAGGAGTGTCGCTGTTATCCCAAGCCTGATTAGCATTCGTTCCGGTGGGAGTGAAAGTCAGCGGAGAATCGGCCAACAGGCCTACACCGTTCAGCACTTCGCCTTTAGTTTGGGCCCGCTTGTTACCGGTAGTACCGGCTGTGGGCTTGCCAAAGTCATCGTAGCTGGCCTCTACAACCGGTTCCGGTTCTACAACCGCATTGTTTTTCTCCAACTTAAACGAAGTGAAAGCATAGTAAGCCCAACCCGAAACGGGGACATTGGCGGCAAACCCCATGTTGTAGTTGGCACTCTCGTCGGCCGTAAACACATAGGTATAATCGGCATAACTGTTTGTTAATTCCACGTTCTCACCCACAAATACCTTCTCGGCACTGGCAGGATCGCCCTTGGAATAGAAGAAGCCCAGGTTTCCCACATTCTTCGAGCTGGGATATTTTGCCCGGAACGTAAACCGATACTCACCCGGCTCGAGTGTACTCTTTATGCAGAAAAAGTCGCCACGGCTTCCATTACTAATAAGATAGAGCGGATAAACGCCGTTTTCCTTATAATTGGCATTGTATTTCAACTCACCATAAGAACCGCTTCCCGGGATATTGGCATAATAATTTTCGGGCAGCGACGACAGCAATTCGCTCGTCTTTTTTTCAACTTCAGAGGTCAAATCTTCTTCACTTACCAAAGTCCAATCCCCTTGTGCATACGATAACGACACGCAGCCCATAAAGACTACAACTGTCATTACCAATCTTTTAAGATAATCAAAAGTAATTTTTTTCATAAGTCTATTTTTTTAGAAATGTGTATTTTTAATGACAAGCAAATGTAACATTTTTTATGTAATTCCTCAAATTTATAACAAAATTATCAGCCCGATAATCGCTCAAAAAACATTTTTTATCAATTGAACCAACAATCTACCCGGGCAACAACGATCGAGCCCGCTGTCAAAAATCACCATATCAATCTGTAAACCAAATATTTAAACTACATCTGAATATTCCAAATCAATCGACTATATTTTCACGCGACTGCAATAATCGCACGACTTCTCCGTTGTATAAGATACGATGAAAGCAATTATACGACACACACTATATATACCTCACCTGCTCACCCGGCTACAGCTATGGCTGTGCCTGAGCCTTATCGTACTGGCAACCGGCCCGTTGCAGGCACTGAATGCCAGCCGCTACGCCTCGCGGTCGCAGCTGGCCGACGGACGGTGGGTGAAGATTGCCGTTTCCGAATCGGGTATCCACCAAATCACCTACCGGGAGTTGAGCCGATGGGGATTCTCCAACCCGGCGGCCGTGACCATATACGGGTATGGCGGCGCCATATTGCCCGAAACCTTCTCGGACGACGACCCCGACGACCTCGAACAGATACCCTCTCTGAATACAGGCTCCAAGATTCTTTTCTATGCACAAGGGCCCGTGACCTGGAGCTACAACGCCAAGACTCAGGAGTATGACCACGAGACCAACACCTACTCTACGGCCGGGTACTACTTCCTGACCGACAGCAAAAGCGCCACCGCCACCCTGGGCCAACGCGACGGCGGAGCCACGACGGGCATGACCGACATCACCTCGTTCGACGAGCATGCCGTCTACGAACAAGAGAGCTATTCGCCCGGCGCTACGGGCCGTGTATTCCTGGGCGAAGACTTCCGCTACACGACTTCGCGCAACTTCACCTTCGAACTTCCCGGTGTCGACAACTCGGAGGCGGTGAAACTGCGCACCTCGTTTGCCGCCAAAATTATAGGCGGCACCGGCAAACTGGTCTTCACCTATCAGGGGCAGACTCTGCCCGAAAGCTCGACCGACAACCTCGCCTCGGGCTCGGAGAGCTCTTACGAATTTTTCAAAGCCACCTCGACCCTCAAGGAGATTAACCTCGACAGCGAAGAGCTGGCCTTCTCGCTTCTGTTCCGCCAGAACGGGGGAAGCCTCTCCCTGGCCCGGCTCAACTACTTCCGCTTCAACTACAAACGCAAGCTGCAGCTCTATAACGGCAGCATCCAGTTCCGTCTGAAACAGGTGCCGCAAAACAGCTGCTACAACCTGCAGGGCTACACCTCGACCACGCAAATCTGGGACATCACCGACCCGCAGCGCCCGGTCGCCGTCACCCCCGCGGTGAGCGGCAGCAATGCCCGGTTCGTGCCCTTGCAGGCTCACGAAGAGTATGTGGCCTTCGATACCCAGGCCACCGTAGGCTCGGTGTCGTTTGTCGAGGCCGTTGCCAACCAGGACCTGCACGGCATGGCCACCCCCGACATGGTGATACTCACCCCCAAGGAGTACCTCTCCTACGCCCAAAGCATCGCCCAGCTGCATAGCCAGCTCGACGGCATGGAGGTGGCCGTCATCGACCACGAGAAGGTGTTCAACGAATTTTCGTCGGGTACCCCCGACGCCACGGCCTACCGCCGGCTGATGAAGATGTTTTTCGACCGTGAGGGAGGCGTCAACGGCAAACAGCTCTACCTGCTGCTGTTCGGCAAGGGACTCTACGACAACCGCAAGATAGGCGAGACCGGCAAGTACATCAAATACCCCACCCTGCTCACCTACCAGCACGGGAGCGGTAACGACGAGCGGGCCTCCTACACGACCGACGACTACTTCGGCTTTCTCGACGACGACTCGGGTACCCGCATCGCTGCCGACAAGCTGCGTGTGAGCGTGGGCCGTCTGCCCGTGAAAAGCGAACAGGAGGCTCAAGATATGGTAAACAAGCTGACCGCCTACGTGGCCAACACCGACAAAGGGTCATGGAAAAACCAGGTGTGTGTCGTAGCCGACGACGAGAACTACGCCATCCACATGCAACAGGCCGAAGACATCTGCTCCATCTTCGAGAACAGCGACGCCCACTGCTTCATCAACAAAATCTACACCGATGCCTATACGGCCGAAATCACCTCGACCGGCCGCACCTATCCCTCGGCCAAGAAGAAACTCTTCCAGGTACTCGACGACGGAGTGCTCGTAGTCGACTACATCGGCCACGGCAGCACCGTGGCCTGGACCCACGAAGACCTGCTCAACATCACCGACATACAGTCGATGTATCTGAAGCGGTTGCCCCTCTTCATCACCGCCACCTGCGACTTCGGCCGCTACGACCACGAGGATACCTCGGGCGGCGAGATTCTCTGCCTCAACCCCAGCGGCGGAGGCATCGCCCTCATCACCACCACCCGCGTGGTATACATCAGCGACAACCACTACCTCAACACGGGGGTGGCCAACCAGATATTCACGCGAAACGAAAACCACGAGTATCCCCGCCTGGGCGACATCCTGCGCGAGGCCAAGTGCAGCATACAACAGACCGACAGCAACAAACTGAACTATACCCTGTTGGGCGACCCGGCCCTGCGGCTGCTCTATCCCGACTATCAAATCAAGGTAACCGAAATCAACGGCTACGACATCACCCAGACGACGCCCACCATCCAGGCCCGCGACTCGGTATTCATCAAGGGCGAAATCTACACCCCGCAAGGGCAAAAGGCCACCGACTACAACGGCATCATCTGCCCCACGGTCTACGACTCGGAGGTATCGGTGGTGACCCACGGGTATGGAGAGGAGGGCAAAGCCTTCGAGTTCTCGGAGCGCAGCAACCGCCTCTATGTGGGCAAAGACTCGATTGTGGGGGGCGAGTTTGAAATCGCCTTCAAGGTGCCGCGCGAAATCAACTTTGCCGACGACAAGGGGCTGATAAACCTCTACAGCTACAACGACGCCGGCCAGGAGGGGAGCGGCAACGAATCGAACTTCGTCGTGGGCGGCTTCAACGACGACTCGAACGAAGACTTCGACGGGCCCGAGATTTACTACGCCTTCCTCAACTCGCAGGACTTCCAGAATGGCGATGTCGTGAACGAGTCGCCCCTGCTGGTAGCTGAGGTGTATGACCCCTCGGGTATCAACATCTCCGATGCAGGCATAGGCCACCAGATGACCGTCACGCTCGACAACCACACCATCTATACCGACGTGGCATCGTACTTCGACCCCGCCATCGGCGACTTCGGCCGCGGCTACATCAACTACCCGCTGAGCGACCTGAGCGAGGGCAACCACACCCTGCGGCTGAAGGTATGGGATACCGAGAACAACTCGTCGGAAATCGAAATCGCCTTTACCGTACAGGCCGGTCTGAAGCCCGTCATCTACGACCTCTATGCCGACCAGAACCCGGCCAGCACGTCGACCAACTTCTACCTGCGGCACAACCGCCCCGACGCCCTCATCAACGTGACCATCTCGGTCTACAACCTCATGGGCGTGGAGGTATGGCGATACACCGGCAAGGGACTCTCCGACATGTACCGCTCATACCCCGTCAACTGGGACTTGACCGACAGCAGCGGCCGACGGGTACCCGGCGGTATCTACCTCTACAAGGCCGTCATCTCGACCGACAACGAGCACGAGACCACCCGCTCGAAGAAGCTCTGCGTCACCGGGCAATAGCACGGTCTGAAAAAAGATTCGAACTTAACCATTACGCACCATGAACAACACCTATCAATCGATTGGACTCTTTATCGACGGAGGTTACTACGCCAAGGTGAACGAAGCCTTGAGCGACCACTTCGACCTGAACATAAACCTGCGCGCCCTGATGACACTCATCCGGGAACAGATAGCCCGGATGAGCGGGGTGGCGCCCGCCTCGTGCCACATCACCGAGAGCCACTACTTCCGCGGCCGCTATCGGGTGAACAACGCCCACGACAAACGGCTGCTGTACAGCGAACGCAAGTTTGAGGACACGCTCATCGAAAACGACGTCATCTTCCACTACAAACACCTGCGCGAGATTCGCAAAGAGGGCGAGACAACCGTCATCGAGAAGGGCATCGACGTGTGGTTTGCCCTCGAGGCCTACGAGCTGGCCCTCTTCCGCAAGTTCGACTATGTGGTGCTGATTACGGGCGATGCCGACCACGAGATGCTCATCAAGAAACTCAAGGCGCTTAAGATAGAGACCATCCTGCTCACTTGGGATGTCGAGGAGAACTCGAGCACCTCGGGCCTGCTCAAGGACGAGGCCTGCATACACCTCGAGATAAGCAAGCTGCTGGCCGAAGACCGCAATCTGCTCAAACGTCTCTGCCAGAACGGATAGCCCCGGAGCCCGACCCACCGGGCCACAAACAGCAGAACCGCCTCGCACGAGCCGGGCGGCACCCGCTCCGCGACAAAAAAGAATGGCTAAAAAATCTTATTTGTCCCAAAATTCGGTATTTTATTATACCTTTGTAAATCAAATGAAACAGACCCTCTCCGGCATAATCGGGCGTGCACCCGTTTCTGCCGGCGGTTCGTCGTTTCGTTGTAGGGATAAAACAGATGAAAGAAGATGTACAGTTCTGATTCGAAATCTGCCGTTAAGTTACCGGAGCCCTCGCTTCGCCGGCTCCCCTGGTATTTGGCTTACATCAAATTGCTGCAAACCAAAGGCGAGGAGTATGTCTCCTCCACACAGATAGCAAAAGAGATTGGCGTAGATTCGTCGAAAATAGCCAAGGATCTCTCATTTATCAACATCTCGGGGAAGACCCGGGTGGGATACGAAATCAATTCGCTGGTCGCCGTGCTGGAAGAGTTTCTCGGATTCACCTCCATGCACAAGGCCTTCATTTTCGGGGTGGGCAGCCTGGGCGCCGCCCTCATGCAAGACTCGGGTCTGTCGCAATACGGGCTCGAGGTGGTAGCCGGCTTCGACATCAAGCCCGAGCTGGCCGGCACCTTTGTCAACCACATACCCATCTATCACCTCTCCCAGTTTGCCCAGAAGCAAAAGGAGATGGGCGTGCAGATCGGCATCCTCACCGTCCCTATCGACAAAGCCCAAAGTGCTACCGAAGAGATGATTGCCGGAGGCATCAAGGCGATATGGAACTTCACCCCCTATCGTATACGCGTGCCCAAGCACATCGTCATCCAGAATACATCGATTTATGCCCATTTGGCCGTCATGTTCAACCGGCTGAACAACATCAAGTAACTGCCTATGAAAATTATTGCCGTTGGCTGGAACTATCAATCGCACAATGCCGAAATGGCACAACAGGAGTTGCCGCAGGCACCCGTCGTATTTACCATGCCCGAGACCTCGCTGCTCAAAGACGGGAAACCCTTCTTCCTGCCCCAGTTTTCCAACCGCATCGAATACGAAACCGAACTGGTGTTCCACATCTCCCGCCTGGGGAAAAACATCGCCCCCAAGTTTGCCTACCGCTACTACGACTCCGTGACCGTAGGCATCGACTTCACGGCCCGCGACATACAGGCCGAGGCCCGGCGCACGGGCAACCCGTGGGACATCTCCAAGGGGTTCGACTACTCGGCTCCCATCGGCCGGTTCGTGCCGCTGCCCGAGATGCCGCCCAAGGCCGACAACATAGAGTTTTCCATGCGATTGAACGGCGTCCCGGCGCAACAGGGCAACAGCCGCAACATGATTTTCTCGATCGACCGCATCATCGCCTACGTGAGCCAGTTCTATACCCTCAAAATCGGCGACATCATCTTTACGGGCACTCCCGCCGGAGTAGGCCCGGTGAAGATAGGCGACCACATCGAGGGGTTCATCGGCGATACCCGAGTGCTCGATTTCTTTGTCAAATAGCCCGTCCGTCACACCCATGCGTCCTTTTGCCCGAAACATCATCGTACCGATACTTACCGCACTCTGCCTGCTCTTGGCCCCGGAGGCCTTCGGCCGGCCCGGCAGCGACTATGCGGCAACCTCGGTATTGGCCGAAGGGAGCTGGGTGAAAATATCGACCGACGAGGCCGGCATCTACCAGATTACCGACGAGCAGCTCGCAGCGTGGGGATTCTCCGACCCGTCGAAGGTCAAGCTCTTCGGCTACGGGGGTCTCGTCATCGACGAGCTCTTTGCCAACGACGACAACTACATCGACGACCTGCCTCAGATTCCCCTCTGGCGGCACAACGGCAAACTCTATTTCTACTCCACCGGGACTACCCGCTGGACGCTCGACAACGTCAACCTCGAGTTTGCCCACCGGCTGCACCCCTATTCGACCCACGCCTACTACTTCCTCACCGACCGGGAGGTACCGGCTGCTGAGATGCCCCTCCGCAACGGCATACCCACCGGCAACGAGAGCGCCGTCTCGACTTACGACGCCTACACGGTACACGAGCAGGAGCTCGTTTCGGTAGGGAAAACCGGGCAGAACTTCTTCGGCGAGAGCTTCACGCAGACCGCCGAGCAGGATTTCACCTTTCACCTGACGGGGGCCCAATCGGCCACCCTGAAGATACGGGTGAACTTCGGAGCCAAAATCAGCAGCGGCGAGGGCTATATACACATATCATACAACGGCACCGAACTGCCGGCAGGCACCGCCAACCGCATCTCGAAATACTACGACTCACACGAATTTCTGCGGCAGGCCACTCCGCTGCACACCGTAGGCCAGGCTACCGAAGAGTCGACCATCGGGCTGCGTTACGAACACAGCGGTCCATCGGAGTATGCCTACCTCGACTACATTCGCCTCAACTACCGGAGGGCTCTGCAACTCTACGACGGACAGGTTGCCTTCCGCTTCATCAACCGCCGGGACAACGATTGCTATCAGATAGGCAACACCACCGACTCGACGCAGGTGTGGGACATCACCACGCCTCATGCACCGCAACAAGTCGCGACCGCCTTTGACGGGCAAACTACCCGCTTCGTCCCGGGCGACATCCAACTGCGCGAGTTCATCGCCTTCGACCCCGGCTACACGTTCCCTTCACCGACCTTCGTCAAGCAGGTCGAGAACCAGAATCTGCACGCATCACCCATACCCGACCTCACCATCATCACCCCCACCGTCTTGCGAAGCGAAGCCGAGCGAGTAGCCCGCCTGCATCAAGCCGAAGGACTGACGACTCTGGTCGTGGACCAGGAGCAGATTTTCAACGAATTTTCGTCGGGAACCCCCGACGCCACAGCCTATCGCCGATTGATGAAGATGTTTTACGACCGGGCTGCCAACGAGAGCGAACGCCCCCGTTACCTGCTGCTCTTCGGCGACGGCTCCTACAACAACCGCCAGGCCATGACCTCGCTGCATACCCCGCAATGCAACAGTCTGCTCACCTACCAGTCGAAGACCAGCATCGACGAGCGGGAATCGTTCGTGGTAGAAGACTATTTCGGATTTCTCGAGGACGGTTCGGGCACGGAAATCAAGACCGACCGCGTGTGTCTGGGCATAGGCCGCTACCCCGTAACCTCGCTCCAGACCGCCAGACTGGCCGTAGACAAACTCTACCAGTATGCACAGAACACCGACCTCGGCCCGTGGAAGAATACCTTCTGCATAGCAGCCGACGACGGTGACGAAGCCGTACACACCAAACAGGCCGACCAGGGATGCGACACCCTGCTACTCGAAAACACCGATACCCCCCGGCTGGAGTTCCGCGTCAACAAGGTGTATGTCGACTCTTACTACCTGGACCCCGTTTCGAAAAAATGCCCCGATGCCAACCGGGAGTTGATGAAGAATCTCGACGAAGGGGTACTCGTGTTCAACTACATCGGCCATAACGATGCCGAAGTAGGGTTCACGGGCGAAGGCCTCTTCTCGCGATACGAGATGGACAACCTCACCAACAGCCGCTGGCCCCTCTTCATCACCATCACCTGCAGCTATACCCGGTTCGACGAAGAGGACCAGACAGCGGGAGAGAACGTGCTGCTCAACCCCACGGCCGGAGCCA
Source organism: Barnesiella sp. An22 (assembly GCF_963931395.1). NCBI lineage: Bacteria > Pseudomonadati > Bacteroidota > Bacteroidia > Bacteroidales > Barnesiellaceae > Barnesiella > Barnesiella sp. An22. The sequence continues at coordinate 2,991,592 of NZ_OZ007014.1, forward strand.
TCGCCCTCATCACCACCACCCGCGTGGTCTATACCGACGGCAACGACAAGATAAACCGGCGATTGATGAACCGGCTGCTGTCGCGCGACGAGAACGGCAACTCCCTGCGCATAGGCGACGTTTTGAAACTGGCCAAACGCGACTTCAATACCGAAATCGATAAAAACAAACTCAATTTCGTGCTTCTGGGCGACCCGGCCTTGCGACTGTTCTACCCGCAGAACAAGCTGAAAATCACCCGAGCCGGCAGCACGGGCGAACGGTTGGCCGTCTACATGAAACCCGGCAAAAGCTACACGGTCGAAGGCGAGGTATACGACTACGGAGGCCAACTCCTCGACGACTTCAACGGCGAGGTATACTACTCGCTCTACGACGAGAAGAAAAGCTTCACCACCCTGGCGCATCAGGATAAAAAGACCTATACCTACAACTATCGGCCCGACCTCCTTTCCACGGGAAAAGGCTCGGTAGAGAACGGCCGGTTCCACGTCGATATCACCCTGCCGGTCGAGAACTCCCATTCGGGCAAATCGGCCCTGCTCATCCTCTATGCCTGCGACCCCACGTCGGGACAAGAGGCCAACGGATATACCGAGGAGCTGTTTGTCGACAGCATTGCCGGCAATTCAACCCTCGACAGTCAAGGCCCTGCCATCCAGTATGCCGGAGTCAATACCCGCTCCTATGCCGATGGCGCCTCGGTAGCCACCCCGGCCACCTTCTATTGCCAGATGTCCGACCCCTCGGGTATCTACACCGGCAACACGCTGGGCCGGCAAATGATGCTGTTGCTCAACGGTTCGACCCTCGACGACAACCCTGTGCGTTACTTCCGCCCCTCGACCGACGGCTCGACCGGCGAACTCGCATTCCCCTTGCCCACCCTGCAGAGCGGTAACTACACGATTACCCTCCGGGTATTCGACAACGCAGGCAACTCGTCGGAGGTCAACACCACCTTCGAGATTACCCCCGAAACCTCTTCCTATATCCTCTCGCTCGACGAGAACCCGGTCACCGAACTGGCTACCCTGTCGTGCCTCGACACAGAGGGCCGTGAAATCGGAGAGGTGAAACAGGCTCGCATCGCCATCGTCAACAGCCTGGGCGAAGAGGTGTGGTATCGCGAGACAACCGGCAGCAACCCCTTCCCGATTACCTGGAACCTGCTCGACCTCAACGGTCAACGAGTACCGGCCGGCCGATACGAATGCCGGGCCTACCTCGAAACCGAATCCGGAACCCTCGCCACGCCGTCCAAAAAAATCGTGGTCATCACGCAATAATCGGGGGGAATCTCTGTTTATTATATACATGTAATTTGTAATACCCTGTACAATGAAAAGAGGCTTTTTGCATATCATAGTCCTTACGCTCGTGTCGCTCGTCTTCCCTACGGGTGCCCTTGCCGCCGGCGGTAATACGACCAAAAACGAATTCAACCCCATCAACACCGGTGTCACCTCGTTGAGCATCACGCCCGACTCGCGCGGTGCCTCGTTGGGCGACCTGGGTGCGGCTACCGACCCCGATGTCAACTCGCAATTCTGGAACCCCTCGAAATATGCCTTTGCCTACAGCCAGGCCGGTGTGTCGCTCTCGTACACCCCGTGGTTGCGCAAGTTGGTCAACGACATCTACCTGGCCTATCTGGCCGGCTACTGGAAGCTGGGCAGCAGCGACCTGCAGGCCATAAGCGCCTCGCTGCGCTACTTCTCGCTGGGCGAAATCACACTCACCGACAACCAGGGTAATGCCCAGAACAGCATCACCCCCTACGAAATGGCCTTCGATGTAGGTTACTCGCGCAAGCTCTCCGAGAAGTTCTCGATGGGTGTCGTATTCCGCTACATCTACTCCGACCTGGGTTTCCACTACGACGAGTCGAGCGTATCCGACGCCTCGGGTGCTTCGGCCTTTGCCGCCGACATATCGGGTTACTACACCACCTACCCCATCATCGGCCGCAACGAGTGCCAGTGGTCACTGGGTTTCAACATCTCGAACATCGGTACCAAAGTATCGTATGACGGGGGTAACGAAAGTGCCTTCCTGCCCACCAACCTGAAGATAGGAACCTCGTTCCTCTTCCCGCTGGCTGACTACAACACGCTCTCGCTCAACCTCGACTTCAACAAACTGCTGGTACCCTCGACACCTCAGGTAGCCAACTACGAGACCGATGCCGAGTATGAAGAGGCCAAAGAGAAGTGGCAAAACACCTCGCCCATCTCGGGTATCTTCCAGTCGTTCAGCGATGCCCCCGGCGGATTCAAGGAGGAGTTGCGCGAAATCAACTTTTCGATTGGTGCCGAATACTCCTACAACCAGCAGTTCTTCCTGCGGGCCGGATACTTCAACGAAAACAAATACAAGGGTAACCGCAAATACTTCTCCTTCGGTGCCGGCTTCTCGCTCAACGTGCTGAAAATCGATGCCGCCTACATGGTGGCTACCGCACAGACGAGCCCGCTGGACCAGACGCTTCGTTTCACCCTCTCGTTCGATATGGACGGACTTAAAGAACTGGTAGGACATCGCCGATGAAGACACGTGTAGGTTTTGGTTTCGATGTGCACCGGCTGGTCGAAGGCCGGGAGCTGTGGTTGGGCGGTATCCGCATAGACCACTCGTTGGGATTGCTGGGCCACTCCGATGCCGACGTGCTCATCCACGCGCTGTGCGATGCCCTGCTGGGGGCCGCCAACATGCGCGACATTGGTTATCACTTCCCCGATACGGCTGGCGAATATGCCGGTATCGACAGCAAGATACTCTTGAAAAAAACCGTGGAACTCATCCACGGCAAAGGCTATTCCATCGGCAATGCCGACATCACTGTCTGCGCCGAACGCCCCAAACTCAACCCTCACATCCCGGCCATGCAACAGACACTGGCCGCCTGCATGGGCGTCGACCCCGACGACATCTCGATCAAGGCCACTACCACCGAACGCCTGGGCTTCACGGGCCGTGAAGAGGGAATCTCGGCCTATGCCGTCGTACTCCTCGAAAAATAAACGAAGAGAAAGCTGTCACCCAACAGCTCTCTCTTCGACATTCTGCGTAAAGCCTAACCAAACAATTTTACCGGCATACGAGCTATGACCCAATAAGTAGTTCATATACCGTATTCGTTTATGGCCTTTTGCAGAAAAAAGTAAACCGAAAATTCCCCTTCTTTGTTATAGTCCCATCTCGTCGCGACTCATGAAATACAGAGCCAGATAAAAAATAAAAAGCGTGAGCCCGATGGTTTATCCTATTCGAGGTCCAGCAAAAACCGTAGGTGGATAAAACAACCGGCCCACGCTTGCTTTATGTAACAAGCGCAGGCATTTAGTTGTCAATTACCCCACCTAAGAGAATTTTGCTGATTCCGAATAGAGGTAATTTTCTAAACGCTTATATTTTCAATATTTTCGTCAAAGATATTCTTTTTCTGTTAAATAGTCCAAGAGCTCCCCACACTTTAACATTTCAGGTTTATATGTTTTTTAGAATATAATTGCTCCCCGCCTCATAAAAGTTAGCTATTTTTGTACCCTTATGAAACGTATGGAATCGAACAAACGAGTATTGATAGGCATGAGCGGAGGCATAGACAGCTCTGCGGCCTGCATGATTTTACAGGAACAGGGCTACGAGGTCGTAGGGCTCACGATGCGCATGTGGGACCTGCCCCGCCACTTTCCCCGCGAAGGACAGACCATCCCGCAGTTTGCCCTCGAGGCCCGGGAGCTGGCCGAGAAAATCGGCATCGAGCACCACATCCTCGATGTGCGCGACGAGTTCAAGAGCTCCATCGTCAAAGGCTTTATCGACGAATACCTCAAGGGCAACACCCCCAACCCGTGCGTCATGTGCAACCGCCTGTTCAAGTGGCACTACCTGTTGCAGGAGGCCGACCGGCTGGGCTGCTCGTGGGTGGCGACCGGCCACTACGCCCGCATACTCGACCGCGACGGCTACCGGGTGCTGGCCCGGGGCGTAGACCCGAAGAAAGACCAGTCGTACTTCTTGTGGCGGCTGGGGCAGGAGGAGCTCTCGCGCACCATCTTCCCGCTGGGTGGAGTCACCAAAGAGGAGATCAAGCGCTATGTCGAGGGCAAAGGATTCCACGAAAAAGTCGAGAAAAAGGAGAGCATGGAGGTCTGCTTCATCCCGGGCGACTACCGCGACTTCCTGCGGGAGCAGTTGCCCGATCTGGCCCAACAGGTGGGAGGCGGATACTTTGTCGACTCGACCGGCCGCAAGCTGGGACAGCACAAGGGCTTCCCCTTCTATACCATCGGGCAGCGCAAAGGGCTCGAGATTGCTCTGGGCAAACCCATGTTCGTCACCCGCATCAACCCGATCAAGAATACCATCCGGCTGGGCGACCGCGACGAGCTGCTCACCCGCCGCATGGTCATCACCGATGTACTCGAGGCAACACCCGGCATACTCGAATCGGCCGGCCCCGTCGACGTGCAGATACGCTACCGCAGCAGTGCCATACCGGCCACCCTGCAAAAGGGCGACACTCCGGGCGAATGGCTCGTCTGCTTCGAGAGCGACGCCTCGGCCGTCACGCCGGGACAGTCGGCCGTCATTTACAGCGACAACACCGTCATCGGCGGCGGCATCATTGCCGACCAACGATTGTTGAAAAAATATAAGGAATGAAACTACGTCTACTCACCCTGCTCGTCGTGCTGGCCACGCTCCTCGGCAGCGAGGCTCAGGAGTGGCATTACCGTCTGTGGTTCAGCGACAAGGGAGAGTCGGGCTACTCGCTCGACAGGCCCGATGAGTTTCTGTCGGCCCGGACTGTAGCCCAACGCGAGAGGTGGGGCATCGCCATCGACTCGACCGATCTGCCCATACCGGCCACCCGGCTGCAACAGCTGTCGCAACTGGGCGGTCGCATCCTGGCCGTGTCGAAATGGCTCAACACCGCCACCATAGCCCTGACCGATACCGCCCTGTTCGGCAACATCGAGCGGCTGCCGTTCGTCGCCCGGTACGACTACCTGGGTTCGCCCGTGCAGAGCAGCAATACCGTGAGGCCCCGACAAAAGCAGGTAGAAGAGACGGACGACACCACCTACGGCGATGCCGCCTGGCAAATCGCCCTGCACAGCGGCGACCGGCTGCACCGGGACGGATTCCGGGGCGAGGGGATGACCATCGCCGTCATCGACGGCGGTTTCCTCAATGCCGACCGAAACCCGCGCTTCGACCCCGACCGCATCGTCGGCTACCACGACTTCATCGACGACGAAATGGACTTCCGCAACGGCAACGCCCACGGCTCGTCGGTACTCTCGACCCTGCTCACCAACGACAGCAACTACTTCGTCGGCACCGCTCCGCAAGCCTCGTACTGGCTGCTGCGGTCGGAAGACACCGACACCGAATACCCCACCGAAGAGGACTACTGGGCCACGGCACTCGAATATGCCGACAGCCTGGGCGTCGATGTCGTCACCTCGTCGCTGGGCTACACCGGTTTCGACGACCCGCGCTTCAGCCACACTTGGGAGCAACTTGACGGCCGCACCGCCTACATCTCACAGGCTGCCGCCCGGGGGGTACGGAAAGGACTGCTCATCGTCGTGAGTGCCGGAAACGAAGGGGGTGGCGACTGGAAGAGACTGACCGTGCCCGGCGATGTCGACGGGCTCCTCACCGTGGGGGCCGTCACCCGGGAGCGGCAACGCGCCTACTTCTCGAGTGTGGGCCCCACCGCCGACGGACGCATCAAGCCCGACGTCGCGGCATTGGGTGCCGGAGCCGCTACCATCGACCCCGACGGGAACCTGCTGCAGAAAGACGGCACCTCGTTCTCGACCCCCATCATCGCAGGGCTCACCGCCTGCCTGCGGCAAGCGTTGCCCCACCTCTCGGCCCGGGAGATTATCGATCTCATCCGGCAAAACAGTTCGCAATACCTCACCCCCGACAGCCTGCTGGGATACGGTATCCCCGACTTCCAAGCCGCCTACCGCCAAGGCTCGGGCACCGAGACCATCCGCACCGGCCAGACTCCGCTGCAACTCACCTACCGGGAAGGCAGCCCCGTCGTCACCATTGGCCCGCTGCCGCCCGACGAGAGCGAAATCGCCCTCGGCATCTACGATCTGGAGGGGGCGTTGCTGCAGGAATACCGCCTGCCCGAAGGGGCCGAACTGGACCTGCACGATTTGAAGAAGGGAATATACCTGCTGTCGGCCCGCGGTCGGCAACACAGTTGGACACAAAAGATACAACGGTTATGACCGAAGCACGAAAAGAGTTATCGCTGTTCGAGCTGAATGCCCGTGTGCGCGACGCCCTGCAAGAGGCGTTGCCCGAACGCTACTGGGTGCGGGCCGAGGTGAGCGAAGCCCGCGTACACCCCTCGGGCCACTGTTACCTCGAGCTTATCGAGAAAGAGGAGGCCACGGGACGAACCATCGCCAAGGCCCGGGCCACGATATGGGCCTCGACCTTCCGCCTGCTGCGCCCCTGGTTCGAGCAATCGACCGGGCAAATCTTCACGGCGGGCATCAAGATACTCATCTCGGTGAGCCCCATCTTTCACGAGCTCTACGGCTACAGCCTCACCATCCACGACATAGACCCGGCCTACACGCTGGGCGATGCAGCCCGCCGGCGGGCCGCCATCCTGCAGCAACTGCGCGACGAGGGGGTGGCCGACATGAACAAGGAGCTCGTCTGGCCGGCACTGCCGCAGCGCTTTGCCATCATCTCCTCGCCATCGGCCGCCGGGTATGGCGACTTTATGAACCAGATTCAGAACAACCCCTACGGGTATAAAGTATACACGGCGCTCTTCCCCGCTTCGATGCAGGGCGAGCAGACCGAGAGCTCCATCATCGAAGCCCTCGACCGCATTGCCTGCCACGAAGAGCTCTTCGACGGGGTGGTCATCATCCGGGGCGGCGGTGCCACCTCCGACCTCAACAGCTTCGACAGCTACCCGCTGGCCGCCAACATCGCCCAGTTCCCCCTGCCCGTCATCACCGGCATCGGCCACGAGCGCGACGATACCGTCATCGACCTGGTAGCCAATACACGGGTCAAGACCCCAACCGCCGCGGCCGAGTGGATTATAGCCCGCCTGCACGAAGCCGACCTGCACGTGGCCGGCCTCTCCCTGGCCGTGAGCGACGAAGTGCACAACCGCATCCTGCGCGAGAAGCAGACCCTGCAACGCACCACCTCGTCGCTGCCCCTGCTCATCGAGCGACGCATCGCGGGCGAACGGCACAAGACGGCAATGTGGCTCGAGCAGATACGCCACGCCCTGCGCTCCCGCCTCGACGCCGAGCGCAACCGCCTCGACACGATGGAGACCACCGTCACGCTGGTATCGCCCCAATCGCTGCTGCAACGGGGCTACAGCCTCACCCTGCACCACGGCCGGGTAGTCAAGAGCATTGCCGACGTCGCCCCGGGCGCAACCCTCGAAACCTTGCTGGCCGACGGCTCCGTCACCAGCCGGGTCGAAAACATCCAACCTTCGAAAACAAAATAGATACCGATATGGCCCAGAATACCGAACTCTCCTATGCCCAGGCGATAGCCGAGCTGGAGAAAATCGTCACCAAACTGCAAAACAACGAATACGAAATCGACGAGCTGCAAAAGTGCACCGCCCGGTCGCTCGAACTGCTCAAGTTCTGCAAGTCGAAACTCTTCGAGACCGACGAGGCCCTGCAGAAAATCCTGAACGAGCTGAACGAGTAGCCGACCCGTCGGCCGCCCGGCCCAGCGCCCCACATAGAATATATGCGGGGATATAGGCTAAATCAAAAAAAATGTTTAATTTTGTCGCGTTTTTCAACGATATGAATATGACCGAAAGAAAAGTACGGGTGCGTTTCGCACCAAGTCCCACGGGCCCCCTGCACATTGGCGGAGTCCGTACCGCTCTCTATAACTATCTGTTTGCCAAGCAACACCACGGCGACATGATTTTCCGCATCGAAGATACCGACTCCCAACGGTTCGTACCGGGAGCCGAGGCCTACATCATCGAAGCCCTCGAATGGCTGGGCATCCACTTCGACGAAGGGGTGAGCTACGGCGGCAACTACGGCCCTTATCGCCAATCGGAACGCAAAGAGATCTATCGCAAATACGTAGACCAGCTGCTCGAAGCCGGCAAAGCCTACATCGCTTTCGACACTCCGGCCGAGCTCGATGCCAAACGTCACGAAATACCCAACTTCCAATACGACGCCTCGACCCGCATGCAGATGCGCAACTCGCTCACGATGAGCAAAGAGGAGGTCGACCGGCTCATTGCCGAAGGCACCCAGTACGTGGTGCGGTTCAAGATTGAACCGGGCGAAGACGTGGTAGTCGATGACCTCATCCGCGGCAAGGTGACCATCAACTCGTCGATTCTCGACGACAAGGTGCTCTACAAGTCGGCCGACAACCTGCCCACCTACCACCTGGCCAACATCGTCGACGACCACCTGATGCTCGTCTCGCACGTCATCCGCGGCGAAGAGTGGTTGCCCTCGGCCCCGCTGCATGTACTGCTCTACCGCGCCTTCGGCTGGGAAGATACCATGCCCCGCTTTGCCCACCTGCCGCTGTTGCTGAAACCCGACGGGAAGGGCAAACTGAGCAAACGCGACGGCGACCGCCTGGGATTCCCCGTATTCCCGCTCGAGTGGCACGATCCCAAGACGGGCGAGGTTTCGTCGGGCTACCGCGAGGCCGGATACCTGCCCGAGGCTGTCGTAAACTTCCTCGCCCTGCTGGGCTGGAACCCCGGCAACGACCAGGAAATCCTGTCGATGGACGAGCTCATCCAACTCTTCTCGCTCGAGAAGTGCAGCAAGAGCGGCGCCAAATTCGACTACGAAAAAGGCAAATGGTTCAACCACAAATACATCCAGGAGAAGAGCAACGAAGAGCTCACGACCCTCTTCATGCCCATCCTCAAAGAGAAAGGCATCGAAGCCGACCCCGCTACCGTGGCCCGCATCATCGGACTGGTCAAGGGCCGTGTAAGTTTCGTCAAGGAGCTGTGGGACCAGGCCGCCTTCTTCTTTGTCGCTCCCACCAGCTACGAAGAGAAATCGGTGAAGAAACGCTGGAAAGAGGATACTCCCGCCATCATGCGCGAGCTCATCGAGATACTGCGCAACCTCGACGACCTCTCGTCGGCTCATGCCGAGAAAGTGGTCCTCGACTGGATCGAGCGCAACGGCTACCACCTGGGCAACGTGATGAACGCCTTCCGGTTGGCCGTAGTAGGTGAATGCAAAGGCCCCCACATGTTCGACATCACCGAAATCATGGGCAAGGAAGAGACTATCAAACGCATCGAGAGAGCCATCGAATACCTGGGTTGATGAATCGTCGCTGCACACATACGCTACTGCTCGTCGCCCTCGTGGCCGCCCTGCTCCCCGCCCGGGCGCAGGAGGTGGCGTGGAGTGTCGACATGACCGCCTTCTTCGACAACCGGGAGTACAGCTACTCCAAGGTCGAGTCGCAAACCTTCTTCGGCACGCGGCTCTCGCCCGAGATAGGCTTGCGTATGGGCAACAGCTCCATCATGGCCGGCGCCTCGTGGGTACAGCCCATCGACGGCTCTACCGACCATGCCCGCATACACCCCACGGCCTACTACCGGTACCAGTCGTCGAGGTTCCGCATGTCGATGGGTATGTTTCCCCGCACCCAACTGCTCGAGAACGTACCGGCCATCCTGCAATACGATTCACTCACCTACTTCCGCCCCAACATCGCGGGTGCCCTGTTCCAGTATGTGCACCCCAAGGGCTTTGCCGAGCTCTATGCCGACTGGCGGCAGGTACAGACCGAGGTGAAACGCGAGGCCTTCATGGTGGTCTTCAACGGACGGTGGCAACCCCTGCCCTACCTCTTCGCAGGCGGGCATCTGGTGATGAACCACCTGGCACGCCCCCGAAACTCGGACGACCGCTACACCGTGACCGACGACCTCATCGCCAGCCCCTACGTGGGTCTGGACCTCACCCCCTGCACCCCGCTCGACACGCTCACCCTCAAGGTGGGCTACCACGTCAGCCTCGAGCGGCTGCGCAACGTGGGCACCTGGCACCACCCGCAAGGCATCCTCATCGACCTGTTGGCCGAGTGGCGGTTCCTGGGGCTGCGCAACACCTTCTACAAGGGGGGCGCGCAAATGCCGTTCTATCCCCAGTTGGGCGCACAGCTCAACCAGGGCGACCCCTTCTACCAGTCACCGACCTACAACCGCACCGACGTATATACCTATATCTTCCGCAAGAGCTACCTCAACTGCATGGCCTCGATCAACGTACACTACACACCGGGGCACTGCGACCTGCAACAACAGCTCATCGTGCGGTTCTATCTCGACGACCAGGCCTGGAAAGACCGGGGGCAGACAAAGAAACGAGAATATCTGAAAAACATCTTGTAAACCCGACAAGAGAATTTTTGGTTGGCTATGAAATGTATCTATAATTTTGGAATATATTGCTACAAACAACTGGTCGCTCTGGCCGGCATGCGCAACGCCAAGGCCCGCAAACTGACGCAGGGGCAGAAGGGTATCTTCGACTACCTCTCCCGCAAGGCCGACCCGCAGGGCGGATACCTGTGGATACACGCCTCGTCGCTGGGCGAGTTTGAGCAAGGCCGCCCGCTCATCGAGGCCATCCGCAAGGCGCGCCCCGAGACCCGCATCCTGCTCACCTTCTTCTCCCCCTCGGGATACGAGGTGCGCAAGAACTACGAGGGGGCCGACCTGGTGTGCTACCTCCCCTTCGACCTGCCGGGCAACGTGAAGCGTTTTCTCGACCTCACCCGCCCCACCGAAGCCATATTCATCAAATACGAATTTTGGGCCAACTACCTCAACGAACTCAAACGTCGGGAGATTCCCACCTACATCATCTCGGCCATCTTCCGCCCCAACCAGATATTCTTCCGCTTCTACGGCGGCTACTTCCGCCGTATCCTGCGCAACTTTACCCACCTCTATATCCAGAATGAACAGTCGCGCCAACTGCTCGCCGGCATCGGCATCACCAACGTATCGGTCGTGGGCGATACCCGCTTCGACCGCGTGAGCGACATACGGCGCTCGGCCAAGGAGCTGCCCCTCATCGAGCGCTTCGCCCAGGGCAAAAAGGTACTCATCGCCGGCAGTTCGTGGCCCAAGGACGAGGAGTTCCTCATCGACTACTTCAACCGTCGCGACGACATCAAGCTCATACTGGCTCCGCACGAGATTCACGAGTCGCACCTGCTCTTTATCGAGAGCCTGCTGAAACGCCCCGCCCTGCGCTACACGCGGGCAACCGAGGCCGAGGTGACCGCGTGCGACTGCCTCATTGTCGACTGCTTCGGGCTGCTCTCGTCGATCTACCGCTACGGCACGCTGGCCTACGTGGGCGGCGGGTTCGGTGCCGGCATCCACAACATTGCCGAGGCGGCCGTCTACGACCTGCCCGTCATCTTCGGGCCCAATCACCAGCGGTTCAAGGAGGCTCACGAACTGATAGCCTGCGGTGGCGGATTCGCCATCGCCTCGAGCGAGGAGTTCGACACCACGGCCGACCGTCTGCTCGACAACCCCGAAGCCCTGGCCACAGCCAGCCACAACGCCGGCCACTACATCTCGTCGCACACGGGCGCTACCCGTCTCATCCTGAAAGACCTTTTCGGTATCGAAGCCTGACGCTACCGGCAAAAGCCATCGCCCCGCCTGCCAAGAGGAGAGGATGCACAGACCATGCCCGACTCGTTACGCCTCGGTGAGCGAATCGATAAGCCCCTCGCAGGCATCCTCGAGGATATTCAGCACATTTTCAAAGCCATCGGCCCCACCGTAATAGGGGTCGGGGATACAGTCTACCGGATAGTGTCGGCAATAGTCGGTCATGCGCTGCACCTTGGCCGTCTGCTCGGGTGTATCGGCCATCGAGCGGAGGGTGTCGATGTTGTAGTCGTCCATGCCCAGAATCAGGTCGAAGCGGTCGAAATCGTCGGGCTGCACCGGACGGCTGCGATGCTCCAGCAGATACCCGCGACGGGCGGCATGTGCCCGCATGCGAGGGTCGGGCAAATCGCCCGCATGACCACCGTAAGTCCCGGCCGAATCGACCTCGAAACAATCGGTCACCCCACGCTCGCGCGCCAGGTGCAGAAACACCCCCTCGGCCGCCGGCGACCGGCAGATATTCCCCAGACATACAAACAAAATCTTCACCGGTTTCTTTATCGTCTCTTTTTTCATTATGCTATGTATTGGAGTCAATAGATGCTGCAAAATAAATAAAAAGCGGGCGAACCCGAAGGGCAATATGACATTTTCATTAAAAAAGGAAAGTTTCTCACAAAAAACCTTTTTCTTTCGAGAGCAATTTTATATTTTTGTTTAGCCCTTAATAAAAAGCTCTAAAACAAAACATATAGAATACAAGAACTCTAAATATTATATCTATGAAGAAAAACTACTTTTTACGCACAGCTATCTTGTTAATAGCTATGTTGTGTGGAGTTAATGCAGGTTGGGCCGACACCTATACCCAAATCTCCACGCTCGACGAACTGACCGATGGCAAGTATGTGATTGCCTATGGTACAACATTTGCCATGAAGAATGCCATGTCCGGAACTCGTATTGCCGCTACTGAAATTACAGTTACCGACAACAGCATTCTCAATCCCGATGCCTCGATTGTTTGGGAAATAAAGACAACCGAAAACGGGAAGAGCATCAGCAACGGAGACCTCTATGTCGGAAATGGAGGAAACTCAAATGCAGCCTCGTTAAATGATAGCTTTACAGCCGGAAAATGCGAATTTACCTTCAGCATAGTTGATGATTTGTTCCGGGCAACCAATGTTGAACGATCCGATCGTTCATTGGAATATAATTCCTCGAACAAATATTTTGCTTGCTACAAGAACACCATGCCCGATTTGACTCTCTACAAGCTGGAAGAATCGGGTAAATCGAATCCCAACCTGGCCTTTTCCGGCATCACGGGCGATGTAACCAAACAACTCTCCGAAGGCAGCTACAGCAGTGTGGCCACTACGGCTTCCGACGCTACCATCGTGTATAGCAGCAGCAACCAGGAAGTGGCCACGATTGCTCAAAACGGTCTCGTTACACTGGTGGCCGGCGGTACGACTACCATCAAGGCCGAAGTAGCCGAAACGGCTACCTACGAAGCCTCTTTCGTAGAATATACCTTGACTGTTGTTGACCCGGCTATGATCAAGACCTTTGCCAAAGTGACCAGCGGTGCCGTAACCGATGGCAAGTACATCATCGTATACCAGGATAGTGACGATGCTACCTCGGTAAAAGCCATGAACACCACCAACGAGAAGAGCTACTTCATGTATACCGACGTTGACCTTACCGACGGTAAAATCGTAACCGACGACCAATCGATTATCTGGGACATCACCACACAAGCCAACGGTAGCATGTCGATCAGCAATGGCGACAATATTTTCGTAGGTTACAGAGGTAGCGGCAACAACGCATACATCTACGAAGCATACACCGAAGAGAACTGCGATTGGACATTCACGTTTGCCGATGGCCTCTTCACTTGCGCAAACGGTTCCGTAACGAACCGTCTGCTCCAATACAATACCAATTCTCCCCGTTTTGCCTGCTACACCGGCAGCCAGAAAAACCTCACCCTCTACAAACTCGACAGCGGCAAACAAGCCGTAACGGTAGCCTTCAACGAAGTTAGCGGCGACAAAGAGGTATTCTTCACCGAGAGCTTTACCTACAACAGTGCCGCCACGGCTACTCCCGAGCGCCCCATCACCTACAGCAGCAGCAACCAGGAGGTGGCCACCATCAGCACCGAAGGTATCGTAACGGTAGTTGGCCCGGGTACCACGATTATCAAAGCTACCACCGAGGGCAATGACACCTACGAAGAGGGTGCCGCTCAATACACCTTGACGGTACGGGCTGCATCGGTTTCGCTGCCCTACTCGACAGACTTCAAATCGGGTCTGGGCGAATGGCTCACCTATGTTACCTACGGTACGACCGAATGGGGTTCGACCTCTTACGGTGCACAAGCCAACGGCTTTAACAAGGGCGACGGCGAGACTTACCTCGTTTCTCCGGCCGTAAGTGCTTCCAGCATCGTGCTCTCCTTCGGTAGCGAAGTGTCTTTCACGGGTCCTGCCGCCCAACTCTTCTACTCAAGCAATTTCGACCCCAGCACCATGACGCAACCCGCCGAGGCTACCTGGACCGAAATTACCGACATGGCCACTTGGGCTTCGTCGCAAGAGACTACCCCCTCGGGCGACATCGAGCTGAAGAACCTCACCGCTCCTATCCGCTTCGCTTTCAAATACACCTGCTCCGAGGCCGAAGGTGCTGCCCGCTGGACCATCACCGACCTCAGCATCAAAGAGGGTGTAGCTTCGGGTATCGAAACGGTAGAAGCCAACGGCATGAAGATCATCAACGGTAAGGGTCAGGTAACCATCGAAACGGCCGAGGCTGCCCACGTTGCCATCTATGCCCTCACCGGCGCGCAAGTTCGTCAAATCGAACTCGTCGAAGGTACCAACGTCGTAGAACTGCCTGCCGGCATCTACGTAATCGGTCACCAGAAAGTAGTGGTATTCTAATCGAATACAGCAATCGATCATCATACACGAGGGTGACCCAAAAGTCAAAGACTTTAAAGGGTCATCCTTTTTTGTTTGGATTACGCCAGATGGTCACAATGAGAGAATGAATGCGTGAGAGTGAGTGTGGAGGGGAGAAAAAATTAACGGTTATCTCTTTGTTTTCAAAGAAATAACCGTTGTTTTTATGGTAAATAATTGCTATATTTAAAGTGAGAATTAAAAATAAAGTCAAGCATTTACCATGAGCGCAAAGATAGTGTATAAAGATTACAATCAGAACGAAAGTCTGCTTTTTCCGCCGACATTGGGAGAACTCGTCCCAAAGAACCATCCGGTGCGGATCGTGAACGCAGTGATAGACAGGCTGGACATATCTTCTGTAGAATCGACCTACAAGGGCGGAGGGACGAGCAGTTTCCATCCCCGCATGCTTCTGAAAGTGATAGTCTACTCCTACCTGTGCAATGTTTATTCCGGCCGCCGTATGGAGCGTCTTCTGCAGGAGAACGTGAACTACATGTGGCTTTCAGGGATGTCGCGGCCGGACTTCAGAACAATCAACCGGTTCAGGAGCGGGCGTCTGGCGGACGGGCGGTTTGACGGGCTGTTCAGGCAGGTTGTCCTGCTTCTGAATGCAGAGGGGCTCGTGTCGCTGAAAGTGCAGTACATCGACGGGACGAAGATAGAGTCTGTGGCGAACAGGTACACTTTCGTATGGAAAAGGAGTGTCGAGAAGAACAAGGAGAAACTGGAGGCGAAAGTGGATGCCGTACTCAAGACGGCGGAGTCGGTCCTCTCCGAAGAGAACAGGGAATGTGCTTCGGAGGAGTCCGGTGTGACGGATCTGGCCGAGCGTACGGAAAGGATACTGCGCAGGATGGACGAGCAGGGTATCAGCGACAGAAAGCTGAGGAAGTCCGTAGAGAAGGTGAAGGACGAGTCCCTTCCGAAGCTAGAATCCTACAAGCATCATCTGGAGACCTTGGGGGAAAGGAACAGCTACAGCAAGACGGACAAGGACGCGACGTTCATGCGTATGAAGGAGGACGCGATGCGCAACGGTCAGACCAAGCCGGGATACAATGTCCAGATAGCGACGGAGAACCAGTTCATCACGAACTACGGAATCTACCGGAGGCCGACGGACTGGGGCACTATGATACCGTTCCTGAAGTCGTTCAGGGAAAGATACGGCCGGCAGAGCGAAGAGATAGTCGCGGACTCGGGCTATGGCAACGAGCAGAACTACGCGTACATGGATGGAGAGGGGATTGACGCGTATGTGAAATACACCATGTTCCATGCGGAGATGAAGCGGAAATACCGGGACAACGCCTTCTTGGTACAGAACATGTACTACAATGAGGAGAAAGACTTCTATGTGTGCCCGATGGGGCAGCGTCTGGAGCGGGCCGGGACATGGAGCACTGTCTCCGACCTGGGATACAGGTCATCCGTGGCAGTATACCGGGCAAAGAACTGCGCCGGCTGTCCGCTGCGTGGAATGTGCTACAAGGGGAAGTCCGGCAGGCGTACCATTGAAGTGAACCACACTGCGAACGCATTCAAAAGGAAGGCACGGGAACTGCTGACCGGAGAGAGAGGCCTGATGCACAGGAGCAGACGTCCGATCGAGCCGGAAGCCGTATTCGGTGACATCAAGTTCAATCACGGCTTCAAGAGGTTCCGTCTCAAGTCAGCCGGAAAGGTCAATGTCGAGTTCGGCCTTGTCGCCCTCGCCCATAACCTCAGAAAATATGCGGCGCATGTCCGCGACGGACTCTTGGGTGTGTCTGACAACTCTCCGTCATTGGGAATGGCATAGCCCAAAAACATGAAAGACGAAAATCAGAGGTATTAGTAAACCAGCCCTTCCCGGAGACTTCCTGCTCCGGTAAAAAGTAATGTGGTCATCTTTTTCTATAATAAAACAAAGAGACCGCCCAAAATCTCTTTTGGGTCGGCCTCTTTTTTATACCCACCCGCCGACCTCATCGAGCCCGCCATCTTCGGGGCAGTCTCATTTTCTCACCCTCGCGGAAATACCATACCTTTATCCTCCGACAAAAAACAATACAGTATGGTAATTGCATATTTAAGAATCAGCACCAGCAGACAGCACCTCGACAACCAGGCCGACGAAATCAGACGTTTTGCCCGCTCTCGCGACATGAACATCGACCGGTGGGTAACCGAGATTGTAAGTGGAAAGAAAGACCAACGAGAGCGAAAACTCGGAAGGGTAATCAGACAGTTGAAACCGGGCGACACCCTTATCGTAACCGAAATCTCGCGATTGAGCCGTACCCTCACCGAAATCATGGCCATCATGGGCCGATGCCTCGAGAAGCAAATCACCATCTACTCGACCAAAGACGGCTATGCCTTCGACAACACCATCAACAGCAAGGTGCTCTGCTTTGCCTTTGGCCTTGTGGCCGAAATCGAACGTAACCTCATCTCTATGCGAACCAAAGAGGCGCTGGCCCTGCGCAAGGCCGAAGGGGTAATCTTGGGCCGCCGCAAGGGGAGCATCACCAAATTGCGTCTCCTCATCGACCACGAGCCCGATATTATCGAGCGGCTGGCCCGAGGCGAGTCGATTCGCTCGATATGCCGGGGATACGGTGTATCGACCGACACCTTTCTCAAGTTGCGCAAGCTGTCGCCCCGGGTAGAGTGTGCCTTCCGCTACAAACGGCTACCGGCCCCCGAATAAACCGGGGGCTGTACCCGGATGTCACGGATACAGCCCCTTGTGAGAAATAGTCTAATCGCCTATTTAAAGTTCAGTCGTATCTTATTTCTTCAGCATCTCCAACAGCAGCACCGGCTCGTTGGTGGTGATATAGTCGGCCTTGTGGTCGATGAAGTATTGCAGGTCTTCGGCCTTGTTGACCGTCCACACATTCACGGTGAGGCCCAGGAGGTGTGCCTCGTCGATCCATTGCGGATTGGCTTTCAAAACCTTATAGGCATAGTCGAGGCCGGTATAGCCCAACTCCTTGAGTTCGGCCGGGGTCTTGTCGCCGTTGAGATAGGCCACCTTGGCCTCGGGCGCCAGCTTTATCAGTTCGGTCCCCACCAGATTACTGAAGGCAATATACTCCACCTGCGCCTCCATCTTCTTGGCCTTCACCATATCGACCACCTTCCGGGCCAGTTCGATATTGCGCTCGGGAGTCGACTGGGTTTTCAGCTCCAGCACCAGAATCATGGGAGCCAGTTTCTTGCCGGCATCGAGGTAAGCCTCGAGCGAAGGCAGATTCTCGCCGTTTTTCAGTTTCGACCGGGTGAGCCGGTCGAAATTGCTCTTCTCGATCTCCAGCCCGTCGAGTGTATGGGCATCGTGATTGACCACCAGCCTGCCGTCGGCCGTGAGCCAAATATCCAGCTCCGACCCCCAGCAACCGGCCTCATGAGATTTTTGCAACGAGGTGAGCGAATTTTCGGCCGAGCCTTCGCATTTCCAGTACCCCCGATGCGCTACGGCATGGGTGGTGTATTGGGCACAGACACTCTGCGATATTGCCAGCAACAGGGCAGCCGCCATAAAGAGTTTCGATTTCATAGTTATCTCACGTTTTTATTGGGTTTATAACTTGTTCAAGGTTTCATATTCTCGGCATTGGTCCTTATCTCGAAGAGAGCCGTCTTGAAATCGACCTGCGTATCGCGCACATCGTTGCAACGGACGATAAGGGCCCCCTCCTTCTCCCAATACGACTTCACGGTGTGGCCGTTCATGGGACCGTCGGCTTCGCCCCGCACGGTTACATCGTCGGGGTTGACGACAATCTTCAATCCCCGCGATTCGTTGAGCATGTCCATATCGCCCCGACTGTTCCCCCCCACAATGAGGGGCACCGCCTTGATGTAGGTAGGTATCACCTGTGCCTTACCGTCGTCCTGAGGTATGGGCATGATAATCTCGTCGCTCATCACACCGTTCTTCACCACCCCCTTCACGCCCAGTACATGCGTCACGGGGATACCCAACTCGTCGGCCACAAAGCGCTGATAGAGGAACTCGGGCGAGGCGGTAAGAATCCATACTTCAAAGCCAAACTCCTTCAGATTGGCAATCAAGGCCTTCATCTCGGGATACATTTTCCCCTTATAAGAGCGCATGTAGCAGTCGTAACCGATTGTCGCAATCTCCTCGGGAGTCATGCCGGCGAAGAAATGGACCCGATCCTCGACATAGGGTTTGCCCACGTTGTTGCCATCCTTCACCATGCGGTCGATAATCGCCATCTTCTGCCGGGCCAACCGGTCGGTGCGCTCCCGGTAATGCGTCTGGGCATAGGCATAGAGAGCCTCGTCGGCCAGATAGTAGGGGGCTTGCCCGAATACGGTACCATCGCAATCGAAGACGGCAACCTTGCGGTCGGTAATCGAGAGAGTCGTTTGCAGAAACTCCTCTATGCGTTCATTCGTCTCGGCGGGCCAGGTCGAAATGGGCCGATAGGTTTGAGCCGACAACACTGAGACTACACTCACGGCGAGTATTACCCAGGTTTCACGCAGCCGACTCAATCGGGGAAAATCTATCCTCTTCATATAATTATCATCGGTATGGTTTACAACATCGACAAATATACAAATTTTATTCTTCTCCACGGTTTTCAAAGGGAAAAATTTCGAAACAAAAAGCAAATTAAAAAATCAGAAATCGAAAGGAAACGAAAATTTAATATCTCTGTAATCTCCCTGTCAACAGACAAAGCAACCCAATGCCCCGGACAATCGCCTCGAATATTACGAAAGGCGATAAAACCGGAACGATAATTCCGAAAATTTTATTTTGCTGATAATAAGATAGATACGAAAAATTATGAAAATTTTTTTCAGCACAGGTAGGGGGATTTTCAAACTCCGGCGTTATAAGGTCAAAATCACATAGCTAAGTGACCCACAAGGGAAAGCAAAGCAGCCGGCTTCTCACCACGCATGAACGCGGAGAGAAAAAACGGCTCACTATTTACACAACGAAAAAAATTAACAAATTATGAAACTCAAATTTATTGCATTACTTTTGTGCGCAGCCGTAAGCAGCAACGTAGCAAAAGGACAAGAAACCACCCATAACACCCAGTCTATGAACCGCCACGAAATACGCCTCTCGGCCAGCGACGGACTCACACTCGGACTTGCAAACGTCTTTGGCATGGGCTTGAGCGACGCCGTAACAGGCAGCAAGCGCAGCGACGAAAAATCGAGCCTGGTATACAGTCTGGGTTACAGATACTCGATTGCCCAATTCAGAGTAGGTGCCGACCTGGGATTCGTTCAATCGACCAGCAAGCTGACCCTGATTGGCGAAACGGCTCCCTCACTGAAAGAGAAAGACCTGAACTTCATGCTGTTGCCCACGGTCGAATTTGTATACTTCAAACGCGGTGTCGTTGAACTCTACGGTGGTGCTGCCGCCGGTGTAAATCTGGTGAACCATACCGAAAAGAGCCTGAACCAGACGGCTACCAGCAACGCCAAGAAGAGCGACCTCTCTACCACCTTTGCCTACCAGGTAAACCCCATCGCCCTGCGAGTTGGCAACCAACGCATCGGTGGATTCCTCGAAGCCGGCCTCGGATACAAAGGCTTTGTGACCGCCGGCGTAAGCTTGAGATTCTAATCACCCCATAACCTGCGAGTGCTACCCATGCGAGAGACCAGAAAAGAAACCTTCAAGTCCCTGTTCCAGAAACACTATCCTCGGCTATGCCATATAGCCTATGGATATGTGCTGGACCGAGACGACTCGGAAGACATTGTGCAAGAACTCTTCATCAATGTCTGGGACAAAGGGAAAGATACCTTGCCCGAGAAAGAGTTTGCCGCCTACATGACCACTGCTATTCGAAACAACTGCATCTCTTTCCTGCGCAAGAAACAGGGCGCCTTCGTTTCGATCGACGACTATCCCACTGCCGCCATCGACACGCCTGATGAAATCTATGATGACGCCGACGAAGCGAAATCGCCCGACAATCTCCTGCAAGTAGCACTCGCATCGTTACCTCCTAAATGCAAAGAGGTCTTTTTACTGGCCAAACTCAAAGGTATGAAATACCGCGAGATTGCCGAGAAACTGAACCTTTCGGAGAAAACCATAGAGAATCAGATGACCCGGGCTATCCGACTCCTGCGCACCTATGTGGCCGAAAACAACGCCTTGCGCATGGCCCTTATCTCAATCGTTTTATCAATCTTCTTAAACTGCATGTAAAATGGGAAATCACGACGACATAGACGAACTGTTGGCCAAACACTTCGCTCACGAACGGCTCACCGCCGCCCAGCAGGCCAAACTGGATCAATGGAAAGCTGCATATCCCGAAGAGAGCCAACGATTGCAACGGCTTATCGAGATGCCTATCTTCAGCGACACCTCGTTCAAGGTCGACACCGAAAAAGCCTGGGCCAAAGTCGAACCCCAACTCAAGGAGCACTCCCTGAAAATCGGTCGCTTCTCGCACAAAGCCTGGTTCTACTCCGCTGCCGCAGCCATTGCCCTCATACTGATAACTACCTGGATGATACTCTCTCACGAGACCGACACCCAAACCGTACGCTACGCCGATATAACCCAAACCGAAAACGTTCTTTTGCCCGATGGGTCGGAGGTTATCCTCTATCCCCATGCAACTCTGGCATTCCGATATGCCGACGACGGGACCGCCCGTCAGGTAGAACTCACCGGGAAAGCGTTCTTTCATGTAAAAAACCGTGACAACGCCCCCTTCAAAATCTCTACCGGACAGATGACGGTCGAAGTCCTGGGGACTTCGTTTCTCGTCGATGCCGCTCACGACAACAAGTCGGGCGTGTTTGTCGAGAGCGGACGGGTGAAGGTCTCTACCTCATACAACAACGTCATTCTGGAAGCCAACGAAAAGGTCGAAATCGCCGACGACCAGATGACGCTGGGTACAATCGAAGACCCCGCCTCCTTCTTCGGGAGGGGCGACTCGGTACTGGTTTTCAAAAACAGTCCCATCGCCACGGTGGTCCAGGAGGTGGAAAAACAGACCGGTGTAAAAATAGAGCTCGGTAAAGGGCTCGACCGAAACACGGTCACCACCAAAATCAACGTGAGCGAGCGTGAGAGCATAGCGGCCGAACTGGCTTTCGTGTGCGGCTGCCAATGCGACACCCTGGAAAAGGGGCGACACTACAAACTTTATTATGAGTAAGTTACAATTCTTATTCTCTATAATAGCACTACTTTGGGTTCATTCATCGTTAGGTGAAATTACAAAAAGACCCGTTGCGATAGCAGAAGAGCGGATATCAGTCTCCGCCTCTTCTGCTTCTGTGTTACAATGGTTCGAGCAAATCGAGCAGCAGTGCGACATCACCCTCTCGTACAACCCCTCGTCGATCGACCTCGACCGGGTGTGCACCTTCAAAACGGCAGGTGTCACCACCGTGGGGAAACTGCTGAAAGAGCTCCTGCGGGACTACCGCTTCAAGACCATCGAGATTTCACCCCGCAAACTGTTCATACAAATAGGCGAAGAGAAGTTCTTCACCCTCTCGGGTACCATCAGCGAAGAGGGAAGCAGCGAAAAGCTCTACGGAGCCATCGTCTCGCTTTACGACGAAAACGAACGGAAACAGTACACCCTCTCCGACGAAAACGGCCGATTCAGACTGCCGTTGCCCGAAGGGAGTTACCGACTCTGCATCACCTGCATGGGATACGAGCCTTATGAACAGACGATTGTCGTCGACCGCGACCTGACCTTGCAACCCCAACTCAATGCCCAGCTCTTCGAAATCGAAGAGGTCACTGTGAATTCGCGCAAACTGAGCAACTCGCTCGACGAACTGGCTCCTTCGAGCATGCTCTCGTTCAACAGCAACGACCTCTTTTCGCAAATCTGGATTCTGCCGGGCGTGACCGGCATACCCACCGGCAACAACTTTCTGGTCGACGGAGGCGGATACGACGAGAACCAGCTCCTGCTCGACGGCGTGCCCGTATACCACCCGGGGCACCTCAACCTGATGCTGCCCGTATTCAACGGCGACGCCGTGAAGAATATCGTCTTTCACAAAGGGTTCTTCCCCACCAAACTCGAGGGGAAGCTCTCGTCGATTACCGAAATAAACCTCAAGGACGGCAACAAGCAGGAGCACATGCGCACCCTCTCGCTCGACATGCCGGCCGCCTCGATCATGCTCGAGGGCCCCATACTCAAAAACAAACTCTCCTACCTGGTGAGTGCCCGGCGCAGTTGGCTCGACCTGCTCGACGAGTTTTTCTCCGAAGAGGACCGCCTCAACCACTCGACGCTCGACTTCAACGCCAAGTTGTCGTACGACATCTCGCCGTCGAGCTCGCTCAAGGCTCTGGCTTACCATGCGCAAGACATCTACCGCATGCCCGTCGGCCCCAAAGAGAAGATTACGGCCATGCGCTGGAACAACCAAATCTACCAGCTCGCCTACAACTTTTCGAAAGGGAAATTGAGCAACACCACCTCGCTCTTCTACACCTCACACGAAAATGTGGCGCATGCCGGAATACTGGGTTTCGAAACTGCGACACGCAGCTACATTCACAGCGGCATCAAGTCGATGAACGTATCGACCGAGTTCACATACAGCTACGACAACATCTACACCACCCGCTGGGGAGCCAAATATGCCCACGAGGTCTACGACCTGGCCATCCTGGGCGACACGGTACGTGTGCGCCACGAGCCCATCGACCAATTCTCGATTTTCTACGACAACCTCATCCGCATCACTTCGCAACTATTCACCCAGGTGGGAGTCCATTTCATTGGCTATCGGCCCGAGAAGCACCGCGACTATTACAGCATCCAGCCCCGCTTCTCGCTCAAATACTCGCCGTGGACCAACGACCTGTTCTATCTCAACTTCTCGCGCATGGAGCAGTTTTACCACTACCTGCGGTTCAACACCTTCTACATGCCCACCGACTTCCGGATGCCCAGCATCGAGTCGTACAAACCACGCTCGTCGGAACACTACGAGGCGGGGTGGAAACACAACCTGCGCAACGGCGCCCTTGAGCTGTCGGCCTACTACAAGACCCGCCGCAACATCGTGGCCCTGCGCCCCGAGACCTTTGTCGAAGATACCGAGTGGGGCAACTACATCATGACCGGCAACGGCGACAGCTACGGCATCAAATGTTATTTCTACAACTACTGGCGGCACTGGTTGCTGCAACTCTCCTACACCTATGCCCGCAGCCGCGAGTGGTTCGACGAACTGAAGGCCAACGGGAAAATACCCTCGCTCTACGACATCCCCCACCAATTGAGCGGAGCCGTCACCTACAACCTCAACAGCAGCTCCTCCTTCTCGTTGGGCGGACTGTTGAGGTCGGGCAAGATACTCGAAATCGACGAGACAACTTTCGACCCCTTCCCCATCGAGCAGTTCCACACCCGGCGGGCTCCGCTCAACTACCGGGTAGACGCCGGCTATTCGTTCAAGAAAAATTTCGGGGACGACAAATTGCTGCTGCTTCGCGTAGGACTCTACAACATCGTGGGCAACCCGCCCGAAGAGGAGTTGCTCGACTTCTACTCCGTGCACTGGCCCTACAACTGCATGCCTTACGGGAGCATCAGCTTCAAGTTCTGAACAGGCAAAAAAAATTCAGCTCCGGGTCTCGGGCTGAAATCAAAAGAGAGTCACAAACCGGCCACGGCACAAAACTCTCCCTGCGGGGAGGGCAAGAGCCGGTGCGACCGGTTACCAAAACTTGTTCTGGCTGGGGTTGTATTCAAAACCCGCACTGCCCAACTTGGCCACCAGGTCGGCCTTGCTGATGTGCATGTCGTCGCACAGCGCATCGAGCGAGGCATAGTTGTCGCGCAACTTGGTGTTGATAAACGAAAACAAGATCATCGGATCTTCGGGTAAAGTATTCATAATCTATTCCTTTCTGTTTCGGGGTGCAAAGATAGCAATTTCCCCCACAGGTGATACAAGAGAGCGGGAATAAAAATCACCACCCCGCCCCTTGCATATCGGCCGGGCCGGCAGCCGGGCCAGCGCCTCACTCTCCCGTCGGAGGCGTGTGGGGCAACCGCCCGTCCTCGATTTGCATCGTCTGCATCTGGCTCTTCGACACGCCGAACTTGCGGCCGAACGCGGTCCAATAGTACGTCGAGGCCCATATAAACAACCGCTTGCTCAGCGGCATGGTGGCCTGTATCGTGCGGTATTCCCCCCGGGCTACCGACCGTGCCAGCCGCTTGATGGCCCGTACGGCTACATACTTGAAGGGTGTACCCAGAATGGCCTCGCCGCTGCCCAACTCCAGAATAGACCCCAGCCGATAGCCGTTCTTCCGGCAGTAGAGGCGCATCATCTCTATGGCAATCTCGTTCTGGGTATACTCCAGAAAACCACAGTTAATCAGGATGGAGACCACCGGCTTACGTGCGGGTGGACAGCTCTCCAGCACCTTCAGAAACTCGAGGAACCCCACCGGCAGGGCATCGGCATAGAGGGGGAAGACAAAGAGCACATCGGTATACCCCGCCATCTGCTCGCACAACTCGCGATGATTGCGTCTGGTCAGGTTGAAATAGACCGTCTCGGCCGAGCAGTATTTCATAAAAAGTTCGGCATATCGCTTCGAATTCGACTTCGGAGCCCGGGGGCTGCCGTTGATAATCATTACTCGTCCCATAGTTCCACAATGTTTTTTACACAGTTTTCCAACTCGGCTTCGGAGGTGAATATCACCTCGTGACTCTCGAAGCTCATATTGCTCGCATTGCGGGCTACCAGCCGACGGAAGAGAGCCTGCTCCTCGGCATCGATGTCGCCATAGGCCACAATCGTAGCCCGCTTGGGCACCACAGCCCGCTGCACATGGTGCGTCTCGCCCTTGACGATGCGGATAAAGGCCTGCTGCACCGGGATAGCCCGCTCGAGCATGCGCTTCATCACCGTATCGTATCCGCCGTAAATCACCCGGCTCACATAGAGCACCCGGTCGCTGGCGGCAATATAGGGATAGACCCGGGTCGCATCGTCGCGCATCACACACTTGCCCGGCGTACGGGTCCAGCATCCGAAGCAGCCTGTACAGTTGGCTATCTTCAGCGACAAGAGGTCGATATACTTTATTTCCGAATGGTCTCGAATGTTCAATCGAATAGGTCGGTCACTCATAATCAGTTTCATAATCAATCGTTTTAAGGGTCAATACGCCACAGCAATCTACCGGCCAAATTTATATTGGTTCTAAATAATCCCCGAATTGGGTGGCAAAAATAGGCCATTTCACCACTCTCTCCAAAACGGCAGTTGCCGGTCTATCTATTTTTAGAACTTTTTATTGTTTCTTTTCAAGTTTGCCGAGGAGTGCATTTTCTTCGTCAAAGCGCTCCACAATCTTTTTGTTTTCAATACAATACAGTTTTATACCATCTCCGGACATTCACTCTACGATACAACAACCGACCGCAGGCTCGTGTTCAGGCTGCACGCCTCGGCCCTTGTCTTGTAATACAATCGGGAAAAAAATGAGCGCGACCTGTTGTCCGGCAAACATATTGTTCGTATATTTGCGAACAACAATTCTGACTATGGACGAAAAACGAGACTATACCCTCACTCAGGAACAGTTGGCCCGGTATGCCAAAGCCCTGGGGCATCCGGCCCGGGTGGCCATCCTGCACTTTCTGGCCCAGCAGGAGACCTGCTACTTCGGCGACATCCACGAAGAGCTGCCCATCGCCAAAGCCACCGTATCGCAACACCTGAAGGAGCTGAAGGAGGCCGGCCTCATCCAGGGCGAGGTCGAGACACCCAAGGTGCGGTATTGCATCAACCGGCAAAACTGGGAGAAGGCCCGCCGACTGTTCGGCGAGTTCTTCGAGCAGTGCGTCTGCTCGTCGGGGAAGTGCTGCCCGTAACAGCCCCCCCCGTTTTTTTTTCGAACCTATTGTTCGTTATTCTACGAATTACGTTTAACTAATATAATTACAACAACTATGGAAATTAAAGTTTTAGGAACCGGCTGTGCCGGGTGCAAAGCATTGTATGAACGAGTAGAACAAGCCCTCGCCGAGCTGGGTATGACGGCCACCCTCACCAAAGAGGAGGACTTGATAAAAATCATGGCCTACAACGTGATGACCCTTCCGGCTCTTGTCGTCGACGGAAAGGTGGTAGCCAAAGGCAAAATATCGACCGACGAGATAAAAAGCATTCTCACCCGATAAACGCAGCAGCCATGAAACCGATACTCCTCACCCTTTCGTTCCTGCTCTACCTGACGGCGAGCCTGGCACAAACCACACCCGATACCTATGTCGAGGTGCTCTACTTTCACGGCAAACAGCGCTGTGTCACCTGCAAAGCCATCGAGAGCTGCACCCGCGAAGTTATAGACGAACAGTTTAACGCTCAAGTCAAAGAGGGAAAAGTACGATTCCGGGCCATCGACATTTCGACCCCCGACGGTGAAAAACTGGCCGACCGCTATCGGGTAAGCCGCTCGTCGCTCTTCATCAACGGGTGGAACAACGGCAAGGAAAGCCGCAACGACCTCACCCTCTTTGCATTCCGGAATGCACGCAGTCACACGGAGCTATTCAAGCAGGAGGTAAAAGAGACGATTGTCCAACTCCTGAAATAACCCCATCCCCATGGAATATCTGCAAACCCTGCTCGAACAGAGCGAGATGCCCGTCATCACCGCCTTTCTGCTGGGACTGCTCACGGCGGTAAGCCCCTGTCCGCTGGCTACCAACATCACGGCTATCGGCTTTATAGGCAAAGACATGGCCAACCGCAACCGCATGTTTGCCAGCGGCATTCTGTACACCGTCGGGCGCATAGTCGCCTACTCGGTGCTGGGGGCCATACTCATTGCCATCCTGCGAAGCGGAGCCGATACCTTCCTCATCGAAAAGGAGATAAGTCGGTGGGGCGAACAACTGATTGCACCACTGCTTATCTTCATCGGTCTGTTCATGCTGATAGGCGACAAACTCCCACTCGCCCGGTGGGGCTTCTCGCCATCGGCCAAGAGCGAACGGTTGAGAGGCGCATGGGGCAGCCTGCTGCTCGGTCTGCTCTTTGCCTTGGCCTTCTGTCCCACCAGCGGGGTGCTGTATTTCGGTATGCTCATCCCCATGTCGGTCATCGAGCCCGAAGGCTATCTGCTCCCCGTGGTCTTTGCCCTGGCTACCGGACTGCCGGTTGTCGTGGCGGCCTGGATACTGGCATACAGCGTGGCGGGTATAGGCAAATTCTACAACCGCATGCAACTCTTTCAAAGATGGTTCAACCGCCTGGTGGCAATCATTTTCATCGCCATCGGCATCTATTATGCACTCACTCAACTCAATTGGATATGAAAATCTTGATTCTCTGCACCGGCAACAGTTGCCGCAGCCAGATGGCTCACGGCTTTTTACAATCGTTCGATGCCAATCTGCAAGTTTTCTCGGCAGGAACCCATCCGGCCGAGCAGGTCAACCCGCAGGCCGTCGAGGTGATGGCCGAAACCGGCATCGACATAAGCCATCACTGCCCGACCGATGTCGCAACCTGCCTGAATGAAACGTGGGACTATGTCATCACCGTGTGCGACCACGCCCGCGAGAGTTGCCCCGCCTTCTCGGGAGAGGTGCGCCACCGGCTGCACATCGGCATCGAGGACCCCTCGGAAGTCACCGGGTCGCCCGAGACGATAAGGCAAGCCTTTATCCAGGCTCGCGACCTGATAAAAGAGAGGTTCTCCCGATTCTATCTGACCGAGATTCTGGGGAAAGAACTGCCCCGATGTGCCTGTGAACGATAAATTTTTAAACGCAATGTTCGTAATATTACAAACAAAAAAACTTAGCCTGTTATGATACAACAATTTGCCGACTGGCTGGTATACGACCTGTTCGGGTTGAGTGCCGCCACCCCGCTCGGCAGCTCCCTCAACTTCTTTTTCTACGATTCGATAAAGATTATTATCCTGCTTTTCTTCATCAGTGCGATTATGGGTATCGTCAACGCCTACTTTCCCATCGAACGGCTGCGCGACTACCTCACCTCGCGCCGCCTCTACGGGTTGCAATATCTGTTCGCCTCGCTTTTCGGAGCCATCACCCCCTTCTGCTCCTGCTCGTCGATACCGCTCTTCATCGGGTTTGTCAAGGGAGGCATTCCTCTGGGGGTCACCTTTGCCTTCCTCATCACCTCGCCGCTGGTCAACGAGGTGGCCGTGGCCATGTTTCTCGGCACCTTCGGGTTGCGCATCACCCTCGTCTATGTGGTGAGCGGCATCCTGCTGGGCATGATTGGCGGCTTCGTGCTGGGCCGGTTGAAGCTGGAGCCCTACCTGAGCGACTGGGTAAAGCAGATACAACAAAACGCCTCGGCCGACTTCAACACCTGGGAGCGCGAACAGACCCCCTTCGTGAAACGGTTGCCCTCCATCCTGCGCGAAGCGTGGGGCATCGTGAAAGGGGTACTCCTCTACATCGTCATAGGCATAGGCATCGGGGCCGCCATGCACGGGTATGTGCCCGAAGGATTTTTCGAGCACTACATGTCGCGCGACAACGTGTGGGCCGTACCCCTCTCGGTTGTGCTGGCCGTACCCATGTATGCCAATGCCGCCGGCATCGTGCCCATCATCGAGGTATTTGTAGCCAAGGGCATACCCATCGGTACCGCTCTGGCTTTCATGATGGCCGTCGTGGGGCTCTCGCTCCCCGAAGCCACCCTGCTGAAAAAGGTGATGACCTGGCGACTTATTGGTATCTTCTTCGGCATCATCACCCTTTTTATTATCTTGTCGGGATACCTGTTTAACGCCATCCTGTAACCGACAGCAATCGGGGAGAGTGAGCCGGGATTCCTTCATCTCGACTCCCCTCCCCGTTTCTCCTTTTTACCGGCACGGCGAAGATAGCGCCACCGACCGCTACGGGAACTGCATCGTGTATCTACCGAACGGCCGGTCTGTCCCCCTTTTTCAGGAAGAGAACCTCGACATCCTGGCAGGTAACCAAACAGCCTTTAGGCAACGATTCGAACCACGGAGCCATTTGCTCGACAAAGGCATCGATCTTGCTCTCTTCATCGATCATCTCGACCACTACCGGCACCTTCTCGGTAAACTCCCAAAACTTGACCGGAGTCAGTTCGCTACTGGTTCCGTAACCCATGAGACCTTTATATACGGTAGCTCCTGCCAAGCCAGATTGCCGGGCCTTGTAGGCAATCGTCTCATAAGCCGATGCGTGATCTACCTTATCGGTATTGCTCAAATAGACCCGCAATGCCTTATACTTTTTTCCCAATTCCATATCACAACCATTTTACAAGGGAATACCCTACATACAACATGAAAAGGCCGCCCAACAAACTCAACCCCACATAGAGAAACAGGTAAAAGAAGTTGGCATCCCTGATCATCTGGAAACTCTCATTGATAAATGTCGAAAAGGTGGTAAAGCCGCCGCACAGTCCTACGGTAAGAAACAGGCGTAGATTCGCACTCATCAGGTTGTTCCGTTCAAACAGTCCGTAAAAAAGACCTATGGCCAGACAGCCCAGAATGTTTACCCAGAAGGTCCCGACCGGGAACGAGTGAAAGCCCCAGCTTTGTATCGCTTTGGAAAGAAGATAGCGCAGCGCACCCCCGGTAAAACTGCCGGCCCCTACAATCAGCAATGTCTTCAGCATAAAATGTCATTTTATTATTGTATCACAAGTAGGGATCATCAGCACATAAAGGCGGTTAAAGGCTAATCCCATAGCCGGTGCAAAGATAGTGAAAGGTGAGCGACAAGCAAAGATGCTTGCATTATTTGCTTGGCCGAACCGCATCCTATCTTCTGTAAAAAGAGGATAAAGGCGCGGCCTCATACCGTCTCAAACAGAAAATCCACCGGCCTCACTTGCCGTACTTCCGCTCAAACAGCTCTTTGTTTTTCGTACCCCACTCGAGCATGGCGTCGATGATGGGAATCAGGGTCATGCCCAGCGGCGTGATGGAGTATTGCGAACGCGGCGGCAACTCGGCATAGATGGTCTTTTCGACCAGGCCATCCTCGACCAGCTCCTTCAACTGCAGGTCGAGCACCCGCGGAGTCGCCTCGGGCAACGCCTTGTGCAGTTCACTGGGGCGCATCGCCCGATGCCGGAGTTCGTCCAGAATACACGATTTCCACTTCGAGTCGATCAGACTCATGGTCAGCCGCAAGGGACAATCCAAATCGACAGGTATCTTACGCTCATACATAATCGCACTCCTTTCTGATTACAAAGACAAATGTACAACATACTGCCCAAAATGGCGATATACCGAAAAAATTTTCAGTACCCGAATAATTTTACGGTACTTGTAGAAACAAGGATTACCCCATAGCTTTGCAACAAACATAAAACCCAACTGAATATGAGAGCAAGTATAGCAGAGTACAAGGCAGTCGAAGCGGCTGCCATGAAGTTTGTCAAGAGTGTGGCAGAGGGCAACAGCCGCTATGCCAAAGAGTTGTTTGTCGACGAGGCCGTGCTCTTCGGCTTTCTGGACGGTAAACTGGAACATGGCTCCATCGAGCAGTTCTACCACAACGTCGATACCGTGGGCGCCGGCGAGAACTTCGATGCCCGCATCGACATCGTCGCCCTCGAAGAGACGGTAGCCGTCGTGCGCGTGCTCGAAGAGAAGTGGGGCGGACGCATCGACTTTACCGACTACCTGCTGCTGTTGAAAATCAATGGCGAGTGGAAATGTGTAGCCAAAGCCTATAACCAAAATTCCGATACGATTCAACAATAAGAAAGGAGAAAAACGACCATGAAAATAGTAGTCATCACCGGCAGCCCCCGCAAAAACGGCAACAGCTTTGCCATGACCGAAGCCTTTATCCACGAAGCCGAGCAACGGGGCCACTCGGTACGCCGGTTCGATGCCGCCTTCCTGAAGATAGGCGGTTGCCACGCCTGCATGACCTGTTACAAAACGGGCAAAGCCTGCTCATTCGACGACGATTTCAACGACATCGCCCCCGCCATACTCGAGGCCGATGCCGTGGTATTCACCATGCCGGTCTATTGGTATTCGATTCCGGCCCAGATCAAAGGAGCCATCGACCGCCTCTTCTCGCTCGTGGTGGGCGGCAAAGAGGTAGCCGGCAAGAAATGGGGCTTGATTGCCTGCTGCGAAGAGGACGACACCACCGTACTCGACGGCGTACGCATCCCCATGGAACGCACCGCAGCCCTGCTGCAGTGGGAGATGGTAGGCGAAGTCCTCATCCCCGGCGTGCTCAACGTGGGCGACATCGACCACACCGACGGCTGCCAGCAAGCTGCTGCCCTAGCCGACAAATTCTGATTACCCTCTTCATTTACACGCACTCCCCGGCCCTTGCATCACCGCAGGGCCCGGGGATTTTTTTTGTGCCGCACCTCGTGCCGGAATATCGCTCATGCCACAACAAAAAAGAGCCTTTCTCCCGATTCTGGGGCGTCAACATGTATACTTGATTTCATAGGGCCCCATCCGCTTTTGACGTCGATTCATTCCGTCCCCTGGGGCTCCTCCGCCCCACCTTTTGCCGGAGCTTTAAAAAAGAATGAGCGACCGACTTGAAAGTCAATCGCTCGTCTTTCGGTGATCCGCCTGGGGCTCGAACCCAGGACCCCAACATTAAAAGTGTTGTGCTCTACCAGCTGAGCTAGCGAATCTAACCTTGGTGCTTTTTGTAAAAGCGATGCAAAGGTAAGGCTAATTTTTGATTCTACAAAACGATACCTCCGCAAATTTATGTTAAAGAACAGTTTTTTTACTCTTTCTCAGGCTTCACCTCTTCATCCGGGGCCGACGAACCAGCCGACACCTCGGGCGGTGTTTCCGGCTCGTCACCTATCACATAGCGCTCGTAATACGACAGGAACAACGTGGTGAGCGGCAGGGCGATAATCATGCCCACAAAGCCGAGCAGCGTGCCCCAAATCGAGAGTGAGAGCAAGATGATGGCGGGGTTCAGCCCCGTAACCTTACCCATCACCCGGGGCACGATGAATATGTCCTCGATCAATTGCACCACGATAAAGACCAGAATACAGGCCCCGAAGAGCAACCAGAAGTTGGTGCCGGTCTCCGATGCCGAAACCAGACACAACAGGATGGTGGGGATGAAGCCGACAAGCTGCAGATAAGGGACCATGTTGAGCAACCCGATGAAGAGCCCCAGCACGATAGCCATGGGCAACCCCACAATGAGGAAGCCGATGCAGAAGAGGATACCCACCAGCCCGGCCACGACGGCCTGACCGCGGAAGTAGCGGTTCATGCTCACCTCGATGTCGTTGACAATCGAGACCACCGTAGGGCGGTACTTCTGCGGAATCATCCGTTGGAACCCGACCAATATCTTGTCGTAGTCGAGCAGAATAAAGACAATGTAGAGCAGCACGATGAGCCAGCTGACGATGTTGATAATCTCGCCCACCGAACCGGTGATGAATCCCCAGGCCCCCGAGAAACTATCCTCGATAATCGAGAGCCACTGCTCCCGGCTGAGCAGGCTCGACAACTGGCTGAAGTCGATATTTTGCTGGATGAAGTCGTGCACCTCCTGCGGCACGAAGGGGATGCTCGACGAGTTGTAGACGTAGTCGCTCAACAGCTTGCGCATGACGCCTATCTCGTCGATAACCGACGGCAGCACCAGCACACACAGCAGCGCAAAGGTAATAATCACCTCGACAAAGGTGAGTGTAATGGCCAGCACGCGCCCCTTCAGCTTGAAGACCCGTTTGTTATACTCGACCAGCGGGTTGAGCATATAGGCCACAATCCAGGCCACGAGAAAAGGGAGCAACGCCCCGCGGAGGATATAGATGAGGTAGAACAACCCCACGACAAAAACGGCTCCGAACAAAATACGGACGACCCGGTCGAAGGTGTATGGCTGGCGTTCGGTCATGGCTACTCTATTTTTGTGTATCAATATTTTTATCTAACAATCTCGGAGCGGTTGCGGTTTACCCTTCGTGATGTTTCTCTTTACGCTCCTGTATCTCTTGCAGGTAGCAACGGCGGCACAAGGGCTGGTACTCGTTCTTCTCGCCCAGGAGCACCCGCTTGTCGTTATCGACCAACCGATAGGAGTAGTTGGCCAGATGGCCACACTTCACACAGATGGCGTGCACCTTGTACACATCGTCGGCGATGGCCAGCAGGGCCGGCATGGGGCCGAAAGGTACCCGGCGGAAATCCATGTCGAGACCGGCCACAATCACCCGTGTACCGTTGTTGGCCAGTTCGGAGCAGACCTCGACGATACCGTCGTCGAAAAACTGGGCCTCGTCGATGCCCACCACATCGACCCCCGAAGCCATGAGCAGAATGCTGTGCGAATTGTCTACCGGGGTCGAGAGTATCGAGGTGCTGTCGTGCGAAACGATATTCTCTTCGGAGTAGCGCACATCGATGGCGGGTTTGAATATCTCGACTTTCTGACGGGCAATCTTCGCCCGTTTCAAGCGTCGTATCAGCTCTTCGGTCTTCCCCGAGAACATCGAGCCGCATATCACTTCGATGCTTCCGCGGCGGCTGGTCTCGTAGTTATTTTCGGTCAAAACCATAGTTGTCGTTCTCTTTTTTCTTTCTGTTTAAATGATGCAACAAAAGTAAAAAGATAGTTCGACTTTGCCAACCTTTACTCCGGCTATTTATCTCAAAAGCAGCCGACAAAATTTGCCTCTGAAATTCTCATCGCCTATCTTTGCAAAGACAATACTCATACATTACCAAGACATTATGCAACGAATCTTCCTGTCAGGACTGCTCACGCTATTCATGCTCCTGCATACGCCCACACGGGCCCAAAGCCTCGAATCGTTTCTGGCCGACCCGGCCTTTACGCCCGCCTCGATAGGCATCTGCATCACCGATGTGGCTACGGGTGAAACTCTCGTGTCGCACAACGACCGGCAAGCCATCATTCCCGCCTCGACCGTCAAGGTCATCACCTCGGCTACCGCCCTGCGGCTGCTGGGGAGCGACTACCGCACCTCGACTACCGTGGGATACACCGGACAAATCGACTCTGCGGGGACCCTGCACGGCACGCTGGTGATACGGGGCGGAGGCGACCCCTCGCTGGGTTCGGCCTACGGCAGCCGCCCGGCCGAAGAGTTTGTCGACCGGGTAATCGACGCCCTGCAAACGCATCGCATCCGGGCCATCGAGGGGACCATCGTGGTCGACAATTCGCTTTTCGACGGACCGGCCGTCTCGCCCAAGTGGATGCTCGAGGATCTCATCTGGTACTACGCCACCGGGTGCCACGCCTTTTCATACCGCGACAACCAGGTACGCGTCGAGGTGCGATACAACGGACACAACTACAAGACCGCCCGCATCACGCCGCCGCACAGCATCGACCTCGACAGCCGGCTCCTGCCCGGCGACCGGGAAGAGGTATCGGTCACCCACATCGGCAACCGCTACACCCTCACCGGCACCATTCCCCGTCAGTGGGCGCGCTATCGGCTCGACCTGGCCGTCGACCATCCCGACAGCCTGTTCCTGCGCGAATTGCACAAACAGTTGAAACAGGCCGGCATTGCCTGTACCGAAGCAGGCCAAACGACCGAGGGAGGCCCCGAAACCCAACTGCTCGACTACCCCTCGGAGTCGCTCGCCCAGCTGGCCCGCAGCCTCAACGTGCACAGCCTCAACCTCTATGCCGAGAGCCTGCTGCGGCACATCGCTCTCGCCTCGGCTCCCCGGGGCAGTGCCGAGAAAGGTCTCGAAACGATACGCCGCTACTGGCAACCCCTCGGGGCCGACTCGACCGAGCTCTTCCTCTACGACGGCTCGGGACTGGCCCGCAACAACCGGGCGTCGGCCCGCTATCTGACCCAGGTACTCGCCGCCACGGCCCGCGACCCGCAGGTAGGCGAAACCTTCGTGCAGTCACTGCCCCTGGCCGGGAGCGAAGGCTCGGTAGCCTCGTTCATGCGCAACAGTCCCCTGCCCGGCGAACTGCGGCTGAAGAGCGGCACCATGAGCGATGTCCACGCCTATGCCGGCTACTACACCGCCCCCTCGGGCAAACGGTATACAATCGTGCTGATGTTCAACAACTATACCTGCACCCGCACCCAGTTGAAGGAGAAAATTGCCGCATGGCTCACCGCAACACTCTCTAAAAAAGAGTAACCGACCTCTAAATTTTTTCGGCTCTCGGCGTACATCTGTTATTTTTGTATATCTTTGTGGGAGATAGGAGGCCGTCAGGCACAGGCAAGTGTCGAAAACCGTGTTTCCCGTTTGCCGCTGCACTTGTCCCCCGCTATCCTTGAATAACCCAAATACCGAATTTATGTCACGAGACAGTCGCATCGCATATATCATCGGCCAACTGGGCGAACTGCGGGAGCTCCTGCTCGTCATCGAGCAGGCAGGCAATGCCGCTCCCGGTATCCTGCTGAAGCTGGCCCGGGAGAAAGCCGAGTCGATAGACCGTTCGACCCGCGAACTGAGGTCGCCCCAATTCTGGACCGAATTGCAGAACCACGAACCTTTTGCCGATACTGCCCCGGCCGACGAGGCACCCCCCTGTACTCCGGAGAGCGGCGTGGAGCGTCCCGCTCACGAAGCGGAAGCCTCGGCGACCAACGAGGCTTTCGACGATCAGGAGGAGCCGTGGAACATACCGGTAACTCCGTCTGCCCCAACCTCCGAAGCAGAAGAACCGGCTGATACGTGGGCTGAAGGAAAGCACGAAACGCCCATCGAACCCACCCCCCTTCACGAGGCCGAAACAGCCGAAGAGGACAAGAACGAACCCGATACGGACGTCTTCCTCGAACCGGCCGACGAACCGCACGAATCGCATCAACCCCAACCCGAGCCAGAAACCCCGGCCGAGCCGGAACCGCAACCCGAAGAGCCGCTCTACCCCTGGGAGCAGTTGAGCGACGAGGAGCGGTCGGCTGCACAGGACGACAAACTCGTCGACTATGACGACGAAGAGACCGACGACTACGACGAGACCGACTACGAGGATACCCCCGCGGCCGACCTTCCTGCCGACGAGCCCTCCGCCCCGGTCACCCTCGAAGAGGTGCTGCAACGCCAGCACGCCAAGGAGCTGCGCAAGGCGCTGAGTCTGAACGACCGCTTCCGCTTCCGCCGCGAGCTCTTCGGCAACAGCGACATCCGCATGAACGAAACCCTGGCCCTCATCGACGCCATGCACTCCTACGACGAGGCCGAGGACTACATACTCAACGACCTGAACTGGGACCTCGACAATCCCGAAGTGGCCGAGTTTATGAAAATCGTACAGAAACACTTTCTATAATCCTGCACCATGGCTAAGCTCTATGTAGTACCTACACCGGTAGGCAATCTCGAAGACATGACATTCCGGGCCATCGCCGTGCTGCGGGAGGTCGACTGCATTCTGGCCGAGGATACCCGCACCAGCGGCATCCTGCTCAAGCACTACGACATACACACCCGCATGCAGTCGCACCACAAGTTCAACGAACACCAGACCGTCGAAGGCATCGTGACGCGCATCGAAGGGGGCGAGACCATTGCCCTTATCTCCGACGCCGGTACACCGGCCATCTCCGACCCCGGCTTCCTGCTGGTGCGCGAGTGCCGCCGGCGGGGTATCCCCGTCGAGTGTCTGCCCGGTGCCACCGCCTTCGTGCCGGCCCTGGTAGCCTCGGGTCTGCCCAACGAGAAGTTCTGCTTCGAGGGCTTCCTCCCCCAGAAGAAGGGGCGGGCCACCCGGCTGGCCCAACTGGCCGACGAGCCCCGTACGATTATCTTCTACGAATCGCCCTTCCGCCTGCTCAAGACCCTGGTGCAGTTCAAGGATACCTTTGGCGGCGAACGCGAAGCCTCGGTGAGCCGCGAAATCTCCAAGATTCACGAAGAGACGGTGCGAGGCACCCTCGACGAACTCATCGCCCACTTTACCGAACACGAGCCCAAGGGCGAAATCGTCATCGTCGTGGCCGGTGCCCCCGAAAAGCCCAAGGAGAAAAAGAGAGACAAATATCCCAAAAGCGATACACAACTATAATTTTAATTTAAAACCATTATGAAAAAGGCTATTACCGCTGCCATCGCAGCATCTGTATTGATGATCGGTTGTACCAACCAATCGACCGAAGTGAAAAGACTGCAGGCCGAAAACGATTCGTTACTCCAAGTCAACGCACAGACGACGGCCGACTTCAACGAAATGATTCAACTGATGAACGACGTAGAAGAGGGATTCCGCCAAATCAAAGAGGCCGAAAACTATCTGGTTACCCAGAAGGACGCCAACGGCGAAGTCTCGCTTACGACCCGCGAACAGATTAAAAACGATATGACCCTGGTGGCCGAGACCTTGCAGAAGAACAAGGAGCGGCTCGACAAACTGCAAAAACAGCTCAACCAGAGCAAGAACCAGTCGGCTGCCCTGCAAAAGACCATTACCCGCCTGCAAGGCGAAATTGCCGAAAAGACCGAAATGATTACCTCGCTGCAGGAGTCGCTTGCCAAACGCGACGTGCGTATTGCCGAACTCGACGAAGCTGTCAACAACCTCACCGGCCAGGTAGAGAACCTCACCACCGAAAACCAGCAACAGAAAGAGGTGCTGATGACTCAAGACGAGGCCCTCAATACCGTATACTATGCCCTGGGGACCAACAAGGAACTGAAGGAGCAGAAGATTGTCGAGGGAGGCGGTCTCTTCTCGTCGAAGAAGGTGATGGAAGGTGAATACAACAAAGATTATTTCACCACGGCCGACATGCGCAAACTGCGCGACATCCCCTTCGACAGCAAGAAGGCCAAGCTGCTGACCAAGCACCCCGAAGGTACCTACGAAATGCAGAAGGACAACGAGGGCTACATCACGCTGGTCATCACCAATCCCGAGAGCTTCTGGAGCTTGAGCCGCTACCTGGTTGTCGAGCTCAACTGATTGCGATAGTCAACCCCATTCGAGACGAGACTGGAGGGCAACACCTCCGGCCTCGCCTCCTCATTTTTGCTCCTCGCCTGAACCACCGATGCCCCGCATGTTTCGTTATCTGTCCATCCTACTCCCGCTCCTGCTGCTTGCCTCGTGCGACAGCTTCTTCGAAAAGGAATCGCCCCTGCCCCATAATCCCGAGCGACCCGTGCTGCCTCCGGCGCGCGACCGCCGCTTTGTCGTCGACAGTATCCGATACTACTTCGACTATTGGAGCAGCAAGACCACCCAACTGGCCGACGAGACCTGTATCGTCATCATCTCAAACTCGCTCGACCAGGAATGGTACGATACACCCTCGCCCCCACAAGACCCGCTCTACAACTACTCCTACTTCTCCAGCGAAGACCCCGTGCTGGCCCAAATCTACACCGACACCCTGCGGGTGAGAACCCCCTGTTATGTCGATGACGACAACCACATCGTGCTGGGAGATTCGCTGTACAGCTTTCAGTCCTTCACGGCTGAGGTGACCTTGGCCGAAATAGACCGGACCATCGACGAGATATGTATCCCGCCTCACACCGAGACCTACGTCTACGGCCGGTACAGCATCAACTACTACAACATAGCCTACACCGCCTGGCTCACCGAATTGACAAGCAACACCCCCATCACCATCGAGGGCATGTGGGAGGGCAGTATCGTCAACGACGACTTCACGACACGCACCGAGTCGCACCCGCTGTAACCCGTCGGCCGGCATAGCCGCAACCCGAGGGATAGAGACACGCCATAAACAAGAATCCCCGCAAAAGCCCTTTACAGAGCCTTGCGGGGATTGTTTGTATATCATCTCATGGGACAGACATCCCGGTCTTCCCGAGGGACAAACGCACCAGAGTCAACCACTACTTTTCTTCGACATGCAGCGTGTGGCCCATGCGTTTCTCTTTGGTGAGCAGGTAGCGGCGGTTGTATTCGTTGGGAGTCACCTCGATAGGCACGTTCTCGACAATCTCCAGACCGTAAGCCTCGAGGCCGATACGCTTCACGGGATTGTTGGTCATCAGCCGTAACTTGTGCACACCTATGTCGCGCAGGATGCTGGCCCCCACGCCATAGTCACGCTCATCGGCCTGATGGCCCAGGCACAGATTGGCATCGACCGTATCCATACCCTCTTCCTGGAGCTTGTAAGCCTTCATCTTCTCCATCAGACCTATTCCACGGCCCTCCTGGTTCAGATAGATAATGGCGCCTTTACCCTCCTTTTCGATCTGCTGCATGGCCTTGTGAAGCTGCTCGCCACAGTCGCAACGCATCGACCCGAATATGTCGCCCGTGGCACAAGAGGAGTGTACCCGCACCAAAACGGGTTCGTCCTTCTCGAACGAGCCTTTAATCAAGGCAATGTGTTCGAGCCCGTTGCTCTTTTGGCGGAAGGGAATCAAGCGGAAGTGTCCGTACTCGGTAGGCATGTCTACCTCGACACCTCTCTCGATCAGCGACTCCTGTTTCAACCGATAGGCAATCAGGTCGCGAATGGCGATAATCTTGATGCCGAACTTCTGGGCCACCTGCGTCAACTGCGGCAAGCGGGCCATGGTACCGTCTTCGTTGAGAATCTCGATAAGGGCGGCAGCCGGATAGAGCCCGGCCAGGCGAGCCAAGTCGACGGCAGCCTCGGTATGACCGGCCCGTTTCAACACACCCTTGTCTTGCGCATAGAGGGGATTGATGTGACCGGGACGTCCGAAGGTCTCGGGAGTCGAAGCGGGGTCGGCCAAAGCCCGTATCGTAGCGGCACGGTCGTGGCTCGATACACCGGTGGTGCACCCCTCCAGCTTGTCGATGGTCACGGTGAAGGGAGTCCCCAACATCGAGGTATTGTGGCTCACCTGGCGGTAGAGTTGAAGCTCTTCGCAACGCTTCTGCGTGATGGGAGCACACAAGACACCCCGGCCGTTGGTGAGCATGAAGTTCACCTTCTCGGGAGTGATGGCCTCGGCGGCGATGATGAAATCGCCCTCGTTTTCGCGGTCCTCATCGTCGACGACAATCAAAAACTTGCCCTGTCTGAAATCTTCGACAGCCTCGTCTATTGTACTTAAAATGGTCTCTTTGTTCATATCCTTATATAGTTTTATCTTCTTCGTTCATTCGATCGGCCTCATCCTTCTCGAGCAGAGCCTGCAACTCGCCATTGGTGCGAATCACCCCTTCTACCTCGTTGCGCAACAGACGCTGCTGGTGCGCCCCTACCCCGTAAAGCAACAATCCCAGGGGGAAAAAGATGGCCAGCACATAGCCCCATTTGGGCGAAGGAGCCGGACGATACACCCAGAGGTTACGCAACACGGGATAATCCATCAGCTTACTGATAACCAGCTGACTGTGACTATTCGACGTGTAGTTGACCAAATCGTCGATCTGGGCTCCCAGGGCCGTAATATCCTCCTTGGCATATCCATACAGACAATACCTCCAATACGACTGTCGCTTGCGCCCCACCTTGTCGAGATACCGGTTACAGGCTACCGACAACTGTTCGGCCTTCTCAATGGCCACCCGGGGAAACATATCTTCGATAATCACCTCCTTCAAAACCACCTTGCGCAGCTCTTGCCGCCCAATCAGTTTCCGGAAGAAGTTGACATAGACGTCGGGGTTGAATACGGCCGAATCCTTCACCGCCTTGTAGGTGAGGAAGATACCCAATGGCAAAAGCACCGCCGAGCTGAGCCACATGCCTTCCCAAACCTCCCAGCGGCCATCACGGGCCAGCTTGTAGCCGGTGTTGTCGATGATGTAGTAGAAGATAAACATGAACACCGACACCACCACCGGCATACCCAGTCCACCCTTGCGGATGATAGCCCCCAGCGGAGCCCCTATGAAGAAGAAGATGATGCAGGCAAACGAGAGGGTAAACTTCTTGTACATCTCGATTTGGTGACGTCTGATTACCTTGTTCTCCTCCTTCATCGTGTAGCTGCGGAACTCGTAATCCGACCGATAGCGTTCGGCCCGGGCCAAGGCCCGGTCGAGGTAGAGCTGCTTGCGCTGCAGACTGCCGCCGTTGAACACGCTGTCGAGGTCGAGCGTAGCCGCCTCGGCCAATGCCTCCTGCTCCCGCACCGAATCGTTGGCGGGTATCTTGGCCCCCGGCCGGTCGTAGAGCGAGAAGTAGCCCGACGACCGCAGGCTGCGGGCATAGTTGTCGCCGATGCTGTCGACCCGGGTCGTCATCGAGTCTATCGACAGTTGCAGGGCATTCAGGTCCTTACCGATATACTGGTTCTGCATGATGCCGTCGTCCATGCGGTTGAAGTTGGCATCGAAGGCAATCATGATCTCTTTCAGCGAAAAGGTCTCCCGACGATAGGGAATATTGGTGGCACTGGTGCGCTGGTCGCGCAGGTTCTCAAACGACTCGCCGTTGTAGAGGGTGAGGAATAGGTGCTGCTTGTCGTCGGTCATCTTCAGCTTGCCCGAGTCGGCCAGAATAATCATGGCGTTGTCAAAACCGGCCGACATGTCGTAAATCATCACGTCGTAGAGCATGCCGGTCTTGTGATCTTTCTTTTTTACATAGAGGTTGTAGCCGCTTATCTGGTCGTAGAATACCCCCTCGGGAATATCGAGCTCGGGCGACTTCTGCCGCATCGAGTAGAGCAGGGTCCACATCTTCACCTGCGACTTGGGCAGTACGTTGTTCTGGAAAAAGAAGGCACCGATGGCCACAAAGATAAGGAAGATAACCAACGGCCGCATGATTTGCAGCAGCGAGATACCGGCCGCCTTGATGGCCAGCAGCTCCAGCCGCTCGCCCAGATTGCCGAAGGTCATCAGCGAAGCCAGCAGGATGGCCAGCGGCAGGGCCATGGGCACCATGGTCACGGCAGCATAGAAAAACAGTTCGGCCAGAACCGACATTTCGAGACCCTTCCCTACCATCTCATCGACGTACCGCCACAAAAACTGCATGAGTACGATGAAGAGGCAGATGAAGAATGTCATCAGAAACAGGGGTAAGAAGCTCTTCAGGATAAACCTGTATAGTCGTTTGATATAGAACATTCTTTTGCCGATTATCAGAATGCAAAAGTAAAGCAAAAAAATGAATTTCCGAAAAGGCTATAACCTTTATTGGGAAGAATCGTCGAAAAGAGACCTCTCTCTACCCTCCGCGTCACACACCCAGCTTGCGGCGCAAGGTCTCGATCTGGTGATCCCACAGGTCGCGGCTGTCGGCCATCTCGTCGGGATAGGCAAAATCGGTAACGACCAGCATGGTGGCACCCGTCAGCTCCGAGGTGGTAATGCGAAGCTCGAAGTAGCTCCGGCTCTCCTCGTCGTCCACCCAGTGAAAGCGGATATAGAGCCCCGTGCGCACAGCTATCTGGTGGGCCTCCTGCGATGTCTTGTTCCAGAAAAAAGTAAACTGTTTGCCGTCGCTCTGCACATCGTCGGCAAACCAGTCGGCCAACCCGTTTTTGGTCCCTATATACGGCCACAGTAAAGCAGGTGAAACGCTTTTCAACTCATATTCAATCACAAACTTTTCCTTATTCATAAACCTCTCTATATTATAGCATTTCCCTCTTCAGACAAAGGAAAATTTTTCTCTTTCCGACGGCGAATATAGAGATATTATTCTTATCTTTAGCAGTAAAACCTGAAAAAATGGAGTGAAAACAAAAATTCGAGCTATTTTATATAATATTTACCCAGAATTGCAAACTGGATATTACATTTTATTGCTACATTTGCAGGTATAAAAAACAACATAAAAACCAATCCGACTATGAATTTGATGGAACGAATGGTAGAACAAGCCCGAGCAAACAAACAACGTATTGTTTTACCGGAAGGAACTGAAGATCGTACCTTACAGGCTGCCGACCGCATTCTGGCCGACAACATCGCCGATGTGATTCTTATTGGCAACCCCGACGAGATCAAGGCTCTTGCCAATCAATATCACTTGACCCATATCGACAAGGCTACGCTGGTAAACCCCGCATGCCACGACAAGAAAGAGACCTATACCCAACTGCTTTACGAATTGAGAAAAGCCAAGGGAATGACTATGGAGAAGGCTCAGAAACTGGTCGAAGACCCCTTGTACCTGGGTTGCCTCATGATTAAGAACGGCGATGCCGACGGCGAAGTGGCCGGAGCCCGCAATACCACCGGCAACGTGCTGCGTTCGGCTTTCCAGATTATCAAGACCGTACCCGGC
Organism: Barnesiella sp. An22; assembly: GCF_963931395.1. Classification (NCBI taxonomy): domain Bacteria; kingdom Pseudomonadati; phylum Bacteroidota; class Bacteroidia; order Bacteroidales; family Barnesiellaceae; genus Barnesiella; species Barnesiella sp. An22. The sequence goes on from NZ_OZ007014.1 coordinate 3,035,458, forward strand.
GTGAAAGTGGTATCGGGTGCCTTCCTGATGTTCATCCCCGACACCTCGTACGGCGAAGAGGGACTGATGGTATTTGCCGATTGTGCCGTAGTACCCAACCCCACGGCCGAAGAGCTGGCTCAGATTGCCGTATCGACCGCCAAAACGGCCCGCGACATCGCCGGTATCGACCCCCGCATCGCCATGCTCAGCTTCTCGACCAAAGGCAGCGCCAGCCACGAGATGGTCGACAAGGTAGTCGAGGCTACCCGCCTGGCCCGCGAAATGGAACCTACGCTGAAGATCGACGGCGAACTGCAAACCGATGCCGCCATCGTTCCCGCCGTAGGAGCCAGCAAAGCTCCCGGAAGCGATATAGCCGGCCATGCCAATGTGCTGGTATTCCCCTCGCTCGAGGTAGGGAACATCGCCTACAAACTGGTTCAACGGCTGGCTCACGCCGAAGCCGTGGGTCCTATCCTCCAAGGCATCGCCGCTCCGGTCAACGACCTCTCGCGCGGCTGCTCGGTCGACGACGTGTACAAGATGATTACCATCACCTGCAACCAGGCCATCAGCTTGAAAAAATAACCTTAATACACATACCTTATGAAAATCTTAGTATTAAATTGCGGCAGTTCGTCGGTTAAATACAAACTGTTCGACATCGATACCAAAACCGTATTGGCTCAAGGCGGTGCCGAGAAAATCGGCCTGGAAGACTCGTTCCTGAAACTCACCTTGCCCAGCGGCGAGAAGGTGATTCTCAAGAGCCCCATGCCCGAGCACCACTCGGCCATACAAAACATACTCAACGTACTTACCAGCAAAGAGTACGGCTGCATCAAATCGTTCGACGAAATCGATGCCGTAGGTCACCGCGTGGTTCACGGCGGCGAAAAATTCAACGCCAGCGTCCTCATCACCGACGAAGTGATTGAGAAGATAAAGGAGTGCTACGACATAGCCCCCCTGCACAACCCGGTAAACATGGCCGGCATCGAGGCCATCTCGCAACTGATGCCTTCGGTTCCCCAGGTAGGCGTATTCGACACGGCTTTCCACCAGACCATGCCGGCTCACGCCTACATGTATGCCCTGCCTTACGACCTTTACACCAAGTACGGTGTGCGCCGCTACGGATTCCACGGCACCAGCCACCGCTACGTGTCGCGTCGGGCTTGCGAATTTCTGGGCGTGCCCTACGAACAACAACGCATCATCACCTGCCACATCGGTAACGGAGCTTCCATCACGGCTATCAAGGACGGCAAGTCGGTCGATACCTCCATGGGTATGACCCCCGTCGAGGGACTGATGATGGGTACTCGCTCGGGCGATGTCGACGCCGGTGTACTCACCTACCTTATGGATAAAGAGCACCTCGACTCGGCCGGTATCGCCAACCTCGTGAACAAGAAGAGCGGTGTGGCCGGTATCTCGGGTATCTCGTCCGACATGCGCGACATCGAAGCCGGTGTAGCCGCCGGTAACGAGCACGCCATCCTGGCCCTGCAGATGTATGAATACCGCATCACCAAATACATCGGTGCCTATGCTGCCGCTCTGGGTGGCGTCGACATCATCGTATTCACCGGCGGTGTAGGCGAAAACCAGACCCAGACCCGCGAAGCCGTGTGCAAACCGCTCGCCTTCATGGGTGTGGAAATCGATGCCGAACTGAACAAAACGATTCGGGGCACCGAATGCCTCATCAGCACCCCGGCTTCGAAGGTGAAGGTAGTCGTTATCCCCACCGACGAGGAGTATATGATTGCCTCCGACACGAAAGCCGTACTCGACAGTCTGAAGAAATAACAGACCCATACAGCTGGCCGACACCCCTGCACACCCCGTAAAAGCGGGCCCCCACCGTGCAGGGCGCAACCGGCAGTTTACAACAAGCGCCCTGTCGCCTGCCCTCAACGGGTTGCGACAGGGCGCTTTCCTATGAAAGAAGAATAAAAGAGTCTCTCTACTCGAGCCTTCCCGTAGCCCGCAGATAGGCTGTCTCGTAAATCTTGTATTGGGTCTGAGCCTCAATTAGGTTGCTCTCGGCCTGTTGCCACTGCGACTGGGCATCGAGCAAATCGGTGAGCGTGGCCATCGACGCGGCATAGCGGTTGCGCATCACCCGCAAATTCTCGACGGCCTGCTGCAACCCAATCTGCGCCGTGCCTATCAGGCGATAACCATCCTGCACATTGCGCATGGCCTGCTGCACCTCGAGATTGAGCAACCGTCTGTTTTTCTGCAGGTCCAACTCGGCACTGCGCAACTCGTAGCGGGCCTTACGCACCTTTTTGTGCACCTCGCCCCAATGGAACAGGGGCACCTTTACGGCCAGCATCACCATGCCTATACCGTCGCGGAACTCCTCCGAATAGGGCATCATCGTGCCGTTACCCACATCGACCAGGCTGTTGAGCTTGATGTTGCCATAGTAGGTATACCCGGCCGACAACCCCACGGTGGGGAGCATCTCGGCCCGGGCATTCTTGATTTGCAACTTGCCTATCTCGACCTGCTGCTTGAGCAGGGAGAGTTCGGGACGGTTGTCGATTTCGGCCGTGAGCAGACCGGGTTCGGTAGCAACCCACGCCGTATCGGTAGGCACGATGGCCGTGGTGTCGTCGACCCCAATCAGCCGGCACAGCGACAACCGGCACAGGTCGGCCCCGTTGCGGGCCTTTTGCAACTGGTAGTGGATCTCGCTCTGCTTGGCCTGGATGCGCAGCAGGTCGTTCTCGATAATCATGCCCGCCGAGAGCGAACCGCTCATCTGGCTGAACAACGTGTCCATCTGCTCGCAATAGCTCTCGAGCATATACACCTTTCGCCCGACCGCCAGATAGGTCCAATAGGCATTATCGGCATCGACCAGAATATCCATGCGGGCCATGCGCAACTGCTCGCCGGCCGCCGCCTCGCCAATGCGGGCCATACGTTTGCCGGCCGTGATTTTCCCGCCGGTATAGATGGGTTGGGTCAGCGTAATGCCGGCCATATACATGCCCCGCATGCGCAGGTCCATGCCCATCATGTCGATGTCGGGGAATACATAGGCCCCCGTGGCCGACCCCTCGAGTTTGGGCAGATAGGCCGTCGTGGCTATTCGGTTGTCGAGTTCGGCCTGACGCAACCGGATATCGGCCTGCTCGAGCTCCTCGCTGTGAGCCAGCGCCATCTCGCGGCACTGGCTGTGCGAAAGCAGCAGCGGCTGGGCCATTGCGCTACCGGTACCGGCCAGCCCCACGGCGCAAACTATCGTATATATCGTTTTCAGATTCATCGTCTTTTTGGTTTTATGCGTTAACTGGTTTCTTGATATGGAACATCGCCGCATAGAAGAGCGGCAACAACACGAGCGTGATGATGGTCCCCACGGTGAGGCCGCCCATGATGGTAATGGCCATCGAACTGTACATGGGGTCGGTCACGAGCGGAATCATACCCACAATGGTCGTGAGCGATGCCATCAGCACCGGACGCACACGCGACACCGTGGCCTCGACTACCGCCGTATAGGGCGACTGTTTCTCCTCGGTCTGCAACCGGTTGATTTCGTCGACCAGCACGATGGCATTCTTCACCATCATGCCTATCAGGCCCATCATGCCGATGATGGCCATGAAGGTGAAGGGCTGACCGCTCACCAACAGCACCGGTGTAATGCCGCAGAAGATAAAGGGGATGCAGAGGAGAATCAGTATCACCTTGCGCCAACTGTTGAAGAGGAGCAGCAGGATGGCCAGAATGATAAATATCGTAAGCGGTACGAACTTCATCAGATTGCCTATGGCCTCACCCTGCAACTCACCCTCGCCTACCCAGCGCATGCGATACCCTTCGGGCAGGTCGATAGCCTCGATTTCGTCCTTGATCGACTCCACCACCTTGGCTGGCGTCGCCTCGTCGCAATAGGGGTTGGGGTCGCACTCGGCCTCGATAACCCGACGGCCGTTCTGGCGCAGCACCACATCCTCGTCCCAGTCGAGCCGGATATGGTGGGCCACATTGCTCAACGGAGTGGCCTTGAAAAGTTGGTCCTGCAGGTCGCTCATGCTCTGCCCGCCCGACAAGGCACTCTGCAACGCCTCGTTCGAGAGGTGGAAGTTGAGCATGCTCCACACCGGTATATCCGCAAGATTGCGGATGGTCGTGCCGTCGTCGTTGCGCACCTGGAGGTTGAGCATCACCATACGGTCCTGGTCGTTGAGCACACCCACCGGCATGCCGTCGGTAGCAGCCAGCAGGGCATTGGCCACATCGCCGCGCCCGACACCCGAACGCAAGGCGTCCTGCTGGTCATACTCGGCCACCAGCGCCTTTCCCCGCGGCTTCCAGTTGTTCTGCACCGAATAGGCATCGACATAGGGCGAACGGCGCATAATCGCCTCGGCCTGGGCACTCAACCGGCGCAATACGGCCGGATCGGGACCCGAAAACTCCACCTCGACCGTATGTGAGGTAGAAATCGAGAAGTTGTATTTGCGGATGCGGATATAGGCATCGGGATACTCGCGACGCAACTGCTCCCGCACCACGGGTATCTGCTCGACCACCGTGCGGTAATCCTTGCAATCGACAATCAGCTCGCCGTAGCAGTCGCCGCCCGAAGTCATGGGGCGCACCAGACAGTAGTGAGCCGGAGCACTGCCCTGGCTGACGGCCACCCGCTCGATTTTCGGATTCTGCGACACCCGGTCGCTCATCTCCAACAGGCGGGCACACACCGTATCGGCATTGGCTTCCGCAGGGAAGAAACACTCGACTACAAACTGTTTGTAGTCGAAATCGGGGAAGAAGAGATTCTTCACCTGCCTCATCCCCAGCAGACAAACGACCAGCAGCACCACGGCTACGGTAATCGTGACCCGCTTGTATCCGATCAGGAGAGAAATGGTCTTGCGCACGAACCGGTGTACCGGCGAGTTCATCACCGCCCCGGAGGTATCGCCGCCCCGGCTCTTCTCGCGACGCGGCAGCCACGAGTGGGCACAAACGGGTACCTGGATAAGAGCCAGTACCCAACTGGCCAACAAGCTTACACACAGTACCAGAAAGAGGTCACCGGCATATTCGCCGACCGAATCGGGCGAGAGGTAGACACAGAGGAAGGCCGAGGCTGCAATAATCGTAGCGCCGAGCAACGGCATGGCCGTGTTGCGCCCGATGCGGTAGAGGTAGGTCTCGGGCGGGAGACCCCGCTTCCGGTCTATCAGGATACCGTCCATAATCACCACGGCATTGTCGACCAGCATACCCATCGCCACAATGAAAGCCCCAAGCGAAATGCGCTGCAACGTGGTACCGCACATGAGCAGGATGGGGAACGAGATGCACACCGTAAGCACCAGGCCGAAGCCGATGATGAGCCCGCTGCGCCACCCCATCGTGAAGATGAGCACCAGAATGACGATAACGACCGACTCGACCAGATTCCACATGAACGACGAGATGGCCTCGTCGACCTTGTCGGGCTGGAAGAATATCTTGTCGGTAGCAAAGCCGGCCGGCAAATTCTTCATGGCCTCGGCCAGCCGGGCATCGACCGCCCGGCCCACATCGGGCACGATGGCCGACGACTCCATAGCTATGCAGATGGCCAGAGCCGGTTTCCCGTCGACAAAGAAGCCGTTGCGCTGCGGCGAGGCGTAACCTCGCTCTACCCGGGCCACATCGCCGATGCGCAGGATCTTGCCGTCGAGCGTCTGTATCTGCAGGTTGCGAATATCCTCTTCGTCTTTGACCGACGAGTCGACATAGAGGGCAATGCGATCGCCGTCGCTCCCGTAATGACCGGCTTTGACCGTCTTGCCGGCACTTTGCAGCGCCGACATGATCTGGGTAGGGATAATGCCGTTGCGGGCTATCTGCTCTTTCGAGAGAATGATGTTGATTACCTCGTCGCGGTTCCCCACGATATTGATGCGCTTCACCCCCTTCACGTCGAGCAACTCGCGTTGCAGATAGCGGGCATAGCGATACATTTCGGGGTAGTCGTACCCGTCGGCCGTGAGGGCATAGAAGATACCGTAGACATCCATCATGTCGTCGATGACGATAGGTTCGTAACACCCTTGCGGCAGTCGCGACGCCGCGTCGTTGACCTTGCGCCGCAACAGGTCGAAGTGCTGCTCGAGGTCACGGTTCAGTACCGTCATCTGGAACTCAACGGTAAACAGGGCCATACTGTTCTGGCACTCGCTCCTCACCTTCTTGACATTGGGAAGCGCCCGCAACTCGTCCTCCATGAGTTGGGCCACCTCCAGCTCCATCTCGTGGGCACTGGCTCCCGGCCACGATACCACGACCATGGCCTGCTTGACCGATACGGCCGGGTCTTCGAGCTTGGGCATCTGCACAAACGACAAGACACCGGCAATGAGAATCGCTACCATCAGCGACCAGAAGAGAACGGGTCGCCGCATGAAAAACTCGGTTATCTTCATCACAGCAATCCTCCTACATTGGTACTACTGGGGGCATCGATCACGCGTACCTTCTCCCCCTCCTGCAACACATGCACACCGGCCCGCACAAGCTGCTCGTCGCCGGTGAGACCGCCGAGAACGACAGCACGACCCTCGGGGTCGACATCGCCCAGCTCGACCTGCCGGCGGGTCACCGTAGAGTCGGGACCGAGAACCCACACACACGACGAGTCACCTGCCTGGAAAAGGCACGGCAACGGTACGGCAAATGCCCGAACCGAAACCGTATCGCCCACGACAATACCCACCTCGACATTCTGCCCGGCCGTCAACTTGCGGTCGGGACGCCGCTCGAAAGCCAGTTGCAACCGATACAGCTGGTTGCCGTCGGCCCTGGGAGTAAGGCTCGAGAGCGTGAGGGGCATAGCCTCATCGACACCCGACGCCCGGCAAAAGAAACGCACGAACTCTCCCCGTTGCCGATAGAGGCTACCCGGAATGTCGAGCGTGACCTCCATCTGCGACACATCCATGAGGGTAAAGACCGCGGTACCTGCATCGACCATCTCGGCCGGCGAAAAGTTTACGGCCTGTATATACCCGTCGGTCGGGGCATAGAGTTTCGTATAGTTGAGTTTGTTCTTGTTGGCCTGCAACTGCACCTCCAGCTGCTTCAGTCCGGCCGAAGCCTTTTCGTAGTCGTTGGGCGATATGCTCTTCTGCTCCAGCAGCCGCTCGGTGCGCTTCACCTCGTCACGCACCTGGTCGTACTGCACCTGCAACGCCTCGACCCCCAGCCGGTAATCGGCATCGTCGAGCTCGGCCAGCAGCTGGCCGCGGCGCACCCGGTCACCCTCTGCAACATGGATGCGGGCTATCTGTCCCGGAGTCTTGAACCCGAGGCTTATCTCGTGCGCCTCTTTCACGATTCCCGAATAGAACTTCACGGTCTCCCCGCTCAACACTTCGGGACGGGTCAGACAGACACTTCGTTCACGGGCAGCCTCCCGGTCTCCGCCGGAACAGGCACACAACAACAGGGCGGCCGCCACCATACACACATTCGTTTTCATCATATACTGGTTTTAGTTGATTTCACAGTTGCAAATTTCCCTTTTTTCAGCGACAGCAATTTGTTGCACTCTACGAGCATATTGTTCAAAAAGTCGATAAGTAACCCTATTTAACAAGTATATCGCCCTATTTATTATTCAAATAGGTATATTCGCCCTCGAAAAACGACAAGAGACTATGCCACAAGATTCGACTCTCAACACGCTGAACTTAAACATGCTGCCCTTCAACGAGCAGACCTGCGCCTACCATAACGAACTGTTTCTGGCCGACAACTTCGACGCCCCCAATCACCTACCCGACCTGCTGAACAATCCCGAGATTCTCGCCTTCATCACCTCACCCTACCCGTTTAAAGTACAGTTTGCCATGATGCACCTTTGCCTCGACGGTTACATAAGAATCAGTCAGAACCTGAAAGAGCATACGTTGCAGCGTAATTGCCTGCTTATTGTCACACCAGGCTCTATCGGGCAGTGTCTCGAGATTTCGCCCGACTGCCGCATAGCCATCATTGCATTTGCCACCGTCAACAATTTGCCCGAAGGTAACCCGCAAAGCGCCCTTATCATGCGCAAGTTCCTCATCGACAACGCCATGTTGCAACTCTCCGACCGAGAGATGGGCGAGATGATAGGGTTCTATCACCAAATACGCCAACAGCTTGTTCAACCCGAAAGACTCTTTACTCACGAGATTATCAACAGTTACATACAAATATTCTATTACAGCTTATGTCAACTGATGAGCCCCTATATCGAGCAGCAAGATACCCGACATGTATCGCGCAAGAAACAGATTTTCGACCAGTTTACTCTCCTGCTCAAACAGCACTATACCCAGGAGCGGAGCATCGGCTTCTATGCCGACAAACTGTGCATTACCCCCAAATACCTCTCACAGGTCATCCACGACATCAGCGGCCACCATGCCAGCGAGTGGATCCGCGACTACGTCATACTCGAGGCCAAGGCGTTGTTGAAATGCGGCAAATACAATGTACAACAGGTGAGCGACCTGCTCAACTTTGCCAACCAGTCGTTCTTCGGCAGCTACTTCAAAAAGGCGGTAGGCTGCTCCCCGTCGGCCTATCAAAATTCGTAACAAATCGCTGAATCATTATAGTCGTCTGGTTATCAGTATATATTCATTCTATTCCATTCTTCTTAAAACGGTCTGTCCCACTCAACCGCAACGCTATCGTTTTACCTAAAATATACCAAACCTAACCTTTTTTTACTAAATTATAGGTATTGGCCCCCCGAAAGCCCCCCTATACCTTTGCATCGGAAATCCAAAAAAGAGAACCTATGCAACGAAAATTCCTATGGCTTGCGCTGGGCCTGTCACTTGCCCTGCCGGCAGCAGCGCAAGGCGATGAAACAACAGTCGATGCCGTATCGGGGGCCACCTCGCTCCCGGCCACGAAAAGAGAACAGTTAAAAGCAGAACTGAAAGCCGAGATTCTGGAAGAACTCCGCCAGGAGCCTCCCGTCGAAGCTGCGGTGGCCGAACCGCGCAAACCCCGCCTCACCATCGGCGGATATGGCGAAGCCGTTGCCTCTCGCAATTTTTTCAGCGACGATTATAAAAAATACCAGGATGCCCATCTGCATAAGGGCGAGAGCCACGGCCGTTTCGACCTGCCCCATGTGGTCATCTTCCTCGGCTATGACTTTGGCCGCGGTTGGAGCATGGGTACCGAAATCGAGTTTGAACACGGCGGCACCGAAAGTGCCGTCGAAATCGAAGAGGAGGAAGCCGGAGAATATGAATCGGAAATCGAACGAGGCGGAGAAGTCGCCCTCGAACAGTTCTGGATTCAAAAAAGTTTCTCGCCCGCTCTCAACCTGCGCATGGGGCACATCATCGTACCGGTAGGCGCGACCAACATGCACCACATGCCCACCGAGTTCTTCGGAGTCTACCGACCCGAGGGTGAAAACACGATCCTACCTTGCACCTGGCACGAGACGGGCATCAGCCTGTGGGGCATGCTGGGGCGGCAGTGGCGCTACGAGGTGATGTTCCTGCCGGGCCTCGACTCCGACCGCTTCAACAGCAAGGGGTGGATTCACGACGGGGCCGGCAGCCCCTACGAGTTCAAGATAGGCAACAGCTACGCCGGAGCCTTCCGCCTGGACAACTATTCGGTGCCGGGGCTGCGCCTGAGCGTGAGCGGATACGGCGGAAACAGTTTCAACAACACCCTCTACCCGCAGACCAACAGCCGCTACAAGGGGGTGAAGGGGACGGTACTCGTCGGGGCCTTCGACTTTGCCTATGACGCCCACCACTGGATTGTGCGGGGTAACTTCGACTACGGCCACCTCTCCGACGCCGATATGATTACCGCCTTCAACGGCAGCATGCCGGCCTCGTCGGTATCGGCCAAACAGGCCGTCGCCTCCGACGCCATAGCCACCGGCATCGAGGCGGGCTACAACTTTTTCTCGCTCTCGCCCACCCTGCAGGCCCGGGGACAGAAGTTCTACCTCTTCGGCCGCTACGAATACTACGACTCGATGTTCAAGACCCCGGCCCGCGTGCAGCACTACAAATGGTGCGGACGCCAACGGCTGGCCGCCGGCATCAACTACTGCCCCCTGAAGTCGATTGTCATCAAGGCCGAGTACAGCATCGGGCTGCTCAATGCCAACTCCTACACCTATACCGACTCCAGCGGTGCCACCTGCATCGGCCACTACAACAACGAGCCCGCCGTGTCGATAGGCATCGCCTACTCGGGGGTATTCACGCGATAATCAAACCGTATTGTTTCAATCATAAAACCATTTATTACAATGAAAAGAGTTTTCAGAAATTCGTTACAACTATTTGCTTTGTCGGCCCTGCTGCTCGGCGGTGTGTCCTGCACGGAAGAAGAGAAAGATTTCTCTTGGGAAGAACAGCGCGAAACGGCATTGCAATCGGCAGCAACCGCATTCGTCGAAAAAACGGTCATACCTACCTACACTTCGCTGGCCGATGCCTGCCTCGAACTGGCCGACCTCTGCGCCCAAATCGAAACCTCGGCCCAAGCCAATGCCTCGACCGACATCGCTGCCTCGGGCTCATTAAGCACCGCGACAAAAACGATAGTCGAACAGGCTTGTGCCAAATGGTATGAAGCCCGCAAACAGTGGGAGTTGAGCGAAGCCTTCCTCTACGGGGCCGCCGGCGACTACAACATCGACCCCCATATCGACTCGTGGCCGCTCAACGCTACCGACCTGCAAGCCCTGCTCGACGACCCCGTGCGCATGGGCATGATGGACGCCGAGTATGCCGCCGGATTGGGCTACGGCCTGCTGGGATTCCATGCGATCGAGTACATGCTGTTCGACCACCAGATCGATGCCTCTTCGACCACAGGCAAGGCACGCTCCGGAGCTTTCAACCGCAAAGAAGAGTTGGTCTACCTCACCGCCGTGGCCGGCGACTTAGCCAACCAGTGCGTGCGTTTGGAAGCCTCGTGGAAAGGCTTTGACAACGTGTCGGCCGAGAAACAGACAATGCTTACCGAGGCCGAACTCGAACCCTCCTTCGACTATGGCGAGAGCATGAAAAACGCCGGTAAAGGAGGCAGTAAATACAAGAGCTATCTCGAAGCCGCCCAAGAAATTATTCAAGGCTGCTCGGACATCGCCGACGAGGTGGGTAACCAAAAAATAGGACGCCCCAACGAAGCAGCCGCCGGAGCTTCGGAAGACCTCAGCTACATCGAATCGCCCTATGCCAAAAACTCCAAAGTCGATTTCTACGACAATATCGTCAGCATCAAGAACGCCTATCTGGGCATGAACGTGGGCGACCCGTCGGTGAGCAACTACCTGGCCAGCATCAACCCCACGGCCGACACAGCCGTACGCAATGCCATCGAGGCGGCATTGAACGCCATCGATGCAGCTCCAGCCCCCTTTGTCAACTACGCCGGCTCGCACAACGAGCTGTGGAAAAAGGCCACGACGGCTTGCAACGACTTGAAAAAGGCTCTCGACGAAGCACAATCGGCCATAGGACAATAAACAACACATAATTTCAAAAGCTATGAAATCTTATCCCTTTTTACTGGCTTTTGCAACGGCGGCGCTGTGCGTCGCCGGTTGCACAGATGACAACCCCGACGACACACCCCGTCCCGTTACACCGCAGTTGTCGGAAGAGTATTACACGGGCGGCCAGCTGGGTACCGCCTTCAACACCACCTCGTCGGCCTTCGAGCAACCATCGGCAGCCGTCGAGAACGCCGGCATGAGCACCTCGTTCAAAAACGGCGAAGCCCTGTTTGAAAAGATTTTCACCCCGGCCGACGACGGGTCGGTTCGAGGCGGGTTAGGCCCCCTCTATATCCGCACTTCCTGCATGCACTGTCACCCGGGCTATGGCCACGGTAAACGGCAAGAAGGCTCTTTCAACGCTACCGAGATAGGCAACGGCTATCTGCTGGTCATCTACGACGATAACGACAACTATATCGCTTCGCTCACGGGCATGCCGCAGCTATTTGCCGTAGAGCCTTTCAAGGCGCCGATAAATCCGGATAAAATCAAGATTACCTGGAAATCGTACACCGACAGCTGGAACAACACCTTCCCCGACGGTACCACCTACGAACTCATCTATCCCGAGGTGACCATCCCGGCCGACGCCTACTATGTAGACCTCGTCACCACCGACGGCCGCACGCTGTCGCCCGACCAGGTGAATATCCGGCTCGAGTCGACCATCGGCATCTACGGCACGGGACTGCTCGATGCCATTGACGACGACGAGCTGAAGGCCGAATATGCCAAGCAGGAGAAAGACAACCACTTTGCCCTGAATCCCAAGATTTTCCAAAACGGCGAATGGGTGAGCCAATACAGCAACACCAAACCCAGCGATGGCGGTACGGGCGAGAAACACCCCTTCCGCTTCACCTACGCCCTTAGCCGGGGTCCCTTGCAAGACGCAGCCGGTGCTAACGCTATTTGGAACATCACCAACGTGACCCGCTCGAACCGTCGCTATCACTACATGACAACGGCATACGCCGAAAAGGCTTCGAAAGATCCCGAGGTACAAGCCCGGTTCTATGACTATTTTCCCGACCGGAAAACCGACGCCGGCGTCGAACAGGACATCTACAACTACCTGATGGCGACCGACCTCCCGGTAGAGATGAGCGACGAGTATTACACCGACTTGATGATATGGCACCGTGGATTGGCCGTGCCGGCTGCCCGCAACCTCGACGATCCTACCATACAACGGGGCAAACAACTCTTCACCGAAATGGGGTGCAGCTATTGTCACCGTCCCACTTGGACGACCGGCGACGACCATTACACCGACCCCAGCGGATTTTTCAACTACGGCAACGAGTTGCCCCGCTATCCTCATCAGAAAATATGGCCTTACTCCGACTTGGTACAACACCGGCTCCACATGCAGAACGACATACGCACCGGCTGGTGCCGCACCACGCCCCTGTGGGGTAGAGGCCTGCACCAGAAATGTACCGGTTCGTTCGAGAGCGACAGGCTGCACGATTGCCGCGCGCGCAATGTGATCGAAGCGATCATGTGGCACGGAGCGCCCGAAAGCGACGCCCGCCAATCGGTCGAGAAATTCCGGACATTGAGCAAAGAAGATCGTGATGCCGTGGTCAAATTCATCGACGCGATTTAACCGTCTGTGTGCTATAACATCACAAAACCTACGAAATGCCGGCGTACCGCACGTCGGCATTTCGAGGTATAAAGAAACCCTATCCCAAGAACGATGAAACTTCTCAAACGTATTACATTCGTCCTGCTGGCCGCCATACTGTGTGTACTCACCGCGGCGACGATCATCGAAAAAGAGTTTGGCTCACCATTTGTCTCGCGCCATATCTACCAATCTCCCACATTCGTAGCCCTCTGGTTAACCTTTGCCCTCTCTGCGGCGATCTACCTCCTCCGCCGCCGTCGGGCATTGCGACCCGCCTCATGTCTGCTGCACATCGCCCTCCTCATCATTCTATGCGGAGCTTTCGTCACCTACCTGACCGGCCGGCAAGGCTCCCTGCACCTGCGATTAGGCGACAAACCCACCTCGGTATATCTCGACAACGAGGGGCGGGAAGAACAGTTGCCATTTGCTGTCGCCCTTGAAGAATTTCATATTGAATACTATCCGGGTACCCGGGCGCCCCTCGACTTCGTGAGTTGCGTAACCCTCATCGACGGTGACCAGACAAGGAGCGAGACGGTCGCCATGAACCGCATCGCCCGGTATCGGGGCTACCGCTTCTACCAATCGTCCTACGACTCCGACGGAGCCGGCACACGCTTGTCGGTGGCTCACGACCCGTGGGGTATCGCCATCACCTACACAGGCTATCTATTGCTGTTTTTGGCAATGGCCGCTCATCTCATCGATCGAATGGGAACTTTCCGCCGACTGCTACATAATTGCGCCCTGCGGGGAATCGGCCTCGGTACCGTAATCCTGCTTGCCTCCTTATTCCCGGCACAAGCCACCGAAACGGCTCCCCCCACCCTTCCCCGGGAACAATCATCACAACTGGGAGAGCTCTGTGTATATTACAACCAACGCATTTGCCCACTCTCCACACTGGCTCGCGACTTCACCACAAAGCTCTATGGAAAAAGCCGTTACCGTGGACTCACACCTGAGCAAGTTCTGGCGGGCTGGCTGTTCTATTACGACGAATGGAAACAAGAGCCCATGATCAAGATAAAAAGTCACGAAGCTCGGCGACTGTTGGGAATAGAAGGCCGATATGCCCGACTCACCGACTTCAACCGGGCACTGAGAGACTACACCGGAAATAGCGACAACCGGGGTGTGAACGAAGCCAACGAAAAATTCAACCTCGTGGCGATGCTTTGTACCGGCTCCATGTTGCAAATTTTCCCCTATCGGTTGAACGACACCCTACACTGGGCTTCTCAGGTCGATATACTCCCCCGTGAATTGCCTTACGAGCAAGGCGTATTTATCAGACAATCGATGAACTATGTAAACGAACTGGTCGCCAAACGCGACTACACCGCACTATCGCAGGTCTTCACCAAAATAAGCCGGTACCAGCAAAAGTGCTGTGGCGAAGATTTCCCTTCGGCGACCCGGCTGCAAGCCGAGCGACTCTATAACCGCATGAACTATTCGCTGGCTCTGGCCATACTCCTCATCATCACCGGGACGGCAGCCTTTGTCTACATATGCCGTCGTATCACCCGGGGAACCCCGGGCTCGACTCTTGTGCGACGGCTATTGCCGGCAGGGATTGCTCTCGGTTTTATCTACCTCACAATCATACTGCTCCTGCGAAGCTACATCGCCGAGCACTGGCCTCTCTCCAACGGATTCGAAACCATGCAGTTCATGGCATGGTGCGCCTTGGGTATCACGATGCTGTGTTACCGTCGGTTCATACTGATCCTACCAGCCGGCTACCTCGTCGGCGGGCTGGCCATGATGGTCTCGATGATGGGCGAATCGAATCCCCAGATTACTCCGCTCATGCCGGTACTCACCTCGCCGTTGCTCTCAATACATGTTGTCCTCGTCATGGCCGCCTACACCCTGTTGGCCTTTGTCATGTTCAATGGCATAGCCGGCCTCCTACTATACCGGCGACACCCCCGGCAGTCCGAGCAATTGCAAGTCGTGGGGCGCATACTGCTCTATCCCGCTATATTCGCTTTGGCCGCCGGAATCTTTGTGGGAGCCATTTGGGCCAATATCTCGTGGGGGCGATATTGGGGGTGGGACCCCAAAGAGGTATGGGCGCTTATCACATGGCTCGTCTACGCTTTGGCTCTACACACAGAATCGCTGCCCCTGTTTAGAAAGCCCCTCTTTTTCCACGGCTTTTGTGTGGCAGCCTTCTGTTGCGTACTCATCACTTATTTCGGAGTTAATTTCCTACTGGGAGGCATGCACAGCTACGCCTGACACTCCCCCCCTCTCATACCCCACAAAAAGCAACGGCCGAGGAGCAAATCGCTCTTCGGCCGTTGTCTGTATGGAATAAGATTTTCGTTCGATCAGATACCCAGCATGCTGAGGTCGGCAAAGTAACCGTAAACACAGCTGGCAATACCCAGCAGCACGATGCCGGCTACACAAACCACGAGGCTCACACGCGATGCGTTGTCGCTGCGGAAGGCAGGAATCACGCACTCGTTCTCGGTGTTGATGAACATGGCCTTTACTACCAGCAGATAGTAGTAGAGCGAGATGATCGTATTCAACAAGGCGATGAGCACCAGGATATAGAAGCCCGAGTGAATGGCCGAAGCAAAGATGAAGAACTTGCTGAAGAATCCGGCAAAGGGAGGAATACCGGCCAGCGAGAACATGGCCAGCATCATGATTACACTCAGTTTGGGGTTGGTCTTGTACAAGCCGTTGTAGTCGTCCATGCTCAGCTTGCCGCTGTTACGCTCGATCGACGAGATAACACCAAAGGCAGCCAGGTTGGAGAAGATGTATACCAGCACGTAGTAAACCAAAGCCGTCATACCTTGAGCCGAACCCGAGATAATACCCAGCATGATGTAACCGGCTTGCGAGATAGACGAGAAGGCCAGGAATCGTTTCAGGTTCTTCTGACGGATGGCAAACAGGTTACCGATGGTAATCGTCAGCACAATCAAGGCCCACAGGATGCCCTGCCAGATAGCCGGGTCGAGGAAGAAGACCTTGTAGAGAACCAGCAACAGGGCAAAGGCAGCCGCACCCTTCGAGATAACCGACAGATAAGAGGTTACCTGCGTGGGAGCACCTTCGTAAACGTCGGCCGTCCACAAGTGGAAGGGAACCAGCGAAAGTTTGAATCCCATACCGGCCAGCACGAATACAATCGTGGCGATGAGCAGCGGCGTGCGGTTGGCCGAGATGGCTACGGCAATATCGCCGAAGTAGAGCGAACCCGAAACTCCGTAGAGGAACGAGAGGCCCAGCAGGAAGAGAGCCGACGAAAAGACAGCCGTAAAGAGGTATTTGGCACCGGCCTCATACGACTCGCTGTCTTTCTTGGTAATGGCGATGAGTGCAGCCATAGGCAGCGAAGCGGTCTCGAGCCCGATAAAGAAGAGCAGGAAGTGACCGGCCGAAACCATCAGGTACATACCGAAGAGGGTTATCAGCAACAATTCGTAGAACTCGCCCCGACGCACTTTCACATCGGGATTCTCGCTCCACGATACCGACTGCAGCAACACGATGAAGGTACCTATATTGAGCACGGTCTTTACCATCGAGGCCATGGGCGAAGTTTGATACATGCCGCCAAAAGCCGAGGTCGTCTCGACCGGTATGATGTTCCAGATCGTATGCAAGGCAAACAAGACACACGCTGTAATCGATAATCCTTTGAGGGTTTTCTTCCCGCCAAAGGTGTCTGCGAAAAATATCAGCAAGAATACAATCAGCAGCGATATTTCCGAGCGCATAACTAAAAACTGTGAATAATCCATATACTATATGATTAAAGAGCTTGAGACAACAAATTAGTAATAGGTTCTACACCTTCACGAATGAGGTCGGAAATCCAGTGCGGGAAGCTACCGATGGCAACCACACACACGATGAGTGTGATGACCGAGAGGCGTTCCCACCATTCGGCATCCTTCAACTCGCGATGATGCTCGTTTTGTACGGCACCATAGAGCAGTTTTCCAACCACGCGCAAAATATAAACCGCAGTAATCACAATCGAAGTACAAGCTACGATAGTCAGTACCCGATGGAACGTATCGGTATGCTCGAACGAGCCGACGAAGATGGTCATCTCGGCCACGAAACCGCTCAAGCCCGGCAGACCCAGCGAAGCCAAACCGGCAATCACGTAACCTACCGAGAGGAAAGGCATGATTTGCATCAAGCCGCCCATCTCGCGAATGTCACGCGTGTGGGTACGACCGTAAATCATACCGATGAGGGCAAAGAAGAGGGCCGTCATCAAACCGTGCGAGAGCATCTGCATCACGGCACCGGTCATGGCCGTCGTGTTGAGCATGAGGATGGCAAACAGTACCAGACCGCAGTGGCTTACCGAAGAGTAGGCGTTGATGTATTTCAAGTCGGTTTGAACGCAAGCGCTGAAGGCACCGTAAACCACGCTGATACCGGTCAAAATCAAGAATATCCAAGCCAGTTCGTTAGCAGCCTGAGGCATCAGGTAGATAGCTACGCGGAAGCAACCGTAACCTCCCAGCTTCATCAGCACACCGGCGTGCAACATCGACACGGCCGTAGGCGCCGAAGCGTGACCGTCGGGCGACCAGGTGTGGAACGGGAACATGGCGCCCAGCACACCGAATCCCACGAAAGTCATCGGGAAGAGGAAGTATTGCCAGTTCATGGGGATATTGCCGTGCTCGGCGATTTCTACCACGTTCATCGAGTGGAGACCCGACTGGTAGTAGATACCCAGAATACCAATCATCAACAAGGCCGAACCACCCATCAGCATCAGGGTCAGCTTCATGGCCGAATAGTTTTTGCGACCGCTACCCCAAACGCCAATCAACAGGTACATGGGGATAAGAGCCACCTCGTAGAACATGAACATCGTGAAGAGGTCGACCGAGATAAAGAATCCGAATACACCGGTCGACAGCAGCATGAACCACAAGAAGAACTCCTTGGGCAGCGGGTTGATCTTCCACGAAGCGAAGACTCCGGCAAAGACAATAATAGACGAGAGCAGCAACATGGCCACCGATACACCGTCTACGCCCACGGCATAGTGGATATTGAGCGGCGCATACCACATGCGGCTGTCGGTGAACAACATCGTCGCTGTATTTCCAGCAGCGCGTTCGGCCAGAAACTCAACGAGAGTATATACGGACAACGCCAACAATAAGGTTGAACCAATAACCGCTACCGTTCGTATCTGTTTCATATCTCTTGAGATCCAGAGACCCAGCATCATCAAGAGAGGGATAAGCACAAATAATGATAGAAAATTCATATGTTTCTTTAATTTTTTATCGTTCAACCATCAGTTAAAAGCACATGGCCAATACGGCAATCAGCAATGCACCCATAATGAATACCCATACATACCACTGGATGTAACCCGACTGCAACTTGCGGATTCCGTAGGAAACACCGTTGGTCACGGTAGCCAACATATTCATCGTACCGTCGACGATGTGACGGTCGAACCAGGCAATGGGTCGGCAGATATGCTGGAAGATTACCTTGTGGGTAACCCACATGTAGAGTTCGTCCATATAGAAGCGGTGATAAGCGGCCGTGTGCAGAGCACGGAACTTGTCGGCCAGAGCTTTGGGTTTGGAGTTCTCAGAGAAGTACATCCAGGTAGCCAGCGCAATGGCGGCAACGGCCACGATGATGCTCGTCGTAGCTACCGACCAGTCGAGGTGAATGTGATAAGCCTCGCCGTTTACCGATACAAATTCGCCGAAGGGAATGAAACCGGCCACGCAGGTAACCAGAGCCAGGAATACCAACGGCAGATACATGGTGGCAGGAGCCTCGTGCGGTGTGTGGTGACCGTAGTCGGGTTTGCTCCACCAGAAGATGCGGTAGTACAACCGGAACATGTAGAAGGCGGTGAGACCGGCCACAGCCGTCATCCAAACGCCCCAAAGGGTGCTCTTTTCAAAAGCGGCCGTGAGGATTTCGTCCTTACTGAAGAAGCCCGAGAAGGGAGGAATACCGGCGATAGCCAAGCAGGCAATGAGGAAGGTGATGTGAGTCACCGGCATATACTTGTGCAAGTTACCCATGGCCGACATCTCGTTGGAGTGAACGGCGTGGATAATACAACCGGCACCGAGGAAGAGCAGAGCCTTGAACATGGCGTGCGTGAAGAGGTGGAACATAGAGGCCATGTAGCCGAGACCGGCGTGCAGGTCACTATCGAATGCCACACCCAGAGCCACCATCATAAAGGCGATTTGCGAGATGGTCGAGAAGGCAAGTACACGTTTGATGTCGGTTTGTACACAGGCAACGACAGCCGCATAGAGAGCCGTGATGGCACCCACCCAGGTAATGAGGTCGAGCACCTCGGGCACGGCGCAATACATGGGGAAGAGCCGGGCTACCAGATAAACACCGGCTACCACCATGGTGGCGGCGTGGATCAGGGCCGATACGGGAGTAGGACCCTCCATGGCATCGGGCAACCAAATGTGCAACGGGAACATGGCCGACTTACCGGCACCACCCATGAAGATGAGTGCCATGGCCCAGGCGGCTACCGAGCAACCCATGAAGGTCATGCCGGCCGTCTCGGTTACCAGCGACGTGGGATTCGACATCAGCGTCTGGAAGTCGAACGTCTGGGTAAAGAACGAGAGGATAAGGATACCGATCAGGAAGCCCAAGTCGGCAAAACGGGTCACGATAAAGGCCTTTTTCGAAGCCGATACCGCAGCCGGTTTCGTATAGTAGAATCCGATAAGCAGGTAAGACGAAACACCCACCAGCTCCCAGAAGATATACATCTGGAAAATGTTGGTAGCTACCACCAGACCCAGCATCGAGAAGCTGAAGAGCGACAGGAAAGCGTAGTAACGCTGGAAGCCCTTCTCGCCGTGCATGTAGCCCATACTGTAGATATGAACCATGAGCGAGACTGTCGTAATCACAACCAGCATCATCACCGAAATAGGATCGAGCAAGATACCCAGATCGATATGCAGGTGCTCGGTAAAGCGCAACCATTCAAAATTGACCGGCTGCAAGGTTTCAAAAACGCCTTCGGCATTGCGCGGCATAGTAAAATAGTTGAACGCTACCACATAGGCCAGCACGGCCGTTACGGTCAGCCCGAGGGTTCCCAGAATACCGGCTACACGCTCGCTCAACTTATGCCCCACAAGTCCCAGAAAGAGGAACATGCAAAGCGGAAGTAAAAGTATTATCACTGAATATTCCATATCGATCAATATTTCATTTTATCAAGGTTATGCACGTCAACATTCCGGATGTGGCGGAAGATGTTGATAATGATCGCAATGGCAAGCGCTGTCTCGGCAGCGGCAATACCTATTGCAAAGAGGGTGAAAAAGAATCCCTCCAATGCCTCGGGAAAAAGGTAACGGTTGAACACCACAAAGTTGATGTCGGCCGCATTGAGCATCAATTCGAGCGAAATGAGCATCGCCAGCATATTCTTACGCGTAACGAACCCGTAAACCCCGGCAAAAAACATGATGGTACTTACCACCAAATAGGCAATCATTGGTATTTCCATAGTTCTTATCTTTTACGGGCAATCATAATGCCACCGATGATACAAGCCAATAACAACACACTGAGCGCTTCGAAGGGCAACAGGTACTGGAACTTGTCCATTCCCATGAGAGCATGTCCTATCACCTTCATGTCTACCTCGCCGGTGATGACACTGGTGAGCGGTTTGGTGAAGAACGGATAGGTGAGCAGCGTATAGCCGCACACGATTGCACCGAATATCGAAGCTATGAGCCCGACCACGCGTTTCTTCGGGGTAAGCAACTGCGCCTTGTCGCCGGGATGACTCGTCAACAAGATCGAGAAGACAAACAGCACTACAATACCACCGGCATAGACGGCTAACTGTACTGCTCCCAAGAAGGTGAAGTCAAGCTGAAAGTAAATACCGGCTGTCGCAAACAGAACGAACAGGAGGTACGTGGCTGCCCGCAAAATGCGTCGCGTGGTGACTGTCAAGATCGAGCACACCACGATGACCAATGCCAGCAAGCCAAAAATAACTTGATTTGCTATTTGTTCCATAATGTTAATCTATTATTTTTCGGTTGGGTTATCGGTATGATTGAGAATCTTCACCAGTTTCTCGCGCCGGAATACGGCGTGTTCAAATTCGTTGGTGAACTTGATGGCATGGTGAGGACATGTAGTCACACACATCTGACAGAAGGTGCAACTGCCCAAGTCATACACATATTTATCTAACACTCGCTTGGTCTTACCATCTTCGGTGGTAATCTTCGACGCCTCGATCTTAATCGTCCCGTTGGGGCAATTCATCTGACAAATACCGCAAGCCACACATTTGTGCTGCCCGTTTTCATCGTAAATCAAGGTCAACGTACCTCTGAAACGCTCGGGGATTTTCAAGGTCGCCCGGTTTTCGGGATACTGTTCGGTAACTTTCCGGCTCAAGAAGTATTTACCGGTAACCCCCATTCCTTGAAGAAGGCTCAGCAATCCTTTCCAGAAAGATGTCATGTAATTTTTTAAACTTCCCATAAATTTCTTTATAGAACTCTTATTTTATTAGTTAACACTATGGTTTATTTCGTTCGTCAAAAAGAGCCTGGCACACCAAGCTCCCAATCTCGATATATCAATCTTGTGCGCCTTGTCCTCCTGCAATATCCAACAACTCGGAAGTAATGCTTTGCTGACGCAACTTGTTGTATTCCAGCTGCAAATCGTCCAACAATTCTTTTGCATTATCGTTTGCCGACTGCATGGCCATCACCCGTGCCGCCTGTTCCGAAACCCGGTTCGAACTGATAGCTTCCTGCATATTTGCCAAGACATAAAGCGGCAGTACCTCATTATAGATGGTATTCACATCGGGCTCGAACAAGTAGGGCTTATTGCGCTCGACCTTCTCGCCGGTAACCAAATCGCCGGCCGAGATAGGCAATAGCTTGCGCGTAGCCAACAGTTGTTTACTGGCACTCTTGTAATGGGTATATACGACCTCTATTTCGTCGATTTTGCCTGCCAGGAAGTCGCGGGTAAGTTCGCTCGTGAAACGGGCAATCTCTTCGCCCGAACTCTTGGCCGTCATGTAATCGACTACGGCAATCTCCACACCCTTGCCCACCAGTTTACGGGCAAATTGAGAGGCTTTCTTTCCTACCGGATAAACAACAAACATCACGGAATTACCGGCCTCTTCACGCCCCCGGTTTATCAGCTCGAGTGTGCGTTTAAACAGATTCATGTTGAATGCGCCACACAATCCCTCGTCCGAACTGAGCAAGACTACGGCCCTCCGCTTCACGGGACGTGCCTCGGTGAGCGGAGAACTGTATTCTGCATCGGCAGAAATAAGATGATTGATAGTACGCTGAATCTGATCCCGGAACGGCCGAACACGGCGCAAAGCCATATCGGCTTTGTGCATCTTGGCCGACGAAATCATCTTCATCGCACCGGTTATTTTTTCGGAAGAAGCGACCGAGCCGATTCTTCCTTTCAAGTCGCGCATTGATGCCATAGTTTATGCCTTAAATCGGTTAGCCACCTCGGTAGCGACTTCGGTCATCAGGGCGGCAATCTTGTCGTCGAGATGTCCTATACGCAGTTCGTCCAGGACCTCGTGGCTATATTTTGATTTCAATATCTGCAAATACAATTTCTCAAATTCGGCTACCTTCTCGAGGGGTACATTGTGCAACAGGCCTTGCGTACCGCAATAGATGATGGCAATCTCCTCCTCGACAGGTATCGGCGAGTATTGGGGCTGAATGAGGATTCGCTCGTTCTTGCGACCCTTGTCGATAGTCATGGCCGTTACGGGGTCTACATCGCCACCAAACTTGGTGAACGACTCGAGCTCGCGGAACTGGGCCTGGTCGATCTTCAGGGTACCGGCAATCTTCTTCATGGCCTTCACCTGAGCATCGCCACCTACACGCGATACCGATATACCTACGTTGATGGCAGGGCGCACACCCTGGTTGAAGAGGGCGGTCTCCAGGAATATCTGACCGTCGGTAATCGAAATTACGTTGGTAGGAATATAGGCCGATACGTCGCCGGCTTGAGTCTCGATGATAGGCAATGCCGTGAGCGAACCGCCACCTTTTACCATCGGTTTCAAAACCTCGGGCAGGTCGTTCATCGAAGCGGCAACCTCGTCGTTGTCGATAATCTTGGCTGCACGCTCGAGCAGACGGGAGTGCAGATAGAAAATATCGCCCGGATAGGCTTCACGACCCGACGGACGGCGAAGAATCAGCGAAATTTCACGATAGGCCACAGCCTGTTTCGAGAGGTCGTCGTAGATGACCAGAGCGTGACAGCCACGGTCTCTGAAGTATTCGCCGATAGCGGCTCCGGCAAACGGTGCATAGTAGCGCATCGCAGCCGAGTCGGAGGCGTTGGCCGCCAACACAACCGTATAGTCGAGCGCGCCATGCTCCCGCAACGTATTGACCAAGGCAGCTACCGACGAGGCTTTCTGTCCGATAGCTACATAGATACAGTACAAGGGGTCGCCGTTTTTGTAATTTTCTCGTTGGTTGATAATCGTATCGATGGCGATAGCCGTTTTACCGATCTGGCGGTCACCGATAATCAACTCACGCTGTCCGCGGCCTATGGGCACCATCGAGTCGATGGCCTTGATGCCGGTCTGCAAAGGCTGGTTCACAGGCTGACGGAAGATTACACCCGGAGCCTTGCGCTCGAGGGGCAATCGGATGAGATCGCCCTGGATAGGCCCTGCACCGTCGATAGGTTCACCCAACGTGTTGATAACTCGACCAAGCAAACCTTCGCCTACGGGCAGAGAAGCAATTTCGCCGGTACGGCGAGCCGTCATATTCTCGGTAACCTTATCGACATTATCGAGCAAAATGACACCCACATTACTCTCCTCCAGGTTCATGGCCACGCCGTGCACGCCGTTTTCAAACTCGATCAGTTCGTTGGAGCGCACATTGTCGAGCCCGTACACATGGGCCACACCATCACCGACTTCGAGAACAGTACCTACTTCTTCGAAATTGATTTTGGAATCGACCTCGTCGAGTTGTTTTTTCAATATATCCGATATTTCACTGGGTTTTATCATATCACTTGCTGTTTAGCAATTTCAAACGCAATTTTTTTAATTCACTATTGACCGAAGCATCTAATTGCATCGAATCTACGCGCAAAATAAATCCGCCGATAAGGGTGGGATCTATTTCATAAACAAATTCCAGCGTCTTGTCCGTTTGCTTTTTCATAAGGTCACCGATACGGCCCAGCACCTCTTTAGGCAAAGCGGTAGCCGTGGTTATCGTCACCCGGGCAATGTGATTGGCCCGACGGTAGATATCCTGATAGGCCAACCCGATAGACCTTACAAACGTTTCGCGACGGTTCTTGATAACTAACTGAACAAAACGGAGCAGGTAGTCGTCGGGCTTTTCACCGAAAGCCGATGACAACACCCGTACCTTGTCCGATGGAGATAGAGCCGGGTTACCCAATATCTTGGAAAACTCTGGATGTGTCTTGAAGGCATCATCAAAGCGTTTCATCTCTTCATAAATTGCCTCGGCTACACCATGTTCCCGGGCATATTTATAAAGAGCCTTCGCATATCTATTCGGTATTAACCCCTCGTTCATGTTCTATTAGTTATGATTCTCAATTTCATTCAACAGTTTGTCGACCATTTCGACCTGGGTCTTGTCATCGGAGAGTTGCTTACGCACCATCTTCTCGGCAATTTGCAGGGCAAACTGGCTCACCTCGCGACGGAACTGGAGTTCCGACTCTTTGCGAGCCTGCTCGATCGACACGGCCGCAGCGTCCATCACTTTTTTAGCTTCTACCGAGGCAGCCTGACGAGCTTCTTCTATAATCTGAGTCTTCATCTGGGCTGCTTCGTGCAGAATCTCCATTTGTTGTTTCTGCGCTTCGACCAAAAGAGCTTTGGCTTCGGCCTGTGCGTTGTCCAGGTGCGATTTTGCCTCTTGGGCATACTCGACCCCTTTGTCAATGAACTCGGCTCGTTCGTCGAGGCTGCGCAAGATGTACGGCCAGCCAAACTTGGCGAGTATGACAAACAGGATGACGAAGACAACGAACATCCAGAATACCAACCCTATTTCGGGCGTGAACAGTTCCATATCTTATGATTAGATGAACAAGGACAGCACGCAAACGATTACAGCAAACAGGGCAACACCTTCGACAAGGGCTGCAATCACAATCATGTTGCTTCGAATATCGCCACTGGCTTCGGGCTGACGGGCAATAGCATCCATTGCCGACGAACCGATCTTACCGATACCTACACCGGCTCCGATAGCTGCGATACCAGCACCAATACATGCTCCCAATTTAGCCAGACTTGCGCCGGCTGCTGCTTGTAATAAAATCATTCCTAACATAATGTTTGTTGTTTAGAGATTATACACTTATTTTATTTTTCTACTTTTTCTGTTTTTCCTTCATGATGCCCCTCGACCTGTGCCAACGAAATGAACAGCGTCGAAAGCATCGTAAATACATAGGCCTGGATAAACGATACCAGGGTGTCTATCATCAGCATGAAGAGCGAGAAGAGCACCGATATGACGGTTATGCCGCCTACGACCACGGCACCAAAAGCGCCGAAGATAAAGATGAGCGAGATGAGCGACAGGATAATCATGTGACCACCCATCATGTTGGCAAAGAGACGGACCATGAGGGCCGCCGGTTTGGTGAAGATACCAAACACCTCGATGAGCGGCATGATGGGAAGCGGGAACTTCAACCACAGAGGCACATCGGGCCAGAAGGTCTCTTTCCAGTACTCCTTGGTTCCTTTCACATTCACCACGATAAAGGTACACAAGGCCAACACCATGGTGACGGCGATATTGCCTGTCAGGTTGGCTCCACCGGGGAAGATGACTATCAGCCCCAGCAGGTTCATCAACAAGATGAAGAAGAATATCGTAAGCAGGTAGGGGGCAAAACGGGGGGCCTTGTCGCCCAGCGTGCTCTTGATGACTCCCGTATAGATAAACTCGATGAGGAACTCGATGGCTCCTACCCCCTTACGAGGTGCCTTGTAGTGCTTCTTCTTGTACCAGCGAGCTACCGAGAGCACACACCAGAGGCACAACAGAGCGGCGATAATCAGGGCCAACACGTTTTTCGTAATCGACAAATCGAGCGGCCGGTAACGGTTGCCCTGGTCGTCGACACTCTCGACCTTGCCCTTGTTGGGGCCGTCTTGAGCAATATAGAAACCCTCGTACTGCTGCCCGTGTTCGAGACGGCTCGACCAGAAGATGTTCCAGTCGCCCTTATAGTCTCTCACAATAACCGGAAGCGAGATCTTGTGCTCGTGCGAGAAAGGCAACTCCCAGCTATATTCATCGAGCAGGTGCTTAAAAATCGTCTCTTTCGGGTTAAAGGCTTTCTCCTCTTCCGTGCCGCTCGTCTCTTGAGCCGACAGGTTGAACGAAAAGGCCATCAACAAAAAAGCTACTATGTATGCGATTTGTTTTCTCATCTCTTTTTACTCCAGCAATTACCGTATGCACACAGCCACACGGTTGTTATCCACATCGACAAACCCGCCACCGACAGGTACCGAATGGCGTTCGCCTGCCGTCACATATTCAATGGTACCGGCATCGAGCGTCGAAATCAGCGATGCATGATTTTCAAGAACGGTAAACGAACCTTGGGCACCCGGCAAGGTGACCGATTCGACCTCTCCCTGGAAAAGGATTTGTTCCGAAGATATAATTTCAAGTACCATAATTCATTCCTCTTTTTAGTGAGCCGCTTGGGCCTGCTCCAACAATTTCTTACCCTTGGCAATAGCCTCGTCGATCGTACCTACGTTCAAGAAGGCTTGCTCGGGATACTCGTCCATCTCGCCGCTGAGAATCATCTTGAAACCGCGAATCGTCTCCTCGAGCGGAACCATCACACCGGGCACGCCGGTAAACTGTTCGGCTACATGGAAGGGTTGCGAGAGGAACCGTTGTGCTCGACGAGCCCGGTTTACCACCAGCTTGTCCTCGTCAGACAACTCGTCGACACCCAGGATAGCGATAATATCCTGCAACTCGTTGTAGTGCTGCAACAACTGTTTCACGGCCTGAGCCACCTGATAGTGCTCCTCGCCCACGATATGGGGGTCGAGAATACGCGAGGTCGACTCCAGCGGGTCTACGGCCGGGTAGATACCCAGCTCCGATATTTTACGGCTCAACACCGTAGTTGCATCCAGGAAGTTGAAGGTCGTGGCCGGTGCGGGGTCGGTCAAGTCGTCGGCCGGCACATAAATGGCCTGAACCGAAGTGATAGATCCCTGCTTGGTCGAGGTGATACGCTCTTGCAATTTACCCATCTCGGAGGCCAGCGTCGGCTGATAACCTACGGCCGAAGGCATACGGCCCAAAAGCGCCGACACCTCGGATCCGGCCTGAGTGAAACGGAAGATGTTGTCGATAAAGAGCAGAATCTCTTTACCACCGCCATCGGAGTCGCGGAATTGCTCGGCAACCGTCAAACCGGCCAGAGCCACACGCAAACGGGCTCCCGGCGGTTCGTTCATCTGGCCGAACACCAAGGTGGCCTGCGACTGGTTCACCTGACCCATATCGACATCCTGCAGATTCCATTCGCCACGAGCCATACCCTCCTCGAACTTCTTGCCATACGACATGATACCCGATTCGATCATCTCGCGCAAGAGGTCATTACCTTCACGAGTACGCTCACCTACACCGGTGAATACCGAGAATCCGTTGTGTCCCTTGGCAATGTTGTTGATAAGTTCCTTAATCAGCACGGTCTTACCTACACCGGCACCACCGAACAAACCGATTTTACCACCCTTCGAATAGGGTTCGAGCAAATCGATTACCTTGATTCCCGTATAAAGCATCTCGGTACTGATAGAGAGGTCGTCAAAAGCCGGAGCCTCCTGGTGTATCGATTTCAATTCGGTATAATCCAGAGCAGGAAGGTGGTCGATCGTCTCGCCCAACACATTCATCAAACGCCCTTTTAACTGTGAGCCCGTAGGCATTGACAAGGGCCGTTGCAAGTCGATTGCTTTCATACCGCGTACAAGACCGTCGGTAGAATCCATTGCGACGCAGCGTACCGTATTTTCACCGATATGTTGCTCCACTTCGACAATCAGGTCGGAGCCGTTTTCACGCTCGATTTTCAGTGCAGCATAAATAGGCGGCACGTCGTTACCTTCGCCTTCGAAGGTGACATCGACAACCGGCCCGATGACCTGCGTGATATATCCAAATTTATCTGCCATAGCTTTACCTCTATTATCAGTATTATATTTTATCCATTAAAAGTGCAGCCCGTAAATCACGATGAGCACCATTACAAAGAGATTTATCAAGTTCAGCGGTAACAAGTATTTCCACTCGAGACGCAACAGCTGGTCGATTCTCAAACGAGGGAAAGTCCACTTGAACCAAATGATTATAAACGAAATCACAATGGCTTTACCAAAGAACCAAACCACCGACGGGATATAGTCCATAACGTGGTTGAAGCTCTCCCATCCGGGAATATGCAACGGCATCCAACCTCCCAGGAAGAGCAGCGAGGCTACACCCGAAACAATGAACAGGTTCAAATACTCGGCCAGATAGAAGAAACCGAAGTGGATACCCGAATACTCGGTGTGATAACCTGCCGTCAACTCACTCTCGGCCTCGGGCAAGTCGAACGGGCCACGGTTGGTCTCGGCCGTACCGGCAACCAGGTAAATGAGGAAAGCCACGATGGCGGGGATATGACCCGTGAAGATGAACCAGCCGTTGTTCTGTGCCTCGACGATACCGGTAATCGACATCGTACCGGCAAAGACTACCATCGTCAACACCGACAACCCGATGGAGAGCTCATAGCTCACCATTTGAGCACCGCTTCGGATGGCACCGATCAGGGTGTATTTGTTGTGGCTCGACCAACCGGCCAGCAGGATACCCAGCACGCCAATCGACGATACGGCTATCAGGAAGAAGATACCGATGTTGAAATCGATCACCTGCAACCCTTTACCGAAAGGCAAGCAGCCGAAGGCCAACATCGAGGCCACAATAACCAGATAAGGAGCCAGATTGAACAGGAACTTATCGATGTGGTTCAACGAGATCAACTCTTTGATCAGAATCTTGAACATATCGGCCACGCTCTGGAATATACCGTAGGGGCCTACTCGATTGGGACCCAGACGGCATTGGAAGAAGGCGCACACCTTACGCTCGAAATAGATGTAGAACAGGGCCAACACCGCATACAACAGCAGCAGCGCCACGCCTACCAGTACAAATTCAATCAGCAAAGCTCCCCAGCCGGGCATTACACTCCTCAACAAATTATCTATCCAGTGGGTAACTATCGAAAAGTCGAACATAACTTATTCTTTAATTTATTTTTGATTACTAATTATCTGTCCATATCGGGGATTACATAGTCGAGCGAACCGCCGATGGCAATGAGGTCGGCAATTTTACCACCACGACACATCGGGTCGAGCCCGCCGACCAGCGGCAAGCAGGCCGAGTTGATTTTCAACCGATACGGATTCTTATCCCCATGACTCTCGATAAAGATACCTATCGGGCCACGACTGGCCTCGACCTGACGGAAGTAACGGCCTTCGGGCAGTTTGATAATAGGTTTCATCTTCAGTGCATAATCGCCCTCGGGGATATTGTCGATGAGTTGTTCGATGATGTGGATCGACTCCAGTATTTCATCCATACGCACCATGTAGCGGGCAAATACATCGCCCTCGGTGCGGACAATCTCTTTGAACTCTACCTTGTCGTACATGGCATAGGGGTGGTTCTTGCGCACGTCGCAGGCCCAGCCCGAAGCACGGCCCGACGGGCCGGCAATGCCGTACGAGATAGCATCCTCGCGAGAGAGCAGACCTACGCCTTTCATACGTTGCTGTGCAATCACGTTGCCCGTAAAGAGGGTGTGATAGTCTTTCAGCATGCCGGGCAAGTAGGCGCAAAACTCTTTCACCTTGCGTTGGAAGTCGGGATGAATGTCGGCCATAAGACCGCCAATCGTATAGTAGTTGAAGGTCATGCGGGCACCGCAAGTCTCTTCAAAGATGTCGAGTATTTTCTCACGATCGCGGAAACCGTAGAAGAAAGCCGTCGTTGCACCCAAGTCCATGCAAAAGGTTGCATAGAAGAGCAAGTGCGACGAGATACGCATCAACTCATCCATGATGGTGCGCACATATTGTGCACGGGCCGGGATTTCGAGTTGAAGGGCATCCTCGATACAGAGGCACACGGCGTGACGGTTTTGCTGAGCCGACAGATAGTCGAGACGGTCGGCAAAGTGGAGTGTCTGCGGATAGGTGAGCGATTCGCACAACTTCTCGATTCCGCGGTGTACATAACCGCAATAGACATCGATTTTCTTGACAATCTCACCCTCGAGCGAGGTGCGCAGACGCAATACACCGTGCGTAGCGGGGTGTTGGGGACCGATGTTCACGACGAACTCTTCGGGTGCGAATATCGTGTTGGTGCGCTCCTCGAGTTTACCGTCGGGAGTCTCGACAATAGCGTGCGTTACATCGTCGACAGCCTCGTGCTCAAGCCGAATGGGGTTAACCTCGGGGCTGGCATCGTAGTCTTTGCGCAGGGGGTATCCCACCCAGTCGTTGCGCAGGAACAACCGGCGCATGTCGGGGTGGTTGATGAAGCGGATGCCGAAGAAGTCGTAGACCTCACGCTCGTACAGATAGGCCGATTTCCAAAGGTCGGTAACCGAATGGAGCAACGGGTTTTCGCGGTCGGCCGTTTCGACTTTTACCGAAACTTGAGAATTGTCGGCCGTGCATGTGAAATAATAGACACAACCCAAGGTCTCGCCCCAGTCCATGCCTACGATAGAAACCAAATAGTCGAAGTGCAGTTTGTCGTGCAAATAGAGCGCCAAATCGTGCCACTTGGCATCGGGAACCGACACTTCCAGAATGGTTCCTTCTACAAAGGTAGCCTCCGGCAGAAAACTGCTTATTTCTTGCTGTATGTTTGCCATATAGGTAACTTATATTATTTTCCTAATACTTTCTCTCGTTTTTCCTGACGATTTACGCCACCGAAGAATTTCTCCACTTTCACCTTACGTTGCAACTGCATCAAGCCGTAGAACATGGCTTCGGGTCTCGGAGGACACCCCGGGATATAGACATCGACCGGAAGAATTTCGTCAACTCCTTTCAATACGTGATACGATTTTCTGAACGGCCCGCCCGATACGGCACAACCACCCACGGCTACCACATACTTGGGCTCGGCCAGCTGGTCGTACAACCGGCGCAATACAGGCGCCATGCGGTGTACGATGGTACCGGCTACCATCACAAAGTCGGCCTGACGCGGACTGGCACGAGCTACTTCAAACCCGAAACGGGCCATGTCGTACCGCGCTGCGCCGAGCGACATAAACTCGATACCGCAGCAACTTGTCGCAAAGGTAAGAGGCCACAGCGAGTTGGAGCGGCCCCAGTTGATAACCTCGTCAAGGCATCCCACCACCACATTGGTATTGGACGCTTTGAGTTCATTGATAAGCTGTTCAATATATTCATTGTCTTTGAAGTCTTCATACTTCATCGATTTGATTTTCACTTCCATTCGAGTGCTCCTTTCTTCCAGGCATATACCAATCCCAGGATAAGTACTACCATGAAAAATAAAATATTAAATAATCCGGCTACACCTAAATCTTTCAATATAACCGCCCAGGGGAACAAGAATACCGTTTCAACGTCGAACATCAGATACAGAATGGCAAACAGATAATAGCCTACCTTGAACTGCATCCACGATTCTCCTCGCGAGGGGATACCACACTCATAGGGCTCTCCCTTTTGCGGATTGAACGAGCGTGGCGAAATGAGGCCGGCTATCAACAGAGCCGCTCCTACCAGCGCCAATCCGGTAATCAATACAACTACAAATAGTGCAGAATTCATACGTTAATTTAGTTTGTATTTATTTTTTATTTTCCTTTCCAAATAACAAAGCCCCGTATTGTCACGAATGCAATACAAGGCCCGGTTGATAATTGTTATACACGAATCCCGAAAAAGAGATACGACACGGCCCTGCCATACAACCCTTCGTGCAGTTCCATATCGCCTTATTCCATTCCGAGACTTGCATATAAATTCTATTTTATTTCTATTCAAGGGGTTAATGCCGCAATTTCAGATATTCCCGAGCAGCGTTGTCCGTCCAGAAATCCTTCGTTTTACTGCAAATTATCCCTCGAAAATTTTTGTCGCACAAATATACAAATTTTATTTTCAACAAAAGGCCAAGGGTTTGTTCTTTTTTATTTTTATCTGCATTTGGAGCCGAATTATCCGGGATTTGGGACAGTCCCATAAAAAAGCCGAGCGACAGCCTTATGGCTGCCGCTCGGGCATATATCGAGCGAGTCGATTCGATTACAAGGTATCGAGAGTCTTGAGGGCCTCGATAATCTCGGTATTCTGCGGATCCAGTTCGAGCATCTTGTTCCAATAGTCTTTGGTAGCAGCGATGGCCTCGTTCTTCTTGGCGGGATTGGTTGTCTGCAGATAGTTGTAGTAACCCAGGTATTTGTAAGCCTCGATGTAAACACGTTTCGTAGCGGCCTTCTCTTTGTTGGTAGCATCCTGGTCGAGGATACCCAGCGTCTCTTCATAGAGCGGTTTGGCCAAGCCCTCTTTCAGTTCGGGGTCACGCACGGCGGCGGCACGGGCACGCCACAGATAACCGCGGTAGTCCGTCGGAGAACGCTCTACAACCACCTGGAACATTGAGTCGGCTTTAATCAGATACATGTCGCGCAAGGGGATGCTGTCCATGGCAGCCTGTCCGGCGCTGTAACAGATCTGACCCAGCAGATAGTAGTCCATCACGCGTTGGTTGTTTACGGTGTCGGCAGCCATGTATTGCTCGTATACGCTGATGGCATTTACATAGTCTTTGTTGCGCTCGTAGGTATCGCTCAACACTTTGAGAATGTCGGTACGGGTGTTGTCCAGTTCGTAGGCTTTCTCGTATTGGACGATAGCCTCGGCATATTTTTTCTCTTTCGAGAGGATGTCGCCATAGGTCAGGTAATCACGAGCGGTGAATACGTTGTCGCCGGGGTTCATGCCCAGGAACTCGATGGCAGCCTGCTCGGCAGCCTCCATGTTGCCCAACTCGTAGTTGTCGTACATGACGATACGGCGGATTACGAAGTTCTCGGGGTCGTGAGCCAAAATCTCTTTGGCCAGCTCCAGCGACTCGTCATAGCGCTTGCCGTAGAAGAGCAGCGTAGCCAGACGGGGACGGTCGGTCTGGAAGTGGTTGGGATTCTGCATATACTTCTCATAAGCGGCAGCGGCCTTGGTGTATTGCGAGTTTTTGTAATAGGCTTCGGCCATTTCGCGCTGTGCAATAGCCGAGTTGGGAGCGATCTCCTGCAACTCCTCGAGTTTCTGGATAGCCAGCGTGGGGTTGATGTCGAAGTAGATGTGCGAATACTTTACATAAGCCTCGATACAGTTGGGATCGAAATAGATGGCGTTTTCATAGCGTCCGCAAGCGTCGCCATACTTCTGTTGGTCTACCAGCACATCGCCCTCGAACATGAAATAGTCGGGGTATTTCTTATCGGCTTTGTACGATTTCTTCATATACTCTTCGTAGCCGGGGGTACCGGTTTCGTAGTAGGCTTTGGCAATTGCCAGATTGATACCGGCATCTTTCTTGTTCTTGCCTTTGAGAGCCTCCTTGAAATATTTCTCGGCCTCTTTTTCGGCAGCTTCCTTGTCCGAACCGGTCAAAGCGAGTTTACCTTGGCCTACGATATTGTAGGCATAGAGGGGATCTTCGGTGAGACCTTTCTTGTAATATTCGGCAGCCGTGGTGTAGTCTTTGTTACCGAAAGCGATTTCGCCCAGGTAATAATACGATTCTGCCTTATTGGTTCCTGCATCGTCGAGCGTACGCTCCAACAGGATTTTTGCCCGATCGGGCTGACCCGCTTTGAAATACTCTATTCCATCGGTATAGCTGGCAGCAAAAGCGGTCAACGAGCCGGCAGCAAGGAACAGTGAAAATAAGAATTTAAGACTTGATTTCATTGATATATATTTAAGTTGATAATTTTCTGCTTAGTTAAAAATTTTCGGTAATGCTTACATCTCTTTTTAACGCGATATTGGCTTGCCAAGGTACAATACCTGTCTTAAAAATTATTAACTGACCACGTTGCGAAGAGACAAACTTGGTAAAACCGGTGGGCAGTCCGTTGCGCGGATCTGTCGTAATCATGTAGATCGGACGGGTGAGCGGATAGTCGCCCGTAGCTATGTAGTATTGATAAGGTTTGTAGGGATCGTATCCCGGAGCCTTGCGAACGGCCATCACTTTGACCACATCGGTAAACGAGGTGTTGGTCGAATCGGCCTCATTGCCTATCCAACTGGCACCTATCACACCTATCGCATTGGGGGTTTGTGCCACATAGTCGATAACGGCCTGATTGGATTTCTGGGCATACAGCCCTTGGTACAGAGGTTTGCCCTGACACAAGGAGTCTATGGCATAGCGCATGGAACTGGAGCCCTGATTGTCGAACACGAAATTGATTTTGCCCAGCGACGAACCGGGATAGATCTGATTCCAGGCCGTAGCCTCGCCGGTCACAATCTTGCGCAACTCATCGACCGAGATGACGTCGTGCTTGTTGTTCTTGTTCACAATAAAAGCGATGCCGTCGAGAGCAATCTGTACGGTACGTACCCGCAACTGACGCGACTTGAACGACGCCTCTTCCTGCGGAGTGAGCTTGCGGGTGGCTACAGCCAACCGCACACTGTCTTGCAGCAACATGTTCAACGCCTCGGCTTCGCTCACATAATAGGGAATAATCGAAGCCTTGGGATAAGCGGCCTCAAATACGGTAATCTCTTGCTCCATGATGGGCTCGAAACTTTCGTCACAACTAATGTCGATTACCCCCGAGGTGATGGTCTCCTTCACTTTGCGCTCGCCCTTCTCGTCTTCACTGTTTTGGCACGACGAGCACGACGAAACGAGGGCTGCAAGAAGCACGACAAACGAAAATGACAGCAACTTATTCATAATCCCATTTTTTTATTTCATTCCTACGAACAATCGGTATCCCCTGAAAACTCCATATACAGCAAACACGACCCCCATAATATAGCGCACAATGTCATACAAGTTGGAAAAGAAGGTGGTGAAAAGCAACAAATAAGCCATACTCAGATAGATGGCTATCATAATCATGCCCAAAACGACATTCATACCCAGCGGACGCCGTTTTGCCTCGGCGTTCTCTTCTTCGTCATAGCGGCCGTATCTCTGTTTCATAGACTTTGTTTTTTATAAAATACCCGCAACCTAAAATCGTGTGATAATAGGCTGCGAGTATGATATTCATGAATCTCTTGGTTAAACAATCGAGAGATTACAAAAGTTTAAATACAACGGGCAATGTGAAGTATACCGGCACGTTGTTACCGTTTTGCTTACCGGGAATCCACTTGGGCATGCTCTTCACAACGCGGATAGCCTCCTTGTCGCAAGTGGGGTCCAAACTACGCAATACGGTTACGTTGTCGATGGTACCGGTCTTCGATACGACGAATCGCAGAATTACACGACCCTGAATACCGTTTTCCTGAGCGATAACCGGGTATTTGAGGTTATCACGGATAAACTTCATCAGCTCGGCTTCGCCACCGGGGAAGGTAGGCATCTGCTCTACAGCTTCGTAGGGTTTCTCTTCCTCTACGACAGGTTCGGCAATCACTTCGCGGAAGTCGGCAATATCCTGACCGTGTTCTTCGTCATTACCTTTTACGTCGGCGATAGAGATGTTTACTTTCGACTGAGTCAACTCGTCTTGCGACTTCAACTCTTCTTCGTCAGAAACCTCTTCGTCTTTCTTGATTACAGGTGCGGTAAATTTGATAGAACTCTTCAAGGGAGGGGGGGGGGGCGTTTCTACCAAGGGTTGAACCTCTTGTTTCTCTACCTCGGCCTCGGGCAGTTGCGACATTTCTACTACGGTAGAAATCTCTTCTTCAGCTTCACCAATCTTGAAAGAATCCACAATATACGGGAGCGCAAAGGCAAAAGCTACAACACAGATAACACCTACGGTGGCCCATGTGTAACGCTTAGGCGAATTTACCCGCAACAGGTATGCGCCGAATGCTTTGTTTTTCCCGACAAAAACTAAGTCGCACCATTCTTTCGAAGTTAAATCTACATTCTTTGACATTTTTCTTCTCCTTTAATGTGTACTATTAGTTCTTCAATGCGGTGTCTATCTGATCGGAAAGAGCACCTTTCTTCTCGTAATTCTCTATCAGGAACAGGTCGCCTTCGGTGATATCGACGATGGCATAACGGCCAATATCGCAGATAATCATCTCGTCGAGGGCATCGATAAGGTTACGGTACGAGGCACCGTTTTTGCCGTTCTCGTCGGCCAACTTGGCCTTGATCATCACCACAGGCGAACCTTTGGTTTTCTTGGCTTCGGTAACCAGCGAATCGAAAACTACCTCGTCGATCTCTTTTCTCTTTTTCCGTTCCTTCAAATCTTTCACCTTGTTGACAACTGTTTTGTTGCGTTCAAGGAGGAGAGCTCTAAGACCGTCTGCACCATAAGACGACTCGACCAGCGAGGTATAATCTTCATATTTGGGCTGACCCAGGTAGTAGAATACCCGGTCGTTGTCGCCCAACAGGATGGTTATAGCCTCCGATTCGCGCACCTTATTTTGCTCTTCTTCTGTCACTTTGTCGTTGGTAGGCATACTGATCTCCATTGTCTGGGGTTTGCTCAACGTCGTACAGAACATGAAGAAGGTGATCAAAAGCATGTTCATATCAACCATGGGAGTAAAGTCCACATGGATTTTCATTTTCTTCTGTTGTCCTTTCTTCTTCCCGCCTTTACCCGAGTCTTTTACTTCTACTTCTGCCATAATTCAATTCCTTTCATGACTTTAGTTATTTTCTTCTTCTGCGGGTAAACTCTTCAACGAAGTAAGCAGATTGTAGCGGTTTTCCTTGATGTCCTGCAACGAACTCATCACGTTTTTGATTTTGTCATAGGGGGTCGACTGGTCGGCCTTGATGGCAATCTTCAAATCGGGATTGTTCTTGCGGGCAGCACGTACCCACTCTTTAAACTCATTGTTGGTACTGTCGCAGGGGATACCGTAGTTTTTGAGGGTCTGATCCTGAATATCGGATTTCAGGTCGAGGAAACCCGGCATCTGTTTGATAGGTACACCAAACGAGTTTGCCAATCTGAACTTATTTATTTGCTCGGGAGTAAACGAGACTCCGTACATACTACTCATTGCGTTCAATACATTCACCCTATCCTCTTGTTTGTCGAGACTGATAAAGATTTTCCCGGACGGCTCAATCAACACCTGAAGCACATTGATTTCAGGAATTTTGATTTCGGATACCGAAGAGGGGGTACTCACTTGCACAGGCTCTTTCTGAACGAAGGTCGATGTCAGCATGAAGAAAGTAAGCAGAAGCACGGTAACGTCACTCATCGCGGTCATATCGATGAGCGTACTCTTCTTTTTTACTTTTACTTTAGCCATATAATGGTCCTTTCGATTTTATGCCGATTACTTGTGAGTAGCAGCGAATGTATTAACAATGCAGAAACCTACCTCGTCGATAGCGTAGGTAATATTATCGATTCTGTTAGAGAAATAGTTATACGAAATTACAGCGAGTGCACCAGTTGCGATACCGAATGCCGTGTTTACAAGGGCCTCGGAAATACCGGTCGACAGGGCAACCGAGTCAGGAGCACCGGCAGTGGCCAGAGCCTGGAACGATTTGATCATACCCAACACAGTACCGAGAAGTCCGACCAGCGTACCCAGCGTCGTCATGGTAGCAACGATAGGCAAGTTCTGTTGCATGGCAGGCATTTCGAGAGCGGCAGCCTCTTCGAGTTGTTTTTGGATAGCCTCGATTTTCTGTTCTTTCGACAGCGTGTCGTCGTGTTCAACTTCGCCGTAACGGATAAGAGCCGAAGCAACTACGCTGGCAACCGTACCACGTTGTTTCTCGCAGAGAGCTTGAGCACCGGCGATGTCGCCTTTTTCCAAAGCAGCTTTTACAGCAGCTACGAATTTGTCGACACTACCTTTACCTTTAACGCTCAACATGGCGATGAAACGTTCAACCGAGAGAACGATTACCGTCAACAGCAAAGTTTGCAGAATAGGTACGATGAAACCTCCTTTATAGATTGTACCCAGCAGATTCAGAGGATGTCCACCCTCGGGATCGCCACCTTCAAAGTTTGTAGGAGCACCAAGTACTTGAGTAAATACCACCAATGCGATGATAAAACAGATGATGATTACAATGAATGCGTTTTTTATACCGCGCACCTTGTTCTTTTTAGCTTTTTTAGCTTCCATAATTAAATAAAATCTAAGTGTTTGTATTAGTTATTTAGTTCAGTTCAATCCTTTATTTCACCCGTTCGGCACTGTATCCCGCGAAATTATCCTCGCTCGCACACTGCCTATTTCATAAAACGTATACACTCCTACATTTATTATATGCAAAGGGCTCTTTCCGAGGGCTCATCCCTTCTTTTCGAGTCCAATTGTTACCTTTTTTGCATTTGTGCGTCAAATGTAGCACAATATTTCGAGAGAAAAAAATAATTCTCTTTTTTTTTCTGTGACACTTTGTTCTCTATTTCCGATGTAGACAGGGAATCACAACCGCTTTACAATGAGTTTTTTTGCATCTTCTCCACCTCGTTTACGGGTGTATTCGAAAGGGCGAACCGACTGCCGATATTCCTGAATCTCGGACTTGCCACTCGATCGGGCGAAGCCGGTCGAACACCTTATTTTAAAGGGAAATTACCCGACCTTCCGCAACAACCGGCCTACCCCCACATGCACCCTGGAAAGGGGCAGCAGGCGACACCGCTTTAAAAAAATAGAGATAAGTTTCTATCAGAAACCGAAAAGAATTGTAATTTTGCCAAAAATTTCATTTTCTACATCCATGATGAATCATGTAGTCAAAATCAAAAAAGGGCTCGACATTCAGTTGGAAGGTGCTCCAGCCCTTGAAATATCCAACTCGACAAACAGTCAGCTATACGCCATTATCCCCGACGATTTTACGGGATTGACTCCCAAGGTCGACGTCAAACCGGGCGACAAGGTTCTGGCCGGTTCGCCAGTCATGCACGACAAGACGCTCACCGATGTAGTGGTCACTTCGCCCGTAAGCGGCGAGGTAGTTGCCGTAGAGCGCGGCGAACGGCGCAAGGTGATGAAGATCACCATCAAGCCCGACGCCACACAACAAGCCGTCGAGTTCGGTAAAGTATCGCCCGACACGATGCAGGCAAGCGACCTGAAGGCGCTGCTGCTGAAGTCGGGCACGTTTGCATTTATCAAGCAACGTCCCTACGACATTATCGCCAACCCCAACACGACTCCGCGCGACATCTTCGTGACGGCATTCGACTCGGCCCCGCTGGCCCCCGACTATGCCTTTGTGCTGAAAGACGAGATGCGCTACCTCGAAACGGGGTTGAAGGCGTTGGCTCGGCTCACCCCGGGCAAGGTCTATGTGGGTGTTTCCAAACGGTCGCCCATCGAGGTCAAGAACGGCGAAACGGTCGTATTCGACGGTCCCCACCCCGCCGGCAACGTAGGGGTGCAGATCAACCACATCTCCCCCATCAACAAGGGTGAAATCGTGTGGACCATCAACGCCCTCGACCTGCTGTTCATCGGACGACTGCTCGAGACGGGTCATGTCGACTTCTCGCGGCTGGTGGCCGTCACCGGTGCAGAGGTGAACAAGCCCCACTATGTGCGCACCTGCGCCGGAGCGTCTATTGCCTCGATTACCCAGGGCATGGTCAAGCCGGCCCACTATGAGCGCCGCTACATCAGCGGCAACGTACTCACCGGGTTCAACGCCGGAGCCGACGGCTATCTGGGTGCCCGACAGGCCCAGGTGACCGTAATCCCCGAAGGCAACAACTGCAACGAGTTCATGGGCTGGGCATCGCTCAATCCCCACAAATACAGCATGAGCCACTCGTACCTCTCGTGGCTGCTGGGCAAGAAACGTCGCTACGACATCGACGCCCGTATACGAGGCGGCGAGCGGGCCATCATCATGTCCGACGAGTACGACCGGGTATTCCCCATGGACATCTATCCCGAATACCTCATCAAGGCCATCCTGGCGTTCGACATCGACAAGATGGAGAATCTGGGTATCTACGAAGTGGCTCCCGAGGATTTTGCCCTGTGCGAATTTGTCGACACCTCGAAACTCGAGTTGCAGAAAATCGTGCGTAACGGCCTCGACCACCTGATGAAAGAGATGTACTAAGAGAAACAATAACCATTTTAATACAAAACAACTTTGAAAGCTTTAAAGAATTATATAGACAAAATCAAACCCCACTTCGAACCGGGCGGGAAATTGTCTATGTTCCAATCGGTATTCGAAGGGTTTGAATCATTCCTGTTTGTTCCCAACACCACCTCGCGTTCGGGAGTACACATTCACGACAGCATAGACTCGAAACGGACGATGACGGTCGTTATCGTCGCCCTGCTGCCGGCCCTGCTCTTCGGTATGTACAATGTGGGCTATCAGCACTACCTGGCCATAGGCGAGCTGGCACAGACGTCGTTCTGGTCGGTCTTCCTCTTCGGATTCCTGGCCGTGCTGCCCAAAATCGTGGTATCGTATGTGGTGGGTCTGGGCATCGAGTTTACCGCCGCACAGTTGCGTCACCACGAAATCCAGGAGGGCTTCCTGGTATCGGGTATGCTCATCCCCATGATTGTGCCGGTCGACACCCCGCTGTGGATGATTGCCGTGGCTACGGCCTTTGCCGTCATCTTCGCCAAAGAGGTATTCGGCGGTACGGGTATGAATATCTTCAACATCGCACTGGTAACGCGTGCGTTCCTCTTCTTTGCCTACCCCTCCAAGATGTCGGGCGACGAGGTGTTCGTACGCACGGGCGATACCTTCGGCCTGGGTGCCGGACAGGTTGTCGAGGGCTTCTCGGGAGCTACCCCGCTGGGGCAGGCTGCTACCCACACGGGCGGCGGTGCCCTGCAGCTGACCGACATTCTGGGTAACACGCTCTCGCTGCACGACATGTTCCTCGGGTTCATTCCCGGCTCCATCGGCGAGACTTCGACGCTGGCCATCCTCATCGGTGCCGTCATTCTACTGGCTACGGGCATTGCCAGCTGGCGCGTGATGCTTTCGGTATTCGCCGGCGGTATCGTGATGAGCCTCATCTGCAACTGGTTCGCCAACCCCGACATCTATCCGGCTGCACAACTCTCGCCCCTCGAGCAGATTTGCCTGGGCGGTTTTGCCTTTGCCGCCGTATTCATGGCTACCGACCCGGTAACGGGCGCACGTACCAATACGGGTAAATACATCTTCGGTTTCCTGGTGGGTGTGCTGGCCATCCTCATCCGGGTATTCAACAGCGGATACCCCGAAGGCGCCATGCTGGCCGTGCTGCTTATGAACGCATTCGCCCCGCTCATCGACTACTTCGTGGTCGAGGCCAATATCCGCCACCGTCTCAAACGAGCCAAAAACTTGACAAAATAGAATTACAGCTATGAACAAACAAGGTAATACATATACGCTCATCTATACCGCGGTTATGGTCATCGTCGTAGCCTTCATTCTGGCCTTCGCCGCCATTGGCCTCAAACCGGCCCAGCAGAAGAATATCGCTATCGACAAGATGAGCCAGATACTCAACTCGGTCAATATCGTGTCGACTCCCGAGAATGCTCAGGAGCTGTACGGCAAATACATCGACGACTCGTTTGTAGTCGATGCCAACGGCCAACTGGTCAAGGGCGAATCGTTCTCGATGAATATCGCCGACCAGCTGAAGCTGCCCGAAAGCCAGCGCACGCTGCCCATCTTTATCTGCACCGACGACTCGGACTCGCCCAAATACATCATCCCCCTGTCGGGTGCCGGTCTGTGGGGCCCCATCTGGGGATACATTTCGATCGAGAACGACGGCAATACGGTCTACGGTGCCTACTTCGCTCACCAGAGCGAGACCCCGGGCCTAGGAGCCGAAATCGAGAAACCGCAGTTCCAGAAACAGTTCCAGGGCAAACACTTCTTCATCGACGGTGCCTTCATGCCCATCGCCGTGGAGAAGGCCGGACGGAAACCGCAAAACGGGGCCGACTACGTCGATGCCGTATCGGGTGGAACCATCACGAGCAAAGGGGTACAGAGCATGCTGCAAAGTTGCGTGGAACCCTATGCCCAATTTTTAGAATCGCTCAATTCAAAGAATATATAAGCCATGTTGTCAAAAAAGAATAAAGAGATACTTTTAGGGCCGCTCTCCAAGAACAACCCGGTGATCGTGCAGATATTGGGTATCTGTTCGGCCCTGGCCGTAACGGCAAAACTCGAACCGGCACTCGTCATGGCCGTATCGGTGACTGCCGTCGTCGCTTTCGCCAACGTCATCATCTCGCTGCTGCGCAATACCATCCCCAACAGCATCCGCATCATTGTACAGCTGGTAGTGGTTGCGGCACTGGTTATCATCGTAGACCAGGTGCTCAAAGCCTATATGTACCAGGTGAGCAAACAGCTCTCGGTCTTCGTGGGGCTCATCATTACCAACTGTATCCTCATGGGACGCCTCGAGGCCTTCGCGCTGAGCCATAAGCCTTGGGAGTCGTTCCTCGACGGTGTGGGCAACGGCGTAGGCTACGGCATCATCCTGGTCATCGTCGCCTTCTTCAGAGAGCTGCTGGGCTCGGGCACCCTCTTCGGGTACCAGGTTATCCCCCAACAACTCTACGACTGGGGCTACCAGAACAACGGCCTGATGATACTCCCGCCCATGGCGCTCATCACCGTGGCCTGCATCATTTGGGTACACCGCTCCCGCAATAAAGATTTGCAACAATAAGAAACCGCGATAAGCTACTTGATATATGGAAAATCTAAATCTGTTCGTCAGGTCTATCTTCATAGACAACATGATATTTGCCTACTTCCTCGGTATGTGCTCCTACCTGGCCGTATCGAAGAACGTGAAAACGGCATTCGGTCTGGGTATCGCTGTCACCTTCGTGCTGGCCATCACCCTGCCGGTCAACTATCTGCTCGAAACCTACGTGCTGAAAGCCGGCGCCCTCAAATGGCTGGGCCCCGAATATGCGCAACTCGACCTGAGTTTCTTGAGTCTGATTATGTTTATCGCCATCATCGCCTCGATGGTGCAGCTCGTCGAGATGTTCGTCGAGAAATACTCGCCCTCGCTCTACGCCTCGCTGGGTATCTTCCTGCCGCTTATCGCCGTGAACTGTGCCATCCTGGGTGGTTCGCTCTTCATGCAGCAGCGCAACTTCCCCTCGGTAACGAGCGCCACCG
Organism: Barnesiella sp. An22; assembly: GCF_963931395.1. Lineage (NCBI taxonomy): Bacteria > Pseudomonadati > Bacteroidota > Bacteroidia > Bacteroidales > Barnesiellaceae > Barnesiella > Barnesiella sp. An22. Next base: position 3,079,193 of record NZ_OZ007014.1, read on the forward strand.
TCTACGGCATCGGCTCGGGTATAGGCTGGATGCTCGCCATCGTCTGCCTGGCCGCCATTCGCGAGAAGCTCAGCTACTCCAACATACCGGCACCGCTGCGGGGCATCGGCATCACGTTCATCATCACCGGCCTGATGGGTATCGCCTTCATGAGCTTTTTAGGAATCAAACTTTGAAAGGAGAGTCACGATGTTATTAGCAATAAGTTCCATGTCAACGACAATCATATCGAGCATTGTTTTATTCTTGGGCGTATCGCTCCTGCTGGTAGTGATTCTGCTCATCGCCAAGAAATACCTGGTGCCGTCGGGCAAGGCGGTCATCACCATCAACGACGACAAGAAGGTCGAGGTCGACACGGGCGGCAGCCTGCTGAGCACCCTGGCCAACGAGAAAATATTCCTCCCCTCGGCCTGCGGCGGAGGCGGATCGTGCGGACAGTGCCGCTGTCAGGTACTCGAGGGCGGCGGCGAAATTCTGCCCACCGAGCAGGTGCACTTCTCGCGCAAGCAACAGATGAACCACTGGCGGCTGGGCTGCCAGGTGAAGGTGAAGAACGACATGAAAATCGTCGTTCCCGAATCGGTTCTGGGCGTGAAAGAGTGGGAGTGCGAGGTTATCTCGAACAAAAACGTGGCCACCTTCATCAAAGAGTTTATCGTGGCTCTGCCTCCCGGCGAGCACATGAACTTTATCCCCGGTTCGTATGCCCAAATCAAGATTCCTACCTTCGAGATGGACTACGACAAGGATATAGACAAGAGCCTCATCGGCGACGAATATTTGCCCTCGTGGGAGAAATTCGGACTCTTCGGCCTCAAGTGTAAAAACACCGAGCCCACCATCCGGGCCTACTCCATGGCCAACTATCCGGCCGAGGGCGACCGCATCATGCTGACGGTTCGTATCGCCACGCCGCCCTTCAAGCCGAAACCCCAGGTGGGCTTCCAGGATGTGATGCCGGGTATCGCCTCGTCGTATATCTACACCCTGAAACCGGGCGACAAGGTAATCATGAGCGGCCCTTACGGCGACTTCCATCCCATCTTCAACTCGAAACGCGAGATGATGTGGATCGGCGGTGGTGCCGGTATGGCTCCCCTGCGTTCGCAAATCATGCACATGACCAAGACCCTCCACACGACCGACCGCAAGATGTCTTACTTCTACGGTGCCCGTGCCCTCAACGAGGTCTTCTACCTGAACGACTTCCTCGAGCTGGAGAAGGAGTTCCCCAACTTCTCGTTCCACCTGGCCCTCGACCGGCCCGACCCGGCCGCCGATGCCGCCGGCGTGAAGTACACCCCGGGATTCGTTCATCAGGTCATCTACAACACTTATCTGAAGGACCACGAGGCTCCCGAAGACATCGAATACTACATGTGCGGCCCCGGCCCCATGTCGAAGGCCGTCGAGAAGATGCTGTGGGATTTGGGTGTACCCGAAGAGAACCTCATGTACGACAACTTCGGTGGCTAATCCATCAAGGCCACCCGTTCCATATCACCCGCCGTAAAGCTCCCGAGCCTTTGCGGCGGGCTTTTTTTGGCCCGTACGGCCACATCGGGAAGCCCGGCAGGTGTCGGTACCCGTCGGGAAAGAAAACAGACGAGAGGGCAAAAGAGATTAGAAAGTGAGCGAGGCGTAGACCCCGAAAGAGGTACCGTCGGAGACGGGCGAGATGACCAACTGCTTGTCACGCGCAAAGGGACGGGTATAGATATAGGCACTGCCGGCACCGATAAGGGCTCCGGCGGCCACATCCCACCAGTCGTGCCGGCGGGCATAGGTACGGGCCCAACCCACATAGGCGGCCACGGCATAGGCCGGAGCACCCCACGCCCAACCGTAGCGACGCTGCACGAAGGCCGCATTGGCAAAGGTAACCGAGGTGTGCCCCGAGGGGAACGAGAGGTTGTTGCTGTGGTCGGGCCGCTCCTTGTGGACGGCAAACTTGAGCAGATAGGTGGCACCCAGGGTAGTCAGCCCGGTAAAGGCAGCCTGCTTGAAACCGGTCCAGTCTTTCATGGCCAGCATGGCCGAAGCCGTGGCTACCGGCATGGCCACCAGCAATACATCGCTCGAGACCTTCACCGCCTGGCGGCTCCGGCTCAACCCTTCGGCCCGCACCGACTGGCCAACCACCAGCAATGCCAAGACCACAGAGAGAATAATACGTTTCATCACGACCACAGGGTTATAAATTTGGGAACAAATATCAACAGCCCCACCACGACCGACATGATGGCCACGATGAGCACGGCCCCGGCTGCCAGGTCCTTGGCATGCTTGATGGCCTCGTCGTAATCGGGCGACACCCGGTCGCACAGAGCTTCGATGGCCGAGTTGATGCCCTCGGCCGCCAGCACGACACCGATGCAGAGCACCACGGCCGCCCACTCGAGAGCCGACAGCCCCACCAACGCACCGACCACCACCACACACACGGCTACAAAACAGTGTATCCAGGCATTGTGCTCGCGGCTTATCAACCGGACGATGCCGCGCCCGGCATACTTGAAGCTGCGGGCTCGAGCGGCAAGACTGAATTTTTTCTTTTCCATGGGCTTTTCTCTTTGAGGGACAAAGATACGTCTTTTGCCCGCGAATCGCAATATACCGGGCGTCTGAAGTATTCATCCATATGACCGTACTCTTCCCTCTCCCACTCGGAACAAGGAAGGCGGCACCCTCGAAAGGTTCCGCCTGAAAACAAAATACCCCGGCCTGACGACCGGGGTACTGTTTAATCCTATAATTGAACTGTCAATTATTTCTTGCGATTGCCGTAACGGCTCATGAACTTGTCCACACGACCTGCGGTATCCACGAGTTTCTGTTTACCGGTGAAGAAGGGGTGCGACGAACTGGTGATTTCCAGCTTTACCAGAGGATAGGTAACGCCATCAATTTCGATTGTTTCTTTGGCTGCAACCGTTGAACGGGTGATAAAAATTTCGTCGTTCGACATGTCTTTGAAAACTACGGGACGGTAGTTATCAGGATGGATTCCTTTTTTCATTGTTATATCGTCTTTTTAATATTATCAAATGTTCACGTTGGTAGCGTGATTTTTTCGTAATGGCTTGCAAATGTAGGGATAAGTTTCGACTTAGAAAAATATTTACTTCACTTTTTCACAAAAAAAGTCCGGCCGGCGCTTTTGGCACCGGCCGGGACCTGATTTATTCGTCGATTATTCAAATTCGATGAGCGGGTCGTTGGTACCTACCACGTCGTTCTCTTTTACGAGAATGCGTTTTACCTTACCGTTGAGGGTCGAAAGAATATCGTTCTCCATCTTCATGGCCTCGTATACGAGCACCACGTCGTCCTTCTTCACCTGGTCGCCTACTTTCACTTTGATTTCGACTACCTTGCCACCCATGGGAGCGTCGATGGTGGGGCCGGTGATGGGCTCAACGGGAGCAGCCTCCTGAACCTCTTCCTTCTTCTCTTCGACAGCCGGTTTCTTGGCCTCGTATTCGGCGGCACGCACGCCTTTCAAGAAGGTGGTAGCCACGTTGGGGAAGAGCTCGAGCAACAGGTATTCCTGTTCGTTCTCGGCCAGCTTCACGCCACCGAACTCGGGCAGCACGGGATTCTCGGGAGCCTTGTACGAATTGGTATCGTAGGGCGTCTCGATGGGGCTGCCGGTAATCTTCTCGCGGAACTTGGGATCGACGGGTACCGGCGTCTTACCGTACTCGCCTTTTACCAAGGCCTTGAACTGGTTCGAAACCGTCGTGTATTCGGGGTTGCCTTTCAGGCGGTCGAGGGCGCAGCTTACAGCCTGGCTACCTACGATTTGGCTGGTAGGCGTAACCAGAGGCACCAGACCGGCATCGGAACGTACCTTCGGAATCAGCTTCATGGCGTCGTCGAGTACGTGCTCGGCCTTGAGCTGTTTGAGCTGAGCCACCATGTTGGAGTACATACCGCCGGGAACCTCGGCCTCTTTCACCAGTTCGTTGGGTTTGGGGAAACCGAAGTAGTTTTCGATGGCGTGGCAAGCGTCGAGCAATGCGGGCTCGTCGTTGCGTTTGGCCGCATCGATAGCCGTATCGAAAAGTTTGTCGATGTTGTCGGGCAGCTTGTCGATGAGCGGGTCGAAGGCAATGGGGAAGGAGTCTTTCTTCAGATCGTAGGCGGCGAGCTCGCGGCGAATGCCCAGCAACTCGGCACGAATCTTGCTCACGGCGCTCATGTTTACCTCCATCTCCACGCCCAGTTTCTGGCAGAAGATGTAGAGCAACTCGATGGCCGGAGCAGCCGAACCGCCACCGAAATACCAGATGTTGGTATCGAGAATGTCTACCCCGTGTATCACGGCCATGAGCGACGAAGCCAGACCGTAACCCGGCGTACAGTGGGTGTGGAAGTCGACGGGTACCTTCAGTGCCTTTTTCAACTTAGGCATCAGCGAGGCGATACGCGACGGATTTACCAGACCGGCCATATCTTTCAAGGTTACCATCTTGGCACCCAGTTTCTCGAAGCCGACAGCCTTCTCTACGAAATAGTCGTCGGTAAAGATGGGTTTGGGCAACTTCTTGCCGAAGAGGGCTTTCACCCGGTCCATAAAGGTGATGGTATAGTGCGGGTCTACCGTGTAGCATACGGCACCATCGGAGATAGCGCCCACGGCATTTATCTTTTCGACCGACGACTTCACGTTGTTCAGGTCGTTGAGAGCATCGAATATACGCATAATTCCCAACCCGTTGGCTACGGCCTCGCGATAAAAACCGTCGAGTACCGAATCGGGATAAGGGGCATATCCAAACAAATTGCGTCCCCGAGAGAGAGCAGTTAAATACGAAGCGCCGCCAATAGCATCGCTAATGGTTTTGAGGCGGGTCCAAGGGCTCTCGTTCAGATAGCGCATCACCGAGTCGGGTACTGCACCACCCCATACCTCCATGGCAAAGAAGCCGGCATCCTTATAATAAGGCAATACCCGGTTTATCTGCTCCTGGGTAAGACGAGTTGCGAACAAGGATTGTTGCCCATCACGAAGGGTAAGATCTCGAATTTTCAATTTTCTTGACATAGCAATCTGATTTAATAGGTGTTACTTTTTTCCACATTACATGATTTCAAGCATACAAATATAATATTCTTTAACTTATAATCAAAAGAAAAAGCGTACTTTTGTATCTCGAACGAATTTTCAAGGCATTCGCGTATGTTCAATTTCTTCCATAAAAAGTCTGCCGAAAAGCCTCTATTCCCCTATACAACAGAGGTTCACTGCCATATACTGCCGGGTATCGACGACGGTTCGCCCGACACCGAGCACTCGCTGCCCCTGCTGCGCCAGATGAGCGAATGGGGCATCGAAAAGGTAATCGCTACCCCTCACGTGACCGAAGCTACCTTCGAGAATACCCCGCAAACCGTGGGCGATGCCTACGACCGGCTGTGCCGCGAACCCGAGTTTGGCGAGCTGGGCATACAGTTGTGCTACTCGGCCGAGTATCGCATGGACGACAATTTCCTGGCCATACTGCAACGCAACGAGGTGATGCCCATGCCGGGCAACCACCTGCTCATCGAGAACTCGTTTCTGCAACCTTTCTGGAACATCAAGGAGCTGGTCTTCGACCTGCAGCTCAAGGGCTTCTCGCCCATACTGGCCCACCCCGAGCGGTATGCCTATTACTACGACGACAAGAAAATCTATCAGGAGCTGCACGACCAGGGATGCGAATTTCAGGTCAACCTGCTCTCGCTGGCCGGCTACTACAACAAGCGGACGAAAGAGGTGGCCGAGTGGCTGGTCTCGAAACAGATGGTCGATTACCTGGGCAGCGACATGCACAACAGCAACCACGCCCAGCACATAGGCCGCTACCTCGCCAGCAAGGAGTTTGTGCGCAACATGCGCAACATTACCCCCCGTAACAACACCTTGTAAACATACTCCCCCTATACGACAAGAGAGGCAAGTCACGCACTCGCCTCTCTTGTTGCATCTATTGTAGTTATCTTTAATCGAATATTCCCTCGATACTCTCCATCGGAGCCTCCTGGGCGGGCTCCTCGACGTAGGAACCGCCACTGCAGGGGTCGGCATACTCGGCCGGAACCTCAAAGTTGCTCTGCTGTGAATAGCCCAGCGTGGGGTCGGCATAGACCTTCTGCATGTAGAGGCCGTAGATAGGCAGGGCCATGCTGGCACCCTGACCGTCGGCCATGCCGTCGAAGTGAATCGAGCGGTCCTCGCCACCTACCCACACGCCCGAAACCAGGTCGGGGGTAAAGCCCATGAACCAACCGTCGGAGTTGTTGTTGGTCGTACCCGTCTTGCCACCCATCGGTGCCGTGATGCCGTAGCGGTAACGCACGCGGCCGCCGGTACCGTGGTCGATGACGTCGCGCAACATGGGCAGAATGCGGTAGTAGGCCTGTTCGCTGAAGACTTCGGTCATCGTGGGGTTGAACTCGGCAATCACATTGCCCAGATTATCTTCTATGCGGGTGACATAGAGGGGGTCTACCCGCACTCCTTTGTTCGAAAAAGCGGTATAGGCGGTCACCATCTCCTCGACCGAAACGTCGACCGGACCCAGGCAGAGCGATACCACCTCGTCGATTTTATTCTTGATACCGAACGAGTGCATCAGCCGGGCCAGCGACGAGGGCGACAGCTTGTCCATCAACCGGGCCGAAATCCAGTTGTTCGAGTTGGCCAACCCCCAGCGGAGGGTCACCATCTCGCCCACCCTCGCCTTCGACGAGTTGCGGGGCGACCACGCCTTGCCGTCTTCGGTGATGAGCGTGGGCTGTTCGTTCAGGAACATGTCGCAGGGGGTGAAGCCCTCTTCCATGGCCAGCGTATAGAGGAACGGTTTCACCGTCGACCCGATTTGCCGGCGGCCTACCGACACCATGTTGTATTGGAAATGCTCGAAATCGGGTCCACCCACATAGGCTTTCACATGGCCTGTATGGGGATCCATCGACATGAAGCCCGTGCGGAGGAACGACTTCTGATACCGTATCGAATCCATGGGCGACATAATCGTATCGATCATGCCGTCGTACGAGAAGACCTGCATCTCGACCGGCGTAACGAAGGCCTGCCGGATGCGCTCGTCGCTCGCCCCGGCCTGCTTCATGGCCCGGTAGCGGTCGGACTGTTTCATGGCCCGCTCGAGAATGCCCTCGCGCTCCTCCTTCGTGATGCTGCGCGAGAAGGGTGCGTAGCTGCGTCCCTTCTTCTCGGCAAAAAAGCGGGGTTGCAGGTAGTGGCCCAGATGCTCCTCGACAGCCTCCTCGGCATAGCGCTGCATGCGCGAGTCGATGGTCGTGTAGATTTTGAGACCGTCGGTATAGATATTGTATTTCGAGCCATCGGCCTTGCGGTTCTTCTCGCACCAGCCATAGAGCGGGTTGGTGGCCCAGGCTATGGAGTCGTCGACAAATTTCTGAGCCTCCCAGCCGCGGTAGTCGGCCCGGTCGGGTTTCTTGGCCGTCATCATCAAGCGCAACTGCTCTCTGAAGTAGGGCGCCAATCCCTCCTTGTGGTCGACCCGCGTGTAGTGCAACTCCAGCGGCAAAGCCTGCAGCGAGTCACGCTCGGCCTTGGTAATGTATTTGGCTTTGTACATCTGGTCCAACACCGTGTTGCGGCGCCCGCGCGTGCGCTCGTTATAGCGGCGCGGATTGTAGTACGAAGGGTTTTTACACATGCCCACCAGCGTGGCTGCCTCCTCGATTTTCAGCTTGTCGGGGGTGGTGTGGAAGTAAATGTAAGCAGCCGACTGGATACCCACCGCATTGTTGAGGAAGTCGAAGTGGTTGAGATACATGTTCACAATCTCCTCCTTGGTATAGAAGCGTTCGAGCTGTACGGCTATGACCCACTCCTGCGGTTTCTGGAAGAGACGCTCCACGATGTTGTCGGCACTGGGCGAATAGAGCAGCTTGGCCAACTGCTGGGTGATGGTGCTGCCACCGCCGGCACTCTTCTGGAAAAAGAGGCCACGCTTGATGAAGGCCCGGAAGAGCGCCTTCACGTCGATACCCGAGTGCTCCTTGAAGCGGATGTCCTCGGTGGCAATAAGGGCCTCGACCAGGTAGGGCGAGATTTCGTCGTAGTGCACATACACCCGGTTGCTCTTGCTCTGGTAGAAACGGCCTATCACCTGCATGTCGGACGAGTAGATTTCCGAAGCGAACTTATCCTTGGGGTTCTCCATATCCTCGATGGGCGGCATGTAGCCGATCCACCCCCAGGCAATCATGGCAAAAGCGGCCACGGCAAGGAGCACCAGGGCACCGAAGGTAATCCACATATATTTAATTACACGAGAGGTGTCGCTAAAAGCGCTTTTAATCCTATCCACTTTCATTGTCTTTCCTATACTATCTACGGTTTTGCGGCCCGGGATTCGCACCCGCAAATCCCTTTAAAGCCAATTGTTAAAGCAAAGGTAGCAAATATATTTCATTCAACGGCATATTGCAGATTTATAAAGAATATTTTTTATGGCTAAACAGTTTGGCTTTCGCCCTTTTTTTACTATCTTTGCTTATCGAAATGAATTGGCGGGAACAGACATATAATCCATTACAACAAAGGCATTTTTACAAACGCCGGGGATTATATTCTCTCCAACATAGAACGAACAGCAAGCCAGCGTGACATTCATTGTCGTGTTGGCTTTTTTTATGGACAACCATAGTGTAACCTATAAACAAATCATACCGACGATGAAACCTGAGAGTTTAGTATCTATTACCGATTTTTCAAAAGAAGAAATTCTGGACCTGCTCCAAACCGCAAGTCGATTCGAGGCTAATCCCAACCAAAAGATTCTGGAAGGCAAAGTCGTGGCCACGCTCTTCTTCGAGCCCTCGACCCGCACCCGGCTCAGTTTCGAGACCGCCGTCAACCGACTGGGCGGAAGAATCATCGGCTTCTCCGACGCCAGCACCACCAGCTCGTCGAAGGGCGAGACGCTGAAAGACACCATCATGATGGTGAGCAACTATGTCGACCTGATCATCATGCGGCACCACCTCGAAGGAGCAGCCCGCTACGCCTCCGAAATCGCATCGGTGCCCGTCATCAACGCCGGCGACGGTGCCAACCAGCACCCCTCGCAGACGATGCTCGACCTCTACTCGATCTACAAGACACAAGGTACCCTCTCGAACCTGAACATCACGATGGTAGGCGATTTGAAATACGGGCGCACGGTACACTCGCTGCTCATGGCCATGTCGCACTTCAACCCCACCTTCCACTTCGTCGCCCCCGACGAGTTGAAGATGCCCATCGAGTACAAGATATTCTGCGAGCAGCACCACATCCCCTACTTCGAGCACTCCGAATTTTCCGAAGAGGTCATCAACCAGGCCGACATCCTCTACATGACCCGCGTACAGCGCGAACGGTTTACCGACCTCATGGAGTACGAGAAGGTAAAGAACGTATACACCTTGCACAACAGCATGCTCGAGCACAGCAAAGACAACCTGCGGGTTCTGCACCCGCTGCCCCGTGTCAACGAAATCTCATACGACGTCGACAGCAACCCCAAGGCTTACTATTTCCAACAGGCCCAGAACGGTCTGTATGCCCGGCAAGCCATCATCTGCAAAGTATTAGGAATTGAAGTTTAACCCCCCACCATTTCGAAAATCATGAACGTCGAAAAGAAAGAATTAAAAGTAGCTGCCCTCGAAAACGGAACGGTGATCGACCACATTCCCTCGAACCAACTTTTCAAAGTGGTCTCTATCCTGGGCCTCGAGAACTGTCCCAACAGCATAACCATAGGCAACAACCTCGCCAGCAAGAAGATAGGCAAGAAGGGCATCATCAAGGTGGCCGACCGTTTCTTCAAGGAAGAGGACCTGAACAAGATAGCCCTGGTAGCCCCCGAAGCGCAAATCAACATCATACATGACTACCAGGTGACCGAGAAGCGCAAAGTATCGCTCCCCGACGTGGTGCACGGCATCATCCGCTGCAGCAACCCCAAGTGCATCACCAACAACGAACCCATGGAGACTATCTTCCACGTGGTCGACAAGGTGAACATTCAGGTAAAGTGCCACTACTGCGAACGCTCGGTATCGAAAGACGAAATAGAAATCTGCTAACTCACGCCGGCCCATGAAACAGACCTGGAAACCCGGGACCACCATCTACCCGCTGCCCGCCGCACTGGTGAGCTGCGGCAGCACGCCCGAAGAGTACAACCTGCTTACCGTCAGCTGGGTGGGCACGATATGTACCAACCCGCCCATGTGCTATGTGTCGATACGTCCCGAGCGCTACTCCTACGAGATTCTGCGCAAGAACATGGAGTTTGTCATCAACCTCACTACTGTCGAGATGGCCCATGCGACCGACTGGTGCGGCGTCACCTCGGGAAAAGACTACAACAAGTTCGAGAAGACCGGGCTTACCCCCCGCCAGGCACAAATCGTGCAGGCCCCCTACGTAGACGAGTCGCCCCTCTGTATCGAATGCAAGGCCCGCGAAATCGTACGCCTGGGCTCGCACGACATGTTCATCGCCGACGTCGTCAACCTGCTGGCCGACGACCGCTACATCGACCCCTCGACCGGCGCCTTCGACATGCAGAAGGCCAACCTGCTGGTCTACTCGCACGGGCACTACTACGAGATGGGTCGCGAGATAGGCAAGTTCGGCTGGTCGGTACAAAAGAAAAACAAATAGACAAATACACGCGCATGAAGAGACTGGCCACTGCTATCTGTATCGCACTCTCGCTCACCTTTGCCGCACAAGCGCAGGTGAAGGAGCTGAACGTGAGCAAACGGTTCAACTGGGGCGTACGGCTGGGAGTGAACGCTCCCCTGGTCGACATACGTCACATGAGCCTCGACGGCACCCAGATAGACGAATCGGACTCCGAATCGAGTCTGGGACTCACAGGCTCCTTTATCGGGCGGTACAACTTCAAACGCAACTATATCCAACTCGAGGTGGGCATGCACCAGTCGCACACCCGGCTGTACAACCCCGACTACGGATTGAGCAAAATCAACACCTCGGCCTATGCCATCGATGTTCCCGTGCTGTACGGCTACAACATCACCAAGCACGGGCCCTTCCTGATGAACCTCTTTGCCGGACCGCGCGTCTCGTACATCTGCAACGAAACCAGCCAGATCGATGTCAACGGCACGACATCGCGCAATCTGGTCTACGACGACAAGCCCAACAGCTTCTCGTTCTACGCCGTGGGCGGACTGAGTACCACCATCGGCCACCTGTACATCGACTTTCGGTATGCCTACTGCATAGGAAACTCGAAAGACCAATCGTTCAAAATCGACCTCGACGACTCGCAGGTGGGGCAGGTAAAGCTCTCGCGGGCCGTCAACGAGTTGAGCATTTCAATAGGATATTTATGGTAAAAATACACTAACACAAAACCAACATGAAAAGAGACAACATCATTTTCGACATTATCGAAAAAGAGAATCAACGACAACGTAAAGGTATCGAATTGATTGCCTCTGAAAACTTCGTCAGCGAACAAGTGATGCAAGCCATGGGCTCGTGCCTGACCAACAAATACGCCGAAGGGTATCCCGGCAAGCGTTATTACGGCGGTTGCGAGGTGGTAGACCAGAGCGAGCAAGTGGCTATCGACCGGCTCAAAAAGCTGTTCAACGCCGAGTGGGCCAACGTGCAACCGCACTCGGGAGCCCAAGCCAACATGGCCGTATTCATGGCCGTGCTCAACCCGGGCGACAAGTTCCTGGGGCTGAACCTCTCGCACGGCGGTCACCTGTCGCACGGAAGCCCCGTGAACTTCTCGGGCCTGATGTTCCACCCGCTCGAATACAGCGTGAAAGAAGATACCGGTTATGTCGACTACGATATGATGGAAGAGGTGGCTCTGCGCGAGCGTCCGAAACTGATTATCGGCGGTGCATCGGCCTACTCGCGCGAATGGGACTACGCCCGCATGCGTAAGATTGCCGACGAAATCGGCGCCATCTTCATGGTCGATATGGCTCACCCCGCCGGCCTCATCGCCGCCGGTCTGCTCGAGAATCCGCTCAAGTATGCCCACATCGTCACCTCGACCACTCACAAGACCCTGCGCGGTCCCCGCGGCGGTATCATCCTTATGGGCAAAGACTTCGACAACCCCTGGGGCAAAAAGACGCCCAAAGGCGAAATCAAGAAGATGTCGGCTCTGCTCGACTCGGCTGTATTCCCCGGCGTACAGGGCGGCCCGCTCGAACACGTGATTGCCGCCAAAGCCGTAGCCTTCGGCGAGGCCCTGCAACCCGAGTATGTCGACTATCAGACTCAGGTGAAGAAGAATGCCGCCGTCATGGCTCAAGCCTTCATGGACAAGGGATACAAGATTATCTCGAACGGTACCGACAACCACTGCATGCTCATCGACCTGCGCACCAAGTTCCCCGAACTGACGGGCAAGGTGGCCGAGAAGGCTCTGGTTCAGGCCGACATCACGGTCAACAAGAACATGGTTCCGTTTGACAGCCGCTCGCCGTTCCAGACCTCGGGTATCCGTGTAGGTACACCGGCCATCACTACCCGCGGTGCCAAAGAGGATATGATGCTCGAGATTGTCGAACTCATCGACACCGTGCTCTCCAACCCCGAAAGCGAAACGGTCATCAAAGCCGTTCGCGAGAAGGTAAACGGCATGATGAAGGACTATCCCATCTTCGCCTACTAATCGATTGACTTTTATTCATTCACATTCGGTACACTCCCCACTTGCGGGAGTGTACTTTTCATTTACATCACCATGAAAACAAGTGCTAAACTTCTTGTATCGGCCCTGTTGCTGGCCGGAGCCTTCGCCCCGGAGTGTGCAGCCCAGGACTGGCCCAACCTCAACTGCTACCGCGAAGCCAACCATACCCTCATGGAGGCCCGACAGAACGACCCCAACGATGCCCAGACGGCGTGGGTGGTCTTCATGGGCGACTCGGGTACCCAGGGCTGGACCGAAAAAGACCCCGACTTCTTTACCGACAACCACTTTGTGGGGCGAGGTATCAACGGCCAAACCACCCCGCAGATGCTGCTGCGTTTCCGTCAGGATGTCATCGATCTCAAACCGAAAGCGGTCGTCATTCTGGGCGGCGCCAACGATATTGCCGGCAACACCGGCCCCTCGAGCATCGAGATGATTATGGACAACATCAAGTCGATGGTTGAGTTGGCCCGGGCCAACGGCATCGAGGTGGTGCTCTGCTCGGTGCTCCCCTCGAACCACTTCTACTGGATACCCGAGCTGAAGCCGGCCGACCTGCTTATCGAGCTGAACCGACAAATCAAGGCCTACGCCGATGCCCATCACATCCCCTTTGCCGACTACTACTCGGTACTCGTCGACGACCAGAAAGGGCTGAACGAGGCCTACCGCATCGACACGGCTCACCCCTCGCTCGAAGGGTACAAGCTCATCGAACCTCTGGTAGTCAAGTCTATCCAACAGGCCTTGGCACATTAAACCGTTACACATTCTTTATTATTTACCCTGTTGCGCTTCTACCCGAGTAGTGGTGCAACTTAATTCACAAAAGTCTTATGAAAACAAGTGCTAAACTTTTCCTGTCGGCCCTGCTGCTGGCCGGCACCTGTGCCACCGAGTGCGCCGCCCAGGACTGGCCCAACCTCAACCGCTACCGCAGCGACAACCAGACCAACCTCGAGGCCCGTCGCAACGACCCCTCCGACGCCCAAAAGAGCTGGGTGGTATTCATGGGTAACTCCATCACGCAAAACTGGGCTTCGATGGACCCCGAGTTCTTCACCAGCCACAACTACCTGGGCCGGGGAATCAGCGGACAGACTTCGCCGCAGATGCTGCTGCGCTTCCGTCAGGATGTCATCGACCTCTCGCCCAAGGCGGTAGTTATTCTGGCCGGTACCAACGACATTGCCGGCAACACGGGCCCCTCGAGTGTCGAGATGATTATGGACAACATCGAATCGATGGTACAGTTGGCCCAGGCCAATGACATCGAGGTGGTGCTCTGCTCGGTGCTCCCCGCCAACCGCTACGGCTGGGCTCCCGACGTGAAACCAGCCGACACGATTATCGAACTGAACCGACAGATAAAAGCCTATGCCGAGGCTAACCGGATTGTCTATGTCGACTTCTACACACCGCTCGTCGACGACCAGAAGGGACTGAACGACGCCTACGGACGAGACGGCGTGCACCCCACCATCGACGGCTACAAAATCATGGAACCGCTGGTAGTCGAGGGTATCGAAAAGGCTCTGGCCCGTCGATAACAGGCGCGTCCCATACTCATACGACAAAGGCTCGGGGAATTGTCCCCGAGCCTTTGTCGTTATCACGGAACCGGCAAGATACTACCGGATGCCGTATCGTTTCAATATCTTCATAATCTGGGGCTGGTACTGCTGTACCAGTCGGTCGAAGCCCAAATCGTTGGGGTGAATACCATCGGACGACCCCTCGTGATCGGTACCGATGGCACGATTGTCACGAATAAGATAGAGGTCTTCTACCCCTTGCTTCTTCAACAGTTCATATTGCTCGACAAAGGCCTTGCCTTGACGAGTGCAACGGTCGTACACCTGTTGGTCGCTATACCCGCCCTCACGCATATAGGTTTCAATCATAATAACAGGTACACCCGGGTGATGCTTGCGTATTGTCTTTACCAAATATTGGGTACGCTCGGTAATCTCCTCGGGCGAAGGATTGGGCATACAGTCCAGCACGAAGGCATCGGCCTCGACATCTTTTATCATATCGGCTACGGTAGCCTCCATCTTGCCGCTACCGCTCAATCCGAAATTATTAAAATTAATACCTGTATTGCGCGCCATACGGGCCGGATAGGCCAACCCCGCACGACTGGCACAAGCCCCGTGCAGAATACTCGACCCGTAGATGAGTACCCTGTGGCGGAAAGGCGAAGAATCGGCTGTGATGACCGAAGCCGAATCGACACCTATCTCGAGCGACGTCAGTTCATCGAACAAGGGGAGGTAGAGCAGAAACCGATGTTCTCCCGGTTTCAGATTGGCTACCAGCCGACTCTCGTGTTGCGTCTTCCCGGCTGCGGGGGTTCCTACTCCGGCCGGAATCCAACCTTCGTCGCTATACATATAGAGATCGAGCCCCCTATGAGCTATCGGTGTCATATTCCCCATTACCCCTTTGCTCCGGGTTGTCCAGCGGGCAACCACCTTAGAGCTGTTGGTCTTGAAACAGATGCTCAGGCCGGCCGGATAGGTAAACAACTTTTCCACCCGTTTCGGCATATTGCCATACTTTTCTATGTCGACCCGATGATAAATATTCGCAGGAGTAGGCATCGCCTTGCCCACCAGAGTGAGACTACCGGCATCGACATACTTTAACTCGTTTGCCGACCACACCAATGCCGGCATCAAACAGCACAATGCAATGAATAAAATTCCACGTTTCATGGTTGATTATAATTGATGTTTCACATAGATTTCCATCAAAGAGGGTCTACATCGTAGTAGAGCAGCAGCGACTTGAAACGGTCGTCGACCAGCATGTTTTCATAGACCTGCCGCAAAATCTCCTTCACCCGCGACATCGAGGCCGCCAGTTCCATCTTCAACACCACCTTGCGGATATAGAGCGACTGGATGCGGGCGACCGGCGGATTGTCGGGGCCCAGCACCCGGCTGCCGAAAACCTCGCGCAACGCCGTGGTATAGCGCACGGCAAGCTCCTGCAAGAGGGTCTCGTCGCGATGCTTCAGGTAGATGTATATCAACCGGGTATAAGGGGGATAGGAGAAAGCCTTGCGTTCGGCCAACTGCCGGTTGTACATGCCCTCGTAGTCGTGGGCAATGACCTGCTGAATCAGAGGCGACGAGGGGTCGGAGGTCTGCAGCACCACCACCCCCTTCTTGTTCTTACGCCCGGCCCGGCCCGACACCTGCTCCATCATCTGGAAAGCCCGCTCGTGGGCCCGGAAGTCGGGGAAATTCATCATCTGGTCAGCACTCAAGATGCCCACCACGCTCACCCGGTCGAAGTCCAGCCCCTTGGTAATCATCTGCGTGCCGATGAGAATCTTGTTCTTCCCTTTCGAGAAGTCGTCGATAATCTGCTCGTAGGCGTTGCGCGAACGGGTGGTGTCCAGGTCCATGCGCGACACCGGTACCTCGGGAAAAAGCCGGGCCACATCCTCTTCGATGCGCTCGGTACCGAAACCCATCACCCCGATGGTAGGCTGTCCGCAGGCGGGGCACACCTTGGGTATCTCGTAGGTATAGCCGCAATAGTGGCAGGTAAGCTGGTTGTACCGTTTGTGATAGGTGAGGCTCACGTCGCAATGTTCGCACTTGGGCACCCAGGCACACTGCTTGCACTCGACCATGGGGGCAAACCCCCGGCGGTTCTGAAACAGAATGACCTGCTCGCCGGCCTGCAAGGCGTGCTGCATGCGGTTGAGCAGCTCGGGCGTGAAGTTCCCCTGCATGCGGTTTTTCTTGCGCATCTCCTTGACGTCGACCGGGATAATCTCGGGCAGCTCCACATCGTTGAAGCGCTTCTTCAGCTCCACCAGCCCATACTTGCCCTGCCGGGCATTGAAATAGGTCTCGATGGCCGGAGTAGCCGTACCCAGCAGGGTTTTGGCACCGTGCATCGAAGCCAGCACGATGGCGGCGTTGCGGGCATGGTAGCGGGGAGCCGGGTCGTACTGCTTGTACGAGGTCTCGTGCTCCTCATCGACAATCACCAGCCCCAGGTCGGCAAAGGGAAGAAAAATAGACGAGCGCACCCCCAGCACAAGCCGGGGCTCGCGACTGTCGAGCAGAGTATTCCATATCTCCACCCGCTCGTTGTCCGAGAACTTGGAGTGATAGATCACCAGCTTGTCGCCGAACATCTTGCGCAGCCGGTTGGTCAACTGGGTAGTGAGAGCTATCTCGGGCACCAGATAGAGCACCTGCCGCCCCTCGGCCAGCACCCGTTGAATGAGGTGGGCATAAATCTCGGTCTTCCCGCTCGAGGTGACCCCGTGCAGCAACGTGACGTCGTGCTCCCTGAACGACTCGACTATCTGGTTGCAGGCCATCTGCTGCAACTCGCTCAGCGGGGCTATCTCGCCCTCGGTGAATGTGGCCGTATCGAAACGGCTTATCTCTTTTTTATATACTTCGAAAATTCCCTTCTCGACCATTGCCCCCAGCACGGCCGACGAGACACCCGAACGGTCGAGCAACGCCTTGCGCGAAACCTCGCGCAGTTTGCCCTTCTGCATGAAGAGCGACAAATCGAGAAACGAGAGGAGCATTACCTCCTGCTTCTTGGCCTGCTTCACCCGCTCGAAGGCACTGCGCAGAGCCACCTCGTCGCCCGGGGCAAAGGCGAGGCGTATGTAGGTCTCGGTCTTGGGACGGTAGTGTGCCTTGATTTGCTCCGAAACGAACACCGCTTCGCGCTCCAACAGACGCCGCAACACGGGCAATATGTTGTGCATGCCGCTCTCCTTCTCGAGCTCCTGCACGGTCATGCGCGACCTCTTTCCCAGAGCCGCCAGCAGCATCCACTCGCGCTCCTTCAGCCGGTCGTCGTCGGGCTCTTCGAACTCGGCATTCAGCGTCACGACCGTCTCGCTCTCGAGCTTCAACCCCGAGGGCAGAGCCGCCTTGTAGACATCGCCCACCGAGCAGAGGTAATAGTCGGCAATCCACTCCCAGAACCGCAACTGCGGCCGTCGCAATACCGGACGGTCGTCGAGAATCGAAAGAATCTCTTTCACCTCGTAACCCTGGGGCATGACATCGTGCAGCCGTGCCACAATAGCCGTGTAGTACTTCTTGCGGCCAAAAGGCACCACCACCCGACTGCCCGGTTGCAGCGAGGTCTGCCAATCGGCAGGTACCCGATAGGTAAAATATTTATACAACGGTAGCGGTAAGACGACGTCGGCAAATGTGTTCATAATCTAAAGCGGTTCTTTTTCGGGCTGCCCCCGAACAGTATAATCTGTATGCAGGTAGCGAAAGGCGTATGCACAAGGCCCAAACGTGCCCGAGCCTCCTGCCGCGACGCCTCTCTTCCCATGAGCAAAGATAGCATAAAATGAGTGTCGAGACAAGCGGGAAAACGGCAAAAAAAGAGCGGGACCGGGAGTCTCGCTCCCAGCCCCGCTTATACAGCATCAAATATCGTTTCGTTTAGAAGAGGTAGGCAGCCGTCACGGTCCAGGCACGGCTCTTACCATTCAAGGTCGAGTTGAGTACGTCGTTCTCAAACTCCATAGCCTTGCCCAATCCCCAGCCATACTGGCCGGCAATCTGCAAGTGGCTGAAGAACTCGAGGCCGATACCTACGTTGATGGCCGTCTCGAAGCTCTTGTTCTTGTACTGGTCGGCAAAGTTGTCGCCTACCCGGAAGGCAAAGCTGGGACCGGCATAGACAAAGGGCGACATGAACGACCCTACGACCGGCAACGAGAATTTGTATTTCAAGTTGACAGGAATCTCTACATAATCGGTGTGTTGCTTTGCAGTAGATTCCGTAGTAATCTCTTTCAGGTCAGAGCCCTTGCGGGTATACATCACACTGGCATCGATACCCACCCCGATGATGGGCACCATAAACTCGGCCATGACACCGCCCGTAAAGCTCGAGACATTGCTCGACTTGAAGTTCTTCGACAAATCTCCACCCAGCGAAAGCGTAGAGATGTTCACACCCACCTTGGGACCAATCTTGAATTGGGCATTGGCCGGAATTGCCAAAAACAGCGCAGCAACCAGGGCTACACAGAAAATTGTCTTTTTCATAATCTCTTTTTATTGGTTTCTAATTCAGTCTCGGGGACTACGACAGTATAACCCATTTCCAGACTGCTATTTGCACAAAGATAAAATAAAATATATTAAAATCACAAAATTGAAGCAGAAATCGACAAGAAATACAAAAAATTACAGCCACGCATCGGGTATCGGAAAAAATAGCGTATCTTCGACAATCGAAAAAAACAAGACTTCGACTTATGGATATCACAGACAACAAACCGACCATCGAAGAAGAGATCGTAAAGATGCTGAAAACCGTCTACGATCCCGAGATTCCGGTCAACATATACGACCTGGGGCTCGTCTATGACATCGAGGTAAACGACGGCGCCGTGAAGATAGCGATGACACTCACCGCCCCCAACTGCCCGGCGGCCGACTTCATCATCGAGGATGTGCGCATGAAACTCGAGAGTATCGAAAATGTAAAGAGCGTCGACATTCAACTCGTATTCGAACCCGAATGGGACAAGGACATGATGAGCGAAGAGGCCAAACTCGAGCTCGGACTTCTGTAAACCGTATTGCCTATGCCCGGGACTAAAACCTATTTTGCTTCTGATTTTCACCTGGGAGCCCGATACATCGAGAATCCCGTGGAATACGAACGTCGCATCGTGCGATGGCTCGACAGCATCAAGGCCGATGCCGGTACCCTCTACCTGCTGGGCGACATACTCGACTACTGGTACGAGTACCGCTACGTAGTGCCTCGCGGCTTCACCCGCTTCTTCGGCAAGCTGGCCGAGCTGAGCGACAGTGGTGTCGACATACACTGGTTCATCGGCAACCACGACATCTGGATTTTCGACTACCTGCCCCACGAGTTGGGCATCACCATACACGACGGTACCCTCATCACCGAGATTGGCGGAAAGCGTTTTTTCCTCTCGCACGGCGACAACGTGGGGCATCGCGACCGTTCGTTCCGGCTGCTGCGCAGCATCTTCCGCAATCGGTTCTGCCAACGCCTCTACGCCGCCATACACCCACGGTGGACCGTAGCTTTTGCCCTGCGTTGGTCGGCCCACAGCCGCAAGGCCGGCGACGACTATGCCGAGTATCGGGGCGAGAAGAACGAACACTTGGTGTGCTTTGCCAAAGAGTACCGCAAAGAGCACCCCATCGACTGCTTCATCTTCGGCCACCGGCACATCCTGCTCGACTTGGCTCTGCCCCAGCAAAGCCGCATCGTCATCTTGGGCGACTGGATTAAAAATCCATCCTATGCAGTATTCGATGAAACGGGTTTAAATTTGTATGATTACATCGAAGAATGAGGCAAAAATGATGTCAAAATATCTATTTTAATATTTTTTACACATTCAAAGAGAAGTAAAGAATTTAATCCCAATCAATTATTTAACAACAATTTACAACCCCAAAAATCTCAAAAGTGATTAAAAAACCATATTATAAAACATATTTTTTTGTTTGCGTATCTGCAAAAAAAAGTTGTCCTTTGTGTCAATAACCTAAAACAATCTTTTTTACCTTAAAAAAATTAATACCTATTGAAAACCTATAAAGGAAGAGCTTTTGAGAAAAAGCTCTTTTTTTATTTTTCATACCATTCTGTCAACCAACCATTTAGTCTACACCCAAACCTATCGCGCCGCCCACCCTGCGATAGCACGACGGCAGAAACCGCTCGATCTACAATAATATATTATACAGGAGTCATCGACCCGCTGCCTGTATAGAGACCGTCGGGCTACGGTCTGCCCCTGTCGTAATCTGCCGTTCTCAACGACCCGCCTTCCGTGCTACCGCTTCCCTGCCGAAGGAGAATCTAAAAAAACCTGAAATAGATATTTATTGCACAAAATAGATAAAAAGCTACATTTCGACTAAAAAATCAGCTTTTACATATCATTTTTTCAATTATTTTTCTATATTTGCAAAATACAAAATAAGACATCACTTTTTATATAAATCTTCACTAATAAGTTTTAATTATGAAAAAATCTTACCTACTCACCTGCATTGGTTTGGTAATGAGTTTATTAGGATTTATACCAATCACTCATGCACAGACCTACCCCTACTCTTGTGGGTTTGAGGACGATGCAGAAAACGCACAGTGGACATTTGTCATTACCGACGATGCTCCCATCTTCGAAGACTTCAACGAGCTTGATGCCAATGAGCCTAATATGGGCCTGGGATCCTGGACTTTGAAAAACGGATATGCCACGGGCAGTACCGCGACCTCTTGGAGTATCTGTACGACCAGCGCCTATGTGTGCGACGGAAAATCGCTGCAAGCCAACGACGCCCGAGCTACAAGTACCGCCCTGCTGATAAGCCCCAAACTGACTTTTGCAGCCGACCGCAGCGCCAAAATCTCGTTCTACATGCGTCGTGCCAGTGGCTCCAGTAAAGAGAACGAAGGATTCAAAGTATATGTCAACGAGGTAGCTGATATTTACAACTACGACAGCGACGGAAACATAGTCATTAACAGCGACAACACCGTCCCCACGCTGGTCGATCCCATACTCCATGCCAAGAGATATGCAGGTAGCGAAATAAGTTTGGAGACAATGTACCCCGTAGAGGTAAACATCCCCGCCGAATATGCCGGGAAAGATTTCTTCGTTATCATCGAAGCCATTCAGGAATACGGAAATCCCAACGCTATCGACAACCTCAAAATCGAACTGTTGCCCAACACCCCGCGACTGGGCAATACGACCGAGTCGATAAATCTGGGCTTTGTAAAAGCCGGCGAAACAGCTTCGCAAGAATTTACCCTCTCCAACGTAGGTACCAACGAACTGGAAGTATCCTTCTCGATGGACAACGAAAACTCTCCCTTCTCGGTTTCGCCCGAGACTGGCACTATTCCGTTCAACGAGCAAAAGACCTTCACCGTCAACTTCTCCAACGACGAAATCGGCCAGTTTACCGACAACCTTTACATCATGACCAACGGCGGTAACGATACCATCCCCTTGGCTGCCGAAACCTACCCGGCCACTTCGTACTACGAAACCTTTGACAACTCGACCAACCTGCCCGCCGAATGGGTTATTGCCGCCGACGGAAACGAGACCACCTACTCGATCAAGACCGGAGTCGGTGAAGACGGGTCGAACGTACTGACTGCCGCCGTAGACTACTGGGGCGACACCTCATCGCTCGACACCATCTACTCGCCCGTCGTTTCGGGTAAAGTCACTTTCGACTTCAAGAAAGTTTACTCGGCATCGTCCATCTTCGAAGCCTATATCGTCGATGCTACCGGCAACAAGAGCGCTATCGAACTGGGAGCCAGCACGACCAATTGGACACCTATTATCCTCGAAGATGTGCCCGAAGGTTCGCGTATCGCTTTCCTGATAAGCAACTCTTATCTCGACAACTTCATGGCATTCGCACACCAAGAGATTACCAAAGGTATACAACTGCAGAAAAACTCGCTCAACCGTCCGAGCAGTTGGATGTCGCTGTATGCCGGTGAAGAAAAGGCTACCGACAATACCATACAGTTTACGTTCAAGAATATCGGTACCCAGGCTATCGAGGCCGGAAGCTACAACTTCACCACCCAACTGGTCGATGAGAACAACGCTCCCGTCGAAGGTGTTTCGTACAAGACCTATATCCAGAACGGTGACGAGTATACACTCTACGAGGACAACGTAATACCCGGCCCGGCCATTGCTACCAACGAAGAGAAGACCATCAGCGGCTACATGCTCATCGAATGCGACGACGAGATCAGCAAACTCATGTTCAATGTAATCGCCAACGGTGTAGAGAACACGCACTTCGTTGTAATGCAAACAGGAAACAACCTGACCATCAGACCCAACAAGGGCTCAGCCTCTTTGCCTGAACTGGTCTTTGGCATGACCAACAAAGCCATGACTCTCGACTACGTCATCAAGAACAGCAGCAACAACGGCGCCCTCACCATCTCGAGCTTCACGGCCCCTGAGAACTCGGCATTCACGGTACAGGCCGAATTGCCTATCGTCATTCCCAGCAGCGGCTCCGATACGATTCAGATCACCTTCGATGCAGCCCCGGGACACTACGCCGACAGCATTGCCGTAGAGCACGACGGTATAGGCAACACGAAATTTGCCGTATCGGGTACCATGCTGGCCGCAACCACTTTGCTCGAGTCGTTCGAAGGCGATGTATTCCCGCCCATCCTGTGGGATGTAAAACAAGGTCAATGGAGCAAGAGCACCAGCTCGCCCTACGAAGGGAAGGCTTGTGCAGCCGTTACGAGCACCGAACCCGATACACTCGTGACCCCGCTGCTCCACCTGGCAGCCGGCGACTCCATCGCATTCTCGATTAAAGCCGCAAGCTCTTCGGGCTATGGCACAGAACTGCTCTACTCGGCCGACGGAAAGAACTGGTCGCTCCTGAAATCGATTGCCATCTACGCTTCGTATTGGAACAACTGGGAGAAAATGGCCGTCTACATGCCCGATGACTTTACAGAAGGCGACTACTACCTGGCATTTGCCAGCAAGAGGACTTACCTCGATATGGTATATGGCCCGCAAGTGGTTTATCAGGAACATCGTATCGACATCAAGGGCTTCTCGGGTGCAGCCAAGGGTATGGTCAACTACGCGCAAGAGTTTACCATCGACCTGGCCTGCCTGGGTACCGAAGGTGAAACAGCCGACAGCTACTCGATCGACCTGATGAACGGCGACGAAACCATCGGCAGCTACGAAGTAGAAGCCATGGTACTGGGCGACACCAAGAGCTATAAATGCTCGTGGACTCCTCATACCGTAGGCGAAGCCCAAATCTATGCCTTGCTGAACTACAACGGCACGGTGACTTCGACCGATACCATCACGGTAAACGTAGCCGAAGAATCGCTGATATCGTCCATCATGATAGGCGACTTGTCTACCCCTACATCGGCAACCTACTACAAGCACTTGCTCTTCGAAACGCTCTATACCCCCGATTTGCTCAATGGTCTGACCGAAGGCGATGTGATTGAAACCGTCAATCTGCCCTACATTGCTACCGATGCAACCGTACAAGGCTATAGAGTAAACGTATGGATCGGCAACACCGACAAGACCGAACTGACCACCGACAAGATGTCGGCAGCCGACATCGAAGGCCTTTCGCACATCGGAGTCGACCTGCGATTCGAAGTAGGCGGCAGCCAGGAGGCTCCTCTCTATTTCGAAATGCACCCCGAAACGCCCATCACCTACAACGGTGGCAACATGAGCCTCATCGTTTCAATCGACTCCACGGCATACGCCTCGCGAGACAAAGCCCAATTCTTCCTGTCGGCCGGTAACATCAGATCGATGAAATACTACTCGTTCGACGGCAACACGTCGGCCGACTACATGGATGCCTGGACCAACGGCTCGTACACACCCGGCTACAAAGCAAACATCATGACGGTAGAACTGGGTCTGGCTACCGAGGCTCCCATCGTTCACGGTATAGTTACCCGCGCCGACAATGACGAACCCATCGAAGGCGCTACGGTTACGATGCAATCGGGCGAGGTTATCTACTCGGCCACTACCGATGCCAGCGGTGCTTACAGCATAGCCGTACTGCAACCGGGCAAAGAGTATGAAATGAGTGTGACGAAAGACCAGTACACCGCCGTAGACGGAGTAATCGTTTTGGTTGAAGAGGGCGAAGAGATCGAACAGAACTTCGAGCTGACCATCATCACCAGTATCGACCACACCGCCGAAGCTGCCACGAAGATATTTACCGACCGCTCGGGCAATATCCGCATCGAAGCCGGCAGCCCCATCGAGCTGGTTAAGGTATACTCGATGAGCGGTAGCCTCTGCATCACCGAAAGTCCGGCCACCGAATCGGCCGTAATCAACGCCGACAACCTCAAGGGCGTTTACATCGTCGAGGTTCAAACGGCCGGCAGCGTGAAACGTGCCAAGGTAAGACTCTGATACGACTTATCACTCAAACCATAAACGGAGGGAGTTACGGCTCCCTCCGTTTTTTATTTCGTCAAGCCAAAATAAAGCCCTATATTTGTAAACATGAACCATCCAGCAGTGTCATCGATGAAACGATATGCCATCATAGTAGCCGGCGGCAAAGGTACTCGCATGGGCAGCGAGCTGCCCAAACAGTTTTTGCGTCTGGCCGGGAAACCCATATTGGCCCATACGCTCGACAACTTCTACCGCTTCGACCCCACGATAGAGTTGGTGGTCGTACTCCCCGCCTCGCAGCAGGCATATTGGAAGGCGCTATGTCAAGAGTTCCATATCGACATTCCCCACCGCATCGCCTCGGGTGGAGAAACCCGCTTCCACTCGGTGCGCAACGGGTTGGCCCTGCTCCCCGACGAGGGGCTCGTGGCCATTCACGACGGAGTGCGCCCGCTGGTCGCCCACACCGTTATCGAGCGTTGCTTCGCTACGGCACAAGAGTATGGCGGTGCCATACCTACCCTACCGCTCACCGACTCGCTGCGGCAACTGGGCCCCGACGGTTCGAGCCAGGCGGTGGACCGCAGCCGCTTCGTGGCCGTACAAACCCCGCAGACCTTCCGCTGCCACGAAATCAAAGAGGCCTATGACCAACCCTATCGCGAGACCTTCACCGACGATGCCTCGGTCTACGAGGCGGCTGGATACGCTCCCCGCCTGGTCGAGGGCAACCGCGAGAATCTGAAGATAACCCTACCCATAGACCTGGCTTTGGCCGAAATTCTGCTCGCCCGATGACCGACCTCGCCAAACTCGATATAAAATACCTGCCCGGAGTCGGGCCCAAACGGGCCGACCTCCTCAACAAGGAGCTGGAGATACATACCTATCTCGATCTGCTCCACTACTACCCCTACAAATACATCGACCGCAGCAAAACCTACAAGATAAGCGAGATTGACGGCTCCATGCCCTACATCCAACTGCGGGGACGCATCGTCTCGTACAATACCCACGGCGAGGGTGCCCGTCGACGTCTCACCGCCCTGTTTTCCGATGGCACAGGGGTAATCGAGCTGGTATGGTTCAAGGGCATCCGCTACATCACCGAGCGATACAAGCCGGGCACGGAGTATACCCTGTTCGGACGGCCTACCCTCTTCAACGGGAAATTCAACATTGCCCACCCCGAGCTCGACCCCATCGACGACCGCATCGACAACACCACCGGTCTGCAAGGCTACTACAACACGACCGAGAAAATGAAGAACGCCTTTCTCAACTCCAAGGCGCTACAAAAGATGGTCTACACCCTGCTAACCAGCATACAGGCCCCACTGCCCGAAACCTTGCCCGCCCCCGTCATCGCCCACATGCAACTGATGGGGATTACCGATGCCCTGCGCAACATCCATTTCCCCATATCGGTCGGCCACCTGCGCCGGGCCGAGATGCGGCTCAAATTCGAAGAGCTCTTCTATCTGCAGCTCCACATCCTGCGATACACCCGGCTGCGCAACCAGAAACTGGGCGGATTCCGGTTCGACCACATCGGCGACTGCTTCAACAACTTCTACCACCACATACTTCCCTTTGAGCTCACCCAAGCCCAAAAGCGGGTCATCAAAGAGATACGGGCCGACATGGGCAGCGGCCGGCAGATGAACCGGCTGCTGCAAGGCGACGTGGGCAGCGGCAAAACCCTGGTGGCCCTCATGAGCATGCTTATCGCCGTCGACAACGGCTACCAGGCTTGCCTGATGGCCCCCACCGAGATACTGGCCACCCAGCACTACGAGGGGCTGAAAACGATGGTCGAGCCTCTGGGGGTGCGCATCGAGCTGCTCACCGGGTCGGTCACCAAGAAGCGGAGGGCCCCCATTCTCGAGGGGCTGCTCACCGGCGAGGTCAACCTGCTCATCGGCACCCATGCCCTGCTCGAAGATACGGTCCACTTCGCCAACCTGGGCTTTGTCGTCATCGACGAGCAGCACCGGTTCGGCGTAGAACAGCGCTCCCGCCTCTGGCACAAGAACACCACGCCGCCCCACATTCTGGTGATGACGGCCACCCCTATCCCCCGCACCCTGGCCATGACGGTCTACGGCGACCTCGACGTATCGGTCATCGACCAGCTGCCCCCCGGCCGCAAACCCATACAGACCCTGCTCCAATACGACAGCAAGCGAGGCCAACTCTATGCCGCCCTGCGCAAGCAGTTGCAGATAGGTCGGCAGGCCTATATCGTCTACCCCCTCATCCAGGAGAGCGAGAAGAGCGACCTGAAAAACCTCGAGGAGGGCTACGACCACATACGCGAGGTGTTCCCCGAGTACCGGGTGTGCATGGTTCACGGCAAGATGAAGGCAGCCGAGAAGGAGGAGCAGATGCAGCGGTTCGTCTCGGGCGAGGCGCAAATCATGGTAGCCACAACCGTCATCGAAGTGGGGGTGAATGTACCCAACGCCTCGGTCATGATTATCGAGAATGCCGAGCGGTTCGGACTGGCCCAGCTGCACCAGTTACGAGGCCGTGTAGGCCGCGGAGCCGAGCAGTCGTACTGCATACTGATGACCTCGTACAAAATAAACCAGGATACCCGCAAACGGCTCGAACTGATGACCGAGACCAACGACGGATTCCGCATTGCCGAAGCCGACATGCAGATGCGCGGGCCCGGCGATATGGAGGGAACCCAACAGAGCGGCATCGCCTTCAACCTGCAAATTGCCAACCTGGCCAAAGACGGCCAAATCTTGCAGGCGGCTCGCGACGAAGCCAACGCGCTGCTCGACAGCGACGAACGACTGGAACATCCTGAAAATTATATCGTACGAAAAGAGTTGAGCCGGATCTTCGAAAGACAAAAAAACTGGGGATTGATTAGCTAATGTAAAATAAGGGGTTTTATGTTGTAAAACATATTATTCATAATTTATTATAAATCAAATAGATAATACGTAAAATCTACCATCACCCCATAGAGGGAGACTAAATTTTGTTAACCACCCAGAACACTTCTCCCCAAAAATCATTATCTTTGAAGAGTGCGTTTGAAAAAAGCACACCCATATCATAGTTTAGATTACTGGAAGTCTTTTTTGACTCTCTATTTTTTTAGGACTTGGCTCGGGCCAGAAACAAATTAAAATGTATTTCGGAAAAATAAAACATTGTATCCTCCCACTGCTGCTTGCATTCTCGTTAGGCACACTCAATGCCCAACACAATAGGAATCTCTCTACTCAACAACACTCCAAACTGCATCAAGACCTCATCGCCGGTCAGCAGAACATTCACAAGTCCATCAATCTGGTCGACTCGATTGCCTTGCTCGAGATGCTCGAAGAGGAGGAAGAGGAGTTCCCCGGGTCGGATGTATATGGCGACAACTGGGATCAGACGTGGGTAAACCCCTATAAAGTTCCTATCGAAAAACTGCCCGAAACCGAAACCATCGACGTATCGGAATATTGCATGCCCATCATCAGCCACATCACCTCGAACTACGGCTGGCGTCGCCGTCGCATGCACCGGGGCGTAGACCTCTCGCTCCATATCGGCGATACGGTGCGTGCCGCCTTCTCGGGCAAGGTACGGCTCACCCGCTACGAGCGCCGCGGCTATGGCTACTACGTCATCATCCGACACAACAACGGTCTCGAGACCATCTACGGTCACCTCTCCAAATTCCTGGTGGAGCCCGACCAAATCGTCAAAGTGGGCGACCCCATCGCCCTGGGTGGAAACACCGGCCGCTCTACCGGTCCGCACCTCCACTTCGAGACTCGCTACCTGGGTATGGACATCAACCCCAACAAGATATTCGACTTTGTAAACCAGGTACCCCACACCGATACCTACACCTTCAACCCCAAAGAGTTGGCCAGCAGTCTGGGATACGGGAAATACAAAAACAGCAGAAACAAAGGGACCAACAACGGTGCCAAATATGTGTCGTACCGCGTACGCAAAGGCGACTCGCTGTCGAGAATAGCCAGCAAATACGGTGTCTCCATCAACCAATTATGCAAACTGAACGGAATCAAACGAAACGCTATCCTGCGTGAAGGGAAGGTTCTGAGAATAAGATAATAACCCCAAAATTAGAACAACAACAAAAAATTGAATCATTTCCATTAAAACAAACTGCTTCATTCTATAAAAAGCATCAACGTGCGTTGGTGCTTTTTTTTATTCCTCTCCACTCTGTACAGCCCATCCCAAAGAGCTGCCTGCCGACAAAAAGCAGACGGCATCCCCCCGGCAGAGAACGAGTCGCCCCTTCCCCGGGAGAAGAAGGGGGCTACCTACCTCGGCACACAGGAGTGTGACCGAACGGCTCGATTCGGAACCCGGCGACACAGAAGACAGAAGGTCCCGGCCATGGAGCAAACAGCCTCAGGGACAAACAGCCTCAGGATGTGATTGGGGAAGGGAAAAGAGGCTATACCTATTTTCCAAACAGAGTGTGATAGCGTTGCAGCAGTTCGCTATACGGGGTCAGATGCCGGACAGGCAACAGCGAAACCGACGAATAGCGGTCTATGGCTATCCGGTTGTAATCGCCGAAACCGCTTTGCAAGGCCTTCTCGAGATAGCCGATTGCCTTGTCGGCATCGGTCATGGCATACATGCAGGCCAAATAGAAATAGTCGATATTACGCACCGTACCCGACTGCAGCAGCCGACTCTCCCAGCGAGCCATCTCCTGGGGTTGATGCAGGCGGGCAAAGGCAATACCCTTGAGGTTGTCGCCATAGTAGGTCGACTGGTCGTCGAGGCTCAGCACCTTGCGATAGTCGGCCTCGGCTTCGGCCCGGTTTTCAAATCCATACTCCTGCACGTAGGCCCGCAGCAGATAGAGATAGGGCATCGTAGGAGCTACGGCGATAGCCTCGTTGTAGTAACCGATAGCATCGATGTAATTCCCCTCGTCGTAAGCAATCATACCCCGCTCGATACACACCTGCACATTCGACGGATCGTATACGGCAGCCTGCCGGATAGCCTGGTCGGCAGCCACCAAATCGCCGGCACCGCGTTCGATTTCGGCCTGCAGCCGATAGTATTCGGCATTCTGGCCATCTTTCTCGAGGGCCCGCTTAATATCGTTGCGGGCATCGTCGAAGCGTCCCAGACGCGACAAGCAATAGGCCCGGTTGTAGTAGATGCTGTGGAAGTTGAAGAAGTTCTCGGAGAGAATCGTATTCCAGTCGCGCAGCGACAAGTTGAAGTCGTAATGGTCTTTATAGATAGAACCTCGCACATAATAGAGCATGCCCTGACGGGGGAATCGCTCGATGTTCCGGTTCAGTCCGGCAATCACCTCGCTGTAAGCCTCGTTGCTGTAAGCCACCAACTGCTGCACGGCACCCGAACGTCCGTCGTCGAGCGATACAGCGTAGACCAGATCGTCGACCGCCTCGGGCAACAGCCCCATCTCTTTGTAGATTTCGCTACGCTCCAGGTAGACCATGGGATCTTTGGGCGAAAGATTCACCGCCTGAGCCAGAAGGTCTTTGGCCCGCACCGGTTGCCCGACGTGTGCTTCGACCCGGGCCAGCCCCATGTAGGCACTCTGGCTGCGGGTATCCATCCGCAACAACTGGCTGTAATCGATTTTGGCCAAGTCGTATTGGCCCATCTTGCAAAGCAGGTCGCCCCGGTCTTTCAAGGCCAGCCGATGGTTGGGAACCAGACGCAAGGCACTGTTCAGGTCGGTCAGGGCCGGCTTGTTCTCCCCCTTCACCGTCAGAATCTTGGCCCGCAGCAGATAGGCCTGGGCCAAGTCGTCTTTCTCCCGGCGGGGAAAATATTTGATGGCATTGTTTATATCCGACAAAGCCTTCTCCATTTCGCCCTGTCCGAAATAGGCCATGGAGCGGCTGTAATAGGTCCGGTAGTCTTGAGGATTGGCGGCCAGCTCTTCGGCATAAACCTCCATCATGGCTTTCACCAGATCGTCGTCGGCAGCCGAAGCCGGAGCCGAAACGACCGACAGACCCAATAAAACAACTCCCCATATACAGTTACGTCGTACACCCATCGTGAACCCCCTTTTCTGTTTTTGCATTTATACTATTCCGAGCTGCCCTGCCGGCAAATTCCACATCGGGAGAATCGGCCCGCCTATATTCGACAGGCACCGGCCTCGTTTCACCCTTCGGGGACGAACGGCCAACCCCATTGTCGGCAACTCTTTTTCAGGGCAAAAATACAAACATTTCTCCGAATGAACAAACGGTCGCATAGCCATTTACACGCGGTTGTGTACGGTGGCTACGACAGCTCGACCGTCTCCAAATCGTCGGGCACGAAAACCC
The DNA here is from genome assembly GCF_963931395.1 of Barnesiella sp. An22. Classification (NCBI taxonomy): domain Bacteria; kingdom Pseudomonadati; phylum Bacteroidota; class Bacteroidia; order Bacteroidales; family Barnesiellaceae; genus Barnesiella; species Barnesiella sp. An22. The sequence goes on from NZ_OZ007014.1 coordinate 3,110,254, forward strand.
GCCCGGTGAAGTGCTGCAACGCCTCGGCCCGGTAGAGCTCCTTGCGGGTGGCCAGGTTGCGGTCTTCGGTATGGTAGAGCAACAGGTTCTTTACCCGCAGCTGCTCGGCCAGGCTCCCTGCCTCGAGCGCCGTGCTGTGGTGCTTCTCATAGGGCTTGAAGATGTCGCGGTCGCGATAGAGGCAGAAGGCCTCGCACAGCATCCAGTCGGCCCCCTCGACATACGACCGGTTGGCCTCGTTGTAGGGCTCGTCGCCCAGGCATACCAGCCGCTGCCCGCCGGGCAGCGCTACCTGGAAACCAAACTGTTTCTCCTTGGTCGACAGGATGTCGAAACACTGAAACTGCATGTCGCCCACCTCGAAACGCTCCTTGTCCTTCACCTCGTGGAAGAGTACCCCATTACCCAGATAGGCCCGGTCTTTGGCCGAGAGGGTCATGCGGCATATCCAGTCGAGTACCGTCAGCACCTTGTCGTGGCCATACACGGTGAAGGCTCCTTCGTACCGGCCGCTCTTCATGCGGTTGATAATCATGCGCACTACCCACACGGCACCCAATATGTGGTCGGTGTGGGCGTGGGTGACAAACATATCGTGCAGGGGACTCAGGTCGATGCCCGCCTTCTCGAGCTGCGAAAGCACCCCGTTTCCTCCCCCGGCATCGACCAGACATCGCGAGGTTTCGGTACTCAACACAAAACAAGTATTGTAGCAACGGGTAACGATGGCATTGCCCGTGCCCAGCATGGTAAGGGTATTGTGACTCATAACACTATTTTCAGGACCGACGATACCGTCCGTATACGACGGTTTCATACGGCATATTTGAAAAAAGGGAGAGGTCGACGGTTACCGTCGCTCCCCTCCCGAAATCGGATTTTATTTTTCTCTATTTTTTGTCAAACGCATTAATGGTCTGTCTGATGCGCACCAACCGGGTGAGCAGTCCTTCGAGCCGGTCGAGCGGCAACATGTTGGCGCCGTCCGACTTGGCCTCGCGGGGATTGGGGTGTGTCTCCATGAAGAGGCCATCGACCCCTACGGCCACCCCGGCACGGGCTATCGTCTCGATGAGTTCGGGCACGCCGCCGGTCACACCCGAATCCTGATTGGGCTTTTGCAGCGAGTGAGTGGCGTCGAGCACCACAGGGAAACCGAACTTCTGCATCACCGGGATACCGCGATAGTCGACAATCAGGTCTTGATAGCCGAAGGTGGTACCCCGCTCGGTAATCATCACCCGGTCGTTACCGGCATCGACCACCTTTTGAGCGGCAAACTTCATCGCCTCGGGCGAGAGGAACTGCCCCTTCTTGATATTCACCACGCGACCCGTCTGAGCAGCGGCCACCAGCAGGTCGGTCTGCCGGCACAGGAAGGCGGGAATCTGCAACACATCGACATACTGAGCCGCCATGCGCGCCTCGTCGGCCGTGTGTATATCGGTCACCACCGGTATCTGGTAGGTTTCGCCCACCCGGCGCAAAATCTTCAGGGCCTTCTCGTCGCCGATACCGGTAAAGGAGTCGAGACGCGAGCGGTTGGCCTTGCGATACGAACCCTTGAATACATAGGGAATCTGCAACGCATCGGTTATCTGCACAATCTTTTCGGCAATCTCCATAGCCATGGCCTCGCCCTCGATTACACAGGGGCCGGCCAGCAGGAAGAAGTTGCCGCTGTCGGTATGTTTCAGTTTTTCGAGTTTCATTATTTCGGGTTTAATTGGTTCATCAGTTGTATCGTGTGACAAGCCACCAGACCGGCTGTTTCGGTGCGCAGGCGGCTCGGGCCCAGCATCACGGGGCGGAAGCCGCAGGCGATGGCCTGCTCCACCTCCTCGGGGCTGAAATCGCCTTCGGGGCCAATCAGTATCAGGGCATTCTCACCGGGCCGATAGAGCTCGGTCAGCTCCTTGCGGTCGCCCTCGTCGTAACAGTGGGCTATGAACTTCTGGCCGTCGAACGGCCGGGCCACAAACTCGGCAAAGGGAGTCATCTCGGAGAGTTGCGGCAGCACCGCCTTGAGCGACTGTTTCATGGCCGAAACCAGAATCTTGTTCAGGCGCTCGGTCTTCAACTCCTTCCGCTCCGAGAAACGGCAACGCAACAACGTGATGGCATCGATGCCTATCTCGGTGGTTTTCTCGGCAAACCATTCGATGCGGTCGAGGTTCTTGGTGGGGGCAATGGCCACATGCACCCGGGCGGTCCAAGGGTTGGGAGCAGCCTCCCTCTCGAGCAGCCGCACGCCGCATCGCTTGGGGTGAGCCAACACAATCTCGGCCCGATAGCGGGTACCCCGCCCGTCGATAATGCCAATCTCGTCGCCCTCCTTCATGCGCAACACCCGCACACAATGCTGGCTCTCGCCTTCGGGCAACTCGTGCACGGTCTCTATATCGGGAGCATAGAATATCTGCATGGCATCAACTGTCGATTAAGCGTTGGCCTGAGCCGTGCGTTGATGTTTGTAGTGGAAGGTGAGCGCAAACAGCACACCGATTACAAAAGCATAAGCGGCAAAGATGGTCCAGCAGGCCGTCCAGTCGGTCACACCAGCCGTGGTGTGGGCCTTGATTACCCATCCGGCACCGTAACCGCCCACGATAGAACCCAAGCCGTTGGTCATCATCATAAAGATACCCTGTGCACTGGCCTTGATCGAAGCGGGAGCCTCATCGGCAATAAAGAGCGAGCCCGACACATTGAAGAAGTCGAAAGCCATACCGTAGACAATCATCGACAAGATAAGGAAGAGTACCGAGAAGCCTTCGGGACCGCCAATGGCGAAGAACCCGAACCGAAGCATCCAGGCGGTGAAGCTGATAATCATCACCCGCTTGATACCGTATCGGCTCATGAAGAAGGGAATGGCCAAGATAAACAGCGTCTCGGATACCTGCGAAAGCGACGAAAGGATAACCGAATATTTCACGGCCCAAGAGTCGGGCGAAGTGGCTTTGAAGCTATCGAGGAAAGGCACACCGTACATGTTGGTCACCTGCAAGGCGGCACCCAGCAGGAACGAGAAGAGCAGGAACACAGCCGTGCGGTAGTTCTTGAAAAGCACCAGAGCATCCAACCCCAGCATCGACAGGAGGCCGTTGTTCTTCATCGCCTTGGCCGGCGGACAGGCGGGCAGAGTAAAGCAGTAGAAACCCATCACCACCGAAGCAACCCCGGCCATGAGCAACTGTCCGTTGTTGGCGCTGAAGCCGGTGAAGTTGTCGATCCACATGGCTACGATAAAGCCGACCGTACCCCACACCCGCACCGGCGGATAGTCTTTGACACGGTCCAGTCCGGCCTTGTCGATGGCGTTGTAGGCCACCGTATAGGAGAGCGACAGCGTAGGCATATAGGCAAGCATGTTGACCAGCATCGCTATCTTGAAAAAGTCATAGTCCGAAATGAATGCCGCACTGAAAAGGGCGATGGCTCCCACAAAGTGCAAGCCGCCCATCAAGCGCTCGGCATTGATCCACTTGTCGGAGACGATACCGATAAGAGCCGGCATGATGAGCGAAGCGATACCCGACAAGGCAAACACGCTGCCTACAAGAGCACCGTCGAAAGCAAGCCCCCCCTCTTCGGTAGGCGTAGTCATATAGAGCCCCAATGTACAGAGCCAAGATCCCCAAATAAAAAATTGGAGAAAGTTCATTACTATGAGTCGCAGTTTGATACTTTTCATATAATTGTGTTTTGTATTACGATCCTTATCCTATACCCTTGCATGGCTTAGATTAGCAGGCAAAGCTACCAAAATATCGCTGTTTTTACAAGCGATTGTCTCTTTTATTCAGTTCCTCCTGTATACGGGCTGCCTCTTCGTAAGCCTCCGAGGCAATAGCCTTTTCGAGCCGTTCCTTCAACTCCTTACGCGAACAGGCCGACAAGTCCCGCTCCTCTTTTTTTACGACCTCCTTTTCGCGACTACGCTCGGGAGAATGCTCATCGGCCTCCTCCTCTTCATAAACGAAACCGGCCTCCTCGATAATCTCGGGCATGACAAAAATATCGGAGCGTGTACGCAAGGCAATGGCTATAGCGTCGGACGTACGAGCGTCGACCCGCATCTCGCGGGTACCATCGTCGAAAACCATCTCGGAGTAGAAGACTCCGTTCTCCAATTTATAAATGCAAACTTCTTTCAACCGTATGCCGAAACCATGGGCAAAACTTACAAACAGATCGTGGGTGATGGGTCGAGGCGGAATGATGCCCTCGAGTGAAATGGCTATCGACTGGGCCTCGGATACACCTATTACTACGGGAATGCGACGGGGTCCCTCCTCCTCGGCAAGGACCAGAGCGTATGCTCCCTTCTTCACTTGACTATATGTCAATCCCAATACCTTTAACTTGATACGATTTTCCACAGCTCACTGGTTTTATAAGAAACAAAGATAGTGAAAGGTGAGAGCAGAGACAAACAGGAAACGTAGTTTTCAATATTTGACTTTGCCGAACCGACCCCTATCTTCTGAAAAGATAGCGAAAGGTGAGAGCAGAGACAAACAGGAAACGTAGTTTTCAATATTTGGCTCTGCCGAACCGACTCCTATCTTCTGAAAAGATAGTGAAAGGTGAGGGGGAGAATAAAATATTGAAACTGGTTTCAGATACTTTTTACCTCGAACCGACTCCTATCTCATTCAAAGATAAAGAAAATATCGTACCATTGGATTTTACGAGGCAAGAAATATGCACCCTCGAACAGAAAAATAAAAAAAAGACTTTGTGGCCGATTCTTCCTTTTCAGGTGTTATTGGGTCAAAAACTATGCTCACGCACAGAGGGGATCTCAAAATATGACGATTCACATCGTCCTACAATAAAATGAATCAAAACCACAAAGTCTATTTCTTTATTTCTCTTTCGTCGCTTTCAGGGTCTGTTCCACCTCTTCGAGCGAAGTATTGCGCAAAATTATTTTTTTATCTTTATCCAGCAAATAGAGTGCCGGCATAACTCGCAAATCGAAACAGCGTTCGCCATTCTCCATCGAAGCGACCACCCACTCTTTGGGATAGTCGGCCACACCGGCCAGCCACTCTTCGGTCTCGCCATCGGGATAAAGCGACAATATCGTAAGCCGCCCCTCGCGTATCTCTTGCAGCAAGGCCTGCGACACACTCAGCCGCAAAGTAGCCAACGAGCAATCTTCACACTCGGGGTCGTTGATGTATAGCAGAATATAAGGCGACTTCAACTTTTTGATGCGGTACTTCTTATCTTTACCGGGCAACTTGTACTCAAAGTCGGTAACCGTCATACCTACCTGATTTTTCGTCAGCACATCGTATTGATAGATATAACGCAACTTTCGCAACTCGTCGACCTTCTTCGACTCGGCCACAGCCTCGGCAAAAGGCAAATAGGCCTCGTCACTCACAAAGGTTCCCCCACCGCTGTACAGATACTTGTCAGCTATGTCGGCATACATCAACAAGATGTCACCATCGCTCGAAGCCCGCTTCAGCAAAATTGCAATCGCTTTCATCGTACTTTCTCGCGAAGTGATGCGCATGATTGAAGTAAAATCGACAAATGCCTGCTCGACCACCAACGGTGCCTCTAAATAGGCCCTATCCTCTACTGCAAAATTATCCCAATAATGTTCTATCAGATATTCACTCCTTACATCGGGAGTAGTGAGACTGTCGGGAATATCGGGCAACTGGTAAGGTGCCACAGCCGAATCCTGCGCCTTCGACAAAAAGAAGGTGCAAACAAACGCACACACTATCAGCACTTTTCTTACCATAAAAAAATCTCAATTATCAATTTTAAACTCCATCAACCACATCCCCTTACATTACATCTATGCAACAAAGATACTAAAATTATCTAAACCTCCAACCATTCTATCATTTTTATTTCCGTAAGAAAAAAAAGGCGACTGCGCACAAAAGGATTGTCTTGGAGAGGGAACAGCCTTATTCTCATATCTTTTTATCAATCCACTTACCCCACTTCATGTAGGCGGCCGAAAACAGCAGAATGCCGATGGCATACACGTGCTCGGTGGTCCAGCATACGGCTACATCGACCCGCAGGTAAAAAATCATCACCACCACATAGACGATATAGATGAGCAGCGTGACCAGTTCCAGCAGAAAGGCCATGCGGGTATTGCCCGTGCCCGAGACGGCCTGAAAACAGACATTGCCCGGAACAATAAACAGATAGGCCGAGCAGAGTACGAAAAGAGAGGGAACCGAGGCCGATATAAGGTCGGGCATATCGGTATAGATACGCAGGATAAGGGTGGGGAAAAAGACGAAAAACAGGATGAGCGGCAACTCAAAGAGATAGGCCATGCGTATGCACTGCCCCATCGTACCCCGCACATACCGGGCATCGCCCGCCCCTATCAGGTTGCTGATGAGCGTGCTGCAGGTCGAGGCAAAGGTGATGACTATCATAAAGGGCAGCGCCGACACGTTGCGGATGATGTTGGTAATCGCCAACGACCGTTCGCCCAGATGCTCGACCGCAATGAAGAAGAGAAACCAGGTCGACATCGACACGAAATTCTGAATCATGGTCCATACCGAGGTATTCAGGATGTGACGCAACGAGTCGCCTCGACGCAGACTGAAACCATCCAAGCCATACTTGCGGACATCGACCCGCATGCGGGTATAGACGATAAAGAAGATGAGCGAAACCAGCTCGGCCAGCGACGACCCGATGGCGGCACCCGCAATGCCCATAGCCGGGAATCCCAGCTTGCCGAACACGAGGATATAGTTGAAGACCACATTCGACAGCACCATCACCACCGAGTTGAGGGTCAAGGTCTTGGTCTGTGTAGTCCCCACAAAGAAGGCTCGGAACATCACGGCCACAAAGGCAAAGAAGAAGCCGTAGACCCTCCAGTGGATATAGCTCATGGCCGCCTCGTAGACGTGTGGCGACTTGATGAACCGGGCCAGCAGAATGGGCGAAACGAAATAGGAACAGACAAACAGCACCAGCGCTACCCCCAGCAGGAAGAGGGTCCCCTTGTAAAAAATGGGACCTATGCGGGAGTAGTTGCCCTCGCCGTTGCGCCGCCCCATGATAATCTGGGCCCCCAGGCTAAAGCCGAAGGCTATCATGAAGAAGGTCATGTAGTAGACCCCGGCAATGGCCGACGCACCCAGCTCCACCTCGCCTACCCGCCCCATGAAAGCGGTATCGGTCATGCCAATAAGCTGCTCCATCACCAGGCTGATGAGGATAGGATAGGCAATGTGCCATATCTGTTTATAGCTGTATTTTACCGGATTACTCGCCATACTGCTGCAAATAGGCTTCGGCAGCCTCACACAGTTCATTATACCACGCCTCGCCAAACCGACGAATCAGCGGCTCTTTCAGAAATTCATATACCCGCACCTTCTCGCTGCGGCCCAGCACCTCGCCGGCCTTGCAGATTTTCCAGCGGTGGTAATTCACGGCCGAGAAGTCGGGGTACTCCTTCAACCGTATGGGATAGAGGTGGCACGAGATGGGTTTGTAGAAATCGATTTTCCCGGCCCGATAGGCCTTCTCGATGGCACACTGGCACATGCCGTTCTTGTCGTAACAGGTAAAGACACAATCCTTGCCGTTGACAATCGAGGTGACCAGGTCGCCCTCCTCATCGACATAGGCTACCCCCTGCAGCTCGATGACCCGCCGGGCCTCGGGCAGCAAATCGTCCCACACGACATCGAGAATCTCCTTGAGTTTACAACGCTCCTCCTCGGTGATGGGGGCACCGGCATCGCCTTCGACGCAACAGGCACCCAGACACTTCTCGAGGTTACAAATAAAAAATCGTTCTATGACGTCGAGGCTCACCAGAGCTTGGCCTACTTGTAGCATAATCTCCTCGGTTACGGTTGTTTTCATCGGTTAGTATAAGGCAGAAAAGCCGGGGTGCACAACTGGCACTCCGGCATATTCCAAACATTGATTTCTATTATTTCAACAGGTCGTGACCCGTCATCTCGGCCGGCTGTGGCAAGCCCATGATGTGGCAAATCGAGGGAGCCACATCGGCCAGAATACCGTTCTCGACACGAGCCTCTTTGTTCTCGGTCACATAGACAAACGGCACGGGATTGAGCGAGTGTGCCGTGTTGGGCGTACCATCGGGGTTCTCGGCATTGTCGGCATTACCATGGTCGGCAATGATGATTACCTCGTAGCCGTTGGCCTTGGCAGCCTCGACCGTATCGCGCACGCAAGCGTCGATAGCAACCACGGCTTTCTCGATAGCCGAGTAGATGCCCGTGTGGCCTACCATATCGCCGTTGGCGTAGTTCACAACGATAAAGTCGTATTTGTTTTCGTTGATGGCGGCTACCAGCTTATCCTTCACTTCGTAGGCGCTCATCTCGGGCTTCAGGTCGTAGGTAGCTACCTTGGGCGACGGAACCAGAATACGGTCCTCACCCTCGAACGGAGCCTCGCGACCACCGTTGAAGAAGAAGGTTACGTGGGCATACTTCTCGGTCTCGGCAATGTGCAGCTGGCTCTTGTGCTGTTTCGACAGATATTCGCCCAGCGTGTTGTGCACGTTTTCCTTGTCGAAGAGGATGTGCACGCCCTTGAACGAAGCATCGTAGGGAGTCATGCAGTAGTATTGCAAACCGGGAATGGTGTGCATGCCGGCCTCGGGCATGTCTTGCTGCGTGAGCACGATGGTGAGCTCTTTGGCACGGTCGTTACGATAGTTGAAGAAGATAACCACATCGCCCTCTTTGATGCGACCGTCGCAGGTCGAGTTGACGATAGGTTTGATAAATTCGTCGGTCACGTCGGCGTCGTACGACTCCTGCATGGCCTGTACCATGTTGTCCGACTTGCGGCCGATACCGTTTACCAACAGGTCATAAGCCTCTTTGATACGCTCCCAGCGTTTGTCACGGTCCATGGCGTAGTAGCGGCCCACGATCGAAGCCACCTTACCGGCCGACGTGGCGCAGTGAGCCTCCAGTTCCTGGATGAAGCCCTTGCCGCTGTGGGGGTCGGTATCACGACCGTCCATGAAGCAGTGGATGAAGGTATTCTCCAAGCCATACTCTTTGGCGATGTCGCACAGTTTGAACAAGTGGTCGAGCGAACTGTGTACGCCACCGTTCGAAGTCAAGCCCATGAAGTGCATGTTCTTGCCGTTGTCGCGAGCATACGAGAAGGCCGAGATAATCTCTTTGTTCTGCAGGATAGAGTTGTCGGCACAAGCCTTGTTAATCTTTACCAGGTCTTGGTAAACGATGCGGCCGGCGCCGATATTGAGGTGACCTACCTCCGAGTTACCCATCTGACCGTCGGGCAAACCCACATTTTCGCCACTGGCCTGCAGTTGCGAGTGAGGATAGGTTTTCAACAGATAGTCCCAATAAGGAGTGGGGGTATTGTAGATTACATCTGCGTGTGAATGATTGCCGATGCCCCAACCATCGAGAATCATCAAAAGTGCTTTTTTGCTCATCTCTTCTATTATTTAGAGTTATTTATCTTCTATTCTCTCATCGGCAAAAACAGTGCCGAAACAGCTCCGGCAGGCTCACACCCGCCGCTCGGCCCGAGGCTGTCGACCCGGGGCTGTCAAATTGTCCTGCACCTCACCGGTTTACACCGCCACAGCCTCACCGGCCATGCTGCCAACCCGGCCCCTTGCATAGACGGTGCAAAGATAGTGCAAACCGCGGGCATCGCAAAATTTATTTCAATTCGTTAAGGGACAGAGCCTGTTTTCTGCCCTTCACCCGAAACGGCATTGCGCTCCCGACCTCAAACCCACACCCTTGAACAGACTCAGCCTCGAGCCAATCGCACAAAAAGCAGGGGCCCTGCACACCATCGGCAGAGCCCCCATATCGGATTGAAACGAATTGACCCGAGTCGCTACCGTTTCACAATCTTGTAACTCTTGTTCTGGATGCGGCACAGATATACACCCGGTTTGAAGCCGGCCATATCGAGCACGGTCACACCCTCGCAAGCCTGGGTCGAGAGAACCAGACGGCCGGTCATATCGTACAAAGCCACGGTTGCCTCCGGGGTAGCGCCCTCGATATGCAGCAGATCGTTCACCGGGTTGGGATAGAGAAGTACGGGCTCGGCTGCCACCTCTTCTACACCACTGACATAGCGCACCGACACATGGCAGGTAGCCGACAACCCGTCGCTCGTCGATACGGTAATATCGGTTTCGCCCTCTTTATTCGAATGGACCACACCATCCTTATTTACCGTAGCTACCTCTTCGTTGCTGCTCTTCCACGTCAATCGGTCAAAATTAGCCTGCTCGGGATAGACGGTAACCGACAGCGAAAGATACGATGACGGGGTCATCGCCACGCTGTCCGCCCCATTGAACGTCAACTCCGCAGGCACCACATCGGGGAATGTTTCTATAACCTCGAATGCGCTCCACGGCAACGTGTTGCGATAAACCTCTTCGGCCGATGCCGGAACCCTCAGCACACCACGCAACAGGGTAACCGCCGAAAAGGTAGACATCCCGGCTTCCGGAGGCGTAGTGCTCATACACGTAACGGTTTTAATATTGCCACACTCCGACCAAATCATATCTGAGGCATCATAAACAAAACTGCCAAACGTAAGATCGGTCAATGCCGGCAGCTCGAGAAAGAGTCCGCTCGAGGTAGGTCGTCCCACATACAGGCTTCGAAGATGGTCACACCCCCAAAACAGCGGCCCGTTGTCGGCATCAAGCGTTTTATTCGTATCCGCAATCCTGGCTACCTTCAACGAGTCGTATAACGACAGAGCCGAAGATTGGTACCGAGAAATCGATTCGGGGATTTCCAGCGAATCCAGCCCCCAACCGGCAAACGCATATCGCTCGATATCGCCCACGAAATTGTCGAGATTCAACTCTTTCATGCTCGAGCAGTAGGCAAAAGCAAACTCTCCCACACTCGAAATCTTGCCTTTAACGGTTAGCTCCGACAAGCCCGAACAATTATAGAATGTCGAATCGCCTATCTCCTCTATCGATTCGGGCAATACCACCTTCGACAATTTCTTGCAATTGGCAAAAGCCGCCCACCCTATCGACTGCACCGACTGCGGAATATCCAAGTCCAGATTCTCACATCCCAAAAAGGCCCTTATCATAATTTCGCTCAACCGATCGGGAAGCTCCAGTCGGGTCAAACTCGTACAGTTCTCAAACGCATCGATACCTATCGACTCGACCGACGAGGGTATATTCACCTCTTCCAAACTACGGCATCCCAAGAAAACATAATGAGATATTTCCTTTAAAGACTCCGGCAACGAAACCTTGCGCAAATTGACACAATCTCTAAACACCCCCATCCATAAAGTTTCAATCCCCTCAGGTACCGTAACTTCCTCTATACCTTCACATCCTCTGAAGGCCTCCGAGTCGATAAAAGTTACCGTTTGGGGAATATCGATTACCTTTTCCTTATTCCACGGAAAGCAGAAATCAAGATGGGTCATGCTCTTGTTATACAATACATTGTCCACAATAGCCAAAGCTGCATTCGCCTCATCGACCGTTACAGACTCCAACGCATCGGAACCGTCGAACGCATGCCTATCGACCTGATATACGCCGGCCCCTAAATGCACATGGGCCAAGCTGGGGCAGTTGTTCAAACATACACCCACCTTCCTGATGGTAGGAGGAAGTATCAACTCTTTCAGATTGGGGCATCCGCTCAAATTGGGGACCTCGGTCAACGAAGCCGGCAAATCTATGGTTTCGATGGCACAACCCTCTATCCCCTCTACCGTCCGTACGGTATTGGGCAACGTGAGACTGGTCACTCCGCTAAAATCATATTTCGAAACCTTCACCCCGATTACGGGTCTCTTCTTTCCATAAAACTCATACGGATTCACTACACTGTCGGCCACAACCACATCACCGCTATACGTATGATGCACCGTTTCCCGTCCATCCAGATATTGCGAGATAACCCACACCTCATCGTCTGTATTGAGGCCATACAAGACACCGTTCGAACCAAACGTCGCCCGATACTGAGCATACGACGGCAACAAAGCCAGCGCTACGGCTACAAGCAACCCTACTACTTTTTTCATAGCTATTCCTCCAGTTAATGATTTATATACAAAGATAATTGTTTTTCTTTAATTAACAACTCTACAAGCCCCTATTTATGGGGATTTCGTAATATTATCATTATGCCATCCTCCCCACCTCGTAACTTTAAAACATAAAAACCGCACCGATTGCTCGATGCGGTTTTTATATGCCTCCAAAAAGAGATTAAACTCTCTTCTCTTTGATACGGGCTTTTTTACCGGTGAGTGCACGCAGATAATACAATTTGGCGCGACGCACTTTACCACGACGGTTGATTACGATCTCTTCGATGAACGGCGATTCGATGGGGAAGATTCTCTCTACACCCACGTTGCCCGACATCTTACGAACCGTGAAACGCTTTTTGTTACCGTGACCCGAGATGCGGATAACGTCGCCGCGGAATTGCTGGATACGCTCCTTATTTCCCTCTTTGATACGGTACGATACGGTAATCGTGTCACCACTGCGAAAATCGGGGTGCTCTTTACCGCATGCGAATGCTTCTTCTGCAATCTTAACTAAATCCATTTTTAATAGCTATTTAAAATGTTCATACTGAAACGTAATATAACAGGCCACTTTTCCTGCCAGAGATTACGAAAAGCGGTGCAAAGTAACAACTTTTTCGGCACATAGCCAAGAGATACCCGCTTTTTTTACTCGACAACAGGCTTCTGCTGAAGATAAAAACAATCGAGACCGATAAATTTCATACTCCCCGTTTGATATATCCTCTCTAAATTTGTAATTTCGTCCAATCGAAACAACAAATTATTCAAGAATATACACGCAATTTATGGTAAAGAAAATCATTGGAATCGCGGCTGTTTGCCTCTCGGTGGCCTTCTGTGCAGAGGCTCAGCAAGGGCGTATCGTCATTCTACACACCAACGATACCCACAGCCAAATAGAACCTTTTGCCCCTTCACACAAGACGTATGGCGACTTGGGCGGCGTGGTGCGTCGCATGGCGGTCATCGACAGCATCCGCAACGCCGAGCCCAACGTGCTGCTGGTCGATGCGGGCGACGCCATTCAGGGTACTCCCTACTTCAATTTGTTCAAAGGCGATGCCGAGTTTGAGGCGATGAATGCCATGGGCTACGACGTGCGCACGCTGGGCAACCATGAGTTCGACGCCGGCATGGAGAAACTGGCCCAACTGATCAAGGGCTCGACGGCCGATTTCATCTCGACCAACTACGACCTGTCGGCTACCCCGCTGGCCGGTCTGGTGAAGCCGTGGGTCATCCGTGAAATAGGCGGCTACAAGGTGGGATTCCTGGCGCTGAACGTCAACCCCGAGAACCTCATCCCGGCCGAGTCGTGCCAAGGGGTGGTATTCCACGACCCCATCGAAGCGGCCAACCGCACGGCCCGATTGCTCCGTGAGAAGGGGGCCGACCTCGTGGTGGTGCTCTCGCACCTGGGATATACGGCTCAAGAGAAGAGCGACACGACCGACCCGCAGGTGGCTGCGGCCAGCACCGACATCGACATCATCATCGGCGGCCACTCGCATACCGAGATTAACCCCGAGAAAATCGACGCCACCCCCGACTCCACACTGCGCTACCGTGTGAAGAACAGCCAAGGGCGCGACGTGGTCATTGCCCAAACCGGCATGAGCGGAGCCTACCTGGGCTGCATTACCATTGATCCCAAAAACAAATAATCAAGCTGCACACTCATGAAAACGACTTACAAACATACCTGCTGCATACTCGCGGCCGCCTTGTGGCTTCTCTCGGCCTGCACGGCTTCGCGACCCGAATTTGACATCACCTCCCGACTGATTCCCGTCGATGCCCACTGGAACCAGACTCCCGAGCCCCAAATGGAGGCTATCGTGAGCAAATACAAAACGAGCGTCGACAGCGTGATGCGCATCGTCATAGGCACCTCGAGCCAATACATGGAGCCCAAACGGCCCGGCTCGCTGCTGACCAACCTCTCGGCCGACATCATCAAGAGCGAGGCTCCGTCGGTATTCGGGCAACCGGTCGACCTGGCCATCACCAACATCGGCGGTATCCGCAACCCATTGATGCAGGGCGAAATCACCCTCGGCGAAATCTACTCGATATTCCCCTTCGACAACACGCTGTGCCTCATTAAACTGAAGGGGAGCGACCTGCGCGACCTCTTCGACATCATCGCCTCGCGAGGCGGCGAGGCCGTAAGCCACGAGGTGCGCATGACCATAGCCGACGACAAAGCCGCCAACCTCACCATCGACGGCGCCCCCCTCGACGACAACCGCATCTACTCGATAGCCACCATCGACTACGTGGCCAACGGCGGCGACCACATGACCCCGTGTCTGAAGGCTACCGAGCGGAAAAACAGCGCCGCCTTCCTGCGCGACGTGGTCATCAACTACATCGAAAAAGCGACTCAGGCCAAACGCGCCATTTCGGCGCTGGACGAAGTGCGCATCACCCCGGCTAAACCTCAATAACGCGATATGAAACACTCTGTTGTCTGCACGGCGATACTCCTGGTTCTCTGGCTCCTGCCTGTCCAAGCGGTCGAACCTCATCTGTTGCAAAAGGCCGACCCGCAAAAAATGGAGCAATGGACCGACTCGGTATTCAACACCCTCACCCCCGACGAGCGCATCGCCCAACTGTTCGTCATCACCGTGCGCAACAGCGATACGCCGCAAAACCGCCAGTCGTTGAAACGGCTCGTGCAGGAGTTGAAAATTGGCGGCCTCCTCTTCGATGCCGGCACCGCCACCGACCAGGCCACACTCACCAACTACTGCCAATCGCTGGCCCGGGTGCCGCTGCTCATCACTCTCGACGGTGAGTGGGGGTTGGCCATGCGCCTCTCCGACACGCCCCGATTCCCGGTGAACATGATGCTGGGGGCTATCCAGAACGACTCCCTGCTCTATGAATATGGACGCGCCGTGGGCCGCCAGTGCCGCCGCATGGGCATTCAGGTCAACTTTGCCCCGGTGCTCGACGTCAACAGCAACCCCCGCAACCCGGTCATCGGCAAACGGTCGTTCGGGCAAGGGCTCGACAACGTCTCGACCAAAGCCATCGCCTATGCCCGCGGACTCGAGGCCGAGGGGGTGATGGCCGTAGCCAAACACTTCCCGGGTCACGGCGACACCTCGGAAGATTCGCACAAGACCCTGCCCCTCGTACCGCACAGCCGCGAGCGGCTGATGCAGGTCGAGATTGCCCCCTTCAAGCGGTATATCGACAGCGGACTGTCGGGGCTGATGGTGGGTCATCTGAATATTCCCGCACTCGACGATTCGGGTCGACCGGCCTCGCTCTCGCGGGCCATCACCCACGACCTGCTGGGCGATTCGCTGCAATTCGAGGGGCTTGTCTTCACCGATGCCCTCAAGATGAAAGGGGCATCGACCTTCGGCAACACCGCCTTGCTGGCCATCCAGGCCGGCAACGACATCGTGCTCAATCCGCTACGGCCCGAGGCTCAGCTCAAGGCCATACGCGAAGCCATCGACCAGGGGAAAATCTCGCAAAGCCTCATCGACGAGAAATGCAAAAAGGTACTGCGATACAAATATGCGTTGGGGCTGGCCCGGCAAAAGTCGGTCGACCTGGAGGGGCTGATGGCCGACTTGAACGCTCCCCGATACGAGGCGCTGAACCGCCGGCTCAATGCCGAAGCGCTCACCCTGCTGCACAACCGGCACCACACCCTCCCCATCACACATCTGGACAAATCGAGAATTGCGGTCGTATCGGTGGGTAGCGATACAAAATCGGTATTCCAAACCACCACGAAACTGTATGCACCACAGCCGGGACAGTTCGACGACTCTACCGACCTGACCGTCCTGCTCGACACCCTGCGCCACTACGACCGGGTGATTGTGGCCATCCACAGCGACAAGACGCAATACCGGGCCCGCATCGGTCGCCTCTGCCAGACCGGCAAAGCCATTGCCGTCTGCTTCCTCTCGCCCTACCAGATGAACCGGTTGAGCCACGAGCTGGCCCACAACCGGGCCCTGCTGCTGGCCTATGAAGATACGCCGCTGGCTCAGGAGTATGCCGCACAGGCCCTCTTCGGCGGCTGTGCTATCCGGGGCAAACTGCCCGTCAAGCTCGAGGGCTCGTTCGACGAAGGCGATGGCCTGCGCACCGAGAAGTGCCGCCTGGGCTACACCCTGCCCGAGTCGGTAGGCATGGACAGCCGGGTGCTGTCGAAGGTCGATTCGATTATTGCCGAGGGCATCGCTCACGAGGCCTTCCCCGGCTGCCAACTGGTCGTAGCCCGTCAAGGCGAGGTGGTCTGGAACAAGGCCTACGGCTATTTCGACTACGAGACTCACGCCCACCCCGTCGCCACCGACGACCTCTACGACCTGGCCTCGGTATCGAAAGCCACCGGCACCCTGCCTGCCGTGATGAAAGCCTGTGACGACGGCGACATCGTGCTCGAAAAGCCCATGAGCCACTACTTCGCACCGCTGCGAAACAGCGACAAAAAGGACCTTACCCTGCGCCAGGCCCTGCTCCACGAGACCGGCATGCGCCCCTCACTGCAGGTTTCGGCAGTACTCATCGATCCGCAGAGCTTCACCCCGCCCCTGTTCAACCGCCGGAAAGATGCCACCTACTCGATACCCATCGACGGCTGCACCTTCGGCAACCGCAACGCCCGGTTGCGTTCCGACCTGCTCTCGACCCGGCAGTCGGCCCAATATCCCATCCAGATAGCCCGCGACCTCTACGGTTCCGCATCGCTCCCCGATACCCTCATCGCCCGCATCATCGACACCAAGCTACGTCCCACGAAACGCTATCTGTACAGTTGCCTCAACTTCATCCTGTTGAAAGAGACGGTCGAGAGTGCCACCGGGATAGCCATGGACCGCTACCTGCAAAAGCATATCTACGGACCGCTGGGCATGGGCACCACAGGATACTGCCCGGCCACCCGATTCCCCATCGAGCGGATTGCCCCCACCGAAAACGACCTCTTCTACCGCCACCAGCAGCTCGACGGCTATGTGCACGACGAGACGGCCGCCTTCTTCGGCGGTGTGCAGGGCAATGCCGGACTCTTCTCCTCGGCCAACGACCTGGCCAAGCTGTGCCAGATGTGGCTCAACCACGGCAGCTACGGCGGCGAGCAGATATTGTCGCCCGAGACCGTGCACCGCTTCATGACCGAAAAGAGCGCCACCAGCCGCCGCGGACTGGGATTTGACAAACCCGACACGAAAGAGCCCGACAAAAGCCCCACCGCACTCGAGGCATCGCCTGCCACCGTCGGCCACCTGGGCTTTACCGGCACCTGCTTCTGGATAGATCCCGAGCAACAGCTCATCTACATATTCCTCTGCAACCGAGTCTATCCCTCGCGGTTGCACAACGCCCTGTCCGAGCTCAACATACGGCCCGAACTCTTCTCGGTTATCTACAACTCTATCGAGGATTATTCGAAATAAAACGACAAGACCACCATGTTTGAGGTCGCCTTCTTCAGCGATTGAGTATACTTGATGTCGGCCGGATCGCGCAGGTCGTTGCGTTTCCGGTTGATAACATCGGTCAGCCCGAAGCAGAACTTCAGCTCGGGAATCAGTTTGAAATAGGGAAGATAGAGGTCACACCCGATACCGATGGTCAGATAGCCGTCGAAGGTGTTCAGCTTGAGGAAATCGTTCCGCTTCTTCGACACGTCGGCCGTAGCCATCACCCCGCCAATCAGGTAGGGCCGGTAGTTGTTGCACCGTTCGGCACTGAATTTCAGCTCGACGGGCAGCACGATATAGTTCGACTTCAAGTCCTGCGTCTGAGTCGCCTGCGAGTTCGACTCGCGGTATTTCACCACCTTGTTGCCAAAGAATATGCCCGGCGACACCCGCAGGTTGAGGTATTGGCACAGATAGAGGTCGGCCATGAGGTTCACGTTGAAACCCGGCGAAAAATCGGGAATATCCATATACCAACTCTCTCCCCCCTCGGTCACGAAGCCCGAATGCACAAAAGTCATATCCTGCACATGCGTACCGATGGAGAAGCCCAGATGCAGCAGCTTGTAGTCGGCATAGGGCAAATTCTGCACCTTGCGAGGTTGGGCCCACACCGTGCCGCCAGCCAGCGACAAGAGCGCTACCACCCCCACGCACCAACGCACGACCGACTTTCGCCCACGAAATATCGGCCGCCCCACAGAGCCTCTATGTAACCATCGTTCCATCATCGGGTAACTAATTATCAAACGGAAAAACAACGGGGTTATTGTTTCGCAAGAATTCTATTTACGCCAGAAAATCTCTCCTCATTTTTTTTGCAATCGCAATAAAAGTACTACATTTGTGGTGCAATTAGATCTAATTATTTCAAACTAAAAACTAAAAAACAATGGCTTACGTAATTAATGACAACTGTGTTGCTTGCGGTTCTTGCATTAGCGAGTGCCCGGTAGAAGCTATCTCGGAAGGCGATATCTACAAAATCGATCCCGAAAAATGCTTGAGCTGCGGAACTTGCGCCGAGGTTTGTCCTAACGACGCTATCCACGAAGCATAAGAAGCACACACGTGAAAGATTAAAAAAGGGTCTGCATCACACCGATGCGGGCCCTTTCGTTTTATCCACCGCCGGCATCGGAGAGGGAGCAACCATTGCATTCCCCGTCCCCCCCCCACATACGAGAGCAGCCACCACCGCCGGCATAGGCACATCACCGACACGCACAGCACCACTGCCATACCACACTCCATCCACGAAACCCGCGCTCTGCATTCCCTCCCGTACAAAAATAAAAAACGTGACTGCTCTTGCGAGCGGTCACGCTTTCTATACATAGGTTATAACTCTTTATTAGTTATTGTCTGCCGGTACAACCGATACATACGAACGGTTCTCTTGACGTTTGCGGAATACTACCGTACCGTTTACCAAAGCGAACAACGTGTGGTCTTTACCCATACCTACGTTCTCACCCGGGTGATGTACTGTACCTCTTTGACGTACCAAAATGTTTCCGGCTTTGGCATATTGACCACCGAAAATTTTGATACCCAATCGTTTGCTTTCCGATTCACGACCGTTCTTAGAACTACCAACACCTTTCTTATGTGCCATTTTCTTAGAAGTTTAATAGGGTTAAGCAACAATTTCTTTAACTAACACTTCGGTGAAATACTGACGGTGACCGTTCAAGCGACGATAACCTTTTCTTCTTTTCTTCTTGAAAACAAGAATTCTTTCACCTTTTACGAGGCCTTTCTTACCGTATCCGTCGTTCGAAACAACCTCACATACGACCTTCGCACCTTCTACGGTGGGAGTGCCTACGGTTACTGCTCCGTCTTTGTCAACGAGCAATACTCTGTCAAATTCGAGAACGGCGCCATGCTCTGCTCCCAAATAGTGGACAAACAACTTCTTTCCGTTTTCTACTTTGAATTGTTGTCCTTGAATCTCAACAATAACGTACATTTTTACTTTTTATTTTTACGTTTATCTCTGCCGGGCGGGGCCAACCGTAGCACCTCTTTTTGAGCCCATATCAGAATCAGCCCACAAAATTACAACAAATATTTGGCTCTCACAAGCATTCGGCCCATTTTCTCCGAAAAGAAATGCAACAGCCGCCCCTCCCCGCCAACCGGGTTTAAAACAACAATCGCAACCACTTCGATTTCAAGCGATTGCGATTGCAAGTCGGGGTGAGACGACTCGAACGTCCGACCTCCACGTCCCGAACGTGGCGCGCTAACCAACTGTGCTACACCCCGCACTTTGTTTTGCGGGGACAAAGATACATAAAGTTTGAGAAAAGCAAAAATGATTCCCTAAATTTTCGCGTTTTTCTTACCAAAATCTCCACCATTTTCATTTTTGTGGCAAAAAATTAGGAGGATAATAAAAAATAGTTCTATCTTTGCACACGCAAAACCAAGGTGCCATAGCTCAGATGGTAGAGCAAAGGACTGAAAATCCTTGTGTCCCCGGTTCGATTCCTGGTGGCACCACTTTGAAGAAAAGCAAAAGACGGTAAAATCCTGATTTCCAAGCGAAATCGGGATTTTTTGTTTTCCCCAAGCACGCAAAAAACGGCAAAATATTACCGTTTGAGGTGGAGCAAAAGGTGGAGATAAAAGGTGGAGCAAAAATCTCCACCGAATTAGAACCTTTCTCACTGATTTTCAATGTTTTGCGTATCAAGAAAACGTGGTCGGTTTCCTACTTTTGTCCAAACTAAAAACTGTAGGAAAATGAAAAGAAGTTCATTCAATGTGCTTTTCTTCTTGAAGAAGACCAAGCTGCTGAAAAACGGAGAAGCATCCGTTTGTATGCGTATCACTGTAGATGGTACGCGAGTTGAAAACAACATCCGCAAAAGCATTGACCCGTCTCTCTGGAGTCAGGCTAAGGAATCCGCCAGAGGCAAAAGCCGCAAGTCATGTGATCTGAATGCCTATATCGAAAATGCGAGAATCAAATTACATCAGATTTTTTGTGAGCTGGAAGAACAGAACCAGCCTATAACGGCACGTCTGTTACAGGAAATATTTTTCGGACAGGACAAAGAACCGGAAGCGGTACGCACCCTTATCGGTACCATGCAGGAGCACAATGACCAATGCCGTGCCTTGGTCGGTAAAGACTACGCCCTGATTACCGTTCGCCGTTATGAAAGCTGCAAGCGCTATCTTGCCGAACTTATCAGACAGAAATACGGAAAGGATGATCTGCCGCTGGCGGAAGTCAACGGTGAGCTGGTACGTGCCTTTGAATTTTATTTGAAGACTGAAAAGGAATGTCAGCAGAATACTGTTATCCGTTATATGAAATGTCTGAAGAAAATTACCAATTTGGCACTGGCCAATGAATGGATAGCCAAAGACCCGTTTATCGGTATCAAGTTCCACGAAAAAGAAGTAATCCGTGAGTTTCTTACTATGGATGAGCTACTGACCATCTACCACAAGGAATTTCCTCTGGAGCGAATCACCGTAGTCCGTGATGTTTTTATCTTCGCCGCCTTTACCGGTCTGGCTTTCATTGATGTGCAACAGCTTTCCCCTGAGCATATCGTAAAAGACAACAACGGAAACCTGTGGATCAGGAAGCCACGTCAGAAAACAAAGAACATGTGTAACATTCCGCTGTTGGATATTCCTTTGGAAATCCTGAGAAAATATGCAGATTATCCTACCTGCAAAAAGAAAGGAGTATTGCTGCCTGTTCCCTGCAATCAGAAGATGAACAGCTACCTGAAAGAGATTGCCGACTTGTGCCAGATAAAGAAGAACCTGACCACACACACTGCCCGTCACTCGTATGCTACATCTGTCTGTTTGGCCAATGGAGTCAGCATTGAGAATGTAGCCAAAATGCTCGGTCACTCCAATATCAAGATGACGCAACACTATGCAAGGGTACTCGACAGTTCCATTCTGAAAGATATGAATAATGTAAGGGATATACTTTCAAATTGCCTATAGCTTATGAAAAGAGACATTATCCATATAATGGAGGACGGCAGGATTGTTATTCCTGCTGTCCATCCTGATAAGATTCGTATGGACGAAGCCGAATTTGTCGGCTTGTTCAATGTAGTTGCACCGACTTTAAGGGCTGCGAAAAGAAGAATATATAAACTTGGGATATTGCAACCATTCACCGCAGAACAACGTATTCCGTTAAAAGAGGGGTATCAGGTAGTCTATAACTTGGAAATGATATTTGCGCTTGCCTTTCAGATTAATACTTATCCGGCCCAACAATTACGTGAGTATATAATCAGCAGACTGTTTCAATCTGAAAAGTCAATGATTATCTGCATGATGAATGGTAATCATAAGTCATATCTAAAATGCTGATAAATATTGATTTCACTATTTCATGCGGATAATAAGCCGCAAAATTTGCGGTTAATTATCCGCAAAACCGTATATTTGCAAAAAACAGTGATGCCTATGTATATACATGAACATAAAGAATGGCCTTCCTTTTCGTGGAACAAGGAACTTGTCGGTGAGAAGCTGAACAAGGTAAACAAAGCTGTCGGTTATCTGATGGGACGCCTTAGTGTAATCGGTTTTAACGACAAGATGTCTGCCGTAGTTGAATCCATCTCTCATGACATCATTGCATCATCAGAAATTGAAGGAGTGGAATTGAACAATGAACAGGTACGTTCATCTGTAGCCCGCAAACTCGGAGTACAACTACCGAATCCGACCGAATCCTCACGATATATAGACGGAGTAGTGGAAATGGCACTTGATGCAACCGTCAATTTCAACAGTCCGCTTACCCATGAAAGACTCTTCGGCTGGCACAACTGCCTGTTTCCTACCGGATGGAGCGGTCCGACGAAAATAGATGTAGCCCGATACCGCAGTGGAGATATGAAAGTTATTTCTGGAATGTTCGGCCGGGAAAAGGTACATTATGTAGCTCCTGCTCCTGAAAGAATAGACGAAGAAATGAATCGGTTTTTGGACTGGTTCAATTCAGATTCACATAACGGCTATGTAAAATCGGCGATAGCCCATTTGTGGTTTGTCTGCATCCATCCTTTCGATGACGGAAACGGACGAATCGGACGAGCCATTGCTGATATGGCACTTTCACAGGCCGAAAACTCAAAGATGCGTTTTTTCAGTATCTCACATCAGATAAACAAGGATAAAAAACAGTATTACGACATATTGGAGAAAACACAGAAGGGAAATAGCGAGATTACTGAATGGATCATCTGGTATCTTGACTGTCTGCTCCGTTCTGTCGAGCAATCCGACGAAACATTGTCGAAGGTTCTTAACAAGGCCATATTCTGGCAAACCCATGCCGAAACAGCCCTGTCCGAACGACAACGTGAAGTCTTGAATTTATATTTGGACGGTTATCCCGGCAAACTGACGGCTAAGAACTGGGCAAAACGTGTAAAGGTATCACCGGATACAGCAGCACGCGATATAAAAGATTTGGTGGAAAAAGGTGTGCTGGTTCCTCAGCAGGGGCGGGTTCGTGACGTATTCTACGGAATCCGGTGCAGTGACTCTATCCTTGTCATCCCCATGCCTGAAGATTTATAATTGTTCATCATACAAGCATAAAGGCTGTGTGACATCGGTTCATCAAAACCGGCACACAGCCTTTATGCCTATCTTTTATTTACCACTCATATATGCTTCCCGATAATTCTCCTGAAGCATTTTCTCAATATCACTCTCCCGGTAAAGGATTTTACCTCCCAACTGGTAATAGGATATTCTCCCTTCATTACGATAATCCTGAAGCGTGCGTCTGCTCAGTTTCAATTGTGCCGACACTTCCTTGTCGGTCAGGTAGCGTTCGCCGCCCAGTACGGGACGGTTCCCGACCGCCAGATTCTCAATCCCGACCAGCATACGGTCAAGACTTCTCATGATACGGTGTACCCATTCTCTGCTGTCTGTTCTCAGTTCACTCATTTTATTATGGATTTAGTGGTTATTGCTTAACTGTTATATGTTGCGACCTCTGTAATGAGCTTCTTTTCTTCTGTCCTCAACTTTCTTGACGATACCCTGCACATCTTCCGGCTTATAGAATATCTTGTGATTGATTTGAGAAAAAGGCAGGGTACCGTTATCACGGAGTGTCTGCAGGGTGCGGGGCGAGATGTTCAGATACCGGCACACGTCCTGATTGTCCATCCACTTGTGCAGCGTCCTGTCGTTCTCCCGGTTGCAAATTTCCATGACACGATGCTCAAAGTATTCAAACTTACGCACCAATTCCTCAAACAGTTGTTTTTCTATTCCTACAAATTCCATATCGTTTCCTTTTTTGTTGATTGATGTTTATTCTTTTTTCGTTGTTTGCGACAAAGAAAAGCCATATATTCTGAAAGGCAATGGTTTCCGCTTAACTGGCAGCATGTGGCGCTGATCATCCTAGTTATGAGGTCACATTCATATCATTTTTCTGCAAATATTCCTACATTCAGGGACTCCATCCAATAATGAATTACAGAATAAAAGATCTATGAACCTGATTCAATAAATGTCCATAGCAATGGATAAGGAATGGGTTATTTCCATGTAACCTTACTTCATCACTTTTCCAAACCATTGATTAGATAAGGAAGCAAAGAAGTGTTCCTTCAATAATTCACAGACATGAATATTTACTACAGTACGACAATACGACATTAAGTCAGTAAATATTCAAGTCAATAAATCAGTAACTGTTTGAATCCCCAGTTCATTGTTTCATCAAACAGGAAAAGTACTGCATTCCACACCGATTGCCCTATATGCAAAGTGCAATAGGCCACATTGTTGCCACATCCCGACCAACTGTTTGACTATTGGAAACTTATATTCTTTTTTTGCCAGACAATTCATTCCGAGATATATCGGAACATGGCAAACAAAATGAGAAAACAAATGATGAACAGAAACGGAAAAACAGGCCTGTCCCCTCCATAAGATGATACAGACAACGGTATTATTTCTCCCCAATTTATAGGAAGCATATTCAGAGACGCTCAAAATAGCGGGACTCTGATCTTTAGTGGAGCAAGTTTGTGTTTCGGGCAGACCGAAACCGCTTGCTTTCACTACTGGACGCAGTGAGAGGTTCATCCCGCTGGTCTAATCAGTACATTCATTTTATACAATAGTCAACAGATGGAAAAGAGACAGAATACAGAAAGAAATAACAAGGGCGGTCGTCCTCCCAAGAGTACGACCGACAAACTGAAATACCGTGTTACCGTGAAACTGGCGACACCGGATTACTATACACTGAAAAGCAGGGCAAGAAGCGCAGGCATATCGGCAAGCGAATACCTGAGGGAATGTTTCCGTAAGGGATATGTACGGCAAAGACTTACAGCGGAACATTCCGACTATATCCGTAAGCTATGCGGTATGGCGAACAATCTGAACCAGCTGGCTCATAAGGCAAATGCCGGAGGATTCGATACGGCAAGGCTGGAATGCCGTGTACAGGTGGCAAGAATCGAAGAACTGCTGAACCACATCCTGCTATGATTGCGAAGATTGTAAAGGGCAGCGGATTCCGTGAGGTTACCGGTTATATCATTGACAGTAAAAAGGATGCCAGGATTATTGCACATGCCGGTTTGTTCATTGAGGATGTTGCTACAATAACAAAGGCTTTCGAAGCACAGGCCGGCATGAATCCGAAAGTATCCAGACCGGTCGGACACATTGCACTGGGATTTTCCAGAGAGGATGAAAGCAGGCTGACCAGCCGGATTATGGCAGAAATAGCTTTGGAATACATGGGACGGATGGGCATAAGGAACACACAGTTCTTTATAGCCAGACATTTCGACAAGGAGCATCCCCATATACATATTGCCTACAACCGGATAGATAATGACGGCAGGACCATATCCGACAAAAACGAGCGGTTGCGGAGTGCACGCATCTGCAAGGAACTGACCTTGAAATATGGTCTTCACATGGCCAAAGGCAAGGATCATGTCAAGACTGAACGCTTAAGGGAACCGGACAAGACAAAATATGAACTTTACAGTCTGCTTAAAACGGAAGTCAGAAAAGCAGGAAACTGGAAGGAACTGATTGCCGGATTAAGCGAAAAGGGAGTGGATGTACGGTTCAAATACAAGGGAAAATCCGATGAAGTACAGGGTGTCGTGTTCATCATGAACGGCTATTCCTTCAGCGGTTCCAAGATTGACAGACAGTTCAGCTATTCCAAGATAGATGCCGCGTTAAAGACACCGTCATATTCGGAAACAGAAAGACAGATAGCTGTTCAGAGTGAACCAGCATATCAACAGGAACCGCATGGCTATGAATTATACAGCGGTTCTTTAGGTCTGTTCACACCTAACCCGCAACCGAAACAACCTGAAGGTTATCCGGACGATTATTTGAGAAAGAAGAAAAAGAAAAAACAACGTAAAATAAGATGGTAAAGTATGAAAAAAATATTTCCGCTATATATGTTTGTTTCATATATAAACACTATATTTGTATTATATACCAACAATGCGGTCTATAATGGAAAATTTGAATAGAATAAAAGTCGTATTAGTAGAACAAAACAAAACGGGAAAGTGGTTGGCTGAACAACTTGGAAAAGATCGTTCCACCGTTTCTAAATGGTGCTCCAATAAGATTCAACCTGATTTAGCGACCTTGTCTAAAATTGCAGGATTGCTAAATGTGGATATTAGAGAGCTATTAAATAAAAGCATGTAAAAGTATGGCAAATAAAAATCTAAATAAGGCAAAGGAAGCAAAGAAAGATGAGTTTTATACTCAGCTTGATGATATCAATAATGAGCTAAAACATTATCGCGAACATTTTCGTGGTAAAACTGTATTATGTAACTGTGATGATCCACGAGTAAGTAACTTCTTTACCTATTTTGCATATAATTTTGAGTTCCTTGGTTTGAAAAAGCTGATTACTACATGCTACAAGAACCAGAATATGGATTTATTCAGCCAAAACCAAAGTGAACAGGCTGTATATCTAATTTATGAAGGAGACAAGAATGGAAATCATACTCCGGATGCAAATGAAATAGGAGTAATGCCACTGAAAGGAGACGGCGACTTTAGAAGTAAAGAGTGTATAGAATTACTCAAAGAAGCAGACATTGTAGTTACCAACCCTCCATTCTCATTATTTAGAGAATATGTTGCTCAACTGATTGAATATGACAAGAAGTTTTTGATTATAGGACATCAAAATGCAATTAAATATAAAGAGATATTTCCACTAATCCAACAAAACAAGTTATGGCTTGGTTACGGATTTAAGGGTGGTGCAGGACATTTCATTTCACATTACGAAGATACTGCTACTGCTGGAGATCATCGTGAAGGAATGATTCGCGTGTCTGGTGTTACTTGGTTTACAA
This sequence comes from Barnesiella sp. An22, assembly GCF_963931395.1. Taxonomy (NCBI): domain Bacteria; kingdom Pseudomonadati; phylum Bacteroidota; class Bacteroidia; order Bacteroidales; family Barnesiellaceae; genus Barnesiella; species Barnesiella sp. An22. The sequence continues at coordinate 3,137,228 of NZ_OZ007014.1, forward strand.
ATCTTGAAATAAAGAAACGGCACGAAAACTTAATCCTTTATAAGCACTATACTCCTGAGGAATATCCTAAATTTGAGAATTTTGATGCCATTAATATAAATCGTACAGAAGATATTCCTTGTGACTATAATGGTGTCATGGGGGTTCCTATTACATTTATGGATAAATATAACCCAGAACAATTTGAGATTCTTGGGGTAGGTATAGCAGGACTAGGATTGGCTGCTGGTGTCAAACCATATAAGCCTGAACATAAAAAATACCGTAAAGAAATTCAAAAACGAGGTGCTGTTGATGGAGATTTGTATATGATGAATGGAGAGGAAGTTGTTGTTCCATATAGTAGAATCCTTATTCAAAGAAAAAAATAAGAACTATGAAAGCCGAAGAAATAATAGAACTATTCCAGCAATTTGAATCCATCGCCAATGAATACGAAGGTGTGGAATGCTGGAGTGCAAGAGAACTATCTACCTTATTGGGTTATGCTCAATGGCGTAACTTTGGGAATATCATAAAGAAAGCAAAAACAGCATGTGAAAATGCAGGTCAAGAAACAACATACCATTTTGCTGACGTCAGCAAAATGGTCACGCTTGGTTCTGGCTCTGTACGTGAGGTAAATGACTACATGCTGACGCGATATGCCTGCTATCTTATAGCACAAAATGGAGACCCCCGCAAAGCACAAGTAGCATTTGCACAAAACTACTTTGCTGTACAGACACGCCGAGCAGAATTGGTACAAAAGAGGATATTGGAACATGAGCGTGTTGTGGCACGCAACAAATTAGCTGAAACGGAAAACCGCCTGTCTGGCATTCTTTATGAGCGTGGCGTGGATAACAAAGGATTCGGCATTATCCGTTCTAAAGGCGACAAGGCATTATTTCATTTAGACACAGCATTATTAAAGCGTAGATTAGGCGCTCCTGACAATCGACCTTTAGCAGACTTTCTCCCAACAATCAGTATCAAAGCAAAAGATTTCGCTGCAGAAATGACTTCAGTGAATGTACAACAGAAAGATTTGCATGGCCAAGAACAAATAACCCGTGAGCATGTAGACAACAATGCTGCTGTAAGGAATATGCTGCTTCAACGTGGAATTGTTCCGGAACAGTTGCCACCGGGAGAGGATGTAAAAAAGGTAGAACGGCGATTAAAATCTGAGGAAAAATCCTTGACCAAGAAACAAAGCACAAGCAAAACTTCAAAAAAAGGAAAGGAGTAAGATATGCAGATAGAATTGAAATCAATAAAAATTGCAGATCTTATTGATGGTTATGTCAATGATCCGGATACAGGTGTTAAAGGCTACCATGGAAAGTTGGATATACGCCCACCTTATCAGCGTGAGTTCCGTTATGATGAAAAGCAACAACAGGCTGTAATAGATACTATACTTAAAGGGTTTCCTCTCAATATCATGTATTGGAGTGTGGATGATAATGGCAATTTTGAAATGATCGACGGACAGCAACGTACTCTTTCAATCTGCGGATTCTATACCCATGACTTCAATATAGTTGACCCTAACCGAGGTACACTTTATTATTCAACACTTACAGCTGAGGAAAAAGAGAAATTCCTCAATTATGAATTAACAGTCTATTTTTGTGAAGGAACTGATAAGGAAAAGTTGGATTGGTTTCGTGTAATCAACATTGCTGGAGAAAAACTTCTTGACCAAGAATTATTAAATGCAGTTTATTCTGGACCTTTTGTAACTGACGCACGTAGACACTTCTCAAAGAACGGTTGCCCGGCATATAAAATGGGGGCAGATTTTCTGAACGGAAATGCAATAGAACAAGCATATTTATCCACAATCTTAAAATGGGCAGCTCGTCATGACGGTGTAGAGAGTATTGACAAGTATATGGCTTTGCATCAGTTTGATCCAAATGCCAATAAACTTTGGGCTTATTTCGTATCAATCATCACATGGATACGTTCTACATTTGTTAAGTACCGCCGTGAAATGAAAGGTTTGGACTGGGGCGAAATGTTCGACAAATATGGTGATGGTGTCTATGATACCGCTGCGTTGGAAAAACAAATTCATGATTTGATGGAAGATGATGAAATCATGAAAAAATCCGGTATTTACCGTTATGTCCTGAGCGGTGATTTACGTGATTTAAGTTTCCGTACTTTTGATAAAAAACAGAAACGTGAAGCCTACGAACGCCAGAAAGGTATTTGTGTACATTGTGGAAAACACTTTGAGCTGGAGGAAATGGAAGCTGATCATATCACACCATGGAAAGAAGGTGGTACTACTGTGGCTGAGAATTGCCAGATGCTTTGTAAGAATTGTAATAGAATAAAAGGAGGGAAATAATATTTATTATGGCTAATAAACTCGATATATATCAGATATGTCTTCCCAAACGTTCAGGGACACTCAAAAATGTTATAATTAAGAAAAATAAAATTACAGATTCATCTATAACAAAAGCAAAGATATTTAATCTCTTTTATAGGAACTTATTAGAATTAATAGGGAGTAGTGTCTTTTGTATTGATTCTAAAAAAATGGGACTAACAATATTCAAAGGGAAGGGTGAGAAAATAAATACAATCTTAACATCTCATTCTTCATCTTTTGTTATTGAAGGGTTTATAGATGCCGGTCCTTATAATTCTATTCGTAAACTTGCTAAGTTATCAGATTTATCAAAAAGACGTACAATTAATAAAAGTGATATTATAACAGACAGATATTACTTCTATTTATATTTTCCTTGGGATTCGAGTATTGGTATATTAATGGTTCAATCTAAAGAAAATTCATCTATTCGTAGAGCTATAAAACCATTTATGGAGAATTTATTTAAAATTGACACTATAAAAGGATGCAGAGTCAATACATACTATCCCAAATGGTTAAAAGAGCATTTTATAGATGGTGCAAATTTATGTAGTTTGTCGTATGAGCAAGAATTTGTTACACAAATTCAGACTGAACAAGAAACTTTGATAAAATCAGAAGAATTTGATATTAAAGTAACTATTATTCCCAAAACAGGTAGAGAGAATATGTCCAATTCTGATACTGTAATAAATAAAATAGGAAATTTTTTTGGTATAAGAATTGGGGGAAATACACATTCACTTTCATCTTTTAGCAAAAAGAAAGGAGTAATGAGAAATGAAGATTTAAAAAAATCATTACCCTTTATAATAGATAAGGAAGATGAAATTCATCCTATCATACCAATTGATGAGTATATCTCTGCTGATGAAAATGGAGATTTTAAGAGAAATGATTTAAAATCACTATGCGATAACTTTTTAGAGAAAATAAAATTAGAAATATATGGTTTTGAACACAAATGAATAGTAACATTCTTATATATTATTTATTTAAGCTCATTAAAGATGGACATGAATGGCAATATAAAAATATTAACGGAAAAGGGAGCAAGCCTAAATTATATTTTTCATTTTTGCAAATTATTGCATTATGTATCAGCGTTTTATTCTGTATCTCTGTTCCTCAAGGATTAACGACAGATGCAACAGATCATATTTTGACTTGTCTATCCATCATGGTTGCTCTATTTTTAAGTTTAATAATTGTCGTCTTTGATAAATCCAAACATATTGAGTCTTTAAATATAAAAAAGCGAGAAGATGAGACTTCCAATAAAACAGAAGCCTCTGTAACAGATTTCCATTTATGGAATTTTTTTTATCAATTTAATGCATTAACATCTTATGCAATCTTACTATCTGTCTTTGTTATTATATTAATACTTCTTACATTAAGTTTTAACGTAAAAGTAGATTTTTCGCAATACCATATTATCCCTTATAAACAGTGGAATAATGAAACTCTTATTACAACTTTAAATTTGGTATTGGTATTTCTAATAAGATTTTGTATTGTCTATTTTTTAATAGATTTCTTTATCATATGTTTTTATGCAATTTGCCATATGTATCAGTATATTAGATTGGACTTTTTAAAAAGAAGACCTGATATTCAGATTTATAATGAAGAAAAGATTTCAGAAACATTTAAACGTGAATGCGGATTTAATCTTTCTATTGTAAAAGGAATAATCATATTTTTTATATGCTTAATAATAAGTCTTGTTATTTGGAACTTTTTTTACAATATGAATCTATAATATGCAAACTGAATCCCCAAACATAGAGTTCAAAGAATCTTGGCGCAACGAATATCTAAAATGGATATGCGGTTTTGCTAACACACAAGGCGGTGTACTTTACATTGGTATAAAAGACAATGGTGAAATATATGGTATCCAGATAACAAGAAAATAATGGAAGGTTTTCCTAACAAATACGTGAGCTACATAGAGTTTATTTTTCCTAACGACAAGCAAAGTTGGTTGCAATAATATCGCCTTACGGCAAAAGGTTCAGCATTGAAAGTAAGTTTGAGGAATAGCAAATGGCAATAATTTAGATAATAAACATGAACGAAGAAAATAAAATAATCCTATATCAGGACGATAACGAAATAACTCGTGTATCGGTACGCTTTGCCGATGAAGACTTATGGTTGACACAGAGTCAGTTAGCAGAGATATATGACACATCACAACAGAATATTAGTCAGCATATAGACAATATCTACAAGGATGGAGAACTTATAGCAGAAGCAACTAACAAGAAATTCTTGTTAGTTCGTCAGGAAGGCAATCGTCAAGTAAGGCGTAATATAGACCATTATAATCTCGATATGGTCATAGCTTTGGGATATCGTGTCCAGTCTCAAATAGCAACACGCTTCCGGCGTTGGGCGACACAACGTTTACATGAATATATTCAGAAAGGTTTTGCGATGGACGATGAACGGCTGAAACAGGGAGGAAACCGCTATTTCCGAGAGTTATTGCAGCGTATCAGGGATATTCGCAGTAGCGAACGAAATTTTTACCAGCAGGTTACGGACATATATGCTACAGCTACGGACTATGATCCTCGTAGTGAAATGACTAAAACTTTTTTCGCCACCGTGCAAAACAAACTGCATTATGCGGTTCATGAGAATACAGCTGCAGAAATAATATACAACCGTGTGGACAATGAAAAACCGTTTGTCGGAATGACTAATTTCAAAGGTAATTACGTAACCAAAGATGATGTAAAAATTGCGAAAAACTATTTATCTGAAATAGAACTGCAACGACTGAATCTGTTAGTTTCAGGATTTCTTGATTTTGCAGAATTCCAGGCATTGGAGATGAACCCTATGTCTATGAAGGATTGGATAGAAGCTCTTGACAATCAGATTATAGCTCACAAACGAAAAATCCTGATTGGCAAAGGCAATATTTCACATAAACAAGCCATAGAAAAAGCTGAAAAGGAATTTGAGATATACCGCAAGCGAGAAATGGATATGCTTGAAAGTGATTTCGACAAAGAGGTTAAAAGATTAAACAAGAAATAAAGTGATATTATAATATGAATAATGCAATTGATTTAGCCTTTCTTACGGCAAAAGTAGCTACATTAAAAGATGAGAAAGCAAAAATGATTGTTGAAGGTGCTTCTTTAGCATATAACATAACTCAAGTTGCTCGTTTCCGATCTATGATTGTGGAGTTATCACAAATATGCAACTATATTGTGTACAAAGCTAGAATCATAGGAGAATGCACACAAGGAGAATATGATTTAGCTTTGGAGTGCCAACGGCAAATTGAAGAATGCAACAAACAAATAGCCAAACATGAAACAATGACTATGGTAGATGGTATATCTTTGCTTATTGATATGCTTGGTAATTTGAATAAAAAATAAATCGGTTGGAATTCCACACCGAAGTGGAGCAAAAATACAAGGCATCTGCTTGTATTTCAAAATAAAGCGTTACCTTTGTAGAGTAATAGGAAATCGACTCCGCAAGACACTGCAAAATATTGCAAGAATCCGGTGGAGCAATAGCGGGAGATTACTTCTTTAGCTAAAAGATACATCAAAGATATTCAGCCACTTATCGTTAGATTACGATTCCTGGTGGCACCACCGAAAACCGAGATAGCAATATTTGCTGTTTCGGTTTTTTCGTTTCTACCTTCCCCTCTCATAGGATACCGGCCTACTCTTCTGCATTTCGTCAAGGGCGAGACGACCCATAACCATACAGCCGTAATTCACAAACCAAGGATACTTTCCCGGCCGATACCGTGCTGGGCCATAGTCTCGTGCATAGGCATAAAAAACTCCCGAGGCAACGGATGGGTTGCTCCGGGAGTTGAGGTTCATATTTCACTAAAACACACTACTATTCTCCGTCGATCAGGGCGAGGCGGGCATACATCTCGGCCATGGCAAACTGGGTGAGGAGCCACTTCGATTCGTTGCGGGTCTGCCCGGTCCAGTTGTCGTTGAAGAGGCCGTTCTCTTCGCGCATGCCGTTGGTCCAGGCCTGGTCCAGATTCTCTTGTATGGCATCGATGTAACGACGGTCGTAATCGATGCCGTACAGCTCGACAAAGCCCCGCACCATGATGGCCGTGAACCAGATGTTGCCGGGGGTGAACACGCGGTACCGACGCCCGGGTTGCGACGGGGCGGCAAAGAAGTGTTCGTAGCAGGCGGCTGCCAGTCGCCGGGCTTCGCGCAGATAGTGCTCCTCGCCCGTGAGGCGGTAGAGAAGGGCCGAGGCCTGCATCATCTGCCCGCTGTTGTAGGCAAACTTGGCCCGGCCTATGGTGCCGTCGAGGCTCTTGTTGTCGAAGTAGAGGCCGTCGGTGGGGTCTTGCAGGTTGGTGCGGGTCCACTCATAGAGGCGCACGGCGGTGCGCAGGTAGCTGCTGTCGCCGGTAACGAGGTAGAGCTTGGCGGCATAGACCGAGCCCGGGGCATTGGAACAGGTGTTTTTCCCGTTCTTCTTCTGTTCGCACCAGTATATGCCATAGCCCAGCTGGTTGTCGATGCCGCTCTCGATAAATCGCCACACGAGTTTTGCCTGCTCCAGGTATCGGGGGTCGCGCGTGAGGCGATAGAGGTCGGTAAAGTCGAGACCTATCCAGATGTTGTCGTCGTAGAAGCGGTCGGAGGCGGGGGCCGTATTCAGGTAAGAGGAGTAGGCGGCCGGTGTGCGCACCGAGTCGAAATACATTTCCAGACCGGGACGGACTTGCTGCTCCAGCACCTGCCCGAAGCGGGGGTCGAGGCGGGCATCCCAAATGGCTGCCACGGCCGAGAGACTGCCCGAGAAGGGCCACAGGTAGGAGAAGCGTTTCTGCTGGTCGGCCTGCTCTTCGTTCGAGAGGTAGGTCACTTTCAGTTGGTCGTCAAAGGGGTAAGTCTCCCGAAAGAGGGGGAGACGTTCGTCGCCATAGCATTCCATCACGGCATCGAACGTGGCGACGGCCCGATTGTAGTTGTCGCTCCCGGCCTGGCACACCGCAGGTGCGAGACTTACGGTGGCAAGGGCCAGGCAGCGAGCTATCATGAGACATGTGTTCTGCATACGATTTACAGTTTGTCGGCGGGTTTCACCCCAAAAGGTCTCGGGTATTCCCGATGTTCCGCACTAAAAAACAAGCAAAAAAATACCGAGTCGGGGAGGTCGGCTCCCCGACTCGGCTCAAAATCTTAAGATCTTATTTAGGGACTGTCGTAAAAAGAATAAAACTTTATAACGAATTGATTGCCAATGTAATATAAAATTTGTATCTTAGCTAAAGATAAAAAGAATACCTCCAATTGCCCTAGAAAAGCCAAATTTGGAGGTATCGCAAAAATTAATCTGCATGGCTAAGGTACAAAATTTCTCTGAAATATCACCCGATCTTCCTTTCACGGAGTTCGATTTTTATGAATTGTATAGGCGGACGTTCGAGACTAGCGAGCTGGGAAAAATCAGGAAGAGGCTGCCGCTTGGTGAGATGGCAGAGAACTTTGGACTGATAAGCAAGAGCATGAGAGCGAAGAAAGGGCGAAAAACATACTTCACCCCGGAGGGCAAGGTTGCGCTGATGTTCCTGAAGATGTACACAGGTCTGAGCAGCCCGAAGTTGATGGAGCATCTTAACGGCAACGTCCACTATCAGCTCTTCTGCGATGTGAGAATAGACCCGATGCATCCTCTGACGAACTACAAACTTCTGGACGACGTGTTTTCGGAGCTGGCCCGCGGGCTGAAGATCCAACAGCAGCAGGAGATACTGGCAAGAGCCTGGAAACCGTACATGAAGGACCTGGATACGATGTATACGGATGCGACCTGCTACGAGAGCGAGATGCGCTATCCTACGGATGCGAAGCTTCTGTGGGAAGGAATAGAGAAGTCATATGAGATAATGTGCACTCTGAGTGCCAAGCTGAATGTGCACCGTCCGAGGACGAAGTACGTAGACGTAGAGAAGGCCAACCTGTCGTACAGGAAGCGGCGCAGGCATACGAAAGTCCAGACCAGGAAACTGACCAGACGCCTGCTCAACCTTTTGGGGAAGATACTGAAGGAGACCCGCACACTGGAGAGGGAGAATGCAGGCGCGGAGAAATTGCTGACAGCCAGACAGAAGAGCGATATTGAAATCATCACAAGAGTGTACCGCCAGCAGAAGGCCCACTTCGAGAACAACAATCCTCGCGAGAGTGTCAAGGACAGGATAGTGAGCATCAGCAAGCCGTATGTGAGGCCAATCGTGAGAGGCAAGGAAGTGAAGAGCGTAGAGTTCGGTGCGAAGTGCAACAACATCCAGGTTGACGGACTCTCATTCATCGAGAAGCTGTCATTCAATGCCTTCAACGAGGGAACCAGGCTTACGCACTGCCTGAAGATGCACCGAAAGCTCTTCGGTGTGGACGCGAAGAAGGTTGGAGGAGATGCAGGCTATGCCGGCAGCGCCAACAGGGGGTACTGCAAGGATAGAGGAATACAGACGTCATTCGTCAAGCGTGGCCGTCCGTCCTTGGAAAAGAAAGAGAACGACATCATCCGCAACGAGCTGGCGAGGGTGAGGGCAACGAGGATGGAAGGCTCGTTCGGAACGCAGAAGGAACACTATGGCCTGAAACGCATCAAGGCAAGGACGAAGTTGACCGAAATCCTGTACATCTTCTTTGGCATCCACACGGCGAATGCAGTACAGCTCGTCCGGCGGGAAGTCAACGAAATTGCTCAGGCTGCCTGATGTTCGAGGTGAGTGAGAAACGGCCCTTTCACTGGAGTATTGGCTCCAGTTGGGTCCAAAAATGAAAAAAGGGGCTCCGAAACGGAGCCGAAAATATAAAAAGATGAGTTCGATCGGAAAAATTACCGGGACAGTCTGCCGATTGACTCATAATGACGGAATTAAACGACTGTCCCTATTTAACTATTACTTTATGAGAATATACCTGGTTGCCACAAGCTACGCGCACTACATATACGCCGCTCTGTGCCATGTCGAAAGCATAGTCGCTTACGGCACCCGTCGAGGCTACGCAGTTGCCCAGCAAGTCGAATACCATCACACCGTCGAGGTCGAGGCCGTTGGCCAATACGCGGATGGTGGCACCGTCGGTTACTACAACCGGAGCAGCAGCCAGCACTTCGCTTACAGCGCTGGAGGTACCCTCCTCGACCGTGAGGGTCATGGCATGGAGGTCGACCGTGAGTTTGTAGTTACCATCCTCGGGCACCGTGAACTTGTTGTCGTGGCCCGAACCGCGATACGAAATCGTGTAGCTTCCGCCGATCTCGATGGGTTGGTTGGCGCTTTGAGTCGTATCGAATACGAAGTCGTTTTCCCATACACCGGGGATGAGTTGGTTGAGGAACTTGAACTCCGTGCCGCTACCGTCGGTCGTCTGAGCATAGAGTTGACCCGACCAGGTGAATTTGCCCGATTCGATCTTTTCCATCTCCACACCATCTTCGGTCAGCCAGCTACCGGGACGAGCCGTCAAGGCGCTACCTACGATATAGAGGTGCTCGTAGTCGATTTTGAGAACTTCCATCTTCATCTCGGCTACATTGACCGTAATCGTGTAGGTCGAGGTGGCGGGGATTTGGAACTCGGTAGTACCTACGCCGTCGGCGCTATATACCATACTGTACGAACCCGATTTGATGCTGCCGGTATTGGCGGGGTTGAACGACATGGTTTCGTCGCCGTTTACAAAGTAGAAACCTACCATGGGGTCGGCCTCTTCGATTACGCCCGACCAGGTGTAGACACCATCCGAAACCTTCTCCATGGCTACCTTGTCGGTAAAGGCGCTACCGGCCAGGTATACTTGACCGAACTCGGCTACGTCGGGGAGCTCCTGCGTAGTCTCGGTCAGTAACATGGTCATCTCGTTCAGGTCGATATCGATCTTGTAGGTTCCCGTCTTGTCTACGATGAAGGCAGCATCGGGTTGAACCTCTTCGTGTTTGTCGAGCAGAGCGACTTTCACACCGGGAGTCACGGTCTCGTGAGCGGCTGCGGTAGTCGTCAAGCAGGGATACCAGCTACGGCTAACAATGAATTTGAATCGACGCGAATTGTCGCCATGGTCGAGCAATTCGCCGGTCCAGGTAAATTTTCCATCCCCGAGATTGGTCATCTCCAGGTTGCTATTGGTGTTCCAACCGGCCGATGTGGCATCGCCGATTACATACAGGTGATCATAACTGGCTGCAGAGAGTCCGAGCACAGACAACAAACAGACCATTAAAAAGGTAATCTTTTTCATAAGTTTTATTATTAAGTTTAACAAAAGGTTCTCATTTTCATCGTCCTATCAATACTTTTTGGGTAAAGTCGAGCCCGGTGGTGTGGAGCTTCACGAAGTAGACGCCCCGATCGGGAACGGAGACCGACAGGCGGCCGCCCTCGAAGTGGCCGGTGCGCAAGAGTTGGCCCAGCGAATTGTAGACGGCATAGTCGGTAGCCGATGCCTGCTCGATGATGATGTCGCGGTCGAGCACGTAGACCAACCCTACCGACTCGCTCTCCTGCGGAGCCTCCACGTCGGTCGTCCCGTCGGCATACTTCGACAGGACGATACGGTCGAGATTGGGACCGTAATCGGAGTTGTTGCCTACCTCAATCGTGTTGCTCACCGTGTGGTCGAGCGTAACCAGTACCGTGCGGTGAGCCATGTAACTACCTGTGGGACCGCCGGTATTCTCGAACGAAACCTCCTGCCACGAGTTGATGTCGCCGTTCAGCTTCACATAGGCCGAACAGGGAGCATCGCTCATGTAGTAGAGGGTCATGGCATAGGTACCCGACTCGGGCACGGTCACCCCGTTGAAGACCAGGGCGCGGCCGTTGCCTATCGAGGCCACATACTCCCCACCCGAACAGAGGCTGTCGACGTCGCTCTTCACCGGCACCCCGAAGGGTATGGTGTTCTCGGCGGCTTCGGCCTCGTATTTCATCTGTATGGGTCGCGGCAGTTGCGACGAGGTGGAGAAGAGCACTACGGCCCCACCCCGCTTCAGCAGGTCGACCGACAGGGTATCGCGGGACGACAGGTTGTCGCGGTACTCAAACCGGACCTCCGACGGGCAATCGCCATCGCCATACACATAGGCACAGTAGTTCTCGCCCTCGGGCAAGAACGACAGAGGCACCCGTGCCGTGCGGGCTTCGTGCGTGAGCGTGGCCCAATACCACTCGTCGCCCTTCTGGCGCACAAGGCTCACATATTCGTCGGGGCGAGCCTCCACACAGCGGGTATTGTCCCAGGCCACGGGCAGCCGTTTCAAGAACTCGCGGGCCATGTGATACTCGAAATTCTCGGGAGCATCGGCCAGATGCTGTATGCCCGACTCGAATACCACCGACAGGGCCAACTGGTGAGCCCAGGTGGTGCCGGAGTGGATGCAGCCGTTGCGGTCGGCAAAGTCGACGGGGGCATAATCGGTGGAACCGATAGCGCCGCGAATTATGGCCGAGTTGATGTTGTGAATATCGGGAAAGTCGGTAAATACGGTGTTGGGCAGCACAGCCTCCGAGGTGAGCAGGTGAGGCCAGGTGCGTCGCAAACCCGTGGGTTTGGGGCAAGCGTAAAGGTCGAGCAAGAGCTGGTTCTGCGCCGTCACCCGCAGCAGCAGGTCTACCTTCTGCATCGTAGCCTGCGACTCGCTCTCCCAGAAGTCGATCTTCAACCCCTTCACACCCTGCGATTTCCAGCTCTGTACCATCGCGTTCAGGGCAGACTCGTCGGAGGGGAGGTCATTCTGGTTCACCCATATCAGCACGCCCACCTTCTTCGAAGAGGCATAATCGACCACCTCTTTCAGCGAGATGCCGTTCTGTTCCCAGCACTTGTCGAGGGTGAAGTACTCCCACCCCTGTTCCTGGGCCCAGTCGATATAGTGTTTGATGTTGCTCATATTCAGGTAGTCGGCGGTGAAATCCTCGCCGGCAATGTTCCAGGTAGCCCGTCCCGGGGTAATCCACGAGAGGGAGTTGACGGCCGTCGCATCGTTAAGATTCTCGAGCATCACCGTCTCGACCACCGACTCGAGCGAACCCACCAGCAGCACCCGCCACGGGGTAGCCAACGGGAGGGTAGTCGATACCGATTCACGAGGCTGGAAACAGAAGGCACCGGTCTCGTCGTCGACCGTGAGTGTGCTCCCGCAATACGAGCCGTTGACTCTCGCCTCGGTCATCAACATATAGTTGCCCCCCATGTCGACCAGTATGGGGAAGGGGGTATAGGTGGCACAGGCCACGAACTCGGTAGCGGTCTCGCTGAAAAGCGACTGGCTGTCTTTGGAATACTGTTGGGAATAGATGGTTTCGCAGGCGGCGGGCAGACATTCGCTCTGTTCGGCATAGACCGAAACCTCGCCGCTGCCGGGAAGCTCGTAGCGGTAGGCCACACCGTCGTCGTAGACGCGGAAGACAAACTTCACTTCGTGCCCCTCCTTGCTGCCGGTCACCGTGGCCTCCTTGTAGGTATTTTCGTAGCGGCTGCGTTTGCCCGACGGCAATTCATAAGGGTCTTCGACCAGGCGGTCGGTAAAGGCGAGGTCGCCTACCCCGCTCGAAAAATCGCCCACCGAGGTGACGATTCCCAGGGCCGACTTCTCTATCAGGGTAGCGGTACCCTTCACGACCTTGTAATACAACGCATCGTTGTCGTCGAGCACGACGAGTTTAATCGAGTCGTTGGGCGAGGTCGACTCGCCCAGGACCTGTTCGCCCCAAGCCGGAGCGATACCGCTCATCACTCCTGCCACAATCAGGAGTCCGTATGTCAATCTGGTTTTCATCTTCAATAAATCTTCATTTTACCACTACTTTGTGTACCGTCTGCTCGTGCTGCACGGTCACCCCCACGAGATAGATGCCGGCAGGCACCGCAATGCGGCAATCGTCACCGCGCAACCGCCCTTCGTAGAGAGTCTGGCCCGAGAGGGTCAACACGCGGCAAGCTGCTTCGTCGGCTGTCGAGACCACAATGGCCCGGTCGCCGGCCGTTACCCGCACCTCGTCAACCCGAGCCGAAGAGAGGGCTGCCGGCTGGTCGCTGCCAAAGAGTTGCCACTTGAGCAACTGGAAGGCATCGGCCCCGTTATTCTCGAGGGTTCTCAAGCGATAGCCCTTGTATAGTTTCGTACCATTTACGGCAAATTTCATGGTCGCATACCTACTGGGAAACTCAAAGCCTTCGACTTCGCTCACCACCTCCCAATCACGATCGAAGCCCTCGACCACCCAGCTCTTCGGGTCACGGTCGGGGTAATCCTGACACGAGGTGAGCGTGTAGCTCTCGAGGCGATAAGGCTTGTCGAGTTCTATCTCTACCTGGAAGAGGGGACCCTCGTCGCTGTAATACTTGCGCTGCATGTTGCGGTCGAAGAGGTTGAAGTAGCGCTCGTCGGCCACGGTAAAGGCACCCAGCGGAGAGCCCAGCGCCGAGGCATAGGCATCGACGCCGGCCGTTATATCGGTCGGGAAATTCTTTCCGTCGGTATTCTCATAATAGGGTATCCCGAAGAGTTGTATCTCGCCCACACGGCCACCTTGCGTGACAATGCGGTAATAACGGGCAGCCCGGGCAGCGTCGGCATGAGGCTGACGATCGATGGTATAGAGTGTCGCCGCGCTGTACCGGGTAGACGAATTGGGCGACAAGCGATTGTAGTTTTGTCCGTCGACCGAATACTCCAGGCTCCAGGCATCGACACCGGCCGCTATGGCCGTACCGTCGGAGAAGAGGTAGCCGGTAATCAGGTAAGGTTCGGGACAGGTTACATAGATGTAGTTCGACGAGGCGGGCATCTCGCACGAGGTATACTCGTTGTTGTCGTTCATGGCCGAAGCCGAATAGTCGGCACCGTCGACGGTCACCGAGGCCTCGTCGGTGAGGTCGTAACCGAAAGCGGCGCTCTCCTTCTCGGGCTTGGGCATGTTCACCCCGGTCTCCCAGAGTTCGAATTTGTCGATATTGGGCCCCCCGCCATTATAGGGGGTAATGCGCAAGGTGTTGTACCCCTCGTCGAGATAGATATACGACAGCATCATGCCCACCGGCGGACGGTTCCAGTCCTCGGTCGTCTCGGTCATCGTGAGGATTACCGGGGTATAGAACCCCGACTGCACGGCGATGGAGCGGATGAACATGCTGGTATAGTAGGTGCGAAACTCATAGGTTCCCGCCTTCTCGACATAAACATTTTCAAACACGATTTCCGACCCGCTATCGTTATCGCCCACGTAGGCGTTTCCCGAATAGCCGTCGACATATTTGACCTTCACCGGCGGGGTGAGCCGGGCATCCTCGGCCTCCAGAACCAGCAACGGCTCCTGAGCATACAGGCTGCAGGCTGCCAGCAGGGCAAAACACAAACTTGTAATTTTCTTGTACATATCTCTCACTCAAGTCTAAGAAAAACGATAGAATCTTTGCCTGTACAAAAAGCTCTAATAGGGGTATCTCCCGGTCAACGGAGTAGGAAATGGACCGTAACAAAAAGAGTATGTGCACTTAAAAGAGTTTTTCATGTCGGTAATATTCCAGGGTTTCACATACTATGACACAAAAAGCATCATATACCCTTATACCGAATGAAAAAAATTTTTTTTACCACAAATAGCTGTACTGGTCGCCCAGAAATTTTCTGATTTTCTTTAGAGCAATGGTTATTTGCCCCTCGACCGTCTTGACCGAGAGATTCAACTTCTGGGCAATCTCCTGATTGGTGAGGCTCTCCTGCCGGCTGAGAACGAAAATATGGCGACACTTTTCGGGCAGAGCCAGTATGGCCTCGTGGATAAGCCGATACAGCTCTTCGGTCTCGAGCGACGACACGTCGGTATTGAGTCCCGACAACTCGGCGTCGTCGATACTCACCATCTCTTTCTTTTTACGCAATTCATTCAAGCACTTGTTTCGTGCAGCCTGAAACAGATAGGCTTTCAACGAAAGTTGTATGTGGAAGGTGTCGCGGTTCTCCCACAGATAGATAAAAATATCCATGGCCAGCTCTTCGGCCACAGCCTTGTCGTCCAGATAAAGGTATATAAAACGGCACAACGGAGTAAAGTAGGTTTCGAACAAACTTTTGAATGCCTCTTCATTTCCCTCCCGTATTTGCCTGAGCAATAATATGTCGTTTGCTATGTTGGCCACCGTTTTATATATAGGAATACTGTGCAAAGAAAAGAATATTATTCTACAAAAAAAAATTATCTCACCCACAAAGCAGAAAAAAAGCTCTTTCCCCTCTCTTTTTTACATACTGATTAACAACAATTTATCAAATAATCGCAAGTTATTCCCAATTGTTTTTCCTTTTTTACGGTATCCGGTATAAGGGTTTATCTCTTTTTTTGTGTCTAACTAATGAAATCAAAATAATGCGGTAAAATATTTTTTCATCTAAAAAAGTCTGATAATTATGAACAAGAAGCTCCCTTGGGACATTATCATAGCTCGATTCAAAGGCATCTCGCTATCAGAAGACGAGCAAACACAGCTGCAAGAGTGGCTGAATCAAGACGTTGCGAACCAACAGTTTTTCAACGAATTGCAAAATTTGTGGAACCAAATTCAAACCAAGGCAGCCGGATA
The DNA here is from genome assembly GCF_963931395.1 of Barnesiella sp. An22. NCBI lineage: Bacteria > Pseudomonadati > Bacteroidota > Bacteroidia > Bacteroidales > Barnesiellaceae > Barnesiella > Barnesiella sp. An22. The sequence goes on from NZ_OZ007014.1 coordinate 3,153,233, forward strand.
CAATCCAGACGTCGATTCCTATTGGAAAAAATTCCAGACTTATATACACCAAGATTCCATTCAAACCAAACCTGAGAAGGTAAAGAAGATTGTGCCGCGGTGGGCGTCGGGCCGAGTGCTCCGTCGCTTTGCCGCTGCAATAGGTTTACTGCTGGTCGTATCGGGTACCGGTTATCTTTTCTTCGAGAGCAATCACCACGCCAAACACGAAGCCATTGCCCAAACCTACTCGACCATCACCGGCAAATCGAAGTTTATCCTCCCCGACGGCAGCGAGGTATGGCTCAACGCCAACTCGGAACTCGAATATACCAACCTGCATGCCGACGTACGTGAGGTAACCCTCAAAGGCGAAGCTTTCTTCCATGTACAGCACGACCGAAAACCGTTTATCGTCAAAACCAACGACATTGCGGTCAAGGTACACGGTACCCAGTTCAACGTAAGCGCCTATGACGATGACGACAAATCGGTCGTGAGCCTCTACGAGGGTTCGGTCTCGATGCACGTACTGGGCGACGACAAGCCCGACCACTACCTGAAACCCGGTGAAGAGGGTTCGCTCGACAAGAAGAGCAAGACCATAAGCGTGGAAGAAGGCGATGTAGAGTTTGCCATGATGTGGACCAAAGACCGGGTGAAACTCGAAAACAAGAATCTGCACGAGGTATGCCGATACCTCTCCAAATGGTATAACGTGAAAATCGAAATCGATCCGGCTCTCTCCGACGACCAGTCCTACACGTTTACCCTATATGACCAAAGCCTCGAAGATATTGTGCGCATCATGGCCAGCATCTCTTCGATTCATTATCACTTCGACGAAAACAACACTTTAATAATAACCCCTTAAAAAACTATTGCCTATGATAAAATACTGAACGAAAAAACTACCGCAAAAAACATTCATAGACTTTTTTAAAACACTAAATACACACAAAAAGAAAAAGAAAGAGAACCTATTGAGTTAACTTTAATATACCCATGATATGAATCTAAAGAAAAAATTGGTCCTATTCCTGGCCATTTTATTCTCCTTGAACTTGTTTGCTCAGGCCCCGGGAGAATCATTGACTATTTCTTTCCAAAACATTCCGCTATCCGAGGCTATTAAAAAAATAGAAAGCGTGAGCAAATACACCTTCTTCTACGATGCCTTGAAACTGGATGTCAACCAAAAAGTATCGTTGAAAGCCAACAACACACCTGTGCGGCAAGCCATATCGCAAATGCTCGCAAAATCAAACATCAAGTTTGAGATCAAACAGTCGCAGATTATTTTATACAACAAGAATAACGCTTCAGGGAAGAACCAGACAAAGATTGCCATCCACGGTAACGTCACCGACGTCAACGGCGAGCCCCTGATCGGTGTAACCGTGTCGGTAAAAGACGACCCCTCGATTGTAACCATTACCAACGTCGACGGTATCTACGACATCAACGTACCCGACAAAAGCGCCATCCTGCAATTCAAATACATTGGTTTCGCCTCGCGCGAAGAGGCCGTGAACAGCCGCAAGATCATCAACGTGGTACTGCAAGACGCCTCGACCCAACTCGAGGATGTGGTAGTGGTTGGTTACGGTGTGCAAAAGAAGGCTTCGGTCGTTGCCGCCATCACCAGCGTGAAACCCCAACAGCTGCAAGTCGGTACCACCCGTTCGCTCAGTAACGACCTGGCCGGTAACATTGCCGGTATCATCGGTGTACAGCGGTCGGGCGAACCGGGCTACGACAACTCCGAGTTCTGGATCCGCGGTATGAGCTCGTTCAAGGGCAGCAACTCGCCGCTCGTGCTCGTCGACGGTGTAGAGCGTTCGCTCAACAACATCGACATCTCCGAAATCGAGTCGTTCTCGGTCTTGAAAGACGCTTCGGCCAGTGCCGTATACGGTGTGCGGGGTGCCAACGGTGTCATCCTGATTACCACCAAACGCGGTCACTCGGGCAAGACGACCATCAACGTATCGGTCGAGCACTCCATCACCCGCCCGGCCAAGCTCCCCTCGTTCCTCAATGCCGCCGATTACCTGACGCTCCTGAACAACATCAACATCCAGGAAACCGGTACCGAGCTCTACTCGCCCGAACTGATTGACAAATATCGCACCGGCTACGACCCCGAGCTCTACCCCGACATCGACTGGATCGATGCCATCACCAAAGACTTTGCCAACAACACGCGCGCCTCGTTCGACCTCTCGGGCGGTAACGAGAAACTGCGCTACTCGTTCGTAGGTGCCTACTACAACGAGCAAGGTATCACCGAGACCGACAAGACCCAGGCCTGGGACTCGGGCATCTCGGTAAACCGCTTCAACCTGCGTACCAACGTCGACATGAACGTGACCTCGACCACCCTGTTGACCTTCAACATCGGTGGTTACCTGCAACAACGCAACGCCCCGAAAGACGGTATCGACGACATCTTCAGCGCCGCCTTCAAGGCTACCCCCTACATGGTTCCGCTTATCTACAACAACGGCTGCATACCCAAACCGCGTGAGAACGAAAACCCCTGGGCCAAACTGACGCAATCGGGTTTCAAACGCGAGGCCGAGAGTAAGCTCGAAACCCTCTTCGCCGTAGAGCAAGACCTGAAAGGTATCCTCCCCGGTTTGAAGGTAAAGGGTATCTTCTCGTACGACTACTATTCGCGCAACGGTGTAGACCGTGGCAAATCGCCCCGCTACTACTCGCCCGCTACCCAACGCGACCCGGTTACCGGCGAGCTCATCCTCATGGTATTGAACGAGGGCGACGAGTTCCTGGGTTACAGCCGCTGGGAAGAGTACGGTAACTACAGTACCTACCTCGAAGGTAACATCACCTACGACCAACGCTTCGGCGACCACTCGGTAAGCGCCCTGTTGCTGTACAACCAGCGCAACTACGACGATGGCGACCAGGTGCCCTACCGTACACAAGGTTTTGCCGGCCGTGCCGCCTATACCTATGCCGACCGCTACATTGCCGAGTTTAACTTCGGTTACAACGGTTCCGAAAACTTTGCCAAGGGTCACCGCTTCGGTTTCTTCCCCTCGATTGCCGCCGGCTGGATTGTGTCGGAAGAGGAGTTCATGCGCCCCGTACAAAACTACATCAACAAGTTGAAACTGAGAGCATCGTATGGTTTGGCCGGTAACGACCGTTTCTACAACGACGACGGCTCGCAAAAGCGTTTCGCCTACATCACCACCATCGGCTCGACCGACGGCTACAAGTGGGGTAACTCCAACGCCTTCTACGAAAAAGGCGGTCTGCGCGAGGGTGACCCCGGTGTAGAAAACCTTACCTGGGAGACGGTCAAGAAGGCCAACGTCGGTATCGAACTGGGCCTGTTCAAGATGGCCGAAATCCAACTGGACTTCTTCCACGAACGTCGTGAAAACATCTTCATGCAACGCAAGAACTACCCCAGCTCAGCCGGTTTCCCCTCGCTGCCCTGGGCCAACTACGGTATCGTGACCAACAAAGGTTTCGACTTCTCGCTCGATCTCAACAAGCAAATCAATAAAGACTGGTTCATCTCGGCTCGCGCCAGCGTATCGTATGCCCGCAACAAGATTATCGAACAAGACGAAGACCTGGGTGTGCTGGGTACCTACCGTTCGAGCACGGGCAAACCCGTGGGCCAAATCTTCGGTCTGGTAAGCGACGGACTCTTCACCGAAGAGGACTTTGCCGACGTAACGACCGGCGAACTGAAACCCGGTATCCCCGTTCCCAAGTTCTCGGACCGCGTATATCCCGGTGACATCAAGTATGTCGACATGAACGGCGACGGCGAAATCACCGAAACCGACAAGACGGCCATCGGCGGAACCGTGAACCCCGAACTCGTTTATGGTTTCGGCGTGAACCTCAGCTACAAAAACGTAGACTTCGGTGCCTTCTTCCAAGGCAACGGCCGCACCTACCGCATCATCGGCGAAAACCAGACGAACTTCTTGCCCGGCTCGACCATCGGTGCCGAGGGTAACATCTTTACCAACGCCTCCGATGCCTGGACCGTCGAGAATCCCAGCCAGGATGTCTTCTATCCCCGCCTCCACATGGGTTACAATGCCAACAACGCTCAATCATCCGACTGGTGGTTGAAAGACATGAGCATGCTGCGACTCAAAAACATAGAGCTGGGTTACTCCTTCTCCAAGAACCTCATCAAGAAAGCCGCCATGGAATATGCCCGCATATTCATCCGCGGTACGAACCTGCTGCAATTCTCCAAATTCGACCTGTGGGATCCCGAGCTGAGCACCAGCAACGGTCTGAAATATCCTATCATGGCCACCTACTCTATCGGTCTGCAAGTAAGATTCTAAACCCATAAAACAGAAAAGGAAACAAAAAATCATGAAACATACGATTGTTAAATATACATTGGCTATCATCGGGCTCTTCTCGGTTACCTCTTGTACCGACTACCTGGACAATGCGCCCGACGATATTTTGACCTTGGAAATGGTATTCAACAGTAAAAACCGTACCGAGGAGTGGCTCGCCGGTATTTACGACGGTATACCCGACCCCTATACCCCCATGATGCGTAACTACGATGCCTATGCCGACGACTTCTCGCCATCGCAAGACTGGCGTGCTTTTGCCGACTGGGACTGTATCGACAAGATTCTGGGCAACTGGACTCCCCAAAGCGAATGGAAAGGTAACTTCTGGGGCGACTTCCCCGTGCGCATCCGCAGTGCCTATATCTTCATCAACAACGTGAAGGCTCTGCCCGAGCAACAGGTATATCAGGAAGATGTCGACAACATGAAGGCCGAGGCCCGTTTCCTCATCGCCTACTACTATTACCTGCTGGTAAACACCTACGGTGCCATACCTCTGCAAACCTGGCTTACCGACGTGAATGCTCCTACCGAAGATATTCTCATCGGCCAGACTCCCTACGACGATGTCATCAACTGGCTCGATACCGAGTTTCAGGAGGTAGCCAAGCAACTGCCGGCCGTCTATACCGAAGATCGTAACTACGGTCACGCCACCTCGATTATGGCTCTGGCCATCCGCGCCCGCATGCTGCTCTTTGCCGCCAGCCCGCTGGTAAACGGCAACGACGACCCCGACTATGCCGCCTACCAGAACAACAAAGGCCAGAACATCTTCAACTCGACCTACGACCCCACCAAGTGGGAAAGAGCCGTGAAAGCCTGCAAAGAGCTCATCGACGAGGCCGAAGCCAACGGATACCACCTCTACTACGAGTATAACGAAGACGGTTCGATCGACCCCTTCATGAGCTACTCGAACATGTGCTACAAAGAGTTCAACCAGGGCAACAAGGAGATTCTCTTCCCCCGTCCCGACGTGAGTGCCGACCTCTACTCGCAACACGCCGTACCCCGTGGCTCGCGTGGCCAGGGCGGTCTGGGTGTTACCCAGGAGCTGGTCGATGCCTTCTTCATGAGCAACGGTCTGCCCGCCATTACCGGTTATGAGCCCAACGGCGAGCCCATCATCAACCAGGCTTCGGGCTACAACGAGAGCGGTTTCTCTACCGAACCCGACGTGCGGAAAACCAAATGGATCGAAGGTGACAAGGATGCCAAGAGCTCCAATACCGAAAACACGGTAGCTCCGGCCGGTACCTTCAACATGTATGTCAACCGCGAACCCCGTTTCTATGTATCGGTACTCTACAACGGTGCCTGGTATCGTCAGGACAACCGCTACGTCGACTTCTACTACATGGGCGAGGACGGACGTCCCGCATCGGGCTCGCTCTGGGATGCTCCCCAGACCGGTTACCTGCTGAGAAAACGGGTACACCCCGAGACCAACATCCTCAACTACACGATTCCCTATCGTCCCGGTATCATCTGCCGTCTGGCCGAGGCTTACCTGAACTATGCCGAGGCGCTGAACGAGTGGGATCCCTCCCAGAAAGACGAGATTCTCAAATACGTAAACCTCGTGAGAGAGCGTGCCGGCATTCCCCAATACGGTACGGGCAAGGACAGCAACGGGTTCGACAAGATTCCCGCACCGAGCGACCAGGCTGCCATGCGTGAGGCTATCCACCGCGAACGCCGCGTCGAGTTCAACTGCGAGTATGCCATCCGCTTCGACGACATCCGCCGCTGGAAACAGATCGACATTCTGCGGGGCGACTACTACGGCATGAACAAGTTCGGTACCGAGAAGAGCTGCGACAAGAACAACGAGAACGCCTACTTCAAACGTCGCGTCGAGATTACCCGCGCCTTCAGCGAGAAAAACTACTGGTTCCCCATTCACCAGAACCAGCTCGACAAGAACCCCAACCTCAGACAATTGCCCAAATGGTAAACTCTTTTTTCCGAACTCTAAATGTATAATACCGATATGAAAACAATATATCATCTATTATTCTCTCTGCTCTTTGTCTTCGCCTTTGTCGCTTGCGACAAGGACGACGACAAGGCCATCGAGAGAACCCAACTGAAACTGGAAGCCTCGGCCCAATCGGTCACGCTCAACCAGGACGCCCCCGACGACGTCATCCTCTCTTTCTCCTGGAACGAGGCTACCAGCCTGGGCCCGGAATACACCTTCGACTATCTGTTCCAGATCGACATCGCCGACAACGAATTCCAGTCGGCTACCGACGTGGTAACCCTCGGTGCCAACGAATCGGTGAGCTACACCTCGTCGCAACTCTACGACCTCATCGTCGAGAAGTGGGGTAAGACGGCCGGCGAACCGGTATCGGTCGAAGCCCGTGTAGCTGCCCGTGTCAACGGTCCCAAATTCCAATATCCCGAGATTGCCTATACCACCGTGCGGGTAACTACCTACATACCCCGCTCGCAAGCGCTCTACATCACCGGCTCGGCTACCCCTGGCGGCACCGACCTCAACAATGCCGACAAGATGACCGAGCTCTCCAACGGACGTCTCTACAACTGGAAGGGACAACTCACCGCCGGCGGATTCAAGTTTATCACCACGCCGGGCGTAGCTCTGCCCTCGTACAACAAGGGGGCCGACAACAGCACGCTCGTGAAACGCACGACCGAGAGCGACCCCGACGAGTACTTCCAGATAAGCGATCCCGGATTGTACTACATCTACATCTCGCTCAAAGAGATGAGCATCTCGTACAAGAAACTGCTCTACGAAAACCTCTACCTCGTAGGTAGCGCCACCGCCGCTCAATGGGATTTGGAAAAACTCGTTGCCATGACCCCCGACAACCTCAACCCCAACATCTTTACCTATCAAGGGGCTTTGCAGGAGGGAGAACTGAAGATTCTGGCTCAACGCGAATTCAACGGCACCACCTTCAAACCGCTCGTAGCCGACGGTTCGATCGAGAGCACCGACGTGCAGGTAACTCCGGGCGAACAACCCGACTACAAGTGGAAGATTACCGCCGAGCAGGCCGGTCTCTACAAGATTACCCTCGACACCGAGAAGATGGAAATCAAGTTTGAAAAGCAATAAATCCGGCAAACGCACCGGCTTGGGGGGAGAGAAGCACTCTCGCCGGGTCGGTGCATTTGTTTCCCAACTATTAAATCTTCAACACACATCATGAAAAGAAATTCGTTACTTCTCATCTTCCTTTTAGTGCTGCTCACCTGCTGCAAAAGCGAAGATGCTCCCATCAAAGCCATCAAGCCCAACGAGCCGGGTAGTATCAACGAAGAGTACATGAGCCGGGCCGAAACGACCTTTGCCAATATCTTCAAATACTACTGGAGCGAACGGGTTGGATTGATGTTCGGTACCTACCCCAACACGCTGGGTACGCACGACGAGCCCAACAGCCCCGACTACAACAGCCACGCCTATCTGTGGGGTCTGGGCGGCGTACTCTCGGGCTTCAACGCCATTGTGCAAAACACCGACAACGTCGACTTCCGCACCACCTACGAGAGCCAGCTCAAGCGCACCCTGCTCGAATACTACAACACCACGAAAGAGCCCATGTGCTTCGGCTGCTTCGTCAACGACCACGACGAGCGGCTCTACGACGATGCCATCTGGGTAGGCATCGACCTCACCGACCTCTACTCCAAGACCAAAGACAACTGGTACCTCGACTATGCCAAGAGCGTGTGGAACTTTGTGCTCACCGGCAAAGACGATGCCCTGGGCGGCGGTATCTACTGGAAAGAGTCGCCCCGCGATTCGAAAAACACCTGCTCGAACGCCCCGGCCGTCGTGTTGGCTCTCAAGCTCTACCAGGTGACCAACGACCCCTCGTATCTCGAGACCGGTAAAGAGGTCTACAAATGGGTGAAATCGAAACTGCAAGACCCCGCCGACTACCTCTACTGGGACTGTATCAAAATCGACGGTACCGTAGAGACCAGCAAGTTCTCCTACAACTCGGGGCAGATGCTCCAGGCCGCCGTACTGCTCTACAACGCCACCGGCGACGCCCAATACCTCACCGATGCCAAACTGCTGGCCGAGGCTTGCTACAACTACTTCTTCGAGAATTTCGTATCCAACTACTCGGGCGAACAGTTCCGCATCCTCAAGGATGGCAAGCGCTGGTTCAACGCCATCATGGTGCGCGGATTCCTCGAACTGAACAAGGTCGAGAGCAACGGCACCTACATGCTGGCCATCCGCAAATCGCTCGACCACGCCTGGAAGTACACCCGCGATGCCGAGACGGGGCTCTTCTTCAAGCAATTCAGCGGAAACGAGATTACCGATAACCCCGGCGACATTCTCGACCAGGGTGCCATTGTCGAACTTTATGCCAAACTCGCAGTAAACTAATAACTAAAAACTTTTATCCATGAATCTGAACAAACTGCTCATAGGAGCCCTGTGCGCGGCCGGAGTACTGGGTGCTCGAGCCGAAAATGTGGCCATCGCGCAATCGTCGCTTGTGGGCGAAAACATCGTCGAATTTATTCCGCAAGGCTTCGACCAGACCAAGACTCCGTCGCTCATCCTCAAAGAGGAACCCACGACTCAAGGGGCCACCCCGGCCGATTGGGAACTGGTGCCCCAGTTTACCCTGGTCGACGGCAAAGCCTGCGCCTCGCTCAGCCTCACGGGCGAAATCAGTCTCTACGGCGGCGGCGAAGTCACCGGCCCGCTGTTGCGTAACGGACAATACATCAAGTTGTGGAACACCGATACCGGGGCCTACGGTGTAGACGGCGGCAAACGCCTCTACCAGTCGCACCCCTGGGTGATGGGCGTACGCCGCGACGGTACCGCATTCGGTATCCTCTTCGATACCTCGTGGAAAGCCGAACTCACCACCAACTCCGACAAAATCGAATTCAACACCGAGGGTGCCCTCTTCCGCATCTTCATCATCGACCGCGAGTCGCCCAAGGCCGTACTCAAGGGTCTGGCCGAACTGACCGGTACCATCACCATGCCGGCCCGCTGGACTCTGGGATACCACCAATGCCGTTTCTCCTACGGCAGCGAGCAGAAGGTACGCGAGATTGCCGATAACTTCCGCAACCGCCACATACCCTGCGACGTCATCTGGATGGACATCGACTACATGGACGGCTACCGCATCTTCACCTTCAACGAGACCAACTTCCCCGACCCCAAGGCGCTCAACGAAGAGTTGCACCAAAAGGGTTTCAAGGCGGTCTACATGATAGACCCGGGAGCCAAGGTCGACGAGAACTACCACGTCTATCAGTCGGGTACGGCCAACGACGTGTGGGTGAAACGCCCCAACGGCGAAACCTACCAGGGTAAGGTATGGCCCGGCTACTGCGCCTTCCCCGACTTCACCATGCCCGAGGCTCGCGACTGGTGGGCCGACCTCTACAAGGACTTCCTGGCCAAGGGTATCGACGGCGTATGGAACGACATGAACGAACCGGCCGTGACCGACGACGACATCCCCGAGGCCGAACGCATCGGGACCATGCCCTACGACACGCCTCACCGGGGCGGCGGCAATCTGCCTGCCGGTCCTCACCTGCTCTACCACAACGCCTACGGCCGACTGATGGTCGAGGCCTCGTACGAGGGTATCATGCGGGTGAACCCCGAGAAACGTCCCTTCCTTCTCTCTCGTGCCGGCCTGCTGGGTTACCAACGCTATGCAGCAACCTGGACGGGCGACAACTGGGCCGGCTGGGACCACCTGAAACTCTCGGTGCCCATGTCGCTCACCCTGGGCCTTTCGGGTCAACCCTTCAGCGGTCCCGATATAGGCGGTTTCCTCAATAACACCGACGCCGACCTCTTCGCCAGCTGGATTGGGTTCGGCACCTTCCTGCCCTTCGCCCGCGGTCACGCCTGCGCCGGTACCAACGACAAGGAGCCCTGGGCCTTCGGCGAGGCCGTAGAGAATACCTCGCGCATCGCCATCGAGCGCCGCTACCGCCTGCTGCCCTACCTCTACACCCTCTTCTACGAGGCACACCAAACGGGCCTGCCCGTAATGGCTCCCGTCTTCTTTGCCGACCCGCAAGACCTGCGCCTGCGCAGCGAGCAACAGGCCTTCCTGCTGGGCGACAACCTGCTGGTTGTTCCGGCCTTTGCCGAGAACCCCGTGCTGCCCTACGGCATCTGGGAGCGTGTGACGCTCATCGAGGGTGAATACAGCGACAAATACCAGGCCGAGCTGAAAATCAAGGGTGGCAGCATCATTCCGGCCGGCCGGGTGGTACAAAGCACGACCGAAAACTCGTTCGAACCCCTCACCCTGCTCGTTTGCCTCGACGAGAACGGCAAGGCTCAAGGCCAACTCTACTGGGATGCCGGCGACGGCTGGGACTTCCAGTGCGGCGATTACAGCCTCATGACCTTCTCGGCCGAGAAGAAAGGCAATACCGTCGATGTAAAACTGGCCTCGAAAGAGGGTAAACGCAAAATCGAAAAAGAGATCAAAGCCGTAAACGTAGAACTCATGATGAACGGGAAAGTTTACAAAGGCTCGGGCTCTTTGAAAAAAGGCGTAACTGTAAAGCTCTAACACATATTTTTAACTTATCATGAAAGACAGAATTTGTAAATCCCTGCGACTGATGTCGCTGGGATTTACCATCTTGTCGGCTTCGTGGGTACAGGCACAGGAGGTGCTTGTATCCCTCGAGGCGGAAGATGGTATCATCACATTACCAGCAAAAGTGAAACCCACCAACGGCAGTACCATCGAAGGCCTGTCGGGCGGGAAGTATGTAGGCGACAACGACCCCGGCAGCTCGATTGTATTTACCAACGTCGAAGTCCCCGAAACCGGCACCTACGAGTTCAAGACCTACTACATGAGCATGCAGAACCGCTCGATTGCCATCAAGGTCAACAACTACTCCGAGTTCATCTCGACTGTAACCAACACCACCCCCGGGTGGGACAATCCTCCCACCAACACCATGAGCACCTATATCTACATGGACAAGGGGATGAACACCATTACCATCACTCCGCAAGGTAGCGGAGGTCCCAACCTCGACAAATTCGAAATCATTACCACCGACGTCGAACTGCCTACCCCCGGCGAATTTCCCATCCTGCTCGAAGCCGAAACGGCCCAGCTCTTCGGCAACCTGAAGGTGAAGCCCGTCGACGGCAGCTCCATAGCAGGCCTCTCGGGCGGCAAATACATCGGCGACTTCGACCTGGCGGCCAACTCATACCTGCGATTCAACGACGTGGAGATACCCGAGGAGGGGACCTACGAACTGAAAGTCTATTCGATGGGGTCGAGCCGGGCTCTCACCATCAAGGTCAACCACTACGAGAAAAGCATTATCCGCACCATCGACTCGCCCAACTGGGACAACGCTCCCACCTCGATGGTTTCGACCCTCGTCTACCTCGACAAGGGAAAGAACACCATCACCTTCGGGCTGCATGAGGACAACGGGCCCAACCTCGACAAGTTCGAGATATGCACCACGACCGAGACCATCGAACGTCCCGAGGTAGAGCGGATAGCCTATCCCTTCGACTTCACCGACGGGGCTACCATTACATCGCCCCAGAGCAACGCCACCCTCGCCCTGCTCACCGACAACGACGAGTATACGAGTTTCGTACCCGAGTCGTCGAGTGTCGAGGTAGTGGCCAAGTGCGAGGTTCCGGTACTGCTCACGGGATTCCTGCTCTCGGCCGGCATCGACAGCGAAATCGACACCGACAGCTGGAAACTGTACAGCTCGACCGACGGCTCCTCGTGGAAGGAACTCTCCTACAACACGGCGACCGACCTCGACGGAGCTACTCTCTACGAGATTACCCAAACCCCGGGCAGTGCCACCACAAATGCCGCACAATACTACAAACTCGAGGCTCAGGCCGAGGGCCTGCAGATGGCCGAATGGCAGCTCTTCGGTCTGCCCTACACGGCTACCGGCGAACAGAACTTCCCGGCCGACCTGACCGAAGGCCTCGACATCGAAACACATGTGACGGGATACCCCACCGGCGAATCGGGCGACAACTTCAGCGAGGAGTTCTACCGCCTCTTCGACCGCAACATGAGCACCAAATACTATGCCCACGGAGCCACCAGCTTCTACGTGGAGATCGAGCTCGACAAGCCCTGCACCATCGACTCGTATGCTCTCTCGAGCTCCTACGACCACCCCGACCGCGACCCCCGCAAATGGATTCTCAACGGCTATAACGAAGAGCTGGGCTGGGTAGAGCTCGACCGCCAGACCGACGCCTACTTCCCCACCCGCTACTCGACCCTCAAATACGAGGTATCCTCGCCGCTGACCTTCACCCGCATCTTGCTCGACGTGGAGGCCAACAACGGTGCCGGCGACATTCAGCTGCTCAAATTCCAGATTTTCGGCCGGGAATCCGACGGGTCGGGTATCGAGAGTATCGAAGGAGAAACGGTAACTATCGTCTCGGGGCAAGGTTCCATCGCCATACGCCAGGCCCAACCCCACCCCGTAAAATATAGCGTGTACACCCTGTCGGGCACCCTCGCCGCTCAGGGAACGACGGCCGACTCGTACCACGAAATTGCCCTTCCTGCCGGAGCCTACATCATATCGGCAGGCGACGACGCCACCACTCAAACTCAAAAACTAATCGTCAAATAAACAGCAACACCATGAAACTATCGAAATACAAATGGTCGCTGGCAGCCTTGCTGCTCTCGCTGGCCACCCCCTCTTTCGCCCAATCGTGGTTCACTCCCGAGGTTGAGAAACGGGCCGAAGAGATATTGAAAAACATGACCGTCAAAGAACGCCTCACCTACATAGGCGGTGTAGACTGGATGTACACCCGGGCCATTCCCCGGCTGGACGTTCCGGCCATCAAAATGTCCGACGGCCCGCAAGGCGTAGGCACCTGGGGCCCCTCGACCGCCTATCCCTGCGCCCTGCTGCTGGCCGCTACCTGGAACCCCGACATGGCCTATGCCTACGGGGCCGCTCTGGCCCAGGACTGCAAGGCCCGCGGAGTGAACATTCTGCTGGGACCTGCCGTGAACATCATCAGAGCTCCCTACTCGGGCCGAAACTTCGAATACATGGGCGAAGACCCCCTGCTGGCGGCCAACACCTCGACCGACTATATCAAAGGATTACAGGCCAACGGGGTAATGGGTGTCATCAAGCACTTTGCCGCCAACTTTCAGGAGTATGACCGCAACTACGTGAGCTCCAACATCGACGAGCGCACGCTCCACGAAATCTATTTCCCGGCCTTCAAATCGGCCGTGCAGAATGCCGAGGTGGGTGCCGTAATGAGCAGCTACAACCTGCTCAACGGGACCTGGACCACCGAAAACCCGTGGTTGCTCAAAGAGGTGCTGCGCCAGCAATGGGGCTTCAACGGTCTCGTCATGTCGGACTGGGGCTCGACCCACAACTGCATCCCAGCCGTGAAAAACGGGCTCGACCTGGAGATGGCCGGCAATGAAATCGAAAACGAAGAGGACCTGCGCAAATACCTCGCTACGGGCGAGATAGAGATGAGCGAAATCGACCTCAAGGTGAAACATATTCTGCAAACAATGATCGGCTTCGGCTTCTTCGACCGCGAACAGCTCGACCCCAGCATCCCCCTCGACAACCCCGAGACGGCACAGACTGCTCTCGAGATTGCCCGCGAGGGTATCGTCCTGCTCAAGAACGAGTCGGACATCCTGCCCCTGAACCCCGCCACCGTCAAACGCATTGCCGTCATCGGCAACAACGCCACCATCTATGCGGCCGGCGGCGGTAGCGGTCTGGTGCGTCCCTTCCACTACGTATCCTATTTCGACGGTCTCAAGACACTGGCCGCCAAGCAGGGCATCGAGGTGAACCTCGTCGACCTCTACGACCACATGGAGGATGTGCTCTATGCCGCTCCCGGCTCAAGCGAACACGGCCTTACCGGACAATACTACAACAACGAGAAGCTCGAGGGTACACCCGTAGCTACCCGCGTAGACCCGCGCATCGGGTTTGAGTGGACGGCCGGGACCGACCTCACCGAGGTGAACAAGAACTACTTCTCGGTAAAATGGACCGGCGAGATCCGTCCCATAGAGACCGGCGACTATACCATCATCGTGAAGGGTGACGACGGCTATCGGCTGATGCTCAACGGCGCTACCGTCATCGACGAATTTCAGGCCGGCTCCACCCGCGAAAGCCGCTACACCATGCACTTCGAGGCGGGCAAGAGCTATGCCATACAACTCGACTACTTCCAGCAGGGCGGCGGTGCCTGCATCGACCTGGCCTGGTTGAAGGCGGGCGACGAAGACCGGTTCCGCGAAGAGCTGGACAAGGCCGACGTAATCGTAGCCTTCATCGGCCACAACTCGAGCAGCGAAGCCGAGGCGGGCGACCGCTCCTTCGGGCTGCCTCAGGATGTGAAAGACCTCGTGCTGGCTGCCCAGAAAAGCAGCAAGCCAATGATTGGCGTGGTCAACGCCGGCGGTAACGTGGAGATGCAAGAGTGGGAACCCGGCATGAAGGGCCTCGTGTGGGGCTGGTACGGCGGTCAGGAGGCCGGCACGGCCATGGCCGAGGTACTGTTCGGTCTGTGCAACCCCTCGGGCAAACTGCCTGTCACCTTCGAAAAACGGTGGGAGGACAACCCCTGCTACAACAGCTACTACGACAACGGCACGAAGCAGGTAAACTTTACCGAGGGCGTTATGATGGGCTACCGCGGTTACGACAAGGCGGGCACCGAAGTGCAATACCCCTTCGGGTTCGGTCTCTCCTACACCACCTTCGAACTCTCTGACATGCAGATTGCAGAGTCGGCCGACGACGACCATCTGCTCGAAGTATCGTGCACCCTCAAGAATACCGGCTCGCGGGCCGGAGCCCAGGTGGTTCAACTCTATGTGGGCAAAAACGGAAGCAGCCCTGTGGAGCGTCCCATCCGGGAGCTGAAGAACTACCGCAAGGTCTACCTCGAACCCGATGAAGAGCAGACCATCACCCTCTACCTGACGAAAGACGCCTTCTCGTACTACGACGTGAACCGCAAGAATTTCGTAGTCGACAACGGAGATTACAACATCGAACTGGGATTCTCGTCGCGCGACATCAAACTGAAAGGCCAGGCCCAAATTCAGGTCGAGTCGGCCATCGTCCCGGTCGAGAGCCACACCGAGACCGGCAACCTCATCCCCTCGGTGGTGAAGCAGGGCGAAAAGATACGCCTGGCTCAAGGCTGTGCCTCGGAGCTGAACATCTACGACCTCACCGGTCAGATGCTCATGAAGCAAATCGACCAATGCACCATCGACACCTCGTACCTGAAGAAGGGAGCCTACCTCGCCCTCTACAAGGTTGACGAGAGGATGCACACCGGTAAATTCATCGTCGAGTAATCCTTACCTCTCTTTATATATGACGAGCCCCGAGAGCAATGCTCCCGGGGCTTGTCTTGTTTACTCATACTACACTCGCTTTATCTTGTTCTTAATTCCTATTCCGCTATACGTAAAGCCTCCCCCAAACCCCATCAGCAACAGTGTATCATCTACTCGCACCTTACGGCTCACAATCCCTTCGTACCAGGCCAAAGGGATAGACGCCGCCGAGGTATTTCCATACCGTCTCACACTGTCCAGGCAGCGCTCCATGGGAATATTCAACTGCTGGAACACCACTTCCAACATTCGGTAATTGGCACTATGAGGAACGAAAAAATCGACCTTGTCCAAGGAGAGTCCATTCTTCTCGGCCAAAGATTTCAACCCGCTCGACAAGGTCTGTATCGCCCACTTATAGACCACACGACCGTTCTGATGCAACTTGTTATTTGCCACCACAGCCTCGCCGTTAATGAAGCTTTTTTGGCTGCTCAAATACAAGTCTTTCCCAAATTCACCGTGGGTTCCCGTCAAGGGTTCCAACAGAGTATTCTCTTCAGAACGCTCAACCAATACAACCCCGGCGGCATCGCCAAACAAAATACAGGTAGTGCGGTCGGCAAAATCTGTTACTTTCGATAACGCATCGGCTCCAAAGACCAAAATCTTCCGATGTGTCCCCGCTGCAATCAGGCCCTTGGCCAAAATCAATCCGTTGCAAAAACCGGCACATGCCGAAGATAAATCGACGGCTCCGGCCTGTGAAATATTCAGCCGATCCTGAATCTGACTGGCTACATTGGGAACCACCTGATCGGGGGTCGTTGTAGCCACGATAATAAAGTCGACATCGCTTAAATCCTTATGGTAAGTTTCCGACAGGTTCTTTGCTGCCTGGGCACACATATCGCTTGTGTACTCATCGGGAGAACAGAAAAAGCGGCTCTCTATTCCCGTTCGTTCGCGAATCCACTGGTCAGAAGTCTCCAGCCGCTTTTCAAAAAAATCATTATACACTTTCTGTACAGGGTGATAAATCCCTATCGATTCAATTATGGCATTCATATTTATACTTATTAGTAAGTAAGTTTACAACGTAAAAAAATTCTATTCACAAATTCCGATTTTTCTCACAGATTCAGCATACCCTCTTGTATCGACTCATACACCCGATGACCGAGCACTTTGCTCATTTGCAAAGCCGACAACATGGTCGAGTGAACCATACAGGCCTTAATGGCTGGAGGCTCTTGAAAAGAAAACTCTCCCGCTTGCTGCCCGGCTTCCAACAACCGAGTAAGCCAATCTAGTATCAACTCTACCAACTCCTGCAACTTTTGCTGCATCTTCTCGGGCAGCGTATCGAAAGATGGAGCCAAAGCCCCTACAATACAAACCCAATGATTGGACACGAAACCATCGTGCATATGGATATAATTGTAATATTGCTCCCGATAGGTCAAGCCTCCCCAACCAGCCACCAACTGCCTGAATGCCGAAATATTACGTCGAATAATCTCTTCGCCCAAATCGCCTTTGGAAGGGAAATAGTAGTGTATGGCCGCATTCTTTATACCCAAGGTCTTGGATATGTCGGAATAGCTGAACGCATTATACCCCATAGAGCGTATAAACTCACTTCCCAAACGTACTATCGCATCTTTTGTCGTGGTCATGGCACAAAGATAAAAAATTCTACTTAGTAGTAAGTATATATTCCTCAAAAAAAATTCTCTCCATGATAAAAAAACAGGTTCCAAATATACAGAAAGTATATTCAGAACCTAAAAACTTACCCAACTCTAACCACAGGCATAAAACGCTCTCGGTATAAATAGCAGAGTTTTATCGGGGCAGAATTTTTATCTGCAGTTTCTTGTAGGCACGGTCGGCTTTGGCGCGAGCCTCCTCTACGGTATCGGCGATAGCCAGAATCACACCCAGACGGCGGTGGCCCACCACTTCGGGTTTACCGAAGATACGTATCTGCACACCCTCTTCGGCGAGTACCTGGTCGAGATTGCCGAATACCACCTTGTCGGTATCGCCTTCGACCACAATGGCACGCGAGGCCGAGGGACCGTAGAAGCGAATGCCGGGAACGGGCAGGCCCAACACGGCGCGAGCATGCAGGGCAAACTGCGAGAGGTCTTGCGAAATCATCGTCACCATACCGGTGTCGTGCGGACGAGGTGAAACCTCGCTGAAGAGCACGTCGTCGCCCTTGATAAACAACTCGACCCCGAAGATGCCGTAACCGCCCAGAGCGTCGGTAATCTTGCGGGCAATCTCCTGAGCGCGCTCCAAGGCCTTCGGCGACATGGCTTGCGGCTGCCACGACTCTCGATAGTCGCCATCGACCTGTATGTGACCGACGGGTTTGAGGAAGGTAGTCCCGGCCGAGTGGCGCACGGTGAGCTGGGTAATCTCGTAGTCGAACTTCACGAAACCTTCGACAATCACCCGACCGGCTCCGGCACGGCCACCCTCCTGGGCATAGTGCCAGGCGTGGTCTATATCATCGGCGGTACGTACGACACTCTGTCCGTGACCCGACGAGCTCATAATGGGCTTCACCACGCAAGGCATGCCTATCTCTTTCACGGCAGCTTCGAACTCCTCGCGGGTCGAGGCAAACCGATAGGGCGAGGTGGGCAAACCCAGTTGCTCGGCGGCCAGACGGCGTATGCCTTCACGGTTCATCGTCAGGTAAGCGGCCGTAGCCGTAGGGGTAACCGAGTAGCCCTCTTTCTCGAGAGCCACCAACGTATCGGTAGCAATAGCCTCTACCTCGGGAATAATGTAATCGGGGCGTTCCTCCTCAATCACTTCGCGCAGTTTCTTACCGTCGAGCATCGACAGCACGTGGCTGCGATGAGCTATCTGCATGGCCGGAGCATTGGCATATTTATCCAACGCAACCACCTCTACACCATAGCGTTGCAACTCGATTGCAACCTCTTTTCCTAACTCTCCGCTACCACAGAGCAATGCTTTTTTACCGACAGGGGTCAGTACCGTTCCAATTTCTACCATAATCTATTATGCTGTTGTATGTTTTTCTTGTACAAAGATAGTGAAAGGTGAGCGCAGAGACAAAGGAAAACCACGGGTTTTCAAATTTGGCTATGCCGAACCGACTCCTATCTTCGTGTAACAAAGATAGAGAAAGGTGAGAGTAGAGACAAACCGGAAACACAGTTTTCAAGGTTTGGCTATACCGAGCCGCCCCCTATCTTCTTCAAAGATAGCGAAAGGTGAGAGTAGAGACAAACCGAAAACACAGTTTTCGAGGTTTGGCTATACCAAGCCGCCCCCTATCTTCTTCAAAGATAGTGAAAGGTGAGAGTAGAGACAAACCGAAAACACAGTTTTCAAGGTTTGGCTATACCGAGCCGCCCCCTATCTTCTTCAAAGATAGCGAAAGGTGAGAGTAGTGACAAACCGAAAACACAGTTTTCGAGGTTTGGCTATACCGAGCCGCTCCCTATCTTCTTCAAAGATAGTGAAAGGTGAGAGTAGAGACAAACCGAAAACACAGTTTTCAAGGTTTGGCTATACCGAGCCGCCCCCTATCTTCTTCAAAGATAGCGAAAGGTGAGAGTAGTGACAAACCGAAAACACAGTTTTCGAGGTTTGGCTATACCGAGCCGCCCCCTATCTTCTTCAAAGATAGCGAAAGGTGAGAGTAGTGACAAACCGAAAACACAGTTTTCGAGGTTTGGCTATACCGAGCCGCTCCCTATCTTCTTCAAAGATAGTGAAAGGTGAGAGTAGAGACAAACCGAAAACACAGTTTTCAAGGTTTGGCTATACCAAGCCGCCCCCTATCTTCTTCAAAGATAGTGAAAGGTGAGAGTAGAGACAAACCGAAAACACAGTTTTCAAGGTTTGGCTATACCGAGCCGCCCCCTATCTTCTTCAAAGATAGTGAAAGGTGAGCGCAGAGACAAAGGAAAACCACGGGTTTTCATTTGGGCTCGGGTCGAACCCGGTCTACCCCTCTGCACTATCCATAAAAAATGCCGGCCTCTCCCTGATGAAGGATGAGGTCGGCCTCGGCCGGAAGAACCGGCAACGGCTATTTCTTGGCGTGGGAACCGTCGCAAAACGGCTGGTTGGCCGACTTGCCGCAACGGCACATGAAGGCTCGCTGCTTTACGACCATACTGCCATCGGAAAACTGGATGCGCACATGCCCGCCAATACGCAGCGGGCCACACTCGATTACTCTCACGACCACCTCGGGTTTTATCGGTACAAGGGCTTCTTTCATAGCTGTTCGTTTTTTAGTTTCTTGCTTACTAAACAGCCGATGACGCCCTTTTGTTTATTCTACCGCCCCGGTCAACAACAATCGAGGGCACGGGAAAAATCCCGTGCCCTCGATTTATAACTTCCGTACTGCGTCTTCTATTAGAGCAATACAACTTCTACGTCAGCTTCTGTTTCGCTGATGCTCACTTTACCTTCGCGAGCCAACCAGCCCAGGGCGGCATAAATTTCTTTTTCTTTCAGTTTAGTCGCTTTCTTCAGACCTTTTACAGTCAGTTTACCCGACTCATGCAAAGCATTCCAAACTTGGCCTGCCCATGTTCCAATAACTTCTACGTTCATTCTTTTTTACGTTTAAATTAAACAACTTGAAAACACATTGTTTTAATCCGATGCAAAGTTAATACATTTTTTCTTTATTTTTAATACTCAATGTATTTTTTATGCTTTTCTTGCCAATTCTCCAAGAAAATCGATATTGGAATAACAATTTCATCCTCACTTTTGTTTATGCGGCTCATCGGCCCAAAACAATCTTCATTCCTTCCCGGGCCAGGGTGCAGGGGGTAAACTCCTGGCTGGCTTCGTCGCAAAGGGGCTGCTCATCTTCGTACCGAGCCGAAAAATGGCCCAGCACCAACTGTTTGACCGATGCAGCCCGGGCAATACGAGCGGCCTGACGAGCCGTCGAATGGCAGGTAAGGCGAGCCAACTCCTCGGCATCGTCGCCAAACGTAGCTTCGTGATAGAGGCAATCGGCCCCTTCAATCAAAGGAATGAGGGCTTCGTTGTAGGCCGTGTCGGAACAATAGGCATAGCGTAGCGGCGGGTCGGCCGGGGTGGTGAGTCGGTCATTGGGTATGGTCTGCCCGTCGGAGGTCGTGTAGTCGGCACCGGCCTTGATTTCGGCTCTCCGGTAGACGGGTATGTCGTAGAACTTCACCATATCGCCCCGCAGATGAAGCTGCCCCGGCTTCTCCTCGAAAAGGAAGCCCGAGCAGGGCACCCGGTGAATCAACGGCAAGGAGCGTACCCGTATCGAACGATCTTCGTAGATTACCTCCGAACAATTGGGCACGACGGGTTCGAACCGCACGGCAAAGGGCAATTCCCGGCAAAAGAAGTCGAGTTGCGGACGGAAAACCGCCTCGGCCTGCGGGTGGGCATGAATCACCAGCTCGCCCGTGCGCCCCAGCAACGACAGGGTCGAAATCAGGCCGATAAGCCCGAAACAGTGGTCGCCGTGCAGATGACTCAGGAAGATGTGCCCCAGCCGGGTAAACTTCAGGTGCATGCGGCGAAACTGGATTTGCGCCCCCTCGCCGCAATCGATCATAAACAGATTGTCACGCAGATTGAGCACCTGAGTACTCGGGTAGTGACGCAAGGTAGGCAAGGCCGAGCCGCATCCCAAAACATTGATTTCAAATTTTCCCATAACTTCTGACGGTATACAATATCTACAAAGATAACCCTTTTCGAGCAGATACGTTACTTCAGACAATACGATACCCCGATAAAAAGATAGGCCGGCAAAATTGCCGGCCTATCGGTATAGAGTCATTTGTCGATTACTTCACAACGATTATTTGTTGTTTTTGTCCTCGGCTTCGAGTTTCTCTTTCAGAGCAGCCAGAGCGTCGATGTCGCCCAGCGTCGTCTTCTCAACTTGCGGAGTTACAATCGTATCCTCGGCCTTAGCAGCTTTCTTGGCAGCTTTCTTGGCAGCCGATTCTTTCTTGGCCTCAGCCTTAGCCTCATCTTCGAAGATACGGCTGTGCGAGAGGATGATACGTTTGGCGTCTTTGTTGAACTCGATAACCTTGAAGGGGAGTTTCTCCTCGAGTTGAGCTTGCGTACCGTCTTGTTTTACCAGGTGTTTGGGAGTAGCGAAACCTTCTACACCGTAAGGCAATGCGATAACGGCACCCTTGTCGAGCATCTCGACGATTGTACCCTCGTGGATAGAATCAACGGTAAAGATGTTCTCGAATACGTCCCAAGGATTCTCCTCGAGTTGTTTGTGACCGAGGCTGAGACGACGGTTCTCCTTGTCGATTTCGAGCACTTGAACTTCGATGTCGGCACCGATCTGAGTGAACTCCGAGGGGTGTTTGATTTTCTTCGTCCAAGAGAGGTCCGAAATGTGGATAAGACCGTCTACGCCCTCTTCGAGTTCAACAAATACACCGAAGTTGGTGAAGTTGCGAACTTTGGCGTGGTGACGCGAACCAACGGCATATTTCTCTTCGATATTTTCCCAGGGATCGGGTTTGAGTTGTTTGATACCCAGCGACATTTTGCGCTCTTCGCGGTCGAGCGTAAGGATTACGGCCTCTACCTCGTCGCCCACTTTCATGAAGTCTTGAGCACTACGCAGGTGTTGCGACCACGACATTTCCGAAACGTGGATAAGACCCTCTACACCCGGAGCGATTTCGACGAATGCACCGTAATCGGCCATCACAACGACTTTGCCTTTTACTTTGTCGCCTACTTTCAGGTTGGGATCGAGAGCATCCCAGGGATGCGGTTGCAGTTGTTTCAAGCCCAGAGCGATACGTTTCTTCTCGTCGTCGAAGTCGAGGATAACGACGTTGAGTTTCTGGTCGAGCGAAACCACCTCTTCGGGGTGCGAAACACGGCCCCAAGAGAGGTCGGTGATGTGAATCAGACCGTCTACGCCGCCCAGGTCGATGAATACACCATACGAGGTAATGTTCTTGACGGTACCCTCGAGAACCTGACCTTTTTCGAGTTTGGCGATGATCTCTTTCTTCTGTTGCTCGAGCTCGGCCTCGATGAGAGCCTTGTGCGAAACAACCACGTTCTTGAATTCTTGATTGATTTTAACCACCTTGAATTCCATCGTTTTACCTACGAATACATCGTAGTCGCGGATGGGTTTCACGTCGATTTGAGAACCGGGCAAGAATGCTTCGATGCCAAATACATCGACAATCATACCGCCCTTGGTACGACATTTGATATAACCCTTGATGATTTCGTCGTTTTCGAGAGCCGAGTTAACACGATCCCAAGAACGGGTAGCGCGGGCTTTCTTGTGCGACAGAACCAATTGTCCTTTCTTGTCTTCTTGATTTTCGATATAAACCTCTACTTTGTCTCCCACTTTCAAATCGGGATTGTAGCGGAATTCGCTCATCGGAATGATACCATCCGATTTGTAACCGATGTTTACGACTACCTCGCGCTTGTTCAGGGCGATAACCGTACCTTCGATTACCTCTTTGTCTTTAACGGTGTTCAGCGATTGGTCATAAGTTTTTACCAATTCGTCGTGGCTTTTGTCGCCATACACTTCGCCATTTTCATAGGCGTCCCAGTCGAAATTTTCTACCGGGCCATTTTTCAGTTCTTCACTCATGTTGTTTAAATAATTGATTTTTTGATTACTAAGTTAGACATTATATGGTCTGTTAAAATCGGTGCGAAGATACGAAATCTTTTTTTCTCTGCAAACTATTTCGATAATAATCACTTACAATCGTTCACGACAAAAACCGGGGTAGAGTCCAACAGCAAATGCAAAACTACAAAACGTTTATGAAGAATCTGTATTTGGGCGAATCAAAATTAAGTTTTTCCCGAGGTCTTCGATTCAATTTCTTTTGTATCTCTTTGATTTTCCAGTCGGAGAAATCCTGAAAGTTGGCCTTTTTTGGGATATATTTCCGAATAAGCTTGTTTGCATTCTCAATGGCTCCTTTCTGCCAGGCTGAATAAGCATCCGTAAAATAAACCTTAACTGGCGGCCTACCTTTGAGGCTGAGTTGTTTGGTTATCTCCTGATGTGCTGCAAATTCACAACCGTTGTCGGTGGTAATCGTATGTATCGTTTGCCTATATGGGAACAGCAGTCGGATGACCGCCCGGGCCGTCGGTAGGGCTTTCCGTCCCTGAGGCAACTTTTCCATGAGTATGAAATTGGTCGAACGTTCGGTTAGGGTGACGATGGCATGACCGCAGGAGTCGATGATGGTGTCCATTTCCCAATCGCCGAATCGGGTTCCGTCTGCCTCCTTGGGGCGCTCGTGTATGCTTGTGCGGTTGGGTATATTGGTCGCTTTTGTCGGACACAGGATTTTGCCTCGCTTTTTGTATTTGAGCCCATGAGGCATATGCAGAGCCAGTTTCCCGGTCGTATCGGCATGGACATGGTTGTAGATGGTCTGCTTGGCGATGTGGATACCTTCTTTCCTGAGTACTCCCGCTATCTGGGCCGGAGACCATTCCTCCTCTTCGATCATGCGCTCAATTCGCCACCATAGATCTTCCGGTTTCCTGTGATGGCCCTTAAATCCGTGCTTGCGGCTATCACACTGCCTCTGAGCATATTTCCATATATACTCTCCTTCCGGCTTTGAGTTGCGCCTGATTTCCCGACTGACTGTCGATTTTGATACTCCTATTTCCTCTGCTATGCGAGAACGGCTCCATTTCCTTTTCAGACCAAGATATATTTCATATCTTTGGGCTTCGATTAGTTGATTTGACATGGCAATACAAAATTAATTAATCGTAGGGAGATTTCGGTCTCCCTTTTTTGTATTGCTGTTGGACGCTCTCAGGGGCTTTGCGCCCCCGCCGCTATGGCTTCCCCCGCAGTGTTTTTCATAGTTCTTGTTCCTTCCTTACTCGAAAAACGTTGCGTTTTGATTTGGATTCTTCAACGACAAAAACCGGAACCCTGCCGGCAATCAAGAAAAAACATACAATAAATATAAACTTTTTTTATAAAGAAAGACTATTACTACCCCCACATGAAACAAAAAATTACATGGCTCCAGATACTGCAAGGATGGAGCATGCTGCTGGTCGTCGTCGGGCACATCACGCTCACCGGACCTTTGAGAATCCCGAGACCCCGGTAAGCGCAGCCATCGAAACAATTATTTACAGTTTCCACATGCCCCTGTTCATGTTTATATCGGGCTTCCTTTTCTATTATACCAAAATAAGCCGCAATATCGCTTATAAAAATGTAGTTATCGATAAGCTCAAACGATTAGGTATTCCGTTTCTCTTCTTCACGCTGTTCACATTTGCAGTGAAATTTGCATTTGCCCCGTTTATGAAACGCCCTGTGGAGTTGTCAATTTCGCAGTTTGTCAACAGTTTCCTGTATCCGGGGAGCAATCCCTTAAGCGAAAATGTGGTTTGTCGCAACTCTCTTTATTATCATGCTTACCTACCCTCTCTTGAAATATATGATTACAAGTCCCTTCAAGATTGGAATACTCTTATTGGGGTGTATCGCACTGAATCTATTTTTTCCTGCCGATATTGAGTTGCTCTGCCTCTCCAATGTGGCTTATATGCTGATTTTCTTTTGTCTGGGGATACTCTTTTGTCAATTTCACCTGCACCAATACCTGAGCACACCTTGGATATTCATCGTGCTATTGGCTCTATTCTGTGCCTTTACGCTTATTCCGGGATGCCCCAGGCTGCTGCTAAATCTCTCGGGTATACTCGCTTCAACCTCTTTAGCTCTTAATCTGGCACCTTTGACACCTCGGCTGTTTGCTTCGTTCAGAGATTATACATTCCAAATCTTTTTACTGGGTATCTTCCCGCAAATAGCCATTCGAATCGTATACACGAAAATCCCCCATTCCGAGGTCTCCTATTGGACTCTCTATCTGGCCAGCATTCTCATAGGTATCTATCTCCCGGTACTCGTTGCCAAAATCATCAAGAAAATACCATCCCCGCTCATACACCGTTGCTTCGGTCTGTAACCTACCTCCGCCGTTTGAAAAAGCTCTTCATCAAGGCGGCGCACTCGTCGGCTAGAATACCAGACTCGACGCGGGTTTTGGGGTGCAGGGCTTCGGGAGCAAAGCGGCGGTAACCCCGCTTGTCGTCGCCGGCCCCGAAGACGACACGCGACAACTGCGACCATCCGATAGCCCCGGCACACATTACACAAGGCTCCAGGGTAACGTAGAGGGTACAGTCGGTCAGATACTTGCCCCCCAACGAAGCGGCCGCCGAGGTGATGGCTTGCATCTCGGCATGAGCCGTCACATCGCCCAGACACTCGGTCAGGTTATGGGCCCGGGCTACTACACGGTTCTTACACACCACTACGGCCCCCACCGGAATTTCGCCAGCCTCGAAAGCCGCCCGGGCCTCCTGCAAGGCCATCCGCATATATCGCTCGTCTTTTTCTTTATCGTCCATCATTCTGTTGCACTTATAAAAAAAGTGGAGAATCCCCGGTCGCTACCGACTCAAGGACTCTCCGCAAAGTTAACGCATAAAACAATTTCAATCAATCTTTCAGGTAATAAACCACCGAGGTCACTACGCGCACGTGTTTTAAATAAGGTGTATTGGCATCGCGATCCTCGATAGAGAACTGCCCCTGATAGGCCGAAGAGATTTTGCCCAGCTTGCTGTCCGAATCCTTGGCAAACTTCTCGGCGGCGATACGGGCATTCTGGGTGGCCTCGGCAATCATCTCGGGTTTCAATTCGTTCAACTTGGTAAAGAGGAACTGCGTGTTGTACTGGTAGTCGCCCGACACGATGGCTACCCCCTGCTCCAGCAGAGAGGCCTGTTTCACAATGAGCTCGCGCACCTTGTCGACCTGATTCGACGAAACGGTGATAACCGAGGTGACGTTGTATCGATACGGATTATTGAGGTTGCTATATCGGTCGGCCTGCATGTCGACGATGCTGGGAGGGGCCACCGAAATTTCGTTCTCGCCAATACCATTCGATTTCAAGAAATCGATCACGATTTTGTTCTTGGCATTCACCGCCCGGTATATCGAGCTCAAATCGTTGCCCAACTCCTTATATACCAGTGGCCAGATGACCCGATCGGCCGGGACTTCCCGCTCCGAAAGGCCTTTCACCGAGACCGTTCGCACAGCCTCTTTCGACTTGACGATGCCACTCTCGATACGCTGGCCCAACAAAAACAGGCCCAAGGCTACAATGATAGCCGGTACAATCCACTTGTTTTTCATATCTCTTCTATTTTTACGGATTACATACTCCTGCACAAATATATAACTATTATTGAATAATTGAATAGATAACGCTTAAAAACCATTTTCCCCCTATTCTCTTTCACTTTATCTGCACTCCGGCTTCCGATTCCCGCCGAATCTTCGTATATTCGCTACCCAATCGCAAGCCTATGGCACAACACAACCAATTGGGAAAGACCGGCGAAGAACGGGCGGCCGAATACCTCATCTCAAAGGGGTACATCATTCGCGACATCAACTGGCGCAGCGGGAAGATGGAGCTCGACCTGGTGGCCTATCGCGACACGACCCTCGTCGTGGTCGAGGTGAAGACCCGCAGCAGTCTCGACTTTCTACGCCCCGAAGAGGCGGTGACCCTGCGCAAAATCAAGAATATCGTGCGGGCTACCGATGCTTACATACGCCTGTTCAACATCCCGTTCGAGGTGCGATTCGACATCATCACCCTTGTGGGCAATAACGACAGCTTCGAAATCGAACATATCGAAGATGCCTTTCTCGCCCCTCTTAACTGTTAACATTCATCTGCAAACGCAATGGAAACCAAAGAGATAATTTTCACCAAAGACCACCTGGTCGAAACCGCTTCGACCAACACCTATCTGCAACAACTCGATACCGACCGGCACTTGCCCGAGGGCCATATCGTCTACACCGATACCCAACGGGCCGGACGTGGACAACGGGGCAACTCGTGGGAATCGGAACCGGGCAAGAACCTTACCTTCAGCCTGCTGCTGCGCCCCGAACACATCCCGGCCAACCAACAGTTTCTGCTCTCGCAGGCCGTTTCGCTGGCCATGACCGACCTGCTCGGCCGCTATGCCACAGGCTTCTCCATCAAATGGCCCAACGACATCTACTGGGAGGACAAGAAGATAGCCGGCATCCTCATCGAAAATGTATTAAGCGGCACCACTTTTGCCCGCTCCATCGTGGGCATAGGACTCAACATCAACCAAGCAACTTTCGTGAGCGATGCTCCCAACCCCGTTTCGCTGTTCCAGATTACGGGTCATACCTATGACATCGAGGCGGTTCTCGACCAGTTTGTCGATGCTTTCCGCACCCGCTACCAGCAGACCTTTACCGACTCGGCCCGGGCGCTGCGCGAAGAGTATGCAGCCACCCTCTACCGCAACGACGGAGAGTATCCCTATTGCAGCGAGGGCAAAACCTTTTATGCTTCGATTACAGGGGTAGAGCCCGACGGCCATCTGATACTCACGACCGATACAGGCGAGGAGAGACGCTTCGCCTTCAAAGAGGTATCATTCCTGCTTTAACCGCCAGAGTAACGGTTTGACAATGCCGCTGAGCTGGGGCAACTCGTCGGTCAGACGGTCCAGCCGAGCCAGTTGGTCGGTCAAATACCGATTGCTTTGCCTCTGAACCGCCGCCGTAAAATAGCGACGGGCACTGGCTATATCGGAAGCGAGCACCTCGCGCTTGGCCTCGCGATAGTACGAGGCCTGCACCGGTGGCTGCCCCACCTCCTCGAGATAACGGGTATCTATCGAATCGAGTCGTTCCTGCCCCTTGACGGCATAGTAGCTACCCAGAAAAAGATTGGCATCGAAGTCGAGCGAGTCGATTTGCAGAATCGACTTCTGCACCTCGACAGCGGCCTCGCTGTCGCCGGCCAGCAGCAGGGCATTAGCCTTCGACTTCAGGTAGTTGACCTGGCGAGGCATCACCGCCAGCAACTCATCGGCAATGGCCAGGGTGTGGACCGCATCACGCCGGAACTCGTAGTAACCCAACAGGTAATTGTTTGCCACCCGCGTAAACCAAGGCTGCTCGCTCTTGACCAGCAGCAGCACCTGTTCATACACGCCGGTCTGTCCAATGGAGCGGGAGAGCACATCGATGCCCGTAAAGAGCGAATCGAGCGAGAGCCCCTGCATCTCGGACCGCACCACATATTGCATGATAGCTGCCGAGTCGTTGAGCATGGCCGAAGCAACCACCGCATCGACATAGGTTTTCACCCGACCGGGTCGACGCTCGAGCAGCGTGTCGTACATGGCAAGAGCATCGCGCCACTCGGCATTTACAAAGTAGTCGTCGGCCTTCCGCAATACAGTGCGATACGGCTGTTCACCCCATGCCGCAAAGAGCGTCGCACACAAAAGAAGCACACCTATTACCCGCCTCATATTCATACGTTTAATCAATCACATTACAGACGGACAAATATACACATTCGGCAGCGGAATATCGGCAAAGAAGAGGCTAAAAAAACGAAACTGCTATTTTTCTTACAGAATTTGCGACCCAAAATTCAGAGAATAATAAAAATTCACTATTTTTGAAAACCAATAAAATCAACAAACACAGTGTGGTTATGAGCAATCGTTACAAAAGAATACTCCTGAAACTGAGCGGCGAGTCGCTCATGGGTGAAAAACAATATGGCATCGACGAAAAACGGGTAACCGAGTATGCCTCGCAAATCAAAGAGATTGCCGGGATGGGTATCGAAATCGGTATCGTCATCGGCGGCGGCAACATATTCCGCGGATTGAGCGGAACGACCCAAGGGGTCGACCGGGTGAAAGGCGACCAGATGGGCATGTTGGCCACTGTCATCAACAGCCTGGCCTTGAGTTCGGCGCTCGAGAAGGTAGGCCAAAAGGCCCGGGTATTCACGGCCATCAACATGTTCCCCATCGGCGAGCATTACAGCAAGTGGAAAGCCATCGAGGCCATGCAGAAGGGCGAAATCGCCATTATCTCGTGCGGAACGGGCAACCCCTTCTTCACCACCGACACCGGTTCGGCCCTGCGCGGCATCGAAATCGAAGCCGACGTGATGCTCAAGGGTACCCGCGTCGACGGCATCTACACGGCCGACCCCGAGAAAGACCCCACCGCCGTGAAGTTCGACAAGATCAGCTACGACGAAATCTACACCCGCGGCCTGAAGGTAATGGACCTCACCGCCACCACCCTCTGCAAAGAGAACCACCTGCCCATCATCGTATTCGACATGGATACCGTGGGCAACCTGAAAAAGGTATTGTCGGGCGAGAACATCGGCACCCTGGTATATTAACAGGCCCGCTTGGTCATTCTCGAAAAAAAGAGTACATTTGTTCACAAAACTATTAGAAACTTTTCAACCCTACTTTATTATGGACGACGTAAAAACATATCTCAACACGGCCGAAGAAAAAATGTCTATGGCTATCGAATTCCTCGACGAGGCTCTGGCTCACATCCGGGCCGGTAAAGCAAACCCGCGGATTCTCGACGGCATACGGGTCGACTACTACGGCAGCCAGGCCCCGCTCTCGAATGTAGCCAACATTTCGGTGCCCGACGCCCGCACCATCGTCATCACCCCGTGGGAAAAATCGATGTTCCGGGTTATCGAAAAAGCCATTCTCGACTCCGAGCTGGGCATCACCCCCGAGAACAACGGCGAAATTATCCGGCTCTCCATTCCCCCGTTGACCGAGGAACGACGCAAAGCGCTCGTGAAACAGTCGAAACAAGAGGCCGAAAATGCCAAAGTGAGCGTACGTAACGCCCGCCGCGATGTAATCGACGCCTTGAAAAAGGCCCAGAAAGAGGGCATGTCGGAAGATGTAGCCAAAGATGGCGAAGCCTCGGCTCAAAAGCTGCACGACAAATACATGAAAAAAATCGACGACATCTTTGCCGAGAAGGAGAAAGAGATTCTCACCGTATAACGACACTTTCAAATTGGTCATACCAGAGGTGAGCCGGGTCGAAAAACCACAGGCTCACCTCCTTTTTATTTCCATTTCCAAAACTTTCTGCTACATTTGTAACCTAAAAACCGATTACGTGGAAGGGCTTGTCATCAAAAATACGGGTAGCTGGTATATCGTGCGCACCGATGCGGGCGAGTCGATACCGTGCAAAATCAAGGGGAATTTCCGATTGAAGGGAATACGCAGTACCAACCCGGTATCGGTGGGCGACCGGGTCGACATCGAGATGAACCCCGACCATACCGCCTTCATCACCCGCATACACGAGCGGAAGAACTACATCATACGCCGGGCCT
This sequence comes from Barnesiella sp. An22, assembly GCF_963931395.1. Taxonomy (NCBI): domain Bacteria; kingdom Pseudomonadati; phylum Bacteroidota; class Bacteroidia; order Bacteroidales; family Barnesiellaceae; genus Barnesiella; species Barnesiella sp. An22. The sequence continues at coordinate 3,184,316 of NZ_OZ007014.1, forward strand.
CCAACCTGTCGAAAGAGTCGCACATCATCGCCGCCAACATCGACCTGGCCCTGCTTGTGGTCACCGTCAACTCGCCCCTCACCTCGACCACCTTCATCGACCGCTTTCTGGCCACGGCCGAGGCCTACCGCATACCCGTGCACATCATCATCAACAAGTGCGACACCTTCACCCCCGACGACCGGGAGTATGCCGAGGCACTCTGCTACCTCTACCGCTCCATCGGCTACGAGTGCCGCTGCGTGTCGGCCGCCACGGGCGAGGGGTTCGACTTCATCACCGACTCGCTCAAAGATCGCATCACCCTGCTATCGGGTAATTCGGGGGTGGGGAAATCGACCATCATCAGCCGCATCCTGCCCGGTGTCGAAATCAGAATCGGTGCCGTATCGACCGCCCACCACAAGGGCATGCACACGACCACCTTCTCCGAGATGTACCCGCTGCCTCAAGGGGGATACCTCATCGACACCCCGGGCATCAAGGGGTTCGGCACCATCGACTTCGACCCAAGCGAGGTGGCTCACTTCTTCCCCGAGATATTCGAGATTTCGCGGGGATGCCGCTTCAGCGACTGCACCCACCGGCACGAACCCGGCTGTGCGGTGTTGAAGGCTCTCGAAAATCACGAGATAAGCGAATCGAGATACGCCAGCTACCTGAGCATCATCGACGACAGTTCCGACGGGAAATACCGAGAAGCCTTTTGACAACCCGCATCCATCCCGACTCAGGCGACCGGCCTATCGCTCAAAAACAAGAAAGATTATGAAGAGGATTTGTATTACTTATCGTCACGCAGCCATCGTATTTCTGACCGCAGCTTGTCTTCTGTCGGCCGGAGCTACTCCTAAAAAAAGCCGTACCGCTGCAATCCCTCGCGATACCGATACCGCCGTAAACATACCCGACTCGCTGATGAAGCCACTGTCGGTACCTCTGCCTCAAACTCTGGTCGACAAACAAATCGACAGCCTCATCGTCTATGCCCGCAAATATACCGGCACCCCCTACCGCCGGGGTGGAAAGGGACCCAATCGATTCGACTGCTCGGGATTCATGCAATATGTCTTCAACCACTTTTCCTACCCGCTCAACGCCAGTTCGGCTTCGCAGTTTCTGCAGGGCATCTCGGTAGCCGACGAACAGATACGCCGGGGCGACCTGGTATTTTTCAAGGGGAGTAACAGCCGCCGGGCAAGGGTGGGACACGTAGGACTGGTAACCGAAGTCTACCCCGACGGGCGATTCAAGTTCATACATGCCTCTACCTCGCAGGGTATACGCGAGGATTGGAGCTCGTCGCCCTATTATGCCAAACGGTACATGGGAGCCCGCCGTATCTACTTTGCTCAAATAGACCAAAGTCTCATCCTCGATGCCATTATCGACCTCGAGGAGATAGACGACGATACCCCTTTCGATGGAGATTGAATAATCGGTCCTGATCAGGCTGCCGGAATCTTCAGCCGCTGTCCCGGCCGGATGGCATTGCCTTTCAGATTGTTTTCGCGCTTAATGTCTTCGGCCGAAATGCCTTTATACTTTTGGGAGATGGTCCACAGACTTTCGCCTTTGCGCACCGTGTGATACTTCGACGCCGAAGAACCGCTTTTACTTTTGGCCGACGAAGCTGCTACAGCCGTACTGCTGCTCTTCTTCGCCCCCTTGCTGCTCACGGCCAATCGCTGCCCGATACGCAGATAGGAGCTCTTGCCCAGGTTGTTCCAGGCCCGCAGATTGCTCACCGATACGCCATACTTCTGAGCTATCTTCGAGAGTGTCTCACCCTTGCGCACCTTGTGATAGACCATCGTGCCGGGGGCAATACCGGCCGGCTCGACCGAAGTGCGCTGCGCATACAGCTCGGCATCATGGGCAAAAATATCGTCCTGTGCCTCGATATAGGCATAGACCTGCTGCGAAGGCAAGATGAGTGCATAGGGGCGAATGTTGCCCGGGATAATGTCGCGGCGGTACTGGGGATTGAGGCTGCGAATCTCCTCGATCGGGATTTGCAGCACATCGGATATTTGCTTGAGGTGCACCCGGCGAGTCACCTGCACCGTATCGGTCAGGAGGGGCCGACGTGTAAGCACGGGACAAATATTGTGGTCGTTGTAATAGTTCATCACATAGTTGACGGCAATGAAGGCCGGCACGTATCCCCTCGTCTCGCGAGGCAGGTAAGGATAAATCTCCCAATAGTCGGTCTTGCCGCCCGAGCGACGGATGGCCTTGCTCACATTGCCGGGGCCGCAGTTGTACGAGGCTATAGCCAATGCCCAGTCGTGATAGATGCCGTAGAGGTCTTTGAGGTAGCGGGCCGCCATGGCCGACGACTTGATGGGATCGCGGCGCTCGTCGACCAGGCTGTTCACCTCGAGTCCCATGCTCTTGCCGGTCTTCACCATGAACTGCCACAAGCCGGCGGCACCCGCACGCGAAGTGGCATCGGGTCGCAGTGCCGACTCGATGATGGGCAGATATTTCAGTTCGAGCGGGAGCCCTTCACGCTCGAGAGCCTCCTCGAAGATAGGCATGTAGTAGGTACTCAGACCCAGCAGGTTCTCCACCAGGGCACGACGTCGTTGCACATACATGTCGATATAGCGACGCACCACGCTGTTGTAGGGCATCTCGATAACCGTGGGCAGTTGCGACAGCTTGCGGATATAGACCGAGTCGGGATAATCGATATTCACGCTGTTTTCCAGGCACGAATTGTCGACCACGGCATACTGCTGCATGTACCAGTTGGTCAGCAGTGTATTCAAATCGGCCTCCATACTCTCGGGATACACTTCGGTACTGTCAGAGACCAATATCTCCATCGAGTCGGGCAAGGCCACCTCGGTCGTATCCAACTCGATATACTCCTCGTCGAGCTCCACCCCCTGGGCGAAGCTACACAACGAAAGCCCCAAACCTGCTAAAATAAATCCTATCCTCTTCATTATCCTCTTTCTCTTTATTCCAATTCATTAAAACGTAATCGCACACTGCACACCCACCGCCGGCAATGCCGATCGGCCGGTGGGTATCACGGCCGGCTGCCACTGCATCGATATGTCGGGGCTCACGTCGAAGTGATACAACTGGGCATCGACATAGGCATCGATCATACAGATGGCATAGAGCCCGATCATGCAGATGATACAGAGGTCGCGATACTGCCGGTAGTAGTCCTTGCGCTGCTTCAGCACGCTGGTGAGCCAATCCTTGTCTATATCCTCCTCCTTGTAAGCCGAGGAGAAAAAGTCCATATAGCTGTTGGTCGTGGGGTCGCTGTCCATGATATCGAGATAGGCCCGCTGGTAGTCGGCCAACATGTTGCTGTTCCAGGTCGTCGCATAGAAGAGCCCCACATAACCGCCCACGACGATAGGCAGTTTCCAGTAGCGGCGGTTGTAAATCTGCCCCAGTCCCGGGAAGAGGGCCGACAGCCACACCGCCCGCATGGGGTCGGGGTTGAACGAGGCGGGACGCCACGACTTGCGGTGTGTCGATTTCAGCTGGGCGGTATCGGCCAGGGCAATCTGCCCCAGCGAGTCGGTAATCATCAGGGGTACCGAGTCTTGCAGCAGCGCGCCTATGCTGTCGCCCGAGGTCACCGACACCGAGTCGGCCACCACTTGCGGCTCGACGGCCCGTATCGAATCGGCCGGGAGGCTCTTGGCCCCCTGGGCCTGACGGGCTGCACCCGGGACGAGCCGTCCGCCGGTAACAGGCCGCGACAATTCGGGAACCGCGCCCAACGACGTCAAGCTCCACCACCCTATTATCCACACCAGTATCGAGGCTCTTTTCCAGCCCATGTTACCCGATAGTCTCAAAACTCTATTTCAATTTATCGAACAAACCGATAATTCGTTCTAAGTCTTCCTCGTTCTTAAACGGGATCGATATTTTTCCTTTTCCTTTCTCGTCGCAGCTAAACTGCACTTTGGCTTGGAAGAAGTCGGAGAGGTGCGATTTGAGCACGTTGTACTCCTGCCGCATCATCACCTTCTTCTGTGCCTTCTTGCGGGCACGTTCGCCACCGGCCGCAAGGGTCTTGGCCAACTCCTCGACGTTGCGCACGCTCAACCCGTCGGAGAGGATGCGCTCGTAGAGCTCGAGCTGCAGGGCCGGGTCGGAGACCGAGAGCAGAGCCCGGGCGTGACCCATGTCGATGCGCTTGTCGCGCAGGCCTATCTGTACCTCGGCCGGGAGTTTCAACAGCCGCAGGTAGTTGGCTATGGTGGTCCGTTTCTTGCCCACCCGCTCGCTCAGCTTCTCTTGCGTGAGCTGATAGAGCTCGATGAGCTTCTGGAAGGCCAGGGCGATTTCAATCGCGTTCAAGTCTTCGCGCTGGATGTTCTCGATGAGAGCCATCTCCATGAGGGTCTCGTCCTCGGCCGTACGCACATAGGCGGGAATCGTGTCGAGCCCGGCCATCTGGGCAGCGCGGTAACGGCGTTCACCGGCAATTATCTGGTAGTCGCCGCCCTCCAACTGTCGGAGCGAAATGGGCTGTATGATGCCCAACTCGCGAATCGAAGCCGCCAACTCCTCGAGCGCCTCCTGGTCAAACTCGCGCCGGGGCTGGTCGGGGTTGGGCACAATCCGCGACAACTCTACTTCATGAATCGAGGAGGTACCGCTGGTAACGATGTTGTCCATCGAAATCAGGGCATCCAGTCCTCTACCCAATGCACTTCTTTTAGGTGCTGACATATCTTTGTTCTCCTTCTTTTCTACTATCTATCGATTCTTGGTAATCAACTCTTTGGCCAGCTCCATGTGGTTGACGCTACCCCGCGACTCGCAGTCGTAGAGCAACGCCGGCAGGCCGTGACTGGGGGCCTCGCTCAAACGGATGTTCCGTTGGATTACCGTATTGAACACCAGACTGCCGAAGTGGCCTTTCAGCTCTTCGTAAATCTGGTTGGCCAGTCTCAAACGCGAGTCGTACATCGTGAGCAGAAAGCCCTCGATTTCGAGCTTCGGGTTCAGTTTCGATTTGATTATCTTAATCGTATTCAACAATTTGCTAATCCCCTCCAGCGCGAAATATTCGGCCTGTACGGGGATAATAACAGAATCGGCCGCGGTGAGGGCATTGACCGTAATCAGTCCCAACGAGGGCGAGCAGTCGATCAATATGTAGTCGTAGTCGTCGCGCACTTCGTTGAGCGCCTGCGCCAACACCCGTTCGCGGTTTCTCATATTCATCAGTTCCAGCTCGGCACCCACCAAGTCGATATGCGAAGCTACCAGGTTAAGCCCGTCGACACAGGTATCTACCACCGAATCCTTAATCGAGGCCTGTCCTACCAGACACTCGTAGATCGACGATTTCACCTGTTGCGGGTCTATGCCCAGACCCGACGAGGCATTGGCCTGAGGATCGGCATCGAGGAGCAAAACCTTCTTTTCCAAAACAGCCAGAGAGGTAGCCAAATTGATCGAAGTCGTCGTCTTCCCGACGCCCCCTTTTTGATTTGCAATAGCGATAATTTTACCCATACTGTTATTTTTTCACTATACAAAGGAATATCTTTTCATCCACATTACGCACTCCGGTGTACTCGAAAATAGTCCAATTGTTGATAAGTGGCCCCTTTTGTTGATAAACACAACAGCCACTTCGCTGTTTTTCTGCGTAAAGATACACTTTTTTTCAGAGACTTCCACCAGAAACGGCCGCCTCTTTTACCTATTTTAGGACTCCATATTATCCGTTAAAATATAAAAGATTAAGATTTTTATTCATTACTTTTGCATCATTAAACAGATTTCCGCATGATATGAAAAAAATAATTCATTCTCAGCGACCGCTCATCCTCATCACTAACGATGACGGCATCCAGGCCAGGGGATTGCAGCAGGTCGCCCAATTTCTGAAACCGCTGGGCGACATCGTAGTGGTGGCCCCCGACGGCCCCCGCTCGGGACAGAGCTCGGCCATCACGGTCACCGTGCCCCTGCGCATGAAGGTAATCGACGAGCAGGAGGGCTTCTGCCAGATCAGCACCAACGGTACGCCCGTCGACTGCATAAAACTGTCGATGAATATTCTGTTCGACCGTCGCCCCGACCTCATCGTCTCGGGCATCAACCACGGCTCCAACTCGGGCGTAAGCGTGGTCTACTCGGGCACCATGGGTGCCGTGTTCGAGGGAGCGCTGCTGCACATCCCCTCCATAGGTTTCTCACTCTGCAACCACAAGGCCGATGCCGACTTTGCACCGTGCCGCAACCTCGTGGTCGACATCTGCCGGAAGGCACTCGCCACCAAGCAATGGCCGCAGGATATCGGGCTCAACGTGAACATACCCAACCGGCCGCAACTCAACGGCGTGAAGCTGTGCCGGGCCGCCCAGGGATACTGGACCGAAGAGTATGACTGCCGCGTCGACCCGCACGGCCGGGAATACTTCTGGCTCACCGGCACCTTCAAAAACAACGAACCCGATGCCACCGATACCGACGAGTATTGGCTCGACCGCGGCTATGCCACCATCGTACCCTGCTCGACCGACTGCTCGGCCGTCGGCACCGCACCCGAGTTTGCCTCGATATTGAACCTGTAAATTACAGCAGGGGGTGAAACCCCTACTCTAACAGGCAATACAAGGGTGCGTTCCGGTTCTCCAATCGAGCGCACCCTTTTGCATGACACAGCCCGGACAACTCACGGGAGGCAAAGGTGCAAGGGAGGGGGTTATAGCGTCGAAAAAATTTCTCCTCTTCTCCCCACATCCGAGCCACACCCGACCGACCGGCAGGCTCAAAGGCTGTTTTATTGCATAAGCATGCAGTTAGAGTTTAAATTTCGCCCTATACTGTAAAAAATATACAAATTTTATTCCATTATTCTATTTTTTAGTTATATTTGTCGCATAATTATTCAACAGTAAAATTCGCATTATGAAAAATAAAGCTGCTCGTCTACAAGCAATACGAGAAATCATCATCCACTCGAGGGTAAAAAGCCAGGACGAAATTCTGCAACGTCTGCATGAATCGGGCTTCGACCTGACCCAAGCCACCCTCTCGCGCGACTTGAAGCAACTGCGCATCGCCAAGGTTCCCGGCAGCGACGGCTCCTACGTCTACATCATGCCCGAAATCGGGAACGTAGGGAAACTCATGCAGGAGAAGCTGGCCGACAACTCCGAACGCCCAGTCTCGGGGAGCTTCATCTCCATCAACTTCTCGGGCAACCTGGCTGTCATCAAGACCCGACCCGGATATGCCGGCAGTCTGGCCTACGACATCGACAGCAACACGCCGCCCGAAGTGTTGGGCACCATCGCCGGTGACGACACGGTGCTGGTGATTCTCGAAGAGAACATCAACCACCAGCAAGCCATGTTGGCGCTCTCGCCCTTCATGCCCGACCTGCACAAGTAACCACACAAATTCTACGACGCTATAACCCCCTCTTAAGGAGAAGAGGACAAACACATTATGGAAGAAGAAATCAAAGTCATCGTTGCCGACGAAAGACATATCCCCTACGTCGACACCATCCTCGACACCATCGAGAAAGCAGCCAAGATAAGAGGAACCGGTATTGCCAAACGGTCTCCCGAATATGTAAAACAGAAGATGCTCGAGCGCAAGGCCATCATCGCGCTCGACGGCGACAAGTTTGCCGGCTTCTGCTACATCGAGAGCTGGAGCAACAAGCAATTCGTGGCCAACTCGGGCCTCATCGTCGTCGACGCCTATCGCGGTCACGGCCTGGCCAAACGCATCAAACGCAAAGCCTTCGAGCTGTCGCGTGAGCGATTCCCCGAAGCCAAAATATTCGGACTCACCACCGGCGAGGCCGTGATGAAAATCAACAACGAACTGGGCTACCGCCCCGTGGCATTTGCCTCGCTCACCGACGACCCCGCCTTCTGGAAAGGGTGCGAGAGCTGCGTCAACTTCGACATCCTGCAGCGCAACAACCGCCGCATGTGCCTCTGCACCGGCATGCTCTACGACCCCCACGAACACGAAAACAACGACAATCAACCTCAAAAATAACTGCATATCATGGCTAACAAGAAAGTAGTATTGGCTTTTAGCGGAGGTCTCGACACCTCCTTTTGTGTAAAATACCTGTCGCAGGAGTGCGGGTATGACGTCTATACCGCCATTGCCAACACCGGCGGTTTCGGTCCCGAAGAGTTGAAATCGATCGAAGAGCGAGCCTACCGACTGGGCGCCGTCAAGCACGCTACGCTCGACATCACCCAGGAGTATTACCAGAAGAGCATCAAATACATGGTGTTCGGGAATGTGCTGCGCAACGGCACCTACCCCATCTCGGTAAGTTCCGAACGTACTTTCCAGGCCATCGCCATCATCAACTATGCCAAGGAGATCGGGGCCGACTACGTGGCCCACGGCAGCACCGGTGCCGGTAACGACCAGGTGCGGTTCGACCTTACGTTCCAGATTCTGGCCCCCGAAATCGGCATCATCACCCCCACCCGCGACATGACCCTCACCCGCGAATACGAAATCGAATACCTCAAGAAGCACGGCTACACGGCCGACTTCAAGAAGATGGAATACTCGATAAACAAAGGGTTGTGGGGCACCAGCATCGGCGGCAAGGAGACCCTCAAGAGCAATCAGACGTTGCCCGAGGAGGCCTACCCCTCGCAGATGACGGCCACGCAGAGCCGCACCATCACACTCGACTTCGTGAAGGGCGAGATTGCCGCCATCGACGGGCAGGCCTACGACGACAAGGTGAAGGCCATACAGGCCCTCGAAGCCATCGCCTCGCCCTATGCCATAGGCCGCGACATGCACATAGGCGACACCATCATCGGCATCAAGGGACGGGTGGGATTCGAAGCCGCCGCCCCCATGCTCATCATCGCCGCCCACAAGATGCTCGAGAAGCATACCCTCACCAAGTGGCAGCAATACTGGAAAGACCAGGTAGCCACGTGGTACGGCATGTTCCTGCACGAGGCCCAGTACCTCGAGCCGGTCATGCGCGACATCGAGGCCTTCCTCGACAGCTCGCAGCACAACGTCACCGGCCGCGTAATCATCGAGTTGCACCCCTACCGCTACGTGCTGGTGGGCATCGAGAGCGACTATGACCTGATGAAGTCGGACTTCGGCGAATACGGCGAGGTGAACAAGGCCTGGAGTGCCGACGATGTGAAGGGCTTCACCAAAATTTTGGGCAACCAGATGAAAATTTTCTATTCCATACAAAATAAAAACAAAAAATAAATCGTAGATTAGAGTCCGAAAATCAAAACTGTCAACCCCATCGTTATGATTAAAGTAGGTATTATAGGCGGCGCAGGGTATACCGCCGGCGAATTGATAAGATTGTTGATCAACCACCCCGATGTAGAGATTGTGTTCATACACAGCGAAAGCAACGCCGGAAACCGAGTGACCGACGTTCACACCGGACTGTTCGGCGAGACCGACCTTGTCTTTACCCGCGAGATGCCCTTCGACGAAATAGACCTGCTCTTCTTCTGCACGGCACACGGCGACACCCGCAAGTTCATGGAGAGCCACAAGCTGCCCGACGAGCTGCGCATCATCGACCTCTCGGCCGACTATCGGCTCGATGCCCCCGACAACGACTTCGTCTACGGGCTGCCCGAGCTGAACCGCAAGTACATCATCCGCTCCAAGCATGTGGCCAACCCGGGTTGCTTCGCCACGGCCATTCAACTGGCGCTGCTACCGCTGGCCAAGAACCTGCTGCTCAACAGCGAGATACACGTGCACGCCATCACCGGCTCGACCGGCGCGGGGCAGAAGCCCTCGCCCACCAGCCACTTCAGCTGGCGCAACGACAACATCTCCATCTACAAGCCGTTCAACCACCAGCACCTGTCCGAGATACGGCAGAGCCTCTCGAAGTTGCAGAACAGCTTCTCGGCCCCCATCAACTTCATCCCCGTCAGGGGTAACTTCTCGCGGGGCATCTTTGCCACGCTCTACCTCGACTGCCCCGTCGAGCTGGAGCTGCTGAAGGAGCTGTACAACACCTACTACGACGATCATAACTTCACCTTCCTCACCGACCGGATGCCCGACCTGAAGCAGGTGGTCAACACCAACAAGTGCCTCCTCTATCTCGAGAAGCACGACGGCAAACTGCTCATCGTCTCGGTCATCGACAACCTGTTGAAAGGAGCCTCGGGACAAGCCGTACACAACATGAACCTGCTGTTCGGCCTGCACGAACGGGTGGGGCTGCAGTTGAAGCCTTCGGCTTTTTAAGCTGGAAACTGTTATGAAACTATTTGACGTATATCCGCTGTTCGACCTGGAAATCGTAGCCGGGAAAGGGTGCTACACCTACGACACGCAGGGCACCGAGTACCTCGACCTCTACGGGGGTCACGCCGTCATCTCCATAGGCCACTCGCACCCCTGCTACGTGAAACGCATTACCGAGCAGGCCCAGAAGCTCGTCTTCTACTCCAACTCGGTTATCAACAGCCTGCAACAGCAACTGGCCGACAAGCTGGGCGCCCTGTCGGGGTATGACGACTATGCCCTCTTCCTCATCAACTCGGGGGCCGAGGCCAACGAAAACGCGCTGAAACTGGCCTCGTTCCACACCGGCAAGAAGAAGGTCATCGCCTTTGCCCACTCCTTCCACGGCCGTACCTCGGCCGCAGTCAAGGTGACCGACAACCCCCGCATCGTCGCCCCCATCAACGACACCTTCGAGGTGGCTTTCCTCCCCCTCAACGACATGGCTCGTGTCGAGCAGGAGATGGCCGCCGGCGACGTCTGCGCCGTCATCATCGAGGGCATACAGGGCGTGGGCGGCATTCAGGTACCCGACGCGCAGTTCCTGCGCGACCTGCGCGAGGCCTGCACCCGCCACGGAGTCGTGCTCATCGTCGACGAAGTACAGTCAGGCTACGGCCGCACGGGCAAGTTCTTTGCCCACCAGCATGCCGGCATACGCCCCGACCTCATCACCATGGCCAAGGGCATGGGCAACGGATTCCCCATCGGGGGAGTCCTCATCAGCCCCCAGTTCACCCCCGTATACGGGATGCTGGGCACCACCTTCGGCGGCAACCACCTGGCCTGCGCCGCTGCCTGTGCCGTGCTCGACGTGATGCGCGACGAACACCTCGTCGACAACGCGGCCCGCGTGGGGCAATACCTCATCGACCGGCTCCGGGAGATTCCTCAAATCAAGGAGGTGCGGGGCAAGGGGTTGATGATCGGGCTCGAGTTCGACCAGCCCGTCAAGGAGCTGCGCCACAAACTGCTGTTCGAGCAGCACGTATTTACCGGAGCCTCGGGCACGAACGTGATACGATTGCTGCCGCCTCTGTCGCTATCGCAAGAACAAGCCGATTGTTTTATCGGTAAACTTAAAAACATACTTCCATGAAAATAACGATTATAGGATGCGGGAATATGGGTGGAGCCATAGCCCGCGGACTGACCAAAAGCACTTTCGTAAACCCGGACGACATTACAGTGAGCAACCGGGGTAAAGAGAAACTGGAAACGATTCAGGGCGAGATTGCCTCGATTCACACCACCACCGACAACAAGGCCGCCGTGAAGGATGCCGACATCATCGTCCTGGCCGTGAAGCCTTGGGTTCTCGACAGCGTGGCCATCGACATTCGCAAGGAGCTCGACCTGCCCCGCCAGATGATTGTCTCGATTGTAGCCGGCGCCACTATCGAACGCCTGGCCGCTCTCTTCGCTTCGGGCGATGCCATCCCCGCCATCTTCCGGGTGATGCCCAACACGGCCGTGGCTATCCGGCAGAGCATGACCCTCTTCACCCCCTACAACGCCACACCCGAGCAGGTAGACGTCATCAAGACGATGCTCGACAGCCTGGGCAAGAGCCTTCTCGTCGACGAGAGCCTCATGGAGGCCGGCACAGCGCTCTGCTCTTGCGGCACAGCCTTTGCCATGCGCTACATACGGGCTGCCATCGAGGGGGGCATAGAGATGGGATTCCGTCCTCAAGATGCCCAACTGGTCGTAGAACAGACCGTCAAAGGGGCCGCCGAACTGCTGCTCGATACCGGCAACCACCCCGAAGTGGAGATAGACCGCGTGACCACACCCGGCGGCATCACCATCAAAGGACTTAACGAAATGGAGGCCGCCGGATTTTCGGCTGCCGTCGTTCGGGGATTGAAAGCCTCGAAATAGGCACATCCCTCCGAAGAGCTATTGCTGGGCTGGTTTACAAATCGTAAAACCGGTCCAGCAATTTCTTTTTGTAGACCTTGCTCACCCGGAGCTCCGACACCTTGTTGAACGGAGGCAACAACGTGCAGCTGTTCTCCGAAATCATATACAGGTAATTGATATTGATGATATACGACTTGTGAATCTGGATAAACTCGGGAGCGTAATTCAGAATCGTATCGGCCGTGGTCTGGTGTTTCAGAATAAAGTGCTGCAGATTGTTCAGGATTACCTTCCACAACTTGCGCTCCGAATCGTATTTGAAAAAGCCGATATTCTCGGCCCGCACAATGAGCTTGTCGTTGGTAATGGTGGTAATCAGTATCGACTGCATCGGCGACGGCGACGGTATCGAAGGCGGGACAACCATCCGGCGAGACTCGTCGCGCAACAGGTAGTAACGGTCCATAATCAGCGACAGTTCACTGTCGCTCACCGGCTTGAGCAAATAATCGAAAGCCGGCAACCGCAGAGCCGGCAACAGGTATTTCTCGTACGAGGTATAAAATACCACCTTCATATCCCAGTCGATATGCCTGTCGAGCGACGACAGGAACTCCAGCCCCGACGTGTCGGAGAGCTCCACATCGAGAAAGAGCAGGTCGGGTTTATACCTCAAGACCGTATTCCAACCCTCCTCGCCGTTACCGGCCGTAGCTACCACCCGCACATCGGGGTAGGCTTTCAGCCGGTCGGCCAAGAGCCGTATCGACGGGTTGTCGTCGTCGACGATTACGGTATCAATTCTGTTTTCCATATCAATCGTTTATATCGAAGTTATAGCCGTCGGGGATAATCAGCTGGGCTCGACACCCCTCTTCACCCTCGGGAGTGTGACAGCCGCTCAACTCAAAACTCATCGGCCGCTTGTTGCGGGTGTTGAGCAACTGAATAATCTGGGCAACGACCCGCAAGCCCACTTGGACCTTGTCGCCGCTACGCTGCACGACGGGCAACGGCCCGTTGTTGAGCACCTCGATGCGGATGGCTCCGTCGTGGCGGTCGACCTGTACCGTCAACCGTTTGGCGGCATCGTGGGGCAGTTTCTTCAAGCCGTGCTTAATGGCATTCTCCACGAAAATCTGCACCATCATCGAGGGCAACTGCACGGCATCCAGCGCAATTCCATCGGCTACCTTTACCTGATAATCAAAATTTTCGCCCAGCGACTCGCCCTCGACAGCTACATAGAGGTTGATAAAATCGAGCTCCTCGCGCAGCGTCGTGATGAAGGCACTCGCCAGCGACTGCCCCTGGCGGAGCATGTCGACCAGGACCCCCAGCGACGAAGGGCGCCCCTCCTGCCGGGCCAGCAACTCGTGGTTGAGAGCATTGTAGATGAAGTGCGGCGTGATGCGGTTGCGGGCATTCTCCATCTTCATGGTCACGATGCGTCGCATCATCTGCTCCTCCCGCTGTTTCACCCGCTTGCGCCGGTAGACATAGAAGAGAAGCAACACCAGCACAACGACCGTCACCCCGCCCAGCAGGGCATAGGTGCGCATCAGTTCGGCCTCCTTGTCGCTGATGACCAGGTATTGATTCAGGATGGTGGCATCGCGCTCGTAGCGCATGCGGTTCTCGGCTATCTTCATGCGCACCCGCTCGCTGCGCAGCGAATCGGAGAGGGAGGTATAGGTCTGACTGTATTCGAATGCCCGCTTCCAATCGTGCCGGGCCTCTGAAAACCGCCGCAGGAAATCGAGCCGCAGCAATCCCTGCTCCGACCGCAGTTCGTCCCGATAAGGGTATCGGGCCACCAGCTCGTCGGCCAGGGCGAAATCGCCGTCCTGCAAAGCCAGTTCCATCTGCTGGGTGCGCAGGTGCGACATCACCATCTCGTTGTGTCCGCTTGCCCCGAAAAACGCCAGATTCTCGGCAATGAGCGGGCGAGCCTGCTCGGGCTGATGCAGCTTCAGGTAGATGTCCGACAGGTTGGCTTGACAGAAGTGGCGCTCCCACTCCATATCGGGATAGTCGAGCAGAAAAGTATCGAGCCGCAAAAAGGTCTCCAGCGCCTGCGGATAATCCTTTTGATAGAAATAGTCGTTACCCAGGCTGTTCAAGTAGTTGAACCGGTCGTAAACCGTCATCAGGGGCCACAACCGGCCGCACTTCTCCCACCAGATTCGACTTTGCTCAAAATCGCGCAGGGTCGTATAGGTCGCAGCCAAACCACTGTACAGCGGAATATAGCTGGCCGTATCGGCCTGAATGGAGTCGGCCAGAGCAATGGCTTGCCGGTAGGTCATGGCACTCATCGACAAATCGCCTCCAAACTTGTAGGCATCGGCCAAGTTGGCATAGCACAACAGCTTCTCCGACTCCTCATCACCCTGCTCGGCATAGCGACAGGCCTCTTTCTGATAGAAGAGCATCGAGTCGGCATTGAACACAAACTGGGTGTAATAGATACCCTTGGCCTGCATACATTTGACCATCAATCGGTTACGGAAGTCCGAAAAGGGTTTCCCCGACAAATAGTGCAGCACGCTGTCGGTATTGAGCAATACCGAGTCGGGACGCCCCGTATAGAAATGGCGTACAATATCCTGTGTCACAAAGTTATAATACTCGTCGCTGTCGCGCGCCTCGCGTTTTCCCTGGTTGATGGCCTGAACGACAAACGAAATATTGTGTCTCTTCAGCGAATCGGCTATCGTCTGGTTAATGGCATCGAGCGATACGGTCTCGGACTGTCGAGAGGTACAGCCACTACCCACCAATATCCCGCACAAAAACCAAGGGGCCAATCGCCAAAACTGTATTATTTTCATGGGTCAATCACTTATTCTATAAACAACAGTCAAGGCTCAAAAGGTATAAATCATTCGCGGGCTATGCCTAATCGGAGACAGCATTTTACCACATCCACGAGAGTAGAAAGGGCCCCCCTTTGACAATATCGAGCATCAACCATTTTGCAAGAAACAAAGGTACTACTTTTTTCCGACACGTTTACCATTTTTAAAAACAAACCTGTTAATCCCGATTTTTCACCTCTTATCCAACAATCGGGCCTCTTATCTCAAAAGCCACCTACCGCACAGTTGCCGGGCTGCTTTTATCGTCCTATCTTTGAGTTGTATTTTGTATGGTTACACGGTTCAAAAAAACAAAAGTACAAAACTAAAAAAGGGGACATAAATACAGGAATACTCTTTGTAAAGGCATGAAACATCATGCGGCTTGTTTTCGGGCGAATGCCCGATATAGGAATATCGAAATTCAAGTCCAGAAAGCAGCCGTGAGAGCGCAAGGGGGCTCGAGCAGCCTTTACACGCACATCAAGACAGAGAGGATCTCCATCACAAAACAAGAACCGTTCCGTCGTTAAAAACGACACATTCCTGTATTTTTTTACATGAGGGACTTCCTTGAAATCAAGGGAGTCCTTTTTTGTCGATTGCTCCTGCACGAAAACTCAAGCGCCACTTGCATCGGCTCGCTTTTTTCTCTATCTTTGTTACACGAAGATAGGATGCGGTTCGGCATAAAGTTCAAGTGAACGCTCTATTTTTGAAAAAGATTATACCACCAACAACTCAACAATATGTCTGTAAACAAAGTCATTCTGATAGGTAACGTGGGGAAAGACCCCGACGTGCGATACATCGAAAACAACGTGTGCGTGGCCAACTTCACCCTGGCAACCACCGAACGCGGATATACCACCCAAAGCGGGGTGCAGATACCCGATAAAACCGAGTGGCACAACATCGTGGCCTGGCGCGGCCTGGCCGAAGTGGCCGAGAAGTATGTGCGCAAAGGCACTCAACTCTATATCGAGGGAAAGATTCGTACCCGCTCGTGGGAAGACCAGAACAAGATTCGCCGCTACACCACCGAAATCTATGTCGACAACATGGAGCTGCTGGGCCGTCGCGACAGCCAGGCAACCGCAGCACCGACTCCGGCCGCACAGCCTCAGGCTCAACCGCAAAGCTACCAGGCTCCGGCCAACCCGGGAAATGCACCGCTTGGCGGAAATAGTGCCGACGACGATTTGCCGTTCTGATAGATTGTTGTAATTTTGCAGGCAATTAACGGGCTACGCTCCTCGTGCCGGTCTGAACCGGCACGAGGAGTTGCCAACCCGGCATCGGGAGAGGCAAGCCTATTGTTTAACTAATACTCATTTTTCTTGGACCCAGATTCGTATTTATCGGTTTTCTCTGCCATCGAAGTGACCTCCCCTTCGGGCGGTGCCATTCTGGCTATCATCCTGGCAGGATTGTTATTGTGTGTCTCTGCTTTTGTTTCAGCTTCCGAAATAGCCTACTTCTCGCTCTCGTCCGAAGAGCTTCACGAGTTTGACAACGACGAGTCTACGACCAACGCCCTGGTCAAAAAGCTGCTTTCCCGTCCCGAGTATCTGCTGGCTACGATACTTATCTCAAACAACCTGGTCAATGTGGCCATCGTTATTCTCTGCAACTTCTTCTTTTCAGATATTCTTCATTTCCACAGCGACGTACTGGATTTCATCTTCCAGACGATTCTGCTCACCTTCCTGCTGCTGCTCTTCGGCGAGGTGATGCCCAAGTTCTATGCCAATCAGAAGCCGGTCAACTGGGTGCGACGCAGTTGCCGGGGGCTGTCGGTACTGGAGAAGATTTTCTCTCCGCTGGCCAACTTGCTGGTCAACACGACCCACATCGTCAACAAGCACATGGTGAAGAAGAGTGCCAACATCTCGATGAACGAACTCTCGCAGGCTCTCGAGATGACTCAGGTCGAGGCGAATGACGAGAAGGAGATGCTCGAGGGCATCATCAAATTCGGCGGCAAAACCGTGCAGGAGGTGATGACGGCCCGCGTCGACATTACCGACGTAGAGATACGTACCGACTTCAAGGAGCTGCTCGACCTCGTCATCGAGACCGGCTACTCGCGGCTGCCCGTCTACGACACCACCGAAGACGACATCAAGGGCATCATATACAGCAAGGACCTCTTGCCCTACATCGGGCAGGATGCCTCGTTCAACTGGCGCAAGCTCATGCGCCGGGCCTACTTCGTGCCCGAGACCAAGATGATCGACGACCTGCTGGAGGAGTTCCGCACGAAAAAAATCCACATGGCCATCGTCGTCGACGAATTCGGCGGCACATCGGGTATCGTCACGATGGAAGATATTCTCGAAGAGATTGTGGGCGACATTAGCGACGAGTACGACGAGGAGGAGAAGAACTACGTCAAGCTCGACGACAACACCTACATCTTCGAGGGGAAAACCCTGCTGAACGACTTCTACAAAATCACGGGACTCGACGAGAGCGAGTTCGGCGACAAGGCCGAGGACGCCGAAACCCTGGCCGGGCTGATTCTCGACATCAAGGAGGATTTCCCCAAGGTGAAGGAGCAAATCGACTACGGCCGTTGCAGCTTCCTGGTACTCGAGCTCGACAAACGACGCATCGGCAAGGTGAAGGTAAAAATCGACCCTGCCAAAACCGAAGAATAACCCCTGCGACCCCATGAAGCCGACCCTTCGCATACGACCCTATCGACTGGCTCTCTACGCGCTGCTCTGTCTCGTGGCCGGATCGGCCGGCTACTCATGCCGCCGCCAGTATACTCCCAAACCCGACGGCTACTTCCGTATCGACCCCTATCCCGATAGCTACCGGCGCACCACGCTGCTGGAGCCAGCCCTCTCGTTCGAGGTCCCCGAGGGGACGGTCGAGACGCTCGACCATGATACGACCCGCCATCACGGTGGGGTACAGTGGCTCAACATCCGGTTCCCCCGCTACCGGGCTACCCTCTATTGCAGCTACCACCCCTTGCGGGGCAATCTGGACCGACTGCTCGACGAAAGCCGCGAACTGGTCTACCGCCAGAGCATCCGCCCCGAAGCCGTACAGGCCGGTACCTACGAGAACGACAGTCTGCACATCTACGCCACCCTCTACGACCTCTCGGCCGAGAGCGCCACGCCGCTGCAATTTATCGCGACCGACAGCGTGCGGTACCTGCTGCGAGGCTCGGTCTACTTCGACGAACCGGGTAAAAGCGACTCCATCGCGCCCGTCGTCGGATACCTCTCCGACCACATCGCCCACCTCATCGAAAGCATAGAAACCCCTGCCCGATAGCCATGCCGCTCTACGACTACATATCGACCCCCACCGGAGCCACCGTTGCCTTGTGGCACCTCACCGAAACGGAGCCGGAACTGGCAGCTCTTCTGCCCGAAGAGGAGCGTCTGCGACTGACGGGAGAGGGACTATCGTCCAAACGATTCTGCGAACAGGCGGCCACCCGTCTGCTGCTCGAGCACATGGAGGCTACCCGCGGAGCCCTCGTGGCCCATACGGAAGAAGGGCAACCCTATCTGCCGGGACGCCCGGGGCACCTCTCCATCTCGCACACCCGCCAATGGGTGGCCGTGGCGTGGCACCCCACCCTGCCGGTGGGGATAGACATCGAGCGGACAGGCGTGCAGGTAGAGCGCGTGGCCACACGCGTATTCGGCGATGCCGAACTGCAGGCACACGCCGACCCGGCCCAGACGCACACCGTGTGGCTGCACCTGTGCTGGTCGGCCAAGGAGGCGCTGTTCAAGGCGATACCCGAAACCGAAATCGACTTTCGCGAACACCTGCACCTCACCCCGCCCGACACTATCGAAAAGGAGGGGATATTTACCGCCACCGAGAGCCGCACACCGGCGCGACGCGGTTACCGGCTGTGGTACCGCACCCACCCCGAGTGGGTGATGATCTGCGCCACGCCCTTAGCGTAACTCGGCTTTGAAACCGGCGGCACGCACGGCCTCGACTACCCGCTCGGCCGGCACGTCGGCATTGACGGTCAGCAATTTATCGGGATTCGACAAATCGAGGCTCCACTGCTCGGGAGTCAGAAACTGATTCAACTTTTCGCCAATCTTGGCTACACAACCGGCACATTTGGCCGAAGTCTTTACCTGTATCATGATTCTATCTTTTTGAGATTAAACATCTATTTCTTATCGCAATCGCAAGCTGTTGAGGATAACCGACACCGAACTGAAGGCCATCGCCGCACTCGCCCACATGGGGGTGAGCAATATTCCTATGGGATAGAGCACCCCGGCAGCTACCGGGATACACACCACGTTGTAGCCGAAGGCCCAGAAGAGGTTCTCGCGAATGATGCGCACCGTCTTGCGCGACAGAGTCACAGCCCGCGGCAACAGCAACAGGTCGGAGTTCATCAAGGTCACCATGGCCACATCCATGGCCACATCGGTACCCTTGCCCATAGCCACGCTCACATCGGCACGAGCCAGAGCCTGCGAGTCGTTGATACCGTCGCCCACCATGGCCACGCACTTGCCGGCCTTTTGCAACTCGGCCACGAAACGCTCCTTGTCGTCGGGCAGCACGCCCCACCGATAGTGCTCGATACCAGCCGCCCGGGCCACCTCGGCCGCGGTCGACTCCTTGTCGCCGGTGAGCATGTAGACCTCGATACCGCACCGTTTCAACTGCTCCACCGCCTCGCGCGAAGTCGCTTTCAAGGCATCTTTCACCTCAAAGGCAGCCAGCAACTCCCGGTCGTTCCCGAAGTAGATGGTATACCCTTCGGGCAACTCCACCCCCTTCAGCCGCTCTTCGGCCAGGGCCTGGTTGCCTGCCCAGAAGGGGATACCCTCGCAGGTGCAGACCACACCGCGCCCCGTAAGGCTTTCGAAGTCGGCTACCTGCTCGGCCGGCTTGTATCCGCGCTGTCGCAGGTTCTCGGCCAGCGACAGGGCCAACGGGTGCTCCGACTTCATTTCGGCGGCCAGCAATACCGGGGCGTAGCGGTCGAAATCGGGGTAGAGCTTCTCGCCCACCACCTGGGGAGCCCCCTCGGTGAGGGTCCCCGTCTTGTCGAGCACCACGGCATTTACCCGGCACATGTTTTCGAGGGCAAAGGCATCTTTAATAAGGATATGTTGTTGCGCCCCCTTGCCTATCCCCACCGTCAAAGCGGTGGGAGTAGCCAGGCCGAGGGCACACGGACAGGCAATCACCAGTACCGAGACGGCACTCAACAGGGCATAGGGGAACATGCCCCAACCGGCCACGGCAATCCAGACGACAAAGGTCACTATCGAGATGCCGATAACCACCGGCACGAAGATAGCCGCCACCTTGTCGACAATGCCCTGCACGGGAGCCTTGCTACCCTGCGCCTCACGCACCATGCGCACCATGCGCGACAGCACCGTATCGGCACCCGAGGCCTGCACATCCAGCACGAAAGCCCCCCGCTGGTTGAGGGTACCGGCCAGCACCCGGTCGCCGGGCTGCTTGGCCACCGCCTCCGACTCGCCGCTGATCATGCTCTCGTCGACATACGACGACCCCTCGAGCAGCACGCCATCGACGGGAATCTTCTCGCCGGGGCGCACACTCACCCGATTGCCGGGGCGCAGCATGCCGATGGGCACATCGCGCTCCTCGCCGTTCTCGTCGACCAGCCGGGCCGTCTTGGGCTGCAGCCCCATGAGCGACCGAATCGAGGCCGAAGTGCTCTGCTTGGCCCGAGCCTCGAGCAACTTGCCCGTGAGCACAAAGGCGATAATCATCGCCACCGCCTCGTAGTAGACGTGAGGCACCAGCCCCAGCGACACCCAGAATTGGGGATAAATCGTACTGAACAGGCTGAAGAGAAACGATACCGAGGTACTGAGCATGACCAACGTGTCCATGTTGGCCCGCCCCTGTCGGGCAGCCTTCCAGCCCGAGATGTAGAACGACCTGCCCAGATAGAGGACCGGCAGGGTGAGGAGCATCAATATCCACACCCATATCGTCGACGGTTCGTGAAACAGCATCGACAGCACCATGACCGGCACACCGAAGAGCCAGGCCCCCAACGTGCGGCGTTTCATATCGACATAGTGCCGGTGCTCGGCATCGGCGGCATCGGCCTCGGCATTATCCGAAATGACCAGGTCGTAACCCGCCGCCTGCACGGCAGCCTGCATCTCTTTCAACGAAATTTTCTTGGGATCGTAAACCACCTGCAAGGTGTTGGCCGCGAAATTGACCGTAGCCTCGGCCACCCCCGGCATCTCTCTCACGGTCTTCTCGACCGTAGCGGCGCACACGGCGCAACTCATTTCCAAAACGGGTATTACTTGCTTTTCCATATTCTTACTCCTACAGACCGGCTCTTCACCTCGCGGCTCTCAAGCCCACAGCCCACAGCCCCCGGCCGCCACCGCGACTCAAGCCTCGCCACCCTCGTCGAGCGGCGGCTGCATGGTGCACTTGCCGTTCAGCACCGCCCCCGGCTCTATGGCCAGGCGCCGGGCCTGCACATCGCCCTCGAGCGACGAAGTGGCCTTCAAGACCAGCATCTCGGCCACCATCACATTGCCTGTGACACGGCCCACGACCTCGGCATTCACGGCCACGATGTCGCCGATTACCTGACCGGTTTCGCCGATTACCACTTTACCCTGACACTCCAGCCGCCCTTCGAGCGTGCCGTCTATGCGAATGTCCTTCTGCGAAACAATCTTGCCTACGACCGTAGTCTCTGCCGTAAGCGCATTGTGCGCCATTCCCGAGAAAGTATTATCCTTTGCCATATCTATGTCTCGTTTTTATGTTCACACGGGCTACGCAAACCGATTGAGTTACGCTTGCCGAGGTTAGAGTCTGTCTTTATATCTCGTGCAAAAATAGAAAGAATCTCCCGAAATATATCCTCCGGGTTTGATAATCATTCTAAAAATGAGGTAATAATATTTGCGTCGGCCCGACACGAAGGATCCCCTCCGAAGTCGCGGTACCAAGCGAGACCGAAGGATTTCCACCGACAGGCGAAACAGCTCTGCGCTATTCTTTATACCTTTGCACCACTTGATTGCCCGCGTATGTCACACCAGCACCTGAACCTTACCCAAGGAGGCATTACCGGCACCCTGCTCCGGTTTACCCTCCCCATGATGGCGGGAGCCCTGTTGCAGCAGTGCTACAACATAGCCGACACCCTCATCGTGGGGCAGTTTGTCGGCCCCGAGGCTCTGGCGGCCGTCGGGTCGGCCTACACGCTCATGGTCTTCCTCTGCTCCATCCTGCTGGGGTTGTCGCTGGGCAGCAGTACCGTATTCTCGCAGCAATACGGGCGAGGCAGCCTGTCGGCCCTGCGGCACAGCACCTGGGTGTCGTTTGTTCTGATACTCGCCATCACGGTGGTGCTCAATGTGGCTGCCTTCCTGGCCCTCGACCCCATCTTGCGGTTTCTGCAGGTACCGGCCGAGGTCTACCCCCTCATGCGCGACTACCTGTGGATTATCTTCTGGGGAATCCTCTTTACCTTTATCTACAACTTCTACGCCGCCCTGCTGAGGGCTGTGGGCGACTCGGTCACCCCGCTGTGGTTCCTCTCGCTCTCGGTGGTGCTCAACATCGGGCTCGACCTCTTCTTTATCCTCTCCCTCGACTGGGGCATCGAGGGGGCGGCTGCGGCTACCGTCATCGCCCAGGGAGCGGCCGCTCTGGGAATCGTCATCTACACCTACCGCAAACGGCCCGAGCTGAAGATACGGCGCAACGAAATCTACCTCGACCGGGCCACCCTGAAAGAGATTACCGAGTTTTCCACCCTCACCTGCGTGCAGCAGTCGGTGATGAATCTGGGCATCCTGATGGTGCAGGGGCTGGTCAACAGTTTCGGCACCGTGGTGATGGCCGCCTTTGCCGCCGCCGTGAAGATAGATGCCTTTGCCTACATGCCTGTGCAGGAGTTCGGCAACGCCTTCTCGACCTTCGTGGCCCAAAACTTCGGAGCCCGCAAACGGCAGCGCATCCGCCGGGGCATCCGGCAGGCCCTGCTCATCACCTGCCTCTTCTCCCTGGCCGTATCGTTGCTCATCTTCCTCTTTGCCGAGCCCCTCATGCTCATCTTCGTCAAGCCCGACGAGGTGGAAATCCTGCGCATCGGGGCCCAATACCTGCGCATCGAGGGGGCCTTCTACGCCCTCATCGGCATCCTCTTCCTGCTCTACGGCTACTATCGGTCGGTACGGATGCCGGGCATGTCGGTCATCCTCACCGTGCTTTCGCTGGGCACCCGGGTAGCCCTCTCCTACATCCTGGCCTCCCTGCCCGCGGTGGGTGTCACGGGCATCTGGTGGTCGATACCCATCGGGTGGTTCATCGCCGACCTCGTGGGCATCGTCTACTACAAACTGTCGTCGGCCCGTGTCGGGCGCCTCATGGGGTAAAGCGGAACAGCCTGATACGGCAAGAGCCGACGAGGCTCGGCCCCATCGGCTCCAACAGTCTGTTCTTTAAATAATATTCACTACCTTTGCGGTAGATAATCCTCTCACATGAAAACAGCGATACACATTGGCTCCATGCGCTTCTACGCCTTCCACGGCGTACTGCCGCAAGAACAGAAGGCGGGCAACTACTTCCGCGTAGAGGCTACGCTCTATACCGACTTCTCCCGGGCTCTGACCTCGGACGAACTGACCGACACGATCAACTATGCCGAAATCTGCCGCGTGATTGCCGACGAGATGGCTCGTCCCTCACGGCTGCTCGAACATGTAGCCGGCCGTATCATCGCAGCCATCACACGCCAGTTTCCCACCGTGACGGGAGGCAAACTGATTGTGACGAAGGAGAAGCCCCCCATCCCCGGCGACATCCGCGACGTATCGGTCGTGGTCGAGTGGTAGAGCCGCTACGGTCTTGCGCTGCTCTTATTTTACGGGTATCTTGTCGATACGGCGTTGATGACGACCACCTTCGAAGTCGGTATTCAGGAAGATGTCGACCAGACGACGACCCAGTTCGGCCGAGATAAAACGACCCGGCATCACCAGCACGTTGGCATCGTTGTGCTGACGGGCCAGAGAGGCAATCTCCTCGGTCCAGCACAAAGCAGCACGAATGCCCTGATGTTTGTTCAACGTCATGTTTATGCCGTTGCCGCTGCCGCAGATGGCAATGCCGGGATAGCACTCGCCCTGCTCCACCGCCAAGGCCAGGGGGTGGGCAAAGTCGGGATAGTCGCAACTGTCGGTCGAATAAGTCCCGAAATCCTTATAGGCGATACCCTTTGCATCCAATTCCTGCATGACTACTTGTTTCAGTTCGTATCCGGCGTGGTCGCAGGCCAATCCCACCGGCTTTCCCGATTTCAATATGCTCATATTTTTTTGATTTTGTTTCGTCCAGCAAAAGTAGTACAATTCGAGAGTTGCAACAAATAATTCGTATTTCTGTTGAAGCATCTTAATTGTACGAGTATTGTCACAAAAATACAAAAAATATCGGCACCCCCGGCCTGTCGCTTCACAGGAATGAAAAGACTTTTTTTATAAATAGTGTCAACAACAGAACCTTCTGAACCGTAATTTGTTATTCTCAAGAAAAGCCTCTCCTGCGGGCTAATTGCATTGCTGAATCGGTAATCTTTTCAAAAAGAAAATTTATACAAAACTTAACAGGTTGAACCAAAAGCGATTAGGCTGTTTATCGCAGATAATATACATTTGCAGCCCAACTCGTGAGAGAAAACGAACTAAACCAGAATATGAAACTATTTGTACGATATGTGTTACTTGCCCTCGGCGGCCTTGCTTGGAGCTGCCAATCGCCCATCATGGCCCAGAATATGGCCGAGAGCGACAGTATTGCCGTAATAGCTTCGACCGACAGTCTGCTGGCACAACCGGCTCCCCAGAAACTGAATCTGTTTCAGAAGGTCTTGAAATACTTCAACGAATCCAACGAACCGCGCCCCGACAAAAAATTCGACTTCGGCATTATCGGCGGCCCGCACTACTCCTCGACGACCAAGCTGGGACTGGGTATCGTAGCTTCGGGCACCTATCGCATGCGACACGACTCGCTCACACAACTCTCCAACGTATCGATCTACGGCGACGCCACCACCACGGGCTTCCTGCTCATCGGGGTCAAGGGCAACAACATATTCCCCGAAAACAAATACCGCATCGACTACGACTTCTACCTCTATACCTTCCCCAGCGACTTCTGGGGAATCGGTTACGACAACGGCAACAACAACGACAACAAGAGCAGCTACAACCGGCTCGAAACCATCGTGCGCATCGACTGGCTGGCCCGCCTCTGTAACAACCTGTACGGCGGTATCACCACCGGATTCAACTGGGTGAAAGGTTCCGACTTTACCAAACCGGCTCTGCTCAACGGCGAACCCCGCGAAGTCATCAGCACCAGTGCGGGATTGGCCCTCACCTACGACAGCCGCGACTTTATTCCCAACGCGGCCCGCGGGGTCTACTTCAACGTGCGGCAACGCTTCTTCCCCCGAATCTTCGGCAACAAGCATCCCTTCACCCGCACCGCCTTCATCTTCGACTACTACCAACGGGCGTGGGAGGGAGCCATCATCGCCTTCGACCTGCACGGCGAATTCAACTACGGCGATGTGCCCTGGAACATGCTCGCCTCGCTGGGCGGCTCGACCCGCATGCGGGGATACTACGAAGGGCGCTACCGCGACAAGTGCCTCATCGAAACCCAGCTGGAACTGAGGCAGCACATCTGGCACCGCAACGGCATAGCCGTGTGGGTGGGTGCCGGCAACGTGTTCCCCTCGTTCTCACGCTTCGACTGGGGGCATACCCTGCCCAACTACGGGATAGGCTACCGCTGGGAGTTCAAGAACCGGGTCAACCTGCGACTCGACTACGGATTTGGCAAGAAAGGACAATCGGGATTTTTATTCAACATCAATGAAGCATTTTAATCGACTATTCACACAACGGCGCATCTTCTGGATATTCCTGGCCGTGATGCTGGTGCCCAACCTGTTTCTCTGTTTCACCGAGCATCTGCCGTTCCTGTTCAAGGTGGTCTACATACTTATACCGGGGGCTCTCTACCTGCTGTTGCTGAACCTCTCGCGCAAACCGGGCATTACCTTCTGGGCGCTGTTCCCGCTCCACTTCATCGGGGCATTCCAACTGGTATTGCTTTATCTTTTCGGCAACTCCATCATCGCCTCCGACATGTTCCTCAACATGTTTACCACCAATAGCGGCGAGGCCTTCGAACTGCTCGACAAGCTGGCCCCGGCTGTCGTGGGGGTATTCATCCTCTATCTGCCGGCTCTGGCTCTGGCCGTCTACTCCATACGCCGGTCCGACTCGCTCACGCCCCTTTTCCAAAAACGGGCCTTCATGCTGGCCATGCTCCTGCTGGGAGCAGGACTGCTCATCTATACCCCGGCACACCGACAAGCTCCACACCGGGCCCGACTCGACAATCTCTACCCCATCAACGCCTTCAACAATGCCCGATTTGCCGTGAGCAGCTGGAAGGCGGCCAAGAACTACCACCGTACCTCCCGAGACTTCGACTACCGGGCCTCGTCGTCGCGCGCCCCGCAAATGCCCGAGGTCTATATATTCGTCATCGGCGAAACGGCCCGTGCCGGCAACTGGGGGCTCTATGGCTACGAGCGCAACACGACCCCACGGCTCAGTGCCCGACACGACGTCATCCACTTCGACGACGTGCTGACCCAAATCAACGCTACCCACAAGAGCGTACCTCTCATGCTCAGTCCGGCCGACGCTCTCGACTTCAACCAGATTTATCGGCAGAAGAGTCTCATCACGGCCTTCAAGCAGGCCGGATTCCGCACGGCGTTCATCTCGAATCAGTTGCGAAACGGCTCGTTTACCGATTTCTTTGCCGACGAAGCCGACTGCACCCTCTACCTGCTGGCTCCCAAAAACAAGACTCACCTCTACGACAATGTCCTGTTGCCCGTGGTCGACTCGCTGCTCCAAAGCGGCCCCACCAAGCAACTCATCGTGCTGCATACCTACGGCTCTCACTTCAACTATTGCGAACGCTATACGGCCGAGAACCGCAGCTTTACGCCCGACTACATCAACGAAATCAACCGGAAAGACAGGCAGGCCATGATCAATGCCTACGACAACTCGATTGTGGCAACCGACTGGTTACTCGACCAGCTGATCGAACGGCTCGACCGCACGGGGAAGACCTCGGCCCTGCTCTACCTATCGGACCATGGCGAAGATTTGCTCGACGACGACCGCGACCGCTTTCTGCATGCCTCGCCCATCCCCACCTACTATCAGTTGCACATTCCGTTTGTCTTGTGGTTCTCGCCCCAATATGTCAGCCAGTTCCCACTCGACACCCAACAGGCTCGCGAGCAGCACAAAACGCCCTTCGACTCACGGGTCGTATTCCACACCTTGCTGTCTATCGGCGGCATCGAGACCGACTATCGCATCGACAGTCTCTCGCTCGTGAGTCCCTCGTTCCACCTGGACAAACGATACTATCTGGGCGAGCGCAACATACCTGTACCCGTGAAGTATCTCCCCTTCGACGACGAAGATCGACAGGCTTTCGAACGCCACGGCATCGCTCCTCGATAAGGGTTTTCACCCTGTGCCATACCATAGCCCCGACTCTCACCTTTCACTATATTTCCAGAATATAGGAGGCGGCTCGGCACAGGCAAACCGAAAAACTTCGTTTTTGTTTGCCTCTGCTCTCACCTTTCACTATATTTGTATGGATAAAATGCGGGCGAGGCTCACGGGCTGCCTGCATGAGTTGTGATAAACACCCAAACCAGAGAGTTATATGGACCACACTGCGTCTTCGAGATCAGAGAATATTGTTCTCATTCCTACCTACAACGAGAAGGAGAACATCGCTGCCATCATCCATGCCGTATTCGAACTGCCCCGCCAGTTCCATATCCTCGTAATCGACGACAATTCGCCCGACGGGACCGCCGAAATCGTGCGGTCGCTGCAAAAGCAATTCCCCGGAGCCCTGCACCTGATGGAGCGTGCCGGCAAACAGGGATTGGGCACAGCCTACATTGCGGGATTCAAATGGGCTATCGCCCGCAAATACGAATATATCTTCGAGATGGATGCCGACTTTTCGCACAACCCGCAAGACTTGATGAAACTGTTGGCAGCCTGCAAGACGGGCGGCGCCGATATGGCCATCGGCTCGCGGTACGTGACGGGGGTAAATGTCGTGAACTGGCCGATGGGCCGGGTCATGATGTCTTACTTCGCCTCGAAATATGTGCGCTTCATCACCGGCATGAAGATACACGACACCACCGCCGGTTTTGTCTGCTACCGTCGCCGGGTACTCGAGACCATCGGCCTCGACTCGATTCGGTTCAAAGGCTATGCCTTCCAGATCGAGATGAAGTTCACCACCTACAAATGTGGATTCTCCATCAAAGAGGTGCCTATCATATTTATCAACCGGGTACTGGGCGAAAGCAAAATGAACAGCAGCATCTTCGGCGAGGCTGTGTTCGGTGTCATCAAACTGAAAATAGACAGTTGGTTCCGCAAATACCCCAAGCGGTAACCCCACCGGGATAAGGAACCGCCTTAAACATCTATCGGCCATGGGCAAAACAATTATCAAAAACGGAACAATAGTAAACGATGGCGAGCAATTCGTGGGCTCGATTGTCATCGACGGTGAATGTATCGAATCGATTATCCGGGGCGAACTGCCCGAAGCGGAGGCCTGTACCGCCCAACGCATAGTCGATGCCACGGGGAAATGGGTTTTGCCCGGAGCTATCGACGACCAGGTACACTTCAGGGAACCGGGTCTCACCCACAAGGCCGAAATCGCTACCGAGTCGGTGGCTGCCGTGGCCGGTGGCGTCACCTCGTTTATGGACATGCCCAACACCCTGCCCCAGACTACGACCCTCGAGGCCCTCGAATGGAAATACGAACGGGCCGCCCAGGTATCGCCGGCCAACTACTCGTTCTACATCGGAGCTACCAACGACAACTTCGAGGTGCTCCGGCAGACCGATTTCACGCAGGTTTGCGGAGTCAAGATCTTCATGGGCTCATCGACCGGCAACATGCTCGTCGACAACGAGCAGACTCTGCGCCGCATCTTTGCCGAGATACCGGCCCTCATTGCCGTACACTGCGAAGAGGAGAGCATCATCCAGGCCAATAAAAAATATTATACCGAGCGGTTCGGCAACGACCTGCCCATCTTCTTCCACCCGCTCATACGCAGTGCCGAAGCCTGCTATGCCTCGTCGTCGCGTGCCGCCGAACTGGCTTCGCAATACGGCACCCGGCTGCACCTGCTGCACCTCTCGACCGCCCGCGAAATGTCGCTGCTCGACACGGCACCACTGGCACAAAAGCGCATCACCGGCGAAGTGTGTGTGCACCACTTGTGGTTCGACGACAACGACTACGCCCAATATGGCAACCGCATCAAATGGAACCCGGCCGTCAAAACCTGCGGCGACCGCAAAGCCCTGCTCGAAGCCCTGCGCAGCGGCAAGCTCGACGTGGTAGCGACCGACCACGCTCCGCACCTGTGGAGCGAGAAGCAGGGGTCGTGCCTCAAAGCGGCCTCGGGAGGCCCCCTCGTACAGCACTCGCTGCAAGTGATGCTCGAGTTGGCACAACGGGGCGAGTTCCCCCTCGAACTGGTGGTAGAGAAGATGTGCCATGCACCGGCCCTGCTCTACCGCATCGACCGCCGGGGCCACCTGCGTCCCGGCTACTATGCCGATGTCGTGGTGGTCGACCCGCACAAGCCCTATACCGTCACGCGCGACAACATCCTGTCGAAGTGCGGATGGTCGCCCTTCGAAGGCCACACCTTCCCGGCTACCATCGAACGTACCTTTGTCAACGGAAACGAGGTATTTGCCGAGGGCAAACCTACAGGTACAAGCCGGGGCAAACGGCTCACGTTCCACCACACCGAAGCCGACCGTGCGGCCCGTTGAAACAGCGCCGAAACGCTCCTTAATTTTTCATAAATTCCGGCCGGAATACTTGCGTTAGCGGTCGGATGAAACTTTTTTGTTAAGAAGTTTTTATACTTTTATCCCCTGAAATCATACTATTACTTTACACCGATGAAACACATTAAGCTTATTTTCTCGACCGTGCTACTGCTGCTTTTCGCCTTGGGCGGAAAGGCTCAAACGCAACAAGACTCACTGACTATTGCTCATGCCCAATGGCAAACCGACACTTTGGCTCACGGAGCCGTATGTCTGAGTGCCAACCTGCAACTGTTCGACTCGCCTCAACAGATTGCCATCATCAAATACGATGCCCGCAAATACAAAACCCGAATCGTACAGGCTCCGCACATCGCCATGACCAGCGACCTGGCTCGCAAGAGCGGTGCAGAAGTGGCCGTAAACGGGGGGTACTTCAATGTCAAGACGGGGCTCCCCTCGACTTTCGTCCAACTCGAGGGCAAGGTCTATGGCGAAACGACGCAGGCCGATGCCTTCCGCACCACCGGTGCCATCACGACCGACCACAACCGAATCGAGATTCACCCCTTCGACTCCATCTCGGCCAAGAAACTGAAAAAGAGATACAAAAACATACTTACCGCCGGGCCATTGCTGTTGAAAGACGGCGTACGGCAAATGGCTCCGACCTTCGAGACCAACAACACCCAGGGTGCCAAGGGTGGCAACTCCTTCAGCTCCGACGTGCCGCAGGGCTTCTACAAACGTCACCCGCGGGCCTTTATCGGCATCACGAAAGATCATCAGGTGATGATGGTGGTTGTCGACGGCCGGTTCAAGGGGAAAGCCGCCGGCATGTCTATCGACGAACTCTCGTACCTGGCCCAGCAACTGGGCATGACCGACGCCCTTAACCTCGATGGAGGCGGCTCGGCCACGCTGTGGAACAACCACACGGGCATCATCAACCACCCCTACGACAACAAGAAGTTCGACCACGAAGGCGAGCGCGAGGTAGTCAATGCCATCGTCGCCCTGCCCCAATAAGCGACTGCCATGAGACTCCGTTTCAACCCCATTGTCCCGATTGTTCTCCTCGCCGGTCTGCCGCTGCTGTTCCACAACTGCACCGAAAAAGAGGATATGCCCGAGATTGCCGCACCCGCGACCGACACAATCGAGAGTGGCATAGAGATTAAAGACTTTGCCATCGAGGCCGAGATACACACCTGGCCCGACAGTACGGTAGTCATGCAAGGCGAGGGCTTCCTGCAGTCGGACAGCCTTACCCTGGCTGCCCCGGCGGCAGACTCCCTGCGGTTCACGCTGCCGCTTGTCGACGTTACCGCCAACCGGGCAGGAATCGTCATGCCCCGGAATATCGTATCGTCGACCTACAGCCTATGGCTCAAACGCGAGGCAGACTCCTGCCTGCTGGGCGAGACCAGACTGATCGTCGACAAGAAGGTCGATTTCAATATCCCCGACATCGCAGGCATGACCCTCAAGGGGGTAGTATATTGCGGCGACAAACCGTTGCCCGACGTAGCCGTATCGGACGGCCGACAAGTGACCCTCACCGACGAAAACGGGCGGTACTACATCGCATCGGACAAAGAGAGCGGCTTTGTATTCATCTCCGTACCGGGCAACTACGAAGTCGACATCAAGGCCAACAACCGGCCCCAATTCTTCTACCGGCTGAAAAGCGACGACTCTGTAGAGCAACACGACTTCAAGCTCACGGCGACCGACAATACCAACCATGTGCTCCTGGCTCTGGCCGACATGCACCTGGCCAACCGCAACAACGACCTCTCCCAATTCTCCGGGAAATTCCTCCCCGACCTGAAAGCCTCGATCGAAAAGTACCGGGGCGAGGGAAAGAAGGTATATGGCCTCACGTTGGGCGACATGACCTGGGACCTCTATTGGTACGACAACCACTACGACCTCTCCAACTACCTGTCGACCATCCAGTCGGTAGATATTCCCCTATTCCACAGTACGGGCAATCACGACAACGACCCCTATTGTGCCGATGACTGGCTGGCCGAACAGGCCTTCAAGGACATCATCGGCCCTACCTACTACTCGTTCAATCTGGGAAATGTCCATTACATCGTACTCGACAACATCCAGTATATCAACACCGGAGCCAGCGAGGGTACCGTGGGCAAACGCAACTACAACAAAAAGCTGACCGAAAACCAGCTCATCTGGCTCAAAAACGACCTGGCCACGATTACCGACAAGAGCCGGCCGGTATTCGTCGCCATGCACGCCCAACTCTACGCCAATCCCACCTCGCTGCCGCAAGTCAGCAGCATATCGATGAGCGGCGGGACCACCCTCGTAAACTATCTCAAGGAGTTTACCAACGCCCACGTCATTACCGGCCATACCCATATCAACTACACCATCACCCCCAGCGACCGCCTCATCGAGCACAACATAGCCGCCATATGCGCTACCTGGTGGTGGACCGGGAAGAACGGATATGCCGGCAACCACATCTGCAAGGACGGATCGCCCGGTGGCTACAAGATTTTCACCGTCGACGGCAACCTGGTGAAATGGCGATACAAGGGCATCGGCGAAGAGGAGTCGAAACAGTTCCGCAGCTACGACCTCAACCAGTGCCATATCACGGCGGCCAAGTTCGCGCCCAACTCGACCGAAGCCAAAATGGAGGATTACAGCGACATATATGCCCAATCCAACAGCAACAACGAGATACTCGTCAACGTGTGGGATTACGACCCGCAGTGGAGTGTCGAAATGTATGAAGACGGAAAACCGCTGGAAGTCACCCGGGTCGTGACGAAAGACCCGCTGCACATCATATCCTACGAAGCCAAACGGCTGAACGTGGGCTCTACACCTACGGCCGACTTTGTCACCTGCACCACGGCCCACATGTTCAAGGCAACCGCCTCGAGTGCCACCTCGACCGTCGAAATCAGAGTGACCGACCGATTCGGCAACGTCTATACCGAATCGATGGCCCGCCCCAAAACCCTCGAATGTTCCATACAATAACCTGTCATAAACAACCGTTACCCCATGAAAAAAACCGTTCAACTCTGGATTGTAGCCCTGGTGGTCGCTCTTTGCTCGACCTCACTCTCGGCCAAAACACCCAAATACATCTTTTTCTGCATAGGCGACGGCATGAGCTTCTCGCACGTGCTGGCTACCCAACTCTACTACGAACACGGCAACTACAAGGCCGGCAACGAGTCGATTGCCTTTCTCGACTTTCCCGTGCACTCGGCCGTCAGAACCCACGCCAACAACAGCCTCATCACCTGCTCGGCTGCTGCCGCCACGGCTCTGGCCACGGGACACAAGACAAACATCGACCACGTAGGCATCTCGCCCGACAAAAAACCGCTCACCTCTATCGCCAAACAGTTGCGCGACAAAGGGTATGCCATAGGGCTCGTAACCAGCGGACAAATCGACGACGCTACTCCGGCAGCCTTCTATGCTTCGCAAATGCGTAAAGAGGCCTACCTCATCGGCAAGGAAGGGGCCGACAGCCAGTTCGATTTTCTGGCCGGCAGCGCCCTGAAGCAACCGTATGCACCCTCGCAACCCTCGCTCTACGACTACTACCGCCAGAAGGGTTACACCATATGCCGGGGTATCGACGGCTACAACGCCAACCGGGAGGCCGACAAGATGCTCCTGCTCGACACCGATACCGCCTCGCGCTCGTGGCTGCCCTACGCTCTCGAGCGGAAACCCGAAGCGATGGGTCTGGAATTTATGGTACAGGCCGGCATCGACAAACTCTATCGCGAAAAAGGGAAAAAGGGATTTTTCATGATGATCGAGGGGGCCAGCATCGACCACGCCTCGCACCCCGACGACCTGGCGACCGCCATCTTCGAGACGGCCGAGTTTGACCGCAGTGTGCGAATCGCCTACGAATTTTACAAGAAGCACCCCGACGAGACCCTCATCATCGTCACTGCCGACCACGAAACCGGAGGCCTGACGATGGGCGAAACCAATATGCGACCCTTCTACTGGGAATATGTCAACTACCAGACTCTCTCCAAAGAGTCGCTCTCCGACCTGTTCCGGTCGTTGAAAAAGAACGGCCAGGTAGATAGCTGGGAGAAAGCCCGAAAGGTCTTGGCCGACCATACCGGTTTGTGGACAAAGATTCCGGTCAACGCCGGCGAAGAGGCCGCACTCATGCAGTGCTACTACCGCACCGTCATTCAAAAAAGCAAGGAGCAGGAGGTCACGCTGTATGCCCGAACCGAGCCGTTGGTGGCTCAAGCCATCGCCCTGCTCGATAAAAAAATCGGGGTAGCCTGGAGCAGCACCTCGCACACCGGCGGCTTCGTGCCCTTCTATGCCATCGGCTGCGAAGCCACCCGATTTGCTACCGTGGGCGACAACACCGACATTCCCCAAACGATACGTAAGATTATGAAAATCAAATAACCCGACCGACACATCTCTCATTTGCCATACCTCCCCATGAGAAAAATCGTCGTAGCTCCCGACTCGTTCAAAGACTCCTTGTCGGCCCCTCAGGTGGCAGCCGCCATCGAGGCCGGCATCCGTCTCACACTACCCCAGGCTCAGGTCATCAAGGTACCTGTTGCCGACGGCGGCGAGGGGACGATGGAGACTTTGGTCGAGGCCCTGGGCGGAGAGTATGTCAACTGCCTGGTGAACGACCCGCTCATGCGGCAAATTCCAGCGGCATACGGCATCGTGCACACTCACGGAGAGCCGACGGCCATTATCGATCTGGCCTCGGCCAGCGGCCTCACCCTTCTGTCGCAGGAGGAGCGCAACCCGCTCGTCACCACCACCTACGGCACGGGCCAGCTCATTGCCGACGCCTGCACCCGCGGGTGCCGCCACGTGGTGATGGGCATTGGCGGCAGTGCCACCAACGATGCCGGCAAAGGGATGCTCGAGGCTCTGGGCTGTCGGTTTCTCGACGCGGCGGGTGCAGAACTGAAACCGGGCGGCAAATCGCTCAACGACCTGGCGACAATCGACACCAGCGGCATGAACCCTCGCGTGGCCGGTTGCCGCTTCACCATCATCTGCGATGTCGACAATCCCCTCTTCGGTCCCAGCGGGGCCGCCTACATATTTGCCCCACAAAAAGGGGCTACCCCTCACGATGTCGTTACCCTCGACAACGGATTAAGGCGTTTTGCCACCTGTGTAGAATCCATGTTGCATCGGGATATCAGCCAAACCCAAGGAGCCGGAGCGGCCGGAGGAGTAGGCGCTGCCTGCCTGGCCTTCCTCCAGGCCACCCTGAAACCGGGCATCGAAACCGTGTTGGAGACGCTGCAATTTTCGCGCCTCATCGACGGGGCCGACCTGGTGATTACGGGCGAAGGAAAGATAGACCGGCAGACCCTCATGGGGAAAGCCCCCTACGGTGTACTGCTCCCGGCTCGCGAAAAAGGTATCCCGGTCGTAGTCTTGGGAGGAGCGGTCGAAGACCGCGATACCCTGCTCCAGGCCGGGTTCCGGGGCATCTTCTGCATACAGTCATCGGCCATGCCGCTCAAGAGAGCCCTGCAGCCACATATTGCCGCCGAGAACCTCAAACAGACAACGGCCCAAATCATTCACCTGCTCTACCCACAGGGATAACCTCTCTTCTCCCCTCTCTTTCAGAAGCACCCCTCCACATCCATTCCAGACAAACAGGCCTACCCAGCAAGCAATAGTAAACTGTTTATCAGTAGATTACAAAACAAACCCTACATTGGTTTTAAAACAAAAAAAGAGCTAACCCTCACCGAGGGATAGCCCCAATTCTTTTAGTCTTTGCTGTAAATTATTCAGCAACAACAGCAGCAGCTTCAACTACAGTGTCAGCAGCAGCAGAGTCAACAGCAGCAGAGTCAACAGTTTCAACTGCAACTTCTTCTACAACGGCAGTGCTATCAACAGCTTCAGTAGATTCAGCAGCTTTATTGCCGCAAGAAGCGAAAGACATTGCAAATGCAACAGCGAAGAACAAAACTAACTTTTTCATTTCCTTCAAATTAAAGATAAAACAATATTTTTTTGCTTCAAAAACGCTACAAAGGTATACATTCTTTTTATATGTTGTACTCCTAATCTTATTTTTTTTTCAGAATATTTTGATTTTTCTGGGAAAAATCAACCCCAAAAAACTCAATTATCATATAAATAGCGTTTTATGCTTCGCTTCGGGGTCTTTTCAAACTCATTCGGATAGAGTTGGATACGGGTTATTTGCTCATAGGGAGCCAACATCTTGTTCAGGTTGCACCGCACCTCCTCCATGGTCATGGGCAAATCGTGATTCGAAACGCCGTAACTGTCCATCGCCTCGTAGTCGGGACAGACGAGAGCCACCAGTTTGCCATTACGTTCGACCACCAGGCTCTCCATCACGAAAGGCATGTTGTTCAACTTGGCCTCAATCTCCTCGGGATAGATGTTCTGGCCGTTCGAGGTGAGAATCATCGTCTTACTGCGCCCCTTGATGTAGATGGTACCGTCGGGGGTCATGGTTCCCATGTCGCCGGTGTGCAGCCAACCCTCTTCGTCGAGCACGGCTTTGGTGGCCTCTTCGTTTTTGTAGTAACCCTTCATCACATGTTCGCCCCGCACACAGATTTCGCCCGGGATATTCTCGGGGTCGAGCGAGTCGATTTTGGTCTCGACATAGCCGAAGAGCGTGCGGCCGGCCGAACCGGGACGGAACTCACGGTGCGACGTGTAGCTCACCAGCGGAGCACACTCGGTCATGCCATAACCCACGGTAAAGGGGAATTTGATTTTGTGCAGAAACTCCTCGACCTCACGATTGATGGGAGCACCACCCACAATCACCTCTTCGAAGCGGCCGCCGAAGGCATCGATCAGTTTCTTGCGCACCTGCCCGTAGATACGGGTGTCGAGAATGGGAATATTCAAGGCCCAACGCATGGGCGTCTTGTTGAGCAAGGGTTGTATCTGTTTCTTGTAAATCTTCTCGAGAATCAGCGGCACGCAAATAATGAGATTGGGCCGCACCTCCCCGAGCGCCTTCAACAGGATTTTGGGCGAAGGAATCTTACCCAGCAGCGTGATGTGCGTACCCACGGCCAGCGGCGTGAGCAGGTCGAAGGCACACCCGTAGGCATGGGCCAACGGCAGGAACGAGATGCACTTACTCCCCTTGTAGTGCAGGTGCGAACGCACGCCGAACATCACATTGCCCGCCAGGTTGTTGCCCGTGAGCATCACCCCTTTGCTGAAACCCGTGGTTCCCGAGGTGTAGTTGATCAGTATCACCTTGTCGTTGTCGAGGTCGGCATAGCGGATGTCCGACCGGCTGAAGCCGTTGGGATAGGTATTTTTGAACCGGCGCTTCATGTCGCGCAGGCACCGGGCTATCTCTTCGCCGTCGCGCTGTACGAGGCACGAGAAGTCTTGCAGCGAAATGGCGGCACGCACCTCGGG
Source organism: Barnesiella sp. An22 (assembly GCF_963931395.1). NCBI lineage: Bacteria > Pseudomonadati > Bacteroidota > Bacteroidia > Bacteroidales > Barnesiellaceae > Barnesiella > Barnesiella sp. An22. The sequence continues at coordinate 3,221,777 of NZ_OZ007014.1, forward strand.
CAACTTCTCCATCTCGATATTCTCCCAGATGTTTTCGCCCACAAAGAGCATCACCGAGTCGGAGTGGTTGATAATGTGGTGTATATCGTGCGGATTGAACTCCTGCAGAATGGGTACCAGTATGGCGCCATAGGTAACCGTAGCCATGAAGGCGATGCACCAGTTGGGGGTGTTTTTCCCCACGAGAGCGATTTTGTCGCCCCGTCTGATTTGGCAATGGCGGAAAAGAATGTGCAGCTTGGCGATTTCGCGCGCCATATCCTGATAGGTATATGTGCGCTGTTCGTTATAGTCGGTCAACGCAGGTAAGTCCCAGTTTTCCCGAAAGCTCGACTCATATATCTTGATGAAATTTTCAGAAATCATATCCCGAATTTAATTAGTTCGGTAGCAAATATACGACTTTGTTTGTAAAATCATTCATTCTTATACAACTATTAGAATAGAGGGGCTACACATTTTTAAATGAAATGAGTAACTTTGTCGCCTATATTGGCATTTCGACCCACCGATTATGATAGACGTCAACACATTCAAGAATAAGACCGCAGCCTACTACACACTGGGCTGCAAACTCAACTTTGCCGAAACTTCCACCATCGGGAAGACCCTCGAGGCTCACGGCATTCGCAAGGCACGACCCGGCGAAAAGGCCGACATCTGCGTAATCAACACCTGCTCGGTGACCGAACTGGCCGACAAGAAATGCCGGCAGACCATCCGTCGCATCGCCCGGCAACACCCGCAGGCCTTTATCGTGGTGACCGGCTGCTATGCGCAGCTCAAACCCGACGAGATTGCCCACATCCCCGACGTGGACCTGATTCTGGGTGCCGAACAGAAGCTCGACATCCTGCAATACCTGGGCGACCTGCACAAGCGGCAGGAGGTGGGCGAGGTGATTACCACCCCTACCCGCGACATCCGCAAGTTCTCGCCCTCGTGTTCGCGGGGCGACCGCACCCGCTACTTCCTCAAGGTACAGGACGGCTGCGACTACTTCTGCACCTACTGCACCATACCCTTTGCCCGGGGCCGGAGCCGCAGCGGCACCATCGAGCAGCTCACCGCACAGGCTCGCGAAGTGGCTGCCGCCGGGGGTAAGGAGATTGTCATCACGGGGGTGAACATCGGCGACTTCGGCAAACAGACGGGCGAGACCTTCCTCGACCTCATCCGCTCGCTCGACCAGGTCGAGGGCATCGCGCACTACCGCATCTCCTCGATTGAGCCCAACCTGCTCACCGACGAGATTATCGCCTTCGTAGCCCAGTCGCAGCGGTTTGCCCCACACTTCCACATACCCCTGCAATCGGGCAGCGACACGGTGCTGAAGCTGATGCACCGTCACTACGACACGGCTCTCTTCGCCCACAAGATAGAGACCATACGCCGTCTCATTCCCGATGCCTTCATCGGGGTCGACCTCATCACCGGCGTACGGGGCGAGACCGAAGAGCTGTTCGAGGAGAGCCGCCGGTTTGTCGAGGGGCTCGACATTTCGCAGCTGCACGTCTTCACCTACTCCGAGCGACCGGGTACCCAGGCCTTGAAGATAGAGCCAGTCGTGCCCATACCCGAGCGGCACGAGCGTTGCCGCCGCATGCTCGAGATTTCGGAGCGGAAACTGCACGATTTCTATACCCGGTTCCAGGGCACCACGCGCCCCGTACTGTTCGAGCAACCGCGCAAGGGTGCCCCCATGCACGGCTTCACCGACAACTACATACGGGTAGAGATGCCCTACCGCAAGGAGTGGGTCAACACCTGCCGGCCCGTGCGGCTGGGCGATTTCAACGAGGCCGGCGACGCCCTCATCGCCACCGAGATTTAAACCGAGCGACATGAAAAAAGAGACTTTGCAAAATATCATCTACTCGCCGCTGTACCTCTGGTTCAAGCTGCACGCCCTGCTGCCCATGCGGGTGCTCTACCTGCTGGCCGACCTGCTCTACTACCCGCTCTACTATGTGGTGCACTACCGCCGCCGGCTGGTGCTGGAGAACATGCGCAACGCCTTCCCCGACAAGAGCGAGCAGGAGCTGATACGGCTCGAGAAGAAATTCTACCGCCACTTCTGCGACTACATCGTAGAGACCATCAAGCTCCTGCACATCTCCGACGAGGAGATGCGCCGCCGCATGGTCTTCGAACAGACCGACATCATCGACCGCCTCTTCGACCAGAACCGCTCCATCATCATCCTGCTGGGCCACTTCGGCAACTGGGAGTGGGTACCCTCGGTCACGCTGTGGATACACCACCCCGAGGCCATCTCGGGCCAGATATACCGGCCACTGAAAAACGAGTGGTTCGACCGCTTCTTCCTGAAGCTACGCTCGCGTTTCGGCACCATCTGCATCGCCAAGAAAGAGTCGCTGCGGGCCATCTTGCAGATGAAGCGCTCGGGACGCCCCTCGATTACAGGGTTCATGTCGGACCAGACGCCGTCGCCGGCCAACATCCACCATTGGGCCCGGTTCCTTTCGCAAGACTCGCCCGTGCTCACCGGCTACGAAAAGATTGCCCGCAAAACCGACTTTGCCGTGCTCTATTTCGATGTCGAAGTGGTAAAACGCGGGTACTACAAAGCGACCATCCGCGAGGTGGCCCTGCACCCCAACGAGCTGCCCGAGTTCGAAATCACCGACCGCTATACCGCCCTGATGGAGAAGACCATCCTGCGCAACCCCTGGGCCTGGCTGTGGACCCACAAACGCTGGAAATACAAACACGAAGATTTCCCCAATACCTGATATGAAAAAGAAAGTCGCCGTCGTCATACTCAACTGGAACGGAGCCGCCCTGCTGCAACGCTTCCTCCCCTCGGTGTGTGCCCACACGCCGGCCCATCTGGCCGACATCGTGGTGGCCGACAACGGCTCGACCGACAACTCGGTCGAACTCCTCACCCGCGAATTTCCCCAGGTGCTCCTGCTGCCCTTCCCCCGCAACTACGGTTTTGCCGAGGGGTACAACCGGGCTCTCGACGAACTGGACTACGAATATGCAGTGCTGCTCAACTCCGACGTGGAGGTGACGGCCCACTGGCTCGAGCCGCTGCTCGAGTTTGTCGAGAGTCACCCCGACGTGGCTGCCTGCCAGCCCAAAATACGGTCGCTACGAGAACCCGAGAAATTCGAATATGCCGGAGCCGCCGGCGGATTCATCGACCGCTACGGCTATCCCTTCTGCCGCGGGCGCCTCTTCGGGACCCTCGAGACCGACTGCGGGCAGTACGACGACCCGCTCGACATCTTCTGGGCCAGCGGTGCCGCCCTCTTCGTGCGCACCGCCGTCTACCGCGAGGTGGGTGGTCTCGACCCCGGTTTCTTTGCCCACATGGAGGAGATAGACCTCTGCTGGCGCATCCACCTGGCGGGCTATCGCATAGCCGTCGTGCCGCAAAGCCGGGTGCACCACCAGGGCGGGGCCTCGCTCGATGCGGCCAATCCGCAGAAGACCTACCTCAACTTCCGCAACAACCTGCTCATGCTCCACAAGAACCTGCCCCGACAGGAGGGGAAAAAGGTGCTGTTCATCCGCCGGCTCTACGACACGCTGGCTTTCACCCGGTTCGTTGCCCTGGGACAGATACCTCATGCCCGCGCCATTCTGAAAGCACACAACGACTTCCGCAAGATGCGCAAGCAATACACCCGTCACCCCCAGGAGAACCTGTTGAACACCTTCCCCGAAGCCCGGCGAAACATCACGATGGAGTACTTCCTGAAGGGCAAAAAAAAATTCTGAGGCAACCGTCGGCCGCCTCAGAATGCTGCTATTGCAAGTGAATATTTTCGTTATCGAAACATCTGTACTACCCGTTTCAAGGCGGCGATGAAGGCGTCGGCCTCGGCCTGGGTATTGTACACGGCAAACGACACCCGCACCGTGCCCTCGATACCGAGCGAGGTCATCAGCGGCTGGGCACAGTGGTGACCCGTGCGGACGGCAACACCCAGCTTGTCGAGCAACATGCCCATGTCGTAGTGGTGGATACCGTCGACCAGAAACGAGATGACCGAACTCTTGTGCGGCGAGGTGCCGAAGATACGCATCCCCTCGATTTGCTCCATCTGCGCGGTGGTGTAGCGCAACAACTCGTTTTCGTGAGCGGCGATAGCCTCCAGCCCGATGCTGTCGACATAGTCGAGCGCCGAGGCAAAAGCGGCCGTACCCACATAGTCGGGCGTACCGGCCTCGAACTTGAAGGGCAGTTCGCCGAAGGTCGTCCCCGAGAAGTCGACATGCGCAATCATCTCGCCACCTCCCTGATAGGGAGGTATGGCATCGAGCCACTTCTCCTTGCCATAGAGGATACCTATCCCCGTGGGACCATATACCTTATGAGCCGAGAAGGCGTAGAAATCGGCATCGAGCTCCTGCACGTTCACCCGCAGGTGAGGGATGGCCTGAGCCCCGTCGACCAACACCGGCACCCCTTGTGCATGGGCGTAGGCAATCATCTCGCGCACCGGGTTGATGGTGCCCAGCACGTTGGAGACGTGAGCCACACACACCAACCGCGTGTGCTCGTTGAAGAGCTGCTTGTAGACCTCGAGTTCGAGTTCGCCCCGCTCGTTGATGGGGACCACCTGCAACTTGATTTTGCGGCGGCGCTGCAAGAGCTGCCACGGCACAATATCGGCATGGTGCTCCATGACGGTGAGAATCACCTCGTCGCCGTCGTGCAGAAACTCGTCGCCAAACGACGAGGCCACCAGATTGATGGCTTCGGTCGTGCCCCGCGTAAAGACAATTTCGGCGGGCGAAGCGGCCCCGATAAACTGCTGCACCCGGCGACGGGCCGCCTCGTGGGCATCGGTAGCCTCCTGGCTGAGGGTATGCACCCCACGATGCACGTTGGCATTCACCCGATAGTAGGTATCGGCAATGTGGTCGACCACGCAGCGGGGGGTCTGCGAGGTGGCGGCGTTGTCCAGATAGATGAGCGGACGGCCCGACACCTCACGTTTCAGAATGGGAAAATCGGCTCTTATCTTCTCAATATCCAACATAGTGGAACTCCTTTCTTCTTTTCTTCATGTTAACGGCAGGCCTGACAACCCGAACATTTGGCCAGCTCGCCGCGGAACCGCTTCTCGACCAACTGGCGCAAGCGATCCTTGAGGGCGTCGAGACGCACCTGCTCGATGACATCGTTGGTAAAGGCAAACATCAGCAGCATGCGGGCCTCGGCCTCGGTGATACCGCGCGACCGCATGTAGAACAGGGCGTTCTGGTCGAGCTGCCCGATGGTGGCTCCGTGGCTGCACTTCACGTCGTCGGCATAAATCTCGAGTTGCGGCTTGGTGTACATCTTGGCCAGCGGCGAGGCACACAGGTTCTTGTTACCCTGATAGGCCTCGGTCTTCTGGGCTCCGTGGCGCACCAGAATACGGCCGCAGAACGACCCGCGGGCCGAGTCGTTAAGCACATATTTGAACAGCTCGTTGCTGTGGCAATGCGAAACGGCGTGGTCGATATAAGTATAAGTGTCGACCGACTGCTCCTTGTCGACGATGCCCATGCCGCAGAGCGACAGTTCGGCGTGCTCGCCGTCGAAGGTCGAGTAGTAGTTGCTGCGGGTCACCCCGTTGTGCAACACGATGCCGTTGACCAGCACATTCGACCGGGCCCCCTGGCGCACAAACACCGAGGCCACCTTGGCCGTATTCTCCGACGACTCTTCCATGTCGTAGTAGTCGAACACGGCATCGTCGTCGACAAATATCTCGCACACCTGCGAGGCGAGGAAACGCACCGACGACTCGTCGGAGTGGTCGCACACCAGCAGTTTGGCCTGGGCACCCTTGCCTACGACAATGAGCAACCGGCGGTTGACCATGAAGTCGACGTTACCCCGCAGTATATTCACCAGCTGGATGGGCTTCTCGACCACCACCCCGTCGGGGATATAGAGGAAGAATCCGTCCTGGGCAAAGGCGGTGTTGAGCGCCACCGTGCCGTCGCGTTTCATGTCGGCGGCCTTCCCGTAGTAGCGGGCTACCAGTTGCGGGTATTGCCGGGCCATCTCGCACAAGCTGCCGGCCACGACCCCCTCGGGCAACTTGGCCGCAGCGGGCTGTGCCTGGGTGTAGAAGGTATCGTTCACGACAAAGTAGAGCAACGTGCTCAGGTTGGGCACATCGCAACGGAACACCTCGTAGGGATTGATTTCGATATTGACCCGGCCCAGGTTCAACCCGTAGTCGGGAGCGTAGAGAGACTCGATGTCGGTGCGGCGATACTCCTCGTCCTTGAGCGTGGGCAACCCCTTGCTCTCGAGCAGAGCCATCGCCTCGTCGCGCAAGGCATTCATCACCGGCGACGAATGGCCCGCAATCAAGTCCTTCTGCGAATGGTATAAATCTATATATTGCTGTACTGCACTCATAACGGTCTCTTAAATTTCGCCCAACTCTTTTTTAATCCAGTCATATCCGCGCTCCTCGAGCTCCAGGGCCAGTTCGGGCCCGCCCGACTTCACGATGCGGCCCTTGTAGAGCACGTGTACGAAATCGGGAGCGATGTAGTCGAGCAACCGTTGGTAGTGGGTGATGACGATAGTGGCATTCTTCTCGCTCTTGAGTTTGTTCACACCCCCGGCCACGATGCGCAGGGCATCGATGTCGAGACCGCTGTCGGTCTCGTCGAGAATCGAGAGGCGGGGCTCCAGCATGGCCATCTGGAAAATCTCGTTGCGTTTCTTCTCACCGCCCGAGAAACCCTCGTTGACCGAGCGGCTGGCCAGCTTGTTGTCGAGCTCGACAATCGCCCGTTTCTCGCGCATGAGTTTCAGGAAGTCGGTAGCCGAGAGGGACTCGAGTCCGCGATACTTGCGCTGCTCGTTCACCGCCGTACGCATGAAGTTGACCATGCTCACACCCGGGATTTCGACCGGATACTGGAAACTGAGGAAGAGCCCTTCGTGCGAACGGTCTTCGGGCGAGAGGGCCAACAGGTCCTTGCCGTAGAACTCGACCGAACCGCGAGTCACCTCATAGGCGGGATTTCCGGTCAGTACGGCCGAGAGCGTGCTCTTGCCCGAACCGTTGGGACCCATAATGGCATGCACCTCGCCCGGTTTCACCACGAGGTCGATGCCTTTCAATATCTCTTTGCCATTGATACTGGCATGCAAGTCTGTAATCTTCAACATAGATATCTGGTTTTATTTTTTTTCTGTTTTACTATTCGGCCGCAGCCTGTCGCCGATGTGGGGTACGGCAGTTTATCCTACCGAACCCTCGAGCGAAATCTGCAGCAGTTTCTGAGCCTCTACGGCAAACTCCATGGGCAACTTGTTCATCACCTCCTTGGCATACCCGTTGACGATAAGGCCCACGGCATCTTCAGTAGGGATACCCCGCTGGTTGCAATAGAATATCTGGTCTTCGTTGATTTTCGAGGTGGTTGCCTCGTGCTCGACGATGGCCGTATCGTTCTGAATATCCATATAGGGGAAGGTGTGTGCCCCGCAATCGGAGCTGAGCAGCAGGCTGTCGCACTGGGTGAAGTTGCGGGCGTTCTCGGCACCGGGCAGCACCTTTACCAGACCGCGGTAGCTGTTCTGGCTGCGACCGGCCGAGATACCTTTCGAGACGATGGTACTGCGGGTATTCTTGCCGATGTGTATCATCTTGGTACCCGTGTCGGCCTGCTGGTAGTTGTTGGTCACGGCCACCGAGTAGAACTCGCCCACCGAGTGGTCGCCGGCCAGCACGCAGCTGGGGTACTTCCAGGTAATGGCCGAGCCAGTCTCGACCTGGGTCCACGACAGTTTCGAGTGGTCGCCCTTGCACATGCCGCGCTTGGTCACGAAATTGTAGATACCGCCTTTGCCCTCCTTGTCGCCTGGATACCAGTTCTGTACGGTCGAGTATTTCACCTCGGCCCGGTCGTGCACCACAATCTCGACGATGGCGGCGTGCAGTTGGTTCTCGTCGCGCATGGGGGCGGTACACCCTTCGAGGTAGCTCACATAGCTGTCGTCGTCGGCCACGATGAGCGTGCGCTCGAACTGGCCGGTGTTGGCCGCGTTGATGCGGAAGTAGGTCGAAAGCTCCATGGGACAGCGCACCCCCTTGGGGATGTAGACAAACGAACCGTCGCTAAAGACGGCCGAGTTGAGGGCGGCAAAGAAATTGTCGCGATACGACACGACCGACCCCAGGTAGCGTTTCACCAGGTCGGGGTAGTCTTTCACCGCCTCGCTGAACGAGCAGAAGATGACACCCAGCTCGGCCAGCTTCTCACGGAAGGTGGTGCGCACCGACACACTGTCCATCACGGCATCGACGGCCACACCCGAGAGCTTCATCTGCTCTTCGAGCGAGATGCCCAGCTTGTCGAAGGTCTTGCGCAACTCGGGGTCCACCTCTTCGAGGCTCTTGGGAGCCGCCTTGGTCTTGGGCGCAGCGTAGTAGCTGATGGCCTGATAGTCGATTTCGGGAATCGTCAGGTGAGCCCAGTGGGGCATCTCGAGGGTTTTCCAGTAGGCATACGCCTTGAGACGGAAGTCGAGCAGCCACTCGGGTTCGCCCTTCTTCTGCGAGATGTGGCGAATGATCTCCTCGCTCAAACCTTTGGGGATAATATCGGTTTCGATGTCGGTCACGAAACCGTATTTATACTCATTTGCGGTAACGTCGCTTAATATTTCATTCGGATTATCCTGTTTCATTTTCAATCGGCTTTACAATTTTCACAACAGAGATAGGAGTCGTCGCATATCGTACAAGGTGTTAACAACCGGAGGGCGGGTTTGTTTTCGGCCGAGAGCTGCTCCTGAGCTATGGCAAAAAGAGCCGGAGCAATGCGCAAGGCATATCCGTAGAGATGCGAGGTGGATACCTCGCGGGCCGGTAGCATTCGCACTTTGGGATCGATGATATGGACGAGATTCAACAGTATACTAAAGATAACCAGGTATTTGAGGGCACCAAACAGAGCTCCGGCCAAGCGGTCGAGCCACCCCAGCGCCACCTGCTGGGAGATGTGGTGGATGAGCCGCATCAACTGCAGGCAGATGAGATAGACCAGCAGGAAGAGCAGCGAGTAGGCGGCTATGCGGCTTACACCGGCAGGCAAGTCGAACATCTGTTGCAGCAACGAGGCAAACGAACCGCCGAACAACCGCGAGACCAACACACCCGCTACGAAGCCCCCCAACGAACCCAATTGGCGGAACACCCCCTTGATGAGTCCGTACAAGGCACCTATAAGGACAATCAGCACTATGATAAAATCGATATAGTTCATCGCTTCGGCTCGCGTTTGGTTAATGGTGCAAAATTACTTTTTTTATTTTGAATAGCAGAGTTTTCGGTCTTATTATCCGTTAAAGAGGGATAACACACATGAAGCGGGAAAACAAAGGCCGCCCCGTCTCCCGGAGCAGCCTTGTCTATTTCATTTGCCCTGGGCCTGACGGCTTACAGGGTTTTCTTCACTTCTACCTCTTCGTAGGCTTCGACGAGGTCGCCCACTTTCACATCGTTGTAGTTGGCAATGTTCAAACCACACTCAAAGCCGGTAGTCACCTCTTTGACATCGTCCTTGAAGCGTTTCAACGAGCCCAGGTCGCCGCTGTAAATAACGATACCGTCGCGAATCAACCGTATCTTGCTCGAGCGTTTGATCTTGCCCTCCTTCACGATACAGCCGGCTACCGTGCCCACCTTGGTGATGTGGTAGGTCTCGAGAACCTCGGCCGTACCCAGAATCTCTTCTTTGATTTCGGGCGACAACATACCCTCCATGGCAGCCTTCACCTCTTCGATGGCATCGTAGATGATCGAGTAGAGACGGATGTCTACGCCCTCTTTCTCGGCCAACCGGCGGGCGGCTACCGAGGGACGCACCTGGAAGCCGATGATGATGGCGTTGGAGGCGGCGGCCAGCGTAATATCCGACTCGGAGATTTGACCCACGGCCTTGTGCAGCACGTTGATCTGAATCTCGGGGGTGGAGAGTTTGATGAGCGAGTCGCTCAGAGCCTCGACCGAACCGTCTACGTCGCCCTTCACAACCAGGTTCAACTCCTGGAAGTTGCCTACGGCAATACGACGGCCTATGTCGTCGAGCGTAAGCAGCTTGTGGGTACGCAGGCCCAGCTCGCGTTGCAGTTGCTCACGCTTGTTGGCAATCTCGCGAGCCTCTTGCTCGGTATCCATCACGTGGAAGGTATCACCGGCCTGCGGGGCACCGTTCAAGCCCAGTATCTGTACCGGGGCCGACGGACCGGCCGACTCGATGCGGGCATTACGCTCGTTGAACATCGCCTTCACACGGCCGTGGTTGGTACCGGCCAGCACCACATCGCCCTTGTGCAGGGTTCCGTTCTGTACCAGCACGGTGGCTACATAGCCCCGGCCCTTGTCGAGGGTCGACTCGATAATCGTACCCGTGGCCTTGCGGTTGGGGTTGGCCTTCAGGTCGAGCAGTTCGGCCTCGAGCAGCACCTTCTCCATGAGTTCGTGCACTCCGGTACCCTTCTTGGCCGAAATCTCCTGCGACTGATATTTGCCGCCCCAGTCTTCGACCAGATAGTTCATATTGGCCAGCTCCTCCTTGATTTTGTCGGGGTTGGCATTGGGTTTATCGATTTTGTTGATAGCAAAGACAATGGGCACACCGGCAGCCGAAGCGTGGTTGATGGCCTCGACCGTCTGCGGCATCACGTTATCGTCGGCTGCCACGATGATGATGGCAATATCGGTCATCTGGGCACCGCGGGCACGCATGGCGGTGAAGGCTTCGTGACCCGGCGTATCGAGGAAGGTGATGCGACGGCCGTCGTCGAGCTTCACATTGTAGGCACCAATGTGCTGCGTGATACCACCGGCCTCGCCAGCAATCACGTTGGAGTTGCGGATGTAGTCGAGCAACGAAGTTTTACCGTGGTCTACGTGACCCATCACAGTAACTACCGGCGGACGCGACTGCAGGTCTTCCTCCTTGTCCTCCTCTTCGTGAATGGCTTCGACTACCTCGGCACTCACATACTCGGTCTTGAAACCAAACTCCTCGGCCACGATATTGATGGTCTCGGCATCGAGGCGCTGGTTGATCGACACCATCATGCCAATGCTCATGCAAGTAGCAATTACTTCGTTCACCGGCACATTCATCATCGAAGCCAGGTCGTTAGCCGTCACAAATTCGGTCAATTTCAATACCTTGCTTTCGGCCTCTTCCATTTCGGCGAGTTCGCGCTCGCGATTCGAGAAGGCCTCGCGTTTCTCCTTACGCCATTTGGCCGACTTCTTCTGCCCCTTGGTAGTCAGGCGGGCCAGCGTCTCCTTGATTTGTTTCTGAACGTCCTCTTCGCTCACTTCGGCTTTGATGGGACGTTGTTTCTGCTTATTCGGTTTGTTGCCGCCACCGTTGTTCTTACCGTTTCCGCCCCGGGCCGGCTGGTTGCCGCCCATCGACGAAATGCTCTTCGAGATGTCGACTTTCTCCTTGTTGATGCGTTGACGTTTACGACGTTCGCCGCCTTGCGAGTTGGCATCGTCGTTTCCGCCCGTAGCAGCCTTGTGAGCTTCCTGACGCTGTTTCTCCTTGTTCTCACGCTCTTTGCGTTTCTCCTCCTTGCTCTTTTTCTTCGGGCGAGTCTGCTGGTTCAACGCATCGAGGTCGATACGGCCTACCACATTGATGCTCGAGGTGAAGGCAGGACGACCCAGCGTAAAGACTTCGTCGTCGCGCTTTTCGACCGTTTCGGGAGATTCCTGGGCAGGAGCAGCGGGAGATTCCTGGGGTTTTGCCGGCGCGGCCGGAGCTTCGGCAGCCGGTGCGGGCTCGGGCTTTTGGGGCTCGGCGGGAGCAGCAGGCTGCACCGGTTGAGCCGGTTGCACAGGCTGAGCGGGCTTCTCGACCTGAGGCTTGGGAACCTCGGGGGCAGGAGTTGCCTCGCTCTTCTTCTCTTCGACCGGTTTCTCGGCAGGCTTGGGCTCCTCTTTCTTCTCGACAGGCGTCTCCCGAGGCTTGCTGTGGTCGGCCGACTTGGGTCGATTGAGGGCATCGAGATCAACATGGCCCACCACTTTGGGACGCTGCGGCTCGGGGATAACCGTTTTCACCTCTTTCGGCTCCTCTTTGACCGGAGCCGTTTCGGGTTCGGCCGAAGCCGCGGCTTTCGCTCTCTCCTTATGCCGCTCAAGGCTGATACTTTCCGACTCGAGTTTCAGACTTTTATCCTTACTGAACTCCTTAACGAGCAGGGCATACTGTTCGTCGGTTATCTTGGCGTTGGGGTTGGCCTCTACCGTGAAACCTTTCTTTTGAAGGAATTCGACAGCCGTCTGAATTCCCACATTCAAATCTCTTGCTACTTTATTTAACCTTATCGACATACTCAGTTTTAGTTTATAAATAATGGAAGAATGAAAAGGGGCCTTTCGCCCCAGGGGCGCGAGGCCGCACACCATGGCGGCCCCGAAGCGGATTATTCTTCAAACTCCGCTTTCAGGATAGAGAGCACCTCGTCTACGGTGTTCTCTTCGAGGTCTGCTTTTTCGATCAAGGTCTCACGCGGCAAGGCCAGCACACTCTTGGCCGTGGCGCAACCAATACCCTTCAGGGCCTCGATTACCCAGTCGTCGATCTCGTCTCTGAACTCGTCGAGGTAGATATCCTCCTCTTCATCCTCGTCGATGTCGCGATATACATCGATGTTGTAGCCGGTAAGCATGCAGGCCAGCTTGATATTCAAACCGCCCTTACCGATGGCCAGCGAAACCTCCTCGGGCTTGAGGAATACCTCGGCCTTCTTCTCCTCCTCGTTCAAGCGGATGGACGAGATTTTGGCAGGGCTCAGGGCACGCTGGATAAACAGCGAGGGGTTGGAGGTGTAGTTGATCACGTCGATATTCTCGTTGCGCAGTTCGCGCACGATACCGTGGATACGCGACCCCTTCACACCCACGCAGGCTCCTACGGGGTCGATGCGGTCGTCGTACGACTCGACGGCTATCTTGGCACGCTCGCCCGGGATGCGGGCAATGGCGCGGATAATGATGAGCCCGTCGTGAATCTCGGGCACCTCGAGTTCGAACAACCGGCGCAAGAAGTCGTTCGACGTACGCGAAACGATAATCTTGGGATTGTTGTTCTTGTTATCGACGTCGAGCACCACAGCCCGCACGGTCTCGCCCTTCCGGTAGAAGTCCGACGGAATCTGCTCGGTCTTCGGCAGCAGCAACTCATTGTTGTCGTCGTCGATGAGCAACATCTCTTTTTTCCAGATCTGGTAAACTTCGGCGCTTACCAGCTCGCCGATTTTATCCTTGTATTTGTTGTAAATGGCATCTTTCTGCAAATCGAGAATCTTCGAAGCCAGCGTCTGACGCAGGTTCAGAATGGCACGACGGCCGAACTTCTCGAAGTGAACCTCGTCGGTCATCTCCTCGCCCACCTCGAAGTCGGGGTCGGTCTTGCGGGCCTCCGAGAGCGATACCTGCAGGTTGCTGTCGGTCACGGCACCATCCTCCACGATTTCGCGGTTGCGCCATATCTCAAAATCGCCCTTGGTGGGGTTCACGATTATATCGAAATTTTCGTCGGTCCCGAACATCTTTGCCAACACATTCCGGAAAGATTCTTCCAGCACACTGATCATCGTGGTTATCTCGATGTTCTTCAACTCTTTGAACTCAGCAAAGGTATCGACCATGCTTACGGGTTCCTCTTTTTTTGCCATATTATTTAAATCTGATTAGATATTTTGTATATTTTACTTCGTCGTATCCCAGAACGATGTCTTCCTCCACCTCGACTTTGCGTTTGCTGGTTTCGCTCTTCACCTTCCGGGTTACCGTCACGACAAACCGGTCGGCATCGGCGCTCTTCAATACGCCGGTCAGCTTGCGGCCGTCTTTGGTCAGCACCTCGACCTCGTTGCCTATATTCTTCTTGTACTGCCCCAAGACCTTGAAGGGCGAAGTGATTCCGGCCGAGCCTACCTCCAGTTCATAATCCTCGACATCGCGATCGAGTTTCGATTCCAAAAAACGGTGCAGGGCCACACAGCGGTCTATATCTACCCCCTCTTCGTTATCAATCTCTACGGTCAATACGTTGTCGGGACTCACCTGTACATCGACCAGAAAACAGTCGGTACCGGCCAACCCCTCCTCGACCCATGTCGCTAACTCTTTTTTGTCTATCATAACGGTTATTGTAGTGAAAAAAACGAGGGGACATCATTGCCCCCTCTTCCATTCCTATCGCCACAAAGATAGTACAATATTATATAATACACAACTCTACCGGCCTGACAGCCCTCGAAATAGAATATTTCGCGCCTATAATTTAAATATTTTTTGCATTATATAATCTTATTTATTAGAACAAAAAGGTGAATGCCCGCAACTGTTTGCGCAGCGCAAGCTCTTCGCCGCCACAATATCGGTTACACAGCGCGTGAAACTGTGGCCCGTGATTCATCTGTTGTAAATGAGCCAGTTCGTGACAAATGACATAGTCGATCAACGGCTCGGGCAGGAACATGAGACAATACGACAACTGTATCGACTTGCTGCGGGTGCAGTGCCCCAATTTACGCCGGCCCCGCCCGATGGTCACCTCTCTCGGCGATGCGCCTACCCGACGGGCCACCTCGGCCAACCGACGAGGCAACACCTCCTGAGCCCGCCGGTACATGAGGCGGCAAACCCCGCGCGAGAGCTGCTGCCGCACCCGAGGCTCGTTCAGGTCGGTACCCGGCGGGCAGAGCACCTGCAAGGTAGTACCCTCGTATCGGAAGAGAATACGGTCGGGCAACCGACCGGACAACAGCTCGATATGACCGCCGTAGCAGGGAATGCGGTCGCCCACCGTGAGCTGCCGCCGTTGCTGCACCACCTCGCCCCGGACCATCAGCCGCCGCAGCCGCTCCCGATTCTCGTCGACAATCGTCTGCACCCGCCCCAGCGAGTATCCGGTCGGACAGGTAATCTGCATCACCCCCTCCTTCACGCGGAATATCAGACGTCGGGCCCTGCTGTCGGGCCGAACCTGTACCGTACCGAACTCTTCGTCGTCAAATGTCTCCATCGGAACAAATCTCCTTTTCCCGACAAAGATAGTGCAACGGCTATACCCAAACAATACATAGGGCGTTGCAAAAATACGAATGCCGCCTCCACCCCAAACCATCCCCCAACCATGCCATAAGGCCCCGCACAGGTTCACCCCCTCCTGCTACTTCTACCGACATACAATCCCAAACCGCACATAAACCGCCACAGAAATCCACCCCGGTCATACCCCTTACTCCCGGACCATTCGACCTCCAGCGACACATGAGCCACTGCCACCACCGGCCTTCCCCGCCCACCCTACCTCACTCCGCTCCCAATCCATCCATACCAAGCCGGCAAACACCCCTATACGTACTATTCAGTGTGTTAAAATATATTATTTTACAAGTACTATGTAATACAAGTTACCATACTATACCTATATTTGTGTCGTAAAAGGTACTAAGCATGAATACAGACAATGTAAAATCGCAGATGCGAAAAGGGATACTGGAATATTGCACGCTGCTCATCCTGCAAAAGCGGAGGGCCTACGTGTCGGATATTATCCAATCGCTCAAAGCCTCGAAGCTCATCGTGGTCGAAGGTACCCTCTACCCGCTGCTTACCCGGCTCAAGAACTCGGGGCTGCTCACCTACGTGTGGGAGGAGTCGACCCAGGGCCCTCCCCGCAAATACTACGAGCTTACCCCCGAAGGGGAACACTTCCTCCAGGAGCTCGACACCGCCTGGAACGAACTGAACCAGGTTGTCGCCCACATCAAAGAACAATAAAAACCAGACTGTCATATGAAAAAGACCGTAACCATCAATCTCGACAAGACCATCTTCAACATAGACGACGATGCCTACGAACTGCTCGAAGCCTATCTGCAATCGCTCAACGAGCACTTTGCCCACGAAGAGGGCGGACAGGAGATTCTGAACGACATCGAAAGCCGCATTGCCGAACTCTTCAAGGAGCGGCTGGGATTCGGCATGCAGGTGATTACCCGCCAGGAGGTGAACGAGGTAATTGCCATCATGGGGCGCCCCGACGAGATAGAGACTCCTCTCGAGAACGAAACTTCCGACGAAGGCGAAACCTCCGGGGAGGCCGCCCCGGCCTCGTCACCCGCCGATGAGAACAACGGCGGCAACACACCCGAACCCAATCGGCGCAGCCGCCGGCTCTACCGCGACCCCGACAACCGCGTACTGGGCGGTGTAGCCTCGGGTATTGCCTACTACATCGGGGTCGACGTAGTACTCGTGCGCGTCATTCTGGTTCTGCTGCTGCCTTTGTGGGCTTCGTCGATATGGATCTATCTGCTGTTGTGGATTTGCGTTCCCGAGGCCCGCACCACGGCTCAGAAGCTTGAGATGCGGGGCGAGACGCCCACCGTCGACAACATACGCCGTGCCGTCGAAGAGGAGCACACGAGCGGACAGTCGACCGGCAGCTCGCTGAGCAGCACGGCAGGCGAGATTTTCCGCAGCATATTCAAGATTTTCTTTATCGTCATCGGTGGCATCATTGCCCTCTCGATTATCGCGACACTGGTTGCCTGCATCGTCAGTCTGCTGGGTATCTTCGTTCTGGGCACCACAACCATCACCACACCATTCATCTCGATTTTCCCCGGAAACATCGAAGCCCTCAACGGCCACTGGGAACTGGTGCTGTTCACCGTCTCGCTGCTGCTCACCTTCGGGATACCTCTCTACGCCATCCTGCGGCTGGTACTGGGCTCCATCTTCCACTGGCAACCGCAATCGTCGGCCCTCAACATCACGCTGCTGGTGCTGTGGCTGCTCTCGCTGGCCGGACTCTTCTTTGCCACCTTCGTCGCCTTCCCCGAACACGCTTTGCTCGTCATATAACAATAGCTTCCAAAACACCCGAACGCCCCGGCAACCGGATTCAAACCGGCCGCTGGGGCGTTCGCTATTTCATTCGGTCGAAGATAATAAAGCGCAACGACTCACTCGCGCTTGTCGACCCCCCACATCAGCTTGGCCCGCAACGTCTCGGCAAAGCTGTGACCCAGCCGCTTCACCACCCGGATGGGGAAAGGAGCCTTGCGCAGCACCACCTGCGTATCGGTATCGAGCATGATGGAGCGGCCGTCGAGACTCAGCAGATAGCTGTGGTTGCGGCTGTCGACCCGCAGGGTAATGCAGGCGTCGTCGTTCACCACCAATGGCCGCACGGTGAGGCTGTGAGGGGCTACCGGCGAAATAACCCAGTTGGCCGCCTGCGGCATGAGAATGGGGCCGCCCACACTCATCGAGTAGGCCGTAGAGCCTGTGGGGGTAGCCACGATAAGGCCGTCGGCCTGATAGGTATTGAGATAGCTCTCGCCCACCGTCGTATGAATCGAAATCATCGACGAAGTATCCTGCTTGAGCACCGCCACCTCGTTGAGGGCATAGGGCCAAAAGCCTTCGGGCAATCCCGACAGCTCGACCTGCAGCAGCGAGCGCTCCTCGATTTTGTACCGACCGGCCACAATCTCGTTCATGACCCGCTCGGTCTCTTCGGCCGGTACATCGGCCAGAAAACCCAGACGACCGATATTGACCCCCAATACCGGGATACCCCGGTCGCCTATCTTTTCGGCAGCCCGCAAAAAGGTGCCGTCACCCCCGATACTCAAGGCCATGTCGGCCGGGTAGTCGCGGCAACAGTCAATCGGCTCGATACCCCGGCACACGTCGGGAAGCTCGCGCGAAAGAAGTTCGTAAAAATCGCGATGCGCCGCCAACGAAGCCTCGGTGCGCGACAAGACCTGCAACACCCGGTGTACCTGTGCCAGGCGGGCTCCCTGGTAGTTATGGCCAAACAACAATATCTTCATCATCCCTCCTACATTTCCAGATAATACATCAACTCCTTGATACGCTGTTCGATGCGGTCGTCCATAGCACTGTGCAACTGG
Source organism: Barnesiella sp. An22 (assembly GCF_963931395.1). NCBI lineage: Bacteria > Pseudomonadati > Bacteroidota > Bacteroidia > Bacteroidales > Barnesiellaceae > Barnesiella > Barnesiella sp. An22. Next base: position 3,239,751 of record NZ_OZ007014.1, read on the forward strand.
TAGCAACTCAGCACCCGGTAGTCGAACCGTTCGAGCGAGCGAAGCACCGGCGTGGCATCCTCGCGGTCGATACGCAGGCAAGCCCGCCACATGCCCGACTCCTCGTCGGGACGTATCATCAAATTCATCACCCGACAATCATTGTCCTCGACCAGGCGGGTAAGTTCGGTAGCCGAATAGTCGGCCCGCGGAATCTCCAGCTCGATGATGGCTCCCGGCGACGACGTCTGGCACAACCGGGCCACAGCCACCATAACCGCATGGATGGGGATAGCCCCCACGTAGCGGCGATGCTGATCGACCACGGGGAGCACATCGTCGGTGTATTGGGCAAACTGATTCACCACATCGAGCAGGTGCGTCTCCTCACGCACGGCCGGACGTCGCCAGTTCTCCCGCCCCACGGTCTCTTCGCCGTTCACATCGGCCAACTCCCCGGCCTGAAGAATGCCCACATACTCGCCCGCGTCGACCACCGGCAGGCTCGACCAGGCCGAGCTTTCCAGCGCCGCACGCGCCTCGTTCACCGACATCGTGGCCAGCAAGACGGGTATTTCGGGCAATATCATATCTTTTGCTTTCATTTATTGCGCATATTTCTGTAATTCGTATTATTTTTGCACGAAAGTTATACAAAGATAGCTATTTTTTTCGGTTGATACTGCAGTCCGTTTCTTTTCATTGAAACCGAGCGACAAAGTGCCACACCGGAAAAAGCGATTAGGGTAAAAAGAGAAAATGACCAAGTTAAGTGTTAATGTCAACAAAATAGCTACCTTGCGCAACGCACGAGGCGGCAATATTCCGAATGTATTGAAAGTCACGCTCGATTGCGAATCCTTTGGAGCCGAGGGCATCACCGTGCACCCGCGCCCCGACGAGCGGCACATTCGCTATGCCGACGTGTACGAGCTGAGGCCGGCCGTCAGCACCGAGTTCAATATCGAGGGATATCCCTCCGAAAAATTTCTCGACCTGGTACTCAAGGTGAAGCCCGACCAGGTGACGCTGGTGCCCGATGCCGAGAATGTCATCACCTCGAATGCCGGGTGGGACACGCGGGCACACTTCGACTTCCTCTCCAAGATTATCGACCGCTGCAAGGCGGCCAACATTCGCACCTCGATTTTTGTCGAGCCCGACCTCGAGATGGTCGAGTATGCCGCCAAGACCGGCACCGACCGAATAGAGCTCTACACCGAACCCTATGCCGCGCACTACGCACAAGACCGCGAAGCTGCCGTGGCTCCCTTTGTCAAGGCAGCCGAACATGCCCGCAGCCTGGGGCTGGGCGTGAATGCCGGCCACGACCTCAACCTCGAGAACTTGCGCTTCCTTCACGAACGCATCCCCTTCCTGAGCGAGGTCTCCATAGGCCACTGCCTCATCTGCGACGCCCTCTACCTGGGGTTGAAAGAGACTATCAGACAATACAAAGAGTGCTTGAAATAACCGATTAAACGCTATATCATGAATCTGCTTACGTTGCTTCTGCAAACTACCGACACAATCGTGACGCCTCCCGTACTTACCCCGGTCGAGGCCGCCAACGACTTGAACCTCTGGGACCTTGCCTGCAAGGGAGGAATCATCATGATACCCCTGTTGCTCCTCTCCCTACTCTCGATCTATATCTTCGTCGAGCGACTGCAAGTCATCCGACGTGCCGCCCGTGAAGACAACTCGTTCATGGAACGCATCAAAGACTACATCCACGAAGGGAACATCGACAGTGCCCTGAAGCTCTGCAAGAAGACCAACACCCCCTACTCGCGCCTCATTGCCAAAGGTATCTCGCGACTGGGTCGCCCCATGAACGACGTACTGGTAGCCATCGAAAACGTGGGCAACATCGAGATTGCCAAACTCGAAAAGGGTTTCCCCTGGCTCGCCACCACCGCAGCCGGTGCTCCCATGATCGGATTCCTCGGTACCGTAACCGGTATGGTACGAGCCTTCTACAACATGGCTTCGGCCGGTAACAACGCCGACATCTCCACCCTCTCGGGCGGTATCTACGAGGCTCTGGTCACCACCGTAGCCGGCCTTATCGTGGGCATCATCGCCCTCTTTGCCTACAACTACCTGGTGTCGCGCGTCGACGGCGTGATGAACCAGCTCGAGTCCAAGACAATGGAATTTATGGACCTGCTCAACGAGCCGGCCGAATAACCCGAGGGAGACACGACCATGGCACTGAAACGAAGACACAAGATAGAGGCCACATTCAGCATGGCATCGATGACCGATGTCATCTTTCTGTTGCTCATCTTCTTTATGATTACCTCGACGATTGTCTTTCCCAACTCCATCAAGGTGAACCTGCCGCAAAGCAACCAGCAGGCGGCAGCCAAGCCCCTCACCCGGGTAGTAATCGACGAGCACAACGACTACTACATCGCTTTCGGCAACGAGGCCCCGCAGCCCGTTACCTACGATCAGCTGGTGCAACGGCTCGCCGAAACGCCCCAGCAGGATAGCGAGCGCTACATAGCCCTCTATGCCGACGAGACGGTACCCTATCGCGAGATTGTCAAGATACTCAATGTCGCCAACGACAACCACCTGAAGATGGTACTGGCCACCAAACCGGTGCGTAACCCGTAAACCGAACACCACCTCAAAAACAGAATCGAACACCCCACCCATGGAACCACAGAAAAGAGATAAGATACAAGCCATTGCCGCTACCGTTGCCGTGCATCTGGTAGTGCTGCTCGTCTTGTGGTTTACCCTGCTGGGACCCGAGCCCATGGGGTCGGGCAGCGGCGTGCTGGTACAAGTGGGACTGGTCGACGAAGCCTCGGGCATGTTCGAGTCGAACGCCACCGAGCCGCAGCGGCCACAGGCCGAGCAACCGCGCGAAAACGACGACGAGCTGATAACCCAGACCGACGAGGAGAGCATCCAAATCGAGAAGAAGAAAGAGGAGGATAAAAAGAAAAAGGCCGTTCAGGAAAACAAAAAGGACGACCGCATTGCCAATCAGGTGAAGAACGCCTTTGGCAAAGGTGTGTCGAACGACGGCAGCCGCGGCGACAGCGACAAGGGCAGCGGCACACAGGGCAACCCCTTCGGCAACGCATCGACCGGCGAACTCACCGGCGTGGGCGGCTACGGCGGCTACAACCTGGGCGGCCGCGGGCTGGTTGGCTCCCTGCCCTATCCCCAATACGACAACAGCAACGACGCCGGCACCATAGCCATTTCGATTACAGTCAACCCCCAGGGACAGGTCATCAGCGCCATCGCCACCGTCAAAGGCAGCGAAGGCACCGCCTTCTCCAACCCCAAACTGCGGGCCTCGGCCGAAGCGGCCGCCCGCCGCTCGCGATTCGAACGCAGCAACCGCTCGTCGAACCAGACAGGGGTTATCGTCTATATCTTCAAACAGAACTGACCCGGCACAAAAAAAGGGCCCGAATCCAATCCTTCGAGCCCTCTATCTTTCCATAAATACTTGCTTGCCTAATACCCCAGAGCGATATTGTCGATCCAGAGGGTACTGCCCAAGCCGCCCACATAGGCGGTACCGCAGGTGGCCGAAGCCATCACGAGCATGTGCGTAACCGGCTCGTCGGGCTTGCCCCAACCCACCTCGATTACGGGCACCATCTTGCCCTTGCTGTTGCGGCAGTAGTACGAACTCTCTTCGGGAATAAGCCCCATGTACGATTTGTAGAAGGGCTTGCCGGTGATGTCGCCATAGTGAATGGTAAGGCTATGGCCGTTCACCCAACCGGCAGTACTCTTGCCGTAGCGCTCACGCCCGGTACCTACCCGGTGAGCGTACACATTGCCGTCGGCATCTTCCCAACGGTGCTGCAACAGAATATAGACCTCGCCATTGTCGCGACCGGGCAACTGCTTGCGCGAGCTGAAACCGGTCGACTGGGTACGGAAGTTGTCGGGCGAAGCCTGATACTTGTAATCGAAAATCAATCGGGTGGGTCGCTTGGTAAAGGGGATACCCATCTCCATCTTGCTGTACGGACTGTTGGTCGAGCGGATAGGCTCGTCGACCTCGCCCAGGAAGATACTGCCGCTCACCAGCACGTGCAGATTCATCATGCCCAGCACGCAGCAATCCTCAATCACGGTCTCCATGCGGGCACAGGTGCCTCCCCCCTCGCGTTTCTCGGGGCGGACGGTATTACTGGTCTTCACCACCCCCATCACGTTGGCCATTACATTCGACGAAGCCCAGGGCGAACCGCCCATGTTCCGATAGGCTTTGTTTCCCTTGATGTGTTGGGTAGGAGCTATGGCATAGACTGTCTTGGTCTTGCCTCCCAACAGGGCCGACTCTTTGATTTCGCGGGTTACCCAATGTTCAAAATCGGCAAAAGGCAGCGGCTCTACACGCTGGGCATAGGCACTGCTCACCGACAACAGGCTGCACAGAGCCATCCACAGTGTTGTTTTTTGCATCTTCTTCATATCCATTTTCACAAATTCAGATGGTGCAAAATTAAACGCTCCGTCGATTTATTCGGGGCAATTATCTATTTTTAAATATTTATCCACCCGTTTCGAATGCAAAACCCTCTCTCTCCGCTTATAATAAGCGGGGAAATGTTTCTTTATGTAAAAATACAGAGCTTTTAAGAAAAGTATTTAAATGCAAACGTATCTCCCCGATTTTCACTATCTTTGTTACTCAAAGACAAGATGGGGGTTCGACATGGTCAAATGTTGAAAACTTGGTTTTCCAGTTGTCTCTGCCCTTACCTTTTACTATCTTTGTCTATTGATAAACATATAATAATCAATTCATTTTTCAACCGCCCATGGAAACCGCCACATTCAATATCTTTCTGATCGTGATGGCCGTCACGGCTCTCATCGTGTTCATCGCCCTCCACTTCGTAAGTGCCGGCTACGGCATGCTCTTCGACCGCAAGTGGGGAATCTCCCTCTCCAACCGCATCGGGTGGGTGGTGATGGAGGCACCGGTATTCGTCGCCATGCTCGTGTTGTGGCTGCTGGCTCCGGCCGAATACCGCTACGACCCGGTGCGCATCGTCTTTCTGGTGCTGTTCGAGTTGCACTATTTCCAACGCTCGTTCATCTTCCCCTTCCTCATCAAGGGCAACAGCCGCATGCCGCTCAGCATCGTGAGCATGGGCATCGTCTTCAACCTGCTCAACGCCTTCATGCAAGGCGGCTGGATTTTCTACATCTCGCCGCTCGACTACTATACCCCGGCCTGGTTCACCTCGCCTCAGTTTATCATCGGTGTCATCGCCTTTGCGGCCGGCATGTTCATCAACATCCAGTCCGACTCCATCATACGCCATCTGCGCAAGCCGGGCGACCGCAAGCACTACATACCGCGGGGCGGCATGTTCCGCTGGGTATCGTCGGCCAACTACTTCGGCGAGTTTCTCGAGTGGGTAGGCTTCGCCATCTTCACCTGGTCGTGGGCCGGTGCCGTCTTTGCCTGGTGGACCTTTGCCAACCTGGCTCCCCGTTCGGCATCGCTCTACAAACGCTACGCCCAGGAGTTCGGCGAAGAATTTACCCGCGAAAAACGTAAAAAGATAATCCCTTTCATCTATTGAAATCATGAACAACGATACTGCTCCCAAAGAGTCCATACTCTTTACACCGGCCTCGATAGGGCCCGTCACCCTGCGCAACCGCACCATACGGTCGGCCGCCTTCGAAGGGATGTGCGACAACAACGCCCCTACCCAAAAACTGTATGACTACCACCGCAGCGTGGCTGCCGGCGGCATAGGTATGACCACGCTCGCCTACGCCTCGGTTACCCGCAACGGGCTCTCGTTCAAACACCAGTTGTGGATGCGCCCCGAAATCGTGAAACCGTTGCGCCGCATCACCGACGCCATTCATGCCGAGGGAGCCAAAGCCTCCATCCAGCTGGGACACTGCGGCAACATGTCGCACCGCAGCACGGCCGGGCAGATACCCATCTCGGCCTCGACCGGATTCAACCTCTACTCGCCCACCTTCGTACGAGGCATGCACAAGGACGAAATCGAGGCGATGGCCCGTGCCTTCGGCGAGGCGGTCAACAACGCCCGCGATGCCGGATTCGATGCCGTAGAGATTCACGCCGGACACGGCTACCTCATCAGCCAGTTCCTCTCGCCCTATACCAACCACCGTCGCGACGAGTACGGCGGTTCGCTCGACAACCGCATGCGCTTCATGCGCATGTGCATGGAGCAGGTGATGAAGGCGGCCGGTAACGACATGGCTGTCATCGTCAAGACCAACATGCGCGACGGATTCAAAGGAGGCATCGAAATCGACGAAGGCATCCTCATCGCCCGCGAGCTCGAGCAACTGGGGGCCCATGCCCTGGTATTGAGCGGCGGTTTCGTGAGCAAGGCCCCCATGTATGTGATGCGGGGCGAGATGCCCATCACCACCCTCACCTACTACATGAAGACGTGGTGGCTCAAATACGGCGTGAAGCTGGCCGGACGGTTCATGATTCCGACCGTTCCCTTCCGCGAAGCCTACTTCCTCGACGATGCCCTCAAGTTCCGCGAAGCGCTCAGGCTCCCCCTCATCTACGTGGGCGGTCTAGTATCGCGACCCACCATCGACAAGGTGCTCGACCACGGATTCGAGTTTGTGCAGATGGGACGTGCCCTCATCAACGAACCCGACTTTGTCAACCGCATGAAAAACGAAGAGGAGGTGCGCTGCGGATGCGACCACACCAACTACTGCATAGCCCGCATGTACTCCATCGAGATGGCCTGTCACAAACACCTCGAAGGGCAGCTGCCCCCCTGCATCGTCAAAGAGATAGAAAGGATACACCGCCATGATGCGAAATAGAGATCTTGCACCGGGCACGGCCCTCGTGACCGGCGCCAGCTCGGGCATCGGCCTCGAGTTTGCCCGGCAACTGGCAGCCTGGGGAGCCGCCCTCGTGATGGTGAGCATCGACCGCGACGACCTCGAGCGCGAAGCGGCCCGCATTGCCAACGACTATCGGGTGCCGGTCGAGACCCTCTGCATGGACCTGGCCCGCCCCGAAGCAGCCAACGAACTCTATCGCTATTGCTGGGAGAAGGAGCTGACCATCGACATTCTCATCAACAACGCCGGCATCTTCTCCTTCCGCGAGGTTGCCCGCACCGACCCGGCCAAAATCGAGACCATGCTGCAGCTGCACATCGGCACCGTCACCCGGCTGTCGCGACTGTTTGCCGCCGACATGTGCGCCCGTCGCCGCGGCTATCTGCTCAACATGTCGTCGCTCTCGTGCTGGACACCCTATCCCGGCATCGCCCTCTACACGGCTACCAAAGCCTACATACGGGTATTCACCCGGGCCCTGGCCTGCGAACTGCACGACTATGGCGTGCATGCCACCGTCGTATGTCCCGGCGGAGTAGCCACCGGGCTGTACGGCCTGCCGCCCCGGCTGTTGAAACTGGGGGTACGGCTCGGGGTACTCATGACTCCCGAACGCCTCGTGCGAAAAGCTCTCAACGCCCTCTTCCGAGGGAAAAAACAACTCATCCCGGGCCTGTTCAACCGCCTGCTCATCCCGCTGGCGGCCGTCATGCCCACCCGGGTACGTCTCATAGTCAAACACCGCATGCTCGATGAATAAAGAGTATTACATCATCACCGGAGCCAACGGCAGCATAGGGCAGGCTCTCACCGAGGCCATCGCTGCACAAGGGCAGCCCGTAATCATGGCCTGCCGCAATCTGGCCAAATCGCAACCCGTGCAACAGCGCATCATCGAAAAGACGGGCAATACCGACATCACCCTGCTGCCGCTCGACCTCGCCTCGTTTGCCTCGATTATCAGTTTTGCCGAACACCTGTCGCAAGAGTCCATCTCGATACAGGCGCTACTCAACAATGCCGGCGTCATGAACCAGCATTACAGCCAAACGGCCGACGGCTTCGAGTCGACCATCGGGGTCAACTACATAGGCACCGTACTGCTCACCCGCATGCTGCTCCCCCTCATGCACCCCGGCAGCCGCATCGTCACCACCACCTCGCTCACCCGCTACATCGGCAAAATCGACGATACCTTCTTCGGGGCACCGCCGCACAAGTACAAACGGTTCGAGGCATACAGCAAGTCGAAACTCGCCCTCACCCTCTATACCGCACGCCTGGCCCAGGAGCTTCGCCCGCGGGGCATCTGGGTCAATGCCGCCGACCCGGGCGTAGTCGACACCGACATGATCACCATGCACTCGTGGGTCGACCCGCTGGCCAACCGGTTCTTCCGCCCCTTCATCAGCACCCCGCAAGAGGGAGCGTCAGGAGCCCTCTATGCCGCCACCGCCCCCGAAGCCTATGGCGTCACCGGCGAAATATTCAAAAAGCGGAAACACACCCCCATTCCTCCCCGGGTCGTTCATCTGCCCAAGGCCCTGTGGCTATACGAGGAGACCGGGAAAAGAATCACCGAAGTCCTCGCCAAGCAGCCTACAAGCGCTCCCAAAATATAAAATTACAAAACACTTGTATTTTCTTATTAACGCAGACAAGCGATTATACCGATTCCATCGGGCCGATAACGCCCGCGATAAGGGAGTGACAATTATTTAGATACACCTCTCCCGGTTGGGGTGAATCCTCCGTAAAAGGCCGTCCCGACGAGGAAAGAAAAAATTTTTATTCATGCACAGAATCCAAATATAATTTTGTTTTATCATTTGAAAATACTACCTTTGTCTCGGATTCAAAATCGCGATACTCCCTTTCAATAAAAGGAAAGAGCGAAAAAAGATGCGAAATATTTTTTACTGAATATCTATACAGTTCTGCCGGAAAAAACAACGATGTGAATCGTTATACTATCAGTCCCCTTTTTTTATGATATCGAGATTCCGGCAGAACTTTTTTTTTAAATCCTCACACACTCCCCGACCCAAGCAATCTCTCATTCTTGCCCAACGGACGAGACATGTGCCGGTGTCATCAGACCTACCGCAACTCTGTCCTCTTGCCCCTAAGTGAAAAAAAAACCGCCGATCTCCCTGACGGAAATCGGCGGCCTTTATAAAGCCTATTCGAACTATCGATTAGAGTTTGCCGGCGCTACCCAATACATTCTCGATTTTGTGAATGTAGAGTTTCTTCATGTTTTCACGAGCCGGACCCAGGTATTTACGAGGATCGAACTCGGCAGGATTCGTAGCGAATACCTTGCGGATAGCAGCGGTCATGGCCAAACGGCTATCGGAGTCGATGTTGATTTTGCAAACGGCCGATTTGGCAGCTTTACGCAGCTCCTCTTCGGGGATACCGATAGCAGCTTCGAGTTTGCCTCCGTATTTGTTGATGGTGTCGACCTCTTCTTGGGGAACCGACGAAGAGCCGTGCAGTACGATGGGGAAGCCCGGGAGTTTCTCCATAACGGCGTCGAGAACGTCGAATGCCAAGGGAGGAGGTACCAGACGACCCGTAGCGGGGTCTACGTGGCATTGCTCGGGTTTGAACTTGTAGGCACCGTGCGAAGTACCGATCGAGATAGCCAGCGAGTCGCAACCCGTGCGGTGTGCGAAGTCGATAACCTCTTCGGGGTTGGTGTAGGTGTGGTGTTCGGCCGAAACCTCATCCTCAACACCGGCGAGAACGCCCAGCTCACCTTCAACGGTTACATCGAACTGGTGTGCATAGTCAACTACTTTTTTCGTGAGGGCTACATTCTCTTCGTAAGGCAGGTGAGAACCGTCGATCATCACCGAAGAGAAACCTGTGTCGATACACGATTTGCACAATTCGAACGAATCGCCGTGGTCGAGGTGCAACACGATTTGAGGATGTTCGCAACCCAACTCTTTGGCGTATTCTACGGCGCCTTGTGCCATATAACGGAGCAACGTCTGGTTGGCATAATTACGAGCGCCTTTCGATACTTGCAGAATCACAGGCGATTTCGTTTCTACGGCTGCTTGGATAATTGCCTGCATCTGTTCCATGTTGTTGAAGTTGAAAGCAGGGATAGCATATCCGCCTTTGATAGCCTTGGCAAACATCTCTCTGGTGTTTACCAATCCTAATTCTTTGTAGCTTACCATCTTATTATAAATTATTGGTTAGTAAATTCTACCGCAAAGATAAACATTTTTAGCGACTACCTCTATCTACAAACTTAAAAAACATATACACGGCTCACTTTTTTATTAAAATTTAGCCGCTATTTTAATACAACTACCCAAAGGATACTCGACTTCCAGGTGTTACACCTTGATAAATATCTCTTTTTTCAGCAGCACACAGGCCAGTAATCCGTTGAAAGCCACATACACCAGTGCATAGATGAGCGACGCCAACTGAGGCACGACGGCCCACCCGGCTATCCACATGTACACCTGATCCTTAACCGACAAGCCGCCGCAGGGAATCGTCTCCAGCACAATGGCCAGGAAACTGGCAAAGACATAGATAAACAACGGATTGCACCCGAATGCCCGGAACGGATAGGTCCAGCGTTGCATCTTGCGCACATCGATAATCCACATCAGCAAGATGAGGGTGAGCATGGCAAAACCACAGGTAACCAGTACATACGACGGGCTCCACACCTTTTTGTTGATCGGGCAACCATACCCCAGCAAGAACCCGACGATGAGCAGTGCGGCACACGCCACGGCCAGGTCGGCCATCTTCTCGTTCAAGGATTTCGAGCTCAACAAAAGACGTCCGCAAAAGAATCCTATCAACACATGCGCAATACCCGGCAACGTGCTGACAAGCCCCTCGGGGTCGAACCTGATGCGCCCCCCGTCGGGCAGCCACTCGAGATACATGTGACTCTCGCCTACCAATGTACGGTCGACGACGGCTATCACATTGGCCGTAGACAATTCAAATCCATGCCCCCAGGCCAAGACCAGCCCATAGAGCAGCAAAATACCGGCTACGACACAGCCCAGCACCCGCCTGTTACGCACCGTAACCACCAGCAGGGAAGCAAAAAAGTAAGAGAGTGCCAGGCGTTGCAATACGCCCCAGACGCGCACCTGCTCGAAGGGGAAAAGTATCTGGCTCCACGACATCGTTCCCTCGGGCGACATCCATCGCGACAGCACGAGCGAAACCCACGAAAGAGCTACACCCAGAAGGAACAGAATGGCCGTACGCTTAACCAGCTTGACCACAAACTCCCGAGTAGGCCGGTAATCGAATTTCCGGAACGAAAAGCACATGGAGACACCCATTACAAACATAAAAAACGGGAACACCAGGTCGGTGGGCGTAAGCCCGTTCCACTCGGCATGTTTCAGCGGGGCATAGATATGCCCCCAATCGCCGGGGTTATTGACCAGAATCATACCGGCCACCGTGATACCCCGTAACACATCTAACGACATTAACCGTTCGGTTTTCATCATCTCTCTTTTTTTAACGGGTCATTCATTCTATTTGATAAAGCCGGGAGTTCTGTAATGCAATCCGTTTCGGGTGAGCCATTGCAAGTGCCACGGCAAGTTTTTCGTGAACCGGCTCCAATCGCGCTTGCTTCCCCAAGCCACTTCGCTGAATGCCTGACATGCCGGGAAGACGTGTTGTCCGAACTTGCGCTCGTTGGGTATCATTTCGGTCCACACACAAGCCTGGAAACCCTGGACCTGCGACTGTACAATGCCGGGGAACTGAGGCTCGAAGGTAAACTCGTAGAGCGACTTCAACGACTCGTCAGAGGAGTTCCCGCTCAAATAGAAACGGCCCCACTCCATAAATATCAGCGGATGTCCGCTCTGGGTAATATCGGCCGGCTGCTGCGACTCCCAGTCGCGCCAGTAGGTATAGAGCAAGTCCAGCGGCCTGTTCTTGTAAAAGGCGTCGTCCCAAGCCATCACCTTGCGCCCCTTGCTCTTGACATAATCCGACATCTGTTCTACAAAATAGTTCTGCAACTCGGTCTCATTCATCAGCCCCTTGTCGCGAATCATCTGCTGGCAATAAGGGCAACTCTTCCAGTTATCTTTCTCCACCTCGTCGGCTCCGATGTGGATATATTCGCTCGGGAATACACTCAGCACCTCGTCCAGAATATTCTTCAAAAATTCATAGGTCTCGGGCTTCCCTACACAGATGGGATATGAAAATTCGGTCCCCCAGCCGGCCTCGTTGGTACAGGAGAGACTGGGAAACGCCCGAATAGCCGCCGAGAAATGGCCCGGCATATCGATTTCGGGAATAATCTCGATACCGCGCTCCGAAGCGTATGCGACCAACTGCGACAGCTCCTCCTGGGTATAATAGCCCCCATATTCGCTGTTGTTGCGAATGAAGCGGGTGTCGATTACAAACGAGGCGTCGGTCTGGGCCAGCTCCTGACAACGCTTGTCGTACTCGTCGAACTCGCGCCAGGCGCCTATTGTCATCAGTTCGGGGTATCGCTTAATCTCCATGCGCCAACCCTGGTCGTCGGTCAAGTGCATCTGCAACTTGTTGATTTTGTAGAACGAAAGCATATCGATTACCTTCTTCAGATAGTCGATGGTAAAAGCATGACGAGCTACGTCGATATGGAATCCCCGCCAACTCTTTTCGGGTTTATCGGATAACGTGAGCAATGGTACCACACGCCCGCCACCTTCATAAGCCGAACTCTGGAGCAAGATTTGACGCAGGGTCTGGACACCCCACAACAGTCCTCGTGACGACGCATACTCGAGGGTAATGCCGTCGAGCGTTGTCTTTATCTTATACTCCTCGTCTTGTAGCGAAGCATTGGCCACAAGCCGAATAAAGGCCTGGCCGCCAGACTGCCGAACCAATTCGCCCCCCAACGAAGTTACGGTCGACTCCAACAAGGCATAGGGCCCGCCGGTCAACTCGTCGCTTACCGATACCGACGAAGGCACAACCATACCACCCCCGTCGTAGATGACCGATTGCGGTTGCGGAATAAACGCTATCGAAGCAGCGTTTACCGGCCGGGAGAGATCATTTTGCGACTCGGAACATGAAGAGGCCACGGAGCCCCAACTCAGTACACTAATCACACACAAACACACTATGTATCTTTTCATAACCTTTTCTTTTTTATTTATCCGACTTCGTATCGGTCGGGAACAAAACAGTTGTTACACTCTCTTTTCCTAAATAGTACAGCCGAGCCTTGACCACACAGCCCGCAGGATAGACTACCGGGCCCCGCCACACGGTCGATTGAGTGCCGGGCTCGCTGCCGTCGGTAGTATAGCGAATCACGGCCGACGACAACGGACTGTTGGCGTAGAGACGGCCGTCGATTACACACAACCCTACGTGAGGCAACCGCACATTTACCCCGGAATGAATCAGGTAGGGATATTCCTGCATATCCAACTGCCGGTAGAAACGAGACACATCTTGGCAGAAGGCTTGCTGCTCGACCTCGCCCCGTAAGCTCTCCCAACGCGGATGCGCATTCCACCCGCGCTCTACCAGACCGAGAATCTTGGGGAAGATATAGTACTCGGCCCATTGAGGTCCACGCACCGTCTCGGAGAACAACTGAGCCTGCACACCCACGATTTTCGACAGACTGTCCAACCGGGTTTTCCCCTCGTCGGCCCGGTCCAAATCGACCGGATTGTCGTGCAGGTCGCATCGAGCCGAACGGTATATCGAGAAAGGCAACATCGAGAACGACTTCACCTCGTCGACATACCCGGCCCAGGAGTGTCCCCGCTCTTCGTAGTGAGAGCTATAAGCCAGGTCCATATAGAAATTGTTTACGTTGCACAGCACTACGGGATACCCCTTATTGGCTATCCGATAGGGAATCTCGTCGCCACCCCATTCGGGCACCGTGTTCCAGCAATAGATGTTGCTGGCCACCTGTTTCAACCGACTGTCGGTCGTCGCCCGGTTGTGCAGGGCAGCCTCTTGCCAGGCCGCCAGCTTCACGCCTTGCGCCTCTACCAGGCCGGCCATGCGGCTGTAAAAATATTCAAACAGGTCGTGAGGGCCCTCCATCCGATTGTCGCGCATGAGTTTGGCACAAGCTGCCGAACCCAACCAGGCCCCCTCGGGAACTTCGTCGCCACCCAGGTGTATCGTATGCAACGCTACACCAGCCTCGGCATACATGGCCGCGATTTCGGTCACCACCTTCTCCATAAAGGCATAGGTCGACGGCAAAGCCACGTTGATAACATTGTCGGTATAAGACTGGGCCGACACGTATTTCGACGTATCGCCCGGCTCGCTCAACAGGTATTCTCGAGCTTTCGCTTCGTCGGTACCGGCATACTTGCGATAACGGGCTTTCATAGCCACAATAGCTGCACGAGCATGGCCCGGAGCCTCGACTTCGGGGACTACCGTCACATGCCGGCGTGCTGCATAACGCAACAAGTCGACAAACTCGTCGCGAGTATAATAGCCGTTACCCGTACCCTCCGTAACCGAATAGGAGCCGTCGTAACCCGGGTATAGGCAGGTCGACTCGTCGGTCGTATGACCCCGATGGCCACCGACCGCAGTCAGCTCTTCCAAACCGGGAATCTCGATACGCCAACCTTCATCGTCGGTCAAATGCAGATGCAGCACATCGATCTTGTAAGACGACAGAATATCGATCCAGCGTTTCACATCGGCAGCCGGAATAAAGTTGCGCGACACATCGAGCATGAAGCCGCGATAGGACAAATCGGGATAATCGATAATCGTTTGCCGGTCGAGAGTATGGCTATTTCCCCTCAGCAAGGCCAGGAGAGTCTGTATACCGTTGAATACGCCGTGCGGCGTATCCCCCACGACAGCAATCTGGCGATCGTCTATGTCCAGCCTATACTGTTCGGGGTTGCATGTATGGCCAGCGGCTGCCAGGTCAAGCTCGATGTGCATCGAAGCACCCTCGGTGACAGCTATTCCATACTCCTGCTCCAGCTTCTCTTGCAACAGACGTGCCTCATCGACCAACTCTTGATTATACAGCAGTGATACCTCGGCAGGGACCGATACCCGGCCCCCCTTCGCAACCGCCTGCTTGACCGATGGCAACACGGCCGGAGCCGTCGAATCAAACGGGCAGGCATAACTGGCATTGCGACGATAAATAGCCTCAGCCGAGAGATCGCCCATACGTTCCCGATCGGAGAACGGAACGATTGCCAACTCGACCGGGAGCGGAGTATCCTGCCCCTTTGCTACCCAGTAGCATCCCTCGGGTTGCCGCGACAGGTTGACAGCCCGGCTATCGGCATAATAGACGACCACCAGCGAATCGTGCGGCGGGATATTCCGATACCGGTCGGTCGGAGCCATTTTATAATAGTTGGCATTCACGGCCGTAATACAAACCGGTGATGTCGAATCGTTGGCGACACGTACCGGCAACTGGGAATAAAAGATTTCCCAATCGCCCGCCAGTTCCCGGTCGGTCTTATTTCTGACAACAAACCGATGACGATACATCTGGGTCGAAGCATCGTATACCCCGTTTTCCCAGACCAGTGCAACCGGAGCCTCGCCCTTGTGAGAAGTAGTGCACGAACACCACAGCGAAACGGTTGCGACCGAATATAAAATCCATTTTTTCATAATCATAAGCATTTGATGAACCTTTTACCCGCCCGGCAGAGCAGGAGCTAAACAGAGAGATAGAGACGAATGCACCGGGAAAGGATACATTCGTCTCGTCTCTCCTCATCTAAAATTTACCTATTCAGCACGTAATATTTTCGAGCCGATCTCAATCGGACAATCGCTCTACATTCATCTTTTCGTTACCAACTCCGCCCGAGGTATCGAAGGTCAGGCGGTAATAGCCCGGCACAAAGTCGGCCGTGTTGGTAAAGCCGTTGGACATCGAGACGGCAAATCCCGTGGCATCGCCCGTAATAGAGCCCTCTTTCAGCTCCATACCCAGCGTTTTGTTCCACAACCGGTCGCTGTAAATCTCGATTTCGAACGACTCCCATTCGTGGGTATTGCTCAGATAGAGAGTCGTTTGGTAGGTATTATCGGCAATCTTGACCACATAGCCCAGACGCGACACATCCTCGGTATCCCAACCGCCCGTATTGTAGTCGTCGTTCCAAACCGGAGCCGATGTAAAGCCATGACCTACCAGCCAGTAGGCTACAGGAGCCTCATCGTCGAGACGCATTACCCACATGTAGTTATACTTGCTCGAGTAGTATACCTCCCACTTGCCGCTCTCGCGCAAGAAGGTGAGTTTGCCGGTCTCGGCATTGTACTCGAAGAAGTCGCGGTTGTAGGCATTGGCGAGATCCTCAAAGCCGGTTACTTCGACCTCGGCACCCTGAGTAAACTGGATAGCCGCCCGATAATAGCCCGCACTGGCTTCGAGCTCTACGCCGTCGATTGTAAACACCTGATACTCACCGATAGCGCCCACCTTGAAAGTCATGACATCGAAAGTAATCTGTTCGATTTCCCAGCCTTGATAGTCAAAGGTGAAGCCTACCCCCGTCGCACTCGACAACTCGGCATAGTTGGCCGTTTCGGAGTAGCCCCATATCAGCTCCGAATCTTCGAGCGACTCACTCGTCGATACTTTGCCGGTAAACTGGGTGATGTAGCTGCCCGTCTCCGTAGCATACAAATAGGGATTATCGGCCTGACGTTTCATGGGAATCACCTGCTCCTCGATGTGCAGATACATGGTTTCGGGCAATTCGGGACGCCGAATCTTGAGATCGAAGTTCCGGGAAACTTCGCTACCCTCTACGTTGATAGCCGTGAGGGTAAGCCGGGCCTCCTTGTTGTCTTCCAGACCGGCGGTAAAGGGGATAAAGATTCCATGATTCTGAATCGATGCCGACATGCCCTTGGTACGTATCGACTCGGTAAAAATCGACTCTTCGCCCGAAGTCAGCGAAACCTCGAGGGTCGAAAGCGGGGTCTGCTCATCCTTAATATCGACCGAGAAATAGAGAGTATCGTTGGCCATGACATATTCGGTAGACGACAGGTCGACCTCCGACATCTCGGGGCAGGAATAGGGATAGACCACACGGCCCGTGCCATCTTCGCATGCTGTCAGGAGGACAGATGCACAGCACAAGAATGTAAATATATGATTGCTAAATTTCATAATCGTACTATTATCAAAACATTAAACAATAGGTTAATACCCTTCATTTTGCGTAAGGTTGTTGTTCTTGTCGATTTCCTCCTGCGGCACAGGCCACTTCTCTCTGAACGATTGCAGGTCGCTGAAGATATACTGACCTTTCTCGTCCTTATGCTTGCGCATGACATCGAGCATACGGTCGTTTCTCAACAAGTCGTACCACCGCTGAGCCTCCATATAGAGCTCGAGCTGGCGCTCGTTCTCCACAGCCAGACGGGCATCGGCCTGCGACATGTTTACATCCAATGACGAGGGGCCGAAACCGGCACGCTCGCGAATGCGATTGACGATGACAATAGCGTCGGAAACCTGGTTCAGCTCGACCAAAGCCTCGGCCTTCATCAACAGAATATCGGCCAGACGCATCAGGATAATATCGGAGTTCTTCTCGCGAATCTTGTAGGAGAAGGGATAGTTGTCGGCCGGGAAATAGGTGTCGTACGGAGCCTCTTTCCACAGAATGCTCGAGGTGTAGCGTACATCCTTCTCGGTGTCGAACTTGGCCAGCAGGTCGTGCGTAGGGGTACAGTAGCGACGCCAGGTTACCGAGCCGTCGTCCTCCTTCAACAGACACCAGTAGGCCCAGTTGGGCGAATCGGCGGTATAGTAAACCTCGAAGATACTCTCGGTAGTAAACTTGTTGTCGGGGTTCCACAAGTCGTCAAAGTTGCTTACCAGTTGATACCCCTCGGCGATAGTCTTGTCGGCATACTCCACTACCTTGTTGTAGTCGCGGCTCTCTTTGGGACCCATGGTAGCCCACACCTTCGACAACAAACCATAGGCAGCACCTTTGGTGGCCTGGAATGCACCCACGCTCTTGCTGTCGAGATACTGTATGGTACCCTCTTCGTCGAGGTCTTCCAATATCTGTTTATATACCTCATCTTCGGTACTGCGTGCCGGATACATCACCGGGTACCAGGTGTCGAGGTTATCGGCCGTAATGGTGGGTATCAACTGCAGGACCATAGGCAATCCGCCCCACAGGCGCACCATATCGAAGTAGGCCCAGGCTCGGATAAACTTGGCTTCGGCCATCACCTTGTTTTTCTCGGCTTCGGTAGCCGACTCGGGAGTCATTAGCTTCACGTTCTCGATTACATTCGTAGCAGAACCGGCCATGGCCAGATATTGCGACCATACCAGCGAAACCTTGTAGTTGGTAGCCGTGATTTTGAGCAGGTCTTCTTCTATATCGTACACACCGTCGCTACCGGCATAGCAGTTGTCGGACTGAATGTCGTTGATCGTATAGTTCTCGAGCTGATAAATGTCGTTCTTGAAACTGTTGTAAGCGCCCTGCAACTCGGCTTGCGCATCTGAAATGGAGAGATACTCCGATACCAGCGCCCCGGCCTCGCTACCCTCCTGGGTAAAGTCGGACTGAGGTCTTTCGTCCAGAAAATCGTTACATGCACTGAATCCCAACCAGGGCAATGTAAAGCATATCGTTCTTATTATTAACTTTTTCATTTTCGTTCATCATTTAAAATTCAACATTCAGACCAAAGATCACAGCTTTCGATTGAGGATAAGTTCCGTAGTCTACACCCAGAGCTACCGCATCGGCACCATAGGCATTTACTTCGGGGTCGTATCCGCTGTAATTGGTGAAGGTCAACAGATTTTGCCCGGTTACATAGAACTGCAGTTTGGAGAGGTGCATCTTGCGCAGCAGCTTCCGGTCGAAGTCATACGACAGAGTCAAAGTCTTCAACCGCAGATACGAACCGTCTTCGACAAAGCGAGTCGAGTTGTGGCTGTTGTCGATAGAGCCGGCACGGGGTATATCGGTAATCATACCCGGACGTTTCCAGCGGTCGAGCACGGCCTTCGACTGGTTGCGGAAGTCGAACATACCCTCGGTATCGATACGCGAGGCATTGAAGATGTCGTTGCCTTGGCTTCCCTGCAAGAAAATCGAGAGGCCTATCCCTTTGTACGAAAAGGTATTGGTCATACCATAAATAAAATCGGGTTGTGCGCAACCGATAGTCGTACGGTCGCCCGGGTCGAACACACCGTTGTTGTTCAGGTCTTTGTAGATGATATTTCCCGTTTCGGGGTCGACACCCTCCGATACATAGCCGAAGAAGGTACCCAGAGGCAAGCCCTCTTTCAAGATGATGGCATTCTCTTTGGTCTCATACATCTCGGCATAGTAGTACACCTTGTTCAGGCCCAGCTTGGTCAGCTTATTTTTGTTGAACGAAATATTGAAATCGGTATTCCATTGAAACTCGCCTCTGAAGTTTTGAGAAGAGAGGTTCAACTCAATACCTTTGTTGGTCATCTCACCATCGTTGCGGGTAATACCGCCGGGGAGGTTCACGTTGTCGGGCAGGCTCACGGTGAGCAGCAGGTCGGTCGTGCGCTTGTAGTAGGCATCGACCGACAGGGTCAGGCGCGAATCAAAGGCCGAGAAGTCGATACCGGCATTCCACTGCATGGTCTTCTCCCAGGTAAGCTCGGTATTGGCGGCCGAATAGGGCGTGATGGCCAATCCCGGATAGAGATTGTCGGTCGTGGGGGCTACCTTGCTGGCAGTCATACCGGCCAGATAGGCGTAGTTGCCTATCCCGCTCTGGTTACCGTTCATACCCCAGCCCACACGTATTTTCAAATCGTCGACCACGTCGGCAAGCGACTCCATGAACGATTCGCTCGACATGCGCCATCCGGCCGAAACCGAAGGGAAGTAACCCCAACGATGACCCGGAGCAAAGCGCGAAGAACCATCGGCACGGAAGTTCATGGTCAACAGGTAGCGGCTGTCGTAGTTGTAGGCAACACGACCCAAAAACGAAGCCAACGTCCAGGCCGAAGCCGAAGAGCCAGTGGCATCCTTGTCTATCTGGTTGGCGGCAGCTATCGAATGAAGGTCGGGGTAAGAGTCGGGAAGGTCGAATCCGGCCAGCCAGGCTCCATTGTATTGGGAGCGTTGTTGGGTAGCACCACCCATCAACGAGAGGTTGTGTTTGTTGATCGAGCAATCATAGGTGAGAATGTTTTCGAACAGCCATTCGAAATTACGCGAGTAGCTCTCTTCGACACGACCTTTGGTCGAACGTCCGTCGGAGGTAGAGTGGGGATCCAGATAAAAATCCCAACGGGTATTGGTCAGGTCGATACCAAACATAGTTTTGAATTTCAACCCTTTGTACAGGTCGATAGTAAGAGCCAGCGACCCTTTCAGATAATCGGTCGAAGTCACGTTGTCGGCAGCATTGGCAGCCAGCGGGTTCAGGATGCGGGAACCATAGGCCGACTCGTCGTATTGACCGGGATTCTCGGGGTCCCACTCCTGCATGAACGGCGGGGTATTGATGACCGAAAGAATAGAACCCGCACGCATGGAGCTGCGGCTCTCGTAAACCTCGCGCCCCTCGGTATTGGAGTAGGCCAGGTTGAGGGCGATATTCAACCAATTGGTCTGTTGGCTGTCGATATTGCTACGGAAATTGTAGCGTTTGAAATAGGCTTTATTCACGATACCTTTCTCGTCGGTATATCCGCCCGAAATGAAATATTTCAGTTTGTCGGTTCCGTTCGAGACCGATAATTGATAGTTCTGATTGATACCGGTTTTGAAAAACATGTCGGTCCAGTCGACATAGCGGTGCTCATCCTCGGGAATCGTAGGGGCTACGTTGGAATATTTCTTCAACTCCTTCATCAAATCCTTATACTCCTCGGTATTGAGGGCGTCGATCTTTTTCCCCAGCCGGGAGATACCGGCATAGGCACTGAGTTTGACCTGAGGTTTGCCTATCTCGCCCCGCTTGGTGGTAATCAATACGACACCGTTGGCGGCCCGGGCTCCGTAAATGGCAGCCGACGAAGCATCTTTCAGTACCTGCATGCTCTCGATGTCGCCCGGGTTCAGACCCGATATATCGTCGCTGGGCATACCGTCGACAATATACAATGGTTCGTTCGAAGCCTGTACCGACGTAGCACCACGCACACGAATGCTCATGCCCGAACCGGGAGCACCCGAAGGTTGCACTACCTGAATACCGGCCGCTTTACCCTGGAGAGCCTGTGCTGCGTCGACAATGGGGCGCTCGTCAATATCGGAAGTCGATACGACCGATACGGCCGTGGTAATATCTTTCCGTTTCATCGAACCGTAACCAATCACCACCACTTCGTCGAGCAGTTGGTTGTCTTCGCTCATCGATACGGTATAGACATCTTTGCTGCCGACTCTCAACGTGTGGGTGTTATAGCCGATGTACGAAAAGGTCAAGAGGCTGCCCTCGGGGGCCTCGAGTTTCCAGTTTCCGTCTACATCGGACATGGTTCCACGCGTACCGTTGTCGACGGCAATCGAAACCCCAATCAAGGGGTTACCCTCCGTGTCGACAATCTTTCCGCTTACAGACTTGTTTGATTTTGCTTTTTTCAAAGTCGACTGCAGGGAGAGCACGACCTGTTTGTCGCCTTCGATTTTATAAACGATATTCGTACCTTTGAACAGGGTTCTCAATACATTTTCTATATTCTCGTCGTGAAACGACAAGTTGACCTTACGATTCAAATCCGACAGCTCATCGGAGTAGAAAAAGCTGTAATCGGCTTTTTCCTCAATCATCTCGATTACCTCTTTGATAGACTTATTCGAGGCATTAAATGTGATTTGGGCTTTTACATTCATTACCGATACGAGGGTAATGAAACTCAATAAGCATATTCGTAATGCCCAGTTGGTGTGTTTCAACATTACTAATTAAAATTTCGATATTAGACATAGGATAACAATACACTCTATCCACAAAAAGCATTTGTGATGGTTTTAACCGACTGCCTGGCAAACGGTTATCGCCCCCAATCGGGGGAATGATTCCAATACATATTCATGGTAAAACAGTATAAAAGATTATTCGTCAAACAATTATATGGTAACATAAATGCTCGAACAGGGTCACTGCTTCAGTCCTATCTTCACGACATCGCGATCGATTTCGTAGGTGAGCGGATAGGTGAGGCTGATGATGTAGAAGGCATTCGTGAGACTGTTGTTGCGAATGCTTCCCGAGAAGGAGATGTTTTTCAATTCGTCCGACTCGAACTCTACCGAGACTCCGTAGAGTCGTTCCATGGTCTTGGCTATCTCGGCCAGCGTAGCCGAGCGGAAGTAGAGGATATTCCGGCGCCAGAAATCGACTTGCCGGCTATCCTCGATTTTCGATTTGGCAAACACCAACTTCGTTTTGTCAAACGATGCCTCCTCGCTCGGAGCAAGCAATACCGACTGATTTTGGTGCGAAACCCGCACCGAACCTTCGATCAGCGAGGTCGACACCATAGCGTCATCGTCATAGCCCTTCACGTCGAAAGTGGTACCCAGGGCCTCGACCTCCACGCCCTGGCATGCGACTACAAATTTCTTATCGGGATTCTTGGCCACCTCGAAGTAGGCCTCGCCGGTCAGGAATACCCGCCGATCGTCCCGATTGTACGAAGGATAATAGCTCAGTTTGCTGGCCGAGTTGAGCCACACTTTGGTCCCGTCGGGAAGAGTCATGCTGGCCTTTTGTCCCGAATCGACGACAAACGAGAAGGGTGTGGTATCGCTCTTGGCCTGTCCGCCCTCGTAATAGGCGACCACGGCAAGAAATACGGCTACGGGCAACAATACGACCGACGCAATCTTACAAATTGTTTTCATCACCTGCCGACGGCCTATCGCACGCTCCTCCCGGATATGTTGCGACAGGTTCTGCCACATCTCGCTGCGGGTATCGCTATCGAGTTCGGGCGAAACCGAGTGCCACAAATCGGTATACTTCCCGTCCAGGGCACGCTGCATCCGAGACGTCCCGATCCATTGCGACAGTTCGACCTTCTCTTCGTCTGTCGCTTCGTGGCGAAGGTATCGCTCCATCATTTCGATAAACCGCTCCGAGTCCATATTTTCCATTCTCTTCATACTTAAAAAACTCTATCTAACACTTCAAAAAACGTATCACACACTACACTCATCAGCAACAACCCCAAGGCTACATAACGCATCTTCGACCGTAAGAACTGCAACGAGCGTTGTACCTGAGTAGCCACCGTTTTCTCCGAAATCGACAACTGCCTGGCAATCTCCATATAGTTGAGCTCCTCTTTCCAGTACATCATGAAAATGCGGCGGCGCGACTCGGGCAACTCACTGATCAATTTCAAAATATACTCTTCGAGCAACAGATTGTCCAATTCGTGATCGGCATCGTCTTTCTCCTCGAGCGACTGCTCCTTGGCCTCGGCCTCGAAGTATTGCTGAATCCACATCTCC
This sequence comes from Barnesiella sp. An22, assembly GCF_963931395.1. Taxonomy (NCBI): domain Bacteria; kingdom Pseudomonadati; phylum Bacteroidota; class Bacteroidia; order Bacteroidales; family Barnesiellaceae; genus Barnesiella; species Barnesiella sp. An22. The sequence continues at coordinate 3,263,102 of NZ_OZ007014.1, forward strand.
CGCTTGATGTAATGATACACCCTATTGCGGGCAATAGTGAAGATATAGGAATCGAAATTCCCGTCGCAGAGTATGCCTCTGCGTTTATCCCAGATTTGCATAAACACGTCTTGAGTCAAATCTTTAGAGAGAATACGATCTTTTACTATGGAGTTGATGAAATTATACACCCTCCCCGAATAGTATTGATATATCGATTCAAAAGAGGAAATCTTACCCTCCTTCAATCCTTTTAAAGTCTCACTATCCACTTCCTTTTTCATAGAACCTTCTCTTACCAATCAAAGACTAAGGTCAAAACGTGTATGCTCGATAAAGAATCTTCTTTGTTGTTGTATAGCCTCAAGGGGTCCGAAAAGACTACAACAAATTTTAGAAATAACACATTTTAACACATTAGTCTCGTCTTGAACCTATCGAAACTTTTCTCTTTTTCCAAACCTTTCGACCACTCCTCCCGGAAGGAGACGGAGGGGGGCCGACACACCACTTATATTATATATATGCAAAAACAGGCATATTACCCGAAATTCCCGACAAGTATACAAAAAAACCTTATCACCGGGAACAATGTACGCCCTTTTCCATTTTCTCTATTCAATTATTATCCGTATTTTTGCTCACTGTATGTTTTTTATAATACCTTTTATTCAACCTGTTTATAAGAAATGAGAAAATGGCGTATTGAGGACTCTGCCGAACTGTACAACATCAACGGTTGGGGCCTGAAATATTTTTCAATCAACGAAAAGGGTCACGTGGCTGTAACGCCCCGCGAGGGTTATGCCTCGGTCGACCTGAAGGAGCTGATGGACGAGTTGCAGGTGCGCGACGTAACGGCACCCGTTCTGCTGCGTTTCCCCGATATTCTCGACAACCGTATCGAGAAAATCTCGAAATGCTTCAAACAGGCGGCCGACGAGTATGGCTACACGGCCCAGAACTTTATCATCTATCCCATCAAGGTGAACCAGATGAGACCGGTGGTCGAGGAGATCGTGAGCCACGGCAAGAAATTCAACATCGGGCTGGAGGCCGGTTCGAAACCCGAGCTCCACGCCGTGCTGGCCATCAATACCGACAAAAACTCGCTCATCATCTGCAACGGCTACAAGGACGAAAACTACATCGAGCTGGCCCTGCTGGCCCAGAAGATGGGACGCCGCATCTTCCTCGTGGTCGAGAAGATGAACGAACTGAAACTCATCGCCGACATTTCGAAACGGCTGAAGATTCGCCCCAACATCGGCATCCGCATCAAGCTGGCCAGCTCGGGCAGCGGCAAGTGGGAAGAGAGCGGCGGCGACGGCAGCAAGTTTGGCCTCAACTCCAGCGAACTGCTCGACGCTCTCGATTTCCTCGAAAGAACCAAGATGACCGACTGCCTCAAGCTGATCCACTTCCACATCGGTAGCCAGATAACCAAAATACGTCGCATCAAGAATGCCCTGAAAGAGGCTTCGCAGTTCTACGTACAGCTCCAGAACATGGGCTTCCACGTCGAGTTTGTCGACATAGGCGGCGGTCTGGGGGTCGACTACGACGGCACCCGCTCTTCGTCGAGCGAGAGCAGCATGAACTACTCGATACAGGAGTATGTGAACGACTCGGTTTCGGCGCTGGTCGATGCCTGTGTCAAGAACGACCTGCCGCAACCCAACATCATCACCGAGTCGGGCCGCTCGCTCACCGCACACCACTCGGTGCTGGTATTCGAGGTGCTCGAGACTACCTCGCTCCCCATCTGGGACGAGAAGGAGGAACTGGGCGAAAACCCGCACGAACTGGTAGATGAACTCTATAAAATCTGGGACAACATGAACCAGCCGCGCCTGCTCGAGTCGTGGCACGATGCCTTGCAGATTCGCGAGGAGGCACTCGACCTCTTCGGCCTGGGACTGCTCGACCTGCGCACCCGGGCCCAAATCGAACAGCTCTTCTGGTCGGTAGCCCGCGAGGTAAGCGAAATCGCCTCGGACATGAAGCATGCCCCCGAAGAGTTGCGCAAGATTTCGAAGCTGTTGCCCGACAAATACTTCTGCAACTTCTCGCTCTTCCAGTCGTTGCCCGACTCGTGGTCGATCGACCAGCTGTTCCCCATCATGCCCATCAGCCGGCTCGACGAACGTCCCGACCGCACGGCTACCATACAAGATATTACCTGCGACTCCGACGGCAAGATCAACAACTTCATCTCGCCCCACGGCTCCAACTCGCATCTGGCCGTGCATGCCCTTAACAACAAGGAACCCTATTATATAGGTGTATTCCTGGTAGGTGCCTATCAGGAGATTCTGGGCGACATGCACAACCTCTTCGGCGACACCAACGCCGTGCATGTGAGCGTGTACAAGGACCGCTACGAAATCGATCAGGTAATCGACGGCGAGACCGTGGCCGAGGTGCTCGACTACGTACAGTTCTCGCCCAAGAAACTGGTGCGCAGCGTAGAGACATGGGTTACCTCGTCGATGAAGGCGGGAGTCATCACCCCCGAAGAGGGTCGTGAGTTCCTCTCGAACTACCGCTCGGGCCTCTACGGATACACCTATCTCGAAAACGATTAAACTCAACCCGATGGATTATCGGCCGGGGAGGGGCCACAGAGCAAGGGGAGACACTCCTCATGCCGTCACTCTCGAACCCCGCCCGATAATCCATCTCTATTTTTTTAGACCTTCATGCCACGCTACTTCATCTACCTATCGTTCAACGGTGCCCGCTACCACGGCTGGCAGATACAGCCCAACGGCATCACCGTACAGGCCGAGCTCGAAAAGGCGTTGGCTACCCTGCTGCGGCGCGAGACGCCGGTCACCGGGGCGGGCCGTACCGATGCCGGAGTCAACGCCCGGCTCATGGTGGCCCACTTCGACACCCCGGCTCCGCTCGACAACCCCGCCGAGACAGCCGACCGCCTGAACCGGGTGCTCCCCCCCGACATGGCCGTGTACGACATACGGCCTGTTACCGACGAGGCTCACAGCCGTTTCGACGCCCTCAGCCGCACCTACAAATACTACCTCATCGACCACAAGTCGCCCTTTCTCGAGGCGTTTGCCTGCCGCTACCGCGGCACGCTCGACTTCGACCGGATGAACGAGGCGGCCGAGCAACTCTACCGATACACCGATTTTACCAGCTTCAGCAAGCTGCACACCGACGTGAAGACCAACAACTGCCGGGTGACCTTCGCCCGCTGGGAGCGCGAGGGGGAACAACAGGTATTCACCATCACGGCCGACCGATTCCTGCGTAACATGGTGCGCGCCATCGTAGGCACCCTGCTCGACGTGGGGCGCGGCAAACTCACCGTCGAGGGGTTCTGCCGCATCATCGAACAGAAAGACCGCTGCGCCGCCGGCACCTCGGTACCGGGCAAGGCGCTGTTCCTGCACGACATCACCTACCCCGACAACCTGTTTCTGCCCCGATAAAGAACCGACTCGTGGAAATCAGACACATAACAAACCGGAAGAAAGATTTTCTCGACCTGCTGCTGTTGGCCGACGAAAGCGAAATGATGATCGAGCGCTACCTCGACCGGGGAGAAATGTTTGCCTTGTACGACGAGGGGTTGAAGAGTATCTGCGTCGTCACACAAGAGGGGCAAGGACTTTACGAAATCAAGAACCTGGCTACCTGTCCCCCGTTCCAGCGTCGAGGTTATGCCCGCAAACTTATCGAATATGTGGAAAGCCTCTATCCCAGCGGAGCGACCTTGCAAGTTGGTACAGGCGATTCACCCCTCACCATCCCCTTTTACGAACGATGCGGATTCCGTTATTCGCACCGGATACCCGGATTCTTTACCGACCACTATCCTCACCCCATCTTCGAGGGGGGCCGACAGCTCGTCGACATGATTTATCTGAAGAAAGAGATTTAGCGACTATTTCGAGGATTTTCTCTGTCCCGGTTGCGACAATCGGCCACCAGCGGGATTATTCCACCGCGTAATCACGAAGTAGAGCCCCAGCACCACAAACGGGATGCTCAACACCTGACCCATGTCGATAGGCATGGCGCTTTCGAAATCGACCTGGCGCTCCTTGAGGAACTCGATGAAAAAGCGGAAGAGGAAGATGAGCGTGATGCAGAGCCCGAAATAGAAGCCCCGACCGCAACGGTCGCGCCGGAGCCAGGCCACCCACACCATCACTCCGAAGAAGATGAAATAGGCCAGCGCCTCGTAGAGCTGTGCCGGATGACGAGGCAACATATCCACCCGTTCGAAGACAAAAGCCCAGGGCACATCGGCCGGCATGCCTATGATTTCGGAGTTCATCAGGTTGGCCAGCCGGATAAAGCCGGCAGCCACCGGTGCGGCTACACCCATCATGTCGAGAATATCGAGGTAGTGTATCTTGGTCTTGCGGCAGAAGAGGGCCAGAGCGATAATCAACCCCAGCGTGCCCCCGTGACTGGCCAACCCCGCATAGCCCGTGAAGCGCCACCCGCCATCGGGCAGAGCGCGTATGGGCAGAATGATTTCGAGCGGATGACTCAGGTAATAGTCGGGTTCGTAAAAGAGACAATGCCCCAGTCGCGCACCGATGAAAATACCCAGAAAACTGTACATGAACAGGGTCTGAAACGTATCCATCGGGAGCCCCTTCAGCTTATACAGTTTGTAGACCACCTGGCAACCCGCCCAAATGGCGATGAGCCAGAAGATACTGTACCAACGTATAGCGATGCCCGCTACCGAAAAGAGCACCGGGTCGGGATTCCAATGAATGTAAAGCAGCTCCATAATTCTATTCTCTATCGTGGCATCGTTGCCACACGCGATGCAAAGATAACACAAATCTAGGTTTACAGAGATGATACAGAGAAAAGAATAGCTACCTTTGCACTCGCAAACCGCCCCACCCCGGTGGTGGCAGAAAGGCGGTCCCCGACCATCCCCGCCCAGGCGGAGAGGCATCGAAGGGTCCAACGTCAATAGACTTAAAAGGTAAAAAAAGATGTGGTTATCGCTTGCTTTTCTCTCGGCCTTTCTGTTGGGCTGCTACGAGGTATGTAAAAAAACGTCGCTCAACGGCAACGCCGTCATTCCCGTGTTGTTTCTCAACACCCTTTTCTGCAGCCTGCTGTTCCTCCCGCTCATCATCCTCTCCTACGGGTTTCCCGATCTGATGCGCGACTCGATGTTCTACGTGCCCCCTTCGACCCTGCGCGAGCACCTCTTCATCATCGGCAAGGCGGCGCTGGTACTCACCTCGTGGACCTGTGCCTACTTTGCCACCAAGCACCTGCCCATCACCATAGCCGGCCCCATCAAGGCGTCGCAGCCGATACTCACCCTCATCGGGGCGTTGCTCATCTTCGGCGAACGGCTCAACTTCTACCAGTGGATAGGTGTGCTGCTGGCCATCGTCTCGTTCATCATGCTCTCCTTCTCGGGAAAGAAAGAGGGCATCAACTTCCGCCACAACCTGTGGATACTCTTCATCGTGCTGGCCACCATCACGGGAGCCGCCAGCGGACTGTACGACAAATACCTCATGTCGCACGGCTTCGACCGCATGACCGTGCAGGTGTGGTACTCGTACTACCAGATGGCCATGATGGCCATCGTACTGCTGGTGCTGTGGTATCCGCAGCGCAAGCACACGACCCCGTTTGTGTGGCGTCCCTCGATATTCTTCATCTCGCTCTTTCTCGTCTGTGCCGACTTTGTCTACTTCTACGCCCTCAGCTACCCCGACTCGATGATTTCAATCGTCTCGATGGTGCGTCGCAGCAGCGTGGTGGTGAGCTTCATTGCCGGTGCCTTCCTGTTCAGGGAGAAGAATATCCGCAGCAAGTCGTTCGACCTGATACTGGTGCTGCTGGGTATGTTCTTCCTCTATCTGGGCACAAAATAGCCATCGGGTTTCTTGCTCTTCAAAATGAAATAGCTACTTTTGTAGAAGAGAGGATAGGGCTCGGCAAAAGTTCAAGTAAACTTGACTTTCTGCGCTCTCCTTTCACTACTTTGTTCAAACCATTGTCATGAAACTAAGAAGACTGTTTTTCCTCTCGGCCGTGGCTACGGCGCTGATGTCGCAGGCTGTTGAACCGGCGGCACAACTTTTTGCGGCCATGCCCGACTCGCTGATACCCTCGCTCGAAGTCAATCGACGCAAAGACCTCATCGACCTCTTCCACGCCGGGCAGTCGGCCCAAGTCACCACCAAACTCGGCGGCCAGGCTCAGATGACCCAGTTGCAGGAGCAGAGCCTCGTCATCGACCTCTCGGAGCAGAGCCGAATGGCCCTGTACCTCTACACGACTACCGGCAACGACTCTGTCGTTGCTCTGGTCAACACGGTCTATGCCCCGGCCGGCGACAGCCGCATCCGGTTCTTCGACAGCGCCTGGCGTGAGCTTCCCGCCTCGAAATATATCGAGCAGCCCACCCGCGACGATTTCTTTCTCTTCCCCGACAGCCTCTCGAAAACCCAACGCGAGGAGCTGATGCGACCGGTCGACATCTGCCTGGTAGAGTATACCTTCGAGTCCGATGGCTCGATATGCGCCAGCCAGTCGTGGGAGAAGTATCTCGACCGCGAAACCTACAACCGCCTCAAGCCCTACCTGCGCGAGTCGATTACCCTGCGCTGGAACGGGAGACAGTTTGAATAGCAACAAAAATATATTTATAACCAACATAATAGATAAATAGACAAACAGAAACAGAAAAAGAAAGAATGCCATAAAATAACAAAAATAACATAAGCGTTAGCTTCGTTCTCTGCCAATAGAAACTTCGCAACTTTCACACAAGCATCGAGAACATGTAGCGAGCGTCCATGTAGATATATCTACGTGGGCTTGTTCGTGTTTGTATGCTTGGGCAATGCGAAGGCCTCTATTGGACAAACTCTGGGCAGGACCACGTAGTTTATTTAACTCCTACCCTATCCTCTCGAGAGCCGGCCAATGCTTACATTTCGCCGAACGACATGAGGAACATACACATTGGTCATATCATTCACGAACGCTTTAAGGAGAGCGGACTCTCGATTGCAGAGTTTGCCGCCCGTATCAACCGCACCCGCGGTACCGTCTACGACATATTCTCACGTAAGAGTATTGATACCGACCTCCTCGTTGCCATTTCGGAAGTGCTGCATTATGACTTCTTCCAAGAATACTATACCCCTGAAATACAAACTCATACACCTCCAGTTCCAATCTACCAAATCAGTCTTCAAGTCGAGGGCATTGTCGATGCACAACTCCTGTGCCAGCACCTGTCGCAATATAAAAAGAAGCGATAGCAGCCTTGTTTATGTTCAACTATTTCGACATATCCGTACAATTATCCCGACATTCATCAAAAGAAATTTTCGCTCTATTTTGATTTCTTTGTGCTAATAATCCTTAATCAAGATTTCCAATACCTAAAGATATCGGAATCATCATCGCAAGTCTCTTCGTCATTGCCCCATCTCGCAATGTACCCAGACTGTGAGTAACCATCTCTTCACACCAAGAGAATAGCAGACCGGTCGATGACCTTTTTTAAGGAAGCTCTAAAACAACATTGACAATACAAACACACTTAAACCATGTTCATGATGAATAGAAAAACGACACTTTTCGGCTGGGGGCTCTTGTGCATCTGGCTATTTTCACAATGTACAACCACTCAAATCATCTACTCCAACGTATCAGTTCCCGAAGAAGGAGGTATCCGTTTCGAGAAACTTACCGACGAAAATCGAGACATCGTCAACGGTATATCTACCCGCAACGAATACGGTAAATTCGAATGGTGGGTCAATCCGTGTGTAGCCATCTCGCCAGACGGCCGTAAGATGGCCTACCTCTCCTATAAAAACAAGCAGACCAATATCATGGTGGCCAGCACCGAACGAGGCGGAAGCGGTGCCACGCAACGCACCTTCCGCAACTGGGTGACCGACCTCTCCTGGTCGCCCGACGGCCAATATATCTATTTCTCGGAACAACGCAACAACACCAGTTCGATATACAGCATCAATGCCGAAGCCGGAAGCGTGCTCAACCAACTCACCTTTGGCAACACCTATGATGCGGCGCCCAAAGCCTCGGCCAATAATCCCAACATCGTATTCTTCTCCCGACAAGAATACGGACACTCCAGCATCTGGAGCTACAATCGCGAGAATAACCTCTTTACCAATTACTCCAACGGCTGTACTCCCGAACCGATAAAGAACGAACCCGACGCCTTCCTTTGCACCCGATTCAACGACAAGGGAATAGGTGAAATCTGGAAGATAAACTACCAGACCGGAATCGAAACCCTTATCCTCTCGCGTCAGGACCAGAGTTTCACCACACCCCGTATCTCACCCGACGGACAATGGATTGTGTGTATGGGCAACAGTTTCAATCCCAACAACAAACGCGTCCAAAACCTCGACATCTTTGTAATCCGCATCGATGGAAGCCAATTCACCCAACTGACCTTCCACCCCGGTAACGATGGCTGCCCCGTGTGGTCGCCCGACGGCCGCAGCATCTACTTCCTCTCGCAACGAGGCACGGCCAAAGGTCTGTTCAACGTATGGCGTATGAACTTCAATCTTTAAAAAATAAGCTCATTCAACATCAGCTTAGGTCTGAACTTCAATATCAAGGTCAGGAGGAAATAAGAGACTTATAGAGGCTGAACATAATCTGGAATACATACATCAACACTAAAACACACTCATTCATGAAAAAATCGATTCTTATTATCATGATACTCCTCATCGGCTCACTGTCGGCATCGGCCCAATGGAGCAGCGCGGGAAACGATACAGGAAACAGCCCTTCCCACGACAACAGTAGCAAACCCGCCGGAGGATTCATACGGGTAGGAGGAGCCATCTCGTTCAACACACTCGGCGGCTCATACTTCGAAAATCAGAGCAACGTCTCAGGAAAAACGACCGGCATCATTTCGCTTTGTCAAGCAGGAGCCTATTTCGGGAAAAACAAGAACTTCTATGCAGGTTTAGGCATGGAACTCCCCTTCAAAGGATGGAAAGAAGAGGTAGAAATAAACGGGAGAACAGTAACAACCTCTTACAATACCATGGGGTATCGTATCCCGGTTTTTATCGGATACACCTATCGATTTACTCCGAAAATCAGTCTGTATGTGCAGACTGGTATCAATTTCGATTTCGATTTCGCCGGGTATTGGGGTACCATCGAATACAATGGAGAGAAAAAAGATTTGAAAGATACTCTAAACGATGACTACTTCAATATCTTCAACAGCTCTTGGGCCGTACAAGCCGGTATCGTGCTCCACAAAATTCATTTGGGATTGAACTACACATTGCCCTATACCGACATATTCAACCATAAATATGTGGACGATGACATAAACGGCAACTTGGGAGCTGTCAATCTTTACATAGGTCTGGCATTTGACCTCAAATAAGGTCACGCACGGGAGGAGAAAATCGAATAACCGCATCTCACCGTCACGTGTATACAATCCTTGATATTCTATCGAGTAATCTAAAGACCAATATATAGAGAAAACCATTATCAACATGACCAAACAAGAGAGCCGCTCCGGGAATCTCCCCGAAGCGGCTCTCTTGTTTGTATGGTCTTGCGTTGTGCAGGCCCCGGCTTAGAACTCGGCGTTCTTCGGCGTACGGGGGAAGGGTATCACATCGCGGATGTTGGTCATGCCGGTTACGAAGAGTACCAGACGCTCGAACCCGAGGCCGAAGCCCGAGTGGGGTGCGGTACCGAAACGACGGGTATCGAGGTACCACCACATATCTTTCATGGGGATATGCAGCTCTTCGATACGCGAGAGCAGTTTCTCGTAGTTCTCCTCACGTTGCGAACCACCGATGATTTCGCCGATGCGGGGGAAGAGCACATCCATGGCGCGTACGGTCTTGCCGTCGTCGTTGAGTTTCATATAGAAGGCCTTGATCTCCTTGGGATAGTCGGTGAGGATAACCGGTTTCTTGAAGTGCTCCTCGACGAGGAAGCGCTCGTGCTCGCTCTGCAGGTCGGCACCCCAGTAGACGGGATACTCGAACTTGTGGCCCGACTCTTCGAGAATCTTCACACCCTCGGTGTAGGGCAGGCGCACGAAGTCGTTTTCGACGACAAACTTCAGACGCTCGATCAGCTCCGAGTCGTACATCTGGCTGAGGAACTCGAGGTCGTCCTGGCAGTTGTCGAGGGCGTAGCGGATAAGGTACTTGAGGAAGTCCTCGGCCAGGTCCATGTTCTCTTCGATTTCGTTGAAGGCCACCTCGGGCTCTACCATCCAGAACTCGGCCAGGTGACGCGGCGTGTTGGAGTTTTCGGCGCGGAAGGTGGGACCGAAGGTGTAGATGGCACCGAGCGACATGGCACCGAGCTCACCCTCGAGCTGACCCGACACGGTGAGGCTGGTGGGTTTGCCGAAGAAGTCGGCGCTGTAATCTACGGCACCATCTTCGGTACGGGGCACGTTGTTGAGGTCGAGCGTCGTTACCTGAAACATGGCACCGGCTCCCTCGCAGTCGCTGGCCGTGATGAGCGGCGTGTTCAGATAGAAGAAACCGCGGTCGTTGAAATATTTGTGAATGGCGTAGGCCAAGTGGTGACGGATGCGGAACACGGCACCGAAGGTGTTGGTGCGGGGACGCAGGTGGGCGATTTCGCGCAGGAACTCGAGGGTGTGTCCCTTTTTCTGCAAGGGATATACATCGGGGTCGGCACCGCCGTAGAGCTCGATGCTCTCGGCCTGAATCTCGGCCTGCTGACCTTTGCCCTGCGACTCTACCAACGTGCCTATCACACTGATGCAGGCACCGGTCGTGATGGGTTTCATCTCGGCCTCGGTAAACTTCGAGAGGTCGACTACAACCTGTATATTCTTAATGGTAGAACCATCGTTGAGTGCAATAAAGTTGACATGCTTATTGCCCCGGCGCGTACGCACCCAGCCTTTCACATTGATCTTCGTCCCGTAAAGAGATGCGTCGAAGGCATCGACGACTTTGGTCCTTTTCATTGTTTCCATACTCTTTCAATCTATTGGTTTTAAGCACCACCGCCCCGAACGGTTTTCCCGAGCGGGGCGTGCGGCTATTTCGGTTATATTACTTATTCAAACGAACCCATCTGCAGCATGTTCACCTCTTGTTGCGTGAGGTAACGCCAGCGGCCGCGTTGCAGGTTCTTCTTCGTGAGACCGGCAAAATAGACCCGGTCGAGTTTGACTACCCGGTAACCCAGCGCCTCGAATATACGACGCACGATGCGGTTGCGGCCCGAGTGTATCTCGATGCCCACCTGGTTCTTGTCGGTATCATTGGCATAGCTCACGGCATCGGGTTGTATGGGCCCGTCCTCCAGTTCGATACCGTCGGCGATGCGTTGCATGTCCTCCTCGTTCACGTCGCGGTCGAGCCACACATGATAGATTTTCTTCTTGATGAACTTGGGGTGCGTGAGCTTCGAGGCCAGGTCGCCGTCGTTGGTGAGCAGCAGCACACCCGTGGTGTTGCGGTCGAGACGGCCTACGGGATAGATGCGCTCGGTGCAGGCGTTGCGCACGATGTCCATCACGGTGAGGCGGCCCTGCGGGTCGTCCGATGTGGTGACGCAGTCCTTGGGTTTGTTCAACAGCACATAGATTTTGCGCTCGAGCGTAACCACCTTGCCACGGAAGGTCACCGTGTCGTTGCGGGTAATCTTCGTACCCAGCTCGGTCACCGGCTCACCGTTTACCAGCACCTCGCCGGCCTGGATATACTCGTCGGCTTCACGACGCGAGCAGATACCGGCATTGGCCATGTACTTGTTGAGACGAATCGGTTCGTTGGGATCTACCTCGGGCAACTCATACTCGATGCGTTGCGGACGGCTGTTGTAGTTCTTGTTGCGGCGTTGTTGCGGCCGGTTCTGGTTGTAACGGTTGTTGCCATATCCGCCCTGACGGTTCTGATTGTAGCCGCCCTGACGATTCTGTTTGGGATAGTAGGGGCGCTCGTTGTCGCCATAAGAGCGCGGTTGATAGCCCTCACCCCCTTCGTTGTTGCGATTGTAATCCTGGTTGTACCGCGGCCCGTTGTTGTAGGTATTGCGGCGATTGTTGCCATATCCACCCTGACGGTTGTTTCCATACCCGCCCTGACGATTCTGGCCATAGCCTCCCTGACGGTTCCCATAGTTGTTGGGACGGTCGTTGGTATAGGAGCGGTTGCCTCCTTCACCATAGTTGTTACGGGAGTAATGAGGTCTTTCGGTATTGGCACCATACGAGGTGTGACCCTCTTCTCCACCTCTTTTGTACTCTACTTTCTCATATCGTTCGGTCATGCCTTCACGGTTCGATACCCCGATACGAGGGCGCTTAGCTCTTTTTTCGCTTTCCATAGGAATTGTTTGTAATTAAAAAATACAAGCCTCTCGGCCTAACTAAAAAAATTCTATTTTCTTATCGATTGTTTTTTACCTTATTTGCCGGCAAAGATACAAATGATTTTTCATTTCATCTCTTTCACAATCAAATAAGTTATCGTTTTCTTCTTAAAAAAAACAAAAGCCCGGGGCGTTTGTTCGCCCGCCCTTGCCCCAACGGTCCAAAACGACGATTCTTCGGCTCCGCTCACCAGGTAACGATAAACGGGGAAGCCGAAGAATCGGGAATATTTCGGGGTATTTTCAAGTCGGTCCCGACAAAGCCTGCAAGGAGTGCCGGCCGGCGGTACCTGTTAGAACCCGGTGTAGGTGTGCGGCGTGATGCGGCGCAGCTCCTCCTTGACCGACTCCGACACGTTGAGGGTGTCGATAAACTCGCGTATCGACTCGGCATTGACTACCGAGTTGGTGCGGGTGAGGGCCTTCAACGTCTCGTAGGGGTGCGGATAGCCTTCGCGGCGCAGAATCGTCTGGATACCCTCGGCCACCACGTTCCACATCTGGTCGAGGTCGCGGTAGATGGCCGTCTCGTTGAGCAACAGCTTGTTCAACCCCTTGATGGTGCTGTGGAAGGCAATGAGCGTATGAGCCAAGGGCACACCCACGTTGCGCAGCACGGTCGAGTCGGTGAGGTCGCGTTGCAGACGCGAGATGGGCAACTTCTTGGCCAAGTGCTCGAAAATGGCATTGGCCAGGCCCAGGTTACCCTCGGAGTTCTCGTAGTCGATGGGGTTCACCTTGTGAGGCATGGCCGACGAACCTACCTCGCCCTCTTTGATTTTCTGTTTGAAATACTCCATCGAGATGTATTGCCAGAAGTCGCGGTCGAGGTCGATGACTATCGTATTGATGCGGCGCAGGGCGTCGAAGAGGGCGGCCAGATTGTCATAGTTCGAAATCTGGGTGGTCCAGGCTTCGCGCTCGATACCGAGGCGTTCTTTCAGGAAACGGTTGCCGAAGGCAGGCCAGTCGATGTCGGGGTAGGCAAAGTGGTGGGCGTTGAAGTTACCCGTGGCACCGCCGAACTTTCCGCTCACGGGCACAGCCTTGAGCAGCTCGATCTGTTTCTCGAGACGGTATCCGAAAACCCGTATCTCCTTGCCCAGGCGGGTAGGCGATGCCGGTTGACCGTGCGTCTTGGCCAGCATGGGAATATCTTTCCACTCCTCGGCATAGTGGTTGATGAGCGACAGCATCTCGTCGAGTACCGGCATGTAGCAGTCGTGCAACGCCTCTTTTATCAACAGGGGCACCGACGTGTTGTTAATATCTTGCGAGGTGAGGCCGAAGTGGATGAACTCCTTGTAGGCCTCGAGGTGCAACTCGTCGAACTTCTCCTTCAAGAAATATTCGACCGCTTTCACGTCGTGGTTGGTGACCGACTCAATCGACTTTACCCGGGCGGCATCGGCCTCGGTAAAGTTTTGATAGATGGCCCGCAAAGCCGGGAAGAGGTTGTGGTCTACCCCCTTGAGCTGAGGCAGAGGCAACTCGCACAACGCGATGAAATACTCGATTTCGACCCGTACCCGGTACCGGATAAGAGCCCACTCCGAAAAATAAAGCGACAAATTTTCCACCTTGTTGCGGTAGCGGCCATCGATAGGCGATATAGCCGTGAGTGATGATAATTCCATAATCCTGTGATTTGAATGAAACAGAGCACAAAAATACGATTTCCTGCGTAATTTTATCGAATAATTTTCGTTTTTGTTTTGCAAATAAAAAAATTGTATTACCTTTGCATCGCTTTTCGGAAAATAATCCGGGCGTTTAGCTCAGCTGGTTTAGAGCATCTGCCTTACAAGCAGAGGGTCGGCGGTTCGAATCCGTCAACGCCCACCACCAAGGCCGGACAACCGAGAGACAAAAAATCGTTTGATGGCCGGAGAAAATCCCTGACAGCGGTCGCAAGCCGCAACAAAACAGGGGCGTTTAGCTCAGCTGGTTTAGAGCATCTGCCTTACAAGCAGAGGGTCGGCGGTTCGAATCCGTCAACGCCCACCACTCACCAAAAACAACATATAAGTCCGCACTTGTAAGCAATCGGCTTGCAGGTGTTTTTTTTATTTTCGGCCCTCCCGGTCGCGATAGGTCACCTCCTTCCCCACCAGCCGCTTGCCCTTGAACCGTACCGACCGGTTGCAGCACGAGCAACGGTAGTAGGAGTAGTAGTGCTCGACAACCGAGGTCTCGCGCGTCACAAACTCGTCGACCGTATCGGAGATGACCAGCTTGTCGCCCTGCCGCTCGACCTTGCGCGAGAGCAGCCGGCTGTCGTCGTACTCATCGACCGTAACGACCCGTTTCAAATCGCCCCGCCCCAGGAACTTCAACCCCTTGACCGTATGGCAGTAGGGACAACGGCCATTGACATCGGCACTCCAGAACATCGCCGAGAGAATCAAGGCTACGTAAACGAAAAACATGTTGACCGACACCATCGAGAAATAGAAGAGGTAGAGGTGATAGACCACCAGAATGCACAACACGCCCACCACCTTGAGCCACCGGTTGGAGAGCGGGCGCAGATAGATGACCGTGTGACGCAGCCCCCACGACACCACGAAGGCCAACAGCAGCAACAACGCGGCATCGGCCAACCCCACGACACCCCGCGCGGCCCACAATGGCAGCAGCCGACTCCCCACCCCTTCGCCCAGTGGATAGGCGGCATAATAACCGGCCCGCACATAGTTGGGGTTGTAGCGAATGTGCGAATTGATCAGGTGCGAGAAGAAGGGCAACGACCGGGTCGACTGCCCCGAGATATGGTAATCGGCCAACGTATCATTCTCGAAGACGAGCATCAGTGTACGGTACAGCAGCGAGTCGTTCTGCAACACATCGACACTGGGCAGGAAGGCATACTTGCGGCTCCCCTTCACCACCACGCTCTGCGCCGGTTCGTACAACGCCTCGATAGCTGCCAGACTGTCACCCTTCAGCCGGTTCAGGTCCCGGTCGAAGACCGCCAGCCGGTCGACAATGAGATACTCCTTATCGGAACTGCGCCAGGTATAGACAGGCATCTGCCCGCGAATGGGCCAGTAGAGAGGCTCGAAAGCCAGCTTCTCGCCGCTGTCGAGCACATAGAGGTAGGGATAGTCGCTCCGTTTCGTCTCCGACTTCATGGGATTCTCGGCCAACCGCTCCACCCGCACGACCCGGCGAGGCTCCAGCCGACCGTCGACCTCGACCTTCACCTCCAGCCCGGTAGCCGTCTCGGGCACCACAGCCAGCCCCCGCGTTCCGTCGCGCAACTCTATCTGATACTCGGCCCACGGCTTGTAACTGAGCAGCACCCGCTCGTCGGGCAGGTCGTAGCAGATAGCCAACACCCGCACCGGCGTACCGGCCGGCAAACGCCGCACCTGCTCCTGGCCGTCGGCATCCACAACCCGCAAGTCGGTGCTCCAGCGCAAGGTCACCTCGTGCGACCGCTCCCGCACCTGCCCGACCTTCATCGACGAGTAGTCGATCAGGTTCCACAATCCGAAGTTGCACCACGGCAAAATGCAAATCAAAATCAAATAGATGACAAACGCACGCACCATGCGGTACACATCGGTGGCCTTATCTTGTGCCAGGTAATAGCTTCTGTCCATATATCCCCTTTTATCAACCGGTATTAAAAAGAGCCCTATCACCCCAAGCAGGGATGCTGTCGGGGAAGAGGTTCAGCCTCTTCGCTCTGAACAAAAATAGACATTTTTTCTATTTTTACAAATTCCGGCTTAGAGGCGTGGTCGACAAAACGCCCAAGATTTTCCACTGCCGCTCCCCTTTTCCGCGGAGAGCCCCGAGCGCAAAAGGCATAAAAAAAAGCGCCTGCATCGTGATGCAGGCGCCGTTGTCTGTGACCCCGGAGGGGCTCGAACCCTCGACCCAATGATTAAGAGTCATTTGCTCTACCAACTGAGCTACGGAGTCATTCCATAAGGAACGGGTGCAAAGGTAAGGCTTTTCGAGAAACCTGCAAAGGATTCTTCAAAAAATTTTTCGGCAATGTGCAAAATTCGTAAAAAAAGAGCAGCATCTACTCCTGCCCGTCGGGCTCCTCGAAGGTATAGAGCGCCGAGGGGTGGTTGCGGGTAAGCGCCACCAGCTCCACATCCTTGCCTACGCGGATACCCTCCTCGTACAGCCGGTTCTCGATGGTCTTGTAAGCCAGCTCGGGATGGTTGTTGTCGCCGCTGAGGTGGCACAGGAAAATGTTGCGCAACGCCGGGGTATAGATACGGGCCAGATAGTCGGCCGTGCGGGCATTGTCCATGTGGCCGTTGTCGGCCAGGATGCGCCGCTTGAGGTGAGGCGGATAGGTGCCGTGTTGCAGCATGGCCTCGTCGTAGTTCGACTCGATGACCAGGTAGTTGGCCTGACGCAGATACTTGTCGGCCGTCGGGGTGATGGTACCCAGGTCGGTAGCAAAGGCAAAATGCAGATTGCCGTACGTAACAAGGAAGCCCACGTTGTCGCTCCCGTCGTGGGGC
Organism: Barnesiella sp. An22; assembly: GCF_963931395.1. NCBI lineage: Bacteria > Pseudomonadati > Bacteroidota > Bacteroidia > Bacteroidales > Barnesiellaceae > Barnesiella > Barnesiella sp. An22. The sequence goes on from NZ_OZ007014.1 coordinate 3,280,006, forward strand.
ACCTCGAAGGCGGTGATGGTAAAGTCTCTGATTTTGAAGGGTACCTCCTTGATGATGGCGCGGTGCGCGCTGTATACCTTGTCGACCATGCAGTAGTTGCGGTTCATGCCGTTCTTGATGGTCTCGGTGGTATAGATGGGGATTCCGAATTTCTCGCCCAAGGTTCCGGCCGCCTTGATGTGGTCGGCGTGGTCGTGGGTGATGCACAAGGCCACGATTTTTTCAAACGGTATGCCATACTCCCTCAAAACCTTCTTGATGGTGCGTACACCTTTGCCGGCATCGATCAGTATGCCATAATCTTCCGTTCCCAAATAATAACAGTTGCCACTGCTTCCGCTGGCCAAGCTCAGAAATTGCAAGCTCATATCCTTTTTTCTCCTTGGGGTACAAAGATAGTTTTTTAGCCGCACAATAGAAAATTATCGGCCACAAAGATATTGCCGCGATTCCGACAATTTTTTCCCGAAGCCCGGCAGGCACTCCGCCCTATTTGTAGAGCAGGAAGATGGCCGGAGTCTTCTGGTAGTTGTACGAAGTCTTGGCCCACTCGCTCAGCGAGAGGGTGCGGATGTTCTCGTCGGGGCAGGTGATGTTGGCCGCCACACACAGGCGGGTGTGCGGGCGACAGGTGCGCACGAGGTCCTCGATCATCTTGTGGTTGCGGTAGGGAGTCTCGATGAATATCTGGGTCTGGTCTTCGGCATAGACCCGCTGCTCGAGCTGCTTGATGCGCTTGGCCCGCTCGCCGGCCTCGATGGGCAGATAGCCCTGGAAGGCAAAGCTCTGGCCGTTGAAGCCCGAGGCCATGAGCGACATCAGTATCGACGACGGGCCCACCAACGGCACCACCGGCAGATGCTCGCGCTGGGCAATCGCCGCCACATCGGCTCCCGGGTCGGCCACGGCCGGACACCCCGCTTCGGAAATAACCCCCACGGGCTGGCCCTGACGCAACGGATTGAGGTAGCTGCTCACCTCGGTGGCCGGGGTGTGGCGGTTCAACTCGTAGAAGGTGAGGGCATCGATGCAAATATCGGGGTTCGACTTCTTGAGAAAACGACGGGCCGAACGCACATTCTCCACGACGAAATGGCTGATCCCGGCTATCACTTCGCGATTATAGGCGGGCAGTACCCGGTCGACAGGGGTATCGCCCAGCGGTACGGGTATGAGGTATAAAGCGGCTTTGAGCATAACGACTTTTTTGAGGGCTACAAAATCTATCGGCAAAAATACCTATCTTTGTCGAATCGTGAAAATTTCCTCGACCCGATTATGACAGAACTGCCCTCTTCGTTTATCGACCGCACCCGCCGCCTGCTGGGCGACGACTACCCCCGCTTTGAACAGGCGCTCGCTACCGAGTCGCCGGTGAGCATCCGGCTCAACCCGGCCAAATGCTGGCCGGGCAGACCGTTGGGCGAAGCGGTACCCTGGTCGCAAGAGGGCTACTATCTGCCCGAACGGCCGGCCTTCACCTTCGACCCCTGCTTCCATGCCGGGGCCTACTATGTGCAGGAGGCAGCCTCGATGTTCCTGCATCGGGTCATCGACCAGTACATACACACCCCGGTGCGCTACCTCGACCTTTGCGCCGCACCCGGCGGAAAATCGACCGATGCCATCGCCTCGCTCCCGGCCGGCAGTCTGGTGGTGAGCAACGAGGTGGTGCCCAACCGCACCTATATCCTGGCCGAGAACCTGACGAAATGGGGCTCTCCCTTCTCGGTGGTGACCCGCAACGAGGCGGCCGACTTTGCCCGTCTCGAGAGCTACTTCGACATGGTGGCTACCGATGTGCCCTGCTCGGGCGAGGGGATGTTTCGCAAAGACCCCGACGCCATTGCCGAGTGGTCGCCTGCCGGGGTGGACCGCTGCGCCGAACGCCAGCGGCAAATCCTCACCGACGTGTGGCCGGCCCTCAAGCCGGGCGGAGTGCTCATTTACAGCACCTGCACCTACAACCTCGAGGAGAACGAAGAGATGGTGCTCTACCTGATGAAAGAGCTGGGAGCCACCCCGCTCACGGTCGATACCGACCCGGCCTGGGGCATCGCTTCGGCTCTCGTACCGGGTGTGACGGCCTACCGCTTCATGCCGCATCTCACACGGGGCGAAGGGCTCTTCATGGCGGTGTTGCGGAAACCCGGCGAACCCGACGACTCGCACTCCCGGCTGCTCGACGAACCGGCCGGCAAACGCAACAAGAAGGGGAAGAAGACCACCCCGGCGACTCCCGTGCCCGACGAATGGTGCCAACGGCTGGCTCGTCCCGACGATTTCGACTTTGTGTCGCGCGGCGACAGTTTCCTGGCCATCCCCCGCGAATACCGGGCCGACTACCAGTTGCTCGACCGGCACCTCACCCTGCTGCAGGCCGGTGTCACTCTGGCTACCGTCAAGGGTCGCGACTACATTCCTCACCCCTCGCTGGCTCTCTCGACGGCTCTCGACCCCGAAAAGACACCCCGCTTCGAAGCCGACCTCGCTACGGCTCTGGCCTACCTGCGCCGCGAGAGCATCGTGCTGCCACCCGACCAGCCGCGCGGATACCTCATCGTCGCCTACCGCGGTTTCCCCCTCGGGTGGGTCAAGAATCTGGGCAACCGGGCCAACAACCTCTATCCGCAGGAGTGGCGCATCCGCAGCGGCTACACCCCCGACCTCCTGCCCGACCTGCCTGTCGAACACGTATAAGCACGAGGTATTCGTCTCGACTACCCGATACCCCCCCCGAAACGGAAACGAGGGTACGGCCTTCACCATACCCTCGCCCTGTACCTGTTCACGATTCACCCGCTACAACTTGGGAGCCGACACCCGGCTCATATCCCGGGGCAACTCCACCTTGCGGCAGCCGGGGAAACCATCTTTTATCAAGGCATTGAGCTCTGTCACCTCATCGGCATAGCTACCCCGCTTGCCACACACGTAGAGTTCGGTGAGCGGGTAGCGCTCCAGAATACGAGCCTCGAGCTGCTGCACGGTAGGCGTCTGCTCCAGAGCACTGTACTCCTCATAGGTATAGTCGAGGAAAGCCACGTGCTCGTTGATGCCGCGGTTGTCGAGCCAATAGCCGTCGGCCAGTGCGGTGGGCTTGGCCAGGCGGCCCTGATAATAGAGATCGGAGGGAGCCGGATAGGCCACGATATGCTCGTGCCGGGCATCGAGTGTCACCGGCACATGGTCGCTGAAGTCGCGTGTCGTCTTATACACGATAGCCGACGGGAGAGCCTGGGCAGGCTTCGCCCCCGTGAGCACCTGCCCCGAGGAGGTCTTTTCGGGAGCCTGGGCAACCGGTTTGGAACTTTTGCATCCTGCACTGAGAATCAACATGGCCGAACAAAGAAAAATAATCGGTTTCATAAGGTTTCTATTTCTTGATAAATTGGGTTGTCTTCACTTCTTGAGCCGTGCGTACCCGCAACAGATAGGTGCCGGCCTGCAAATCGGCCACGGGCACCTGCAGCTCTTCGCCCGGTGCGGGCGTCATATGGTCCCAATCGTAATAGGTATTCTCGATATTCTCTTCGTCAATCACCAAACCCTGGCTTCGCGTGGTATACCCCGGTATCGTTCCGGTTCCCTTCTCGGGCCACTGGTGGTACCCCATAATCTGAGCCATGGCCGTAGCCACACAGCCCACCACAGACCTGCCGCCATCGCTCATCACCGGGCATTGCAGATTGTAGGGATCGCCCTGGTCCCACAGGATACTGCCCAACAACGGAGCCACCGACTTGCCCGTGGCCTGTGTGGAGCGCTCTACCTTTTTCGCGGAGAGGGCGACGGCCTCGGGTGCAGCAGCAAGCGACTCGAGTTCGGTGGCATAGGAGTTCAACAAATACCGGAAGTTGTCGGGCAGGCTGTCAATGTCGAACGGACCGGCATCGGAATACCCCAGAATCTCGGGAGCCCGGTCGTCGGCCGACACGATAACAAAACCCTCCCCCCGGTTAAAGACATAGAACAACGGCTGCGAATCCCCGCTGCGGGTATAGGCGAGCCGCGTCGAGGTCCCCATCGTCTTTTTAAGATTGCCGGCACTGCCTGCAAATTCGCTGGCTATCTGTTGTGCCTGCTGCACGGTGCGCGGTCGGGCATACAGCGATGCAGCCAACGACACACACAAAGCCACTATAAAAAATGGTTTCACTCGATTGTTTTTCATTTTAGACATCTCTACTACTGTTTCTGTAATATGGCTCGCCATATCCCTTTCTTATGGCGACTATAATATTATATGTGTGGTGCAAAAATAGTGAAAGGTGAGCGGAGAATAAAATATCGAAACTTGTTTCAGATATTTTTTATCCCGAACCGCATCCTATCTTATCCAAAGATAGTGAAAGGTGAGTGCAGAAGCAAACGGGAAAACTTGTTTTTCAAGTTTGACTATGCCGAACCGCATCCTATCTTATCTAAAGATTGTGAAAGGTGAGCGAAGAATAAAATATCGAAACTTGTTTCAGTATTTTTTATCCCGAACCGCATCCTATCTCCCAGGGAAAAATCGGGCAAAAACTTTTTCACATTCCCTTCACAATGTTTCCGCTCCAAAAGTTTCATATATCGGTTTTTTTATTACTTTTGCATGTAGGAATAGGACGAAAGTCGACTGGGATTCAGGTACGGAAATTCCTCTCTGCCAAGCCCGGCAATCGGCCTGTTTCAACCGGCAGGGAGGCGCCATCAATGCGCTCCTGCAGTCATGTCGTTCTTCCTTAAAAACAGCCCTATGAAAACTCTGAAACTGATAAAAAACGATCCTTGGCTGGCCCCTTATAAACAGGCAATCGAAGGCCGTCATAACCGTGCCTTAGAAAAAATGGCCGAACTGACCAACGGCAGCGGCAACCTCTCGGAATTTGCCGACGGATACCTCTACTTCGGCCTTCACAAAGAAAAAGGTCATTGGGTATTCCGCGAATGGGCTCCCAACGCCAACGCCATCTACCTGATTGGTACCTTCTCGGACTGGAAAGAACAACCTCAATACAAACTGCTGGCTATCGGGAACGGCGTGTGGGAAATCAAGCTTCCCCTCAAGACACTGCATCACCTCGACCTCTACAAGCTGTCGGTCCACTGGAACGGCGGGCAGGGCGAACGCATACCCGCCTGGGCTACCCGCGTGGTGCAAGACCCCGAGACCTATATCTTCTCGGCTCAGATCTGGGACCCCAGACAGCCCTTTACCTTCACCAAGACCAACTTCAAACCCAAGACTTCGCCCCTGCTCATCTACGAATGCCACATCGGTATGGCCCAGCAGGAGGAGAAGGTGGGCACCTATAACGAATTTCGCGAGAAGATTCTGCCTCGCATCGATGCCGACGGCTACAACGCCATACAGATTATGGCCATACAGGAGCATCCCTATTACGGCTCGTTCGGCTACCACGTGTCGAGCTTCTTTGCCCCCTCGTCGCGATTCGGTACCCCCGACGACCTGAAGGCCCTCATCGACGACGCTCACCGGCGCGGCATCGCCGTCATCATGGACATCGTGCACTCGCACGCCGTGAAGAACGAGGTCGAGGGTCTGGGCCGCTTCGACGGCTCCTACGACCAATATTTCTACGGCGACAACCGGCGGGAGCACCCGGCGTGGGACTCGCTCTGCTTCGACTACGGCAAGAACGAAGTGATTCACTTCCTGCTCTCCAACTGCAAATACTGGCTCGACGAGTTCCACTTCGACGGGTTCCGCTTCGACGGCGTCACCTCGATGCTCTACTACAACCACGGGCTGGGGCAGGCCTTCTGCTCGTACGACGACTACTACAACGGCGGGCAGGACGACAACGCCATCGTCTACCTCACTCTGGCCAACGAACTCATCCACCAGGTAAACCCGCGCGCCATCACCATTGCCGAAGAGATGAGCGGCATGCCGGGCCTGGCAGCCAAATTCAAGGACGGTGGCATCGGCTTCGACTACCGCATGGCCATGGGTATCCCCGACTTCTGGATAAAGACCATCAAGGAGAAGAAGGACGAGGACTGGAAACCTACCGCCATATTCTGGGAACTGACCAACCGGCGGGCCGACGAAAAGACCATCAACTATGCCGAGAGCCACGACCAGGCTCTCGTGGGCGACAAGACCATCATATTCCGCCTCATCGACGACGTGATGTACTGGCACATGAGCAAGGGCGACACCAACTTTGTCGTAGACCGGGGCATGGCCCTGCACAAGATGATACGGCTCGTTACCCTCTCGACCATCAACGGCGGGTACCTCAACTTCATGGGCAACGAGTTCGGTCACCCCGAGTGGATCGATTTCCCCCGCCAGGGCAACGGCTGGTCCTACAAATATGCCCGCCGCCAGTGGGACCTCGTTGACCGCGAAGACCTCAAGTACCAGTACCTCGGAGCCTTCGACCAGGCCATGATTCATCTGGTAAGCCAGAAGAAGAAGTTCGAGCAGACCCCCATCGTCAAACTGTGCGAAAACGATGGCGACCAGGTGCTCGCCTTCATGCGCGACGACCTGCTCTTCGTCTTCAACTTCCACCCCTGCAAGTCGTTCAACGGCTACGGCATTCTGGCCCCCGCCGGCGAATACACCACCCTGCTCAGCAGCGACGATACCGAATTCGGTGGATATGGACTCGTAGACAAGAGCGTTCCCCACTTTACACGGCGCGACCCGCTCTTCGAGAAAGAGAAGAAGGAGTGGCTGCTGCTCTACCTGCCGGCCCGTTCGGCTCAAATTCTTCGCTGGAAGAGACCCGAAGAGATAGGCAACACCCCCGAAGCGACCGAAAAAAGCTCGACCCGGAAAACCGCCCAAACTGTCCAAAAACCGAAGACGGAAAGAAAAGCGACTGCCCGCTCGACCAAAACCACAAAAGCGAAAAAGCAATAATCGGTAGAACAACCGAACACCATCCAATCGAGGGCTTCCCACACGGGGATGCCCTCGACTTGCATATACCTCACCCGGAAGAACGCTCCACCGCCCCCTCGCTCCCCACAACTCATCACCCCACCCGACCGACCAGGGCTTCTTGCCTCTCTAAGAAAACGGGAAAAGGCTACACCTCACCCCGTTGCACCTTACATTTCGCCGAAACGAAATAAGATAGATATACGTTTGTAACGATTCTGTAACATGAAAATCGTTCCTTTGCGATGCCAAAAAACATGCAAATTGGAGATTATGGAAACATTCTATCTGATTATCGTCATCTTTATTTTCTTCATCGCCGTCTTTGACCTGTCGGTCGGCGTGAGCAACGATGCCGTCAACTTCCTCAACTCGGCCATCGGGTCGAAAGCCGCTTCGTTCAAAATGATTATGGCCATAGCTGCCGTAGGTATTTTTGTGGGAGCCTCCATGTCGAACGGCATGATGGATATTGCCCGACACGGCATATACCAGCCACAGTACTTCTACCTGAACGAAATCATGTGTATATCGCTGGCGGTCATGCTCACCGATGTGGTGCTGCTCGATGTCTTCAACACCATGGGTCTACCCACCTCGACCACGGTTTCGATGGTATTCGAGTTGCTGGGCGGTACCTTTGCGCTGGCCATCATCAAAACGATAAACAGCAACGGACTGCTGCAGATGGGCGACCTCATCAACACCGACAAGGCGCTGCAAGTGATTGTCGCCATATTCGTGTCGGTGGCCATCGCCTTCTTCTTCGGTGTTATCGTACAGTATATTGCCCGACTGATTTTCAAGTTCAACTATCGGCGGCAACTTAAATATTTCGGTGCGCTGTTCGGCGGTTTTGCAGCCACGACGATTATCTATTTCATCCTTTTCAAAGGGTTGAAAGAGTCGACCCTGATGACCGCCGATACCCGGCAATGGATTCACGAAAACACCACGATGCTGCTGGGCTGCTGCTTCGTGGCCACTACGGTGCTGATGCAGATACTCACATGGTGCCGCGTGAATGTGCTGAAAGTGGTTGTGCTGCTGGGTACCTTTGCCCTGGCTCTGGCCTTCGCCGGCAACGACCTGGTGAACTTCATCGGTGTGCCTCTGGCCGGCTTCTCGGCCTACACCGACTATGTGGCCAATGGCGGCGGCGCAGCCCCCGACCAATACCTGATGACCTCGCTGCTCGACTCGGCCAAGACACCGCCGGTATTCCTCATCGGTTCGGGTATCATCATGGTTATCGCCCTGTTCACCTCGAAAAAGGCACAGAACGTCATCAAGACTTCGGTCGACCTCTCGCGTCAGGAGACCGGCGAAGAGAACTTCGGTACCTCGCCTATCGCCCGTAAACTGGTGCGCATGACCACCAACACCTCGTCGTACATCATCAACAGCATACCGCCCAAAGCCCGGGCCTGGCTCAACAGCCGGTTCGACAAGGACGAAGTGATACTCGAGCACGGCGCCGCCTTCGACCTGGTGCGGGCCTCGGTCAACCTGGTGCTGGCCAGTCTGCTCATCGCCCTGGGTACTTCGCTGAAATTGCCCCTCTCGACCACCTACGTTACCTTCATGGTGGCCATGGGTACCTCGCTCGCCGACCGGGCCTGGGGACGCGACAGCGCCGTATACCGCATTACGGGTGTCATCTCGGTAGTGGGCGGATGGTTCATCACGGCTGGTGCAGCCTTCCTCATCTGCTTCATCGTTACGATGATTGTCTACTACGGTGGTTCCATCGCCATCATCCTGCTGAGCGCCCTCGCCGCCTACATGCTTATCCACAGCCAAATCACCTATAACAAGAAACTGAAACAAGAGAAAAAGAGCTCGCTAGCCCAACAGCTGGTGGCCAACAAAGACAAGGAAGAGGCGCTGGTGCTGCTGCGCCAGTTCAGCCGCGAAGAGTTCACCAAAGTGCTGGAGTGGAGCGCCGACCTCTACAACCGGGTAACTACGGGATTTCTGCACGAGAGCTACCGCACCTTGCGTAAGGCCATGGGCGACATCGAGACCGAGCGCCGCTACTTCAAACAGGTGAAACGGTTGGGGACCATAGGCGTATCGCACCTGAACGATCAGGTTGGTCTGGAAAAGGGTCTCTACTACTTCCAGGGCAACGACTTCTCCTACGACATTATCCACGCCATCAAGCGCATGTGTGAGCCGTGTCTGGAGCACACCGACAACAACTTCAACCCGCTTGACAAGAGCCAGAAGGAGAACTTCGGTGCCATTGCTCCCGAGATTGTCGGCTTCCTGGAGAAGAGTCGGGAGCTTGTCGAAGAGAACAACTCAAGCCAGTTCTCCACACTCTACAACCGGGGCAACCAGCTCATCAACCAGCTGGGTGTGCTCAAGCGGGAGGTGATTCGCAACATGCGTGAACAGGAGTCTTACATCAAGGTGGGCATCGTCTACCTCACCGTCATCCAAGAGTCGCAGAACGTGGTGGCCTACACCATCAACCTGCTGAAGATGAACCAAAAATTCCAGGAAGAGAATCAATAATATACAAGTCTCAATTTGCATCTTTTAATTTTTGAGAACTCGGGCCGCCTCTTGCGAGAGCAAAGGGCGGCCTATCCCTTTTTGAATCCGGTTCAAAAAGAGTATGCCGCTACATGCGAGAGAGGTGTGCCTGCCGGAGAACCGGTCGACACACCTCTCTGGTGGTATTTGTACAACCTCGTGGTGACGAGGCTGTTCGAGTTTACAATCAAGGTTTATGCGGGGCAATGCGGATACCTATGTCGGAGATGCCGCGGATGCGGTCGTCGCGCATGGCCTGCTGGATAGTCACTACCTGGTCGCGACCGAAACGGAAACGATTGTCGAGCAACAGCTCCTGCTGGTAGTACGAGCCCCAGCCACCACCCGACCAGCGGCCGAACTCATCGGCCAGTTCGCAGTTGACGGTATCGGTCTTCTGCCGGCCGTCGGCCCCGGTATAGGAAACGAAGAGCCACAGGTTGCGGTAGGCATAGTCGCCATTATGGCGCAGCGTGAGGAAGAGGTCGTAACGCCCCGTCGAGTCGGGCGACTCGGGGGTGAACCGCTGTACATCGCGTTTGAACCAACCGTTCTTGGGCAGCGTATTGAACTCGTTGTAGACATCGTTCTGTCCACACGAAAGCAAGCTCGCCAGCCACAGCGCGGCACATCCTATATACAACCCGTTTCGTTTCATCGTTTGCCTCGGTCTTACTCTTTTTTCTCTTCGCGCTTTTCGGGAGCGGCCGGTTTGGGTGCCGGCCGCTTGGGCGCCCCTTGCTGTTTGGGTGCTCCCTGTTGCTTGGGTGCGGCATTCTCTCCCCCCTCTTTACGGGGTTGCTGGCCGTTGGGCTGCTGAGCGTTGGACTCTTTGCCTCCGCCCCCCTTCTTGCCGTTGCGCGGAGGCTTGTTCTGCCCGCGGTTGCCGCCGTTGTTATTACCGTTGCCCGACTTGTTGCGCGGCTCACCGCCACCCTGCTGACGACGTCCGTTGTTGTTGCCGCCGCCATTGTTGCCGTTGTTTCCGCCGCCGTTGCCTTTTTTCTTCTTCTTGGCCTTGTCGAAGCGGGTAAGGCTGTCCTGTCCTACCACATCTTCGAAGTCGCGGCGTTCGGGAGCACGAGCTCCGGCCTCGGCCTCGAGGGTATCGGGTTTGATGCCCCGCTTGTTGAGGGCGATGATTTCGAACACCCGCTCGGCACTCACGGTCACCAGATTGGCCGCCATCGACTTGTCGGTCGAGTAGGACATCTCGCGTTTGAAAATATCGGTCTTGAAATGGTAGTAGGTGTTGAGTTTCGTCTCGAGCGGAATCTCGCGCGAGGGGAGCCGCTTCTGCGCCTCTACGTAGGCATCGGCCTCGTAATTGAGGCAGCACTTCAGTTTGGCACACTGCCCGGCCAGTTTCTGCGGATTGAGGGCAATGTCCTGATAGCGGGCGGCACTGGTGGCTACCGACACGAAATTGGTCATCCAGCCCGAGCAGCACAACTGACGGCCGCAGGGACCCAGACCGCCAATGCGTCCGGCCTCCTGACGGGCACCGATCTGCTTCATCTCGATACGCACCCTGAAGACCTCGGCCAGCACCTTGATGAGCTGGCGGAAGTCGACCCGTTCGTCGGCGATGTAGTAGAAGATGGCCTTGTTGCCATCGCCCTGATACTCGACGTCGCCGATTTTCATGTCGAGGTGCAGGTCCTCGGCAATCTTGCGGGCCCTGATCATGGTGTCGTGCTCCTTGGCCTTGGCCTCTTCGAACTTCTCGAGGTCGTTGGGCTTGGCCTTGCGGTAGACCCGCTTGAGCTCGGGATTGTCGATCTTGACGTTGTTCTTCTTCATCTGCAGCAACACCAGCCGGCCGGTAAGGGTCACCTCGCCGATGTCGTGCCCCGGCGAAGCCTCGACGGCTACCAGATCGCCCGGCACGAGCCGGATGTGAGTCGTGTTGCGGTAGTACCCTTTGCGGGTATTCTTGAACCGCACCTCGACCAGGTCGGTGTCGTCGTGCGACTCGGGAATGTCGGCCAGCCAGTCGTAGACCTCGAGCTTCGCCCCCTTGCGGCGGCAGTTGGCCGAGGTAAGCTGCGGCTTCTCCGACGGGTTTGTAGTATGATTGTCGTTTGTATGGTCCATGTTGGGTAAATCGTTAACACCGACAAGGCCCCAGACCGTACTCGAAACAGCAGTTCGGGTAACGCCCTACGGCCTCGTCGTTGGTTGATAAATGGGGGAATGGAGCGGTATGGCGTCGCCCGGCTTATTTGGCGAAGCTTACGGCCCGCGTCTCGCGGATGACGGTAATCTTCACCTGTCCGGGATAGGTCATCTCGTCCTGAATACGTTTGGCGATTTCGGTCGACAGATTTTCGGTTTCGGCATCGTCGATCTTGTCGGCACCCACAATCACGCGCAACTCGCGGCCGGCCTGTATGGCGTAGGTCTTCAATACGCCGGGATACGAGAGGGCCAGTTGCTCAAGGTCGTTCAACCGCTTGATGTAGGCCTCGACGATTTCGCGACGGGCGCCGGGACGTGCACCCGAAATGGCATCGCACACCTGTACGATGGGAGCCAGCAGGCTGGTCATTTCGGTCTCGTCGTGGTGAGCGCCGATGGCGTTGCAGATATCGGGTTTCTCCTTGTACTTCTCGGCCAGTTTCATACCCAGCAGGGCGTGCGGCAATTCGGGCTCCTCGTCGGGCACCTTGCCTATATCGTGCAGCAGACCGGCGCGACGGGCTTTCTTGGGATTGAGACCCAGCTCCGAAGCCATGACGGCACAGAGGTTGGCCGTCTCGCGCGAGTGTTGCAGCAGGTTCTGACCGTAAGACGAGCGGTATTTCATCTTGCCCACCAGGCGGATAAGCTCGGGGTGCAGACCGTGTATACCCAGGTCGATGGCGGTACGTTTACCGGTCTCGATTATCTCCTCTTCAATCTGTTTGCGCACCTTGGCTACCACCTCTTCGATACGGGCAGGGTGGATGCGGCCGTCGGTTACCAGCTGGTGCAGGGCCAGACGGGCAATCTCGCGACGCACGGGGTCGAAGGCCGAGAGCACGATGGCCTCGGGGGTATCGTCGACGATAATCTCGACCCCGGTAGCAGCCTCGAGGGCACGGATGTTGCGGCCTTCGCGACCGATGATGCGGCCTTTGATTTCGTCCGATTCGATATGGAATACCGTTACCGAGTTTTCGATAGCGGTTTCGGTGGCTACCCGTTGGATACTTTGTATCACGATGCGCTTGGCCTCTTTGTTGGCGGTCATCTTGGCATCGTCCATGATGTCGTTGATATACGAGGCAGCCTGCGTTTTGGCCTCCTCCTTGAGCGACTCGACGAGACGCTCCTTAGCCTCTTCGGCCGAGATACCCGAGAGGTGCTCCAGACGCTCTACTTCCGACTTGTGGAGTTTCTCGAGCTCCTGTTTCCTCTTCTCTACCAGTTCGAGCTGGCTGTCGAGGTTGGCACGCACGGCCTCGGTCTCGCTTTTCTTGCGTTGCAACTCCTGTTGTTGCTGCGAGAGCTGCATTTCGCGTTGCTTGAGTTTCGACTCGGCCGACTGTATCTTGGCATTGCGGGCATTGGCCTGCTTCTCCATTTCGGCCTTCATGTGGATAAACTTCTCTTTCACCTCGAGCAGTTTGTTTTTCTTGATGACCTCGGCCTCTTTCTCGGCCTCTTCGAGGATGGTCTTGGAGCGAGCCGCCAACAGGTAGCGGTTCACCAGAAATACAACGAGACCGCCTATCACGAGACCGCCTACGCTTGCGGAGATTAGTAGTATGTAATTCATCGTTTCTAAATTATAATTATAAAAAAAGCACTACCAGCCGCCCACCTCCGGAGCTGCTGCAGTGCAGGAATTATCTCTCTTTTCGATACCGCTATTCTATACGGTATGCTCGTTTAATATCTGTTCCGCCTCGACTTCGAGTCTCTTCAAATCGGCCAGCAGGTTCTTGCGATCTTGTACCATCTCGCAGTAGAGTCGAGCTATCTCGACGGCGACCATCGCCATTACCGATTCCGAATCCATCAGTCCGTCTTTGTACTTGTCCCGGTAAAAAGCCCATCGCTTGTTGAACAAGTCGGCGGCATCTCTCCAATATTTTTCGTCCGCACCGTAATCGACCCGCAAGGCTAACGGGTTTTTCAGGTCGGCAATTCTCAGAGTTATCTTTAATTTATCATCGTTCATAGCATCCTATTCGTTCAAGAGTGAGATGCACTTATCGATTTCCCGCACCAACCTGGCAAATCTGGCCTTTGTTTCGGCGACACTCGACCCCTCTTGTGCCGTAATCGATCGCGAGAGTTTCAGATTGTTATACCTCTTCTCCAGCTCGTCGTATCGTTGCTGCAATGCCTGCATATCTTGCCCGCATTGCGCCAAGCGGTCTTTGAGTGACCCGTTCTCCTCTTCGAGAGACTTACATAAATCGCTAATAGCGTGAAACTTAGCGATAAGCGATTCTATTATGTCTTTCGAATTCCCGGCCATTATCTCACCAAATTCTATACAAATATAGATAATTCCCGACAAAAGCGGCAAAAACAGGGGGAATATTTCTTATTTTCTCAAAATTATCACAATTTTTAAGTTTATTTGACAAGCCATCTCTTCTGATATTTCTCGCGAAAAATTTTCGGACCCGCGTATCGACTTGCCTCTGCTCTCGCCTTTCACTATTTTTGTAGAAGACAGGAGGCGGCTCGGCTTAGTCAAATTTGAAAACAGAGTTTTCATTTGCCTCTGCTCTCGCCTTTCACTATCTTTGCATTATGCGGAAAATCATACACATCGACATGGATGCCTTCTATGCCTCGGTCGAGCAGCGCGACAACCCGGTCTATCGGGGCAAGCCTATCGCCGTGGGGCATAGCGGCCCGCGGGGCGTAGTGGCTACGGCCAGCTACGAGGCTCGTCCTTATGGCGTGCACTCGGCTCTCTCGTCGGCTCAGGCCCGGAGGCTCTGCCCTCAGCTTATCTTCGTGGAACCGCGGCACGAGGTCTACAAGGCGGTGTCGATGCAGATACGCAGCATCTTTGCCGACTATACCGACCTGATTGAGCCGCTGTCGCTCGACGAAGCTTTTCTCGACGTGTCGCACGAGCGGTCGGCTACGCTGGTAGCCCGCGAAATCAAACGCCGCATTCTGGCCGAGACGCAACTCACGGCATCGGCCGGGGTGTCGGTCAACAAGATGCTGGCCAAAATCGCCTCGGACTACCGCAAGCCCAACGGGCTCTTTACCATCGCTCCTGCTCAAATCGAGGCATTTGTCGCCACCCTGCCCATCGAACGGTTCTTCGGTATCGGCGAAGTGACGGCCCAGAAGATGCACGCGCTGGGTATCCTCACCGGGGCCGACCTGCGGCAGTGGGACCGCGCCTCGCTCATGCGCCAGTTTGGCAAGGCGGGACTTCTCTACTACGGCTATGCCCGCGGCATCGACGACCGCGAGGTGGTGCCCAACCGCATACGCAAATCGATCAGCGCCGAGACCACCTTTATCGAAGATACCGACGACCGCGCCCGGCTGGCTGCCGACCTGGGCGAGGTGTGCGACGAGGTATGGGGACGGCTTCAACGCCACCGCTTCAAGGGGAAAACGGTGGTGCTGAAACTCAAATTCGACAATTTCAAACAGATCACCCGCTCGAAGACGCTACCGACCCCGGTCGACTCGTTGGCCACACTCTACCGCGTGGCGCAGGAGCTGCTCGCGGCCTGCGACTTCGGGGGACACAAAATCAGACTTATCGGCGCAGGCGTAGGCAACTCGCTCGAGGCAGGTCTTGACGGCGTACAACTGCGGCTCCCTTTCGACGACCTGCCTTAACCGCCACCCCGAGACCGTCACCACACCACCGACTGCCCCCGCGCAATGGCCACGATGGCCCACGACAACCGCCGCCACACGGGTGTGTGAATTATTGACTAAGCTATTGTACATTAGAAAATAATATCGTATCTTTGCCCCGCTTTTTGAAAATTCCGTGTGATGGGAAATTAAGGAGCAAGAGAAATCACTTAATTTTGAGTAACACAAAACAACAAAACAATGAAAACATTTCAACTGAATGGTACGGCCCGTACCGATCTGGGCAAGAAAGCTGTAAAAGGCCTGCGTAAACAAAACCTGATTCCTGCCGTTCTCAACGGTGGCGAACTGGTAGACCTGCCTTACACCGGCACCCTGAAACCCTGCGAAAAACTGGTAGAACTCACGGGTGGTAAAAAAGGTATTATCGTTACCGATTTCACTGTAACCAAAGACGCTGTTCGCAAACTGGTTTACACTCCCGATATCTTTGCCGTAGAACTGAACATCGACGGTGAGAAGAAAATGGCCATCTTGAAAGACCTGCAATTCCACCCCGTAACCGACGCTATTCTGCACATGGACTTCCTCGAAGTTACCGACAAGAAACCGGTGGTTATGGAAGTTCCCGTTCAACTCGAAGGTCACTCCGAAGGTGTACGTGCCGGTGGTAAACTGAGCCTCTCGATGAGAAAACTCAAAGTGAAAGCCATCTACACCAACATCCCCGAACGTCTGGTTATCAACATCGACAACCTGGGTCTGGGCAAGACGCTGCAAGTAGGCGAGCTCCACTT
This sequence comes from Barnesiella sp. An22, assembly GCF_963931395.1. NCBI lineage: Bacteria > Pseudomonadati > Bacteroidota > Bacteroidia > Bacteroidales > Barnesiellaceae > Barnesiella > Barnesiella sp. An22. Next base: position 3,296,047 of record NZ_OZ007014.1, read on the forward strand.
CGAGGGTCTGGAACTGATGAACGCCAAGAATGCTGTGGTTTGCGCCGTTAACCTGACGCGTGCCGCTCGTGGTGCTCAAGCTAAACAAGACTAATCAAACACCATCTTTTTGTAGATGAAATATCTGATTGTAGGGCTGGGGAATATCGGTTACGAATACGAGAATACCCGGCATAACATAGGATTCAGAGTATTGGACGCCTTGGCTAAGGCGTCCAATCTCGTTTTTACCGACGGCCGTTACGGAGCTACCTGCGAGCTGCGCATCAAGGGACGTACCCTCGTGCTGCTCAAGCCCTCGACCTATATGAACCTGAGCGGGAACGCCGTGCGCTACTGGTTGCAGAAGGAGAATATCCCCGTAGAAAATTTGCTCGTCGTGGTCGACGATTTGGCTCTCCCCTTCGGCACCTTGCGGCTGAAACCCAAAGGCAGCGATGCCGGTCACAACGGACTGAAGCACATTTGCGAGACACTGGGCACGCAGGTCTATTCGCGGTTGCGGTTCGGCATCGGCAACGACTTTCCGCGTGGCGGGCAGATCGATTTCGTGCTGGGGGCCTTCCCCCCGGAACAAGAGGCACAACTGCCCGAGAAGCTGGAACGGGCCGGCGAAATTATCAAGAGTTTCTGTCTGGCCGGTGTACAGCAGACCATGAACCAGTATAACAACAAGTAGCAACTATGGCAAAAGAAGAGGTACGAATCGACAAGTTCATGTGGGCCACCCGCATCTTCAAAACCCGCACCATCGCTACCGAGGCCTGCAAAAAGGGCCGGGTGATGGTCGACGGCGTAGGGGTGAAGCCCTCGCGCACGGTCAAGGTGGGCGACACGATACAGGTGCGCAAGCCGCCCGTGACCTACTCGTTCAAGATTCTGGCTCTGGCCGAGAACCGCATGGGGGCCAAACTGGTGCCGGGCTATCTCGAGAATGTCACCCCACCCGAGCAATACGAACTGCTCGACATGGTGCGCATCAGCGGCTTTGTCAACCGGCAGAAGGGGCTGGGACGCCCCACGAAACGCGACGGCCGACAGATGGCACAGTTCCTCGAGTCGCAGTATGCCGACGACGGATTCGATTTTGACTTCGATTTCGACGACGACCTGGACGAGGAATAATATTAAATAAATTTAAAACTCGATTGAAACTGCAGGGGTAATATCCCGTTCCCGGGGATTGTGCCTTACCTTTGCCGTTGCAAATCTATCTTTTATGTGGGCTAAGAAGCTGAAAATAGTATGTCTGTTGCTGGCCGGTTGCCTGGGAGTGCTCTCTACGACACTTCCGCATCATCACCACGCCAACGGCATGATATGCCTCGAGTTCAACCTGCTCGGCAGCGACGACTCCCACGCCAAAAGCGCCGAAGAAGAGACCGACGATTGCACCGGCTGCAACTGGTTTGCCTACAAGATACCGGTCGATCTGGCATCGTTGCATCAGCACCTAACCCTTCGGTTTGCCCCGGTCAAGATATTGCTGGGTACCTGGGCCGTATTGGCCGACTGGGTCGTCGACATCCCCGACGAGTCGCCCACGTATGGCATCTATGTCGAACGGCTGCATACGGCCGTCTTTCTCCAGACCCTCGCTCTGAGGGCCCCTCCCGTAGCATAGGTATATAGTTTTGAAATCGTGTTGTCTCGCAGAGCATCATGCACTGCCGAGCCATGCGTACGTGCGGCCACCGACATGGCCGTAACGATTGAAACATCTGTTTATTCAATATTAAAGCAATACCTATGAAACGAAACATATTATTGACAATCACAATCTTATCGTATATTCTGTGGAGCTGCTCGGGCTCGTCGCACACCGATGGCGAAGCCCACGAACACAGCGACCACATCGAAGAGCACGACCATGAGCACAGCGAGCACGAAGGTCACGACCACGAAGCCGAAGGCCATGGCGACGAAATCATCCTGAAAAAAGCCGAGGCCGAAGCCATCGGCCTGACCACCAAAACCATAAAGCCCGAGAAGTTTCACAGCGTGATTCCCTGCTCGGGTACTCTCTCGGCCGCCCAGGGCGACGAGATGACGGTCGTAGCCCCCGTGTCGGGCGTGGTCTCGCTGGCCGGACGGCATATCACCGACGGCAGCCAAGTATCGAAAGGGAGCGTGCTGCTGCGCCTCTCGGCCCAAAAGCTGGCCGCAGGCGACCCGGCACAACGCGCCCATATCGACTACGAGACGGCTCGCAAGGCCTACGACCGGGCCAGCGAACTGGTGAAAGACCAGATTATCTCGCGCCAGGAGTACGAACGGATAGCCAAGGATTACGAGACCGCCCGGCTGGCCTACGAGGCTATCGGCGGAAACGGGACGGGCAGTGCCGTGCAGGCTCCCATGAGCGGCTACCTGAAAAACATTCTGGTGAACGACGGCGACTTCGTGGAGATGGGACAACCGCTGATGACCCTCTCGCAAAACCGCCGGTTGCAGTTGCGGGCCGAGGTGCCGCAACGCTACTACAAGGCACTGCCTACCATCGCATCGGCCCACTTCAAGACCTCGTATGACGACCAGGTATACAGCCTCGACCAACTGAACGGCAAGCTGCTGAGCTACGGCCGCGGCTCCCTGGCCGGCGGTGCCTACGTGCCGGTGGTCTTCGAACTCGACAACCGGGGCGATGTAGTGCCCGGTGCTTGTGTCGAGGTCTACCTGCTCTCTACGCCGGTCGACAATGCCCTGGTGGTGCCCGTCTCGGCCCTCACCGAGGAGCAGGGACTCTACTTCGTCTACCTGCGTCTCGACGAAGAGGGGTATAAGAAGCAAGAGGTCACGCTGGGCGATACCGACGGGGCCAACGTGCGCATCCTCTCGGGTCTGCACGAGGGCGACCGGGTGGTTACCCGCGGTGTCTATCAGGTGAAACTGGCCGCACACAGCGGTGTCATTCCCGAAGGTCATTCCCACAACCACTAATCCGCCGCAGCCATGTTGAACAAGATTATCCGATATTCGCTGAACAATCGGCTGCTCGTGCTGGTTGCTTCGATACTGTTGATGTTTGCAGGCATCTATACGTCGCTCAAGATGGATGTCGACGTATTCCCCGACCTGAACGCCCCTACCGTCGTGGTGATGACCGAGGCTCCGGGCATGGCTCCCGAAGAGGTGGAGCGCCTGGTTACCTTCCCGGTAGAGACGGCCCTCAACGGTGCCACCGACGTGCGTCGGGTGCGCTCGTCGTCGACCACCGGCTTCTCGGTCGTGTGGGTCGAGTTTGACTGGGGTACCGATATTTATCGGGCCCGCCAGATAACCTCCGAAAAACTGGCCGTCGTGGGCGAGAGCCTGCCCCAGGGGGTAGGTACCCCTACGCTGGGCCCGCAGTCGTCCATTCTGGGCGAGATGATGATTATCGGCCTCACGGCCGACTCGACCTCGATGCGCGACTTGCGCACGCTGGCCGACTGGACCATTCGTCCCCGCCTCCTCTCCATCGGTGGGGTGGCACAGGTTACCGTCATCGGCGGCGAGATGAAGGAGTACCAGATTCTGCTCGACCTGCCCCGCATGAAACAATACGGGGTGTCGCTCGACGAGGTGCTGACCGCTGCCCGCCAGATGAACCGCAATGCCAACGGCGGCATCCTCTATGAATATGGCAACGAATACATCATACGCGGTGCCGTGGCTACGACCGATGTCGACGCCATTGCCAAGGGTGTGGTGAAACGCGTCGACGGTGTCCCCATCCTGATGGGCGACATCGCCGAGGTGAAGATTGGCGACAAGGCGCCCAAGCTGGGGTGCGCTTCGGTCGAGGCTCATCCGGCCGTGCTGCTCACCGTCACCAAGCAGCCCAACACCAGCACGCTCGACTTGACCGACAAGCTGCTGGAGTCGGTCGACGAGCTGAAAAAGAACATGCCGGCCGACGTGACCGTATCGACCGACATCTTCCGCCAGTCGCACTTCATCGAGAGCTCTATCGACAACGTGAAGAAGTCGCTCTACGAAGGGGCCTTCTTCGTGGTCATCGTGCTCTTCTTCTTCCTGATGAACGTGCGCACCACCATCATCTCGCTGGTTGCCCTGCCGCTCTCGCTGCTCTTCTCGATATTGGCCCTGCACTTCATGGGCTTCACCATCAACACCATGAGTCTGGGCGGTATGGCCATCTCCATCGGGTCGCTGGTCGACGATGCCATTGTCGACGTGGAAAATGTCTACAAGCACCTGCGCGAAAACCGCAAGCTGCCGCCCGGCGAGCGCAAGCGGGTTATCGACGTGGTGTTCGAGGCTTCGCGCGAGGTGCGTATGCCTATCCTCAACTCGACGCTCATCATTATCGTCACCTTCATCCCCCTCTTCTTCCTCACCGGTATGGAGGGGCGCATGCTGGTACCGCTGGGTATCGCCTTCATCGTGGCGCTGTTTGCCTCGACCATCGTGGCCCTCACCCTCACGCCGGTACTCTGCAGCTACCTGTTGGGTAAGGGTAGCGACGACAAGATGAACCGCGAACCCATCGTGGCCCGCACCCTCAAGAAGTATTACCAGCGGGCCCTCGAGTGGTCGCTGCGCCACCGCCGCGAGGTACTGGGCGGCACCATCGTGCTCTTTGTAGCGGCACTGATTACCTTCTTTACCCTGGGCCGCAGCTTCCTGCCGTCGTTCAATGAAGGGTCGTTCACCATCAACGTGAGCACCCTGCCGGGCATCTCGCTCGAGGAGTCGGACAACATCGGCCGCCGGGCCGAGCAACTGCTGCTCGAGGTGCCCGAAATCAAGACCGTGGCCCGCAAGACGGGACGTGCCGAGCTCGACGAGCACGCGCTGGGTGTGAACACCTCGGAAATCGAAGCCCCCTTCGAACTGAAAGACCGCTCGCATGCCGAGGTGGTAGCCGATGTGCGCAAGAAACTCTCGATTCTGCCCGGTGTCAACATCGAAATCGGGCAGCCCATCTCGCACCGCATCGACGCCATGCTCTCGGGTACACAGGCCCGCATCGCCATCAAGCTCTTCGGCGACGACCTCAACCGCATGTTCATGTTGGGCAACCAGATCAAGAAAAACATCTCGACCATCGACGGCGTGGTAGACCTGAATGTCGAGCAGCAAATCGAACGGCCGCAACTGAAGATTACGCCGCGGCGCGAGATGCTGGCCCGCTACGGGGTAACGCTGTCCGAGTTCTCGGAGTTTATCGACGTGGCCCTGGCCGGCGAGGTAGTCTCGCAGGTCTACGAGGGTAGCCGTACCTTCGACCTCACGGTCAAGGTGAAAGACGACGAACGGGCCACCGCCTCCCGCATCGGCGACCTGATGATCGACACGCAGATGGGCAAAGTGCCGTTGAGCACGCTGGCCGAGATTGAGTCGGCTACCGGTCCCAACACCATCAACCGCGAGAATGTGAAACGTAAAATCGTCATCTCGGCCAACGTGAGCGACCGCGACCTGCGCAGCGTAGTCGACGACATCCGGGAACGCATCGACGAGACCATCACCCTGCCCGAGGGTTACTTCATCGAGTATGGCGGACAGTTCGAGAGCGAAGCCGCCGCCTCGCGCACCCTCTCGATTGTGTCGCTCTTCTCGCTGCTGGTGGTATTCCTGCTGTTGTACAACCAGTTCCGCAGCGCGTCGCAGTCGGCCGTCATCCTGCTCAACCTGCCGCTGGCCCTCATCGGCGGCGTCTTTATCCTGCGCTTCACCACGGGCGAAATCAGTATCCCCGCCATCATCGGCTTCATCTCGCTCTTCGGTATCGCCACCCGCAACGGCATGCTGCTCGTGTCGCACTACAACACCATGCTGGCCGAGGGGCATACGCTGCACGATACCGTATTGCACGGCTCGCTCGACCGGTTGAACCCCATCCTGATGACGGCGCTCACCTCGGCCCTGGCCCTTATCCCGCTGGCTCTGGGCGGCGACCTGCCGGGCAACGAGATACAGAGCCCGATGGCCAAAGTGATTCTGGGCGGATTGATTACTTCGACCTTCCTCAACGCCTTTGTGGTGCCGGTCGTTTATTGGATTATGAACCGTAAAAAAGAAAACCGATGAGAAAAACGCTTTTCCTGCTCTGCGCACTCGCCGTTGCGGGTGCGGGAGCTCAAAATAAGATGGCCGATATTCTGTCGAGTATCGAGACCAACAATCCCCAGCTGAAGGCCGGGGCCCAGATGGTGCTGAGCCAGAAGGCCGAGGTGTCGTCGCAAAACTCGCTCGCCGACCCAACTTTCGAACTGGAGCACCTGTGGGGTGCCCAGAATGCCGGCGACCGCAAATACGACATCACCGTGTCGCAGGCATTCGATTTCCCCTCGCTCTACGTGCAGCGCAACCAGATGGGCAACCTCAAGCGCAGCCTCTACGACGGGCAGCAGGCACTGTTGCGGCAGCAGGTGCTGTTGCAGGCCAAGGAGTTGTGCCTGCGCATCGTCTATCTGAACCGCTGCATTCAGTTGGGCGAGGAGCGGCAGGCGGCTGCCGACCGGCTGGCCGCCCTCTATCGCGAACGACTCGCGACGGGCGATGCCGCCATACTCGACGTGAACAAAATCGAAATCGAACAGCTCAACGTCACCACCGCCAACACGCGGCTGCGCAACGACCGTTCGGCCTGTCTGGCCCAACTGCGGGCGCTGAACGGCGGCGAACCCTTCGAGGGGGGCCTCGAGATGTTGGCCGACTACCCGCAGGCAGCGATGCCCGCCTCGTTCGACGACCTGAAAGCCCAGGCCCTGCAGGCCGACCCCGAGCTGCAGCTGCTGCGCCAGGAGAGCCTCATCGCCGACAAGTCGGTGGCCCTCAACCGGGCCGGGTGGCTGCCCAAGTTTGAGTTGGGCTACCGCCATGCCTATGAGTTGGGCGAGCGGTTCAACGGTCTTTCGGTAGGTATCTCCATTCCCCTCTTTGCCAATCGCAAGAAGGTGAAGATGGCCAAGGCCCAGGCTCTGGCCGGGAGCTTTGCCGTGAACAATCGCGAGCAACAGGCTTTGGCCGAGCTGCAGACCGCCTACGACGAAGCCGTATCGTTGCAACGCGACCACGCCCGCTACGACCTGCTGATGCGCCAGAACAACCTGGGGCTGCTGCAAAAGGCCCTCACGGCCGGACAAATATCGATGGTCGAATATCTGGTAGATGCGACCCAGCTCTACGAGGCGTTTGACAACCGGCTCTCGCTCGAGTATGAATACCAGTTGCGGTTGGCCCGCATGTACAAATTCGAATTGTAAGATTACCGCTAAAACCTTGTAACAGAATCCTTCGCGCCTCACCCGGTGCGGAGGATTTTTTTATTCGACAGTCTCCCAGATACCCTCCCTGCAGATGTCCCGGAATAGCCGAGAGTGTTAAGAGATATTATATCCATAAATATTTTCCATAGGAATATTGTTTATATGGAAAACAATATACATCTTTGCAAAGTAATTTCTAATGGAATATTTTTCTTATGAAAACAAATATAGAGATAAAGGACAAAAAGCAAGTGATGAAGAGCTGGATGAAGCGATACGGATTGTTGGCTCTGGGCTTGATATTGGGAGCCGTAGGCGGATACCTTTACTGGCGGTATGTAGGTTGCGCCAGCGGCACCTGCCCCATCACGGCATCGCCCTGGACCAGCACGGTGTGGGGAGCAGCCATAGGCGGATTATTGATGAGTTCATTTAAAAAAGAGAAAAGTTATGAATAAACGACTGATGATTTGGGCGGTGAGTCTGGTTGCGCTTCTGCTGGCCTCCTGTGAAACCCAAGCGACGAACAATGATAAAAATAATAAAAAGGAGAACAAGATGAAAACGATTGAATTGACCAAAGCCGATTTCTTGAAAAAAGTGATGGATTATGAAACCAATCCCAATGAGTGGAAATACCTGGGCGACAAGCCGGCCATCATCGACTTCTACGCCTCGTGGTGCGGCCCCTGCAAAATGGTAGCACCCATACTCGAGGAACTGGCCGAAGAGTACGACGGACAAATCTATATCTATAAGGTGAATACCGAAGAGGAACAGGAGCTGGCCGGTCTGTTCGGGATACGAAGCATCCCCTCGATACTCTTTATCCCCATGGGCGAGCAGCCGCAGATGGCTACGGGAGCCATGCCCAAAAGTTCGTTCAAGGAGGCTATCGACAAGGTATTGCTGAAGAAATAACCCCATGAAGCCACGTCGACATGCTCGGCAACGACCTGGCTGTGACCAACCTCACCTCGCCGGTCAACGAATATGTATCGTCGCAACAGTCGCAAGACATCTCCTTCTCGATAGTCAACAATTCGGTCAACACGATTACCAATGCCTCGGTCGAAGTTGCCGTCGACGGTACGGTTGTCGAGACCTTCGACATCGAGAGCATCGAACCTCAGGAGACTAAAAACTACGTATGCGAGCAAGCCCTGGCCAGCCTCTCGTCCGGCGGTCACACGCTGACGATTACCATCGAGAACGAGGGCGACGAGAATCTCGAAAACAATACTCTCGAAGTCGAGTTCACCGTAGTGAAGAACCCGGTCATGTACTACGACTTCGAAACGGGAACCGTTCCCGAAGAGCTGACGTTGAGAGCCGAAGACGGTGCCACGGTCAACTCGTCGTTGAACGACATATTCCCCAACAACGAGCCGTGGAACGTGATTGAAATCAACGAGCACCCCACCTTCGGTTCGTGGATGCTTACCGCTGCTTCGTGGTTTACGACGGTTGTTCCGGCCGACCGCTGGTGCATCTTCCCCCAAATCGGGGTTACTTCCGACAATGCCGATATGGTATGGTCGGCCATGTCGGGCGATGCCGGTGAAGATTTTGCCGAGGACTACGAGATTATGGTATCGACCACCGATGCCGAGCCCGAGAGCTTCACCTCGATTCTGACGGTTACCGACGAGAACTTCGCCACCAATCCCAGCACCCGCGGTGTAGACCTGGGCGCCTATAAGGGACAGAACATCTACGTAGCCATCCGTCTGACGACGACCGACGGCTACATGCTCTCGATCGACAACATCGGGTTCTATGGCGATATAGTCAAAGGCGGTTCGTCCGTAGAGTCGGTTGCAGCCGACGGCCGCTTGTGGGTAAGTGCCGGTCAGGTAGTATGCTCGGCCGAGCAGGTAGACCGCATCGTGGTCTTCGATGCCAGCGGACGTCAGGTAGCCGGTTGTGAAAATCAATCGACCCTCGATGTCGACCACTTGTCGAGCGGCGTTTATCTGGTTCGGGCCATGGCCGACGGACAAGTGCTGCAAACCAAGTTTATCAAATAACGCAGAACCTATCGGCGAGGGGGAGTCTCCCGCACGGGGAGATTCCCCCTTCGTTTTGCCCGCAGGCAAAAGCGACTCCCGGTCTTGTTCTGCATTGGAAAAGAAAATGTAATTTTGTAAACCGATACAAAAGTCGTATCGACCGGGGCAGAGAGGGCCACAGCAGGTTCGACTTTTGTGTAAAGAAAGGAGGAAAAAAAGATATGCCAATCGTAGTAGACAAAGACCGTTGTCCGCAGAACCATCGCTGCCCGCTCATCGACCTTTGCCCCCGGCAGGCCATCAGCCAGGTGGGGTTCGGGTTGCCGCAAATCGATGCCGACAAGTGTATAGAGTGCGGCAAGTGTGTGCGTTCGTGTTTCAAACAGGCCATGTATGAAATCAAGTAAGCGTATGGAATCGTTTTGCAAGATACGCGATGTATACCGGGCCATCACCGAGTTTGAAGCCCGGTTTGAAAAGCGCTACGGCCTCGGGCTCAACGAGGGCTCCCTGCTGTGTGCCTTGAGCGATTGCCCCAAACTGTCGTCGGGCGATATTGCCAGACAGTTGAACCTCTCCCAGTCGAACGCCTCGAAGGTAATTCGCTCGGCCGAGAAAAAGGGGCTCATTCAGCGCAGCCTGGGCGATGACGACAAGCGGCAGATGTACTTCTCGCTTTCGCCCGAGGGAGCCGATTGCCTCGCCCGGTTGCAATGTTGCGACATCCAGGTGCCCGAGCTTCTGCAGAAATTGTTGTAACCGAAAAATGTATCCGGCGGGCAGGCCGCCCGTCGTGACCGATAGTATCCCCAGACCCGATTGTTTTCGGGCCTGGGGATTTTTTTTGTCCCCCCCGGCTCATACCCTTCTCTCGTTTAGCCAACCTCACTGATAATAAACGAGTTGTAGCATCAATGTATAACGAATGTTGCTTAGGCTTAAAACAGTTGTAACACAAATGTTGCACGGGCCCGATAATTTTGGCGCAGCATATAACCAACGGAAAAAACAGTATGAAAAGGACATTCACATTGATTTTTATTCTCGTGCAAATTACTGTTGCACAAGCAGCAGGACTTATTTCGGGTACGGTGAAAGAGGGGACCGAGCACCACACGTTGCCGGGCGCCGTACTGCGACTGGACAAATTTAACCGCTACACAGTCTCGGACAAAAACGGTTACTTCGAGTTCCTGAATGTTCCCGACGGGGAGTATCGGGTCGAAGTCACTTACTTAGGATATACGACGGCGTATCAGGACGTCACGGTAAAAGAGGGAGGAAACTCGGTCATCGAGTTTCAGTTGCAGGAAGATTCGAAAGTCTTGAACGAGGTGGTAGTCATGGGCGACCAGGCTCGCGGACAGGCCAAGGCATTCAACCAGCAGAAGACCAACCGCAATGTAACCAACGTGATTTCGGCCGACCAGGTGGGCCGTTTCCCCGACTCGAACATAGGCGATGCGCTGAAACGGGTACCGGGTATCACCATGCAGAACGACCAGGGCGAGGCCCGCAACATCATCGTACGGGGTCTGGCTTCGGAGTTGAACTCGGTGACTCTGAACGGGAACCGCATCCCCTCGGCCGAGGGCGACAACCGCAAGGTGCAGATGGACCTGATTCCCTCGGACATGATACAGACCATACGGGTAAACAAAACCCTTACTCCCGACATGGATGGCGATGCCATAGGCGGCTCGGTCGACCTGGTGACTCGCGCCGCATCGGGCCGGCAGCGCATCTCGCTCACGGCACTGGGCGGTTTCAACCCCATCCGCAACGGGGCTACCGGGTCGGGCTCGTTTGTCTACTCCAACCGCTTTGCCGACGATAAGGTGGGCATGGTACTCAGCGCCTCGTACATGAACAAGAGCTACGGTTCGGACAATATCGAAGGGGTGTGGGGCAAGGACGACGCCCAGAATATTTTCCTCGAAGAGATGGATATTCGCAAATACGACGTGCAACGCATCCGCCGCAGCATCTCGCTCAATACCGACTGGAAAATCGATGCCAACAACACGCTGGCTGCCGACCTGATGTACAACTGGCGCGACGACAGGGAGAACCGCTTCCGCACCCAGTTCAAGGATGTGGAACCCGTATACGACGAGGCTACGCAGGCGATTACCGGATACACGGGTAACATCACCCGCGAGACCAAAGGCGGTATAGACAACTGCCGCAACAAGAACGCCCGTCTCGAAGACCAGCGGGTGCAATCCTATTCGCTCACGGGTACGCACCTGCTCTCGCCCCGGTTCGACCTCGACTGGAACCTCAGCTATGCCAAGGCTCAGGAAGACCGTCCGCACGAACGCTACATCGAGTATACGCAAGAGGGTCTTTCGCTCACACAAGATCTGACCAACCCGCGACTGCCCTTTATCTCGGCTCCCGGGCAAGACTTGAGTCTCTTTGCCTTCGACAAGCTCACCGAACAACACGACTATACCGACGAGGATGAATACTCGGCCAAAATCAACGCCCGGGTGCCTCTCTCGGCCATCGCATCGCAAAAGGGTCGTCTCCACTTCGGATTGAAAGCCCGCATCAAGAGCAAGGAGCGCAACAACAACTTTTATGAATATACCCCCATCGACGGTCTCCCCTCGCTGGGCGACATGGAACCGGTCACCTACAACTCGCCTCTGACACAGGGCGACCGCTACATACCGGGCTCGTTCGTCTCCAAAAAATGGCTGGGCAATGTCGACCTCAACAACGCCGCACTCTTCGAGAAAGAGGCCGACCCGTCGGAGTATCTGGTTAACAACTACAAGGCCAAGGAGCAAATCTACGCCGGTTATCTGCGTTGGGACCAGGATATTACCCCCGACCTCACCTTTATCGTGGGGGCCCGCATCGAGCATACCCGGGTCGACTACGAGGGCAACTATGTGCTCGACGAAGACTATGCCAACGCCGACTTGCGCAACGTGAAAAACAGCTACACCAACGTGCTGCCCAACGTGACCATCTGTTACACACCCCGAAAGAATATGGTGCTCCGCGGTGTCTTCTCGACGGCACTCGCCCGCCCCAACTACTACGCCCTGATTCCCTTTGCCGATGTAAAATCGGAAGACCGCGAAATCTCGGCCGGTAACTCCGACCTGAAGGCCACCTACTCCTACAACGCCGACCTCATCGGCGAATACTACTTCCAGTCGGTGGGTATCGTTTCGGCCGGGCTCTTCTACAAAAATCTCGACAACTTCATCTACAACTACCTCGATGCCAACTATACGACCGAGAAGTTTGCCGCCGATTTTCCCAACCTGCCCAACCCCATCCCGGCCGGTGAGCAGTGGCAGTTCCTGCGCCCCCTGAACGGCGACCAGGTACACCTCTTCGGTGTGGAGCTGGCCTTCCAGCGCAAGCTCGACTTCTTTGCCTCGAGTTTCATGCGCAACTTCAGCGTGATGCTCAACTACACCTATACCCACTCGATTACCAAAGGTATCTACAACGAGGACGGCGAGGAGCGTACCGACGTGAGCTTCCCGGGCACGGCTCCGCACATGTTCAACGCCTCGCTGGCTTGGGAGAACAATCGCTTCTCGGCACGTGTTTCTTTGAACTACACCGCCGGGTATCTCGACGAGGTGGCCAGCACGGCTTTTGAAGACCGCTACTACGACGGGCAGCTCTTCCTCGACGCCAACGCCTCGTATCGCATTGCCGACGGCCTGCGCATCTTTGCCGAGGCCAACAACCTCACCAACCAGCCGCTGCGCTACTACCAGGGCTCCAAGCAGTACATGGCACAGCTCGAGTATTACAAGTCGACCTTCGACATCGGTGTAAAATGGGAGTTCTAAAAAACAAGTAAATGATAAAAACAAATAAACGAAACGAAACGAAATGAAAAAATCCGTTAGATTCTTTTTGAGACATGTCCGCACCTTTTCGGCCTTGCTGCTGGTGGGGATTATCCTGTGCGGCTGGTCGTGCCGCCAGACCAACGACACGCAAAACAGCACCTTCCCCGAGTCGATCGACGATAACTTCAACTTTATCGTAGCCAACGATATGGGACGTAACGGCTATTACGACCAGAAGCCCATTGCCGAGCAGATGGGCGAGACGGCCGGCGAGATAGGCATCGAGTTTGTAGCCGCCGCCGGCGACATTCACCACTTCGAGGGGGTGGCCAGCGTCGACGACCCTCTGTGGAATACCAACTACGAATACATCTATTCGCACCCCGAGCTGATGCTCGACTGGTATCCCGTGCTGGGTAACCACGAATATCGGGGCAACACCCAGGCCGTGCTCGACTATTCGGGCGTAAGCCGCCGCTGGTGCATGCCGGCCCGCTACTACGACAAGACCTTCGAGGTGGGCGACAGCTCTACGCTCAAGGTGGTCTTTATCGACACGGCACCGCTTATCGACAAATACCACAAGGAGTCGGAAGAGTCGTATCGCGACGTGGCCGCCCAAGACATGCAGGCCCAGCTTCACTGGATCGACTCGGTGCTGAATGCCTCGCACGACACCTGGAAGGTGGTCATCGGCCATCACCCCGTCTATGCTCAGACTCCCAAGGACGAAATCGAGCGCGAGAACCTGCAGGAGCGTCTCGACCCGCTGTTGAGGAAATATGGTGTCGACATGTATATCGCCGGGCACATTCACAACTTCCAGCACATACAGATGCCCGACAGCCCGGTCGACTACGTGGTCAACTCGTCGGCCTCGCTGAGCCGCAAGGTGAGCCCCATCGAGGGAACGCAATATTGCAGCCCCGAACCGGGATTCTCGGTCGTATCGGTATCGGACCAGGAGTTGAGCCTCTACATGCTCGACAAGACCGGCCATGTGCTGCACACGGTTACGCGCACCAAATAACACGAGTTTCTTATTTTCTTTCTTTCAAAGGGGCTTTGCCTGTGGCCGTCGGGCCGGGCGAAGCCCTTCTGTTTTCGTGTAAAGGGCTGGAGATAACGATGCGGGCCGAGCCGCTTCGCTCCCGGTTAGAGGTCCGGGGAGTCGGTCGCCCCGGAGGCCTCGGCCTCGGGCTGACGGAAAATCGAGAAGTTCACGCTGCCGTAACTGCGGTGCTGGTCGAAGAGCGGGTGCGACGAGAAGTCGTTGTTCTTCGAATGCTCGAGTACAAAGATACCGCCCGGTTTCAAGAGGTTGCGCGACAGCACCTCGTGCGGCAGAGTCTCCAGCTTGGGCAAGTCGTAGGGAGGGTCGGCAAACACCAGGTCGAACTGCTGGCGGCAGCTTTGTACAAACTTGAAGACATCGCCCTTGATGGGGGTGAGGTTGCGGTCGCCGAGCTGTTGCTGCACCTTGCGGATAAAGTTGTATTGCGTGGGGTAAATCTCGACACACACCACCCGGGCACACTCGCGCGAGAGCAGCTCGAAGCTGATGGCCCCCGTGCCGGCAAAGAGGTCGAGCGCCTCGATGCCCTCGAAGTCGATCAGGTTTTCCAGTACGTTGAAGATATTCTCCCGGGCAAAGTCGGTCGTGGGCCGAGCCTTGATATTAGTGGGGACATCGAACCGCCGACGCCCGTATTTACCGCTGATGATTCGCATGCTGTTTGCTCTTTGGTTTATGATACAAAGATAGTGAAAGGTGAGGGCAGAGGCAAACGGGAAAACTTGTTTTTCAAATTTGACTATGCCGAGCCGCATCCTCTCTTCTGAAAAGATAGCGAAAGGCGAGAGCATAAAATCAAGTTCTCTTGATTTTTATAGCGTGGCACACTATATTTGCAATTCCATTGAGTCTATGAAAATATCATAATCAAACACCACGGGGGAATGGTTCTAAACACGCTGTTTATCGAAAGTCTGTCCAATTTTGCACACGGTTTGTCATCGGCCTTTTTCATCTACTTTGGAATCAATCTGGCCTTCTTTCGGGGCACCAACCGACCATTGCAGGTACTGGGATACCTGTTTTGCCTGTGGGGTGTACAGAATGTAAAAGACCTGTTGCTCTACGTCGACTCGGTGAGCGAGTCGTACTACTACTCTACCCTGTTGCTGTCGTTCGACATGTGGGCAGTACCGTTTTGTGCCCTCTTCCTGCTCGAGATTCTCTACCCCGGCTTCTTCAGCCTCAAGCGGGTGGTGCAGTTCGAATTGCCGTTGGTACTCCTCACCGCCGGATTTGCCACAACGGGTGCATCGGCTTTTTACGTAGGGAGTGTGATCTATATGGCCCTCTTCTGTCTGGTCGTGGTACTCTTCATCGTCTCCAAGGTGAGAAACTACAACCGGTTCATGCGCGAGAACTACTCCTACACCGAGCGGGTGAATGTGCGCTGGCTCATCAACAGCATGATTATTCTGGCCCTCTGTCTGTTGCTTTGGCTCTATACCTGTACCCACATCAGCCATCTGGGCGACCTCGTCTACTATACCACCTCGACCCTGCTGTGGTCGGTAGTGCTCTACTACAGTCTGCGGCAAGAGTGGATACCGGCCTTATCTGAAAACGACGCCGCTCCCGAAGACGAGCCGGTGGAACCATTGCGCAACGGGATGTCGCTCATCGGTCAACGCCTCGAGGAGTATATCCGCGAAAAGGAGCTGTTTCTCAACGCCAAGCTGTCGCTCAACGACCTGGCCACCGAGATGGGGACCAACCGCAGCTACCTCTCCAACTGCCTGAACAACGAGTTGGGGGTGACCTTCTACGACTTCATCAACTCGTTCCGGCTCGAACGGGCCAAGTCGCTTCTCGGCGATGCGGCTTTCGGGGGCAGTATCGAAGAGACAGCCCTCTTGAGCGGGTTCAATTCGGTCTCGACCTTCCGCCGCTCTTTCCAGAAAAAATATGGTTGTACCCCTTCGCAATACCGCAGGCAGAGAGGGGATTGAAGCCCCACTCTATCGAGTATAAGCGGTGATGAGCCGCAGCGGCAAGGGTAGACTCTCGTCGCCGGCCGGCAGGTGAGAGGGGAATTTCGTGAGGGTGATAAAAGCCAGATGCTTGCGAATGAGCGGAATGATGTGCTGTCGCAGCTCCTGGTGGTCGCCCGAGAGCGAGAGCTCGTCGTCGGTGGGGCTGAATCCCAATTGTTTCCAGGCATTCAGAATGTAGTAGATGCCGTCGTTCACGTGGTGTATGGCAAAGCTGTTGGCCAGCAGGAATCCCTGTTGGTTGAAGGCAAACAGGTCGATCGAGTCGTTGCCCCAGTGCACGTAGAGTTTGGCGTTGTAGCCCAGCCGGCTCTTGCGGTAGAAGTATTCGCACACGGGAGCCAGCCGGTGCAGCACGACGGGGCGGTCGAAGGTGCGCCGGATGAACGAAAGCCGCTCGGTATCTACCTCAAAGAGCATCTGCGCTCCGGTATGAGGCAGCTCGGCCGCTACGGCGGTGCCGTCGCTGTCGGGGAAACAGAAATTGAAGTAGAGCGGGTTGTCGTCGGCCGAGGCGAAAGCGTTGGGGATGAAGGTATAGCGGGGCGAGTCGACCAGAAAGAAGACCTTCTCGAAGGCCCGGGTGAGGACGGGTTGGGAAAAAACTGCCTCCTCGAGCGACTGTTGAGTGGACCCGATGGGCAGCCGTTCGGTCACAATCGAGTCGCGATTCTCGGTGTGCTGCAACAAGATGTGCAGGTACGAACCGTCGGCATACATCGTGAGGATGTACTTGTGACTCTCTTTCATCAACTGGTTCAATGCCGCTATCGGTTCCATCTTTGCTATTCTGTTTTTTTGAGGTCTGGGCCACGTTCCGGCACGGGGGTATCGCACACTCCCGGCGAAGAGGGGCACAGACATTTTCGCCATTTAAATCGTACAAATGTAAGAAAAGAAAACGGGAAACACTATTTTTGTGATACACTTTATCGCATTCGTCCATGATTACCGACCTGCTTGTTCAACAGATAGAGAGTTATCTGCCCTACGACCCCAACCGGCAGCAGTGCGAATTGCTGCAGATGCTGGCCACTTTTGTGCTCGACGAGCACAACGACACGCTCTTTTTGCTGCGAGGCTATGCCGGCACGGGCAAGACTTCGCTGGTGGGGGCGCTGGTCAAGGCCCTCGCCCAGTTGCAGAGCAAGGTGGTGCTGCTTGCCCCTACGGGACGGGCGGCCAAGGTCTTTGCCCGCTACGCAGGCCATCCCGCCTATACGATACACCGCCGCATCTACCGGCAGAAGAGCTATTCGCCCGACATGGAGGGGTTCCTCGTGGGCGAGAATCTGGCCAAACACACCCTCTTTATCGTCGATGAGGCCTCGATGATTGCCAACTCGTCGGGCGAGGGTGCGGTGTATGGTACCGGCCGACTGCTCGACGACCTGGTGGAGTATGTCTATTCGGGCGAACATTGCCGCCTGATTCTGCTGGGCGATACGGCCCAGTTGCCGCCGGTAGGTCAGGAGCGTAGCCCGGCCCTCGACGCTGCGGTGCTGAAGGGGTATGGCCTCACCGTGTGGGAATATGAGCTGCGCGAGGTGGCGCGGCAGGCGGCCGAGTCGGGTATCCTCAGCAACGCCACCCGTCTGCGCGAGGAGATGGAGCAGGTACCACTGCCCATGCCCCGCCTCCGGGTCAAGGGATTCCCCGACGTCGAGGCCCTCAGCGGCGAGTATCTGGTGGAGCGTATCTCCGACTCGTACGACCGGGTGGGGCTCGACGAGACCATCGTCATCACCCGCTCCAACAAGCGGGCCAACATCTTCAACCAGGGTATCCGCAACCAGATTCTCTATCGCGAGGAGGAGCTCACCGCCGGCGACCTGCTGCTGGTGGCCAAGAACAACTACTTCTGGGGCAAGGAGTACAAGGAGCTCGATTTCATTGCCAACGGCGACGTGGCCCGGGTGGTGCGGGTGGCCCGACGCACCGAGCTGTACGGATTTCATTTTGCCGATGTACTGCTCTATTTCCCCGATCGCGAGATCGAGATGGATGCCAAGATTCTGCTCGATACCCTCTCGAGCGACTCCCCCTCGCTCACCCGCGAACAGCAGGAGGCGCTGTTCACGCAGGTCATGGCCGACTACTACGACCTCACCACCCGGCGCGAGAAGTTCAAACGCCTCAAAACCGACCCGTGGTTCAACGCTCTGCAGGTGAAATATGCCTACGGAGTTACCTGCCACAAGGCGCAGGGCGGCCAATGGAAACACGTCTATATCGACATGGGGTATATTCAGCAGGGGGCGGCTCTCTCGCTCGACTTCTACCGTTGGCTCTATACCGCCTTTACCCGGGCTACCGAGAAGGTGTGGCTCGTCAATGTGAGCGAACAGTTTCTGGAACAACCGCTATAATACCGGGCTCAACAGCCGCATGATCGACTCCAGTCCCTTTTGCCACAACGGGCGGTGACGCCAGTAGTGCAGGATGATGCGCCGGCAGTGCTGCTGGTCGTCGATAAAGATGCGCTTCATCTCGCTGTTGACCTCGCGGTCGTAGATGAAGGCGTTGGCCTCGAAGTTGTGTTCGAAGCTGCGGAAGTCGAAGTTGGTCGACCCTACCGTGCAGAGTTCGTCGTCGATAATGACGGTCTTGGCATGGAGCAGTCCCGGTTGGTAGAAGTAGACCTTCACTCCCGCCTTCAACATCTCGGCGATGTAGGAGAACGAGGCGAAGCGCAGTATCTGCGAGTCGGACCGCTCGGGTATCATCACCCGCACGTCGACCTTGGCCAGCGCTGCCGTCTGCAACGCCTTAGCCAGACTGTCGGTGGGCAGGAAGTAGGGAGTCTGTATGTAGACCGCCTTTTTAGCGTTGGTAATGGCTTTCAGGAAGAGCATGGCAATGTTGGACCACTCGCCTATGGGTCCACCCGGCGCAATCTGGATACCGCTCTCTCCCCGATCTTCTATCGGCGGGAAGAAGTGCGGCGCCGACAACACCTCTTTGCACTCGAAACTCCAGTCGACGGCAAAGAGCAGTTGCAGTCCCTGCACGGCCGGCCCCTCGATGCGCAGATGCGTGTCGCGCCAGATGCCCCACTTGAGCCCCTCGATGTAGCGGTCGGCGATGTTCATGCCGCCGATGTAGCCGATGTGGCCGTCGATGATGGTTATCTTGCGATGGTTGCGGTAGTTGATGCGGCTGGCCAGTTGGGGGAAGGTTATCTCGAGGAAGGGACGCACGACGATGCCGGCCTCCTGCATCTCCTTGAAAAAACGCTTCTTGACCGACCAGCACCCCACGTCGTCGTAGAGCACCCGTATCTGTACCCCCCGGCGGGCACATCGCAGCAACACCTCTTTCACGCGGGAACCCAGCTTGTCGTCTTCGAAGATATAGTATTGTATGTGTATGTACTCGCGGGCGGCCTCCAGATCTTGCAGATACTGGTCGAACTTGCTCTGCCCCGTGGTGAAGATCTTCACCCGGTTGCCCGAGTAGTAGGGCATGCTGCACAGGCTGTGACAAAGCTTGATCTCCTGCTTGCTCTCCTCGTTCAACGGCAGCTCGTCGATATTGACAATCGAGTGGTAGTCGCGCTTGCGCAATTTGCGCTTGATGCGTCGCGACACCATGCGCTTGGCCTTGAAATTCTGTCCGAAAAAGATATAAAAGACCAACCCCACCACGGGAAGGAAAGTGAGCACGATGACCCACGCCAGACTCTTTACCGGGTTACGATTTTCGGTGATGACAATCACAATCGTTCCCAGTATGGTGATGGCATATATCGTATAGACTACGAGATAGACCCAGTCGGTAAAGGGCATCAAGGCGAGTGTAAACATAAGTAAAAGCTAAATTATAAAAATATTCCGAAAAAAACAAATCCGGGGCGGTGGCACCGTTATTTTTTCGGCTCGACCGCTCCTATCGTGAGATGCTTTGTTTATCTTTGTGCTCTCATTGAAAGCCAAAGTGAAGAAAAAGAAAGCGGGGAGCAACTCCCCCAAACATACAAGCGGGCATGTGGTGGCCCTGTTGGTGATAGCTGTAGTTTTTCTATTCCTCCTGACAAAACTGCCTGTGATGGAATGGGGCGGTTTCACGACAAAACCTATCGATCTCTTTTCTGATATTCGGGTAGACGAGTCCATGCTCGAGTTGCCGGGCGATGCCGTGTGGCACGATGCCGAGAGCGACTCGCTCTTTGCGGCTCAGGAACAGCCGGCCGACTCGGTGGTGGAGAAATCAGTGACACCGGGCGACAGCCTCACGCCTCCGCGGGCGGCCGTGGCGGCACCGGCGCGGCTCGACACCTCGATGGTCGACGCGCCGCCCCGCAAGGATGGCGAGGTGGTGCTGTTCGAGGACTTCTCGCCCGACGGGAACGGCCTGTCGCATCTGCTCACAGCCATGGAGCAACGCGCTACCTTGGGGCGCCCGGTCCGTATTGCCTTTCTGGGCGACTCGTTTATCGAGGCCGACATCTTCACGCAGGATGTCCGCAGCCAGTTGCAAAAGCAGTATGGCGGATGCGGAGTCGGCTACGTGTCGATGCACTCCGACTTCCCGGGCTTCCGCCGCTCGGTAGTCCAGTCGGGCAACGGCTGGGAGGTGCATAGCGTGCTCAAGCCCCGGGAGGCCGACTGGAGCCTGATGCCGCTGCAACAACAATATTTCGTGCCGCTGGAGGGGGCCCGGGCACAATACCGGGGAACCACACGCATCGAACGGGCCGACAGCTGGACCGTCTCGCGATTCCTCTTCGTGGCGCGCAACGACTGTTCGGTCGACCTTAAGACAGGCGATGGCAGTTGGCAGAGCTATGCCGTAACCGGCTCGCCCGATGTCCAGGCGCTCGAGGTGGAGGGCAAGACCAACCGCTTCGACGTGCGCACCGGCGCCATTGCCGGCTTTACAGCCATAGGCGTATGGCTCGACGATACGCAGGGCATTGCCGTCGACAACATTTCGACGCGCGGCTATTCGGGTCTGTCGCTGGTATCTATCCCGGCCGCTCGCTGCACGCAGATGGAGGCTATCGTCCCCTACGATGCCATCGTGCTGCAATATGGCTTGAATGTAATGACCCCCGAGATACTACATTATGAATCGTATGCCCGCAAGATGGTGGCGGTTATCAACCACCTGAAGGCCTGCTACCCGAATACCGACATCATCTTGATGGGTGTGGGCGACCGCAGCCGCAAGCTCAACGGGTCGTTTACCACCATGCCGGCCGTACTGGCTCTCTCGCGGGCGCAACGGCTGGCGGCCAAAAATGCCGGCGTAGTCTTCTGGGATACCTTTGCCGCCATGGGCGGCCTCAACGGCATGGTCGACTATGTAGCCCAGAAACAGGCCAACAAGGATTATACGCACATCAACCACAAAGGGGGCCGACGGTTGGCGGGCGAGTTTGTCAAATCGCTGGAATACAGCTTGAACCGAAACGGGTTATGAAAATACGTCACCTCATAGCATCTCTTCTGCTGCTGATGTGTGCCGCACCGCTGCGCGCGCAATGGGTAGGCGACACCGTATCGGTACCGGCGTTCCTGAACAAGGAGAAGAACCTCATCGACTTCAACGGGGCCGACTGGTCGCCGCTCTTTGCCGAGATGGATTCGTTGCAAAACGGCTCCGACTCGACGGCCCGCGTGGTCTCTATCGTACACATAGGCGACTCGCACATCCAGGCGGGTTACCTCACCGAGGCGGTGCGGTTGCCACTGCAACGGCGTTTCGGCGATGCCGGACGCGGGCTGGTGGTGCCACTGAAACTGGCCAAGACCAACGAGCCGCACGACTACTCGGTGGTGGCCGACGGTGCCTGGAATTTCGCCCGCTGTGTGGGTCGCAAATACAGCGCCTATACCCCGGGCATCGGGGGGATAGCCATCGTGCCTCGTACCAACCGCATAGACCTCACGGTCTCGACCCTCAGCAAGACCGACGATTGCGAGGGGTTCCGACGGGTGCGCCTCTTCCACGAGCCTACCGACTCGTTCCCGGCAGTCATCTCCGAGCCCTATCGGGTCACGGGCGAGGCTCGCAGCCCCTTCCTCACCTGCTATTCGTGGAACGACCCGGTGTGCAGCATCCACTTCTCGGGACAGATTGCTCCCGGCGAAGAGCGGCTGGCCATCTACGGGGCGAGTCTCGAGACGGACGAGAGCGGTATCCTCTACCATACCATCGGCAACAACGGCGCCTTTTACAGCAGCTACGCCGCCATACCTCACTTTGCCGAGCAGGTGGCCGCCCTGGCACCGCGGCTTATCGTCATTTCGCTCGGCACGAACGAATCGTTCTCGACTTCGCTGACCCGCGACGAACTCTATAAACAGATCGATGCCGTGGTGGCTCCGCTACAAGCGAGTTGCCCGCAGGCCCTGATTCTGCTCACGACCCCGGCCGAGTGTGCCCGTCGGCGTACCCGCTGGGTGAAGAAGCGTCGCCGGGTCTACTATTCGCCCAACTCGCGGGTCATGCTGGTGCGGGAGACCCTGAAGGCTTATGCCGCCGACCACCATCTGGCCTGCTGGGACTGGTACGAGGTATCGGGTGGCAAGGGCTCATCGACGGCGTGGCGCAAGGCGGGGCTCATGGCTTATGACCGCACGCACTGTACCGAGACCGGCTATCGCATACAGGGCGAAATGTTGTATCGCACACTTATGAATGCTTATCAAGATTATGTGGATAATGGAGTGGCTCAATAATCGGGTGGCCGACGTGGCCGCCTTTGCGGAGAGTATCGATTGGTCGAAGGTGGCTTCGCTGTTCGTCTACGACGGGCAGAATCCCCTCATGTTCAATACGGGTCTCTTCCTCTTTCTCTTCATCGGGTTCATGTGGATATACCGTCTGCTGGCCCATCGCGAGGCCCTGCGCATTGGGTTTGTCATCCTCTTCTCGCTCTATTTCTACTACAAGTCGAGCGGACTCTGTTTCCTGTTGCTGGTCGTGGTGGCCCTCTCGGACTACTCGCTGGGGCGGCTGTTGGGGCGGCTCTCGCGAAAGGGGCTGCGGCAGCTCTGCGTGTTGGCGAGCATGGTGGTGAACCTGGGCATGCTCTGCTACTTCAAGTATACCAATCTGCTGCTGGGGACTTTTGCCGACCTGACGCACCAGCCGTTCGAACCGCTCGACATCGTGCTGCCCATCGGTATCTCGTTCTTCACATTCCGTTCGCTGAGCTACATCATCGACCTCTATCGCCGGCAGATGGCTCCGGTCACCAGCTTCCGCGACTACCTCTTCTACCTCTCGTTCTTCCCGCCGTTGGCCGCCGGCCCCGTGGTGCGGGCCAAAGACTTCGTGCCGCAGATACACCGGCCGCTCGACATCACCCCGGCGCTGTTGGGCGAAGGGCTCTTCCTGGTCATGTGCGGATTGATTAAGAAGGTAGTCATCTCCGACTACATCAGCGTCAACTTCGTTGACCGCATCTTCGACAACCCCATGCTCTATACCGGGTTCGAGAACCTGATGGGCGTCTACGGCTACACGCTGCAAATCTATTGCGACTTCTCGGGCTACTCCGATATGGCCATCGGCATCGCCCTGCTCATGGGCTACCGGTTCAAAATCAACTTCGACTCGCCCTACAAGTCGGGCTCCATCACCGAGTTCTGGCGGCGGTGGCACATCTCCCTGTCGAGCTGGCTGCGCGACTACCTCTACATCTCGCTGGGCGGCAACCGGCGGGGTACGGTGCGCACCTATCTCAACCTCTTCATCACCATGGTGCTGGGCGGTCTGTGGCACGGTGCCTCGTGGCTCTTTGTCATTTGGGGAGCCTGGCACGGCCTGATGCTCATCATCCACAAACTCTACCGGCGTATCTTCCCCGTGGCCAAGGACTATCGGGCCGGGCTCTTCCGCCACTTCCTCAACGTGCTGCTCACCTTCCATGTGGTAGCCGCCGGGTGGATATTCTTCCGCGCCCCTTCGCTCGACATCGCCGGACAGATACTAACCCAGATATTCACCAACTTCCGCCCCGATGCCATCCCCGCCTTCGTCTCGGGATATGCCGTTATCTTCGTCGCCCTCGTAGCCGGATACCTGCTGCACTTTGCCCCGCACCGCTGGTCGCAATGGCTGCAACGCGAGCTCTCGTGGTCGCCGCTGGTGGTCAAGGCCGCCATCCTGGCCCTGGTGCTCTTCTTTGTGTTGCAGGTGCGTTCGAGCGAACTGGTGCCCTTCATCTATTCGCAGTTCTAAGGAGATGATACGCGTTCACTGAAAAAGAAGTTTTCTTCTCTCCCCGGGAAAAAATTCAAGCAAACTTGATTTTTTTGCTCTCGCCTTTCACTTCTTTCCAGAAGAGAGGATGCGGCTTGGCAAAAAAAATTCAAGCAAACTTGATTTTTTTGCTCTCGCCTTTCACTATCTTTGTAGCTCAGTAAGAAACTTAATAACAGACCAATCGTCATGAAGGGAAAAATTTTGGTTACCGGGGGGACGGGTTATATCGGCTCCCACTCGACCGTAGAGCTGCAGAATGCAGGCTACGAAGTTGTTATCATCGACAATCTGTCTAACTCGAATATCGAGGTTCTCGACGGTATCGAACGCATCACGGGTGTACGCCCCACCTTCGTACAGGCCGACTGTACCGACATCGCGGCGTTGCGTAAACTCTTCGAGGAGAATCCGGGTATCAAGGGTATCATCCACTTTGCCGCCAGCAAGGCCGTGGGCGAATCGGTACAGAAACCGCTGCTCTACTACCGCAACAACCTGTTGTCGCTCATCAACCTGCTCACACTCATGCCCGAGTATGGTGTAGAGGGTATCGTATTCTCGTCGTCGTGCACCGTCTACGGTCAGCCCGACGTGCTGCCGGTCGACGAAACGGCTCCTATCAAACCGGCTCTGTCGCCCTATGGCAATACCAAACAGATAAGCGAAGAAATTATCAAGGATACGATTCATGCCAACGCTCCGTTCAAATCGATTATCCTCCGCTACTTCAACCCCATCGGTGCTCACCCCAGTGCCGAAATCGGCGAACTGCCCAACGGCGTGCCTCAAAACCTCATCCCCTACCTCACCCAGACGGCTATGGGTATCCGCAAGGAGTTGAGTGTATTCGGCGACGACTACAACACGCCCGACGGTTCGTGCATCCGCGACTACATCAACGTAGTCGACCTGGCCAAGGCTCACGTCATCGCCATGAACCGCATGCTCGAAAAGAAATCGCCCGAGGCTATCGAAATCTTCAACCTGGGCACGGGCCGCGGCGTATCGGTGCTCGAACTCATCGCTGCCTTCGAAAAGGCTACGGGTGTGAAAGTTCCCCACAAGATCGTAGGCCGCCGCGAAGGCGACATCGAGCAGGTGTGGGCCAACCCCGAAAAGGCCAACAAGGTGCTGGGCTGGACGGCTCAAGAGAGCATCGAAGATACGCTGGCTTCGGCGTGGAAATGGCAACTGAAACTGCGCGAAAGAGGCATCATGTAATCGGCCTCCTTGCGACAATCCCATACAAAGCGAGACGGGCTCCGGCCGGTCTCGCTTTGCTTTTGTTTCATAGCGACAGGCACGCCCCCCCTGACCAACCGCTTCGTTGTGTCACGGCTCTTGCCCTCGACAAAAAACGAGAGAAATTTCTCTTAACAAACCGCACGGAATGTTTTATTTTTGCCTCATCGACAACCCACAAAACCAATCATACGATGATGAGAAAAAGTATATTCCTGCTTTCGAGCATGCTGGTGGCTTCGCTGTGCGGAGCCGGTTGCAGCTCGTCGCAAAAGCAGGCATCGGCTACCGACGAAACGGAGGCCGTATTTGCCTGTACCGACAGCGTCACCACCGAGTGTGACGGAGTGAAACTAACCCAAATCAGAGACAATGCCCAGGAGCGGCTGATGCAGTTGAGCCTCTTCGGCGAACTGCCGCAAACGCTCATCGACAGCCTGAACATCGGCCAGGGAGTGCCCGCCTCGGTGAGTGCCTTCCTGCTGGAGATCGACGGTAAACGCATCTTGTTCGACACCGGTATGGGAGCACCCGACAGCCGTCTGCTCACCAACCTGTCGGCCGCCGGAGTCACTCCCGCCGACATCGACTACCTCTACCTGACCCACTTCCACGGCGACCACATCGGCGGCATGATGAAGGGCGATACGGTCGTCTTCCCCAAGGCCGAAGTCTATGCCGCCCAACAGGAGTACGACGCCTGGATGCAGATGCCCGACGACAAAAAGACTCAAGTAGCCGCTACGATGGAGGCCTATAAAGACCGGCTTCACCTCGTGGCCTACGGCGACACGCTGCCCTGCGGCGTGGTAGCCCTCGACTGCGTGGGGCACACCCCGGGACACACCGCCTACCGGGCCGGCAAGTTCCTCATCGTGGGCGACCTTGTGCATGGCGCCGCCCTGCAGTTGGCCCACCCCGAGATTTGCGCCGCCTACGACATGGACCCGCAATCGGCCATCAAGCAACGCCGCTATTACCTCGACTATGCCCGCCAGAACCACCTGCTGTTGGCCGGCATGCACCAGCCGGCAGGTCATGCGAAATGACACCTCAACCGGTTTACATACAACGAATCTATATCTCTTTCGTAAGGCTGAACTCCTTGTCGGCAAAGAGCTCGGCCAGACCCGAAATCTGTTTATAGCGCAGCAGCTCGTCCTTGTCCATCCCGATATTCTTCATAATCCAGCCATCCGACATGCCCGCCTTGGTCAGCTCGGAGACAATCTTGCACATGAGTTCGACACAATGCGTACCCCGTGCCCGGTTGTGGCGTATGGTCGAGGCCATGCGGTTCGAAATATCCTTGTCGATGACTACCACCGGCAGCAGCCCCTTCTCCCGCTCGTAGATGCGCGGCGAGGTGAGCATCACCTTGTAGCGGTGAAATCCGTCCACTAGTTCGTACTGGTCGGTCTCGGGCAAATAGTAGCAGACACAGGGCATCGTATAGCCATCTTCCCAAATCGAGAGCTCGAGCAGTTTCATCTCGGGCGCAACTTCTACCGAATATTCCCCGAACGAACGCTGTTTATCCTTTACAAAAGTAAGCAAAATAGATCAAAACCAACTAACCGCAAGGCCATTCATCATGCGAGTTTTTCATAAACGACAATCCGTTCCGCGGATGAAGCCGGCACTTGCAGCGAATTTTCGCATCCGCTCCGGCAATTATCCGCCCGGGAGCCAGACGCCTCGGATAGAAGCCTGATTCGTAATAATTTGTTAAATCGTTCCAACTATTTTTTTCTTTCCACAAAGCGACTATCTTTACCCCCGAATCTGAAATTATCTTAAATTCGCCCATTTTATTCTATAATAATTTTAGTTTTAGAATCATTCTAATTATATTTGCAACAGAAACAAATAACACATCAACCAAAAACAAAACGTCATGAAAAGTATCAAAGGAACCCAAACCGAGCAGAACCTGCTGAAATCTTTTGCCGGCGAATCTCAAGCCCGCACTCGCTACACCTTCTTTGCCAGCGTGGCCAAGAAAGAGGGTTTTGAACAGATAAGCGCCATCTTCATGGAGACGGCCGAACAGGAAAAGGAGCACGCCAAGAAATTCTTCAAATACCTCGAAGGCGGTATGGTCGAGATTACCGCATCGTTCCCCGCCGGTGTCATCGGCACCACGGCCGAGAACCTGAAGGCTGCCGCCGAGGGTGAAAACGAAGAGTGGGTAGACCTCTATCCTCACTTTGCCGACGTGGCCGAACAAGAAGGCTTCCCCGCCGTTGCCCTCACCTTCCGCAACGTGGCCAAGGTAGAGGCCGAGCACGAGAAGCGTTACCGCAAACTGCTCGAGAATGTCGAGAACGGCACCGTATTCTCCGACAGCGAAGAGATCGAATGGCAATGCCGCAACTGCGGATATGTGTACCGCGGCAAAACGGCTCCCGAAGCCTGCCCCGCCTGTGCACACCCGCGCGCCTATTTCGAACGCAAAAAGAACAACTACTAATTCAGTATCAATCCCCCGTAAACTACCATCGGCCTGCTCTGTCGGGGCAGGCCGATGCTGTTTACCACCACGCTACCTCCTATGAACATAACACCCCTGCAAAAAATAACTTACGGCCTCTACGTAGTGGGGACCAGCGACAAGGGTCGGCCCACCGGCTGCATCATCAACACCTGCTTTCAGGTGACCAGCGAAAATCCCATCGTGGCCATCTCGATGAACAAAAACAACTATACCCACGATGCCATCGTAAGCCACCGCCGGTTCAGCCTGGCCATCCTGGCCGAAGAGAGCGACACGAGCCTCATCACCACCTTCGGGTTCCAGAGCGGACGCGACCGCAACAAATACGACGGACGCGACTACACGTGGCAACACGACGTGCCCATCCTCAAGGGTAAATTCTCGGGCCACATCGTATGCGAGCTGCTGCATGTGGCCGACAACGAGACACACGACGTCTTCTTTGCCCGCGTAATCGACACCCTGCCCGACGACGGCACCCCCATGACCTATACCTACTATCACCAGGTGATTAAAGGTCGGGCTCCTAAAAACGCCCCTACCTATGTCGAGGAGGAGAAAGCCCCCGCTACCGAAGCACCCCAAACCACAACCTCGACCAAACGGTATGTGTGCGAAGTGTGCGGATACATACACGAAGGAGAATTGCCCGACGACTACAAATGCCCGGTATGCCAGGCACCCCGGAGCTGTTTCAAAGAATTATAGATTTTAAGCGAACTAAGTTCCCGTTCGAGAGTTTTACTTTCAACGGGAATTTTTATTTTTGCACACCCCGCAAACAAATACCCCGGCACGACCGGCACAACTTGCGAGGCTACAAAAACCGTAGACAACCTTTTTTACCGTTTCGTTATGGACTTCATCATCGACAACCACCTGCAAGGACTCGTTATCGGAGTCTGCACCTTTCTCATCATCGGGCTGTTTCACCCGATTGTAGTCAAAGCCGAGTACCACTGGGGCACCCGCTGCTGGTGGATATTCCTGCTGCTGGGACTGGCCGGTATCGCCGCCTCGCTGTACCTCGAAAACGTCATGTTCTCGTCGCTGTCGGGGGTGTTTGCCTTCTCGTCGTTCTGGACCATCAAAGAGCTCTTCGACCAGGAGAAGCGGGTGCAAAAGGGGTGGTTCCCCAAAAATCCCAAGCGTACCTACAAATTTTAGGGACAAAGGGGCCACATTTAACGACTTATCCTGCACCATTCCGCAAAAAAAGGTTATCTTTGCAAAAGATATTGTCGTCGTCATGAAACATCTATACGCTATTCTCATTGCATTGGCACTCGGTTGCTCGGCCGCCCCACAGGCATTCGCTCAAGATTGGACGAGCCAATCGGCATGGGCCCTCAGCGACGACGACCGCACCGACGGCTCCAGCCGAGCCCCCGAAATCGAAGTCTCGAGCAAAGAGGGGAATATCTACATACGCACACCTCGCCGGGTAAAAGTAACGGTATATACCATTCTGGGACAGATTGTTACCGAGCGCACCATCAACCCCGGCATATCGGAGCTGAAAATCGGTACCCGCGGCATCTATCTGGTCAAGATCGAAGGCAAGACCCAGAAAGTGGCCTTGTAATTGTCCCCCCGACTGCGCAGCCCCTGCCCCCCTGTAAACACCAACCAGCTCCACGCCCGGCATGAAGAGTCTGAGTTTCGTTGAAAAATAGCTGAAAAGTCAGACCAAACTAATCGGTCTCAAATTTTAATTTTCGGCTTTTATCGTTATCTTTGTCCCTATAAAGTCAAACACAAAAACAACGAAACTATGGAAAGTATCGATTGGTCAAACCTGTCATTCGGCTATATGCCCACTGACTACAACGTACGATGCACCTACAAGGACGGAAAATGGGGCGACATCACGGTTACCAGCTCTCAAACATTCGAAATACACATGGCAGCCACCTGTCTGCACTATGGACAAGAGGCTTTCGAGGGTATGAAGGCCTTCCGGGGGAAAGACGGCAAAATCCGCATCTTCCGCATGGACGAGAATGCCGCCCGCCTGCAAAGCTCGTGCCGCGGCATCATGATGCCCGAGTTGCCCACCGAAAAATTTAACGAGGCTATCCTGACGGTTGTCAAGAAAAACGAGCGCTTCGTGCCTCCCTACGAAAGCGGCGCTTCGCTCTACATCCGCCCGCTGCTCATCGGTACATCGGCACAGGTAGGTGTGAAACCGGCCAAAGAGTACCTCTTCATCGTTTTCGTTTCGCCGGTAGGCCCCTACTTCAAAGAGGGATTCAAACCCACCCCGATGGTCATCCTGCGCCAATACGACCGCGCCGCACCGCTCGGCACCGGCCGCTACAAAGTGGGCGGTAACTACGCTGCCAGTCTGGTATCGGGAGAGAAGGCTCACGCCATGGGCTACTCGGCCGTGCTCTACCTCGACGCCAAAGAGAAGAAATATATCGACGAATGCGGTCCGGCCAACTTCTTCGGCATCCGTGGCAACAGCTACATCACGCCGAAATCGACCTCGATTCTCCCCTCGATTACCAACAAGAGCCTCATGCAGCTGGCCGAAGACCTGGGCATGACGGTCGAAGTGCGTCAGGTACCCGAGGAAGAACTCGCCACGTTCGACGAAGCCGGTGCTTGCGGTACGGCTGCTGTCATCAGCCCCATCGCCCGCATCGACGACCTCGACGAGAACAAGTCGTATGTGTTTTCCAAAGACGGCAAACCCGGCCCCATCTGCGAGAAGCTCTATCACAAGCTGCGCGCCATCCAATATGGCGACGAGCCCGATACCCACAACTGGGTAACCATCGTCGAGTAATTACAAACCCGCTTCATATTCAGGCAGCTCGAAGGCATCCGCTTCGGGCTGCTGCTTTTATAACCACACATCACCATGGACGTTCAAGCCGTTTTCAACAAATACTACCAACCCGGCACCCCGCTATACAACAGCGTGTGGTCGCACAGCCGCCTGGTGGCCGACAAGGCCCTGCAGCTGGCCCAGGCTCATCCCGAGCTCGAGATAGACCTCAACTTCGTCTACGAGGCCGCCATGATTCACGACATCGGGGTATTCCTCACCAACGCCCCCTCCATCTACTGCACGGGCGACCAGCCCTACATCTGCCACGGCGTGCTGGGGGCCGAACTCATGCGGGCCGACGGCTATCCCCGCCACGCCCTCGTGTGCGAGCGCCACACCGGCACGGGCCTCACCGTGGCCGACATCATCGCCCAGAACCTGCCGCTGCCCCACCGCGACATGTGCCCCGTGAGCCTCGAGGAGAAGCTCGTCTGCTTTGCCGACAAGTTCTACTCCAAGTCGAACCCCGATCGCGAAAAACCACTCGACAAGGTACGCAAAAGCGTAGCCCGGTATGGCGAAGATTCACTGCGTCGGTTCGAAGAGATGGCCGCCCTGTTCCTCTGACCGACTGTCGTTCAAGCCCGCCGGCCGCTCTACCCAACAGAGAATAAAATATATTAAATAAAGTCCAAAAGCCGATAAGTCATAGAAAATGTGTATTTTTGCACGTTGATTACAGATGGACACCCCGATGTCGAAAGTGAGCAAGAAATACGCCATACTTCTATCGCTGCTATTCTCTTCCCTGTTTGTGTCGCTCATTGCGCAAGACAGGCATCCCTCTTATAATCAACCGGCTGCAGCCGACACCACACCCGGCGGCGACAGCACCGGGGCAGCCCGCCTCACCTTGCCGGCCCTGCCCGACAGCCTCGGCATCGACTCTCTCGGGGTCGACTCGTTGCTCACCGACTCGCTGGCAGCCGATTCACTGGCCACCGACTCGGTAGCTCCCAAAAAGAAGAAAGCCGGACTTACCTCGGTCGTCGACTACAAGGCCAACGACTCGATTGTATTCACCCACGGCAACGAAGTGTACATGTATGGCCAAGGCGTGGTACAGTTCGACGGCATGGAACTGAACGCCGACCAGATAGAGATGAACATGGACAGCAGCCTGGTCTATGCCGTAGGCCGCCCCGACTCGGTAGGCGACATCGTGGGTCGCCCCGTGTTCAAGGACAAGAGCGGCGAATACGAGTCGGAGACCATGCACTACAACTTCAAGACCAAGAAGGGATACATCACCAACATCGTCACCCAGCAGGGCGAAGGCTACCTCACCGGCGGCAAGACCAAGAAAATGGAGAACGACGAGTTCTACATGAAGGACGGTAAATACACCACCTGCGACAACCACGAACACCCCCACTTCTACCTGCAACTGACCCAGGCCAAGGTGCGCCCCAAAAAGAACATCGTCACCGGCCCCGCCTACATGGTGCTGGCCGACGTGCCCCTGCCGCTGGCTATCCCCTTCGGCTTCTTCCCCTTCACCGAGAAGTATTCGTCGGGTATCATCATGCCCACCTTCGGCGACGAGCTGGCGCGCGGTTACTACCTGCGCGACGGCGGTTACTACTTTGCCATCAACGACTACGTCGACCTGGCCCTCACGGGCGAAATCTACACCAAGGGCTCGTGGGGTGTCAATGCCAAGTCGGCCTATATCAAGCGATACAAATACTCGGGTAACGTAGACCTGAGCTTCATCACCACCATCACGGGAGACAAGGGATTGCCCGACTACACCAAGATGAAGAACTTCAAAGTGGCCTGGACCCACACCCAGGACACCAAGAACAACCCCAACATGTCGCTCTCGGCCAGTGTGAACTACACCACCAGCGGCTACACCCGCAACGACCTGAACAGCTACTACAACGCCAACAGCTTCACCGAGAACACCAAGAGTTCGACGGTAAACATGACCTACCGCATCCCCAACTCGGTGTGGAGTTTCTCGGCTACGGCCAACGTCACCCAGCGTACACAGGACTCTACGCTGAATGTCTCGTTCCCCAACCTCACCATCTCGATGGGCCAGATCTACCCCTTCAAGCGTAAAACCGTGGTAGGCAACGAGCGCTGGTACGAAAAGATACAGATGTCGTACAGCGGCCGGTTCCAGAACTCGATTCTCACCAAGCAGGACCAGATACTCAAATCGAACCTCATCAAGGACTGGCGCAACGGCATGTATCACAACATACCTATCTCGGCCACGTTCAACGTGCTGAAGTACCTCAACCTCACCGCCAGCTTCAACTTTACCGACCGCATGTACTCCAACAAGGTGATGCAGTCGTGGGACACCCAGCAGGCCCGCGTCGTGCAGGACACGGTCTACGGCTTCTACAACGTCTACAACTACTACGGTTCGTTGAGCGCCGATACCAAACTCTACGGTTTCTACACCCCGTGGAAAATCTTCGGCGACAAGGTGCAGGCCATCCGCCACATCTTCACCCCCTCGGTATCGTTCAGCGCAGCGCCCGACTTCAGTTCGCCCCGCTACGGATTCTGGGACTCCTACTCCTACGTCAACTCGCTGGGCGAAACGGTAACCACCAAATACTCCCCCTTCTCGAACGGTATCTACGGCACCGTGTCGCAGGGCAAGCAGGGAACCGTTTCGTTTGCCGTATCGAACAACCTGGAGATGAAGGTCAAGTCGGACCGCGACTCGACCGGCGTGCGCAAAATATCGCTCATCGAGAACCTCTCGGCCAACATGAGCTACAACATGGCTGCCGACTCAATGAAGTGGAGTAACCTGAATACCTCGATTCTCATCAAGCTCACCAAGAACTTCAACCTGCAGATGAGCGCCACGTGGGATACCTATACCTACCAGCTCGACAGCTACGGCAACCCCGTGCGGGTGAACAAGCCCCGCTGGACCGTAGGCAAGGGACTGGGACGACTCTCGAGCACCGGTACCTCGTTCTCCTACACCTTCAACAACGATACGTTCAAGAAGAAGGACAAGGGCTCCGACACCAAGAAGACGCAGCAAAACCTGCCACAGAACAACATGCCACCCGACCCCAACATGAGCAACGACGAGGAGGAGAGCTCGTCGGGCGACGACGACGTCCAGTTCGGCCCCGACGGATATGCCATCTGGGAAGTGCCGTGGAGCCTCTCGATCAACTACTCGGTCAACTACGGCTACGGCACCTTCAACAAAAAGAAGATGGAGTACAACGGCAAGTTCACCCAGAACCTCAGCCTCTCGGGCAACATCAACCTCACGAAAAACTGGTCGTTCAACTTCTCGGCCAGCTACGACTTCGAGGCCAAGAAGATTGCCTACATGAACTGTAACATCACCCGCGACCTGCACTGCTGGTCGATGAGTGCCAGCTTCGTGCCCGTGGGCCCCTACAAGTCGTACAACTTCCACATCAGCGTCAAGTCGTCGCTGCTGCAAGACCTCAAATACGACAAGCGAGGCAACTCCTACGACCGCCTCGACTGGTATTAGTCGTCAAGGGTCCTTGCCGCAATGGCAAAAAAATCGTACTTTTACCGTCAATTCAACCCCACGATTATGCAAGCCGACAATCAGCTTATTCTCGATCATCTCGATCAACCCATATTCCACCTCATCGGCGAGGTGGCCGACGCGATGAACCGCCCCTGCTTCGTTATCGGCGGCTATGTGCGCGACATCTTTCTGAACCGCCCCTCCAAGGACATCGACATCGTCACCCTGGGCAGCGGCATCGAACTGGCCGAGGCCCTCACCGCCCGGCTGGGCAAACGGGCTCACCTCTCGACCTTCCGCAACTTCGGCACGGCTCAGGTGAAATATAACCGCCGGGGCGAGAATTTCGAAATCGAGTTCGTCGGCGCCCGCAAGGAGTCGTACAGCCACGACTCGCGCAAGCCGGTAGTCGAGGACGGAACCCTGCAGGACGACCAGAACCGGCGCGACTTCACCATCAACGCCCTGGCCCTGTGTCTGAACCGCGACCGCTGGGGCGAACTGGTCGACCCCTTCGGCGGTATGGACGACCTCGAAAAAGGGATTATCCGCACCCCGCTCGACCCCGACATCACCTTCAGCGACGACCCCCTGCGCATGATGCGGGCCATACGGTTCGCCACGCAGCTCAACTTCCGCATCGAGACCGAGACCTTCGCCGCCATCGAGCGCAACCGCTCGCGTATCGAAATCATCTCGAAAGAGCGCATCATCGACGAACTGGGCAAAATCATCCGCTCCGACATCCCCTCCAAGGGATTCATCCTGCTCGACGACTGCAAGCTGCTGCCCCTCATCTTCCCCGAGGTGGCCGCCCTCAAAGGGGTAGAGACCGTCAAGGGTCGCGGACACAAAGACAACTTCTACCACTCGCTCGCCGTGCTCGACAACGTAGCGCTGCGCAGCCGCAACGAGTGGCTGCGGTGGGCCGCTCTGCTGCACGACATAGGCAAACCCCGCACCAAACGCTACGATGCCCGGCTGGGATGGACCTTCCACAACCACAACTACGTGGGCGAGAAGATGATACCCGGTATCTTCCGCCGTATGAAACTGCCCCTCAACGACAAGATGAAGTATGTACAGAAGCTCGTGGGGTTGCACATGCGGCCCATCGTCCTGGCCGAAGAGGTGGTTACCGACTCGGCCGTGCGCCGGCTGCTCTTCGACGCGGGCGACGACATAGACGACCTGATGCTGCTGTGCGAGTCGGACATCACCTCGAAAAACCGTGAGAAGGTGAAACGATTTCTCGACAACTTCGAACTCGTGCGCACCAAACTGCGAGAAATCGAAGAGAAGGACAGCATCCGCAACATGAAGCTGCCCATCCGCGGCGAAGAGATTATGGAGACCTTCGGGCTGCCCCCCTCGCGCCCGGTAGGCGAACTGCTTTCGGCCATCAAAGAGGCCATACTCGACGGCAAAATTCCCAACGAACACGAGCCGGCCCGCCAATTCATGCTCGAGACCGCAGCCGCCATGGGATTGCAACCGGTCGAGAAATAGTATAATTATGAGAGATTTCTCACATTTCGAGCGATAATTCGCTCAAAAAGATATTATTCCGTCAATTTTCTTTGTAAAGTGAAAGTTTTTATCCAAAAAGGCTTTCACTTTATTTATTTTTACTATCTTTGTCGGCACAAATAAAGCCGAGCCGCTATTCTACAGCACAATTTGTTACGGAATCGAGGCACTGCACAACACGATGTCACCATAAGAAAGCATCACGCTTGCAACGTGTTACACCAGGAATAGCATTCCATCAAACCAAAAAACATACTTATCGATGAAAACAACAGAAGTATTGAACGAATTGAAACGCCGGTTCCCCAACGAGCCGGAGTACCACCAGGCCGTCGAAGAGGTATTGTCGACGATCGAAGAGGTCTACAACCAACACCCCGAGTTCGACCGCTACAACCTGATCGAACGCCTGTGTATCCCCGACCGCATCTTCTCGTTCCGGGTCACCTGGGTCGACGACCAGGGCCGCGTGCAAACCAACATGGGCTATCGCGTACAGCACAACAACGCCATCGGCCCGTACAAGGGAGGTATCCGTTTCCACTCGTCGGTCAATCCTTCTATCCTCAAATTCCTCGCCTTCGAACAGACCTTCAAAAACGCCCTCACCACGCTGCCCATGGGTGGCGGAAAAGGAGGGTCGGACTTCAACCCCAAGGGTAAATCCGACATGGAAATCATGCGCTTCTGTCAGGCCTTCGTCACCGAGTTGTGGCGCTACATCGGCCCCGATACCGACGTGCCTGCCGGCGATATAGGCGTGGGCGGCCGCGAGGTAAGTTACATGTACGGCATGTACAAGAAGCTGGCCCGCGAAAACACGGGAACCTTCACGGGCAAGGGCCTCGAATTTGGCGGCTCGCTCATCCGCCCCGAAGCCACCGGCTACGGCAACGTCTACTTCCTGCTCGAGATGCTCAAGACCCGCGGCATCGACCTCAAAGGGAAGGTGGTTACGGTATCGGGGTCGGGCAACGTGGCCCAATACACCGTACAGAAACTCATCTCGTTGGGTGCCAAAGTAGTGACCATGTCCGACAGCGACGGCTACATCTACGACCCCGACGGCATCGACGAGAAGAAACTGGCCTACATCTTCGAATTGAAGAACCTCTACCGCGGCCGTATCCGTGAATACGCCGAGGAGTATGGCTGCAAATATGTCGAGGGCGGACGTCCCTGGGGCGAAAAGTGCGACATCGCCATGCCCAGCGCCACCCAGAACGAACTCGACGGCGACGACGCCCGCACCCTGCTGGCCAACGGCTGTTTCGCTGTGTCGGAAGGGGCCAACATGCCCTCGACCCCCGAGGCCATCGAGCAGTTCCTCGCAGCCAAGATTCTCTACGCTCCGGGCAAGGCAGCCAACGCCGGCGGTGTATCGGTGAGCGGACTGGAGATGACGCAAAACTCCATGAAGATAAGCTGGACAGCCGAAGAGGTGGACCAGAAACTGAAACAAATCATGCACGACATTCACGAGCAGTGTACCCGCTACGGCAAAGAGAGCGATACCTACACCAACTACGTGAAGGGCGCCAACATCGCCGGCTTCATGAAAGTGGCCAAGGCCATGATGGCACAAGGCATCTTGTAACAAACAGACAGTTAGTTATTGTTGAATAAGCCAAACAGGCGGGAGGTTCTCCAGAGAGTCTCCCGCCTGTTGTGTGTTTACTTATAGGCAATCTGCGTAAAATCGTCTTTTTTTATCATATCCGTCGAATATTGAGGCGTACTGGCCGACAGATAGATAACAGCCAAATCGGGATTTCCTGTACAATATGCATATATCTGCTGTTGATTTTTATCCAAAACACCCATATTACTGTAAAAAATCAACCCACATTGGCTCAAATCCAATTCGGTCAATCGGTTCGATTCGCAATGAAGGAATGAAAGAGCCCGATTGTTTTGAAGAGATAGCTGAGTCAAAAGATTATTATTACACCTAAGATCATCCAACCGACTACAAGATGAAACATCCAAATCGGTCAATTGGTTATCATTACAGTTCAATTCTTCCAAATTTGAGAGAGATACAGATAATTGTGTGAGTTGATTACCCGAAAGATTCAATATCTTCAAGTTATCTAAATCAGGTACATTAAACTCAATTAAGTTATTAGACGAACAATCCAGCTCTTCCAAATTTTTCAAAGTCGTCAGCTTTGAAAAATCAAAAGAAGACAAATCATTATATGCACATTTCAACGTCGTCAGTGTGGTAGGCAAATTGGTTAACTCTGCTATATTATTACTCGAGCAATTCAATGTCGTTAGCTTGGAAGGCAATTGAGGCAATTCTGTTATCTCATTAAACGAGCAATCCAATATTGTCAAATTTGTAAATAGCTCTATCCCCTGTAAAGAAGATATTTGACGACTGGAACACCAGATAGACGTAACCGAAGCGGCCTCCTGCGGTGTCAATATACCATCGGAATTTGTATCGAACTCTGCAGCAAGATATGCCCTGAATTGTGCATCAGGAATATCCACGAGAATATCTTCTATATTTTCAGGTTCATACGGCGACTGATATTTGACATAGGCCCCCAATATCGTGTTGGCTGCCGACAAAATATATTTCTCCACATACAAACGTGCATAGACGTAATAACCGTTATTCGTTTTATATCGAACAAAATAACCATGTCCCTCTTGTACAGCAACCGTAGAAGCCCACCCTTTGGAGGGAGCCTCTCGCACATTACCCAAGCCATTGACCGCTCCTACCGAACAAAAGTCAATATCATCAACATAATAGCCATAATGGTAAGGGACGAAATTATCTCCTCCATCTATATAAAAACCACCAGCCTCAAACAGACCGACAACTGTTTTACCATTGTTCTCATTACGAACCGAAACAAGGATTGTCCCCTCTGGATCGGGAACTGCATCACCTCCATTCCCCAATGAGATACCATCGTCCGGAACAAGCCCCTTATCCTCCTCCGTACAGGCATTGCCCCCTATCAGCAGGACAACCAGCGCCATCATCATAAAAAATTTTGTCTTCATAACAGTAAATATTAAGGATTAAACTTAGTGCTACTCCAGACAAAAAAACGTGGACAATTTGCATATCCACTGATGAGGTCTTGGCGTACCTGGATAAAGAGATAATGCAAACGCCCACGCCGTATGAACAGCGCGAGCATCAACTTTGCTTTTTCTTTATCCAATTAAACCGCCAAGTTTCATCAGTAAGAAAGAAAAGCCAATGCGCTTTTTATGTCGTAATATGTCTGCCCGCCCCTCGGGCGAACGAAACAAAAGTAGTGCTTTTTCTTAAAAAAACAAAATCGGCATCACCTTTCTGCCTATACTCCTCTCGCCACTTGTGCTCCCCGTGGCATTTTGCGCTGCGACCCTCTCGTCATTCCGCGCCACGACGCGGAATCCAGGAATACCCGGGCATGGCATAACTCAGGACGCACGAGCCGTGCGTCCCTACTCCACCCTCTGCCACCCAGAAGCTGGACCCCACATCGAATGCGGGTGACACGATATGTTCATTCTTCTCTACAGCGAGAAGAACGAATCAAGAAGCGCCGCTGCTGTTATCGAGCTATCTCGTTCGGAGGCTGGCGCCACCCTCGGGGGCTACGGAACTCGCTGCGCTCAGACAGTCCTCGCCCTCACTCCTCGGTCGGCTGGCCTCCTCCCGGCCCGATAAAGGCGGGGGTATCGCTACTCTACACAGAAAATGTCCCGGACATTTCGCAGTACGATATCCAAAGATATACCGGCCTATCTCGTCATTCCGCGCTGCGACGCGGAATCCAGGAATACCCGGGCATGGCATAACTCAGGACGCACGAACCGTGCGGCACTACTCCACCCACTGCCACCTCCAGAAGCTGGACCCCGCATCGGGTGCGGGTGACACGGTTATGTTCATTCTTCTCTGCAGCGAGAAGAACGAACCAAGAAGCGCCGCCGCTGTTATCGGGCTATCTCGCTCGGAGGCTGGCACCGCCCTCGGGGGCTGCGGAACTCGCTGCGCTCAAACAGTCCTCGCCCTTATTCCTCAACCGGCTGGCCTCCTCCCGGCCCGATAAAGGCGGGGGTATCGCTACTCTACACAGAAAATGTCCCGGACATTTCGCAGTACGATATCCAAAGATATACCGGCCTATCTCGTCATTCCGCGCTGCGACGCGGAATCCAGAAATACCCGGGCACGATATAACTCAGGACGCACGAACCGTGCGGCACTACTCCACCCACTGCCACCTCCAGAAGCTGGACCCCGCATCGAGTGCGGGGTGACACAATGCGCATCGGAGACGGGGAGGCACTCTCGTCATTCCGCGCCACGACGCGGAATCCAGAAATACCCGGGCACGGTATAACTCAGTACTCACGAACTGTGTGGCACTACTCCACCCTCTGCCATCTCCAAAGCTGGGCCCCGCTTCGAATGTGGGTGACACGGTTATGTTCATTCTTCTCTGCAGCGAGAAGAACGAACCAAGAAGCGCCGCCGCTGTTATCGGGCTATCTCGCTCGGAGGCTGGCACCGCCCTCGGGGGCTGCGGAACTCGCTGCACTCAAACAGTCCTCGCCCTCATTCCTCAACCGGCTGGCCTCCTCCCGGCCCGATAAAGGCGGGGGTATCGCTACTCTACACAGAAAATGTCCCGGACATTTCGCAGTACGATATCCAAAGATATACCGGCCTATCTCGTCATTCCGCGCCACGACGCGGAATCCAGAAATACCCGGGCACGGTATAACTCAGTACTCACGAACTGTGCGGCACTACTCCACCCTCTGCCACCCAGAAGCTGGACCCCGCGTCGAGTGCGGGGTGACACAGTGCGCATCACGTGTGGGGTGACACAAAGCCCCCATCGAATGCAGAGCGCCCCTCTCCCTCAAAAAAAATACACCCACTCACTAAAAAAATATTCCGAAATATTTGGTTTATATTATAAACCGATTTATATTTGCAGCATCAATACTTTCCAAGAAGAGACCATATAGCTATATAGTTTATAAAATAAACCAATTTGTAAACCTTAAAATTTGAACGTATGGAAGAGAAAAAACTGAACGAAAAGGAGAGCCTGGAGCTCATCACCCAAATGATTAGGCAGAGCCGGAAGAATATCGGGACCGGAAGCGGTAACCGGTTCCTGCTCTACGGTTACCTGGCCGTAGTGCTTGCTGTCGTGGTCTTTGCGCTGGTCAGCACAACCGGCAGCTCGGTATGGGCCGCCGCCTGGTTCCTCATGTTTGCCCCCTTTATCTATACAACGGTACATGACCGCAAGCACCGCCCCACGGTGATTACCTATACCGACCGCATGATCGACGAGACGTGGAAGGTGATAGGCACCCTCTTCGTCATCACCGTGCTGACGATGATGATTCTGGGTTATGCCCTGGGGAGTGTCAACTTCGGGCTGATGATGCCGTTGGCTCTTATCTACTGCGGCATAGGAACCTCGATTACGGGGCTGGTGATTAAAGACTCGGTGCTGGCCTACCTGCCGCTCTTCGGACTGGTCTTTGCCATCTACATGCTGATGACCCTGCCTGCCTTGCAGCACGTACCTGCCACCTGGCACCTCTACTTTGGTATTTCGTTTCTGATTATGATGGTTATCCCCGGGCATAACCTGAACGCTAAATGTCGTAAGTGATGCTGCGCGAACTGAATCCCCTGCTACACTCGCAACTGCGACTGGCCATCGTGTCGATACTCCTCTCGGTAGACGAAGCCGACTTCGTCTACCTGAAAGAGCAGACGGGCGCCACGGCGGGCAACCTGAGCGTGCAGATAGACAAACTGGCGTCGGCCGGATACATTGGGGTGAAGAAAGAGTTTGTAGGGAAAAAGACCCGCACGACCTGCCAGATTACCGAACGGGGCCGCGATGCGTTCGAACAGTATGTCGAGGCGCTCAAGGAGTATCTGAAACTGTAAGCGAGGCATCATGCGGTAGCCAGAAGTAGCGACGTCTGTGTCATTCCGCGCCACGACGCGGAATCCAGAATTACCCGGGTAAGAACTCAGGACGCACAAGCCGTGCGTCCCTACTCTACCCACTACCACCTCCAAAGCTGGACCCCGCATCGAGTGCGGGGTAACACAATGCGCATCGGGGTATGGAGTGACGCGCACAAATACACCACGGGCCGGCTCGATTGATTTCGAGTCGGCCCGTGTTAGCTTTTTCTGCCACGCTTAGAGCAGAGCCTTCACCTTAGCTTCGAGGTCGGCCTTCGAGGCAGAACCTACGTGCTTATCTACCAGTTTACCCTCCTTGAAGAAGAGCAACGTGGGGATATTGCGGATGCTATACTCGGCGCTGATATCGGAATCGTCGTCGACGTTATATTTACCGATAATCACTTTACCTTCATACTCTTCGGCGAGTTCGTCGACCGAGGGGGCGATAGCCCGGCAAGGGCCACACCATTCTGCCCAGAAATCGATTACCACGGGTTTGCCCGAAGCAATCAGCTCCTTTGCATTTTCATCATTGATTTTCAATGCCATAGTTCTATCTGTTTATAATTTATCGTTATCACGTATTACGGAACAAAATTAGGTATTCTGTGGTTGAGTCGCAAACGATTATTCATTTATTTTGAAGGTCACCTCTTCGTTCTCGTTGAGGAAATCGATGAGCTCCTCGGTAATCATGGGACGACGCCGCGAGCGCAACCGCACCGACTTGCCCAGCTCCGAATCGTAAATCTTGAAGTTGAGTTCGGCCTTGTGCTGATGAGCCGGCGGCATAAAGTCGGAGAGGGTCTGGATGAAACCGTTCTTCACGAGGCGGGCCGGCATCTCGATGGTGATGGAGTTGAGCATCGTGCCCTTCAGCTCCGAGAGCAGTTTCATTTCGAGTATCTTCAGGTCGATGCGTCCGGGGGTATACTTCGAGGGGACACAGCGGGCCCGCACCCACACGAAGGTGCCGTTGTTGGCACCGAACTTGCCGTAGTCGATGAAATCCTGCCCGAAGAGAGGGATGTCGTCGGCCCCCGAATAGTCTTCGATCTTGATGAATCCATACTGCCCGCCGCGCTTGCCGATGCCGGTGCGGTAGTCGACCACCACGCCGCCGAAAGTGAGCTCCTTGTCGAGCAGCGCCTCGCGGTTCTTCAAGTCGGTCATACGGGTGTTGCAACCGTAGAGCAGTTCCAGTTTATAGGCATCGAGAGGGTGAGCCGAGAGATACATGCCCACGAGCTCGCGCTCCTTGTCGAGCCGCTCGATGTCGGAGAGAGGTACACCCCGCGGTATCTCGGGCGGAGTCGTCACGATAGAGGAGTCGCTGCCGAAAAGCGAAGCCACCTGCGACAG
This sequence comes from Barnesiella sp. An22, assembly GCF_963931395.1. Classification (NCBI taxonomy): domain Bacteria; kingdom Pseudomonadati; phylum Bacteroidota; class Bacteroidia; order Bacteroidales; family Barnesiellaceae; genus Barnesiella; species Barnesiella sp. An22. The sequence continues at coordinate 3,339,329 of NZ_OZ007014.1, forward strand.
CTTGTCGCTCTGTACCTTCACTCCGTAGCGTACCAGCGTATCGAGGAAGGGCTCGCCCTTGCTGGTCATGGCCGAAAAGTCCTCGCGGTGAATCTCCTTGAACGAATCGAAGGCCCCCGAAATGGCCAGCGACTCGATGGTCTTCTTGCCACAGGCCGAGAGGTTGACCCGCTCGACAAAATCGAAAATGCCCTTGTACGGACCGTTGGCCTCGCGCTCCCGCACGATGGCCTGCACGGCCGAGTCGCCCACCCCCTTGATGGCCCCCAGACCGAAGCGGATGTTTCCCTTCTTGTTGACCGAGAACTTGTACTGGCTCTCGTTGACATCGGGGCCCAGCACCTGAATCTTCATGGCCTTGCACTCGTCCATGAATTTGGTGATTTCGGTGATGTTGTTGAGGTTTCGGCTGAGCACGGCCGCCATGTACTCCGAGGGGTAATTGGCCTTGAGGTAGGCGGTCTGGAAAGCCACCCACGAGTAACAGGTAGCGTGGCTCTTGTTGAAGGCGTAGGAGGCAAACTTCTCCCAGTCGGCCCAAATCTTCTCGAGCACCTCCTTCTTGTGACCGTTCTTCTCGCCGCCCGAAATGAAGAGGGGCTTCAAGGCGTCGAGCTTGTCTTTCAACTTCTTACCCATGGCCTTACGCAGACCGTCGGACTGACCGCGGGTGAAGTTGGCCAACAGACGCGAGAGCAACATCACCTGCTCCTGATAGACGGTGATGCCGTAGGTATCCTTCAGATACTTCTCCATGATGGGGATGTCGTAGACGATAGGCTCCTTGCCCTGCTTACGGGCGATGAACTGGGGGATATACTCCATAGGTCCCGGCCGGTAGAGGGCATTCATGGCGATGAGGTCTTCGAAGGTGGTGGGATGCAGCTCGCGCAGGTACTTCTGCATACCGGCCGACTCGAACTGGAAGGTACCGGTCGTGCGGCCGGCGCTGTACAGCTCGTAGGTCTTGGGGTCGTCGATGGGAATCGAATCGATGTCGAGGTCGATATGTCGGGTCTGCCGGATGTTCTCGACCGCCTCCTTGATAATCGAGAGGGTTTTCAGCCCCAGAAAGTCCATCTTGATGAGGCCGGTATCCTCGATCACGCTCCCTTCGTACTGGGTCACGAGCATCTTCTCGCCGGTCTCCTTGTCGTCGGCCGTGCTCACAGGCACCCAGTCGGTAATGGCATCACGGCCGATAATGACACCGCAGGCATGCACGCCGGTATTGCGCACGTTGCCTTCGAGCATCTGGGCATATTTCATCGTATCGGCCAGGAGCTGGTCGCTCGAGTTGCAAGCATCTTTCAACTCCTGAACATTTTCGATACAGTTTTTCAGATTGATTTTTTGAGCCTTGCCGTTCTTCTCGGGCAGGCGGTCGGGAATGAGGCGGGTCAGGCGGTCCGACTCGGAGAGCGGCAGCTTCTGCACCCGCGCCACATCCTTGATAGCCAACTTGGTGGCCATGGTGCCGTAGGTGATGATGTGGGCCACCTTCTCGGCCCCATACTTCTCGGTCACCCACTGCAGCACCCGTCCGCGACCATCGTCATCGAAGTCGACATCGATATCGGGCAACGAAATACGGTCGGGGTTGAGGAACCGCTCGAACAGCAGGTCGTACTTCATGGGGTCTATCTGGGTAATCTTCAGGCAGTAGGCCACCACCGAACCGGCGGCCGAACCACGGCCGGGGCCTACCGACACGTCGAGCTCGGTGCGGGCGGCGTTGATAAAGTCCTGCACAATGAGGAAGTAACCCGGGAAACCCATTGTCTTCATAATGTGCAGCTCGAAGGTGATGCGCTCCAGCACCTCGGGCGAGAGCTCCTCGCCATAGCGCTCGTGTGCCCCCTTGAAGGTGAGCTCCTTCAGATAGTCGGCCTCGAGCTTGATACGGTAGAGTTTCTCATAACCGCCCAGCTTCTCGATTTTCTTGCGGGCCGACTCCTCGTCCATCACCACATTGCCGTTCTCGTCGCGGGTAAACTCGTTGAAAATATCTTCATCGGTAAACTTGCGGCGATACTCCTCCTCGGTACCGAAGCTCTCGGGGATGGGGAAGGTAGGCATAAGCGGGGCGTGGTCTATCGAGTAGAACTCGACCTTGTCGAGAATCTCGAGCGTATTGGCGAGCGCCTCGGGCACATCGGCAAAGAGGTCGTTCATCTCCTGCTGGGTCTTCAGCCACTCCTGTTTGGAATAGAGCATGCGGGTGGGGTCGTCGAGATCCTTGCCCGTGCTCAGGCAGATGAGGCGGTCGTGCGCCTCGGCATTCTCCTCTTCGACAAAATGGACGTCGTTGGTACATACCAGTTTGATGCCGTGCTTGCGCGACATCTCGATAAGGTGGGCATTCACCTCGTTTTGCAAGACGAAGGTCTCGTGGTTGGCCCGCGGCACGGTGGCCTTGTGGCGTTGCAACTCCAGGTAGTAGTCGTCGCCGAAAATCCGCTTGAACCACAGGATGGCCTCCTCGGCTCCCGCCAGGTCGCCCGTCAGTATTTTGCGGGGAATCTCGCCACCCAAACAGGCCGAGCAGACGATGAGCCCTTCGTGATATTTCTCGAGTTCGTACTTGTCGGTACGGGGACGCGAGTAGAAACCCTCGGTCCACCCTTTCGACACCAGCTTGATGAGGTTGTGATACCCCTTCAGGTTCTTGGCCAGCACAATCAAGTGATAACCGCCATCATCGATGGCACCCTTGCGGATGGAGATGCCGTTCACCTCGTTGACCACGGCACTGCGCACCTCGCGCGGAGTGGCCTCCTTGTCGGTGAGCCGACGGCGGGCCACATACACCTCGCAACCCAGGATGGGCTTGAATATCTTGGCTTCGAGGTCGGCTACCTGCTGGCGCAACGAGGCCAGCTCGGCCTCCTTGTCGTCGACCGTTTCGTCGCCCTTCTCGATGGCATCGATGCGTTTCTGTATCTTTTTGATGTCATCCTTCACCGCACCGTTTTTCTTCTTCACCAGATTGAAAAACTCTTTTATCCCGAACATGTTGCCGTGGTCGGTCAGGGCCAGGCCCTTCATGCCGTCTTTCATGGCCTTGTCGACCAGCGCCGGTATGGAAGCCTGTCCGTCGAGAATAGAGTACTGGGAGTGAACGTGCAGATGAACAAAGGGTTGCATATATGAGACTAGATTTAGATTCGTGGGCTTAAAGGTACAAAGATATTCGCAGAGAACGAAGCCGCCGGCCGATGTTTTTTGAACAACTTATACACACCGGCCCGCTCCTGAAAAAGCTGTCCCGGCAGACAACTCTGCCGGGACAGGAATCTCCAAAAGGGAAAATATCGTTTCGCTCACCCCCAGAGAGGGGGGGGGGAAGGAATCAGAAGAGCGGGAAGATGTCGACCGGGGCCTGTGTGATGGCCTGCAAACCGTCTGGAGTAACCACATAGGTATCTTCGATGCCTACGGCCCCCACGTGCGGAATCACGAACTTGGGCTCGATGGCAATCACCTGGTTCTCGGCCAGCACCTCTTTCGAGCGGGGAGCCAGCACCGGGGCCTCGTTCACCTCGATGCCCACGCCGTGACCAACGAAACCCGCCTTCTGGGTGTGACCCATGAAGTAGTCGTCCAGCCCCGCCTCGTGCGCTATCTCGACCGCCTTGTGGTAGAGGTCGGACGCAGCCACGCCGGGCTTGCCCATCTGGCTCAACCGGTGGTGTATCTCGATGGAGCAGCGGTGTGCGTCGAGGGCTTTCTGGGGCAGTTCGCCTATCGAGTAGATGCGGGTCATATCGGTCATGTAGCCGGTGAAGTTGCCGCACATGTCGACCATCACCGCCATGCCCGGACGCATGAGGGTACCGTTGGCACCCACCGGTATCGAGCAGCTCATGCCGGCTCCGCCCATGGCAAAATCGTAAGGTGTAGGAGTGTCGGCATTGTCGCCGCAAAGCACATTGCCCATGAATATCTCCATGCTCTGCCCGTTGATGCGGAAGAGCCCCAGGTTGCCGTGCAGACGCAACAGACGCTCGATTTCGATCTGGAGTTCGATGTCGGTCATGCCGTCGCGATAAATCGACTCGATGCGGTGGTACACCTCGGCATGCTTCACGGCCGACTCGCGCAACCGGGCCAGTTCATACTCGGTCTTCACGGCCCGCGCCCCACGCATCACAGCCGACGCGTTCGCCACCTCGGCCTCGGGGAATACGGCAGCCAGACGTACATAATCGCCATGTGAGGCATCCCACTCCAGCGCGATACGCCGGGGTTGCGGCATACCCAGTTCGGTCAACAGGGCAGGTATCTGCTCGGGCTTGTGGATATAGTGCACGCTGTCGCCTTTCAACCCCACGGGACGACGTACGAAATAGTGCGGCTCACCCTTGGCCGGGATATAGGTGTAACCGTTGAACACCCGACCCGACGTGTAATAGAGGTTTGCATTGGTGTGAATCAAGGCGGCATCGGCCCCCACGGCCTGCAAGCCCGCCTGTATTTTTTGACAACGCCGCAAAATCTCGGCATGAAATTCACTCGAGAACATAGCTTATTTACAATTTAAAAAGAATTCGGTAAAATCGGTAAACGAGTCGAAGGCCAGTTCGTAGTCGTCGGTCTGTCCAAAGCCGTAACGCGCATAGACAAAGGGCAGACCCACGCGGTGGGTCTCCTGCCCGTCGGCGTCGATGTCGCCCATGTAGAGCGGTTGTTGCAATCCGTATTTCTCTTTGAGCAGCAGCATGTTGTCGCCCTTCGGCTTGTGCGTGTTGCCAAAGGCGAGCCCCTCGGTAATGTAGGGCGTAATGCCTATGCAAACCATAAACACGGGCAGGGTGTGCGAGTCGCAGTTGCTCACCAGAAACAGCTTGTACTTGTGCGACAGCCGTTCCAGCCCCTCGACCACCCCGGGATAGGGCGTGCCGCCGTAGCGCGACAGCAAGGCGGGCTCCTCCTGCGCCAGTTCGGCCGAGAAGCGGGCCGCCTCGTCGGGGGTAATATCGGGGAAAAGATTTTCCATAATGCGAGGAATCGGTTTCCCGATGTTGCCGATGAGTGTCTCGCGGGTAACGTGGACCTCGCGGCCCGCCCGGGCAAAGACCTCGTTCCAGATGCGGGCATAGGTGTCGACCGCATCCCACAGCGTGCCGTCCATATCGAAAATAAGAGCGTCGGTACGGCTCCAATCTACATGCTTTCTTTCCATGCCGCAAAGGTATGGATTTTATCGGGAAGCTCGCAATACAAACTTGAGGGAGAGATATTAAAAAATGTTCCACCGGAAGAGCCCGATGGAACATCTTGTACACCCGTGGGGAGTCGAACCCCAATCGAAGGAACCGGAATCCTTTATTCTATCCATTGAACTACGGGTGCCGCTAAACGATTCGAGGGAAAAGTACGCCTCGTCGGTGAGAATCTCCCCCTAATTGCGTGGCAAAAGTAAGAAATATTTGTAGCTTTGCAAACAGTTACGGTTAAAATCTTATATAAAAAAGATTATGAATGTTCGCATCGAACCCAGTTGGCAACAGCGGTTACAACCCGAATTTGACAAGCCTTATTTCGAACAACTGACCTCTTTCGTTCGTCACGAGTATGCCACCAAAACGGTCTACCCGCCCGGCAGCCAGATATTCGCGGCGTTCGATGCCTGCCCCTTCGACCGGGTGAAGGTGGTGATTCTGGGACAAGACCCCTACCACGAACCCAATCAGGCTCACGGACTCTGCTTCTCGGTCAACGACCACGTGCCCTTCCCCCCTTCGCTCCAGAATATTTTCAAGGAGATCGAGAGCGACCTGGGTATTCCCGTACCCCAAAGCGGCAACCTCACCCGCTGGGCACGCCAAGGGGTATTGCTGCTCAACGCCACGCTCACGGTCGAGGCGCATCGGGCCGCTTCGCACCAGGGCAAAGGGTGGGAGACCTTTACCGATGCCGTTATCCACAAACTGGCCGAGGAGCGCGAACACTTGGTCTTCATCTTGTGGGGAGCCTATGCCCAACGCAAGGGCGAATTCATAGACCGCAGCCGGCACCTGGTGCTGCAATCGCCCCACCCCTCGCCCCTGTCGGCTCACCGGGGGTTCTTCGGGAACCATCACTTCAGCCAGGCCAACCAATATCTGGTGGCCCACGGCATCGAGCCTATTCAATGGTAAATCATAAAAACAAGCATGGAAAAGATAGATGTAGAACAGAGAGCCGAGAAGGCTCGCCAACTTTTTTGCGAGGGCTACAATTGTGCCCAATCGGTCGTACTGGCTTATAACGACCTGTTTGACGTAGACCAGCAACTGGCAGCCTCGATAAGCGCCCCGCTGGGCGGCGGCATGGGCCGGTTACGCGAGGTGTGCGGTGCCGTGAGCGGCATGTTCATGATTGCCGGACTCTACTACAAAAACGACAAGCCGGGCGATCTGGCCAAACGGAAAGTGGTCTACACGGCCGTGCAGGATCTGGCGGCGCGCTCCAAAGCACTCAACGGCTCCATCATCTGCCGCGAATTGCTCGGGCTCGACCACAAGAGCGACGAACCTACACCCGAACCTCGCACCGAAGCCTACTACAAGCGCCGACCCTGTGCCAACTACGTAGCCTCGGCAGCCCGCCTCATCGGCGAAAAGCTCAACGAAGAGCTGGACAAAGCATGATGCCGCCATGCCCACGCTGCAATACGACCGCTCCGACTCTCAGGTACTCAAGGGTATAGGCATTTTACTCATTGTCCTACACAACTTTTTCCACACCTTCCCCGAGTTCCCGCCCGAGTGCGAGTTTGAATATATCCCCGATAACGTGGGACGGTTTGTCGACACCCTGGGCAGGGGCAACCTGCGCACCATCGTGCTGTCGCTTTTCTCTTTTCTAGGGCATTACGGAGTATCGGTTTTTGTCTTCGTGAGCGGTTACGGACTGGCCAAGCGATACGGACAGAGCCCCGATGCGGGGTGGCGCATTCTGCTGCACCGGGCCACGCAACTGTGGAAGTGGATAGTCCCCATGGCCCTGTTGCTCCTGCTCGACCGCTACTCGGGCCACACCCACATTACCTATCAGTATCTGGAGAATCAAAAGATATGGACCGACCTGCTGGCGATGCTTACCTTTACCGCCAACTTCCTGGTCGACCGCTTCGTCATTGCCGGTCCGTGGTGGTACTTCGGCATGGCCTTTCAACTCTATGTTATCTATGTGCTGTTTCTGCGCCGGGCCGGTGACCGGGCGGTGTGGATTGCCTCGGCCGTCGCCTGGGCACTGCTGCTTGTGCTTCAAGGGTTGGGCTGCAACGACCTCGTCTTTACCCTCCGTTACAACTTTGTGGGGTGGCTGCCGGTATTCTGCATCGGCATGCTCGCAGCCCGGCATCCGCTGCGGCTCCCGTGGGGTTGGGTGGCTCTGGGGTGCGTGCTCTTTGTATTGAGTCTCTTCAACCCCTATCTGTGGGTATTCAGCTCGACCCTGGTGCTCTTCCCCTTCACGGCAGTTCTGCCGCTTTTCAAGAGAGGCATTCTCTACAAAATCTCTCTGGGATTGGGCGGACTTTCGGCCGCGCTGTTCATCACCCACGCCTTCGTGCGGCAACAGATACTCATCTATGCCAAGCCGCTACCTGCCGAATGGTCGGGGCTGCTCTACCTGGCTCTGTGCCTGGCTGTTGCCTGGATTTACCGCCAGGTACTGATCGCCCTCTACAAGCGGCTTCACTGGTGATAGTGCCCCTTCTCCTTGACCAACACCACCTTCACCCGGCCATCCTTGAGGATGGCTCTCGAGCGTGAGAAGAAGGGCAGTTGCCAGGCCCAACGGCGGTGCTCCCACGTGAGCAGGTCGACCGAGAAATCGAGATCTCTCAAAAATCCATAATACGATGCGGGGAACGACAGAGCCTCGACGGCTCCGCTTCGGGCTATCTGCTGAATCGAGTCGAGCCGTTCGCCTCGCTCGCGGTCGCTCATCTCGTCGAGATGTGGTATATCGAGGTAACACGAGGTATAATACCCCTCTTGTGTGAAATGGCGCAGGGCCTTCCAGTCGCGCGACTCGACAATGAGCTGCTCCTTGCTGGCACCCGAGCGGGCCAGCATGGCAGTCAGAAGCGACTCGGCCTGCCGGCTGTTGGCTTCGTTCAGATTCTTCAGGTCTATCCACAACTCCCGACCGAGATTCTTGCCCAGAAAATCGAGATAGAGGCCGAGCGACTCGGACGATGGGGTGTCGTGCCCGGTTCTGAAATCGGACAGCTCGGGTACAAACAGCACATCGCACTCGAAATTCTTATACTCTCCTTCAAACTCGTGCAGCTTCTCTATCGTATTGGTCCGGTGCAACCATATCTTATCGATATAATGGTCCACCACTTTGTCGTTACAAAGGGGGATAGTCAATAACGGCAGGCACAACACCAACAGAAAAACGGCACCTAAGCGCCGTTTCATATCTTTACTGCAAATGCAATTTCTTCAGAATCTTGGCTGGGACGGCATCCTTGTGCACCAGAATATCCATCGTCTTGTATTTGACAAAGGCCTCCGACGCATAGAAGAATCCGCCATACACCTGCTCGGTCCCCCACGAGTTTTTCACCTTGTAGTACTTCGTACCGTTCTGGTCGACAGCCGTACCCACGAACACCATGCCGTGGTCGTCGGTTGTCTCGTAGTTGTCAAAAGCCTCCTGGCGCACCTTCTGGTCGATGACCATCTCCTCCTCGGGCTCCTCGAATTTGTAGAGTTCGCCCTCTTTCTCGGCCTTCGACAGTTTCACCCAGCGGGCCAGCTCGGTACCCGAGAGGTTGTCGTTTTTCTTCTCGACGGGAACTACGGCAAAGCCCTTGAGGTATTGGAATCCCTTTTCGCTCACGTCCGACGCCCACATCACCGTATACCCCTTGTCAATCGAGTAGTCGATGGTCTCCATCAGCTCGTTGAGGGGTATGTTGTAGTACTGCGACCACAACCAGTTGTCGGGCACCTCGATGGCAAAAGGTTTGTAGAAGTCGTGGTGTGTAAACGAAGTCAACGGAATGTAGTCGCTCGACTTGATACCCAGCGACTCGGCAAACGACTTGGGCGTGTACTCTACCCCGTTGTAGGTAAACTTCTCGGGCACCTTGCCCAGGTAGGTATCGAGCACCGCCTTGAATCCGTCGAGCCAGGCCGACGACAGCTTCTTGTTGGGGTTGGCGATAACGGCATCGACATAGCCTTTGAGAATGGCATCGAGCTCACCGTGCTGGTGTTTGTCGGTACCGTAGTTCAGGCCGGTATAGACCTCCTCGGGAACCACACCGTACTTATCGATAATGTAGAGTACGTCGTAGGCGCTACCTCCGGCCGAGAACGAGATGCTGCCGTGCATGCGTACATACTTGATGGCCTTCTCGATATAGTCGTTGCGAACGATAAACATCTCGGAGAGGTCGACCGCCGGCTTGCCCTGGCGCAAGAGGTCATCCTCGATAAACGACAGCGTCGAGAAGCTCCAGCACGTGCCCGAGCGGCTCTGGTCTTTCACCGAATTGGTTTTCAACTCTTTCGTAACGGTAAACTGATACCCTACGGAATCTTTCTTGTTCTCTCCGGCCCAAGCGCACACCGAAACCACGGACAATGCGCAGGCAATAGTCAAATGTTTACAATTCATATATCGTCTTTCTTATTCAATTCTCATGTCAAGTTGCGCGCAAATATAGCCAATATTTTCATATTACGCGATAATTGCTCCATTTGTATAACAGTTATTAGGAAACCGGCATAAAATTTCGTACATTTGCCACTAAGAACTTTCAAACCGACACTTTATGAAACCGAAATACAGACTGTACGCCCTGCTCGCCGCGATTGCCCTGTGGAGTCCGCTGACCGTTCCGGCCCAGAACTTCTCGAACGAGGTCTACGAAACCCGCGCCTTCAGCGACCGCTTCAAGACCATCCGCACCGACGTCGAGGGGCGCGACCTCTTCCCCCCGATTATCGAGTTGAACAGCAACGAGCACATCACCATCTCGTTCGACGAGATGACCGAGGAGGCCTCGTACCTGCAATACAGTCTCATACACTGCAATGCCGACTGGCGACCCTCGGCCCTGTCGGAGCTCGAATACCTCGACGGCTTCAACACCAACCCCATCGAAACCTTCGACTACTCCATCGCCACCTTTGCTCACTATGTGCATTACAGCCTCACCCTCCCCAACGAGGATGTACAGTTCAAGGCATCGGGCAACTACGTGTTGCTGGTCTACCCCGAGAACGAACCCGAACAGATATTGCTGCAGGTCTGCTTCTCGGTCTACGAAAACGATATTCTGGTAGCCCCCAGCGTCACCTCGCGTACCGACATCGACTACAACAGCGAGCACCAGCAGGTGAGCGTCAGTCTCAATGCCAACAACTACCGCATACAAAACCCCTACAACGAACTGAAGGTGAGCGTCACCCCCAACGGACGGCGCGACCAGGAGGTGATTGTAACCCGGCCGTTGCGCGTACAGGGCAACCAGGTCATATTCGACCATGACCGCAACCTCATCTTCGAGGCGGGCAACGAGTTCCGCCGGTTCGAAATGGTAGCCACCCGCTACGCCGGGCTGGGTGTCTCGAAAATTTACCACTTCGACCCCTACTACCACGTGGTTCTGACTACCACGGAGCCCCGGGCCGAGACGAGCTACCTCTACGACAAGACTCAAAACGGACGCTTCGTCATCCGCCAGAGCGGTGCCAACGACAGCGACACCGAGGCCGACTACTTCGTGGTGCACTTCACCCTCGACTCCGACCCCATACCAGGCGGCAAAATCTATATCGACGGCGAGATGACCAACCATCTCTACACCCCCTACAACGAGATGGTCTATAACCCGGAAACGGGCCAATACGAGAAAACCCTGCTTCTGAAACAGGGTTCCTACAACTACCAGTATCTGTTCCTGCCCGACGGCGCAAGCTCGGCCACGGCAGCTCCTGTCGAGGGCAACTATTACCAGACGGTCAACGAGTATCTGGTGAAGGTATACCACCGCGCACCGGGCGAACGCTACGACAAGCTCATCGGGATAGGCATGACCTACTCGGGCCGATAATCGTCAATCGTTCCGGGCCTTGACAAACTCGCCCGCTTTCGAAAAATAGAGATGGGTCTCGGGATGGACAAGTGTGAGCTTATAGAGATTCTTGCGCTGCTCCATACTCTCGACTTTCGCACCGGGGTAATGCTGCTCGAGATATTCGCCCACGGGTGCGGGAAGCAATTTCACCAGCTCGGGAGCCAACGGGTTGTCGTGCGAATCGATCTCCTCCCAACGTCCCTTGCGGTCGAACTCCAGGTCGTAACCACCCGAGACCTTCACCCCGTATTCGTCCCACGTGCGCGAGTGTACACACTGCAATACCCGAGCCCCTGGAAAATAGGTTTGCAACAACTGACGCGCCGATTGTGGAAGCTCCGACAGCGAGATTTTCCGATTGGTCGTTTTGTTTTCGCCTCGGCTCGGCCCTATGCCTAATGCAATCGTTGTGAACAAAACGATAAGATACAAATAATTTTTCATATATTTACCTCGGTTTTTAGGTTTTCGGTATATTCTCAAAACAAATTCCTCGAAGCCAATGTTTATAATCCAGTCACTGGAAAACCGTTAAATAGGGTGTAAATACAGAGACTTGAAAAAGATTCCTCCCTCATGAAAAGAGCACTGAAATATATTGCCATCACCCTTGCCTCGCTTTTCGTGCTGCTGCTTGCCCTGCCGCTGTGTATCTACATACCGGCCGTGCAACGATGGGGGAAAACCGAAATATGCCGCTACGTGAACCAGTCGACCGGCATGCAACTGACCATCGGCGACCTGTCGCTGCGCTTCCCCTTCAAACTGCAAATCGACGACATCCTGCTGCTCACCGCTCCGGGCGACACCCTGCTGCAAAGTGGCAACGTACAGGTAGGCATCGCCCCGGCCCGGCTGCTGAAGGGCGAGGTCGATGTCACCGAAATCGCCCTGCACGCCACCCGTTTCCGCTTTGCAAGTGCCGACTCGACCCTCACCTTCTCGGCTCGCGTCGAACGGTTTGTCACCCGACAGGCCCGCGTCGACCTGAAAGGTTCGCTCATCGAGCTGCCCTCGCTCCAGCTCCAGGGTGGCGACATTGCCCTCGACATCGCGGGCGAGTCGACCGACACCACCGATACCGCCAGCGCCCCGCTCGACTGGCGCATCTCGGTCGGCGAGATAGGCTTGTCGCAGATACACTACGCCATGCAGATGCAGCCCACCATCCAGCAGCTCGACGCCTCGATTGAGACAGCGACCCTGCGGAAGGGATACATCGACCTCTATCGTCAGCAGGTCGATGTGGCCGAGGCGACCATCGACCGGGGCGACTACCGCTACTACCCGGGCAGCGGCGAGACCGGCGAAACTACCACTCCCTCCGAAGAGGCTGCCGACACGGTGGTCTCGCCACCGTGGACCGTGCGGATAGCACAACTGCGGCTGCACCAAAACAGCGCCCTCTATGCCCTGCCGACGAAGATTCCACAAAAGGGGCTCGACCCGGGTTACCTGTCGCTCAACGGCATCGAGATTGCCATCGACTCGCTCTACAACCAGGGCAGTGCCATACGGGTACCTATCAAACAGCTTGCCTTTGTCGAACGCTCGGGGCTGGCCGTCACCCACACGCAAGGCGTCTTTGCAATGGACTCGACCGGCATCGCCCTGCACGACTTCCTCCTGCAAACCGCCCTTTCCGAAATTTCGGCCCAACTGCAGGCGGGGAGCGACATCTTCACCCAGTCGCCCCAGGCTCCCGTCGAGGCCGAGCTGCAAGCCCGCATTGCCGTGGGCGACCTCATCCGACTCTTTCCCCAATACGACTCCTATACCCGGGGAGTGCTCCTCTCGAGCACGCTGCACACCGACATAACCGTGGGCGGCACGCTGGGCGACCTGCGCCTCACCCGGGGCGACCTGTCGCTGCCCGGCACATTCAATGCCCGCACCACCGGGCGCGTGCAACACCTGCCCGATACCGAGCGTCTGGCCGGCGAACTGCAATGGGGCATCGCCCTCAGGGAGTCGCCGCTCATCGCCCAATTCATACCCGACTCGCTGCGCCATCGCCTCCATCTTCCCCCTACCCGATTCTCGGGTAGGGCCACCCTGGCCGGCCCGACCATCCAATCGCGGGCCCGACTCTCAACGGGCGACGGCAGCATCGCACTGCGAGCCCGACTCGATACCCGCAGCCAGCAATACCGGGGGCGTCTGCACATCGACCGCTTCCCCCTCTCGGCCTTCCTGCCGCACGATTCGCTGGGTGTACTCTCGGCTTCGGCTCGAATCGAAGGGGAGCGATACAATCCGCTCGACTCGCTGGCCCGACTCACGGCCCACCTCGAGGTAGACACCGCCCAATATGCGGGGTATCTCTACTCGGGACTGACCGTCGACGCCCGCGTGAACCGCGGGAGGGCCACGGGCCACATCGCCTGCACCGACCCCAACCTGCTCGTCGGCCTCAGCCTGTCGGGCTCGATCTCTCCACAACAGTACCTCGTAGCCCTCTCGGGCGACATCCATACCGACCTCCACGCGCTGCGACTCACCACCGAGACCTGCCAGATGTCGACCTCGATAGCGCTGTCGGGGCAGGTAGAACCAGAGACGGAGCAATACCAGGCGACCCTGGACCTCAGCAAGCTGTCGCTCCTGCTGCCCACCGGGCGACTGCAGACCGACAAGCTGTCGCTCGCGGCTCAAACCGACTCGACCCGCATACAGGCTTCGCTGCAAAGCGGCGACCTGGCGGTGAACTTCACCTCGGCTACGGGGCTCACGCCATTCCTGGCCAAACTTAGCGACGCGATGCCCATCGTCGCTTCGGTGCAGGAGAAGAAACGGCTCGACATGGAGGCACTGCACCAGGCGTTGCCCCCTTTCGAACTCACGGCCAGCGCCAAGCGCAACAATCTGGTACAACAATACCTCCAAGGAGCAGGCATGGGATTCTCGCAATTCAGCCTCACGGCGGCCAACGACTCCCTGCTCAACGCTAGGAGCCAGGTCGACCGCTTCTCGGCAAGCGGCATCGTCATCGACACCATACAGCTCTCGCTGTTCGAACGGCACGAACGCGAAGAGCGACTCTACTATTCGCTCCAGGTGGGCAACAAACCTGGCAATCTGGACCAACTGGCCTCGGTCAACCTCAACGGGTTCCTGTCGGGCAATACCACCAAATTCTTCTGCGTGCAGAAAAACCGGCAGGGACAGGAGGGATTCCGCATCGGTAGCCAAGTCGACTTCCTCGACTCGCTCGTGAAGGTCTCGCTCTTCCCCAAGAACCCCATCATCGGCTTCGAAACCTGGACCCTGAACCCCGACAACTTCCTGGCTTACCACTACGACAGGCACCACTTCGATGCCAACATCGCCCTCACCCACGGCGACCGTCACCTCATTGTCACCACCCTGCACGGCTCGCCCTCCGACCACGACCTGGCCCGGCAGGAGCCTCTGAAGGTCGACATCAACGGCATGGAGATTGCCCCCTGGCTGGCACTGTCACCCTTCTCGCCGCAGATTGCAGGCAGCGTCTCGGCCAACCTGCTGGTCGATTTCCCGCAGGGCAGCACCCAGGTAGCCGGCAACCTGGGGGTATCGCAATTCTACTACGGCAAGCGACGGGTGGGCGACTTCGACCTGAAGGTCGACTACCGGCTCGATTCGCTCGGTCGACAGGAGGCTCAGGCCTCTCTGCAAATTGACAGCGTGCAGGTACTGACTCTGTCGGGAGAGCTCGACGACAAGGCTGAATCGCCCGTGGCGCTACAACTGTCGGTCGACAGCCTCCCCCTGGCCACGGCCAACCCCTTTCTGCCGGCCGACATGGCCCAGTTGCAGGGATACCTCAACGGGCAGATGACCGTGGGCGGCACCACTTCGGCTCCCCAGCTCGACGGCTATTTGCAGATGGAGCAGGCCTCGGCCAGCTCCAAATCGATGGGGGCCAGCCTCAGCTTCTCGCCCAACCCCATACGCATCGACCGGAACGTGCTGCTGTTCGACAACTACGAAATTGCCGGTGCCAACAAGAACCCGCTGCACATCGACGGGAACGTCGACTTCCGGAATCTGGAGAAGATCAACACCGACCTGCACATCTTCGCCTCGGCCTTCCAGCCCGTGAAGTCGGGCCGCAGCACCAAGGCCACCCTCTACGGCTCGGTCATCGCCGATATGGACATGCGGGTAAACGGCCCCCTCGACGGACTGAAGATAACCGGCAACGTGGGGTTGCTCACCGGCACCGAGGTGACCTACGTGATGCAGGACTCGCCCTTTGCCCTGCAACAACAGGAGAACAACATCGTCACCTTCGTCTCGTTCAACGACAGCACCGAGGTGGTCGAGGAAGACACCCTCTCCCGAAGCAACGCCACGGGCATGGATATTCTGGTCAATATCAACATATCGCCCACCGTGAAGATGGGGGTAAACCTCTCGGTCGACGGCAAAAACCGCATCGACCTCCAGGGCGGCGGCAACCTCACCTACACGATGAACGCCCTGGGCGACAGCCGGTTCTCGGGCCGCTACGACCTCTCGGGCGGATTCGTGCGTTACAACCCGCCCATCATCTCGGAGAAGCTGTTCAAGATACAGGACGGCAGTTTCGTCTCGTGGAACGGCGACATTGCCGACCCGCAAATGTCGATTACCGCCGTCGAGACGGTGCGCACCACCATCACCGAAGACGACAAGAACTCGCGGCAGGTCAACTTCGACATCAGCATCCTCATCAAGAACTCGCTCGAAAACCTCTCGGTCTCGTTCGACCTCTCGGCCCCCGAAGACCTCACCCTGCAAAACCAGCTCACCTCGCTCACGGCCGAGCAGCGGGCCTCGCAAGCCATGAGTCTGCTCATCTACAATACCTACACCGGGCCGGGCACCTCGACCACGCGGAGCGACCTGCTGGGCAACCCGCTCAACTCGTTCCTCGAGAAGGAGCTCAACCAGTGGGCCCAGGGGCTGAAGGGCATCGACCTCTCGTTCGGCATCGACTCCTACACCGACGCCTCGGGCATCAACACCCGCACCGACTACTCCTACCGGGCGGCCAAGAGCCTCTTCAACAACCGGGTGAAGGTGGTCATCGGGGGTAGCCTCAGCCCCGACGACAATGCCGACGTCAATTTCAAGGAGAACTTTATCGACGATATTTCGCTGGAATATTACCTCAACCAGCGCGACAACATGTATATCAAGGTATTCCGCCACACGGGTTACGAGAGTATTCTCGAGGGCGAAATCACTCAGACCGGCGTGGGCTTCGTCGTGAAGAAACGGCTGGTCAACCTCTGGGAGCTCTTCCGTTCCCGCAAAAGCCGAAAGGAGGCCGCACCATGAAACAGACCCTTGCCTACCTCTTTGTCTCCCTGCTGGCCACGGCGATACTCATCGGGTGTTCCACCACCCGTCGCCTCACCGACGACGAGGTGCTCTATACCGGCGTGAAGAAGATGGAGATTATCCCCGACTCGGGGGTGAAGATTGCCGACAACGTGAAGTCCGAAATCAAGACCACCCTCTCGGTGGCTCCCAACAATCCCCTCTTCTCGCCCTACGTGCGCACCCCCTTCCCCCTGGGCCTTTGGGTATGGAACTATCTGGAACCCAAAAGCGACAAAGGGTTGAAACACTGGATTTACGAAAAACTGGCCAAGGAGCCGGTACTCGTCTCGAGCGTGCAGCCCGAGCTGCGCATGAGCGTAATCAAGGACATTCTGGCAAACAACGGCTACTTCGGGGCCGAGGCCGACTACGAACTCATCTACAACAAGCGCAACCCCCGCAAGGCCCGCATCTCGTACAAGGTCGAGGTGCCGCCGGCCTACACCCTCGACACCATCGAGCTGCCGGCGCCTACCACCCCCCTCACCCGGTTTATCGACAGCATCAACAGTGCCACGCTGCTGCAACCCGGCGACCGCTACTGCCTCGACTCGCTCTCGGCCGAACGCGACCGCATCACCAGCGCCCTGCGCAACAACGGCTATTTCTACTTCCGTCCCGAGTATATCGAGTATCTGGCCGATACGACCCTCTCGCCCGGCAAAGTGGCGCTGCGCATGACCCTCAAGAAGGGTATCCCTACCCAGGCGCTCAAACCCTACTACGTGAGGCACATCCACGTGAACCTGCAACGGGCCGACGGCGGCGGCACGCCCGACACCATCCGGTATCCCCACCTGACGGTAGTCTACCGCAAGCCTGTCCACCTGAAGCAGTGGATATTGCCCCGCAACATCACCTTCAGACCGGGCACCATCTATTCGGTAGCCACGCAGAACACCACCCAGTCGAATCTGGGACGGCTGGGCATATTCCGCTCGGTAGCCGTCGAGGTGACCCCGCTCGACTCGCTTGCGCAACGAGACTCGCTCGACGTTACGATACAGGCGGCTTTCGACGTGCCGCTCGAGGCCACCATCGAGGCCAACGTCTCGTCCAAGTCGAACAGTTACATAGGCCCGGGACTGATTTTCGGTATCAACCACAACAACCTTTTCGGGGGCGGCGAGAAGCTCTCGGTGAAACTCAACGGCAGCTACGAGTGGCAGACGGGCGGCGGCTCGCAACACGGCAAGGCATCGCTCTTCAACTCCTATGAATTCGGCTTGAACTCGTCGCTCTCCTTCCCCCGCATCGTGCCCGGTTTCCTGCCGCAGATGCCCCGCACCCGCCGGTACCCCGCCTACACGCGGTTCCAGTTGGGTGCCAACCTGATGAACCGGCCGCACTACTTCCGCATGGTGTCGTTCAACGGGTCGATGAGTTACGAGTACCGCACCTCGCTGCGGGCCGGCCATTCGGTCACCCCCTTCAAACTGGTCTATACCAAACTGCTCAATACCACCGAGTCGTTCGACAAGACCATGGAGGAGAACCCCGCCATCGCCCTCAGCTTCCGCGACCAGTTCATCCCCTCGTCGAGCTACACCTATACCTACGACACCTCCTACGGCCGCGAAGTCGACAATCGCTTCGTATGGCAACTGATGGGCATGTCGGCCGGCAACATCCTGAGCGGCATTACCTCGCTGCTGGGACAACACGGCGAGAAACGCATCTTCGGCAGCAGCTTCTCCCAGTTTGTCAAGGGGAGCGCCGAGATGGTCTACTACCACCGTTTCCGCCCCGACCACTGGCTGGTAGGCCGCCTGTTCATCGGGGCCGAACATGCCTACGGCAACTCGCAGGAGGTTCCGTACAGCGAACAGTTCTACATCGGTGGAGCCAACAGCATACGCGCCTTCACCATCCGCTCGCTGGGCCCCGGCAGCTACCTGCCGCCGCAGGACGATGTAGACGGATACTTCGACCAGACGGGTACCTTCAAGTTCGAGGCCAACCTCGAATACCGATTCCCCATCTGGGGCGACCTGCACGGCGCCGCCTTTGTCGATGCCGGTAACATCTGGCTGCTGAAGCGCGACCCCAACCGCCCGGGTGGCGAGCTGGACGGTCGCACCTTCCTCAAAGACATCGCCCTGGGTACCGGCGTGGGGCTGCGCTACGACATCGGGATGCTGGTGATACGCGGTGATCTGGGTATCGGCATCCACGCCCCCTACGAGACCGGCCGCAAAGGGTACTACAACATGACCTCATTCAAAAACAGCCTCGCCTTCCACCTGGCTATCGGCTACCCCTTCTAAGGTATTCCCCCCGACCTTAAAAGCTATTCAACAAAAATACAACAGGCGGCTCTCCGAAGAGAGTCGCCTGCTGCGTGCGTATGGCAAAAGGGAGATTAAAGTCCTCTCCCGTGACAGTTTTTGTATTTCTTGCCGCTACCGCAAGGACAGGGATCGTTGCGGCCTACGCGGGGAGCAGCCTTGATAGGCTCGGTAACCCGCGGCTGTTGCGGTGCAGCGGCGGCCTGTGCCTGAGCTTGGGCTTGACCCTGCTGGGCCGGCTGTTGGGCCTGACCGGGGTAGTCGTCCTTCTGGGTGCGGTACTTGCTGTAATCCTCGCGACGTTCGGGAGCGGCCTCGCGCACATCCTGCGGCTCCTGGATGTATATCTGACCCCGCATGAGGATGGCGATAGCCTTGCGGTTCATCGCCTCGACCATCGACTTGAAGAGGTTGAACGACTCGAGCTTGTAGATCAACAGCGGGTCTTTCTGCTCGTAGCTGGCATTCTGTACCGACTGGCGCAACTGGTCGAGTTCGCGCAAGTGCTCTTTCCAAGCCTCGTCGATAGTCATCAGCAATACGGCTTTCTGGAACTGCTTAACCACCGACTGCGACTCGCTCTTGTAGGCCTCGTTGATGTCGCAGGCGATACCAAACACCCGTTTGCCATCGGTGATGGGCACCCGTATCATGCCGGTCGACAGACCGCGCATCTCTACGAAGGGCTTGATATTCATGTGAGCAATCTCGGCCATGCGTTCGCCCTTGCGCTTGAAGGTGGCGACCACGGCCTCGTAGAGGCTGTCGATAATCTCGTTCTTGCGCATCGAGCGGAATTTCTCTTCGTCGAAAGGCATCTCTACGGCAAATATCTTGAACATCTCCATCGACAGCGGTTCGTAGTCGTTGGAGCCGTTGTAGGCCTCGACCAGCGACTCGATGGTATCGTAAAACATGTTCATGATGTCGATACCGATACGCTCGCCCATCAAGGCGTGGTGACGCTTGGTGTAGATAACGTTACGCTGGGCGTTCATCACGTCGTCGTATTCGAGCAACCGCTTGCGGATACCGTAGTTGTTCTCTTCGACGCGACGCTGGGCGTTCTCGATCGACTTGGATACCATGCGGTGTTCGATCATCTCGTCTTCCTTGAGACCCAGACGGTCGAGCATCTTCACCACGCGGTCGGTGGCAAACAGACGCATCACCGTATCTTCGAACGATACGAAGAATACCGACGAACCCGGGTCGCCCTGACGTCCGGCACGACCACGCAACTGACGGTCGACACGACGCGACTCGTGACGCTCGGTACCGATGATGGCCAAACCTCCGGCCTCGCGCACGGCGGGCGACAGCTTGATATCGGTACCACGACCGGCCATGTTGGTAGCGATGGTCACGGTACCCGTCTGTCCGGCCTGGGCCACGATTTCGGCCTCGCGCTGGTGATATTTGGCATTCAACACATTGTGCTTGATCTTGCGCATGGTGAGCATACGGCTCAACAACTCCGAAATCTCGACCGACGTGGTACCTACCAGTACCGGGCGTCCGGCCTCGACCATCTTCACAATCTCTTCGATTACGGCGTTGTACTTGGCACGCTTGGTCTTGTATACCCGGTCGTCCATATCGATACGGGCTACCGGCTTGTTGGTGGGGATAGTCACCACATCGAGCTTATAGATGTCCCAGAACTCACCGGCTTCGGTCTCGGCGGTACCGGTCATACCGGCCAGCTTGTGATACATGCGGAAGTAGTTCTGCAACGTGATGGTGGCAAAGGTTTGCGTGGCGGCCTCGACCTTCACGTGCTCCTTGGCCTCGATGGCCTGGTGCAGACCGTCGGAGTAGCGACGCCCCTCCATGATACGGCCGGTCTGCTCGTCGACGATTTTCACCTTGTTGTCGATGACCACATACTGGTCGTTGAGCTCGAAGAGGGTATAGGCTTTCAACAACTGATGCACGGTGTGAACCCGCTCGGCCTTGATGGCGTAGTTTTGCAGCAGCTCGTCCTTGCGGTTCTGTTTCTCCTCGGGCGTGAGGTTTTGATTCTCGAGGTCCGAGAGCTCTTCGCTGATGTTGGGCAGCACGAAGAAGTTGGGGTCGTCCGACTTGCCGGTCATCACATCGATACCCTTATCGGTAAGGTCGATGCTGTTGTTCTTCTCGTCGATTACGAAGTAGAGGTCGTCGGTAATCTCGGGCATACGGCGGTTGTTGTCGGCCATATAGATAGCCTCGGTCTCGAGCATCAGGGGTTTGATACCGGGCTCACTGAGGTATTTAATCAAAGCTCCGTTCTTGGGCAGACCCTTGAAGCAGCGGTAGAGCAGCACGGCACCCTCGTCGTGGGTCTTCTTGTCGTCCGAGGCGATTTTGGTCTTGGCCTCGGCCAGCAGCTTGGTTACCAGGGTACGCTGCATCTTCACCAGCTCCTCGACTTTGGGCTGGAACTGCTCGAACATCTGGTCGTCGCCCTTGGGGGTGGGACCCGAAATGATCAACGGCGTACGGGCATCGTCGATCAACACCGAGTCGACCTCGTCGACAATGGCGTAGTTGTGCATGCGCTGTACCAGGTCGAGGGGCGAGCTGGCCATGTTGTCACGCAGGTAGTCGAAACCGAATTCGTTGTTGGTACCGAAGGTAATATCGGCATTGTAGGCGTTGCGTCGAGCTTCGGAGTTGGGCTCGTGCTTGTCGATACAGTCGACCGACAGGCCGTGGAACATGTAGAGCGGGCCCATCCACTCCGAGTCACGTTTCGACAGGTAGTCGTTGACCGTCACCACGTGCACGCCGTTGCCCGGCAGGGCGTTGAGGAATACCGGCAGCGTGGCCACCAGCGTTTTACCTTCACCGGTAGCCATCTCGGCAATCTTACCCTTGTGCAGTACCACACCACCGATGAGCTGCACGTCGTAGTGTACCATGTCCCACACCACTTCGTTGCCACCGGCCATCCAGTGGTTCACATAGATGGCCTTGTCGCCCTCGATATGCACGAAGTCGTGGTCTACGGCCAGGTTGCGGTCGAAGTCGTTGGCGGTCACCTCGATAGTCTCGTTGTTGCAGAAACGGCGGGCGGTCTCCTTCACGATGGCAAAAACCTCGGGGAGCGACTCGTCGAGCACATCTTCGATTTTCTTCAGAATGTTTTTCTCGATTTTGTCAATCTCTTCCCAAGTCGATTCACGCTTGTCGTAGTCGAGCGTCTCGACATGCTCCTTGAGCTCGGCAATGCGTTGACGGTCGGGAGCAACCGTATCCTGGATATGCTGCTTCACCACATCGACGCGATGACGCAACTCGTCGTTCGTCAGTTTTTCGAGTTCGGGCGATATGGCCTTAATCTTCTGGATATAAGGCTCTATCTCTTTCAAGTCGCGCTGCGACTTGTTGCCGAACAGCTTTTTCAATAAATCGTTAAATCCCATATAAAGTGTCTGTTTTATTCGTTAATAAAAGGTTCTTCCCCGCAGGGAGTCCCATAGAACCCCTGCAAAAATAGTGCAAATTTTGCTAACTCCACAAAAAGGAAGAAATTAGTATTGAATTTCGGAGAGCGGAGTGGACGAAGAACCGTTGGGCGAACGGATGCGCAGCAGGCGCGAAACGGTGGGTGCAATGGCCGTAGCCCGCACCGGCGTGGCAATGTGTACCGGCTTCACATCGGGAGCGAGGATAAAGCAGGGGGCCGGTATGGCATTGATGCGCACATACTCGCGGGTGTCGGCATTGTCCTCATACACCACCTCCCACCCGGGGCAAAGATCGAGCACGAGGTCGCCCGACAGCTTGGGGCAGTAGCCGTTGCGCATGGCGGCGAGCCGGTCGGTACCGTAGCTCAGCAACAGACGTTGCATGGTGTACACATCCTGTACACCGGCCATCTGTATCAGGAACGAAGCGGCCTTGTCGCGCATCTCGTCGGCATCGAGGTCGCGCTCCTTGATGAGTTTGCGATTCAGAAATATCTGTCGGTTCTGGTATCCGATGACCCAGTCGCCCTGGCCATAAAGAGCCATCAGGTAGACATTCAGCAGCGACACGGCACGGCGCGGATAGAACTCGCCCGAGGGTATGTTGTAGATGGGCGACTCCTTGGCTTCGCCCTTGAAGTAGCCGGTCGAGGCCACGAAGATGACGGTATGGTCGAGCCCCACCTTCTTGTCTATCTCGTCGAGCAGCCGGGCCAGATCACGATCGAGGCGCACGTAGGTGTCCTGCAACTCCAGGCCGTACTCCTGCACGGTCTTGTTCAGGTAGACCCCGGCCGTATAGCCGACGTTGAGCATGTCGAGCACGCCCCGGCGTCCCAGAAGCCCCTTGTCGAGGAACTCCACGGCCACATCGGTAATCTCGCGGTTGACCAGCGCCGTTGTCTTGAACTGGGCAAAGCGGTCGCGGTTGTCGTGCGAGAAGGTGCGCTTGAACGAAAAATCGTTGGTCAGGTAGGGTATGGCCGTATAGAGGTCGGGGGTATAGACCGGCGTCCAGGCCAGCGTATCGATGCGAGCCGACAGCGAACGTCCGTAGTTGAACTGCTCGATATAGGCCGGCACATCGCGGTAGTAGGTCGTGGTGGCCCACTTGCCGTTACGGTCGTTTATCCAGAAAGCACAGTTACCAGCATGACCCGCACTGATGATGGCCTGCTGGGCATCGGGAGCCACGGCATAGACGCGCCCCAGGCCGCCGCTCACAATCTTTACCTCGTCGCTGATGGTCGAGGTCTTGAGCCGCTCGGGCGAGAAGGTCTCTTGCGTATAGTTGCCTATCTTGGAGGGATCGTTCAGGATAAACTCTTCGCGCTGGAATGCGGTATTGAAAAACCGCTCCGAGGGGATGCCATGGAAAAAGGGCATCGTGCCCGTGTAGAGCGTGGCCGTAGCCGAGGCTTTGTCGACATTGGGATAGTCGTAGACCAAGTTTTCGCAAACCACCCCCTCCTTCATCAATCGCTTGAAGCCCTTCTCTCCGAAAAGATGCTGCAAGGCCATCAGGTAGTCGGTGCGCAACTGGTCGACCGTAATACCCACCACCAGACGCGGTGCCTGGTCGGCCGACTGTACCAGCGGTACAACCAGCAAAGAGAGCAGAAGTGTTGCTAATACCTTTTTTTTCATATCTGTTCAATTCCGCTTCTTGCCGTGCTCCACCCACAGCCAGGTGAGCGAACGCATCATCAACACCAGCACCAGCGGAATGAATGCCGGGTTGAACTGCTGGGGAATCCAGTGCCACAGCACCAGAAAAATCAACAGCCCCGCAAAGTTAGCAAAATGATAGTATCTAACGATATTTTTAAGAGATTTAAACCAAATGAAGAGGGCCATCAACAACCACAGGGGATGAAGCCAAAAGGCCGAATAGTTGGGCCAGGTGGCCGGATGCACCGAGACGAACATGAGGAAAAAGACAATCACTCCTCCCAATCCGTAGGCGGTAAAGAGCACAGTATCGAGTACCCGCGAGCAACGTCCCCGCCGGATGTCGCAGAGCGACCACACCGCCACAATCGCCGCCAGCAACCAGGCCACGAAGAGGGGGGTGAGGTAGAAGGGGGTCACACCGGGACGGGCCGGGACTTCGGGGTCGTAGAGCACCTCGGTGCGGCTCACCAGCGGCACGGCAGCCGAGTCGGGCGCGAGTTGAATCTCGGCCCGGGCGAAGGCCTCTTTCAGCACTTCGGGGCCGAACATCTGTTCGCGGTAAGTCATGGGGCGGTCCAGACTGCCACCCAGGGCCAGGTCGATGCCGAAGATGAGCCAGGGGCAACGCTCGGCGTAGCTGTCGATCTCCTCGCGGAAGGTGGGCAACTCGCCCTCGGGTTCGTGGTAGCGCACCCGATTGCCGAGGGTCGCCTCGACCATGTTGCGGGGCCGGGTGGCGCAGTTGTCGAAGAGGAAGTTATAGCGGTAGACGCGGTTCTGGGGCTGGGCATTCTCCAGCAGGGCGTAGAAGAGTGCCTGGCTCTGCTCGGGCGTGAGGTTGAGAATCTGCTCGTCGACCCGCGACTCGCGCATCACATAGTTGAACAGGAAGGTGCGGAAGTCGTTCACACCCAGGCAATAGTCGGTCTCGCCCTTGGTAAACCGCCACACAAAGGCCGGGGCATTGAAGTCGAACATGCCATAGTTGAACACATAGTCAAATCCGCCGGGAGTCAACTGCCTGACCCGCAAGGCCGTGTGCCCGAAAAGCTCGTACACCTCGGTACCGGGGCCGCACGTGAGCAGACTCACCTGCAGGGAGTCGCGGTTCTCGACCTGGGCCTGTACACTCATTGCCAGCGCGGCCACCAGCGCAGCCACGAATAATCGTACCTTTATCAACATGCTCGATTTCATCGCCTGAAAAAATGTGGTGTAAAAGTACAACTTTCCGCTCGATTCACCCGAAGGGTAACTCTTTTATTTTCTTCGACTTTGATAATTTTTACATTTTTATTTTAGGGCTCTACCGAATAAATCGTTATCTTTGTTCGTCGCACTCAAAACCAAGCAGTATGAAAATCAAAGGTTTACTTTTGTCGCTCCTCATAGCGAGCCCGATGATGGCCATGGCCCAGAACATCGAGCTCCCCGCCCCCCAGAAACAGGGAGGCCAACCGCTCATGCAGGTACTCGCCCAACGGGCCTCTACCCGCCAGTTCGATACCACCCGGGCCATCGAGCCGCAAACCATGGCCGACCTCCTGTGGGCCGCCTGGGGATACAACCGGGAGGATAAACGCACGGCACCTTCGGCCCTCAACCGGCAGGAGATTTCGCTCTATGTCATCACCGCCCAAGGGGCTTACTGCTACGATGCCCGTCAAAACGTGCTGACTCAGGTAGCCGCCGGCGACTTCCGCAAGAGTGCCGGCAAACAGCCTTTTGCCCAGACGGCTCCGCTCAACATCGTTTTTGTGGCCGACCTCGACAAGGCTCCGGGCAACGACATGATGTTTGTCGATTGCGGTTTCATAGCCCAGAACGTCTATCTCTATTGTGCCTCGGCCGGACTGGGCAGCGTGGTGCGCGGCTCGTTCGATGCCGCCGATCTGGCCCAGGTACTGAAACTGAATGAACGCCAAAAAGTAATATTGACACAGACAGTCGGCTATCCGGCTCGATAATCCCCCGGAAAAGCCCCACCTCATGCGTCACACCTTACTACCGATATTCGTCATCTTCGCCCTCCTCATCACCGGCTGCAAAGGCAAGCAGGTCGAGCCCGACTACCCCGACAGTTCCTTTATCGACACCTTCGAGGTGAAGCAGCAGACCCAGCCCCGCCCCACCGGTTGGCCGAAGAGCCCCATCCAGTACACCAGTTTCCGCAAACTCTTCAACGACCTCAACGACCAGCACCTGGCCATTGCCCGCAAAAACGGCATCGCCCCGCTCGAGTCGCTCGACGAGGCCCGCAGCATGGGCTTCTGGAAGCTGGCCAAAATAGACAGTTGCGAATACTACTCGGTCGACAAGCTCACCCACTCGATTCCCTACCTCACCCCCAGAACCAAGTGGCTGCTGATGACCATCGGGAAGAACTTCAACGATTCGCTCGAGAGCCGCGGTGCCGGCGGACGGCAAATCATCCTCACCAGTGCCCTCCGCTCCGACGAGTCCATCCGCTCGCTGCGCCGGCGCAACACCAACGCCAGCGAAAACTCGGCCCACCGCTACGGCACCACCTTCGACATTGCCTACAACCGCTACAACGTGACCGACTCGACCTGCTTCGTCCCCTCCGACCGCCTGCGCCTGCTGCTGGGCGAGGTGCTCTACGATCTGCGCAAAAACCACAAATGCTATGTGAAGTACGAGGTTCGGCAGGGCTGTTTCCACATTACGGCCCGGTAAGACCGGCATATCTCTCCGAGCCGGACTCCGCTGCCCGAATATTCCACGCGGATGTGGGTGCGGTTGTTCCACGCTACGATGCGGAATCGTGCCAACAAAAGAGACTTCTCCCCACGCCCCAAGCTGGCTCTGCAGCCAGTGCGGGGGCGGCACAAACCACAGGAATTTCCGTTTTCATTTGCCTCGGCTTTCTCCTTTCACTATCTTTACAGCGTTGTTTAAGCAATACGACCGATGAAACGATATTTGTACGCCCTGCGCTATCTGGTTTCGATACATCTGCTGGGGCTTCTTTTCTTTGCCGCGTTCCGCCTGATATTGTTCATGCAAGGCTACGACTACCTGGCGGGTGAAAACCTGTCGGTACTCACCCGTGCCGAGGCTTTCGCCCGGGGCGTGTGGCTCGACAATGTGGTGGCCTGCTACATCATGATACTGCCGCTCACGGTGGTATCGATATGTGCCCTGCTGGGGTACTACGGGAAGGCGCTGTTCCGGGGCGTGGGCATCTTCTTCTCCCTCTTCTACGTGCTGGCCTTTGCCATATCGGCGGCCGACATACCCTACTTTGCCTACTTCTTCAAGCATATTAACGCCTCGATATTCAACTGGTTCGGCTACGCGGGTACCACGTTGGGGCTGATGTTCGGCGAGTTTTCCTACATCGTCGCCTTCGTGCTCTTCCTCGCCCTCTCGATTCTCTTTGTCTTTCTGCTCCGCTGGTTGCGGCAACGCACCTGCCTCGACATCCATCGGGTATCGGACGAGAAATTTCACTGGCCCAACGAGCTGCTCATGCTGCTGGGCTCTATCGTGCTGATAGGCGGCTGCATGTTCGGCATCCGGGGCCGGGTGGGCTACAACCCCATCAAGGTGAGTGCGGCCTACTATTGCAACAATACGTTTTTGAATCAGTTGGGTGTGAGCCCGGCCTTCAATCTGCTGCGCAGCTCGCTGGAGGCTTCGAAATCGGAGAACCGCGAGATTGAGCTCATGGACGACCGGGAAGCCATCGCCCGCGTGCGCCGGGAATACCACATCGCCGACTCGCTGCCCGAGGTGTCGCCCATTGCCCGCCGGGTAGAGAACCCGGGCGAACCGACCCGCCAGAATGTGGTGCTTATCTTCATGGAATCGATGTCGGCCGAGCTGATGGGGCACTTCGGCAATCCGTGGCAGCTGACCCCCTTCCTCGACACCATCGCTACGAAATCGCTCTGCTTCAACCGATTTTTCTCGGCCGGCACGCACACCAACCACGCCATCCACTCCACGCTGTACTCCTACCCGGCTCTGATGAAACGCAACTCGATGAAGGGGGCCGTCATCCCCTTCTTTGCCGGATTGCCCACCATCCTGCAGGACAACGGATACAGCACCCTCTTCTTCATGACGCACGAGTCGCAATACGACAACATGAACGGCTACCTGCGCACCAACGGCTTCGACCGCATCTTTGCCCAGGAAGATTACCCCAAGGAGAAGGTGGTCAACAGCTTCGGCGTGCAGGACGACTTCCTCTACCAGTATGCCCTGCCGGTACTCACCCAGACGGCCCGCGAGGGTAAACCCTTCTTTGCCGCCCTGCTGAGCATCAGCAACCACCCGCCCTATGTGGTGCCCAAAGATTTCAAGGCCCGCAACAACACCGACGAGCTGCGCATCGTCGAGTTTGCCGACCACGCTCTGGAGCAGTTCATCACCCAGGCCAGCCGGGAGGAGTGGTTCGACAACACCATCTTTGTCTTTGTGGGCGACCACGGGAAGCTGGTAGGGACACCTCGCAGCGACATGCCCCTCAGTTTCAACCACGTGCCGCTGCTCATCTATGCCCCCTCGACCATCGAGCCGCGCCAGATCGACGACCTGGGCGGACAGACCGACATAGCTCCTACGCTGCTGGGGCTGCTGCAAATCGACTACGTCAACAACGGTTTCGGCGTAGACCTGCTGCGCGAGAAGCGTCCGGCGGTGGTCTTCACCTCCGACGATGCCGTAGGCTGCGTGAACGATTCGCTCTTCTACATCTATAAACCCAAGGATAACCAGGAGTGGCTGCTCGCCCACAAACAGACCATCGAACAGAGCGGCGACATAGCCGACCCGGCGGCCCGCCAATCGCTGCGCGACTACTCCTTCTCGATATTGCAAACGGCTCAATACCTGATGAGCAACGGCCTTACCGGCAAATACATAGGTTATCAACCCCGTTAAAAACCGATACCCGCCATGAACCGACTGTTTCGACTGATTTCTCTCGCCACCCTGCTGCTCCTCACGGTGCAGTGCCACAACCCCAAGACTCAAAAGTCGGGCGGGGAGGCGGCCAACGATACCCTCGTGCACTACGCCGACCTGCTGTCGATTACCCGTCACGACGGCTTTACCGACGTGGCCGTGACCAACCCCTGGGACACCACCCGACTGCTGCACCGCTATCTGCTCGTGCCCCGCGACGAAGAGCTGCCTGCCAACCTGCCGCAAGGTACGGTGGTGAGGACTCCCCTCGAAAAGACACTGGTCTACTCGTCGGTTCACGCCAGTGCCCTCGAGCTGCTGGGTGCGCTCGACCGGATAGGCGGTGTGTGCGACCTCGCCTACATCAAGACTCCGGCCCTGCTCGACCGGGCCAGCCAGGGCAAACTGGTCGACGCCGGCAACTCCATGAGCCCCGACATCGAGCGGGTGATGGAACTCTCGCCCGACGCCATTCTGCTCTCGCCCTTCGAAAATGCGGGCTATGGACGCATCGGCAAGATGGGCATCCCCATCATCGAGTGTGCCGACTATCTGGAAACTTCTCCGCTGGGCCGCGCCGAGTGGATAAAGCTGCTGGGGCTGCTCTACGGAAAAGAGGCCGAGGCCGATTCGCTCTTTGCCCAAATCGAACAGCGATACAACGCCCTGAAGGAGCAACTGGAACAAAGCGGCTCGAGACCGATGGTCATCAGCGAACTGAAAAGCGGCTCGGCCTGGTACATGCCGGGCGGCAAAAGCTACATGGCGCGCCTCTTTGCCGACGCCGGCGGCGCGTACCCCTGGAGCGACAACGGCGAGTCGGGCTCCATCCCCCTCTCGTTCGAAACGGTATTCAACCGGGCGGGCGAGGCCGACATCTGGCTCATCAAGTCGTTCAACGTGGGACAACTCTCCTACCGCGCCCTGCAGAAGGAGTATGCTCCCTATGCCCGTTTCAAGGCCTTCCGCAATCATAATATCTACGGGTGCAACACGGCCGAATGCAACTACTACGAAGAGACACCCTTCCGTCCCGACCTGCTCTTGCAGGAGCTGGCGGCCCTCTTCCACCCCGATCGCTTCCCCCACTATCAACTTCGTTACTTCCAACCCTTAGCCGAATGAACAAGCCTCGCCATACCTCACGTGCCAAGCGCCTCATCGGGCTGCTCATCGTACTGCTGGTCGCCCTGTGTGCCGCCAACCTGTGGTTCGGGTCGGTGCAGATACCGGCCTCGGCGGTGTGGGATATTCTCTGCGGCCGGGAGAGCGAAAAAGAGGTGTGGCGCTTCATCGTACTCGAGTCGCGCCTGCCGCAAATGGTGGCCGCCCTGCTCTCGGGAGCCGCGCTGGCCGTGGCGGGCCTGCTGCTGCAAACGGCCTTCAACAACCCGCTGGCGGGGCCCTCGATACTGGGCATCGACACGGGGGCCAGTCTGGGCGTGGCACTGGTCATGCTCCTCTTCGGAGGAAGCCTGGGGCTCACCCAATCGACTACCCT
Source organism: Barnesiella sp. An22 (assembly GCF_963931395.1). Taxonomy (NCBI): domain Bacteria; kingdom Pseudomonadati; phylum Bacteroidota; class Bacteroidia; order Bacteroidales; family Barnesiellaceae; genus Barnesiella; species Barnesiella sp. An22. The sequence goes on from NZ_OZ007014.1 coordinate 3,369,626, forward strand.
CACGGGCTTTACCGCCATCATCGCGGGGGCCTTCGTCGGGTCCATCATCGTGCTGGGCACGATACTCTTCTTTTCGACTCTGGTCAAAAACAACATCATGCTACTCATCGTGGGCATCATGGTGGGATACGTCACCTCGTCGGTCATCTCGCTGCTCAACTACTTCTCCACAGCCGAGGGGGTACACTCCTACACCATCTGGGGCATGGGCAACTTCAGCGGCGTCACCGGCGAACAACTGCCCTACTTCGCCCTCTCGGTGGGGGTGGGGCTGGCCATCGCCATCCTACTCATCAAACCGCTCAACGCCCTGCTGCTGGGCGACCGCTACGCCGCCAACCTGGGGGTGAACATCAAGCTCACCCGCAACCTGCTGCTCATCGTCACGGGACTGCTCACAGCATCGACCACCGCCTTCTGCGGGCCCATCTCGTTCATCGGGCTGGCCGTGCCGCACATCGCCCGCCTGCTGCTGGGCACCTCGAACCACAACACCCTGCTGCCCGTCACGCTGCTCTGCGGGGCCGTCACCACGCTGCTGTGCAACCTCATCTGCATCCTGCCCGGCGAGTCGGGCATCCTGCCCATCAACGCCATTACGCCGGTGCTGGGGGCCCCGGTCATCATCTATGTGATTATCAACCAACGTAAAATACAATATTTCAACTGATGGAGAGCACGACCGCCATACTATCGGCTCAAGCGTTGAGCATCGGCTACCGCACGGGGCACCACGGGGTGAAGCAGATTCACCACGACCTCTCCTTTGCGCTGCATCGGGGCGAGCTCACCTGCCTGCTGGGTGCCAACGGGTCGGGCAAGTCGACGCTGCTGCGCACCCTGGCCGCGGCACAACCGCCTCTGGCCGGCACAATCACACTCGAGGGGCGCGACCTGTCGACACTCTCGGAGCGGGAACTCTCGCGCCTCATCGGGGTGGTGCTCACCGACAAGACCCAGACCGGCGGACTCACCGTCTACGAAATGGTATCGCTGGGGCGGCAGCCTCACACCGGATTCTTCGGACGGCTCGACCGCCACGACCGCCAGGTGGTCGACGAGGCCATCGAGGCCGCAGGTATCGCCCACAAGGCCGACACCTACATGGCGCAACTCTCCGACGGTGAAAGACAAAAAGCAATGATTGCCAAGGTGCTGGCCCAGGAGTGCCCGCTGGTGATTCTCGACGAGCCCACCGCCTTTCTCGACGCCGTGAGCCGCATCGAGACCATGACCTTGCTGCACCGCATCGCCACTACGCAACACAAAGCGATACTGCTGTCGACTCACGACATCGAGCAGGCGCTCGTGCTGGCCGACCGGCTGTGGTTGCTGCGCAAGGGGCAAGGCTTGTGCAGCGGTGTGACCGAAGACCTCATCCTCAACGGCGATCTCGACACGCTGTTCGACCGCCGCGACATCTGTTTCGACCGCGCACACGGCAGTTACTACCCCTCGGTACAATGGGAAAAGGAGATTGTGGTCGAAGCATCCGACGAGACCCTGCTCCACTGGACGGTCAACGCCCTCAACCGCAACAGCTACGGCTGCCGCATCGCTCCCGACGAAGACACCTCTTCACTCCCCCGCCTGACGGTAAGCGACGCGCACACGCTCACCCTGCGCACCGCTGCCGGAGTGCAGCCGTTCACCACCTTTGACGCCCTCATCGAAGGGCTGAAAAAACAAGATTGATTTAGCCTCGCAGAGCCGAGACCATGGAGCGGGCAGCCTGCTCGGGCGCACCCGGCGCACCCAACCGACGGGCCACCAGATCGTAGCCGGCCAGCATGCGCTCGCGATTCTCTTCGTCGAACAGGCAAGCCAACTCGCGACGCAGATTCTCGACCGTAGCCCGGTAGCCCAGCAGCTCGCACACCACGGGAGCATCGGCAATGAGGTTGACCAGCGACACGTAGGGCACCCGCAAAATCTTCTCGAACGTCTTGTAGAACAGTTTGCCGCCACCTACCCAATAGCAGACCACCTGCGGCACCCGCAGCAAGGCGGTCTCGAGCGTAGCCGTGCCCGAGGTGACCAGTGCCGCCCGGCTCTGTTGCAACAGCCGGTAGGTCTTGCCCTGCACCACCTTCACCCGATGACCCTGCACATAGGGCGCATACAGCTCGGGTGCGATACCGGGAGCCCCCGCCACCACCAGCTGGTATTCGGGATAAGCCTCGGCCGCCTCGATCATCATAGGCAGGTTGTCCTTGATTTCAGAGACCCGACTACCGGCCAGCAAGGCGATAATGGGTTTGCGCTCCAGCCCGCACTCGGTCACAAAGTCGTCGAACGTCTCGTCGGCCTGAGGACGAGCCGCCAGCTCGTCGACCGTGGGGTTGCCCACATACTCCACCGCATAGTGGTGGCGGGCATAGAAATCGACCTCGAAGGGCAAGATGGAGTAGAGCCGGTCGACATAGCGGCGGATGCTCTTCACCCGCCACTCCTTCCAGGCCCATATCTTGGGTGAGATATAGTAATAGACAGGGATATTCAAGTGAGTCTTTACATACTTGGCAATCTTCAGGTTGAAACCCGGGTAGTCGACCAGGATCACCACATCGGGACGCCAGGCGGCAATATCCTGTTTGCACAGGCGCATGTTGGCCAGCACCTTGTCGAGATTCATCAGCACCGGGATAAAACCCATGTAGGCCATGTCGCGGTAGTGCTTCACCAGCGTACCCCCGCAAGCGGCCATGAGGTCACCCCCGAAGTAACGGAACTCGGCGTCGGGGTCCTCCCGTTTCAACGCCTTCATCAAGTTCGAGGCATGCAAGTCGCCCGAAGCCTCACCGGCAATCAGATAGTATTTCATAGACAAACCGATAGCATAATTGTTTCTACTCGATGCGCACGGCCGTACCGCTGCACGTCACCATCAGCATGCTGCCCGAACCGCCCACCGTTTCGTAGTCGAGGTCGATACCCACCACGGCATTGGCTCCCAGTCTCTGCGCCTCGCGCGACATCTCCTCGAGCGCCGTGTTCTTGGCCTCGCGCAGCACCTCTTCATAGGCGCCCGAGCGGCCGCCGAAAAAGTCGCGTATGCCGGCCAGGAAGTCACGCATCACATTGGCACCGATAATGGTCTCGCCGGTTACCACCCCGTAATAGGTCACAATTCGCCGCCCCTCTACCGTGGGCGTTGTCGTCAGTAGCATAATCTCTGTTTTTAGAATTATCTTCTACAAAAATAGTGCTCTTTTGCAACAACACAAACAAAACACCCGCAGATATGAAAAAGAGAACTCTCGGGCAGGACGTGCCGGTTATCTGATTGCGGGAACATGGATATACAATGTACAAGTTTCGGCAAGCATCCATCCTCGCCTCACGGGCGAGTCTCTACCAGAACCACGGTGACGTTGTCCTTCCCGCCGGCCTCGTTGGCCTGCCGTATCAGGGTCTCGACCCGCTGCTTCGCGGTGGGCTGTTCGGCAAGCACCTGTGCGATGGCCCTGGTAGGGAGCATGTCGTACAGCCCGTCGGAACAGAGCAGATATTGCGCGTCCGGCTCTACGGGAATAGTGGCCGTCCAGAAGTAGTCGGTCGTCCAGTCCAGCCGCCCCAGTCCCAAGGCCCGCGTAATCACATTGCGCCGGGGATGGTGCATGGCCTCCTCTTCGGTCAGGCGGCCCTCGTCCTCCTCGATACCCACCAGCGAATGGTCACGCGACAGTTTGGTCAATGCCCCCTCTCTGAATTGGTAACAACGCGTATCCCCCACATGGCACAGGTAGGCGACCGCCTGCCCGAAGTCGAACAGGAGGGCCGTAAGCACACACCCCATGTTATACCACCGGGGATTGACCTGTTGCGACACAATCGAATTATTGGCATATATCACCGATTGCTTCAATGCATCGAGTCCCAACTCCTCGACCGACAGCCCCTCCAGATAGTCTACCATACACTTGGCGGCCAGAGCTGCGGCTATTTCGCCCCCTTCGTGCCCACCCAGGCCATCGACCACGACAGCCAACAGATGACTGTCGTCACCCACAGGCTGAAGAAGATAGGTATCCTCGTTGTTCTGTCGACAACGCCCCACATCGGTCGCTCCATAACATACACTTTTCATCACATATTCGTTTTACATTTTACACCGGCTATCCGTTTCGTCCTCTCCCCGATTCCCCCTTGCAGCCACACACCGAATGCCACAGCGGAGCGTCTCGCGCCCCTTCTTGCCAAAGCCTGTTATCTCCTATGCTCCTTGTGCAACCAGTCCGTAAAATAGAAATGATTTTTCCCTTATCCCCTCTGTTTCGAAACAGAAATATCCATGTGGTAAATATAGCGAAAAAACAGCAGGAAACCAAGTTTCCGAATTTGAATTTTGCCTACGGCCGAAAACAGGAGCCATTCAAAGAAATAGGCCGGCCCCTGCAATAAAGCCGCACAAAGCCCGTTTTTATAATACTATGAGAGCGATAACCGTTGCCATCACTTCGTTATGCCTGCTGGCGGCCATGCTGCTGACCGGCTGCATCGACGACGACTTCACCACGAGCCCGTCGCACGTGCTTGCGTTCTCGACCGACACGGTCGCCTTCGACACCGTATTCACCACGATAGGTACCTCGACCCGCTCGTTCCGCATCTACAACCCCAACAAGAAATCGCTCAACATCTCGAGCATCAAGCTGGCCGACGCCGAACACTCGGGATTCCACATCAATGTCGACGGCATGTCGGGCGACTACTTTACCGATGTCGAAATCCGAGGCAAGGACAGCCTCTATGTCTTTGTCGAGGCCAACATTGACCCCACCAACCAGGACAACCCCATCTTTATCGTCGACTCCATCGTCTTCCTCACCAACGGCGTGCAGCAGGATGTGAAGCTCACCGCCTACGGACAGGACGTCATCATCAAGCGGGGTGAGACCCTCACTACCGACACCCGGCTCACGGCCGACCGCCCCTACCTCATCTACGACAGTCTGGTGGTGGCTCCCGGTGCCACGCTGCAACTCGACCCGGGCACCCGGCTGCACTTCCACAACCGGGCCTCGCTGCTGGTGCAGGGACGCCTGCAGGCCGAGGGTACTCAGCAGGCTCCCATACAGATACGGGGCGACCGGCTCGACCGCCTCTTTGCCGACCTGCCCTACGACAATCTGGGCGGACAGTGGGGCGGCATACACTTCTACCCCGAAAGCACGGGCAATGTCATCTCCCATGCCTATGTGAGGGGCATGAGTTCGGGCATCGTGCTCGACTCGTGTGCCACCGAAGAGATGCGCCTCGAGATTGCCAACTCGCGCATACGCAACTCGTCGGGCAACCTCATCACCTCGAACTACAGCCGCCTCTACTGCTGGAACAGCGAGCTGTCCGATGCTGCCGGGGCTGTACTCTCGCTCACGGGCGGCATAGCCGACTTCACCCACTGCACCATCGTCAACTACTACTTCTACGACGTCATCTCCTCGCCCATCGTCACGGTGAACTACTGCGCCGCAGCCGACTCGATCGACGGCGGTCTGCCCCTGCTGCGGGCCCGCTTCAACAACTCGATTCTCTGCGGCAAGACCTCCGAGGTGTCGGGCATCGACTTCATGGGCAGCCACGTCTTCTTCCGCTCGTGCCTCTTCAACTCCATGGGTACCGACGACGACAACTTCATCAACACCGTGTGGGGCGGCATGCCTCTCTTCAAGGCGCTCGGCGAGGAACATTATTACTACAACTACGAGATAGGCTCCGAAGAGTCGCAGGCTATCGGCAAGGGCGACCCGGCATTTGCCGTACCCCCCCTCGACAAAGACATGTATGGCAACCTTCGTACCGCCCGGGTCGACATCGGAGCCTACCAGTATGTGCCCCAGGCCGAGCCTCAGGAGTAGAACCTGCACACCGGTTTTGCAAATGCGCAACCCAGGTTATTACCTTGTATACCTTTTCTTAATAAAAGTTACAAAATAGAATCGTCTTTTCTATTTTTTGTTGCATTTTTCTTTTTTGCTCTCTCATTTTGCTAATTTTGTAAGAGTTATTTAATCCTCTTTTAAACATTTGCACTATGAGCGAAGAGATAAAACAGATAGCCGAACGGCTGGTAGGGCTGCGAGATGCACTCGACCTCACGCCCGAAGAGATAGCCGCCGCCTGCCACGTCGACGTGGAGACCTACCGTGGTTACGAGTCGGGCGAAAAAGATATTCCCGTGAGTTTTCTGCACCAGATAGCCCGCCACTACGGCGTGGAATTGCCGGCACTCATGTTTGGATACGAGCCCCGCATGAACGCCTATTTCCTCACCCGTAAAGACAAAGGGGTAGCCATCGAGCGCACCAAAGCCTACAAGTACCAGTCGCTGGCAGCCGGGTTTGCCAACCGCAAGGCCGACCCCTTCATGGTGACCGTAGAGCCTACGGCTCCCGAAGCGCCTTTCACCCTCAACACCCACCCGGGACAGGAGTTCAACATCGTGATGGAGGGGAGCATGCACCTGCGCATCGGTGAAAAAGAGCTGGTACTCCACGAGGGCGACAGCATCATTTTCGACTCCACCCGGCCACACGGCATGAAAGCTATTGGCGAAAAGCCGGTCAAGTTTCTGGCCATCATCTTCTGACGGTCCACGAAACGACCTATTTATTTATAAACATCAAAACGAAATCGAAGGGGACATTCCTCTCTCATATACACGATTATGTTAGAACGCTTTTTAGATAAGACCTCTTTCTCATCGCAGGAAGACTTCATGCAGAATTTCAAGGTAAAGGTACCCAAGAATTTCAACTTCGGGTATGACGTCGTAGACGAATGGGCCCGCATCGAGCCCGACAAGCAGGCCCTGCTCTGGACCAACGACCGGGGCGAACGCATCGACTTTACCTTTGCCGACATCAAACGCGAGAGCGACAAAACGGCCGCCTACTTCCAATCGCTGGGCATCGGCCACGGCGACATGGTGATGCTCATCCTCAAACGCCGTTTCGAGTTTTGGTTCTCGATTATCGCCCTCCACAAGCTGGGTGCGGTGTGTATACCGGCTACCCACCTGTTGACCGAAAAAGACATCATCTACCGTTGCAACGCCGCCGACATCAAGGCCATCGTAGCCTGCGGCGACGAGATTGTACTCGGCCATATCGACCGGGCACTTCCTGCTTCGCCCTCGTTGCAGCACCGCATCTCGATAGGCCCGATTATCCCCGAAGGGTGGGACGACTTCCACAAGGGTATCGAGGCGGCTGCCCCCTTCGTGCGCCCCGAGCACCCCAACAGCAACGACGACATCTCGCTGCTCTACTTCACCTCGGGAACCACCGGCGAACCCAAAATGGTAGCCCACGACTTCACCTATCCGCTGGGTCACATCATCACCGGCTCCTTCTGGCACAACCTGCACGAAGGCAGCCTGCACCTCACCCTGGCCGATACGGGTTGGGGCAAGGCCGTGTGGGGCAAGCTCTACGGACAGTGGATTGCCGGAGCCAACGTCTTCGTCTATGATTTCGAGAAGTTCAAACCGGCCGACGTGCTCGACATGATACACAACTACCACATCACCTCGTTCTGCGCGCCGCCCACCGTCTTCCGCTTCCTCATCCGCGAAGACCTTACGAAATACGACCTCTCGTCGCTGCAATACTGCACCATCGCCGGCGAAGCCCTCAACCCCAAGGTATACGAAGAGTGGCTGCGCCTCACGGGCATCAAGCTGATGGAGGGATTCGGCCAGACCGAGACCACCCTTACCATTGCCACCTACCCCTGGGTAGAACCCAAACCGGGCTCGATGGGCATACGCAACCCGCAGTACGACATCGACCTGCTCACGGCCGACGGTCGCCCCGCCGAGGATGGAGAGCAGGGACAAATCGTTATCCGTACCGACCACGGCAAGCCGCTGGGCCTCTTCAAGGAGTATTACCGCGACCCCGAAAAAACTCGCGAGGTCTATCACGACAACATCTACTACACGGGCGATGTGGCCTGGCGCGACGAGGACGGCTACTTCTGGTTCGTAGGCCGTGCCGACGATGTTATCAAATCGTCGGGCTACCGCATCGGCCCGTTCGAGGTAGAGAGTGCCCTGATGACACACCCCGCCGTAGTGGAGTGCGCCGTCACCGGTGTACCCGACGAGATACGCGGACAGGTGGTCAAGGCCACCATCGTGCTCTCGGCCGCCTATAAGGAGAAGGCCGGCGAGGCCCTCGTCAAGGAGATACAGGACCACGTAAAACGGGTGACTGCTCCCTACAAGTATCCCCGTGTGATCGAGTTTGTCGACGAGTTGCCCAAGACCATCAGCGGCAAGATACGCCGGGTAGAGATTCGCGACAAGGACAATAAGGAAAAAGCTCAATAACCCCATAAAAACCGAGACCATGCAAGCAAGCAACGAATGGTTCGTGGCCGATGCCGAAAGCGAGGGGATGCCCCTCATCGTACGGGGCCGGCTGTTTCTCGACGCCCTCAGGCAGTCGGGGCGGTATACCACCCGCATCGCCCTCGTGTGGCCATACGGCGGCGACGGCAAGGGGCTGCCGACCGACAAGGAGACCCGGGGGCTCGACCTGCTCAACGAGCAGTTGCGCCAGAAGCTCGAAGATGAAGAGGCGGCCATACTCACCGCCATCTTCATCGGCAACCGGGCTGCCCGTTACGAATACTACGGCACGTCGGCCGAGGAGTTCGGCCGCATCGTCGAAGAGACCTTCGCCCAATATCCGCCCCTGCCCATACGGATAGGAGCCGAGAGCGACCCCGAGTGGAAGAGCTATATCGAGACCGTACAACAATTTGCCATACAGCCATGAGGTACAACCGCAAACGCATTGCCGTGAAGATAGGCAGCAACGTGCTCACCCGCCCCGACGGCACGCTCGACATCACCCGCATGTCGGCCCTCACCGACCAGATTGCCGACCTGCACAAGGCCGGCCTCGAGGTGATTGTCGTCTCGTCGGGTGCCGTGGCCTCGGGCCGCAGCGAGCTGCACATCGACCGCAAGCTCGACTCGGTATCGGCCCGGCAGCTCTTCTCGGCCGTGGGGCAGGCAAAGCTCATCAACCGCTACTACGAGCTCTTCCGCGAGCATCACATCGCCTGCGGACAGGTGCTCACCACCAAGGAGAACTTCTCGACCCGGCAACAGTACCTCACCCAAAAGCAGTGCATGGAGGTGATGCTCGAAAACCGCGTCATCCCCATCGTCAACGAGAACGACACCATATCGGTGACCGAACTCATGTTTACCGACAACGACGAACTGTCGGGCCTCATCTCGGCCATGATGGACGTCGAGACGCTCGTCATCCTCAGCAACATCGATGGCATCTACAACGGCACACCGGGCGAGCCGGGCAGCCGGGTCATCACCGAGGTGCGACCGGGCGAGGAGCTGTCGCAATACATCCAGTCGGGCCGCTCGTCGTTCGGGCGGGGCGGCATGACGACCAAAAGCCACATTGCCCGCAAGGTAGCCGACGAGGGTATCGAGGTAATCATCGCCAACGGCAAGCGCGAGAACATCCTGCCCCTCCTGCTGTGTGAGGGGAGCACCGAGGTGTGCACCCGATTCATCCCCTCGCCCACGCCCATCTCGAGCATCAAGCGGTGGATAGCCCACTCCGAGGGGTTTGCCAAAGGGCGGCTGCACCTCAACGCGGGGGCCGTCGAGGCCATTCACTCACAACAGGCGACCAGCATTCTGCCCATCGGGGTGACCCGGGTCGAAGGCGACTTCGAGCGCGACGACATCGTGCGCATTGTCGATGCCGACGGCCACACCATAGGGGTGGGACGTGTCGCGTTCGACAGCGAGTCGGCCCGCCAGCTCATCGGCAAGCAGGGAGCCCGACCGCTCGTCCACTGCGATTATCTCTACCTCGAGCAACTTTAACGGCAATCTTATTCCCGTACTCGAAAAAAAAGATTACTTTTGTTCAAATACACATATCACAGCCATGACTACCGATCTGTCACATATTCTCGACAATGCCCGGGTGGCCGCCAACAAGCTGAACCTCATCGACGATGCCACGATAGCCCGTGTGCTCTGTGCCGTGGCCGACGAGGCCGATCGGCAGGTCGACTACATTCTGCAGGCAAACCGCCGCGATCTGGAACGGATGTCGGAGAGTGACCCCAAGTACGACCGGCTGATGCTGACCCGCGAACGGCTGGCAGGCATCACTGCCGATATGCGACGCGTGGCCTCGCTGCCCTCGCCGCTGGGACGCACGCTGGCCTCGTACGACCGGCCCAACGGCATGCACATCGACAAGGTGTCCGTTCCGTTCGGCGTCATCGGCATCATCTACGAGGCCCGGCCCAACGTGACGTTCGACGTCTTCGCCCTCTGCATGAAGTCGGGAAACGTCTGCGTCCTGAAGGGTGGCAGCGACGCCCACGATTCCAACACCGCACTTATCAACATTATCAACAGGGTGTTGATAAGTCATGGAATAGACTCTAATACAGCCGTTTTACTACCCAACGACCACCGTTATACCGACCAGTTGTTAACAGCTGTGGGTAAAGTCGACCTGGTTATCCCCCGGGGCAGCGGCCGACTTATCAACTATGTGCGCGAACATGCCCTCGTGCCGGTCATCGAGACCGGGGCAGGGATATGCCACACCTACTTCGACGAGGCGGGCGACCTGGAGAAGGGACGCCGCATCGTGTGCAACGCCAAGACCCGCCGGGTGAGCGTGTGCAACGCCCTCGACTGCCTCATCGTCCATCAAAAGCGGCTGTCCGACCTGCCCGCGCTCTGCGCTCCGCTGGCCGGGAAGCACGTCATCATCTATGCCGACCCGCAGGCCTACGAGGCCCTCGCCGGACGATACCCCGACGAACTGTTGCAACCGGCTACGGCCGAGAGCTTCGGCACCGAATTTCTCGATTACAAAATGGCCATCAAGACCGTCGCCTCGTTCGACGAAGCTCTGGCACACATTGCCCGCTACTCGTCGAAACACAGCGAGTGCATCGTAACCGAGGACGAGGAACACAAGCGCCGCTTTACCCGGCAGGTCGATGCCGCCTGCGTCTACACCAACGTATCCACGGCCTTCACCGACGGCGGTCAATTCGGCTTCGGCGCCGAGATAGGTATCAGCACCCAGAAACTGCACGCCCGGGGGCCCATGGCGCTGCCCGAGCTGACGACTTATAAATACATCATTTCCGGCAACGGACAAACCCGCGAATAAACTACGATTATGAGACACTTCACCAACGTACACGACATAGGCGATTTGAAAACCGCCGTCCGCGAGGCCCTCGAAGTGAAGGCCAACCGCTTCGCCTACAAACACCTGGGACAGGACAAGGCCCTGATGATGATCTTCTTCAACTCGAGCCTCCGCACCCGGTTGAGTACCCAGAAGGCTGCGATGAATCTGGGCATGAACGTGATGGTGCTCGACGTGAACCAGGGCGCCTGGAAGCTCGAGACCGAACGCGGCGTGGTGATGGACGGCGACAAACCCGAGCATCTGCTCGAGGCTATCCCCGTGATGGGCTGCTACTGCGACGTCATCGGGGTACGCTCCTTTGCCCGCTTCGAAAACAAGCGCGACGACTACGAAGAGAAGATTCTCAACCAGTTTATCCAATACTCGGGACGCCCCGTCTTCAGCATGGAGGCGGCTACCCGCCACCCGTTGCAGAGCTTTGCCGACCTCATCACCATCGAGGAGCACAAGCAGACCGAACGCCCCAAGGTGGTGCTGACCTGGGCGCCTCACCCCAAGGCGCTACCGCAAGCAGTACCCAACTCGTTTGCCGAGTGGATGAACGAGACCGACTACGAGTTTGTCATCACCCATCCCAAGGGATACGAACTCGACCCGCGCTTCGTGGGGAAGGCCCGCGTGGAGTATGACCAGCGCAAAGCCTTCGAAGGTGCCGACTTCATCTACGCCAAAAACTGGGCGGCCTATGCCGACCCGCACTACGGCGAGGTGCTGAGCACCGACCGCAGTTGGACGGTCGACAGCGAAAAGATGGCCCTCACGAACCATGCCTACTTCATGCACTGCCTGCCGGTGCGGCGCAACATGATCGTGACCGACGACGTCATCGAGAGCCCGCAGTCGCTGGTTATCCCCGAAGCGGCCAACCGCGAAATCTCGGCCGAGGTCGTTTTGAAACGCATGCTCGAATCTCTTTAATCAATAAATTCTACTCCTATGAAACGGTTTTTGATTCTCCTTTTGATAGCACTCTTGCTCCCGGCATACACCCGGGCCGAAGAATTTGCCGACTATAAGTTCTGGAACGAGGGCAAGCTGACCTGGGACGACTTTCAGGATACGCTCAGTCTCAAAAGCGTACCCGCGGCTTTCACCGCTTTCCTGCGCATCGAGAAGACCAAAAACCGCGACGGAAACACCAGCACGGTACGCAACGAGGCCCAAGCCTGTTTCGACCGTCGGCACTCCTTTGCCGACTCGACGATGCGCACCGACAATCAACTGCGTTTCTTCCAGCTCAAATACGACCTGCTCGAGTTTTATCGCCGCCGGTTGCAGACCGAGCTGAACCTGGGCGTGGTGGGCATTGAGGCCGACAACCGCACCCGCCAGTATATGGACCTCTACAAGGAGCAAAGCCAGAAGGCCGAAGAGGAGACCGAGCACGGACAAAACGAGGAGAAACTGCAAGAGTGGGAGTTTTACGTAACCAAAGAGCTCATCGAGAATCCCGCCCCGTCGATACCTCGCATCTCGCCCCGCCGGTTCGGCTACGGCTTCTACCTGGGTACGGGAGCATCGTGGCCCGTGGGCGACATCGAACACTATTGGGACCCCGCCTGGCAGATACACTTCGGCTTCGACCTGGGCTACATCAATACCCACCTGTTGTGCGACTTCTCGGCCGGTATGGCCCGCACGCGTCGCGACATACGGGTACAAAAGGGCAACATCCACGACGTGTGGCTGCGCAACGGACACAACTCCTACACCTCGATTTCGCTCAGTCTGGGCCAGCAACTGATTTCGACCAAATACTTCGCCCTCATGCCCTACGCCGGCTGCATCTGGTCGGGCTACTCCGATCAGGTGAAAATCCCCGAAGGGAGCAACGAACGGGCTACGCTGGCCTACGCCAACTTCAACTGGACGGCGGGCATCTGCTTCGACTACCGCTTCTCCAACACCATATCGATGGTTCCCTCGTTCTGGCGCGGACACCGCGAGATATTCACTGCGTCGATTCGGACCAAAATCTTTATCAACCGCGAACAATTCAAGAATTTCAATGCCATACAGGGCGACATGATTCGGGGCTGCAAACTGGGATTCTCCATCTCGTGCCTCGGCTTCAGCCGCTTGCTGCAAATCAAATAAGCATAGATACACGACATGAAACAATACCTCGACCTACTGCAACATGTGCTCGACCACGGCCTGCTCAAGGAGGACCGCACCGGCACCGGCACCCATAGCGTATTCGGCTACCAGATGCGATTCGACCTGCACGACGGGTTCCCCCTGCTCACCACCAAGAAACTGCACCTCAAGTCGATTATTTACGAACTGCTGTGGTTTCTCAAAGGCGACACCAATGTGAAATATCTGCAGGAGCACGGCGTACGCATCTGGAACGAATGGGCCGACGAGAACGGCGACCTGGGCCACATCTACGGTTACCAGTGGCGTTCGTGGCCCGACTATAACGGCGGGCACATCGACCAGATAACCGAGGCCATCGAGACCATCAAGCACAATCCCGACTCGCGACGCATCATCGTGAGCGCCTGGAACGTCGCCGACCTGCCCCAGATGAATCTGCCCCCCTGCCACGCCTTCTTCCAGTTCTACGTGGCCGGCGGCAAACTGAGCCTGCAACTCTACCAGCGCAGCGCCGACATCTTCCTGGGTGTACCCTTCAACATCGCCTCGTATGCCCTGCTGCTTCTGATGGTAGCCCAGGTTACGGGGCTCGAGCCGGGCGAGTTTGTCCACACGCTGGGCGATGCCCACATCTACAACAACCATCTGGAGCAGGTACACGAGCAGCTCACCCGCGAGCCGCGTCCGCTCCCCAAGATGAAGCTGAACCCCGACGTGAAGAGCATTTTTGATTTCAAATACGAAGATTTCGAACTTACCGATTATAATCCGCACCCCCACATTGCGGGAAAAGTATCTGTATGACGCCCATGACTCCGATAGCCCTCATCGCCGCCGTAGCCGACAACGGTGCCATCGGTCGCAACCAGCAGTTGCTGTGCCATCTGCCCAACGACCTGAAACATTTCAAGACCCTCACCTCGGGCCACACCGTGGTGATGGGGCGCCGCACCTTCGAATCGCTGCCCAAAGGGGCTCTGCCCAACCGACGCAACATCGTGCTCACCCACAATCCCGGGCTCTCGTGGCCGGGGGTCGAGGTGGTGCACAGCCTCGACGAGGTGGCTCCCCTGTCGCCCGACGAACGTATCTTCATCATCGGCGGGGCCACCCTCTACAACGAGACGATCAATCGGGCCGACACCCTCTACATCACCCACATACACCACACCTTTGCCGACGCCGATACCTTCTTCCCCCCAATCGACGAGGCCCTCTGGACAAAAGAAGAGGTGCAGGAGATGCCTGCCGACGAACGGCACGCCTACCCCTACACCTTTGTCACTTATCGACGCAAACGGTAAACCTGCAAAGGAATTGCCCGAAAGAGAGGGGGTCAACGCCCTCCGCCGGTCGTGGTCACCTCGCCGTCGTTGTTGAACTTCACTTCGGTGACGGGCGCCGTATTCAGTTCAATCTGGTATCCCCAACTGTAGCGCGACACCTCTACGATGCCGGCATCGGGGTACTGCGTAGCCGTATAGGTGAGCAGATTGCCCGGCAGGATGCCTATCTGCAACGCCGAAGGCAACACCTGCAGATTGCCGTCGACCTCTTGCCAACCACCGTCGCGGTAAAACTTCAACTCAAAACCGTTGCTCAACCACAATTTATAGCGGGGCTCATCGTCGTCCTCCTCGGCCTTGAGCACCTGCACATCGGCAAAGTAATTGTCGACAAACTGGTGAATGGCAGCCGGCAGATACTGATAGTCTACCCGCTTGTCATCGTCGCAAGAACTCATCGCTACCCAAGCGAACAAAACCATAAAACTGCACAAGATTTTCTTCATAAGACTCTTTTTTGAATGAATGACTATACAGCATCATAACAATATTAGAGGGTAATGGGTCATCTTTTTATGCAAAATTTTAGCTCGAAAGAGCACAAAGAGCAAAGCATTTTGTAACACGTTTGTAACAATCGCCTGTCATATTGCCACAAAAACCCCTGATTGTAAAAATAATGTTAAATACCAGCGATTTTTTTCTACTTTTTGCTTGCATATAAAATTATATGCGTACATTTGCAATGTGTTTTTCATGGTATTAGAATTAAGGTTAACAAAGATTGGTTGTCGTGATGACAATCAATTTTTTTTGTTTTAAACCTTTTGCGCCGGAATCGAGGGGTTTTCGTACCTTTGCCCCACCTAAACCAAAACTCGATTTCCCATGAAACTTCGTCTATTATCGTTTATCATCTTACTCGTTTCTATTCTCCCGGTTATGGCCGGTGACGGCAGTTCGGCCCAATCGCCCCTCACCGTATCGCAGGCCCTCGCCAAGAAAAACGACCAGAAAAGCTACTACGTGAGCGGATATATCGTAGGCGAATATCGCGACTACTCCAACAACAAGCATTTCTACTACCTGGCTCCGCCCTTCGACGGTACTTCGGCCTACCTGATTGCCGACGATGTAGACGAGATGGACCTGAGCCGAATGATGCCCGTACAGATAAAAGACTATGTCGACAACTACAACCTCGACGAAAACCCGCAATACTGGCGCAAGCAGCTCACCGTGAAAGGTACGCTCACCGACTACTTCACACTGCCGGGCATCAAGAACCTTACCGACTGGATTGCCCCGGCCGAACCGCTCGACGACGAGTCGCAGTACTGGAATTTCTACGAGACTTTCGAGACGAAAAAAGCCTATATCTCCGCCGGAGAGCAAATGTACAGCGGCGGCACCTACACCAGCAGCGAGACCTGCCGATGGAAATTCACGGGTGCTACCTACGGCGACAGTTCCAACGACATGAAGTGGGACAACGCCGCTGCTCACCTGCGCCTCACCCAATCGACCAGCGGCGAACCGGGCTATATCTGCATGCTCGACGACAAGACCGACGGCATAGGCTACATACGACTGTGGGCCGCCCGCTACAAAGAGGACAAAGGAGCCGCCTCGTTCGGCATCTTCCTCTCCAACGACCAAGGGGAGAGCTGGGAAACCGTGCAAACCGGCATTGCCATTGAAAAAGAACTCACCGAATACCAGTTCAAGATTATGCGCCCCGGCACCTGGCGCATCAAGATTGCCAAGACCGACCCGTCGGCCAACGGCATAGACATCGACAACATACACATCAGCGACTACTACACCCTGTCGGCCGTTACAGCTACCTCTACCGAGGCCACAACTCGCCTGTGGGGTATCCAAGGCACTCTCTGTTTCGAAGCCTCACAGCCTGTCAACCTCCGCATCCATACCCTCGACGGCACTCTCGTAAGCGAGCAACATATCGCCGGCCACGGTTCCCTGCCACTCCCTGCGGGCTTCTACCTGGTATCGACACCGACCAGTACCGTGAAGGTGGTGGTGCGATAGTCACACTCACAAGAAAGCAGTAAAAGATAACAATAAAAAGCCCCACAGGTCTATTCGATTAACCTACTGAGGCTTAACAGATTACCAATTAAAACGAATATCGCGTCTTATTCAATAACTCACGGGCTATAATAGCTCCGACTTCAATACTGAAGCCCGACTCTGATATCCAAGAGTTCTCTCTTAACAGATTGTCAAATGCCTCTTTTACGGTTTCACCGTCAGCCACACCCAGCAGCTGACAGTTCTCAACACATTTACCGCTTGGACTCTCGGTATACCCTTCACTTGTATAAAAAATAAACTGGCTCACAAACAAATCTTTTTATAATGTCCTCGTGTAGTAAACTCAATAAAACCTCTATCCCTTAAATATTGCAATTGTTGTCGAATTTTATCTTTTACAAAATTATTCTCAGGATGTTTGTCTTTCAGCTCTTCCGAAAACGCATAAATGTCATTCAAACAAAATTCCGGTTCTTGAATACGCTCTATACACTGTATAATATCAAACATCCACCCACGCTTTTTCAGGGCCGAAGTTTGTAAACTTGAGACTTGTTGATATTGCTCTACAATTTCCGATTTAGCTCTCTCCACACCCTCTTTCACAATCATGATTCTCCCTATTTCAGGGATATTGCCTATCTCTATATTACATCCTATCCATCCAGCCCGGCGAGCCGTATCTTTCAACGGAGCACGCTGTTCTATAATGTTAGGAGTAAAAAAGAAATTGGGAATCAATATCAGATTATTCACCCTCATATCCGCGTATGACATCACAAACAAATGCGGATTATTAAACGACGTGATTCGTTCTATCATAGTGTGGTAAGCGCCATCTGAAATCTTAGATTTAACCTTCGCAGTTTTCGACTCATAACTCTTTAGTTCAAAGTCGGACATACACGATTCACAGTAAAAATCGGCAACAGGTCTATTCGCCGTATATTGCTGCAATAGAGGCGCACCGCATACTGGGCAAAACATATTTCTTACCACCCAGTTTTCTGTAACGACACGCGCAACTTGCGAAGCACTTTTATAACCGTTACTTATCCCCATGTCAAAAAACAAATTCATCTATATCTCTTTTATCTTTTTTGATTCCACAAGAGGCTTTGCAGCATTATTCCCATATACAGACCGCTATCGCATGATAAGCAAAGATAACGAAATAAATAAAGATATCCAATCTGATCGGTCTTGTACACTTGTGTACAACAAAAAAAACGCCACATCGCATGATGTGGCGTTTTCTATATTCGGTAACCCTATCTCTTGATTACTCCTCGTTCAGAGTAACACGCTTGAAGGCAACAGCCGTAAGCTCTTTGTTGCTGGTTTGGAGATATTGTTGAATGTTGTGCTTCGGATCTTTTACGAACGATTGCTCGAGTAGACAAACCTCTTGATAGAATTTGTTCAGACGGCCTTGGGCAATCTTGTCGAGCATCTCTTCTTTCTTACCCTCTTGACGAGCTTTCTCTTTAGCGATTTCGAGCTCTTTAGCTACCACGTCGGCAGGAACATCCTCGCGACGAACAGCCAGAGGACTCATAGCGGCAGCCTGCATGGCTACGTCGTGAGCAACTTGATAGTCGGTATCGGCCAAATTGAAACCTACGATGGTAGCCAGTTTGTTACCCGGGTGAACGTATGCCGTGGTATAGGGAGCCGAGATAGCCTCGTAGTAACCGAGTTCCATCTTCTCGCCCGTTTTACCAATCTCGTCAACAATCAGGTTGGCAACGGGAGTACCGTTGATTTCCAAAGCCTTTACAGCGTCCATATTGGCAGCTTTTGCATCGATGGCAGCGTTGAGGATAGCACGGGTCAACTCTACGAACGATTCGTTCTTAGCCACGAAATCCGTTTCGCACTTCAAGGCAACGATAGCAGCGAAATCGCCTTTAGCGGCAGCCAAAACACAACCTTCAGAGGCTTCGCGGTCTTCGCGTTTTGCAGCGACGGCCTGACCTTTTTTACGAATAATCTCTTTTGCAGCTTCAATATCACCGTTGGTCTCGGTCAATGCATTTTTGCAATCCATCATACCGGCACCCGTCAGTTTACGCAGCTTGCTGATTTCAGCCATTGTAACAGCCATATACTTAATCTCCTATTCTTTAAATTAGAAACAAACAAAGAGTGGAGTCGGTTCTTTGACTTCACTCTTTGTCTTTTGATTATTTTTATTCTTCTACTTCTTTAGCTTCGGCTTCAGGAGCTTCCTCGGCATCGGCAACCTCGGCATCATCGGCTTTCTTGCGCGAGATACGAGCTTTGCGCTCTTTCTTTACAGGAGCCTCCTCGCCTTCGGCAGGAGCATCTTCTTTCATAGCTTTACGCTCTTCCAGACCCTCGGCAATAGCACCGCAAACGGCGTCGAGGATAACTTCGATCGATTTCGAAGCATCGTCGTTGGCAGGAATTACGAAATCTACGTCATTGGGGTTGGAGTTGGTATCGACCATGGCAAATACGGGGATACCCAGACGGTTGGCCTCGCGTACGGCGATATGCTCTTTGAGAACATCGACAACAAACAGGGCCGACGGCAGACGGTTCAGGTCGGCAATGCTACCCAGCGTCTTCTCCAATTTGGCACGTTGACGAGAGATTTGCAGTTTCTCACGTTTCGACAGGTTGTCAAACGTACCGTCTTTTTCCATCTTGTCGATGGTCGACATCTTCTTCACAGCCTTGCGGATTGTGGGGAAGTTGGTCAACATACCACCCGGCCAACGCTCGATCACATACGGCATATTTACGGCAGAAGCCTTGTCGGCAACCACTTGTTTAGCTTGTTTCTTCGTAGCTACGAACAGGATTTTCTTGCCCGATTTGGCAATCGATTTCAAGGCAGCAGCGGCCTCGTCGATTTTGGCTACGGTTTTGTACAAGTCGATGATGTGGATACCGTTACGCTCCATGAAGATGTAAGGAGCCATAGCGGGATTCCATTTTCTTTTCAAGTGTCCGAAGTGAACACCGGCTTCCAATAATTGGTCAAAAGTTGTAATAGACATTGGTTTGATTTTAATTTGTTTACATTCTACTTATACAACCTCAAGGTAGCTTACCCCACAATAGGGTAAAGTCCTTGCGATTTGGATACTAAACACAAATATATCTTCGGCACAGGGCCGTCGCATATTAACGTTTACTGAACTGGAATCTCTTACGAGCTTTGGGACGTCCCGGTTTCTTACGCTCAACAGCACGCGGGTCGCGAGTCATGAAGCCTTCGGCTTTGAGGGCCGACTTGTCTTCGGGGTTGATTTTTACCAAAGCACGCGAGATAGCCAAGCGCAGAGCCTCGGCCTGGCCTTTGAAACCACCACCGTTCAGGTTTACTTTGATATCATATTTCTCGGCAACGCCCAGTTTTTCGAGCGGTTGCTTTACAATGTATTGAAGTATCGAAGAGGGGAAGTAAACGGCCAACTCTCTTTTGTTTATGGTTACTACACCCGTACCTTCGCTCACAAATACTCGTGCTACTGCGGCTTTACGTCTGCCTAATGCATTAACTACTTCCATATTACTTATTTAAGGGTGTTAATATCAATTGTTTTGGGGGTTTGTGCAGCGTGGGGATGCTCGCTACCTGCATAGATATATACATTTCTCAGCAGTTGAGCGCCCAGTTTGTTTTTGGGAAGCATACCTTTCAGCACACGTTTGAATAATTTCGATTCTCCTTTTTTCATCAGAACAGCAGGAGAGAGCTCTCTCTGACCACCGGGATAGCCCGTAAAGTTCAGATAAACCCGATCAGTCCATTTTTTACCCGTCAATTGCACTTTGTCAGCGTTGATGATAATCACGTTATCACCGCAATCTACATGAGGAGTATAGCACGGTTTGTATTTACCACGCAATATCTTAGCAACTTTTGCACACAGACGACCCAAAACTTGGTCGGTTGCATCTACTACAACCCACTCTTTCTTAGCGGTCTCTTTGTTTGCAGAAATGGTCTTATAACTTAAAGTATCCACCGTTTATTGTTTTAATAATTAAACACTTAAATAACAGCAGTGCATACATTCCCGGCCAAAGGAATAACGACTGCCATTCAAATTTTCTCAAATTTGGGTAATAATCGGACTGCAAAGGTACACGCTTTTTATTTGAAAAACAAAAGATTTTGATTTTTTTCTTCGTAAAAGACTTTCACCATCACAATATTAGATAAAACATATCACCCACCATGCAAAATCGAGGCCCCTCTCCTGGATTTTCTGGATACCGCGTCAGAGCGCGGTATAACAAAGGATGTCTCCTCCCCACACGTGATGCACACCGTGTCACCCCGCACTCGATGCGGGGTCCCAGTTCATGACATAAGAGGAATAGCAACAGTGACTCTCCCCCCAGATATTTATGGATACAGCGTCAGAGCGCATGACCAAGGGTGTCACCCCGCACATGATGCGGGGTACAGATAAGTGTTGCTTATGGGTACTACAACGCGGGAACCTCTTGAATACCGAATTACCGTACAGAATGAGCAGAGCGCGCAGCCCAGTCCGGCCTATGGGAGCTTTCTTTTGGCCCGGACGGTACTGCCGGCGGTTTTCTTTCGGTATAAACAGCGGGTATATCTTGGATACCGCGTCGAGAACCGTGTCACCCCGCACAGCGATGCGGGGTCCAGAAAGGGGCCGTAAGGGGAG
This sequence comes from Barnesiella sp. An22, assembly GCF_963931395.1. Lineage (NCBI taxonomy): Bacteria > Pseudomonadati > Bacteroidota > Bacteroidia > Bacteroidales > Barnesiellaceae > Barnesiella > Barnesiella sp. An22. Next base: position 3,390,992 of record NZ_OZ007014.1, read on the forward strand.
TGTATTTTGCAAGTGCTTCTGCCGGTATTTCCTGGATTCCACATCAATGTGCGGAATGACAAAAGCGGGTATTCCTGGATCCCGCATCGGAGTGCGGGATGACCAGATAACCGCATCGGGGGCGATGACCGAAGCTCGCAGCCCAGTCCGGCCTATGGGAGAAAGCGTAAAGAAAAATAGCGGAGAAGGACGAACAAGGGAAAAGATGTTTGAGCCGAGGTGAATCGGTAAAGGAAGCCCAGAGCTGTATAGCCTGCCGAACGGCTGCTACGGAGCGAGCCCGGCGAGTTCTTTTTCCCCGGACCTCGCAGCCATTTTTCAGCTTTCGGACATCAGCCGGAAGCTTTCTTTTGATTTTCCCTTTTCTTTTGCGGGAAAAGAAAAGGGGAGGCCGTGCTCCCCAGTGGCCCGGACGGTACTGCCGGCAGTTTTCTTTGGGTATAAACAGCGGGTATATCCTGGATACCGCGTCGAGAACCGTGTCACCCCGCACGTGATGCGGGGTCCAGGAAAGAGAATCTTACGAGTAAACTTGCCGGTATTCTCTGGATCCCGCGTCGGAGCGCGGGATGACTGGGCAACCACATCGGAGTGCGGGATGACTGGGTGACCGCATCGGAGGCGATTGGGTAAACTAAAAAAGGTGATTATAAAAAGGTCGGCTGACCAAGGCCGGTATTCCCTGGATTCCGCATCAAGTGCGGGATGACTGGGTGACCGCATCGGGGGCGATTGAGCAAACTAAAAAGGTGATTATAAAAAAGTGCGGGATGTGTTTACCAAAAGTGCGGCTGACCAAGGCCGGTATTTCTGGATACCGCATCAAAGTACGGGATGACTGGGAGACCGCATCAGGGGCGATTGAGCAAACTAAAAAGGTGATTATAAAAAAGTGCGGTATAAGTTTACCAAAGGTACGGGATGACCTTTGCCGATATTCCTGAATTCCGCATCGGAGTGCGGGATGACTGGGTGACCACACCGGAGGCGATTGGGTAAACTAAAAAAGGTGATTATAAAAAGGTGTAGGATATGTTTACCAAAGGTGCGGAATGACAAAAGCGGGTATTCCCTGGATCCCGCGTCGGAGTGCGGGATGACTCGGCATGCCCTCCGGGGAATTGGGGAGGGCATAAAAAAAGAGCCGGAGGGTTGTCTCTTCGACTTCCTTCCGGCTCATCTTTTAAGGTGGCGGCTACCTACTCTCCCACTTGCGCAGTACCATCGGCGTGACGGGGCTTAACTTCTCTGTTCGGAATGGATAGAGGTGGATCCCCCGTGCTATAACCGCCTTGAATATCTCGATCCTTGACGTTTGAAAAAATTCGAATTTACTACACTTTCACTTACCTTATCGGCCCTTCCCGACTATCCGCCGCTGCAAAGTTTCGGGAGATTAGTTTCGCTCGGCTTTGGCATTGCTGCCTTTACACCTGCGACCTATCTACGTCATCGTCTTTGACGTCCCTCATGGAAATCTTATCTTGGGGCGGGCTTCGCACTTAGATGCTTTCAGCGCTTATCCCTTCCAGACTTAGCTACTCGGCTGTGCTCCTGGCGGAACAACCGATACACCAGGGGTCTGTCCAACACGGTCCTCTCGTACTAGTGTCGGACCCCCGCAAATTTCCTACGCCCACAACAGATAGAGACCGAACTGTCTCACGACGTTCTGAACCCAGCTCGCGTGCCACTTTAATGGGCGAACAGCCCAACCCTTGGGACCTTCTCCAGCCCCAGGATGTGACGAGCCGACATCGAGGTGCCAAACCACTCCGTCGATATGAGCTCTTGGGAGGGATCAGCCTGTTATCCCCGGAGTACCTTTTATCCTTTGAGCGATGGCCCTTCCATGCGGAACCACCGGATCACTATGCTCTAGTTTCCTACCTGGTCGACTTGTCTGTCTCTCAGTCAAGCACCCTTGTGCCATTACACTCTGCGGCCGGTTACCAATCGGCCTGAGGGTACCTTTAGAAGCCTCCGTTACGCTTTTGGAGGCGACCACCCCAGTCAAACTACCCACCAAACAGTGTCCTCGCTCCTGCGAGTTAGCGTTCAAACATTCAAAGGTCCGTATTTCAACAGCGGCTCCACGATGACTGGCGTCACCGCTTCTCAGCCTCCGGACTATCCTACACATCGAATGCCCAAACGCAATGTTAAGTTGCAGTAAAGGTTCACGGGGTCTTTTCGTCCCGTTGCGGGTAATCGGCATCTTCACCGATACTACAATTTCACCGAACTCACGGTTGAGACAGTGTCCGGATCATTACACCATTCGTGCAGGTCGGAACTTACCCGACAAGGAATTTCGCTACCTTAGGACCGTTATAGTTACGGCCGCCGTTTACCGGGGCTTCAATTCAACGCTTCTCTTGCGATGACGTCTCCTCTTAACCTTCCGGCACCGGGCAGGTGTCAGGCTGTATACTTCATCTTTAAATTTTGCACAGCCCTGTGTTTTTGTTAAACAGTTGCCTGGACCTATTCTCTGCGCCCCATCTTACTGGGGACCCTTTTTCCCGAAGTTACAGGGTCAATTTGCCTAGTTCCTTAACCGTGAATCTTTCGAGCGCCTTGGTATATTCTACCCGACTACGTGTGTCCGTTTGGAGTACGGGTGATATAAGAATATGCTTAGCGGATTTTCTCGGGAGCCTGCTTACCACCGCTATTCGATTGCCCGGGGGCTCTCGATACTGTCAGTTTCGGCACACGACCCGGATTTGCCTGGGTCACGTATACCTACCTCCTTTAACCTGCTATTCCGTCAGCAGGCGGGTGTGTCACTTCTCCGTCTCCACGTCGCTCCTTATACCAGTAACGGAATCTTGACCGTTTCTTCCATCGGCTGCGCCGTTCGGCTTTGCCTTAGGTCCCGACTTACCCTGATCCGATTAGCGTTGATCAGGAATCCTTAGTCTTATGGCGAGGGGGTTTCTCGCCCCCTTTATCGTTACTTATACCTACATTTGCTTTTCCGTAAGCTCCAGCCAGCCTCGAGGCTGACCTTCGCCGCCGACGGAATGCTCCCCTACCACGTCTTACGACATCCACAGCTTCGGTAAAGGGCTTATGCCCGATTATTATCCATGCAAAACTCCTCGACTAGTGAGCTGTTACGCACTCTTTAAATGAATGGCTGCTTCCAAGCCAACATCCTAGCTGTCTCTGCAGTTTTACTTCGTTTGTTCAACTTAGCCCTTATTTCGGGACCTTAGCTGGTGGTCTGAGTTGTTCCTCTTTCGGACATGGACCTTAGCACCCATGCCCTCACTCCCGGGTAACAAATGGCAGTATTCGGAGTTTGTCAAGACTTGATAGGCGGTGAAGCCCTCGCATCTTATCAGTCGCTCTACCTCTGCCATTCTTGCCCGAGGCTGCACCTAAATGCATTTCGGGGAGTACGAGCTATCTCCAAGTTTGATTGGCCTTTCACTCCTACCCTCAGTTCATCCGTAAGCTTTTCAACGCTTATCAGTGCGGTCCTCCAGTTGGTGTTACCCAACCTTCAACCTGACCAAGGGTAGATCACTTGGTTTCGCGTCTACTGCTGTTGACTGTACGCCTTGTTCGGACTTGCTTTCGCTTCGGCTCCGCGACTGAATCGCTTAACCTCGCCAGCAACAGTAACTCGTAGGTTCATTATGCAAAAGGCACGCCGTCACACTTTCGTGCTCCGACCGCTTGTAGGCGCATGGTTTCAGGGTCTTTTTCACTCCTCTGTTCGAGGTTCTTTTCACCTTTCCTTCACAGTACTGGTTCGCTATCGGTCTCTCGGGAGTATTTAGCCTTACGGGATGGTCCCCGCAGATTCGCCCCGGATTTCTCGTGTCCTGGGTTACTCAGGTGTCCATTCGACTTCCTTCGCATTTCGCTTACGGGACTGTCACCCTCTATGGCTACGATTTCCATCGTATTCTGCTATGCTCGGTCTTGTCTTTGTCATGGATCCTTCTACCCCGACGGTGCCGTAACATCGTCGGTTTGGGCTCTTCCGCGTTCGCTCGCCACTACTTGCGGAATCATTGTTATTTTCTCTTCCTGCGGGTACTTAGATGTTTCAGTTCCCCGCGTTTGCCTACCGCCATGCGGTATAGTCATTGCTGACTGGGTTGCCCCATTCGGAGATTTACGGGTCACGGGCTATTTGCGCCTCTCCGTAACTTTTCGCAGCTTATCACGTCCTTCTTCGCCTCCGAGAGCCTAGGCATCCCCCATGCGCCCTTTCTTACTTTCTTGCGGCTTCTCTTCACTAATGAAGAGCTGTCGTTTTGGGTTGATATGGTTTGCTTCGTGCTCTTGTTCTCTTTTTTCCCAACATGTCAAGGATCTTCTGTGGAGAATAACGGATTCGAACCGTTGACCCCCTGCTTGCAAAGCAGGTGCTCTAGCCAGCTGAGCTAATCCCCCCGCTACCACTTTACTCTCTTCTTTCTGTTCAGCTTCCTTTTCGGTTGCTTTCGCTTGAGAGTCGGTGTAGTCCCAGGCAGATTTGAACTGCCGACCTCTACATTATCAGTGTAGCGCTCTAACCAACTGAGCTATAGGACTGTCTCAAATCGTGCCCTGGCGGGTGTCTCTGTTTCCTTTTATATATGAATGAAAAGAAGCAGTGCGTTCAAGAGTCGAGAACCTTTCTCTTCGGCCTCTTTTTGGTGTCTCTTCTCCAGAAAGGAGGTGTTCCAGCCGCACCTTCCGGTACGGCTACCTTGTTACGACTTAGCCCCAGTTACCGGTATTACCTTCGTACGCTCCTTGCGGTTGCATGCTTCAGGTACTCCCGGCTTCCATGGCTTGACGGGCGGTGTGTACAAGGCCCGGGAACGTATTCACCGCGCCATGGCTGATGCGCGATTACTAGCGAATCCAGCTTCATGGAGTCGAGTTGCAGACTCCAATCCGAACTGAGACAGGTTTTTGGGATTCGCTCACCATTGCTGGTTGGCTGCCTTCTGTACCTGCCATTGTAACACGTGTGTCGCCCCGGACGTAAGGGCCGTGCTGATTTGACGTCATCCCCACCTTCCTCGCGGCTTGCGCCGGCAGTCTCGACAGAGTCCTCGGCTTGACCCGTTAGTAACTGTCAATAGGGGTTGCGCTCGTTATGGCACTTAAGCCGACACCTCACGGCACGAGCTGACGACAACCATGCAGCACCTCGCAGGCGGCCGTTGCCGGCTATGGGCTTTCACCCATATTCCCCCTGCGTTTGAGCCCGGGTAAGGTTCCTCGCGTATCATCGAATTAAACCACATGTTCCTCCGCTTGTGCGGGCCCCCGTCAATTCCTTTGAGTTTCACCGTTGCCGGCGTACTCCCCAGGTGGAATACTTAACGCTTTCGCTGTACCACTTACATTATATCGCAAACAGTTAGTATTCATCGTTTACTGCGTGGACTACCAGGGTATCTAATCCTGTTCGATACCCACGCTTTCGTGCTTCAGCGTCCGTTGCACCCTAGTAGGCTGCCTTCGCAATCGGGGTTCTGCGTGATATCTATGCATTTCACCGCTACACCACGCATTCCGCCTACCTCTTGTGCACGCTAGCTCGACAGTTTCAACGGCAGCTCCCGGGTTAAGCCCGGGCATTTCACCGCTGACTTGTCATGCCGCCTACGCACCCTTTAAACCCAATAAATCCGGATAACGCTCGCATCCTCCGTATTACCGCGGCTGCTGGCACGGAGTTAGCCGATGCTTTTTCTTCGGATACTTGCAAATCTCCACTCGTGAAGACCTTTACTCTCCGACAAAAGAAGTTTACAACCCTTAGGGCCGTCTTCCTTCACGCGACTTGGCTGGTTCAGTCTGCCGACCATTGACCAATATTCCTCACTGCTGCCTCCCGTAGGAGTTTGGACCGTGTCTCAGTTCCAATGTGGGGGACCTTCCTCTCAGAACCCCTATCCATCGTCGCTTTGGTGGGCCGTTACCCCGCCAACTGGCTAATGGACCGCATGCTCATCTGTAACCAAGATTGCTCTCTTTAGACGAATCCCCATGCGAGATCTCGTCGTTATGGGGTATTAGGCCGGATTTCTCCGGGTTATCCCCCTGTTACAGGCAGATTGCATACGTGTTACTCACCCGTGCGCCGGTCGCCGCCAGAAGTATTGCTACCTCCGCGCTGCCCCTCGACTTGCATGTGTTAGGCCTGTCGCTAGCGTTCATCCTGAGCCAGGATCAAACTCTTCGTTGTATATCTTGTTTTTCTTATTTTATACCTTCGAAGGACTCCTGGCCGAATTGACTTCGTTCTCTCTTTTCTCTTGTACTACACTTGCTTCTTTTCAGTCTTGTCAATGAACTGTGCCCTCCGTTTTCGCTCCGGTTGACCCGGTGTTCTTTCGAAAAGCGATGCAAAGGTAGGCGTTTTTATATATTCCCTCCAAATTTTTTGAGGACTTTTTTATGCTATAAAACATACTTTTCTCTCAACTTCCCCATTTTCACTCCGTTATAAACAAACTTTTTTTTCGCGATTTTTGCGACTATGCCAAAAGCCTGCCTCCCCGGAACGAAAACAGAGCGGAATTAGACAATCGTTTTATAACCATATTGGGCTACGCTACCCAGCTCCTCCTCGATACGGAGCAGTTGATTGTATTTGGCCATGCGGTCGGAACGGCTGAGCGACCCGGTTTTTATCTGCCCGGCATTGGTCGCTACGGCAATATCGGCAATAGTGGCATCTTCGGTCTCGCCCGAACGGTGCGAGATGACAGCCGTGTACCCGTTGCGCTGCGCCAACTGTACGGCCCGAAGCGTCTCGGTAAGGGTGCCTATCTGATTAAGTTTTACCAATATGGAGTTGGCGCAATGCTTGCGAATACCCTCGGCCAGGTAGTCGACATTGGTCACAAAGAGGTCGTCGCCTACGAGCTGACACTTGTCGCCAATCAAATCGGTGAGGAGACGCCAACCTTCCCAATCGTCTTCGCTCATGCCGTCCTCGATCGAGTCGATAGGATAGCGCATGATAAGGTCTTGCAGGTATTCGGCCTGCTGTTGAGTCGTGCGCTTGACACCTCCGGGTCCCTCGAAACGCGTATAGTCGTAGAGTCCATCGACATAAAACTCGGACGACGCACAGTCGAGAGCAATGCGCACATCGCGCCCCGGCATATAGCCGGCCTGGTTCACGGCATCGAGTATGGTCTCGATGGCAGCCTCGGTACCCGGCAAGGCAGGGGCAAAGCCTCCTTCGTCGCCCACGGCGGTACTCAACCCTTTGCCATGCAGCACCTTCTTCAAGGCCTGGAACACCTCGGCCCCCATGCGCAACCCCTCCTTAAAAGAGGATGCCCCTACGGGACGAATCATAAACTCTTGAAAAGCAATAGGAGCATCGGAATGCGAGCCGCCGTTGATGATATTCATCATGGGGACGGGCATCACATAGGTATCGGCCCCACCGATATAACGATACAGAGGGATACCCAATTGAGCGGCAGCCGCTTTGGCCACAGCCAGGGAGACACCCAGGATGGCATTGGCTCCCAGCTTCGACTTCGAGGGGGTACCGTCGAGGTCGATCAGCTGCCGGTCGATACGACTCTGCTCGAAAGGGTCGGCCCCTTTGAGAGCTTTTGCAATCACATCGTTGACATGATGCACAGCCTTCTGCACACCTTTTCCACCATAGCGCGATTTATCGCCGTCGCGCAATTCGAGGGCCTCATGTGCCCCGGTCGATGCGCCCGAAGGAACAGCGGCACGGCCTCTAACACCCGAATCAAGCACTACATCGACTTCGACCGTGGGGTTACCTCGTGAATCGAGAATCTCCCGAGCTTGAATGTTTGCAATCTTTTCCATATCCATTTGATTTAATTGGTGATTTATACAGAACATTCCTTACTCTACTTTTCCCTATCGGAGGAGGATTGTTTGACAATTATTAACTATACGACAAAACCGTTTGCCTCTGCATGTGTATACATTTGTAGAAAAGATGTGCAGATAGGCTTCAAATCCATTATACACTAAACCAAAATATCTTAATACTAACCCTTAAACCGTAAACTGTATGAAAATTCATCGCATGAAAATTTCTACACTTTTGCTATGTGCTACCTTCTCGCTGGCAACAGTTGCTCAACCGCAAGCCGCAACCGAACCAATAACACCGCCCTACGCGGAGAGTTTCGCTAACGATGCTTTCGTAAACGACTACACCATTGTCGATGTAAACAACGACGGAGTAACCTGGGGCCCCTATCTGGGATCGGTTCAAATCTCGTACAACTCGAATGAGGCCATGAATGACTGGCTGATAACCCCGGCTCTGGCCCTCGAAGGGGGAAAAATCTACAACTTCTCGATTGAAGTAATGACCGGAAGCGGCTCTTACAACGAGAGCTTTGAGGTGATGTATGGCAAAGAGAATACTCCCGAATCCATGACCGAGACCATCATCGAAAAAATGCAGGTCGCACACACCGTCTACAAGAGTTACAGCGGCACCCTCTCACCGAGCGAAAGCGGTACCTACTATATCGGCATACACGGGTGCAGCGATGCCGATATGCTCTCGATCAGTCTGAAAAACCTGAGTGTGGGCGAAGCCAAAGGGGCCTCGGCTCCGGCTGCTCCGTCGGACTTGACAGCAACTACCCGCACCAATGGTGAGTTAAAGGCCGACATCGCCCTCACCGCCCCCACCCTCGACCTGAACGGCGATGCCCTCGAGAGCCTCGAGAGTGTTCGCCTCATGCGCAACGACAGCCTCATACACACCTTTGACTCCCCGGCTCCCGGAGCAGAACTTACCTATGTCGACGAAGTGCCCGAATGCTCGCGCTACACCTACTCGGCCATTGCCGTGAACGGTTCGGGCGAAAGTCCCGCCATCGAAACAAGCGCCTTCGTAGGAGTGCTGGAACCCTCCAATCCCACCGGAATCAGCCTGACCGAAGGGAGCAAACCGGGTGAGGTGATTCTGAAATGGACACCCGTTACCACCGACATCCGCAACAACACACTCGACCCGGCCTTCGTGACCTACCGCATCTACGGCGGCGACGGCCTGGCCACACTCCTGTTCGACGGTATTACCGGCGACTCCTATACCTTCCAGGCGACCGACGACGTGTCGACACAATCGTTTGTGCAATATGCCCTCGTAGCCGAGACCCGAGGCGGTATCTCAGACTTTATGAACTCCCCGTTGCTGCCTCTCGGTCCGGCCTATGCAACCCCGTTCGTCGAATCATTTGCCAACGGAACACCGGCTACTATCATAGGACTTTACAGCGACAATCTGGCCACCTGGAAAGGATTTACCAACGAAACGGGCATCGAATCGCAAGATGGCGACAACGGCTTTTTCGGCTCGGAGGGCTCCTACCTGCAAGACTCGGCTACCTTCATAACCGGCAAAATAGACTTGAGCGGTCTCGAAACTCCGACACTTACCTTCTATACCTACAATATCGTAGATGGTGAAGATCGCGACATCAATACGTTGAGGGTTTCTGCAATCGCCAACGGAACTGCACAGGAGGTAAAATCGTTCCAGATTTGCGACCTCGGCGACCAAGAGGGATGGCTGAAGGTAGAGGCTTCGCTCGAGGCTTACAAAAGCCAGACCATACAACTGGAGTTCACCTCGCTCCACGCACTCTATCCCTATATCTTTATCGACAACCTGCGCATCGACAACTATGGCGCCAGTGCTATCGAAACAGCCACATCGGCCTCGGTATTCATTGCCGGCGGCCAAAGCGAAATGATTATCGCCGGAGCCGACAACAAACAAGTAAAGGTATTTACCATCGACGGCCGCCTCGTGACCCAGCAGACGATAGCGGCTCCCGAATATCGCCTGTCGTTGACACCGGGCATCTACATAGCCCGTGTGGGACAAACTACGCAAAAGGTAATCGTGAAATAATCGATTGCAATCGGTCTCCCTCACGGAGACCGATTCCGCCACAAAGGGCTGTACCTGCCGAACCGTTACGTCGGGGTGGTATGGCCCTTGTTTTAGTCCTATATCCGTAAGACCAATCACCCCAAAGCCGCCACCCAAACGTCGGCAAATGCCCCATACAACCGTCGAATGACCGCCAAATAATCCTATACAACAGCCTCTCCCCAAACCCGACAAGACTGTCTGCCCCTATCTCTACAGCCGTTTCCCTGACAAGCACTACCACCCCGACAGAAAAATAAAAAGCCCCCCGAACACTCGGAGAGCTTTTTACTATATAGCAATAAATCGATCCTCTTATTCTGCAGCTTTTTCCTCGGCAGCAGGGGCCTCGGCGGCCGGAGTTGCAGGAGCTTCAGCAGCGGGAGCAGCAGCCTCGGCAGCAGCAGGAGCGGCGCTCTTTTTCGAACGACGGGTACGAGTTGCTTTCTTAGCGGCTTTCTCTTTGAGCATGTTTTCGTTGTAGTCAACGAGCTCGATCATACAAGTAACGGCGTTGTCGCCCAAACGGTTGCCCGTTTTCAAGATACGGGTATATCCTCCGGGACGGTCGGCAATCTTAACCGAGATCTCTTTGAACAGTTCGGTAACAGCCTGTTTGCTCTGCAAGTAGCGGAATACTACACGACGCGAAGCGGTAGTATCTTCTTTGGCACGATTGATCAGGGGCTCGACATACATTCTCAGCGCTTTGGCTTTGGCCAACGTGGTGAAGATTCTTTTGTGGAGAATCAAAGAAGTAGCCATATTGGACAACATAGCGTCGCGGTGAGCTTTGGTACGACCCAAGTGGTTGAATTTCTTATTATGTCTCATCGTTTTACTCTTTATCTAATTTATATTTCGAGATATCCATTCCGAACGAAAGGTTCAAGTTGGCCAAGAGCTCATCGAGCTCGGTGAGCGATTTCTTACCGAAGTTGCGGAACTTCAACAAATCGGTCTTGTTGAATACCACCAGATCGCCAAGGGTCTCGACATCGGCCGACTTCAAGCAGTTGAGGGCGCGTACCGACAAGTCCATGTCGACCAGTTTGGTTTTGAGCAACTGGCGCATGTGCAATACTTCCTCGTCGAACTCTTCATTACCATCGGCATCGTTGGTCTCGAGCGTGATTTTCTCGTCAGAGAACAACATGAAGTGGTAAATCAAGATTTTGGCAGCCTCTTTCAACGCCTCTTTGGGGTGAATGGAACCATCGGTTGTAATCTCAAGAATCAGTTTTTCGTAGTCCGTTTTCTGTTCTACGCGGAAATTTTCAACAGAATATTTCACATTCCGAATCGGGGTATAGATCGAATCGATAGGAATTACATTCACATCGTCGGCGGGGTTGCGGTTCTCATCGGCGGGAACATAGCCACGGCCTTTGTTGATGGTGATATCTATTTGAAAACTTGCGCTTGAATCCAAATGGCAAATAACCAAATCGGGGTTCAAAACTTCGAAACCGGTAAGCGATTTACCGATGTCACCTGCCTTGAACACGTCCGTACCCGAAACAGTAATGGTTACTTTTTCATTCTCGATTTCTTCAACGACCTGTTTGAAACGAACCTTTTTGAGATTCAGAATCACGTTTGTCACGTCCTCGATCACACCGGGAATCGTAGAAAACTCATGCTTTACGCCATCGATACGAATCGACGTAATCGCAAAACCTTCAAGCGAGGAAAGGAGGATACGGCGCAAGGCGTTACCCACGGTAACACCGTAGCCGGGCTCCAACGGACGAAATTCGAATTTACCGAAAAAATTGTCCGCTTCCAGCATTAATACTTTATCGGGTTTTTGAAATGCTAATATCGCCATGGAATCAATTATTGTTTAGAATACAACTCAACGATCAACTGTTCTTTAATGTTTTCAGGGATATCGGCTCTTTCGGGCAAATGCAACAATTTACCGCTCTTCAAGCTCTCGTCCCACTCTAACCAAGGATATTTGCTGTGATTGAATCCAGCAAGTGCATCGGCTATAACCTCGAGCGATTTGGCTTTCTCACGAACGCCAACTACTTGACCCGGTTTTACCGAATACGACGGGATATTCACCACTTTGCCGTCGACAACAATGTGACGGTGCAGCACGAGCTGACGGGCAGCGGCACGCGTGGGGGCGATGCCCAAACGGAATACCACGTTGTCGAGACGAGCTTCGAGCAGTTGAAGGAGCACTTCACCCTTCACACCTTTGGTACGAGAAGCCTTCTCGAAGAGGTTTCTAAATTGTTTTTCCAATACACCGTAAGTGTATTTGGCTTTTTGCTTTTCACGAAGCTGAACGCCATACTCGGAAGTTTTTCTTCTCTTGTTGATGCCGTGTTGTCCCGGGGGATAGTTCTTTTTCGTAAGAACTTTATCGGGGCCAAAAATAGCTTCGCCAAATTTACGAGCGATTTTTGTTCTAGGTCCGGTATATCTTGCCATTTCTAAAATTTTTTAATTATTAAATATTGCGAACCGAGAAGAGTGCAGCCGCGATTGCAGAGAGGATTATTATGCAATCTTATTCACTGTTCGGGATTCTCTGTTTACAAATAAAGAAAAATTAAACTCTTCTTCTCTTAGGAGGACGACAACCATTGTGCGGCAGCGGAGTTACATCGATAATCTCGGTTACTTCGATACCAGCGCCATGAATAGTTCTTACAGCCGATTCACGACCGTTTCCGGGGCCTTTTACATAGGCTTTCACTTTCCTCAAGCCCAGGTCATAAGCCACTTTTGCACAATCTTGTGCGGCCATTTGAGCGGCGTAAGGAGTATTTTTCTTAGAGCCTCTGAAGCCCATTTTACCTGCCGACGACCACGAAATCACCTGACCTTCGCTGTTGGCAAGTGTTACAATAATGTTGTTGAACGAAGAATGGATATGGGCCTGGCCAACGGCATCAACCTTTACAACCCTCTTCTTTGCTGCGACTGTTTTTTTTGCCATACTTACTTATTATTTAGTAGCTTTTTTCTTATTTGCAACGGTTTTCTTTTTACCTTTACGCGTACGAGCGTTGTTCTTGGTGCTCTGGCCTCTCACAGGCAAACCGATACGGTGACGGATACCCCGGTAGCAACCGATGTCCATCAGACGTTTGATGTTCAGCTGTATTTCGGTACGAAGGTCACCCTCCACCTTATACTCGGTACTGATGATTTCACGTACTTTTGCCGACTGGTCGTCGGTCCAATCTTTCACTTTGATGTCTTTGTCAATGCCGGCTTTACTCAAAATGGAATTAGCCGCGCTACGACCGATACCATAGATATAGGTCAAGGCGATCTCTCCTCTCTTATTTTGCGGCAGGTCTACACCAACAATTCTTATTGCCATATATTAGAATCTTTTAATTTGCAAAAATAATAATAAATTTATCCTTGACGTTGTTTATACTTAGGATTTTTCTTGTTAATTACGTACAAACGGCCGTGTCTTCTCACGATCTTGCTATCGGGCGTACGTTTTTTCAATGATGCTCTTACTTTCATATTGTTGTTTTTTATTTATATCTAAAAGCAATTCTTCCTTTGGTCAAATCATAGGGCGACATTTCGATCCGCACCTTATCACCCGGGAGTATCTTGATGAAGTGCATACGCATCTTTCCCGAGATATGGGCGGTTATCTCATGCCCGTTTTCCAACTCTACGCGGAACATGGCATTCGACAATGCCTCCACGATTACACCATCTTGTTCTATTGCAGCTTGCTTCGCCATAAATTATAGTTAAATTGATTTGTCTCCTAAAACTTGCTCTACATATTCAAACGAAGAGAGTATATCGGCCTTCCCTCCTTTGATTGCTATCGTGTGCTCGAAGTGAGCAGCGGGTTTGCGATCGCGTGTGCGGGTAGTCCAACCATCGCGCTCGATGACGATATTGCGTGAACCCAGGTTGATCATGGGCTCGATGGCAATACACATGCCGTTCTTGAGCAGCGGGCCGGTACCGGGACGTCCGTAATTGGGGACATTGGGCTCTTCGTGCAGGTGCTTGCCTACACCGTGTCCGCACAACTCCCTCACTACAGAATAACCACGAGCTTCGCAATAGGTTTGGATGGCATGGCCAATATCGCCTATGCGTTTTCCCTCGACAGCGTGCTCGATGCCCAGATAGAGCGACTCTTTGGTGGTCTTGAGCAGCTGTTTCACTTCGGGGGCAACCTCACCTACACAGAAGGTATAGGCCGAATCGCCGTTGAAGCCGTTTTTCACTACGCCGCAGTCGATCGACACGATGTCGCCCTCGCGCAGGGCGTAGCTGTTGGGAATGCCGTGTACAATTACCTCGTTGACCGAGATGCAAAGAGAGTTGGGATAGCCGGCGTAACCCAGGAACCCGGGTTCGGCCCCGTGATCCCGAATGAACTCCTCGGCTATCTTGTCGAGCCGGAGGGTGGTAATCCCGGGGGCTACCCACTTGGCCATTTCGCCCAGGGTCATGCCCACCAAGAGATTACTCTCCCGCATCAACTCTATCTCTTCGTCCGTTTTAAGATAAATCATTATCTATACTCCTTGTTTTAATAAGCTCCGCTACGACCTTTAATGCGGCCCGATTTCATCAGACCGTCGTAATGGCGCATCATCAAATGGCTTTCGATTTGTTGCAAAGTATCCAACACTACACCTACCAGAATGAGCAGCGACGTTCCGCCGAAGAACTGAGAGAACTCGGCGCTTACACCGCAAATCTGGGCAAAGGCCGGCATGATAGCCACGATAGCCAGGAAGATAGAACCGGGCAACGTGATTCTCGACATGATCGAGTCGAGGTAGTCGGCAGTCTTCTTACCGGGTTTCACACCGGGAATAAAGCCGTTGTTGCGTTTCATATCCTCGGCCATCTGCGTGGGTTGCACGGTGATTGCCGTATAGAAGTAGGTGAAGACGATGATAAGGAATGCAAACACGAAGTTATACCAGAATCCCGTCATCGACATGAACGATTGCCAGAACGAACTTGCGTTGGTCACGCTGAACCCGGCAATGGTGATGGGGATAAACATGATGGCCTGGGCAAAGATGATAGGCATCACACCGGCCGTGTTGACCTTCAAGGGGATATACTGGCGAGCGCCGCCGTACTGTTTGTTACCCACAATACGTTTGGCGTATTGTACGGGGACTTTCCGGGTGCCTTGTACGAGCAGAATTGCTGCGGCGATAACGGCCAGCAGGAAGACGATCTCGACCAGAAACATCACCAAACCACCTTGTTTCGAAGCCAGACGGCTGGTAAACTCGGCGGCGAAAGCCAGCGGCAGACGGGCGATGATACCGACCAGGATGATAAACGAAATACCGTTACCGATACCTTTGTCGGTGATACGTTCGCCCAGCCACATGATAAACATACTACCGGCAGCAAGCACGATTGTAGAAGAAACTATAAACAACCAACCGGAGGGGAATAAGGCCGAACCCATCTGTACTTTCAGGTTCACCAAGTAGGCGGGACCTTGCAGGAGCAGAATGATAACGGTCAAATAGCGGGTGTATTGGTTAAGTTTCGTACGACCGCTCTCGCCTTCGCGTTGCAGCTTCTGGAACGAGGGCATCACCATACCCAGCAATTGAATCACAATCGAGGCGGTGATATAAGGCATAATTCCCAAGGCAAAAATCGAAGCGTTGGAGAATGCACCTCCCGAAAACATATCGAGCAACTGCATCAGACCCTTGCTCGTCTGGTTGCGCAAGGCATCCAGATTGGCAGGATCGATACCCGGAAGCACGACGTATGACCCCACGCGGTATACCAGCACCAGCAGGATAGTGGTGATGATACGTTTGCGGAGGTCTTCGATTTTCCAAATGTTTTTTATAGTTTCTATTGCTCTCATTGTATTAGAGTTTGACTACTGTTCCACCTGCGGCAACGATAGCAGCTTCGGCAGTTTTGGAGAATGCGTGAGCGCAAACTTCCAATTTGGCCGTAAGAGCACCTTTACCAAGAATTTTCACTAACTGATTCGAAGAAATAAATCCGGCAGCCACAAGTGTTTCGATGTCGATCTTCTCCAATTTCTGGCTATCGGCCAGCGATTGCAGAGCCTCGAGGTTGATGTCTTTGTATTCTACACGATTTATATTCTTGAAGCCAAATTTCGGAACACGGCGTTGGAGAGGCATCTGACCACCCTCGAAACCGATTTTGCGTTTGTAACCCGAACGCGACTTTGCTCCTTTATGACCTCTGGTAGAAGTTCCACCCAAACCCGAACCCGGTCCGCGACCGATTCTCTTTCTTGTTTTGGTTGACCCTTCGGCGGGTTTTAAATTACTCAAGTCCATATTGTTACTTTTTTTTAATCGATGGATAAAATTACTCAACTACTTTCACCAGGTGTTTTACCTTCTCTACCATACCCAGGATTTGGGGGGTAGCGTCGTGTTCTACGACATGGTTGAGTTTTCTCAAGCCCAGTGCATCAAGTGTCTTCTTCTGTACAGCGGGGCAGTTGATGCGGCTCTTTACTTGTTTGATCTTTATCTTTTCCATTGCTTCTCCTCCGTATTAACCTTTAAAGACTTTTTCTACAGAGATACCTCTGTTTTGAGCTACGGTAGCCGCATCTCTCAGTTCGCACAAGGCAGCAATCGTGGCTTTCACCAGGTTGTGGGGGTTGGACGAACCTTTCGATTTGGCCAGCACGTCGGTAATACCTACGCTCTCAAGCACGGCACGCATGGCACCACCGGCCTTTACTCCGGTACCCGGAGAAGCAGGTTTGATATATACGAGGGCACCGCCGAATTTGGCCAGCTGATCGTGGGGGATGGTACCTTTGAGAACCGGTACTTTCACCAGGTTCTTCTTGGCAGCTTCCACACCTTTGGCGATTGCGGTAGTTACCTCGCTCGCTTTACCCAGGCCCCAGCCTACGATACCGGCTTCGTTGCCCACTACGACAATAGCCGAGAAGCTGAACGTACGGCCACCTTTGGTTACTTTCGTTACACGGTTGATGGCAACCAGACGGTCTTTCAACTCGATGTCGTTTGTCGATTTTACTCTATTTATTTTTCCTGTCATGACGATTAAAATTTAAGGCCACCGTTGCGGGCAGCATCAGCTAATTCTTTTACTCTCCCATGATACAGGTAACCGTTGCGGTCAAATACAACCGTGGTAATACCGGCTTCCTGTGCTTTCTTGGCGATAGCTTCACCTACCTTGGCAGCCATCTCTTTTTTGGGAGCGGCTTCCATGCCTCTGGACGAGGCGGCGGCAAGAGTTCTGCCGGTGAGGTCATCGACCAATTGCACATATATTTGCTTATTGCTTCTAAACACCGTCATACGGGGACGCTCGGCCGTGCCGGAAACTTTACCGCGTATGCGGGTTTTGATTTTGAGTCTTCTTTCTATCTTCGTTGTCATGATAATACCTGTTTAATGATTATTTGGCACCTGCCGATTTACCCGATTTTCTACGGATTACCTCGCCAACGAACTTGATACCTTTACCCTTGTAAGGTTCGGGCTTGCGCAGCGAACGAATCTTGGCACATACCTGGCCGATCAGTTGCTTGTCGCACGATTCGAGAATAATCAACGGGTTTTTGTTTCTCTCCGATTTGGCTTCTACCTTGATTTCGGCAGGAAGTCTCAAGAAGATGGCGTGCGAGTAGCCCAGCGAGAGCTCGAGCACCTGGCCTTGGCTTTGGGCACGGTAGCCTACGCCCACCAGTTCCATCTCTTTCTTATACCCTTCGGAAACACCTACCACCATGTTGTGGATAAGAGCACGGTAGAGACCGTGGAGGGCACGGGTTTGTTTCTCATCATTAGGCCGGGTCACGTGGATAGCCCCGTCTACCATTTCAACTTTAATTTCGGGCGATACGGTCTGCGACAGCTCCCCTTTGGGTCCTTTTACCTTTACCTCATTTCCGGAGATAGTAACGGTAACTCCGGCGGGTACTACTATGGGCAATTTTCCTATTCTTGACATAATATATACCTCCTTTTAATTAGTAAATGTAACATAATACCTCACCGCCGATCTTCAGGTCGCTGGCCTCTTTGTTGGTCATCACGCCTTTCGAGGTGGAGAGAATTGCAATACCCAAACCGTTCAATACACGCGGCATGTCTTTGTAGCCGGTATAACGGCGCAAACCCGGACTCGATACACGAATCAGCTTTTGGATTGCGCTCACTTTGTTTACGGGGTCGTACTTCAAGGCAATCTTGATGGTGCCTCGGGGACCGTCTTCTACAAACTTGTAATTGAGAATGTAGCCTTTTTCAAAAAGGATTTTCGTGATTTCTTTTTTCAATCTCGAGGAAGGCACTTCAACTACTCTGTGATGAGCTTTGATGGCGTTTCTCAATCTTGTCAGATAATCTGCTATTGGATCTGTCATATAAAAATTTGTTTAAATTGATCCGGAGTCTCCGGACAATATTTAACACTAAAAATAATTACCAGCTTGCTTTCTTTACACCCGGGATAAGACCTGCCGAAGCCATTTCGCGGAATTGTATACGGGAAATCCCAAACTGACGGATGTATCCTTTGGGACGACCGGTGATCTTGCAACGGTTGTGCAGACGTACACGCGATGCGTTTTTCGGCAGCAGTTGAAGGGCCTCGTAATTGCCTTCTGCCTTGAGTTGTTTTTTCTTTTCGGCATATTTGGCAACCAGCTTGGCTCTCTTCACTTCACGAGCTTTCATCGATTCTTTTGCCATATCTTAGTCTTTTTTTGCGTTTTTAAAAGGTAAGCCAAATGCTTTGAGAAGAGCATACCCTTCCTCGTCGGTTTTGGCTGAGGTTACAAAGGTAATATTCATTCCCATAATTTTGGTAATACTATCGATATTTATTTCAGGGAAAATGATTTGCTCCTGAATTCCGAGGGTGTAGTTGCCTCGTCCATCGAGTTTGCTTTCGATACCTTTGAAGTCGCGGATACGGGGAAGAGACACGCGTACCAGACGCTCCAGGAACTCGTACATGCGCTCGTGACGGAGGGTTACCATCACACCGATGGGCATCTTCTTACGCAGCTTGAAATTCGAGATATCCTTGCGCGAGAGGGTTGCCACTGCTTTCTGACCGGTGATGGCCGTCAACTCGTTGATGGCGGTTTCGATGATTTTCTTGTCGGCCGTTGCTTCGCCAAGACCTTGATTGATCACGATCTTTTTCAAAACAGGCACCTGCATGATCGACGAGTAGTTGAACTCCTTCTGCAAGGCGGGCACGATTCTTTCAAGATATTCTTTCTTCAGATTTGCGGTGTTGTTCATTACTTAATCTCCTCTCCTGATTTTTTGGAATAACGTACTGAAACGCCTGCTTCATTTTTCTTCCGGCCGATACGGGTAGCTTTTCCGCTCTTCGGATCCAGAGGATTCAAGTTCGAAATATGAATAGGAGCTTCTTTCTTCACTATACCTCCCTGGGGGTTTTTGGCATTGGGTTTGGTACTCTTCGATACCATGTTGATACCTTCTACGATGGCACGTTGCTCTTTTACCAACACGCTCAGTACACGACCGGTCTTGCCTTTGTCTTCACCGGCGTTTACATAGACTGTATCTCCCTTTTTGATATGTAACTTGCTCATTTAATCTTTCGCTTTATTCGATTAAAGTACTTCGGGTGCCAACGACACGATTTTCATATTTACGGCACGCAGCTCACGGGCTACCGGGCCAAAGATACGGCTACCGCGCAACTCACCCGCATTGTTCAACAATACACAGGCATTGTCGTCGAAGCGGATATACGAGCCGTCTTGACGACGGATTTCCTTTTTCGTGCGCACGATAATGGCTTTCGATACGGCGCCTTTTTTCACATCGCTCGAGGGGATAGCGCTTTTGATCGCTACGACAATCACGTCGCCTACCGACGCATAGCGACGGCCGGTACCACCCAACACGCGAATACAAAGAGCTTCCTTAGCTCCGCTGTTATCAGCTACTGTAAGTCTTGATTCTTGTTGTATCATAATTACTTAGCTCTTTCGATGATTTCTACTACTCTCCATCTCTTTGTTTTGCTCAAAGGACGAGTCTCCATCAGCCGCACGGTATCACCGATGTTGCATTCGTTCTTCTCGTCATGAGCATGGTATTTCTTCGTCTTGTTCACGAATTTACCATAGATCGGGTGTTTCTCTTTCCATTTCACGGTCACGGTAACCGTCTTTTCCATCTTGTTGCTGGAAACCACACCGACTCTCTCTTTTCTTAAATTTCTACTTTCCATCTTAGATATGTGGCTGATTATTTTTTATTAAGTTCACGTTTGCGCAACTCGGTTTTCATGCGCGCAATCATCCTGCGTTCGTGAGTTATTTTAGCAGGACTGTCCAACGGCGAGATGCTGTGGTTGATCTCCATCTGGTTGAGTGCGGCTACGGCTGCATCCAATCTCTCTTGCAATTCCTTGGAGCCTAATTCTTTTACTTCTGCTTTTTTCATAACTTACACATTTTGACTGGCGTCGTAGTCACGACGAACAACGAACTTAGTAGTAATCGGGAGTTTCTGGGCACCCAGGCGCAGAGCCTCCTTGGCGATCTCATAAGGTACACCCTCTACCTCGATAATAACACGACCCGGCGTGATGGGGAATACGAATCCCTCGGGATTACCTTTACCTTTACCCATACGTACATCGGCCGGCTTCTTAGTAATAGGTTTATCGGGAAATATACGGATCCAAATCTGACCTTGACGTTGCATGTAACGTGTTACAGCAACACGAGCGGCCTCGATTTGACGACCTGTAATCCATTTCGTATCTAACGACTTGATGCCGAAAGAGCCGAAAGCCAGCTGGTTGCCTCTTTGGGCATTGCCATTTTGGCGACCTTTTTGCTGTCTTCTGAATTTAGTTTTTTTCGGTTGTAACATAGTTCAATTTTCGTTTAGCGGTTAGTTTTGGGTTTTCTGAAGCCCTTTTTCGGTCCTCCGTTTCCACCACGTGCCTCTTTGGCGTTGTTGGTGAACGCGGGAGCCAGGTCTTTCTTTCCGTAGATTTCGCCACGGCAGATCCAAACCTTGATACCGATGATGCCTACTTTCGTAAGAGCTTCTACCAAGGCATAGTCAATATCGGCACGCAATGTGTGCAGGGGGGTTCTTCCCTCTTTGTACATTTCGGAACGAGCCATTTCGGCACCGTTCAAACGACCCGACACTTGTACTTTGATACCCTCGGCGCCCATGCGCATCGTCGAAGCGATGGCCATCTTCACGGCACGACGGTAAGCGATTTTGCCTTCGATCTGGCGAGCGATGTTGCTGGCCACGATTTCGGCGTCGAGTTCGGGGCGTTTTACCTCGTAGATATTGATCTGTACGTCCTTGTCGGTAATCTTCTTCAACTCTTCCTTGAGCTTGTCTACCTCTTGACCGCCTTTACCGATGATCAGACCCGGACGAGCCGTGCACACGGTAATAGTGATCAACTTCAACGTACGTTCTATAACTATGCGTGAAACGCTGGCTTTTGCAAGACGGGCATTCAAATACTTCCGGATCTTGCTGTCTTCCAACAACCTGTCACCATAGTTTTTACCGCCATACCAATTGGAATCCCAACCTCTGATGATTCCCAAACGGTTACTTATCGGATTTACTTTCTGTCCCATCCAGCAATTAGTTTTTGTTATTGTTTTTATTTATTGTATCGACAAACAATGTTACGTGATTCGAACGTTTGCGAATCCGGTAACCTCGTCCTCGCGGAGCCGGACGAAGACGCTTCAACATTGCTGCGCAATCTACATAGATTGTCGAGATGTACAGTTCTCCGCTTTCGGCCTTGCGCTCGTTCTTTTGCTCCCAGTTGGCAATGGCCGAACGCAACAGTTTTTCCAGTCTTTGCGAAGCTTCCTTGTTCGAGAACTTCAATACGCCCAAGGCTTTGAATACCTCCATACCTCTTACCATATCGGCTACCAAGCGCATTTTACGGGGAGAGGTAGGAACATTGTTCAACTTGGCGAAATATTGAGTTTTCAGAGCTTCCTTCCTTCTATTGGCTGATTCTCTTTTTCTTGCACCCATTTTTCAATTCTTTAATTGTATTAAAACTCGCATTCCCTCAGGCCTTATTTTTTCTTGTTACCTGCATGGCCGCGGAATGTACGCGTAGGAGCAAACTCGCCGAGCTTGTGGCCTACCATGTTTTCGGTAACGTATACGGGAATAAATTTATTACCATTGTGTACTGCAAAAGTATGCCCTACGAATTCGGGTGAAATCATAGATGCACGCGACCATGTTTTGATCACAGACTTTTTGCCTGATGCCTCCATGGCGGCAACTTTTTTATCCAGCTTCACACTGATATATGGGCCTTTTTTTAATGAACGACTCATGTTGTTGTCAATTTATCAGATTACTTTTTCCTTCTTTCAATTATATACTTCGAAGAGTGTTTCTTCGGAGCTCTGGTCTTCAAACCTTTTGCATACAAGCCTTTTCTCGATCTGGGGTGTCCACCTGATGCACGACCTTCACCACCACCCATCGGGTGATCTACAGGGTTCATCACGACACCACGGTTGCGAGGACGACGGCCCAACCAGCGCGAGCGTCCGGCTTTACCCGAGCGTTCGAGGGCGTGATCCGAGTTTCCTACGCTGCCGATCGTGGCTTTACAGGTTGCGAGGATTTTTCTGGTTTCTCCAGAAGGTAATTTGATAATTGCATAATCGCCTTCTCTCGAAGTCAACTGAGCAAACGTGCCGGCCGAGCGAACCAGGAAGGCTCCTTGACCCGGACGCAACTCGATGTTGTGAATAACAGTACCGATAGGTATGTTTTTCAAGGGCAACGCATTTCCTACCTCAGGAGCTGCATTTTCGCCAGACATCAAGGTTGCTCCAACTTCCAAGCCGTTGGGTGCAATAATGTAACGTTTTTCACCGTCTGCATAGAACAAGAGAGCGATACGGGCCGAACGGTTCGGGTCGTATTCGATCGTCTTTACAGTAGCGGGTACACCGTCTTTGTTTCTCTTGAAGTCGATCAATCTGTATTTTCTCTTGTGACCGCCGCCAATATAGCGCATCGTCAGATGCCCTTCATTGTTACGACCACCCGATTTTCTGACACCTCTTACAAGAGATTTTTCTGGCGCGCTAGCAGTGATATTATCAAATGCACCAATAACTTTGTGTCTTTGCCCCGGTGTTGTGGGCTTTAATTTTCTTACTGCCATTGTTTAATTAGATATTGCTATAAAAATCAATAGTTTCTCCTTCTTTCAATGTAACCAAGGCTTTCTTATAAGCGGCCGTCTTACCCGAGATGAGACCGGTCTTGGTGTAGCGGCTTTTGTTTTTGCCACGATAGTTCATCGTGTTTACCGATACGACCGTCACGTTGTACATCGCTTCTACGGCTTTCTTGATTTGCAACTTGTCGGCCTTCGGGTCCACACGGAAACCATAGCGATTGTATTTCTCGCCCATGGCCGTCATTTTCTCTGTTACGATAGGTTTAATAATAATTCCCATATTTAAGCCTCCTTACATCAAAAGTTATTGATAGCGGCTACCGTGCTCTCCGTCAAAATCAAAGCCTTGTTGTCCAATACTTTGTAGGTGTTGAGCTCCGAAACCGTTACCACATTTGTTCCCGTAAGATTACGGGCCGACAAATATACGTTTTTATTTTGTTCCGATAAAACCAAAAGTGACTTTTTATCAGCAACTTGCAAATTTTTCAGCAAGTTTACGAATTCCTTGGTCTTGGGGGCATCGAAAGAGAAGTCCTCTACCACTACGATGGCATTCTCCTGAGCCTTGTAAGTCAATGCCGACTTGCGGGCGAGTTCTTTCACTTTCTTGTTCAGTTTGAAACGGTAGTCACGGGGTTTGGGACCGAATACACGACCACCACCGATCATAACCGGCGAGTTGATATCACCGCTACGAGCGCCGCCCGTTCCTTTTTGTCTTTTCAGTTTGCGGGTACTACCCGATACTTCGCTTCTTTCTTTGGATTTGTGAGTTCCTTGACGCAGGTTGGCCAAGTATTGTTTCACATCGAGATATACGGCGTGATCGTTGGGCTTGATTCCGAATACGGAGTCGTCCAGAACAACCTTCTTACCGGTGTCCTCACCTTTAATGTTATATACGCTCAGTTCCATTATTTCTCAATTATTACGATTGAACCTTTACTGCCCGGTACCGATCCTTTGATGAGCAAAAGATTGTGCTCGGGTATTACTTTTAACACTTGAAGGTTTTGCACGGTTACACGGCTGTTACCCATCTGGCCGGCCATACGAGTACCCTTGAACACACGGGCAGGATACGAACATGCACCGATAGAACCGGGGGCACGCAAGCGGTTGTGCTGACCGTGAGTGGTCTGGCCTACACCGCCGAAACCATGACGCTTAACTACACCTTGGAAACCTTTACCTTTTGATACGCCGATTACATCTACGTAATCCGCACCTTCAAACAAATCGACGGCAATCGTGTCGCCCAATTTGTATTCGGTATCGAATTTGAACTCGGCCAAGTGTCTCTTGGGCGTTACGCCTGCTTTCTTGAAATGGCCGGCTTCGGGCTTCGTAGTGTGTTTATCTTTCTTGTCGATAAAACCTACTTGTACTGCCTCGTAACCATCCTTTTCAACGGTTTTGATTTGCGTAACCACGCAAGGACCAACTTCGATAACAGTGCATGGTACATTTTTACCCTCGGCACTGAAAACGGATGTCATTCCGATTTTTTTTCCTAATAATCCTGGCATTTCTACTTAATTTTTGTTGAATCACACTTTAATTTCTACATCCACGCCGCTGGGCAACTCCAATTTCATCAAGGCGTCTACGGTCTTGGCCGTCGAGCTGTAGATGTCGATAAGACGCTTGAACGAAGACAACTCGAATTGCTCTCTCGATTTCTTGTTTACGAAAGTCGAGCGGTTTACCGTGAAGATACGTTTGTGAGTAGGTAGAGGTATAGGCCCGCTCACTACTGCGCCCGTAGCTTTCACCGTCTTTACGATTTTCTCGGCCGACTTGTCAACCAAGTTGTGGTCGTAAGACTTCAATTTAATTCTGATTTTTTGGCTCATATTGATATTTGATGGTTTAATTACAAATTACAATAAATCTACTCTACCGTTTACTTCGGTCAACACATTCTTGGCAATCGACGAGCTTACCTCGGCATAGTGCGAGAACGACATCGTCGAGGTGGCACGACCCGAAGTGATGGTACGCAGGGCGGTTACATAACCGAACATCTCGGCCAGAGGTGCCGTTGCTTTCACGATACGGGCGCCCGAACGGCTCGACTCCATACCTTCGATTTGGCCACGACGTTTGTTCAAGTCGGAGATTACATCACCCATGCTCTCTTCGGGGGTTACTACCTCGATCTTCATGATAGGCTCGAGCAATACGGGTCCGGCTTTTTCGCAGGCTTTCTTGAAGGCCTGGATGGCACAGAGTTCGAACGACAACTGGTCAGAGTCTACGGGGTGGAACGAACCATCGAGTACGGTTACCTTCAGGCTGTCTACCGGGAAGCCGGCCAATACACCGTTCTTCATAGCCGTAGTGAAACCTTTCTGAATCGAGGGGATGAACTCTTTGGGGATGTTACCACCTTTTACTTCATCTACGAATTCGAGACCGGCCTCTTCGCGAGTCGAGGGCTCTACGCGTACGATGATGTCGGCAAACTTACCACGACCACCCGTCTGTTTCTTGAATACCTCGCGGAGCTCAACCGGTTTGGTGATAGCCTCTTTGTAGGTAACTTGGGGACGACCCTGGTTACATTCTACCTTGAACTCACGTTTCAGACGGTCGATAATGATCTCCAGGTGGAGCTCACCCATACCGCTGATAACCGTTTGTCCCGTCTCCTCGTTGGTAGCTACGGTAAAGGTAGGATCCTCTTCGGCCAGTTTCTGCAGACCGATACCCAGCTTGTCGAGGTCTTTCTGAGTCTTGGGCTCAACAGCGATACCGATCACAGGTGCGGGGAAGTCCATAGCCTCGAGTACGATAGGAGCGTCTTCGGCGCAGAGCGTATCGCCCGTGCGGATATCCTTGAAACCTACACCGGCACCTATATCGCCGCAGTCGATCGACTCTTTGGGGTTCTGTTTGTTCGAGTGCATTTGGAACAGACGCGATACACGCTCTTTCTTACCCGAACGGGAGTTGAGTACGTAAGAACCGGCAACGATTTCGCCCGAATATACACGGAAGAAGCAGAGACGGCCTACATAGGGGTCGGTTGCGATCTTGAAGGCCAATGCACACATAGGCTCAGAGAAGGAGGGGTGACGTACCACTTCTTTCTCGGGGTCGTTCATGTCGTGACCTACCACGGCCGGCGTATCTACCGGGCTGGGCAAGAATGCGCAAACGGCATCGAGCAGCGGTTGTACACCTTTGTTCTTGAACGACGAACCGCAAATCATAGGAACGATTTGCATGGCCAGCGTACCTTTGCGGATAGCGCGGATGATTTCGTCTTCGGTAATCGTCGAAGGATCGGCGAAGTATTTCTCCATCAGCTCGTCGTCGCACTCGGCGATTTTCTCGAGCATCTTGTCTCTCCACTCGTCGCACTCGGCTTTCAAGCTGTCGGGAATTTCCTCCAGACTGTAGTCGGCACCCATCGTTTCGTCGTGCCAGTAGATGGCTTTCATGCGAATCAGGTCGACTACGCCTTTGAAAGTCTCCTCAGCACCGATAGGTACTTGGATGGGACAGGGGTTTGCACCCAGTACATCTTTCAGCTGGCGAACCACCTCAAAGAAGTTGGCACCCGAACGGTCCATCTTGTTTACATAACCGATACGCGGTACATTGTATTTATCGGCCTGGCGCCATACGGTTTCAGATTGGGGCTCAACACCACCTACTGCACAGAATGTAGCCACAGCACCGTCGAGCACACGCAACGAACGCTCTACCTCTACGGTAAAGTCGACGTGCCCCGGAGTATCAATCAGGTTGATTTTGTATTTCTCGCCTTTATAGTTCCAGAAAGCGGTAGTGGCGGCCGACGTAATCGTGATACCGCGCTCCTGCTCCTGCTCCATCCAGTCCATGGTAGCGGCACCGTCGTGCACCTCGCCGATTTTGTGCGTCAACCCCGTGTAGTACAGAATACGTTCCGAAGTCGTTGTCTTACCGGCATCGATGTGTGCCATAATACCAATATTTCTGGTATATTTCAAATGAGCGTCAGATTTTGCCATTTTCTTTATTCCTTATTTTATTCAATTAAAATCTAAAATGAGCGAATGCACGGTTGGCCTCGGCCATCTTGTGCATGTCTTCTTTACGTTTGAATGCACCACCCTGCTCGTTGAAAGCGTCGACAATTTCGGCAGCCAGTTTGTCGGCCATCGTTTTGCCACCTCTCTTACGAGAATAGATAATAAGATTTTTCATTGAAATAGATTCCTTACGATCGGGGCGGATTTCCGTAGGTACTTGGAAAGTAGCACCACCCACACGGCGAGACTTAACCTCTACTTGAGGTGTAATATTTTCCAGGGCTTTCTTCCAGATTTCGAGGGCCGATTTCTCCTCGTTGGGCAACTTCGATTTCGCAATCTCCAGTGCGCTGTAGAAAATAGAGTAGGCAGTATTTTTCTTGCCATCATACATCAAGTGGTTCACAAATTTCGAAACCCTTACATCATTGAATACGGGATCTGGTAATACAACCCGTTTCTTTGGTTTTGCTTTTCTCATTTTTTACAATAAATTGTCGTTCTTGTTTTTGGTTGCTGTTCTTTACATCTTCAACGAAATCCGCCGATTTCATTTACTCAACCCAATCAGCCTATCCAATAAACGCGAACCAGTGTTTGACACTAATTCTTTTTAATCTCTTTGCTGGCTTTTTCTCAAAGGTATCGATTATTTCTTACCTTTTGCGGCAGGTGCAGCTCCTGCTTTAGGTCTCTTGGCGCCATATTTCGAGCGACGTTGCGTGCGACCACCTACACCGGCAGTATCCAACGTACCGCGTACGATGTGATAACGTACACCAGGGAGGTCTTTCACACGACCGCCACGAACGAGTACGATAGAGTGCTCTTGCAGGTTGTGACCTTCACCCGGGATGTAAGAGTTCACCTCTTTACCGTTGGTTAAACGTACACGAGCAACTTTACGCATGGCAGAGTTAGGTTTCTTAGGAGTCGTCGTGTAAACTCTCACGCATACACCACGTCTTTGCGGACATGAATCCAATGCAGGAGATTTACTCTTGTCTTCCAATACAACCCGTCCTTTTCTTACTAATTGTTGAATCGTAGGCATTTCTTAGAACTTTTTTTAAAAATCTTTTTACTTATAATTTTCCTTCTTATTCTCTCTGTCCAAGACGCTAAAATTGGTCATAGCTTTCACATAATCAATCGATTATATAAACGCTTCGACCTTTTACAGCATCAAAAGTGGTGCAAAGATAAGCACTAAATCACTAAAAACCAAATATATTCGGATTATTTTTCACCATTTTATCGTCAAGTCACAAACGGTAGAGTCCAACAGCAAATGCAAAACTACAAAACGTTTATGAAGAATCTGTATTTGGGCGAATCAAAATTAAGTTTTTCCCGAGGTCTTCGATTCAATTTCTTTTGTATCTCTTTGATTTTCCAGTCGGAGAAATCCTGAAAGTTGGCCTTTTTTGGGATATATTTCCGAATAAGCTTGTTTGCATTCTCAATGGCTCCTTTCTGCCAGGCTGAATAAGCATCCGTAAAATAAACCTTAACTGGCGGCCTACCTTTGAGGCTGAGTTGTTTGGTTATCTCCTGATGTGCTGCAAATTCACAACCGTTGTCGGTGGTAATCGTATGTATCGTTTGCCTATATGGGAACAGCAGTCGGATGACCGCCCGGGCCGTCGGTAGGGCTTTCCGTCCCTGAGGCAACTTTTCCATGAGTATGAAATTGGTCGAACGTTCGGTTAGGGTGACGATGGCATGACCGCAGGAGTCGATGATGGTGTCCATTTCCCAATCGCCGAATCGGGTTCCGTCTGCCTCCTTGGGGCGCTCGTGTATGCTTGTGCGGTTGGGTATATTGGTCGCTTTTGTCGGACACAGGATTTTGCCTCGCTTTTTGTATTTGAGCCCATGAGGCATATGCAGAGCCAGTTTCCCGGTCGTATCGGCATGGACATGGTTGTAGATGGTCTGCTTGGCGATGTGGATACCTTCTTTCCTGAGTACTCCCGCTATCTGGGCCGGAGACCATTCCTCCTCTTCGATCATGCGCTCAATTCGCCACCATAGATCTTCCGGTTTCCTGTGATGGCCCTTAAATCCGTGCTTGCGGCTATCACACTGCCTCTGAGCATATTTCCATATATACTCTCCTTCCGGCTTTGAGTTGCGCCTGATTTCCCGACTGACTGTCGATTTTGATACTCCTATTTCCTCTGCTATGCGAGAACGGCTCCATTTCCTTTTCAGACCAAGATATATTTCATATCTTTGGGCTTCGATTAGTTGATTTGACATGGCAATACAAAATTAATTAATCGTAGGGAGATTTCGGTCTCCCTTTTTTGTATTGCTGTTGGACGCTCTCAGGGGCTTTGCGCCCCCGCCGCTATGGCTTCCCCCGCAGTGTTTTTCATAGTTCTTGTTCCTTCCTTACTCGAAAAACGTTGCGTTTTGATTTGGATTCTTCAGTCAAGTCACAAACGACCGACAACAGTGATTTATATTCCCGCCTGTTACTCGAATGTCTCGATTTCATCGAACCCGAGCCCCTTCATATCTTTCGGCGAGAGTAGCATATCTTCGGGCTTCACCGGCCACACCACACCCACATGCGGGTCGTTGTAGAGCAATGTAGCCTCATGCTCAGGGGCATACACGTTGTCGACCTTGTAGCAGAACTGGGCTGTCTCGCTCAATACGGTAAAGCCGTGGGCAAATCCACGCGGCACGAAGAGCTGGCGCTTGTTGTCGTCAGAGAGTTCTACCCCGATGTACTGGCCGAAGGTGGGCGACGAGCGGCGCAGGTCGACAATCACGTCATACACACGACCTTGAGTCACCCGCACCAGTTTGGCTTGCGAATATTCACCCTTTTGGAAATGGAGACCGCGCAACACACCGTAACTCGACCGCGACTCGTTATCCTGTATGAAATCGACCGGTCCTACATATTGGTCGAAAAGTTCCTTTTTGTAACTCTCCATAAAATAGCCCCGACTGTCGCCGAACACTTGCGGCTCGATGACGAAGGCTCCCTTTAACTTTTGCTCTATAAATTTCATCACGATTGATTTTGGATGCAAAGGTAGTGAAAGTCAAGAAAAAGAGTTACGACGGAGCCATTTATTTTTGCGCGCCTGCGGCGGTGCCAATCGCCTCTCCTGCCCGCCCGGCCATCGGTCAGCCCAGACTCTTCAGCTGCAGGCAGAGCGAAAGCAGTTTCCACACCTTCGCCGGGTCGGCAAAGAGTTCATCCTCTTCGTGTCGCCAGGCCCGTTCCAGACGAGTGTGGTCGAACCACTCCGATACCCGCCCGTAACGCAGGTCGAGCACTACCTCGTCGGCCCACCGCTTCATCTCGGCAGGCAGCATCGGCTCCTCCGCCTCGCTCTCTGGCGCCAGCCTCACCTCTCCCGAAAGCAAAGGGGTTACCACCTCGTGGTCGAACCACTGCCTGCGCGCCCGTCCCGAAGGGCCGTCGCCGGCCAAGGCAAAGGCTATCTCTATGAGATTGTGGTTCAAAAAGGCATTGCGTATCTGCACGCCATAATACATGCTCATCTTGTCGACACACCGCAACAGGTGGGGAATGCGCTCATAGCACAAGTCGCAAAACTTCAAATGGCTGTTTTCCGACTCGAACAGCCTCCGGTACCGAGGCTTGCGGGCCAGTTGCCGAAAGTCGGCCGACAATACCTCCGAGGGTACCAGCGACGTATATCGGTCGCCCGGCAGAACGGCATCGCCCAGAAAGTGGGCCAACCCCCAACCGCCACTGACCACCGCCAGCCCCCGCTTGCGCATCACCCGGAGAAAGGCCGACCGAGCCACCATCTCCATTCCGTCGACAGGTTCCTCTTGCCAACGGGACAGAAAATCGAGCTCCTTCAACAACATCGCAGGGGTAATGGAAACCTGTTCGAGCGGCACAGCTGTAGCCGACAGTTGCTCGGCCCCCCACAGCACTCCGCTCTGGTGCAACTTCCCGCGATAGGGCATGTAACTCTTCAGATAGCGAGGGGTCCCCGTCCCTTTCATCAAGGCTATAAAGAGGGCCGACTCCATGCCTCCATCGAGCGAAAGGCCCTTGGGCATCTCGCCCATGAGGCTATACCCTACACTGCGGCGCATCTGCTCTCGAAAGGCTTCGGCTCTACGTTCGGGCGATTCGTTGCGCCAGGCTTCGACCCGATTCTCCAATTCGTACCAACGCTTTTCGACCAGCGAATAACCGTTGTAGCGCAGCAAAAAACCGGCCGGCAACTGGTGCACCCCCTCCCAAAAGGTCTCATAGGGCGAACCATAAGTCGAGTAGGACAGATAACCGGCCCACCGCTCGGCCGACAGCAGGGGCCTGACACCCCCGGCAAACAGGGCCCGCACCTCCGATGCAAAATAAAGATTTCCCCACCGGGTGGCATAGTAGAGCGGCTTGATGCCGAAACGGTCGCGACACAGCAACAACTCTTCGGAAAACCGATTGTAAACGACCAGGGCAAAATAGCCCTCGAAGCGATCGAAGCTGCTATCGCCCCAACGGTCGTAAGCCTTGGCCACCACCTCGCACATGCACCCGGTGGCAAAAGTGTAATAGTTGGCCAGTTGGTCACGCACCTCGGCGTAGTTGAATATCTCGCCGTCGAGCATCACCACCAGCCCCGTATCGGCATCTTCGTAAGGCTGACTCGGAGCCCGGGCCGGGTCGATGGTGTTCATGCGATTGTGCATCAATCCCACCCGGGCATCGACAAAGGTGGAGACCCACCCCACCGGCGTCTCGCTTCCCCGATGATTCTGGGCCTCCGACATGTGTCGCAATACCTGTTCCAACTGATCTACCTCTCCTACAATTCCCGACAAGCCACTCATATCCGTTCGCCTCCCTGCTCTCGTTTTATTCCTTGCCGGCCAGACCGGGGGCACACACCCGTTGAAACAGTTCGTCGAGGGTTCCCGTACTCGAGAAATCCTCGGGGGTCACCTCCACATGATACTCTTCCTCGAGCATCATGGCCAACGAGACTTCAAACAAAAAATTCCACTCCTTCAACCCTTTATAACGGGTATCCAACGTCAGCGTGTCCCGATTCGTCCGGTACAGCATACCGGCGACCAGTTGCACAAAGCGATTTTTCTCCATATCCTTCTTTTTTTCCATAAACGACCACACCGGTCCATTTGTTCAATCCATCATCCTCGAGGCAATACCTCGCCCCAGATTTTGATTTTCCATAAGATTTACATTACCTTTGGTCTATCAATCCATTATACACGATTATGAAAAATATCATTCTCTTCGACACACCCCAGCAGCATCTCGAGCTGCTGCCCCTGGCCTTCACCCGCCCCGTCGCCGACATACGCGTGGGTATCCTCACCCTGAGAGAAAAGTGGGAACGCCTGCTGCCCGGCAGCTACTCCTATATCACCCCCGAATATATGGCCGGGAAATATCCGGCCGTCATCGCCCCCGACAACCTCTTCATCGCCGGTCACCTCATCCCCGACGATACACTGGTTGCCCAGATAGACCGGTTGCAGCCGGGCGAGGCGCTGGTCGACCAGGATACGGTCATCGCCTTCCGGGGCAGCGAAACCGACTTCCGCGAAGGGCGTCACACCGCCACGCTCGCTTGCGAGCAAGAGCCCCGCTACATTCACCACCTCTACGACATCTTCCTGCTCAACGGCGAGTGTCTCGAGGCCGATTTCAAACTCATCACCCGCGGCCGCACCAGCCAGCCGCTCAGCCCGTCGAACCGCGTCATCGGCGACCCCTGCTTTGCCGACGGAACCCCCAAGATATTCATCGAGCCCGGAGCCAAGGCCGAGTGCGCCATCTTCAACGTGACCAACGGCCCCATCTACCTGGGTGCCGACAGCGAGGTGATGGAGGGCAGTTGCATACGGGCCCCCTTCGCCGCCTGCGAACATGTGTTTGTCAACATGGGTACCAAAATCTACGGAGCCACCACCCTGGGACCCTACTGCAAGGTGGGCGGCGAACTGAACAACGTGGTGATGTTCGGCTTCTCCAACAAGGCACACGACGGATTCCTGGGCAACGCCGTCATCGGCGAATGGTGCAACCTGGGCGCCGGCGCCGTAGCCTCGAACCTCAAGAACGATTACAGCGAAATAAAACTGTGGAACTACCCCACCCGCCGCTTCCTGCGCACCCACCTGCAATTCTGCGGCCTCATCATGGGCGACCACTCCAAGGCCGGCATCAACACCATGTTCAACACCGCTACGGTGATAGGCGTGGGAGTCAACATTCACGGTGCCGGGTTCCCCCGCAACTTCGTCGCCTCGTTCAGCGAGGGCGGCACGGCCGGCTTCACCGACGTGCAACTACCTAAATTCTACGCCATTGCCGAGAAAATGATGGCCCGTCGGGGACGCTCGCTCACCGAAGCCGACAAGACTATTTTCGAAGCTATCTACAACCAGGCAGAACAGTTGAAATGACAGTTCACAAAATAGAATCAATTTAAATTATAAAAAACAGTGCCCTCTTTGTACAAATAATCGTGGAAAATAATATTTTTGCAATAGAATCATCATATCTATGCAAAGTAAAACCTTCAAGATTATTTTAGGGGTACTGTTTTGGTTTTTATCTCACGACGCACAAGCGATACCGGCTTACCCTCATACCATCGACTATACCCAACCCGATGGGACTGTACTCACCCTCTCGCTCACAGGCGACGAGCATGGGCATTACTACCAAACCCTCGACAAAATCCCTGTCGGGAAAAGCGCCGATGGCTTCTACCGATACCTCGACCTGAGGGGGAATACCCTCCGGCAAACTTTCATTGCTCGCAATCCACAGAATCGCACGCCTCGCGAAAAGGCGTTCGTCGACAGTCTTCGCACAAAAAGCTCATATCGCCAGGCTATACAGCAAAAACGCATCAACAGACGCCAACGTTTAGCCCGGGCATTCGACTTTCCCAACCGGGGCGAAGTGCGGGGCCTCATCATTTTGGCCCAATATGCCGACATAAAATTCTCGCCGGTGGGTACACGCGAGGCTTTCGAGGCCCAAATGAACCAAAAGGGCTATGCCGAAAACGGAGCCACCGGCAGCGCCCGCGACTACTTTATAGACCAGTCGAACGGTGTATTCATGCCCTCGTTCGATGTGGTAGGGCCGGTCACCCTCTCTCACGACATGAAATACTACGGAGAGAACGATTTTTACGGGAACGACCTCAACCTGGCGGCCATGATTACCGAGGCCTGTACCGAAGCTCACGAAAAATGCGATGTCAACTTTGCCGATTATGATTTCGACAACGACGGTACAGTCGACTTGGTATATGTCATCTATGCCGGACATGCCGAATCGAACGGAGCCGACGAGAACACCATTTGGCCCGCTGCCGGTACCCTCGACGAGTTTGGTCACTCCCTCACCCTCGACGGGAAAAAGATTTCGACCTTTGCCTGTTCCTCGGAACTAAGTGGAGAAACAGGCGAAATCCTGAGCGGAATAGGAACCTTCTGCCACGAATTTAGCCACTGTCTGGGACTCCCCGACATCTACAACACCGAGTATGGCGACACCTTCGGCATGGGAACCTGGAGCCTCATGGACATGGGCAGCTACAACAACGACAGCAAAACTCCCGTAGGCTACTCGGCTTTCGAACGATACAGCTGCGGCTGGCTCGACCTGCAAGAACTGCAAGAGCCACAAGCCCACATCGCCCTCCCGCCGCTCAACCGCTCGAATCGGGCCTGTCTCATGCGGTCGCCCCATAACGAAAACGAATTTTTCACCCTCGAAAACCGGCAACAGACAGGCTGGGACCGATATGCCGCCGGGCACGGACTCATGATTGTACACATCGACTATGACCCTGTGGCCTGGGATAACAACACCGTCAACAACACCGAAGGACACGAACGGGTGCAAATCGTACCGGCCGACGGCAATTTCACCAACCCGGAAGGCGACCTGTTCCCCGGCACAACCTACAATACCTATTTTACCGAAGACAGTAATCCCGCACCCGAATTGTATAGCGAAGGAGCTTTGAACAAACCGATTATCGACATTCGCGAATCGAACGACACCGTCTATTTCCATTTCATGATCGACCGACTGGCCACCCCCGACCAACTGGGCGTAACCGACGTGACCGACGACGGTTTCACGGCTACTTGGGGCGCAATCGACGGAGCCGATTCCTACACCGTAACTTTGTCCGAACAATACCCCCTGAATACCTTGCTGTTAGGCGAGTCGTTCTCGGGTTTCGCAAGCGGTACTTACTTGATGCCCGACACGACCGAAATTTCACAAAGCCTCGACTCCTACACACAACAACCGGGTTGGACCGGCGAGCGAATAGGCCAATGCGGCGGACGTTGCTGTATCAAAGCCAAGGGATACATGGTCTCGCCCCGGCTCGATTTCAGCGGCGACGGAACTTTCACTCTCGAATTTGAGGCCCAAACCACCCGCAGCTACTACGACGGGCTCGTTATCACACTTTGCGAAAACGCCGATTTC
Organism: Barnesiella sp. An22; assembly: GCF_963931395.1. Lineage (NCBI taxonomy): Bacteria > Pseudomonadati > Bacteroidota > Bacteroidia > Bacteroidales > Barnesiellaceae > Barnesiella > Barnesiella sp. An22. Next base: position 3,426,681 of record NZ_OZ007014.1, read on the forward strand.
ACAGGAGAAAAAATCATCTTCTCCCTGAAAAGCCCTACCTCAAAGACTCTCATCTCCCAAACTTTCAACACGTCAATCGACTCGGGATACCTCAAAATCGAGAGTCTCTCGAACCTCGCGTTGTCGAACCTCTCGCTCTATTCGGGCGAAAAATCGACAGCGCCCAAAAAACCGGTCGCCTCTCATGCAGAGCCTGCAATCATCACCGGGGTCACCGACAATCACTATTCGTTCACCGGGCTGAACCGACAGAGCAAATACCTCTTCAAGATACAAGCCCAAAACACCTACACCCGCTCCGACGAATCGATAAAATTCAAGGTAGGCAACACCTCCGCAATCGACAAGATCGAGACGTCGGGCATGCGCCATATCGCTACAAATCGGAATATACTGCATATATACGGTCAACCCGGCGACCCGGTAACCATCGTATCGATGACCGGACAAGTTCTCCTGAAACGGCAATTAACCGCCGATTCCCTCTCTCTCACGTTGCCGAGCGGTCTGTTCATCATACGTGTCGGCGACGAAACTTTCAAAGCAATCATATCACCTTTAACCCTTTAATCGGAAAAGCATGAAAAATTTACTACTTGTCGGAGCCTTGTGCTCCCTCACGCTGTTACCCTCGACAGCCGCACAATCTTTCGATGAAAACCCGGCTCAACGAAGAGTCGAAATAATTCAGACCGCTAGAAAGAGCATACGCTCCGAGGCCGCCAGAACTTTGAAAACCTATGAGCAAAACGGGCGTAAAATCGCAGTAAAAGAGACTCTCGACGGCAAACGCCGCTTCAAGGCCTTTGCCAATCGGAAAGAGAACCTGGCTCCTGTATATACCGCTCAAAAAGAGGCGATGCCGGCTGCCGACGAAGAATATACCTTGGCCGAAGGCTTTGAAGAATTTGCCAACCATATCGACGACCCCGATGCGCTCGAATGGCTGCCCGAAGGCTGGACCAGCATCAATACACACCCCAACTACGACGACCCCGATGCACTCTGGTACAGTTGGTACATCACCGAACCCAGCATCGCAAAAGGGCTTCCGCTGAACCCCGAAAGCCAATACATTGCCTATATCCAATACGACGAATACGAAGAGTCGGACGAGTGGCTTATCACCAAGCCCATCACCGTCAAAGAAGAAGACTATCTCTTCTTCGATTTGAGTTACCTCCCCTGCTACGTATTCTATAATTTCTATAACAAAGACGACGGTATCGCCGCCACCATGAAGATAAAAATCTCGGACAACGGCGGTGAATCATGGGATTTGCTGCTCGATGTGGCCGACCTGGAATATACCGACGAAGAACTGGAAATCTCCGATTTCCGCCGGTTCAGAATCGACATCAGCGATTATGCAGGGAAGACGGTATTAATCGCTTTCCAATACGAAGGAGTATACGGCGACTCGATGCAACTCGACGAAGTGTATGTACGCCCCATGCTGCCTACCGCCATCTACAACCGTCCGCAAGGAACGTTCCTCTCGGGTGTCAACTACAAGTGGGAAGCCTTCTCGACAACCTCGATTTTTGCACCCGCATTCAAAGATCTCGTGTGGAACAACTACTCCAACGAAGCCTTGTCGTATCAATGGGATTGCGACGGCGAAAACTACGACACCCCGACCTACACGGCCAACTATTCCATAGGCACACACTCGGTGCCCTCTCTCACCGCTACGTCCGGTTCGCGCCAAAGTTTCTACACCTGGAACGGCACTCTAACGGCAGGCCGGGCCATGACCATCGGCAATCTCGATGTCAATAACAACCGGCTCACCGTGCTCTCCTATAACGACGTGCCGGCTCCCCGAAACTACGTTTTCGGCAGTTGCGAACTCGATATGCGAGGTTACCACATCACCACCAAGGCCGTGATGAACATCTTTGAGAAACCTTGCTCCCCGATGCTCATCTCGGGTGTCGACCTCATTCTGGCCACCTTCGAGGCACCCGACGATGCCGAGTTCTTCCTGAGAGCCGTAGCTCTTACCGAAACAGGGGAGCTGGGCGACACACTGGCTATCGCTTCGCTCAAAGCCTCCGACGTAGAGGCTACCGAACTGGGTGGATACTATGGATATGGCATGCATTTCGAGTTTCTCAAAGAGGTGAACGGAACCCCCATGCCGCAACGGCTCCTCATCGACGAACCTATGGCCTATATTTTCGACGGATTTGACCGCGACGACGTAGTTGTCGGCGTGGTTTCGAACAGCGTCGAACAAACCTTCGACGCCGGTGCCTATGTATACCGTCTCCTTTCCAAAGAGGGTGAAGAGGATATGGTCGACATCTCCTCGATGGGCAGCTATTCTCTGGCCATGTCGCTGTGCAATGCCTCCATGTCGAGCCTCGGATGCGAAAGCCCCGTCGAGATTCCCGGAACGGCAGGCAGCTCGTCTGTCACGGTCTACTCGACCTTGTTCATGGCCGACGGTATCGACTGCACCGCAGCCGATTCGTGGCTCACACCGGGAACTCCAGTCGACGGTGCCTCAACCGAAATCTCGATACCCATTACATTCGAAGCTCTCCCCGAGGGAACCTCGCAACGCACGACAACGCTGACCGTAGAGACCCTCTATGCCGACCCGATTACCATCGAAATCATTCAGGACAAAAACGTTTCGGGTATCACCTCGGCCTCGATACTGAGCGGACTTTATGTAGCCAACACATCGGGCGAACTGGAATTTATCCACGCCCAAAATAGAACCGGCAAACTGGCTGTCTACAACATGCAGGGGATAAACCTGGTTACTGCCGACCTCTCGACAAGCGGAACGACCTCGCTCGACATCGACCTGGAGAGCGGCATCTACGTTGCCGTAGCCCAATATGCCGATGGCGGCTGCGAAAAGGCCAAATTCATCAAGCAATAACACTATCGGAAGCCTGGGAGAAAGAGAGCTCGGCAACGGGCCATCCTCCCAGGCTTTCTCATATCTTTACGGTCCGCACTCGAGGACCTTTGCACGACTCACGACAATCCCGGAAATTTTTCCCAATCGACAACCGCTATCCTCCCATACATACCTATTTGACACGAAAGGGAAAAATATCTTGCCATAAGTTTCGATTTGTCAAAAGAATTTATTTATATTTGCAAATAACTAATGACAAAACCAAAATGATTATATAAGGGGACATATAAACAAGGGGACAACATTCAATAAGACATTTATAAAACAGCGTTAACTTTTTGTTTCTACAGATCTGAGAAATTCGGGCATACCGCAGAGAGAAAGTTCTGTGCACTTATTGCGCCCGTTCCGACTTAATATCGTGGTTTTTATACGATTTTCTAAGGTTTTAAAGAATGAAAAAGTTTGGGTCCGCGCTCTTTTATATTCGTCTGTAACACACACATAAACATTCCGATTTTGGGACCGGTCGGATTTTAATCAACATTTTATACTATGAAGTATTCAACATTTCGTATCGTGCTTCTCATGTGCATGGTATTCGCATTCGCCGCTTGCGAAGAAGATCAACCCACCAATGTCGATACCATATGGACAAGGGGACTGGTTAACTACGAAGAGGGCTTTGAATTTCTCAACAAAAACATTGCCATCACCTGGAACGAGGGGAAAATCGAAGGTGTAGCAGGCCGCATGACCACCTTCACCGACCTGGGAGTACAACGCACCGAGACAATCGACCTGAGTGCCTTCGGCGTACCCGAAGAGGGCGAGTCGTTCTGTGTTCCGGAACTGGGACACCTCTATTTCGTGCACCAGGCTTGGGAAAGCGAAACTCGCATTCAGAACCACTGCGGTTATTTCCGGGTAATCGAATTTTTGGGGAACCAGAAGGGTGTCGTCATCTTATCGTCGGAATATACCCCAGCCGGATGGAACTGGATAGGTCAATAACAAGCACAGAGGGGGCAAATTTAAATAAACGAACCTATCCTACAGCGAGGGCTGCCCTTTCTCGGGCAGCCCTCGTATTTTATTCTCTATCAATAAAATCGTCTTTTACTCCACGATGCGGGTACCCTCGTGAGGCTGCCCGATAGCATCGGCCCGGGTAATAATGACCTCGCGCACCCCGTGGCGAATGGCATCGAAGGCATTTTCGAGTTTGGGTATCATACCGCCCTGCACCACGCCTTCGGCCCGGTAGGTCTCGAACTGCTGTCGGGTCATCTCGGCAATCACGCTGTTGTCGTCGTTCTCGTCGCGCAACACGCCCCGTTTCTCGAAACAGTAGACCAGAGATACCTCGTAACGCGAAGCCAGCGCCTTCGCGGTTTCGCCGGCCATGGTATCGGCATTGGTGTTGAGCATCGATCCTTGCCCGTCGTGAGTAAGCGGTGCAATCACGGGCACGACACCCATCTCGATGAGAGCCGACAGGGCGGCAGCGTCGACACGACGCACATCGCCCACGTAACCATAGTCGACCTCGCCCACCGGACGCTTATCCGACAGCAGGATATTCATGTCGGCCCCCGTCATGCCCAGCGCATTCACACCCAGAGCCTGCAGGCCAGCCACGATATTCTTGTTCACCAGGCCGGCGTAGACCATGGTCACCACCTCGAGCATGACCTTGTCGGTGATGCGGCGACCGCCCACCATGCGGCTCTCGATGCCCAGCCGCGACGCCATGGCCGTGGCCGATCGGCCGCCTCCGTGCACCAGCACCTTGCGGCCGGGTATGGCGGCAAACGAGGCGAGCAGGCGACTCAACGTAGCCTGCTCCTCCACAATCTTACCGCCCACTTTTATCAGCGTGAGTTTCTCCATACCGGTTTATGCGTTGCTTTCGTCACCGCCGAACTCCATCAGATAGGCTTTGATAAAACCGTCGATCTTGCCGTCCATCACGCCTTGCACGTCGGAGGTCTGGTAGTTGGTGCGGTGGTCTTTCACCCGGCGGTCGTCAAACACATAGCTGCGTATCTGCGACCCCCACTCGATTTTCTTCTTGCCGGCCTCAATCTTGGCCTGCTCGGCCATACGGTGCTGCAACTCCTTGTCGTACAAGATAGAGCGCAACTGGCGCATGGCGTTCTCTCGGTTCTTGGGTTGGTCGCGGGTCTCGGTATTCTCGATCAGAATCTCCTCCTCTTCGCCCGTATAGGGATCTTTGAACTGGTAACGCAACCGCACGCCCGACTCCACCTTGTTCACATTCTGTCCACCGGCACCGCTCGAACGGAAAGTATCCCACGAGATGTTGGCGGGGTTGATGTTGATTTCGATGGTATCGTCGACCAGCGGTGTCACGAATACCGATGCAAACGAGGTCATGCGCTTGCCCTGAGCGTTGTAGGGCGATACCCGCACCAGACGGTGCACGCCGTTTTCGCTCTTCAGGTAACCGTAGACATAGTCGCCCTCGATCTGTATCGTCACCGACTTGATACCGGCCTCATCGCCCTCGAGAATATTGGAGATGGAGGTCTTGTAGTTGTGCTGTTCGCACCAGCGCAAGTACATGCGCATGAGCATCGAAGCCCAGTCTTGCGCCTCGGTACCACCGGCACCCGAGTTGATTTTCAATACCACGCCCAACTTGTCCTCTTCGCGACGCAGCATGTTGCGCAACTCGAGATTCTCAATCAGCGTCATCGTGTGGTGATAAATCTCGTCGACCTCCTCTTCCGAAACGATACCCTCTTTTACAAAGTCGAAGGCCAGCTTCAACTCCTCGACCGATTTCTCGATTTCGGTATAGCTGTCTATCCAGAAGTGCAACGATTTTACCTTTTTCATCTGCGCTTCGGCCTTCTTCTGGTCTTCCCAGAAGTCGGGCACATGGGTGCGCAACTCCTCTTCTTCTACCTCGATTTTCTTCGAATCGATGTCAAAGATACCTCCTCAACGCCAACTTGCGTTCTTCTGTCTCTTTTAATTGTTCTTGTGTAATCATATCTTTATCACTTGTTTCTGTTATACGAAAAAAGGGTGTACAAAATTATACACCCTTGTGCTATTTACCAAATTTCGGTTTTCGTTTTTAGGCATACATCGCCTCTATCTCCTCCTTGTAGAGCAGGTTGATGACCGACCGGCGTATCTTGAGCGTGTTGGTCAACTCGCCTTTCTCCATGCTGAAGGCTCTCGGCAGCAGCGTGAAACGCTTGATTTGCTCGAAGCGGGCAAAGTTCTTTTGCAGCGCGTCGATACGCTCCGAGATAAGAGCATGAATCTTCTGGTTCTTCACCAGATCCTCGAGGGTGCGGTACTGTATGTGCTTCTGAGCGGCATACTCCTTCAGGGCCTCGAAGGCCGGGATAATGATGGCCGTCACATACTTGCGCTGGTCGCCGATGACGGCTACCTGATCGATATACTTGTCTTCGCCCAGGCGGGTCTCCAGAGCCTGCGGGGCAATGTATTTCCCGTTCGAAGTCTTGAAGAGGTCTTTCAAACGCTCGGTCAAGGCCAAAGCCCCTTCGTCGTTTATCTTGCCGGCATCGCCCGTGCGGAACCAGCCGTCCTCGGTAAAGACGCGGGCCGTCTCCTCGGGCTTGCGATAGTAGCCCTTCATCACGGTCTTGCCCTTCACCAGTATCTCGTTGTTCTCGCCCAACTTCACCTGAATATCGGGCATGAGCGAGCCTACGGTACCGAACTCGTAGCCGGTCAGGTCGAAGCAGCTCACCGTGGCCGTCGTCTCCGACAAACCATAGCCATAGACGATATTGATGCCGCAGATGTGCAGAAATTCGTTGATGGTATCGGAGAGCGGAGCCCCGGCGGTGGGGAAGATATTGCCGTTCTCCACCCCTACGGCCCGACGGATTTTCGAGAATACGAACTTGTCGTAGAATTTGTACTGACACTCGAGCCACAGCGGAACCCGTTTCCCTACACGCAGATACTCCACATTGCGACGGCGTCCGATGGCAAAAGCCCGTTCGGTGAGACGACGGGTCATCCCCTTCGTCTTCGACAGTTTGTCCTGGATGGCCGAGTAGACCTTCTCCCAGAAACGGGGCACGCTGCACATGATGGTAGGACGCACCTCGCGAATGGTATTCTGTATATCCTTGGGGTCTACGTTGATGGCAATGCGCATGCCTACCGTCAGGCAGTAGTACGACCAAGCCCGCTCGAAGACGTGGGTCAACGGCAGGAAGCAGAGCGATACGTCGCTGTCGGAGCAAGTCACCAACCGTTGCAGGTGAATGCGCATGGCCTCGTCGTAATTCGAGTGAGCCAGCATCACCCCTTTGGGCTCGCCGGTCGTACCCGAGGTGTAGATGAGCGTGGCCAAATCGTCGGGCGTACCGGCATTGCGACGGCGTTCTACCTCGGCTACCACATCGGCACCGGCCAGACGGCCCTGCTCCATGAGGTCATCGAAATAGATCGACGTATGGTCGTCGGCAGTCCGCTTGATGGCAGGGTCGAAAAGAATGAGTTTCTCGAGCGTAGGACACTCACGCAGGGCCACAATGGCATTGTCGTACTGCACCTGCCCGCCCACAAACAGAAAGCGCACCTCGGCTTCGTCGATGATGTACTTAATCTGGTCGAGCGAACTGGTGGGATAGAGCGGAACGACTACCGCACGGTTGTCGAATGCCGCAAAATCCACGATGAGACCTTCGGGTTTGTTTTGTGTATATGTCGAAATGTTTTCTTGCTCGCGAATACCTAAGAGAACCATAGCTTGCGCTATGTACGATACCTGTTCAGAGAAACGGTTCCAAGAGGTAGGAACCCATTGATTGTGCTCATAGTCCTTATGGCTGAACGCCTCACGGTTTCCGTATTTGGCAGCCTGTTTGCGAACCAAAGCGGTAAGTTGATTTACCATAAATTCAGTTATAAATCCGCTGCAAAGTTACGCATTATATTGACTCTATGACCATTTTAATAAGTTTTAAGCAGATTGGGCACTTTCATTTTGCCAACTCGACATAGCAAAAACGCAAGACTTCCTATCTATTTATCAACATTTCGGACGATTTATCCCCTCAAATTCAAATAGTTAATTACTGTTAATATTTTATCCCCGTTTTTTCGACCTTTCCCTACAATTTGTACAAGAAGTTACTGAAAGAGATAAAAATAAACTACTTTTGCATAAACTCGTAACCACCATGTATTCGAAAGACGAACTCTACTACATAGCCACCGACCTGCTGCACCGGCTCATTGCCACCCCTTCGGTCAGCCGGGAGGAGGGACAGGCAGCCCAACTCCTGTGCGAAACGCTCGAAAAAAACCGATTCACCCCGCACCGCATCGGCAACAACGTATGGACCCTGGCCGGGAAGTACGACCCGGCGAAACCGACCCTCCTGCTCAACTCGCACATCGACACCGTGAAACCGGTGGCCAGCTGGAGCCGCAACCCTTTTGAACCTGCCGAAGAGGAAGGTCGCCTCTACGGTCTGGGCAGCAACGACGCCGGAGCCAGTCTGGTATCGCTGCTCGCCGCCTTCCTGTTCCTGGCCGACAGCGAGCAACCCTACAACCTGATTTTCCTGGCTTCGGCCGAAGAGGAGGTTTCGGGAGCGAACGGCATCGCCCGGGCCTTGCAGGAGCTGCCCCCTGTCGATCTGGCCATCGTGGGCGAACCTACGGCCATGCAACCGGCCATCTGCGAAAAGGGGCTGCTGGTGCTCGACTGTGCCACGCACGGGCGGTCGGGACACGCTGCCCGCGAAGAGGGAATCAACGCCCTCTACAAAGCCACCGAGGCTATCGAACGACTGCGGCGATTCGAGTTCCCCCTCGTCTCGGAGTGGCTGGGACGGACGAAACTCACCGTCACCCAGATAGAGGCCGGCACGCAGCACAACGTGGTGCCCGACCGCTGCAACTTCGTCATCGACCTGCGCACTACCGATTGCTACACCAACGCCCAAGCGGTCGAAATCCTGCGCGAGAACTTCCCCGACGTGACCTTCACCCCCCGCTCGCTGCGGCTCAACTCGTCGTCCATATCGCCACGACACCCCTTCGTGCGACGGTGCGTACTCACCGGACGCGAACCCTTCGGGTCGCCTACCCTCTCGGACCAGGCGCTCATGCCCTTCCCTTCGGTCAAGATAGGACCGGGCGAATCGTCGCGCTCCCACACGGCCGACGAGTATATCCTCCTTGACGAGATACGCGAAGCCATCGAGCTCTACACTTGTCTGCTCGACAACCTGCAATTCGAAAAAAATCAGTGTAACAGCCGTTCGGCCAGAATAGCCGAACCGCGTCCTCCCCACGACACATAACGATAGACCAGCGGCAGAAACCACCGCAAGGTGCTGTCGTCGCGAACCTGGTCGAGGGTCCAGTGATAAATTTCGGGCCCTCGCGGGCTCTTCTCGCGACGACACAGACCGGCCACCACCATCTGCTTGTAGAGCAAGAGCCGGTGCAGACGACGCTTGTCGGGATGGTTGCTCTGCTCCACATCGGCATGGGCATGGGCAATAGCCTGCAAAATATCGTCACTGTTGGGGGCATAGCGATAGCCGGTAATGCTGTCGGCATGCAGATAGACATGGACCAGCGGCGGCCGCTCGATCCACACCACCCGGTCAGTAGCGAGCAACAGACGCAGCCCCAGCTCCCAATCTTCCCAACGCATATACTCCTCGCGCCATCCGCCTACGGCCCGCACCAATGCCGTGCGCACCGCATAACGCTGTGTACCCAGCGTGCAATGAAACAGATGGGGCTCCACCCGATTGGAAAAGACCGCCTTGGCCCGATAGGGACTACCTGCCTCGGGCACCATCTCGACCGTACACCCCACGATGTCGGCCTGCGGATGGCTGTCGAAAGCCTGCATATACCGGGCAATAGCCTCGGGCACATAGGTATCGTCGCTATCGAAGAACGAGACAAACTCCTCCCGCACGCACGACAACCCCCGGTTGCGGGCCGCCGAAGGGCCCCGCTTCGCCTCCTGGGTCACCGTCACTTCGAAGTTGTCGCTCTCGTAACGGGCTTTCAGCTCCCGGCACAGCGCCAGCGACCCGTCGGTCGACCCGTTATCGACCAGCACGACATGCAGGGGCCGGTAGGTCTGCGCTACAATCGAGGCAAACGTCCGCACCAACTCCTTCTCCCGATTATAGACGGGCACCACTATGGCTATGCTTGTCGGTTTCATCGTTACAAATATAACGAAAGTCGAAAATAGAAAAACAAACTCACTTGATTTTTATACTGAAGCATATCTCATATATATGAGAAAAACGGGAATAATGCACTGCTACTTGTACATAATGTAATCTATGCGGAATAGAGACAAAGGAAAAAGTCAAAAATGATATTAAAAATAATATCAAAAAGGTTGCAAATGATATTGATATTCGTATCTTTGCATTGTGACTATCGCATGTTGTGTATGACGATTATATGCTCAATATCACAAAAGAAAGGAGGTTGGAGTGAAATACAATGAACTTGAACGACTTCTAAAAAAAGCCGGTTGTGAACTGATAAAAAATAATGGAGCTCACCCAACATGGTATAGCCCCAAAACAGGAAAATATTTTCAAACAAGCCACCATAAATCAGAAGAAGTGAAACCGGGTACATTGAAAAGCATTAAAAGGGATGCGGGGATTGAGTAACCCATATCTTACACTATATATATTTTACTATTTTTAATTACTATACTTGATAAATCAGTCAGTTATCAAGGTAAAATACAAGAATATGGCAAAGAAAGAAATCAGCGTTGTTATTGAACGGGGAGTTGACGGCACCTATTCAGCATTCATTCCTGACAACAACTGCGAATTCGGTTGCATTGGAGAAGGAAAAAGCGTTGAAGAAACCAAAAATGATTTTTTGGCAGCCGTTGATGAGATGAAAGAAGTTTATCAAATGAATGGGAAAAAGTTTCCTGACGTAGAGTTTAATTTTACTTATGACATAGCATCTTTCCTTAATTACTATGCCTACGCCTTTTCGTTGGCAGGTTTGGCTCGTATCACGGGTGTCAATCAAGGGCAGTTGAGTCATTATGTAACAGGCCGAAGGAAGCCCTCAAAAACAACCATCGAAAAGATTGAGAAATCCCTGCATGAATTTGCCCACGAAATCGGGGGAATAAAATTCGTATAATTTGGAAATAAGGAAATAGACAGAAAATCCTGCCAGATTGGTGGGATTTTTTTATTCTATTCGATACTCCCCTCAACCATCCTGACCTTCCTTCTGTCATAAATCTTCGATAGCCAATCAGGCTTCTATCAAGACAGAAGCCATGCGTTTATCTTTCCCCATCCCAATTATAAATTCTTTTCTTAAAATTGTCGCCGATACGGCAAAAACGGTGTAACTTTAGGGACTGTCGTAAAAAGAATAAAACTTTATAACGAATTGATTGCCAATGTAATATAAAATTTGTATCTTAGCTAAAGATAAAAAGAATACCTCCAATTGCCCTAGAAAAGCCAAATTTGGAGGTATCGCAAAAATTAATCTGCATGGCTAAGGTACAAAATTTCTCTGAAATATCACCCGATCTTCCTTTCACGGAGTTCGATTTTTATGAATTGTATAGGCGGACGTTCGAGACTAGCGAGCTGGGAAAAATCAGGAAGAGGCTGCCGCTTGGTGAGATGGCAGAGAACTTTGGACTGATAAGCAAGAGCATGAGAGCGAAGAAAGGGCGAAAAACATACTTCACCCCGGAGGGCAAGGTTGCGCTGATGTTCCTGAAGATGTACACAGGTCTGAGCAGCCCGAAGTTGATGGAGCATCTTAACGGCAACGTCCACTATCAGCTCTTCTGCGATGTGAGAATAGACCCGATGCATCCTCTGACGAACTACAAACTTCTGGACGACGTGTTTTCGGAGCTGGCCCGCGGGCTGAAGATCCAACAGCAGCAGGAGATACTGGCAAGAGCCTGGAAACCGTACATGAAGGACCTGGATACGATGTATACGGATGCGACCTGCTACGAGAGCGAGATGCGCTATCCTACGGATGCGAAGCTTCTGTGGGAAGGAATAGAGAAGTCATATGAGATAATGTGCACTCTGAGTGCCAAGCTGAATGTGCACCGTCCGAGGACGAAGTACGTAGACGTAGAGAAGGCCAACCTGTCGTACAGGAAGCGGCGCAGGCATACGAAAGTCCAGACCAGGAAACTGACCAGACGCCTGCTCAACCTTTTGGGGAAGATACTGAAGGAGACCCGCACACTGGAGAGGGAGAATGCAGGCGCGGAGAAATTGCTGACAGCCAGACAGAAGAGCGATATTGAAATCATCACAAGAGTGTACCGCCAGCAGAAGGCCCACTTCGAGAACAACAATCCTCGCGAGAGTGTCAAGGACAGGATAGTGAGCATCAGCAAGCCGTATGTGAGGCCAATCGTGAGAGGCAAGGAAGTGAAGAGCGTAGAGTTCGGTGCGAAGTGCAACAACATCCAGGTTGACGGACTCTCATTCATCGAGAAGCTGTCATTCAATGCCTTCAACGAGGGAACCAGGCTTACGCACTGCCTGAAGATGCACCGAAAGCTCTTCGGTGTGGACGCGAAGAAGGTTGGAGGAGATGCAGGCTATGCCGGCAGCGCCAACAGGGGGTACTGCAAGGATAGAGGAATACAGACGTCATTCGTCAAGCGTGGCCGTCCGTCCTTGGAAAAGAAAGAGAACGACATCATCCGCAACGAGCTGGCGAGGGTGAGGGCAACGAGGATGGAAGGCTCGTTCGGAACGCAGAAGGAACACTATGGCCTGAAACGCATCAAGGCAAGGACGAAGTTGACCGAAATCCTGTACATCTTCTTTGGCATCCACACGGCGAATGCAGTACAGCTCGTCCGGCGGGAAGTCAACGAAATTGCTCAGGCTGCCTGATGTTCGAGGTGAGTGAGAAACGGCCCTTTCACTGGAGTATTGGCTCCAGTTGGGTCCAAAAATGAAAAAAGGGGCTCCGAAACGGAGCCGAAAATATAAAAAGATGAGTTCGATCGGAAAAATTACCGGGACAGTCTGCCGATTGACTCATAATGACGGAATTAAACGACTGTCCCAACTTTATCCTCCGGGAAAGTTGCAGCAATCGGGGCGATGCCGTTTGGCTTATTCTTTTTAAAAAACCACCGTCATCCCATTGATTCACAACGATGTAACCAACTTATACTCATCTGTCGCCATGACCGAAGAGACGCTGAAGAAACTGAAGATACTTACCGAATCGGCAAAATACGATGTATCGTGTTCGTCGAGCGGCACCGTGCGGTCCAACACCCGGGGAGGATTGGGCAATACGGTGGGCGGGATAGGTATATGCCACAGTTTTGCCGACGACGGTCGTTGCATCTCGCTGCTGAAAACGATGCTCACCAACTCGTGCATGTACGACTGTGCCTACTGCATCAACCGGCGGAGCAACGATATTCCACGGGCCACCTTTTCGGTGCGGGAGCTGGTGGAGCTCACCATCGAATTTTACCGACGCAACTACATCGAGGGACTGTTCCTCAGCTCGGGCGTGGTGCGTAACCCCGACTACACCATGGAGCGTCTGGTGGCCGTCGTGAAAGACTTGCGCACCATCCACCGGTTCAACGGCTACATCCACCTGAAAAGTATTCCCGGAGCCAGCCGCGAACTGGTGAACGAGGCCGGCAAGTATGCCGACCGCATGAGCGTGAACATCGAGATTCCCAACGAATGCTCGCTGAAACTGCTGGCCCCCGAAAAAGATTTCAAGAGCGTCTACGAGCCCATGGCCTACATCCAGCAACAGACCCTCGCCTCGAAAGAGGAGCGCAAACTCTTCAGGCACGCCCCTCGTTTCGTCCCGGCCGGGCAGAGCACGCAGATGATTGTGGGGGCTACCCCCGACCACGACCGCGACATCCTGCGGCTGTCGTCGGCCCTCTACGCCCGTCCCACCATGCGACGTGTCTACTACTCGGGCTATATCCATGTCAACACCTACGACACCCGGCTCCCCATGCTGAAGCAGCCCCCTCTGGTACGCGAAAACCGCCTCTACCAGGCCGACTGGCTCTTGCGCTTCTACCAGTTCAAGGTCGACGAGATTGTCGACGATGCCAACCCCGACCTCGACCTCGAGATTGACCCCAAGCTGGCGTGGGCCTTGCGCCACCCCGAGGTCTTCCCGGTCGACATCAACAAGGCTCCCTACGAGCTCATCCTCCGGGTTCCCGGCATCGGGGTGAAGTCGGCCACGCTCATCGTCAACTCCCGCCGCTTCAATCGCATCAACAGCTCGCACCTGAAGAAGATGGGGGTAGTGATGAAGAAGGCCAAATACTTCATCACCTGCGGCGAGCTGACGTCACCTACCGTCAACGAACTCCGCCCCGAGAACGTAAGGCGACTGCTCACCCCGTCGACCTCGAAGCGGCGAGACGACCACCAGTTGCAACTACCCCTGTTCCACGATTAACGATACTCCGCCGTGCCCCTGATTATCTTTCAATACGACCGCACGTTCGACGGCATGCTCACCGTCGTGTTCGACGCCTACGCCCGCCGTTCGTTCCCGCAGGTGATTCAGGGCACCGACGAGCCGCTCCCACTCTTCTACGACGAGGTGCACCCGGTCATCACCGACGAAGCAAAGGCCGGCCGGGTGTGGAAGGCGCTCGAGAAGAAGCTGTCGAAGGATGCTCTCTCGTGCCTCACCGTAAGCTACCTCTCGGAGCTGCCCGAACTGGACCTGCACCTGTTTCGCTACATCTGCAAGAATATCGACAGCCCCGTAAGCCTCGAGAACAACCTGGCCGACGACGACATTCTGTTTGTCACCAACACCTTCCGCAAGGTGCTGTACGAGCGTCTGCGCATGATGCAGTTCATCCGCTTCCAGAAGGCGGCCGACGGCACCTACTTCGGCATCATGGAGCCGCAATACAACGTCTTGCCGCTGGCCATAGCCCACTTCAAGGACCGCTTTGCCGACCAACCCTTTGTCCTCTACGACAAGAGGCGCCACTACGGCTATTACTACGACCAGCACGAGGTCACCCTGGTGACCTTCGACGAGAGCCTGCCCCACTTCGTCACCGGCAAGCTGGACGAGTCGCTCATGGCCGAAGACGAAAAACTGTTCCAGGAGCTGTGGCGCACCTACTTCAAGGCCGTCTGCATACGCGACCGGCTCAATCCCCGCAAACAGCGGAAAGACATGCCCGTGCGATACTGGAAATACCTCACCGAAAAAAACAAGTGACGGCCTCGCTCCTGCGTGCGACCTCCCGATAAAACAAGTGCAGCGGCAAACGAGAGCACAAGTCTCGGTTTGTCGCTGCACCACCTTTTTATCAATCATCACTAAAACAGCTCTATCGAAAGCGGGGGCACTCAAACAGGCTCCCCCTCAACCCTCTGCGGGTCTGTCACCGTCAGTTGCTGCCACCCCCCAAGGCGTTGTAGAGGGTGATGATGGACTGACAGTGGGTGAAACTGTCCGACACCAGGTTCAGCCGGGCATTCAGCAACGACTGTTGGGCCGTGAGCAGTTCGAGGTAAGTGGCATTGCCCGTTTTGTAGAGAGCTTCCGAAGTTTCGACCGTGCGCTCCAGTTCGCGGCACTGCTTCCGGTGAATCTCCAGATTGCGCTGGGCCGACTCGACGGCATAGAGCGCGTCGCTCACCTCCTGCCCGGCATCGAGCAGCGTCTGCTTGTAGTTGAGCAAGGCAATCTGCTCCTCGTCTTTCGATACCCGCAGGTTCGAAATCAGTTTTCCCCGGTTGAAAATCGGCTGGGTCAGCGAGGCCACGGCCGAGAGAATCCATCCGCCGGGATTGGTCACCACCTGTCCCAGCGCATTGGTCCACCCCGCACTGCCCGTGAGGGTGAGGTTGGGATAGAAGGCCGAGCGGGCCTGGTTGGTCGTGTAGTAGGCACTGGCCAAGGTCATCTCGGCTTCACGCACATCGGGCCGTTTCGAGAGCAACCGCAACGGTACCCCCACGTTGAAAATCTCGGGGAACTGCTGCCCGGCCAACTGCCCCCGCTCGATGGTCCGGGGTGTCACCCCCAGCACGGTACAAAGGGCATTCTCGGCCTCGCGCTGCTGCCGCAGCAGGTCGTTGTGGGTGGCCTCCAGTTCATACAGGTTGGCCCGCGCCTGGGTGACAGCATTCTCGGTCTCCTCGCCCACCTTCAACAGCGACTCCATGATGCGCACCTGCTCTTTCCACAGTTCCAGGGTCGACCGGCTCAGCTCGACCTGCTCGTCGAGCATCAGCAGCGTGTAGTAGTCGTTGGCAATCGTGGCTATCACCTCCGACTGCACCGCCTGCCGATACGCCTCCTGCTGCAACAGCGTGGAGCGGGAACCCCGCGCGGCGTTGAGCAGGTTGCCGAATAGGTCTATCTCCCAACTGGCCTGCACCGGAATCTCGTAGCTCTTCACCGCCTTGGCTCCATCGGTGCTGCTTATCGAGCCTTGCGGCGAGAGGGTGAGCGACGGCAAGAAGGCC